>NZ_JANLCN010000001.1 GCF_024979255.1 Herbiconiux moechotypicola
GATGCTCGCCAACCACACCCCACCCTGCTCAGGCGTAAGAGCGAACCGGCCACGGATCATGCCGTCCCTCGTCTGCGCGATAGTGAGGGAGCGCTGCTGCTGGAGCCGCTCATCCCGTGGCTCGGCACCATCGGGGTCGATGATCTCCCGCAAGTGGAGGGCGAGCCTGGCCGTCTGATCGGTCGTCAGACGATGCGTGATGGTCTCGTCGACGAGCGTCTGCTCGGCGGAGGCCACGACATCGGGGCAGCAGCCGCGGTCGGCGAGTTCGCCGCACCGCTTCACGATGACGGCCGCGGTCTCGACGGCGAGGACTCCCTCATCGAGCCGCTGCGCAACCAGCGGGAACGGGGCCGGACCCTCACCACCACCCAGGACCACCGCACCGCGCATCCTGCGCCCGACCTCCAGCCGCGCCCTGCTCTCCTGCGCCGACGTACCCGTCACGCCCGCGACGAGCTTGACCGGGCTCGTGAAATTCTGCGACCTACTCAGCCCCTCATCACCAAGCTCACTGCGCGACCGCACCGCAACCTCACCGGCGACCCGCACCTGCGCCGCACCCACAAGCCGCCCAACCACCTCGACAGCAGCCATCAACTCAAGCACCTCATCGTCGCTCGCACCCCCAAGCCCCGCCCCGACCCCACCCACAACACCACGAAGATCGTCAGCGATCTCCCAGAGTCGAGCAGTTGCGGTCATACTGAGATTCTATCAGAAGACGCTGATCAAAGCTCGTTTTCACGCCGCCTTCTTCGCGTCTCGGAATGTGATGATCTTGAGGTCGTATCGCGCCTCCACCATCCCGCGCTTTGGCACGTTCATCGTCTGCATGAGCCGGCGCAGGCGTATCGAATTCATCGGCCTGATTTCACAGTTAAGCAACTCGCTCGGTGCGTCGAGTGCCCCCGAGGTGCCCGACGACTGCCTGATAAGCGTTTCTAGCGAACGACGATAGGCGTCTGTGCCGAGGTCTTGCTCAGATCTGAGTAGCCAGGGAGCGATCCTGTCACAGTGACGCTGATCTTGTGTCCGATCTGCGCTCTGGTTGGTGTGAAGGTCGATTTGGTTGCCCCGGTGATCGCCTTGCCGCTGGCAATCCACTGGTAGCGCAGCGTCGTGCCGGCCCTCCATCCTCCCGTCTTGACGGTGAGCACGGTCCCGACCTTTGGCGTTCCCGCGATCGTAGGAGCAGCCGCGGATTGTGTGCCCTTCGCCACGATGGTGGTCTGAGCAGACGTTCTCGTCACAGTCGTGTACCCGGCAAGGGTTCCCGTCACGCGCACGCTGATCTTCTTCCCGACCTGAGCGGCTGTTGGGATGAAGCTGGAACTCGATGCCCCTGCAATGGCCTTGGAATCAGCGAACCATGCGTACGTGAACTTGGTGCCAGCGGTCCACGACCCGGTCTTCGCGGTCAAGGCGACGCCGGTCTTCGGTGTGCCGCCCACCGTTGGGGTGGGCGCGATCAGGGTTCCTTTGGCGATGGCGGCAGTTGACGCCGACTTCGTCGTTCGACTGGTGTACCCGGCCAGCGTGCCCGTGACGCGCACGTCGACTTGCTTGCCGAGCAGTGACGCGGTCGGCGTGAAGGTGGATTTCGTTGCACCGGGCACGGCGACGCCTCCGGCTGTCCACTGGTACGTCAAGGCTGCGCTGCTGGTCCAGGTTCCGGCTGTAGCTCTAAGGGAGGCACCCACGGCGGCTGATCCCTTGATGGTCGGGGTGCCTGCTGTCAGCGTGCCTAGTCCGACCGCGCCGGTGGGCGCCGTCGTCACTGAAGTGGGGTCGTATCCGGTGAGGGACCCGGTAACGCGCACGGAGATCTTCTTGCCCACGGTCGCCGCGGTCGGAGTGAACGACTTCGATGTCGCGTCGACCACATCCACTCCATCGGCAACCCACTGGTAGGTGAACGTGGTGCCTGCTGGCCAGATTCCGGCCTTAGTGGTCAGCTGGCCGCCGACGACAGGCGACCCGGTGATCGTCGGGGATCCTGCCGGCAGGGCAGGCCGAGTGGTGAGTGTGACGCTGGCAATGGTTCGGAATTCTGTGGTGCCGTTTCCGAGCGAGTCACCGAGGGGGTAGAGCGTGATGTTCCAGAGCCCTGGTGCGGCTGTGGAGGGGATGGTGATGGTGCGTTGCCAGGTACCGTTCTTCGTGGTGCCGGAGACGAGACTCATCTGTCCGAACCCGGCGCCCTGAGTTGTCGTGGTACTTCCCGCCGTGATGAACGGTGCCTCGACGCCCGAGGGATCGCTCGCCTTGAGGGTGACCGTGAAGGTTGCCGGTCCGTCCTTCAGGTTGAACCTGTTCTTGTCGACGCTCGCGCCGAGGAACGTCGGCGGGCTGGTGTCGGCAGGAGCTGCGGCATTGAGGGTGACACTAGCGATCGTCTTGAAATCGGTGGTGCCGTTGCCGAGCGAGTCGGCGAGAGGGTACAGCGTGACGGTCCACAGGCCCGGGGCGGCCGTGGCCGGGATGGTGATGGTGTGTTGCCACGTGCCGTTCTTCGCAGTGCCTGCGACAAGGCTCATCTGTCCGAACCCGGCACCCTGACTTGTGGTTGCGCTTCCCGCAGTGACGAACGGCGCTTCGACGCCCGAAGGATCGCTCGCTTTGACGGTGACCGTGAATGTCGCGGGTCCATCGCCGAGGTTGAAGGTCTTCTTGTCGACGCTTCCGCTCACGAAGGTCGGAGGCAGCACGTCCGCTGCGGCATTTGCGGTGCCGGCGCCGACTAGCGGTGCAGAGAGCAAACCGACCGTGGCGGCCGCTACCACCAGAGCGCGCTTGAGCGGAACGAAACCCTTCACAACTACCCCCCACATCGGTCGCGTGCATCGGTGCATACGCGACCTCCAGAATCTAGCAGTGCCGAGATGCTGTCGTTGCCTTCCTCGACACGAGCGCATGATCATGACCCTGCGATGGTGCCGTACCGACCGGTAGAGCTGAGCGATGGAGACCGCTGCTACCCTGACCACATGCTCGCCGACCCCTCCGTCTACGAGGAACTCGCCGCCTTCGTGGACGAGCGCGACTGGGCCCAGTTCCACACCCCCGAGAACCTCGCCAAGAGCATCTCCATCGAAGCCGCCGAACTCCTCGAACCCTTCCAGTGGACTCCGGATGCGGCCGACTCCGACATCCGAGACGAGCTCGCCGACGTGCTCACCTACGCCTACCTCCTCGCCGCCCGCCTCGGCACAGACCCCGACACCCTCATCCGCACCAAGCTCGCCAGGACCCGCGAGAAGTACCCCGTCGACAAGTCCCGCGGCACCTCCGCGAAGTATGACCAGCTCTGAGATCGTCCACGAGCAGCCAAGGTCTCGACTTGCACTAACCTGTGACGATCAGCATCGTCGGCTGAACATCTACTGGGGGGCAGATGCGTACATATACGCGATTGAAGTGCAGGCGTCTCCGCGAGCCGCAATCTGCGGCTGACGTTCCGAAGGAAGCGGGCGTTAGCTCAGAAGAGTCTATGGCTGTGGTGCACGAACGCTTGTCAAGTACGTCTTGGATCCCCGAGCATCGACTCCACGAGGGTGACTACGTCAAACTTCTGACGCTGGCAAAGTCGGATCGTGTGCCACTGCGGAACGGCGAGCTAGAAGACCGCTTGAAGGCGGTTCGGGGAGCTGCCATCAGCGATCCGAGAGTCGAACTCCTCGCGGCGAACACCCTCGACCTGCTCGTTCAGATCAAGCACGGCATTCAACTCGATGGATTGATCGCGAATAACATTCTCGCGCTGGCTGATCCTCATTCAGGATGTTGGGGTCTCGTCACTGTCGATCGGGGCGCGGTCGACATTCGCGTCCGATCGCAAGAGGTTACGGCGCTTCGCGAGGGAACCGTGAATCTGCTCTCGGTCTTGAACGTTGAGGACCGTCTGAGCGAGCGTGCCTTTCTTTCAAGAGGCCAGGACGTGCTCGAAGTCGACGGGAAGTCGATTCAGTCGAATCGAGGTGGCGAGGAGGAAGCCAAAGGCACGGTTCACGTTCTCGGGCGGTTGGGGTTTTACTTCTACGCCGCGAGACGGCCCGGCCCGATCGCGTTACTCATCATCAGCGCGGCTCTTCTCGCGATCTCGCTAGCCATGCTCGTTGTCGGCTTGATCAATACGAGCCTTGCAATGAGCCAGGTGTACGTATGGATTCACAACACAATCGATCGAATCTTCACCGGTGCCCTCGGAGCCGCCCTCGTTACTATTGTGACCACTGCACAATCTTTGCTGCGCTATCGACGACTCAGCGGAACGCGAGTCGTCATCGACTGGGTGTAAGAAGACCCCATGATGCCGCGCACGTATTTTGAGCGCCGACCGCGACGAGAGCGGTCGTTCGACGCCTCAACGAAGTGTGACCAGCTCTGAAATCGTCCATCTCCCGTTCGACCGGGCGGAGGTCTCCGTCTAGGCCCGAAGCGGCGACAAGCGCATCACCAATTGGTCTGTGGTCTACATCCTCGACGACGACACGGGCCGCGGCTCGAAGGCATCAGCCCGCCGCAAGATCTACGTAGGCGAATCCCTCAACGTAGCCGCCCGCATGCGCCAGCACCTCGCGAGCATCGAGCGCAGCCACCTCACCAACCTCCGCGTCATCCTCGACGAGACCTTCAACAAGTCCGTCTGCCTCGACCTCGAGTCGTTCCTCATCGAGATGCTCAGCGGCGACGGCGCCTTCGAGGTGCTCAACCGCAACGACGGCATCGTCGATGCCGACTACTACAACCGCGCCTTATACCAAGACACCTTCGACGCCATCTTCGACCGCCTGAAGCTCGACGGCGTGTTCACTCGCACCATCCCCGAGATCATCAACAGCGACCTCTTCAAGCTGAGCCCCTTCAAATCGCTCACCGACGACCAGGCCTCCGCCGTCGAGGGCGTCGTGAAGAGCCTCTTCGACGATCTGCGCAGCAACGACCGCAGCACCACGGTCATCCAGGGCGACCCCGGCACCGGAAAGACCGTCGTCGCGATCTACCTGCTCAAGCTACTCGCCGACATCCGTGCATCCACACCCCTCGACGCCCTCGACGACGACGGCGACTCCCTCTTCTCCGAGTTCTTCACCGACGAGCACCGGATGCTCCTCCGCGACCTCCGCATCGGCTTCGTCGTCCCGCAACAGTCGCTCCGAACCTCAGTGCAGAAGGTCTTCCGTAAGACCCCGGGCCTCAACCCGTCGATGGTGCTGACAGCATTCGAGGTGGGGGAGTCTGAGCTCGACTTCGACCTGCTCATCGTCGACGAGACCCACCGCCTCAACCAGCGGTCGAACCAGCCGTCGGCGGCGCAGAACATCAAGTTCCGCGACATCACCGCGAAGCTCTTCGGAACCGACGACGTCACGAAGACGCAGCTGGACTGGATCAAAGCCAAGAGCACCCACCAGATCTTCCTTCTAGACGCGGCCCAGAGCGTTCGCCCGCACGACCTCCCGACCGAACTTCTCAACCAGCTCGTCGCCGAGACGAAGTCTGCCGCCCATCACCATCCGCTCCTCTCCCAACTGCGCGTACGTGCCGGCGCCGACTACGTCGGTCACATCCGCCGAATGCTGGGTGCCGAACCCACCTCGGATGGGCGGCCAGCCGCATCCGTCGTCCCCGATTTCGGCGAGTACGACTTTCGGATGTTCGATGACGTCACCGAGATGCGCACCGAGATCGAGCGCCGAGACCGCGAAGTCGGCCTCTCCCGCCTCGTCGCCGGCTACGCCTGGGAGTGGACGACGAAGGCTAAGAAGCCGGGCTACGACATCGAGATCGGTGAGTTCCGGATGCGCTGGAACAGCACCCAGACTGACTGGATCGCATCGCCGAGTTCGCTCGACGAGGTGGGTTCGATCCACACGGTGCAGGGCTACGACCTCAACTACGCCGGCGTCATCATCGGCCCTGACCTTCGCTTCGACATCGACACCGGCCGCATCATCGTCGACCGCGCCTCCTACTTCGACAAGAAGGGCAAGGAGGCGAACAAGGCGCTCGGCCGCAAGTACTCCGACGACGACCTTCTCTGGTACATCCAGAACATCTATGCGGTGCTGCTTACGCGCGGCATCCGCGGCACCTATATCTATGTCTGCGACCCAGTGCTGCGCGAGCATCTGCGTCGGTGTGTGCCTGCGGCCTAACCTCGCCGCACCTAATCGGCGTCGTCGACGTACCTCTGAAGCAGTTCCTTGACCACGTCGGTCAAGGTCCGACCCTGTCGCGCAGCCTTGTCCTGAGCAGCCGCATACAAGTCTGGTGGAATCCGAAACGACTTGTGTGGCGTCTTGGGCTGGTTGGGCATTGACTCATCGTGCCAGATCCACGCCTCTTGCTGGGTGTACATCCACCTTCTATCATGGGTGGTATGACACCTTCAGCTCTATTTAGTTCTGTGGTCGTACCGAAATACCTCGCCGACGCCTTCGAGGATCGCGCGAATTGGGACGGCCTCTGCGCCGAAGAAGCGGTGATTCGCTTGCTCGCAGATTGGGTGAACGACCCCGAACCTAAGACCGACCGGGTGGATCTACCCAAAGTGCTCTACGAGGTTGAGCAGGGGCTCGCAAGCGATGGATGCGCGAACTTTATTCGTGCTCGGTACGGAACTACCAAGCTTCGGCGATGCCGGAATTGTGGCATCCGAGTCGCAAAGTCGCAACGGATCCTGCCGTGGAAGGCGTGCTCGGAGGATTGCGCCGACGAACTATGGATTCGCGCCAATTGTGTCGGCGATCCCGAATGATCGTGCGAATGGTGCTTGCGTATCAACTAGGGGACTCTTAGACCATGACCAAACTGCAAGTCGTCGCTGCGGTGTTCATTCGTGACGGTAACGTCCTCGGTTGTCGGAGAGCGCCAGGCCGGGTAGCCGCTGGTCAATGGGAATTTCCCGGCGGCAAGGTGGAGCCAGGCGAGGATCCGCGATTCGCACTTCAGCGCGAGGTCGCTGAGGAGCTTGGAATTGATGTGACCGTTGGTGATCTGCTCGATAGAACGCCCACCGCCGTCGGAGAACTCACCATCGATCTGGCTTGCTACGGGATCACTGAATACTCACTCGAACCGATCGCGAGCAGCGACCATGATGCCCTCTCCTGGTTTGCGCCCGAGGATGTTTTCGCGGTGAGTTGGGCGAAGCCAGACTTACCCATGGTGAGAAAGATCGCGGCCTGGCGAATGTGGCGGTCTCAGAATTCGGCAGTCAGCTTTGAGAACGTAGATCCGTCACGTGCGTAGACCGCGATACCCAGACCGTCGCAGAGGCTGAGTAGGTCCTCATCCGGCGAGCCGGGGAGCAGGATCGCGGGGCGCGCCGTCAGCCCGAGGCGGTTCGCGTTGTGGGTGTAATCCAATACCTGACCAATGGCTGCGCGAACGCACTTGCGGGCTGCCGACTTCTTAGCTTCAAACAACTCCGACGTGGTGCTGTCGAAGAGGTCTGGTTCGACGAAGCTCGTCCCAACTGGAATTCTCTTCCGCTGCAGGTCGTGCCCCATTGCCCTTCGCCACGATCCGAAGTCGGACTGAAGCTCGAACTCGATCCGCGACGCAATCCGTCCTGGTTGGGATATTGGGCTGAGTAGATAGTCGTCCGACCCCGGCGCGCTCCAATCGTGTGACTGGATCTGGAGAATGCGCTCGCGGCCAAGGGGCGGCACGAGTTTCAGGTCGGCGTCGAGCGGAGCGAGACTGAAAATAATCCCCTGCCGGATGTCGCCCATCACATCAGGTATATCTCGCCACTCGAATGGAGGGTCGTCGAGCGTGAATGCGCCGACATAGGTTGCGTGCGTGTCTTTGGTGCGGAATAGGCGGATTGTCTTCCCGTCTCGTGGCGAATCCAGGAGGGCAAGATTTCCTCGCGTGAGCGTCTGTGGCCCGATCCGACCCTCGCCGGTATAGGCGTAAATTCCGTCTTCGCGAGCACCCTCATGTAGGTCGTAGCCGTACTTGACGCCTTTGGCTGGGTCAGTGAAGACCAAGATGTTGCTTGATTGCGCCGGCGTTGAGATCCCCTGTTGCTGTTGACCACCGTAAAGCGCATGCACTGCTCGGCGTGTCATCATCTCGCCGATCTGGATCGTCCACGTCATCGCTGCCCCCTGCTACAGGCTAGCGGTCGCTGAGTAGTTACTACTCAAGTCCCTTCCCGGCGCATCCTTCTGAGCATTCACCGAGCGGATCTAGGTTGCCCAGGCGGCGAGGATGGTGCAGCGCGTCGAGGACAGTTGTCGGGACGCCGTGGCCATCAGCAGCGGCGCATTTGCTCCACCCCTGTCCCGAGGCTATTCGGGCCGCCCAAGAGGATGGCGTTCGGTGTGCCGCTTGTCTGCATTCGCGCCAAGATCCTGCCAGGCACGCACTCCGATGGCGTGATGAAGAGAACTGTCCTGGTCACCCCGGCCAGAGCCGCGCCTGACAACGCATCGGGGAAATTCGTGCCCAGCGCTAGAAACACGTTCTGGTCCTCTCCCCGGTCTACAAAATAGTCGCCCAATTCGGCCGATACGTCGTACCGGGTGGCGCCCGAGATGCGGTTGAGACCCATGTCGAGTGACCGGATGTCGTCATCCAACGCGGGCAAAATCGAGTTTGGTCCTCCGATCACCCACGCGGATTGCGAATCGAGCTGTTGCAAGAGTGCTCTAGTCGGCGCATCCAGCCTGGTGTTCGCTCCGTTGACCAAGACCACGACTCCACCATTTGAGGCGGCGGCTGAACCTGCTGAGAGCGCGTCCGCGAAGCCGCGCCCATCGGCGAAGAACACTCTGATGCGGGACTCGCCAGTCGTGGGGTCCGGCGTGATGGTGGGTGCGGCCAGACGTGCCAGCTTTCGAGACACCTCGTACCGATCGGCTCCACCGATTCGTTCGATCTCTGGCGCGAACTGCGCGAGCCGGGAATAGGTCTCGCTGCTGACCGAGTTTGGCCCCCCGACTACGTAGATCTTCTGCGGTTTCAAACGGACCAACTCAGACGCGATGGTCGCAGGGACACTACCCGGTGTGACCAGCAGTACCGGACCGCCCAAGTGGGCGGCCACGGGTCCAGCACTCAGCGCATCCGGATAGTTGGTGCCATCCGCAATGAAGACTGCTGGCACGCCCGCCTTGAAGTGACTTGCGGAGATGTTGGCAGAAGCCTCGAAGCGGTCGGCGCCGGAGATCCGCTGCACGGTTCGCGCGGCCCACGGAAATAGAGTGGTGCTGTAACCGGTCAGCTGGTCACCAGGTGACGGCTGGATGAGCGTGGCTGTCGATCGTGTGGGCTGATTCGGCCAGTATTGCGGGCTGTACATCTGCCCGCCTCCGATGTCATTCGTGTAGTCGGAGAACAGGAGGGCTTGAGGAGCGTCCGGCACGCCGATCATGAAGTAGCTGCCGCCCGTAACCGTTGCCCAAGTTCCTTCTTCCCAGGTTCCGTCCGGATTTCGGATGAACGTGACGACCTGCTGCACATTGTTGTTGAAGTAGGCGGTGGTCTCTACGACGCCCTTGATCGAGGCTCCGGCAATCATCCCGACGTTCGCAACCATGTCGGCTCCGTCTATCGTGAGCACCTTGGCCTCGGAACGGAACGGAGTGTCGCCCCACCACGTCGGGGCTAGCCCGACGTCGTCTACTGAGTACGGCGAGTGGTATTCGGAGAAGTGGATTCGATAGTCCCCATCTTTGAGACCTTCGAGTCGGTAGTCACCCTTCCAGTCGGCAGTGCCGAACTGGGCGTAGTAGCCATGCTCGTCGTACACGGTGATCTGGGCTTGGACGCCGAAACTGTTCTGGCCCGCGGGACTCAGGTTGGATACGTGCCCCGAGATGGCATGCGTCTCGGTCTCGGCGGCTGCTGCGGATGCTGTCGAGATCGCGATGGAACCGGCAACGAGGCCTGCCATCGCTATAGTTGCGGTGATCGTCGATCGGATCCGTGCCACTTGTGCCCCCTGGAGTCTGTGCGATCAGCGTATTCGACGCTTGACTGGCGAGGTGTTGGCTGGCATTCCGACGCCGGAACCGGCGTGGTCCATCGCAGGCACCTTGTCCTTCACCCGGATCTGCATCGCTGCGCCCTTCAGTCGCCACGCGAGTGAGCGATGAGCAGCAACTACTCATGGTTCCCCACGTTCCTCAGCGAGCAAGCTGTCGGCATGCCCGCCTAAGAGCGGGTGGAAGAAGGGAATGATCATGCCGAGCTTGCTGCGACGGATGACGATGACTGCGGCGTTTGTATTGGTACTGAGTGGTGGTGTTGCTGCGAGCCACTGGGCTCCGCCGGCTGCGAATGCAAGTCTCTCGGCGTTCAACTGCGTGATTTCCGTCGATCATCCACACGCGTCTCACCACGTCGGCGGCACCATGAACGTGGAGGGCCGTGTGGAATGCGAGCAACGAATGGAAAGCATCTACATTCGGCTGTACCTCCACAAGCAGGGCGGCGGAGAGTGGGCGGGCACTCCCGGCTCGAGGAACAACGCGAGCTACCTGAAGGCGAATGCAGCTGCGCCGTGTTCGGCCGGGCCGGGGCAGTACTGGGGCGAGGCTCGAGTCACGGCCGTTCCGCCCGCGGGATGGTCGCCACGTTCGGCGACGGGGTGGGCTAACGGCTTCGTGTTGCCTTTAGCGTGCGGAAACTCGCTCACGGGCGAAGATGACGGCGACGTTCTCGGGACTACCGTTGTGCGCAGCACGATTCGATTTGAACCGAGCGCCTAGGAGTAGGTCGTGATTGCAGAGCCTGTTGATCCTCGAGACGTCCGTCAGGATGTGGATCACCCGGTGTACCGGGTGTACTTCTGGCATCAGCCCGACCCAGCGTGGGGGGCGCACTCGTGGGAGTGGCGCATCCGGGACGCCCGGGATGTCTTCGAGGTCATCGGGTGGGCGGAGGCAGAGCGGGGGGAGCGTACTTACCAGTTGTTCGTGGAGGAACTCATGGAGGAGGGGAACGCGGCCGAGGGCGTGCGGCTTGTGCGGTTGGCGGGGGACGATCCCACGCGTGCGGGAGAGGGCGTCAACATCACCTTCACGAGAGAGTGAGCGGTGGTCATCACACCAAGCGTTCCCTGGGAGCTGAGCGACTTTCGGGTAAACGGCCGCCGGTCGAACCTATCTGAGGCAGGCCGGCGGCATCCGGTTCGATTCTGAATTCGTTCTGGTTTCGCTCGAACTGGAGCCGCTCCGTGGATAGATCGGGCGAGGCATGTCGCCGGTCTCGATCTTCGTCGAGCTGCGCGGCCGATGATGTGGAGTACTCGACTGGCAGGCGGTCGAAGATCTGATTCATCGCGCTGGTGCGCATGGAGGTGTGCTCATTGACGGCGTCGGAGCATATTGCTGTGAAGGTCTTTTACCCGGCTTGAGAGCTCAGCACGGGCGGCCGACGGGGTCGCGAGTGCCGGTCTCAAGGTCGACATCCGCGACGTAGTAGCCGTCGCTGACGCGATACCAGAGGCTGTCCCAGCCGCCATTTCCGATGTAGGGACTGAAATAGCCCCTGACCGACTGGCCATAGACGTGGCAGACGAGCGTGAGTGGGGTCCCGGCCCCGTACCAGCCCGCCTGCGTCGACGTGAGGTTGGGGGCGCTCATCCTTTGCGTCTGCACGGCCGGGGTCCCGGTCGGTAAAGCGGGAACGGAGGCGGTCGGAGCGCTCGTCTGTGCTTGGGCGATGAATCCAGCGCGCGATCCGTTCACGGTCACCGTGAGGCGCTTGCCCACCTCACTGAGAGTGACGGTGTACGACGGAGACGTCGCGCCGCCGATCGGCGCACCGTCTGCCGACCACTGATACGCGAGCGTGTCGGGAGTGGGAGACCAAACACCCGCATCGGCGCTGAGTGTCGATCCGAACGATGCATCGCCGTTGACGATTGGAATCGGTGCTGAGGTGAACTGTTGCGGGCTGATCGTCTTTGGACCGCTCGTTCGGGCGGTGCTCGCGTATCCTGCCCGTGAAGCGGTTACTGTCACGCTGATGCTCTGAGCGGCATCCGCCTCGGTCAGCTTGTAGGTCGACGCAGTCGCGCCAGCGATGACCTCTGCACCCCGCACCCACTGATAGGTGAGCTTGGAGGGCGTCGGAGACCACGTGCCCGGCTTCGCGGTGAGCGTCGATCCGACGATTGCGCTGCCGCTGACAGTCGGCGTCGGCGCAGTGGTGAAGGTGAGCGTCGCCACTTTCTTCGCCGTGCTCGTCTTAGACGTGGTCGCATACCCCGACCGCTTGACCGTGACCGTGACCGTGACGGTGGTTCCGGCGTCCGGCTCGACCAAGGTGTACTTGGAGGTGGTGGCGGACGGGATCGCCGTGCCGTTCCTCTTCCACTGGTAGCTGATCGTGGAGGGTGACGGTGACCACGTTCCTGGAGCGGCTGTGAGGGTGGAGCCCACCGTTCCCTGGCCCGAGATCGTCGGAGTCGGAGTCACTTTGAAGAAGGCGGGTACTGCTGTCACCCCACTGGTCTTCGACGTGGTGATGCGCCCGACGGATGAGGCGGTGACCACGACCGTGAGCGACGTGCCCGCGTCCGCGGGAGCTAACGTGTAGCGCGAGTTGACGGCGCCGGAGATGGATACGCCGTTCCGCTTCCATTGGTACTTCAGCGTCGAGGGTGTCGGCGACCACGTGCCTAGTTGTGCGGACACAGTCTCGCCGACCACGACCGATCCGTTGATCGTGGGGAGCGGCGCTTTCGTGAATGCGATGGAGGCGATGGTCGTGGCGGCGCTCGTCTTCGTGGAACTCGTGTAGCCCGACTTGGTCGCTTTCACGGAGACCGTCAGCTTGGCGCCCGCGTCTGCCTCGACCAGCTTGTAGGTGGACGAGGTCGCCCCCGAGATCGCCGTCCCGTTCCGAGCCCATCTGTATGAGTACGTGTCGGCCGCCGGCGACCAGGTTCCTCGCTTCACGGTGAGCGTCGATCCGACCGTCGCCGACCCGCTGATGGTCGGAGTGGGCGCCTGGGAGAAGAGGGATTGGATCGCCTTCGTTGCGCTCGTCTTCGACGTGCTGGTGCGCCCGATCGCGGTTGCGGTCGTCGTGACGGTGATCGACTTTCCTGCATCGGCCGCGACGAGCTTGTACGTGGCCGCGGTGGCTCCAGGGATGGATGCGCCCGCGCGCTTCCATTGATAGGTGATCTTCGCCGCGGGCGACCAGGAGCCCGGCGCCGCGGTGAGCGTGGATCCCACAGCCGGGGTTCCACTGATCGTGGGCACCGGCGCCACAGCGAACGCGATGGTGGCGACAGCTTTCGCCGCACTCGTCTTGCTGGCGGTGGTGTAGCCGGACTTCTTGGCGGTGGTCGTTACCGTGATCGAGGTGCCCGCATCCGCCGTCACCAGCTTGTAGGTCGCCGCGGTCGCGCCCGAGATCGGCGTGCCGTTTCTCTTCCACTGGTAGGTGATGGTGGTCGGCGACGGCGTCCACGTTCCCGCGTTCGCCTTCACTGTTGAACCCACCGTGCCGGTGCCGCTGATGGTGGGCGTGGGCGCGGTCGTGAACGACAGCACCGTCACAGCCGACGTCTGCGCAGTGGTCGCGGTGGCGGAGGCGTAGCCGTCGCGATTCACAGTGACCACCGCCGAGAGGCGAGCTTTCGCATCTGCGGTGACGACCGAGTAGCTGCTGCCGATCGCTCCGGGGATCGGCGTGCCGTTACGGAACCACTGGTAGGTGTACGTGAGGGTGTCGCGGGCCCACGATCCCTTGCTTACCTTCAGTACCGATCCGATTCGCGGCGTGCCGCTGATCGTGGGTGCTGAGACGAGATTCACCGGTGCTGCGGAGACGCCGAACTGGGGATGGATTCCTGTGCCGAAGTTGATCGCGTACACCTTATAGACGTCAGAGCTGTCGCTCTGGTCGACCACGACATCGAAGCCGTGATTCGGGCCGCGCCCGAATGCCGCATCGACGTCGCTTCGGGGGATGTCTGCGATCGCCTGCGTCAGCAACGCGTCATTGCGATAGATGTGGATGGCGATCGGGTCGGTTGTGTCCTGATCGAGGGTCCACCCGCGGAGACGCACTTTACCGTCGACACCGGCCACGGAGTCGAGATTGCCGATGGGGTTGGCCGACGGAGGCGAGGGCTTGGTGCCGAGCTCTGGATTGACACCCCCGCCGGCGTTGATCGCGTACACGGTGATGTTTCCGGCGCCGGCGCCGGAGTCGAGGTAGACGGAGTATCCGTGGAACTCGCCGCGGTGATGGACGGCGTCGACGTCGGGCCGGGATTGGTCAGCCCGCGCGGCGGCGCGCATCACACCGTTCACGTAGACGTGCACGTCTATCGGATCGTTGGTGTCGGGGTCGATCGCCCACCCGCGTACGAAAACCCCGCCGGATGCCGAGTCGACGGCATCGAAGGCACCGAACGGTGCGGCGCTGCCGACGGGGCCGCAGCCGTCGGCAGTAAAGGAGGTGCGTCCCCACACACCGTTGCTTATCGGGCCCGATGGCGGAAGATCGGGAGCGCCGCAGATCCTGAGGCCGTGTGCCGAATCGAATGGTAGTGGGGATCCGTGGTTGTAGCAGCCCGGCGCAGACCAGTACTCGAAGTGAAGATGAGCGACGCCGTTGTTGTTGTAGCTGCCTGCTGAGCCGACGCTGCCGATCGCCTGCCCCGCCGAGATCGATCCGCTAGTGACCGATGCGTTGATGTGGGTGAGCGTGTAGCTTCTGCCTCCACTCACATTGACGCAGAGGTTCCCGTACGACGCCTGCCAATACGCCACCACGCCGTCTTGCGGCGCTACCACTGTGCGACCGGCTGTTGACGTGCTGCTTGCACCGGTCGTGAGGTCGAGCCCGAATTGTGAGGTTCCTGTATGGGTTCCTGACGAGTAGCCCTGATAGATGTAGACCGGGCCGCCCGACTCGAACGGTGATCGTATGTTGCCCTCGGCAGCGGATGCGGACTGCGGAAAGCTCTGCACGCCGAGGAAGACGAGGAGTGCCATGACGACGGTGATCGCGACAGCGCGCGCGGATGTGTGAGCTCCGGACGAATACGTTGAACCAACCACGGTAGCCCCCACGACCATGCAAAATACGACGTTGTGATGCTGCGGTCAGGATCCCCCGAAGCAGGCCCAGGCTAGCAGCGGGCACGCCGCGCAAATACACCCCACAACGGGTGCCGCGGCCGCGGTCATCGAGCAGCTGCGACAGCGCGGCCTCGGTCCGTTGCCGGGAAGGCGGCGACTGCATCCCGCAGCTCGGCCGCGGGGAGGTTGGCCCCGAAGAGCGGGCTGCCGGGCTGCAGCACGATGCTGTCGTGGAGGGTGCCGACCGGCACCGGGTCGAAACCCACTGTGTCCACGAACGCAGCGACCGTGGCCAGCGAGCCGACGTCGTCGCCCGCGATGCCGATCGCCTTGCGATCGTGCGCCCCCGATGGCCGCGGGCCCTGATCCAGGTCGTGATACCCCATGTGGTTGAACGCCTTCACCACCCGCGACCCCGGCAGGAACGCCTGCACGAGCTCGCTCGTCGAGACGCGTGGGTCGTCGAGGTCGGCGCGGTGGCCGTCGACCTCCCACCAGTAGTTCATGGCGTCGATCACGAGCTTGCCGTCGAGCAGGGCGGCCGGGATGCTGCGGTACTTGCCCAGCGGCAGCGCCAGGATGACGACAGAGGATGCGCGGGCCACCTCATCCGCGGTCGTCGCGACAGCGCCCGGGGCGAGCACATCGACGATGAGGGCGATCTTCGACGGAGCGCCTGATCCGGCGATGAGCACGCGGTAGCCGGCCGCGAGCAGCAGGCGGGCCAGCACCGTGCCGACCTTGCCCGCGCCGAGGATGCCGACCACGGGGCGCGGCGACGTGTCTTCGTGGGGCGCGCGGCGCGCATCCGCGTCACTCATGGGCCGAATCCGAATCCGAATCCGAAGCCGAATCCGAGTCCGAAGCCTCCGCCAGTAGCTCCTGCACCCGCGGCGCCACCCGCGTGCCGAACAGCTCGATCGTGCGCGCCCGTGCCTCCACCGGCAGCCCGCCGATGTCGTACTTGAGGTCGAAGCGGCTGATGTGCAGTTCGCGCGTCATCCGCACGATCTTCTGCGCGACCGTCTCGGGCGAGCCTACGAACAGCGCGCCCGTCGCGAGCTCGAGCTCGTAGCGCTCGCGGGTCGGCGGGTAGAAGCCGCGCTCGCGGCCCATCATCGTGACGAGCGGCTGCCACGACCGCCACCAGGTCTCGGCGGCTTCCTCATCCGTGTCGGCGATGAGTCCGAGAGCGTGCTGACCCACGGGGAGGCGCGGGTGACCGAACTGTTCGAGCGCGCGGTAGTAGAGGTCGACGTGGCCGGCGAACCGCTCCGGCTCGCCGCCGATGATCGCAAGCAGCAAGGGCAGGCCGTAACGGGCCGCGCGGATGACCGAGTTCGGGCTGCCGCCCACGCCGATCCACGTGGGGATGCCACCCGGGCGCATCCGCGGGTGCAGCGTCTCGTCGACCAGCGGAGTGCGCACGGTGCCCTGCCAGGTGACCGACTCCTCGCGCTGCAGCTTCATGAACAGGTCGAGCTTCTCCTCGAACAGGGTCTCGTAGTCTTCGAGGTTGTACCCGAAAAGCGGGAAAGACTGCGTCTGGGATGCGCGACCGAGCACCATCTGCGAGCGCCCGTTCGAGAGAGCGTCGAGGGTGGAGAACTCGTTGTAGAGGCGCACCGGGTCGTTGGTGCTGAGCACGGTCACGGCGGTGCCGAGGCGGATGCGCTCGGTCGCGGTGGCGATGCCGGCCAGAAGCACCGGGGTGGCGGAGTCGACGTAGCCCTCGCGGTAGTGCTCGCCGACGCTGAAGATGTCGAGGCCCACGCGCTCGGCCTGACGGGCTTCGTCGACCACCAGGCGAACGGTCTCGGCGTCGGAGAGGGTTCGGCCGTGGTGCGTGGGGACGTCGCCGAACGAGTTGAGGCCGAACTCGAGGTCGGATGCGGGCACGGGATGCTCCTTCGGGTGGTGTGGATCGTATTATTGACATGTCAACTAGGAGGGATGATGGAGAATTCCCGCGATGCTGGGCGGAAGGGCGGGCGGCTGTCGCCGACACCGCACGACCTGCGGGTGTGGCGCGATTTCGTGGAGACGGGGAACCGCATCCGGTCGCTGCTCGAGGCGCGGTTGCAGGCGGAGTCGGGGATGTCGTCGGGGGACTACTCGGTGCTGCTCGCGCTGTCGGAGGCGCCGGGGAAGCGGATGCGGTCGTCGGAGCTCGCGGAAGCGATCGGGTGGGAGCGGAGCCGGTTGTCGCATCACCTGGGGCGGATGGAGCGGCGGGGACTGGTAGGTCGGTCGTCGTCGGAAGTCGATGGCCGCGGGGCGGAGGTGCTGTTGACAGAGGAGGGGGCGTCACGGTTTCGGGTGGCGTCGGTGGCGCACCTGCGGGCCGTGCAGGAGCTGTTCGTGGAGGCGTTCGCGGGGGACGGCGGCCGAGGCGGAGCCGCTTCAGCAGAGAGAGCCGAGGTGCCGCCGGGGTCGGATGCTCGACAGAACCCGACTTTGACAGATGTCGAGGGTGTCACGACTGTGCTGACGAGGCACCTCGATAGTCTCCTCGAGGAATGAAAGAGGGGGCATGATGCGGCGGAGGTTGCTGCAGGGTGGCACGGCGGGCGGTGCGCTCGTGGTGGCGGCCCTGCTCGGCGGATGCGTGGCGTTCGGGAGCGCGGCGCCGCAAGGGCCAGCCGCCTCGACGCCTGCGGCGGAGGTGAAGACGCGATCCGTGTACGGGTTCGTCATCATCGCGGATCCGGATCCTTCCGGAGAGAAATGGGCGGAGCGTCAGCAGCGCCAGTGGGACACAGGCGACTCGAGCTGCACCGCCCCCGCCGGCTTCGAAGACGTGGTCGCCGGCGGTGAGGTGCAGGTGATGGGGCCATCCGGAGTTCTCGCGACGGGGCAGATCGAGGTGGGGACGTGGAGCTCCGACGTGATGACGTCGAATCGGGTCTTCGGATGCGGGTTCCCGTTCGTCGTCGAGGGCGTGCCCGAAGGGCTCGATGAGTACGGCATCCACGTGGGCGCCGAATCCCGCCCCGCCTACGCCTTCAGCGCCAGCGAACTCCGCAGCGGCCCGCGCCTCTTCCTGCCGTGACGCGTACACGCCTGCGAGCGATAGCGCATCCCACTCGCTCGGCGGTGCCCCCGAAGACGTGGTAGCGGGTGCTGGGGTTCGTCTCCTATCGTCAGGTGTCGCCCACTGAACGAGTGGGCGCGCGCGACGGTGAGAACGAGGACGACGGTGACCCCGAGGCATGCGAAGGCGCCCCCGATGTCGGCGGTCGTCGGTCGGCGGGTGGCGCTCGGGATGCTCGGGGCCGGGATTCTCGGGGGCGGGGCGGCTCTGTTCGCGGTGCAGCGCGCATCCGGGCCTGCGGTCGGCGCGGTGACCGCGACACCCGTTGCGGCCGTGACGCCGACCCCCGCGCCTACGCCAACCCCGACTCTTTCCCCGACCGCCGCCCCGTCGCCGGAGCCCAGCACCACGCCGACGCCCACGTCATCTGCCGGCCCCGTGCTCGAGAAGGTGCCGTTGCCCGGCGGGTCGATCACCGAGCTGCCCGGCGAGGGCAATCTGCTCGCGTGGACGGTCGACGACGGGTCGAACGGCGAGGTGATCAGGCTCTACACCGAGTTCGCCGCGGCGACCGGAACCCGGCTCACCTACTTCCTCAACGGCGCCTACGGCGGCTGGGCCGACAATGCCGAGCTGCTGCGGCCGCTCGTGCAGTCGGGGCAGATTCAGCTCGGCAACCACACTTTCGACCACGCCGACCTCACGAGCCTCAGCGACTCGGGCGTGATCGACCAGCTGCAGCGCAACCACGACTTCATCGAGGCGACGTACGGGGTGGATGCGCGCCCCTATTTCCGCCCGCCCTATGGCTACCACGACGACCGGGTGGACGCGCTCGCCGCGAGTATCGGGTACACCTGCCCGGTGCTCTGGTACGGGTCGCTGTCGGACTCGGGGCTCATCACGCCCGAGCAGGTCGTGGGGTTCGCGGAGCGGTGGTTCCTGCCGCAGCACATCGTGATCGGGCACCTCAACTTCTTGCCGGTGACGGAGGTGTTCGGGCGGCTCGGCGAGATCGTCGCCGAACGCGGGCTGCAGACGGTGACACTGGACGACGTGTTCGCGAAGTGAGCCCGTGCGGCCGCGACGGAGGCCGATGAGGTTCACCGACGGCGTTCAGGGGGCGTGTTTAGGGTGAGGGCGTCGGCGGTGTCGGCGTTGTCGGAGGAGGCGTCATGGGTGGTTCGTACGGTGGGTTCGGGTCGGGGAGCGGGTCCGGCGGCGGTTCCGGGGCAGGAGCCTGGGCCGGGGCCGACGGCGTGTTCGGGGCTGACGGCGTGTTCGGTGCCGGCGGGCCGCTCGGGGGTGCGGGGGCGGATGCTGTGTGGCAGGCGCTGGAGCAGGTGCGAGAGCGGATCGAGGAGAGGGTCGGCTCGAGGTTCGGTCGGCGGGATGTGCGGGCCGCGGTGCTCGCGGTGCTGGCCGAGGAGTCGCTGCACGGGTACGGGGTCATCAGCGCGATCGAGGAGCGCAGCGACTGGCGGTGGCGGCCGAGTGCGGGGGAGGTGTATCCGACGCTGCAGCTGCTCGTCGACGAGGGGTTGATCGTCGCCACGGAGGAGGATGGGCGGAAGACGTACTCGATCACCGAGGCGGGGCGTGCGGTGGTCGAGGCGAACGGGAGCGGCGACAGCGCGGAGACCGGTGACGAAGCCGGAGACGCTGGCGGCGGTGGTGCGGGCCGTGACTTCCGTGCCCTGCCCAAGGCGGGGTTCGAGCTCGCGCAGGCTGCGGCGCAGGTGGGGCGCACGGGCACTCCCGAGCAGGTGAAGCAGGCCGTGCAGGAGCTCGAGGATGCGCGGCGCCGACTCTACGCGATCCTCGCGCAGGAGTGACGCGGGTGGGCGCGGACGGTCAGAGCGAGCCGGATGCAGGTGGATCGCGGGAGGGTGCGGATGCGGGCGGTCACACACCGACCCGGCGCATCCCGTTGCAGGCGCCGGTGCGCTCCGCGAAGCGGGCGCGATCAGCGGCCGACGACAGCATTCAGGCACAGCAGACGGAGCGGATCTCGCTTCCGGATGGACAGGTGACCGAGCGGATCGTGGTTCCCGACGCGTTTCCGACAGAGCGGATCGAGCGGCTGGAGGAGGTGCTCGACGGAGGCGCTCCGGTGAGTGCGTCCCGGCACGTCAACGCGGGGTCGGAGGTGGGGGCCGGCTACGAGGATCGTGGGTGGGCGGGATACGCCGAGGGCGGGACCGAGGAGTATGTGGGGGAGGCGCCCAGGTACGCTCGCAAGGGCTCGGCGGCCGCGCATCCTGAGGCGACAGGAGAGCGCGATGCGGTAGGGGCGGCAGCAGTGGCAGCGGCGTCAGCAGCGGCGGCCGGTGCGGGTGCCGCGCCTCAGGGACCCGGGGCCGGGGGGACGCGGGCGCGTTACCGGCGCATCCTGAGGTTCGCGGGGTGGAACCTGGCGGTGACCTGGTTCTACGAGCTGCTGCTGCCGCGGATCGGGCTCGCTCGCGTCGCCGAGCGCACGCGGGCGAAGCGGATGCAGCGGTTCGCGCGGCGGTTCCACGGGCTGGCGGTGGAGCTCGGCGGGCTCATGATCAAGGTCGGGCAGTTCATGTCGTCGCGGCTGGATGTGCTGCCGCCCGAGATCACCAAAGAACTCGAGGGGCTGCAGGACGAGGTTCCCGCGGTGCCGTTCCCGCTCATCCGGCAGTTGGCCGAGGCCGAGCTGGGGGTGCCGCTCGAGCGGGCGTTCGCGTGGGTCGACGAGGTTCCGGTGGCGGCGGCGTCGCTCGGGCAAGCGCATCGGGCGCGGCTGTCGAGCGCCGACGCGGCCGAGACGGGGCTGGATGCAGTGGTGCTGAAGGTGCAGCGGCCCGGCATCGACGAGATCGTGACGGTCGACCTCGCGGCGCTCCGGCGGGTGGGCGGATGGCTCAGTCACGTGCGGCTCGTGTCGTCGCGGGTCGACGCGCCGGCGCTCGTGGAGGAGTTCGCCGCGACTTCTCTCGAGGAGATCGACTACCTGCACGAGGCTGCGAGCTCGGAGCGTTTCGCCGCCGAGTTCGCGGGCGACGCGCGGGTCGGTGTGCCGACGGTGGTGTGGGAGCGGACGACGCGGCGCGTACTGACGCTCGAAGACGTCACGGCGATCAAGATCACGGATGCGGCGGCGCTCGCGGCGGCCGGCATCGATCCGGCGTCGGTGGCGCCCGTGTTCGCGGCGGTGATGTTCGATCAGCTGTTCACGCACGGGTTCTTCCATGCGGATCCGCACCCGGGGAACATCTTCGTGACGCCTCGGCCCGCGGCCGACAGCGGCGCCACCGACGCCTCGGGCGCTGCGGACGCCTCAGGTGCCGACCCCGCGCATCCGTTCACCCTCACCTTCATCGACTTCGGCATGATGGGCACCGTGCCACCCGGCACCCGCAGCGGGTTGCGCAAGATGCTCATCGCGGCCGCGTCGCGTGACGGCAAGGGGCTCGTCGCCGCTGCGCAAGACCTCGGGGTGCTGCTCGCGAGCGCCGACACGCGCGAGCTCGAGCGGGCGCTCACGCAGCTGTTCGCGCGCTTCGGGGGGATGGGGTTCGCCGAGCTGCGGGAGGTCGATCAGCGCGAGTTCGCCGACTTCGGGGCGGAGTTCGGGCACGTCATCCGGTCGCTGCCGTTCCAGCTGCCCGAGAACTTTCTGCTCATCATCCGGGCGATGTCGCTCACCTCGGGAGTGTGCAGTGCGCTCGATCCGTCGTTCAACCTGTGGGACTCGGTGGAGCCGTACGCGCAGCGACTCATCCGCGAGGAGCGCGGCAACGTGGCGCAGGACTTCGGTTCGCAGGCGCTGTCGAACCTCGGGCTGCTGTGGCGGATGCCGGCACGGATGGACGCTCTGCTCACGAGCATCGACGAGGGCCGCGTGGCGGTGTCGGTGCCCGGGCTCGAGCGCAGGATCGGGCGGCTCGAGCGGGCTGCCGGGCGGCTCGGGTCGGCGCTGGTGTTCGGGTCGCTGCTGATCGCGGGGGCACTGGTGCGGCTGACCGACGAGGTGTTCGGGACGGTGCTGATGGTGGTGTCGGTGCTGCCGTTGCTGCACGCACTGTTCTCGGGGCGGCGGCGGTAGGCGCGCGCAGATTTCGCGCGACCGCTAGCGGAAGCTCAGTTCCACCACGCCGAAGGGGAAGGGATACAGGAACGCGTAAGGTGCGCCCGGCGTCCAGTCGCCGATCGGGATGAGGGCGAACCAGCCCAGCGCGATCGCGAAAGAACCCACGGCGACGACGATCACTGCGGTCGACGCACGATCGAGCGTGCGGATCGCCTGTGCCTCGGTCTGTGCGGACTTGAGTACGCGGGTGAGTGCGAGAACGACGATCGCCGCGAGCGCGACGAACACGAGCGGACTCGGTTTCAGCACGAGATCGATGCAGCCGGAATTCTCGTCGGCGGGCTGCTCGGCCGCCCCTCCTACGCATCTGCCCGCGCTGGCCACCGCGAGCATGCCGTAGAGGGCGCCCACGAGCACGGTGACGATGACGAGTCGCCGAATGCGCGAGATGATCGCCCGGCCTGGCAGCGAGATCGTCGTACTGGGCTCCAGTGCTGTGGAGTGTTGTGACACAAGACCTCCTGCCTAAAGGTTTGAACACGGGAGCAGTCCTGTCAACATCCGTTGAACTAGCGGATGCTCCAGGCGGATGGGTGGACTGGTCTGGGAGGATCGGGGGATGAGTTCAGGGGTGCCGCCGTTTCCGACTGGTCAGCCGCAGAGTCGGCCGGGGGTGGCGGGCGAGCCTGCGGCGTCGCCGAGTACTTCGCGGGGTGCGAGTGCGACGAGTGCGGGTGCGGGTGCGGCAGGTGGGCGCGACCCGCGGCGGAACGGGATGGGGACGGCCGCACTCATCCTGGGCATCGTGTCGTTCGTGGGTGCGTTCATCCCGTTGTTCGGGTATCTGGCGGTGCTCATCGCGTTGGTGGGGCTGGTGCTCGGGATCGTGGCGCTGTTCTTCGCGGGGCGGCGGAGGGGGCCGGCGATCGCGGGGATCATCCTCAACGCGGTCGGCGCCGTGCTCGCCGTCGTGATGTCGATCGTGTACACCTTCGTGTTCTTCGGGGCGCTCATCACCAGCGCGATCGCGGCAGCCGAGGATGCGGACAGCCGGTCGCCTGAGGTGGCGCTCGTGTACGAGATCGACGGCACGGGGTCGGATGTGGATGTCACCTACACGACGTCGGTCGACGGCGTGCAGGCGGTCGAGCGGGAGACCGTCCGGAACCTGCCGTTCGAGGCCGAGTTCGAGGTGGGCGTCGATGGCGCGGACCGCTACGCGAGCTACACGATCACCGCGGTGAACGGGGCGGATGGTGGAGACGTCACCTGCCGCATCACTCTCGACGGCGCCCTCATCGCCGAGGACACGGCCTCAGGCGCCTACGCCACCGCCAGCTGCACCGGAAGCGTCGCCAACACGCGATAGGTCGTATAAAGCGAGCTATCATCACTCAATGTGGTAAGCTCGAGTACACCGCTCGGCCCCTCTGGGGCCGAGTTTTCTTTAACCGGGCGGTGACCCGGCTGCGGCCGCGTAGCGGTCGGAGAGGGTGGAGAAGGCGGCGGCGAGTTCGGGTGGGTCGAGCACGTCGAGCGGGGCGTCGAAGCGGCCGAGGGAGGCGGCGAGGGCCGTCCACGACCAGGCGCCCGCGGTGTAGCGCGTGCGGTCGGGTCCCTCAGGGGTGACGGTGCCGTCGCCGGCGAACGGCGTGACGGCAGTGGCGGGCAGGTGGAGCACGACGGTGCCGGTGCAGGGCCACTCATCACGCGCATCCGAGCCCTTGAAGCGGGCCGAGACGAAGGCGTGCACGTCGCCGCCGGGTACGTCGCGCGGGGTGAAGCGGGGGCCGGTCGGGATGCGCGGGGTGATGCGGTCGGCGCGGTAGAGACGCCAGTCGGCGCGGTCGAGGCTCCAGGCGACGAGGTACCAGCGCCCGTTCGCGGTGACGAGGTGGTGCGGCTCGACGCGCCGCGGAGCCGGCGGGTAGGAGTCGGCGGCGCGCGACGCGCCGGCGGGAGCGGTGGCCAGCGAGGCGTAGTCGAACCGGAGAATCTCGCGGGCGCGGATGGCGGTGGAGAGGGTGATGAGCACGTCGGGGGAGACGGGCGGAGTGGGCCCGGATGCGGGCTGAAGTGCCGAGAAGCGGATGGCGTCGAGGCGGTGGCGAAGGCGGGTGGGAAGGACCTGGCGCACGGTTGTGAGGGCGCGGACCGCCGCCTCGCTGAGCCCGCCCGTCCCGGAGGTGCCGTCGATGCCGTTCGCCGCGGCGGACTGCAGCGCCACCGCGAGCGCGAGCGCCTGATCGTCGTCGAAGAGCAGCGGCGGTAGCTCGGCCCCCGCGTCGAGCCGGTACCCGCCGTCTGGGCCCTTCACCGCGCGGATGCGGTAACCCATCGTCCGCAGGCGTTCCACATCCCGCCGCACCGTGCGCGGCGCCACTTCCAGTCGCTCGGCGAGCAACTGCCCCGGCCAATCGCGGCGCGACTGCAGCAGCGACAACAGGAGCAGCATCCGGGAGCTCGACGACATTCCTCAACACTACGAGAAGTAGAGGACCGAAACAGGCCTCTTCTCCCGACAGAGTGGAACGCATCCTGAACCGACACGAACAAGGAGACACCATGTCGATCACCGTCACCCCTCACCTCAACTTCCGCGGCCAGGCTCGCGAGGCGCTGGAGTTCTACCGCACCGTCTTCGGCGGGCAGCTCTTCATCGTCACGAACGACGACGCCCACAGCACCGAGCGTCCCGAGGAGGCCGCACAGGTGAAGTTCGGCCAGGTCACCGCCGAGAACGGCTTCAGCATCATGGCCTACGACGTGCCCGCGAGCCGCGACTACGACCAGGGCGTGAACTCGCTCTTCGTCTCGGTGCGCACGCCCTCCGCCGAGGAGACGACCGCGCTCTGGAACAAGCTCGTCGAGGGCTCGACGGTGATCGAAGCGTTCGGTCCGTCGTTCTTCTCGCCGGCCTACGGGATGCTGCGCGACGCCTTCGGGGTCGTCTGGGTTCTCGACGTGGCGGTCGAGTACACGGGCTGACGCCGCCTCAAGCCGCCCCGACCGCGAAGGCCGTCGCCGCCACCTCGACCCGGCAGCGTCCGAACAGGCCCGAGGCCACGGTCGTGCGGGCGGGGCGGCCGAGCGGGTCGGGGAGCAGCCGCGCATACACCGCGTTGAACTCCGGCAGCAGCTCGATCGAGGCGAGGTGCACGGTCAGCTGCAGCAGCGCATCCGGGGCCGATCGCGCTGCCGACAACACGGTGAAGAGGTTGCGCAAGACTGCTTCGAACTCGTCGGCCGCGCTCGCGGGTAGGGTGCCTACGGCATCGACGGTGCCGAGCAGACCCGACACGTGCACGGTGCCGTCGTGCACCACCGCGTGGGGCACGACAGGGCTCGCGAACAGCTCGTCGAGCACGAGACGGGTGGGCGGGATGCGCGGGGCCGCGCCGGGCGGGGTGGTCACAGCATGATCTCCAATCGGGTTCGGCCGCGGCTCACGCAGGCGGCGAGAAACCCGCCCGCGCGTTCGGTGTCGCTCAGGCAGAGGTCGCGGTGGTCGATCTCGCCGGAGACGGATTCCACTACGCAGCTGCCGCACACCCCGCTCTCACACGAGTACTCGAGGGGTACCTTCACTCGGTGCAGCGCGGCGAGCAACGACTCCGTCTCGCCGACGACCAGTTCGCGCGCCGCGCCCTTGAGGTAGACGGGGAACGTGGCGCCGAGGCGCTCCCCGGGGGCGGTGGTGGTGGCGGCGAAGGCCTCGCTGCGCACCGGGGGAAGGCCCGCGGCGGAGGCGGCGTCGGCGACGGCGGTCATGAGGCCGGCGGGGCCGCAGACGTAGGCGGCGAGGTGGCGGGCGGGGTGCGTCGCGGGACGCGCGGTAGGGGATGGCAGCGTGCTCGTGGCAGGGTGTGCCGCGGCGTCGAGGACAGCGGCGACGTCAAGGCGGTCGCCGAGCGAGCTCGCGTGTACCTCGACGCGCACCCCGAGCGACCGGAGATCGTCGACGAGCACGGCGTCGGCGGGGGTGCGCACGGCCAGATGCGCCACGGCGGCGGCGGGAGCGGCGCCGGTGGTCATGTCGGCGGTGAGGGCGTGGGCGACGCCCGCGATCGCCGTCACGCCGATGCCGCCGGCGATGAAGAGGTGCTCGTCCGCATCCGGGTCGAGTCGCAGACCGGGTTGCGGGTACGAGACGAACACCTCGTCACCCTCGCTCAGCGCGTCGTGGAAGAGCAGCGAGCCCCCGCGCCCGTTGGGCTCGCGCTGCACGGCGATCTCGTAGCGATCGGGATGCACGGGGAAGCCTATGAGGGAGTAGTCACGCCGGACTCCGGTCGCGTGCTGCAGCTGCACGTGGTCGCCCGGCTCGAACGCGGGGAAGGCCGCTCGGTGAGCGGGTCGCAGGCTGATGCGGATGACCCGCGGCGAGAGCGGCGTGATGCGGTCGACGCGGGCCGCGATCAGCAGGCGCACGGTCACGACCGGTCTCCGACCGTGCCCGGCGCACCTGTCGCGCCCGGCGCATCCGTCGCCGCCGTCGCGTGCACCGGCACGATCGCGTCACCCGGGCGGATCACACCACCCCGCACGATGCTGCAGTTGAGCCCCGAGCGGCCCACGAGCGGCTCGAACACGGCCTTGTCGATGAGGCGCTCGAGGTAGCGGCACGGCACGTTGAGGCGGCCGCCGTGCAGCAGCACCTCGCCCACGGCGAAGGTGGTGCCGACGAGGTCGCCGAGGGGGGCGCCCGCCGTCACGAGGTTGCGGCGCGTCTCGACGGGTTCGAGGCCGAGGCCGGTCTCGGCGTTGAGGGCGTCGATGGTCTCCTGGGCGATGAGGGTGACCTGCCGGTCGACGTGCCAGAGGTGGGAGTAGTGGCCGCGGTGGGTCGCGTAGCGGTCGCCCTCGATGCCGATGCCCTCGAGCATGCGGGCCTCGTCGAGTGCGTGCATCTCGACGCCGGCCGCCTCGGCGACGAACACCGCCGAGAGGGTGCCGCGCCACGCCGGTGCCGACGCCGGCGTGGTCACTCCCGCATCCGCCCCCGTCACGCCGGCAGCGCGACGACGAAGTCGATCTCGACCAGCGCCTCGGGTGCATACAGGCTCTGCACGCCGAGGTATGTGCTCGTCGGCGGCGCCTCCACCCCGGCGCGCAGCGGCCCGAGGATCGCGGGCACCAGCTCGGGCGAGTGCCCGACCACGTAGATCGTCTCCTTCACGATGTCGGAGCGCGTCGCCCCCACCGCGGCGAGCAGCCCGTCTACGCGCTCGACGATGCGGGCCACCTGGGCGCCGTGGTCGCCCACGCCCACGAACTCGCCGTCGTCTCCCCAGGCGACCTGGCCCGACACGAACAGCAGCGATTGCCCGGCGCCGACGACGCCGAGCTGCGAGATGAGCCCGGGCAGGCCGAACACGGTGGGCGGGTTGACGAACTCGGTCATGAGCTGGCCTCCAAGCGGGTGATGACGGTGGCGAGGGTGGCGGCGAGTAGATCGGGATGCGTGACCATCGGCATGTGCGCGGTCGGGATGCGGGTGACGCTATAGCCGCGGGCATCGGCGGTGGCGAGCATGCCCTCCATGAGCGGGAGCGCCTCGCAGTAGACGTAGTGGGCGGGGGTGGCGTCGGGCGCCGGGGCGGGATCGCGGTGGGTCGCGAGGGGCATGGGGGTCATGTGCGCGGTGAGCCACGCGGCGTCGGTGGGGTCGGTCACGCCGAGACCGGCCGGGTCGAGCGGGGTGACGAGCCACGGATGTGCGTCGTCGACCGGTTGGAACGCGTTGGCGAGCCAGGGGAGCAGGTCGAAGGCCGACTCGCCCTCCGCGGCGAGGAAGGCGTCGAGGTAGACGACGCCGGCCACGCGCTCGCTCGCGGCGGCGGCGCCCTGCGCCACGAGGCCGCCGTAGCTGTGGCCGACGAGGATGGCCTCGTGGAGATCGTGCTCGTCGAGGTAGGCGGTGATGGAGCGGATGTGGGTGTCGAGGCCGGTGTCGAGCCCGGCTTCGGAGGCGCGGCCGGCGAGGCCGGGCAGGTCGGGGGCGTGCACGTCGTGGCCGGTGTCGGTGAGTGCGGGAACGAGACGCTCCCACGCCCAGCCGCCGAGCCAGGTGCCGTGGATGAGGACGACTTGGGTCATGCCGCCAGCGTAGTTTGCCGATTGGCATTGGCATTGCCTTTAAGGCAAGAGTTAACATGAGTGCAACATGACCGAGAGCATCGCGCGCGCCATCCGCGCTCATCGCGCCCAGCGGGGACTGACCTTGGCGGCGGCGGCGAAGGCCTCCGGGGTCTCGTCGGCGCACCTGTCGCGCATCGAGAACGGCGAACGGAGCCCCTCCATCGCGGTGCTGCTGCAGCTCGCGCGGGCCTATGGGGTGCCGCTGGGCGTGCTCATCGGCGAGGAGCAGGACGCGGCCGACGACGAGGTGTCCGTGCGCCGTGCCTCGCCGCCCGCACCGGGGCCGGTCACGGAGATCGGCTACGAGCTGCTCGGGTCGAACGCGCCGCGCACGCTGCTCCAGCCGATCCGGGTGCTTCTGCCGGCGGGGTCGGCGACGCGGCGGCGCTCGCACGAGGGCGAGGAGTGGGTGCTCGTGGAGCACGGGCGCCTCGACCTCGAAGCGGGCACCGCGACCCACACCCTCAGGCCGGGCGACTCCGCCCACTTCTCGGCCGAACTCGAGCACCGCCTCGCGAACCGTGGCACCGAACCGGCGTCTCTGCTGCTCGTCAGCTCCGTCGCGCATCCCGCCCACCACGCCCCCGCCCCTGACGCGCCTCGGTGAGGCGTCGGAGCGGCACCGTGGATCGAGTAGGCGCAATCGGGCGGTTCGCGGCGGGGAATGCGACCGATTGCGCCTACTCGATGAGGTGGGGATGCGCAGCGGGGCGGGCTAGGGGTGCTCGGCGGCGGTGAGGCCCTGGAGCTGGTAGTCGCGGGCGCGGGACATGTGTGCGGCCATGCGGGAGCGGGCGAGGGCGGGGTCGCGGGCGAGCACGGCGTCGAGGATGCCCTGGTGCTCGGCCTGCGACTCGGCGGTGCCCGCGATCGACGACACCCACGGCCGGCGGTGCAGCGCGATGAGCGTCTCGGCGCGGGCGATGAACTCGATCAGGGCGTCGTTGTGGCTGGCGCGGTGCAGCGCCTGGTGCCAGCCGTCGTGGATGCGCGCGCGCGTGGCCTCGTCGGGCTCCGCATCCGCCCGCTGCAGCATGGCGCTCATCTGTGCGCGCTCGAGCTCGGTGGCGCGGAGGGCGGCCGCCTCGGCCGCCGCCGCCTCGAGGGCGCCGCGCACGTCGAAGTAGTCGAGCACCTCCTGCAGGGTGCGCTCGCGCACGCGGTAGCCGCGACGCTCGCGCACCAGGATGCCGTCCTTCTCGAGCAGGCTGAGCGCCTCGCGGATGGGCGTGCGCGAGGTGCCGAGGTCGCCGGTGAGGGCGCTCTCGTAGAGCCGTGTCTCCGAGGTGATGTCACCCGCGATGATGCGCTCGCGCAGGGTGCGGTAGTGCGCGGATGCCGCCGTCTCGTTCACAGGTCTCCTTCGGCCGGACGTCGTGGGGGAAGCGGGCTCACAGCGAGAGGCGCCAGTGGGGGTGATCGGCCGCGAGCCGTGTCGCCCCCGCTCCGAACAGATTCTCACGGAACGTGCTGCGCGTGCGCGACCCGCCCGCCGCATCCGGAGCCGGCCGCAGCCGCCCGCGCCGCCGCAGCTCGGGCACCACGTGCCGCACGATGTCCTCGTAGGTGCCCGGCCGCACCGCGTAAGCGAGGTTGAAGCCGTCGAGGTCGGCCACCTCGGCCCAGCGCTCGAGCTCGTCGGCGACGGTGGCGCCCGACCCCACGATGGTGGGGCCCATGCCGCCGACGCCCATGTAGTGGGCGACCTCGCGCAGCGTCCACACCCGGTCGGGGTCGGCCGAGGCGAAGAAGCGCGCCGAGAACTGGGCGCCGTTGGACTCGATGTCGGCCAGGGGAACATCCGGGTCGTAGGTCGACAGGTCGACGCCCACGGGGCCGGCGAACTGTACCATCGCGCCGTCGTAGTCGATGTAGTCGAGCAGGTCGCGGTACTTCGCCTCGGCGATCTCGTCGGTCTCGCCGGTGACGATGGTGGCCACCGCGAACGCCTTGATGGAGTCGCGGGCGCGGCCGAGCGCCACCGCGGCATCCCGTGCCCCCGCCACGATCGGCGCGAGCACCTCGGGCCGGGTGCCGTGCACGAACAGCCCCTCGGCGTGCTCGGCCGCGAAACGCTGGCCGCGCGACGACGACCCGGCTTGGAAGAGCACCGGCGTGCGCTGCGGCGACGGCTCCGCGATGAACGCGTCGGGCACCTGGTACCACCGCCCGTCGTGGCGCAGCGGGTGCACCTTGGCGGGGTCGACGTATACACCGGCCTGCTTGTCGACGCGCACGGCGTCGTCGTCCCATGAGAGCTCCCACAGCTTGTGGGTCACCTCGAGGAACTCGTCGGCCCGGTCGTAGCGCTGGTCGTGCACGAGCTGCTCGCCGGCGCCGAGGTTGCGGGCGGCGCTGTCGAGGAACGAGGTGACGATGTTCCAGCCCACACGGCCCTCGGAGAGGTGGTCGAGGCTGGTCATGGTGCGGGCGAACAGGAACGGATGCTCGTACGACGTCGACACGGTGATGGCGAAGCCGAGGCGCTCGGTGACCGCTGCCATCGCCGACACCACCGCGACCGGGTCGTCGATCGGCACCTGGCTCGCGGTGCGCAGGGCGTCGTCGGGGCCGCCGCGGTAGGAGTCGAGCATGCCGAGGATGTCGGCCATGAAGATGCCGTCGAAGCCGGCGTGTTCGAGGTCGCGGGCGAGGCTGGTCCAGTAGCGGAGGGTCTTGTACTCGCTGGATCGGTCGGAGGGGTGGCGCCAGAGACCCGAGGAGATGTTGCCGGGGGAGAAGTTCTCGAAGGCGTTGAGGTGCAGGAGGCGGTCGGTCATGGGTGTCCGTTCTCGCGGGCGGTGGGGCGGGTCGGATGCGCGGGGTGGGCCGGCGGGGTGGTGGCCGGATGCGCGGGGCTGGCGGCCGCGGGGTGGGCCGGCGCGGTGGTGGCCGGATGCGCGGTGGCGGCGGCTGGGGTGGCGGGGGTCGAGCGCGTCCCGGTGGTGTCGTCGCGGAGGTTGTCGCGGAGGGTGGCTCCCGGGGTGTAGGAGGTGCGGACGAGGCCGCGGGCGGCGAGTTCGGGGACGACGAAGTCGACGAAGTCCTCGAGATTGCCCGGGGCCCAGGCGGGCGACACGATGAAGCCGTCGCCTCCGACGTGGTCGAACAGCTCGGCGAGCTGAGCGGCGACGGTCGCCCCCGAACCCACGAAGCGGGGTTGGCTGGTGTCGCGGCCGTAGCGCTCGGCGACCTGGCCGACGGTGATGTCGCGGGCCTCGTCGACCCGCGCGTACTGGTCGATCAGCCCCTGACCTCCGGGCACGTCGAGGGAGGCGAACGGGGTGTCGAACGGCACCGTCGACAGGTCGAAGCCGAGATGCCCCGAGAGCACGACGAGCCCGGCGACCGGGTCGACGCCCTCGTCGTAGATGCGCGCCTTCTCGGCCGCGATCGCATCGCTCTCGCCGGTGAACACCTGGATGACGTGCAGCACCGCGACCTCGGACGGCTCACGCCCCTGCGCCGCGGCCTCCGCCTTCACGGCGTCGCGGTAGCGCACCATGCCGGCCGGGTAGGGCTGCACGCTCATCACCGCGTCCGCCCAGCGCGCCCCGGTGCGGATGCCGCGCGGCGACGCCCCCGCCTGGAAGATCGCGGGCCCGCGCTGTGGACTCGGATGCACGTTGAGCGGGCCGCGGCTGGAGTAGAACCGCCCCTCGAAGTCGATCTCGGTGACGGCCTCGCGCGGCACGAACGGGGTGGCGCGAGGGTCGAGCGCGGAGCCGCCGTCGCCGGATCCGGCCCCCGCCTTCCACCCGTTCCACAGCCGCCTGCACAGCTCCACGTACTCGTCGGCCATGTCGTAGCGCAGGTCGTGCGGGGTCTGATCGTCGGCACCCAGGTTCTCGGCCGCGGCCCGGTGGTGCCCGGTGACCACGTTCCATCCGATGCGCCCGTCGCTCAGGTGGTCGAGCGTGGCGAGCGTGCGCGCTGCCACATACGGCGCCGTGCCCGCGATGGACCGCGTCGCCACGATCCCCACGTGCGAGGTGGCCGCGGCCAAGAACCCCGTCATCGCCGTGGCGTCGAACACGGGCACGTGGGCGGCGTGCTCCACGGCGTCGCCGATCGACGCGCCGTACTCGCGGTACACCCCGCCGGTGTCGGCGAGCAGCACGAAGTCGAACCCGCCCCGCTCCGCCGTGCGCACCAGCTGCTGCCACACCTCGGGTCGGTCGAAGCGGTAGCCGTGCGGCAGGTTGCGCGGGTAGTGCCGTGTGCCCATGCTCTGGTGGGGGAACGGCGGCATCACGGTCACCCCGAGCCGCATGCGGCCGGCGGCACTCACCCGGCGCCGCCCGTCGACGCGATCCAGGATGCGGTGAACGCCGCCATTCCCGCCCCGAGGTCGAGACGGGGCGACCCGGATGCGGAGGCGAGCTCGATCGCGCCGGCCAGAGCCGCGAGGGCCCCGGCGGCGGGCACGAAGGCGGCGCGCGGTCCGGTGTGCGAGATCTTCACGAGACGAGGATCGACCTCCGATGAGCCGGTGCCGAGCACCACGCCGAAGCGATCGCGGGCGAGCGCGAGCACCGTGGAGCGATCGACCCCGTCGGGCAGCAGCGCCGCCGTGGTGAGCCCCGACGAGCGTTCCTCTTCGTCGACCCAGAGCCGCAACCCGAGGCCGGCGAGCCCGGCCCGCACCGCGCGGGCCACGGCCCGGTGCCGTGCGACGCGCATCCCGAGCCCCTCGTCTTCGACGTCGGCGACGGCGGCCTCGAGGGCCCAGAGATCGTGCGTGATGGGGGTGAGCGGGATGGCCGTGCGGTCGGTGTCGAGCCAGTCGCGCTTGAGGTCGAGCAGCGACAGCGACGAGAACGACGGGGCGCCGGCCGGCCGGGCGAGCAGCCCCCATCCGGTCTCCGACACGGCCGCCACCGCGAGCCCGGACGGCCCGCCGAGCGCCTTCTGCGCGCCGATCACGAGAATGTCGGGCCCCTCGTCGCCGAGCAGCACGGGCTCGGCGCCCACCGAGGCCACCGCGTCGACCACGGTGGGCACCCCGCGCGAGCGCGCGGCGGCGAGGATCTCGGCGAGCGGGTTCACGATGCCCGACGCGGCCTCGCCGTGCACGAGCGCGATGGCCGCCCACGGGCCGTTGTCGAGCGCATCCGTCACCTCGGCCAGCGGGATGGGCTGCCCCGGCACCGAGGGAGTGAGCGTGGTGACCGTCGCCCCGCCGGCGGCGAGCCACTGCCCGAAGAGATGACCGTAGACGCTCGTGGCCACGTTGAGCACGCGACCGCCCCCGCCGCCGAGCTCGCGCGCCACGGCCTCGAGGGCGACGACGGCCTCGCCCGGCACGAGCGCGATATCGTGGTGGGTACTGCCCAGCAGCGCCCCGATGCGGTGGCCCAGACGGTCGTACCGCGCGGCGCTGAATGCCGCGGGATCGAGGAGCGGACTCCAGCTCGCATCCCTCTGCGCGACCATGTGGCTCCTCTCGACCGGGGTCACCCGGGCAACCGCCCGAGCTTTTTACGCACTGTTACATGCGGGAAATAATGTACACAAACGTATTCATTACTCTATCCAGAGTCGTCCCACGAAACGGAAGAGTCTCATGACCCGAGCATCACACCGCACCCCGCGCCGCCGCCGCATCCGCGTCGCCGCACCGGTCGCCGCCCTCGCGGCCGGAGTCCTCCTCCTCTCCGGCTGCGCCGCCGGCAGCGACGCCACCTCGCCGAGCGGTGCCGCCGGCGAGCCGGTGGAGGGCGGCGAGATCACCTACGCCCGCCTCAGTCAGGAGATCTCCTCGCTCGACCCGCAGGCGGAGACCCTCACCACGGCCAACGCCTACACGCTCGACAAGATCTTCGACACGCTCTACGCCATCGACACCGACGGCCAGCTGCAGCCCTCGCTCGCCACCGGCTACACCACGAGCGACGACGGCCTGGTGTGGACCTTCACCCTCGAAGACGGCGTCACCTTCTCCGACGGCTCGGCCTTCGACTCCGCCGACGTGGTGTACTCCATCCAGCGCCACCTCGACACGCCGGGTGCCCTGCCGCTGGCCGCACCCATCACCGACGTGACCGCGGTCGACGCGAGCACCGTGCAGATCACCCTCTCCGAGCCCTACACCCCGCTGCTCTGGGAGCTCTCGATCTTCTCCAGCAGCATCCTCCCCGACGACCTCGCGGGCGAGTCGGCCGACACCTTCTTCGACGCCCCCATCGGCACCGGCCCCTTCACGGTCGGCGAGTGGAACAAGAGCACCGGCGACTTCACGCTGGTGAAGAACGACGCCTACCGTGTGGAGGGCCTGCCCTACCTCGACACCGTGCACCTCACCACGGTCGACGACGACAATCAGCTCGTGCAGCAGGTGGAGAGCGGCCAGGCGCAGATCGTCGACGACGTGCCGATCGCGAGCGTGGAGCAGCTCGAGGGCAACTCGGCCGTGGGCGTGCAGAGCGTCGGCAGCTGGAACTCCGACATCGTGTTCTTCAACACCACCTCCGAGCTGTTCAGCGACCGCTCGGTGCGCCGCGCCGTCGCCCAGGCGGTCGACCGCACCGCGCTCACCGAGGCGACCACCTTCGGCACCGCCACCCCGGCGACCACTTTCATCGCCTCCACCATCAACTACTCCGACCAGGATGCCGACGTGCTGCAGTACGACGTCGACGCCGCCCAGGCCGAGCTCGCCTCGTCGTCGCACCCCGACGGCGGTGCGGTGACGCTGCTCGTGGACGGCGGTTCGCAGTCGCGCGACCAGCAGGCGCAGATCATCCAGTCCTCGCTCGCCGAGATCGGCCTCGACGTCTCGATCGAGAGCGTCGACAACGCCACCTTCTGGACCAGGTTCCCCGCCGGCGACTACGACTTCGCGCTCACCACGACCATCGCCGACACCGGAGACCCCGACAACGTCTCCAGCTGGCAGGTCGACGGCAACGGCCCGACGCAGTCGTTCCACACCTTCTACGACAACGACGAGGTGAACCAGCTCGTGGTCGACGGCCGCACCACCCCCGACGGCGACGACCGCGCGGCGATCTATGCTCAGATCCAGGAGATCGTGGCGCAGGACTCCCCGTCGCTGCCGCTGGCCTACATCTCCGAGATCAAGGCGACGTCGTCGAAGCTGCACGGTCTGGAGCTCATCCCGAACGGCACCGTGCGGCTCGAGAACGTCTGGATCGAGCAGTAGCGAGGCGCAGCAGGGTCACGTCGCAGGGCGTCGAGCAGCAGGCGGTAGAACGGATTCCATGGGCTGGGTGAAGCAGGTCGGCCTGCTGGTGCTGCGTGCGGCACTGGTGGCCGGGGGAGTGGTGCTCGCCACCTTCGTGCTGCTGCAGCTCGTGCCGGGAGACGTCGCCACCTCGCTGCTCGGCAGCCGTGCCACCCCGGAGGCCGTGGCCGAACTGCGTCAGCAACTCGGGCTCGACCTGCCGTGGTACGCCCGCTTCGGCACGTTCGTCACCGACCTGTTCACGGGCGGCGGCGAGTCGCTCGTGAACGGCGTGCCGGTGGGCGAGCTCATCTCGGCCCGGGCCGGGGTGACGCTCGGCATCGTGGCGCTGGCCGTTCTGTTCGCCGTGGTCATCAGCACCGCCCTCGCGGTGGTGGCCGCGGCGAACCACGACCGGTGGGCCGACCAGGTGGTGCGCCTGATCTCCACCAGCACCCTCGCCATCCCGGCGTTCCTCGTGGGCATGCTGCTCATCCTGCTGTTCGGGGTGCAGCTGCGGTGGTTCCCGGTCGGCGGCAACACCGACGGCATCCGTTCGCTGGTGCTGCCCTCGCTCACCGCCGCGCTGGCGATCGTGCCGGTGCTCACCCGCAGCCTCCGCGTGCAGCTGCTCGAGGTGGCGGGCGGCGACTTCGTGGCGGCCGCGCGCTCGGCGGGGTTCTCGAACGCCCGGGTCACCTTCGCCTACCTGCTGCCGAACGCGGCCATCCCGGCGCTCACGCTGGTGGGGCTCAACGTGGCCTACCTCGTGGGCGGCACCTTCGTGGTCGAGAAGGTGTTCGCCATCCCGGGCCTCGGTGCGCTCATGTTCGATTCCATCAGCGCGCGCGACGTGCCGGTCATCCAGGGCATCGTGGTGTACACGGCCATCCTCGTGGTGGTCGTGAACCTGGTGACGGATGCGCTGGTGCGGCTCATCGACCCGCGGCGGCGCACGAGGGGGTCGCGCCGGACGGCTCGGCGCGACGCCGCCGGTGCCGCGGGTCGTGGCACCACCGCCGGTGCCGCCGAGATGCGCTCGGGGGTGAGCGCGTGACCGTCGAGACGATCTCGTCCATCCTGTCGGGCCCCGGCGACGGCGGCGCGGGCGGCCACCCCACGCGTCGTCGGCGCCGGCGCTCCGGCACGCTCATCGCGGGCGCCGTGATCGTGGGGATCGTGCTGCTCGCCGCCGCCTTCGCCCCGCTCGTGGCGACCCACGACCCGATCGTGCAAGACCTGACCGCGGGCCTCCAGCCGCCCTCGGCGGCGCACTGGCTCGGCACCGACCAGCTCGGCCGCGACATCTGGTCGCGCATCGTCTACGCCGCCCGCACCGACCTGCGCGTGGGCGTGCTCGCGGTCGCCACACCCGCAGTGCTCGGCATCGCCCTCGGACTCCTGGCGGGCTACTTCGGCGGCTGGACCGACCGCATCGCCTCCTACCTCGTCGACACCAACCTCGCCTTCCCCTTCTACGTGATCGTGCTGGCCATGGTCACGCTGCTCGGCACCGGCGAGGGGGCCATCTACCTCACCTTCGCGCTGGTGGCGTGGGTGAACTACACCCGGGTGGTGGGCGTGGTGACCGCCGGGTTCGCGCGCGAGAACTGGGTGCTCGCCGCGCGCGGCGGAGGGCTCGGGCACGTGCGCGTGATGGTGCGCCACGTGCTGCCCAACGCGCTGCCGCAGATCGTGGTGCTGGTCGTCAACGACATCGTCTTCGTCATCCTCGCCGTGGTGACGCTCAGCTACCTCGGGCTCGGCATCCAGCCGCCCACGCCCGACTGGGGCGGCATGATCTCCGATGGGCAGGCCTTCCTCACCAGTCGCCCGTGGATCTCGCTCGCGCCAGGTGCCGCGCTCTTCGTCACCGCCGTGGGCTTCTCGCTGCTCGCCGACGGCATCGCCGACGTCTTGAGGGACGAGCGGTGAGCGGCGCGCTCGTGGTGCGCGGGCTGGCCGTGGGGCGGCCCGAGCGGGATGCGCATCCGCTGGTCTCCGAGCTCGACCTCACCGTGCAGCCGGGCGAGTGCCTCGGGCTCGTGGGGGAGTCGGGGTCGGGCAAGAGCCTCACCCTGCGGGCCATCGCGGCACTGCTGCCGAAGCCGCTCGTGGTGCGTGCGGGCTCGGTCGCGGTGGGCGACGCGGTGCTGCCGCTCACGGCCGGGACCGCCGCGCGGAAGGCTCGCCGCGCGCGGATCGCGATGGTGTTCCAAGACCCGTCGAGTGCGCTCGATCCGCTGAAGCGGGTGGGCGCGCAGGTGGCCGCGGTGCGGCAGCACGTGCGCGGGCGGAGCCGTGCCGAGGCGCGGCGGGATGCGGTGCAGCTGCTCGCGGAGGCGCGGCTGCCGCATCCGGAGCAGCTCTACGGCCGGTACCCGCACGAGCTGAGCGGTGGGCAGCGGCAGCGCGTGATGATCGCGTTCGCGCTCGCGAGCGACCCCGAGTTCCTGCTCTGCGACGAGCCGACGACGGCGCTCGACGTGACGGTGCAGGCCGAGATCCTGGCGCTGCTCGACGAGATCAGGGTGACGAAGGGGGTCGGGGTGCTGTTCGTCACGCACGACCTGCCGGTAATCGCGCGGGTGAGCAGCCGCATCGCGGTGATGCGGCACGGCGCCGTGGTGGAGACCGGCGACACCCTCGAGGTGCTCGGCGCGCCCGCCCACGAGTACACGCGCGGCCTCGTGGCGTCGGCGCTCGCGCTGAGCGGCGGCGGGGCGGCGGATGCGGGGGGTGCGTCGTGAGCGAACTGCTGAGGCTCGACGCGGTGTCGGTCGACTACGGGGCGACCCGTGCCGTGAACGACGCCTCGCTCACCGTGGGCGCCGGCGAGATCGTGGGCGTGGTGGGGGAGTCGGGGTCGGGCAAGACCACGCTCGGCCGGGCGATCGCGGGATTCGTGCCGGTGAGCGCCGGGTCATTGCACTGGGAGGGCGCACCGCTCCCGCTCCCGCGCCGGCGGCCGGCCGAGCTGCGGCGCGACATCCAGATGGTGTTCCAAGACCCGTACCAGTCGCTCAACCCCCGGCTCACCGCCGCCCAGACTCTCGGCGAGCTGCTGCGCGCGCACGGCCTCGCCGACCGCGCCTCCGCCCCCGCCGCCATCGACGAGCTGCTCGCGCGCGTGGAGCTCACGCCCGAACTCGGCCGCGTGCGCCCCTCGCACCTCTCGGGTGGTCAGCGCCAGCGCGTCGCCATCGCCCGCGCGCTCGCCGTGCGCCCGCGCCTCATCGTGGCCGACGAGCCCACCTCGGCGCTCGACGTGTCGGTGCAGGCCGCCGTGCTCGCGCTGTTCGCGTCGCTCCGCGCGACGCTCGGCACGGCGCTCGTCGTCATCACCCACGACCTCAGTGTGGTGGAGCGGCTGAGCGACACGGTCGTCGTGATGAAGGACGGCGCGATCGTGGAGCAGGGGCCGACCGCCCGGGTGCTCGCGAGCCCCGCGCATCCGTACACCCGGCGGCTGCTCGACGCCGTGCCCCGCCTGGTGCTGCCGGAGCGCTCGTGACGGCGGGCAGCACCGGTGTCACCACCACCGTCGGCGCGCGGGTGATGGATGCGCACGGCCGGTTCGCTCCGCGCACCCTCCGCGTCGAGGGCGACCGGATCGCGTCCGTCAGCGACGCCGCCGCGGATGCGACCGGTGCGGTGCAGAGGGCGGGCGGCGACTCCGTAGCGGGCGAGCGGGTCGTCGACGCGCGCGGGCTGTGGGTGATGCCCGGGGTGGTGGATGTGCACGACCACGTGTCGTGGAACGACTTCCATCACGACGAGCGGGATGCGCGCAGCGACGACGAGCGGCAGGCGCGGCTGCGCGCAGGACTCGCGGCCACGCTGCGGGCGGGCGTGACGACCGTGCGGGACGCGGGCGGTGCCGATGCCGGGCTGCGCGACCGAATCACGGAAGGCGACCTCCCGGGCCCACGGCTGCGGGTGGCGGTCGACATGATCGGGGGCGCGCAGATCGCCTCGGACACCGCCGGGTCGGTCGACCGGATGCGCGCGGCCGTCGCCGCCGCGCTCGCGAAGGGAGCCGACTGGGTCAAGCTCGTGGCCACCTCGGGCGTCGCCTCGCCCGGTGAGTCGGTGCTGGAGCCGCTGCTCACCCGCGACGAGATCGCCGCCGCCGTGGAGGAGGCCGCCGAGGCGGGCGTGCGCGTGATGGTGCACACCTGGGGCGGCGACTCGCTCGACTGGGCGGTCGACGAGGGCGCCGCGAGCATCGAGCACGGCATCCACCTCACGTCCCGCCAGGCGGCGCGCGCCGCGGCGGCCGGCACGGTCTTCGTGCCCACCCTCACCATCTACCGCCGGGTGCTCGACCTGGTGCGCTCGGGCGCCCTCGCCGGAGTGCCCGAGCAGCGCGTGGCCGATGCAGTCTCCCGTCACGTGGAAGCGGTGCGCCACGCGCTCGACGCCGGGCTGCCGCTCGCGCTCGGGTCGGACTTCTCCACTCCCGAGCAGCACGGCACCAATCTCGCCGAGATCGCCGCGCTCGTGCGGGCCGGGGTGCCCGCGCCCGACGCGCTGGTCGCGGCCACGCGCACGGGCGCCGAGCTGCTGCGCATCGACGCGGGCGTGCTCGAGCCGGGGCGGCTCGCCGACCTCGTGCTGCTGCGCTCCGATCCGCTCGACCCCGTGACCTTCGATGACGCCGGGGCTGCGGTGGCCGTGATGCAGGGCGGAGAATGGGTGCACGATGACGTCGAGTGAGCCGACCAGGAGCGCCGCGGGCGCGCATCCGTTCGACGCCATCACCGCTGAGCAGCTCGACGTGCCGAGCAGCCGCAAGTGGAGCCTGCACCCCGGAACGCTGGGTGCCTGGGTGGCCGAGATGGACTTCGGCACGGCACCGGCCGTCACCGCGGCGCTGCACCGGGCGGTCGACGACGGCGTGCTCGGCTACCTCTCGCCCGCCACCGCGCGCGACCTCGCCGACGCGACCGCGATCTGGATGCGCGAGGAGTACGGCTGGGCGGTCGACCCCCGCGACGTGCATCCGGTGTCCGACGTGATGGCCGCGCTCGGCGTGGCCGTCACCGAGTACTCGCGGCCCGGCTCGGCGGTGATCGTGCCGACGCCGGCGTACATGCCCTTCCTCACCTACCCCGCCACGCTCGGGCGCGAGGTGGTGCAGGTGCCGGGCATCGAGCGCGACGGGCGGTGGACGCACGACCTCGACGCCCTCGACGCCGCCTTCGCGGCGGGCGCGGGCACGCTCGTGCTCTGCAACCCGCAGAACCCCACCGGCACCGCACTCGAGCGCGAGGAGCTCGAGGCGATCGCCGAGATCGTGGAGCGGCACGGGGCGCGGGTGTTCGCCGACGAGATCCACGCGCCGCTGCGCTACGACGGGCGGCGGCACATCCCCTACGCCTCGGTGTCGGAGGCAGCGGCCGGGCACAGCGTCACGGGTACGAGCGCCTCGAAGGCGTGGAACATCCCGGGGCTCAAGGCCGCCCAGCTCATCACCACCAACCCCGCCGACGCCGAGCGGTACCGGCGCTTCGGCTTCGCGGTGCAGCACGGGGCGTCGACCCCGGGCGTGATCGCCTCGACCGCCGCCTACCAGGAGGGTCGGGAGTGGTTGAGCGACGTGGTGCACTACCTCGACGGCAACCGCCGGCTGCTCGGCGAGCTGCTCGACGAGCACCTGCCCGAGGTGGGGTATCGGATGCCCGACGCCACGTACTTGGCCTGGCTCGATCTCGGGGCCTACGACCTGGACGGGGCGCCCGCCCGGTTCCTGCGCGAGCACGCGGGCGTCACCGTGACCGACGGCGCCCTGTGCGGCGCCGGGTACGAGCGCTTCGCGCGGCTCGTGTTCGCCATGCCCGCTCCGCTGCTGCGGGAGGCGGTCGTCGCGATCGCCGACGCCGTGCACTCGTCCCGTTCCACCCTCGCACCCTCGGAGAGACCGTCATGACCGATCAGCCGCCCGCCGTGCCCGCCTCACCCGCCGAGCCGGCCGCCGAGCCCGAGTACGACTGGTCGGGCTACGGCTTCGACACCCGCCAGATCCACGCGGGGGAGTACGCCGACCCGGTCGCCGGCGCGCGCATCCCGCCCATCGCCCTGAGCGCGGGTTACCGCTTCGACTCCTGGGACGACGGGCGCGAGCGCTTCGCCGGCGAGAGCGAGGGGCTCATCTACTCCCGCCAGCGCAATCCCTCCGGCTCGGTGGCCGAGCGGCGCATCGCCTCGCTCGAGGGCGGCACGGATGCGATCGTGGTGTCGTCGGGGCAGGCCGCCATCACCGCGGCACTGTTCGCGCTGGTGCGCTCGGGCGAGCGGTTCGTGTCGACGGCGTCGATCTACAGCGGCACGCGCATCCTGTTCGGCCGCAGCTTCGAGCGCATGGGCGTGGGCGTCGACTACGTGTGGAACCCCGACGACGACGACGAGTGGGAGCGGCGGATCGGGCCGTCGACCAAGGCGATCTTCACCGAGACCATCCCCAACCCGAAGAACGACATCGTCGACATCGACCGGGTGGCCGCCGTCGCCGCCCGCCACGGCATCCCGCTCGTGGTCGACAACACCATCGCCACGCCCTACCTCATCCGGCCGGGGGAGCACGGGGCGGCGGTGGTGGTGCACTCGTCGACGAAGTTCCTCTCGGGGCACGGGGCCGCCATCTCGGGCACCATCGTCGACACGGGCGTGTTCGACTGGGCGGCGGCGTCGCGGTCGTATCCGCTCATCACGCAGCCGCCGGCGCCGGGCGGGCGGTCGATGCTCGAACGGTTCCCCGCGGCCCCGTACGGGCGGGCCACGCGCGACGCCGTGGTGAACGACATCGGGCCGGCGCTGTCGCCGTTCACGTCATTCCTGCTGCACCAGGGCATCGAGACGCTGTCGCTGCGCATGGACCGCCACCTCTCCAACGCGGCGACGATCGCGGCGTGGCTGGAGACGCATCCGGGCGTCGAGTCGGTCGACTACGCGGGGCTGCCGTCGAGCCCCTACAGTGCACTCGCGCAGCGGTTGTACGGGGGTCTCACCGGGTCGGTGTTCGCCGTCACGGTGCGCGGCGGTGAAGCGGGTGCGCGGCGGTTCACCGACCGGCTGCGGGTCATCAGCCGCATGACCAACATCGGCGACGTGCGGTCGATGGCGCTGCACCCGGCCACCACGACGCACCTCTCGTTCTCGGAGGAGCTGCGGCTCGCGCTCGGGGTGACGCCGGGGCTCATCCGGCTCTCGATCGGCACCGAGACGGTGGACGACCTGATCGCCGACCTCGACCGGGCGCTGCGGCCGTAGCCCGCATCCTGGTACCCGCTTTCCCTATCCACCTCTCGAAAGGAAACCCGTGTCCGACTACTACGACCGCACCGAGGACAAGAAGTTCACCGCCGTCTACAAGAAGGAGACGCCCGACATCCTCGCCGCGTTCAGCGCCTTCGACAGCGCGGTGTTCGCCGCCGAGGGGCGCGAGATCCCGCTGAAGTACCGCGAGCTCATCGCGCTCGCCGTGGGCATCACGACGCAGTGCGTGTACTGCATCGACGCCCACAGCCAAAACGCCGTGAAGGCTGGCGCGACCGACGGCGAGCTCGCCGAGGCGGCGTGGGTCGCCACGGCGATCCGTGCCGGAGGCGGGTACGCGCATGGCCGGCTCGCGTTCAAGCTCGGCGGTGCGGGCGACCACCAGCACTGAGCGGCCCGGCGCGCGCGGCCTGCCGCGGCGCGCGCTCCGGCCGAGCTTGAGACGAACGTGGGCGGTCACAGCGGCTCTTCGAGCCCCTGACCGCCCACGTTCGTCTTTGCGTGCGGTGGCGCCGTTCGCTCGTGCACGACTGCGCCCATCCGCCGCTCTCGGGCGGGCGGATGCGCGCGATCGTGCGGTTGTGAACGGTTTCCGGTGCGGCCTGGTGTGTCGTATCGCTCTCAGCGGCCCCGGCTGGGCCGGTTTCGCCACGCGTGGGCGCATCCGGGCCTGTTGAAGCGCCGGACGCGCGCTCGATTGGCGAAGTGGGTGGTTGCCGGCGCGCGCGGGCCTGTCGACGCGGTGACCGGATTCGAACCGGCGTAGACGGCTTTGCAGGCCGCTCCCTGACCACTCGGGCACACCGCGATGTGACTCCACCCTCTCCGATCGGAACGGCCGGCGCCCGATCGTGACGTCCCGTGTCAGCATGTGCTGTGAGGAATGCTCTGGACAGTTCTATCTCTATATAGCTAGACTTGGTGCATGGATCCTTTGAGTCGGCTCACCCCCGCCACCGTCGACGTGCTGCGCATCCTTCTCGAGGAGGGCGGCGAGCTCTGGGGGCTCGCGGTCGTCAAGAGGTCGGGGAGGCCGGCCGGGAGCGTGTACCCGATCCTGGAGCGGCTCGAAGGCGCGGGCTGGGTGGAGTCGGCGTGGGAGGCCGACAGCGAGCGCAACGGGCCACGCCGGCGGCTGTACCGCTTCTGTGCAGAGGGGGCGGATGCGGCGCGCGAGGCGGTCGACCGGTTCGAGCGGGTCGCCCGGCGCGAGAGGCCGCGTTCGGCGCCGCGCGCGCCACTGGCGCCGGCGCACGGCGGAGCGCTGTCGTGAGCGTCGACCGGGTGCTCCGCGCGCTCGCCCGCCTGCTGCCGTCGGGGGCACGCGGCCGCTACCTCGAAGAGTGGCGCGCCGACGCGGCCGGAGCCGCTGAACTGGGGCTCCGCCGTCGCGACGTGGTGCTCGGGGCCGCCGTCGTGACCCTCACGCTCGACCGCGACGTGCCCGACTACACCGGTGAGCCTCGAGGCTCCCGGCCCCGTCGCCTCGCCCGGCGAGGGATCGCGCTCACCGGGGCGAGCGGCGTCGTTCTTCTCGGGCTCCTCCTCACCGGCGGTGGCATCGTGCCGGAGGGCCCGGGAGCCACCCCGGCCGTGCTGGCCGCGCTCGAGTCGGCGGGATGGCTGGTGCTGAGACTGGCCATCGCACTGGCCCTCGTGGGCGCCGTCATGACGGCGATCGCCGCGTTCACCGCGCGCACAGCGCTCGCGAGGGCGGCGCTGTTCGCCACGCTGCTCGCCCCGGTATTCCTGGTGATGCCGCTCGCTCATCCGCTGTTCTCTGACGGACTCGCCCCGTTGGTGCTCGCGGCGGTGAGCCTCCTCGTCGGGATCTTCGGGTTGGCCGCGGGGCTCGCGGTCGTGGTCGGATCCCCGCCGCTCGCGCTCCAACCCCGTCGGGCCACCCGCCGGCAGCGCCTGCCGGTCGCCGTCGGCGGGGCGGTCGCGATGCTCGCGATCGTCGTCGTCGGGGGCCTCGACACTCTGGTGTGGAACCCACTGGCGAAGGCACCCGGGCTCGGGCTGGGGGAGGTCTACCGGCGCATGGCCTCCGACGACGGCTTCTTTCTCGGCACCGCGGTCGTGGCGGTGACGGTGTGGGCCGTGTTCTGGCTCGTTCCCGCGCTCGTGCTCGTGGTCATCGCCGCGCGACGGGGCTCGACGGGACTCACCCCGCGCCGCATCGTCGTGATCGTACTGGCGCTCGTCGGGGGCGCGGTGTTCTTCCGCTTCTTCGCGGGCTTCTCGATCGGCATGTCGATCGCCGACACCTTCATGACCTCGGGCGGCGACAGCTCGGTGATCTCGGCCGTGCTGCCCATCGTGGGCCAGCTCGCCCTGGCGGGTGCACTGGTGGCGCTCGGATGGGCCCCGCGGGTGTCGAGAGAAGCGGACGTGACAGGGCGGAGACCCCGCGGCGCCCTGGCGGCGTGACGGTTCAGCGGCCGGAGAGCACGCGGATGAAGTCGCGGAGGAAGCCCTCGCGGTCGACCTCGGTGACGACGAGGGTGTCGGGGGCGGGTTCGGTGGGCCAGCTCGGCGGGTAGCCCTCGTGGGTCTCGAGCAGGTGGGCGCGCACCGAGTAGCCGTCGGTGACGATGTTGACGGGGCCGCGGCGGGAGCCCGTGATCCACGACGGCTGCACGAGCAGTGCGGCGGCGAGGCCGTCGTGGGCCGAGGAGACGCGACGCCCCCAGGCGTGCTGGTAGAAGTCCATGTAGGCGCCGAGCACCTGCGCCGAGAAGGTGCCCCACTCGGTGCCGGCGCGGGCGAGCGCCTCGACCTGTTGCTCGTCGACGATCGTGCCCGCGGTGACGTTGACGCCCACCATCACGAGCTCGTTCCGCGGCGCGGCGAACACCCGGCGGGCGGCCTCGCCGTCGTTCTGGATGTTCGCGTCGACCATCTGCGACACCCCGAGCGGCGGGAACGGTCCCGAGCCTCCCATGATGACGACCGAGCGGTAGAGGGTGAGGATCTCGGGGTCGAGCTCGAGCGCGAGCCCGATGTTGGTGAGCGGTCCCACGGGCAGCAGGTCGTAGTAGCCGGGGCGTGAGCGGCCGAGCTCCACGATGAGCTCGGCGGCGCTGAGCGGCGACAGGTTCTTCGGCGCGATCGGGTCGCTCCACAGGTCGCCGAGCCCGTCGCGGCCGTGCACGAGGTGCGCGATGGCCGGCTCGCCCACGATCGGGCGGTCGGCGCCGCGTGCCACGAGCGTGTCCTCGAGGCCCGCCACCTTCAGCACCCGAGCGATGTTGGTGAGCGACGAGTCGACCGGCGTGTTGCCGTAGACGGCCGTGATGGCCGAGAGCTCGGCGTCGGGCCGGCCCGCCAGGTAGAGCAGGGCGAGCGCGTCGTCGATGCCCGTGTCGGTGTCGAGAACGATGTGGCGGATGTCGTCGGGAGCGGTCACGACGACCGAATCTACCGGCTGGGCACGGCCCGCCACGCGCATCCGACGCACTGTTACGCCGTGTGTAGCCGGCTGTGTAATCTGGAGGACTTTCGATCGGGCGACGGCGGGGAGACGACATGACGGCACCAGAACTGCAGCGACGGATGCTCGACGCCTTGCTGTCGCAGATCGCCGCGGACTCGCGCATCGTCGGCGTCTGCCTCACGGGCTCGCTCGGGGCGGGTAGGGGCGACGAGCACTCCGACGTCGACCTCGTGCTGGTGACCGACGATGCGCAGCACGAGAGCGTGATGAGCGAGCGGATGCGGCTGATCGCGTCGTGGGCGCCGCTGGTGGCGGGGTTCACCGGCGAGCACGTGGGGGAGCCGCGCCTCATCATCACGCTGCTCGGGCCGCCGCTGGTGCACGTGGACTTCACGTTCGTGCGGATCTCCGACGTGGGTCGGAGCGTGAGGTCGGGCGAGGTCGTGCACGACACCGCCGGAGCGGTGGCTGCCGAGCTCGACCGGGCCGGTGCGGATGCCGGTGCCGGCGAGCCCGGCTTCGACCTGCAGTGGGCGGAGGATCGCTTCTGGGTGTGGGTGCACTACGCCGCCACCAAGGCCGCCCGGGGGGAGTGGTTCGAGGTGCTCGATCTGCTGGGGTTCGTGCGGGGCGCGGTGCTGGGGCCTCTTGCCGCGGTCGCCGCCGGGCGGGAAGCGCGCGGCGTGCGCCGGATCGAGTCGGTCGCGCCCGTCGCAGCGGTCGAGTTGCGCAGCACGGTCTGCGGCTACGAGCCGGCCGCGATCGTCGAGGCACTGCTGGCCTCGATCGCGCTCTACCGCCGCTGGCGAGACGGCGCGGAGGCCCGGCACGCGGTAGCAGCGGCGGCGCCGCTCGTGCGGAACGTCGAGGCCGAGCGCCTGGCGATGGAGTTTCTCGACGTCACGCTGGCCGGTCTCCACGGCCGGTGAGGCCCGCGTATCGGCTGCGCGGTCGCGGAATCCCGAGGCGCTCGCGCAGGTGGGACGGGGCCATGCCCGGGGTGTCGCCCAGAACGGCGGGATCGATCTCCAGCGCGGTGAGGATGTCGCCGACCAGCTGAGGCGGCGTCGTGAGCACGAGGGTGAGGGAGCCTTCGGTGCCGCTCACGGGACCGGCTGCGGTGCCCGACGTCGCCCTCGCCGCCGCGAGCGCGGCGAGGGCGACGTACACGGCGGGGACCGGCAGGAACTCGATGCGATGCCCGGGCAGCGCGGCGAGGCGGCCCGAACCGGGGGCGTCGAGCAGGAAGAGCGGCGGCTGGCCCTGGGGAGGACGCGGGGTGATGAGCGGGCCCTTCACCGTGAAGTAGCGACCGGAGTGGTCGATGTGGTGGATCTTGGTGTTGTCGACGTACCTTCCGGTGACGGCCTCTCTGATCTCGGCGCCGTCTTCCCACGAATCCCAGAGCGCGGAGACGACTTCCGCGAACTCGGCCGCCTCTGCGACGAGCTCGGTGGGGTCGAGGTCTGCGGCCTGGGGGAAGTGGGCGTCGGCGACCGCGGTGCGCGTGGGGTCGACGAGGAGTCCGGCGCGGCCCGAGCTGATGAAATCGACGGTGGCCACCTCCTTGGCCACGTGGAAGGGTTCGCGGTAGTGGCTGCGCGCCGTCGCGAGGAGTCCGATGCGGGTGGTGCGGCGAGCCAGGAATGCCAGCGCATCGGTGGGGGAGACGCGGGCTCGTCCGTCGGCCGCGCGCTCCAACGGGTCGTCGAGCACGATGAGGTCGAAGCCCAGCGCCTCCGCACGCCGGGCTGCGTCGACCAGCTCGTCGACGCCCGACGCACCGGAATCCGTGGAGGCCCCGATGCCGTCGAGCGACAGCCCGACGAGTGTGCGCCGGGAGGCGGCCTGGCCGCTCACGACGCCGCCTCCGACGCCCGCGCGCCCCAGTGCGCGTCACCGACGGCGCGCAGGTGCGCCTCCATCTCCGGCCCCGCCACCTGCCCGACCACGCCCGCCTCGTAGAGCTCGCGCGCATCCGCCCCCACCGAGAGCGCGAAGCGGTGCTCCACCCCGAGGTCGGTGCCGAACATGGCGGGGTCGTCGGTGTTGACCGTCACGGCGAGGCCCGCGGCGAGCAGGGCGGGCAACGGATGCTCGGCGAGGCTCGGCACCACCCGCGTGCGCAGGTTGGAGGTGGGGCACACGTCGAGCACCAGGCGCCGGTCTCGCAATTCGCGCACGAGCGAGGGGTCGTCGATGGCGCGGAAGCCGTGGCGGATGCGGTCGGCGCCCAGCAGCTCGACGGCCTCGCGCACCGAGCGCGCCCCGTCGTCTTCACCCGCGTGGGGCACCGCCGCGAGTCCACCGTCGCGCGCCCGGGCGAACAGCTCGACGAAGTCGGAGGTGGGGGCGGCGCGCTCGCGCCCGCCGAGCCCGACGCCCACGATGCCGCGGTCGCGGAAACGGATCGACTCCTCCACGATGGGCAGGCTCGACTCCGGCTCGCGGTTGCGGTCGATGTCGGGGGTGAGCCGCACGATCACGCCGGTCTGCTCGAAGGCGTCCTGGATGCCGTCGGTGTAGCCCTCGAACAGCTCTCGGCTCTCGATGCCCCGGCTGAGGTACTGCCCGGGCGAGAAGATGCCCTCGAGGTAGACCACCCCGAACGATGCGGCCTCCTTCGCGTAGTCGACGACCACCTGGCGGAAGTCGTCGGCGGTGTCGACCACGTGGGTGGTGACGTTCCACACGTCGATGAAGTGGTCGAAGTCGCTGAACTCGTAGAAGCGCTCGAGCTCCTCGAGCGAGTCGACGGGGAGCGCCATGCCGTTGCGGCGGGCGAGCTCGAACAGGGTGGCGGGTCGTACGGCGCCCTCGAGGTGCACGTGCAGCTCGATCTTCGGGTAGGGAGGCTCGGAGGGCCCGGCGGCAGGGATGCGGCCGGCGAGGCTGTCAGCGGACACGGGCGTCTCCTTCGTGCAGGTGGTCGTGCAGAGTCGATCCGGAGTACTCCTCGCGGTACACCCCGAGCTCCTGCAGCTCGGGCACCACCCGGTCGACGAACTCCTCGATGCCGCTCGGCACCACGGAGGGGTTCACCACGAACCCGTCGGCCGCCCCGGCCTGCACCCAGGCGTTGATCTCTTCCGCCACCTGGCGCGGGGTGCCCACGAAATCGCGGCGCGCCCGCACCACGCCGAGCAGCTCGCGCACCGAGAGCGACCGCTCCTCGGCGAGCGCGCGCCACTCCGCGATCATGACCCGCGCATCCCGCGCCTCGCCCACCTCGCCACGGGTGAACGCCTCGGCATGGGCCCAGTCGGGGTCGAACGCTGGCAGCGGCCCGTCGACGTCGAGCCCGCTGAGGTCGTGCCCCCACACCTCTTCGAGCAAGAAGATCGCCGTGCGCGGCGTCATCTCGAGGGCGCGCCACTCGCGCAGCCGCTCCTCGGCCTCGGCCGGGGTATCGCCCAGCACGAACGCCGTGCTGGGGAGGAAGAGCACCTGGTCGTGTCTCCCGGCCGCCCGGCGCCTGGCCCGCACGTCGTCGCAGAACGCCTTCGACTCCGGGATGCTGCGCCGGCCCGCGAACACCACGTCGGCGTGGGCGGCCGCGAGGTCGCGCCCCTCCGGCGATCCGCCCGCCTGCACGATGGCCGGACGATGACCGGCCACGGCGTCGAACGCCGCGCTCGGGTCGTCGCCCGCCCACAGCGCGCCCACCTCGCGCAGGAACGCGTCGGCCTGCCGGTAGCGGTCGGCGTGCGCCACCATGCGCCCCGGGCGGAAGTTGGTGGAGGCACCGATGCCGAAGGTTGTGTGCGAGGTCACGACGTTCCACCCCGCCCGGCCCTGCGAGAGGTGCTGCAGCGCCGCGAGCCGCCGGGCGACGTCGTAGGGGTCGGAGAAGGTGGTGCCGACGGTGGCCACGAGCCCGATGTGCGTGGTCTCGGCGGCGAGACCGGAGAGCACGGTGAGCGGGTCGGGCTTGTCGAGGATGGCGTGGTCGACCACCCGCCCACGGTGCTCCTGCAGCCAGTTCGCCTCGGCGAGGAAGACGAAGTCGAACAGCCCGCGCTCGGCGCCCCGGGCGAACCGCAGGAACGCGTCGAACTCGATCTGGCTCCCGGCGTCGGGATGCGACCAGAGCGTGAAGTGGTGGTCGTTCGGGTAGAACGCACCGAGGTGCACCCGCCGGAGTGGTTGTGACATCGGAGACCGATCCTAGAAGAGTCCGGCCGCCAACCGCGCTCCGTGTCGGAGTGTGACTCGCGGCTGTGTCGGCGGGCACCCCTCGGGCATCATGGGGCGGGTGCAGAAACCCGGCGCCGGCATCCCCCTCTCCGTGCTCGATCTCGTGCTGATCCCCGAGGGCGGCACCCCCGCGAGCGCCCTCGCCGATGCCGTGACCCTGGCCCGTGCCGCCGATCGGGCGGGCTACCAGCGTTACTGGGTGGCCGAGCACCACCTCTACCCCGGCGGAGCGGGCGCCGCCTCGTACCTGCTGCTGCCGACCGTCGCCGCGGCGACCACGCGCATCCGAGTGGGCACCGCCGTGATCGTCATCGACAACCATGCACCGCTGCAGGTGGCCGAGATCGGCGGCACCGTCGCCGCCCTCGCGGGGCGCGGGGTGGACCTCGGGGTCGGACGGGGTGGGCCGTCGGAGGCTCAACGGGCCGCGGCGCGGGCCGTGAACGACCGCCTCGCCGTGGGGGAGCTCGAACCAGGTCCAGTGGGGGAGTCCGAGCTCGTAGACGGGGTGGTGGTGCCGCCGAGGGTGGTGGTGCCCTTCAACGACGTGCGGGCGGGGCTCAACGACCGCCTGCTCTCGCGCACCCCGGGTGCCCCGGCCGACTTCGGCGAGCAGATCGCCGAAGTGCTCGGCTTTCTGCGCGGTGGGTTCGAGGTGCCCGAGGGGGTCGAGGTGGTGGCGACCCCGGCCGAGGGCGCCGATGTCGACCTCTGGGTGCACGGCAGCTCGGCCGGGGTGAGCGCCCAGGTGGCCGGGCGGAACGGGCTGCGCTTCGGCGCCAACTACCACTCGCTGCCGCAGTCGGTGTTCGCCACCGTGGCCGCCTACCGGGAGGCGTTCGTGCCCTCGGCGCAGCTCGACCGCCCCTACGTGGCGGTGTCGGCCGACGTGGTGGTGGCGGAGACCGACGAGGAGGCCGCGCGCATCGCCGAACCGTTCGGGCTGTGGCTCTACCGCTCGCGCACCGAGTACGCCGCGCCGCTGTACCCCAGCGCCGCGACCGCCGCCGCGCATCCGCTCACCGAGTCGCAGCGGGCCCAGGTCTCCGACCGGCTGGCCAGCCGGATCGTCGGCTCGCCCGCGACCGTGGTGCGGCGGTTGGCGGCGCTCGCCGCGGCCACCGGGGCCGACGAGCTCGTGGTCACCACCCAGGCGCACGCGCTCGCCGACCGCATCCGCTCCTACGAGCTGCTCGCGGAGGCCTGGGACTGATCGGCGGTCGGCGGGCCTCCACGGGCGGCCGACCTCAGCGGCCGCCGCCCACCGCGATCCCCGCCTTGACGTAGCGCTGCGCCGCGAACACCACCAGCAGCGCCGGCAGGCTCGCCACCAGTGAGGCCGCCATCACCGCCGCCCAGCTCGTGACCTGCGAGCTCGTGAGGGCGTAGACGAACACCGTCATGGGATACATCTGGTCTTGCGTCACGAGTGTCAGCCCGAACAGCAGGTCGCCCCAGCTGAACAGGAAGGTGAACACGCCCGCCGTGATGACCGCGTTCCGCGACAGCGGCAGCACGATGCGCACGAGGCTGCCGAGCGGACCCAGGCCGTCGAGCTTGCCGGCCTCCACCACGTCGTGGTCGAGGCGCAGCATGAACGCCCTCAGCACGATGATGGCGAACGGGATGCCCGCGGTGGAGTTCGCGATGATGAGCCCCGCGTAGGTGTTGAGCACGCCCCAGAAATTGAACATGGCGTAGAACGAGTTGGCGAGCACCACGCTCGGGATCATCTGCGCGAGCAGCAGCAGCACCAGGGCCACGTCGACGATGCGCGAGGTGAGCCGGCTGAGGGCGTAGGCCGCCGGAATGGCCACGAAGAGGCTGAGCAGCACCGAACCCGCCGAGACGATGATGCTCACCTGCAGGCTCTCCAGCCCGTCTTCGAACACGGTGGAGTAGCCGTCGAGGCTGGGCGCGGCGGGGATCCAGTCGATGTTCGCCGAGGTGACGCCCGGCTGGAGCGAGGCCGAGAGCATCCAGAACACCGGGAAGAGGTACACCAGCAGGATGGCGACGCTCAGCACCGTGAGCAGGATGCGCCCGGCACGGCCACGGCGGGGCCCGCGCGCCGTGGCGCGGCCAGGCGCGCGGCTCACGACTGCCGCCTCTCGCCGCGCCGCGAGAGCCAGGTGTAGACACCGGCGAAGCCCAGGCTGATGACCAGCAGCACCATGCCGTAGGCCCCCGCGTCACCGAACTCGAACAGCTGGAACGCCGAGCGGTACGACAGCAGGCCGAGGGTGACGGTGTTGTCGGCCGGGCCGCCCTGGGTGAGCACGAGCACGAGGTCGACGATGAGGAGGGTGTAGACGATGCTCATCACGACGAGCACCGAGATGACGGGCCAGACGCTCGGCACGACGATGTACACGAGGCGCTTCCACGCGCCCGCCCCGTCGAGCTGCGCGGCCTCGAGCTGGTCGTCGGGCACCTGCTTGAGGGCGGCGCCGAGGATGGTGACCCAGTAGGGCAGTGCGCCCCAGATCGACACGGCGATGACGGCCCACAGTGCGGTCGCGGGGTCGGCCAGCCAGGCGTTCGTGGGCAGGCCGATCGCGTGCAGCACGTCGTTGACGGCGCCGTCGCCCGAGAGCAACCACTTCCAGATGGTGCCCACCACGACGGCGGGGAGGAGCCAGGGGATGAGCAGCAGCATCGGTAGCCAGCGGCTGCCGGGGAAACGGCGGTTGAAGTGCAGGGCCAGGGCGAAGCCCACCACGAGCTCGACCGTCACCGAGACGATCGTGATGAGCAGGGTGTTGACGATCGCCTTGCCGAGCAGCGGCGAGGAGAAGATGTGGACGAAGTTGTCCAGGCCCACGAAGGGCGCCTCGCCGGTGAAGAAGGTGCCCGTGGTGAAGTCGGTGGTGCTCATGTACACCCCGTAGCCGAGGGGGAACACGAAGCAGAGGGCGAAGAAGACGATGGCCGGCACGAGGAAGCCCACCAGCTCGGCCTTCGTGCGGCCCGACAGCGACAGGCCGCGCCGCCCGGAGCGGGTGGGCTCCGGGCGGCGCGGCGTGGTGGCGCGGGTGGCGCTGGTGGTCACTGGCCCGCGACGGCCTTGCTCAGGGCCTCCTCGGCGCTGGTGCCGTTGACGGTCGCATCCTGGATCGCGGTCACGTACTGCTGCTGCAGAGTGTTCCAGTCGGTGCCGAGGGTGGCGGTGTTGACCGCGGTGGGCACGGCGTCGACGAAGGGAGCGGCGCCGGGCACCTCGGCCACGAAGGCCTCCTGGGCGGTGGTGAGGGCCGGGATGTAGCCGCCCTGCACGGCCGTCTCGACCTGGTTCTCTTCGGAGGCGCGGCACTCCACGAGCGCGGCCGCGGCTTGGGCCTTGGTCTCGTCGCTCTGGGCGGCGACGCCGTAGGCGTACCCGAGCAGGCCGACCTTGGGCTCTTCTCCGGCCTCGAGGGTGGGGAACGGAGCGATGCCGTACTCGAAGTCGGTGGGGGTGACCAACTGCCACGGACCCGTCACCGCGATCGCGGCCTTGCCACCGGTCCACTGGTCGTTGGCGTCCCAGCCCCAGTTCACGAACTCCTTCGACAGGCTGCCGTCGTCGAAGAGCTTCTTGTAGAGGTCGACCGCGGCCACCGCTCCGTCGCTGGTGGGGTCGGCGGGGTCGCCGCCGGCGCTCAGCAGGAAGGGCAGGAAGAACACGGGGGCGGCGCCGTCGGTGGCGTTGCCGGCGAAGGCCACGCCGTACTGGTCGGCGGTGGTGAGGGCCTTGGCGTCTTCGACGAGCTCGTCGAAGGTGGTGGGCGCCTCGGTGATGCCGGCGGCGGCGAACAGGTCCTTGTTGTAGAACACCGCGTAGTCCTCCACCTGCACCGGCAGGGCGTAGAGGGTGTCCTCGTACTGGCCGAGGGCGGCGACGCTGTCTTCGAGGCCGTCGGTGGAGACCCCCAGCGAGTCGAGGTCGGCGAGCACGCCCTGCGAGGCGAGCAGCGGCACCTGCACGTCGGTGCTGAGCAGCGCGATGTCGGGCAGCGACTTCGAGCTGGCCGCCTGCAGCAGCTTCGAGGTGTAGTCGCCCGTGATGGTCTCGTTCTTCACGGTGATGCCGAGCTCGGTGGCGCAGTCGGCGAAGTACTTCTCCTGCAGGCTCTGGTAGGGGTCGTAGTCGATGTTGTTCCACACCGTGAGCTCGACGCCGTCGAAGTCGCCGGAGCCGCTGGTGGAGGAGGGCGTGCCGCCCGAGGAGCAGCCGGCGAGGGCGAGCGAGCCGGCGACGGCGGTGGCGGCGAGCACACGGGGGAGTGAGCGGGAGAGCGCGCGGCGGGTGCGGCGGTTCACGGTCATGGGGAGGGTTCCTTTCGGGTGGCGGCCGAGGGGCCACCGGATGCTGTGTCGAGCCGCGCACACGCGGCCGGTGCCCCATTCTGGGACGGCCCGGCGCGGGCGCGCCAGCGGTGCGTCACCCCCCGACACACGGGGCAAGAATGCGTAACAATCGCACGCTCAGGCGTTCGGGGCGTTCTCGTTCCCGCCACGCCTCCAGCGCGCCGCCGGGTGGTCGGCCGCCAGCCGGTCGGAGCGGTCGGAGCGCAGTCGCGAGCGGAAGGTGCCGCCCGTGGGGAACCCGCCGAAGAGACCGCGTTCACGGAGCCGGGGCACCAGCAGCTCGGTGAAGTCGTTCAGCGACCCGGGCGACACGAACTGGTGCAGCAAGAAGCCGTCGACCCCCGACTCGTCGACGAACCGCTCCACCTCGGCGGCCACCGCATCCGGTGTGCCGATGAAGCGGTCGTCGGCGAAGGCCGTCACCCGGCTGAACCGCTCGCGCACCTCGCCCGCCGGCAGCGGCGGCGTGTCGGGCCGGGCGCCGGCGATCTGGGTGTGGTTGGTCTCCTGCTTCACGAGCGGCTCGTCGTCGCGATAGCGCGTGAAGTCGATGCCGCTCCAGCCCGCGTAGGCGGCCAGCTGGGCCTCGGCCGAGTAGTACGACTGCAGGTCGTCGATCTTCTCCTGCACGGCGATCGGCGTCGAGGCGAGCACCGGGTTGAGCCCCACCACGGCGCGGATCTCCGACGGGTCGCGGCCGAACTCGGCCGCCCGGCGGCGGATGTCGTCGAGCCCCTCCCTGATCTTCGCGGGCTCCGACTCGCCCACGAACACGAGCTCGGCGTGCCGGGCGGCGAACTCGCGCCCGCGCGCCGACCAGCCGGCCTGCACGATCACGGGCGTGCGCTGCGGCGAGGGGATGCTGAGGTGCGGGCCCGCCACCTGGAACTGCGCCCCGTCATGGTCGATCCGGTGCACCTTCGACGGGTCGGCGAAGCGGCGCCGCTCCTTGCTGCCGAGGTAGGCACCGTCTTCCCAGCTGCCCTCCCAGAGCCCGTACGCCACGTCGAGGAACTCGTCGGCGCGGTCGTAGCGCGTGTCGTGCGCCACCACGTCGAGGCCGAAGTTGCGGGCGGCGCCCGGCAGGTAGGAGGTGACCACGTTCCACGCCACCCGGCCCGCCGTGAGGTGGTCGAGCGTGCTGAACCGGCGGGCGTGGGCGAACGGATGCTCGTAGGTGGTGGAGACGGTGGCGCCGAACGCGAGGTGCTCGGTCACGGCCGCGAGGGCGGGGATGTGCAGCAGCGGGTCGTGGGCGGGGATCTCGACGCCCCACTCGAGCGCCGTGGCCGCCGAGCCGCCGTAGGTGTCGTAGAGGCCGAGCACGTCGCCGAAGAAGAACAGGTCGAAGCCGGCCTCCTCGGTGCGCCTGGCCAGGTCGAGCCAGTACTGCAGCCCGGTGGCGTTCAAGCGCTCGTCGGAGGGGTGCGTCCACAGGCTCACCGCGCCGGAGCCGTTGCCCACGCAGGCCTGCTCGTAGAGTCCGTACAGCAGGGGGCGGCGTTCAGGCATGGGTGCTCTCCTTCGCGTGGCCGGCGGTCGAGCTCCAGAGGAGTGCGCCGTCGACATGGGTGGCGGTGACCGGGGTCGAGCCGGTCTCGACCAGTTCGGCGCGAGCGTCGAGTGGGTCGGGGCTCGCCGTGTCGAAGACGGCGAAGTCGGCGCGCGCGCCCGGCGTCAGGTGCCCGGTCGAGCCCTCCAGGCCGAGCGCTCTCGCGCCTCCGAGGGTGACCGCCTCGAGCAGCCGCTCGTGCAGGTCGGCCTCCCGGTACCCCTGCGCCCGCGCCAGCAGATGAAGGGCTGCGACGTCGGCGAGCGGGTTGAGCGACGGCGACGAGGAGAGCGAGTCCGTGCCGACGGCCAGAGCGTTGCCCTCGGCCAGGTAGGCGGCCACGGGTGGCGGGTCGAGCCCGATGACCGCGTTGGAGCGGGGGCACAGCGCCACCGTCACGCCCCGGCGTCGCAGCAGCGCGCGGTCGTCGGCGTCGACGTAGATGCCGTGCGCGAGGTGGGTCGATGGGGTGAGCGCACCCGCCCGGTCGAGGTAGGAGATCGCCCCGAGGCCCGAGCCGCCGCCGGCGAGCAGCTGCAGGTCGGCGTGCCCGTACTGCCGCCACTGCTCGGCGAGCGTGCCCGTCCCCGTGCGCGTGAACTCGTCTTCGGAGGCGGCCTCGGCGGCATGGATGTGCTGGCGCAGCCCGAGCTCGGCCGCGAACTCCACCAGGTCGTGCAGCACGTCGGTGTCGAGCGAGTACACGGCGTGCGGCGAGAGCCCGGTCGCCGGGGGAGCCGGGATGCGGCCCAGCGCCTCGGTCACGCGGGCGCGGCCCTCCGCATCCCACCGCCCCGCCTTCCAGTTGAACACCTCCCAATAGACGATGCCGTGCAGCCCGGCGTCGTGCAGCGCTCCGCCCGCCGCCGGGTCGGTGACGATGTCGGCCAGCGCCGTCGTGCCCCAGCGCAGTGCTTCAGCCGCCCCGGAGGCCGCCGAGGCGGCCCAGTCGTGCGGGCGCTCGTACGCCTCCTGGAAGGCGTGAGACCAGTGCTCGAAACCGTCGTAGCGGCCGAGTCCGACTGCGGCCATGTCGCTGTACTGCAGGTGGGTGTGGGCGTTCACCAGGCCAGGGGCGATCGTGCCCTGCCACTCGATCTGCTCGAACCCGGTCTCCAGGCCCGACACCACCTCGTGGTGCGCACCGGCTGCCACGACGACACCCCCGCGCACCGCCACCGCGCCGTCGGCGACCGGAGGGCCGGACACCGGGAGGAGCACGGGCGCACGGTGGACGGTCACGGTGGATGGCACGCGCTGGAGCCTAGGGCTGCGGCGCGGCCGGTGCGAGCGAGGGCGCAACAATCCGGAACACTCAGCGCCGCAGCGCCTTGCGCGCCAGACCGTTCCCGATGAACTGCACGGCCTGCACGATCACGACGATCACGATCACCGCGGCCCAGGTGACCACCGGGTTGAACTGCCGGTAGCCGAATTGGATGGCGAAGGTGCCGAGACCGCCACCGCCCACGTAGCCCGCCACCGCCGACATGTCGACGATAGCGATGAGCACGAAGGTGTAGCCGAGCGTGAGCGGCCCGAGCGCCTCGGGGATGACGAGCGTGAGCACGATGCGCAGCCTGCTCGCCCCCATCGAGCGCGCCGCCTCGATCACCCCGGGCTGCACGGTGAGCAGGTTCTGCTCCACCACCCGGCTGATACCGAAGGTGGCTGCGAGCGAGAGGGTGAAGATGATGGCGGTGTTGCCGATGCCGGTGCCCGTCACCGCCCGGGCGAGCGGCTGGGCCGCTGCCAGGAAGATGATGAACGGGATGGGCCGGAACACGTTCACCACCACGTTGAGCACCGCGAACACGGGCCGGTTCGAGTAGATGCTGCCCGGCCTGGTGGTGTACAGGCCGAGCCCCACGAGAAGCCCGCCGATGCCGCCGAACAGCAGGCTGAGCCCCACGATGTAGAGCGTCTCGACGGTCGCCTGGCCGAGCTGGGGCAGCAGCCGGATGAGGTCATCCACGGTGCGCCTCCGTCACCTCGACGCCGGCCGGCAAGGCCCCCAGCGCGCCGTCGATCGCGGCGTCCGCGCCTCGCACAGCGAGCGTGAGGTGCCCGAACACCCGCCCGCGGATGTCGTTGATGCCGCCGTAGACGAGCTCGAACTCGAGCCCCGCCGCCGAGAGCCCGGCGAAGAGACGGCCCTGGGCGCCCGCATCCGCCTCGCCCTCGCGGAACGAGAAGGTCACCAGTCGCCCCGGGTGCCGCTCGCGCAGCACCGCGATCTCCGCGGCCGAGGGCACACCCCGCACCACGGTCGACACGAAGCGCTGCGACGACGCCTGCCGGGGGCGCGAGAACACCTCGAACACCTCGCCGTGCTCCACCACGCGCCCCGCATCCATCACCGCCACCTTCGTGGCCAGGGTCTGGATGACGTCCATCTCGTGCGTGATGACGATGATGGTGACGCCGAACTCCTCGTTCACGCGCTTCAGCAGCGCGAGCACCTCGTGGGTGGTCTCGGGGTCGAGGGCGCTGGTGGCCTCGTCGGCGAGCAGGATGCGCGGCCGGGTGGCGAGGGCCCTGGCGATGCCCACGCGCTGCTTCTGGCCGCCCGAGAGCTGCTCAGGGTAGGCCTGCGCCTTGTCGGAGAGTCCGACGAACGCCAGCAGCTCGTCGACCCGGGCCGCGGTCTCGGCCCTGCCGAGACCGGCGACGCGGAGCGGGTAGGCGACGTTCTTCCACACCGTGCGCGAGGTGAACAGGTTGAACTGCTGGAAGATCATGCCGATGCCGAGCCTCAGGCGGCGGAGCTCCCGCTCTCCGAGGCCCGTCACCTCCACGCCGTCGACGAGGATGCTGCCGGAGGTCACCGGCTCCAACGCGTTGACCAGGCGCACCAGGGTGCTCTTGCCCGCGCCCGAATAGCCGATGATGCCGTAGACGTCCCCGGCCTCGATGTCGAGGCTCACGCGGTCGACGGCCGTCACGGCGTACCCGCCCCGCGAACGGGACGGGTACGCCTTCGTGACCTCGCGCAGGCTGACGAGCGGCATCAGCCGCCGTGCGCCGCGGTATCGGCCTCGACGTCGGCGAGCGACGCCCGCAGGTCGTCGACCGGGGTGGTGAGGAACACCGCGGTGCCTCCCGAGGCCTCCTGCACGCCGTCGAGCACCGCCTGCGTGGTCTGGTAGATCTCCACGAGCTTGGCGTAGGTGGGGTTGTCGGCGTCGTCGGCGCGGGCGGCGAAGATGTTTACGTAGGGCAGCGCGTTGGGGTCGGACGGGTCGTCCTGCGCGATGGCGTCGGCCGCGGTGAGACCGGCGTCTTCGACGAAGTCGTTGTTGATGATGGCGGCGGCCACATCGGGCAGCGACGTGGGCGTGAGCGAGGCCTCCAGCGTGGTGACCTTCACCTTCGAGGCCGACTCGTCGATGTCGTCGAGCGTGGCGAAGATGCTGCCGCCGTCCTTCAGCTCCACGAGTCCCGCCGACTGCAGCACGAGCAGGCCGCGGGCGAGATTGCTCTCGTCGTTCGGGATGGCGACGGTCGAGCCCTCGGGGATGTCGGCGACGTCGTCGTACTTCGTAGAGTAGAGGCCGAGCGGGTAGATCGCGGTGGCGCCGATGGGCGTGAGGTCTTCGCCGGCCGAGACGTTGTACTGCGCCAGGTAGACGATGTGCTGGAACTGGTTGAGGTCGAGCTCGCCCTCGGTGAGCGCGGGGTTGGGCTGGGCGTAGTCGGTGAAGTCGACGATGTCGACCGTGATGCCCTCCTCGGCGGCGGCTTTCTTGTAGGTCTCCCAGTACGGGTCGCTCGCCCCGACGACCCCGATCTTCACCGGATCGCTGTTGCCGGTCGAGTCGCCCGCGTCGGTGCTGCCGGAACCCGACGAGGCGCAGCCGGCGAGCAGCGCGATCAGAGGCAGTGCCACGGTGGCGGCCAGGAACTTCTTGCTGATGGACATGTGATTTCCTCTCGGTGGTACGAGGGGTGACCCTAGAACGGGGGTGCATTCCCGTGCCGGAATATGACGTGCCGCCGTCATGGTGTTGCGCCGTGTGACCTAGCGTGGAGGTCATGGCGGGGGAGCGGGGAGTCGTGGTGAGGCGGTGGCTGCTACTCGCCGGGGCGATCGTCACCGAGGTGTCGGCCTCCCTGTCGCTGAAAGCCGCGCTCGACCATCCCGGCTGGTACGTGCTGGTCGTGAGCGGGTATCTCGCCGCCTTCGTGCTGCTGGCGTTCGTGCTGCGCGCGGGCATGCCGCTCGGGGTCGCCTACGGGGTCTGGGGTGCGCTCGGGGTGGCGCTCACCGCGGGACTCGCGGTGCCGCTGTTCGGCGAGTCGGTCACCCCGCTCATGCTCGTGGGGATCGCGCTGGTGATGGCCGGGGTGCTCGTGGTGGAGATCGGTTCCCAGCGCGCCGCGGCGGTTCGTTCGACGGAGAACCGCTGATGGGTTGGCTGTTTCTCGCCGCGGCGATCCTGTTCGAGGTGGGCGGCACCCTATCGCTGCGGATGGCGACCCACGGCAGGGCGATCTGGTACCTGCCCGTCGGCGTGGGCTACGTGGCGGCCTTCACCTCGCTCGCCCTCTGCCTCGGCCAGGGCGTGCCGCTCGGTGTCGCCTACGGCATCTGGTCGGCCGTGGGCGTGGCCCTCACGGCGATCGCGGGCCGGGTGCTGTTCAAGGAGCCGCTGACGTGGCTCATGGGTCTCGGCATCGTGCTCATCGCCGGGGGAGTGCTCCTCATCGAGCTCGGGCACTGAGCAGCGGGGCCGGTCAGGCGGCGGGGGCGAGCCGGGCGTCGAGATCGTGTGCGATGGAGTCGAGCTCGGCCGCCAGCCCGGCGAGGTCGCTCGCACGGGTGTCGAATCGGTGCGCGGCCGTGTAGAGCGCGAGGCGCAGCCGTGCTGCGGCGGCCGGCTGACCGTGCGCGATCGAATCGACGCGGGAGTGCAGCGCGCGTCGCTTCTCGAGCAGGTCGCGGGGCCAGAGTGCGGTGGAGGTCATGGGGTGTCCTTTCGCTCCCGCGCGACGTTACGCCCGTGCGGCGCGGGAGCTCGGTGTGTGACGCCCGCGTGTCACTCTGTTGCGTCGCGTGACGCTCACGGGGCCGGCGGGGTGGCGGCGATGCCGTGGGAGGATGGGGACGCGAAGGCGTGGACGACGAACGAAGGAGTGACCGTGACGGATGCCGATGAGCGGGTCGTGCTGTGGGTCGAACTGCGGGTGCGCGCCGAGAGCGTGGAGCAGTTCGTGACGGTGGCGGCGGAGCTCGCCGCCCGGTCGCTGGCCGACGAGGAGGGCTGCCTGCACTACGACGTGGTGGAGCTCGACGCGGCCGAGCGCGTCTACGGCATCTACGAGGTGTACCGCGACGCCGACGCGGTGACCGCCCACGGCGCCTCCGAGCACTACGCCGTGTGGAAGGCCGTGGCGGGAACGTTCTTCGAAGAGGACGGCAAGTCGGTGCGCCGCGGGCGTCTGCTCTAGGTGACCGCGACGCTCGTAGCGCGGGGAGTGGCCGGAGGCCACGACCACCGTGTGCTCTTCGAAGGCCTCGATCTCGTGGTCGCCCCCGGCGACGTGGTCGGGGTGGTAGGGGCCAACGGGGCGGGCAAGTCGACCCTCCTGCGCATCCTCGCCGGTCTCGACGCGCCGCTCGAGGGAGTGGTGTCGCTCGCCCCTGCCGACGCGTTCGTGGGCTTCCTGCCGCAGGAGCACGAGCGGATGCCCGGGGAGACGGTGGCCGGCTACGTGGCGCGCCGCACGGGTACGGCCGCAGCGACGGCCGAGATGGATGCGACGGCGGCAGCGCTCGGTGACGGCACCGACGCGTCGGCCGACGCCTACTCGGCGGCCCTGGAACGCTGGCTGGCCAGCGGGGCCGCCGACCTCGACGAGCGGATGCCCGTGGTGCTCGCCGAGCTCGGGCTGGAGGTGTCGGCCGACGCGCAGATGACCGCGCTCTCCGGCGGCCAGGCGGCTCGGGTGGGGCTCGCCGCGCTGCTGCTCTCGCGGTTCGACGTGGTGCTGCTCGACGAACCCACCAACGACCTCGACCTGGACGGTCTCGATCGGCTGGAGGCGTTCATCCGGGGCCTGCGCGGGGGTGTGGTGCTGGTGAGTCACGATCGGGAGTTCTTGGCGCGGAGCGTGAACCAGGTGCTCGAGCTCGATCTCGCGCAACACTCGCACCGGCTGTTCGGGGGCGGGTACGAGTCGTACCTCGAGGAGAGGGCGGTGGCGCGGCGGCACGCGCGCGAGGACTACGAGGAGTTCGCGGCGAAGAAGGCCGATCTGGTGGCGCGGGCGCGCACGCAGCGCGAGTGGTCGAGCCAGGGGGTGCGGAACGCGATGCGCAAGGCGCCCGACAACGACAAGATCCGGCGGCGGGCGGCGACCGAGTCGAGCGAGAAGCAGGCGCAGAAGGTGCGGCAGATGGAGAGCCGCATCGCGCGGCTCGACGAGGTGGAGGAGCCGCGCAAGGAGTGGCAGCTGCAGTTCACCATCGGGGCGGCGCCGCGTTCGTCGGGCGTGGTGGCGACGGTGTCGGAGGCGGTGGTGCGGCAGGGCGGTTTCACGCTCGGGCCGGTGACGCTGCAGGTGGATGCGGGCGACCGCATCGGGATCACGGGGCCGAACGGGGCGGGCAAGTCGACGCTGTTGCGGCTGCTGCTCGGGCGGGTCCCGCCCGAATCGGTGTCGGGCTCGGCGTCGCTCGGGGCGTCGGTGGCGGTCGGCGAGATCGACCAGGCGCGGGCGGTGCTGGCGGGGTCGTCGTCGTTGCTCGACGCGCTCTCGGCGCAGCTGCCCGATCTGCCCGCGGCCGAGGTGCGCACTCTGCTCGCGAAGTTCGGTCTTAAGGCCGACCATGTCGGGCGCGCGGTTGACGAGCTGTCGCCGGGGGAGCGCACCCGCGCGGGACTCGCGCTGCTGCAGGCGCGTGGGGTGAACGTGCTCGTGCTCGACGAACCGACCAACCACCTCGACCTCCCGGCCATCGAGCAGCTCGAGCAGGCGCTCGACTCCTACACCGGCACCCTGCTGCTCGTCACCCACGACCGGCGCATGCTCGAGACCGTGCACCTCACCCGCCGCTGGCACGTCGCCGGAGGCCGCGTCACCGAAGCCTGAGGGGCGACGCGACACCGGGTCACGGCCGAGCGCTGTGAACGAGCTGGTGGGCGCGCTGGAAGGAGACGTTGAGCATGGAGCCGATGTCGCGCACGGGGACTCGTTCGTCGGCCAGACGTCGGGCGAGGAGAGCCGTCTCGCGGCGCGCTTTTTCCTCGAGCTGGGCCGCTTCGGACCTCGTCGACCGGATTCCTTCGAGCGTGTGGGCCACGTCGACCTCACCGATGCTGTCGACCACCAGATCGACCTCGACCGAGTCGGCCGGTGCTTCGGTGACCAGCGCGATGTAGTCGGCCGCCATGACCGAGGCCTCGGACAGTCTGCGTGCTTGGGTGAGACCGTCGATCTCGGGAACGCGGATCATCCACCACTTGCCCTCACGCGTCACGTGAGCCGTGTATCTCATCGGTGCTCGTCCTCCTCGATCGCCGCCAGGAGCCGTCGGTAGACGCCCGGACTGATGGTGCGGTGTCCGTCAGGGATGGTGAAACTCGTCCCGCCCGGCCCACGCCACTTCGTGTGGGAACCGGATGAGGTCACGATGATCCATCCGGAACGTCGCAGCAACGCCCGAACTCTCCGCGTCGGTTGTTCAGTGACCACGATAATAGTCCAGGGTGAATAGACAGAACAAGTCATTAAGGGCTAGACAATTTGAACACATCATGAACTCAGCTTCGTGGCGGACGAGCACGGGGCAACCTGAGTAGTGGGTGCTTGTGGAGAGCGGGGAGTGGGGGTGGCGGGTAGCGTCGAGGGTATGGATGACGGGAGGACGGCGCGCGAGGAGGCCGAGAGGAGCGGGGTCGACCCGGTGCAGGAGCTGACGCCGCGGGACTCGTTGCGGCAGTTCAGGCTGTTGCCGCGCCGCAAGCTTCCGCAGTTGCCGCCGCGTGGTGAGAGGTGGAGTGGGCTGCTGCGGCCCGCGACTCTGGTCACGGTGGGGATCGTGGGCGTGCTGGTCGCCGTGGTGTGGATCGGAGTCGCGACGGTGCGGCCGAGCACGCCGACCACACTCGACGGCGTCACGGCCGAGGCCTCTGCGCTCGTCGATCAGGTCGTGCAGACGCTCGACCCCGCCCCCACCTCCGACGAGGAGACCACCACCGTGCAGGAGTGCCCCGACGGCACCGCCGACGAGCAGGCTGTCGTCACGCGCGTGCTGACCCCGGCGACCGGGTTCGAGCCGCGCGAGTGGGCGGCATCCGTGCGCGAGCACTTCGAGGCCGAGGGGTGGAACGTGGGGGTGGAGACGGTCGGCGATCGCGGCGGGGTCGACATCAGCCTGCTGGGGCACGCGCTGGTGCCGGTGGCCGTCGAAGTCGACTCGGATGCGGACGGCGCGGTGACCGTGACCGTGACCAGCGAGTCGCGCTGCACCTCATCCGCGGCCTGAGCCGAGGCGGTCTGAGCCGAGGGCCTGAGCCGAGGGGCCTCAGCGGAAGGGCCTGAAGAACTCCCGCAGCTCGGAGGCGTACAGCTCCGGCTGCTCGAACGCCGCGAAGTGCCCGCCCCGCGACGGCTCGGTCACCCACACCGTGTTCGCGCTGCGCTCGAGCCACGCCCGCGGGGGTCGCACGATGTCGCCCGCGAACAGCGAGAACCCCGACGGCACCTCCACCCGCCTCAGCAACTGCTCGGGCGGCAGCGCGGCGTTCGCCCGGTACATGCGCATCGACGACGCGATCGTGCCGGTGAGCCAGTAGATCGTGAGGTTCGTGAGGATCTCGTCGCGCGTGTACACCCCGTCGAGCGACCCTCCCGGCCGCAGGTCGCTCCACGCGTGCAGCTTCTCCACGATCCACGCGGCGAGTCCGGCGGGGGAGTCGGTCAGCGCCACCCCCGTGGTCTGCGGCTTGGTGCGGTGCACTGCCGCGTACGCCCCCTCGGCGGCTCCCCACGCCATCGCCTCGGAGACCCAGCGACGCTCCTCGTCGCTCAGCACCGTCGGGTCGAGCGCGGCCGGCGGCAGACCCGCATCCGTTCTGTGCACCGCCACGACCCTCGACGGATGGTCGAGCGCGAGGTAGCGGCTCACATGGCTGCCGATGTCGCCTCCGGCGGCGGCGAAGCGTTCGTAGCCGAGAAGGGTCATGAGCTCGGCCCAGAGGTCGGCCACCTGCCGCGAGTCGAGCGGATGCGCGGGGCGGGCGGAGTAGCCGAAGCCCGGCACGTCGGGCACCACCACGTCGAAGGCGTCGGCCGGGTCACCGCCGTGCGCCCCCGGGTCGGTGAGCAGCGGGATGACCTTGAGGTAGCGCCAGAACGAGTCGGGCCAGCCGTGGGAGAGCACGAGCGGCAGCGGCGCGGGGGCGCCCTGGATGCGGGGGGCGCGCACGTGCACGAAGTGCACCCCGAGGGGATCGCCGTTGCCGAGGGCCGCGCGGAAGTGGGGCAGCTCGTTGAGCCGTGCCTCCACGGCCGGCCAGTCGAAGCCGTCCGCCCAGTACTCGACGAGCTGCCGCAGCCACTCGGTGTCGACACCCAGCTCCCACCCCGAGCCGGGCGGCGCGTCGACCCAGCGCGTGGCCCTCAGCCGGGCGCGCAGCTCGTCGAGCGCGGCCGGATCGGTGCGGAGCGTGAACGGAGTGAGGCTCGCGGTGGCCATGCGCCCAGCGTACGCGCGACGGCCGACACAGCCCGGGGCCTCTGCCAGACTGAGACCACGACCGCGCCGCCGGCGCCGCATTCGAGGGGGATCCGATGTCCACAGCCGCACCCGAGCCCGCAGCCGCCGCAGCCGCCGGATCCGCATCCGCATCCGCCGCCGCCCCCGCCCGCCGCCCGAAGCTCGCCGTCGCGGCGATCGTGCTGGCGGGGATCGTGATCGTCGTGCACGCGGTGTGCCTGCCGATCATCTTCGGTTACTCCGCGGGCGGACTCACGATGATCTGGATGTTCGGGCTCGCCCCGGTGCTCGGCGTGGTGGGCGTGGTCGCCTTCGTGCTCGGGCTGGTCTCGCTCATCACGGCGATCCGCACCCATGCATCCGTTCTGCTGCCCGTCATCGCGCTGGTGCTCGCCGTGCTCCCGGGCGTCGTCCTCTCCGTTCTCTGGAACTACCTCACGTCGAGTTCCTTCTCCTTCGGGCCCTGAGCGCCAGACCGGCGGCGACGGCCCGATCTCGGGCGCGCGTGTTACGAGTGTGTGAACGTCTGTGGACGTCTATGTACCTCTATGAACGTCTTGGGGTAGCGTCGTGGCATGCTCACCCTCCAGACCGTTCCCGACGGCGACACAGCCCTATGGGAGCGCATCGCCGACGAGATGCGCCGCCGCATCGACTCGGGCTTCTGGGCCACCGGCCAGCAGCTGCTCGGTGAAGCCGATCTCGCGGCCGAGCTCGGCGTCGCCCGCGGCACCCTCCGCCGCGCCATCAAGGAGCTCAGCGCCAGCGGCCACCTCGTGCAGCGCCACGGCCGCGGCACCTTCGTCGCCAAGCGCGCCGCCGACCAGCCGCTGGCCAACCGGATGGAATCGCTCGGCGAGCGCATGACCCGCGCCGGCCTCGACTTCACCACCCGAGAGCTCGACCGCCGCGTCGCGGCCGACGGCGCCGAGGCCGGCCTCGACGGCGAACCCGCCCTCGTCGTGCGGCGCTTGCGCTCGATCGGCGGCAACGCCGTCGCCGTGCTGAGCAACGCCGTGCCCACCGCGCTCTTCCCCGGCATCGACACGAGAGACCTCGAGTCGCGCCCGCTCTACACCGTGCTCGAAGAGGACTACGGATGCGTGCTCACCCGCGCCGAGCGCACCTTCAGCGCCCTGCCGGCCGACGCCGAACTCGCCACCCTGCTCGACGTGGAGCCCGGGCATCCGGTGCTCTCCTTCGTTCAGGTGGCGTGGGACGCCCAGGACCGCGTCGTCGACGTGGCCGAGACCTGGATCCGCTCCGACCGCCACCAGCCCTCAGTATCCATGTGGAGGACCGTATGAACGGGTGCGCCATTCGCACTCAGCAGCTGCTCGACCCGGCGACCGGACGGAGCGTGATGCTCGCGTTCGACCACGGTGGGGGCGGGATGCCCCGGGGCGGCGAAGACCTGCCCGCCGTGCTCGACATCGTCACCGGCAGCGCCGCCCAGGGCGTACTGCTCGGCCCGGGCGTCTCGCGCCTGGCTGCGGCGCGCTTCGCCCGCGCGGGCGCCCCCGCCATGATCACGGCGCTCGACGCCCCCGTGTTCGACGACATCCCCGGCGGGCACGGCGCCATCCTCGGCCACCGCCGGGTGCTCTCGGCGAAGGCCGCCCTCGCGAACGGTGCGACGGCCGCGAAGGTCGTGGTGCCGATCGGCCCGGGCTCGAGGTACGACTTCTCCGACAGCTTCGAGCTCGTCGCCCGCGCGGCGGAGGAGTCGCACGAGGTGGGCCTGCCGCTCATGGTCGAACCAGCCCTGTGGGGTGAGCGCGTGGTCGGGGCGAACGCCACGGCCGACGACGCCGCCTACGACCGGGTGATCGCCCACTCGGCGCGCCAGGCCTGGGAGCTCGGCGCCGACATGGTGAAGATCCACGCACCCCGCGACCCCGAGGTGCTTCGCGAGATCGTGCAGCACAGCGAGGGCCCCGTGTTCGTGCTGGGCGGCGACCCGGCCACCGCCGAGGAGTTCGTGAGCTCGGTCGACGCGTGGATCGGCGCCGGCGCGCTCGGCGTCGTGGTGGGCCGCAACGTCTGGGCGCGGCCGAACCCCGCCCTCATGGTGGCGGCGCTCCGGGCGATCGTGCTCGACCGCGATCCGGATGCGGCCCTGGCGCTCCTGGAGGTCGAGCAGCGGGTCGAGGCCGGGGTATGAGCTACCTCTCGATGGAGCTCGTGGGGCACCGGATGGTCGCACCGGTGCAGCGCGACGACGCCCCGCTCGCGGTGGGCGAGGTGCGCATCCGGGTGGAGGCCGCGAGCCTGTGCCCCACCGACGTAAAGAAATGGGACGACGCCGCGCTGCCCGCTCGTCTGGCGGCGCTCGCCGAGGCCGAGGCCGAGGCCTCCGTCAAGGCCCGGGGACTCGTGCTCGGCCACGAGTTCGCCGGCGTCGTGATCGAGACGCACGAGAGCGTGACCGACGTGCTCGTCGGTGATCGCGTGACGGTCGACCCGGTGCTGCGCTGCGGCGCGTGCCGCTGGTGCGCCGACGGCCATCCGGAGTACTGCGTCGAGCTGCTCGGTATCGGCGCGGCGGCCGGCGACCCCGTCGCCTGCGTCGTGGCCGGCCTCGGCGGCGGGTTCGCCGAGCACGTGGTCGTGCCCGCCCGCAACGTCATCCCGCTGCCCGACGAGCTCTCCTTCGCCGACGGCGCCCTCGTCGAGCCGCTCGCCGACGTGGTGCACGCCCTCGAGGCGGCACGGCTCCGCCCGGGCGACGTGACGGCGGTCGTCGGCCTCGGCCCGATGGGCGTGCTGCACGTGGAGGCGCTGCTCTTCGCCGGGCACCGGGTGATCGGTGTCGACCCGCGGGAGGACCGCCGCGCCGTCGTGGAGGCGCTCGGCGCCACCGCGGTCGTGCCCCATGAGCTGCCCGCGGTCGACGCGGTGTTCATCACCGCGGGCGGGGGAGCGCACGTGCCCGCCACGGAGCACGCTCTCGAACGGCTGGCGCCGGGCGGCCGAGTCGTGCTCTTCTCCTCGGGTGCGAAGGGCGTCGCCCTCACCGTCGACAGCAACCGGATGCACTACCGCCGCCAGACCCTCACCGGTGTCGTCGGCTTCGACCGCCGTCACGCGGTGGAGGCGATGCGCATCCTCGCCTCCGGGGGCATCAGCGTGGAGCTGGTGCGGCAGCCGTCGCTGCCGCTCGCACGACTGGGCGAGGCCTTCGCGGGCGTACTCGACCCGGGCGTGCTGAAGACCGCGATCCTCTTCGGCGACTCCGCACTCGAAGAGAGCGCCACCGCCCCCGTCGCCGCCGAGAAGGCCGAGGCGGCGTGATGACCGGCGCCGGCGGCGACGCCTCCCCGTTCGCGCACGACGGCTTCGCGCTGGGGCTCGATGTGGGCTCGCACGGCGTGCGTGCCGTGGTGATCGACGCCGGTGCCCGCACGATCGCGAGTTCGAGCGCCGACTACGCCGGTGCCTTGCCACCGGCCAGGCGACCGCTCGGATCGATCGCCGACGCCCTGGAGTCGGCGATGGCTGCTCTGCCCATCGGAGTGCGCACGCGCATCCGCACCATCGGGGTCACCGGCGTGCGCGGCTCGGTCGTCGGCCTCGAACGCCAGGGCACCGGCCGCTGGCACGCGGTCACCGAGGTGCTGCCCGACTTCGAACCCGCCGTGCAGGCGGAGGCCGAGGCGCTGCGCGACCGATACGGCGACGCGCTGGCCGAGCGCACCGGCTGCCCCGCTTTCCCGCTCTCCGGCCTGCCGAAGATCCTGGCCGGCACCGGGTATCTGCCGGGTGCGACCTGGGTGAGCGTTCAGGATGCGGTGGGCTGGCTGCTGACGGGTGCTCTCGTGTGCTCGACGGGCTCGGCTCTGCGGCTCGGAGTGCTCACCCGCGACGGCGGCGAGTACGATCGCGCGCTGCTCGCCGAGCTCGGACTGGCCGACCACGTGGTGGCGCCGCTGGTCGCGATCGGCGACCAGGTCGGCACGATCGAGCCGCGCGTGGCGGCCCGGCACCGGCTGTCTTCCGAGGTGCGGGTCGTCGCCGCTCCGGGCGACGGCCCGGCCGCGCTGCGAGCCCTCGACTCGCTGCCGGATGCGCGCGCCGGGTCGGCCCTGGTGACCTTGGGTACCTCGACGGTGGTGCTGGCGCCGCGCGCCGACGACGGCACCCAGGCGGTGCCCTACGGCTTCACACTCGAGGTCCTCGGCGACGGCCGCCGCAGCATCGAGACGGGTGACGGGAGCGGGATGGCCAACGTGGACTGGGCAGCGAACCTTCTGGGCGTGCGTCCGCACGAGCTCGACGCGCTCGGCCAGGAGGCGGTGCCGGGCGACGGGCTGCGGATGGAGCTGCCGTCGATGGATGTGTGGGGCGTGCGCCGCGAGGGATCGATCGTGGGCTTCGGCCGCGACTTCGGCCGCGCAGAACTGGCGCGCTCGGTGCTCGACTTCGTCGCCGACGGTGCGGTCGGGGCCATCGAACGGGTCGGCGCGATCGCCCCGTTCGAGGCGGTCGCGCTCACCGGAGGCGGAGCGAGGTCGACCACGATCGTGGAGCGCATCCGCCGCCGCATCGATGTGCCGGTCACTCTGGTCGCCGAGCCCGAGCTCGCGGCGCGCGGGGCGGCGCTCGTCGCCCTGCCCGGCCGGTCGTCCGCACCCGCTCGCCGGATGGAGGTGCCCGCGTGAGCAACCGCACCCGGGCCCTGGAGCTGGCCCGCAGCACCGTCGCCCCCTTGTTCATCGACGGCGAGTGGCGGCAGCCCTCCCACGACGCCCTCGGCGGAGCCGACGAGATCGAGACGATCGATCCGGCCACGGGAGCCGTCATCACCACCCTGGCGGCCGGCTCGGCCACCGACGTGCACGACGCCGTCGCGGCCGCACGGCGCGCGGCGACGAGTTGGTCGCGCGCCACCCCGGCCGCCCGCGCGCGCCTGCTTCGTGCCCTGGCCGCGCTCGTGGAGGCCGACGCCGCAGAGCTCGCGGCCGTGGACACGCTCGACAACGGCAAGCCACTGGCGCTCACCACCGCCGTCGACCTGCCGCAGGCGGTGGCGCACCTGCGCCACCAGGCCACGGTGGCCGAGACGCGCACCGCCGAACGCATCGTCGACGCCGGGGGAGCCGCCGCGGCGGAGGTGTACCGGGAGCCCGTCGGCGTGGTGGGGCTCATCACGCCCTGGAACTACCCGTTGCTCATGGTGGTGCGGGCGCTCGCCCCCGCCCTGGCCGCGGGCAACACCGTCGTGGTGAAGCCCTCCGAGCTCACGCCGATCAGTGCGCTTCTGCTCGCCGGCCTGGCTGCCCGCGCGGGGTTCCCGCCCGGCGTGGTCAACGTCGTCACCGGCACGGGGGAGCAGGCGGGTCAGGCGCTCGCCTCCGATCCCCGGGTCGACCTGATCACCTTCACCGGCGGTCGCGCGACCGCACGCCGCATCGCCGCGGTCACCGAGGCGCGCACCCTGTTCGAGCTCGGAGGGAAGGCTCCGTTCGTCGTGTTCGACGACGCCGACCTCGACGCCGCGGCGCTAGCGGCCACCGCCGGCGCCTTCGGCAACCAGGGCCAGAACTGCATGGCCGCCACGCGCATCCTCGTGCACGACGCCGTCGCCGACGAGTTCGCCAAGCGTTTCGCCGAGGCCACGGCCGCGTTCACCGTGGGCGACGGCTTCGACCGGGGCACGCGCTGCGGCCCGCTCGTGTCGGAGGCGCACCGCAGCACGGTCGCCGGCTACGTCGACCGTGCCGTGGCGGCCGGTGCCTCGGTGCTCACCGGTGGTGAGTCGACGGGATACTCGCGCTTCAGCCCCACCGTGCTGGCGGGTGTCGACCGCGGTGCGGAGGCCTGGAACGAGGAGATCTTCGGCCCGGTGGCGGTTCTCGACCGCTTCGTCACCGACGCCGAGGGACTCGCGCTGGCCAACAGCACCCGTTACGGTCTGGCGGCCTCGGTGTGGACGGCCGACGCCGACCGCGGGCGCGAGGCGGCGGCTGCGCTGCAGGCGGGAGTGGTGTGGGTGAACTGCTACTCGAAGTTCGACGCGGCCATCCCGTTCTCGCCGCGCGGCGCGAGCGGATCGGGCACCGTGGGCGGCCACTGGGGCTACGAGGGCTACACGGCGCTGAAGAGCGTGTGGACGCCCCGCCCCGCCGACGGACTCCGGGCAGGTGCCGCGTGACCGGCCGCCTGGTGATCGGCGTCACCGGTGCCAGTGCACCGCACTACGCCCACCGCCTGCTCGAGGTGCTTGCCGAGCGGCCCGAGGTCGAGACTCATCTCGTGGTCTCGCGCGGGGCCCGGCGCACGCTCACCGAGGAGATCGGCCTGTCGATCGCCGAGTTCGGCCGCGCCGCCGACGTGGTGCACAACCCCGACGACCTCGGCGCCTCCATCGCCTCCGGCTCGTTCGCCACCCTCGGCATGGCCGTGGTGCCCTGCTCGGTGAAGAGCCTCGGCCAGATAGCGGCCGGCATCGGCAGCGACCTGCTCTCACGGGCGGCCGACGTCACGCTCAAGGAGCGCAGGAGGCTCGTGCTCGCGGTGCGCGAGACCCCGCTGTCGCTCATCCACCTCCGCAACATGACCACGGTCACCGAGGCCGGCGCGATCGTCATGCCGCCGGTGCCGGCCTTCTACCACCACCCCCGTTCGCTGCAGGACGTGATCGACCACACAGTGGGCCGCATCCTGGAGCAGTTCGGGATCGACCACGACCTGTACACCCGCTGGGGGGAGACCACGTGACCGAGCAGCAACCGCTCTCGCAAGACCTGCGCGTGTGGCTCGACGAGTACCGCCGCGCGCATCCCGACGACGTGCTCGAGCTGCCCGCGCCGATCGACGCGCGCGAAGACCTCACCGCGGTGGTCGACGCCCTCAGCACCGAGGACCGGTACCCGCTCGTGGTCGCTCCCGGCGTCACCGGCACGGGCGCCGACGTGCCCGTGCTCGCCAACCTGTTCGCCTCGCGCGAGCGACTGGCGAGGATGCTCGGGGTGCCGCTCGAGTCGCTGCACCGCGAGTACGCGGCCCGCAGCGCGAGGCCGCGGCCGATGCATGCGGTCGCGTCGAGCGACCACATGATCGTGCGGGGCGACGACGTCGACCTCGGGGCGCTCCCGATCCTCACCCACTTCGCCTCCGACAAGGGGCCCTACATCACGAGCGGGGTGGTTGTGGCCGTCGACCCCGACACGGGGGTGGGCAACCTCAGCTACCACCGCGCCACGCCCGCGTCGCGCACCGGCCTGGCGCTCAGCCTGCACTCGCGGGGCGATCTGTGGCGCCTGCTCGCGAAGTACGCCGAGCGGGGCGAACGGATGCCCGTGGCGATGGTCATCGGCGCGCATCCTCTCTTTCTGCTCGCGGCCTCGGCGCGCGTGCCGCAGTCGGTCGACGAGCGCGAGATCGCGGGCGGCCTCTTCGGCGCAGGCCTCGACGTGGTGCGCACGCCGGTGCACGGCATCGAGGTGCCGGCCACGGCCGAGTACGTGCTCGAGGGCTACATCGACCCCGCCGAGCACGAGGCGGAGGGGCCGTTCGGCGAGTTCTCGGGCTACAGCTCGAACCGCTCCACGAACAACCTCATGACGGTCGAGGCCGTCATGACCCGGCCCGACCCGGTGCTGCTCAGCGTGACGGGCGGCCGATCGGCCGAGCACCTCACCCTGGCGCGGCTGCCGCGGGAGGCCGAGATGGTCGACAAGCTCATGGCGCGCTTTCCCCAGGTGGTGCGGGTGCACTACCCGAACTCGGGCACGCACTTCCACGCCTATCTCGCCGTCGACCAGAAGCGGCCGGGGGAGGCGCGGCAGATCATGCTGGGCCTGCTCGGCTGGGATCCCTACCTCAAGACGGTGATCGCGGTCGATCCGGATGTGGACATCACCGACGACTCCGCGGTGCTCTGGGCCGCCGCCGTGCACGTGCAGCCCGCCGCCGACGTGTTCGTGGTGGACGGACTGCCGGGCAGCCCGCTCGACCCGTCGTCATCCGCCGACGGCACCACCTCGCGCATGGGCATCGACGCCACGCGGCGGCAGCCCTTCGAGGGCATCCCGATCGTCACCTCCGACGCGGCGCGCGAGCGAGCGGCAGCGCTGCTGGACTCGGCCGCCGCGGCCCCCGCATCCTCTTCACCCCACGACCCCAGGAGCAGCCCCCGATGAAACCGTACGTGCTCGCCGGCTTCCAGATGATCGGCCTCAACGGCATGATCGGCGCCTCGTGGCTCGACCCCGACGACACCTCGGTGGCCTTCACCGACCTCGACTACTGGATCGGCATCGCGCGACAGCTCGACGACGCGGGCTTCGACTTCCTCTTCTTCGCCGACAGCTACGGCTTCCCGGGCCTCGACGGAGAGCCTCTCGCGGCCACCGTGCGCGAGGGCCGCTCCATTCCGCAGGCCGACCCCGTGACCGTGGTGTCGGCGCTCGCCGCCGCCACGCGCGACCTCGGCTACGTGGTCACCGCCTCCACGACCGTGGAGAAGCCGGCCGCGCTCGCCCGGCGCTTCGCCACCCTCGATCACTTCACCAAGGGCCGCATCGGCTGGAACATCGTCACCGGCTCGCAGGGGGCCACGGCCGCCTCGCTCATGGGCGAGGAGGTCACCCCGCACGACCTGCGCTACGACAAGGCCGACGACTACCTCGAGCTGTGCCTGAAGCTCTGGGAGTCGAGCTGGCGAACGGATGCGGTGGTCGCCGACCGTGCATCCGGCGTGTGGGCAGACCCCGAGGGCGTGCGGTCGATCAGCCACGACGGGCCGTTCCACCAGGCCAAGGGCATCCTCAACGTGCCGCCGTCGCCGCAGCGCACACCGCTGCTCGTGCAGGCGGGCACGTCGGGGCGAGGGTGCGAGTACGCAGGGCGCAACGCCGAGGTGGTGTTCGTGGCGGGCGGCCCGCACGAGGTGGTGGCGCGGCGGGTGCAGAACATCCGCGACGCGGCGGTGGCCGCCGGGCGGCCCGCCGACAGCATCACGATCGTGGCGGGCGTGATGTTCCTCGTGGCGCCGACCGAGGAGGAGGCCATCGCCAAGCACGAGCGCATGCTCTCGCTCTCGTCGTACGACGGCGCAGCGGCCATCTTCGCCGGCAACACCGGTGTCGACCTGCTGCAGTTCGACCAGGACGCACCGCTGCCGCACGACCTCTCCACCGAGCTCGGACTCAGCAACCTGCAGCGCTACCTCGGCACCGCCGAGCAGCCCGGGCCGCTGGTGCGCGAGATCGTCGACGACTTCCGCCGCACGGGCCTGAACGGCAGCGTGTTCGTGGGCACGCCCGAGCAGGTGGCCGACGAGACCGAGGCGTTCGTGGCGGCCACCGGGGTCGACGGGTTCCTCGTGCAGCCCAACGTGGTGCCCGCCACCTACGACGACTTCATCGGGCTGCTGCTGCCCGAGCTCCGCGCCCGCGGGCTTGTGCGCGAGTCGCGCGCGGACTCAGCCGACCCCGGCGCGCCGGCGACCACCCTGCGGGAGCGGCTCTTCCCGGGTGCGGGTGCCCACCTCCCCGACACCCACTACGGCGCGGCGCTGCGCTGGTCGTGACCCCGCGCATCCCACCACCCCCTCGAGTGGACCGAATCGGTCGCTTCACCCACGGCGAAGCGACCGATCGCGCCCACTCGGTGGCTCTAAGCTGAGCGGGTGATGGATGCTGCGCCCAAGCGGCCGACGATCCGCGACGTGGCGACCGCCGCGAACGTGTCGAGCGGCACGGTGTCGCGGGTGCTCAACGGTCGCAACTGGGTGAGCCCCGAGGCGCGCACCGCCGTCGAGGCCGCCATCAAGAAGACCGGCTACCGGGTGAACCCGCACGCCAGGAACCTCGCGATGAGCCGCTCGAACACGATCGCCTTCCTGCTCGTCGAGAGCCAGCAGGTGCTCTTCGAAGACCCCAACTTCGCGCGCCTCGTTCGGGGCACCAGCGAAGCGCTCGCCGCTCGGGACATGTACTCGGTGCTCATCATGGCCGGCGACCAGGCCGAGCGGGAGCGCGCGCTGTCGTACATCACCGCCGGTCACGTCGACGGCGTGCTGCTCGGCTTCTCGACCTCGGGCGGCGAAGACCTCATCGAGGCGCTGCTTGCGGCTCACGTGCCGATCGTCGCGTGCGGCCAGCCCGCCGGCTTCGAGGGCCGGCTCGGCAGCGTCTCGGCCGACGACCGCATCGGGGCCGTCGCGATGGTGCGGCACCTCGTCGACTCGGGCCGCACCCGCATCGCCACCGTCACGGGTCCGCTCGACATGAACGGCGGTATCAGCCGGCTCGACGGCTACCGCAGGGTGCTCGGCGACGCGGTCGACGAGCGGCTCGTGGTGAACGGCGACTACACGCGGGCGGGTGGCGCGGCCGGCGCGCGCGAGCTTCTCGCGCGAGGAGTGCCGTTCGACGCCGTGTTCGCGGCGAACGACGCGATGGCCGCCGGTGTGATCGACGTGCTCACGGAGGCCGGGATGCGCGTACCCGACGACGTGGCGGTCGCCGGATTCGACGACAACGTCATCGCCCAGTCCACCACGCCGCCGCTCAGCACCGTGCACCAGCCGTTCGAGCGCATCAGCGCGGAGATGGTGCGTCTGCTCACCGAGATCATCGCGGGGGAGTCGCCCGCGAGCATCACGCTGCCCACCACGATCGTGCTCCGCGAGAGCGCCTGACTTCCGCGCATCCCCGTTCGCGCCTTAGCCTCACGCTCACCGAGTGGGCGAATTCGGTCGCTTCGGGATGCGGGAAGCGACCGATTGCGCCTACTCGAGGACGAGGGGAGGGGGATCAAGGGAGGAGTTCGTCCCAGAGGGCGGCGGGGGCCGTGGCGGCGGCGAGGGCGTCGGTGGTGGCGCGGTTCCAGCTCGAGAGCGAGGAGGCGCCGACGACGGTGGTGTGGATGCGCGGCTCACGCAGGCTGAATCCGAGGGCCAGGGCGCTGATCGGCACACCGAAGCGCTCGGCGACGGCGGCCAGCCGGCGCAGCTCGGCGGACTGCGCCTCGGTGATGGGCCGGTAGCCGTAGCTGCCGGCGAACTCGGGCCGCCCCGTGAGCACGCCGCCGCCGTAGGGCGCGGCGTTGGCCACGCCGACGTCGCGGGCGGCCGCCGCGTCGAGCAGCTCGTCGGCCGAGCGGTCGAGCAGCGTGAAGCGGTTGTGCGTGATGAGCGCGTCGAAGAGATCGGTCTCCACGAACCGCTGCAGCATGTCGACCGGGCCTCCCGAGATGCCGATCGACGCCGTCACGCCCTGCCGCTTCATCTCCACCAGAGCCTCGACCGCACCGCCGGGAGTCATCACGCTCTCGAACCCCACCACCTCGGGGTCGTGCAGATAGAGCACGTCGACCCGCTCCACGCCGAGGCGGGTGAGCGACTCCTCGAGCGAGCGCCACATGCGGTCGGCGCCGAAGTCGTCGGTGGCGAGATCGCGGTCGAGCTTGGTCTGCAGCACCAGGCCAGAGGCCGCTCCCGAGCCGGCACGGGCGGCCGCCGCCCCGAGCAGCAGCTCGGCGAGGGGGCCCTCGGGCGCCGGCCCGTAGATGTTGGAGGTATCGACGAGGTTGGTGGCGAGCCGGCCCGCGAAGAAGGCGTCGCCCACCTCGCCCACCCGGCGGTCGCGGTCGAGGTCCGACTCCCCGTCGCGCGGTGCACCCCACGAGGAGGTGCCGAGCGCGAGCGGGGTCACGGCGAAGCCGGTGCGACCGAAGCGCCGCCGCTCGCCGATCACGCCGTCGCCGGAGCGGAGGACCGCTCCACCAGCACCCCGCCGGCCGCGACGGTCGCGCCCGACGGCAGCGTCGCATCCTGGGCCGTGTGGTTGATCCAGGTGGTGAAGGTGCGGCCGTCGTCGCCGCGGCGCACCACCCCCTCGACGCCGTCGAGCGAGGCCGGGGTGGGAACTATTCCCGCATCGGCATATGCTCCCGCGAGCACGGTGCGCAGCTCATCGACGGAGACGTCGGTGGAGACGTACCAGGCGGAGCCGAGCCCCACCCGGTGCCGGGTGACCGCGGCCCCGCCGGCCACCGGGCCGGTCTCGTACACGGCCACCGCATCCGCACCCTCGAGCCGGAGGTCGTCGGTCCAGCGCGAGCCCGAGACTCCGGTGGACAGCCTGACGACCTCGCCGTCGCGCAGCGGCGCGAACTCCTGCACCGACGCCCCGAGCAGCGAGCGCAGGGCCCCGGGCATCGGTCCCTCGTGCACCCTGCCGGTGCCGTCGACGATGCCCGAGAAATAGCCGGCGACGAACACGCCGCCGTTCTCCACGTAGACCCGCAGCGCCTCGGCATCGTCGAGGCTCAGTACGTAGAGCATCGGGGCGATGACGAGGTCGTAGCCGGAGAGGTCGTGCGACGGGTGCCTGAAGTCGACCGTCACCCCGTCGTGCCAGAGCCGCGAGTAGTAGGTCTCCACCTGGCGCCGGTGGTCGAGCTCCACGCTCGGGCGCATCTCGGCGTCCTGCGCCCAGAACGACTCCCAGTCCCAGAGGATCGCCACGCGCGCCGTGACCCGGCTGCAGAGAGCATCGGCGAGCGAGTCGAGCTCGGCCCCGAGCGCGGTCAGCTCGCGGAACTGCCGCGAGTCGGTGCCGGCGTGCGGGATCATCGCCGAGTGGAACTTCTCGGCACCGAACCGCGAGGCCCGCCACTGGAAGAACAGGATGCCGTCGGCGCCGCGCGCGAAGTGCTGCATGCTGTTGCGCACGAGCTCCCCGGGCTGCTTGCGGAGGTTCCGCGGCTGCCAGTTCACGGCCGACGTGGAGTGCTCCATGAGGAGCCACGGGTCACCGCCGGCGAGCGAGCGGGTGAGGTCGGCGTCGAGCGCGAGCAGGATGTGGTTGTCGGGCCGTTCCGCCACGAGGTAGTGGTCGTTGGAGACGATGTCGACCTCGCGGGCCCAGCTCCAGTAGTCCATCGCCAGGCAGTTGGTGGCCATGAAGTTGGTGGTGACGGGCACGCCCGGGGAGAGCCGGTGCAGGATGTCGCGCTCGCGCACGAAGCACTGCAGGATGGCGTGGTTCGAGAACCGCGCCCAGTCGAGCTTCTGCGCCGGGTTCACCACGGCGGCGGTGGTGCGGGGTGCGTCGATCTGGGCCCAGTCGTAGTAGTACTGGCCCCAGAACGTGGTTCCCCAGGCCGTGTTGAGCGCCTCGAGGCTGCCGTACCGCTCTTCGAGCCACACGCGGAAGGCCCGCACCGACGACTCGTCGAAGCTCTCGGAGATGGGCGCACCGTACTCGTTGTGCACGTGCCAGAGCTTCACCGCCGGATGCGCGCCGTAGCGCTCGCCCAGCGCGCTGGTGATGCGCGCCGCGGCCTCGTGGTACTCGGGCGAGCTCGGGCTGGCCATGCCGCGCGACCCGAAGCCGAGCAGCACGCCGTCACGGGTGACGGGGCGGGCCTCGGGATGCGCGCTCCAGAACCACGCGGGCGGTGAGGCCGTGGGGGTGCCGAGATCGACGCCGATGCCGTTCTCGTGCAGCAGCCCGATCACCTCGTCGAGCCAGCCGAAGTCGAACTCTCCCGGGCGGGGCTCGAGCAGGGCCCACGAGAAGATGCCGATGGAGACCAGGTCGACGCCGATCTCGCGCATGAGCGCCACGTCGTCGAGCCACACCGCACGGGGCCACTGCTCGGGGTTGTAGTCGCCGCCGAAGGCGATGCGCGTGGTGCCGGGGATCCACCCGCTCCGGGGGAGCACCGAGGTCTCCGCGTCGGGGGTCGTGTCGTCGTCGACGCGAGCGGGGAGGGACGTCATGGGCTACTCCTGGGGATGTGACTGTTTGCGGTTACAGCACATGATGAAGCCAAGACTGGCGGATTGGCAAGTCGAGTAGGCACCTGCTGTGTCGCAATTGCGTTCTGAACTAAAACCGGTTACATTCGCCGTGCCGCATCACTCACAGCGGCCCCCGCACTCAACGAGGAGGACCATGCGCAGCACACTCCGCGCCGGAATCGGCGCCGCGATCGCCATCACGGCGCTCGCACTCACCGGATGCTCCGGTTCATCGGGCGGCTCAGACGGCCCGGTCGAGCTCACCTACTGGGGCTGGGCGCCCAACATGGAGCAGATCGTCGACGCCTACAACGAGAGCCAGGACGGCATCCACGTCACCTACGTCAAGACCGACGCGGGCGACCCGGCCGTCACGAAGTTCCTCACCGCCATCCAGGCCGGCAGCGGAGCCCCCGACCTCATGCAGGCCGAGTACCAGAAGATCCCGACGCTGCTGGCCTCCGACGCCATCATCGACATCGCCGACAAAGTCGACTCCGAGACGGAGGGCAAGTTCAGCGAGGGCGTGTGGTCGTCGGTGACCCTCGGCACCGACGGCGTCTACGCCCTGCCGCAGGACTCCGGGCCGATGATGTTCTACTACCGCGAGGACATCTTCGACCAGATGGGTCTCACCGTGCCCACCACCTGGGACGAGTACGCCGAGGTGGCCAAGACCGTGCACGAGGCCGACCCGAGCAAGTACCTCGGCACCTTCTCCTCGATCGATCCCGGTCAGTTCGCCGGGCTCACCCAGCAGGCCGGGGCCTCGTGGTGGTCGTCCGACGACGGCGCCTGGGGCGTCGACATCGACTCCGAGCCGGTGCAGGAGGTGGCCTCGTTCTGGGGCGGCCTGGTGGAGTCGGGCGTGATCGACAACAAGCCGCAGTACACCCCTGAGTGGAACGCCGCCCTCAACGACGGCAGCCAGATCGGCTGGGTCTCCTCGGTGTGGGCTCCCGGCGTGCTCGCCGGCAACGCGCCCGACACCGCGGGCCTGTGGCGCATGGCGCCCCTGCCGCAGTGGGACGCCTCCGACCCCGCCACCGGCAACTGGGGCGGCTCGGCCGTCGCGGTCTCGTCGCAGTCGCAGAACGTCGACGCCGCCGTGGAGTTCGCCACCTGGCTGAACACCTCTCCCGAGGCCGTGGCGCAGCTGGTGAGCGTGAGCGGGCTCTACCCCGCCGACACCGCCGACTCGGCCGAGGCGCTCACCGAGCCGTTCGAGTTCTTCAGCAACCAGCCCGACTTCTACGAGCTGGCCGCCGAGATCGCCGACACCGTGCAGCCCTTCACCTACGGGCCCAACGTCAACGTCGCCTACAGCGCGTTCAACGACGAATTCGGCAAGGCGGCGGCCTCGAAGTCGCAGGCCGACTTCCTCACCGCGGTGACGCAGATGCAGGAGATCACGCTGACCGACCTCGAAGACACCGGGTTCACCACGAAGTAGTGCCCAGGCGGGGTCGGGCGATGCCCGGCCCCGCCGCATCCCGCGCCCCCTCCCGCGCCCCCATCCCCTCGCACGCCCCCACCCTCACAGGAGAGACCGAGACCCCATGACCACCGTGACCGCCCGCCGGCCGGGAGCCCGCCGCGGACTCGCCACCCCGTGGCTGATGCTCATCCCCGCGATCGTGCTGTTCGTGCTCTTCTTCGCCGCGCCGATCGCCTACACGCTCGTGCTGAGCTTCCAGAAGTCGCAGGTGAACGGGCTCGGCCTCGGCTCCGGGGGCCGTGAGACCGTGTTCGCGGGCTTCGCGAACTACGTCTCCTCGCTCTCCGACCCCGACTTCATCGCCAGCGTCGTGCGGGTGGGCGTCTACGGCCTCATCCTGGTGCCCACCATGCTCGGCCTCGCGCTGCTGTTCGCCCTGCTGCTCGACTCGAAGCGCACCAGGGCCAAGGGCTTCTCGCGCGTCACCATCTTCCTGCCCTACGCTGTGCCGGCCGTCATCTCGTCGCTGCTCTGGGGCTTCCTCTACCTGCCCGCGGTGAGCCCGTTCTTCGACATCGCCGACGCCCTCGGTGTGATGCTGCCCGACCTGCTCTCGGGAGACGCCGTCATCATCGCGATCGCCAACATCGCCCTCTGGGGCGGTGTCGGCTTCAACATGGTGGTGATGTACACCTCGCTCAAGGCGATCCCCAGCGACATCTACGAGGCGGCGACGCTCGACGGGGCCACCGAGGTGCAGATCGCCCTGCGCATCAAGATCCCCATCATCATGCCGTCGCTCATCATGACCGCGATCTTCTCGATCATCGCCACCCTGCAGGTGTTCGCCGAGCCGGTCACGCTGAAGCCGCTCAGCAACTCCATCTCGTCGACCTTCACCCCGCTCATGACCGTCTACCGCGACGCCTTCACCCGCAACGACGTCTACGCGGCCTCGGCGACGAGCATCATCATCGCCGTCGCCACCTTCGCCCTGTCCTTCCTGTTCCTACGCGTCGTGCAGCGGCGCGCCTTCGGAGGTGAGAACTGATGGCGGCCACGCTCGTCAGCGCCCGACCCCGCGCATCCCGCGCCCTCGCCCTGCCCCGAGGGCAGCGCACCAGCATCACCTCGACGGCCGTGCTGCTCATCGGCGCCCTCTACTGCCTGCTGCCCATCGCCTGGGTGCTCGTGGCGAGCACCAAGAGCGGCGGCGAGCTGTTCTCGACCAACACCTTCGTGCCGAGCACGCACCTGTGGGAGAACATCGTCGAGCTCACCCAGTACCGCGGCGGGCTCTACTGGCGGTGGATGCTCAACACGGCCCTCTACGCCGGTGTGGGCGCCCTGCTCTCCACCGTGGTGTCGTCGCTGGCGGGCTTCGCGCTGGCGAAGTACGAGTTCAAGGGCAAGAGCGCCGTGTTCACCGTGCTGCTCGCCGGGGTGCTCGTGCCGGGGGTCATCCTGGCCATTCCGCAATACTTCATGCTCGCGCAGATCGGGCTCACCAATACCTACTGGGCGGTGCTGCTGCCGCAGATCGTGAGCCCGTACGGCATCTACCTGGCGCGCATCTACACCTCGGCCTCGGTGCCCACCGACGTGATCGAGGCCGCCCGCACCGATGGCGCCGGCGACTTCAGGATCTTCTGGCGGATCGCGATCCCCATGATGTCGCCCGCGCTCGTGACCATCTTCCTGTTCCAGTTCGTGGGCATCTGGAACAACTTCATGCTGCCCTACATCATGCTCGGCAACGACGCGCTGTACCCCATCACGGTGGGCCTGAACGGTCTGCTCAACCAGGGATCGAGCGTGCCCGCGCTCTACTCGCTGGTGGTCACCGGGGCGCTGCTGTCGATCATCCCGCTCGTCGCCCTCTTCCTCGTGCTGCAGCGGTTCTGGAAGGTCGACCTCGGGGCCGGAGCCGTGAAGGCGTGAACCGGTGACGAGCCCGCGCGGCGGCGGCCGGCCCCGTGCCGCCCGCCCCACGATCCGTGACGTCGCGGCGATGGCCGGGGTGTCGAGCGGCACCGTGTCGCGGGTTCTCAACGGCAAGAACTGGGTGAGTCCGGATGCGCGCAGCGCGGTGGAGGCGGCGATCGCCACGACCGGCTACCGGGTGAATCCGCACGCGCGCAACCTCGCGCTCAGCCGCGCGAACTCTGTCGCCTTCCTGCTCACCGAGACGCAGCAGGTGCTGTTCGAAGACCCGAACTTCGCCCGCCTGGTGCGCGGCACCACCGAAGCGCTCGCCGCGCGCGACGTGTCGAGCGTGCTCATCATGGCGGGCGACCTGCCCGAGCAGTCGCGGGCGATGGCCTACATCGCGGCCGGGCACGTCGACGGTGTGCTGCTGGCCTTCACCTCGGCGGGCGGCACCCCGCTCATGCGGCGACTGGTGGAGGCGGGCGTGCCGCTGGTGGCCTGCGGGATGCCCGTGGGCGGCTTCGACGGCGCGATCGGCAGTGTGTCGGCCGACGACAGGCACGGCGCGGTGGAGATGGTGCGGTACCTGGTGTCGCGGGGGCATCGGCGCATCGCGACGATCGCCGGGCCCGCCGACACCCCTGGGGGCATCGCCCGGCTCGAGGGGTATCGGCAGGTGATCTCGGAGCAGGGCGGCCTTGTCGACGCCGATGACGCTCTCGTGGAGGTCTCCGACTACACGGTCGGCGGAGGAGCGGCGGCGATGCGCGCCCTGCTCGCGCGTCGGCCCGACCTCGACGCGGTCTTCGCCGCGAACGACGCGATGGCGGTGGGTGCCCTCGACGCCCTGCGGTCGGCCGGGCGGCGGGTGCCCGACGACGTGGCGGTGGCGGGCTTCGACGACAACGACTTCGCCGCCCGCTCGACCCCGGCGCTCACGACCGTGCGGCAGCCCTTCCCGCGAATCGCCGCCGAGATGGTGCGTGTGCTGCTCGAGACCATCGGGGGCGAGCAGCCCGCATCCGTCACGCTGCCCACCTCGCTCGTGCTGCGCGAGACCGCCTGAGGCAAGACCGCCCGATGGCGGCCCCTCAGGCGATGTCGGCGAGGGGGAGGGCGAGCGTGGCCACCGTTCCCTTGCCCGGGCGGGAGGTGAGGTCGAGGTGCGCGCCGTGCGCCTCGGCGAGGGTACGGGCGATGGAGAGGCCGAGCCCCAGGCCGGGAACGGCGTTCCGCCTGGTCGACGCGGTGCGGTAGAAGCGTTCGAACGCCTGCCTGAGCTCGACGTCGCTCATGCCGACGCCCGAGTCGGAGATCTCGACGAGCACGGCGTCGGAGTCGGTGTCGCGCCGCACGCCCACCACGACGGTGCCCCCGCTCGGGGTGAACAGCACCGCGTTCGACGCGAGGGCGTCGACGACGGTCTCGAGGTCTCGCGCGGGGAACCTCACCGGGGTTCCCGCGCCGGCGGCCGACGCCAGGTCGTCGACCAGCGCGAACGAGACGCCCTTCGCCTCGGCGGCCGAACGCGCCTGGTGCACGCCCTGCTCGACCACGGGGGAGACGGCGGTGCGCGGTTCGACCTCGGCGAGCACGGCCCGCCCGGCGGTGATGAGCTGGTTCACGATGGCGAGCTGACGCTCGGCGGCCCGTGAGATGGTCTCGCCCTGGGCGGCCACCTGCTCGTCGGGCGAGAGCGCGAGCAGTTCGGCGTGACCGAGGATGGTGGTGAGCGGGGTCTTCAGCTCGTGGCCCACGTCGTCGAGGAACCGGTCGCGCACCTCCACCGCCTGCACCAGCTCGGTGATGTCGTGCCCCACGAGCACCACGCCGGTGACCTCCCCGTCGGGGCCCGACACCGCCCGCGCCGTGATCGAGAGCACGAGCTGGTCGCCGGGCGGGCCCACCAGCAGACGGTTCTTGCCCCTCAGCTCGCCCGCCACGATGCGTCGCACGATGTCGAGGTCCACCTCGATGCGCTCGCCGCCGGAGAGCTCGTACACCTCGGCGGGTGGCCCGTCGAGGGTGAGTTCTGGCCGGCCCACGCGCATCCCGATGGCCAGCGCCGCGTCGTTGGCCACGATGGCCCGGCCGTCGAGCCCGAACACCGCGAGGGCGTCGGAGGTGGTCTCGGCCAGCGCTCGGATGGTGAGTTCGGCTCCCTCGGACTGCCGCTGGGCGGCGCGGGCGCGCTCCGCCTCGCGCTCGGCGTCGCGCTGCCGCCGGGTGAGGTCGCGGCCGATGGAGGAGGTGGTGACCGCGAAGAACGAGATCATCACGGGGAGGGCGAGCACTTGCGCCCAGGCTGCGGGAGACTGCACGTCGAAACCCGTGCGCAGCAGCGGGTAGCTCGTGACGAAGCAGGTGGCGAGCACTCCGGCCACCGCGAGGGGAGCGGGGAAGGCGAACGCCAGCCAGCCCAGGGGGAACACGACGAGCAGGCCCACGGCGGGCAGGATGTCGATCACGTCGGCGCGGATGAACGTGCACGCCACGATGTCGAGCAGGGGCACGATCGCGAGCCACGCGCCCGGTGTGCTCCCGGCATCGAACCGCCGCGAGAGCGAGATAGCCACCTGCACCGCGGTGAGCACCACGACCGTCGCCACCCCGGCGAGGAACTCCGCGGTGAAGTGGGCGGGGTCGATGATCGCCACCGCGACGACCGTGACCGTCACCGCGAACAGCAGCATCACCTGCGCGAACGGCTGACGGCGCGCCTGCGATGCGATCGACGGCCGAGCCGCCGGCGGCTGCGGAGCCCCGGCATCCCCCATCGCTGAAGCGTACCGCGCGATCAGCCCGCCGCGCGATCCTCCGCGGGCTCGGCGAGCACCACCGAGGTGCCGAGATCACGGATGCTCGCCGCGGCGGCCTCGCCGAGTCCGGCATCCGAGATGACCAGGTCGACCTCGTCGATGCCGAAGATGCGGTAGCGGCCGAAGCTGCCGTACTTCGACGAACCGGCCACCAGCACCGCCTCCGACGACATGGCCAGCGCCGCCTTCTTGAGGTCGACCTTCGACTCGGCGGGAGTGGTCACCCCGCGCTGCAGGTCCCACGAGCTCGACGAGAGGAACGCCACGTCGACGGAGAGCTCCCGCAGGGTCATCGCGGCCAGCCGGCCGACCGTGGACTGGTTGCCCTTCTCGACCCGGCCGCCCAGGGCGATGAGGTCGACCGTGGGGTGGTCGAGGAAGGACCCGATGACGGCGAGGTCGTTGGACACCACCGTGAGATCGGCGATCGAGTCGAGGTAGGGGCGCATGGCCTGGATGGTGGTGCCGGCGTCGAGGAAGACCGTCATCCCGTCTCGCACCAGGCGCGAGGCCTCGCGGGCCATGGCGTCCTTCTCGATCAGGTCGAGGGTGGCCTTCTCCAGCCGGCTGGGCTCCACCGACAGGCGCGAGGAGATCTTCGCGCCCCCCGGTGTGGCGAGCACCCGGCCCGCCGCCTCGAGCGCGGCGATGTCGCGCCGGATGGTCATCTGACTGACCCCCAGCAGGGCGGTGAGCTGGTGGTAGCTCATCACCGATTCACGCCGCAGGTGCTTCACGATGAGCTCGCGGCGCTGCTCGGGGATCAGCGGCGTCTCGTCTGCGTCGGACACGGCACTCCTCCTCGATCCATCCAGCCTAGGGGGTGGTGAGGGCGTCCTCGGCGGAGCCGGCGGTCCACGGCGTGCCCCATTTCTCGCTGAGCGCGGCGATCTCGGCGTGGGGGAGCGTGCGCCGGGCGCGGCCGTCGGTGAGCAGCGCGATCCGGCACGCCTCCTCGAGCTCGATCGCCGCCTCGACGGCGCGATCGGCGTCGACGGCGCTCGCGATCTGGCCGTGATTGGCCAGCAGGGCGGCGTGGAACGGCTCGTCGAGTTCGAGCACGAGCTCACCGAGCTCGGGGCTGCCCGGCACCCGGAACGGGATGAGCGGGGTCTGGCCCACGCGCATGACGAAGTAGGGCGTGAGCGGCGGCACCGCGCTCAGCGCGCTCCAGGGCTCGAGGCACGACAGGGCGACCGCGTGCGGCGAGTGCACGTGCACGACGGCCGTGTGCCCGGGGTTCTTGCGGTAGAACGCGAGGTGGAGCGAGGTCTCCTTCGAGGCGCGCGGCCCGTCGAGGTGCGTGCCGTCGGCGCTGAGCACCGCGATGTCGGCACGCGTGAGCCGGCCCAGATCGGTGCCGGTGCCGGTGGCGTAGACGTGCCCGCCCTGGAGAAGGCTCACGTTGCCGCTCGAGCCCGGGCTGATGCCGGCGGCGGCCACGCGCGCGCCCATGCCGATCACCACGTCGACCGGGTCGGCGAAGCCGGGGGCGGGAGGCGCGGATGCGGCGCCGGCGGTCGCGGTGCTGACGGATGCGGTGACGTCGACGTCGGTCACGAGAGGGCCTCCCAGGCGGTGCTGAACATGTCGGTGGAGCCGAAGTTGCCCGACTTCAACGCGAGCGCGACCGGCGTGCCCGGCGATCCGGACGCGGCGCCGGTCGTGGAGAGCGACCAGCACACCCCGGGTGCGATCTGCGGCCCGATGAGGAGGCGCGTGCAGCCGAGCGCGGTCGTGACGGCCCCCGAGGTCTCGCCCCCGGCGACGATGACGCGGCGCACGCCGAGCCGGGCGACGGCGTCGACGACGACACGCGAGAGCACCCCCTCCACCGCGGGGGCGGCGTCATGCGAGGCGTCGCGGATGTCGTCGAGCGTGGCGACCGAGTACACCACGGGCACGACCTCGGGATCGAGGCCGGCGAGCCAGGCCGAGACCTCGGCGACGACCGCGCCGGGATCGGCGAGCAGGCGTTGGACGTCGAGCTTGAACCCCGCCGCGCCCGCCGCGAGCGCAGCGGCGATCTGCTCGCGGGTCTTCGCAGAGGCGCTGCCGCACACCACCAGCCGGCGACCCTCAGGGGCGTCGAAGCGCTGGTTCGCCGGGTCGTGGTCTCCGCGCATCCCGAACGCCAGCCCCGCACTGCCCGAGAGCACGCGCCAGCTCGTGGTGGCGGCCTGGATGGTCTCGAGGTCGGCGTTCGTGGTGGCGTCGACCACCACGTAAGAGTCGGGCAGCGCGTCGAGGGTGTCGCGGAGCGCGTCGGCGCCCGCCCAGACCGAGTCGACCGAGACCTCGGTGACGGGGTGCGAGGTCTGGGGCGTGAGCAGCGCGGAGACCCGCGACTCGGTCATCGGCGTGAGCGGGTGGTGGCGCATGGGGGAGTCGCTCAGCAGTTCACCACCCACGAAGAGGTGGCCCTGGAAGACGGTGCGCGCGTTGTCGGGGAAGGCGGGCACGACGACGGTGCGGCGCTCGCCCAGCTCGCCGAGCACGGCGTCGAGCACAGGACCGATGTTGCCGGCCGAGGTGGAGTCGAAGGTCGAGCAGTACTTGACGAAGTACTGCCCGGGCTCGAGCTCCCGCAGGGCGCGCACCGAGTCGAGGGAGACCGACACGGCCTCGGCCACGGGTGCGGTGCGCGACTTGAGCGCCACGATCACCGCGTCGAGCCCCTTGGCCTCTGCGGAGGAGGGCACGGCCTCGGCGCCCAGCACCACGGCCACCCGCAGCCCGCGTTCACGGAGCGAGGTCGCGAGGTCGGTGGCGCCGGTGAAGTCGTCGGCGATCGCAGCGAGACGGATCACGAGGACTCCCCTTCGAGGTGACGGAACAAGACCTCGACATTCCACCACATGTGAATCCGTGTTGCAAAGTTTGAAAATTTGATTCGATCGTGTGTATGGTGGCCCAATCGTCGCCAGCACCTCGCTGCCGACCGACGCCCTGCACATCGACCGCGCGGAACGAGCCGCGCAGACGGGACCAACGGTGACTTCCCTCGAGCATCCCATGCCGGCCGCTGCCGACGTCCGTGTCGCCCTCACCGGCGCACGAGGCGGATTCGGCCGCACCTTCCTGGCCCAGGTGCGCGCCGTGCCCCGTCTGGTGGCGAGCCAGCTGATCGACCCCGACACCGTGGGGGTGCGCACCATGCTCGACGAGCTCGGCTTCGGCCCTGAGGGTTCAGAGGGCGTGCCCACCCTCGTCGCGAGCGCCGCCGACATCGACTGGGACTCCATCGACGTGCTCGTCGAGGCGACCGGCCGCATCGACGCGGGGTACGACTACGCCGCCACCGCCCTCGCGCACGGCGTGCACGTGGTGATGGTGAGCAAAGAGGTCGAGTCGCTCGCCGGGGTCTCCCTCGCCGCCGACGCCCGGGCCGCGGGTGTGTTCTATCTTCCCGGCGACGGCGACCAGCCCGCGAACCTCGTGCGCCTGCTCGCCTGGGTCGAGCGCACCGGTCTCGAGGTGGTGGCGCTCGGCAAGTCGGGGGAGTACGACCTGGTCTTCGACCCCGAGGCCGAGACGGTCACCCAGCTCGACCAGACCATCCTCGCTCCGGGTCTCGGCGACCTGCTCACCCTGGGTGACGACGTTCCCGCGACCCTCGCCGCGCGCGCGGCCGCGGTCGCCGGTCTCAAGCGCGCCGCCGCCGCCGACTCCTGCGAGATGGCGGTGGTCTCGCTGCACACCGGGGCGCTCTCCGACGTGGAGCGCATGCACTACCCGGTCGCCCGGCCCGACGAGCTCGCCGACATCTACGCCGCCGTGGCCGAGGGCGGCATCCGCGAGCGCGACCGCGTGGTCGACGTGTTCTCGGCGCTGCGGCTGCCCGGCGAGGCCAGCTTCGCGGGCGGCGTCTTCGCCGTGGTGCGCACGAACGACTCCGAGACCTGGGAGATGCTGCGCGGCAAGGGCCACGTCGTCTCACGCTCGGGCGACTACGCCACCATCTACTGGCCCTACCACTTCATGGGAGTGGAGACCGTGCTCACGGTGCTCGACGCCTTCGACGGTGTGGCGCCGACAGCCCCGGTCGCCGCGCGCATCCCGCAGCAGCACACCGTGCTCGCCGCCCGTGCCGCGCGCGACCTCCCCGCCGGAACCCGGTTCCGGGTCGAGGGGCACCACCACGAGATCGCCGGTGTGGCACCCGTGATCGTCGACCGTGCGGTCGCCGCGGCCCCGGATGCGCCCGGTGAGGTCGCGATCTCGGCCTACTACCTCTTGAGCGGCGCCGTGCTCACGCGCGACGTGGTCGAGGGGGAACTGATCGCCCTCGCCGACCTCGACGAGGTGCCGGCGCAGGCGCTGGCCGCGTTTCGGGCGGGGTTCGCACTGTGACCGGCGACACCTCCTCGACCGCCGCCGAGCGCATCCGCGCGGCGCGCCTCCCTGAGGGCTACGACCTGCGCATCCTCGACGCCCACCACCACTTCTGGGATCTCGAGGGCGAGGGTCACTGGCCCTGGATCCAAGACGAGTACAACCCCGACTTCTTCCTCGGCGACTACAACGCCATGCGGCGCACCTTCCTCGCGGAGCAGTACCTCGCGGCCACCGCCGGCTGGACCGTGCTGGGCACGGTGCACTGCGAGGCCGAGCGCAGCCGCTCCGAGGAGGTGGCCGAAGACGAGTTCCTCGACGGACTGCACGCCCTCGACCCCCGGTTCCCCGCCGCGGTGGTGGCGCACGCCACCTTCCTTCGCGACGACCTCGCCCAGGTGCTCGCGGGCCACGCCGCGCATCCGCTGGTCAAGGGCATCCGTTCGAAGCCCGTCATCGCGACAGATGCCGCGGGTGCCGCCGCCGGCGCGGTGGCGGGGGCCCCGGGCTCGCTGCAGGACGAGCGCTGGCTGGCCGGCCTCCGAACCCTCGCCGACCACGGATTCTCGTGGGACCTCCGGGTGCCCTACTACCACCTGGCCGAGGCGGCCGAGGTGGTCGCCACGATCCCCGGCACGAGCGTCGTCGTGAACCACTGCGGCCTGCCGCTGGATCGCAGCGCCGACGGGCTCGCGATCTGGCGCGACGGGATGCACCGGCTGGCCGCGCTGCCGAACACGGCGGTCAAGGTGTCGGAGCTCGGCCTCTACCGCAATGTGTGGAACCGCGACTCCAACATCGAGATCGTGCGCGAGACCCTCGAGATCTTCGGGCACTCCCGGGCGATGTTCGCCTCGAACCTCCCGGTGGCCACCCTCACCGCCCCGAGCTTCGACGAGGTCATGGACGTGATCCTCGCCGGAGCCCAGGGCGCCACCCCCGACCAGCTCGACGACCTGTTCCACGGCACCGCGTCACGCGTGTACCGGGTCGAGCTCCCGTAACTCCCCGCATCACTCCCTCCTCCCGAAACCCCTCCCCGACACAGAAAGCTGACCCCATGACCACCGTCAACGACGACAAGCTGTTCCGGAAGGTGATGCTCCGCGTCCTTCCGCTCGCCATGCTCGGGTTCTTCCTCTCCTACCTCGACCGTGTGAACGTGGGCTACGCCCAGGAGACCATGAGCGCCGACCTCGGCTTCTCCTACGCCGTCTACGGCCTCGGCGCCGGCCTGTTCTTCGTGGGGTACTTCATCTTCGAGATCCCCTCGAACCTCATCCTCGCCAAGGTGGGTGCGCGCAAGTGGATCGCGCGCATCATGATCACCTGGGGCATCATCTCGGGCCTGATGTTCTTCGTGAACAGCGAGTGGATGTTCTACGGACTGCGCTTCCTGCTCGGCGTCGCGGAGGCGGGCTTCATTCCCGGCATCCTCTTCTACATGGCGTCGTGGTTCCCGCCGAGCCGCCGTGGCCGCGCCTGGGGCATCTTCTACATCGCGCTGGCCTCCTCCGGCCTCATCGGCGGTCCTGTCTCGGGCATCATCCTCGCCGGCATGGACGGCGTGGGCGGCCACGCCGGCTGGCAGTGGCTGTTCTTCATCGAGGCCATCCCGACCGTGCTGCTCGGTGTCGTCATCCTGTTCTTCCTGCAGGAGGACTTCCGCACCGTGAAGTGGCTGAACACCACCGAGAAGGAGCGCCTCGGTGCCCTGCTCGCGGCCGAGGCTCCGGCCGGCGGCCACACCCCGCTCCGTGACGTGTTCAGGAGCAAGCTCATCTGGATGCTCACCGCGGTCTACTTCTCGTACAACTTCGCGCTCTACGGCATCAGCTTCTGGCTGCCCAACCTGGTGGGTGAGCTCGGCTTCGCGGGACCGGTGGCCATCGGCTTCATCTCGGCCATCCCCTCGCTCGCCGCCATCGTGTCCATGGTCACCTTCGGGTTCCTCTCCGACCGCGCGGGCGAGCGCAAGAAGTTCATCGCGGCCGCCTTCGTGCTCTCGGCCATCGGCTTCGCGCTCTGCATCATCGCGGGCACCGAGAACCCGATCCTCGGCGTGGTGGGCCTCAGCCTCGCCAACGCGGGCGCCCTCTCCATCCCGGCCATATTCTGGAGCTTCCAGACCTCGATGCTCGCGGGCACCGCCCTCGCCGGCGGGATCGCGCTCATCAACTCGACGGGCAACCTCGCCGGGTTCGCGGCCCCCTACCTCATCGGCGCGGTGAAGGACTCCCTGGGCTCGGCCACCGTGGCGCTCTACATCACGGGGGCGATCATGCTGGTGGGTGCCGTGCTGGTGCTCACCATCAAGCGCAGCGGCCGCGTGCCGCGCGAGAGCGACGTGACAGATCAGCCGGCGAGCAGCCCCGCGAACCACTCCGCCTGACGCCACCACTGCAGCGGCCCGCCGCCGACGTGCTCGTCGAACGGGTACACCTCGATCTGCTTCGGGCCGCTGTAGTGGTTGTACGAGGCGAACACGGTCGACGGCGGGCAGATCGGGTCGAGCAGCGCCACGCTGAAGTAGGCGGGCGCCGTGGCCCGGGCGGCGAAGTTCATGCCGTCGAAGTAGGCGAGGGTCTCGAACACCCGCTCGGTGCGGGTGCGGTGCACCGAGAGGTAGCGCACCACCTCGTTGTACGGGTCGGTGGAGGTCATGCCCACGGCGCGCTCGAAGTGACTGAGGAACGGCACGTCGGCCATCACGGCGGTGAGCGGATGCGCGGCGAGGCCCGCGCCCGAGAGCCCGGCCACGGCGAGGGCGATTCCGCCGCCCTGGCTGCCGCCCTGCACGGCCACGCGGGCGGCATCGACACCCGGCAGCTCACGGGCCACCGCCACGGCCCGCACCGCGTCGGTGAACACGCGACGGTAGTAGTAGGTCGAGGGGTCGTCGATGCCGCGCGTGACGAATCCCGGCGCCGCCGGCCCACTCGGCGCATCGTCGGGCGTGTCGCCGCCGGTGCCCCACACGCTGCCCTGACCGCGGGTGTCCATCACCAGCAGCGCGTGGCCGGCCGCCGCCCACGCGATGTTCTCCACCGGCAGGCCGCGCCCGCCGCCGTACCCGATGAACTGCACCACGCAGGGCCGCTGCACCTCGTCGCGCGAGGGCGATGCCGGCGTGATGAACCAGGCCTTCACGGGTTGCCCCGCGAAGCCCGAGAACGTGACGTCGCTCACCTCGAAACCGGCGAGCGGCCCGTCGGCGCGGGTGAGCACGGTGGGCGTGGCCCGCGCGGCCGCCTCGTCGAGCGTGGTCGCCCAGAATCCGTCGAAGTCGGCCGGTGCGGTGAGGGCCGGGCGGTATTCGCGCAGCTCCTCCAGGGGGAGATCGAATCGGGGCACGGAGTCAGACTGCCACACCCGCGAGGGCGGTCACAGCCCCTCGGTCGAGGGGATGCTCCGTGTGGTGATGAGCCGGGCCAGCCACAGCGAGCTGTCTTTAGGGATGCGCTCCTGCGTGTCGTAGTCGACCCGCACGATGCCGAACCGCTTCGAATACCCGTAGCCCCACTCGAAGTTGTCGAGGAGGCTCCACACCTGATAGCCGCGCAGGTCGACGCCCCGCTCGAGCGCCCGATGCGCCGCGGTGAAGTGGCGACGGAGGTAGTCGACTCGGAGGGGGTCGTGCACCCGTGGCGTGCCGTCATCGAGCACGACCTCGTCGGCGAAGGCGGCTCCGTTCTCGGTGATCATGAGCGGTTGCGCGGGGAACTCCTCGTGCAACGCCATCAGCAGCTCCTCGAGTCCCGACGGGTCGATGTTCCAGCCCATCTCGGTGTACGGCCCGGCCTGCGGCAGGAACTCCACATCGTCGGCTCCTGGCCAGGGCGATCCGCCGACGTCCTTGTGTCCGTCGTTCATCGAGCGGGGAGAGCTGCCGTCCCAACGGCGCACGAGCGTGGTGGAGTAGTAGTTGACCCCCAGAACGTGCAGCGGCTGACGGATGCGCGCGAGGTCGCCCTCCTGCACGAAGCCCCAGTCGGTGATCGACGCGGTGTCGGCGAACAGGTCGGCGGGATAGGCGCCGTGCAGCAAGGGCCCCGTGAAGGCGCGGTTCGCGATCGCGTCGATCTGCCGCACCGCGTCGGCGCCCGACTCGCCCGAGCCCTCCTCCGCCCGCAGCACGTGCAGGTTGAGCGTGACCGAGTACTGCGGGTCGTTGGTCACCACCTCGCGCAGCGCCTCGATGGCGAGCCCGTGCGCGAGGTTCAGGTGGTGCACGGCGCGCAGAGCGGCCTCGGGGGAGGTGCGCCCGGGCGCGTGCGCCCCCGACCCGTAGCCGAGATAGGCCGAGCACCACGGTTCGTTCAGCGTCGTCCACACGGCCACTCGGTCGCCGAGCGCCTCGCCCACGAGGCGCGCGTAGTCGGCGAAGGCGAGCGCGGTCGACCGGACGGTCCACCCGCCCTCGTCCTCGAGGGCCTGTGGCAGGTCCCAGTGGTAGAGGGTGGCGATGGGGGTGATGCCCCGCGCCAGCAGCCCGTCGACGAGCCGCGAGTAGAACGCCAGCCCCGCCTCGAGAGCGGGGCCGCGACCGGTGGGCTGGATGCGCGGCCACGCGATCGAGAACCGGTACGACTCGAGCCCCAGCCGCTGCATGAGGTCGAGGTCGGCCTCCCAGCGGTGGTAATGGTCGTCGGCCACGTCTCCCGTGTCGCCGTTCCAGACCTTGCCCGGGGTGTGGCTGAAAGTGTCCCAGATGGAGGCTCCGCGACCGTCCTCGTCGTAGGCGCCCTCGATCTGGTAGGACGCCGTGGCCGAGCCGATGAGGAAGCCGTCGGGGAATCGCAGACCCACGTCGCGATAGTCGGGGGAACCGGTCACGTCGCTCATGCTCCCTCCACCCGCACGCTCACCGCAACCCCGTCGGCCGTCGTCTCGGCGGTCCAGGTGCCGTCGTCGGCCCGCCTCAGAGTGAACTCCACCTCGCGGCCGTCGACCGGCGAGGTGACCGTCACCGATCGCGCCCGCCCCGCATCCGGAGCACCCGCATCCGGTGCCCCCGCCGCCCCCGGGTACACCACGAGCTCGAGCGAGTCGAGGTACTCGTGATCGGGCCGGTCGAGCCGCGTCGTGGTGGCCAGCACGGCACCGCCGCGCACCCACACCGGCAGGCTGAACGCGTCGTGCGTCTCGCGGCGCCACTCGCCGGCCGCGAGCGTGACGCTCTCACCCGTGAGCAGCTGGGTCCAGGTGCCGGCCGGCAGGTAGTACTCCACCTCGCCCGAGGCGCTGAACACGGGTGCCACGAGCAGCGACGGCCCCAGCAGGTACTGCCGGTCGAGGTGTCGCACCGCGGGGTCGTGCGGGAACTCCAGCAGCATGGGCCGCATGAACGGGATGCCCGTGCGGTGCGCCTCGAGGCCCACCTGGTAGAGGTACGGCATGAGTGAGAGCTTCAGGCGGGCGAAGCGCCTCGTCACCTCGACCGCCTCCTCGTCGAACGCCCACGGCACCCGGTAGCTGGTGGAGCCGTGCAGACGGGAGTGCGACGAGAGCAGCCCGAACGCCACCCAGCGCTTGAACACTTCGGGGTCGGGTGTGCCCTCGAAGCCGCCGATGTCGTGACTCCAGTAACCGAACCCGCTGAAGGCGAGCGAGAGCCCGCCGCGCAGCGTCTCGGCCATCGACACGAACGACGAGGAGTTGTCGCCGCCCCAGTGCACGGGCATCCGCTGCCCCCCGGCGGTGGCCGAGCGCGCGAACAGCACCGCCTCACCGGCGCCGCGCTCCTGCTCCAGCACCTCGAACACCGCCTCGTTGTAGAGCTGCGTGTAGAGGTTGTGCATCACCTCGGGTGAACTGCCGTCGTGCCACACCACTTCGAGCGGGATGCGCTCGCCGAAGTCGGTCTTGACGGCGTCGACCCCCTGGCGCACCAGTGCCCGCACCTTCTCCTGGAACCAGCTCCGCGCATCCGGGTTGGTGAAGTCGACCAGCCCCATGCCGGCCTGCCACATGTCCCACTGCCACACCGAACCGTCGGGCCGCTTCACCAGGTAGCCGGATGCGCGGCCCTCGTCGAAGAGCGGGGAGCGCTGGGCGATGTAGGGGTTGAGCCACGCCGACACGTGCAGGTTCTTGTCGTGCAGACGGGCGAGCATGCCCTCGGGGTCGGGGAAGGTGCGGGCGTCCCAGTCGAAGTCGGTCCAGTTGAACTCGCGCATCCAGAAGCAGTCGAAGTGGAACACCGACAGCGGCAGCTCGCGCTCGCGCATGCCCTCGATGAACGAGTTCACGGTGTGCTCGTCGTACTCGGTGGTGAACGAGGTCGACAGCCACAGGCCGTACGACCAGGCGGGAACCCGTGCGGCACGGCCGGTGAGCTCGGTGTAGCGCGCCAGCACGTCTTTCGGGGTGGGGCCGTCGATGACGAGGTACTCCAGCGCCTCGCCGGCCACCGAGAACTGCACGCGCTCGACCGCCTCGGAGCCGACCTCGAACGACACGTGCTCGGGGTGATTGACGAGGATCCCGTAGCCGCGGCTGGAGAGGTAGAACGGCACGTTCTTGTAGGCCTGCTCGCTCGAGGTGCCGCCGTCGGCGTTCCAGGAGTCGATCGACTGGCCGTTCTTCACGAGCGGCCCGAAGCGCTCGCCGAGGCCGTAGATCGTCTCGCCCACCCCGAGCTCGAGCTGCTCGTGGAGGTAGTGGCGTGCCGGGGCCAGGCCGGTGGTCGTGACCCCGGCGATGCCCGTGGGTTCGGCGGTGATCGGCGCATCGGCGGCGAGGGTGAGGTAGCCGACCGACTTGTGGCCCGAGGCGGTGAGCGGCCGGCCGGCTGAGACGAACTCCAGCGACCAAGGCGCACCCGCGGAGACGCGGGCGGAGAGCGAGCCCGAGGTGAGCGTGCCGCCGTGCTCGTCGACCGAAGCACGGCCGTGGCCGGGCCGGGCGCCCACCAGGTCGAACCCCGGCGACGGCACCGCGCCGCGGTGGTGCTCGATGCGCACCCGCACCACACCCTCCAGCGGGGAGGAGAGCGTCACGGTGAGCAGCGGGCGGTTGAGGGTGTCGCCCCTCAGCACGATCGGCTTCGTGGGTGCGGAGACGACGAGCGCGTCGCCGCGGTCGTCGATGTCGTACGCCTCCTGCGCGTAGACGGCGTCGACTCCGGGGCGGACGTGCCAGAACCCGTCGGTGAACTTCATGCGAGATCCTTCGTGGTGCGTGGGGTCGGGCGCTGGGGCGAGTGCGGGTGCCGGTGCATCACTTCACGGCTCCCGCGGTGATGCCTCGGGTGAGTGTGCGCTGGAAGATGAGGAAGAACACCAGGGTCGGGATGAGCCCGAGCAGCGCGGAGGCGCTCGTGGTGGTCACATCCATCAGGCGGTCGCCCTGCAGCACGCTGATCGCCACCGGAACGGTCTGGTTGGCGTTGGAGACGAGGAAGGTGAGCGGGATGAGGAACTCGTTCCAGGTCCAGATGAAGAAGAAGATGAGCAGCACGGCGAGCGTGGGCCGCGAGATCGGCACGATCACCCGCCACAGCGTGCGCCAGCGCCCCGCCCCGTCGAGGGCGGCGGCCTCGAGCACCTCCTTCGGGAAGGTGCCGAACACGCTCGAGAGCAGATAGGTGCCGAACGCGCTCTGGATGACGGTGAAGACGATGATGACGCTCCAGACGTTGTCGTAGAGCCCCACCTGCTTGAACATGTAGTACAGCGGATACAGCAGCGCCTCCTGCGGCAGCAGGTTCGCCAGCAGGAAGAGCACGATGATCGAGGTGCGCGCCTTCACCCGGCCGATGCCGATGGCGAAGGCGTTGAGCACCGAGATGAGCACGGCGAGGATCGCCACGACGCCCGAGATGAACACCGAGTTCCAGAGCTTCTGCGGAAAGTCGACCCGCTCCCAGAACCTCACGATGCCGTCGAGGTAGATCTGGGTGGGCAGCTGCAGCGGGCCGCCGGTGGCATAGTCCTGCGGCGACTTGAAGGAGTTCAGCAGGATGAGGATGAACGGGAAGGCGATGACGACGGCCACGACGATCGCGGCGACGAGGAGCACCCAGTCGGTGACGGTGCGGCGGCGGGTCACAGGCCGGCCCTCTCCTTCTCTTCGCCGCGCAGCTGGGCGCGGATGAACGCGATCGCGACGATCGCGATGATGACGGTCAGGGCGGTGGCGATGGTGGCTCCGTAGCCCACCTGTTGCGACTGGAAGAACTCGCTGTACGCGTAGTAGGCGGGCACCAGGGTCGAGGTGCCGGGGCCGCCGCCGGTGAGCACGTAGATGGGCCCGAACACCTTCAGCGCGGCGATGGTGCAGGTCAGCGCCACCACGTAGACCTCGGGCCGGATGATGCTGATGGTGATCGACCGGAAGCGCTGCAGCCAGTTGGCGCCGTCGAGCTCGGCCGCCTCGTACAGCTCCGGGTCGACCCGTTGCAGCGCGGCCATGAAGATGACGATGGGGTAGCCGATCTGCACCCAGACCATCACCACCATGATGCTGGCCAGGGCGGTGTCGGGACTGCCGAGCCAGTTGTGGGCGAGGGCGCCCAGGCCCACGGACTCGAGCATCTGGTTGAGCGCGCCGTCGTCGCCCGGGCGGAGGATCCACCCGATCACGATGCCGGCCACCGCGACCGGGAGGATCTGCGGCAGGTAATAGGTGGCCCTCAGGAAACTGGCCAGGCGCCCGCCGAACTTGCGCCCGATGAGGTCGAACAGCAGGGCGGCGAGCAGCAGCCCGAGCAGCGTCGGCACGATCACCATCGCGACGATCATCGCGATCGAGTTGCGGAACGACGCCCAGAAGGCGGAGTCGCCGAAGAGCTCGATCCAGTTCTCCAGGCCGATGAACTCGGGCGGTTTGATGCCGCGCCACTCGGTGAAACTGAGGTAGACGTTCCATCCCAGCGGGATGAGCACGATCACCGTCAGCAGCACGAAGCCGGGGAGCAGGTAGAGCCAGTAGGCGCCGCGGCCGCGGCCGCCCCGACTCGGGATGAGTGGCTCATCCGGAGTCGGAGCGGCCTTGGCCGGGCGCTTCGTCGCGCGGACGAAGGGCACGGTGGTGGCCATGTGGTGACTTTCCGTTACTCGCGGAAGTCGGCGACGTAGGAGTCGTAGTACTCGCCGAGGTTGGTCAGCACGGTCGTGCTGTCGGAGGTGCCGTTGATGAGGTTCTGCAGCTCGCCGTTCAGTTCGTCGTAGAACGTGGGGGTGGGCCAGTCGGGGTAGAAGGCCAGACCGTCGCGCTCGTTGATCGTGTTGAACTGCTCGATGAGCTCCTTGCTCTTCTCGTCGGTGATGTCGGCGATGTCGGCTGCGACCGGAAGACCTCCACTGTTGCCGAGGATCGCCTGGATCTCCGGGCGCATCGTGATGTCGATGAACTTGTAGGCCAGTTCGGGGTTCTTGGCGCTGGTCGGCACCACCCACATGTTGCCGGCCGAGCCGAGGTTCAGCTCGGCCTCCGGGAACTCGAAGATGCCCCAGTCGAAGCCGCTGATGTCGCTGATGAACCGGCCGTACCACCAGCTGCCCGACACGAAGATCGGCGCCTCGCCGTTGATGAACTCCAGACCGGCGTCCTCGGCCTTGAGCCCGGAGGCGTCCGGCGAGATGTAGCCCTTGTCGACGTAGTCCTTCACGGTGTCGGTGGCGTAGGTGAGCGGCTCGCCCTGCCAGTCGACGGGGCCCGCGTAGAGCTGGTAGTCGTCGACCCAGGACCGGTCGGCCTGGCTCAGCGCCAGCTGGTACCACAGCTGGCCGAGCGGGTACTCCTGGGCCGACTCGGCGAGGGGCGTCACGCCCGCGTCGGTGAACGTCTGCAGCGCCGCCTCGAACTCGGCGTAGGTGGTGGGCACCTCGATGCCCTGCTCGGCGAAGGCGTCCTTGTTGTAGTAGACGGTGACGAACTCGCCGTAGTTCGGGATGCCGTACCACGGGCCGTCGCCCATCACGCCCTGGTCGTTGTAGCGCGCCGTGGTCTGCAGCGCGGGAGCGAGCTTGTCGTCCCAGCCGTACTCCTCCACGGCGTCGGTGATGTCGGTGAGCAGGCCCTGGCTGGCCAGCAGGCCCGCGGTGCCGTTGCCCTTGGCGTACTCGAGGATGTCGGGGGCCTCGTTGGAGTTGAGCACCTGGCTGGCCGTGGAGCGGATCTGCTCGAAGCCCTTCTCCTCGAACTCGACCGTGGCACCGGTCTCCTCCTCGAAGATGCGGATGGCCTCGTCCCAGGCCTTGCCCATGGCGCTGTCGGCGCCCTCGTAGTGCCAGAGCGTGAGGGTGTCGGCGTCGCCCTCGCCCGATCCGGCCGAGCAGCCGGAGAGGGCAGCGGTGCCGGCGGCCACCGCGGCCAGGCCCGCGATGAGTCTGATGCGTCGTTTCACTGTGTCTACCTCCTTGTAGTGAGCGGGGTGCTCGTGATGCGTGTCGTGGTGAAGAGTGCGTCTCGATCGTCGAAGCGCTTCGACAGTTGCTGCCGCGACGAGTGGTGGGCGGATGGTGGTCCGGCGGGGCCGGACGCCGTCTCAGGTAGTGACCGGAGCGGTCGAGCCTTTGCCGACGTATGAGGGGGCCACCAGCTCGACGACCGGGGTGGTGTACCCGGCGAGCTGGCTCAGGGTGAGCTCGACCCCGCGCCGGCCCGTGATCTGGGCCGGCAGGGGGATGACGTCGAGCGGGGGATCGAGCTGGTCGGTGGGGAAGCTGGAGCAGGCCGAGACGATCGACAGATCCGACGGCACCCCCAGCCCTTTCTCTCTCAGCAGTTCGAGGAGCATGGTGTGCACGGGCTCGTTGCAGTTGAGCACGATCGCACTGAGGCCGGGCAGTTCGGAGCGCAACCGCTCGAAGGCCGCCCGCACCGCGGCGGGCTCCTGATCGGGCGTCACGACGAGGGAATCGACGCCGAGCGCGGTGGCCTCGGCCTCGAAGGAGTCGCGGAAGCGGATCGGGAAGTTCGACCCGCGCTCATACAGCTCGTCGGGGTGGCCGATCAGGCCCACGGAGCGGTGCCCCAGGGCCACGAGACGCTCCAGGCTCAGCCGGGCGGCCGCCTCGAAGTCGAGGTCGACGCAGGTGAGCCCCGAGGTGTCGCCCGGGATGCCCACGAGGGTCGCTGGGATGTCGAGCTCGCGCAGCAGCGGCACCCGGGCGTCGTCGTGATCGATGTCGAGCGCCACGATGCCGTCGACGAGCTTGCTCGACACCATCCGGCGCAGACCGTTCACCGCCTCGTCCTGCACGAGCAGCACCGTGTCGTAGTCGAAGTCGCGGGCGGCCTCGGCGATCGCCAGCACGAAGGTCATGTGAGCGGGGGCGTAGGTGTCGGCGTGCAGCGGTGCGCTGAGGGCGAGGATGTTCGTGCGGGTGCCCGCGAGCATCCGGGCGCCGGCGTTCGGGCGGTAGCCCAGTTCGGCCACTGCGGCGTCGATGCGGTCGCGGGTCGCCGCGCCGATCGTGCGCTTGCCGCTGAGGGCGTAGGACACCGTGGAGATCGAGACCCCGGCCACGCGGGCCACGTCGTGGATGGTCGCCATCGTGCCTCCTCGCCGGCTCCGTCGTCAGGTGATGTGGGTGTCGAAGCGCTTCGCCGAAACGCTTCGACGGCTACGATAGACAAGCGTTTCGGCGCGAGTCAACCGTTTCGGCGAAATATGTTGATTCCCACACCAAATCTTCTCCGCCGCTCGGAAGGCTCAGCCCATCAGCGCTCCCGCCGCCACCCCCACGACCACGCTCGGCGCGCTGCGCTCACCGGTGCTGCTCAGCCGTGAGGTGCTCGCCGGCATCGTCACCACTCTCGCCCTCGTGCCCGAGGTCATCTCGTTCTCGGTGATCGCCGGCGTCGACCCCAAGGTGAGTCTCATCGCCTCGGTCGTGCTGGCCCTCAGCATGTCGGTGCTCGGCGGCCGCCCCGCCATGGTCACCGCCGCCGCGGGCTCGGTCGCGCTCGTGGTGGCACCGCTGGTGAAGGAGCACGGCGTCGAGTACCTCCTGCCGACCGTGCTGCTGGCGGGGATCGTGCAGATCGCGTTCGGCGCGCTCGGCCTGGCGAGGCTCGCCCGCTTCATCCCGCGCAGCGTCATGCTCGGGTTCGTGAACGGGCTCGGCGTCCTGATCTTCGTTGCGCAGGTGCCGCACCTCATCGACGTGCCGTGGGCGGTGTACCCGCTGTTCGCGCTCACCGTCGTGATCGTGCTCGTGCTGCCCCGGTTCACCCGGGCGGTGCCGGCGCCCCTGGTGGCGATCGTGGTGGTCACGGCGATCGTGATGATCGCCGGCATCGGCGTGCCGAACGTGGGCGACGAGGGAGAGATCGGGGGAGCGCTGCCCGGTCTCACGCCCTTCCTCGCGCCGCTCACCCTCGACACGCTGGCGCTGATCTGGCCCACCGCGCTGAGTGTCGCCTTCGTCGGTCTACTCGAGACACTCCTCACCGCCAAGCTGGTCGACGACATCACCGACACCCGGTCGCACAAGAACCGCGAGTCGTGGGCGCTCGGCGTGGCGAACATCCTGGCCGGGTTCTACGGCGGCATCGCCGGGTGCGCCATGATCGGCCAGACCGTCGTGAACGTGAAGATGGGGCGTGCCCGCACCCGCATCTCCACCTTCGTCGCCGGCCTCGTGCTGCTGCTGTTCGTCACGCTGCTGAGCGACGTGATGGCGCAGATCCCCATGGCTGCCCTCGCCGCCGTGATGATGGTGGTGGCCGTCACCACGGTCGACTGGCACAGCGTTCGGCCGAAGACGCTTCGGCGCATGCCGGTTCCCGAGACGCTCGTGATGGCGGTGACCATCGCCGTCGTGGTCGCCACGGGCAACCTCGCGGTGGGCATCGTGGTGGGCGTGGTGCTCGCGATGGTGCTCTTCGCGAGGCGGGTGGCGCACGTCATCACCGTCGACCGGGTCGTGGCGGGTGAGGGGCAGGAGGCGCAGGTCACCTACGCGGTGCACGGACCGCTCTTCTTCGGCAGCAGCAACGACCTGGTGGAGCGCTTCTCCTACGCCGACGACCCGCCGCGCGCGCTGATCGACTTCTCCGACTCGCAGATCTGGGACGCCTCGAGCGTCGCCGCCCTCGACGCCGTGGTGACGAAGTTCGCCCAGCACGGCGTGGAGGCGAGCATCGTCGGCCTCGACGCACGCTCCACCGCCTTCCACGGCCGGCTCTCCGGCCACCTGGGCTGAACGGAGGGTGTCTCCCCGAGTTCACGGCGGGGTCGTCTAGCCTGGCTGGTGTGACGATCGAGCTCCGCCGCCGCACCCCCACGGCGGCGAGGCGATCGCGCGTGCTGGTGGGGGTGCTCGCGGGAGCCGCGCTGGTGGGGCTGCTCCTGGTGCTGAGGACGGTGACGGCCGGGCCCGGCGGAGCAGGGCTGCCCGACCGCGTGAGCGACTTCGTCACGCTCTCGGTGAGCGTGGTGATCGAGTCGCTGCCGTTCGTGTTCCTCGGCATCCTCATCTCGGCCGTGGTGCGGTTCTGGGTGCCCGACCGGTGGTTGCAGCGGGTGATGCCGCGCACGCCGTGGCTGCGACGAGTGACCATCTCGCTGGTCGGAGTGCTGCTGCCCGTGTGCGAGTGCGGCAACGTGCCGCTCGCGCGTGGTTTCCTGATGAAGGGCTTCAGCGTGCCCGAGGCCATGACGTTCATCCTGGCCGCCCCCATCCTCAACCCCGTCACCATCGTCACGACCTACCAGGCGTTCGGGTGGGACGACGGCATCCTGGCGGGCCGCATCATCGGCGGGTTCGTCATCGCGAACCTCGTCGGCTGGCTGTTCAGCCGGCACCCGCAGCCGTGGTCGCTGCTCACACCGTCGTTCGAGGCCGCCTGCCGGGCCGAGGCGGGGCACGACGCGCCCGCCGGCCAGCGCGTGCGCCTGCGGCGGGCCGTCGTGGCCTTCGCCGAGGAGACCTCCACCATGCTGCCCGCCCTCGTGGTGGGCTCGGCGATCGCCGGGGCCATCCAGGTGGGCATCTCGCGCGACGTGCTGGTGGCGCTCGGCGGCAACCCGGTCTGGTCGGTGCTGGCGCTCATGGCGCTGGCCTTCGTGATCGCCATCTGCTCCAACGTCGACGCCTTCTTCGTGCTCGCCTTCGGGTCGACGTTCCTCCCCGGCGGGGTGGTCGCCTTCCTCGTGTTCGGGGCGATGATCGACATCAAGATGCTCACGCTGCTGCGCACCACCTTCACCACGAAGGCCCTGGCGCTGCTCGTGACCGTGGTGGCCCTGGCGAGCATCGCACTCGGATTCGGGGTGAACCTCCTTGCCTGAACGTTCCCGATGGCGCACGGCCCTGGCCGCGCTGCAGAACCGGTGGCGCGGGGTGCTGCTCTCGCTCGTGGGCGTCGTGGCCATCGTGTGGCTGGCGCTCACCGGGCAACTCGGTCTCTACATCCACCCCCGCTACTTCGAGTTCACGATCGTGATGGCGGTGATCGCCGGGATGGCGGTGGTCGCCGCGTTCGCCGTGGTGCCCGGCGCGGAGCCGGATCACGACCACGACCACGTTCACGGTCATGCTCACGACGATCACGTCGGCGACCCCGGGATCCAGGATGCGCGGGGCGGCGGCTCCGGCACGCGCGCCGTGTGGGCCGTGCTCAGCGTGGTGGTGGTGGCAGCGACCGCGGTGGCCCTGCTCGTCATCCCTCCCGCCACGCTCACGAGCGCCACGGTCGCCCAGCGCGACCTCAACGCCTCCGCCGCCGTCGCCGAGGAGGCCCCGGAGCTCGTGGGCACCGACACCGCCGGTTTCACCGTGAAGGACTGGGCGTCGCTCCTGCGGCAGGGCGCCGGCGAGGAGTACTTCGCCGGCAAGACGGCCGACATCACCGGTTTCGTCACCCCCGACGCCGACGACCCCGAGAACGTGTTCTACATCGCGCGTTTCGTCGTGACCTGCTGCGCGGTCGACGCCCAGCCCGTGGGGGTGCCCGTCTACCTCCCCGGGTGGCAGCACGACTACGCGATCGACAGCTGGGTGTCGGCGACGGGTGGATTCGGCCCCAACCCGAGCGGCACCAGCGCCCAGGCGATCGTGTTCGAGCCCGCGGAGTTGACCGCGGTCGACCAGCCGGCGGAGCCCTATGTCTACTGAGCACACCTTCCGTCGCGCGAGCGTCGTGACGATCATCGTGCTGGTCGTGCTCTCGATCGGGCTGGGAGCCGCCGCCGTGCTGCGCGGCCCGGTGCTCTCCTCCGCCTCGGTCAATCTCGGCGCCACCGTCTCGCGTGACGGCTCGCGGCTCGTGCTGCACGCCGACCAGGCCCTTGCCGCCCTCGACCCCGGCCAGGTCGCGCTCACTCCGGACGCTCCGTTCACGGTCACCGCGGCGGGCACCGACATCACGCTCGCCTTCGACGGCATGCTCGACTACGACACCGACTACCGCGTGGTCGTGCGAGACGCCGAGGGGGAGGGGACCGGCATCTCGTCGACGCTCACCCACGACTTCCGCACCCCCGACGTGCCGGTCTACACCCTCCTGCGCGGCGGCGGGCTGGGCGACGGCAGCACGCCTCTCGTGCGCGACGACGACCGCATCATCCGCTCGACGCTGGCCGGCGGAGCGGAGGCGACCTCGACCGTCGCCTTCCAGGCCCCGCGCATCCAGCAGTTCGCCGTGGTCGACGGGGCGCTCGCCGTGGTGGAGCTGGGCGAGGACGGATCGGACTCGCTCACGCTCGCCCTCGACGGAGGCACGCCCTACACGGTGCACACCCCCTCGGGCGGGCGGCTGCAGAACCTGCGCTCCTCCGCGTCGGCGAGACTGTTCGGCTTCACCGTGAGCGGGGGCACGGATGCGGAGGGCCGCGACTACCAGAACGCCCTGTTCGTGCTCGATCCGCTCGGCACCTCGGGGCGGGCCGAAGAGGTGACCGGGTTCGGCGGCGAGTCGCTGCGGGTGGTCGACTGGGAGTTCGTGCCCGGAACGTCGTCGCTCGTGGCGCAGGGCGTCGACCAGCAGCTCTACCTCATCGACCCCCTCTCGGGCGGCGAGCCCACACCGCTCGGCCGTCACGCCGAACTGCGCGGGTTCCTGCCCGGAGGAGCAGCACTGGTCGTGGCCGACGGGGAGACGGTGTCGCAGATCGACCTCACCACGGGCGCCGTGTCGCCCCTCGCGCAACCGGCCCCCGACGTCGACCCGGCGCTGTACCCCAAGACGATCGTCACGGCGGCCGACGGGGTGGTGCTGCGGCAGTACGACGAGGTCGACTATGCCTCCGACGTGCCGGTGACGGGGTCGCGGATCGTCGTCGCCGACGCCGCGGGCACCCGGGAGCTCTACACCACGGCGACACCTGGGTCGCGGGTGCGCGACTTCTGCCTCTCGCCCAACGGGCAGTACATCGCGGTGGAGACCGTCGGTGCGGGGGCGCTCACCGACGGATATCCCCTGCCGGGGTACTCCGAGGTGAGCACCTCGTTCGTCGACGTGTCCACCGGGCTCAGCACGCGGAGCGTTCCCGGGTTCCTGCCCGACTGGTGCAGCTGAGGCCGCGGGTCGCGGGCACCGCTCAGCTTGGGTGCCTAGGGTGGGCGGCATGAGCGAGGAGAAGACCGGAGCCGGGCAGCAGCCGACGGTCGGGGCCGCCGCCAAAGACCTGGGCCTCGCGCTCGGTCGTGCCGCCGGCCGCACCGCGGGCCGGGCCGCGCGGGGAACCAGGGAGAGCATTCGCAGGAACCCCACCGCAGACCGCGTCTACCGCGCGGGGGTCGGGGTCGTGGGCACGGGGACGGTTGCGCTCGGCGTCGTCATGATCCCGCTGCCCGGGCCGGGAGCGCTCGTGGCGCTCGGTGGGCTCGGCATCCTCTCCAGCGAGTTCGAGGGGGCGAAACGCGCCCGGGTGAAGGCGGAGGGTGTGGCGAAGTCGGCCCTCGCGAAGGCCGGCGAGGTGCGGGATCGGCGACGGGCCGCTCGCGCCGCGCGTCCTGCATCCTGAACTTCGGGCTGTGCCTGAGGCTCAGCTCTGCGAGTCGTTCGGGGGCCCTTCGTCCGGCTGCAGGTCGTCCGGGCGCGGCTCGGCCGGGAGCACGTGCTCGAGGTAGCCGCCGTCGGAGGCGTGCACCCGCCAACCGCTCGAGCTCAGCCGCGGGTTGAGGCCGCGGCGGCGCCAGTGCACGTCGAAGAGCACCGCCCCCGTCACCATCCGCGTGACCGACTCGTCGTCGGCGTCGGAGAGCGCCATCGCGCGCGGGTCCATGTCCACGATCTGGGCGTCTTTGAAGGCGTCCTCGTCGTCGACGTCGATCTCCAGTTCGATCACGATCCGGTGCACGGTCATGCAGCGAGGCTACCGCGACCGCTCCGCCGCGGCGTACAGTCGGGCCAGGCAGCCGCGCGCGCCGCGGCCCGGACGAAGGAGTCGCCATGTGCCGCTGGATCGCCTACGCCGGTGAACCCCTGCATCCCTCCACCCTGGTCGTCGACACCCCGCACTCGCTGGTGGCCCAGTCGCTCGCCTCGGAGCTCGGCAAGGAGACCGTGAACGGCGACGGGTTCGGTCTCGGCTGGTATCCGGCGGGGGCCGTGCCCGGGTCGGCGCCCGTGCTGTTCCGGAGCGTCGAGCCCGCCTGGCACGACGAGAACCTGCGCGAGATCGCCCGCGCCGTGGAGAGCCCGCTGTTCTTCGCACACGTGCGTGCGGCCAGTGGGCCGCCGATCCAGCAGAGCAACTGCCATCCGTTCCGGCACGACAACTGGCTGTTCATGCACAACGGCTCGCTGAGGGGCTTCACGGCGATGCGGCGCGAGATCATGCTCGCGATCGAACCGTCCCTGTTCCCGTCGGTGCGGGGCACGACCGACTCGGAGGCGCTGTTCCACCTCGCGCTCTCGCGAGGCCTGGCGCACGACCCGGTGGCGGCGATGGCGGCGGCGCTCGGCGAGGTGGAGGCGATCGGTGCGCGGTGCGGAGTCGCGCATCCCGTGCAGGGCACCTTCGCCGTGAGCGACGGCAGCACGCTGTGGGCGTTCCGGTACTCGAGCGAGCACCACTCGCGCACGCTGTTCCACTCGGCCGACATCGAGGTGCTGCAGTCGCTCTATCCCGACGTGTCGCGGTTGCGGGTGTTCGGGCGTGGGGCGCGGGTGGTGGTGTCGGAGCCGCTGAGCGATCTGCCCGGCGCGTTCGTGGAGGTGCCGGAGTCGAGCGTCGTCATCGTGGACGGGACGGAGTGCCGGCAGGAGGTCTTCGTGCCGACGGCGTGAGCGGCCGGATGCAGGCTCAGGCGCCCGGGGCCGGCCCGTCGGTGGGGGTGGCCGAGGCGATGTACTTGTGGATCTTCGCCTCGAGGTCGCGGTCGAAGGAGTCGACCTCCTCGCCGCCGATCGTGTCGCCGTCCGCGTCGCGGTCGGGAGCGTCGTCCGAGGGCCGGGGCTGGTGCGGAGCGTTCATGCCACCAGGATAGCGGGAGGCGGCGGGTCGGCTCAGCCGGGCAGCTGCTGCAGGAACGCGACCACGTCGGCGAGCTCGTCGGGGTTGATGCCGTGACCGAGGCCCGGGTAGCGGCGTTCGGTGAGGGTGCTGTGGCCGGGGAGCCACGCCTCGGTGCGCGCCACGGCATCGGGGGCGATGACGGTGTCGGCGGTTCCGCGCCCGCTGAACACGGGCGGGCGCTCCGCAGCCAGGGCGGCATCGCCCGGCAGTTCGGCGTCGAGCACGAACCCGCCCAGCACCACGGCGGCTTCCACCCGGCGGGGTGCGGCCCTGAGCAGCTGCGAGGCCATCAGCCCGCCCTGCGAGAAGCCGAGCGCGACCACGCGGGAGGTCGCGGGCAGCGACGCGGCGATCCAGTCCGAGACGGCGTCGGTCGCGTCGATCACGGTCTGGGGGTCGGGCCGGCCGGGGGTGGTGATCGGGAACCACGCGAAGGCGGGGCCGCCCATCGGCAGGGGGGCGCGGAGGCTCGCCCAGGCCCAGCCCGCGGGGAGTGCGGGCGCGAGGCCGGCGAGATCGGCCTCGTTCGAACCGAAGCCGTGCATCATGACCACCACCGGAGCGTCTCCTGGGGTCCCTTCGCCCCACGAGGTGAGCGCGTGCGAGACGGCGAGTGCGGCCATGGGTCCTCCGATTGTTGTACCGACAACCAATACTAGTGGTCGGTCACGGACGCATCGACGCTTCGACCCGGCTCAGCCGCGGGAGGTGGTGGTGTGCGGGGAGGGGAGGGTGCCGCCGAGGAGCTGTTGCACGGTGACGAGGGTGAAGCCGCGGCCCTGGAGGCCGTCGACGATGGCCGGCGTCATGCGGGCGGTGTTCTCGTGCACGTCGTGGAGCAGAACGATCGCGCCGGGCGACGCCTGGCCGACGGCGCGATCGAGCAGGGTGGCGTCGTCGGGCAGCTGCCAGTCGTTGGTGTCGACCGTCCAGAGGATCGCCGGGAGCGGGGTGAGGTCGAGCACGCGCTGGTCGACCGCGCCGTAGGGCGGCCGGAACGTCGTCGCCGGGCTGCCGACGGCGGCCGCGATGGCCGCGTTCGTGCGCCCGAGCTGGTCGCGCACCTCGTCGTCGGTGAGCTTGGTGAGGTCGGGGTGGTTCCAGGAGTGGTTGCCGATCTCATGGCCCTCGTCGCGCATCCGCTGCAGCGTGCCGGCGCGGCCGCCGACCCGGTATCCCTGCACGAAGAAGGTGGCGGCGGCGCGGCGCGCGTCGAGGGTGTCGAGCACGCCGTCGGTGTACTCGCCCGGCCCGTCGTCGAAGGTGACGGCCACGCACGCGAAGAAGTCGCAGTCCACCTGCTCCCGCCCACGGAACGGCGCCGCGGGCAGGGCGACCGCGGCACCAGAACCGAGGGCCGCCTGCACCTGGAGACCCTGGTCGCCGAGCAGCTGTGCGGTCTCGGCGGCCGGCACGGTCACGACGAAGGGCGACGGATGCGCGACGCCCGCGAGTGCATCCACCTCCGGGGTGCTGAACCCCTCGGGCAGGGTCACGACGAGTGAGCCGTCCGACTGGAAGGCCAGGTGAGAGAAGGAGGCGCGCAGCGCGGCGACATCCAGCGCGGTCGGGTCTTCGGTCGGCTCGGGCCGGAGCGCGCCGGCGGAGATCTTGAGAGCCTGCACCACCCAGCCGTGGAGGACGCGCAGGCCGTCGTCGGTGAGGAAGCCGTCGGAGGTGGTGACGAAGGCGCCGCCGGGTGCATCCGCATCCGTCTGCACGTAGTAGACGGTCGTGTCGTCGGAGGTCGCCTGGCCGTCGACGGCCGTCACGGTGCGGAGCGCCTGTACCACCAGTCCGCCCGCGGCGGCGAGTACCTCGCAGCTGACGGAGAGCACCTGGCTTCCGGGCGCGGCCCCCTGGGGAGTGAGACCGGGGTCGGCCAGCAGTTCGGCGACGGGGCGGGTCGAGCTTCCCGGCAGGCAGCCGCGCTGGTCGGGCGTGATGGCGGGGGCGTCGGCTGAGGGCGTCCACGGCGTTCCGGTCGCGGCGGCATGGGAGGCGATCGCGTCGGCGATCCGGCCCCGCAGCAGGGCCGTGAACGAGGCGTCGCCCGGGATCTCGCCCCACCTCGCCGCCACCGGCGACGCGGGGTCGGCGCTGTAGATCATCCGCACGTCGAAGCCGGCGACCGCGCCGGCGGTGCCCCAGGCCGGGCCGACGGCGGGAGCGGGGGTGTCAGGTGGGGTGGTTCCGTCCGGTTGCGCGGCGGTGTCTCCCACCTGCACCGCGGGCACGGCGGCCGGCGGCGGCGCCCAGTCGGGCGCGGGCGGGATGCTCGCGCACCCGGCGAGCAGTCCGAGCAGCGGCCCGACGGCGGCGAGTGCGAGCGCGCTCCGCCCGGCGCGCCGGCGCCTCACGACGCATCTCCGGGCGCGGCGGCGGGGGAACTCTGCACCGTGGCGAGCAGCGCGGCGGTGACCGTGCGATAGTCGTCGGCGACGTCGGTCGGAACGCGGGCGGTGAGCAGGAGGGCCGGAGCGCTCCCGGTCGTGCCTTCCGCGGGGTCGGCGGCGGCCGGAGTGGCCCACGCCACGACGAGCGTCTCGGTACCCCGCGTCAGCTCCGCGTGATGCACGAGCACGCCGTCCGGGAGCGTCTCGGTGCTCCACCCCGCGGTCTCCCACCTCGCTTGCTCGTCCTCATCCCCGAGTCCGAGTGCCTGCAGCGTGGTGGCCGCGTCGAACGCTCCCGCGGGCGCGAGGCTCAGCTCGGCGCGGTAGGCGCCGTCGGGGGAGACGACGGTGGCGCGGTCGTGGGGGAGGAACGGGCCCACCCCGATCGCCAGCCAGCCGGCGTCGAACTCGAGTGATGCCGAGGCGCCGGTCGTGCCGTCGGTGACCACCACCGTGGTGGTGGCGGTGAACCGCTCGCGCGGCTGCTCGGCGAGTCGGGGTGGCAGCAGCCAGAGTGCGACCGCGGCGGCGGCCCCGAGCATCACCACCACGGCGGCGGCGACGATCACCAGCACGCGCCCACGTCGCCGGGGGCGGGAGAGGCGCTCTCGGGTGCTGGTCATCGGATGCTCGCTCGGCTGGTCGGAGCCCGGCGGCCCGGTCGGGTCGGGGCGGTCAGCGATCAGGATAGGCGACGCGTGTAGAGATCGGGCCGCGCATCGCCCCGCACCCCGGCATCGCCCCGAACTGGGGGTGCGGGCCGTGGGCCGCCGGGCCCGCGCGCCTGCCAGCATTGCAGCGGGCCATGACGCCGGCCCGCCACCCGCACGGCCACCGGCCGAGGAACGACGAGGTCCTTCATGCCCGCCCAGCGCACCGTCCGCATCCGTCTCGCCGGCCTCGCGATCGCAGCCCTCGTGCTCGCCGCCACCGGATGCGCGGCCGACCCGGGCGTGATCACCGCGTCGCCCACGATCGCCGCCTCGCCCACGCCGACGACGTCGCACACCGCCGCAGCTCCGGCCACCGCCGCCGCCACCGCGAGCCCGGCCCCGGTGACCGTCGAGGAGCTCGGGCGCGGCGAGCAGGAGGCCGCCGTCGACGTGGAGGTCACAGGCCCCGCCCAGGTGGCCTTCCGCCGCATCACGATCGCGCCCGGTGCGGGCACCGGGCAGCACTGCCATGACGGCCAGCTCATCGCCGTGGTGGAGCAGGGCGTGTTCACGCACTACGCGCCGATCTACCCGGGTGGCGTGCACGAGTACCAGGCGGGCGACTCGATCGTGGAGGGCGCCCACTACGTGCACGAGGGGCGGAACGAGGGAACCGAAGACGTGGTGCTGCTCGTGAGCTACGTCATCGAGGCCGGCCAGCCGCTCGCGGAGACCGACCTCACGAAGTGCGACGCGCCGTAAGCAGAGAATTGCTCGAAAGCATGAGGTAGAAACGCCACATGCCTATAGGCTGTGTGACGACGGCATCGCGGGGGCGATTCACGAGGAAAGGTCCCCATGCCCCTGCCCAGAAGTCCGTTCGTCACGTCTCCCAGACGTCCTCGCCGCGCTCGTTCGGGCGTGCTCGCCGCCTCGACCGTGGTGGTCGCGGTCGCGATCGCCGCCGCGGCTCCGGCCGCCGCCACCGCCGCGCCTCTGCCGGCCTCCGCGCCCGCCGTGTCCGCCGGCTCCCTCGCCGACCCTCTCGCCGTGCTCGGCGCCATCGCCCCCGAGCTCCTCGACGACACGCGCATCCCCGCCGGTGCAGGCACCCGGGCCGACCTGCGGGCGGCGGGTGCGGGCACCGCGTTCGACGTCGAGATCCCCGCCGACCCGTCCTCAGCGCTCTCGCTCACGCCCACCGAGACCGAGGGCTCCGGTCTGCCGGTGGCCATCACGATCGGCGGCGCCGAAGGGCAGGCCAAGAATCACGGCGGCATCACCGCGTACTCCGGCGGGCACGACTCGGCGGCCTACGTGCAACCGGTCGAGAACGGCGTGCGCCTGCTCACCGCGCTCGCGAGCCCCGCCGCCGGTTCCGACTTCTCGTACGACTTCGCCCTCCCCGACGGTGCCTACCCCACCGAGCTGCCCACGGGGGAGACCCTCCTCTCCGACGCCGCGCACCACTACATCGGCACCCTCGAGGCGCCCTGGGCGCGGGATGCCACCGGCCGCGAGCTCGCCACGAGCTACAGCTGGAGCGGGCACACCCTCATCCAGCACGTGGAACTCGCCGCCGACACCGCCTTCCCCGTGCTGCTCGACCCCCTGTGGCTCTACAGCTACGACTTCTCCACCACGAGCACCGGATGGGCGGTGAACCACCCGAAGGCCACCGAGGGCTCGGTGTCGCGCCTGCTGCACGGCTGCTTCAACTGCTGGTTCCCCATCTTCGGGGCGCCGCGCAGCTACCCCGCCGACGGGCAGATCCTGCCGCTCAGCATCACCCCGTTCACCTGGTCGCCCACGGCCGCGCCGGTGCGCTCGCAGACGGCGAACGGCGGGGCCCTGCAGTTCGTGGCGCTCGACGGCCATTTCGACGGCGCCGGATCGGTCATCACGTTCTCGTGGTACAACGATCCGAGCGGCTACCTCCACCTCTACGTGCACGCGATGGTGATGAAGGACAACGGCCCCTACCTCAACGTGCTCAACGCACGCGCGGCGGGCGCGAACTGGCTGCTGTACTGGAAGAAGGTCGCCGACAACGCGAACGGCACGAGCGGAGGCGGCGGGGTATGACGAGTGGTCGTGAGCGGCGCGCGGCCCGCCCGCGCCCACCGCTCACGACCGCCCTGCTCGCCCTGCCGGCGGGCGGGCTCGCCACCGCCCTTCTCGCCATCGCGTTCGCGATCGTCGTCTACGGCTCCGACGCCGTGCTCGACCCCGCTTCCGAGGGCGGCACGGGTTCCGCCGGCCTCGTGCTCTACGCCGCGTTCTGGGCCATGGTGCTCGGCTCGCTGATCGGAGTGGGGCTCGGGATGGCCGTCGCGATCGTGGCCGTGGTGTCGTGGGGGCTGCGGGCGCCGCGGTGGGTGGTGGCTTCGGCCTGCGGCGTGGTCGTGACCGTGCTGGCCTTCGTGCTGGTGCCGGAGTCGCTCACCCACGCGCAGTCGTTCACCCTGGCCGCCCTGGGTTCGGCGCACGGGATCGCCGGCGCGATCCTGCTCGCCTGGGCCGGAGAGGCTCGTGCCGGGGCGCGGCTCCGACAGCTCTGATGCGGTGCCGAAGCTGGAAGAACGGCGAACGAACGGCCACACGTAACACCGACGACATGTGAGGCCGGGTAACGTCACGGTATGGAAGGGCGCGCCGACGACGACACGATCACCGCGGAGCTCGGGCGACTGCTCGAGTCGACGGTGCGGCGCCTCGAGGCCGACGGCGCCCGTACCGAGGCGCTCGCGAGCTACCAGAGCCGGCGCCCCATCCTCGGCGTGCGGCGCTCGCCGGTGATGGTGCCGGTCGACCGGGTCTGGCGGCTGGGGGTGCTGCTGCTGGATGCACGGGGCCGGCTGTTCACCATCGGTTCGGTTACCCGCGCGGTCGAACCGGGCCGGGCCACTCACCAGAACCCGCGCGCCGAGGAGCGCCGCGACCATCGGCGGGCCGCCTATCAGGGCAAGTTCGCCGAGGGCGACACCGTGAACTGGGACGCCCAGGAGGTCGAGCTCGACGAGGCCGCGCTCCGCGCCGGCGACGGGGTCGTCGCCCTGCGTGACGGCGTGCTCTCCGTGCGCTGGAGTAAACAGGCGGGGCCCGACGGCTACACGGCCCTGGCGCCCTATCTCGACGAACGGGCCGCGCTGCTCACGGCGCCGCTGCCCTGAGCGCGACGGGGGCGCCGCCGCTCGAGCCGGCCACCGACCGCATCGCCTCCCGCCTCGTCGACCGTCCGTCCTGACCTCCCGCACCGTCCGCATCCGGCCCCACCCCGCACCGCCCGACCGTCTCGACCCGAACCGAAGGAGCACCGTGAACCACCCGCACGCCGCACCACCGCAGCCGTTCGCCGACCGGTCACCCGCCGTTCACACACCGGCCGCATCCGGAACCTACTCTCCGACGATGCCCCGCTCCCGCCGCTCGCCCCGCCTCACCCGCGGAGGGCGCTCATGATCGAACGGGTCGACCCCTTCATCGGCACCGACGTCACCGAGCTCGCGCCGCAGACCGGGCTCGCCGCCACCTGGTGGTGGCCGAAACCGCAGATCGGCAACACGCATCCGGGTGCGGTGTACCCGCTCGGCATGGTGTCCGCCTGCGCCTACTCGGGCGCCTACCCCACGGGGTACGGGCGCTATGACCTGAGCCTCGAGGGCATCCCCTCGCCGCTCTACGACACCAACCGCGCGAGCGGCTTCTCGCACTTCCAGCAGTCGGGCACCGGCGCCATCCGCAAGTACTACAACTACTTCAGGGTCACCCCCATGGTGGAGCCGCTCGACGTGCTCGGGCGCAGCTGGGACATCGTGGAGGAGGCGGCGGAGCCCGGGTACTACTCGGCCACCCTCGACTCGGGCGTGACCGCCGAGATCACCGTGGGCCCCAAGAGCGCCGTGCACCGCTACACCTTCCCCCGGCACGGCAACGCGCGCGTGGTGATCGACTTCTCGCTCGGCGGTCTCGCCATCCCCTACGGCTCCACCATCCCGCTGCGGGCGCACCTCGAGACGCTCTCGCCGGGAGTCGCCAACGGGACGGTCGTGGCCGAGGGGGCGCCCATCTCGGTGCACATCGAGGCCGACACCCCGCAGTGGCGGCAGATGCTCTGGTACGATCGTCGGCTCATGCCGGGCGGGACGCGGCTCGACTTCGACCACATCCGCCCCACCACGCTGCGCAACTTCGGTCTGATGTGGGCAGGCCCGAGCGAGCCGGGGCAGACCATCGAGCTGCGCATCGGCTTCTCGTTCCGCGGCGTGGAGCAGGCCGAGAAGAACCTCAGGCACGACTGCGGCCCCGGCCCCGCCCGCTTCGAGGCGCGGCGTGAGCGCACCCAGAAGACCTGGCGCAAACAGCTCAAGACCATCGCGGTCGACACCCCGAGCCCGGCCCGTCGCACCGTGTTCTCGACCGCGCTCTACCACTCGCTCGTCAAGCCGAGCTTCGCGGCCGACGAGAGCCCGTTCTGGCCCGCCGACGGCCCCTTCGCCTTCGACATCTCGACCATGTGGGACATCTACCGCACCCAGCTGCCGCTGCTCACCGCGCTCTTCCCCGAGAAGGCGGTCGAGCTGGCCAACGCGCTGCTCACCATCTGCGAGGAGGAGGGCAACTTCCCCATCGGGTACCGGCTCGCCCGCGGCGGCGACCGTTTCTCGCGGCAGGGCAGCGCGCTCGCACACACCTTCCTGGCCGACCTCTGCCAGCTCGGCGTGCCGGGCATCGACTGGGACTGGGCGCTCGTGCACATGAGCGACGACCTGCGCCGCACCTACGGCGAGGAGTACCTGCTGCGCGGCGAGGCGCATCCGATCAGCCACACCCTCGACCTCGCCTTCGGCTACTGGTGCACCGCGAAGGTCGCCCGGCACGTGGGCGACCGGGCGCTCGCCGCGCAGTTCGAGGAGCTCGCGGAGCGCTGGGTGAACGCCTACGACCCCGAGTCGGGCCTGCTCAAGGACAGCACCTACTACGAGGGCAGCCGCTACAACTACTCGTTCCGCCTGCAGCACGACATGGAGGGCCGCATCGCGGTGAGCGGTGGGCGCGAGCGCTTTCTCGAGCAGCTCGACGCCTTCTTCGGCTACGGGGCGGATGCGGTGGTGCAGCCTGGCAACAAGCCGGGCGCCGCCGAGTTGCTGGCCGGGTACAAGCTCGGCCGCTTCGAGGGGCTCAACAACGAGCCCGACATGGATGCGCCGTGGGCCTACCACTACGCCGGCCGGCCCGACCGCACGGCCGAGATCGTGCACAACGTGGTGCACCAGCAGTTCGGCACGGGGCGGGGCGGGCTGCCCGGCAACGACGACTCGGGCGGGCTGAGCTCGTGGTACGTGTGGGCGTCGCTCGGGCTGTTCCCGGTGGCGGGGCAGAACATCTACCTCGTGAACGCGCCGTCGTTCCGAGAGGCGACGATCGCCGTGGCCGGGGGAGAGTTCTCGATCCGCACCGCCGGGTTCGTCGAGCCCGAGGCCGGCGGGCCCGTGCAGTACGTGCAGTCGGTCACGCTCGACGGGCGTCCTCTGTCGCGCACGTGGATCACGGGCGAGGAGTTCCACGAGGGCGGGTCGCTCGTGGTGACGCTGGGGCCCGCGCCGAGCGCGTGGGGAACCGACGCCGCCGCAGTGCCGCCGTCGAGCCGGCCGACCATCGCGCCGGAGCCTACGACCGCGATCGTGCCCGAGGGGGCGGAGGGGACGGCCGGGATCGCACCGGCCGCGCACGACGCGGTGATCGACGCGGCCACCGGGCCGATCGACCTCGCGGCGGTCGCCGAACTGCGGGCGGCGGAGGTCGCCGCGGCCGACGCCGACGCCGACGCCCTCGCCGAAGAGGCGCTCGAGTCGGAACTCGACATCGAGCTCGACGTCGAGCCGGGCGACGACGCCGACCCCCACGAAGACCACCCGGCCATCGTCACCGACGTCGCGCATCCGCTGCGTGTCGTGCCCGACCCGGCGGACCCCTCAGACCAGAGCACCACCCGCACCACCCCCACCAACGCCCGCCCCGACGGAGGCGACCCGCCTCCCGCGAGAGGAGCCACCCCATGACCGAGATCCGCAACCGCCTGGTCATCGTCGTCCGAGCCGATCCGGTGATCTGCGGCCACTCCGTGGAGGGCCGCAACCTCGCCGAGACCGCGCTCACCCGCGGCTTCGACGAGGTGCGCATCGTCACCTGGCCGATCGAGCGGCTCGAGGCCGCGGGTCTGCCGCTGAAGCCGCTCGACTCGGTGCTGCCGTACAGCCCCGGAATCATCGTCGAGCGGCCCGCCCCCGTGGGCGACTACAAGGTGCCCGACGGGCGCTACCTGGCCGGCATCACCGGCCGCCTCGTCGAGCTGTTCACCGACGGCGTGCCCACTGTGGCGCTCTCGCTCTACCTCAGCCCGCACACCATCGCGGTGGCCGACGCCGTGCGTGCGGCGTGGGGCACGGGCCTGCCCGTGAACGTGACCACCATCGCCGAGGCGGTGGGCTCCGACGTCACGAACGTGGTGCGCACCGCGGTGGAGGAGGGGCGGCTGGGAGCCGCCGCGCACATCCTCTCGTCGTACCTCTCGCAAGACCACTGCGTGGCCGTGTCGGAGTACACCCGCGACCTCATCATCAGCGAGGCCGCGCGGGTCGACGAGCAGCACGGCACGCGGTTCGCCGACCAGTGCCGTGAGCGCATCGTGGTGTCGTACCCCGCGATCGACGCGGCGCAGTACCTCGACCTCGACCCCGCCGCCAAGGCCGCCGAGCTGTCGTCGCGCGGGCTCGTCGACGACGGGTACCTGTTCTTCCTCTCGCGGCTCACGGATGCGAAGGGGGTCGACGACCTCATCGCCGGGTTCGAGCGCAGCGAGGTGGGGCGCAGCACCGAGCTGCCGCTCGTGATCGCGGGGCGCGGGCCGCAGGCGTCGCAGCTGAAGGAACTGGCGGCCGCTTCGCCGCTGGCGCACCGCATCCGTTTCCTCGAAGACGTGGGCGACGCTGAGAAGCCCTACTTGATGAACGGGTGCACGGCGTTCGTGCTGCCGTCGAAGCCGCGGCCGGAGTTCGTGGAGACCTTCGGCATCGCGCTCGCGGAGAAGATGCTCGCGGGCGGCGGGCCGGTGATCACCACGCTCACCGGCGGAATCGGCGAGGCGATCGGCGACCACGCGATCGTGGTGCCGGTGAACGACCCCGACGCGATCGCGGCGGCCATCGACCGCGCCGTGCTGCACACCACGCCCGAGCAGCGGCTGGAGTGGGCCGACGAGGCGCGCGCGTTCGCGCTGCAGTTCGACCGGCACCACGTGTTCGACAAGCTGTTCGACCGCTTCCCCCGCTCCGTCGCCGTCTGAGGCGACGTGGGCACGGCGGACGGGCGTGGGTAGGGTGAGGGCATGATCCCGACGGAGGCGACAGAGCGGCACCGGGCGATCGCGGGGCGGTTCGCCGAGCTGACGCGTGGCGTGGCCGACACCGGGTGGGACGCGCCCAGCCCGGTGGAGGAGTGGGCGGCGCGCGATGTCGTGCGGCACCTAGTGACCTGGCTGCCCGGCTTGCTCGCGGGCGGGAGCGACGTGGTGCTGCTCGCGGGTCCGTCGGTCGACGACGACCCCGTCGAGGCCTGGCGGGTGCACGCCGAGGCGGTGCAGGCGGTGCTCGACGACCCGGTCGCCGCCTACGCCCCCTTCAGCAACCCGCACACGGGGGAGATGCCGGTCGCGCAGGCGATCGACCGCTTCTACACGACCGACGTGTTCCTGCACAGTTGGGACTTCGCCACCGCCACCGGGCAGACCCCCGCGCTCGACGGGGACGAGTGCCGCCGCCTGTTCGAGGGCATGGAACCCCTCGACGCGATGCTGCGCGCCTCCGGCCAGTATGGTCCGCGCGTCGACGTGTCACCCGACGCGCCCCCGCAAGACCGCCTCATCGCCTTCATCGGCCGCAACCCCGCCTGGCAGCGCCCGATGGCTTGACTAATACGGAGCCGTCCCCTCCTCCACAACGCCACGCCCAGCGTCGACTCTCCACAATTCACTCACTCGCGAGAGCGGTTCGCGCGGATATTCCTAGCCTCGGTGCATGACGCATGACTCCTCCGAGCCGCCACCGCTCACCTTCGCCGAACCCGGATCGACCTGGGCGGCGCTCGCCGCGCGCTTTCCGGCGACGGGCAACTGGCCGATCCATGTCGGCGGCGGCCATCGAGAGAGACCGTGGGAGCTCGACGACGACACGCGAAACCTGCCTCTGGCGCTGATCAAAGTCGACGACCCAGCGGATTGCCTGGCCGAACTCGGCTGGTCGGGTGCGATCAACGCCGGGATGCTCGGGGTCGACGCTCGTGTCGTGCTGAAGTCGTGGCAGTCGCGCTTCGGTGCGTACGTGCACTCCACCTCTGGTGGCTCGCTGTCGGTGAGGGTGACGCGACCGCCTCGCACCATCGCCGAAGCCCGGCTCGTGGCGCGGGAGCATTTCCACTTCTGTCGCTACGACAGTCAGTTTCACGGCATGGGCGGGATCGCACCCTCTGTCGCGACGCTCGTGGCGAACCACCAGTGGGATTTCTGGTGGGACTAATGGTTGACCAACTAAACTTGGTCAACATGACCGAGATGGTGAATGTGCAGGACGCCAAGACGAGGATGTCGGAACTGCTAGCTCGCGTGGAGCGTGGCGAAGACTTCATCATCGCGCGCAGTGGCAAGCCCGTCGCCACCCTGAGGGCTGTCGATCCGGCACCACGGCGCGAGCTCGGTTTCGCGCCGGGAGCCGAGCTCCCCGATTCGTTCTGGGAGCCTCTCGACGACGAAGCCCTCGCGGCCTGGAGCCTCTAGTGCGCCTGCTGCTGGACACGCACACGCTCTTCTGGGCGGTGCGCGATCCGACCCGCATCCCCGCGACCGCCACTGCGCTCCTCACCGATCCCGGCAACGAGTTGCTCGTCTCGTCCGTCACTCCGTGGGAGATGGGCATCAAGGTGCGGTCGGGCCGGTTTCCCGAGGCTGCACCGTTCCTCGCCGCACTGCCCCGATACCTCGAGGCGCTGGGTGCCGCGGAGCTACCCATCTCCGTCGAGCACTCGCTGGTGGCGGGCCAGTTCGAGTGGGAGCATCGTGATCCTTTCGACCGGATGCTCGGTGCGCAGGCCATCATCGAGAACGCCGTGCTGGTGTCGGCCGACGCCGTGTTCGCCACCCTGGGTGGGGTGCGACTCGCCTGGCGGTGACCTCGACGCGAGTGGTGCGAGGTGGGCGGGCGGTCAGCCCTCCGGCTGCACGACGGTGGTCGCGAGCGGGATCTCCTTCACGAAGCACAGCAGCAGTGCCGCGGCCAGCATGAGCGGCACCAGCACCAGGTAGACCGGGCTCAGCGCGTTCGAGTACGCGTCCACGATGAAGCTGTGCAGCTCGGCCGGCAGTGCGTTGATGGCCGCCGGCGTGAGTGCGTTCGTGTCTGTCGGCAGTTGACCCGCGGATGCGCCCAGCGACGCCGCGCCCGAGGTGAGCTGGTCGGTGAGCCGGGCCACGAACAGCGACCCCACGATCGCCGAACCGAGCGACGCCCCGATCTCGCGGAAGAAGTTGTTGCCCGCGGTGGCGGTGCCCACCATGGTGTGCGGCACCGAGTTCTGCACGATGAGCACGAGCACCTGCATCGCCAGGCCGATACCGAGCCCGAGGATGGTGAGGTAGCCGAGGATGAGCCAGAGCGGCGTGTCGGCCCGCATGGTGGAGAACAGCACGAGGGCGAGCGCGATGATGAGCGACCCGGTGATGGGCATCCACTTGTAGCGCCCCGTCTTGGTGACGAGGAAGCCGCCGCCGATGGCCGTGACCAGGAGGCCTGCGAGCATCGGCAGCAGCATGAAGCCCGACTGGGTGGCGTTCACGCTGTTCACGATCTGCAGGAAGGTCGGCATGTAGCCGATGGCGCCGAACATGGAGATGCCGATGGCCAGCCCGCCCAGGGTGGTGAGGGTGAAGTTGCGGTTGGCGAATAGCGACATCGGCAGCACCGGCTCCGAGCTGCGGCGCTCGATGAACACGAAGGCCACCGCCGACACGACCGTGACGACGATCATCGTGATGATGACGGGCGAGTCCCAGTCGTACTCGGTGCCGCCCCACGAGGCGGTGAGTACCAGTCCGGCCGCGGCGATGGCGAGCGTGATCATGCCCGCCACGTCGATCTTCGGCCGCACGCTGAGGTCGAGCTTGGGCAGCTTGATGAAGGCGACGGCGGCGATGATGGCCGCGATGCCGAGCGGCACGTTGATCCAGAACGCCAGGCGCCAGCTCAGCACGTCGGTGAACAGGCCGCCGAGCAGCGGCCCCGCGACCGAGGAGAGACCGAAGATCACGCCGATGAAGCCCATGTACTTGCCTCGGTCGCGGGCGGGGATGACGTCGGCGATGATCGCCTGCGAGAGGATCATGAGTCCGCCGCCGCCGAGACCCTGGATGGCGCGGCCCGCGATGAGCCACTCCATCGAGTTCGCGAAGCCGCCGATGACCGATCCGCCCACGAAGATCGACAGGGCGATGACGAACAGCGACTTGCGCCCGATGAGGTCGCCGACCTTGCCGTAGACGGGCATGACGACCGTGGAGGCGAGGATGTAGGCGGTGGCCACCCAGAGCATGTGGTTGACGCCGTCGAGCTCGCCCACGATGGTCGGCAGCGCGGTGCCGAGGATGGTCTGGTCGAGCGCCGAGAGCAGCATCGCCACCATGAGCGCGGCGAAGATGAGGTTGACGCGCCGGGTGGTGAGCACCGGTGGCGCGGTGACGGCGGGGGATGAACCGGTCGGTGTGGAAGACATGGGTGTCCTAGGGAAGTGGGAGTGGTGTGGGGGAGTGGGTCAGGGAGCGACGGGGACGAGGATGGAGGGTGCTGCGACGGTGGGCTCAGCCGGGTGACGCCACCCCGAGCAGCAGACGGTCGGCGTAGGAGATGTGCTCGGCCAGGGTGCGGTCGACGCCCGTGCTCGCCGACACGCTGCTCCAGGTGTGCATCGCCATGCGGAGGGTCGAGCCGATCGAGAACACGATCGCCCACGCCTGATCGCCCGGCACGATGTCGTCGGCGGTGAGGGGGCTCGGGCCGCCCCGCGCCTCCTCACCGAGCAGCCGCTCGACCTCGCGGGCGAACTCGGCCTCGATGGCGCCGAGCGACTGGAAGTCTTTGGCGAGCAGGTGCGGGTTGGCGCTGATGAGCAGGCGCTTCTTCTCGACGAAGGCGGGCGAGCCCATGTCGAACGACTCGAGGTGCCCCAGGATGGCGGCGAGCACCTGCGACCTCACCGAGGAGCCGGGCCGCCACGCGACCGAGGCGAGCGAGGGCGGGGGGAACGCCCGCGAATTGCCGAGCACCGCATCTTCTTTGCTGGCGTAGTAGTTGAAGAAGGTGCGGCTCGTGACATCGGCCGCCGCGCTGATGGCCTCGACCGTCACCTCGCCGAGCCCCTGCGCCAGCGCGAGCTCGACCGCGGCCACCTCGATGGCACGGGCGGTCTCGCGCTTCTTGCGCTCGCGAGCACCCGAGGGTGCGTCGGCTGGTTCGGTGAGGGTCACATCCGCAATATTTTCACATCACGAAAGATTTCGCAATGCGAAAGTTTAGGCGAAGCCGGAAAGCCCGCTACAGCGACGATGCGGTCGGCGCGTTGGGCTCGTCGAGCGGCACCAGACCCGTCGTGCTGCCCGCGATGGTGGCCAGATGCTCGATCCACTCGCGGTTGAGCGAAGGCTCGCGCGACCCGCGGAAGCGGAACTGCAACGGGATCGACGGATCGAGCCAGAGCGAGATGCGGCCGCCCCCCGAGTCGCGGTGCATCTCCCACGAGAGGGTGAACGACTCGCGCCGGCGGAACTTCGTGACGATCACCACGCGCAGATGCGCGAGCAGCCGATCGTCGAACTCGAACTCCGACGCCTGCGGCCCGTAGACCAGTGTTCCCACCGAGTAACTCCTTACGCGATTTCCCTCATCGCCGATGGTAACGGAATCCCAGGCCCGAGCGGATTATCCTGGAGGCGGAAGGAGGCGCACGATGGCCCGCAACCGCTCACGCCTCCCCAAGTGGATCGCGACGGGCAAACCGATCGTCGCCCCGCCCCCGCTCCCGCCCGAGGAGCTCGAGGCCGCGGTCGACGACGGGCTGCTGATCGCACGGTTCTCGGCCGTGCTCGCGCTCAAGAACCGGCTCATCGTGTCCGCCCTGCGCGACGACGAGCCGTTCGACCGCGACTCGGCGGCCCGGGCCTACGCCGCCGTCGTGGCCGACCTCGCGATCGAGCAGGACCAGAACGCCGACCACGCCGCCGAGCTGATCGACCAGGTCGAACTCGACCCCGGGGTGGCCAGGCACGAGCACGACTACAAGTCGCGCGACGTCGAGTTGCTCTCGGCGAGACGCGCCGTGTACCGCCGCGTGGCGAAGCGCCTGCGCGACGACGCGCGCGACCCCGAGGTCGTCGCCCGGGTGGTGGAGGAGGCGCGGGAGCGCGCCTGGGAGGAGATCGCGCGCGAGCTCTCCTCGCGGCTCGACGACGCCCGGGAGGTCGCCGGGGTCGTCGTCGACGACGAGTACCGCCGGCTGCGGGCCGAACGGATGCGCAGGGTGCGCGAGTTCGACCTGTGGGAGCTGGCGGAGAGCCGAGAGGCCGCCGCGGCCCGCGTCGCCAGAGCGGCGCGCCAGGCGCGGGCGGGGCACCGGCGCTCCTGATACGGTCGGCGGCATGACGACGCCCCGTGCCGCACTCGTGTACAACCCCGTGAAGGTCGACCTCGAGGCCCTGAAGGCCGCGGTCGCCGCCGAGGAGGAGGCCGCCGGCTGGGCGGAGACCCTCTGGATCGAGACCACGGAGGACGACCCGGGCCAGGGTCAGGCGCGCCAGGCTCTCGCCGAGGGTGCCGACCTCGTCATCGCCGCCGGCGGCGACGGCACGGTGCGCGCGGTGGCCGAAGAGCTCCGCGATGCGGGGGTGCCGCTCGGTCTCCTCCCCTCGGGCACCGGCAACCTCCTCGCCCGCAACCTCGACCTCACGCTCGACGACACCGCGACGGCGCTCGAGACGGCGTTCCGCGGCGACGACCGCGCGATCGACCTCGGCCTCATCCGCATCCGTCACCCCGACGGCACCGTCGGTCAGCACGCCTACCTCGTGATGGCGGGGCTCGGCCTCGACGCCAAGATGCTCTCCGCCACCGACGACGAGCTCAAGGCGAAGGTGGGGTGGCTGGCCTACGTGAAGGCGATCGCGCAGGTGCTGCGCGACAAGAATCAGCTGCACATCCGGTACAGCCTCGACGGCGGGCCGAACCGCTCGGTGCGGGCGCACACGATCATGGTGGGCAACTGCGGGTCGCTGCCCGCGAACATCCTGCTGCTGCCCGAGGCGGCCGTCGATGACGGGGTGTTCGACATCGTCGTGCTGCGGCCCGAGGGCTTCGTGGGCTGGGTGCAGATCATGGTGAAGGTGTTCTGGGAGAACGGCGTGCTGCGCCGCAACACGGTAGGGCGCAAGCTCATGGGCCTCACGAAGGAGGTGCGGGCGCTCAACTACCTCAAGGGACGGGAGCTCGTGCTCAAGCTGCAGCGCCCCGAAGAGATCGAGCTCGACGGCGACCCGTTCGGCGAGGCCGTCGCCGTGAAGACCTGGGTCGACCCCGGCGCGCTCACCGTGCGCGTGCCGCGCGAACAGTAATCAGATCGGACGCGACCGGCAAGCCCCTCTTTGCTCGCCTCTATAGTCACTAGTCTTTCTAACAATAAGAACGACTCAGGAGTGGAGGCGCAATGTCACTCATCGCGATGCCCGTGGCGGGCACGACGGCCGTCGAGCCCATCCGCTGGTCGACGCCGGAGACCAAGCTCTGGGTGGGTACCCGGGCGGGGGAGTACGCGGGCATGATCGAGTACGTCGACGGGCACTTCGTGGTGGTGGGGGCCACCGGCCGGTCGCTCGGCAGCTGGAGCGACCTCGCTCAGGCGATGACCGCGGCCGAGTCGGGTCGCGGCGGGCATCGCGTCTCCGACGCCCTGCTCTCCAACGTCGCTCTCGCCTCCGCGGCCGTCGCGGTGTCGATCGCGGGCCTCGGCCTCACGATGCTCGCGGCGTGACGACCCGGCTCCTCCGGCGCCCCGGCTGGCGCGCGTAGTCGCGGGCGCGCGACGAGGAGAGTGCGATGAGGATGAGGATGTCGAGCGAGAGCCCGACGAGACTGGTGTTGAGCGTGATGGCCTCGCCCTGGATGTGCTGCACCGCCACGATGACGATGTTGGTGAGGCTGAAGCACATCACAAGGATGCGCGCCACGTTGCTGCCTCGTAGCACGGCGATGCCGAGCAGCAGTTCGGCCACGAGGAACACCAGCGCGAAGGCGACGAACACCCAGAGCACGAGATCGCGGTCGAAGAGCTCGTCGGCGTCGGAGCCCACCTCGATCACGAGCAGCTGCTTCACGCCGTCCCAGTCGAGCAGCACGGCGAGCACGATGGCGGCGGGCACGAAGGCGCGCACGAGCACCACCACCGCGCCGAACAGGGTCGGTGTGGGGCGGCGCAGGCGCACCGGTGTGTCCGTCGTCGTCGACGATGCGGTCGCGGCACCGGCGCCCGGCACCACCGTCGGCTCGGCCGCCACCATGGCCTGAGCCGCCGCGGAGGGAGTGACGGCGCGCAGGTCGATGACGGGCAGGTCGCCGTCGGTCACGATCGCGTCACCGCCCCCGTTGCGCGAGTGGTAGCCCGTCGCGAAGTCTTTCAGCACCGTCACGGCGACCGCCGCATCCGCCTCCTGCACCGTCGACACGATGTGGTCGCGCTCGACGTCGGTGTTCTCGTCGATCTTGTGGGTGATCTGCAGGGTGAACAGCGAGAAACCGACGGCGCGGTCGTAGGTGCCGGCCGCGAGCCAGTCGGTGTGGTGGCCGCCGGGCAGCAGCCAGCCGTCGGGGCAGCGCCAGAAGCGCACGTGGTGGCGCTTGGCGGGGTTGCCCTTCACCTCCTGCTGATAGGCGAAGTCCTGGTTGCGGCCGAACAGCATGAGGGGGCTCACCGGGGCCTCGTCGTAGCTGCGGCGCAGGAGCGTGGAGGTGACGATGCGCCAGCCGCTGCGCAGGGTGAGGTCGTCGGCCCTCGTCCAGCCGGCGGCGAGCATGGCCGAGTGCAGCTGCTCCTCGGAGCCGAGGAGGCCCAGGTTCACCGGGTCGCCGAGCAGGCCGTCGCTCGTGCGGGTGCGGCCGATGAAGTAGTTGGGCACGTAGATGTTGGTGAGGATGCGGTGCAGGCGCGGCAGCGCGATGTAGGCCACCAGCGCCCAGAACACGAGATAGAACCAGATCTGCGCCCAGCCCGAGGCGAAGCCCTCGTTCAGCACGAGGTACGCCAGCCACACCACGGCCACGCCCGCCACGACGAAGAACAGGTTGTCGAACAGGGCGTTCAGCGAGAAGCCGCGGCGGCGGCGCAGGCCGATCTCGGTGGCGCGCACACGCGTGTCGTCGCCGGGCGGCGAGCTGTGTGAGCGGGGCATAGGGACACGATACCGTCGCGGTCAGGCCGCGCGGGCGGGCCCGTCGGGGTCGGGGACCTCGGGGGAGACGTCGCGTACCGAGACCCTCGGCACGAGTGCCCCGGCCACCACGAGCAGCACCCCCGTGATCGCGATGGCGAGGAAGACCGCCGCCGACGCCGCGATGACGGCCGCCGCATCCGGATCGCCGGTCGTGCCTCCGGAGGAGGCGCCGATGATGCCGTTCGCCACCGCCCCGAACACTGCGACCCCGACCGCGCTGCCGATCGAGCGGGCGAAGAGGTTCGTGCCGGTGACCACGCCGCGCTCGTTCCAGGGAACGCTGGACTGCGCCGAGATGAGGCCGGGGGCGGCGACGAGTCCGAAGCCGAACCCGATCACGAAGCATCCCACGGCCACGACCGCGATGGACGGGTGCTGGGCCGTCGCCGCGAGCAGCACCGCGCCGGCGAGGGCCACGACGGTGCCGAGCATGATCGTGAACCGGAAGCCGAAGCGGCCGTAGAACCGGCCGCTGACAGTGGCGGCGGTCGGCCAGCCCAGCGTGAGGGTGGCCAGCGCCAGGCCCGAGACGAGCGGCGACACGTCGAGCGCGCCCTCGAGGTAGGCGGGCACGTAGGAGGTGAGGCCCATCATCATCGCGCCCACGCCGAGGCTCGTGAGGGTGGTGGTGAGGATGAGGCGGCGTCGCAGCACGGCCGGCGGCAGGATGGGCTCCGCCGCCCTGGTCTGTACCACGGCGAAGGCGGTGAGCGCGACCGCGGCGAGCGCGAACGAGCCGATGCCCGGCCAGGAGGCCCACTCCCAGGCCTGGCCGCCCTCGAGCAGACCGAGGATGAGTGCGCTCATGCCCACCGTGAGCAGGGCCGCGCCGACGAAGTCGATGCGGTGGCGCTGCGGGCGCACGCTCTCGTGCAGGCGCCGCACGATCATGACGGCGGCGAGGAGGCACAGCGGCACGTTGACGAAGAAGATGGCGCGCCAGGAGAGGAATTCCGAGAATACCCCGCCGAGGGTGGGACCGACCACCGCCGAGACGGCCCAGACGCTCGCGATGTAGCCCTGCACCTTGGCGCGCTCGACCACCGAGTAGATGTCGCCGGCGATCGTGACCGCCATCGGCTGCACCGCCCCCGCCCCGAGGCCCTGCACGGCCCGGAACACGATCAGGGCGGGCATGCTCCACGCGAGCCCGCAGAGCACCGACCCCAGCAGGAACAGGCCGATGCCCACCAGGATGATGGGCTTCCGCCCTAGGGTGTCGCTGAGCTTGGCGTAGACGGGCACGGAGACGGCCTGGGCGAGCAGATAGATCGAGAACAGCAGAGGGAACTGGGCGAAGCCGCCGAGCTCGCCCACGATGGTGGGCACGGCCGTGGCGAGGATGGTGGAGTCGATCGCCACGAGGCCGGTGGTGACCATGAGCGCGATCAGCACGGGTCCGCGTTCGGAGCGGAAGCCGACGGGGTTCGGGGTGCGGCCGCGCGGCCCGCCGGGCCCGCGCCCGGTCGCGGCGTTCAGGGACGTCGCGCGAGGGTGACGCGCGTACGGTAGGGCAGCTCGTAGCCGGTGCGCCCGGCCAGGGCGGGATGCGCGTCGAGTAGCTTGTCGAGGCGGTCAGCGAGCTCGTGCCGGGCGGGTGGGTCGAGGGCGATCACGGAGCTGCGGGAGGCGACCAGGGCGTGCATGCCGTCGCGGTCGAGGGGGAACCTCCAGTCGAACTCGGCGAACGCGTCGCGCACGAGCGGGTCACCCAGCGGCGGGTGGACGGTGTCGAACTCCTCGGCGATCGAGGCACCGATCACCTCGGTGAGGGCCTGCACCCAGGGCACCCGGTGGTCGCGCACGTTCCACACCAGGGCGAGCACGCCGCCCGGGCGCAGCACTCGGGCGATCTCGGCGGAGGCCGCGACCGGATCGACCCAGTGCCAGGCCTGTGCCATGGTCACGAGATCGGCCGAGGCGGCGCCGAGCGGGATGCTCTCGGCGGTGCCGGCGAGCGTGGTCACCTCGGGGAGCGCGACGGCGAGGCGCTCGCGCATCTGCGGGTCGGGTTCGACGGCGGTGACCTCGGCGCCCTCCGAGACCAGGGCACGCGTGAACTTGCCGGTGCCGGCTCCGAGGTCGACGACCTCGACGCGGCCCGCCGCTCCCGGGTGGTTGCTGCCCTGCCCGTGGGCCGGCGCGAGCTCGTCGGGGGAGGTCGCGGCCAGGATCCACTGCACGGCGTCGGCCGGGTAGCCGGGACGGCCCTGTTCGTACGCCGCCGCCTCGGCCCCGAAGCTCTGCGCCAGCCGTCGATCCTTCACACCCCCAGTCAACCACCCCGTGCCGCCCCTGGGCGCCCGGAATGCTGTGACGGGCGGGGCTGGCGAGGCGGGTGGGACCGCGTACGGTGGGAGGGGGCCGCGTGGGTGCGCGGCACGACGAACGGGGGAGAGCGGATGCGCAGGTCGGCACGGGTGGCCCTCGCCGCCGTCGTCGCCGCCGCGATGCTGTTCGGAGGGGGTGCGGTGGTGACCGGCGGGGAGAGCACGTCGACGAGCACCGACGCCGACCCCACGCCGCGACCCCGCCACTCGGGTGTGGCGAGCGACGACGCCCTCGCGCCCTCCGACCCCGCGGCGACGACCTCGCCGACGGCACCGGAGACGGCCACGCCGGGAGACACCGGCGGCGCGACGGGCGAGACGGGCACGACCGCCCAGCCGCCCGTATCCGGAGACCGCGCGGGAACGCTGCCGGGCCGGCTGCACACCGAGGGTTCGCGCATCGTGACGGCCTCGGGCGACACCTACGTCATCAAGGCCGCCGCCTGGTTCGGCCTGGAGACGAGCAACTGCGCGCCGCACGGACTCTGGACCATCTCGCTCGACTCCGGGCTCGCGCAGCTCGCCTCGATGGGGTTCAACAGCATCCGTCTGCCGTACTCCAACGAGTGCCTCGCCGCCTCGGCGACCACCTCCATCAGTGCGCAGGCGAACCCCGACCTCGTCTCGCTCACCCCGCTGCAGCTCCTGGACACCGTGATCGACCGGGCCGCGGGGTACGGACTGAACGTCATCCTCGACCGGCACCGGCCCGACTCGGGGTCGCAGTCGGCGCTCTGGTACACCGACAGGTTCCCCGAGTCGACCTGGATCGCCGACTGGACCATGCTCGCCGAGCGTTATCGCGACAGGCCCTCGGTGATCGGCTTCGATCTCCACAACGAACCGCACGGCGCCGCCTGCTGGGGCTGCGGAGACGCCGCCACCGACTGGGCCGCCGCCGCCACGCGGGCGGGTGACGCGGTCCTCGCGGTCGATCCCACGCTTCTCATCGTCGTGGAGGGCGTCGAGCGGCAGGGCGACGGCAGTTACACCTGGTGGGGTGGCGGGCTCTCGGATGCGCGGTCGAACCCGGTGTCGCTCGCCGTCCCGGGGCAGGTGGTCTACTCGCCGCACGACTACCCGCGGTCGATCTACCCGCAGAGCTGGTTCGACGATCCGGCGTACCCGGCGAACCTGCCGTCGGTGTGGGAGGAGAACTGGGGGTACCTCGCCACCGAGGGCATCGCCCCGGTGCTGCTCGGCGAGTTCGGGTCGCGGCTCGAGGACGACACCGACCGAGCCTGGTTCGAGACGATCGTGGCGTACCTCGCGGGCACCGGCATCAGCTTCGCCTACTGGTCGTTCAACCCGAACTCCGGCGACACCGGCGGGCTCGTGGCCGACGACTGGGTCACGCCCCAGGCCGAGAAGGTCGCCGCGCTGGCGCCGCTGCTCGGGCCGGGGACGGTCGTGACGCCCGCCCCTGCGGCCACGCCCGCTCCCGCGGCCACGCCCGCTCCGGCTCCCACGCCCACACCCGGCTCCGGCCCGGATGGTGCGGAGGACGGCGAGCCCGATGCGGGCGAGGGCACGGATGCGGGCAGCGAGGGCGCCGGGGACGCCGGCCCCTCGAAGCACTCGGCCTCGGCGCTCCTGCCCTGGGTGACCGCGCCGGCCGCTCCGCCGGGCGTTCCCTGGGTCGCGCGGGCACCCGCGGGCGGTGGGACCGTCGGCGACGAACCGGCCGCTCCCGATGACGCGACCGGAGAGACCGCAGAGCCACCCGCATCCGGTGGCCCCCTCAGCGCTCAGGAGGGCCGTCTCGGGGCGCTGTGGTCGGTGCAGAGCTCGTGGGAGTCGGGCTACGTGGCCGAGGTCTCGGTCACCAACAGCGGGGGAGCGTCGGGCTGGGAGGTGTCGTGGGACGACCCCGGCGCGACCGCGGTGCTCGGCTCCTGGGGCATGAGCTGCGTCATCGAGGGCACGCGCGTGGTCTGCACCGGCTCGGACTGGGCGGCCTTCCTCTCGCCGGGCCAGACCGTGAAGGCCGGCGTGCAGGTCGCCGCCCCCGCCGCACCGGCCTCACCCACCCTCGCCGTCACCGCGCGCTGACGGCAGAGCGCTCGATCAGCGCTTCGCGGGTGACGGATGCGCGAGGCCGGCGAGGAGGCGCAGTGCCCGCATCGCGAGGCGGTGGCGGGGGAGGTGGGCGAGCGAGGTGTCTCCCCGGCAGAAGCGTACGAAGTAGCGTGCGCCCGCCCGGGTGCGCAGCACGAGGTGCACGAGGGTGCGGTGCCGTTCGAACGCGCGCAGCAGCAGGGCGCCCACCTCCTGCTCGGGAGCGAGCTCCGCGGCCACGCGCGCGTCGTACCGCGCCAGCGCCGCCTCGAGGGGTTCGAGGGCGGGCGAGGAGGCGTGCGCCTCGCCCGAGGCGACGGCGCGGGCGGCGGCGGCTCCCGCCCAGGTACCGGAGCGGAGGGCGTACGAGATGCCCTCGCGCGTCCACGGCTCGAGCAGGCCTGCCGCGTCGCCCGCCACGAGCACGGGCCCGCGGCGCACGGGCGAGCCCGGGGCACGCCACTGCGTGAGGTGGCCCGAGGAGTGCAGTTCGACCGCGTCGGCGAGACCGAGGTACTCCCGCCACGCGGTGAGGTAGTAGCGGGTCTCGTCGGCCGAGCCCCTCGCCTGGATGACCCCGACCGTGAGCGACCCGGCCTTCGGGAACACCCAGGCGTAACTCCCCGCGGCCCCGCCCCAGTCCAGCCGCACGACATCGCGCCAGCCCACGGTCTCCGCGTCTCCCACCGCCCCCTCCGGCATCGCGAGCTCGTCCTCGAGCCCGAGGTCGACCCCCTCGAGCTCCACCCCCACGTGGCGGCCGATGCGGCTGTTGGTGCCGTCGGCCCCGATCACGACCCGCCCTCGCAGCACGCCCGCACTGGTCGACAGCAGCACCCCGCCGCCCCGCGCATCCGGCGTCTCGATCGACCGCACGGCGGTGCCCGGCGCGAACACGACACCGGCGGCGACCGCGGCGTCGACGAGCGCCTGGTCGAACTCGACCCGCCGCACCATCGCGAGAAAGGGGGTGCCACGACGGATGCGCTGCCGTCGCCCGAACCGCTCGGTGACGACCACCTCCGCGACGCGCGACTCGACGGTGGCCCGCACCGGCTCCGGCAGCAGCGCGAGCGACTCGCCGAGGAGCCCACCGCCGCAGGTCTTGTAGCGCGGGAACACGGCGCGGTCGACGAGCAGCACGCTCGCCCCGCCCTCCGCGGCGACGCGCGCGGCGGTCGAACCCGCGGGGCCCGCGCCCACCACGATCACGTCCCAGACCCGGTCTGCGATCGGCGGCGTCGTGGGAGAGGACATGCTCCCAGGCTAGGCGGTGCTAGCGTCGCACCCATGCGCACCCTGGCGGACATCGCCCCCGAGGGCATCCTCCTGGCCGGGGCCGGCCGCGCCATCCTGCTGCAGATCGCCCTCCCGGGAGTGGGGCGCGGGGTGGTGGAGCACAGCGATTTCGCGGCCCGGCCGATGAAGCGACTCACCGCCACGCTGAGCTACATCTACGCGCTCTCCAACGGCACCCCCGACGACGCCCGGCGCATGCGCGCCGCCGTGAACCGCGCCCACGCACCGGTGCACGGCGACCCCACCCGTTCGGCCCCGGCCTACGACGCCCACGACCCCGCCTTGCAGCTCTGGGTGGCCGCCACGCTCTACGACACCGCGATCAGCCTCTACGAGCGCACCTTCGGCCCCCTGGGTCCCGAGGAGGGCGAGCGCGTCTACCGGGAGTACGCCCGCCTCGGCACCGACCTGCAGATGCCCCTCGAGCTCTGGCCGGCCGACCGCGCCGCATTCCGCGCCTACCTCGACTCCACCCTCGCCACGCTCTCGGTCGACCCCGCCGTGAGCGGTGTGGCGACCGCGCTGTTCCGGGCCGAGAACGCCCCTCGGTGGCTGCGGGCCGTCATGCCGCTGGCCCGCTTCGTGACCGTCGGTCTCCTCCCGCCGAACGTGCGCGAGCTCTACGGCTTCGACTGGAGCGTCACCCACGAGCGGCGTCTGCGCCGCACCCTCGGGGGAGTCTCAGCCGTCTACCGCGTGCTGCCCGCCGCCGTGCGCCGCTGGCCGCAGCGGCACTACCTCGCCGGGCTCCGACGCACGCACTGACCGGGCGCTCCACCGCCCGTGCCGGTGCTCGATGGCGATCGGATGCGCGAAGCACTCGGTCACGGCCCGGGTGGTGAGCACCTCCCGGGCGGGGCCCGTCTCGCGCATCCGGCCCCCGGCCAGCAGTGCCGCGTGGGTGGTGCTGGCCGGCAGCTCCTCGAGGTGGTGCGTGACGAGCACGGAGGCCAGGGCGGGATGTGCGACGCGCACCGCGTCGATGGTGTCGAGCAGCTGCTCCCGCGCCGCGACGTCGAGCCCGGTGGAGGGCTCGTCGAGCAGCAGCAGGCGGGGATCGGTCATGAGCGCCCGGGCGATGAGGGTGCGGCCGCGCTCGCCCTGCGAGAGGGTGGTCCACGGCTCGGCGCTCTTCGCCCCGAGGCCGAGCAACTCCACGAACCCGCGGGCGCGGTCGATCTCGGCGGGCTCCGGCGTCCAGTGCGGGGGCAGCTCCACGGTGCCGATCGATCCGGTGAGCACCACGTCGAGGATCGGCAGGGCGGACCCGATCGGGTGCCGGGGGTTCACGTGCCCGATCGATCTCCGCAGCGCCTGCAGCTCCACCCGGCCGATGCGGTGACCGAGCACGTGCACCTCGCCGGAGGTGGGGTGCTGCAGCGCCCCCGCGAGGCTCAGGATGGTGCTCTTGCCCGCGCCGTTCGGTCCGATGAGCGCCCAGTGCTCGCCGGGCCGCACCGCGAGGTCGATGCGGTCGAGGATGACCTTGCCGCTCCGCACGAAGGTGACGTCACGCAGCTCGAGAACGGGCGCGGTGCTATCGTCGGAGCGATGGTCGGAGGGCGGGGGAGCGACGTGCATCCGACCATTCTGCTCCCCGCGGCGCCCGCGCTCGGCATCGCGTCGAGCCGGCGCGCATCCGTCGCGTCACGCCTCCTTCACCGGCCGGTCGCCTCCCGGTCACCTCGCCAGGCGAGGGTTCGGCCATGATCGCCCGTGTCGCCGTGGGAGCCCTCGTCACGGGCCTGCTCGCGCTGGGTGTGTGGCTGGGGGTCAGTGCGCTGGCCGCGGCGGCGCTCGACCCGGCGCGGTCGGGTGCCGTGCAGTCCCTCCCGGCGGGGTCGGTGCAGGGCGGGCTCGGCGCCGCAGCCGCCGCCCCGGTGGTGCCGGTTCCGGATGCAGAGGGCGGCGCCCTGGTCACGGCGGGTGACGGCGGTGCGGCCGTCGCGCTCGTCGACCCGGTCTGGGCGGAGTCCGTCGCTCTGGCCACCGGCATACCCCAGCGGGCGCTCACGGGGTACGCCGCCGCCGCCCTGCGACTCGCGGGCGAGCAGCCGTCGTGCGGCGTGGGCTGGAACACCCTCGCCGCGCTCGGCTGGATCGAGTCGGGTCACGGCACCCATGGCGGATCGGCACTCGACGACGCCGGGCGTGCTCAGCCCGCCATCCTCGGGCCTGCGCTCGACGGTGGAGCCTACGACGCGATCTCCGACAGCGACGGCGGAGCCCTCGACGGCGATGCGGCCGTCGACCGGGCGGTCGGTCCGCTGCAGTTCATCCCCCAGACCTGGGATCGCTGGGGTGCCGACGCCGACGGTGACGGCACCGCCGATCCGCAGCAGATCGACGACGCGGCCCTCGCCGCGGGCCGCTACCTCTGCCACTACGGCTCGCTGTCGGCGGCCGAGAGCTGGCGGGCGGCGGTGTTCGCCTACAACCACCTCGACAGCTACGTCGACTCGGTGGCCGCGACGGCCAACGAGTACGCGTCACTGGCCGCGGCCGTGCCGGCGTCCGGTGGCTGAGCCGGGGGAGAGGCCTGAGGGCGGGCTTGCGCCGGGTGCGGGCGCGGGCCTGGTCTCCGGCCGGTTCCGGCTGGGAGAGCTGCTGGGCTCCGGCGGCTCGGCGTCGGTGTTCGCCGCCGACGACCTCGACACCGGGCTGCCCGTCGCGCTGAAGGTGCTCCATCCGCACCTCTCCCGGTCGGCAGCGGCCCGGGAGGGCTTCTTCGCGGAGGCGCGTGCCGCCGAGCGGCTGCTGCACCCGAACATCGTGCGTGTGCTCGGCGTCGGCGTGCACGACGAGGCGGGCGAGTACGGCGACCCCCAGGCCTGGATCGCCCTCGAACGCGCTCCCGGTGTCACCCTCGCAGAGTTCGTGGAGCAGCGCGGGCCATTGCCGGCGGCGCAGGCGCTCGCCGTCGCCGACGGGGTGCTGTCTGCGCTGGCCTACGCCCACGCCGAGCACCTGGTGCACCGCGACGTGTCACCGGCGAACGTGATGATCGCGCTCGACCGGCGCGGCACGCTCAGGCCCTCGGGGGTGCGGCTGCTCGACTTCGGGCTGGCGGATGCGGCGGGCCGGGCCGCGGTCGGCACCGATGTGCTCCGTGGGCAGGCCGCCGACGGCGACGTCGGCGTGCTCGGCAACGTGAACTACCTCTCGCCCGAGCAGGCGCGGGGCGATGCGGTCGACGAGCGCGGCGACGTCTACCAGGCGGGAGCTGTGCTGTACTTCGCCCTGGTGGGCGCCCCGCCCTTCGTGCGCCCGACCCGCCGGGCGGTGATGCTGGCGCACCTGAGCGCGCCGCCCCCGGTGCCGTCGGTGTCGCGCGCCGGGGTTTCTCGCGCCCTCGACCGGGTGGTGGTGCGGGCGCTGCTCAAAGACCCGGCCGCGCGGTTCGCCTCGGCGCAGGAGATGCTGCTCGCGGTGCGGGCGGCCGCCACACATCTCGCAGGGGTGGCGGCGATCACTCCGGCGTCGGGCACCGAGGTGAAGACGGCCGTGCTGCCCCGCACGCGGGGAGGTGCGGCGGTGCCCCCGCTCATCGCGACGGGTACGGCGACGGTCGCCCCGACCGGCACGGGCACGAGGGCGAGGACCGCCCCTTCAGTGCAGCGCCCGATGTCCCAGCCGGAGGCGGACCCGAGGCAGGGCAGGGCAGGGGCCGCGCTGTGGCTGATCGTCGCCGCGGTGGTCGGCGTGGTCGTGGTGGCCTGGTCGATGGCGGCCGGGGGCGCGCCGAGCTCCCTCGCGGGGGTGGCGCCCTCCGGCTCCGTGGCGCAGACCAGCTCGGCTGCACCTACCGCCCCCGACCCCGTGGGGTCGTCCGACGCCGTCGGTCCGACGTCGGGTGCGGTTCCGGACGTCGTCACTGCCGCCGTCGAGACCTCCGTGCCGGCGGTCGCGGGCTCGACGTCGCTCGCGGCGCGGGCGGCGCTCGAGGCGGCCGGCTTGGCCGTGGGTGCCGTGTCGGCAGAGTTCTCCGCACTCGCCGCCGACACGGTGCTGCGCAGTGAGCCCGGCGAGGGCAGCCCGCTCACCCGCGGCCAGGCCGTGGCGCTCGTCGTCGCGTCCGGCACGAACCTGGTGCCGCCTGTGGTGGGCTCGACCCAGACCGAGGCGCAGGCGGCGGTGCGCGACGCCGGGTTCACGAGCATCCTGAGCGGCCGCGCCTCCGAGGCGCCGGCGGGGTCGGTGATCGCCAGCCTCCCCGCCGACGGTGTCGAGCTCGCCCACGGCGCCACGATCACCCTCACCGTCTCGCTGGGACCGGCCCCGGGCACGCCCGTCACGCCCACATCCTCGGCACCCACGCCGACGCCGACCCCCACCCCGACGCCCCGCTGACCGCCTTTATCACCCCACCCCCGAAAGCGGGTGGGAACCCGGGGCGCCGCTCTCGATCTCCACACCGCGGCCACACCTCCTTCAGCGGCAGGCCCCCGTCCGTTCACCCGCCGACTCGAACATCGTCGGCATGACGGGTGGCCGGTGACCGAGAGAGACACGTTCCAGACCATCGACGACGTCTTGCTGGAGTACGAGCGCACGGAGGTCATCGCCCCCCTCGAGGGCGACGACGGGCGCACCAGGGAGCGTGCCGCCGGTGCGGGCGGCGCGGGAGGGGCCGAGGGCACTCCCGGCGGGGGTGCGGGCGACGAGGCGCCGCGCCCCCGCTCGCTGGTCTCCCGGCAGGTGCTCTCCGACCGAGTCTTCACGTCGGTCTCGTTCGCGGCCGGCGGCATCACCGTGGCCATCATGCTCGCGGTCGGGCTCTTCCTCTCGATCAGGGCGGGATCGGCGCTGCAGGTGGCGGGCATCTCGTTCCTGTTCGAGCAGGAGTGGTCGCCCGAGACCCAGACCTTCGGCATCGCCGCCGTGCTCTTCGGCACCGTGACCATCGCCGTCATCGCGCTGTGCGTGGGATTCCCGCTGGCCCTCGGCACGGCGCTACTGCTCTCCGAGGTGGTGCGCGGGAGACTGCGCTCGTTCCTCGTGTCGCTGGTCGACCTCATGGCCGCGGTGCCGAGCATCGTGTTCGGCCTCTGGGGCGTGTTCTTCCTGCAGGCCGCCATCATCCCGGTGGCGGAGTGGATCTCGCATTACTTCGGGTGGATCCCGGTGTTCGCCGTCACCGGCGACGACGGCCAGGTGCTCACCGAGGCCAGCGCCTTCACGAGCTCGGCGTTCATCGCGGGGATCGTGGTGGGCTTCATGGTGGTGCCCACGCAGGCCTCGGTGATGCGCGAGGCCTTCTCGCAGGCGCCGATCGGGGAGCGCGAGGGCGCCTTCGCGCTCGGTGCCACCCGCTGGGGCATGATCCGCACCGTCGTGCTGCCGTTCGGCCGCGGCGGCATCATCGGCGGCACGATGCTGGGGCTCGGCCGGGCGCTGGGCGAGACCATCGCGGTCTACATGATCATCTCGCCCCTGTTCGCCATCAACTGGCAGGTGCTGAAGACGGGCACCAACTCCGTCTCAGCGCTGATCGCCCTCCGCTACGGCGAGGCGAGCGAGTTCGGCCTCTCGGCGCTCATGGCCGCCGGCCTCGTGCTCTTCCTCATCACCCTCGTCATCAACTTCACCGCCTCCTCGATCGTCGCCCGCTCCCGCTCGGGCGCCGAGAGCACCTGACCCGGAAGCTCCGCCATGACCACCACCTACGAGCCCGCGGCCGACTTCGACGAGGTCGAGTACGAGGCCGAGTTCGACGGGGTCGCCCCCACGACCATCCCCGACCGCTCCGGGGAGGAGATCGGTCCGCGCCGCACGGTGCGCACCTCGACCCTCGACGAGCGATTCAACGTGCTCGGCGCCCTCGCGGGCGGGCTGGCGATCGCCACGCTGCTGTTCGGCTGGATCGGGCCGCTCACCGGTGTGATCGGCTGGATCGTCGTGGCCTTCCTGGCGTTCATCGGCCTCTACATGCTGCTGGTGTCGCTGCGCAGCGACTTCCAGGAGGTGAAGGACCGCGTCGCCACGGTGCTCATCGTCAGTGCGGGCGTGCTGCTGTTCGGTGCGCTGGTGTTCATCGTCGTCTACACGCTCATCCGCGGCGCCGAGGCCCTGCCGTACCCGAACTTCTTCACCCAGACGATGGAGCTCACGGGGCCGCTCGACCCGCTCTCCTCCGGCGGCATCCTGCACGCGATCGTCGGCACGCTCATCCAGATCGCGATCGCGCTGGCCATCACCATCCCGCTCGGCATCGCCACGGCGGTCTTCCTCAACGAGGTGGGCGGCCGGTTCGCGCGCTTCGTGCGCACCATCGCCGACGCCATGACGGCGCTGCCCTCGATCGTGGCCGGCCTGTTCGTGTACGCCGCGATCATCCAGCTGGTCACCCACCAGCGCTCGGGGTTCGCGGCGGCGCTCGCGATCACGGTGATGATGCTGCCGATCGTCATCCGCGCCTCCGACGTGGTGCTGCGGCTGGTTCCCGCCAACCTGCGCGAGGCCTCCTACGCGCTCGGTACGAGCCGGTGGCGCACGGTGTGGCACGTCGTGCTGCCGACGGCGCGGTCGGGGCTGGTCACCGCCGTGATCCTCGGCACCGCGCGCGGCATCGGCGAGACCTCGCCGGTGCTGCTCACCTCGGGCATCACGGCGGTCATGAACGTCAACCCGTTCTCGGGGCCGATGATCTCGCTGCCGCTGCAGGTGTTCGACTTCGTGCGCTCCCCGGAGCCGAACATGATCGCGCGCGGTTTCGGCACGGCCGCCGTGCTCATCCTGCTCGTGCTCGGGCTGTTCATCGTGGCACGCCTCATCGGCGGCCGCGGGCCAGGCCAGCAGTCCGACCGGCAGCGGCGGGCGGCCAAGGCCGAGTCGATGCGCGACCTGCAGCGCATCACGGTGCTGGGCGACCGCGTCGCGGCGGGCGCCTACCCGCCACGGCCCGCCGCAACCGGCGACTACGCCGAACCCGCCACCCCTCCCACCCGCCCGACCTCCGAACCCGAGGACCAGAAGTGACCCCGACCCTCCGCCTCGTCAGGCTGCTCGCCGCCGCGGTCGCGAGCCTCCTGCTCGCCTCGACCGTCGCCCTGGGTGCGGCCGCCCCCGCCCGGGCCGACACCTACATCCCGATCACCGGCACCGGCTCGACCTGGTCGCAGAACGCCCTCGACCAGTGGCGCAAGAACGTGGCCGCGAACTACGGCATGACCGTCAACTACTCCGGTGTCGGCTCCTCGGCGGGCCGCCGCGACTTCATCGCCCAGACGGTCGACTTCGCCGTCAGCGAGATCCCGTTCCAGGCCGCACCCGAAGACGGCTCCGCACCCGAGCAGCCCACCACCGCCTACGCCTACATGCCGATCGTGGCGGGCGGCACCTCGTTCATGTACAACCTCCAGATCGGTGGCAAGCGGGTCACCAACCTGCGGCTCTCCGGCGAGGTCATCACGAAGATCTTCACCGGCGCGATCACCAACTGGAACGACCCGGCGATCCAGGCCGACAACCCGGGCCTCGCCATGCCAGACAAGGGGATCGTGCCCGTCGTGCGCTCCGACGGTTCGGGCTCGACCGCGCAGTTCACGCTCTGGATGTCGAAGCAGTACCCGGCGCTCTGGAGCGCCTACAACGGAGGGCCCGGACTGACCTCCCAGTACAAGCCGACCGGTGCCATGAAGGCCCAGAACGGCTCGCTCGGTGTCGCCGGCTACGTGGCGCAGGGCTACGGCGAGGGAGCCATCACCTACGTCGAGTACTCCTACGCCAAGAACTCGGGGTTCCCCGTGGCGAAGGTGCTGAACAACTCGGGCTACTACATCGAGCCCAAGGCCACCTCGGTGGCGGTGGCGCTGCTGCAGGCGCAGATCAACCAGGACCCGTCCTCGCCCGACTACCTCACACAGATCCTCGACAACGTCTACAACAGCGGCGACCCCCGCTCGTACCCGCTGTCGAGCTATTCGTACATGATCATCCCCACGGCGACGAACACGGTGTTCACCGCGGAGAAGGGCAACACCCTCGGCACCTTCGCGCGCTACATGCTCTGTGAGGGTCAGCAGCAGGCCGACACCCTCGGTTACTCGCCGCTGCCGATGAACCTCGTCATCGCCGGCTCGGACCAGATCAAGAAGATCCCGGGCGCCGGCTCGACCGGTGTCGACGTCAACTCCTGCAACAACCCGACCTTCAGCCCGGGTGACGGCCCCGAGAGCAACGCGCTCGCGAAGACCGCGCCCCAGCCGGCCCCGTGCGACAAGCAGGGCCCGGACCAGTGCGTGACCGGCACGGGTGGTGCCGCCGAGACGCCGACCGACACCACGGGCACCGGCAACGGCGGCAGTTCGGCGGACGCGGGCAGTGCGGGCTCAGGGGGAGGCGGCACGGGCGCGGCGGCCTCCGGTGCCGCGGCGCAAGCAGCCTCGAGCGGTGGTGCCGCGAGCTACGACGAGAACGGGGCCCTCATCTCGGGCGGCTCCGGGACGGTGGTCGCGGGCGGGGCGGTGTCCAGCCCGTTCACGCTCCCCGACCCGGGCATGGGGCCGCAGCAGTGGCTCATGGTGGCGGCCGGAGTGCTGCTGCTGGCCGCCGTGATCGTGCCGCCCCTGGCCTCCCGTCGCCTGAAACGGGGTGGCAGGAGCTGACCTGACCCCTGTTCGCGGGTCACCCTAGGCCTCCCGCCCCTGGCCGACAACTCCGCGGGAAGTCTCCTTCCCACACCGTTCATCCGCCCGTCACCGAGCGCGCCGAAGCTGGCGACGTTCCCACCGAATCCTCTGGATTCCTGCTTGGAGTTTGCCGTGTCCCGACATGCCCGCCACCGCCGTCACCCGCGGCGCTCGTGGTTGGTCTCCCTCACCTCCGGTGTCGTCACCGGTGTCGTGGTGGGTGCCATCGCCGTCGTCACCGGGGTGCCCGGAGCGAGTACTCCGGCTCAGGCCGACCCGACAACGCCCACCTCGGGCTCGTCGATCACGGTGTCGGCGAACCAGCAGGACAAGGATCTCGACAACGCCCCCATGCCCGATCTGTCGGTGACGGTGTCGCAGACGAAGGACCTGCTCGCCCAGGGCATCAAGATCACCTGGACCGGTGGCCTGAAGTCGGACATCCCCACCAACGCCACCGGCGGCGCCGACTTCCTCCAGATCGCCCAGTGCTGGGGAGCCGACGACGACGACGAACCCGATCGCACGAAGTGCCAGTACGGGGGCTTCGGCACCCCGGGCGCCTACCGGTACTCGACCACCACGAACCCCGACGACGTGGCGGAGCAGGACGAGGAGTTCACGGCCTACAGCGACAGCCCGTTCAACCCCACCTTCACGGGCATCCCATTCCAGTCGGCCACCGGCGACTGGGTGCGATCGGTCGAGGACGGCGAGCGCATCCCGGACGTCGACCCCGCGGTGAACCAGTTCTTCACGAAGTTCAACACCAACGAGGTGGCCTGGGCCGGCTCCAGCACCGACGGCACCGGCTCGGCGACGTTCGAGGTGCAGACGGCCACCGAGTCGCCCGGGCTCGGATGCGGGACCCCCGTCAACCAGGTCACCGGAGGGGTGAAGGGCAGCTCGTGCTGGCTCGTCATCATCCCCCGCGGCACGAACGACGTGGGGCAGCAGTTCGTCGTGAACTCGGGGCTCTCGTGGGATGCGTGGAAGCACCGCATCGCGGTGAAGCTGGAGTTCCAGCCGATCGGCGTGCGCTGCACCATCGGGGCCGCCGAGCGGCAGCTGGCCGGCAGCGAGCTCGTGAGCGACGCCGTGCGCTCCTGGCAGCCCGAGCTCTGCGGTGCCGAGGACGGCGCGGCCTACTCGCTCATCGGCCAGACCGAGTCGGATGCGCTGCTGGCGGCCAACGGCACCACGGCCGCACCCATGGCGCTCACGACCCGCGCGCTGAAGGCCCCTGACATCGTCGACCGGCTGAGCTACGCCCCGGTCGCGCTCACCGGTCTCGCGATCTCGTTCGCGGTCGATCGCCAGCCGAGCGCGGCAGAGGGCGTGCCGCAGGAGGTGACGGATGCGGCCAGGCTGCCGTTCACCGAGCTGAAGCTCACTCCGCGGCTGATCGCCAAGCTGCTCACCAACTCCTACGTCGACTCCCTGCCGCCGGGAGCCGACCGATCGGGAATCGGCTACGTCGACCAGACCTCGCCCGGGCACAACGCCCGCAACCTCACCTCCGATCCCGAGTTCCTCGAGATCAACGACCCGGAATGGGCGTACCAGGCGATCACGGCGCCCTCGGTCGCCGACCTCCTCACCCCCCTCGGCCGACTCGACGGCGCGTGGGTGCTGTGGAACTACGTGATCTCCGACGCCGAGGCGCTGGCCTTCCTCTCCGGCGAAGCGGATGAGTGGGGCATGATCGTGAACCCCTGGAGCTCCACCACGCCGAGCGAGGGCAACGGCGGGATCGCCGCGAGCTACCCCCTCGACCAGTTCCCGCGCGCCGATCCGATCGAGCAGCCGGCCGTGGAAGGACCGGACGGCGCAGCCGCGGTGAACCTCGTGACCTGGCGCCCCTACACGAACAACCTCGACCAGTCGGCGAACCTCACCCTCCGCGGCGACGGCCTCATCCTCGGTGGCTGGGACATCACGGCCACCCCGCCCAAGTACGGCAAGGCCGCCCGGCAGGTGCCCGGTCAGCAGTCGGTGCTCGGTCTCACCGACACCTCGGCCGCGGCCAAGTACCAGGTCTACACGGCGGCTCTCCTCAATCCGGCGGGGGAGTACGTCGCACCGGACTCGGGCTCACTGCTGGCGGCCGCGTCGGCGATGGTCGCCGATCCGGCGCAGCCGCAGGTGGTGGGGTACGACCCCACCTCGACCGAGGCCGCCGAGGCCCCGGGCGCGTATCCCCTCGCCATGCCGGTGTACGCCGCCGTGAACCCGCAGATGAAGGATGCCAACGACGGCCTCGCCGACGATCGCGGTGCCGGTGAGCTGCGCGGTGACTACGCCTCGTTCATCGCGTTCGCGGTCTCGTCGGGGCAGGTCCCCGGCACCGGCACCGGACAGCTGCCCGACGGGTACGCCCCGCTGCCGCAGGCCTGGCGCGACCAGGCGGTGGCGGCGGCGGAGACGATCGCGGCCGGGCCGGTCGCCACCCCCGCCCCCACGACCACCCCGAGATCGACCACCACCACGACGCCGCCGCGCACCACCGGAGCCCTTCCGCCCGCCGTGGTCGCTCCGGCGGCCGCCGCGCCGCAGAACCCGGCCGCCACCGGGCAGGCGGCCGGATCGCTCGTCGGCGCCGCGACGCCCGTCGACGCGAACATCAGCGCCGTGTCGGGCGCCGTGCCGATCGCCCTCCTCGCCGGACTGCTCGCGGCTCTCGCCGCCGCCGTCCTGCCCCGCGTCAGAAGGCGACTCTGATGCCCCACGCACTTGGAACCCACGCTCACACCCCGCAAGGACCCGCGTGCCAAGCGAAGGCCGTCGCACCCGCGGCGGGCCGGTCACATCCCTTGAAAGGAATCATCACGTGAAGATGAAGAAGGTCGTGGCGCTCGGCGCCGCACTGGGCGTCGCCGTCGCGGGTCTCGCGCTCGCGGCCCCCGCGAACGCCGACCCGATCTCGAACAGCTACGTGCTGGTCGGCTCGGACACCCTCGACGCCGCGTCGAACGCTCTCGCGAACGGCACCAACGTGGGTGGCTCGACCATTCGCGTCACCGCGAACGGCAGCACCATCGGCTCGTTCGATGCCTTCGGCAGCAGCACCATCCAGGCCAAGCCGAACGGTCCGTACTTCGGCCGCCCGTCCGGTTCGGGCGATGGCGTGAAGGCGCTCTCGCGCTCGATCGACGGCGCCGCGTGGGTGAAGAACGGCGTCACCGCCACCATCACCGGCCAGGTCGACATCGCCCGCTCGTCGTCGGGTCCTGGCTCCAACGCCAACCCGTCCGGCCCCCTCCTGTACGTGCCGTTCGGCCGCGACGCGGTGTCGTACGCGTACAAGTTCGGCTCGGGCGTCACCTCGGTCTCCGGCATCGAAGACCTCACCGCCACCGAGCTCACCCAGATCTACAACGGCACCCTCACCAGCATCGGCGGCGTGACGGTGGCTCCGAAGCTCCCGCAGACCGGCTCCGGCACCCGCAACTTCTGGGTCGGCGCCCTCGGCGTGGGCCAGAGCCCCGCCGGTGTGCCCGACGCCGCCACCACGACGCTGCAGGAGAACAACGCAGCGGCCCTGACCCCGGCGGCGAACACCGTCGCGATCATCCCCTTCTCGGCCGCCGCGTGGGTCGCGCAGTCGAACAACGTCGCCCCGAACACCATCACCGGCACCAACGTGCTGCTCGGCGCGATCGGCGGCAACGCCGCCTACACCGGGTCGGGCACCTCGCTCGTTCCGAACACGGCGTTCTACAACAGCGCGACCTTCGGCCGCGACACCTACATGGTCGTCGAGAACGCCCGCGTCACCACCGGCAACGCGAAGTACGACGCCGGCCTCGCCTCGCTCGTCGACTCGACGAACCTGAAGAGCCTCACCAACTTCGGTGCCAGCCCTGCCTCGGCCGGTGCGGCGAAGAAGAAGTTCGGCTTCCTCGCGCCGAGCGTCACCACCACCCAGCGCGCCAACCTCCAGTAGTCCCGCACTCACCACAGAATCCGAAAGGCAACAATGTTCAAGAAGACTGCCGCCCGCGTGCTCGCGGCCGGTGTGGTGGCCGCCGCGCTCGTCGCGACGTCCGCCGTCGCGGCCAGCGCCGCCACCCCCGCCGGCACGGCCGGCCCGTTCTACCTGATCGACTCGGCCGACGGCACCGCGATCGCCCCCGGCACGACCATCGACTGGGAGTTCGACGTGTCGGGCAACCCCACCGAGTCGAACGAGGCGTTCGACCAGGTGTTCACCGGCCCCTCCGACGCGACCGGCGTCATCCCGTTCATCACCACCCGTGGCACCGAGCTCACCCCGGGTTCGTACTCGGCCAAGGCCTTCGGTGACTTCTCCGACCCGGTCGCCAAGACCGTTCTCATGTCGCCGGCGAAGCTCTCGAGCTTCACCGAGGGCATGCTCGGCGCCAACGGCGTGCGCGCCGCGGGTGGCGAGTACAGCCTCGGCTTCGCGTTCGTGAAGGACAACGGCGTGAGCGTGGCCTCCGACGCGGTGTACTTCACGTACATCTCCGTCACCGCGGGCACCGGCGCGTGGACCTTCGAGACCCCGAGTGGCACCGACCCGGAGCCCGAGCCCGGCGAGAACGAGTTCGAGATCGACCTCAACGCCACCACGATGAACGCACCGCAGGGCGACCTCAGCCTCATCGCGCCGGCGTCGACGACCGCGACCATCGGCTCCCCGACCCTGGTCGACGGGCTGTCGACCTCGACCGGCAAGCTCGGTCAGTTCACCGTGAGCGACGAGCGCTACCAGTCCCACGAGGGCTGGACGCTCACCACCTCGGTGACGGACTTCACCAAGAGCGACGACCCGACCAAGGTCATCCAGGCCACGCAGCTGGCGATCGCTCCGGAGTTCGTGGGCACGCCCAACGCGAACGTCACCCTCGCCGCCGCGCACGCGGCGTCGTCCGCCCCCGCGGGCGTGCTGTTCGCCCAGTCCAACAACACCGAGGCGGCCGGTGACGTCACCCTCGACGCCGGTCTCACCTTCGTCGCGCCCGGCAGCATGCCGGCCGGCACCTACACCTCGAAGATGACCGTCACGCTCGCTTCGAAGTAGTGCACCACCCCGAGGGGGCCGTGGGAGACCGCGGCCCCCTCGCCGGGGTGACCGTGCCACCTTCCGTGGTCGCGCGTTCACCCCTCCTTCATCTCTTCGCCGCTGCTAGGCCAACTCCTCCTGGATGAATCAACTGTGCTTCTCACATCAGTCTCGGGCGCCGCTCTCCGGCGCGGACTCTCGGCCCTCCTCGCCGCTCTGACGCTCGCCGCAGGACTCTCCGTCGCGACAGCTCCGCTGCCGGCCCGCGCCGACGAGACCAACGGCATCTCGGGATCGCCCTCCGACGAGAACGGCGGCGACGGCCGGAGCCGGTTCGACTACACCGTGCAGCCGGGCCAGCAGCTCGACGACCACTACGTGGTGCGGAACACCGGCACGACCGCCCAGGTCATGAAGGTGTACGCGACGGATGCGTACAACACCGAAGACGGCGCCTACGGCCTGCTCGAGACCGGCGTCGCCCCCGCCGATGCCGGTGCCTGGGTGAGCTTCGGGGGAGCGGCCTCCGTCGACATCCCGCTCGACCCGGGCGCCAGCCAGGTGGTGCCCTTCACGATCGCGGTGCCCGCCGACGCCGCACCCGGAGACCACGCGGCGGGCGTGGTGATCTCCACCACGAGCGTCGAGAGTCAGATCCTCGTCGACCGGCGCGTCGCCACCAGGCTCTACGTGCGGGTGCCCGGTGAGCTGCAACCCGCGCTCACGATCTCGAGCATCGCGGCGGACTACGACGGTCGGTTCAATCCGCTCGACGGCCAGGTGAGCATCACCTTCACGGTGCAGAACTCCGGCAACGTCGCGCTCGGCGCGAACATCGTCGCGGGCGTCAACACCTACCTGGGGATCGGCGCGGGCGAGACCAGCCGGCAAGAGCTCGCCGAGATGCTGCCCGGCAGCACGCGCACCATCACGATGGTGGTGAACGGCATCGGTCAGCTGGGTTACCTCAACCCCTACGTCTCGCTCGCGCCGACCGTCGACGAGAACGCGATGAACCCGGGTCCGCTCGACACGGTGAATCGCGACACGATCGCCTTCGCGGTGCCATGGCTCCTGCTGGCGCTGTTCGTGCTCGCTCTCGGGGTGTTCCTGTTCGTGCGGATCCGACGCGCGCGCGACGAGAAGACCGCCCGTGAGTGGATCGCCTATACCGAGGCCGAGGCGCGCCGCAAGGCGCGTGAGGACGAGGAGCGGCGGCCGGCGGTCTCGAGCGAGTCGCGGTGAGCAGGCTCCGCCGGCTCGCCGCCGGTCTCGGCTCCCTCGCACTGATCGCCGGGGTGGCCGGTGCCCTGGGCGCCGGGTCTGCGGCGGCCGCCGCTGAGTCGACACCTGACCCCGCGGGCGTCAACCTCGAGGTGACGGTCGTCCCCGGGAACGGTTCGGCCCCGGCGAGCCCGTCGCCGACCACCGCCCCGCCCGCGTCCTCGACCACCACGACGATCGGTGGAGTGACCGTCGTGAGCGGACCGGTCTCGTCGCCTGTGCTCGAAGACGACGAGTACAGCCTGGGCGGCATCCTGTACGTCAGCGGACTGCGCACCGAGTACCACCCGGCGCTCGACCCGCTGCAGGGCGACCTGGTTCTGCGGTTCACCGTGCGCAACGTCTCGGGGTCGGTGATCGACAGCACCGCGCGGTTCTGGGTGACCGGCCCGTTCGGCGGCGAGCTGAGCTCGGCCGAGGAGGTGCCGGTCAGCGGGCTGAAGCCCGACGAGAAGGTGGTGGTCGCCACCACACTCCCCGGCGTCGGTCAATGGCTTTTCGGCACCGCCCACTACACCCTCACCCCTCCGGCCGAGGTCGAGGGGGTCGCGCTCGAACCACTCACCCGCGACACGATCGTGTTCCTGCCTCCGTGGTTCCTGCTCGGGGTGGCGGCGCTCTGCGGTGTCGGGTACGTCTTCGTGAGAGTCGTCCGTGCACGGTATCCGCGTGCCGAGGTGTCCGCTCCGGCCGGACAGGGTTCCCCCGCGTGACCGCCGTGATCGACGAGTCGCCACCCGGCCGCCCCGCGAAGCCGCCGAGGGCGACCAAACCGCCGCGCATGCCCCGGCGCATGCCGCGGTCGATGATGCCGCTGGCACCCCTCAGCCCGGCACAGGTGCTCGCCCAGAGCAGCCTCGCCCTGGTGGCCGCCCTCGTCTTCGCCTTCGTGCTCAACCTCATGGTGCTCAGTCACCTCCAGCACCTCGTCTCACAGCAGCAGCTCGTCGACACCTTCCGGGCCCAGCTCTCGGCCGGCACCGCCCCCGTCAGCGAGGGCGCCTTCGACGACACCCTGCTGCCCGACGGGGCTCCGGTCGCTCTGATCGAGATCCCGTCGATCGGCGTGAGCGAGGTCGTGGTCGAGGGCACGACCAGCGGCGAGCTGAAGGCCGGGCCCGGTCATCGCCGCGACACCGTGCTTCCCGGACAGGCGGGGGTGAGCGTCGTCATGGCCAGGGCGGCGTCGTACGGGGGACCGTTCAGTCGCATCCAGGAGCTCGCCCCCGGCGACGCCTTCTCGGTGCTCACCGGGCAGGGGGTGCAGGAGTTCGAGGTGATCGGCGTGCGCTACGCCGGCGACCCCGCACCGCCGAGCCCGATCGCGGGTGAGAGCAGGCTGATCCTCGAGACGGCGCGCGGGCCCGCGTACATCCCGACCGGTGTCGCCCGAGTCGACGCGATGCTCGTCTCCGACACGCAGCCCTCCGGGCAGCGGCAGAGCTCCTTCCGCACCCTCCCGCCCCAGGCGATGGAGCTCGCGACCGACACGAGCACCGTCTGGGCGCTGGTGTTCGCGCTGCAGTTCTTCGTGGTGGCCGAGCTCGCGGCGGTGTGGGCCTACCGCCGCATCGGCGCGCAGAAGATGTGGGTGGTGTTCGTGCCCGTCATGCTGCTGGCCGGGGTGCTCGTGGCCGATCAGATCACCCGCCTGCTGCCGAACCTGCTCTGACTCCACCCGACCGAACGGACCATCCCCCATGACCGATCCCGCCACCGCAGACGACGTCACCACCGTCCTCCCGCCGCTCAGCCGCCGTGAGCAGCGCCGAATCATGAAGGGCGCGGCGACGATGCCCACGGGCGCGGTCGCGGTCGTGCCCGCCCCGGCGAACCCCGCGCCCGTCAGCACCTTCGACCGCGCCATCCTGCCCGAGCCCGTCCCGGCCGCCCCGCTCGCCGAACTCGACGCCCGCGGCATCTCGGCCTGGTTCGGTGACCACCAGGTTCTCGACCGGGTCTCGCTCACCATGCCCGCGGGCGTCATCACCTCGCTCATCGGGCCGTCGGGATGCGGGAAGTCGACGTTCCTGCGCATCCTGAACCGGATGCACGAGCTGATCCCCTCGGCGAGCCTGGCCGGCGAGGTGCTCATCGACGGAGTGGACGTCTACGACCCCGCCCGCAAGCTCGTCGACGCCCGCAAGAGCATCGGGATGGTGTTCCAGAAGCCGAACCCGTTCCCCGCCATGTCGATCTACGACAACGTGCTCGCCGGCCTCAAGCTCACCGGCACGCGCGCCGACCGCGATCGCAAGGACTACCTCGTCGAGACCTGCCTCACCAAGGCGGGACTCTGGAAGGAGGTGCGCGACCGGCTGCGCGCGCCGGGCGGCGGCCTCTCGGGCGGTCAGCAGCAGCGACTGTGCATCGCCCGGTCGCTCGCGGTCACGCCACGGGTGCTGCTCATGGACGAGCCCTGCTCGGCCCTGGACCCCACCTCCACGCGGGTGATCGAGGAGACCATGCTCGAGCTCGTGAACGACGTCACCATCGTCATCGTGACGCACAACATGCAGCAGGCGCAGCGGGTGTCGACGCAGTGCGCGTTCTTCCTGGCCTCGCAGGGGCAGCCAGGGCACATCGTCGAGCACGGCTCCACCGAGGCGATGTTCACCAGCCCGATCGACCAGCGCACCTACGACTACGTCAACGGGGTCTTCGGCTGAGCTCGAGCCATCGCAACGCCGTGTCCGATTCCCGCTAGAAGCGCGGCGGTGGCCGTGTGAGACTTCAGGCATGGACTTCGACGAGCGCTACCGCGTGATCCACTCGCGCGACCGCCGCTTCGACGGCCAGTTCATCACCGCGGTGCGCTCCACCGGCATCTACTGCCGGCCGAGCTGCCCCGCCCGCACCCCCAAACCCTCCAACGTCACGTTCTACGAAACCAGCGCAGCGGCACACGAGGCGGGCTACCGTGCGTGCAAACGGTGCCTGCCCGAGGCGGTGCCCGGAACGCCCGCGTGGAACCTGCGCGACGACCTCGCCGGGCGCGCCATGCGGCTCATCGCCGACGGATGCGTGGAGCGCGAGGGGGTCGTCGGGCTCGCCTCCCGGCTGGGCTATTCGAGCCGGCATCTCACCCGGGTGCTCACCGAGGAGCTCGGGGCGGGACCCTTGGCGCTCGCCCGCGCGCATCGCGCGCAGACCGCACGCACGCTGCTCACCTCGACCGCGCTGCCGATGGCCGACGTGGCGTTCGCGGCCGGCTTCACGAGCATCCGGCAGTTCAACGACACGATCGGCGAGGTGTTCCAGCTCACCCCCACCGAGCTGCGGGCACGCCAGTCGCGTGGCGCCGCGGCTCCCGGTGCGCTCGAGCTCGCCCTGCCCTACCGGGAGCCCTTCGACGCGGCGGGGGTGTTCGCCTGGCTCGCCGCGCGGGTGATCCCCGGGGTGGAAACCGCGACCGCGGACTCCTACTCGCGCACGCTCGCCCTGCCCGGCGGGCCGGCCTGGTTCGGGGTCCGTGACGGGGGAGGGCGCCTCTCTCTCACGGCGCACGTGTCGGCGCTCGGTGACCTCGGGGCGCTGGTGGCACGGGTTCGCCGCCTGTTCGATCTCGACGCTGACCCGGTGGCGGTCGACGAGGCACTCCAGGCAGCGGCACGGGATGCGGGTGCCGGGGGAGTCGCGGCGGCGGTGTCGGCGCGGCCGGGCATCCGGCTGCCGGGTGCGGTCGATCCGCACGAGATGCTGTTCCGCGCCCTCATCGGGCAGCAGATCTCGGTGGCCGGTGCGCGCACGCTGCTCGGCCGGCTCGCGGCGGCGGCCGGATCGGAGGTGCCGACGGGTCTGCTCGGTGCCGACTCCGGCGACGGCGATTCCCGGCTCCTGCTCTTTCCCACCGCCGCGCAGCTCGCGGAGCGCGCCGGCGAGGTGCTCACGGGCCCGCGCGCACGGATCGCGACCGTAGTCGACGTGGCCGAGCGGCTCGCCTCGGGCGAGCTCGACCTCGGCCCCGGCGACGACGCCGCTGACCAGCACCGACGGCTCACCGCCCTGCGCGGCATCGGCGACTGGACCGCCGGTTACGTCGCGATGCGCGTTCTCGGCGCACCCGACGTGCTGCTCACCGGCGACGTCGCCCTCCGCGCCGGTGCCCGAGCGCTCGGTGCTCCGGATGCGCCCCGCCCGCTCGCCGACTGGGCCGCTCCCTTCGCGCCGTGGCGCAGCTACCTCTCGCTCCACCTCTGGCGCGCCGCCGCCACCCCGACCACTGCCCCCGTTCTCAGCAAGGAGACCTCATGACGACCCCCGTCCCCGGCGCAGCGCGCGTCCAGTTCATCGACACGTCCGACGGTGCGTTCGGCATCATCGCCGACGCCGACGACCGGGTGCTCGCCTCCGGCTGGACCGACGATCCCGCCGCCCTCCTCGCCCGCCTCGCGCCCGGCATCCGGCCCGCCTCCTTGGAGCCGGGTCGCACCCGGGCGGCGGAGGCTGCGCTGGCCTACTACGACGGCGACGTCACGGCCATCGACGGGGTGGAGGTGCGGCAGTCGGGCGGCGAGTTCCACACCCTCGGATGGGCAGCGCTCCGCACGATCGAGCCGGGGCACCCGCTGAGCTACCAGGAGTTCGCGGCGCTCCTCGGCCGGCCCACCGCCGTGCGGGCGGCCGCCAGCGCCTGCGCCCGCAACGCGCCCGCGCTCTTCGTGCCGTGCCACCGCGTGCTCCGCACCGACGGCACCCTCGGCGGCTTCGCCTGGGGCACCGACGTCAAGCGCTCCCTGCTCGCCCGGGAGTCGGCCGCCCGCTAACGCTGCTCAGTCGGCGAGCAGCTCGCGCACGCGGGGAATGACCTGGGTGCCGTAGAGCTCGATGCTCGTGAGGAGCTCGGGATGCGCGAGCATGCCGTTGCCGTACTTGAGGTCGAAGCGGTCGGCGCCCAGTGTGCGCACGGTGGACGCGATCTTCTGCGCGACCGTCTCCGGCGAGCCCACGTACAGCGAGCCGTGAGGGCCCGTCTCCTGCTCGAAGTGCGCGCGCCCCATCGGAGACCAGCCGCGCTCACGGCCGATGCGCGTCATCTGGCGCTGGTAGTGCGGCCACAGCTGCTCTTTGGCCAGCTCGTCGGTGGCCGCGATGTGGCCGGGCGAGTGAACGCCCACGGGCTGCAGCGGGAGCTCGAACTGCTCGAGCGCTCGCCGGTACAGGTCGGCGAACGGGGCGAACCGTGCCGGGTCGCCCCCGATAACCGCGAGCATCAGCGAGAACCCGTACCGCGCCGCGCGCACCACCGACTCGGGGCTGCCGCCCACGCCGACCCAGGTCTTCAGCAGCCCGTTCTCGACCGGCGGGTAGACGCTCTGCCCCTGGAGCGCCGGCCTCGTCGTGCCCTCCCAGGTCACCGGCAGCTGCTGCCGAACGGCCGCGAACAGGTCGAGCTTCTCTTCGAAGAGCTGCTCGTAGTCGCTGAGGTTGAACCCGAACAGCGGGAACGACTCCGTGAACGACCCGCGCCCGAGAATGACCTCGGCCCGGCCGTTCGAGAGCGCGTCGAGGGTAGAGAAGCGCTGGAAGACCCGCACCGGGTCGTCGGAGCTCAGCACCGTCACCGCAGAACCGAGGCGGATGCGCGTGGTGCGCGCCGCGATCGCCGCAAGCACCACCTCGGGCGCGGTGACGGCGAAGTCGTCGCGGTGGTGCTCGCCGATGCCGAGGAAGTCGATGCCCACCTGGTCGGCGAGCTCACCCTGGGCCACGAGGTTGCGCAGCACCTGGGCCTGGGGGAGCGGGCTGCCGTCGACGGCGGCGGTGACGTCGCCGAAGGTGTCGAGTCCGAACTCGGGGTGGGGCGCGCTGTGTTCGGCCATGGTGGGGTGTGCCTCGTGCTCTCTGGATCGATGCGAACGTATGAACCCGTCAACCCGGGGCCGTCGACCAGTATTCCAAGCTGGGTGCGCGCCGTGATCCTCGTCGGAGGTGTGCCGTCACGGCGATGATGGAAGGGTGAACCTGCCACCCGCCATCCGCGATTTCGTCGAGGCCACCAACGACGGCGACCGAGACCGCTTCCTCGCCGCCTTCACCGCGGATGCGGTGCTCGACGACTGGGGGCGCGGATACACAGGCTACGACGGGATCGCCGCGTGGAACGACAGCGACAACATGGGTGTGGACAGCCGCATCGAGGTCACGTCTGTGGAGGAGAAGAACGGGGTGGTGCTCGTGGGTGTCCAGGTCACCGGCCACGGGTACAACGGCGGAGGCACCATGGCGTTCACCCTCGCCGACGGGCTCATCTCACGCCTCGACATCACCGGCTGACCCGCGCGCGGTCCACGCATCCGACCCGCGCATCCGGAGCCCCGGATCTGGAAGACTGAGACACACGCACCCCAGCGCGACGACGGGAGAGACCATGGCCGGAACGATCCTGGTGGGCTACGACGGATCGCCCTCCGCCGCGGTCGCACTCGACTGGGCGCTGCGCCGCGCCGAGGCCACCGGGCTGGCCGTCGACGTGCTCTTCGTCGCCGACACCTCGTGGGACTCCGAGGCGTTCACGGCCACCCCGCTGCTCGAGAAGAAGGGCGAGGTGGTGCTCGCCACCGCCGCGTTCCACGCCGATTCCAAGGCGCCTCACGTGCAGGTGAGCTCGCGCGTGCTGCCGGGTAATCCCGTGCACGTGCTGTGCGAGCAGGCCGAGGCGACCGGTGCCGAGCTGCTCGTGGTGGGCAGCTACCGCAAAGACCTCTACGAGCGACTCACCACGAGCGCCGTGAGCGTGCGCGTCGCGGCCGCCGCGAAGGTGACGGTCGCGGTCATCCCCGACCTGCCTCCGGCGCACCGCAGCGGCGTCGTCGTGGGCGTCGACGGCTCCGACGCCTCGGCGGCCCTGCTCGACGCCGCCATGGCCGAGGCCGCACGGCTCGGCGAACCCGTCTCGGTGGTCACCGCGTGGACCCTGCCGCCGCTCACCCAGCCCGACTTCACCCCCGACTCCGAGCTCTACGACGCGCTGGAGGAACGTGCGCGCGACGTGGTGGCGGATGCGGTGAGCCAGGTGCGAGACCGCCGCGCCGCCGATGCCGCCCCCGGTTCCGGACCCGACCCCGTCATCACCACCAGCGTCGTGCTCGACGCCCCGGCGCCCGCGCTCATCACGGCCGCCTCGGAGGCGGCGCTGCTCGTCATCGGCAGTCACGGTCGTCGCGGCCTCAGCCGCTTCCTGCTCGGATCGGTGAGCCATGACGTGCTCATCCACGCCCCGTGCCCCCTTCTCGTGCTGCGGGTCGGCGACCGCCGCTGATCGCAGGCACCCGCTCCGCACATCCCCCGCACAGCCCGTTCGAAGCGGGCACCTCGGCGCGCCGGGTATCGTGAAGCGGGTGTCCGAGAGCCCGCCCGCCGCCACGCCCTACGAGGTGCTCGGCGTCGACCCGAAGGCCGACGACGCCGAGCTGCGCAAGGCGTACCGCCGTCTGCTGCGCGAGACGCACCCCGACACCGGCGGAGACGCCGTCCGCTTCGACCGCGTGCAGCGCGCGTGGGAGCGCGTCGGCACCCCGGCCGACCGCGCCGCCTACGACCGCGGCCAGGGTTCGCGGGGCGTCACGGGGGAGCAGAGCTCATCGCACTCCGCGGGTGCCTCGGGCAGCGCGTCGACCCCCGGGAGCGGCTTCGGCCCCGCTACCGGATCCTTCCGCACGGCAGGTCGTGCTGCGAGCTCGACCGTGCGTGCCCGCAGCTACGGTCACCCCGGCGGGCAGGAGCGCGAGCGCTACCTGGCGCTGCTGCGCGAGTGGGTCGGCCGCGGGGTCGAGATCGCCGACCCCTACGATGCCGCGCTGGTGCGGTCGGCGCCCCGCGAGATCCGGGCCTGGCTGGCGAAAGCCCTCGCCGAGGAGGCGACCGCGGGCATCGTCGGTGCGCTCGGCATCGGCTACACCATCTGGAACAACGTGCTCACCGGGCGCATCGTCGACGGCGTGCCCGAGACCATCGACCACGTGGTGCTCGGCCCGGCCGGACTGTTCGCGGTGCAGTCGGAGGACTGGGGCTCCGAGGTGCGCCTCAAGCGCGACGAGCTCGTCGGGGAGAGCCTCACCAAGGGCTACGAGCCGCTGCACGAACTCTCCCGGGCGGCGAAGGCTCTCGCGCGCTCGTTGGGTGTGCGGTTCACGGGGCTCGTGATCGTGGTTCCGGATGCCGATCTGCCCGACGCGGCGCAGCTCGTCGAGCGGGGGCGCCTCGCCGGGTCGGTGGTGGTGCGCCGCTCGGTGCTGCCCCAGCTGCTCCGTGACGGCGTCGGGCGCTCCGACCGCGCGAGCATCGACCGCGCCTTCGAGCTGCGGCCCCTGCTGCAGCGCGGCATCCGACTGGCCTGAGCGGCACAAGCCCCCGACCGGGTCATCGCGCTGAGCCGGCCCGTTCGATAGGGTGCACGGGTGAGCCGACGTCGCCGCCCCGCCACCGCCTTCCCCGTGTCCGTGCCCGCGGTCGCCGCGGCACTCCTCGCCGCATCCGTGCTCTGCATCGGCCCCGCCGCCGCGGCCTCCGCAGCTGTCGTGCCCGCCGCCACGGCGCCGGGCGACCTCGCGGGCGTCGACTACGTCGCGCTCGGCGACTCCTACTCCGCCGGCTACGGTCTCGTGCCCTACAGCTTCACCACCCCGGCCGACGGATGCTTCCAGGCCGAGGCCAACTACCCCCACCAGGTCGCGGCGACCCTCGGACTCGACCTCACCGACGTCACCTGCAGCGGCGCCGTCACGGCGAACATCATCGACACGCCCCAGGTCACCATCACCGGCGCGGGCACGGCGGCCCCGCAGTCGACGGCGCTCAGCGCCGACACCGACCTCGTCACGGTGTCGATCGGCGGCAACGACCTGGGTTTCGCCGACGTCGCCGCCTACTGCGTGGCGCTCAGCGCCGACGGCCCCGTCATCGGCAACCCGGCGTTCAAGAACTGCCGCGAGTACTTCAACCCCTCCGAGGGTGTCGACCAGCTCGTCTACAAGCTGCAGAACACGGTCGAGCCGGCCCTCGCGGCCGCCTTCGCCGACATCCGCAGCAAGGCGCCGAACGCCGAGGTGGTCGTGGTGGGGTACCCCACCATCGCGCCCGACGTCGAGAACGTGCCGGAAGGCGGATGCTTCACGCCGGCGGTCACCGACGAGCCGCCGTATCCCGAGAACGCGTTCCCCTTCACCGACGTCGACACGGAGTACCTCCACGGGGTCGAGGCGAAACTCGACCACGCCATCGGATCCGCAGCGTCGACGGCCGGCTTCCACTACGTGTCGACACTGCCGCTCACCGAGTCGAACAGCGCCTGCCAGACCGACGGGTCGGCCTACGTCAACGGCGTGACGCTCCTGCTCGCCACCCCCGAGCATCCGCACCCGGGCGGAACGCCCACGCCCGACCCGTTCCTCTTCGTGAAGTACGGCGCGCTGCACCCCAACGCCGCCGGCGTCGCCTCCCTCGCAGAGCAGGTGACCGCGACCGTCGAAGACGTGCTCGCCGCCGACCCGACCGACCCCGACCCCACCCCGACTCCCACGGCCACGCCCGCCCCCACGGCCACCGCGACGCCCGAACCCACCGCCACCTCCACCCCCGCACCGGCGCTCGCGGCCACCGGCGCGACCCCCGCCCCCCTCCTCGCAGGGCTCGCCGCATTGCTCGCCGCGGTCGCCGGCGCATCCGCCCTGGCGCTCACCCTCCGCCGCCGCCCCCACTGAACCGCCCTGTCACCGCTGAAGCGTCGGAATTGGATAAAAACCGCACATAGTCGAGTGTCTTGTGCGAGGATTCTATCCATGAAGGAGTTGGCTGAGTCGCTTCCGTCGACGTTCACGACGGCAACCTCGCGCGCGTACGGGGTGCATCCGCGTGACCTGTACGGCTGGCGCGACGCGGGGATGATCATCGAGCTCTCACGCGGGGTCTTCCGCCGAGCAGACGCACCACCGGCGTCACATCCCGACATGATCGCTGTATCGCACCGATCACCTCGGGCCATCGTGTGCTGCGTCTCGGCAGCGGCGGTCCACGATCTGACCGATGAGATGACGCCCTTCGTGCAGATCGCCGTGCCCAATCGCTCCCACACTCCTGTGATCGCTTACCCGCCTGTGATGGTGTTCCGCTTCGACGAGGCCACGTTCGATCTCGGATTGACCTCCTTCGAGGCTGGTCCGGGAGAACCCGTCCGCGTTTATGATCCGGCGAGGACCGTGGTGGATCTGATGAGGTTCCGTGGTCGCTTCGGAGAACCGATCGCCCACGCCGCGCTCCACCGATATCTGGCAGCGGCCGGCGCGCGTCCAGCGCTGTTGCTGGAATATGCGGAGGTGCTGGGGGCATTCGGACCGATGCGCGCTGCCCTCGACGTCGCGAGTGCACGATGAGTCGGCCCAGGCGAGACAGTGCCGCAGGGCGCGCATATCTCGACCTGCAGAATCGTGCTCGCCGCGAAAGGCGTGGCACGCAGGAAGTGCTCACGATGTACGTCGTCGAGCGGTGGCTCTCTCGCATGTCGCGCTCGCCTTACGTGGAGGACTTCATTCTGAAGGGTGGGATGCTGCTGGCTTCGTTCGGTACTCGCCGTCCCACGGTCGACGCCGATGCACTCGCACGCAACATGCCTTCTGACGAGGAGGCTGTAGGCCGCCGCATTGCCGAGATCGCGACGATGGAGGATGCGGACGACGGAGTGGAGTTCCTGACCGACACGCTGGCGACCGCAGTGATTCGCGATGACGCGCTGTATTCGGGCGTCCGGGTGACGATGACTGCTCAGCTTGCAACCGCGCAGGTCAAACTGCGTCTGGATATCAACTTCGGCGACCCGGTCACACCGTCCCCGCGACTTGTCGAACTGCCGCCGCTGCGGCCGGGCTCACCTCCGATCGTCATTCTTGGATACCCGATTGAGACCGTGTTCGCCGAGAAACTCGTCACGGCGATCGAGCTGGGGCGCGCGAACACCCGTGTGCGAGACTTCGTCGATGTCTACCTCCTCACCGACACGCGGCCCGTGCAATGCGGGTCTCTGCGTAGTGCACTTCAGGCGACAGCCGATTTTCGGGGAACGAGGTTGACTCCGTTCTCGCGGGCGACCGACGGGATCGGAGAGCTCAGAGACTCGACCTACGCCGCCTATCGAAAAGGACTCGGTGAGGTGGGGGCGACGCTGCCGGAGAAGTTCTCCGACGCAGTTGCTGCCGTCACCGATTTCGTCGACCCCGTGCTCGACGTGCTGGACTCCACAGCCGTGTGGAACCCTGTTGATCGGGTGTGGAGCAGCGCATCCGGTACCACCTCCGACGCAGGAGGAATCAGGGCGTAGCAGCCCGGGCACCTTGCGCACGGGGGCGTCGAGGGGGTCAAATGGGCCAACGTCTATCGAAGGAGATAGCTCATGGCCCGTTCGACCCTGCCCGACATCGAGATCCCCGGCCAGACCCTCTACGAGCTGCTCTTCGGCGAGCTCGACGATGCCGACCTCGATCGGGTCGCCCTCATCGACGGCCCGTCCGGCGACGAGACCACGTATCGCGCCCTGATCGCCCAGATCGACTCCCTCGCCGGAGCCCTCGCCGCGCGGGGGCTCGCGGTGGGTGACAGGGTCGGCATCCTCTGTCCGAACATCCCGGCCTTCGCCACGGTGTTCCACGGCGTGCTGCGGGCCGGCGGCACGGCGACCACCGTCAACACGCTCTACACCCGCGACGAGATCGCCGCTCAGCTGAGCGGCGCGGGTGCCTCGTGGCTGTTCACCATCTCGCCGCTGCTACCCCAGGCCGAGGCCGCCGCGGCCGACGCCGGCATCCCCGCCGACCGCCTGGTGGTGATCGACGGCGCTCCCGGTCATCCGTCGCTCCGCGACCTGCTCTTCGACCGGGCGGCCCCGCCCGAGGTGGACTTCGACCCCGCCACGCACCTCGCCGTGCTGCCCTACTCCTCGGGCACGACCGGCCACCCGAAGGGCGTCATGCTCACGCACCGCAATCTCGTGGCGAACGTGCTGCAGTGCGAGCAGATCATCCCGCTCGAGCGCGACGACCGCGTGCTCGCGGTGCTGCCGTTCTTCCACATCTACGGCATGTCGGTGCTGCTCGACTTCGCCCTGCTGAAGCGCGCCGCCCTGGTGACGATGCCGCGCTTCGATCTGGCCGACTTCCTCGGCACCGTCGCCACCCAGCGCTGCACCTGGCTCTTCATCGCCCCGCCCATCGCGGTCGCCCTGGCGAAGCATCCGCTCGTCGCCGAGAGCGACCTGTCGAGCGTGAAGGTGGTGTTCTCGGGCGCAGCACCCCTCGACCGCGCACTGGCGACGGCGGTCGCCGAGCGACTCGGATGCACGGTGTGCCAGGGCTACGGCATGACCGAGACCAGCCCGGTCACCCACGTCATCCCGGTGGGGCGCGACGACGTCGACCGCTCGTCGATCGGCTTCGCCCTGCCGAACACGGAGTGCCGCGTGGTCGATCCGGAGTCGGGCCGCGACGTGAAGGTTCCCCGCCGGGGCCGCGGGCCGAGCGCGCCGGGCGAGCTCCTCATCCGCGGGCCTCAGGTGATGAGCGGGTACCTTCACGACGATGAGGCGACCGCGCGCACCATCGAACCCGACGGCTGGCTGCACACCGGCGACATCGCCACGGTCGACTCCGCGGGCGTCTACACGATCGTGGACCGCCTGAAGGAACTCATCAAGTACAAGGGCTACCAGGTCGCCCCGGCGGTGCTGGAGGCGGTTCTGCTCGCGCATCCGCTCATCGCCGACGCCGCCGTGATCGGCGTGCCCGACGACGACGGGCAGGAGGTGCCGAAGGCGTTCGTGGTGCGCCGGGCCCAGGATGCGGGCACCACCGGCACCGGGCTCGACGAGGAGTCCGTGATGGCGTGGGTCGCCGAGCGGGTGGCCCCGCACGAGAAGGTGCGTCTGGTGGAGTTCGTGGACCTCATCCCGAAGTCGAGCTCGGGCAAGATCCTCCGCAAAGACCTGCGCGCCCGCCGCGGGAGGCACGCCGCGCTCGTATGAGCGGGTGCCGGCTGGCGGTGAGGGCCGGGCGGTGGCAGTGTGGACGGTGTTCACATCGCCGACGATGAACCGGCGGCGACGACGAGACGACGACACGGCGACGAGCCCGGGAGGCGGTCATGGTCACCTCGACCCACGGATTCAGTGGATTCAGCGTGCGCGACACAGCGGAGGCGGAGCGGTTCTACCGCGACGTGCTCGGCCTCGAGGTGCAGCCGAACGAGATGGGCATCCTCGGCATCACGCTCCCCGGGGGTGCCACGGTGATGGCCTATCCGAAGGGCGACGCCCACTCGCCCGCCTCGTTCACCATCCTGAACCTCGTGGTGCCCGACATCGACGCCGCGGTCGATGAGTTGACGGCCGCCGGGGTGGTGTTCGAGCGCTACGACACGATGCCGCAGGACGAGAAGGGCATCGGTCGCGGCAAGGCGGCCGGCATGGGCCCTGACATCGCATGGTTCCTCGACCCTTCGGGCAACATCCTCTCGGTGCTCGAGGAGTAGCGCCCGGCGAGCGCGCCCGAGCTCAGCCGCGCAGTGCCGCCCGCAGCTCGATCGACACCGGGTCGACGAGGTCGTCGTAGTCGTGGTGCTTCTTCACGTACGCGTCGACGAACGGGCAGATCGCCACCGCGCGCATCCCGCTCGCCCGCACGTCGTCGAGGGCTCCGGCGATGAGGGTGCTTGCGTAGCCCTTGCCGCCCTCGGCGGGGTCGATCTCGGTGTGCAGGAAGACGCGCTGCCGGCCCACGTCGGCGTACCCCGTGAACCCCACCGCGCGGCCGTCCACCTCGAGCCTGTAGCGGTGCCGGGCGGGTTGGGGCACCACGACGGCAGATGAGGGGGCGTCGGGGGTCTCGGTGTCGCTCATGACTCCAGCGAAGCAGACCCGCCCGGGATGCGCCAGCGTCAGGCCGGTGGGGCGGGATGCGCGGGGTGGTCCTCCCGCGGCCACACACCCGAGCTGCCCCGGCGGTGGCTCCCGACGAGGTGGGTGTCGACGAGTCCGGCCGCCTCCATGAGCGCGAACATCGTGGTGGGTCCGACGAAACGGAACCCCTTGGCCTTGAGGGCGGCGGCGAGCGCGATCGACTCCGCGGAGGTGGTGGGGATCTCGGCGAAGGTCGACGGCCGCGGTGTGGTCGCCGGCTGGAACGACCACACCAGCCCGGGAAGGCCCCCCTCCACCTCGGGGTCGTCGCGGAGGGCGACGGTGGCGCGCGCGTTGCCCACGACGGCGAGGATCTTGGCCCGGTTGCGCACGATGCCGGGGTCGGCGAGCAGCCGCGCGAGGTCGTGGTCGTCGTAGCCGGCGACCACGTCGGGGTCGAAGCCGTCGAACGCGGCGCGGAGCGCGGGCCGCTTGCGGAGGATCGTCGCCCACGACAGCCCCGCCTGGAACCCCTCCAGGCTCAGGCGCTCGAACAGCCCGCGCTCGTCGCGCACCGGCAGGCCCCACTCGGTGTCGTAGTAGTCGCGCAGCAGCGGGTCGACGGATGCCCAGGCCGGCCGGGCGAGACCGTCGGGCCCCACGATGACCCCGGTCGCGTCGTCCACATCCTCTAGTATTGGGGAAGCCCCCCGTGGGGAGGAACACAGCATCGGAGGACCAGGAATGAACGTGCTCGCCGCTCTCGGAGCCATCCTGCTGTTCCTGGTCGGAATCCTCCTGTTCGGCATCCACGAAGACGCCTGGGTGTTCTTCGCCGGCATCGTGTGCGTGTCGGCGTCACTGGCCGTGTGCTTCCACGTGCTGCCGAGCCAGCGCCGGCACTGAGTTTCCACTGAGCCGGCGGCGGGCCTTCGGCTCGGCCGGTTGCGCCAGGATTGCCGTGACGGCGGGCCTTCCCAGAACGACCGGATGATCGCCACACTGGAGCGGTGACCGATCTGCTCCGCACACGGGTGCTCGACGCGCTGCTCACCGTCGCCCGGCGCCCGCTGCGGGTGCGCCTCGACGGGTTGCCGCGGTCGCTCTGCGCCGTGGTGGTCGTGCTCTGGCTCGCGTGGATCGCGGCGGCGGTCGTGCTCCTCGTGCCGGGTGCCGTGGAGCCGTTCGCCCCCGAGACGCTCGGCGGCGCGGCGGTGCCGACCGACGACGACTCCTTCCTCGTCGTGTGGACCGTGCTGCTCGCCACGAGCGCGCTGAGCTCCGGCGCCGCCACGGTGCTGCTTCAGCTGCGCGCCGGTGCCGACGCAGGCCGCGACCACGAGCGGGTGAGGCGCACCGTCGTGGCCGCACTCGTGGCACTGGGCACGGCGCTCGTGCCCGCGTTCTTCCTCGTGGGCGCCGGGTCGCTCCTCGCGGTCGGCGTCACCCTCTGGCTGGGGTTCGCCGCCACCGGGCTGGCACTGGCGGGCGGGCTCTCCGGGCGCATCCCGCTCATCGTGTCGGCCGGCGCCGCGGCCGCCTGCGCCTGGCTGCCGCTCGGGCTCGACGCGCTGGTCAGTGTCGTGCCGCTCTCCATGGTCTCCAGCTACGCCATCCTCGGCTCGGCGGCGGTGGCCGTGACGGGGTTCGTCACCATCGCCGGAGTGGCCTCCGCCGCCGAGTCCGCCAACGCGACCGCAGGCAGTGTGGAGCGGCGTCGCGTGCGCACCCTGCCCACCGCGCTGGTGCTCGCTGGGGTGCTCGTCGTGCTGGTGCTGCGCTACACCGTGCTGAACGAGGTCTTCGGCGAGGCCGAGTCGGAGCTCTGGAGCCTCCGCACCTGGTGGTCGTGGCCGCACGCCGCCGTCATCGCGGCCCTCGTCGTCGTCGCGGCCCTGCGCTCCGCATCCGCCCCGTTCTCCTCCCTGGGGCAGCGCACGGTGACGGTGCTCGTCTCGATCTCGGCGGGGCTGTCGAACCTCGTGCTCGTGGTGCTCTCGGTGGTGCTCTTCGCCGTGCTCTTCGTCACCGGCACGGTCTCCGATCCGAGCGGGTACCTCGGTCTCGTGCACCTCGTGAGCCTCGCCGTGCTGCTGATGGTGCTCGTGATCGTGTTCCGCCGCCGCTACCGTCGCAGCACCGGCCGGGTGGGAGCAGTGGTCGCACTGGTGTACCTGGTGCCGTTCGTCGGCAGTCTCGTGCTGGGGCTCCGCGACCGGGGCGTTCCCGTGTTCTGGGCCTCGCCGACGCAGGTCGTGGTGCTGCTGGTGCTCACGGCGACGGCCCTCTTCGCCGTGAGCCTGGGGCGACGGCGACCCGTCGACCACGGGATGATCCTCCGGCTGGCGGTCATCCCGGTCGCCGCCGTGCACGCGGGCGAGCTCATCCCGGCGGTGTGGGACGACGCGCTCTCCCGCCCGGTGGTGATCGTGCTCTCGCTCGCGGCGTTTCTGCTGCTCAGCCCGCCCCGGCATCCGGATGCGCGCGTCACCGCCCGCAGACTGGTCGCGTCGAGCGCGCTGCAGGTCGCGATCCTCGGCACCTTCGCCACCTCGGTGGTGCTCGACTACGACGCGCAGCTGTTCACCGTGGTCGCCGTCATCTGGCTCGCCGTGCCGGTGAGCGCGATGCTGGTGTGCCGGGCGACCGCACCGCGCCCCGTGGAAGCGGAACCGGAGGCGCCTCAGGAGACCAGTTCGGCCAGCGCCTTCTCGATGCGCCTCTGACGCGTGGCGTCGGTCTTCGCGCCCTCGACCGAGAGCACGATGCGCCGCTTGTTGCTGTATGACAGGGCCGCGAACGCACTCGCCGCGTCGGCATCCGTCGCCAGCGCCGCGGCGAGGTCGGCAGGCACCTCCACCTCGCGCGGCTGGTCGTCGACCACCACGTCGACCTCCACCTCGTCGCCGGCACCCACGCCCGCACCGGCGCGATTCTCGGCGCTCAGGGCGATGAGGAACCGCCCGGTGTAGAACACGATCGAGCTGCGATAGCTGTAGTCGCCGAGGGTGACCACCACCGGGATGCGCTTGCCGTGGTCGAGGGCCTCCACGACGCTCTCGGGCACCGGGATGCCCGTGTTGTTCTTGCCCGAGGCGAGGATCGTGGTGGTGAACTTCATCTCAGGCCGCTATCCCGCGCGCGTCGAGGGCGTCCTGCACGATGGTGAGGCCGTCGAGCCCCGGCATCTTGGCGATGTGGGCGTCGATCTTCGCGGCCTCCTTGCGGCCCTCTGGACCGCCCATGAGGTGGCCCATGACGTGCTTCACCTCGTCGTCGGTCATGACGCCGGAGCCCACCGGGCCCCAGAAGTTCTTGAGGGCGAACCGGGCGAGCACCTGGGCTCGCTTGGACTTGCCGAGCCGCTCACGCGCCTGGGTGGCGTAGAAGGCCACGTGCCGGGCCTCCTGCTTGGCGATGCGCCGCAGCAGCTCGGCGAGCACGGGGTGCTTCTCGAGGTCGGCCAGCCGGTTGTAGGCGGCGACGGCCGACCACTCGTTGGCGGCGCCCCACACCATGTGCACGGCGATGAAGCCCGAGCCCACGATGTTGCCGAGCAGCGACTGCTTCACAGGGTCGAGGCGGTCCTTCCAGCCGAGCTTGAGGCGGGTGGCCTTGAGCTCGTCGAAGTCGACGATCACGTCGTGCTCGGCCAGCACGGCCGCGAGGGCTTCGCCGTGCCAGAACTCCTCGCGGTTCCACATCGTCATGAAGGCGGTGACGTCTTCGTCTTTGTGCGAGGGGGTCACGAGCATGTCGCGCAGGTAGCACACCGTGTGGTATTCGATGTCGCACATGTAGCGCAGCGACCGCAGCGTGCCCTCCGGCAGCGGGTTCTCGCGGAACACCGAGAAGTCGAGGTCTTGCCAGGCGACCTTGGTGGAGGTCTCGGTGTACTTGTCGATGTCGAAAGCCATGGCGGTTCGGTCAGCGCGGCTCGTGGCCGGCCTTCCGGTCTCCTTCCTCGGAGCGGGCGGGATGCGCCGGCGACGCGTCGGGCAGCAGGGCCAGATTACCGGGAACGACCTGACGATCGGATGAACGTCTGGTCCAGTCCTCCACCGTCCACTTGGTGCGCTGGGCGTGCCGGTAGAGGGCGGTGTCGGGGTTGACCACGGAGGCGTTGCCCACGAGCTTCAACCAGGCGACGTCGGCGAGCGAGTCGCCGTAGCCGTAGGACTGCGTGAGGTTCATGCCGTGCGCGTCGGCGTACTCGCGCAGCCACGCGGCGCGGGCCTCGTCGACCAGCGGCGGCGTGGCGAGGTAGCCGGTGAGCACGCCCTTGGTGGAGTGCATCTCGCCCGCCACCACGTCGTCGAAGAAGCGCGCGAACGGTTCGGCGGCCGAGCGGGTGGCTCCGGTGACGAGCACGGTGCGGTGCCCGGCGGCGCGATGCTGGGCCACCCGGTCGAGCGCGTCGGGGATGGCGCGCGAGAGCATGGCGGCGCCGAACTGGCCCTGCACGAGCCGCTGCAGCTCGTCGACCCGGATGCCCTTGTAGCGGCGCACGAGGGTGCGGATGAACTCGCCGCGGTCGCGGTGGTCGACCCGGAGGTACTTCGGCACCGAGAGCATCAGCGAGGCGAACTCCTGCGGCCACTGGGCCTTCGGGATGAGGCCGAGCCGCACCCAGAGGTACTGCTCCACCAGGTTCGACTCCACCACGGTGCCCTCGAAGTCGAACACGGCGAGCACGTCGCTGCGCACGGGCAGTGCGCGCTTGGCGCGGGCCCGGCCGGCCGGACGGTTGGCGTAGGCCTTCGTGAGGCCGGTGATGGCGGGGAAGTGGATGGTCTGGAAGTACTCGTGCCAGTCGATGTCGGCCACATCGAAGCCGCGGTCGGCTTTGAGCTCGTCGGGGATCGAGCGGTGCAGCGCGAGGGCGTTGCGGTCGTCGAAGATGAGCTCGGTCTGCACGTAGGCGCGGTAGAGCTCGGCGAAGTAGCGCAGCTGCTCGAGGCCGCGCTGGCGCTGGTGCAGGGTCTGCGTCCAGGCGCGGGTGCGGTGCGTGGACGGCATGCGGGCCACGGCGCGGTCGGCCGCGCCCGTGAGTCGCTCCTGCATGCGGAGCGTGCGCTCCACCGAGCGGCCGCCCGGGAAGCGCCAGGACGGCACCTCGATGGGGCCGTCGTCGTGCGGCATGGGGTTCTTGGTGAAGAACTCCTTGACGTTCTCGTACATGCTGTGGAACGGCAGCGGGTTCCGCGCCCCCGACACGATCTGGTAGTACTTCGGCTCGTCGACGGGCGCCGGGGTGACCGCGGCGGCGAGGATGGCGTTCACCACGAAGTCGACCGGGATGACGTCGAGCACCGAGTCGGGTACGCCCGGGAACTCGGGCAGCTGGCCGCGGCCGTAGGCCATGATGAGCGGGTCGGCCACCTTGAAGCCGTCGAGCCAGCCCGGCACCGGGTGGCGCAGCGCGCTCTCGATGATGGAGGGACGCACGATGGAGAGCCGGTGGCCCGCGGTGCCCCAGAGCTCTTCGGCGGCGCGCTCGGCGAAGGCCTTGGTGAGGGTGTAGACGTCGGTCCAGCCGAGCGACTCGGCGCGGATGCGGCCGTGGTCGACCAGTCGCTTGGTGACCCACTCGATGCGGGCGGCCTCCGCATCCTGGGCCACGGCCTGCGGGCCCACCTTGCCCAGGCGCGAGCGCGAGTCGGCGAGCAGGCTCCGCAGCACCTCGGGCTGACGCGAGGCCATCTCCACGCGGCGGCGCGCCGACTTCGCGGCCTCGTTCTCGGCCCGCCAGTCGATCTCGTGCTCGAGCGAGGCCTCGAGCGACACGCCCTTGCGCATGCCGCCCACGTAGGCGGTGGAGACGTGCACGACGTGCGGGTCGGAGCCGGAGGCCAACAGTGCGCCGTAAATGCCGGTGGCGCCGTCGACGTTGGTCTGGAAGGCCTCGTCGATGGGCGGATCGAACGAGACGGTGGAGGCGCTGTGGATGACGACGTCGATGTCGCCCGGCAGCTCGCCCGGGTTCGCCAGGTCGCCCTGGATGACGGAGAGGCGCTCGCGCACGACGCGCTCGACCTCGGCCTCGCCGACGAGCTCCCGCCAGGGCCGGAACACCGGCTTCTTCAGCAGGGTCTGCAGCCGCGACTCGCCCGTGGTGCGCGACTTCGGGCGGATGAGCAGCGACACGCGGGTGTCGGGATGCGCGGAGAGCAGCCGCTCGAGCACGGCCTGGCCGACGAAGCCGGTGCCGCCCGTGAGCAGCACGTGTGCGCTGCCGAGGGTGAAGTCGGGGAAGGCGGGGCCGGCCTCGGTCTGGTCGATCGAGGTCGAGTCGCTCATGCGTGGTCTCCGTCGTGCTGCCTGGGGGTGGTGGTGGATTGGGGTTCTGGCCGGCCGATGGGCGGCCTGCGTCGGTGGGCGATCGAGGCGGCGGTGCGGCCGATGCGCCTGGCCAGCCGCGCTCCGGGCCCGCCCGGTGTGAGCGCCGCGGCCCGTGCATCCGCCACCAGACTGAGCTGTTCGAGGCCCGGGAGACCTCTCACCCTCCCGTCGACCTCGGTCGCCAGCTGCCCGTCGAGGAGGTGTTCGTAGAAGAAGGTGGTCTCGGATGTGGCGAGGCTCGACGCGCCGATCGGCCACGCGATGCGGCGCAGCCCCCGGCGGGCCAGTGAGCGGGCGCGCTTCGACCCGGCGAGCCGGCGCTCGGTGTCGGCCACGACGAAGAGCCGGTGCCTGGCCTTGACGGTCGCCACGTGCTCGAGCAGCGCCACGAGCACGGGATGCGGGTCGAGCTCGGCGAGGCGGCGGTAGGCGGCCTCGACGATCCACTCGTCGACGGTGACCGAGGCCAGGTGCAGGGCGATGACGTCGGTGCCGATGGAGTTGGCCCGGAACGACTCGACGATGGGCGTGGCCCGCTCGGCCAGCTCGAGGCCGAGCGCCCGCAGGCGGGGGAGCTGCTGCACCTGCGCCGCGAGCGACTCCTGACCGTGGGCCTTCACGATCACCTCGAAGCTGTCGGCGATCCAGTACTTCTCGAACGCCCAGGTGGTGAGGAAGGCGGTGACCCTGGCGTCTTTGTGGGTGGGGGTGACCAGCACGTTGCGGAGATAGGTCATGGTGGAGCGCTCGAGCTCGCGGGCGTAGGCGAGAAGGCGCACGGTGGCCGGGTCGAGCGGGCGCTCGGCGAACGCCTCGAGGTCGATCTCGGAGCGGTGGCTGCCGACCGCCGTGCGGGCGAACTCGCGCACGTCGAAGCGGCCGGGCTCGACCCCGGTGGCGCTCGTGGTGTGCTCTGCAGCCACAGCTGTCCCTTCGCGTCGGCGGCCTGCTGGGTGGGTGCGCTCGTCGAACGCTACGCACTCCGTAGCGTATCCTAAGCAGCATGGCGACGGCTCTGGTGACCGGTGGCACATCGGGGATCGGTGCCGCCTTCGCCCGAGCCCTGGCGCTCCGCGGCTACCATCTCGTGCTGGTAGCCCGTGACGAGGAGCGGCTCCGGCAGACCGCCGACGCGCTGCTGGCCGAAGGCGCCCCCGGGGTCGAGATCATCTCGGCCGATCTCTCCGTGCGCGCCGATCTCGACCGGGTCGCCGAACGACTCGAGAGCACCGAGAAGCCCGTCGACTTCCTGGTCAACAACGCCGGCTTCGGCATCCACGGCTCGCTCATCGCCCGCGACACGAGCGTGCACGAGCGGGCGCTGTCGGTGATGTGCCTCGCGGTGCTGGTGCTGGGCGGCGCGGCCGGCCGGGCGATGACGGCGCGGCGCCGTGGCACCATCCTCAACGTCTCGAGCGTCGCCGGCACCATCGCCACCGGCAACTACTCTGCCGTGAAGGCCTGGACCACGGCGTACACCGAGGGACTCGCCGTCGAGCTCAAGGGCAGCGGCGTGCAGGTCAGCGCGGTGCTGCCCGGCTGGGTGCGCACCGAGTTCCACGAGCGGGCGGGCATCCGCACGAAGTCCATCCCGTCGTTCCTCTGGCTCGACTCCGACGAGCTCGTGGCCGAGACCCTGCGCGACGTCGCGCGCGGCACGGTGCTCTCGGTGCCGTCGGCGCGCTTCAAGGTGCTCTTCTTCTTCACGCGCCACCTGCCCCGGCGCACCATCCGGTGGATCTCCGGCCGGATCTCCTCGAGTCGTCGAACACCGGAGGCCGCCCGATGAGCGACACGTACGAGCACAAGCACCTCATCCGCGCCCCGAAAGACCGCTTCACCTCCGGCGTCATGGCCGGCATGCGGTTCGTGGCGCAGCGCATGCTGCTGAAACCCGTCGTGTGGTCGGTCACCCGCGTGAGCGTGCGCGGCAAGGATGCGGTCAAGGGCGTGCAGGGCGCGTTCATCGCGGTCGCGAACCACTCCAGCCATCTCGACGCCCCGCTCATCATGTGCGCGCTGCCGCGGCGGCTCGGGCGCTACCTGGCGGCGGGAGCGGCGGCCGACTACTTCTTCGACATCTGGTGGCGGCGCATCCTCACCTCCCTCTTCTTCAACGCCTTCCCGATCGATCGCACGGGAACGGCGGCGCGCCAGGGCGTGTCGAAGAAGCTGCTCGGCCGCGGGGTGCCGCTGCTGGTGTTTCCCGAGGGCACCCGCTCGAAGACCGGCCAGATGGCGGAGTTCAAGGCGGGGGCGGCGGCCTTGTCGATCTCGTGCGACGTGCCGTGCGTGCCCGTCGCGATCGTGGGCGCGAGCCTCGCCATGCCCCGCGGGCGCAACTGGCCCATCCCGGGCCGCCCACCGGTGGCCGTCGTGTTCGGCGAGCCCATGCTCGGCCGTCCCGGCGAGACACCCGACCAGTTCTCGGCCCGCATCGCGCGGGAAGTACGCCGGCTGCACGAACGGGAGGCGGCGACCGCCGAGATCCCGTCGCTGCCGGCGATCAGGCGCACCCGCGCCCGCAGCACCACGAAGGGAGCCGCATGACCGACGTCAAGCACATGAAGTGGTGGGGGTGGGGCCTCGAGGGTGTCGGCTTCCACTTCGAGGACAAGCCGGAGTTCGCGCCCTTCGTGAAGAAGGCCGTGGGGCTCGACGTGAGCGTGCCGCCGGTGCCGCCGCTGTCGTTCGACCAGCTCACCGTGCCGCCCGTGCGGCTCTCGCCCTCGTTCGAGGCCGAGCTCGTGGCGATCGTGGGCGAAGAGGCCGCGTCGACCGCCGACGAGGTGCGCGTGGTGCACACCTACGGCAAGTCCATCCGCGACCTGCTGCGCATCCGCCGCAACGAGATCGCGCGGGTGCCCGACATCGTGGTGTATCCCGGTGACGAGTGGGAGGTGCAGCAGATCGTCGACGCCGCCGTCGCCGAGGGCGCCGTCATCATCCCGTTCGGCGGAGGGTCGAACATCGCGGGCAGCCTCGAGCCGCTGGTGGGGGAGACCCGCAGCATCGTGTCGCTCGACCTCGGCCGGCTGAACCGCGTTCTCGCGATCGACGAGTACTCGGGCCTCGCGCGCATCCAGGCCGGCGCTCAGGGCCCCGACATCGAGGAGCAGCTGAACGCCAAGGGCTGGACGATGGGGCACTTCCCCGACTCGTTCACGCACTCCACGCTCGGCGGCTGGGTCGCGACCCGATCGTCGGGCATGCAGAGCGACAAGTACGGCGACATCGCCGACATCACGCGGGGGCTGCGGATGGTGCGCCCCGGCGAGATCGTCGAGCTGCGGCCCCTGCCGTCGACCTCGACCGGGCCGTCGGTGCGCGAGATGATCATCGGCTCGGAGGGTCGCCTCGGAGTCATCACCGAGGTGACGGTGCAGGTGCACCGGCAGCCCGAGGTGCGTGAGGTGCAGGCCTACTTCTTCCCCACCTGGAAGGCCGGGCTCGCCGCGATGCACGAGATCGCGGAGTCCGACGCCTCGCCGTCGATCACCCGGGTGTCGGATGCGCGGGAGAGCGGCTTCTCGCTGGCCACCCGCAAGGCGTCGAAGGGCGTGTCGGGGGCCGCGCAGAGCGTGCTCATGTCAGTGCTCAAGCGCCGCGGGTGGAATCTCGAGGAGATGTGCCTGTCGTTCATCGGTTATGAGGGCACCGCCTCCCACGTGTCGTACGAGAAGAAGCTCGTGGGCGCCATCGTGAAGAAGCACGGAGGCATCGGCGTGGGCAAGGGCCCGGGTGCCCTCTACGACCAGAAGAAGTTCGACACGCCCTACCTCCGCGACTTCTTGCTCGACCGGGGTGCGGCCGCCGACGTGTCGGAGACCGCGGCGCCGTGGTCGAAGCTGCAGGAGGTCTACGACGCCACCCGTGCGGCGGCCGATGCCGCCTACGAGGCGCTCGGCGTGCACGGCTGGATCATGTGCCACCTCTCGCACTCCTACCACTCGGGCGCGTGCCTGTACTTCACCTTCGCCTTCGTGCACGGCGACGACCCCATCGCCCAGTACGAGGTGGTGAAGCAGTCGATCCAGCAGGCGTTCCAGGATGCGGGCGGAACGCTGTCGCACCACCACGGTGTGGGCGTGGAGCACGCGCCGTGGATGGAGCAGGACATCTCGGTGGGCGGCGTGAAGCTCATGCAGGGACTGTTCGACTCTGCCGATCCGGCCGGGCTGTTCAACCCCGGCAAGGTGCTGGGGCCCGCGCAGGCGACGCCCGAGTCGGTGGCCGCGCTCCGGGCCGCGGCGCCCCGCGCCGACGTGGCGGAGGTGCCGGCGCCCTAAGAGCGGTCGGCTCCCTGGGGGTGGTCGGCCGTCTCGCCCCCGGTAACGGGTGGGGTGAGGGCGGGCCAGAGGAGGGTGAGCAGGCGGTCGGCCCACTCCTCGTCGGGCTCGCCGCCGCGGATGACGTGGCCGACGGCGGAGCCGAGCAGCACGCTGACCACGAGCTTCACGTCGAGGCCCGCGCGCAGGTCTCCGCGCGCGACGGCGTCGTCGAGGAAGGCCACCAGCTGGTGGCTGCGCATGCGGATCATGTCGCGAAGCTGCTCGGTGAACGGGGCGCCGTCGTCGATGAGGATGGCGGCCACGGTGCCGCGGCCGACGATCTCTTGCACTCGCACGCGGGCGGCGCCGAGCAGCCAGTGCAGGGTGTCGTAGGTCGACATGCCGCTCGGCAGGGTGACCTCGGTGGTGGCCGCGTCGATCGCGGCGCCGAGTAGGGCCTCGCGGTCTTCGTAGCGGCGGTAGATGGTCGTCTTCGCCACGCCCGAGGCGGCGGCCACGGCCTCCACGTTGATGCCGCCCGGCCCGCGGTCGCGCAGCAGCTGGAGCGTCGCCTCGACGATGCGCCGGTCGGCGGCGTCGCGGCCGTCGGAGGGCCCCGCACCGTCTTCGACGCTCATGGGTGCAGTCTATCGACGACGGCCACGCGCATCCCGTGGCGGTTCAGAGACCCCGGTCGACCATGTCGAGCAGGCGCTGGGTGGCGTAGTCGACCATCTGGTCGTCGAGCCCGCGCAGAGGGCCGTCGATCACGAGCATCCCGAGCCCGTGCACCGTCGCCCAGGCCAGGAACTCGGCGTTGGGGCGGCGCTCCGGTGGCAGCAGGCCCGCCTCGACGAGCCGGTCGAGCGCGAGACCGACGAGCTGGAACGGCGTGAGACCGTTGAGGCCGGCCTTCTCGGGATCGGCGGCCCGGCGCAGGTCGTCGGGCACCGTGAAGGCGGTTCTGAACAGGCCGGGCTGCTCGCGGGCGAAGCCGATGTAGCCGAGGCCGACGGCGCGGAGCATCTGCCGGGCGTCGCTCTCGAGGTCTCCGGTGCCTGGATGCGCGTCGAACTCCGCCTGGATGCGGTCGGCCGAGAACCCGAGGCAGACGTCGGAGACCGCGTGCAGCAGGGCCTCCCGGTCGGCGAAGTGCCGGTAGGCGGCGTTCGGGGAGACTCCGGCCCGCCGGGTCGCCTCACGGAGCACGACGGCGGAGGGGCCGCCCTCACGGGCCATCTCGACGCCCGCGGCCACGAGGGCGTCGCGGAGGTCGCCGTGGCGGTAGGTGGAGCGGGGGGAGCTCTCTCGCGAGTCGCTCATCGGTCGTGGGGTCGTGCCTTTCCTGGTGACGCGGCCCTCGCGGGGGCGGGGTCGTGCTTCTCGATGGGGTGGCGCTGCTTCGCGCGGTGCTGCTCAGTGTAGTCATGCGCGACGGTGCCGCCGCCGGTCATGACGCCGTGCGACGGTCAGTCGGTGCCGTCGGCGATGGCGTTGAGCACGAGCACCGCGGAGTCGTTGGCGCCGATGGCGTACTCGTTCGTCTCGTCTTCGGCGCAGAGCTGCCCGGTGGCGATCTCCTCGATCTCGTCGACGAGGCGGCGCACCGAGCGCAATTCGTTCTGGGTGGCCGCGGAGTCGGGTCGGGAGGACTGCAGCGCCGAGAGCGAGTCGCTCAGCTGTTCGCGGTCGGCGAGGGCGATCGCCGCGTCGGAGAGTGCGCGGTCGCGCTCGTCGGCGAGGATGCCGATCTCGGCGCGTGCGTCGGTGAGCTCGCGTTCGAGCCTGGTCACGTCGGCGGAGGCGGCGGTGGTGGTGGCGGCGGCCGCGTCGGAACCGGCGGATGCGGCTGCGGCCGCGGCGGCGGCGGTTGCTACCTCGAGCTCCGCCTCCAGCTCGGCGATGCGGGCCCGCGCCTCGAGCAGTTCGAGGTCGGAGGTGCCGTCGGCGAACACGACCGCGCCCGCCGCCGCCTCGGAGGCGGCCCGGGCCTCGGCGAGGTCGGACTCGAGGAGTGCGGCGCGGGAGCGCTCGGCCTCGAGCTCCGAGGTGTCGGAGGCCGCTTCGCGGGCCTCGGCGAGCTCGGACTCGAGTTCGCCGATCCGCGAGCGCGCCTCGTCGAGCGCGCTCGCGGCGAGTTCGTCGGCGCCGGCCGCGGCGCTCGCGGCGGCTTCGGCGGCGTGGTCGGCGGCAGCACGGGCCGCGGCGAGCTCGGTCTCGAGTTCGGCCACGCGGGTGCGGGCAGCGGTGAGTGCGTCGTCGCCGTCGGATGCCTCGGCCGTGATGGCCGCGAGAGCGGCGGCGTGCTCGGCGCGCAGCCGCTCGCCCTGCGCTTCGGTCTCGGCCTGGGCTGCCGCCAGGGCCGCGGCCTGCTCGGCCCGCGTCTGCTCGAGCTCGGTGGCGAGCTGCGCCCGCTCGGCCTCGATGCGTTCCACCTCGGCGGCGGCCTCGCTGCGCTGCTCGTGCGCGGCCGCCGCGGCGGCGCCCCTCAGCTGCTCCGACTCGGCCGCGTGCGCGGTGGTGAGCTGCTCGATCTCGGCGGCGTGTGCCGACCTCAATCCCTCGAGCTCGGCCGCCTGCGCGGCCCGCAGCTGCTCGTCGTGCAGTCGCAGCGCATCCGACTCGCTCGCGTGCCCGGCCCGGAGCTGCTCGGTCTCGCCTTCGTGCGCGGCCCGCAGCTCGCCGAGCTGCGTCTCGTGCGCGGTGCCGAGCTGCTGCAGCTGCGCCTGGTGCGACCCGCTGAGCTGCTCGAGCTGGGCGGCGTGGGTGGCCCGCACCTCGTCGAGCTGGGCGGCGTGCGCCGAGTGCAGCCCGGCGATCTGGTTCTCGTAGCCCGAGGCGAGCGCCTGGCGCTCGTCGGTGAGCCGGGTGGTGGTGGCGGTGAGCTCGCTCTGGAGGGCACCGGTCTCGGCGGCGAGTTGCGCCGTGAGGGCGCCGGTCTCGGCGGCGAGCTGCGCCTGGTGGCGTGCCGACTCGTCGGCCAGCTGCGCCTGCAGCGCACCGGTCTCGGCGGCGAGCTGCTCGCGCAGGGCGCCGGTCTCCGCCGCGAGCTGCGCCTGCAGCGCTGCGGTCTCGGCGGCCAGCCGTTCGTGGAGCGCCGCCAGCTCTGCCTCCCGCTGGCGCAACGCCTCGGCGGTCGCGTCCAGGCTCGCCTGAGTCTGCTCGTAGCGCGAGGTCATGGCCGCGAGGGCGTCGCGGGTCTCGGCGAGCTCGCGTTCGGCGTCGAGCCGGGCGGTGTCGCGCACCCGGCGGTCGTCGATCACGAGGCCGAGCTGAGAACGGATGATCTCCAGCGGATCGTCGTCGCCCTCCACCTCTTCGGCGGGCACGATCTCGGGGGCCTCGTAGGCGGGATGTGCGGTGGGGTCGACGAAGTGGTGGCGGTAGAGCTCGTCCACGATCGCCTCGTAGCGCGCCCTGAACTCGGGACTGCCGATCTTCAGCGATGCCCCCACGAACGACAGTGCGGTGCGGTCGCGACCGCTCAGGGTGTATGCGGTCGAGTCGGCGTCAGACATGATGCTCCTACTGGCCTCGCGGATGGGGGGCTGCCGCGGTCGTCGCGGCTCGTCGTAACCAGGGTAGCCGGGTGCGGGGGTGCAACGGTCAGCGTTCGTGGAGGCACGGGATGAGCGGGGCGCCTCAGAGGTCGTCGTCGCGGTCGTGAGGGGTGTCGAGACGACCGGTGAGCCGGTCGATCTCGCGGCGCTCGCGTTTGGTCGGCCGGCCCGCGCCGCGGTCGCGCACGGGCACCGCTGCGATGGTCTCGCGCGGGGGTGGCGGGGGAGTGAGGTCGGTGAAGTACTCGGCCGCGGCGGAGGCGGAGCCGCGTTTGGTGGACAGACCCGTGACCTTGAGCACCCGGTCGAACCCCGAGATGCGTGCTCGTACCTCGTCTCCGGGGCGCACCGCTTGGGCGGCCTTGGCCCGTTCTCCGTTGAGACGCACGTGGCCGGCGCGGCAGGCGGTCGTGGCGAGGGTACGGGTCTTGTAGACGCGCGCGGCCCAGAGCCAGCTGTCGAGCCGGACGCTCTGCTCCTGCACAGGTACTGCCATCCCGACAGCTTTCCACACTCTTCGGTGGGAGCGATCGAGATCGCCCGCGCCGCCTAGGCTGAGCGGGTGCCTTCCACCCCGTCTCGACCGGCGATGCCCGATCCCTTCGACCCCGATGCCGCGTACGACGCGTTCGCCTCGTGGGCGGCCGATCGCGGCACCCCGCTCTACCCGGCGCAAGACGAGTCGCTGGTCGCGATCGTCTCGGGGGAGAACGTCATCCTCTCCACCCCCACCGGCACGGGCAAGTCGCTGGTCGCGGTGGCGGCGCACGCCACGGCGCTGGCGCAGGGTGTGCGCAGCTTTTACACGGCGCCCATCAAGGCGCTCGTGTCCGAGAAGTTCTTCGACCTGGTGTCTGTCTTCGGCGCCGAGAACGTCGGCATGGTCACCGGTGACTCCTCGGTCAACGCCGATGCCCCGATCATCTGCGCCACCGCCGAGATCCTGGCCAACCTGGCGCTCCGGCACGGCGCGGAGTCGCCGGTGGGCCAGGTGGTGATGGACGAGTTCCACTTCTACGCCGAGCCCGACCGCGGGTGGGCCTGGCAGGTTCCGCTGCTCACGCTCCCGGCCGCCCAGTTCGTGCTGCTCTCCGCCACCCTGGGCGAGATCGACTGGCTCGCTGCCGATCTCTCCCGCCGCACCGGGCGCGAGACCACCGTCATCACGGGCGTCGACCGGCCCGTGCCCCTCAGCTACAGCTACGCCACCACGCCCATCCAGGAGACGGTCGAGGAGCTCCTGCAGACCCAGCGCGCCCCCGTGTACATCGTGCACTTCGCCCAGCTGGCGGCGGTCGAGCGCGCTCAGGCCCTCGCGAGCATCCGGGTCGCCGACCGGGCGGTGCGCGACGAGATCGCCGAGCTCATCGGTCCGTTCCGGTTCAGCACGGCGTTCGGCAAGACGCTCTCGCGGCTGTTGCGGCTCGGCATCGGGGTGCACCACGCGGGCATGCTGCCGAAGTACCGGCGGCTGGTGGAGCGGCTGGCCCAGCGCGGGCTGCTGCGGGTCATCTGCGGCACCGACACCCTGGGCGTGGGCATCAACGTGCCCATCCGCACGGTGCTGCTGTCGGCCCTCACGAAGTTCGACGGCACCCGGATGCGCCAGCTCACGGCGCGCGAGTTCCACCAGATCGCGGGCAGGGCCGGCCGGGCCGGTTTCGACACCGCCGGCACCGTGGTGGTGCAGGCGCCCGAACACGAGACCGAGAACCTCAAGGCGCTCGCGAAGCTGGGCGACGACCCGAAGAAGCGCCGCAAGTTCATCCGCAAGAAGGCTCCCGACGGCTTCGTGAGCTGGGGCGAGCCGAGCTTCGAGAAGCTCATCGCCGCGCCACCGGAGCGGCTCACCTCGCAGTTCAGGGTCACGCACGCCATGGTGCTCAACGCCATCGCTCGGGGCGGAGACGTGGTGGCCACCATGCGCGCGCTGCTCGAAGACAACCACGAGCCGCGCGAGCGGCAGCGGGAGCACATCAGGCAGGCGCTCGCCATCTACCGCACGCTGCGCACGGCGGGCGTGGTCGAGCAGGTCACCGACGCCGTCACCGGCCAGACCATCATCAGGCTCACCGTCGACCTGCAGCCGAACTTCGCCCTCAATCAGCCGCTGTCTCCGTTCGCTCTCGCGGTCTACGACCTGCTCGACGAGAACTCGCCCACCTTCGCGCTCGACGTGGTGTCGGTCACCGAGGCCATCCTCGACGACCCCCGTCCGGTTCTGTCGGCCCAGCAGTTCGTAGCCCGCGGCGAGGCCGTGTCGGCGATGAAGGCCGAGGGTCTCGACTACGACGAGCGCATGGACCTGCTCGAGGAGGTGAGCTACCCGAAACCCTTGGAGGGGCTCCTGGGCGAGGCGTTCGCCACCTATCGGGGCTCGCAGCCGTGGATCGGCGACTTCGACATCTCGCCGAAGTCGGTGGTGCGCGACATGTACGAGCGCGCCATGTCGTTCGGGGAGTACATCGCATTCTACCGGCTGGCGCGGTCGGAGGGGCTGGTGCTGCGCTACCTGTCCGACGCCTACCGAACTCTGCGTTCGACCGTGCCGGAGGAGTACAAGAGCGACGACCTCGTCGACCTGATCGAGTGGCTGGGCGAGCTCGTGCGGCAGACCGACTCGAGTGTGCTCGACGAATGGGAGACCCTGCTCGATCCGGCCGCTGCCGCGGCTTCCGCCTCCGGGGGAGACCTCGTCGAGCCCGTCGTGCCGCCGGCACCGCGCCGCGTCACCTCCAACGTGCGGGCGTTCCGCATCCTGGTGCGCAACGAGCTGTTCCGCCGGGTGGCCCTTGCCGCCCGCGGGGCGTGGGAGGAGCTCGGGGAGCTCGACGGGGCGTCGGGCTTCGGCGCCGAGCGCTGGGCCGAGGCCATGGACGACTACCATGACGAGCACGACGTGGTGGGCATCGGCCCGCACGCCCGCAGCGCGGCCCTGCTCATCCTCGACGAGAAAGCGACCCCCTCCGACGTGCTGCCGGGCGAGCCGTCGGTGTGGCGTGCCCGGCAGATCTTCGACGACCCCGCGGGCGACCACGATTGGGGCATCACGGCCGAGATCGATCTGGCGGCCTCCGACGAGGCGGGCACCGCCGTGGTGAAGGTGCTGGCCGTCGACCGGCTCTGAGCGGTAGCACCGGCCGGCAGGGCGGGCCGGCTCCGGGGGCTGGGCGCGGTCAGCGCACCACGAGGTGCGGTAGCTGCCAGTCGAACGCGATCGCGGCGAGCCGCAGCCCCGCGCAGACCACGAACCCCGCGGTCATACCCACCGCGGGTCGCGCGGTGAGGCGCACCACGATCAGCATCACCAGCGCACCGGCGGCCGCGGCCGACGCGTACACGCTCGAGGTCAGCACCGAGGGCACCGCACCGAGCAGCAGGTCGCGGGCGATCCCCCCGCCCACCGCGGTGAGGGTGCCGAGGATCACCACGACCAGCCCGTTCGAACCGTGGTCGAGTGCTTTCTGCGCTCCGGTCACGGCGAACAGCGCCAGTCCGAGTGCGTCGAGCACGGCGATCAGTTCGTCGGGGGCGGGTGCGCCCAGGAAGGCCAGAACGAGGGCGACCCCCGAACCGACCAGTGCGGCCAGGAGGCGCGAGGGCGAGCGGAAGGCGAAGGGCGGGGTGTCGCCGAGCAGGAGGTCGCGCGTGATCCCGCCCACGAGCGACGACACGCAGCCCACCACCATGATGCCGAACAGGTCGAGGCCGGCCTCGGCGGCCAGTCTGGCGCCCTCCCACGCGAACAGCGCGGTCGCGGCCACGTCGGCCAGCGTGAACGCGCGCTGAGACCGGCGCGCCGCCGCCTGTGCGGTCTGCCCTGTCACGCCACGCCCGTCGATCCGGAGTCGCCGCGGGCGCGCACCCACCGTGCCAACAGCATGCTCCCTGAGCGCAGGAGCGAGTCGAGCTCCATCGCGCGGGCGGCGGATGCGGCCCCCACTGCCGACGCGATGCGCGGCCCCGCCCCGCCTTCGAGCATCGGGCTGGTCGTGAGGCACAGCTCGTCGACCTGGTCAGCGGCGACGAACGCGCCGAACAGCGACGGCCCGCCCTCGCAGAGCACCTGGCGCAGCCCCCGAGCGGTCAGCGAAGCCCTGATCGTGGTGGGGTCGGCGTGTTCCTCGCCCGCGTCGACGACATCGGCGACCTCCCTGAGTCGCTCACGCGCATCCTGGGGCGCCCGCCTCGTGGTGAACACGATCGGCCGCACCGGAGCCTGGCGGAACAGCGCCGACTGGGGGTCGAGGTCGAGGGAGCCGCTCACGAGCGCCATCACCGGGTGCGGGGGCAGTCCGTGGGCCACCCGCCAGTCGACGAACCGCTCGGCGACGGTCAGGGCGCCGTAGCCTTCGTCGCGAGCGGTTCCCGCGCCCGCGAGCACCACGTCGGACACGGCGCGGAGGGTGTCGAACACCGCCTTGTCGGCAGGCCCTCCCAGGGCACCGGAGAGACCGCCGAGGGTGGCCGAGCCGTCGATGCTCTGGATGAAGTTCACGCGGAGGGTGGGAGTGGAACGGTCGGGGGCGGAGAACCGCTGCAGCAACGCCTCGGCGTCGAGCGGAGCTCCCGCCACCGGCAGCACCGGCACGATCTCGGGGAACGAGTCGATCGCCTCCCTCGGAACCGCGGCGCTCACAGGTTGTGCACCTCGAACACGGGCTCGCGGAACCCGAGCACGGCCTCGAGCATCCTCATCGCGGCCACGCTGGCCCGCACGTCGTGCATGCGCACCACTCTCGCGCCGAGGAGGGCGCAGACGGTGGCGGCGACGATCGACCCCTCGGTGCGCTCCGGTTTCGGTGCGCCGAGACTCTCGCCCACGAAGTCCTTGTTCGACACCGCCGCGAGGGTCGGCAGGCCGAGCGAGGTGATCTCTGTCATGCGGCGGGTGAGCTCGAGACTGTGCCGGGTGTTCTTGTTGAGGTCGTGCCCCGGGTCGATGAAGAGCCGTTCCTCCGGAACCCCGGCGGCGACGGCGCGGTCGACCCGCTGCTCGAGATGGTGTCTCACCTCGGCGGCCACGTCGTCGTAGTGCGGTCGCGGGTAGGGCTTGCGCGGCTCGGCCAGCGAGTGCGTGAGCACGAGTGACGCGGGGGAGTCGGCGACGACGGCGGCCAATCGCGGGTCGCTGAGTCCGGTGGTGTCGTTGACGACCCGGGCGCCGGCGGCGATGCAGGCCACCGCCACGTCAGCGCGGAAGGTGTCGACCGAGATCACCACGTCGCGCTCGGCCGCGACCGCCTCGACCACGGGCAGCACCCGCGCGAGTTCCTCGCCGGCCGTGATCTCGGGTCCCGGTGCGAACTTGGCACCGCCGATGTCGATCCAGTCGGCACCCGCATCGGCCGCGGCGAGGGCGGCCTCGACCGCGCGGTCCAAGGCGAAGGTGGCGCCCTGGTCGTAGAACGAGTCCGGCGTGCGGTTCACGATCGCCATCACGGCGATCCGCCGATCGAAGTCGAAGGTGCGGGCACCGATGGTGCGCACCGGGTGGCGCAACGGGGGGAGGTAGACGCCCTCGCCGGGAAGGAGGTCGTGCGGCGCTGCCGGGCGGTGGTGGCTCATGGAACCATCATGGACGCATCCGTCCGCGCCGCGGTCCAGGGCTCGCGTCAGGGCGGTGCCACACCGTGAGAAGCTTGAGTCATGAGCGATCTGCCCGTCCCCGCGCATCCGCGCGACAGCGGAGACGCCTGGGTCGAAGCACCGGACGGTCGCCGGTACTGGGGCCGGTACGGCGCAGCGGGTCTGCTCGTGCACGACGCCGACGCGGGCGTGCTGCTGCAGCACCGGGCCGAGTGGAGCCACTTCGGTGGCACCTGGGGTCTGCCGGGCGGTGCGCGGCACGAGGGCGAGTCCGCGGTGGCCGGGGCGGTGCGCGAGGCCGGTGAAGAGGCCGGTGTGCCCGCCGAGCTGCTCGAGATCGGCTTCGCCTCGACCCTCGACCTCGGGTTCTGGTCGTACGTCACGGTCGTGGCCCGCACCACGCAGGCGTTCGCTCCGCAGATCGGCGACGCCGAGAGTCTCGAGCTGCGCTGGGTTCCGGTCGACGAGGTCGATGCGCTCCCGCTGCATCCGGGGTTCGGTGCCGCCTGGCCGATGCTCCGGTCACGACTGGCCGAGCGCATCGGCATCGTGGTCGATGCCGCGAACGTGGTCGGCTCCCGGCCCGACGGTTGGTGGCGCGATCGCCGCGGGGCCGCCGAGCGGCTTCTCGCGCGTGTCGAGCAGCTGAGTGCGCGAGGCGTCGACGCCGTGCAGTTCGACGATTCCGGTCACGGCGAGCGACCTGGGCGGGTGTGGCCCGCGTTCGAGGTGGTGCTGGAGGGCCGGGCGCGCACCGCCGGTGCGGAGCGTCCTGGCGGAGTCGCCCCCGCCGCCGGCCCGGCCACTCCTGCGGTCGCCGTCGTGCGTGCCCCCGGCTCGGGCGACGACGAGATCGTGGAGGTCGCGGCGCGTGCGGTGGCCCGTGGCGCGGGGTCGCCGGCGGTGAGGACGATCGTGGTCACCGCCGATCGGGAGCTCTCCGAGCGCGTGCGCTCCGTGGGGGCCGAGGTGCGGGGGCCCGGATGGCTGCTCGACCTGCTCGACGGAGCGGATGCGGCGGAGGCCGGCGGTGCCTCGGCCTCTGACGGTGTCTCGGAGGCCGGCGGTGTCTCGGAGGCCGGCGGTGTCTCGGAGGACGGTGGTGTCGGCGGGGTCGCGTAGTCTCGTCGCATCATGAGCCCCACTTCCGCCGGTGCGGCCGAGGCCGGTCGAGGTCACGAGCCGCTCACCGCGCACTACGCACCGGCCGAGCCGGTCGATCTCGTCAGCACGCTGGCACCGCTCCGTCGGGGGCCGCACGACCCGTGCATCCGGGTGGCGCCCGAGGGTCTGTGGGTCGTGCTCGACACGCCGGGCGGCTCTGCGTCGCTGCTGCTGAGAGGGATGCGCGGGGCGGTGACCGCCCAGGCCTGGGGCGACGGCGCGGCAGTGGCCCTCGACGAACTGCCCATCCTGCTCGGCAGCGGCGACGACTGGAGCGAACTCGACCTCTCGCCGTCGCCGCTGCTCGGAGAGGTGCGTCGGCGGCGCCCCGGCCTCCGGCTCGTGCGCAGCTCCCGAGTGCTCGGGGCGCTCGTGCCGGCGGTCATCGAGCAGCGGGTCACCTCGGTGGAGGCCCACCGCGCCTGGCGCACCCTGGTCACCCGGTTCGGCGCACCCGCACCCGGGCCCGCTCCTGAGAGCATGCGGGTGCCGCCTTCGCCCGAGACCTGGCGGCGCATCCCGTCGTGGGACTGGCACCGTGCCGGGGTCGACCCGGGTCGTTCGGCGACGGTGGTGCGCGCGGCCGTGGTGGCTGCCGGCCTCGAGCGCACGCTCAGTGGTGCCGGGGCCGGGGGCGGGCCCGACGTGTGGCGGCGGCTGAGAACGGTGCCGGGCGTGGGGGAGTGGACCGCTGCAGAGACGGCCCAGCGCTCGCACGGCGATCCGGATGCGGTGAGCTTCGGCGACTACCATCTCGCCTCGCTCGTGGGCACGGCACTGGTGGGTGAGCCGCTCGACGACGACGGGCTCGCCGAGCTGCTGGAGCCCTGGGCGGGTCAGCGACAGCGCGTGGTGCGCCTGGCGCTGGCCTCGGGTGTGAGCGTGCCGAGACGGGGAGCGCGCATCACCATCCAAGACCACCGCTCGCACTGAGCGTGGGATCGCGGCGGGCTCAATACCAGTGCGGGGAGCGCGCCTGCCAGGCGGAGAGTGCGCCGCAGGGCGTGTCGTAGCGGTTGACGATGTAGCTGAGTCCCCAGGTGATCTGGGTCGCCGCGCTGGTGATGTAGTCGGAGCCCGCCGAGGCCATCTTGGTGGCGGGGAGCGACTGCGGGATGCCGTACGCGCCGCTGGAGGGGTTGTAGGCGTTGGCGCGCCAGCCCGACTCGCCGATCCACAGCTGCACGAGGCAGCGGAACTGCGAATCCCCCCAGCCGTAGGCCGGCATCTGGCTCGCGGCGTAGGCCTGCGCCTCGGCGGGCGTGGCCACCTGACTGCTGTCGGGCACCCAGGCGCCCGTGGTCGCGCCGGTCGCGACCTCGTTCGCTGCTGCGGCGGCGGCGGAGGCAGCCTCGGCGGCAGCTTGCGCGGCCGCCTGCTGGGCCCGGTACTCCGCCCCGGCCTGGTATTGCTTCTCGAGCTCGACGGTCGTGTCGTTGAGGGTGGCCAATTGGGCTACGAGGGTCTCGCTGCGGGACTGAGTCTCGGCCACCTGGGCGTCGGCGGCCGCCCGAGCGTCTTCGGCCGACTGGAGCGCGGTCTGCGCGGAGGTCGCGAGCGCGTCGCGCTCGGCCCGGGCCACCTCGGCCTGCGCGTCGAGTGCGGCGGCCGTGTTGCGGGCGGCGACAGCCTGGTCGCGGATGCCCGCCGTCTGCTCGGTGAGCTTGGCCATCGTGCCGAGGCGGTAGAGCAGCGAGTCGGCCTGGCTCTGGTCGAGCGCGAGGCCGAGGCCGCTGTCTCCACCCGATCGGTAGAGCTGGGCGGCGAGCCGGCCGAGCGTGGCGTCGGCGGTGGTCGCCTTCTCGGTCGCCGCCTGCGCGCGAGCGGCGAGGGCGTCGGCGGTGGCGGTGGCGGTGTCGAGCGCGGTCTTGGCCGAGAGGTACTCCTGCCCACGCTGGAGCGCCTCGTCGGCGCGGGCCGCCGCCTCGTCCTGCAGGCCCGCGAGGAGCGAGTTGATGGAGTCGACCTCGGCCTGCTTGGCGGCGGCGTTCGACTTGGCGGCGTTCACCTCGTCCCACGTGGGGTACTCGTCGCGCACGAGCGACGGAGGTGGCGCGGCGTGGGCGGGGAGGGAGGCGCCGAGGGTCAGCGCGAGCACCGCCGCGATGGCGGTGACGCTGCGGGCGGTGGCCTTCCCCATGCGTCCAGGGTATGTGACGAGAGTGACGGTTGTACACAACGGCTCGCGCGCGTCACCGATACCATGCCGCTATGGACACCTCGCTCGTCGACGGCTGGAGCGAATTCGCCGTGGCGTCGGCCGGTGCAGCGGCCGCCCTCGCAGGCCTGCTCATCGTCGCCATCTCGGTCAACGTCAAGGAGATCATCTCGGGCGCGGCACTGCCGTCGCGCGCGGGTGCGACCATCGCGTCGGTGGTGGTCATCCTCCTCGGGTCGACGGTCATGCTCATCCCGGGCCAGCCGGCCGTGCTGCTCGGCCTCGAGCTCGCGGTGTTCGCCCTCATCGCCCTGGGCCTGCAGATCGATGCGGCCACGCGCATGTTCGCCCATCACGTCGGCGCGGGCACGCTCGGACGGCTGTTGCAGACGGTGCTCGGCGTCGGTGCCCAGCTCTGGGTCGTGGTGGGCGGCGCGGCCGTGGCCTTCGGCTCGGGCTGGGGACTCTATCTGGTCGCCGTCGGCTTCGTCGCCATCTTCGCGGCGGCGGTGCTCAACGCCTGGGTGCTCATGATCGAGATCCTGCGCTGACGGGGAATAATCCAGCCGATTGATGTATTTGTATCGAAGTGGCCGCATCCGGGCCGCTCCGACCGCTTCGGCATCACGAAAGAGAGATCATGACCGACACCCTCGAGATCCCCGGTTACAAGGCCGGCACCTGGACCGTCGACCCCTCCCACAGCGAGGTGGGGTTCAGTGTGCGCCACATGCTCATCAGCAAGGTGAAGGGGAAGTTCGAGAAGTTCGACGCCACCTTCGTCACGGCCGAGAACCCGCTCGACACCACCGTCTCGGCCTCTGCCGAGGTGGCCTCGGTGAACACCAACGACAAGAACCGTGACGGCCACCTCGCCACGAACGACTTCTTCGACGCCCCCACCTTCCCCGAGCTGACCTTCGTGTCGACCGGCGTGCGCCAGGAGGGCGGCGACTTCAAGGTGGACGGCGACCTCACCATCAAGGGCGTGACCAAGCCGGTCACCTTCGACTTCGAGTTCGGCGGCTTCGGCACCGACCCGTACGGCAACTACAAGGCCGGCTTCACGGCGACCGCCGAGGTCGACCGCAACGACTTCGGTGTGAACTGGAACGCCGCTCTCGAGACCGGTGGCGTGCTCGTGGGCGACAAGGTCACCATCACCATCGACGTGCAGGCGGTCCTGCAGCCGTAAGGTCTGCAGCACGCAGCGCGTTCGAGGGCACCGGAGGACTCCTCCGGTGCCCTCGTCTTGTCCTGCACAAGGATGGGTGTGGAGCGGGCTCCTCCACAGCAGCCGTTCTCGTGGCCGGCGAGTGCCTCGCGGTCGGCACACTCCCGGTATGTCCGAATCCACCATCGTCCTCGACCGGTCTCCGGTCACCGTGCTCGAACCGTTGCTCGCCGACCTCGACTCCGTGCTCGGCTTCCGGCCCACCCGTTCGCTCGCCCTTCGCATCCGGCGGCCCGCCCGCCCTTTCGCGGTGCTGCGCCTCGACCTTCCCGGCCCACCCGCCTCGAGGCAGGAGGGAGAGCGCCTGGCGGCGGCGGTCGTCGGGCTTCTCGCCCGTGTTCCCGGAGCGGGCTCGCTCGACCTGGTCGCGTTCGGCGAGCCGTCCGCGAGAGTCTCTACGACACGTGCCGCTCCGGGTTGCGCCCCCGACGCCGGTGGGCGGGCAGAACCTCCCGCCGAGGAGGCCCGACGGCTGCTCGCCGCCGTCTCGGCCGTGAGGCGCGGCGCGCAGGCGGCGGGGTACGCGGTGCTCGAGGGCTGGTGCGTCTCGGGGGAGCGGGCGCTCGAGGCCTTCTCCGCACGCGGCCCCGGCGCGCGATCCGGGCCGGGTTCCGGTGAGGGTGCGGCGCGCGGGTGGATCGAGGTGTCTCCGGGCCCCGAGCTCAAGCCGGCCGGTGGTGGCGGCGACGTGCACTCCGGCGGGTTCGTGCCGATACCCGAGGCGTCGGAGCAGTGCAGAGCTCGCAGCCTCGCCACGCTGGCGGCTCTCGGCGGGTCGAAGGCCGGATCGGGGCCGGATTGGATGGCCGAGCGGGTGCGACTCTGGCATGAGGCGCTCGCGCGGGAGGCCCCGCCGTCCGAGGCGCGCTCCGTCGAGCTCGGCGCCTGGCTTCAGCACAAGCGGGTGCGCGACGGCGTGCTCGTGATGTGCGCGTGGGGTCTCGACGCGGGGCTCCGCGTGCTGCCGGGTGGTTCCCGGCAGGAGGCCGACCGGTACTTCGGCGCCGTCCTCGGCGAGGGCAGCGTCGCTCCCGACGACGTGAGGGTCAGGGCCGCGGTCGAACTGCTGCGACGCATCGTCGAGTGCAGCCCGGTCACTCTCGCGGCGGCCCCGCTCACGATCCTGGCCTGGCTGGAGTGGACGCGCGGTCGTGGGTCGGTGTGCGGAGCCTACCTGCGCCTCGCACTGCTCGCCGACGCCGATTATGAGTTGGCGGTACTGCTCGGCGAGGCGACCAGCCACGGGCGGGTGCCGGAGTGGGTGCGGCCGTGAGCCGCGAGAGTTCGGTGGCCGCTCACGCGAGCCCGGTGGCCGGCCGCGCGAGCTCCGTGCCCGGCCGGGGGCGCTCAGTGGCCGGCCGGGGGCGCTCAGTGGCCGGTCAGGGGCGCCAGGAGCCGTGCGGCGAGGGAGCGGCGCCCGGTGACCGACTCCTCCACGTCGGCCGCCTCGGTGCCGATGAGGCCGAGATTGGCCCCGGCGAAGCGCAACGGCTCGCGCTCCCAGCGGCGCGAGAGGTGGTTCACCCAGGGCAGCCGGGTGAGCTCCGTCTCCTGCCGGGTGATGAGTTGCGCGAGGGTGCGGCCGGCGAGATTGGTGGTGCTGAGGCCGTCGCCGACGTAGCCTCCCGCATAGGCGATCCCCGTGCGGGGGTTGTAGCTCGCGGTCGGGTGCCAGTCGCGTGGCACGCCGAGCGGGCCACCCCAGCGGTGCGTCACCGGCGTGCCCTTCACCGCGGGGAAGAGCTCGCCGAGCGTCGACTCGAGATGGTCGAACACCCGGTCCACACGGTCGTACTCGGGGCGGATCGAGCTTCCCCAGTGGTACCGGGCACCGCGACCGCCGAACGCGAACCGGTTGTCGGCGGTGCGCTGGCCGTACACGAGCAGGTGCCGGTAGTCGGAGAACGTCGTGCCGTGCTCGATGCCGAGGTCGTCCCACACCTGGTCGGAGAGCGGCTCGGTCGCGATCATGAGCGAGTACAGCGGCAGGATGCGCCGCCCGATCCCCGGCATGGTCGCACCGTAGGCCTCGACGGCGAGCACCACCGTCTCGCAGCTGACGAGCCCTTGGCCGCCCGCGCCGGAGTAGAGAACGCGCCCGGGGGCCCACTCCACCGCCTCGGTCTGCTCCGCGATGGTCACGCCGAGCTCCTCCACCACGCGCGCCAGACCGCGCACGAGTTTCGCCGGGTGCAGGCGCGCGCAGGCGGGATCGAAGCTCGCCGCGAGCGAGGAGGTGGCGGCGAGCGCCCGGGCGTGCGCATCGTCGCGACCGCCCGGTGTGACGAGCTCGAGATCGTCGACCCCGAACTCCCTGGCCGCGTCGACCTCGCTCTGCGCGGCGGCTCGTTGCACGGTGTCCCGCGCGAACACGAGCGTTCCGCCCTTCACGAAGTCGCAGTCGATGCCCTCCGCCGCCGCGACCCTCCCGACCTCGTCGACCGTGTCGATCATGGTCGAACGGAGGGCACGCGCCGCGTCGTCGCCGTAGGCACGCCGGAGCGCCTCGGCCGACTTGGGGAACAGGGCGGAGCACCATCCGCCGTTGCGACCGGAGGCTCCGAACCCGGCGACCTGCTTCTCGAGAACGGTGATCTCGAGGCTCGGGTCGGCCTTCTTCAGGTAATAGGCGGTCCAGAGGCCGGTGAGGCCGCCGCCCACGATGCAGACTCCGGTGCTGAGGTCGCCCTGGAGCGCCGGGCGCGGCACCACCACCTCCCCGGCCTGCGCCAGCGAGTCGAACCAGAACGACAGGTCGCGGTAGATCGGAGCCGAGCCGCGGCGCTCGCCGGTCAGAGCCGGCTCCAGGCCTCGGTGAGAACGCCGCGGAGGATCTGCTCGATCTCGTCGAACTCGCGTGGACCGATGGTGAGCGGTGGTGCGAGCTGGATGACGGGGTCGCCCCGGTCGTCGGCCCGGCAGTACAGTCCCGCGTCGAAGAGCGCTTTCGACAGGAATCCGCGCAGCAGCCGCTCCGACTCGTCGTCGTCGAAGGTCTCCTTGGTCGCCTTGTCCTTCACCAGCTCGATGCCGAAGAAGTATCCGTCGCCGCGCACGTCGCCGACGATCGGCAGATCGCCGAGCCGCTCGAGCGACTGGCGGAACAGGGGCGAGTTGGCCCGCACGTTCTCGTTGAGTCCCTCTTCTTCGAAGATGTCGAGGTTCTCCAGGGCCACCGCGGCCGACACCGGATGCCCGGCGAAGGTGTACCCGTGGTAGAACGCCGTCTGACCGTGCTTGAAGGGCTCGTACACCCGCTCGTTCACGATGGTCGCGCCGATCGGCGAGTAGCCGCTGGTCATGGCCTTGGCGCAGGTGATCATGTCGGGTTCGAAGCCGTAGGTGTCGCAGGCGAAGTAGTTGCCGATCCGGCCGAAGGCGCAGATCACCTCGTCGCTCACGAGCAGCACGTCGTGCCGGTCGCAGATCTCGCGCACGCGCTGGAAGTATCCGGGAGGGGGAGGGAAGCATCCGCCCGAGTTCTGCACCGGTTCGAGGAAGACCGCCGCCACCGTGTCAGCCCCCTCGAACAGGATCATCTCCTCGATGCGATCGGCCGCCCAGATCCCGAACTGCTCCTCGGTGCCCTCGAAGCCCATCTCGTGGGCACGGTAGTAGTTGGTGTTCGGCACCCTGAACCCGCCCGGGGTCACCGGTTCGAACATCTGCTTCATCGCCGGGATGCCGGTGATCGCGAGCGCACCCTGCGGTGTGCCGTGATAGGCGATCGACCGCGAGATCACCTTGTGCTTCGTGGGCCGGCCCTGCAGCTTCCAGTAGTACTTGGCGAGCTTGAAGGCGGTCTCCACGGCCTCGCCGCCGCCGGTGGAGAAGAACACGCGGTTAAGCTCGCCGGGGGCGAGATCGGCCAGGCGGTCGGCGAGTTCGATCGCCGAGGGGTGGGCGTACGACCAGATCGGGAAGAACGCGAGCTCCTCGGCCTGCTTGGCTGCGACCTCGGCCAGCCGTCGTCGCCCGTGGCCGGCGTTCACCACGAACAGCCCCGAGAGGCCGTCGATGTACTTCTTGCCCCGGGAGTCCCAGATGTGATGCCCTTCACCCTTGGTGATGATGGGCACCCCGTCACCGGACTCCATCACCGACTGACGGGCGAAATGCATCCACAGATGGTCTTTCGCCATCTGCTGCAGCTCGGCTTCCGAGCGCGGCGCACGGGCGGAGGCGGTGGTGGGTGTGTCGGTCGTGGTCATCGTGTACCCCAGTTGTAGAGCTGTTTGTGCAGTTTCAGATAGACGAAGGTCTCGGTGGACTGGACCCCGTCGAGTCGCCTGATCTCCGAATTGAGAAGGGCGATGAGGTCGTCATCGTCTTCGCAGACGACTTCGGCCAGGATGTCGAAGGTGCCCGCGGTGAGCACCACGTAGTCGACCGCCGGCATGCGCGCGAGGGCATCGGCCACCTCGCGGGTGTCTCCCGACACCTTGAGCCCGATCATCGCCTGGCGGTAGAAACCGAGCTGCAGCGGGTCGGTCACGGCCACGATCTGCATCACGCCCGCTTCGGTGAGCTTCTGCACCCGTTGCCGCACCGCGGCCTCGCTCAAGCCGACCGCTTTGCCGATCTCGGCGTACGAGCGGCGCCCGTCGTCTTGCAGCTGCTCGATGATCGCCTTCGACGTGTCGTCGAGCTGCGCAGGGCGAGGAGAGGACTTCATCTCTCGATTTTGTCAGGATGACTGGCCGGCGGCAAGCGATTCCGTCGGAGATGGGCTCTCAGGGTGCTGAAATCAGCAGTAGGGGAGCCGTCGCACCGCGTGCTTGCGCCCGGCTCCGTGCTCGGGGCCGGGTGGCGTAGGGTGAGCGGATGGCCGGGCGCGCTCAGGACGCAGAACGCGATCCATGGCGGGCGGTGGCGAGCGGCCGTTTCCTCGTGATCGTCGACGCCGGGGTCTCTGAGGAGGTGTGGCAGGGCGTCTGCGCCACGGTCGAAGTCGAATCGCTCCCCGAGAACATCGGTCCCGCCGGCCAGGTGCACACCGGAGGCCTGGAGAGGATCGTGTCCGCCATCCCGGTGCGGGGTGTCGACGCCGTCGACCACTTCGCCGTGGTCGAGCTGCCGCCCGCCCGCGACGGCGTCGCCGTCGACGAGCCCGGTGCCCGCACGGTCATGGTGGTGGCGCGGGGCGGCGCCGAGGTGGAACTCCTGCTCGACAGCGGCGCCCACCGGCACACGGCCCGCGGCGCCGAACCGTGGTCGCTGGCCGAGTTCCCCCGCGTGCGGGCGGTCAGAGCGGGCCCGACGGGCTGGAGCGCCGGCACGATCCGTGCTCGTCACGACGGGGATCGGGGCCACGAACCCGTCACCACAGCGGGCGAGCCCGGCACGACGCCCGCGCCCGCCTTCACGGTACGGGTGAACGACGGGCCCCTCGAGCCCCTCCGGCGGCCGCTCGTCGTCGGCCGTCGGCCCCGTGCCCTGCTCTCGGCGCCGCACTCCCGTGCCGAGACGCCCACCGACCTGCGCGCCGTGACTTCTCCTGCACAGCTCGTGTCGGCCACCCACGTCGAGATCGCCCCGAGCGGTGACGTCGTGGTGGTGACCGACCTCGGATCGACCAACGGAACCCGCGTCGTTCCGGGGCACGGAACCCCGGTGCGACTGCGAAAGGGGGATTCTGCGGTCGTGCCGGTGTCGGCTATCGTCGAGATCGGAGACGGCAACGTCATCCACATCCTCCCGTCGGGGCCGGACGGGTTCACGAAGCCCGTCTAGTATTCCCGAAAAGCTGTCAGGAGTTGGTCATCGTGACCCAGATCGGTCGAACGAACGCGCGGGTGCGCTTGGAGGGCCCGGGCGCCCGGGGCGCCGCCGTGGTGCTGTCGTGGTCGGCCGTCTCCCACACCGGCAACAGGCGCACCGCCAACGAGGACAGCTCGCTCTCCGAGCCTCCGGTCTTCGCCGTGGCCGACGGGATGGGGGGGCACTCCGCGGGCGACGTCGCGAGTGCCGCCGTGGTCGGGCGGCTCTCCGCCATCACCGGTGCGCGCACCGACGCCGACACCATCGAGGCCGCGCTCGAGCTGGCGCTGGCCGACATCGACCGGGTGGGCGACGAGTCGGTGCTCGGCACCGGCACCACGGTCACGGGTGCCGCCCTCAGCGAGCTGGAGGGAGAGCTCGGCTGGCTGGTCTTCAACATCGGCGACTCCCGCACCTATCTCTACGAGCACGGCGCCCTCCAGCAGCTGACGGTCGACCACTCCGTGGTGCAGGAACTGGTCGACGCGGGCCTCATCACCCGTGAGCAGGCCGAGACCCACCCCGACAGCAACGTCATCACCCGCGCCGTCGGCTTCCACGAGAAGCCCGTGCCCGATTACGGCACCGTCGCACTCGCCACGGGTCAGCGGCTCCTGCTGTGCTCCGACGGGCTCACGAAGGAGCTCACCGAGGTGGGCATCCAGCACTACCTCGCCACCACCGACACCGCCGATCGTGCCGCCGTCGAACTCGTCACCGCGGCGCTGGCCAACGGCGGCCGTGACAACATCACCGTGGTGGTGGTCGACGTCGAGGCCGCCGACGACTGAACGATGGCCCGGCGTCTCCCCTCCGCTCCACCCGCACTGCCCGGGTTCACGCCCGTCCGTGTGCTCGGTTCGGGGGGCTTCGCCGACGTCTTCCTCTTCGAGCAGAACCTCCCCAGGCGTTTCGTGGCCGTGAAGGTGGTCGTGCCCGAGGTCGTCGACGACCAGGTTCGGCGCATGTTCCGGTCGGAGGCCGACCTGATGGCCGGTCTCAGCGCACATCCCTCCGTGCTCACCGTGTACGAGGCCGGGGTCTCCTCCGACGGTCGCCCGTACCTCGTCACGGAACTCTGCTCCTCGTCGCTCGGCGACGGCTATCGCAGCCGACCGCTGCCGGTGGCGGATGTGCTGCGCATCGGCGTGCGCGTCGGCGGTGCCCTGCACGCGGCCCACTACCAGGGCGTGCTCCACCGCGACGTCAAGCCCTCGAACATCCTCATCACCGCCTTCGGGGCCCCGGTGCTCGGCGACTTCGGTGTCGCCTCCACCATGAAGGGCCGCGCGGGGGGAACGGGGGCCGGCCTGTCGATCCCCTGGTCGGCACCCGAGGTGGTCGACGAGTCGACGCCGGGTACGGTCGCCTCCGAGGTGTGGTCGCTCGGAGCCACGCTCTACTCCCTGCTGGCCGGGCGCAGCCCGTTCGAACGACCCGGGTCGGCGCCGGGCGAGCTCGCCCGGCGCGTGCGGTCGGCCCGCCTGCCCGCACTGGGTCGCGACGACGTGCCGGCGTCGCTGGAGCGGGTGCTCTCCCGCAGCATGGCGAAAGACCCGGCGAGACGTCAGGCCGACGTGGCGCAGCTGGTGCATGAGCTCCAGGCCGTCGAGGCGGAGCTGGGGCTCACCCCTACGCCGGCCGAGCTGGCCCCGGCCGCGTGGGCCGGGGAGTACGCGCGCGACCCCGACGACCGCACGCGCATCGCCCCGGCGACGTCCTCGGCGCAGGGAGGGGGAGGCGCGGGCGCCGGGCGATCCGGGAGCACGACCCGCCGGCGCACGGTCACGGTTCTGGTCGCGGGAGCAGCGGCGCTCGCCGTCGTCGCGGTGGCGGGGCTCGCCGGTCTCACGCTCGGGCGCCAGTCGTCGTCGACGGCGCCGGCCGTCGGCGAGATCCGGACCGTCGAGTCGGGAGAGGGCGTGCGCTTCGAATGGGCCGACCCGGGACTGGCTGCCGGTGACAGCTACCGGGTGACCACGTCGACGGGCGGCACCTCGGTGCAGCAGTCAGCCGAGTTCGTGGTGCATCCCGCCCCAGGTCAGCGCATCTGCATCACCGTCGCAGTGGTGAGAGCCGGCCGGGCAGGCGAACCGAGCTCGCCCGGCTGCACGGAGGGTTCGTGACCGTCGCGGGCCCTGGCCGGCCCCGGTCCCCGCGACCGGCCAGGCGTCTTCGCGCGGTCGCCGTGGTGGCCGTGGTGGCGGTGGTGGCGGGTATCTCGGCCGGTGCGGCGCTCGCCGACGGCTACGCCGGTGCCCGGGTGCAGCCCGACGACGCGGCGATCTGGGTGAGCAGCGCCGTGCACCAGTCCGTCGCGCGTGCCAACACGCTCGTGGGCGAACTCGACACGGCGGTGCGCATGGGGTCGTCGTCGCTCACCGTCGCCCAGTCGGGGCGCACGGTCGTCATCGGCGACCTGGGCGCGGGCGAGGCCAGACTTCTCGATCCTGCGACGGCCGAGGTTCTCGTCGCGGCGCCGTTGCCGAGCGGAACCGACCGGGTCGAGCTCCAGGGGGGCACGATCGTCATGTCGTCTCGGTCCACGGGCGACGTCTGGGCGGTCGAGGTCGGCGCGCTCGCCTCCTTCGACGCGACGACCACCCCGACCCTTGCTCTCGGTGCGGGCGGTGCGGCGAGCGTGAGCGAAGACGGCTCGATCGTCGCCGTGTCGCCCTCGGCCGGCGCGGTCTACACGCTTCCCCAGGGATCGAGGGGGGTGGCAGCCGGCTCGGCGGCGATCGACCTGCAGCCCGACGCCGACGTCGAGATCGCCGCGGTGGGCGAGAGCTGGGCGGTGCTCGACCGTACCGTGCCGAGAGTGCTCCTCCCGAACGCCGTCGCCCCTCTCGACGCCGTGGACGATCCCGCCACGGCGCGGCTGCAGGAGTCGGGGGAGTCGTCGGGGGCGGTGCTCGTGGCCACGTCGAGCGGGTTGCTCGGCGTCGGGCGCGACGGCGCGGTGGAACGCCTCGCCGACGGCGACGGTCCTCCGGCGGCTCCGACGTGGGTGGGCGGATGCGCGTACGCGGCCTGGAGCGGTTCCGGATACTGGACGGGGTGCGAGGGCGAGCCGGCCCGCAGCGGCGGGCTCGACGGGCTGTCGTCGAGCTCCCGGCTGGTGTTCGACGGCGACGGGGGTGAACGCCTGCTCGTCTCCGACACGGTCACCGGGCGCAGCTGGGACCTCGCCCGCGCGGGCGCCGTCATCGACGACTGGGAGCCGCTCGTGGCCGCGGCGGCCGACGACGACGCCGCGGGCACCACGATCGCCGACCGTGCCGACGAGCTCGACCCCGATCAGCGGCCGCCGGTGGCGGCCGACGACCGGTTCGGGGCTCGACCGGGTCGCGCGACGGTGCTGCCGGTGCTCCAGAACGACTACGACCCCAACGGCGACGTGATCGTGATCGATGCGGTACAGGTGGCCGATGATGCCGACTACTCCGTCGGCATCGTCTCGGACCGCCAGCGGCTGCTGGTGACGCTGCCGTCGACCGCGAGCGGCACTCTCGCGCTCGGCTACACCGTCTCCGACGGGCACGGGGGAAGTGCGTCGGCCACCGTCTCGGTCGAGGTGCGGACCGACTCCGAGAACTCCCCACCGGTGCAGGTGCGCCAGCGCACGATCGACGTCGTCAGCGGGGGCCGGGCAGAGGTCTCCGCGCTCTCCGACTGGTACGACCCCGACGGCGACCCGATCGTCGTGCGCACGGCATCGGCGGGGTCGCCCGGTTCGATCGCGGTCGGCCCCGACGGATCGATCACGGTGCTCGATCCCGGAATCGAGACAGGCACCTCGCCGGCGGTGATCGTCGTCTCCGACGGAGTCTCCGACACCACGGGCACGGTGTGGATCTCCTCCACCGCTCCGGAAGACGCGCCCCTGCTCGCCGAGGGCTTCGCCGTCGCCGCGCGCGTGGGCGAGGCAGTGACGCTGTCGCCGCTGGCGCACGTCACCGGTGCGTCGGGCGGCCTGAGGCTCGGTTCGCTCACCGCGCGGGAGGGCGCGGTGCAGCCCGACTTCCTCACCGGAACGGGGGAGTTCACCCCGGCGAGCGCCGGCACCACCCTGCTCGAGTACTCCGTGGCCGACGGCGCGCGCTCGGCCTCCGGCGTGATCCGGGTGGTGGCCGAGCCTGCCGCCGAGGCGGGCGCGGCGCCCGTCACGCTGCCGCACGCCGCCGTGGTGCGCGCGGGCGGCAGCGTCGACGTCGACGTGCTCGCCCTCGACAGCGACCCGGCGGGCGGGGTGCTCCTGGTCGAGGGCGAGCTCGACGTGCCGGCACCGTATCGGGCCGAGGTGCTCGACCGCCGCACCGTGCGCATCGTGCTCGAGGGCCCGGACCCCGAGGAGTCGGCAGGGTCGGGCCGCAGCGTCGTGGGCTATCGCGTCACCAACGGCGTGGCCTCCACGGCGGGGACCATCTCCGTCATGGAGGTCTCGGCCGGTGCGACCGCGCCACCACCGGTGGCGCGCGACGATCGGGCCTCGGTGCGGGCGGGCGACGTGGTCGACATCCCGGTGCTCGCCAACGACCTCCACCCCTTCGGCGACCCGCTCACCCTCGACCCGGTGCTCCCGAGGAGCCTCGCCTCCGACGCCGGACTGCTCTTCGTGTCGGGGGACCGGCTGCGCTACCTGGCCCCGGGCACTCCGGGCGACTACACCGCTCTCTACCGGGTCGACGCGCCCGACGGACAGTGGGCGACCGGTTCGGTGACGATCACGGTGCGGGAGGCCGACCTCGACAGCAACAGCCCGCCGCGGCCCGGGGGGATCGTCGCGCGGGTGGCGGCCGGCGAGACCGTGCGCATCCCGGTCGACCTCGAGGGCGTCGACCCCGACGGCGACTCCGTGCAGTTCCTCGGTGCGGACTCCGCCCCGGGCAAGGGTGCCGTCACCGATTTCGGTGACGACTGGATGGAGTACACGGCGGGCGAGTATTCCACCGGCACCGACCGGTTCGACTACGCCGTGGTCGACCGTCTCGGTGCCCGGGCGGTCGGGATTGCGCGGGTGGGCATCGCCCCCCGAACCGACGACGGCCCCGGAGCGCCCGTGGTGGTCGCCGACGAGGTGAGCACCCGGCCCGCGCGCACGGTGCTCGTGCCGGTGCTCGCCAACGACTCCGATCCCGAGGGCGGAGCGCTGAGCGTGGTGGGGGTCGAGCCGATCGATCCCGGTCAATCGGCGCTCGCCCGCGTGGAGGGCGATCTCGTGGCGGTCGAGGTGCCATCCGCCGAGCACCGGTCGGCGTTCGTCTACACCGTCTCCGACGATCGGGGTGCGGAGGCCACCGGCGTGCTGATCGTCGATGCGCGCAGCGACGCACCGCTCGCGAGGCCCGTGGTGAGCGACACGGTCGTTCCGGTGGAGCAGGTGATGGAGGCCGAGGACGGTGTGATCGACGTCGACGTCCTCCGTTCGGTGTTCTTCGCGGAGGGCGAGGTGAGCCGGCTGTGGCTCTCGGTCGATCCGGGTTCGGCGCGGGTCGCGCGGGTGGCCGACGGCCGGGTTCGGGTGCAGGTGGCCGACGGACAGCAGATCATCCCGTTCACGGTCGCCCACCCCGACGATCCCAACGTGCGCTCGAGCGGGTTCGTCTGGGTGCCCGGCCGCGCCGACGCGCTGCCGCAGCGCCGCGTCGACGCCCCCGCCCTGCGGGTGCGATCGGGCGAGCCGCTCACGATCGAGCTGGCCGACCAGATCGTCGTGGCGGGGGGTGGGAGGCCGGTCGTGGCCGACCGGAGCTCGGTGCGGGCGACGCACTCCGACGGCGGATCGCTCGTCGTCGACGATGACACCCTCGGTTTCCGCAGTGCCGACGGCTACTTCGGCCCGGCATCGATCTCGGTGGAGGTGGCCGACGGCACCGGCGGCGACGCCAGGGTCTCGACGATCGTACTGGGCATCACGGTGACCCCGGCCGTCGACCAGCCGCCCCGGTTCGAGGGCGCTGTGGTCGAGCTGGAGCCGGGGCAGGCCCGTACTCTCGATCTCGTCCGGCTCACCTCCACTCCCGTGGGCACCAGCCCGCCCTCCGGCTTCTCGTTGCTCGAGCCCGCCTCCGGTGGCTTCACCGCGATGCTGGTGGGCTCGAGGCTCACGCTCACCGCGGCCGACGGCGCCGGCAGAGGTGACTCGGGCTCGTTCACGATCGGGGTGTCCTCCGCGGCGAGCGCGGGTCGCTCCGGCCGGGTCGAGGTCTCGGTGGTCTCCTCCACCCGGCCGAAGGCGGTGGCCGTCGCCGACACCGTCGTCGCACCGCGAGGGCGGACCACCAGCATCGACCTGCTCGCCAACGACGCCGCCGGCAATCCGTTCCCCGCGACCCCGCTCCGCCTCGTCGCCGTCCGGGGGGCCGAGGCCGGCCGGCTTCCCGACGGCGTCCAGGTCGTGCCACGGGGGGAGACGGGCGTGCTCGACGTCACCGTCTCGGCCGACGCGCCCGCAGCCGACCTGGCCCTGCACTATCAGGTGCTCGACGCCACCGGCGCGAGCGACCGTGCCGTCTGGGGCTCGGTCTCCGTGAGCGTGCAGGATCGCCCGGAGCCGGTGCGCTCCGTGGCGGTGACCGGGTTCGGTGACCGAACCCTCACTGTGGCGATCGCTCCGGGTGCGGCACGCAACTCGCCCATCTCGGTGTTCGAGGTCACGGCCCGCACGCCGTCGGGGGATTCCGTGACCACGGAGTGCGCCAGCACGGTGTGCACGGTCGGCACTCCGGGGAACGGACCGACCGCGGCGGCCACGGTCTCGGTCTCCGCGCGCAACGCGGTCGGGCTGTCCGACCCGGTGGTGTACGGCTCCGCCGTGTGGAGCGACCTGCTGCCCTCCGTTCCCGTGGCCCTCACCGCCGCACCGGCCAACGGTACGCTGCTCGCACGATGGTCGCCGAGCACGGTGCCGGCCGGAGGCTCCGCCGTGCAGGAGTACACGGTGTCGGTGGACGGCAGGGCCCAGTCCACCGTTCCGGCCTCGTCGTGCGAGGCATCGGGCTGCTCCACCGTCATCACCGGGCTCTCGAACGGCACCTCCACCTCGATCGTGATCGGGGCGCGCAACGGAGCGTACCCGGCGCTCTCCAGCTGGCCCACCGCATCCGTCACCGCCACGCCCTACGGGGCGCCGCGGGCCGGCACGGCCACCGCGGTCGTCGATCCCGCAGGGGCGCCCGGCAGCCTCACCGTGGTGTGGCCGGGATTCGAGGGCAACGGAGACCCGGTGTCGGGTTACGTCGTGCAACTGCTCGCACCGGGCACGACCGCTGTGCCCGGTGGCGCCCAGGCGTGCTCGGTCACGGCGCCCGCTCCCGGCTCCGTGGTCGAGCCCGTGGTGGGCTCCGCCGTGCTCGATCAGCGGGTTCTCGGTGCGGGAGCCGGGAGTGCCGTGTTCACCGGACTCGACCTCGTCGGTGCGGCCTACCCGGTGGTGGTGTGGGGTCACAACCGCGCGGGATGCACGCCGAGCGCCCTCACGACGGCCGTCGTGCTGCCACGACCTGGGCCGGTCGACACCGGCGCCGTGCAGGTCGACATGGTGGTCGAGGGCACGGCGCTCGAGCCGCGGCTCGTCGCGGCGCCCGCGCCGTCGACCGTCCCCACCACGCGATACCGCGTGCAGCGGGTCGCCGAGGACGGGTCTCCGTTCGGACCGAGCGCTTCGCTCGCGCTCGGTGAGCTGCCACGCCTGCGCACGGGAGGGGAGTTCGGCGCGCCGTACCGGTTCGTGGTGCAGGCCTGCACCACGTGGAACGGCGTCGAGGCCTGCGGCGATCCGTCGGGTCCTGTGACCGCACCCGAGCCGAGTCTCACCTTCGCACCCGCAGCCGGCCCCTCCTTCGCGGCAGGGATGTGGCGCTGGAGCGGGGCGCCCGACAACGGTGACCTCCCGGCGATCTTCACCTGCGGGCCCGACGGCGCGACGCCCTCCCGCGACGTGGTGCCCGAATCGCTCACGAGCACCACGTGCACACCGGCCGGCTCCACGGGAGGCCCGCCGGGCGGCGACGGCCCGGCCTGGCTGCTCGTCGCCGTCGGCGGCCGCGACTTCGTCTATCGTGACCCAGGGGATTGAGGACACACCATGACCACCACCATGACGGCCGAGCAGGCCGGTAGGTTCGCCGACGTCGTCGAACGGCTCGCCGAGAACGTCTCGCATGCCGTGCAGGGCAAACCCCACGTCGTGCGGCTCGCTCTGGTGACCCTCCTCACCGGAGGGCACCTGCTACTCGAAGACGCCCCCGGCACCGGGAAGACCTCGCTGGCCCGCGCCCTGGCCCAGAGCGTGCGCTCGACCACCTCACGCATCCAGTTCACCCCCGACCTGCTGCCCGGCGACATCACCGGCGTGAGCGTGTTGGACCAGGGCACAGGCCGCTTCGTCTTCCACCCGGGACCGGTGTTCGCGAGCATCGTGCTCGCCGACGAGATCAACCGCGCGTCGCCCAAGACCCAGTCGGCTCTCCTCGAGGTGATGGAGGAGGGGCGGGTGACCGTCGACGGGGTCTCGCATCCCGTCGGCGAGCCGTTTCTCGTGGTGGCCACCCAGAACCCCATCGAGCAGGCCGGCACACACCGCCTCCCCGAGGCGCAGCTCGACCGGTTCCTCATCAAGACCTCGATCGGCTACCCCGACCACGCGACCACCCTGCGCATCCTCGAGTCGGCCGCCGAGCCCCCGCACAGCGACCCCCTGCCCTCCATCGTCACCCCGGAAGGCGTCCTCCTCCTCATGGCCGAGGCACGCACGGTGCACGTCGAGGCCGCCGTCAACGACTACGTCTCCCGGCTCGTCCAGGCCACTCGCGACGCCCCTGAGACGAGGCTCGGAGCCAGTGTGCGCGCGGCTCTCGGCCTCGTGCGCGCTGCGAAGACGTACGCCGCCTCGTCGGGCCGGCACTACGTGGTGCCCGACGACGTGAAGGCGCTCGCCGTGCCGGTGCTCGCGCACCGTCTCGTGCTCGACCCCGAGGCGGAGTTCGACGGAGCCACGTCCGAGGGCGTGGTGGCACGCGCGCTGCTCGACGTGGCCCCGCCCGGGGGCGTCGCCCAGGCATGAGCACCGGGGAGACCGACAGCACCGAGACCACCGGGCGCACGGCGCGCACCGGGCCTGCCGCGCCGCCCGCCACCACCGGGCCTGCCGCGCCGCCCGCCACGACCGGTGCGCGCATCGTGGTGAGCCCGGCGGGCTGGTGCGTCGCGGCGACCGCGGCCGTGGGGCTCGTGACGGGTGTCCTCTTCGGCTGGACCGAACTGTTCGTCGCGGGAGTCATCTGCGCCCTCGTCGCCCTGGTCTCGGGCCTGTTCCTGCTCGGAGGCACTCCGGTGCAGATCGGGCTGGAGCCTCCGCCGTCGGAGGTGACCGTCGGAGCGGAGGCGGTCGCGCTGATCACGGTCTCCAACCCCTCGCGCCTCCGGGTTCGCCCCGGAGTGCTCGAGGTGGACATCGACGGCTCGCGTGTGCCCCTCGTCGTCGGCGCACTCGAAGGGCACGCCACGGTGCGATCGCCGCAACGCGTTCCCACAGGACGCCGGGGAGTGGTGACCCTGGGCCCGGTCACGGCCATCACGGGCGACCCCCTCGGGCTGGTGCGGCGCGAGGCGGCGAGGTCGGGCACGATCGACGTCGTCGTGCGGCCGGTCACGGTGGCGCTGGGGAGCGTCGCCCCCGGGCTGTTGCGCGACCTCGAGGGGCTGCCCTCGTCGGTGCTCACCGACAGCGACCTCTCGTTCCACGCGCTGCGGCCGTACACCCGGGGAGACGACCTGAGGCACATCCACTGGCGCAGCAGCGCCAAGAGCGGCACGTTCCTGGTGCGCCAGTTCGAGGAGACCAGGCGCAGTCACGTTCTCGTGCTGCTCGCCACGGCGCCGCACGACCACGCCGACGACGAGGAGTTCGAGCTGGCCGTGAGCACCGCCGCCTCGCTCGGAGTGCGGGCGCTGGCCGAAGAGACGAGGGTGAGCGTGTTCGCGCCCCGCGCCACCGCCGGCGGTCGGGAGCGGCTCGGACGACTCCGTGGTCACGCGCGCTCCGCGCTGCTCGACGACCTCGGGCGCGTCACGCGCGCCGAGGGCGCCCCGGGTCTCGAGCGCGTGGCCGGGGAGATCGCCCGGGAGGCCGCCGACGCCTCCGTCGTCTTCGTCTGTGCCGGTTCGACCGCGAGCGCGGCCCAGCTGCGCGCCGTGTCGGCGATGCTGCCGTCAGGGGCCGAGGTCGTCGCCGTGGTGGCCCGCCCCGCGAGCCCCGGGCGAGCGGCACGGATGGGGCGGCTGCGCATCCTGAACCTCGGCCGGCTCGCCGAGTTGCCGAGGATGCTCGTGCGGGCGGTCGGACTGTGAGCACGGCGACGACGCTCCTCCGGGCGGCCGGCGCGATGCTGCTCACGGTCGTCGCGGCGTTCGCGTGGTGGCCGGTGCACGCCGACGGCGCCTTCGTGCTGCTCGTCTGCGTGACGGCACCCGCGGCGTCGGCGCTCGCTCTGCTCGCCCGCGTGCGGAGCTGGCCGGCCGTTGCGCTCGGCGGTGCCGGGGTGGCCCTGTGGCTGGTTCTCGGGGTGCCTCTCGCGGTGCCGTCGCTGGCCCTGGGCAGGGTGCTGCCCACGCCCGAGGGCCTCTTCGAGCTGGCCGCCGGGCTGATCGAGGGGTGGCGCGGGCTGCTCACCATCGCGCTGCCGGTCGGCGACTACCAGGCGCTGCTCGTGCCGGTGTTCACGCTGGTGCTGGTGAGCGCGCTGATCGCGACCGGTGCGGCGTTGTCGGAGCGGTGGGCGGTGCTGGCGGTGGTGCCGCCGGCGGCGGTGCTCGTGGAGGGAACGGCCTTCGGAGCATCCGTCGGTCCTGCGCCGGCCGCCCAGGTCGGGCTGGGAGCAGTGTTCGGCGTGCTGGTGGTGGTGTGGGCCGCTTGGACGGGGACGGCGCGGCGGGGGAACGGATCGGCTCCCGCCGCTCGGCGGTCGGGCCGGAGGCCAAGGGCGGTGCCGACCGTCGCCGTGGTGGTGGCCGGGGCGGGCGTGGTGGCCGTCGTGGCCGGGCTGTGGTTCTCCGCCGGTCCGGGCGCCGTGCGGGTCGTCGCGCGCGACGCCGTGGAACCGGGATTCGATGCCGCGGCCATGCCGAGCCCGCTGTCGTCGTTCCGGGCGGGGTTCGTGGCCGACCGCGCCGAGGCCGTGGAGTTCATGGTGTCGGGGGTGCCGGCGGGCACCAGACTGGCGGTCGCGCGGCTCGACGAGTTCGACGGCGTCGTCTTCCGGGTGTCCGACGACGACGGACTGGAGCGTGTGACCGGGGCGATCGGCGTCGCTCCTCCAGGTGGATCGACCACCTCGGAAGGCTCCTCCACGGCCGCATCGTCCTCCTCCTCCGCCGCGATGGCGGTGCAGGTCGAGGACTACACCGGAGCCTTCGTGCCGACCGCGGGCACGCCGGAGGAGGTGCGCTTCACGGGCGAGCGCGCCCAGAGCCTCCAGAACGGTGTCTACAGCGATTCCGAGCTCGCCACCGTCGCCGTCGCCGTCCCGCTCGGTTCCGGGGACGGCTACACCCTGGTCTACTCACCGGCCGAGCGGGCCGCTCCGGTGGGCCGTGAGCTCGCCACCCTCACTCCGGGGATGCCGGGAGCGACCGATCCGGGCACTCCCGACGACTCGGTGGTTCCGGCCGCCGTGGGCGCCCGCCTGGCCGAATGGGCACCCGCCGACGCGGCACCGGGTCTCCGCCTCGAGGGCATCGTCGCCGGGTTGCGGTCGGGGTACGTCTCCCACGGGCAGGCGGGTGAGCCCGCCAGCCGCTCCGGTCACAGCACGGCACGGCTGCAGCAGCTGCTCACCGACTCCCCGATGCTCGGCGATGCCGAGCAGTACGCGGCAGCGGGCGCACTCCTGGCACGCGCCGCGGGATTTCCCGCGCGCGTGGTGGTGGGGTATGTGGTGCCCCGACCGGGTGAGGAGGGAGACGTGCCGGGCGGGACGGTCGCCGGGGAGGGGGCGGCGACGGATGCGCGCGGCGCGGCGACGGATGCGAGCGGTGCGGCGATGGATGCGAGCGGTGCGGCGACGGATGCGCGCAGTGCGGCGACCGCGGCGATCGCGGTGCGGGGGCGTGACACCGCCGCGTGGGTCGAGGTGCTCACCCATGAGCAAGGCTGGGTGACCCTCGACGTGACTCCCGAGAGTCGTCCTGTTCCCCCCGCCGTCGCCGAGGACGACCCGATCGCGGTCGAGCCGCCCCGCATCGTCGACCCCGCGCCGGAGCCGGCCGACCGCGGCACCGAACCGTCGGTGACCGCGACCGAGAACGACGACGACTCCCCGCTCCCGCAGACGGAGCCCTGGTGGGGGATCGCGGCCGTCGTCGCCGGCACCGTTGTCGCGCTGCTGCTGGTCGCCGCGATTCCCTTCATGGTGATCCTTCTGATGAAGCGCGCGAGACGTCGACGTCGGCACCGCGCCCCGCCGCGCGCCAGTGCCGCTGGGGCGTGGGACGAGCTGATCGACTCGGCGCGCGACCACGGCCTCCCTCCGCCACCGAGGGCGACCCGCCGCGAGAGCGCCCTTGTGCTGGCCGGCGACTCCGGCGGCGTGCGGCTCGCCGAACGCGTCGACGCCGCAGTGTTCGCTCCCGAGGTGCCCCGGGCCGAGCAGGTCGACGAGCTCTGGCAGGCCTCCGACCGGGAGCGCCGCGCGCTCGGAGAACATCGATCGCGGTGGGGGCGGCTGAGGGCGGCGCTCTCGACCCGGTCGTTGCGCACGTATCATGGCACAGACACGAGAAACGGATAGACCAGTGAAGTGCAGAACCTGCGGCACGTCTCTGACCGCCGGAGCCCTGCTCTGCGGCGAGTGCGGAACCTCCGTCATCGCCCCTCGTCCCACCCTCGGCGACACCGCCCACCATGACCGGGCCGCCCTCCGCGCTGCTCTGCGCCGGCCCGCCCCTGCCGCGCCGGTGGCACCGCCCGCCGCCGTGACCCCACCCGCTCCCGCGCCCGCACCGCAGGCGCCCGCCGTACCTGGGGTGCCCGCCGAACCGCAGTCGCCCGCACCGCAGGCGTCCCCCGCGCCGCAGGCGCCCGCCGCACCTGGGGTGCCCACCACCATCACCACCCGACGCGCCGCCCGGGCCGCGGCCCGCGCATCCGCACCCACCCCCCGCGACGACCGCGCCGTGCACCACCTCCGCTTCAGCACGGGCGAGAGCATCCGCGTCGCAGGCTCCGGCCTCGTGGGCCGCAGCCCGTCGCCCGCCGACGGTGAGACCCTCGACTACCTCGTGCAACTCGTCGACCCTGCACGCAGCGTCTCCAAGACCCACCTCGAGTTCGCCGTCGACGGCGACGACTTCTGGGTCCGTGACCGCGACTCGACGAACGGCACCCGAGTGCTCCCGCCCGTCGCAGGTGACCAGGGCGGCACGACGCCCCCCGGCACCACACCCCTCGATCTCGCCCCCGGCACCTGGCACCGCATCCCGCGCGGCACCCGAGTCGAACTCGGCGACCAATGGTTCGATCTCTCCTGAGACCTCCTGAGACCTCCTGAACCCCCCTGAGACCTTCGCGCCTCGTCTGAGCCTTCACCACCCCACCGACGAAATCGAAGGTCATTCCACCGTTTCGGCACGGATTTCGTAAAGTCTTTGTTTCAGAATGGCTACTTTCGCCGTTCGTGCTGGTGCATCCGACCACCGCCGTGCCAGGATCGGTGCACCCAGAACAGGTGCACCAGACCAGAGGAGACAGCGAGAGATGCCTTTGAAGCCGCCTACCGATCCGATGATCATCCAGGCCATCCGCCACTCCCAGGCGTTGCAGCGCGCCCGTGCCCTCACCCTCTCGCGGCGCGGCTTCATCGGGGCGGCCGGATTCGGCGCCACGGCGCTGGCGCTCGCCGCCTGTTCGGGTGAACAGCGCACCCTCACCCCCGCCAAAGACCTCTCCGCCACCGAGAAGACCCTCACCTGGGACAACTGGCCCGCCTACATGGACGAGGACGACGACGGCAACTACCCCACCCTCATCGGCTTCCAGGACGAGACCGGCATCGAGGTCACCTACAACGTCACCGTCGACGACAACAACAGCTACTACGCCAAGGTCAAAGACCAGCTGGCGCTCGGGCAGGACATCGGCGCCGACACGGTCTGCCTCACTGACTGGATGGTCGCCCGCCTGGTGCGCCAGGGCTACCTCCAGGAGCTCGACCACGCGAACATCCCCAACATCGCCAACCTCGCCGAGGCCTTCGCGAACCCCGACTTCGACGAGGGCCGCACGCACTCGCTGCCGTGGCAGGGCGGCTTCGCCGGCATCTGCTGGAACAAGGAGAAGGTGCCGGGCGGCCTCGCGAGCGTCGACGACCTGTGGAACTCCGAGCTCAAGGGCCGCGTCGGCGTGCTGAGCGAGATGCGCGACACCATGGGCCTCATCATGCTGAGCCAGGGCACCGACATCACCGGCGAGTGGGGAGACGACGAGTTCGCCAACGCGATGGATGCGTTCACCCAGCAGGTCGAAGACGGCCAGATCCGCAACATCAAGGGCAACGCCTACCTCAACGACCTGCAGTCGGAGGACACCTACGCGGCCATCTGCTGGTCGGGCGACATCACGAGCCTCAACGCCACGGCGGGCGACAAGTGGGAGTTCGCGATCCCGGATGCGGGCGGCACGCTCTGGAACGACACCTTCATCGTGCCGATGGGCTCGGCCCACAAGGCCAACGCCGAGGCCGTCATGAACTACTACTACGAGCCCGAGGTCGCCGCCGAGCTCGCCGCCTGGGTGAACTACGTCACCCCGGTGGTGGGCGCCAAGGAGGCGATGGACGCCATCGACCCCGACCTCGCGTCGAACCAGCTCATCTTCCCCGACGAGGAGACGCTCTCCACGGTGCACGTGTTCCGCACGCTCACCCCGCAGGAGGAGAACGACTACCAGGCCCAGTTCCAGAAGGTGCTGCTGGGCAGCTGATGGCCACGTCATCCATCGCGTCGTTCGCCGAGGCGGGGGCCGACCTCGAGCTCGCCGGCATCACCAAGCGCTTCCCGGGCTTCACCGCCATCGAAGAGCTCGACCTGTCCATCCCGGCCGGCTCGTTCTTCGCCCTGCTCGGTCCCTCCGGCTGCGGCAAGACGACCACGCTCCGGCTGGTCGCGGGGCTCGAAGAGCCGACCTCCGGGCGCATCCTCATCGGCGGTGCCGACGTCACGAGCACCAAGCCGTTCCAGCGGCCGGTGAACACCGTGTTCCAGTCGTACGCGCTGTTCCCGCACATGACGATCCTCGAGAACGTGGCGTTCGGTCTGCGCCGCCGCAAGATCGCGGATGCGGTGGGCAAGGCCCACGAGGCGCTCAAGCTGGTCGAGCTCGACCACGTCGCGGCTCGTCGCCCCGCCCAGCTGTCGGGCGGTCAGCAGCAACGCGTCGCTCTGGCCCGCGCGATCGTGAACCGCCCGGCGCTGCTGCTGCTCGACGAGCCGCTCGGCGCGCTCGACCTCAAGCTCCGCCGCCAGATGCAGCTCGAGCTCAAGACCATCCAGACCGAGGTGGGCCTCACCTTCCTCCACGTCACCCACGACCAGGAGGAGGCCATGACCATGGCCGACACCGTCGCGGTGATGAACAAGGGCCGCATCGAGCAGATGGGCGCGCCCGAAGAGCTCTACGAGCTGCCGCGCACCGCGTTCGTCGCGAACTTCCTCGGGCAGTCCAACCTCTTCACGGGCGACGTGGTCGCGTCCACCGCCGACCACATCACGGTCGACGTGGCGGGTGTCCCCATCGTGGTGCCCCGCAAGCGTGCCCAGAGGCACGCGGGCGAGGTGGCGATCGGCGTGCGCCCCGAGAAGGTGTCGCTGCTCACGGAGGCCCCCACTCCCGAGGCCGGCCGCAACGTGCTCGGGCCGGGCCGGGTGACGGATGTGTCGTTCTCGGGCGTGAGCACCCAGTACCTCGTCGAGGTGCCCGGGGTGGGCGAGCTCATCGTGTTCGCTCAGAACATGGTGTTCGGGCCGGTCGTCGCGGTGGGCGCCGAGGTGTGGCTGTCGTGGAACGCCGAGCACGGCTTCGGTCTCGACGACGATCCCGGCGTGGTGCCCCGCTTCGTGCCCGACGACTCGACCGAGTCGATCGCCATCCAGCGGCGCATCGCGCTCGAAGAAGAGCTCGAGCAGGCGTAGGGGAGCGGCATGGCCTTCTCCGCATTCGCGTCGCAGCCCGCGGTCGAGCAGGCGCCGCGCAAGCGCAGCTTCATCGCGCTGGTGCTGCTCCTGCCCGGCATCCTCTACCTGGTGCTGTTCTTCCTCACGCCGCTGGTGTCGCTCATCATCACGTCGTTCCAGGCACCCGACCTCTACGGCGACATCGGCGACTACGTCACGGCCTTCCGCTGGGAGAACTACACCGAGGCGGTGGGGGAGTACTGGCCGCTGATCCTGCGCGCCTTCGGCTACGCCATCGTCGCGACCGTGCTGGCGCTGGTCATCAGCTACCCGATCGCCTACTTCATCGGGGTGAAGGCCCGGCGCTGGCCGCTGCTGCAGAGCCTCATGCTCACGCTCGTGATCGCCCCGTTCTTCATCAGCTTCCTGCTGCGCACCCTGGCCTGGAAGCAGATCATGTCCGACGAGGGCCCGATCGTGCAGGCGCTCAAGGCCGTGGCCATCCTGCCCTCCGACGGGCACCTCACGGGCACGGCGTTCTCGGTGATCTTCGGTCTCACCTACAACTTCATCCCGTTCATGACGCTCCCGCTCTACGCCACTCTCGAGCGCCTCGATCTGCGCTACATCGAGGCGGGGGCCGACCTCTACGCGAGCCCGTTCACCACCTTCCGCAAGGTCACCATCCCGCTCTCGATGCCCGGCATCGTGTCGGGAACGCTGCTCACGTTCATCCCGGCCGCCGGTGACTACATCAACGCCAGCCGCGACTTCCTCGGTTCGGCGTCGACCTCGATGGTCGGCAACGCGATCGAGGCGAACTTCCTCGTGCTGCAGAACTACCCGGCGGCGGCGGCGCTGTCGATCGTGCTCATGGCGGTCATCCTCATCATCGTGGGCGTCTACGTGCGCCGCTCCGGAACGGAGGACCTGGTATGAAGCGCCGCGACGGCCTCGGCCTGGGCATCTACACCGTCATCGCGCTGGTGTTCCTGCTCATCCCGATCGCCTACACCTTCGTGTTCTCGTTCAACGACTCGGGCAAGCTCAACATCGCCTGGCAGGGGTTCACCTTCGACAAGTGGCTCACCGTCTGCAGCGTGCAGGGGCTGTGCGAGGCTTTCGCGAACAGCATCATCGTCGGCCTCGTGGCGACGGTGCTCGCCACGGCGCTCGGCACGCTCATCGCGATCGCGCTCGTGCGCTACCGGTTCCGTGCGCGGTCGGCCATCAGCCTGCTGCTGTTCCTGCCGATGGCGACCCCCGAGGTGGTGCTCGGCGCCGGTCTGGCGGCGCAGTTCCTCACGGTGGGGGTGGAGAAGGGGCTCGGCACCATCATCCTGGCCCACACCATGTTCTGCATCAGCTTCGTGGTGGTGACGGTGAAGGCGCGCGTGGCGTCGCTCGACCCGGCGCTCGAGGAGGCGGGGCGCGACCTCTACGGCTCGCCCGGCCAGGTGTTCTGGCGGGTCACCTTCCCGCTGCTCATTCCGGGCATCGCGGCGGCGGCGCTGCTGTCGTTCGCGCTGAGCTTCGACGACTTCATCATCACGAACTTCAACTCCGGGTCGGTCAACACCTTCCCGAAGTTCATCTACGTGGCCGCCGCGAGGGGTATCCCGGCGCAGGTGAACGTGATCGCCTCGGCGGTGTTCCTGCTCGCGATCGTGCTCGTGATCGTGGCCCAGGTGTCGCGGGCCGCCCGCGAGAAGCGGCTGGCGCGGCTCGGCTGAGGAGGGCGTGCGGCGCGCGCGCTGCGCTCAGAACGAGGTGCGGATGCTGCCCACGATGCTCGCGCCGCCGTGGGTGTCGAGGTCGAGCAGCGGTGTCATGCCGGCGAGCTGCTCCTCGCTGATCGAACCGTGACGGGCGAGCAGCGTGAGCGCTACGAGCGACGCGGCGCGAAGGCTCCCGTCGAGCATCTTGACCGCCACGGAGGCGCCGTCGGGCGTCGCCATCACCATGACGCCCTCGGCCCCCAGCTTCGCCACCACGCCGAGACGATCGATCACGACGGTGTTCGCGCGTCCAGGCCCGTCGATGGCCCAGCCCTGGGCGAGGATGCTGTCGGTCAGCTGCTTCGCCGGCCCCCCGGTGGCCCTCCGGATGCGTCCGATGCCCCGCGCGAGCGCCACGAGCGACATCGCGTGCACCGGTGCCCCGCATCCGTCGACCCCGGTGTGAACGATCGGCTCGCCGGTCTCGCGCTCCACCACCGCGGCGATGCGCTGCTGCAGCGGATGCGCGGGGTCGAGATAGGTGGTGGTGCTCCAGCCGTTCTGCACGCAGGCGTAGAGCATCGCGGCGTGCTTGCCCGAGCAGTTCATGTAGACGGGGGAGCGGCCTCCGTGCGCGCGACCGACCGCGTCGCGCGCGGCCGAGTCGCCCGGCCAGTCGGGCGGGCAGCCGAGGTCGTCGACCCCGAGCCCGGCGAGGGCGAGGATGGACTCGACCACCTCCACGTGCGCGGGCGTGGCGGAGTGGCTCGCGGTCGCGAGTACGGTCTGCACGGGGTCGAGTGAGACCCCCGACTCGAGCACGGCCAGCGCCTGGAACGGCTTCATGCACGAGCGCGGGTACACCGGATGCGCGGGGGCGCCGAGCGACACCACCACCTCGCCCGCGGGGTCGAGCAGCACCGCCGAGCCGAGGTGGCGCGACTCCACGAAGCCGCTGCGGGTGACGACGGCGAGCTCGGCGCTCTCCGCCGCCGGAGCGGTGCCGGGTGTCACAGCGCCGGCCGACGTACCCGTCGCGCCCGTCGCGCTCACGCGCCGAGCCGCGCGAAGCCCTCCTCGATCACCGCGAGGGCGTCGAGCAGCAGCTCCTCGCTGATCGCGAGGCTGGGCAGAAAGCGCAGCACGTTGCCGTAGGTGCCGGCGGTCAGCACGAGCACGCCGTTCTGGGCGGCGTGGGCGACGATCGCGTTCACGGCCTCGGCGTTGGGCGCCTTGGTGGTGGCGGCGGTGCCGGGCTGCACGAGCTCGATCGCCACCATCGCACCGATGCCGCGCACCTCTCCGATGACGTCGTAGCGCTCCTGCAGGGCGGTGAGCCCGCTCACGAGGGTGCTCTCGATGCGGCGGGCGGCGGCGAAGCCCTCGCCGCTCTCGAGCTGCTCGAACACTGCGACCGCCGCGGCCGCGGCCACGGGGTTGCCGCCGAAGGTTCCGCCGAGGCCGCCAGGCTGGGCCGAGTCCATGATCTCGGCACGACCGGTCACGCCGGCGAGCGGCAGACCGCCCGCGATGCCCTTGGCCGAGAGCACCAGGTCGGGCACGAGCCCGAAGTGCTCGCTCGCGAACCAGGCGCCGGTGCGGGCCATCCCGCTCTGGATCTCGTCGGCGATGAACACCACGCCGTTCGCCGTGCACCACTCCTGCAGCGCCGGGAGGAAGCCGTCGGCCGGCACGACGAAGCCGCCCTCGCCCTGGATGGGCTCGACCACGAGGCAGGCCAGGTCAGCTGCGCCGACGGTCTTCTCGAGGTAGCCGATGGTGCGGGCGGCGGCCTCGGTGCCGCTCAGACCGTCGTGGTACGGGTAGGAGTTCGGCGCCCGGTAGACGTCGCCGGCGAGCGGGCCGAACCCGGTGGCGTAGGGGGCCGCCTTGAAGTTCATGGCCATGGTGAGGTTGGTGCGGCCGTGGTAGGCGTGGTCGAGCACGGCCACACCGTTGCGGCCGGTGTGCTTGCGGGCGATCTTCACGCCGTTCTCCACCGCCTCCGCCCCGGAGTTCACCAGCACGGTGCGCTTGGCGAAGTCGCCGGGGGTGTGCGCGGCGAGCAGCTCCGCCACCCGCACGTACTCCTCGTAGGGGGTGATGGTGAAGAGGGTGTGGGTGACGTCGCCCAGCTGGGCGGCCGCCGCATCCACGACCCCCTGGTCGGTGTGGCCGATGGTGGTGACGCCGATGCCGGCGCCGAGGTCGATGAACTGGTTGCCGTCGACGTCGGCGATGATCGCCCCGTGCGCCTTGGCGATGTAGACGGGCAGGGCGCTGGACACACCGGGCGGCACGACGGCCAGGCGTCGCTGCTGCAGTTCCACCGACTTCGGGCCGGGGATCGCCGTGACGACCTTCCGCTCCTGAGTGAGGGTGTTCGCGGCTGCAGCCGCCGGGGCGTCGATGATGTCAGTCATAGTCAGGCAAGCTTAGGCCAGCGCTCCCGCGAGCGCCGGGTAGCATGGCCGCGTGACTCGTGAGCATCGCTACAGGGTGGATGTTGCCTGGCTGGGCAATCGCGGCACCGGCACCAGCGGCTACCGCGACTACCGGCGCACCAGCGTGGTCGAGGCGGCCGGCAAGCATCCCATCGAGGCCTCGGCCGACCGCACCTTCCACGGCGACGCAGACCGCTGGAACCCCGAGGAGTTGCTGCTCGCCGCGCTCAGCGAGTGCCACATGCTCTCGTTCCTGCACGTCGCGGTGAAGCACGGCGTGGTGGTGACGGCCTACACGGATGCTCCGGAGGGCGTGATGGAACAGGACGGCGACGGGGGGCGCTTCACCTCGGTGACCCTCCGCCCGGTGGTCACCACCAGCGCTCCGGTCGACCCCGACGAGCTCGCGCTGATGCACCACGAGGCGAACGCGGTGTGCTTCATCGCGAACTCCGTGTCGTTCCCCGTGCTGCACGAGCCGCGCGCGCTCGTGGCCTGAGCCCGTGGCCGAGTCGATGGTCGGATCGAAGGCGGGGGCGAGTTCGCCGGCCCAGCGTCTGGTGCTCGCCGTCGCCATCCTCTCGGCCTTCGTCTCCTTCCTCGACGCCACCGTCATCAACGTGGCCCTGCCCGCGATCGGGCGCGAGCTCGGCGGAGGTCTGTCGACGCAGCAGTGGGTGGTCGACGCCTATCTGCTCACGCTCGGCTCCGTCATCCTGCTCGCGGGATCGCTCTCCGACGTGTTCGGCCGCAAGCGCGTGCTGCTCGCCGGCCTCGTGGGCTTCGGTGCCACCTCGCTGCTGTGCGCCTTCGCGCCCACCATCGAGGTGCTCATCCTGGCCAGAGCCCTGCAGGGGGTGGCGGGAGCCCTCCTCGTGCCGAGCTCGCTGGCGCTCATCCTGGCGAACTTCTCCGGCCCCGCCCAGGGCAGGGCGATCGGCATCTGGACCGCCTTCACGAGCGTGGCGAACATCGCCGGCCCGGTGCTCGGGGGCGTGCTCGTCGATCAGCTGAGCTGGCGGCTGGTGTTCGGCATCAACGTGCTGCCGATCGCCGTCACCCTCGTGCTGCTCGCCCGGTTGCCGCACGACGCGCCGCACGCACCGGGCGCCCGGGTCGACGTGCTGGGGGCGGTGCTCGGCATGGTGGGACTCGGTCTGCCGGTGTTCGCGCTCATCGAGCAGGTGAACTTCGGCTGGGCCTCGCCGGTGGTGCTGGTGCCGCTGGTCGTGGGCGCCGCCGCCCTCGTGCTCTTCGTGCTCCACGAGCGGCGGGCCGCGCAGCCGATGCTGCCGTTGTCGCTGTTCCGCTCGCGCAACTTCTCGGCGGGCAACGTGGCCACGGTGTTCATCTACGGGGCGCTCTCGCTCGGGTTCTTCAGCCTCGCCGTCTTCCTGCAGCAGGTGGCCGGGTACAGCGCCACGCTCGCGGGCTTCGCCACCATTCCCACGAGCATCCTGCTCATCGGACTGTCGACGCTCTTCGGGCGACTGAGCGGGCGATTCGGCCCGCGGCTGTTCATGACCGTCGGACCGCTGCTGGCGGGCGCCGGGTTCCTCCTGCTGCTGAGGGCGGATGCGAGCGCCGACTACCTCACGCAGGTGCTGCCCGCGGTGCTCGTCTTCGGCCTCGGCATGGCGATCACGGTCGCCCCGCTCACCTCCGCCATCCTGGGCGCCATCGAGCCGGCGCGCTCAGGCATCGCCTCGGCGGTCAACAATGCGGTCTCCCGCGTCGCGGGCCTCATCACCATCGCGCTCGCGAGCGTGGTCACCGGAGCGGCGGTGCTCGACCTCGCCGGGTTCCACCGCGTCGCCCTCGTCACGGCCGTGCTGTTCTTCGCCGGTGCCGCCGTCTCGTTCGTGGGCATCCGCAACCCCGGCCCCGGCACCGGCACCGGCCCCGCTCCCAGCGAGCGGCCAGCTTGACCCAAGGCCGCTGCGACAGACTGTCGCCGTCCCCCACCAGACGAAGAGGAATCATGCGCTCACTCCCGGCCCTGGCCACCGCGGCCGTCGCCGCCTCCCTGCTGCTCGCCGGCTGCACGGCGTCCACCCCGTCGGCCACGTCCACGCCGACGGCCGGTGCCGACGCCACGGTCGACAACACCTGCGCCACCGACGGCGACGTCTCGTCGTCGATCACGGTCACCGGTGACTTCGGGGCCGCGCCCACCACCACCTTCGAGGGGCCGCTCTCGGTCGACACCACCGAGCGCACCATCGTCACCGAGGGCGACGGCGACGCGCTCGAGACGGGCTCGCTCGCCACCATCGACTTCACCATCTACAACGGCACCTCGGGCGACCAGGTGTTCTCCACCCTCGACGAGGGCGGCACCCAGCTGCAGCTCACCGTCGACTCCAGCCAGTACATCCCGGGCATCGTCAAGGCCGTCAACTGCGCCACCGTCGGCTCGCGCGTGGTCGCAGTCATCCCGCCCGCCGATGCCTTCGGCGACACCGGCAACGACTCCCTCGGCATCGGCGCCGGCGACGACATGGTGATGGTCGCCGACATAGAGGCCATCGTGCCCACCCGCGCCGACGGCGTCGACCAGCCCGCGCAAGACGGCTTCCCGACCGTGACCCTCGACGACACCGGTGCCCCCACCGTCGCCATCCCCTCCACCGACGCGCCCACCGACCTCCAGATCGAGGTGCTCAAGAAGGGCGACGGCGCCACCGTCGGAGACGGCGACAGCGTGACCGTGCAGTACCAGGGCGTCATCTGGGGCTCGGGCACCGTGTTCGACCAGAGCTGGGGCAACGGCGGGCCGCGCACCTTCCAGACCACCGGCGTGGTCACCGGCTTCGCCGCGGCGATGATCGGGCAGACCGTCGGCTCGCAGGTGCTCGTGGTCATCCCGCCCGATCAGGGCTACGGCTCCGACGGCAACTCGGCGGCCGGCATCTCGGGCACCGACACGCTCGTGTTCGTCATCGACATCCTCGCCACCGCCTCGGCCTAGCCCCTCAGCCTCGAGTGGGCGCAATCGGTCGCCATCACCCTCCAGGATGCGACCGATTGCGCCCACTCGACGTCTCGGCGGCAGTCGCGGGTGGCATGATGGCACGGTGCGACGCGTCATCATCCTCGGTTCCACCGGCTCCATCGGCGTTCAGGCCCTCGACGTCATCAGGGCGAACCCCGAGCTGTTCGAGGTGGTGGGCCTCGTCGCCGGCACCAACCGGGAGACGCTCGACGCCCAGGCGGCCGAGTTCCACGTGGCCGACACCGGTCTCGGCGTCGTCGAGGCCGAGCAGCTGGTGCGTGACGTGGAGGCCGACGTGGTGCTCAACGGCATCACCGGCTCCATCGGACTGGGGCCGACGCTCGCCGCTCTCGAGGCGGGCCGGATGCTCGCGCTGGCCAACAAGGAGAGCCTGATCGTGGGCGGCGACTTGGTGAAGCGGGTGGCCGCGCCCGGTCAGATCGTGCCCGTCGACTCCGAGCACTCGGCCCTCGCGCAGGCGTTGCGGTCGGGGTCGCGGAGCGAGGTGTCGCGGCTCGTGCTCACCGCATCGGGCGGCCCGTTCCGCGGCCGCAGCCGCGAGTCGCTGGCCGGTGTCACGCCCCGCGAGGCGCTCGCGCACCCCACCTGGGACATGGGTCTCGTCGTCACCACGAACTCGTCGACGCTCGTGAACAAGGGCCTCGAGGTGATCGAGGCGCACCTGCTCTTCGACGTGCCGTACGCCGACATCGAGGTCACCGTGCATCCGCAGTCGGTCATCCACTCGATGGTGGAGTTCGTCGACGGGTCGACCATCGCGCAGGCCTCGCCCCCCGACATGCGGCTGCCCATCTCGCTCGGCCTGCACTGGCCGGAGCGGGTTCCGGGCGTCGGCGCGCCGATCGACTGGACCGCCGGGCACAACTGGACCTTCGAGCCGCTCGACGACGCAGCCTTCCCGTCGGTCGGTCTCGCCAAGCAGGTGGGCCGCGCCGGAGCGAGTTTCCCCGCGGTGTTCAACGCCGCCAACGAACAGGCGGTCATGGCCTTCCACGCCGGTCGCATCGGCTACCTCGACATCGTCGACACGGTGCAGCGGGTGGTGGACGCCCACGAGCCCGCGAGCGGCGAGGTCACCCGCGAGTCTCTGGCCGAGGCCGAAGTGTGGGCGCGCTCCACGGCCGACGCCCTCATCGCCGCGGCCTGACCCGGAGCCGGGGTCGCACTCGGTGGCGCGCATCCTCATCACCGCCTGACAGCCGGCGCTCAGCCAACCATCAGCGCGGTCGATTCCGCGCGGGGTAGTGTCCTCTCTCGTGGAAACGGTCCTGCAGTTCATCCTCGGCGTGCTCATCGTCGCCGTCGGCGTGGCCGTCTCCATCGGCCTTCACGAGGTGGGGCACCTGGTGCCCGCCAAGCTCTTCGGCATCAAGGTCACCCAGTACATGATCGGCTTCGGCCCGACCGTCTTCTCGCGCCGTCGCGGCGAGACCGAGTACGGCCTTAAGGCCATCCCGCTCGGCGGCTACGTGTCGATGGTGGGCATGTTCCCGCCACGGCGCCCGGGCGACAAAGCGGTGGCCAACAGCACCGGCTTCTTCCAGTCGATGGTGCAGGATGCGCGCCAGCAGTCGCAGGAGTCCATCGGCGACGACGAGAGCCGCGCCTTCTATCGCAAGCCGGTGTGGCAGCGCATCATCGTGATGCTCGGCGGGCCCTTCATGAACCTCGTGCTCGCGGTGGTGTTCTTCTCGATCGTGCTCGTCGGCTTCGGCACTCTGCAGACCTCCACCACCGTCGGCAGCGTGTCGGCCTGCGTGCTGCCGGCCACGAGCGACCGGCAGACGTGCGAGGAGGGCGACCAGGTGTCGCCCGGCGCCGCCGCGGGACTCCAGCCCGGCGACCGGCTGGTGAGCCTGGACGGGGTGGAGATCACCAGCTGGGCGCAGTCGACCGCCATCATCCGCGAGTCGTCGGGGGAGGCCCTGCCGCTGGTGGTGGAGCGCGGCGGCGAAGAACTCACCCTCACCGTCACGCCGCTGCTCACCGAGCGCTACGTCACCGACGAGTCGGGCGCCGTCGTCACGAACGCCGACGGCACCTCGCAGACCCAGGAGGTGGGCTTCGTCGGCATCGGCGCCGCGCAGGAGCTCGTGCCGCAGCCCATCACCGCCGTGTTCCCGCTCATCGGCGAGAACATCGCGAGCACCGCCAACCTGGTGCTCAACCTGCCGCAGCGGCTCTACGACGTGGCGCAGGCCGCGTTCGGCTCGGAGGAGCGCGACGTCAACGGGCCCATCAGCGTGGTGGGAGTCGGCCGGGTGGCCGGCGAGATCGCGTCCATGGACTCGATCTCGCTCGAGTCGAAGGCCGCGACGCTCCTCGGCCTCCTCGGCTCGCTCAACATCGCGCTCTTCGTCATCAACCTCGTGCCGCTCACGCCGCTCGACGGAGGGCACGTGGTGTCGGCGCTCTGGGAGGGCATCCGCCGCTTCTTCGCCAAGCTGTTCAAGCGCAAGGACCCGGGCCCGGTCGACGCCGCGAAGCTCATGCCGCTCACCTTCGCCGTGGTGATCGTGTTCGGCGGCATGACCGCGCTCCTGGTGTACGCCGACATCGTCAAGCCGGTCAACATCTTCGGCTGACGCCGGCCGGCCGGCGCTCGGCGCCGAACATCTTCGGCTGATCCGGCTCGCGCTGACCGCGCATCCAGCCACCGGTTCTACACTGAAAACGTGCCAGCCGTGAACCTGGGGATGCCCAAGCCCCCGCCCGAGACCCTCGCCCCCCGTCGCAAGTCGCGGCAGATCAAGGTCGGCAAGGTGCTCGTGGGTGGAGACGCGCCCGTGAGCGTGCAGTCGATGACCACCACGCCCACGCCCAACATCAACGCCACCCTGCAGCAGATCGCCGAGCTCACGGCCTCCGGATGCGACATCGTGCGGGTCGCCGTGCCGTCCCGCGACGACGCCGAGGCGCTGCCGATCATCGCGAAGAAGTCGCAGATCCCGGTGATCGCCGACATCCACTTCCAGCCCAACTACGTCTACGCGGCGATCGACGCCGGCTGCGCGGGCGTGCGCGTGAATCCGGGCAACATCCGCAAGTTCGACGACCAGGTCGGCAAGATCGCGGCGGCGGCCAAGGCGGCCGGGGTGAGCATCCGCATCGGCGTGAACGCCGGCTCGCTCGACCCGCGCCTGCTCGAGAAGTACGGCAAGGCCACCCCCGAGGCGCTCATGGAGAGCGCCATCTGGGAGGCGTCGCTGTTCGAGGAGCACGACTTCCACGACTTCAAGATCTCGGTGAAGCACAACGACCCCATCGTGATGGTGAAGGCCTACCGCCTGCTCGCCGAGCGGGGCGACTGGCCGCTGCACCTCGGGGTGACCGAGGCCGGGCCCGCGTTCCAGGGCACCATCAAGAGCGCCACCGCGTTCGGCATCCTGCTCTCCGAGGGCATCGGCGACACCATCCGCGTGTCGCTCTCGGCGCCGCCGGCCGAGGAGGTGAAGGTGGGCCTGCAGATCCTGCAGTCGCTCAACCTCCGTGAGCGCAAGCTCGAGATCGTGTCGTGCCCGTCGTGCGGGCGGGCCCAAGTCGACGTCTACACTCTGGCGAACCAGGTCACCGACGGTCTCGAGGGCATGAGCGTGCCGCTACGCGTGGCGGTGATGGGATGCGTCGTGAACGGACCGGGCGAGGCCCGTGAGGCCGACCTCGGGGTGGCCTCGGGCAACGGCAAGGGCCAGATCTTCGTGAAGGGCGAGGTCATCAAGACCGTGCCGGAGGCCGAGATCGTGGCGACGCTCATCGAGGAGGCCAACCGGCTCGCGGCCGAGATGCCGTCCGACGTGGTGGGCACCCCGCAGGTCGTCACGGCCTGAGGCCCCGGCGGTGGCCGTGACTGATCGGGCGGTCGCCGCGGCGATGACGGATGCGGGTGCACCCGTGGCCGGTGAGGTCTCGACCGTCGCGGGGCGCGAGCTCGTCGGGATCCTGGGCCGTCGGCCTCTGATCGTGACCGGCATGCCCGCCCGTCCGCTGGACTCGGGGTCGCTGGCGGAGTGCGCCGAGCAGCTGCGTGGATCGGTCGACGCCGTGCTCTCGGGCGACTCGGGGCGGGCTCGCGTGCAGTACCCGCCCTCGTACCGTGCAGCGCTCATCCGTCGGGAGGGGTTGCGTGCCTGGCTCGGGGTGAACGCGCGCGACCGCAATCGCACCGCGCTGCACGAGGAGCTCGCCGCCCTCGCGGCGGCCGACGTGGGTGCCGTGCACTGCGTGACGGGCGACCACACCGCCCTCGGCCACCGCGCAGACGCCCGCGCCGTGTTCGACCTCGAGGGCACCACTCTCGTGCCCGCCGCTCGCTCGCTGGGTCTGCTCACCTCGGTCGCCGAGTCGCCCGCGGCGCCACCGCGCGACCGGCGGGCGGCGCGCACCGTGCAGAAGCAGCGGGCGGGCGCGCAGCTGTGCCTGCCGCAGTACGTGGGCGAGGTCTCCGAACTCGCCGAGTTCATCGATGAGACCCGGGTGGCGGGTGGCACGCTGCCGTTCCTGGCCGGGGTGCCCGTGGTGATCGACCACGACGGCGCACGGGTGCTCGCGTCGTTCCCGGGCACCGTGCTGCCGCCGGGGTATCTCGACGAGGTGCTCTCCGCATCCGACCCGTTCACCACCGGCGTCAGGCTCGCGGTCGAGCTCGGCACCCGGCTGCTCGCGGTGGAGGGCGTGGCGGGAATCGTGGCCGCCGGGGGAGCGACACCGGGGTCGGAAGTGCGCTACGCCCGCGCCCTGGCGGCCATCGGGCGCGAGCTCGGCGGCGGTGCGCGATAGGTTCGGAGCATGCCGCACTACCTCGAAGACCTCGCCGCCGGTCAGCGGTTCGTCAGTCCGGGCAAGACCATCACCGAGACCGACGTGGTGATGTTCGCCGCGCTCACGAACGACAACAACCAGGTGCACACCGACGCCGAGTTCGCGGCGGGCACCCGGTACGGGCAGCGGGTGGTGCACGGGCTGTTCGGCACCTCGCTGTGCCTGGGGCTGATCGCGCGCACGGGGGTGTTCGAGGGGAGCGCCGTCGCGCTGCTCGGGATCGATGCGTGGCGGTTCACGGCGCCGGTGTTCATCGGCGACACGGTGACGTGCACGGTCGAGATCCTGTCGACGAGGCTCACCTCGTCGGGGACGACGGGGGTGGTGGGGCGGTTGGTGTCACTGCGCAACCAGCGGGACGAGCTGGTGCAGGAAGGGCGGATGGACCTGCTCGTGCTCACGCGGGCCGCTGCGGTCTGAGGCGGGCGGGCGAGCGGGCTGGCGGCACGGTCCGGTCCGGTCCGGTCGCGCGTTCGAGCAGGATTCGAGAAGCGCGCACCGCGTCGTGCTGGATAGTGTCGAGGCATCAGCAAGCCGACACCCGCGAGGAGACCCATCATGAGCCCCGACAGCAGCGACGGATTCACCGCCGAGGAACGCGCCGCCATGAAGGAGCGCGCCGCCGAGCTCAAGACCGCCGCCAAGCGCACCAAGGCCGGCGACAAGGCGGCCGCCGAGAAGCAGGACCTGCTCGACAAGATCGCCGGCATGCCGGAGCCCGACCGCGGGATGGCGGAGCGCATCCACGCCATCGTGGCCGAGGTCGCGCCCGAGCTCGCACCGAAGCTGTTCTACGGTCAGCCCGCCTGGGCGCGCGGCGGCAAGCCGGTCGTGTTCTTCCGCAGCGGGCAGCAGGACAAGGACCGCTACTCCACGCTCGGGTTCAGCTCGCTCTCGGCGCTCGATGACGCCAGTGGTCTGTGGCCCACCTCCTACGCTCTGACGAAGGTCACCGACGAGTCGGCCGAGCGCATCGCCGAGCTGGTGCGCGCCGCCGCGGCGCTACGCTGAGGCCATGAGCGACTACACCGACCCCACGCCCGACGAGCTCGAGAACTCCGACAAGCTCGAGAAGAAGACCATCGGCGGCGAACTGCGCTACTACGTGAAGAACATCAAGGCGCACTGGCCCGTCGTCGAAGACGCCCCCGACGCCGAGGGGCACGCGGCGTGGTTCACGCCCGACGGGCGGTTCCATGTGACCCACGAGCAGCTGCGGCGCGACGCGGCCATCGGCGCCATCGTCTGAGACGGTCGGCCGGTGTCGGCGGTGCGGGGTAGCCTCGCGCCGTGACGTCGCTCCAGGCCGCCGGATGCGGGATCATCGACCGCGCATCCGGAGAGCCGTGCCCGCGACCGGTCGCCGCGGGCGACCTCAACCTCTGCGCACGCCACCTGCTCGAGGCCTACGACGCAGTCGTCGGCGAGGTGGGGGTGACGGATGCGCTGCCGGCTCCGTGCGCGGTGTGCGGTTCCCGGCTCGGGGTGCTGTACGCCTCCGGGTGGTTGTGCGCGGTGTGCGAGTGGCGGCACGGTGAGGTGCCCGACGAGGGGGCCGAGTCGGTGCGTGTCGAGGTGGTGTACTACCTGGCGCGGCTCGACCGCATCAAGATCGGCACCTCGTCGAATCCGCGGGCTCGTCTCGCGCAGATCCCCCACGACGAGCTGCTCGCCTTCGAGCGCGGCGGCCGCGACCTCGAGCAGCGTCGCCACCGCGAGTTCGCCCACTGCCGCGCCGGGCGCGAGTGGTTCGATCGCGACCCGCTGCTGCTCGCCCACCTCGAGCGCCTCCGAGCAGACGCCCCCGCCGACCCCTGGCAGCTCTACCTCCGCTGGCGCAGCGAGGCCACCGCCCTCCTCGGCCACCACCCCGCCTGACCGTCCCGCCCGCCGCGTGCGGTGCTCACCAGCGTGTGTCTCCTGACCACCCCGGCCCGCCGCGTGCGGTGCTCACCCGCGTGTGTCTCCTGAGTGCGCTGTCCCGTCCCGTCCGGCACCCACCCGCCCGTGCCTTCTGACCGTCCCGCCCCATCCGCGCGCCTCGTGACCGTTCCTCCCGCCCACTCGCGCGTGCCTCCCGACCGCCCCCTCCCATCCCACCCACCTGCCTCGGTCTCGATGGCCCGACCCGGCGCAGTCGCGCGTCGAGAACGCCACGCGTGAGTGAGATCGAGGCGCTCTGGCCGCCGGTTGCGCTCTCGAGTGGCGCTGCCGTCGGTGGGTGTGGGAGTGGGGCGCGGGGATGCGGTGGGGAGGTGGCGGGCGAGTCAGGGCCCGGGTCAGTGGGCGGTCCAGCCGCCGTCCATGGCGTAGCTGGAGCCGGTGACCATGGCGGCGGAGTCGGAGGCGAGCCAGGCGACGAGGGAGGCGACCTCGGCGGGCTCGACGAGGCGTTTGACGGCGCTCTCGGCGAGCATGACGCGTTCGAGCACCTCGCTCTCGGGGATGCCGTGCAGCGCCGCCTGCTGCGCGATCTGCCGTTCGACGAGCGGGGTGCGCACGTAGCCGGGATTCACGCAGTTGCTCGTCACCCCGTGTGCCGCCCCCTCGATGGCGGTGACCTTCGACAGCCCCTCGAGCCCGTGCTTCGCGGCCACGTAGGCGCTCTTGTAGGCGGAGGCGCGCATCCCGTGCACCGAGGAGATGTTGACCACCCGCCCGAAGCCCCGCTCGTACATACCGGGCAGTGCCGCGCGCACGAGCAGAAACGGAGCTTCGAGCATGACGGCGAGCATGGTGCGGAACTGCTCGCGCCCGAACTCCTCGATGGGTGCGACATGCTGGAGACCGGCGTTGTTGACGAGGATGTCGACCCGCCCGAGCATCCGTTCGGCGGCCCCGTCGGTGAGCTGGTCGGCATCGCCGAGGTCGACGGCCCAGGAGTCGCCGCCGACCTCGCGGGCGACCGCGGCGGCTCCGGCGGCGTCACAGTCGGCGACGATCACCTCGGCCCCCAGTCCCGCCAGCTCGCGCGCGGCGGCGGCGCCGATGCCGCCGGCCCCTCCCGTGACGAGTGCCGTGCGCCCTCGCAGCGCGCCGTCGCCCGGCACCGCCGCGCCGCTCACGCCGCGGTCCCGGCCCGGGCTCCGAAGCGCTCCTCGTCGCGGGCGTCGACCGCCCGCAGCGAGCTGCCGCGGGTCTCCCGCAGGGTGAGCACCGTCACGGCGGTGACGACGCACGCCCCCACGAGATAGAGCGCGATCGGCAGCCAGCTCTCGAAGCGCTGCAGCAGCGCCGTGGCGATGATGGGTGCGAGCGACCCCGCCACGATCGAGGTGACCTGGTACCCCAGCGACACGCCCGAGTACCGGGTGCGGGTGGGGAACATCTCGGCCATGATCGCCGGCTGACCGGCGTACATGAGGGCGTGGAAGCAGAGCCCGATGGTGACCGCCAGCACGATGAGCACCGGGTTCATGGTGTCGAACATCGGGAAGGCGAAGAACGCCCAGCTCGCCCCGAGCACCGCTCCGGCGAAGTACACGGGCTTGCGCCCGATGCGATCGGAGAGCCGGCCGGCGAGCGGGATGACCGCGAAGTGCACCGCGTGCGCGATGAGCAGCGCGAGCAGCAGCTGGCTGGTGTCGTACTCGTGCACGGTGACGAGGTACACGATCGAGAAGCTCACGATGAGGTAGTACAGGATGTTCTCGGCGAACCGCAGCCCCATGGCCCTGAGCACAGAGCCCGGGTACCGGCGAAGCAACTCGACCACTCCGTAGGACCGCTTCTTCTCTTCTTCTGCCTTCGCCCGCGCCTCCACGAAGATGGGCGCCTCGCTCACGTGGGTGCGGATGTAGTAGCCCACGAGCACGATGACAGCCGACAGCCAGAACGCGATGCGCCAGCCCCAGCCGAGGAACTGGTCGTCGGGCAGCGTGGCCGAGAGGATGAGCAGCACGAGCGTGGCGACCGCGTTGCCGACCGGCACGGCGGCCTGCGGCCAGCTCGACCAGAACCCTCGCGAGCGGTCGGGACTCTGCTCCGCCACGAGCAGCACCGCCCCGCCCCACTCGCCGCCGAGTGCGAAGCCCTGGATGAACCTCAGTGCCACCAGCAATGCCGGCGCCCAGTACCCGATGCCGTCGAAGCCGGGGAGGCACCCGATGAGGAAGGTGGCAGCACCGATGAGCACGATGGTCACCTGGAGGGTGTGCTTGCGGCCGAGCCTGTCTCCGATCTGCCCGAACACGATGCCGCCGAGGGGCCTCGCCACGAAACCCACCGCGTAGGTGAGGAACGCGGCGATGATGCCGTCGAGCCGGCTGCCCGCGTTGGGGAAGAACACCACCCCGAACACCAGGCTCGCGGCCGTGGCGTAGAGGAAGAACTCGTACCACTCCACCACGGTGCCCACCATCGAGGCAGCCACCACCTTCTTCAGCCCCGCGGGTGCGCCGCCGCGTACGGTGGCCGCCGTGGAGGCGGCCGGATGCTCGCGGCTCGGTGTGCGGAGGGGGTTGTTCACGCTCATGTGCGGTCTCCTTGCAGGTCGTCGTTGACTGCACTCGAGTCTTCGTGCCCCTCGGGAGTCGAGCAATGCCCAAGATCGCGCAGACCGTGTGCATAATTGCACAATGTCGACGACGACACCCGGCTCCGCGCCCGACCCCTCCGATCTCCTCGTGCTGCTCGCGGTCTCCCGCACGGGCCGGTTCACCACCGCCGGAGAGTCCCTGGGCCTCAACCACACCACGGTCGCCCGGCGCATCGCGGCCCTCGAGCGTGAGCTCGGCGGTCGCGTGCTCTCGCGCGCACCCGGCGGCTGGGAGCCGACCGAGCTGGGCGCGAGGGCGGTGCGTGCCGCCGAGGGTGTGGAGCGCGCGGTCGCCGCGATCGGCGACGACGGCCCCGCGACGCTGAGCGGCGTGGTGCGGCTCTCCGCCACCGACGGGTTCAGCGCCTTCGTGGCCGCGCCCGCCGTCGCCGAGCTGCAGCGCGAGCATCCGCAGCTCTCCGTGGAGATCGTGACCGTCACCCGCCGCGCCCTGCAGCAGCGCTCGGGCCTCGACATCGAGGTCGTGGTCGGCCGGCCCCAGGTGCACCGCGCCGAGGCGGTGCTGCTCGGCGACTACGTGCTCGGCATGTACGCCTCGCGCGACTACCTCGAGCGTGCCGGGATGCCGGAGTCGGTGGATGCGCTCGCCGCGCATCCGCTCGTGTACTTCATCGACTCGATGCTGCAGGTCGACGACCTCGACGCCCCGCGCCGGCTGGTGCCCGCCATGCGCGACGCGGTGAGCTCGACGAACGTCTTCGTGCACGTGGAGGCCACGAGGGCGGGGGCGGGGATCGGCTTTCTGCCGTGCTTCGTGGCCGACCGGCACGACGACCTCGTGCGGGTGCTGCCCGGCGCGATCGCCGAGCGGCTGCCGTACTGGATGGTGGTGCGTTCCGACAGTCTCGCCCAGCCCGCGGTCGCGGCGGTGGTGGAGGCGCTGCGACGCCGCACCGCGGCGATGGCGGGCGAGCTCGCGGGCGACGGCGGCGGCAGCCAGGGCGGCGGCGGCCGAAGCGGCGGCGGCACCGCCCGGTGAGCTCGCAGGCGGCCCCGCTAGGCTCGTGGGGATGTCACCGCGCACCGTGTTCCGAACCCTGTCCATCGCCGAGGCCGTCACGTGGAGCGCCCTCATCGCCGCCATGGTCGCCCGGGCCGTGGGTGCCGAGGTGCCGTTCTTCTTCGCCGTGGGCCTCGCCCACGGCGTGGTGTTCATCGCCTTCGCCGTCGGTGCCGTGGTGGTGGGGCTCAACCAGCGCTGGCCGTGGTGGGTGACGGTCCTCTGCGTTCTCGCCGCCGTTCCTCCGTACGGCACGGTCGTGGCCGACGTGGTGCTCGAGCGTCGCGGCCGCCTCGACGGCGTCTGGCGCACCCGCCCGAGCGACGATCCGCGCGACGACAGCGCGGTCGACCGGATGCTGCGCTGGTCGCTCGGGCGCCCGTGGCTGTTCGCGGTCGGGCTGGCCCTCGTGGTGGCCGTGCTCGCCGGGGGAGCGCTCGCGGCACCGAAGCCCGCCTGAGCCGAGCGGGCGGGGCCGAGCCGAGCACGCGCGGACGGTCGAGGCCCTCGGCGGTCTCAGACCCCCGCGTAGAACGCGGAGATCGCCCCGTGCAGCCCCATCAGGTCGTCGACGTGCGCGAGCTCACGGGCCGAGTGCATCGACAGCAGCGGCGCACCCACGTCGACGGTGCGCACCCCGAGACGGGTGGCGGTGAGGGGCCCGATGGTGGAGCCGCAGGGCACCGCGTTGTTCGACACGAACTCCTGATAGCCCACCCCGGCGCTCGCACAGAGCCGGTTCCAGAGCGCCGCGCCGTGCGCATCCGTCGCGTAGCGCTGGTTGGCGTTGATCTTGAGCAGCGGACCACCCCCGGGCACGGGCCGGTTCACCGGGTCGTGGCGGTCGGGGTAGTTCGGGTGCACGGCGTGGCCCGCATCGCTCGACAGGCACCAGGATGCGGCGAGCGCGCGGGCGCGCGACTCCGGTGAGGCGCCGAGCCCGGCCGCGATGCGCCGCAGCACGTCTTCGAGGAACGGACCGCTGGCACCCGAGCGCGACTGCGACCCCAGCTCTTCGTGGTCGAACGCGGCGATGACCGGAACGAAGCCCGACGGCGACTCGGCCGTCACGAGCGCGGTGACCGAGGCGTGCACGGAGCTCAGGTTGTCGAGCCGGCCCGAGGCGAAGAGGCTGTCGTCGAGCCCGAACCGGGCGGGCGCCGCCGTGTCGGCGGTGAGCAGGTCGAATCCGGCGATGCGCCCGGCGCCCTCCAGTCCGGCGCGCTCGGCGACGATCGCGAGCAGGTCGGCCGAGCCGGGCGCGCCCGCGCCGAACACCGGCACGGTGTGCCGCTGCCGGTCGAGCGAGAGGCCGGAGTTGACCTCGCGATCGAGGTGGATGGCGAGCTGCGGGATGCGCAGCAGCGGCCCGGTGCGCACGAGCCGCTCCTCGCCCTCGTCGGTGACGACGCGACCGGCCAGTTCGAGCTCGCGGTCGAGCCACGAGTTCAGCAGCGGCCCGCCGTAGACCTCGACGCCGGCCTGCAACCAGCCGTGCGCCGCGATGGTGGGCTGTGGCTTCAGCATGAAGCCGGGGGAGTCGGTGTGGCTGCCCACGATCCGGAACGGGGTCTCGGGCCCCGCGTCGCCCGGGAGGGTCCAGCCGATCACGGCGCCGTCGCGCACCACGTGGTAGCGCCCGGGCGTCGACGGCCACGGCGCGCCCTCGTCGAGGGCGACCGAGCCCGCCTCGCCGAGACGCCTGGCCACCTCGTGCGCCGCATGGTAGGACGAGGGGGAGGCCTGCACGAAGGCGGCGAGGTCGTCGAGGTGGGAGGTGCGCGGGTCGTGGGGGTCGGCCATCCCCTCATCCAAGCAGAGTCCGCCTCGGGTGTGGTCAGGCGGTGGTCACCTCGGTGTCGTAGAGTTCGGCTCGGAGCGGTCGGTGCTCGGAAGGATGAGGTGCTCGATGGGCGCACGGCGTCGGCGGCGCGGGTGTCGTGGCGCTGCGCTCGCGCTCGTGCTCGGGGCTGCAGCCCTGACGGTCCTGGCGGGCTGTGCACCGGTGCCGAGCGACGCCCTCTCGCGACTCGCCCACCTCGACGCCGGCGCGCATCCCTCTGACGAGCTCGACCCACCCGTGGTGGAGGGCATCGACTCCGACCTGCTCGACTCCTCGCTCCGCCTGCTCGACACCGACCAGGGCACCGAGTACTGGGTCGGAGTCACGACCGACGACCGGGTGTGCTTCATCGCCGAGGTCACCGCCGTGGTCACCGAACCGGCGGGGGAGCCCGTCGCCACCCACGTGGAGTGCGTCGGCGCCGAGCGGTTCGGCCGGGCGGGCGCGACGCTCGAACTCACCGACCCCGACCGGCACGTGTGGCTGCACACCGAGTACATGACCCCCGGCGCGGGCTGGACCGTGCTCACGCCGAGCCTCGCGATGCGCAGCTGAGTCCGCGTGCAGCCACCGGCACCCCGGTGGCGTCTTGCCCGCGCGGTCGACCTCCGGGAGCATCGGAGCATGGAATCCTCACTGCTCGTCGACGTCGTCTCCGTGTTCACCGATGAGGCGGGTGGTCACGGCAACGCCCTCGGCCTCGTGCGCGCCTCGGCCCTCAGCGAGGGTCGCGAGCAGGAGATCGCCGCGCTGCTCGGCTTCAGCGAGACCGTGTTCGTCGAGGAGCTGATCGAGCACGGAGCGCACCGGGAGGCCGTGATGCGCATCTTCACCCCCGGTACGGAGCTGCCGTTCGCCGGGCATCCCTCGGTGGGATGCTCGTGGTGGCTCGATCGGCACGGCACCCCGGTTCGGGCGCTGCGGGTGCCGGCGGGCGAGGTGCTCGTGCGCTACGCGGGAGACCTCACCTGGATCACCGGGCGCGCCGAGTGGGCGCCCGAGTTCGAGTTCCACCAGCTGGCCTCGGCGGCCGAGGTCGAGGCTCTCGACCCGGCCGACGTGACGGATGGACGGCACTACAGCTGGGCCTGGATAGACGAGCAGGCCGGACACGTGAGGTCGCGGATGTTCGCCCCGGCCCTGGGCATCGCCGAGGACGAGGCGACGGGGGCGGCGGCCGTGCGGCTCACCACCCTGCTGCAGCGGGATCTGCTCATCGACCAGGGGGCCGGATCGCGCCTGCTCACCCGTCACCTCGGAGACGGCTCGATCGAGGTGGGAGGCCGCACGCGCGCGGCCGACCCGGTCAGGCTCGTGCTGGCCTGACCGGGTCGGGCGGCACCGGGATGCGCGTGCCGGGATGCGCGTGCCGGGATGCGTGTGCCGGATGTGCCGCGCATCCGGGCTCAGTGCATCGCCACCGGCGCCTCGTCCGACGGTGCGGCCGCGGCGGCCGGTGCCGCGGCACCCGTGCGGCGCCGGAACAGCAGGGCCGACAGCACCGCTCCTGCGGCGAAGAAGCCGGCCGCCCACCAGTACGCGGTGGCGTAGCTGTGCACCGCGGCGTCGGCGGCGATGGCGTCGGTGACCGGCTGGTGGTCGGCCAGGTAGTCGGCCAGCGCGGTCGCGGCGAGCGTGTTGAGCAGCGCGGTTCCGATCGAGCCGCCCACCTGCTGGCTCGTGTTCACCATGGCCGAGGCCACACCGGCGAACTGCCGGTCGACGCCGAGCGTGGCGGTCTGGATCGAGGCGGGCATGATGGTGCCCATCGCGGTACCGAGGATCATGAGCGGCGCGAGCAGGTCGGCGGCGTAGACGCTGTCGGCGCCGAGGTGGGTGAGGTAGATCATGCCGGCGGTCGCGAGGGTCATGCCGATCGGCACCATCACCTTGGGCCCGAAGCGGGGCACGAAGATGTTGGTCGAGAGCTGGGCGGCGAGCACGAGCATGCCGATCATGGGCAGGAACGACAGGCCGGTCTGGATGGGCGTGTAGTGCAGCGTGGTCTGCAGGTAGTAGGTGACGAAGAGGAAGATCGCGAACATGCCGATCCCCGCGATGAGCACCGAGCTGTAGGCGGCGCCCCGGTTGCGGTCGAGCACGATCGACAGCGGCAGCAGCGGATGCGCGGCGCGGCGCTGCCAGAGCACGAATACCACCAGCAGCACGACGCTCGCCGCGAGCATCCCCCAGGTCAGCGGGGCGTCCCAGCCGTCGGTCTCGGCGTGGGAGAAGCCGTAGACGAGGGAGAACAGCGCCGCGGAGACCAGCAGGGTGCCGGGCACGTCGAGCTTGGGGCGGGGGCCGGTGCGGTGCAGGGCGGGCACGAACACGAGGGCGCCGATCACCGCGACGACGGCGATCACCACGTTGATGTAGAGGTTCCAGCGCCAGTCGAAGCTCTGGGTGAGCACGCCGCCGAGCAGCAGGCCGATCGCGCCGCCGGCCCCGGCGATCGCGCCGAATACGCCGAAGGCGCGGGCGCGCTCCTTCGGGATGGTGAAGGTGGTGGTGAGCACCGCGAGCGCTGTGGGGGCGAGCAGGGCGCCGAACACGCCCTGCAGGGCACGTGCCGCGACGAGGGTGCCGAAGCTGTCGGCCGCCCCGCCCAGGGCGGAGGCGGCGGCGAACCCGACGAGGCCGATGATGAAGGCGCGCTTGCGGCCGATGAGGTCGGAGAGGCGACCGCCGAACAGCAGCAGCGAGCCGAAGGCGAGGGAGTAGGCGGTGACGACCCACTGGCGGTCGCCGTCGGAGAAGCCGAGGTCGGCCTGGGCGGAGGGGAGGGCGATGTTGACGACGGTCGCATCGAGCACGACCATGAGCTGGGCGAGGGCGACCGTGGCGAGGGTGAGCCAGCGGCGCGACGCGGGGGCGGGAGTGGATGCCATGCAGGGAACTATATACGGAACTGATCAGTTTCGGATACACTCGGTTCAGTAATGTTCGGCGAACCAGAGGAGAAGGCCCGCGATGACGCAGACCGACGCCCCCGTGAAACTCGGTCGGCGGCGCGACCACAGCCGTGACCCCGAGATCCTCGCCGCCGCGCTCGACGTGCTGGCCGAAGAGGGCTACGAGGGCATGACGATCGACATGGTCGCCTCCCGAGCGCGGGCGGGAAAGGCGACCCTCTACCGGCGCTGGCCCTCCAAGGCGGAGTTGGTGATCGACGCGGTGGCGTGCATGAAACGCGACCACCTCACCCAGTCGCCGCTGCCCGACACCGGCACGCTGCGAGGCGACCTCATCGCCATGATCAAACCCCACGCCGTGGAGGACGCCGAGCGCAAAGCGCAGATCATGGCCGGCCTCGCCTCGGTGCTGTCCCGCTCGCCCGAGCTCAGCGGCGTGATCGAGCAGGCGATCGTCGAACCGCGCGCCGAGGTGAACCGCACGCTGCTGCGCCGGTCGATCGCGCGCGGCGAGGCCAGGGCCGACTGCGACGTGGAGACCATCGCCCTCATCAGTCCGTCGATGGCGGCGTACCGCACGCTCATCCTGCGCAAGCCCATCGACCGTGAGTTCCTCGTCTCGCTCATCGACGGCGTCATCCTGCCCGCGGCGGGCATTGTCGGAGGCGACGGCTAACCTGGCACCATGATCGTCACACCGGCTCCTCACGACGGGGCCGCCGCGGGCGATCTCACGGTGCTCTACAGTGCGACCGATCTCACCGCGGCCGCCACCTGCGAGTTCGCGCTGGTGCGACGGCTCGATGCCAAGCTCGGCCGCTGCGAGACCCCGCCCGACCCCGACGACCCCATGCTCGAGCGGGCGGCGAGGCTCGGCGACGCCCACGAGCTGCGGGTGCTCGAGGAGTACCGCGCGCGCTTCGGCCCCCACGACGCCGCTGCGGGCAAGGGGGTGGCCGAGATCGGGCGGCCGCCGAGCGCCTCACCCGAGCTGCTCTCGGCGGCGGCCGCCGAGTCGGTCGCCGCGCTGCGTGCCGGCGCCGACGTGGTGTTCCAGGCGGCGTTCTTCGACGGGCGGTTCCTCGGCTACGCCGACTTCCTCGTGCGCGAGGGCGACGACGCCGAGGGCAGGCCGCGCTACGCCGTGGTCGACACCAAGCTCGCCCGCCGGGCGAAGGTCACCGCCCTGCTGCAGGTGGCCGCCTACGCCGACCAGCTCGCCCGGGAGGGCGTGCCGGTCTCCGACGAGGTGCACCTGCTGCTGGGCGACGGCTCCACGTCGACCCATCGTCTGCGCGACCTGCTGCCGGTCTACCTCGATCGCCGGGCCCGGCTCCAGACCCTGCTCGACTCCCGGCTCGAGGCCCCGGCCGTGGAGTGGGGCGATCCCGGCTACGCGGTCTGCGGGCGGTGCGAGGTGTGTGCTCCCGAGGTGGAGGCCCACCGTGACCTGTTGCTCGTGGCCGGGCTGCGGCTCGCTCAGCGAGATCGGTTGCGGCGGGCCGGGCTCGCGACGATCGACGCGCTGGCCGCGTCGTCGGGCCCCGTCGAGGGCATCGGGTCGGCCGCGCTGGAGGCCCTCCGCGATCAGGCGCGCATGCAGGTCGGCGGCGAGGGGCAGTCTCTCCGCTACCGGGTGTACGACGCCGCGCCGCTCGCGGCCCTGCCTGCCGCCGACGAGGGAGACGTGTTCTTCGATTTCGAGGGCGACCCCCTGCACACCGAGGGCGACGGTCGGGAGTGGGGGCTCGACTACCTGTTCGGGCTGGTCGAGCACGACCCGGACAGGCCCGGAGAGACAGTGTTCAGGCCGTTCTGGGCGCATGACCACGCCGAGGAGAAGGAGGCGCTCAGGGGCTTCCTCGACCACGTCACCGAGCGGTTGCGCCGTCACCCGGGCATGCACGTTTACCACTACGCCGACTACGAGCGCGCCCACCTGCAGGCGCTCTGCGCACGGCACGGGGTGGGAGAGGAGCAGCTCGACGAGCTGCTCAGGCGCGGTGTGCTCGTCGACCTGTATCCGCTCGTGCGCCGCAGCATCCGGGTCAGCGGGCGCTCCTACGGCCTGAAGAAGCTCGAGCCGCTCTACATGGGCGATCTGCTGCGCGAGAGCCAGGTCACCACCGGGGCCGACTCGATCACCGCCTACGTCGACTACACGGAGCTGCGGCGTGCCGGCCGGGAAGACCCGGTCGCGGCGGAGGCCGCGCGCGCCCAGCTGCAGGAGATCGCCGACTACAACGAGTACGACTGCCTGTCGACGCTGAGACTGCGCGACTGGCTCCACGCGCGGGCCGCCGAGAACGGCGTGCAGCCCGATCCGCCACTCGCCCTGCGTGACCCGGCCGACGAGCAGGAGGGCCCGCCCACCCGGGGTGAGGCCGTGGCCCCGTTCGAGCCGAGCGGACTGCACGAGCGACTGCTCGCGGGCCGCTCACTGCTTCCTGCGGCGCCCGGCGGCGGTGTCTCGGCCGACCAGCAGGCGCTCGCGCTGGCGGCCGCCGCGATCGACTACCACCGGCGCGAGGAGAAGTCGTTCTGGTGGGAGCACTACAACCGGCTCGACGCACCCGTGCACGAGTGGGCCGAGGGGCGCGACGTGCTCGTCGTGTCGGAGGCCCGGGTGGAGCGTGACTGGGAGGTGGAGCCGGGGCGGCGGGCGCCGCGCCGGCAGCTCGTGCTGCGCGGTGAGCTCGGGCCGGGGAGCCGGCTCGACCGTGGGGCCACCAGGCGGTTCCTCGTCTACGACCCGCCACATCCGTGGATCGCCCCCCGCTCGCGGCCGAGCGATCGCGTGGCCCACGACCGCACCGAGGTGACGGCCGTCACGCACGCCGCCGACGGCGCGAGCCTGTTCCACCTCTCCGAGGGCGCCACGGTCGACGCCGAGCCCTACACGGCTCTGCCGATCGCTCTCGTGCCGGCCGCGCCGCCGCGCACCACGGGCATCCAGTCGGCGATCGCGGGGTGGGGCCGCTCGCTCGTCGAGAGCCTGCCCCGGTTTCCCTCCGATCCGGCCGTCGACCTCCTCAGGCGCCGCCCGCCGCGACTGCGACAGGATGCGCCGATCGCCGGCGTGCTCCCCGCGCGCGATCCGGGGTCGGGTGAGCCGCTCGACCCGGCCCGCCGCATCCTCGACACCCTGCTCGCGCTCGACGACTCCTACCTGGCCGTGCAGGGCCCGCCCGGCACGGGCAAGACCTACACCGGCGCGCACGTGATCGCCGAGCTGGTGCGGCGCCACGGCTGGACGGTGGGGGTGGTGGCCCAGTCGCACGCGGTGGTCGAGAACATGCTCACGGCGGTGGTGGAGGCGGGGCTCGACCCCGCGCGGGTGGGGAAGGCCACGGGCGCGGCCGAGCCCCCGTTCACCGCGCTCAAGCCGTCGACCGGTCTCGGCTCCTTCCTCTCCGACGCGGCGCGCGACGGCAGGGGAGTGGTGGTCGGCGGCACCGCCTGGGACTTCACGAACACCTCCCGGGTGCCGCGGCGCCGGCTCGATCTGCTCGTCGTCGACGAGGCCGGCCAGTACTCGCTGGCGAACACCATCGCGGTGAGCGTCGCGGCCCGTCGACTGCTGCTGATCGGCGATCCGCAGCAGCTCCCTCAGGTGAGCCAGGGCGTGCATCCTGAGCCGGTCGACCTCTCGGCACTGGGGTGGTTGTCGGCGGGGCACGAGGTGCTGCCCGAACGGTTCGGGGTGTTCCTCGATCGCAGCTGGCGCCTCCATCCCGCTCTCTGCGAGGCGGTGAGCGAGCTCTCCTACGAGGGCGAGCTGCACTCGGCCGCTCCCGCCACCCTGGAGCGCCGGCTCGACGGGGTCGCTCCGGGACTGCATCCCGTTCCGCTCGAGCACGACGGCGACTCCACCTCGTCGGAGGCCGAGGCGCGGCGGGTGGTGGAGATCGCCGCAACGCTGATCGGGCGGGAATGGGACGACCGGGGGGTGAGACGGCCGCTCGGGCAGACCGACCTCATCGTGGTGGCGCCCTACAACGCCCAGGTCGACCTCGTGCGGGCGCGGCTCGACGAAGCGGGCCTCGCCGAGGTGCCGGTCGGCACGGTCGACCTGTTCCAGGGCCGTGAGGCCGTGGTGTCGATCGTCACCCTCGCGGCCTCGTCGGCCGTCGAGGTGCCGAGGGGGATCGAGTTCCTGCTCATGAAGAACCGGCTCAACGTGGCCATCTCGCGGGCGCGATGGGCGGCGTTCCTCGTGCACTCCCCGGCACTCGCCGGCCACCTGCCGCACACCGCCGAGCAGCTCGCGGCGCTGTCGGGGTTCCTCAGGCTCAGTCGAGCGGCTCCCAGCGGCCCTTCACGAGACGGGTGAGACGCCACGCGATCGGCTGCGCCGACACGCGGCTACCGTCGATGCCCTGCTCCGCGATGAGGAAGGCCGCCTCGTCGCCGTCGGCCGTGAAGCGCACGGTGACCCTGGGCGTTCCGGCCACCACGGCGATGTCGGAGCCCTCGACCACGGTGTAGTCGGCGATCGCCTGCGTGAGGGTGGGCAGGACGCTCTCGGGCTCGACGCCGAGCTCGAGCGGGCCGACGATCATGGTGACGCGATACGAACTCATCTGCCCAGCGTACGGGGCGGATGGGGCAGTACGGTGGTCGGCATGGAGCACGTCTGGTTCACCGCCGCGGTGGAGACCTCGGTGGCGGCTCCGACCGCGTTCGGCCGAGTGGTGCCGCGCGACGACGCGACGCTGTTCCGGCGCCACCTGGGTCTGCCCGGGGTCGCCGGGGTGAGAGACGCGACGGGGGAATGGGATGCGCCCGGGCGACAGCGCACCGTGAGGCTCGACGACGGCGGCACCTTCCGCGAGACCCTCCTGCGCTACGACCCCGAGGGGCCGGAGCGCGTCGGTCATTTCGACTACCGCGTCACCCACTACACCGGAAAGCTCGCGCACCTTGTCGACGAGGGTATCGCCCGCTGGGAGTTCAGGCCGCTGGCCCGCGGTTCGCTCATCCGCTGGAGCTACGGCTACCGGCCGCTCCCGCGTCGCCGCTTCGTGGTCGAGCGGATCGTCGGGCCGCTGTGGCGCTCGTACATGCGCGCCGGCCTGGCGGAGTGCGCCAGGGTCGCGGAGCAGGAGTGAGCGATCGGGCGGTCGTGGTGACCGGCGGCCGCGCCCCCGTCGCCCTCGACCTCGCGCGACGGTTCCACGAGGACGGGTGGAGGGTGGTTCTCGCCGACAGCGCGCCGATGCTCGGTGCGCGGTCGCGGGCGGTGCACGCGGCCTACCGGGTGCCTCCGCCTCGGCATCGGCCGCGAGAGTTCGGGGCGGCCGTCGCGGGGATCGCCCGGCGTCACGCCGCCGAGCTGGTGGTGCCGACCTGCGAGGAGGTGTTCTGGCTGTCGTCGGTGGCGCACGACTCAGGGGCTTCGGGGCCGGCGGAGTCGTTGCGTGAGCTGCTCGTCGCGCCGGGTCCGGATGCGCTGCGCCGACTGCACGACAAGGCCGAGTTCCTGTGTCTGCTCGACGAGCTCGGCCTCGCGCATCCGGTCACCACCGTGCTCTCGTCGCCGATCGCCTGGCGGCGGCTGGCGCGGCGGCGGGGTGGCGAGCCCGCGGTGGTGCTGAAGCCCGCGTTCTCGCGGTTCGGCACGCGCATCCGGTTCGTCGAGGCCGGTGGGCCGTTGCCCGAGCCCGGCTCGGCGGGCATCGGCCGGGTGACCCCCGAGGAGCGCTGGCTCGTGCAGCACCGGGTCGAGGGGGAGGAGCTCTGCAGCTACGCCGTCGCCGTCGGGGGAGAGCTCACCGCGTTCGTGGTCTATCGACCGGTGTGGCGGGCCGGGCGGGGTGCGGGGGTCGCCTTCGAGCGCCTCGACCGCACCGCTCCGGCGGCCCGGGCCCTGCGAGACGCGAGTGAGCGCCTCGCTGGTGCCCTCGGCATCACGGGGCAGTTCGGTCTCGACGCCATCGACACCCCGACCGGAGTGAGCATCCTGGAGTGCAACCCGCGGGCCACGAGCGGGGTGCACCTGTTCGGGCCGGGCGATGGCCTGGCGGAGGCGTTCGCGGTGCGTGAAGTCTCGGCGCGGGATGCGCGGGCGCGGTCTGCGGTCGTCGCGACGCGCCGGAGCGCGCGGCTCGGGCTGCCGCACCTGCTCTGTGCTCCGGCCGGCGTGCGCTCGGGTCGCGACCTCGTGCGCTTCGCGCGGCAGCTCGCGGCGCCCGACGCGCTGGCCGAGCCGGGTGACCGGGTGCCGGTCGCGGGGCTGACACGCGCGCTGCTGCACCAGCTCGCCACGGCCCGGCGCGAAGGGGTGCCGGTGCTAGCGGCGACGACGGCCGATCTCGAGTGGAACGGGCAGACGCTCTCGCCCGGCGCATCGGCATCGTCGCGCGAGCCGGAGTGGGGTGACGTGTTCGCGACGATCGCGCCGGTCGAGCGAGCGGTGGAGAACGTGCGGGCCACGGTGGGCGTCGTGACCCTGTCCGGTGAGAGGGTGCCGCTGGTCGTGAGCGCGTGCGAGCGGCCCGCCCCGGGCGGCGGGCCGCAGAGCTACGTGGTGTCGCCGATCAGCCATTACGTGCACTACGCCCGCGAGGAGCTCGGCGAGCTGCGATCGCCACTGGCCCGCGGTGCCGCGGGCCTCGTGATCGACGGTCTCGACCGGGTTCTGCGCGGCGGCCGGGTCGACGAGGTGGTTCTCGTCGGCAACGCCCTGCTCTCCACGAACCTCCTGCCCGACCCCGCGGAGGGCGAGGTGCGGGCGCTCACGGCCCGGTTGGTCGCCGAGCATCCCGAGCGTGCGGTGGTGTGGCGCAGCGTGCACGGTCGGGGCTCCGGCCTGCCGGCGACTCTGCGTCGGGCGGGTTACGCGCTCATCCCCGCCCGCAGCGTGCTGTTCACCGTCACGCGGGAGAGCGACTGGACCACCCTGCGCGATGTGAGGCGCGACAGCGCCCTGCTGGCCGGCTCCGGGTACCGGGTGATCGATGCACCGCTCGACGCGGCCACCGGATGTTCGCCGCCGGAGCTCCGGCGGCGGATCGCGGAGCTGTACTCGCTGCTCTACGTCGACCGCTACTCCCGCCTCAATCCGCGGTACACCGAGGAGTTCGTCGCCCTGGCGCAACGCAGCGGCCTGCTGCGCTTCGTGCTGCTGGAGCGGGATGGTCGGGTCGACGGCGTGCTCGGCTACACCGTGGCACACGGCCATCTCGCGGCGCCGGTGGTGGGCTACGACACCTCGCTGCCGCAGGAGCTCGGTCTCTACCGCATGCTGAGCCTGCTCATGCTGCGCACGGCGGCCGACTGGGGCGTCGACCTGCACGCCTCGAGCGGCGTCGCCGACTTCAAGCGCCACCGCGGCGCCGAGCAGGAGTTCGAGTACACCGCCGTCTACACCGCTCACCTCGCCTGGCCCCGCCGACTCGCCTGGCGCCTCCTCGCCGCCGTCGTCCACCACATCGCCGTCCCCCTCGTCCGCCGCGCCGCCCTCTGACCTCTGGTTCCGACACATTAGGTGCAAAAGCATGCGTGTGAAGCGCTCTGGTTGCCATGGCATGGGGCAGGTAGGCATGAAGGGTGAGTTCCACCCCGTCCGACGCCGCGCGCCTGCTGGGATCCCGCATCCGTGACGAGCGTCAGCGGGTGGCGATCAATCAGATGGAGCTCGCCGAACTCGCGGGCCTGCACTTCACCAACCTCGGCAAGATCGAGCGCGGCCAGGCCAATCCCTCGCTGCACACGATCCTCCGGATCGCGGGGGCGCTCAACATGAACCCGGCCACTCTGCTCGACGGCATGACGGCCGACATGCTGCCCGATCGCCCCCACAAGGTCACCGTGGCCGACCTCATCCGCGCGCGGGAACAGGGCACGGTCGACCCCGACCGCGCCTGAGCACGCCGCCCGCGGCGTCAGAAGCTCACCCGCCAGAGGAACTCGTCGTCGTCGGGCCTGAACCAGCGCACGACGAGCACCGTCGACACCGGCAGGTTCTCGGCGCGGATGCGGAGCCGAACGAGCTGGCCGGGTGCCAGGAGGAGGGGCGGGGTCGCCCGCATGACGCCCGCGCCGAGCAGGCTGAAGGAGAGGCCGCGTACCACCTCGTCGCCGGTGTTGACGAGGGCGTAGCTGCGCGGTGCATCGGTGCGGTCGAACCGGAAGGGGACGCGGTAGGCCAGAGGGCGGGAGACGATGGGGAGCGGTGTGGTGAGTGCCATGGGGGTATTGCAGACGGGACCACCGACGGTGGGGGCCTGAATTCGGCTGCCGGGGAAAAGCTGTGGAGAACGTGTCGGGATCAGCCGGCTGTGGCGGAGGAGTAGAGCTCGAGCGCTTCGTCGATCGGGCCATCGAAGACGAGCCTCCCTCCCTCCAGATACAGGCCCCGGCTGCAGAACCGCCGGAGGTCGCGCTCGTTGTGCGAGACGAAGAAGAGGGTGCGCCCGCCGGCGAGCAGCTCCTCGATGCGGGCGTAGCACTTCTCACGGAATCCCTTGTCGCCCACGGCGAGCACCTCGTCGACGAGGATGATGGGCTCCTCGAGCTGCGCGATCACCGAGAAGGCGATCCTCACGCGCATCCCGCTCGAGAGGTGCTTGTACGGGGTGTCGAGGAAGTCGCCGATCTCGGCGAAGTCGATGATGTCGCCGAAGCGCGCATCCACCTCGCGCTTGGTCATGCCGTGCAGCCCCGCCGTGAGGTAGACGTTCTCGCGCACCGACAGGTCGTCGACGAATCCGCCGGTGATCTCGATGAGCGGCGCGACGCCGCGGTGCACCCCCACGCGACCCTCGTCGGGCAGCACCACCTCGGCCACGAGCTTGAGCAGGGTGGACTTGCCCTGCCCGTTGCGGCCGATCACCCCGATCGCCTCGCCGGCCTGCACCCGGAAGCTCACGTCGCGCAGCGCCCAGAACTCGCCCGGGCGCGACCTGCGCCGTGCGCCGGCGAACAGGTCCTTGAAACTGCGGCGGGCACGGCGGTTGCGCTTGAACCGGATGCCGACGCCGTCGACCTCGATCACCGACTCGCCCATCAGATCTCCTTCAGCACCGAGCGCTCCGACGCCCGGAACACGACCAGCCCCACGGCGAGCAGGGCGAAGGACATGGCCGCCCCGACGGCCACCTGGTACCAGTCGAGCTGGTCGGGGAAGAATCCGGCCCGGTAGAGCGCGAAGATGCCGCTGAGGGGGTTGAACGCCGCCCACGGCTCGAGCGCGTCGGGAAGGTCGTGGGTGCCGTAGATGATGGGCGAGGCGTAGAAGAGGAAGCGCAGCGCGAGCTTCACGGCGCGCTCGAGGTCTCTGAAGAACACCACCAGCGGGGCCACGATCAGGGCGACCCCCGCGGTGAGCACGGCCTGCAGCAGCACCGCCAGCGGGAAGAACACGAGGTCGGGATTGACGGCGGCGCCGGCGACGATCGCGAACACCCCCAGAACCGGGATGCTCGCGAGGAACTCGATGCCCTTCGAGAGCACGAGGCGATTGACCCAGATCGTGCGCGGGATCTTGGTGGAGCGGATGAGCTTGGCCTCGCGCAGGAAGGCGCGCGTGGAGTCGGAGACGGCACCGTTGAACCACATCCACGGCAGCAGCGCCGAGAGGAGGAACACGATGTAGGGCTCCGTGCCGACCGGGCGGTGGAAGACCTGGGTGAACACGAACCAGTAGATGCCGGCCATGACCAGCGGGTCGAGGATCGACCACACGTAGCCGAGGGCCGAGGTGGAGTACCGCACCCGGAGGTCTCGCTGGGTGAGCAGCCAGAGGGAATGGCGATATCGAGCCCACCCGTTCCGCCGCAGCCGCGACGTCTCGGTTGCTGCGCTCACCTGTTACCTGCCTCGTGCCCTCGGGTCGAGGCCGAGTCTAACCGGATGTGTTCAGACGAACAGGTTGGCGCGCTCGAGGTCTTCGGCGAAGTCGACCTCGACGGCGTAGAGGTCGGAGATGTCGACCGGCTCGACGAGCACGCCGTCGCGGGCGATGGCGAGCTCGAGGCCGCGCTCGAAGTAGTCCTGGTCGTCGACCCGCTGCAGGTGGCGCACGAAGGCCGCCTTGTCGCGCGAGGAGATGTAGTTGATGCCCACGGCCTCACCGAGGCCGCCCACCACGGTCTTGGAGAGCTCGTCGATGTAGCCCTCGGCGGTGGTGGTGTACTTCACCTCTTCATCGCTCACCTTGGCGGTGTTGACGGTGACGAAGGACTGGTCGCGCGCGATGAAGGGGAGCGCGCGATCGAGCACGGCGGGGTCGAAGACGACGTCGCCGTTCATCCAGAGCACGCCACCCGCGGTGGACGCCTGGAGGGCTCGCAGGAGGCTCTTCGAGGTGTTCGTCTGGTCGTACTCCTCGTTGTAGACGAAGGACGACTCGGGGAACGCCTCGATGATGTGCTCGAGCTTGTAGCCCACGACGATGGTGACCTTCGCGTCGCCGCCGAAGGTGTGACGGATGTTGTCGAACTGCTGACCCATGATGGTGCGGCCGTCGGAGAGCGGGGTGAGCGGCTTCGGCAGCGATCGGCCGAGGCGGCTGCCCATGCCCGCGGCGAGGATGACGACCTGGGTGGTCACGATGAGCTCCTTAAACAATTCGTTCACGCGAGTGAACAGTCGATGAACAGTGTATCCGGAGCGGATTTTCCGGCAAGGGAGGTGGCGTGTATCGTTTCTCTTTCGTGATGCGTCAGGGGGCGGGTCCACGGCCGGGCGGGTGGCCGATGCGGTGCACCTGAGGGATTGATAGGTTGGTGCGGTGAGCTCAGAGCCAGACACTCCAGACGCCGGGGGAGCTCGGTCTGGTGCTCCGCGCACGCCTCGCCGGGCACCCGCGAAGACCGCGGCGAAGTCGGCCGCACGCCCTGCCGCCTCCGCAGCATCCGCCGCCGCCTCGATCGAGTCCCCCGACGGCGAGCCGACGCCCGCGCGCACTCCTGCACCCAAGCGTCCCGCCAGCCCGCGCAAGCCCGCCCAGCGACCCTCCGCTCCCCGCACCGCCGCGGCGAAGGAGGCGAAGGAACCGGCCGCACCCCGCACGCCGCGCACCCCCCGCACGCCGGCGCGCCCCCGCACGGCTCCCGCACCGCCCCCGTCGGTGGTGCGCGACCTCGATCCCGACGACATCGTGCTCGAGATCTCGGGCCTGCTCAAGCGCTTCGGCAGCACCACCGCGGTCGCCGGCATCGACCTGCGGGTGCCCCGCGGCTCCTTCTACGGCATCGTGGGCCCGAACGGCGCGGGCAAGACGACCACGCTCTCGATGGCCACGGGGCTTCTCCGGCCCGACGGCGGGAGCATCTCGGTGCTCGGCCACGACGTCTGGCGCGATCCCGCCGGCGCCAAGCGGCTCATCGGAGTGCTGCCCGACAGGCTCCGCCTGTTCGACCGCCTCACCGGCCGGCAGCTGCTGCACTACGCGGGCACCCTCCGCGGCCTCGACGCCACGGCGGTCGCCCAGCGCAGCGACGACCTCGCGGCGGCCTTCGGCCTCGGCGACGCCCTGGGGCGCCTCGTCTCCGACTACTCGGCGGGCATGACCAAGAAGATCGCCCTGGCCAGCGCGATGATCCACTCGCCACGGCTGCTGGTGCTCGACGAGCCCTTCGAGTCGGTCGATCCCGTGTCGGCGCAGAACGTGGTCGAGATCCTCGAGCGCTACGTCGCGGCCGGCGGCACCGTGGTGCTCTCCAGCCACAGCATGGACATGATCCAGCGGGTCTGCGATCGCGTGGCCATCATCGTCGAGGGCGCCGTGCCCGCCCAGGGTACCGTCGACGAGGTGCGCGAGGGCGGCACGCTGGAGCAGCGATTCCTCTCGCTCACGGGCGAGCACCGGAACGCGGAGGGGCTGGAATGGCTTCTGAGTTCCTCCGACTGAGACTCAGGCAGTTCGCGAACGCCGGGCAGCTCGGCACACCACAGCTTGTGCGGGTCATCATCGGCGTGGTCTACGCCGCCGCGATGACGGTGCTCCTCGTGCTGGTGCTGATCGGCTTGCGCGATGCGCAGCCCGACACGGCCCGCACCGCGGTGGTGCTGGGCGGCTCGGTGGTTCTGCTCGGCTTCTTCGTGGTGCCGCTGCTGTTCCCCGTGAGCGACCGGATGGATCCCCGCGCGTTCTCGCTGTTCGGCTTCACCCCCGAGACCGTCGCGCGCGGTCTGCTGGCCGCATCCTTCCTCAGCGTCCCGGCGATCGCCGTGACAATCGTCGGACTGGCCACGGTCGTGACCTGGTCGGCCACGGTGGGCACGGCGCTGCTGGCCGTCGTCGGCGCGGCGATCGGTGTGGTCACCTGCGTGCTGGCGGGCAGGGTCTCGCTGTCGATCTCGGCGTTCGCCCTCGCCACCCGCCGCGCGCGCGAGGCCGGCGTGGTGGTGGGCGTGCTGGCGCTCGTGGTGCTCGTGCCCGGCCTGGTGCTCCTCGTGCTCGGCGGCGGAACGGAGGCCGGAGGGGCGCTCGGCGCCCTCGAGTCAGTGCTCGGCTGGACACCTCTCGGGGCGGCCTGGGCCGTGGCGGCCGACGCGGCGAACGGGCAGTGGGTGCTCGCCGTGCTGAAGCTGCTCATCGCGGGCGCCACCCTGGCGCTGCTCTGGCTCGGCTGGAAGGGGCTCGTGGCGCTCATGGCCGTCACGCCCTCGCAGGAGGAGTCCGTGCGCGAGCACTCCGGTCTCGGCTGGTTCGCGCGCACCCCCTCGACCCCCACCGGTGCGGTCGCCGCCCGAGTGCTCACGTACTGGGCGCGCGATCCCCGCTACTACGCCCAGCTGGTGATCGTGCCCGTCGTGCCCGTGATCGCCATCCTCGTCTTCCTGTTCGTGGGCATCCCGGTCGAGTACACGGCGCTGCTCCCCGTGCCCGTGATGTGCGTGTTCCTGGGCTGGGTCGTGCACAACGACGTCGCCTTCGACAACACCGCCATCTGGCTCCACGTCGCCTCCGGCCGGCTCGGCCTCGCCGACCGCATCGGCCGTACCGTGCCGGTCGTGCTCATCGCCATACCGCTCATCGGCATCGGCTCCTTCCTCAGTGTGCTCTTCGCCGACCAACTGTCGGCCCTGCCCGCGGTGCTGGGGGCGAGCACCTGTCTCGTGCTCACGGGCATCGGCATCGGCAGCGTGTTCTCGGCACGGTTCCCCTACGCCGCCACCCGCCCGGGCGATGGCGCGTTCACCCAGCCGCAGTCGCCGGGGGCGACCTGGGCGCTGGCTCCCGGTTTCTCGCTGCTCGGCACCGTGCTGCTCTCGACGCCCTCGATCGTGTTCGGCGTGCTGGGCGTGTTCGCCGACCCCGAGTACGCCTGGGTCTCGCTCTGGACCGGTGTAGGCGTGGGGGTCGTGGTGGCCATGGTCGGCATCGTCTGGGGCGCGCGCATCTTCGACCGACGAGGACCTGAGCTGCTCGCGGCCGCCCAGCGTTCCTGACGACGCAGCGCTCCTGACGACCCTGCGCTCCTGACGATCTAGAATCGTCGCATGGTCCACTCCGCGTTCTCCCGCGTCTCCGAGCCCGGCGGTCTGCCCGACGGCGGCGGAGGCACCACCACGCTCGATCGCGAGCTCGAAGAGCTGCTCAACACCGAGAACATCGACCCGGGCGACCACGAGCGCTTCTCGCACTACGTCGAGAAGGACAAGATCCTCGAGTCGGCGCTCACGGGCAAGCCGGTGAAGGCGCTCTGTGGCAAGAAGTGGACTCCGGGGCGCGACCCGGAGAAGTTCCCGATCTGCCCCACCTGCAAAGAGATCTACGAGCGCCTGCTCGACGAGTAGCGCCGGGCGGGGCGGCCGCGTTCAGAGCTGCCGGAGCTCGGTGCGCACCGCCGGGTCGCCGGCGGCCAGCCGGAACGCCTGATCGGGCAGCTCGGCCAGCACCTGGGTGTGGTGTCGTCTGGCCGCTTGCACACCCGCGACACCGAGCATCCGCTGCTCGGCCTCGCCGTCGACCATGAGCGGTACGACGAGATCGCGCCCGCCTGCCGCCGGGGCCGCCGCGCCGGATGCGTCGTCGGATCCACCCACATACACCGCCTCCAGTGCGGCTCGCCCGTCGGCTCCGAACAGGCGCACCGGATGCTTGCGGCCGCCGTGGGTGGCCTTCGATGCCGACCGCTTCGCTACCGGCACCATGCTGCCGTCGGGTCCCTCGCGCGACACCAGCTTGTAGACCATCCCCGATGCCGGATGCCCCGACCCGGTGACGAGCGAGGTGCCCACCCCGTACGAGTCCACCGGTGCCGCGGCGAGAGCGGCGATCGCGTACTCGTCGAGGTCGTTGGTGACGGTGATGCGGGTGCCGCTGTTGCCGAGCTCGTCGAGCCGGCGGCGCACGGAGGCGACGAGGGTGAGCAGGTCGCCGGAATCCAGCCGCACCGCCCCCAGGCCGGGCCCGGCCACCCGCACCGCCGTCTCGACGCCGCGAGCGACGTCGTAGGTGTCGACCAGCAGCGTGGTGCTCGCGCCGAGGGCCTCGACCTGGGCGCGGAAGGCCTCCTCCTCGGAGTCGTGCAGCATCGTGAAGGCGTGCGCGGCCGTGCCCATCGTGGGCACGCCCCAGCTGCGGCCGGCCTCGAGGTTCGAGGTCGCACCGAAGCCCACGATGTAGGCCGCCCGGGCCGCCGCGACTGCGGAGCGCTCGCCCGTGCGCCGCGACCCCATCTCGGCCAGCGGCCTTCCACGGGCCGCGGACACCATGCGGCTCGCCGCCCCCGCGACCGCCGAGTCGTAGTTGAGCACGCTCAGCACGAGGGTCTCCAGCAGCACGCCCTCGGCGAAGCCGCTCTCCACGGTGAGGATGGGGGAGTCGGGGAAGTACAGCTCGCCCTCGTGGTAGCCCCGGATGGTGCCCGTGAAGCGGTAGTCGGCGAGCCAGTCGAGGGTGCGCGACGACACCACGGCGTTCTCGGCGAGCCAGGCGAGTTCGGCGTCTCCGAACCGGAACCGCGAGACCAGCTCCAGCAGGCGACCGGTTCCGGCCACCACTCCGTAGCGGCGACCCGCGGGCAGGGAACGGGCGAACACCTCGAACACGCTCGCGCGCCCGGCGGTGCCCGAGCGCAGGGCCGCGTCGACCATGGTGAGCTCGTAGCGGTCGGTGAGCAATGCCGTCGATGCGTCCACAGTGAGAGCTTACGAGTCGGGCTAGGCTGTCGTGTTGTGAGTGACGCACCGATCGGTATCTTCGACTCCGGTGTGGGCGGTCTCTCCGTGGCCCGGTCGGTGCGCGATCAGCTGCCCCGCGAGTCGATCCTCTACGTGGGAGACACCGCGCACTCGCCCTACGGCCCCAAGCCCCTCGCCGACGTGCGCCGCTACGCCCTCCAGGTGCTCGACGACCTCGTGGAGCAGGACGTGAAGCTCCTCGTCATCGCCTGCAACACGGCCTCGGCGGCGATGCTGCGGGATGCGCGTGAGCGTTACAGCGTGCCGGTGGTCGAGGTCATCCAGCCGGCCGTGCGCACGGCGGTCTCGGTCACCCGCAACAACCGCGTCGGTGTGATCGGCACCACGGCCACCATCACCTCCCGTGCCTACGACGACGCGTTCGCCGCCGCTCCCCACCTCGAGCTGTTCACCCAGGCCTGCCCCGAGTTCGTGAGCTTCGTGGAGGCGGGCGACACCACGAGCGACGACCTCGTCTCGACGGCCGAGCGCTATCTGCGGCCGCTGGTCGAGCAGGGCATCGACACCCTGGTGCTCGGATGCACCCACTACCCCTTTCTGAAGGGCGCCATCTCGTACGTGGTCGGCGACGGGGTGCGGCTGGTCTCCAGCGACACCGAGACCGCCAACGACGTGTACCGCACCCTGGTGAGCGCCGGCATCCAGCGCACCTCTCCCGGTCGCCCGAGCTACCGCTACGAGGCCACGGGTCAGAGCGCGGAGGAGTTCATCCGGCTCGCCGACCAGCTGCTGGGCCCCGAGGTCACCGCGGTCGAGCTGGTGGAGACCGGCGCGATCACTCTGCCCGGCCGAGTTCCGCGCATCCGGCCCACCGGCCACACCGCCACCCGCACCGGCGCCGCCGGTGACACCACCACCCAGGAGACGTCATGACCGATGCCACCACCCCCGCGATCGTGCGCAAAGACGGCCGCGCCGTCGACCAGCTGCGGCCCGTGACGATCGAGCGCGGCTGGAGCGACCAGGCGGAGGGCTCGGCCCTCATCTCGTTCGGCAAGACCCGGGTGCTCTGCACCGCGTCGTTCACGAACGGCGTGCCGCGCTGGAAGACCGGCAGCGGCAAGGGCTGGGTGACCGCCGAGTACGCCATGCTGCCGCGTTCCACCAACGACCGGATGGACCGCGAGTCGGTCAAGGGCCGCATCGGCGGCCGCACGCACGAGATCTCGCGCCTGATCGGTCGTTCGCTCCGGGCTGTGGTCGACATGAAAGCCCTCGGCGAGAACACGATCGTGATCGACTGCGACGTGCTGCAGGCCGACGGCGGCACCCGCACCGCGGCCATCACGGGAGCCTACGTCGCGCTCGCCGACGCGCTCGAGTGGGCCCGCGGCAAGAAGTTCATCGGCCAGAAGTCGCAGCCGCTCATCGACTCCGTCTCGGCCGTGTCGGTGGGCATCATCGACGGCGAGCCGATGCTCGACCTCGCCTACGTCGAGGACGTGCGGGCCGAGACCGACATGAACGTCGTGGTGACCGGCCGCGGCCTCTTCGTCGAGGTGCAGGGCACGGCCGAGGGCGCCCCGTTCGACCGCCGCGAACTCGACTCGCTGCTCGACCTCGCGGTGGGAGGCGCCGCCGAGCTGGCCGCGCTGCAGCGGTCGGCGCTCGACGCGGTCGCGGGCGCCTGACGTGCGCGTCGTTCTCGCGACCCACAACGCCCACAAGGTCGAGGAGTTCCAGGGCATCCTCGGCGCCGAGCTGCCCGAGCTCGAGATCGTCGCCTACGACGGCCCCGAGCCGGTCGAAGACGGCACGAGCTTCGACGAGAACGCGCTCATCAAGGCCAGGGCCGCCGCCGCCCACACCGGCCTGCCCGCGCTCGCCGACGACTCGGGCATCTGCGTCGACGTGCTGGGCGGGGCTCCCGGCATCTTCTCGGCCCGCTGGGCCGGACACGGCCGCGGCGGCGAGGCGAACCTCGAGCTGCTGCTCGACCAGCTCGCCGACATCGCCGATCCGCACCGCCGCGCCCACTTCACCTGCCGCATCGCCCTGGTGGTGCCCGCCACCGGTGTCGAGCGCGTGGTGGGCGGCGAGTGGCCGGGACGCCTGGCGGCACGGGCCCACGGCGGGGGAGGGTTCGGCTACGACCCGATCTTCGTGCCCGAGGGCCTCGAGGTGACCGCCGCCGAGCTGACGGCGGCGGAGAAGAACGCGATCAGCCATCGCGCCAGGGCCTTCCGCGAGGCCATCCCGGTGTTGAGAACGAACCTCATTCCCGACTAGCGCGAACGGTGGCGGCGCGCTCCGCGGGGCGGTTACCGTGGTGGTGATGACCGAGCACGACGATCCCCACGGCCACGAGCACGACGCCCGCGGCTGCGGTCCGGCGCGCGCGTCCGCGCATCCCGGCAGCCCCGCGCATCCCGGCACCCCCGCGCCGGCATCCGCCGAGGCGACGACCGGGCACGGGCACTCCGGCCACGATCACGGCGCGGGCGCGAACCGCACCCGCCTCGCCATCGCCATCGCCATCGTGGCCACCGTGCTGGTGGTCGAGACGGTGGGTGCGTTCGTCTCGGGTTCGCTCTCGTTGTTCGCCGACGCGGGTCACATGCTCTCCGACCTCATCGGGCTCATCATCGCCCTGGTCGCCACCGTGGTCGCCGCCCGGCCCGCCAACGCCCGCCACAGCTACGGCTACCAGCGCGCCGAGGTTTTCGGGGCGCTGGCCAACGGCATCATCCTCGTGGGCGTGGCCGCGTTCGTCACGATCGAGGCCGTCGGCCGGCTGTTCAGCTCCGAGGCGGCGGAGGTGGAGGCTCCCCTCATGCTGGGCGTGGCCGTCATCGGCCTGGTGGCCAACTTCGTCTCGCTGCTCATCCTGCGCGGCGGGGCGAAGAGCTCGCTCAACATGCGCGGCGCCTATCTCGAGGTGCTCGGCGACCTGCTCGGGTCGGTCGCCGTCATCGCGGCGGCCGCGGTCATCCTGCTCACCGGCTTCGAGAAGGCCGACGCGGTGGCCTCGCTCGCCATCGCCGCGATGATCGTGCCGCGCGCCGTGTCACTGCTGCGCGACGTGGCGGCCGTGCTGGGTCAGACGACGCCCGCCTCGCTCGACGTGGAGGGCATCCGTCACCACATGCTCGCCGAGCCGGGCGTCGTGGCCGTGCACGACGTGCACGTGTGGGCCATCACCTCGGGGCGCTATGTGTTCTCGGCGCACGTGGTGGTGGAGCCCGCCGTGTTCGAGCGGGGCGAGACGGGGCCGCTGCTCGATGCGCTGGGCGCATGCCTCTCGGAGCACTTCGACGTGGAGCACTCCACGTTCCAGATCGAGCCCGCCGAGCACGCCAGGCACGAGGCCGACGCGCACGACTGAGCGCGGCGCGGCCGGGTCGACGGATGCGCGCCGAGGCCTAGAACTTGGGGTTCGTGTCGAGGTCGTTGCCGAACACCTCGGGCTCGAGAGTGAGCTTCTCGGCGGCGCCGGTGATCTCGATCTCTTCGGCGACGGCCGCTGCGGCGTTCTTCTTGGCCTTGCTGCGCTCGCGCAGGTAGTGGAAGACGGTCGGGATGACCGTGAGCACGACCACGGCGATGAGCACGACGTCGAGGTACTTCTCGGCGAACTCCTTCACGATCGGGATCTGGCCGAGGCCGTAGCCGAGCAGCGTGATGCCCGATCCCCAGATGAGGGCGCCGATGGCGTTGTAGAGCGAGTAGCGCCGGTAGTTCATGTGCCCGACGCCCGCGGCGATCGGGGCGAAGGTGCGCACGATCGGTACGAAGCGGGCCAGGATGACGGCGAGGGCGCCGAAGCGCTCGAAGAACGCGTTGGTGCGCTCGACGTTGTGCACGCTGAACAGCCCCGACTCCTTGCGCTCGAAGATGCGCGGGCCGACCTTGTGCCCGATGAGATAGCCCACCTCACCGCCGAGGAAGGCGGCCAGCGAGATGGCCAGGCACACCCACCAGATGTCGATGCCGAACTTGCCGCCCACGGCGAGCACGCCGGTGAAGAACAGCAGCGTGTCGCCCGGCAGGAGGAAGCCGACCAGCAGCCCGGTCTCGGCGAACACGATCGCGCAGACCACGAGGAGCGCCACGGGCCCGAAGACCCCGCTCAGCAGGGTGTTGGGGTCGAGCCAGGGGATGAGTGCGGCGGGGGCTGCGGCGGCGATCACGTCTAGTCTCCAGTCGATCAGAAGGTGCGGGAGAAGGGACTTGAACCCTCACGCTCGAAAGCACAGGAACCTAAATCCTGCGTGTCTGCCAATTTCACCACTCCCGCCCAGGTGCTCTCCAGTGTAGGGGCAGGCTGCGCGGCGAATCCTCAGCCGCGGGGGCGGTGGGGCAGATAGCGCGGGATGTTGCGCCAGAGGATTCCCGCTCCGAGCGCCCCGACGACGCCCACCGCCGCGGTGGCGATCGGGAGTGAGGCGACGGCCACGATCGCGGCGACGCCGAGTGGGGCCAGCGCGGCCCCCGCGTCGGCGGTGAAGCGGAAGGCGCCGAGGAAGGGCGCGGGGTCGGGCCGCGGGGCGAGGTCGGCCGAGAGGGTCATGATGATGCCGCTCCCCACCCCGTTGGCCACCCCCATCGCCACCGCGATCACCACGAACCACTGCGCCGCGGCCGCGAGGTCGTGGGTGAACGAGAGCGTCACGAGGGCCGCGCTCATGCCGAGCATCGAGGGCACCACGCTCCACAGGCGTCCGAAGCGGTCCATGATCCAGCCGCTGGTATAGAACAGGGCGAAGTCGGCCGCGGCGCCGATGCCGATGACGAGCGCCGTGGTCTGCTCCGGCAACCCGATGCTCACCGCCCACAGGGGGAGAATGGCCACCCGGCTCGCCCGCAGCGCCGACACGACCCCGGCTCCGGTCCCCATCCGCAGCAGCACCCCGCGGTGGTGCCAGATGGTGCGGAACAGGCCCGACGACTCCTCGCGCACGAGCAACTCGCCCGCGTCGGGGCGGGGGAGCCGCTCGGTCGGGTCGCGGATCACCAGAAGCACGACGAGCACCGTGGTCGCGCACGCGAGGTGGATCCAGAACGCCGACTCCACGGTGCCGGTCAGAGCGATGAGACCGGCCCCGAGGAAGGGGCCGATGAACCAGCCCGCGCGGAAGGAACCGCCCAGCGTCGAGAGGGCGCGGGCCCGGATGCGCAACGGCACGAAGGTGGTCATGAACGCCTGGCGGGCCAGGGCGAAGGTGGCGGCCGAGAGGCCGAGCAGGAACACCGCCACCCCGAACATGGCCGCGCTCACGGCGACCATCGCCGTGGTGACCGCGGCCATCGACAGCAGTGCGGCGCCGATCATCGAGCGCCGCTCGCCGATGCGCGACACCAGCCAGCCGCTCGGGATGTCGCCGGCCAGCTGACCGACCACGATCATCGCCGCGATGAGGGCCGCGCCGGCGAGGTCGGCGCCGAGGGAGGCAGCGATCGCGGGAACGACCGGGATGACGGCTCCCTCTCCGATGCCGAACAACAGGGTCGGCAACAGGGCGGGGAGGGCGATCGCCCTGAACCGGAATCCGTCGTCTGCTGCCGTGGTCATCGTGAATAACTTTACCTCTGTTAACGATTGTGACGCGCGACCGTCGCCCGGTGCCGCGCGCCCGGCTCAACTAGACTGTTCCTCACGATGCTCGAACTAGACCTCAGCGACCAGATCTCCGCTCTCCGCACCACCTTCGACGACATCCGCACCGTCGTCGACGTCGACGCCCTCACCGCGGAGATCGCCCGGCTCAGTGAGGAGGCGGGCGCCCCCGATCTCTGGGACGACACGGCGAAGGCGCAGAAGGTCACGAGCGCCCTCAGTCACCGTCAGGGCGAGCTGGCACGCATCACGGGCATCCAGACCCGGCTCGACGACCTCGAGGTGCTCGTGGAGCTCGCCAACGAGGCCGGTGACGAAGACTCCGCCGAAGAGGCCAGGGCCGAGCTGGCGAGCATCCAGAAGGTGCTCGGCGACCTCGAGGTGCAGACGCTGCTCAACGGGGAGTTCGATCCCCGCCCTGCCGTCATCACGATCCGCGCGGGCGCGGGCGGTGTCGATGCGGCCGACTTCGCCGAGATGCTGTTGCGCATGTACCTGCGCTGGGCCGAGAAGCACGGCTACGCCTCGACGGTGATGGACACCAGTTACGCCGAGGAGGCCGGCATCAAGTCGGCCACCTTCGAGGTCGACGCCCCCTACGCCTTCGGCACGCTGAGCGTCGAGGCCGGCACCCACAGGCTCGTGCGCATGAGCCCCTTCGGCGCCGCGGGCAAGCGGCAGACCAGCTTCGCCGCCGTCGAGGTCATCCCGCTCATGGAGGAGACCGAGGCCATCGAGATCCCCGAGTCCGACATCCGCGTCGACGTCTTCCGATCCTCGGGCCCCGGTGGCCAGTCGGTCAATACCACCGACTCCGCCGTGCGCATCACGCACCTCCCCACCGGCACCGTGGTGTCGATGCAGAACGAGAAGTCGCAGATCCAGAACCGCGCCGCCGCCATGCGCGTGCTGCAGTCGCGTCTGCTCCTCATCCAGCGCGAGCAGGAGGCGGCCCAGAAGAAGGAGCTCGCCGGCACCATCACGGCCAGCTGGGGCGACCAGATGCGCAGCTACGTGCTCGCTCCGTACCAGATGGTGAAAGACCTGCGCACCGAGCACGAGGTGAACAACCCCTCCGCCGTGTTCGACGGCGATCTCGACGGCTTCATCGCGGCTGGAATCCGCTGGCGCAAGACCAAGCACGACGACTGAATCATGTGAATCCTATGAATCCGGGGCCCCGGTGAGTCGTGGCCGGGATTCGGGATGCGCCTGCTTAGAGTTCTCGCGAGATGATTCGCTTTGATCGAGTAACCAAGACCTACCGGGGAACGAAGAGGCCCGCGCTGAACGCGATCGACCTCGAGATCCTGCGCGGGGAGTTCGTCTTCCTGGTGGGGGCCTCCGGCTCCGGAAAGTCCAGCTTCCTCCGCCTCATCCTCAAGGAGGACAGGCCCACCAGCGGCAGCATCCACGTGCTGGGGCAAGACCTCGGAGCGATCTCCAACCGCAAGGTGCCCTACTTCCGCCGCAACCTCGGCGTCGTCTTCCAGGACTTCCGGCTGCTGCCCGGCAAGAACGTGTTCGACAACGTCGCGTTCACCCTGCAGGTGATCGGCAAGTCCCGCGGCTTCATCCAGGAGGCCGTTCCCGACGTGCTGCAGATGGTGGGGCTCGCCGAGAAGGCGAACCGCCTCCCGCACGAGCTCTCCGGCGGTGAGCAGCAGCGTGTGGCGATCGCCCGCGCGGTGGTGAACAAGCCGGCCATCCTACTCGCCGACGAGCCGACCGGAAACCTCGACCCCTCCACCAGCGCGGGGATCATGACGGTGCTCGAGCGCATCAACGCCGGGGGCACCACCGTGGTCATGGCCACGCACGACAACGCGATCGTCGACCACATGAAGCGCCGCGTGATCGAGCTCGTGACGGGCCAGATCGTGCGCGACGAGAGCCAGGGCGGCTACGGCATGACCGCCGAGATCGCGCTGCAGGACTCCGGGCTCACCGCCGAGATCGCGCTGTCGGAGGGCCTGCGCCCGCCGAGGCCCGAGCCGGTGCTCGTGCCGCCCGCGCCCGCCGCCCAGACCGCCACAGGGGCCGTGCCCGCGTCGGCGGCCGCGGCACCCGCCGGTGCCGTGCCGCCCATGCCCGTCACCCCCGCGCATCCCGACCCCCTCGACCCCGCGACAGAATCGCTCACCCTGGCCGAGAAGCTGGGGCTGCGGGCACCGGGTGCCGCCGGTCAGCAGGGCGACGACCAGAATGTGGGGCCGACGACGTGAGATTCGCACTGATCCTGGGCGAGGTTGGCACCGGCCTCCGCCGCAACGTGTCGATGGTGGTCTCCGTCGTGCTCGTGACCTTCATCTCGCTCACCTTCGTGGGCGCCGCGATCCTGCTGCAGATGCAGATCGGGCAGATGAAGAACTTCTGGTACGACAAGGCCCAGGTGGCCGTGTACATGTGCACCGCCACCTCGCTCGGGGCGACCTGCGAGGGCGGAGACGCCACGCAGGAGCAGATCGACGCCGTGCAGGCGCAGCTCGACTCGCCCACGCTGGCCCCGTTCATCCAGGAGTCGTACTTCGAGAACCACGAGCAGGCCTATGAGAACTTCCAGGAGCAGTTCGCCGGCAACGCCGTGGCCGACTACATCACCCCCGAGCTGCTGAACCAGACGTTCTGGGTGAACCTCGTCGACCCGAACCAGTCCGACGTGCTCGTGGAGAGCCTCTCGGGCATGGCCGGCGTGGAGAGCGTCACCGACCAGCGCTCCTACCTCGAGCAGATCTTCACCATCCTCAACATCGCGAGCTACACCGCCATCGGCATCGCGGCGGTGATGCTCGTGGCGGCGGTGCTGCTCATCGCCACCACCATCCGGCTCTCCGCCTTCTCGCGCCGGCGCGAGATCGGCATCATGAGACTCGTGGGGGCCTCGAACCGTTTCATTCAGACCCCGTTCGTGCTGGAAGGCATCCTGGCCGCGGTGATCGGCGCGGTGCTGGCCTCGGCGGCCATCCTGGCCCTGGTGCAGTTCGTCGTGCGCGACTGGCTCGCCGTCAGGCTCCAGTTCACCTCCTTCGTCACCTTCGACGACGCGCTCATCGTGGTGCCGATCCTCATCGTGGTCGGTGCCGTCCTGGCGGCGTTCTCGGCGAAGTTCGCCATCACCCGCTATCTGAAGGTCTAGACTGAACGGCTGCGCCTGCCTCGGAGGCGGCGCATCCGGTTCGGGGCGACCGCCCGGATCGTCTCGACCAGTCAGGGAGCAGTCATGCCACGCGAACGCGGACAGAACGTCGTCGCGACCAACCGCAAGGCACGTCACGACTACTCGATCGAAGACACCTACGAGGCCGGTCTCGTGCTGACCGGCACCGAGGTGAAGTCGCTGCGCGCCGGCCGTGCCTCGCTCGTCGACGGCTACGCCTTCATCGACGGGGGAGAGGCCTGGCTCGACGCCGTGCACATCCCCGAGTACAACCAGGGCACCTGGAACAACCACCCGCCGCGCCGCAAGCGCAAGCTGCTGCTGCACAAGGAGCAGATCCTCAAGATCCACAACAAGACCAAGGAGGGCGGCTACACGCTGGTGCCCCTCTCGCTCTACTTCAGCGACGGTCGCGCGAAGGTGGAGCTCGCCGTGGCCAAGGGCAAGCGCGAGTACGACAAGCGCCAGGCGCTCCGGGAGCGTCAGGACAAGCGCGAGGCCGACCGCGCCATGTCGAGCCGTAGGCACCTCGGCGAGTGAGCTGCGCGCCCCGGCCGGCGTTCGCGGTCGGCGTGGTCAGGCCGGGAGCCCGTGCTCCACGCCCGTGAGTCGCTCGACCTCCTGCCACAGGGCCAACGCCGTCTCGCGGTCGCGCGTGTAGGGCTTCGCCGCCACCACCGCCGGCCGGCCCTTCAGCTGCCGCCAGCCGTCAGGCCCCCAGTACTGGCCGCCCGCGGCATCCGGATGCGCGGCTGCCGCGACCAGGGGCCACGCGCCGTGGTCCTTGCCCTGGCCGATCAGGCTCAGCACCGAGCGGGTGAGCGCGTTGCCGGTCTTCGGGCGGGGCAGGATGCTGCGCGCGGGAGCGAGCTCGTCGACGGCCCAGCCGGGATGCGCGACGAGGCTCGACACGCGCGAGCCCGAGGCCCGGAGTCGACGGTCGAGTTCGAAGGCGTAGGTCATGACCGCGAGCTTCGACCGGCCATAGCTGCGGAACTCGCGGAAGCGCCCGCTCTCGCTCTGCAGGTCGCCGAGGTCGAGACGGAAGAACTCGTGGCTGATGCTGCCGAGGTGCACGATCCGTGCCGCGGGATGCTCCGAGAGCGCAGGCAGCAGCCCCGCGATGAGCGCGGCATGGCCGAGGAGGTTGGTGCCGATCATGGTCTCGACACCCGACGGGGTGACGGTGCGGCCGCCGGTGGAGAGGATGCCGGCGTTCGCGAGCAGGGAGTCGATGCGCGGCAGCCGGGAGAGAGCGTCGGCGGCGCGGGCGATCGAGATCGGGTCGGTGAGGTCGAGGTGGAGGAAGCGCGCCGACGCGCCCGGAACGTGCGATCGTACGGAGCGGAGCGCAGCCTCTCCCTTCTGGTCGGAGCGTGCGGCGATGACGACGGTGGCACCCGCGGCCGCGAGCTGTTCGGCTGCCCAGTAGCCGAGCCCGCCCGTGCCGCCTGTGACGACGTGCACCTGGTCTGAGAGGTCACCCACCGGCGAGACCGAGACGCGCCGGCTCACGAGCGCTCGGCGGTCGCGGTGAAGCGGGCGTGCACGGCGGCCTCGACCACGACCTCAGCCGGCCGAAGCTCGACGCCGCCCGGGCTGCCGCCGTGCTTCGCCATCGCGGACATCAGGCGTGGGGCGCCGTCGCCGCCCGCACCGGCCGCGTCGAGCAGCCCGGCGTCGGCGAGGGCGGTCGCCACGGGCTGCCGGAGCCCCAGCGCGTCGGCGTACTCACCCGCCTTGGCCACCGCATCCGCCACCGCACCCTTGCGCGCCTCCTGCCGTAGCGCGGCGTCGGAGTCGGGGGTGAGAGACCAGTCGACGCCCTCGACCGTGACGCCGTCGCGCGCCGCCACCACGTCGATCCACTCCGACAGCGCGCCGAAGTCGTCGAACTCGGCGTCGACCGCGACCGCGCTGTGGAACTCGACCGGCAGACGGGTTCCGTCGGGTGCCCAGGGGCGTTGCCCCCACACGCGGATGTCTTCGGAGTGCCATCGTCGCACCGGGCCCTCGCCGTCTCCGGCCGAAAGGCTCTCCAGCGACCCCGTCAACGACTCGTGGGCCGCCCTGGTGGCGGCGAGTACGCTGTCGCGGGTGTCGCCGTCGTAGCCCACGGCGATGCGCACGACCGCGCGTTCGGGATGGCGGTGCACGCGGTGGGTGCCGGCGACGGTGATGACGGTGGTGGAGGGATCGGACATGGCTCCCACGATAGTGGTGCTCGCTGGACAGCCGGTCACAGTCTGTCGTATGCTGGAGGGCTGCTTCGCGCAGTCGCCCGTTCGGGCGGCTCGCGCGGCGGCTCGGTGCCCACCATCAGGTGTGAGCCGATTGACAACTCCACAGCGTGCGACAGCGACCCACCACGGGGATGATCGGTTTCGACATCGCCTGCGAAACGACGAGAAGCGGGTCGAGGATGCGGGGTTATCTCGTTAACGCCCCTCGCAAACTATAAGTGCCAATTCCAACAGCACTGTTCCGGCCAAGAAGGCCGCCTTCGCCCTCGCGGCGTAAGGTCCCCTTCCCTAGCCACTAGGAACTGTCGGTCCGGGAATGCTCTCTACCCGGGTTCCGGCATCAGCTAGAGAGCTCGCTGCGTGATCGTGTCTCAGGGTCACGCGGGACTTCTTCTGTGACTGGGCCCGTCGACCTGGCTGCCTGTGGCAAAGGTCGGGGCCGAGCAGAACGCTCCACAGGATACGCCCGTAGAAGGCGTGGGATCACAGCGATGGACGGGGGTTCAATTCCCCCCATCTCCACCACCGGCCGCTGTCGCACGTTGTCGAGTTCCCCGGCGCTCACCGTCGTTCCTAGACTGTGGTCATGCCCGACTCCCGCCCCGTCACGCTGCTCGACGTGGCACGTGCCGCGGGCGTGGGCAAGTCCACCGTCTCCAATGTGCTCTCGGGCACGGGGCGGTTCTCCGACGAGACGCGCCGCGAGGTGCTCGAGGCGGCCGCCCGGCTCGGATACCAGCCCAATCGGGCCGCCCGCCGGCTGCGCGGTGGCCGCACGGGCGTGGTGGGTGTGCACGTGCCCGGGGTGCCGTCAACGTCGGAGTTCTACATGCGCTTCGTGTTCGGTGCGATGGAGTACCTCTCGTCGCGCGGGCGCGACACGGCCATCCTCGGAGGCCACGAGCGGGCCGCCTTCCCCGCGGTCGACGGTGTCGTCGTCGCCGATCCGCACGCCGACGACCCCACGGCGGTGGCCTTGCTCGCTTCAGACGTGCCGAGCGTGAGCTTCGAGCGGCCCTACGGTGCGGCGATGCCCCGGCCCGACGTGGTGGTGCGGTGCGACCACGACCGGGCGCTGAGGTGGGTGCTCGACCACCTGCGCCACGAGGGTTCGCGATGGCCCGCGATGATGCTGCCGCCGGAGACCGGCGACTGGGCGGTTCAGCTGGGCGCCGCCTACCGCTCGTGGTGCCGCGAGAACCGGGTCGAGCCCGTCGTGGTGCCGATCAGCTGGATCCCGTCACCGGCGGAGATCGAGAGTGCGACCGCCGTGTTGTTGCGGCAGCACCCCGGTGTCGACGGCCTCTTCTGCGCTCCCGTCGACACGGCACCCGCCACCCTCGCCGTGCTGGCGGCGGAGGGCCGCCGGGTCGGCGAGGACTTCCTCCTGGCCACGGGAACCGAGTCGGCGACGGCGGCACTGGTCCAGCCGCCCATCACCTCCATCGATCTCGACCCGCTGACCGCGGGATCGCGCTGTGCGGAACTGCTCGACGCGGTGCTCGAGGGGGCCGAGCGCGGCGAGGTCGAGCATCCGATCACCCTCCGGCTGCGCTCGTCGACGCGGGGGAGCGGCACGTTCACAGTCCACGGAGGGCGAGTGCGTCCTCGACCCGTTCCCCCGCCTCGGTGAGGGTGGCACCGGCCGCGACAGCGTCGGCGTAGAGCTGCTCCATCTCCGCCTGCACGGTGGCGTAGCGGCGCTGCCACTCGGTGGCGTCGGCTCGCCAGTAGCCGACGCTGGCGACGCGGTCCCGCGCCAGCCCGTGCCGTTCGCGCCACACCGCACGCGCGCGTCGTGCGTCGCCGGCCTCACCGGCGAACCACGCGTAACCGTCGCCGCTGGCGGGCGGGTCGAAGGCTTCGATACGGGCGATCAGGGTGTCGCGCGCGACCCCGTTCCCGGCACCGAGCCGGGCGTCGATCCGGGCCGAGCGGGGAGCCACCACGCGCAGCTCGGCGAGATCGGTGTCGTCGAGCGCGTCGACGAGCACGGTCGCGGCGACACCGTCGGGCAGCCCCTCCAGGATGCGCAGCACCGCGGGCAACCCGGTGAGGTCGGCCGCGAGCACCACCCAGTCGGTGGCCGCCGGAGGCCGGTACCAGCCGCGCTGCCGCCACAGCACGAGGCCGTCCCCGGGGGTCGCGCGCGCCGCCCACTGCGAGGCGACTCCGTCGCCGTGGAGGACGAAGTCGATCGCGACGGTGCCGGCCTCCGGATCGGCGGAGCGGATGGTGTAGTTGCGCCCGACAGGGGGCTCGTCGAGGTCGTGGAAACCCCACTCGCCGTCGCGCAGCGTCATCGCGGGCGGTGCGGTCTCGCCCTGGCGGGGGAAGTAGAGCGTGACCGACTCGTCGGGCACGGCGTTCGTGACGTAGTCGCCGAGGCCGGCTCCGCCGAGCTCGACCCGCACGAGATGCGGGCCGAGCCGGTGCACCGCGACCGTCTCGGCCGTCCAGCTGCCGATCGTCATCGACTCAGTCCTCCGGGGCGGAGAACGCGCTCGTGGTGGCCGGGTCGCCGTCGACCGCCGTGGCAAGGGCCGGCACGATGGTGTCGATCACGTACGGCAGGCTCAGCACCGACGAGAACACGAAGGCGCCGTTGGCGTCCTTGCCGAGGAAGACGTCCCGGCCCTCGGTGTGCACCGGGAGATCGGCGTAGAGCGGGTTCTGCAGCAGCGACACCATGATCTCGTCGTCGGCGGCCTCCGACCACACGGCGACGTCGACGTCGAGCAGGTCGAAGCGCTCCTGGCTGAGGGTGACGTACTGGTTCTCGTTGTCGGTGAGCTCGGCGACCTCGTCGGACATCACCAGACCGAGTTCCAGGAGGAGCTGGGAGGCCGTCGTCGCCGGGCTGTACACGTAGTACTGCCCCTCCCATCCGGAGGCGAAGACCGTCGAGGCGCCGTCGAGCTCGGGATACGTCGCGGCGACGGCGGTGATCTCGGCCTCGAGCTCGTCGACGAGTGCTTCCGCCTCGGCGGTCTTGCCGAGGATGGCCCCGGCCTTCAGCGTCATGTCCTGCCAGGTCACCGCCCAGCCGTCGTCGGCGGAGGGCTGGGCCACGGTCGGTGCGATCGCGGAGAGCGTGTCGTACTCCTCCTCGGTCAGGCCCGCCGACATGCCGACGATGACATCGGGGTCGAGTTCGACGATCTGCTCGAAGTCGAGCTCGGCCCGCGGCAGCACCACCGGCTCCTCGCCGTCGAGGTACTCCTGGGCCCACGGCCAGGTGGCCGAGGGCATGTCGCCGTACCAGTCGCGGATCGCCACCGGCACCTCGCCGAGCGCCAGGTAGTAGTCCTGCTCCTTGTAGCCGACCACCACGATGCGCTCGGGGTGCTCCGTGATCTCGGTCTCGCCGAACGCGTGAGGGATGGTCACCGGGTAGGCGCCGTCGGAGGCCGTGGTCGCGTCGGGTTCGGCGGAGGCGCCGGCCCCGCAGGCGCTCAGGGCGACGGCGGCCGCGGCGAGCAGCGCGGAGGCGGCCAGGCGTCGCGTGATGATCGTGCGAGAGGTCGTGGTCATGCGTGTGCTGTCTTTCGGTGGAGGGTGACGTGGGAGGAAGGCTAGGCTTACCTCATGTAAGAATGGTGGAACGTTCCAGCATTGTCCAGTCCCCTCCCGAGGATCCCTCCCAGATGACCGCGCCCGCATGAGACGCACCGCATCGCGGCGCCGTCTCGCCCTCGCGTTCTCGGCCGCGCTCGTGCTGCTGGCGGCCGTCGTCGTGCTGAGTCTCGCGGTGGGTGCCCGCGAGCTCTCACCCGCCGCCGTTCTCGGGGCCCTGGTCGATCCGGTGGGAGACGACGTCTCCCACATCGTCTGGACCGTCCGGGTGCCGCGCACCGCGCTCGGCCTGGTCGTGGGCGCGGCACTGGCGCTGGCCGGCGCGCTCATGCAGGCGGTCACGCGCAATCCCCTCGCCGACCCCGGCCTGCTCGGGGTCAACGCGGGAGCAGCCGCCGCCGTCGTGCTCGCGGTGGTGCTCGGTGCGCCGCAGGACCCCGCGCTGCGTCTCGGGCTCGCGCTGCTCGGCGCCGGCGTCGCCGCGGCGATCGTGATCGGTCTCGGCAGTGCGGGTGGGGCCGGCGGCCAGGGGCGGCTCGTGCTCGCCGGCGCCGCCGTGAGCGCGAGCCTCGCGGGTGTGGTCGCGGGAATCACCCTGCTCGACCAGGAGGCCTTCGACCAGTACCGCTTCTGGGCCGTCGGCAGCCTCGCCGATCAGCCGCTGTCGTCGCTCCTCGTGCCGGCGCCCGCCCTGGCCGCGGGCCTCGTACTCGGTCTCACGCTGGTGAGCCGGCTCGACGTCCTCGCCCTCGGCGACGACGGGAGCTCTGCGCTCGGCGTCCATCCCGCGCGCACCCGCGTGCTCGGGCTGCTCGCCGTCGTGCTGCTGTGCGGCGCGGCGACGGCCGTCGTCGGGCCGATCACCTTTCTCGGGCTCGCCGTGCCGCACGCGGCGCGCCTGATCTGCGGGCCGCGGTCGGGCTGGATCGTGGCCTTCAGCCTGGTGCTGGGCCCTGTTCTTCTGCTCGGCGCCGACATCATCGGCCGGCTCGTGGCGCGCCCCGGGGAGATCGAGGTCGCCATCGTGATGGGCGCGGTCGGCGCCCCCGTCTTCATCGCCCTGGTGCGCACGCGATCGGTGCCGGCACTGTGAGGCTGCGCGGTGTCGTGCTGGTCGCAGGGCTCTGCGCCACGGCGGCCGGGCTGATCGTGGTCGCGGTGTCGACCGGTACGGCGGCCATCTCCTGGGGCGAGGTCGTGAGCACGCTCCTCGGCGAGGGCGACGAACGCTCCCGCCTGGTGCTGTTCGAGCTGCGACTGCCACGGCTCGCCCTCGCGCTCGTGGTCGGCGGCGCCCTGGCGGCGGCCGGTGCCCTGTTCCAGAGCATGACCCGCAACCCGTTGGGCAGTCCCGACCTGGTGGGTTTCACGACGGGTGCCGCCACCGGTGCGCTGGCCGCGCTGCTGCTCCTGCCCACGGCGGTCCCGGCGGGCGCAGGCGCCGTGGTCGGCGGTCTGGCGGTCGCCGCGGTCGCGCTCGCCCTCGGCGGCACGGGCCACCGCCTGGTGCTGGTCGGCATCGGCCTGGCCGCCCTGCTGACCTCGGTGAACGCCTACCTGCTCACCCGTGCCGACGTGACCGAGGCGCAGAGCGCGGCGGTGTGGCTGGTCGGCAGCCTCAACGGCCGCACCGCCTACTTGCCGATGACCGCGATCGCCGTCGCCGTGCTCCTGGTGCCGGCGGCCCTGCTCTCACGGAGTCTCGCCGTGATGGAGCTCGGCGACGACAAGGCGGACTCCCTCGGCATCGCACCCGCGAGGATGCGAGTCGTGGTCGTGGTGGTGGCGATCGGCCTCACCGCCGCCGCGGTGGCCGCGGCCGGGCCGATCGCGTTCGTGGCGCTCGCGGCACCGCAGCTGGCCAGGCGTGCCGCCCGTGCCGCACGACCCCTGGTGCTCACCTCCGCCCTCCTCGGAGCGGTGCTGCTGCTCGCCTCGGATCTGCTTGCTCAGCGTGTCCTGGCACCGCAACAACTGCCGGTGGGGGCGGCCACGGGCGTTCTCGGCGGCGTCTACCTCGCCGTCGTCCTGGCCCTCAACGCACGACGGGAACGCCGATGACCACCCAGCCTCCGCACGCATCCGGGGCGAACGGTGCCGCGATCGACCTGCAGCACGTCACCATCGCCTATCACCGCAGGGTGGTGTGCGACGATATCTCGCTCTCGGTCGCCGCCGGATCGTTCACCGTGCTCGTGGGCGCCAACGGATGCGGCAAGTCGACCCTGCTCAAGGCCGTCGCCGGCACCGTTCCGGTCGCCGCGGGCACGGTGACGGTGGAGGGCCGGCCCCGTCGCGCGTGGGGTCGCCGGGAGCTCGCGCGGAGGGTGGGACTGCTGCCCCAGAGCAACGTGGCGCCCGAGGGCATCCTCGTGCGCGACCTCGTCGCACGAGGCCGGCACCCGTACCGCTCCGCGCTCCAGCGGTGGTCGCGGGCCGACGACTCGGCGGTCGACGAGGCATTGGCGGCGACGGGGCTCACGGCGGTCGCCGACGAGGCGGTCGACCGGCTCTCCGGCGGGCAGCGGCAACGGGCCTGGCTCGCGATGCTGCTGGCCCAGCGCAGCGAGATCATGCTGCTCGACGAGCCGACCACCTATCTCGACATCGCGCACCAGCACGAGCTGCTCGAGTTGCTCGGCCGGTTGCACGCCGAGGGTCGCACCATCGTCGCGGTGCTCCACGACCTCAATCAGGCGGCACGGTATGCCAGCGACGTGCTGGTCGTCGCCGGGGGTCGCGTGGTCGCCGCCGGCCGGCCCGCCGAGGTGCTGACGGCACAGGTGGTGGAGGAGGCGTTCGGCGTGCGCTGTCGGGTCGGCACCGATCCGGTCAGCGGCACCCCGGTGTTCTTCACGGAGTCGGTGCCGGGAGCGGGCGGATGAGCCCGGGCCGGATCAGGCGAGCGTCGCCTCACCGGTCGGGTCGGGGGCGCCGCCGTCTTCGAGGGCACTGCCGCCCAACGGGGCGTTCTGCCACGACACAGCCTCCCAGCCCGCCTCGGGCGAGCCCTCCAGGATGACGATGCCCGTGTTCTCGAGTCCGTGCGTCCGGCTGAACTCGGCGTCGATATTGCCCGACGACCACGAGGCCCAGGTGCGGATGGCGGCGCCGTGGCTGAACACCGCGACCGTGCCCTCCGGATGCGCGGCGGCCAGCTCCCGGATCGCCCCGTCGTAGCGGGCGTGGAACTCGTGGCCGTCTTCTCCGCCCGGGATGCGCGCGGAGAAGTCGGTCCACCACCCGAAGAGGGTGCCGAGGTAGAGCCGGATCGCCTCGCTGTCGGAGCGGCCCTCGATGTCGCCCGCGGTGATCTCGCGGAGACCGTCGAACTCGATCGGCGCGAGGCCCAGGGCCTCCACGAGCGGAGCCGCGGTCTCGTGCGTGCGGCGCATGGTCGACATCGCGATCGCGTCGATGCTCTCCGCCACGAGCGCGGCCGGGATCGCCGCTGCTTGGGTGCGGCCCAGCTCGGTGAGGCCCGGGCCGGGCACGACCGTGCCGAGGGCCCCGTTCGCGTTGTCGATGGTCTGGCCGTGTCTGATCAGGAGGAGTCGCATCCCGTTCAGCCTACGGCCCCCGGCGGTCGCCGACCGCTAGTGTGACTGCATGGTCTTCCGGTCCCGCACCCGCACCCTTCTCGCCGGCACCGCGCTCGCCGCCGTCGCACTCGCCGTCACCGCCTGCTCGGGCGACTCCGGCGGCACCGTGTCGAAGGGCAGCATCATCGGCACCTGGGTGACGGGGGAGGAGTACGACAGCCCCGAGGTGCCGTTCGTGCGCTTCTCCGACGACGGAACCTGGATCGGCTCCGACGGATGCAACGGCGCCCAGGGCGAGTGGGAGATGAGGTCCACCGGCGACTTCGAGGCGACCGCCGGGGTGAGCACGCTGATCGCGTGCGACGGCGCGGCCATCCCGCTCGCGGTCACCGAGGCTGCGAGCGTCTTCGTGATCGACGGAGACCTCGAACTGCGGGATGCCGACGGCGGCACCATCCTCGCCCTCGTCGACGCACCGGCCGACATGACCGAGGGCGATGGCGGCACTCGGGGCGAGGCGGCCGGAACCTGGGTCTCAGAGGTGCCGGGCGCCTCGCTCGTGCTCGATCCCGACGGCGCCGTCTCCGGCAGCGACGGCTGCAACCGCCTCACCGGGAGCTGGACGGAGGCCGACAACGTGGTCATCTTCAGCGGCCTCGCCTCGACCCTCATGGCCTGCGAGGGCGTGGACACCTGGCTCTCGCAGGCGACCTCCTTCAGCTACGACGGAGACGAGGCGCTCGTCGTCGGTGCCGAGGGCACCGAGATCGGAACGCTCACGAGGCAGTGAGCGCTACTTCGCCACTCCGGCGAGGCTTCCCACCGTCTTGCCGTTCGGGTCGCCGATGAGGCACGAGACCAGGCGGTCGCCCCCGTCGGTCCACGAGCCCTCGGTCGGCGTGAAGTAGGTGTACCCGTAGACGGAGCTGTCGTACGAGATACCGGTGAAGGTGTCGAAGGCGGCGAGGCAGCCCGCATCGGCCTCCGAGTCGACCTGGTCGTCGCCGGGGAACTCGTCGCCGGTGAGCTCGAAGTCCTCGTAGACCTCGAAGTCGTGCTCATCGGTGCAGTCGACGATCGGCACCTCGCTCACCTCGGTGCCCGAGGTGTCGTTGAGGCACTGGCCCACCGAGAGGGTGAACACGTCGGTGTCGGTCTGGGTGATCTCCTCGCCCGTCTGGGAGTCGGTGGCCGGCGGGGCCGAGCTCGGGAAGAGGGCGGTGCAGCCGCCGAGGAGGAGGGCGAGCGTCGCGGTCGTGGCCGCCACTCCGATTCGGGTGATCGCAGAAGTCGTCATGACCTTCATTATGGCCCAGACCCCCACAACGGGGGACGGGTGATCACCCGGCGGCGATCATCCGGAGCACCTCGTCGTGGAGCGGCCCGTTGGTGGCCAGCGCGCTGCCTCCCCATGGTCCCGGAGCGCCGTCGGCCGAGGTGAAACGTCCGCCGGCCTCTTCGACGATCGGCACCAGGGCGGCCATGTCGTAGGGCTGGAGGTCGAACTCCGCCGCGATCTCCAGTCGCCCCTCGGCCACCATCATGTACGACCACATCTCGCCGTAGGCCCTCGTGCGTTCGACCGCACGGGCGAGGGCCGTGAGCTGGGGGAGACGCCCCTCGTCGTCCCAGCCCTTGAAGCTGTTGTAGCTGAGAGAGGCGTCGTCGAGGCGGGTGACGCCGGATGCGCGCAGGCGTTCGGGCGAGTCGGCTCCGCCGTCGAGGAGATCGGTCGTGAAGGCGCCCGCTCCTCTCGCCGCCCACCAGCGCCGGCCCAGGGCGGGCGCGCTCACCACGCCGACCACGGGCACCCCGTCGAGCGCCAGCGCGATGAGGCTCGCCCAGACCGGGATGCCGCGGAGGAAGTTCGCGGTGCCGTCGATCGGGTCGATGATCCACTGGCGGGCCGGATGCGCGCCCGAGGCGCCCCCGTACTCCTCGCCGAGCACCGCGTCGCCCGGCCGCTCGGTCTCGAGGAGGGCGCGGATGGCGCGCTCGACGGCGCGGTCGGCATCGGTGACGGGGGTGCGATCGGGCTTCGTGGTGACGTGCAGGTCGACCGCGCGGAAGCGGTCGCGGGAGATGACGTCTGCCGCGTCGGCCAGCCGCAGGGCCAGTGTCAGGTCGTCGGTGAGCGAGGGGGAGGGGGCCGGGTCGGTGGTCACCGTCTCAGGCTAGCCCGTCTCGACCGGGCTCCCCGTGGTGTCGAGGAGCTTGCGCAGCGACTCGATGCGCGCGAGGCCGCTGTCGCCGAGCTCGCCGGCCTCGACGCGGTCGACGATCTCCCAGTCGTGCGCCTCGGCGAGCGGCACACCGCCCGGCGGCTCGCCCTCGGGCACCCTCGCGGTCGCCGCGAAGGAACGCAGGATGTTGGCGGGCTCGACGTGGCCGAGGCCGAAGGAGCGCACCCCGGGCGTGTCGATGATCCAGCCGGTGCGGCCGTCGGCGGCGTGCATCCTGAGGCAGACGGTCGACGAGGAGGTGTGCCGGCCGCGCCCCGTCACCGTGTTGACCACGCCGGTGGCGCGGCCGGCGTCGGGGACGAGGGCGTTGACGAGGGTGGACTTGCCGACGCCCGAGTGACCGACGGCCACGGTCGTGCGACCCACGAGCAGCTCGGTGAGCTCGGCGACGGGCACGGCGTCGCGGGACAGCGTGACGACGCGGATGTCGAGGCAGTCGAACTCCGCCAGCAGGGGTGCGGGGTCGGCCAGATCGGTCTTGGTGACGCAGAGGACCGGGTCGATCCCGGCATCGAAGGCGGCCACGAGGTAGCGGTCGATGAGCCGCGCGCGCGGTTCGGGGTTGGCCGCGGCCACCACGATGAGCATCTGGTCGGCGTTCGCGACGATCACCCGCTCCACGGCGTCGGAGTCGTCGGCGCTCCGCCGCAGGAGGGTGGTGCGCTCATGCACGCGCACCACCCGGGCGAGCGTGCCCTGGTCGCCGCTGACGTCGCCGACGAGATCGACGCGGTCACCCGTGACGATGGGGGTGCGGCCGAGCTCGCGCGCCCGGGAGGCGGTGATCTCGTGCTCGCCGGGCAGGTCTTCGTCGACGAGCACCTGGAACCGGCCGCGGTCGACCGTCATCACGCGGCCGGGCACCGCGTCGTCGTGCTTGGGCCTGGTCTTGGTGCGGGGACGGTTGCCCTTCGGGTTCGGGCGGATGCGCACCGAGGACTCGTCGAACTCCTCGTCGTCGTCCTCGTCGGCGTCGTCTGCCCACCAGCTCATGCGCCGCCCGCGAGCATCGCGCGCCACAGTTCGGGGAACTGGGGGAGGGTCTTCGAGGTGGTGCCGATGTCGTCGACGAGCACGCCGTCGACCGCGAGGCCGACGAGGGCGCCCGCGGTGGCCATGCGGTGGTCTTCGTAGCTGTGCCAGACGCCGCCGTGCAGCGGTCGCGGGGTGATGCGCAACCCGTCGGGCAGTTCTTCCACCTCGCCCCCCAGGCCGTTGATCTCGGCCGCGAGGGCGGCCAGACGATCGGTCTCGTGATGGCGGATGTGGCCGATGCCTGTGATCTCGCTCGGGGACTCGGCGAGAGCCGCGAGGGCCACCAGAGGGGGAGCGAGCTCGCCACCCGTGGAGAGATCGATCTCCATGCCTCGGATGACGTCGCCCCCCGTGACCGTGAGCCGGTCGCCGTCGAGCTCGACCGAGGCTCCGAACAGGGGCAGCAGCGACATCAGGTCGGCTCCGACCTGGGTGGTGACGGCCGGCCAGCCCGTGATGGTCACCCGGCCCCCGGCCACGAGCGCGGCCGCGAGGAACGGTGCGGCGTTCGACAGGTCGGGTTCGATGGCCACCTCGGCCGCCGAGATCGGGCCGGGAGTCACGCTCCAGCCGGCCCCGCCCGCCGCGGCGTCCACCTCGGCGGCGACCCCTCTGGCGGTGAGCGAGGCCAGCGTCATCTCGATGTGCGGCTGACTGGGCAGCCGCTCGCCGCTGTGGCGCAAGCGCAGGCCGCTCTCGAAGCGCGCGGCCGACAGCAGCAGACCGCTCACGAACTGGCTCGACGAGGAGGCGTCGATGGTGAGCTCGCCGCCGCGCACGCGACCGGAGCCGTGCACGGTGAAGGGCAGGGCCCGCCGGCCGTCGTCGCCGATGTCGACGCCGAGTTCGCGCAGCGAGGAGATGGTGGTGGCCATCGGGCGTCGCCGCGCGCCGGCGTCGCCGTCGAAGGTGGTGGGGCCGAGAGCCAGAGCGGCGACCGGGGGGAGGAAGCGCATGACCGTGCCGGCGAGCCCGCAGTCGATCGTGGTCGACCCGAGCAGCTCGGTCGCCGGCGTCACCACGAGGTCGGCGCCGAAGGCACCGGTGCCCGGAACCTCGTCGATGCCGGTGCCGAGGGAGCGTAGCGCCTCGATCATGAGGTCGCTGTCGCGGGAGTGCAGCGGGGCCCGGAGCACCGAGGGGCCGTCGGCGAGAGCCGAGAGCACGAGCTCGCGGTTGGTGAGCGACTTCGAGCCGGGGAGCGACACCGTCGCGTCGAGCGGGCCCTGCGCCCTCGGGGCCTCCCAGTCGCCCGCAGAACCGAGCGGCGCGTCGTCGCCGTAGGGGTTGAACCGCGGGGTGGAATATCTCGAGACAGGCATCGGTTCTCACAATAGTCCGAGGAACACCACCCAGGAGGATCAGCAGCGTGATGGCCACAGCCGTTCTGACGGCGCCCCCGGTCGTAGACTTGCCGGTGATGAGCACTCCCACCCCCGACCCGCGCGCGCTCTTCGAGGAGCAGGCGATCCCCTTCCTCGATCAGCTCTACGGCGCCGCGCTGCGCATGACGCGCAATCCCGCCGACGCGCAAGACCTCGTGCAGGAGACCTTCGTCAAGGCGTACGCCGCGTTCGGCCAGTTCGAGCAGGGCACCAACCTCAAGGCGTGGCTCTACCGCATCCTCACCAACACCTTCATCAACACCTACCGCAAGAAGCAGCGCGACCCCTACCAGGGTTCGACGAGCGAGATGGAGGAGTGGCAGCTCGGCGGTGCGGAGTCGGCCACGGCCACCTCCAGCCGCTCGGCCGAGGCGGAGGCCATCGACCACCTCCCCGACAGCGACGTCAAAGAGGCGCTGCAGTCGATTCCCGAAGACTTCCGGCTGGCCGTCTACCTGGCCGACGTGGAAGGGTTCTCCTACCAGGAGATCGCCGACATCATGAAGACCCCCGTCGGCACGGTGATGAGCCGTCTGCACCGAGGCAGACGACTGCTCAGGGGTCTCCTCGCCGACTATGCGAAAGAGCGCGGGCTCGCCGCCGCGCCGAGCAGCACCAGGAGCGGAAAGTGAACAACGACTGCGGTTGCGACAAAGCACGAGCTGAGCTCGAGGAGTATCTGCGCAACGAGTTCTGCCGAACGAACGCCGAAGACATCCGCTCCCATCTGGAGACCTGCGAGGGCTGCCAGTCGGAGCTGCACGTCGGCATCGTGCTCACCCAGACCGTGCAGCGTGCGTGCAAAGAGGTGGCACCCGAGGAGCTCCGCGACCAGCTGCTGCTGACGCTGCGTACGCTCGAGTCTCGCTAGCACACCTCCCGTCATTAAGTAGCCCTCACTTAATTCTCTCCCGCCGGGCTACTGTGAGCCCCGGATGCGCAGGGGTGCGCATCGCGAGAGATGGGGAGTGGGTTCATGGGTAGAGCTCTGCGCGCCGCACTGGCGGTCACCATGACGGTCGCGGCGGCGGTGCCGTTCGGTCTGGGGTCGGCGGCGGCCGGCGCCGACGAACTCGCGCCACCGGTCGTGAGCCGGGTGTCGGGTGCCGATCGCTACGAACTGGCCGCGACGCTGGCCGTGCAGAGTCGCCCGGCGGGCGCCGACATCGTGTACGTGGCGTCGGGCGAGAGCTATCCTGATGCGCTGAGTGCCGGCCCGGCGGCCGTGCACGGCCGGGGCGCGCTCCTGCTCGTGCGCGCCGATGCCGTGCCGACCGCCGCTGTGTCGGCTCTCGCGACCCTCCGGCCGCCGCGCATCGTAGTCGTGGGAGGGCCGGCCTCGGTGTCACCCGCGGTGCTGACCGAGTTGCAGAGGCTTGCGCCTGCCGCGTCGGTGACCCGCATCTCCGGCGCTGATCGCTATGAAGTGAGCCGCACGGTCGCCACCACCGCGTTCGCGCCGGGCCTTGCCGAGACCTTCGTCGCGACGGGCCGCAACTTCCCCGACGCGCTGACCGTGGGCGCCGCCGCCGGTCTGCTCGACTCTCCCGTGGTACTCGTCGACGGCGCGCTGCCTGGTGTCGACATCCCCACCGTGCGCTCTCTCGACCAGCTTCGCACCTCGCGAATCACGCTGGTGGGCGGGACGAGCTCGGTCTCCGCCACGGCGGAGTTCTCGCTCGGTCTCACCCACTCGGTGCGTCGCATCGACGGCCCAGACCGCTACACGGTCTCCCAGAACATCAACACGACCATCCCGGCCAGCTTCGAGACCGTCTACCTCGTGACGGGCGAGAACTTCCCCGACGCCCTCGCAGGAGGGGTGCTCGCCGGCACACGCCATCGCCCGATGTACATCGTGCCGCGTGACTGCGTTCCTGCACCGGTGCTGGCGACGATCACCACGAACCGTCCTGACCGGGTGGTGCTGCTCGGCGGCCCGGCGTCGCTCGGCGACGGGGTGGCCCGGCTCGAAGCGTGCAGCTGAGGGCCGGGTGCCCCGGCGCACCCGGGCCGGATTCACCGGGCCCGGGCGCGCACCTTGTCAGGCCAGAGCGCGGGCCAGCAGCTCGGACTGCTCGACGGCGTGGCGCTTCGCCGAGCCGGCGGCCGGTGAGGCCGCCGCCGGCCGCGACACCACCGAGAGCGTGCGCCCCTCGAGGCGCGAGGCGAGTTCGGTGCACATGAACGGCCAGGCACCCTGGTTCTGCGGCTCGTCCTGCACCCACACCAGCTCGGCGTTCGGGTAGCCGGCCGCCACAGCGTTGATCTCCTCGACGGGCAGCGGGTAGAACTGCTCCACGCGCACCAGGGCCACGCTGTCGTCGGGCGTCTTCTGGAGCTCGCTGGCGAGGTCGTAGTGGATCTTGCCCGAGTGCAGCAGCACCTTGCGCACGGCGCCCTTGTCGGTGATGCGCGCATCGTCGATGACGGTCTGGAAGCGGCCGCTCGTGAGCTCGTCGACCGTGCTGGTCGCCCCACGCAAGCGCAGCATGGCTTTGGGGGTGAACACGATCAGCGGCTTGCGCGGCCGGGCGTAGGCCTGGCGACGGAGCAGGTGGAAGTACGAGGCCGGTGTCGAGGGCCGCGCGACCGTCATGTTGTCTTCGGCGCACAGCTGCAGATAGCGCTCGATGCGCGCCGAGCTGTGGTCGGGCCCCTGTCCCTCGTAGCCGTGAGGGAGGAGGAGCACGAGCGACGAGCGCTGGCCCCACTTCTGCTCGGCCGAGGAGATGAACTCGTCGATGATGGTCTGCGCCCCGTTGGCGAAGTCGCCGAACTGCGCCTCCCAGAGCACCAGGGCGTCGGGCCGCTCGACCGAGTAGCCGTACTCGAAGCCCATCGCCGCGTACTCGCTGAGCAGCGAGTCGTAGATCCAGAACCGTGCCTGGTTCTCGGCGAGGTTCGCCAGCGGCAGCCACTCCTGGCCGTTCTCGCGGTCGTGCAGCACGGCGTGACGCTGCACGAAGGTGCCGCGGCGCGCATCCTGACCCGCCAGGCGCACCGGGGTGCCCTCCACCAGGAGGGAGCCCAGGGCGAGCAACTCGCCGAAGGCCCAGTCGATGTTGCCCGTACGGCTCATGTCGACGCGCTTGGTGAGCAGCTGCTGCAGCTTCGGGTGCACCGTGAACCCGGCCGGCTTGTTGTCGAAGGCGTCGCCGATGAGGTGGATGGTCGACTCGGTCACCGCGGTCTCGAACGGGGTGGTGCGGCTGTCGTCGCGCTGCGACTCGGGGCGCTCGAGGTCGGCCACCGCCTGGGTGTCGGCGGTGATGATGGGGATCGACGCCGTCTGTGCGGCGTGCGTCTCGGCGAAGGCGCGCTCGAGGCGGTCTTGGAAGTCGCGGTGTGCGGCCTCGTACTCCTCCTCGGTGATGTCGCCGCGGCCCACCAGGGCCTCGGTGTAGAGCTTGCGCACCGAACGCTTGGCCTCGATGAGGTTGTACATGAGCGGCTGCGTCATCGAGGGGTCGTCGCCCTCGTTGTGGCCGCGGCGGCGGTAGCAGATGAGGTCGATGAACACGTCGCGGTGGAACTTCTGGCGGTACTCGAACGCCAGCTGCGCCACCCGCACCACCGACTCCGGGTCGTCGCCGTTCACGTGGAAGATGGGGGCCTGGATGGTCTTCGCCACGTCGGTGGAGTACACCGAGGTGCGCGACTCGCTCGGCGGCGTGGTGAAGCCCACCTGGTTGTTGATGTTGATGTGGATGGTGCCGCCCGTGCGGTAGCCGCGCAGCTGCGACATCTGCAGCGTCTCCACCACCACGCCCTGGCCCGCGAGTGCCGCGTCGCCGTGGATGAGGATGGGCAGGGTCGAGAAGGTGCCGATGGGCTTGCGGTCCTGCTTCGCCCGCGCGATGCCCTCGAGCACGCCGTCGGCCGCCTCGAGGTGCGAGGGGTTCGCGGCCAGGTAGACCGGGATCTCCTTGCCGTCGGCCGAGGTGAAGGTGCCCTCGGTTCCGAGGTGGTACTTCACGTCGCCCGAACCCTGCACGGTGCGCGGGTCTTGCGTGCCCTCGAACTCGCGGAAGATCTGTCCGTAGGTCTTGCCCGCGATGTTCGTGAGCACGTTGAGGCGCCCGCGGTGGGCCATGCCGATGGCCACCTCGTCGAGCTGCTCGTCGGCCGCGCCCTGGATGATCGCGTCGAGCAGGGCGATCGTCGACTCCCCGCCCTCCAGCGAGAAGCGCTTCTGGCCCACGTACTTGGTCTGCAGGAACGTCTCGAACGCCTCGGCCTCGTTGAGCTTGGCCAGGATGCGCATCTGCTCGTCGTGGCCCGGCTTGGCGTAGGGCCGCTCCACCTTCTCCTGGATCCAGCGACGCTGCGCCGGGTCTTGGATGTGCATGTACTCGATGCCGATCTTGCGGCAGTACGAGTCGCGGAGGACGCCCAGGATGTCGCGCAGGTACGCCTGCCGGGTGAGACCGAACTCTCCCGTCACGAACTCGCGGTCGAGGTCCCAGAAGGTGAGGCCGTGCGAGGCGATGTCGAGGTCGGGGTGCGTGCGCTGGCGGTACTCCAGCGGGTCGATGTCGGCCATGAGGTGGCCGCGCACGCGGAACGCGTTGATGAGCTCCTGCACGCGCGCCGTCTTGTCGATGGCGCTGGCCTCGTCGACCGAGATGTCGGCGGCCCAGTGGATGGGCTCGTAGGGGATGCGCAGCTCGGCGAAGATGTTCTCGTAGAAGTCGCGCTGCCCGAGCAGCAGCTCGTGCACCTTCTTGAGGAACTCGCCCGAGCCGGCGCCCTGGATGACGCGGTGGTCGTAGGTGGAGGTGAGGGTGATGACCTTGCCGATGCCGAGGTCGGAGAGCACCTTCGCCGAGGCGCCCTGGAACTCGGCCGGGTACTCCAGCGCCCCGGCTCCGATGATGGCGCCCTGGCCCTTCATGAGGCGCGGCACGGAGTGCACCGTGCCGATACCGCCCGGGTTGGTGAGCGAGATGGTGGTGCCCTGGAAGTCGGCGGCGGTGAGCTTGTTCGCCCGGGCACGCTGCACCAGATCTTCATAGGCGGCGAGGTACTCGTTGAAGCCCATGGTGTCGGCGCGCTTGATGCCAGGCACGAGCAGCGCGCGGGTGCCGTCGGGCTTCGGGATGTCGATGGCGATGCCGAGCCCGATGTGGGCGGGCGCCACCACCGAGGGCTTGCCGTCGACCTCGTCGTAGTAGACGTTCTGGCTCGGGAACTCCTTGAGCGCCTGCACGAGAGCCCAGCCGATGAGGTGGGTGAACGACACCTTGCCGCCGCGGGCGCGGCGCAGGTGGTTGTTGATGACGATGCGGTTGTCGATCATCAGCTTGGCGGGAATGGAGCGCACGCTCGTGGCGGTGGGCACCGTGAGGCTCGCGTCCATGTTCGTGGCGAGCGTCTTCGACATGCCGCGCAGCGGGGTCACGACGTCGTGATCGGCATCGCCCGCGGTCTCCTCGGCGCTGAGGGTCTTGGTCGACGGGGCCTCGGCCGGGATGGGCTGCGGCTTGGCCTGGAGGCTGGTGGTCTTCGCGACGGGCTGGGTGGCGGGCCGGGCGTCGGTGGCCACCGGGGCGGCGGATGCGGTGGGCGGGGTCACCGGGGGAGCGACCGGTGCGGCCTCGACCGGCGTCTCCACCGGAGCGGCCGGTGTGCCGCCCGTGCGCGCCAGGTGCGAGCGATAGCTCTCGAGCACAGGCCACCACGACCTGTCCACCGAGTCCTTGTCGGCGACGTACTGCTCATAGAGCTCGTCGACCAGCCATTCGTTCGCGCCGAACTCTCCCGAGTTCGCTTCGTCGGTACCCGTACCCGTCAACTGGCTGGTCAAAGCCGATCGCCCACTCTCCGTTGCCTCTGCATGGCACGTGCCGGTGTCTTCTGCTGCGCTGCTTGTTCACGCGTGGACACGTGCACGTTCAAGCCTAGACCTTCCGCGGAGCGCCTCCGGCACCTCCCAGGCGGTTACCGTTGTTCTCATGGAGTTCTACGGTGGCGCCTCGCGCGACGATCTGACCTATTCCGACGTCTTCCTCATCCCGTCGCGGTCGGCGGTGACCTCGCGGCTCGACGTGTCGCTCGCCCCGGGCGACGGCACCGGTGCGACCATCCCGATCGTCTCGGCGAACATGAACTCGGTCACGGGCCCCCGCCTGGCGGCGTCGCTCGCCCGCCGCGGCGGGCTCGGTGTGCTGCCGCAGGACATGCCGCTGCAGGAGCTCGCCGAGGCGATCCGCTGGGTCAAGAACCAGCCGGTGATCTTCGACACCCCCTACGACTTCGCGCCCGAGACCACCGTCGAAGAGGCCAGGTTGCATGTTCCGGCCGCTCCCGGCCAGGGCATCGTGCTGCACGATGCCGACCGTGAGTACCTCGGCGCCATCGCCGCGACCCGGCTCGCCACCGCACTCCCCGACGCCAAACTCGGCGACCTCCTCCACGGCGCGATCACCTCGATCTCGGCCGACGACATCGACGGCCCCCGCGACGCCTTCGACGCGATGGTCGCGGCCGACCTCGAGTTCGCCCCGGTGCTGCAGCACGGGGCGGTCGTGGGTACCCTCAGCCGCACCAGCGCCCTGCGCGCCACCATCTACGAGCCCGCGGTCGACGCCGACGGCCGACTGCGGGTGGCCGCGGCGGTCGGCATCAACGGAGACGTGGTCGAGAAGGCGAAGGCGCTGGTGCAGGCGGGCGTCGACGTGCTCGTCGTCGACACCGCCCACGGTCACCAGGAGGGCATGCTCCGGGCGCTCCGTGCGCTGCGCGAGGCGGCCCTCGGCGTGCCGATCGTGGCGGGCAACGTGGTCACCCCCGCCGCGGTGAACGACCTCGTCGACGCCGGGGCCGACATCCTCAAGGTGGGCGTGGGCCCCGGTGCAATGTGCACCACCCGCATGATGACCGCGGTGGGCCGTCCGCAGTTCTCGGCCGTGCTCGAGACCGCGGAGGCCGCCAGGGCCCTCGGCGCCCACGTGTGGGCCGACGGCGGCGTGCGCTACCCCCGCGACGTGGCGCTCGCCCTGGCGGCCGGCGCCTCGTCGGTCATGATCGGCTCCTGGTTCGCCGGCACCATCGAGGCGCCGGGCATGCTGCAGACGGATGCGGAGGGACGGCTCTACAAGGAGAGCTGGGGAATGGCCTCGACCAAGGCGGTCAAGGAGCGCTTCGGCCGGCTCGACGCCTACGAGCTCGCCCGCAAGACGCTCTTCGCCGAGGGCATCTCGTCGAGCCGCATCTACCTCGATCCGCTCCGCCCCTCGCTCGAAGACCTGCTCGACATGATCACCTCGGGCGTGCGCAGCTCGTTCACCTATGCCGGTGCCGCGACCCTCGCCGAGTTCCACGAGCGCGCGCTGGTGGGCATCCAGTCCGCCGCCGGCTACGAGGAGGGCAAGGCGCTGCCGGTGAGCTGGTGAGGGCGGTATAGTCGGACGCACCATGGACGACCCTCCCTCTGCCCATCCCGGTGATCATCTGAGCAGGGGCCGGCATGGGCTTTGAATGGGTGATGCTGGGCATAGGTCTCGTGCTCACGATCGGCACGGGCTTCTTCGTGGCGAGCGAGTTCTCGCTGGTGAACCTCGACCGGTCCGACCTCGAGGGGCGATCCGCCCGCGGCGAGAAGGGTCTGCAGCCCACCATCACGGCGCTGAGGCACACCTCCACACACCTCTCGAGCGCCCAGCTGGGCATCACGCTCACCACGCTCCTCACCGGGTACACCATGGAGCCGGCCATCTCGAGCCTGTTGCGCGAGCCGCTGGTCGGGGTGGGCATCCCGGAGTCGGTCGTGCCGGCGATCAGCGCCGTGACGGGCATCGTGGTGGCCACGCTGCTCTCGATGATCATCGGCGAGCTCGTGCCGAAGAACTTCGCGCTCGCGCTCCCGCTGCGCACGGCCCGCATCGTGGTGCCCTTCCAGCTCGGTTTCACCATGGTGTTCCGGCCGGCGGTGGCGGTGCTCAACGGCAGCGCGAACGCCCTGCTCCGTCTCATCGGCATCGAGCCCAAGGAGGAGCTCTCCGGGGCCCGCACGGCCGAGGAGCTGTCGTCGCTGGTGCGGCGCTCCGCGAGCGAGGGCAGCCTCGACGTCGACACCGCGACCCTGCTCAACCGCACGCTGCTGTTCGCCTCGCACGACGCCTCCGAGGTGATGACGCCCCGGCCCCGGGTGGTGAGCGTGAAGCGCGACGACCCGGCCTCGACCGTGCTCGCGCTGGCCAGGAGCACGGGGCACTCGCGCTTCCCGGTGATCGACGACGGCATCGACGACGTCGTCGGCCTGGTGCATCTCAAGCAGGCGGTCGCCATCCCGCGCGAGCGCCGCGCCGAGGTGCCGGTCGCGGCGATCCTCACGGAGCCCCTCCGGGTGCCCGAGACCATGCAGGTCGACGTGCTGCTCGGCGAGCTGCGCGGTCGCGGCTACCAGATGGCGGTGGTGCTCGACGAGTACGGCGGCACCGCCGGGGTGGTGACGCTCGAAGACCTCGTCGAGGAGCTCGTGGGCGAGCTGGTCGACGAGCACGACCGAACCCGGGCCGGAGTGGTGCGCTCGCGGGACGAGATCACCTTCCCCGGCATGCTCCGCCCCGACGAGCTGGCCGAGCAGGCCGGCATCCGGGTGCCCGAGGAGGGCCCCTACGAGACCGTGGCGGGGTTCGTGATGAGCGAACTCGGCCGGTTGCCCATCGTCGGCGACACCGTCGGGCTGCCCGGCGGCGAACTGCGGGTGGAACGGCTGGACGGCCGGCGGATCGACAGACTGCGCTACATCCCCGCCCCCGAGTCCGACCAGGAGGACGGCGACACCGCGCGCGGGGAGGTGCGGCATGGCTGACTGGCTGGGGATCGTGTGGCTCGTGGTGCTGCTGGCCGGCAACGCCTTCTTCGTGGCGGCGGAGTTCGCCGTGATCTCGGCCCGGCGCTCGCAGATCGAGCCGCTGGCCGAGCAGGGCAAGGCCAGCGCCAAGACGGCCATCTTCGCGATGGAGCACGCCACCCTGATGCTCGCGACCACGCAGCTCGGCATCACGGTGTGCTCGCTGCTCATCCTCAACGTGTCCGAGCCCGCCATCCATCACCTGCTCGAGGGGCCGCTGCACCTCACCGGGCTGCCCGAGGAGATGATCGGCACGGTGGCGTTCATCATCACGCTCGTGCTGGTGTCGTTCCTGCACGTGGTGCTCGGCGAGATGGTGCCGAAGAACATCTCGTTCTCGATGCCCGACCGGGCGGTGCTGCTGCTGGCCACCCCTCTGGTCGGCATCGCGCGGGTGTTCCGGGTGGTGATCGGTGCCCTCAACGCCTCCGCCAACGGCGTGCTGCGGCTGTTCAGGGTCGAGCCCAAGAGCGAGGCCGCGAGCGCGTTCACCCTCGACGAGGTGTCGACCATCGTGGAGCAGTCGACGAAGGAGGGCGTGCTCTCCGACCGCGCGGGCACCCTCAGCGCCGCGTTCGAGTTCACCTCGAAGACGGTGACGGATGTGGCGGTGCCGCTGGGCTCGATCGTGAGCCTGCCCGAGACGGCCACCCCGGCCGACGTCGAGCGCGCCGTGGCCCGGCACGGCTTCTCGCGCTACGTGCTGGTCGACGCGGAGGGCCTGCCCACCGGCTACGTGCACCTCAAAGACGTGATCGACCTCGACGACGACGAGTTCGATCTGCCGATCCCGGCCAAGCGGGTGCGGCAGCTGCAGTCGCTGTTCGAGAAGACCGAACTCGAAGACGCGCTGGCGGCGATGCGGCGCTCGGGGGCGCACCTCGCCCGTTCGTTCACCGCCACGGGTCAGACCACGGGCGTGCTCTTCCTCGAAGACATCATCGAGGAGCTGGTGGGCGAGGTGCAGGACGCCACACGGCGGTAGCCGGCCAGGCGGCAGCCGCCCCGGCCGCTACGAGGCGTACGGCGCGCGCTCGTACTGGCGCGGCCAGTATCCGACCTCGGCCCCGAGCTCGTGGGCGAAGCGCAGTCCCGCGTGCGGGTCGCGCAGCCACTCCCGGCCCATGAGCACCGCGTCGGCCCGGCCTGTTGCCACGACCTCCTCGGCCTCCTGAGGGGTGGTGATGAGCCCGACGGCCGTCACCGGGGCGTCGATGCGCTCCTTCACGAAGTGCGCCACCGGCACCTGGTAGAGCGGGCCCACGGGCACGCGCGCCTCGGCCACGAGTCCGCCGGTCGAGATGTCCATCACGTCGGCGCCCTCGGCGGCCGCCCACCCGGCCACGGTGGCCGTCTCCTCCTGGGTCCAGCCGCCCTCCACCCAGTCGGTGCCCGAGAAGCGCACGAACAGCGGCACCCCCTCGCCGATCTCGGCGCGCACCGCCCGCACCACCTCGAGCAGCAGGCGGGCCCGGTTCTCGAGCGACCCGCCGTACAGGTCGTCGCGGTGGTTCGACAGCGGAGACAGGAACTGGTGGAGCAGGTAGCCGTGGGCCGCGTGCAGCTCGATCACCCCGAACCCGGCGTCGATCGCCCGGCGGGCGGCGGTGCGGAAGTCGTCGACGACCCCGCCGATCTCGTCGAGGGTCAGGGCGCGCGGGGCGGCGTAGCCTGTGAAGGCCTCGGCCGAGGGCGCGACCGTCTGCCAGCCGCCCTCGTCGAGCGGAACGCTCCCGCGGCCGTCCCATGGGCGCCGGGTGGAGGCCTTGCGGCCCGCGTGCGCCAGCTGGATGCCCGCCACCGCCCCCTGCCCGGTGATGAACGACACGATGCGTGCGAAGGCATCGCGCTGCTCGTCGTTCCAGAGCCCCAGGTCTTCGGGCGAGATGCGGCCCTCGGGCGAGACCCCGGTCGCCTCGACGATCACCAGACCGGCACCACCCGCCGCGAAGGCGCCGAGGTGCACCAGGTGCCAGTCGGTGGCGACGCCGTCACGGCGGTCGACGGAGTACTGGCACATCGGCGCCACCCACAGTCGGTTGCGGAAGGCCGCCTCACGGACGGTGAGCGGGGAGAACAGGGCGGATGCGGTCACGGAACACCTTTCGTCGTCTTGAGGGCAGCGGGTGACCGGGGCCGAATATTCCCGGCCGCCTATCATCGACCGTATGGATGTTGACGCGGGACAGCCGGAGGAGGGCGCCGGCGCCTGGCGCGAGTTCGCCGAGTTCGACGCGGCCTCCCGCATCCGGGTGCCCGGCGAGCACGACGACAAGTACAGCCGCGGCGTGCTCGGGGTGATCACCGGTTCGGAGGACTACCCGGGCGCCGCGGTGCTCGGGGTGGAGGCGGCCGTGCACACCGGCATCGGCATGGTGCGCTATCTCGGCCCGCACCGCGCCGGAGACCTGGTGCTGCACGCCCGCCCGGAGGTCGTCACCCGCGCGGGCCGTGTGCAGGCGTGGCTCGCGGGCTCGGGGCAGGACCCGGCCACCCGCGAGCCAGCCACCACCGCCCAGCTCGACGAGGCGCGCGTGAGCGGCCGGCCCGTCGTGCTCGATGCGGGCGCGCTCGATCTGGCCGGCCACACCGTCGGTCCTGCGGTGCTGACCCCGCACGCCGGTGAGCTGGCGACCCTCCTGACGAGTCTGGGCGAGGCGGTCGACCGCGCCGGCGTCACCGCTCATCCGCAGCACTGGGCGGCCCGGGCCGCCGACGGCACCGGATGCACGGTGCTGCTGAAGGGGCGGGTCACCCACGTGTGCGCCCCGCTCGGTGCGGGGGAGGACGAGACCGCGCGGCTCGCGGTGCGCGTGACGGCGCCGTCGAGCTGGGCGGCGACCGCGGGCTCGGGCGACGTGCTCGGCGGCATCGTGGGCGCCCTGGTGGCGGCGCGGGCCGACGAGGTGCTCGCCGACCCCCGGGAGCTCGTGGGTCTTGCCGCCACCGGGGCCTACGTGCACGCCTGGGCGGCGGAGCGGGCCTCGGCGGGCGGGCCTCTGGCCGCGCTCGACATCGCCCGGGCGGTGCCCGCCGTCGTCGCGCGACTGGTGACCGGAGTGCGTCCGGCTTGACCCGCTCTCAGCTCGCGGGAACGGCCCTGTGCTGCTAGCTCGCGGGGACGGTGACGAGCTCCACGTCGATGTGGGCCGTGTCGTCGAGCTCGACGGGGCCGAGGCTGGTGGGGATGCCGTAGGAGCCGAGGTCGATCGGGATGCTGCCCGAGATGGTGCCCGTCTCGTCGTCGAAGTCGAGCTCGGCCTCGCCGGAGACCTCGTTGCTGATGCCGCGCAGGGTGAGCACGCCCACGATCGGCACCGCTTCGTCGGTGGAGCCGTCGTCGGGCAGGGTGACGGGGCTCGTGAGCACGAACGACGCCATCGAGTTGCCGCCGGTCGCCGCGATCAGCGTGTCGAACAGGGCGGCACGGGCCGGGTCGTCGCCCACCAGGGTCGACAGGTCGACCATGAACTCGGCGTCGGAGACCTCGTCGCCGGTCACCGAGATGCGCCCCGAGATGCGGTCGGTGCTGCCGCTGATCTCCAGGTCGTCGCCCGTGGTCATGCGGTAGCCCACGACGGAGTCGGAGTCGATGCTCCACGAACTCGTCTCCACGTCGCCCGAGGCGTTCTCGGGGGAGTCGAACACCGTGGGCACCACCTGCTGCAGGGTGGCGGTCATGTCGACCTCCGCACCCCGCGACACGATGGGCACCGCCACCACCGCGACCACGCCGACAGCCGCCACCCCGGCGATGAGGGCGACGGTGTATTTGGCAGGTCTGTTCACAGGCGGCTTCCGGATCGGGTCGGTCGTCCCAGTACATCAAGCGAAGGTGGTCGCAGCCTGGGAAGCGGCCGAGGACACGCCGCACCACCCCCGCTAGGCTGACGGTCGTGCCCTCCCGCCTTCGCCGCATCGCGGCCGGACAGCCCGCGCTGTGGACCGCGTTCGTCGTGGTGCACCTCTGGCTCGGCTACGACGGTCTGACGCATCCGAACCTCCCGTTCGGCGACGTCACCAACGTCTACCTCCCCTGGGTCGAGCAGTCGCTCGACGGCTACCGGCTCGGCATCGACGGGCCGTGGGTCTACCCGGTGCTCGCCTTCGTGCCGATGCTGGCCTCCCTGGTTCTCGGTCCCGGGCTCTACGGCATCGGCTGGATGATCATGGTCACGATCGCCGACGCGGCGGTGTTCTTCTACCTGGTCACGCATCCGCGCACCGGTGCCGCCGGGCGGGTCACCCGGGTGGCTGCCGCGTGGTGGTGGCTCGTCTTCCTGCTGCTGCTCGGCCCGGTCGCGGTCGGCCGCATCGACATCTTCACCGTCGATCTGGTCATCGGCGGGCTGCTTCTGACCGCCTCCCGGCCCGCGCTGGCCGGCGTGCTCCTCGCGCTGGCGACCTGGGTGAAGGTGTGGCCGGCGGCCGTCATCGCGGCGGTCGTGCTCGCCGTACGGCGGCGGATGCGCGTGGCGGTCGCCGCGCTCGTCACCCTGGTGGGCGTGGCGGCAGGTGCTCTGGCGTTCGGTTCGGGGCTCAACGCGTTCAGCTTCATCACCGAGCAGACCGGCCGCGGCCTGCAGGTCGAGGCGCCGGTGTCGACGTTCTGGCTCTGGGCGGCCCTGGCCGGCAACGGCTCCCGCGTCTACTACGACTTCGACATTCTCACATTCCAGGTCACGGGCCCCGGTAGCGATGCGGCCGCCGGGCTCATGACGCCGCTGCTGGTGGTGGCGGTCGCGGCGGTGCTCGTGCTCGCCTTCGTCGTCGTGCGCTCGGGTGCCGCCGCGAGCAGCGTGCTGCCGCCTCTCGTGCTCGCCCTCGTGATGGCGCTCATCGTGTTCAACAAGGTCGGTTCGCCGCAGTTCATGGTGTGGCTGACCGCTCCCGTCATCCTCGGCGTGGTCACACAGGGGCGCCGGTTCTTCGTGCCCGCCGTGCTGGCCTTCGTGATGGCGGGCCTCACCCAGATCATCTACCCGATCGGGTACGACTGGGTGCTCGGGCTCGACCCGTTCATGCTCTCCGTGCTGACGCTGCGCAACCTGCTGAGCGTCGCCATGCTCGCGCTCGCGGTCGTGCTGCTGTGGCGGGCACGCCGTCCGGGCGGGCCGACGCACCGGCTCGCGTCGGCGGCCCGATCGGGAGAGCTCACGACAGACATCACATCATCCGAGACGAGGAGCTGAATCATGCTGGTCGCATTCTCCGTGGCGCCCTCCGGCGGCGCCGCCCCCGACGGGGGCGTGCACGACGCGGTCGCCGCCGCCGTGAAGATCGTGCGCGAGAGCGGGCTGCCGCACCGCACCGACTCGATGTTCACGACCCTCGAGGGGGAGTGGGACGAGGTGTTCGATGTCATCAAGCGCGCGACCGACGCCGTGGGCGCCTTCGGGCCCCGCGTCTCGCTGGTGCTGAAGGCCGACATCCGCCCCGGCTACTCGGGCGAGATCACCGGCAAGCTCGACCGCCTCGAGACGGCCATCTCCGAACTCGACTGATCCCGGCCTGCCGCTATACGTCAGTCGGGCAGCGGCGCGTCGTCGAAGTCGTCGGCGGTCTGCCCGCCGAGGTAGTCGTCGCGGGGGAGCAGGCCGTCCTGGATGGCGCGCTTGCGGAGCGCCACCTTGGTGCCCACGTCGATGCCCACCATGCGGTACTTCTCGCGGATGCGCTTGAGGTACGACTTCGCGGTCTCTTCGGAGATGTCGAGCGCCTTGGCCACCTGCTTCACGGGCTCCCCACCGCCGTAGAGCGCCATCACCCGGCGCTCCTGAGCGCTCAGCCGCGGCGAGGAATCGAGGTCGTCGGCCGCGAGGGCCAGGTCGAGCTCGGTGGAGATGAAGCTGTCGCCCACGCTCGCCGCCCGGATGGCCTCCACGATCATGTCGGCCTCCTCGCTCTTCACGAGGTAGCCCAGCGCGCCGGCGGCGATGGCCTCGCGCACCACTGCGGGCTCGGAGTACGTGCTCATGAGCACCGTCTTCACGCCGGCCGACTTGAGCGCCTTGAGCTTCACCGACACGGGCAGGTTGTCTTTGAGGTCGAGGTCGAGCAGCACGACGTCGACCGGGAACTCGCCGTGGGTCAGCAGGTCGGGCCAGGTGGTGACGGCGGCGACCATCGAGATGTCGTCGGCGGCCCCGCGGATCCACTCGGTGAGGGCCCCGAGCAGCATCCGGTGGTCATCGACGATCGCCAGACGAATCGGCTCGCGCGTGCTGGGCACCTGGTCTCCTTCCGTGCGGATCATCTCGACGGATCCGGCACTACGACGTGGGCGTCGACCCGCACCCGAACGGAGCCCGAACGGGACTCCACCGAGTACTGGCCGACCCGAGAGAGGGCCGACCACACGGCCGGTTCGATGCGCCGGCGTGAGACGCCGCCGATCGAGACGACCATCGGGAGCACCATCCTATCGTCGGGCGCCACGCCGGTCTTCGCGGCAGGCCGTCCGATCTCGAGGTCGATGGTGGGAGTGGTGCGCACGGAGTCGTCGACCACCAGCCACACCGCCGAGAGCAGTCCGTCACGCTGCGACGGGGAGAGGTAGCCCGCGAGCCCCTCCTCGTCGACCAGCGTGACCACGGCTCCGAGGATCTCCGACTCGCGGAGGGCGTGCTGCAGCCAGCTCTCCGCACGGCCGGCCACGAGCATCCTGCGCAGGTCGGTGGCGAGTCGGCCGGCGAGCGCGGAGGACTCCCGGTCGAGCGGGAGGGGGATGCGCCCGGTCGCGACGTCCTGCAGCAGCTCCTCGGCGGCCAGGTCGAGCCGGGCGAGTTCGGCGGAGGCCAGCAGTCCGAGGCTGTAGCGCGGTGCCGCGAGCGCGCCCTCGGCGATGGTGCGGTCGAGCTCGCGCTGCACCATCGACCCGAACGAGCGCACCACGATCACGGCGGCGAACGGAGGCACGACCGTGAGCATGAGCTGGCTCACGGTCGTCGCCACCTCGGAGGGGAGGGTGAGGGCGAGCGCGCCGACGCCGAGCACGCCCACCGCCGTGAGCACGACCGTGACCGTGAACACCTCGGTGACCGGGCGGAACGTGACCGCCGCCACCAGGGTGGCGCCCACCCCGATGCAGGCGCTCAGGTACCCGCTGCCCGAGATCGCCAGGGCCATCGCATCGGCGGCGAGGGCGAGGACGTCGGCGGTCAGCACCGCGGCGAAGAGCCAGGTCGAGAGCGTGCCGCGGGCCCGCCGGGCAGCCACGACGAGGATGCAGAAGGCCAGCAGCACGATCGCCCAGGCCGCGACCGCCAGCGGCTGCACCCCGCCGGCCTCGCTCGAGCTCCAGCCCAGCGAGATCAGCCCGCGGCCGAGCAGGATGACGCCGACGATCACCGACCCCACGCCGAGGTAGCCGATCCCCAGCCGGGAGGTGCGGGCGAGGTCGTCGCGCAGGGCGTCGGCCGCACCCGACCCCAGGCGCCGGGCGCGCACGAGCTCGGTGAGCGCCCCGTCGGGCGGCACCCGCCCGGGAGACGACGTGTCGCCCCGGCTCACTTCGGAACCTCCAGCACCACCGTGGTTCCGGCGCCCGGCGAGGAGAACAGGCGCACTTTGCCCCCCACGTCGCGGATGCGCGCGATCACCGACTCCGCCAGGCCCAGCCGGCCGATGTCGACGTTCTCGAGATCGAATCCCACCCCCGTGTCGGTCACCATCGCCCGCACCGACACGTCGTCCTCCGAGATGGTGACGTCGGCGGTGCCCACCTGGGCGTGACGCCTCACGTTCTCAAGACACTCCGAGAGCGAGAGCAGGAAGGCGTCGAGCACGTGGCTGGGCAGGAGGATCTGGCCGCTGCCGTGCCAGGCCACCTGGAGCCCCATCCGCCCGAAGCGCTGCTTCACCGATTCCAGCGTGTGGCCGAGGTCGCCCGCCTCGACGGGTTCAAGCGTGTAGCCGCCCGAGGAACGCGGCATCGGTGTGCCGCCCAGCCGCAGCTGGCGCAGCAGCCTGGCGTCCTCCTCCGCCTGGTTGCGCAGCGCATCCGGGTTCACCCCGATGCCGGAGTGGGCGAGCAGGGTGAGCGTGGCCAGCACGGTGTCGTGCAGCAGCCGGGCGCCGTGCCGGCGCTGTGCCTCCACCTCGCTGGAGAGCCGCTCGGCGGCGTGCGCCCGGCCCAGGCGGGCCATGCCGGTGAAGGCGCGCCGCACACTGCCCGACAGCCACACCGAGCACACCACGAGCGCCAGCCAGCCCACGACGACGGAGGCGATCACGAACGCCGACCGGTCTGACCACCAGGTGGCGGCGGTGGCGAGGGCGACGACCGGCACGTAGCCCGGCAGCACCAGCCACAGCAGGCGCGGGGTCGCCGCGAGGGTGGGGATGAGGGAGGGGATCGCCGTCGAGGCGAAGAAGGTGACGGCGGAGGTGGTGGGCACATCGGTGATCGGCGGTGACGGGAGCAGGAACGCGGCGAGGGCCGCCAGCGCGATCACGAAGGTGGTGACCGGCCACACGGGGGAGCGCGAGTCGCCGAGCACGTAGTAGGAGACGCCGGTGAGCACCATGAGGGTGAGGCCGGGGAGCACCCGCACCGGATCGTCGAGGTTGGCCATCACGAGAGCGGCGACGGATGCTCCGGTGAAGAGCATTCCGAGGCTGCGCGACGTGCGCGTGAGCAGCTTGCGTCGTTCCCGCTCGGTCCTCGGCACTCTCGCATGATATCGCCTCGGCTGTGACGCCTGAGGTGGGTGCGACGGATGCATCGTGTCCCCTGAATTGGGGCGAGAGTATCTCGACACATGTCGGTAACGTCGAGTGCGACCCGGGGGGAATTGGCCGGGGAGTCGCAGGCAAGGCGGCTCCCCGGCCCCATTTCCTTCTGAGACCCGCCTCGGGCGCCCCGGGCCGGCCGGCTGCGACCCGATCAGCCGGTCGCGAGAAGCCTGCTGATCTCCCGCCCTACGACGTCGAATTCGATGAGGAATCCGTCGTGGCCGAAGCCCGACTCGATGACGACGGGCTCGTCGCCGTCGAGGGTGTGCGGAAGGTGCCGGGCGATCAGCTGCTGATCGGCCACGGGGAACAACCGGTCGCTGTCGATGCCGATCACCAGGGCCAGCGCCTGCACGCTCGCGAGCGCGGCGGCGACCCCGCCGCGACCCCGCCCGAGGTCGTGCGAGTTCATGGCCTCGACGAGCGTGATGTAGGTGTTGGCGTCGAAACGGCGGGTGAACTTGTTTCCGTGGAAGTCGAGGTAGGACTCCACGGCGAAGCGGCCGCCCTGGCCGAGCGGGCTGATGCCGCTCTGCCAGCTGCGCCCGAACCGCTGGTTGAGCTCGTCGGGGCTGCGGTAGTTCAGCAGCGCCATGCGGCGGGCCAGGGCCAGACCCTGGTGCGGGCCCTCGCCGTCGGCGGCGTCGTAGTAGTCGCCGCCCTGGAAGGCCGGGTCGGCCCGGATGGCCTGGATCTGCACCGAGTTGAGCGCGACCTGGTCGGCCGAGCTCGACGCCGGCGCGGCGATCACCGCGATGCGCTCCACCTGCCCGGGTGCCTGCACCGCCCATTCGAGCACGTGCATCCCGCCCATCGAGCCGCCGATCACCGCGAACCAGCGATCGATGCCGAGGCGCTCGGCGAGCAGGCGCTGCGCCCGGGTCTGATCGGCGATCGTGGTGTACGGGAAGCGGGCGCCCCATTCCGTGCCGTCGGGGGCGATCGAGGAGGGGCCGGTGCTGCCCTGACAGCCGCCCAGCATGTTCGGGGCCACCACGAACCAGCGGTCGGTGTCGATGGGGAGGCCAGGACCGACCAGGCCCGGCCACCAGCCGTCGGTCGGGTGCCCCGGCTCCGCAGGGTGGATGAGGTTCGCGTCTCCGGTGAGTGCGTGCAGCACCAGCACGGCGTTGTCGCGCGCCGCGTTCAGCGTGCCGTACGTCTGGTAGGCCAGATGCGCGTTCGGCACCACCCCACCCGCCTCGAACCCGAAATCGCCGATCGGGGCGAACAGCCGCCTCCCGACAGGATCACCCTCCCGCCACGCCCCCGACGCCGGCGGCTTCCCCAGCACCGACCGCACCTGCGCCTCGGTGATGAACCCGCTCGGAACGGTGTCTTCGTTGGTCTGCCAGTCCATGCTGTGCTTTCTGCTGCGCCGCCGCTTCTGCGGCGCAGCGCGACATGCGCCCGTGCGGTCGACCGGCGCGGCCTACGGTCGCACCGGTCGGCCACGCGGGCGCCTTGGGTCGTCAAGGTGGGGCCTCTCGCGGTCAACACCGCACTCCCCATTCTGGAAGAAATCCCCCCACTCCTCGCAATTGTTACGACGCCCCACCCCGCCGGCGAACTGCGAGCGCGGAGGTCATTCGTATCAGGCCGCTCCTGTTGTACCCAGGGTGAAGGCCCGGCCGCGAAGCGACCGGACCTTCACATGTCGCGTTTCGCCGGGCGAGGACCAGCGAAACCTGAGGGGGTCGCGCGCAGCACGACCCCCTCAGCAGCCAGCACAGCCCGCGTCCCCTCGAGAAAACTGTTAGACCGCGTTGGCCTTCACGGTCTCCCGCGCCGCCGCGAGCCCCTGCTCGAGGTCGGCCTTGAGGTCGTCGATGTTCTCCAGGCCCACGGACAGGCGCACCAGGCCGGGGGTGACGCCGGTGGTGAGCTGCTGCTCGGGGGTGAGCTGGGAGTGGGTGGTGGAGGCGGGGTGGATGACCAGCGAGCGCACGTCGCCGATGTTGGCGAGGTGGCTGAACAGGCTGAGGCTGTCGACGAAGGTGCGGCCGGCGTCGACGCCGCCCTTGAGCTCGAACGAGAGCACCGCGCCGACGCCCTTGGGGGCGTACTTGTTGGCGGCGGCGTACCACGGGCTCGAGGGCAGCCCGGCGTAGTACACGGTGGCGATGTCGTCGTGCGAGTCGAGCCACTCGGCGATCTCCTGCGCGTTCTGCACGTGGCGCTCGACGCGGAGTGAGAGGGTCTCGATGCCCTGGATGAGCTGCCAGGCGCTGGCCGGTGCGATGGACGAGCCTAGGTCGCGCAGCAGCTGCACGCGGGCCTTGATGATGTAGGCGATGCCGTCGCCCAGCACGCCGGTGTAGCTGGCGCCGTGGTAGCTCGGGTCGGGCTCGGTGAGGCCGGGGAACTTCTCGACGTTCTTCGACCACTCGAACTTTCCGCCGTCGACGATGATGCCGCCGATGACGGTGCCGTGGCCGCCCAGGAACTTCGTGGCCGAGTGCACGACGATGTCGGCTCCGTGCTCGATCGGGCGGATGAGGTAGGGGGTGGCGATCGTGTTGTCGACGATGAGCGGCACACCGTTCTCGTGCGCCACGCCCGACACCAGCTCGATGTCGAGGATGTTGATCTTCGGGTTGCCGATGGTCTCGGCGAAGAACAGCTTCGTGTTGGGGCGCACGGCGCGGCGCCACTCGTCGGCGTCGTCCTGGTTCTCGACGAAGGTGGTCTCGATGCCGAGCTTCGCGAGGGTGTACTTGAACAGGTTGTAGGTGCCGCCGTAGATCGACGACGACGACACGATGTGGTCGCCGGCCTGGGCGATGTTGAGCACGGCGAAGGTCTCCGCGGCCTGGCCGGAGGCGACCAGCAGCGCTGCTGTGCCTCCCTCGAGGGCGGCGACGCGCTGCTCCACCACGTCTTGGGTGGGGTTCTGGATGCGCGTGTAGATGTTGCCGAACTCGGCCAGCGCGAACAGGTTCTTGGCGTGGTCGGCGCTGTTGAACACGTAGGAGGTGGTCTGGTAGATCGGGGTGGCCCTGGCATTGGTGACGGGGTCGGGCTGCGCCCCGGTGTGGATCTGCTTGGTCTCGAACTTCCAGTTCGCGGCGTTCTCGCTCATCGGCTTCTTCCTCGACGTCGGGGATGGATCGGGTGGTTCGACCAGAAGCGTACGAGTGCGCCCGCGGCCGGTCAATCGGCGCGGACTCGCGGCGTAACGTGTTTCTCGGGGGTGAACAGCCATCGGGCCCGGGGTTCCACCAGAGGCCTGAACACCCGGCGCACCGGGGCGCTCGCGAGCGCGAGGGCGACCAGCACGCTGAACACGAGCATCGCCGGCAGCACCCACCACGGCTGCGGCCCGTCGAGCCAGCCGAACTCGCGGAACGGGTAGAGCACGAAGGAGTGCAGCAGGTACACGTACATGGTCGCCTGCCCCAGCTTCGCCACCGGCGTCTCGCGCCGCGGCATGAGGGCCAGGAACGCGAACAGCAGCACCGTCGCCAGCGCGATCGCGCCGAGCCGGAGCGCCCCCGCCCACCACTGGTCGTAGCCGAAGTCGGGGTACGCCTGCTCGAACAGCAGCACCCGTCGCACCAGCAGTTCGCGCCAGAGCGGCATGCCCGCCCCGATGACGACGGCCAGCGCGGCGAACAGCCCCACCGCGCATCCGCGCACGAGCAGCACCCGCCGCGCACTCGCCGCGAGCCACCACGATGTGACGGGCAGCTGGCGCAGACGCCAGCCGAGCACGAAGAAGGGCAGGAGCGCGAGGGTGCGGTCGGCCGCGAAGGTGCCGTCGATGGCGGGCAAGTACCCCGCCCCGATGGAGACGGCCACCGAGATGAGGAGGGGGAAGCGCAGGAGCGCCAGGTAGGGCAGCGCCACCCGCCACACGATGAGCGCGAGCAGGAACCACAGCGTCCACGACGGCGACGCCAGGTCGAGGGTCGCCGACCCCCGCGAGAGCCAGTGCACCCCCGTCCAGATGAGCTCGAAGACGAGGTAGGGCAGCACGAGATCGGTCACGATCCGCTTCAGCTGCTTCGCCCCCGGCGGGGTCGCCTTGGCGAAGTACCCCGCGACGGCCACGAAGACCGGCACGTGGAAGGAGTAGATGAACAGGTACACGCCGTAGGCCGCATCCGACTCGGCGATGAGCTTCAGGATGGCGTGGCCGGCCACCACGAGGGTGATCGCCACGAAGCGCGCGTTGTCCCAGAGGGGCACCCGCACCTTCGCGGGCGGTGCCCCACCCTGCGACGCGATCGGGACCGACACGAGAACAGACTACCGTTGAGGGTACGGAAGGGACCGGGGAGGTCCCGGTCGTGTGTGAGAGGACGCTGATGAAGCGTGCGGTCGTGACGGGTGCGAGTTCAGGGATCGGGGCGGCCACGGTGCGCGCCCTGCGAGGCCTCGGGTGGGAGGTCGTGGGCGTCGCCCGCCGCGCCGACCGGCTCGCGGCGCTCGCCGAGGAGACGGGCGCGGAGGTGTTCACCGCCGACCTCACGGTGCAGGCCGACGTCGACGCACTGCGCGACCACCTCGCGGCCACCGGCGGCGTGAACGTGCTGATCAACAACGCGGGCGGTGCGGCCGGTCTCGACACCATCGAGCACGGCAGCGATGCCGACTGGCAGTGGATGTTCGACGTGAACGTGCTCGCGGTCAAGCGGGTGACCGCCGCCCTGCTGCCGCTGCTGCGGGCCTCGGTCGAGCCGGGCGGCTCTGCCGACATCCTCACCGTGTCGTCGACCGCGGCGCACTTCTCCTACGAGGGCGGCGGTGGCTACAACGCCGCGAAGTTCGGCGTGCACGCGCTGGTCGACGTGCTGCGCCTGGAGGTGTCGGGCGAACCGATCCGCGTGCTCGAGGTGGCGCCCGGCATGGTGAAGACGGAGGAGTTCTCGCTCAACCGCTTCGGTGGCGACCAGGAGAAGGCCGATGCCGTGTATGCCAACGTGCCGGAGCCCCTGGTGGCCGACGACGTGGCGGCCACGATCGTGGCCATGCTCACCATGCCGCCGCACGTGAGCCTCGACCTCGTGATCCTCAAGCCCGTTGCGCAGTCCTCGGTGTACAAAGTGGCTCGCGGCCCGCTCACCGTCAAGACGAGCTGACCGGCTCCGGGTCGCCGAAGGCGAGCTTGGGCACGAACACGAGCAGCACGGCGGCCACGAACGCTCCGCCGGCGCAGATGGCCCACACCACCAGGTAGCCCGAGAGGCTCGACGCCGTGGCGGTGACCGCCGACGAGGCGCCCTGGATGAGCACCACCGCGAACACGGCCGAGGCGAACGATCCACCGATCGTCTTGGTCGTGTTCGTGAGCGCCGAGGCGATTCCGGTCTGGCCGATCGGTGCGGCCGCGGCCGCGGCCGCCGGCATCGCGCCGACCAGGGCCCCGGAGCCGAGGCCGGCGATCGCCATGTTCACGAACACCTGCCACACCTCCTGGTGGAAGGGCAGGAAGAGCCCGTAGCCCACGCCCACGAGCGCCGCCGCCCCGATGAGGGTGACGCGCGGCGTGGTGAGGCTCGAGAGCAGGGGGAACAGCAGGGCGCCGACGATCATCGACACCAGGTAGAGCCCGATGAGGTTCGAGATCGACGAGGCGTCGAGCCCGAGTCCGTAGCCGTTGGCCGGATCGGTGCCCGCGAAGGTGCTGAGCGGCGCCTGCGCGCCGAGGAGGCTGATGCCCACCAGACCCGCGGTGAGCTGCACAGGCCACATGGCGGGCTTGCGCAGCATCCTGAGGTCGATGGCGGGGTCGGGGGACCGCAGTTCCCACAGCCCGAACGGCACGAAGGCGGCGACGCCGGCCGCCACGAGCAGCCAGACCCACCAGGTCTCGGGTCCGTTGATACGCACGAACGTCAGGCCACTCGTGATGAGCAGCAGCGCGAGGGTGAGGAGGGTGAACCCCACCAGGTCGAGCTTGCGGCCGGGGGAGGGGGTCGACTCGGGTACGCCCAAGAGGATCACGAAGAACACCAGGGTCACGGCGATCGCCGGGATCATGAGGGTGACCGTGACATTCTGTCCGACGGCCTCGAACACGCGGCCGCTGGAGAGCGCTCCGATGATGGCGCCGGCTTCGAGCGCCACCACCAGCAGCCCCGCGGCGCGCCTGGTCTGCGAGGCGCCCCGCCCGGTGCGTCGCCCGCGGTCGAAGATGAGCGCCACCTCCAAGGGCAGCCACACCACGTAGAAACCCTGCAGCGCCCAGGCGAGGAGGAACGACGTGAAGTCACCCGCGGCCACCAGCCACCAGCTCGCGCCGGCGGTCACCACGGTCGCCACGAGCAGCATCCGCTTGTGGCCCACCATGTCGCCGATCTTGGCGAGCACCGGCACGACGATGGCGGAGAGCAGCAGCTGGGCCGCCTCGAACCAGTTGAAGTCGGCGTCGTGGATGCCGAGGTGCTGCACGAGGTCGGGGATGAGCGGCACGTAGAAGCCCTGCAGGATGCCGCTCGTGACCTCGACCAGGGCCAGGAACCCGATCAGTGACGCGGTGACGCCCACCGCAGAACCCCGCAACGACAATCTCATGTCCGGATGCTAGGCCATAGAATCGCCGTTATGAATTCTGAGCTCACGACCACCGAACAGACCGCGGCTCCGGAACGCGAGGTGCTCGGCTGGGAGCAGTTCGGAGAGGCCTCGCGGGTGCTCGCCCAGGAGATCGTGGAGTCCGGTTTCGTGCCCGACTTCGTGATCGCGATCGCGCGCGGCGGGCTCATCCCCGGCGGCGCCCTCGCCTACGCGCTCGGCGTGAAGAGCTGCGGCAGCCTCAACGTGGAGTTCTACTCCGACATCGAGGAGACCCTCCCCGAGCCCATCATCCTGCCTCCGCTGCTCGACAACGAGCCGCTCATCGGCAAGAACGTGCTGCTGGTCGACGACGTGGCCGACTCGGGCCGCACCCTGGCCCTCGTGGTGGAGCTGCTCGAGAAGGTCGACATCACCGTGAAGTCGGCCACCCTCTACATCAAGCCCCGCTCGGTGATCGCCCCCGACTTCTACTGGAAGACGACCGACCGCTGGATCGTCTTCCCCTGGTCGGCGCAGCCCCCCGTGAGCGCGGTATGAGCATCCACCTCGTCGGGGGCGGCTGGCCCGTCGAGGACGACGGTGCGGTGTACCGCGCCTTCTTCGACGAGATCGCCGCGCACGCCGAGGCTGCCGGCAAGCTCGAAGGGGCGCGGCTGGCCATCGTGCTGGTGCGCGACGGAGACGCCCCCGAGAAGTACGCCGAGGTGGTCGCCGCCTTCGAGCAGCTCGGCAAGATCGACCCGGTGCCGGTGCTGGCGCCCGAGAACGCGCCCATCGCACCCACGGCGTTCGCCGAGGTCGACGGGGTGGTGGTGTGGGGCGGCCTCACGCCCGCCTACCGGCAGTCGCTCGAGCCCGCGTTCGGCGAGCTGCGGCGGCTGGTGGCCTCGGGCGTGCCCTACCTCGGGTTCTCAGCCGGCGCCGCGATCGCGGCGGAGAAGGCCATCGTGGGCGGCTGGAAGATCGACACCGTCGAGATCGGTTCCGAGCACGCGGCCGAAGACCTCGAGCAGCTCACCGTGGGTGCGGGCATCGGCCTGATCGACCTCGCGGTCGACGTGCATGCCGCCCAGTGGGGCTCGGTGTCGCGGCTCATCGCCGCGACCGAATCCGGTGCGGTCGACGGTGGAGTGGCGATCGACGAGCACACGGCGCTCATCGTGGGCGAGGGCCCGCTGCGGGTCGTGGGACGCGGCAGCGTGTGGAAGGTCACCCCCGACACAGGAAGCGTGCGGGTGTCGACCGCCGGAGCCGACCCCGTGCCGGCGGCCGGCTGACGTGGCCGCGCGCTCGTTGACCGAGCTCGCCGCCGACGGCCTGCTCGACGGGGGGTGGGCGCGGGCGCTCGAACCGGTCGCCGGCCGGATCGCCGCGATGGGCGAGTTCCTCCGAGCCGAGCACGCGGCGGGCCGTCCCTCGCTTCCGGCGGGCGACGCGGTGCTGCGCGTGTTCCGCCGCCCCCTCGACGAGGTGAAGGTGCTCATCGTGGGCCAGGATCCCTATCCCACCCCCGGCCACCCGATCGGTCTCTCCTTCGCCGTCGAACGGCATGTGCGCCCCTTGCCGCGCAGCCTCTCGAACATCTACCGCGAACTGAACGACGACCTCGGCATCCCGCCCGCGCCGCACGGCGACCTCAGCTCCTGGAGCGACAACGGCGTGATGCTGCTCAACCGCGTGCTGACCGTGCGACCGGGTGCCCCCGCCTCGCATCGGGGTGCGGGGTGGGAGGAGGTCACGGCGCACGCCATCCGCGTGCTCGCCGAGCGCGACCGGCCGCTGGTCTCGATCCTCTGGGGTCGGGATGCGGCGGGTGCGCAGCCGCTGCTGGCGGGCCGCCCCGCGATCGCGTCCGCGCATCCGAGCCCCCTGTCGGCCAGCCGCGGCTTCTTCGGCTCGCGTCCGTTCAGCCGGGCCAATGCGCTGCTCGAGCAGCAGGGTGCCGCACCGGTCGACTGGCGGGTGCTCTGAGCGCGCGGGCTGGTTAGGCTGGGACGGTGCTGGAAGAGGAGTACCAACCGCGACGCAGCCTCCCGCGTGAGCTGAGGCCTGCCACCACCGAGCGTCCGCCGCTGGAGACCGCGTTCGAGTACGAACTGCGCGACGCGGTGGCGGCCGACCTGCCGTACATCCGCGAGATCTACAACCACTACGTGGCCAACACCGTCGTCACCTTCGACGAGGACGCGATGACGCTCAAGGAGTGGCGGCACAAGTTCGCGGCCGTCACGAAGGCGGGGTACCCGTTCCTGGTGGCGCTGTCGCCCACCGGCACCCTGCTCGGCTTCGCCTACGTGTCGGCCTGGAAGCAGAAGGCTGCCTATCGCCGTACGGTCGAGGACTCGATCTATCTCGGCCCGGCCGCCACGGGGAAGGGCCTCGGCAAGGTGCTGCTGGGCGAACTCATCGAGCGCTGCCGCGCCGCCGGAATCAAGGAGATCCTCGCGGTCATCGCCGACCAGGGCGCGGAGGCCTCGATCAGGCTGCACGAGTCGTTCGGGTTCACCGAGGCCGGGCGGCTGGGGCGGGTGGGCTTCAAGTTCGGCCACTGGCTCGGCACGGTGCTGCTGCAGAAGTCGCTGAAGTGACCGGGCCGGTCGAGATCCACGAGCTCACCGCTCTGGAGCAGTACGGCTTTCTGCAGCGTCGTGAGCTCTCGGTGCTCGAGGTGGTCGACCACTACCTGGAGCGCATCGAGCGGCTCGACGGCGGTCTGGGTGCGTTCCACACGGTCACCGCGGAGGCCGCGCGGCGGCGGGCGAGGGAACTCGACGGGTCTGATGACCGCACGGCGCCGCTCTGGGGGCTCCCGCTGGCCGACAAAGACCTCAGCCGGCGGGCCGGCGTGCGCACCACCTTCGGCTCCCGGCTGTTCGCCGACCACGTTCCCGAGACCAGCGACGAGCTGCCGCTGCAGCTCGACGCCGCGGGGGCCGTGAGCCTCGGCAAGACCTCGGCCCCGGAGTTCGGGCTGCCGAGCTACACCGAGAGCCTCGTGGCGCCGCCGGCGCGCGACCCCTACGACACCTCGCGCGGCGCGGGCGGTTCCAGCGGCGGGGCGGCCGTGGCGGTGGCGGCGGGGTTGCTGCCGTTCGCACCGGGCTCCGACGGCGGCGGATCGATCCGCATCCCCGCCGCGGCCTGCGGTCTGGTGGGGCTGAAGCCCTCCCGCGGGCTCGTTCCGGCGGGTTCGGGGCTGGACTCTCTGGCGGGGCTCGCGGTGGCGGGCCCGATCGCGCGCACGGTGACGGATGCGGCGCTGCTGCTCGACGGCATGATCGCGCGAGCCGGCGACCGCATCCGCCACACCCACACCCTGCGGCCACCGGTCGACGACGACGGACTGTTCCTCGGTGCGGCCGTGCGGGGCGAGGGCCGGTTCCAGATCGCGGTGAGCACGAGCTCGCCCTGGGCGACCGCCTACGAGATCGAGATCGCTCCCGAGGCCGCGGCCGCGCTCGACGCGGCCCGCGACGCGCTGGTGGCGCTCGGTCACGGCATGGAGGAGCTCGAGCTCGACCCTGCGCCCGAGTACCCCGAGGCGTTCCGAGCGGTGTGGCAGGCCGGCGCCTCGCAGATCCCCGCCGACGATACGACCGAGCACCTGCTCGAACCCCTCACCCGGTGGCTGCTGCACCGCGGGCGTGCGCTGCCCGCGTCGGCGCTGGTGCGCGCGCTGGCGACTCTCTCCGCGTTCGAGCGGTCGCTCATCCGTCAGTTCGCCCCCTACGACGCGGTGCTCACACCGACCCTCGCGATGACCCCCCGGCCGATCGGCTGGTATGACGCGCACGACGGCGAGCACAACTTCGCGCAGCAGGTGCAGTACACGCCGTTCACCTCCTTCGTGAACGCCTCGGGGCTGCCGGCGATCACGCTTCCGGTGTCGATGACGGCCGAGGGCTTGCCGATGGGCGCGCAGCTCATCGGCCGGCCCGGGGGAGAGTCGACGCTGCTGGCGCTGGGGCGTCAGCTCGAGCGGCGACTGCGCTGGGAACGGGTGCATCCGCCCCAGTGGTGAATCGGGCCGGAGATGAAAACAGGTATGGCAACCCTTAGTTAGGTGTGCCTATACTGATGGTGAAATGTACGTCATCGCCTCAGAATCCGCCGCCCTCGCGCAGGCCACCGGTCGTGTGCTCCTCGCCGGAACCGAGAACGATCTCGACGAGATGCGGGCCATCATCGCCACCCTCGGCGACCGGGCGCGCGGACAGGTGTTCGTCGAGGTGCCGTCGGCGGCCGACATCGACCCGATCGCCACACCCGAGCGCGTGACCGTCACCTGGCTCGCGCGCGACGTGCGCACCGGCGAGATGGGGAGCGGACTGGCGTGCGCCCCCGGCCAGGCGCTCGGCCGGGCCGTCTCGGCGTGGGTGGGCGAGATGTCCACCGGCGAAGACGTGTTCGACGGCGACGGGCTCTGCGCCTGGGTCGGGCGGAGTGTTCCGGCCGCCTACCTCGACCGCGCGGTCTGAGATCTGGTCGCCCGTCTCCTGACGTAGTTGCCGTCTTCGAGCCCCGCCTCGATCTCGAAGTGGTTGTGCAGCGGATCGCTGCCCGCGAGCGCGTAGAGCAGCGGGAACATCATGCCGTACCGCTTCCACTGCTGTCGGTGCACCGCCTCGTGCCGCAGCACAGCGGGGGAGTCGTTGTCGTCGGTGAGGTAGACCCCGCCGACACAGGTGCCACCGCGCTTGAACGCCCACGCCGGCAGCCCGGTGCACACGAACAGTCCGTCCACCCTACGGATGCGGCCGGTGCCCAGCACGGAGCCGACCACGAGGGCGACCCCGGTGGCGTAGAGGTAGCCCGCCCGCGCGACGGGGGGTGCGTAGAGCACCGCCCGCACGCGTGCCAGAGGGTCGGTGGCGCCGGGTTCGGTGCCGGAAGGCTGCCCGCTCACGCGCTGAGGTCCCGCCCGTAGGTCTCCAGCAGGCGCAGCCACACCTCGCTGATGGTGGGGTAGGACGGCACGGCGTGCCAGAGCCGCTCGAGCGGCACCTCGCCGACCACGGCCACCGTGGCCGAGTGCAGCAGCTCCTGCACGTCGGCGCCGACGAAGGTCGCGCCCACCACCACACCGCGATCCTCGTCGACCACCATCCGGGCCGTGCCGGCGTAGCCGTCGGTGTGCACGCTCGCGCCGGCGACCGAGCCGATCTCGTAGTCGACCACCCGGATGCGCACCCCGGCCTTCTCCGCGGCCGCGGCGGTGAGCCCGATCGAGGCGACCTGCGGATCGGTGAACGTCACCTGGGGCACCGCGCGATGGTCGGCCGTCGCCGCATGACGCCCCCACGGCCGGTCGACGACGGGCGCTCCTGCCGCCCGGGCGGCGATCACGTCGCCGGCGGCCCGCGCCTGGTACTTGCCCTGGTGGGTGAGTAGGGCGCGGTGGTTCACGTCGCCGGTGGCGTAGAGCCAGCCGCCGTCGTGTGGTGAGCCGTCGGCGCCGAGCACGCGGAGGGTGTCGTCGGTCTCGAGCCAGTCGCCCGGGGTGAGCCCGAGCGCCTCGAGGCCGAGGTCGCCGGTGCGCGGGAGCCGCCCGGTGGCCACCAGGATCTCGTCGGACTCGACGGCGGTGCCGTCGGGGAGTGTCGTCAGCACGGATCCGTCGTCGCGCCGCTCGACGCGGGTGGGAGACACGCCCAGGTGGAGCGTGACGCCGAGGTCGCGGAGGGAGGCGGCCACGGCCTCACCCGCGAACGGCTCCTGGTTGGCCAGCAGCTCGCCCCGCGACACCAGGGTGACGGCCGATCCGAGCGAGGCGTAGGCGGTGGCCAGCTCGCAGGCCACGACCCCACCGCCCAGGACGGTGAACCGGGCCGGCACGGCGTGTGCGCTGGTGGCCTCCCTGCTGGTCCATGGCGTCGCCCCGGCGAGGCCGGGGATGTCGGGCAGCAGCGCCACCGAGCCGGTGGACACGACCACCGCGTGCCGGGCGGTGAGGGTGGAGACCGCCCCGTCAGGAGCCGTGAGCTCGAGGGTCTTCGGGGCGGTGAAGCGGGCGTGCCCGCGGACGAGGTCGATTCCGGCGCCGCGCACCCATTCCACCTGACCGCTGTCGTCCCAGTCGCTCGTGAAGGAGTCCCGCCGGGCGAGCACCTTCGCCACGTCGATCTCACCTGTCACCGCCTGGGAGGCGCCGTCGACGTGCCGGGCCGCGCGCACCACGTCACCGGCTCGCAGCAGCGCCTTGGAGGGCATGCAGGCCCAGTACGAGCACTCCCCGCCCACCAACTCGGCCTCGACGAGCGCCACGCGCATCCCGCCCTGCACGGCGCGGTCGGCGACGTTCTCGCCCACCGCGCCCGCTCCGATCACGATCACGTCGTATTCCGTCGTGGGCATGGGGTGTCCTCTCCGTCAGGCCGGCCGCCCTCCCATTCTCACCCTCAGCGCACCAGAGCGGAGATGATCCTCAGAATCGCGGGGAGGTCGGCGACGGCGGCGTCGGGCGCGGAGGGCGCGAACTCGGTGATGCCCGCTCCCACGAGGTCGAACTCCGCGCGGAGTGCCCGGATCGACTCGACCAGCGTCGCCACGCCGACCCCGAACGGCTCGGGGAAGGCGACGCCCTCGATCTCGGCGGGATCGAGCACGTCGAGGTCGACGTGGAGGTAGACGCTGCGGGCGCCGGTGGCGCGCACCGCCTCCGCGAGCGCCTCCGGGGTGAGATCGCCCGGCGGAACGAGGGCGACGCCGTTCTCGGAGATGAACTCGGCCTCGGCGTCGTCGAGCGCGCGGGTGCCTGCCAGCACGAGCGACCCGGCTGACAGCGCGGGTGCCTCGACGAGACCGGCGGGGCCGTCGCCGAGCAGGGCGCGCGCCACCATCCCGTGGAACGCCCCCGACGGCGAGCTCTCCGGGGTGTTGAGATCGGGATGCGCATCGAACCACACCAGGGCCACGGGGCCGGGCGTGCGGCGCACGGCGTGCCGCACCGCCGCGAACTCCACGCCGCAATCGCCGCCGATCACGACCGGCACGCCGTCGATCGAGGCGAGCTCGGCGTCGAGCGCCTCGGCGACCGCGGTGATCGAGCTGTAGCGGTGCACCCCGGTGTCGAGCGCCTCCCCGGCACCGGCGGGCACCTCCACCACGCGGGTGGCCGAGGCGGGCAGGTCTCCCCGCACCGCCTCGGCGCCGTCGATCAGCCGCATGGCGCGGGTCGAGCCCGAGCCCTGCCACTGGGGTACCACGACGAAGGTCGCGGCCACGGTTCGTTACTCGCCGCTCGTGACGGCCTTGGCGGGGGTGCCGGCCTTGAGGGCGGCCAGTCGCGCCTCCACCTCGGTCAGCTCGCCGAGGTCTTCGAGGCTCTCGAACTGCGCGTCGAGGCTGGAGGCCATCAGCTCCTCCTGGCCGCGCACACGGGCCTCCTCGCGCCGGATCTTGTCCTCGAAGCGGCCGAGGTCGCTGGTCGGGTCGAGCACGTCGATGTTCTTCAGCGCATCCTGCACCTTCGACTGGGCCTCGGCCGTCTTGGCCCGGGCCACCAGGCTGTCGCGCTTGGACTTCAGCTGGTTGAGCTTCTCCTTCATCGAGGCCAGGCCCGACTTGAGCTTCTCGACCGACTCGGTCTGCGAGGCGATCGAGGGCTCGGCCGCCTTCGCCTCGTTCTCGGCCTGCAGCTGGCGGGTGAGCGCCACCTTCGCGAGGGCGTCGAACTTGTCGGCGTCACCGGTGTTGCCCGCGCTGCGCAGCTCGTCGGCCTTCGTGCTCGCGGCGAGGGCCTTGCGGCCCCAGTCGGCGGCCGCCTGTACGTCTTCGCGGTGGTCGTCGTCGAGCAGGCGCAGGTTGCCGATGGTCTGGGCGATGGCGCTCTCGGCGTCGGCGATGTTCGAGGTGTAGTCGCGCACCAGCTGGTCGAGCATCAGCTGCGGGTCTTCGGCCTGATCGATCAGGGCGTTGATGTTGGCCTTGGCGAGCTGGGCGATGCGCCCGAAGATCGATTGCTTGCTGGTCATGGGGTTCTCCTTCTGGGTGTGCGATGGATGGTCGAGCCGGGATGCGGGCGGCGGTGGCTCGCCCTGAGGTCGTGGCGGGTGGCGGTCGGGCCGGTCAGAATCGGCCTCCTCCGCCGCGGCGTCCTCCGCCGCTGCTGCGTCCGCCCCCGAACGATCCGCCGCGAGAGCTCCGACCCCCGCCCGAGAATCCGCTGCTGCGTCCGCCTCCGCGGCTTCCGCCGCCCCAGCCGCCGCTCCAGCCTGAACTGCGTCCGCCGCCGCCTCCGCCGAGCAGTCCGCCGACGATGCCGCCGAGCAGTGCTCCGGCGAAGTCGCCGCCGCCCGAGCCGCCCGACCCGCTGCCGCCGCTCGGCCAGGCGGCTCCGCCCGATCCCGCCCAGGAGACGTCCTGCTGGGCGCTGGAGGCGGCCAGGGTGGCGAGCTGCGAGGCGCTGGTGGCCTCGCGCAGCGAGCCCTCGGGATCGGTGGTGGCCAGGGCGAGCGCTTGGTCGAGGTGGCGCTGCGCCTCGGAGAGGCGGGTGCGTGCGTCCGCCCCGACCACGCCGCGCCGGGTCTGCAGGTAGCTCTGTGCCGACGCGATCTCCGCCTGGGCGGAGGCGATGGCGCGGTCGCGCTGTGCCACGAGCCGGGCCTGACGATCGCGCTCGCCGCGCACCGTGGCGAGCGCGGCGTCGAGCGGAACGTTCGCCTTCTCGACCGCCAGCCTGGCGGTGAGCGGGTCCCGCTCGCCGATGCGCGCGGCGTGTTCGAGCTCGGTGGCGAGTGCAGCGGTCAGCCGGGGCAGATCGGCGGGCGCGCCGGGGGAGCCCGCCGTCACCGTGGCGGCCTCGTCGAGGTCGGCCCGGGCCTCGGCGACCGCGGCGGCGAGGCCCTCCGCAGCTTGGGCGAGATCGCGCTCCAGCGTGCCCACGGAGTCGAGCAGGGTCACCGCCTGGGTCGACGCCTGCTGGGCCTCGCGGATGCGGAGGGCCGCCTGGGCCGTGTCGCCGGCGGCCAGTGCGGTGTCGGCCGCGGTGAGCCGCTCGCCGGCGAAGCGGCTGAGGGACTCCGACTGGCCGAGGTTGCCCTGCACGGTGCCGACGGCCTTCGCGTCAAATCGTTGCACCAGCGCCTGGAAGCGGGTGGAGGCGTCGGCGCGCCGGGCGTCGGCGTCGACGAGGGCGGCGCGGGCGGCGGTCAGCGCGGGGGTGGGGTCGCGTTCGAGGTCGCGCAGCGCCGTGAACGCTTCGAGCTCGGCGTCGAGGCGGTCGGAGGCCTGGTTGCAGAGCCCGATGATCTGCTCCGACCAGGCCCTCCGCTCCTCCGCGGTATCGGGCACGGCGTCGTCGAGCTTCTGCTTGAGCTCGAACGCGGAGCTGAGGGTCGCCTTCACCTCGTCGAGCACGGCGCTGAAGGGGCGCGTGGCCTCCACGCCGAACTGCGCCACGGCGAAGCCCAGCTCCTCCTCGCTCGAGGTGACCGCGTCGTCGAGGTCGATGAGCACCGCCCCCACGCGCTGGTCGAGCTCCTTCTGCGTGGGTCCCGCCTGGGCGGCGCGGGCGGTCACGGCGCGGTCGACGCCGCGGCGCCGGAGCACGACCACGAGCACGACGGCCGCCGCGGCGAGCACGATCACCACGATCGCGATGGTCCAGGCCACCACGGGCCAGGCCGAGCCCCGCCCGTCGTGGGCGTCGTCGCCGGTGCCCGTACCCGCATCCGTCTCCGAGCCGGAGACCGGCTGACCGCCCAGCTGCACCGCGATGCCGTCGGCGGCACCTACCGCCGCACCCACCCAGTCGTCCTCCCGGAGGGCCGGCACCACGTAGTCGTCGTCGATGGTGTCGAGCTGGTCCGCGGTGAGCTCCGACCCGGCGTCGACGGAGAGCTGGTAGAGCCGGTCGTCGACCGCCACGGCGAGCAGCACGTCGTCGGTGCCGAGCTGGTTGAGGCGGGCGACCTCGTCGGACCACTCAGCACGGTCGGCGGGGTTCTCGAACACGTCGGTGTACACCACGAACAGATTCACACCCTGCTCGACGGAGAGCCGGTCGAGCGCATCCTGGATCTCGGCCTCGCCGGAGGCGTCGAGCACCCCGGCGTCGTCGACCACGTAACGCCCGTCGAGCGAGACCGGGTCTCCGGCCCAGGCGGCGGTGGCGGGCAGCACGGCGGCAGCGGCCAGAGCGAGGAGAAGGGCGCAGGCGGCCCGGATGCTCGCCGCGCGGCGAGTGCGGTGCGGATGTCTCATCCCCGCCGAGTCTAGGAGAGCCGCCTCGACGCCGTCTATGAATACGGTGGGTGCGCTGTGCGGGGTTCCGGTGAACGGCATGTTGCGCAGCATTACGGCCCTCGTCGACCGCGGGCGCCGGGGCGGGCAGGATGGACGCGTGCCCTCGACCCCCACGCTCGCCCTCGTCACCGTGACGGGCCGGCGCGAGCACGCGGCCGAGTACCACGCCTATTCCACCATGCTCGCCTCGCGCGCGGCCGCGGCCGCCGGCGATCTGGGCTGGCAGGTCGAGGTCGTCGCGGCCGAGGACACCGGTGTGGCGGGAACACTGGCCGCCGCCGACCGCGCCGACGCGCTCGTGCTGCTCGGGGGCGAGGACATCGCCCCGGAGTTCTACGGCGGCGCGCGCGGCTATCGCGGGGAAGGCCGCCACGCCGAACGCGCCGACGAGGCGCAGATCGCCCTGGTGCGCCGGGCGCACGACCGGGGCACGCCGCTGCTCGGCGTGTGCCGTGGTCTGCAGATCATCGACGTGGCCTTCGGTGGAACGCTGGTGCAAGACCTCGGTGAAGGCTCCGGTCACCGTCACGACGAGGTGCCGATCGCCCAGGTGATGGCCGATCACGAGGTGGTGCTGCACCCGTCGTCGCGGCTCGGGGCCGCGCTCGGGCGCAGCGTCGTCACCCGCAGCGCACACCACCAGGCCGTGGCGCGAGTGGGAGCCGGTCTCCGGGTGGCCGGTCGTGCGCCCGACGGCGTGATCGAGGCGCTCGAGCACACCGAGGTCCCCATCATCGGCGTGCAGTGGCACCCCGAAGACCCGGCCTCGCCCCGCGGCCAGCTCGCCGCCGTGCTCGGCCTCCTCGGCGCCCCCGCGGTCGCCCGCCTCGCCGCCTGACCGCATCTCGCGCCGTAGTGCGTCCGAGGCCGATCGTTGGGATTGTGCGCGGCGAGTTGCTAATGTGATGCACGTTGTCTTTGTGACGTGTGTGACTCGAGTGACGAGTCTCCACCCGAACGAGCAGGGGATCCTCGTGCGCCGACCTACCGTTGCCGACCAGACCGGTCGCGGGCTCCTGGGGCGCCGCGTCCGCTCGGGCGGTGTGCTGGTGGCCTCGGCCGCCCTGGTGGCGACCCTGTTCGTGGCCACCCCCGCGGCCGCTGTCGACTACCCCTCGTGGGACGACGTGCTGGCCGCCAAGTCGAACGAGTCGGCCAAGGCCGCGCAGATCTCCGAGATCGAGGGCCTCATCTCCGGCCTCCAGGCCGAGGTCGACGCCGCTCAGGCCGCGGCCGCCGTGGCCTGGGACGCCGACCAGGCGGCGCAGGAGAGACTGGCCGCCGGCACCCGCAAGGCCGACGAGCTCGCCGCGTCGGCCGCCGAGGCGGCCGAGCGCTCGGCCGAGTCCGACCAGCGCGCCGCGGCACTCGCCGCCCAGTTCGCCCGGAGCGCGGGCAACGACCTCACCTCGCACCTCCTGGTGTCGGGCGAGGGCACCGACGACCTGCTCTACCAGCTCGGCGCCATGTCGAAGCTGAGCGAGACCAGCCAGGGCGTGTTCGAGCGGGCGAAGCAGGATGCGAACACGGCCGACGCGCTGAGTGACCAGGCCGAGGTGGCCCAGGCCGCCCTCACCGAGCTCGCGGCCGCCGCGGCGGCGACCCTGGATGCCGCGGTCGCCGCGCAGCAGGCCGTGCAGGGCGCCCTGCTCGAACAGGAGGCGCACCAGGCCGAGCTCACGGTGCAACTGGCGGCCCTGCACGAGACGTCCTCCCGCACCGAGGCCGAGTACCAGGCCGGCGTGGAGGCCGAGCGACAGCGCCGCATCGCCGAGGAGCAGGCGGCCGCTGCGGCGGCAGCCGCCGCGGCCGCCGCCGCCGCCGAGGCTGCCGCCGCGGGTTCGGGCGGCGGGTCGTCGTCGGGCGGGGGCTCGTCGTCGGGAGGGTCGTCGGGCGGCGGTATCGTCGTCTCGCCCCCGGCGCAGTCGTACAGCGGTCAGGCGGTCGTCGACTACGCCGAGCAGTTCGTGGGCGTGGTGCCCTACGGCTACGGCGCCTCGCCCTCGACCAGCTTCGGCTGCGACGGCCTCACCCAGTACGTGTACGGGCAGTTCGGTATCTCGCTGCCGCGCCTGGTGAGCCGCCAGGCAGCGATGGGCGTGCGCGTCTCGCCGCAGGATGCGCAGGCCGGCGACCTGGTGGTGTGGCCGGGTGCGCACATCGGCATCTACGACGGCCACGGCGGCGTGATCCACTCGCCGGACTGGGGACGCTACGTCACCCACGCCACGGGGCTGTGGGGCAGCTACTACTTCGTGCGGCTGGTCTGATCGATCGCGGCGGCGCGACCGGTCACGACGAGGCGTACGAGGTGATCGACTCGACCGAACCGTCGATGCGTTTCACGATGTGATCGCACTGCCGGGTCTTGGCCCAGGTGCGGCCTTCGGCGATCGCTTGACTCCGGATGACGTGCGACGACAGCTCGGCGTCTTCGCCGACCATCCGGTTGTGCCACATGTTGTGGCTCCGATAGGTCTCCACGGCGGCCATGGTGTTCGGGTCCTTCTTCATCGAGGGTGTGAGGGCGACGCGGATGGGTGGTCCGCGTGGCTCGTAGTCTAGGCGCTGTTGGGACTGTCTGACCCAAACGCGGGCTCCGGATTCCTCTAGAGTCGAGCGACCGGCCGCACCCTCGGCCGCCATCGCACCAGGAGATCCATGCACATCGACCCCGAACCCGTCTCGGCGCGCGCCCACGTGTCGGGCGACTCCCGCCGGAGCCGCCGCAGCGCCCCCGCACCCCGTGTTTCGCGCAAGGGCAGGTTCCATCGCCCCGAGCTCACGACGCCCTGGCAGAAGTTCAGCGGCAACCTGGCGGTGCGGATCGTCTTCGCGGTGCTGCTCGTGGGCGTCACGGCCGGTGTGGTGTGGATGGCGATCAGCCGCTTCGCGCTGTGACGTGCGGACCTTCTCGATGAGGTGCCCCCAGTAGGATTTGAACCTACGGCCTTCTGCTCCGGAGGCAGACGCTCTATCCCCTGAGCTATGGGGGCCCGGGGTGCCAGACAAGGTTAGCAGCATGTGCGCCACCCGCCCGACACCCTCGGGCGGCAGACCTCATTCGAAGGGACTTGCGTGAAGCGCACCGTCACCGCCTCGCTCGACGCCACCGTCGACAAGGGCACCACCGTCGTGTTCTCGATCGCCGTCGCGGAGGGCGCCGCGCTCGAACACGAGATCGCCGAGTTCCGCATCGACGGCGCCGCCGTGGCTCCCGAGCTTGTGCTCGACGCGCACGGCACCCGGCTGCACCGCTTCGACGTGCCGCCCGGCCGGTTCACGGCACGGTATGAAGCGGTCACCGTGGGGCGCAGCGATCCCGCACCCGTCGAGCAGGTCGACCTCATCCGGTACCTGCGGCCGAGTCGCTACTGCGAGTCGGACACCCTGCTGCCCACCGCCGTCGCGGAGTTCTCGGGCCTCGAGGGGCGGGCCCTGCTCGAGGCGGTGAGCTCGTGGGTGGGCTCGGAGCTGAGCTACGTTCCCGGCTCCAGTGCCCCCACCGACGGCGCGGTGCAGACCCTGCTGCTGCGGCAGGGGGTGTGCCGTGACTACGCGCACCTCGTGATCGCCCTGCTCAGAGCGCTCGACGTTCCCGCGCGGCTGGCGGCGGTCTATGCGCCCGGGCTCTCGCCGATGGACTTCCACGCTGTCGCCGAGGCCTACGTGGAGGATGCCTGGCACGTCGTCGACGCCACCCTGCTGGCCCCGCGGCAGAGCCTCCTGCGCATCGCGACCGGCCGCGACGCGGCCGACACCGCCTTCCTCACCAACCACGGCGGTCTACTCACCCTCGACCGTCTCGAGGTGACGGCCATCGTCGACGAGCTCCCCCTAGACGACATCGCTGAGCTCGTCCAACTGGGCTGACCCCGTGCCGACGCAGCCCGACCGATAGAATCGAGCACCGTGACTCCCGAAGCCCTCTCCGCAGCCCTGTTCGACATCGTGACCGCCCGTCTGGCGGCCACGGGCGGCGAGGTCGGGTCGGTCTCCCCGGCCGACGTCGCGGTGGAACGCCCCCGTAACCGGGAGCACGGCGACTGGGCGTCGAGCGTGGCGATGAAGCTCGCCAAGCGCCTCGGCACCAACCCCCGCGCGCTCGCGGTGGAGCTGGCGCCGGCGATCGAGGCCATCCCGGGTGTCTCCTCGGTCGAGGTAGCCGGGCCGGGCTTCGTGAACATCACCCTCGAGGCCGCCGCCGCGGGCGAGATCGCGCGCACCATCGTGGAGGCGGGGGAGAGCTACGGGCACGGGGACTCGCTCACCGGCCACGTCATCAACATGGAGTTCGTCTCGGCGAACCCCACCGGCCCGCTGCACATCGGCCACACCCGCTGGGCCGCCCTCGGGGACTCGGTCGCGCGGGTGCTCCGCGCATCCGGTGCCGAGGTCACGGCCGAGTACTACATCAACGACGCGGGCAGCCAGATGGACGTGTTCGGACTCTCGGTGCTCGCCGCCGCGAAGGGTGAGCCGACCCCCGAGAAGGGCTACCCGGGCGCCTACATCCAGACCCTGGCCGGGCGCGTACTGGCGGCCGTGCCCGACCTGCTCGAGAAGCCCCACGACGAGGCCGTCGCCGTGGCGCGCGACCTCGCCTACGAGTACCAGCTCGCCGAGATCAAGCAGTCGCTCACGAACTTCCACGTGCACTTCGACGTGTTCTTCTCGGAGCGCACGCTGCACGCCCCCGACGCCGAGACGGGCAAGACCGCCATCGACCTGGCCGAGGAGCGCCTTCGGGCGCAGGGCCACGTCTACGAGGCCGACGACGCCGTGTGGGTGCGCACCACCGACTTCGGCGACGACAAAGACCGCGTGCTCACCCGCGGGAACGGCATCGTCACCTACTTCGCCGCCGATGCGGCGTACTACCTCAGCAAGAAGGATCGCGGCTTCCCCGAGAAGATCTACCTGCTCGGCGCCGACCACCACGGCTACGTGGGCCGGCTGAAGGCGCTGGCCGCCGCCGCGGGCGACGACCCCGAGGTGAGTCTCTCGGTGCTTATCGGGCAGCTGGTGAACCTCAACGGGGCCAAGCTCTCCAAGCGCGCCGGCAACATCATCGAGCTCGACGACCTGCTCGACTGGCTCGGCGCCGACGCCCTGCGCTACTGGCTGGCTCGCTACCCCGCCGACTCGCCGCTCTCGCTCGACGGCGAGAAGCTGCGCTCGCGCACCAACGACAACCCGGTCTTCTACGTGCAGTACGCCCACGCCCGCACCCGATCGGTGGCGCGCAACGCCGCCGAGGCCGGGGTGACGCGTGACGACTTCGCCCCCGAGCTGCTGGTGCACCCCACCGAGACCGCTCTGCTCGGGGCGCTGCAGGAGTTCCCCCGGGTGGTCGGCCACGCCGCCGAGCTGCGCGAGCCGCACCGCATCGCCCGCTACCTCGAAGACCTGGCGGGCTACTACCACCGCTGGTACGACGCGACCCGCGTCACGCCGTTCGGAGACGAGCCGCTCACGGCGGTGCACGGCACGCGGCTCTGGCTGAACGACGCCGTGGGCCAGGTCATCCGCAACGGGCTCGACCTCATCGGCGTGAGCGCGCCGGATCGGATGTGATCATGCGGCGGTTCTGGTGGCTCTGGGTGATCGGCGGCGTGGTCGTGCTGGCCGTCGCCGCCGTGATCGCCGACGTCGCGTTCCGCTCCTACGCGCAGTCGGAGGCCGCGGCGCAGATCGAGCAGCAGCTGCCCGAGGCCGTGGAGGGCGAGGTGTCGGTGTCGATCGGCGGCGGCTCCTTCCTCCTCCAGCTCATCACGGGCGAGTTCGCCGAGGTCACCCTCGACGCGCCCGAGCTCTCGGTGAACGGCGTGCCGCTCGCGGCGCACGCGGTGGCCACCGGGGTGCCGACCGATCTCACGAAACCGGTGCAGAGCATCCGGGCCACCGCCTCGATCGATCAGGATGCGGTGAACGGCATCGTCGACATCCCGGGCGACTCCGAGCTGGTGCTCGGCGACGGCGAGGTCTCCTACGAGGGCACGATCTCGCTGTTCGGGTTCTCGCTCGGCTACCAGGTGTCGGGGATCGTGGCGGCCCAGGGCGACTCCGTCACCATCGAGCCCACGACGGCCTCCCTCACCCAGGGCGCCGGCAACCTCGACATCGACCTCGACCAGTTGCTCGGCTCGCTCGCCGACGACCCGATCGGCGTGTGCGTGGCGCAGTACCTGCCCGCCGGTGCCGAGGTGGAGTCGCTCGAGATCACCCCGGGCCGCGCCACGGCGGTGCTCACGGCCGACGACTTCGTGGTGTCGGAGGACAGCCTCCGCACGCTCGGCAGCTGCTGAACGCCGAGGTGGGAGACCCACCCGCACCCACCCGATAACATGGTCGGTGCATCCGGGTGTCCACACCCCGGCTGAGGCTTCAGGGACCAAGCCGGGTCCGCTCGCCCGTGCAGCGTCCGCACCGACGACTCTTCAGAAGGCTTCACGATGACCTCCAGCCCGCTCGCCCCCGAGTGGCTCGTCCACCCCTCCGACGCCGACGAGCTGCCCTCGGCGGTCTGGTCGCGCACCGCCCGTCGCGCCGCCGACGGCGTGGTGGAGATCGGAGGGGTCTCCGTCACCGAGCTCGTGGCGCAGTACGGCACGCCCCTGTACGTCGTCGACGAGGCGGATGCGCGGGGCCGCGCCCGGGAGGTGCGCGCCGCGTTCGACGGTGCGGCCGCCGCTGCCGGCACCAGTGCGAAGGTGTACTACGCGGGGAAGGCGTTCTTGAGCGTCGAGGTGGCGCGCTGGATGGAGGCCGAGGGCCTCGCGATCGACACCTGCACCGGCGGTGAGCTGACCGTGGCGCTGGCTGCGGGGGTGCAGCCGTCGCACATCGGCCTTCACGGCAACAACAAGTCGCTCTCCGAGATCGACCGCGCGGTGTCGGCCGGCGTGGGCGTGATCGTGATCGACAGCGCCGTCGAGATCGAGCGCGTCGCGGCGGCGGCGCTCCGCCACGATCGGCTGCAGGCGGTGCGGCTGCGCGTGAACAGCGGCGTGCACGCGCACACCCACGACTTCCTCGCCACGGCGCACGAAGACCAGAAGTTCGGCGTGCGGCTCGACCAGGCGGCCGAGTACGTAGCGGCGATCCGCTCGCATCCGTCGCTGCGGTTCCTCGGCCTGCACTGCCACATCGGCTCCCAGATCTTCGGCTCCGACGGCTTCGCCGAGTCGGCGGCCCGGCTGCTCGAGGTGCACTCCGCCCTGCTCGCCGGGGGAGAGGTGCCCGAGCTCAACCTCGGCGGCGGGTTCGGCATCGCCTACACGGCCGCCGACGACCCCACCCCGATCGCCGAGCTGGCCGCCCGGATCGTCGGCACGGTGACTCGTGAGTGCGAGCGGCTCGGCATCGCGGTGCCCGTGCTCGCCTTCGAACCGGGGCGGGCCGTCATCGGCCCGTCGGGGACCGCGCTCTACGAGGTGGGCACCGTGAAAGACGTCTTGGTGGGCGTTCCCGGAGGGGCGGACGGCACCGAGTCGGGGTCGGTCGACTTCGTGCGGCGCTACGTGAGCGTCGACGGCGGGATGAGCGACAACGCGCGCCCCGCGCTCTACGGCGCCGACTATTCGGTGCGCCTGGCGAGCCGCTCGTCGGCGGCCGATCCCGCGCTCGTGCGCGTGGCGGGCAAGCACTGCGAGAGCGGCGACATCGTCGTGTACGCCGACTACCTGCCGGGCGACGTGACCCCGGGAGACCTGCTCGCGGTGCCGGCGACCGGCGCCTACTGCTGGTCGCTGTCGTCGAACTACAACTACGTCGGCCGCCCGGCGGTCGTGGCCGTGCGGGAGGGCACCTCGCACGTGCTCATCCGCCGCGAGACCGAGGCCGACCTGCTCGCCCGCGACGCCGCGTTCGGAGGAGACCGATGATCGAGTACCGCAACCTCAGGATCGCCCTGCTCGGCGCGGGATCGGTGGGCTCACAGGTGGCCCGCCTGCTGCTCGAGCACGGCGACGAGCTCGCCGCCCGCGTGGGGGCCGGGCTCGAGCTGATCGGCGTGGCCGTGCGCGACGTCGACGCCCCGCGCGACACCGCCATCCCGAAGCACCTGCTCACCACCGACGCCGTCACCCTCATCCAGTCGGCCGACATCGTGATCGAGCTGATGGGCGGCATCCAGCCCGCGCGCGACTACATCACGCTGGCCATCAACTCCGGCGCCGACGTCGTCACCGGCAACAAAGCGCTCCTGGCCACCCACGGCCCCGAACTGTTCGCGCTCGCCGACCAGGTCGGCGCCCAGCTCTACTACGAGGCCGCCGCCGGTGGCGCCATCCCGATCATCCGGCCCCTGCGCGACTCGCTCGCCGGCGACCGGGTGAACCGGGTGATGGGCATCGTCAACGGCACCACGAACTTCATCCTCGACCGGATGGACGTGGAGGGCGACTCGTTCGAGAACGCCCTCGCCGTCGCCACCCGTCTCGGCTACGCGGAGGCAGACCCCACCGCCGACGTCGGGGGCTTCGACGCCGCGCAGAAGGCCGCCATCCTCGCCAGTCTCGCCTTCCACACGGCCGTTCCCGTGGAGGCGGTGCATCGCGAGGGCATGACGACGGTCACGGCGAAGCAGGTGGAGGCCGCCGCGAAGGCCGGCTTCGTGGTGAAGCTGCTGGCCATCTGCGAGCGGCTGGTCGACCCGGCCACCGGGGTGGAGGGCGTCGTCGCCCGCGTGCATCCCGCCCTCATCAGCCGCCGCCATCCGCTGGCCGCGGTGCACGACGCCAAGAACGCGGTGTTCGTGCAGGCCGAGGCGGCCGGCGACCTCATGTTCTACGGCGCGGGCGCGGGCGGCACCGAGACCGCCTCCGCCGTGCTCGGCGACCTCGTCTCGGCCGCCCGGCGGCACGTCGCGGGTGGACCGGGCGTGGGCGAGTCCACCCACGCCAACCTGCCGGTGCTCGGCATCGGCGCGGTCACCACCCGGTACCAGCTCACGCTCGTCGTCACCGATCGGCCCGGTGTACTCGCGCAGATCGCCGGGCTGTTCAGCGAACACGGCGTGTCGGTGGAGGCCGTGCAGCAGACCGTGGCGGCCGCCACCCCCGGTGAACCGGAGGGCGAACCGCTCACCGCTACCCTTGTCATTGTCACGCACGAAGCCACCGATGCCGCCCTGGCGGCCACGGTGGCGGCTGTCGCCTCGAACGAGTCCGTCGTGAGAGTCGAATCAGTCCTACGAGTTGAAGGAGACACGCCCTAGTGGCCGACACCACCCCCCGCATCCCGTCCCGCCAGTGGCGCGGCGTGCTCACCGAGTACGCCGATCGCCTGGGCATCACCGAGGCCACCCCCGTGGTGACGCTCGGCGAGGGTGGCACTCCGCTCATCCCGGCTCCCGCACTCTCCGCCCGCACGGGTGCGAAGGTGTACGTGAAGTTCGAGGGCATGAACCCCACGGGCTCCTTCAAAGACCGCGGCATGACCATGGCCATCTCCAAGGCCGTCGAGCACGGCGCGAAGGCCGTCATCTGCGCCTCCACCGGCAACACCTCGGCCTCGGCCGCGGCCTACGCCACCCACGCGGGCATCACCGCGGCCGTGCTCGTGCCCGAGGGCAAGATCGCGATGGGCAAGCTCAGCCAGGCCATCGCGCACAACGCCCAGCTCATCCAGGTGCAGGGCAACTTCGACGACTGCCTCGACCTCGCGCGCGACCTCGCGGAGAACTACCCGGTGCACCTGGTGAACTCGGTCAACCCCGACCGCATCGCCGGCCAGAAGACCGCCGCCTACGAGGTGGTCGAGGTGCTTCAGGATGCGCCCGACTTCCACCTGCTGCCGGTGGGCAACGCGGGCAACTACACCGCGTACTCGCGGGGCTACACCGAAGAGCTCGAGCGCGGCGTGACCACCAAGCTGCCCCGCATGTTCGGCTTCCAGGCCGAGGGCAGCGCCCCGATCGTGCTCGGCCACCCGGTCGCCCACCCCGAGACGGTCGCCAGCGCCATCCGCATCGGCAACCCCGCGTCGTGGGAGCTCGCCCTCGCCGCGCGCGAGGCCACCGACGGCTACTTCGGCGCCATCAGCGACGACGACATCCTCGCCGCCCACCGCATCCTCTCCGCCGAGGTCGGCGTGTTCGTGGAGCCCGCCTCGGCCATCGGCGTGGCCGGTCTGCTGCAGCGCAGCGAGGCGGGGGTCATCCCGGCCGGCGCCACGGTCGTGATCACGGTCACCGGTCACGGCCTGAAAGACCCGCAGTGGGCGCTCCGTTCGGAGGACGGCTCCGAGGTCAAGCCCACCGTCGTGCCCGTCGACTCGGCCGAGATCGCCGGCGTGCTGGGCCTCGTGCGGGCCACCTCGTGAGCGCGCTCGACCCCCGGCTGGCCGGCCGCACGGTCACCGTGCGCGTGCCCGCCACCACCGCGAACCTCGGCCCAGGATTCGACACCCTCGGCCTCGCGCTGGCCCTCTACGACGAGCTCACCGTCTCGGTGCGCGACGAGCCGGGCGCCTTCGTCGACGTGAACGGCGTGGGCGCCGGCGAGGTGCCCACCGACGAGTCGAACCTCGTCGTGCGCTCCATCGCGCACACCTTCGCGGCCTACGGGCAGGAGCTGCCGGGCCTGCACCTCGTGGCGCGCAACGTCATCCCGCACGGCCGGGGCCTCGGTTCCTCGGGCGCGGCGATCGTCTCGGGCATCATGGCCGCCAAGGGGCTGCTCGAGGGCATCGTCGAGATCGACTCGCTGGGCCTGCTTGCCCGCGCGACCGAGCTCGAGGGCCACCCCGACAACGTGGCCCCCGCGCTGTTCGGCGGTCTCACCATCGCGTGGGTGACGCCGGAGGGCCCGCAGTTCAAGAAACTCATCGTGCATCGCGGGGTCTCGCCCCTCGTGCTCGTGCCGCAGGAGACCATGTCGACCGCGCTCGCGCGGAGCCTGCAGCCCGAATCGGTGCCGCACGCCGACGCCATCTTCAACGTCTCGCGCTCCACGCTGCTCATCGCCGCCCTCATCCAGAGCCCCGAGCTGCTGCTCGCCGCCACGGAGGACAAGCTGCACCAGAGCTACCGGGCGAGCGCGATGCCCGAGACCGACCGGCTCATCGGCGAGCTCCGCGCCGCGGGCTTCCCGGCCGTGGTGTCGGGTGCCGGCCCGAGCATCCTGGTGCTCTGCAGCGACCCGGGTCAACGCCTGGAGGCGGTCGATCTCGTGGCCTCGCGGTCCGCCACGCCCTGGCAGTCGCTCGTTCTGGCCGTCGACTTCAAAGGTGCTACAGTGGTGCTGCACCCGGACGAAGTCGAGTAGCCTTCAGGCTCGCGAAATCCCGTCCCGGTCGCATTTTCCTCAACTCATTCCTGCCGCGTGCAGAGCTGTGACACCACGTATCCGTGCAAGTCGCGCATCCGTGCACAGACCGCCCGTAGCCGGTTCTCTGTCTGGCTCTCTCTAGCCGGCAGGGGAAGGACACCACTCTCCCGTGACTGACGTCAACACCCGCGCCGATCTCACCGGCCTCAAGGTCTCCGAGCTCCAGGCGATCGCCGCCTCGCTCGGCATGTCCGGCGCGTCCAAGCTCCGCAAGGGAGCACTCATCGAGGCCATCCAGGCCGTTCAGGACGGCCAGGAGCTCCCGGCCGACACCCCCATCGTGATCGAGGCGCCCGCCGAGGCGGAACCCGTAGCCGACGAGGCGCCGGTCGTCGAGGCCGCACCGGCCGAGGCCGCCCCCGCCGCGCCGGTCGCCGAGCAGGCGGCGTTCGAGCTCGAGACGCCCGCCGACGGGCCGATCGTGCCCGACGAGCTGCTGCGCAGCGCCTCCACCGCTCCCGCCGCCGCACCTCGCGAGCAGATCGTGATCGAGCTGCCCGAGGGCCCCGTCACCCCGCGTCGCCGCGGCTCGCGCCGGGTCACCTCGGTCGACGGCGGCTACGCCATCGAGCGGGCCGGCACGGCCCGGGTCTCCGCGGGCGGCCACGTCAACACCGACGACCGGTCGCTCGAGTCGCTCGTCCCCGCCGCCGAGCAGCAGCCGGCCGAGCTGACCGCCGAGTCGACGCCCGCTGCCGAGCCGTCGGCCGAGCAGCCCGCCGAGGAGGGTCAGCGCGAGGGCCGCAGCCGCAACCGCCGCGGCCGTGGCCGTGGTGCGAACAAAGACCAGGCGCAGGACGGCTCGTCGGAGCAGGGCAAAACGGATGCGGGCAAGGGCCAGAACGGCAACGGCAACGGCGCCCCGCAGTCCCAGAACGCCGAGCAGGACGACCGCCAGCCCGCCGCCGGCCGCGGCCAGCAGGCGCAGAACGGCCAGCAGTCTCAGAACGGTCCGCAGGCCGAGCAGGGCGAGCGCTCCGAGCGCGGCGCGCGCAGCCGCTACCGCGACCGCAAGCGCCGTGGCCAGGGCAGCGGCGACGACGTCGAGCCCGAGATCTCCGAAGACGACGTGCTTCTCCCCGTCGCGGGCATCCTCGACATCCTCGACAACTACGCCTTCGTGCGCACCAGCGGCTACCTCCCCGGCAACAGCGACGTCTACGTGTCGCTCGGTCAGGTGAAGAAGTACAACCTGCGCAAGGGCGACGCGGTGGTCGGCTCCATCCGCCAGCCGCGCGAGGGCGACCAGAACGGCCGCCAGAAGTACAACGCCATCGTGCGCATCGAGTCGATCAACGGCCTGCCCGTCGACGAGGCGCAGAACCGCGTGGAGTTCGGCAAGCTCACCCCGCTCTACCCCCAGGAGCGCCTGCGGCTCGAGACCGAGCCCGCCAAGCTCACGCAGCGCATCATCGACCTGGTCGCCCCCATCGGCAAGGGCCAGCGCGGTCTCATCGTGGCGCCGCCGAAGGCCGGCAAGACGATCGTGCTGCAGCAGATCGCGAACGCCATCTCGACCAACAATCCCGAGGTGCACCTCATGGTGGTGCTGGTCGACGAGCGGCCCGAAGAGGTCACCGACATGCAGCGCACCGTGCGCGGCGAGGTCATCGCCTCCACCTTCGACCGTCCCGCCGAAGACCACACCACGGTCGCCGAGCTCGCCATCGAGCGCGCCAAGCGGCTGGTGGAGCTCGGCCACGACGTTGTCGTGCTGCTCGACTCCATCACCCGCCTCGGCCGCGCCTACAACCTGGCGTCGCCCGCTTCTGGCCGCATCCTCTCGGGTGGTGTCGACGCCTCGGCGCTCTACCCGCCCAAGCGCTTCTTCGGCGCCGCGCGCAACATCGAGAACGGTGGCTCGCTCACCATCCTCGCCACCGCGCTGGTGGAGACCGGCTCGAAGATGGACGAGGTGATCTTCGAGGAGTTCAAGGGAACCGGCAACTCGGAGCTGCGTCTCTCGCGCCAGCTCGCCGACAAGCGCATCTTCCCCGCGGTCGACGTGAACGCCTCGTCGACCCGTCGCGAAGAGCTGCTCATGGGCGCCGACGAGACCAAGATCACCTGGAAGCTGCGCCGCGCCCTCGCCGGTGTCGACCAGCAGCAGGCGCTCGAGATCGTGCTCTCCCGCCTCAAGGAGACCTCGTCGAACGTCGAGTTCCTCATGCAGGTGCAGAAGTCGATGCCCACCCCGGCGAGCGGCAACGGGCACCACAAGGGGGAGTGATGTTCGAGTCCGTGGCCGCGCTGCGGGCCGAGCACGACGACCTCCAGCGGCAGCTCTCCGACCCCGAGCTGCACGGCGACCCGGCTCGCTCCAAGCGGGTGAACAGGCGCTACGCCGAGCTGAGCCGGATCGTCGCGGCGCACGCGGCGTGGCAGCAGAACGTCGACGACCTCGAGGCCGCGCGCGAACTCGCCGCAGAAGACCCGGCGTTCGCCGAGGAGATCCCCGCCCTGGAGGCGAGTCTCGACGAGAACGCCGAGAAACTGCGGCGCCTGCTCATCCCGCGCGATCCGGATGACGCACGCGACGTGATCATGGAGATCAAGGCGGGCGAGGGCGGTGCGGAGAGCATGCTCTTCGCGGCCGACCTGCTGCGCATGTACCTGCACTACGCCGAGTCGAAGGGCTGGAAGACCGAGCTCCTCGAGCGCACCGAGAGCGACCTGGGCGGCTACAAAGACGTGCAGATCGCGGTGAAGGGCCGGTCCACCGACCCCGCCGAGGGCGTCTGGGCGCACCTGAAGTACGAGGGAGGCGTGCACCGCGTGCAGCGGGTGCCGGCCACCGAGTCGCAGGGGCGCATCCACACCTCCGCCGCCGGCGTGCTCGTCTTCCCCGAGGTCGACGAGCCCGAAGAGGTCGAGATCAACCAGAACGACCTCAAGATCGACGTCTTCCGGTCCAGCGGCCCCGGCGGCCAGTCGGTGAACACCACCGATTCGGCCGTGCGCATCACGCACCTGCCCACGGGCATCGTGGTGTCGATGCAGAACGAGAAGAGCCAGCTGCAGAACCGCGAGGCGGGCATGCGCGTGCTGCGCGCCCGCATCCTGGCCAAGCAGCAGGAGGAGGCCGAGGCCGAGGCGAGCGCCGCGCGCAAGAGCCAGATCCGCTCGGTCGACCGTTCGGAGCGCATCCGCACCTACAACTTCCCCGAGAACCGCATCGCCGACCACCGCACCGGGTTCAAGGCCTACAACCTCGACCAGGTGATGGACGGCGCGCTCGAGCCCATCATCCAGTCCGCCATCACGGCCGACGAGGAGTCCCGGCTCGCGGCGGTGGGTGCCGAGGGCTGAGCCGCATGACCATCGCCGACACCACGGAGCGCCCGGTCACGGTGCGCACGCTGTTCCAGCGCTCGGTCGAGATCCTCGCCACGAGCGGCATCGCCGACCCCCAGGTCGACGCGGAGCTGCTCATCGGGCATGTGCTCGGCGCCTCACGCGGTCGCGTGCAGGCCATGACGGTGACGGATGCGGCGGTCGGCCCCGAAGACACGCTCGCCATCGTGGAGGCGGTCGAGCGCCGTGCCGCGCGGGAGCCGCTGCAGCACATCACGGGCGTGGCCTGGTTCCGCTCGCTCGAGCTCTCGGTGGGTCCGGGCGTGTTCGTGCCACGCCCCGAGACCGAGTCGGTGGCCCAGCTCGCCATTGACGCCCTGCGCGCCGTCGTGCCCGCAGCGGGGTCGCCGCGCGCGGTCGACCTCGGCACGGGCAGCGGTGCGATCGCACTGTCGCTGGCGGTCGAGGTGCCCCACGCCGAGGTGTTCGCGGTCGAGAACTCGCCTCGCGCCTTCATCTGGGCCCGGGAGAACCATCGCCGTGTCGGCGCGGAGAACCTGCGGCTGGTGTTCCACGACCTCGCCGAGGCGCTGCCCGAACTCGACGGCACGGTCGACGTCGTGGTGTCGAACCCCCCGTACATTCCGCTCGGCGCCATCCCGCGCGATCCCGAGGTGCGCCTCTACGACCCCGAGCAGGCGCTCTACGGCGGCGACGACGGGCTCGTCGTGGTGCGGCAGGTCTCCGCCACCGCGCGGCGGTTGCTGCGGCCGGGCGGTGCGCTCGTGATCGAGCACGGCGACCTCCAGGGTCTGGGCATGCGCGAGCTGCTGGAGGCCGACGGCTGGCGTTCGGTGGCGACCCAGCGCGATCTCACCGGCCGCGACCGCGCCACCACGGGCATCCGCTGACCTCGTCTGAGCCGGCTCGCGCCGCGGCGGGGAGTCGCACAGGATGCGCCATCCGGTCACGACTATCATGGTGGGCGAGATGGCTGCCACGTACGACTGCTCCGTTCCGACGGAACTTCTGACCGGAACGCGACTCGCCCGGGCGGCACTGGCCAAGGGCGAGCTCGTCGTCATCCCCACCGACACGGTCTACGGTGTCGCAGCCGACGCCTTCGACCCGCGCGCGGTGCAGCGTCTGCTCGACGCCAAGGGCCGCACCCGGCAGTCGCCCCCACCCGTGCTCATCCCGGCCCTGGCCACGCTCGACGCGCTCGCCACCGAGATCCCGGATGCGGTGCGTCAGTTGGTCGCGCAGTTCTGGCCGGGCGGTCTCACCCTCATCCTCTGGGCTACACCGTCTCTCGTGTGGGACCTGGGGGAGACCCACGGCACCGTCGCCCTCCGCATGCCGAACGACCCGCTCGCCCTCGAGCTGCTCGCCGACACCGGCCCGCTCGCCGTCTCGAGCGCCAATCTCACCGGGCAGCCGGCCGCCACGACCGCGGCCGAGGCGGCGGAGATGCTCGGCGACAGCGTGGCCGTCTACCTCGACGCGGGGGAGCGGTCGGCCACAGGCGCCTCCACCATCGTCGACGCCACCGGCGCCGACGGCCTGCTGCGCATCGTGCGGCACGGAGCGGTCTCCGAGGAGGCGATCCGCGGAGTCGTCGGCGAGCTTCTCGCGCCCGGAACCGACGTCTAGCGATGCGGTTCTATCTCCTCGTCGCGGTCATCTCGGGGGTCGTCACCCTCGGCCTCAGCTTCGTCATCTACCGCCTGAGCCACCGGTTCCGGCTCTACCCGAAGATCCGCGAGCGCGACGTGCACACCCGCCCGACGCCGCGGCTCGGCGGCATCGCCATGTTCCTGGGTGTCGTGATCGCCATCGCGGTCGCCTCGCAGATCAGCTGGTTCCGGCTCGTGTTCGCCGAGCCGGGCAAGGTGTGGGCCATCCTGGGCGCCGCGTTCATCATCGTGGCGATCGGCGTGGCCGACGACATCTGGGATCTCGACTGGCTCACCAAGCTCGCCGGTCAGATCATCGCGGCAGGGCTCCTGGCCTGGCAGGGCGTGCAGATCGTGTCGCTGCCCATCGGCGGTCTCACCATCGGTTCGAGCGGCATGTCGCTGGCCATCACGATCCTCGCGGTGGTGCTGGTGATGAACGCCATCAACTTCATAGACGGGCTCGACGGGCTCGTGGCGGGGGTCGCGCTCATCGCCAACGGCGTGTTCTTCGTCTACTCCTATCTGCTCGCGCAGGACACCTCGCCCACCGACTACTTCAACCTCGCCTCGCTCATCACGGCCGTGCTCATCGGTGCCTGTGCGGGCTTCCTGCCCATCAACTTCCACCCGGCGAAGCTCTTCATGGGCGACGCGGGCGCCCTGCTGGTGGGCCTGCTCATGGCCACGAGCGCCATCGCCGTCACGGGTCAGGTCGACCCGGCTCAGCTCGGGCGGTCGCAACTGCTGCCGGCCTTCCTGCCGATCCTGCTCCCGTTCGCCATCCTGGTGGTGCCGCTGCTCGACTTCAGCCTCGCGGTGATCCGGCGGCTGCGGGCCGGCAAGAGCCCGTTCAGCGCCGATCGCAAGCACCTGCACCACCGCCTCCTCGACATGGGTCACAGCCACCTGCAGGCCGTGCTCATCTTCTACGCCTGGACGGCGGTCATCTCGATCGGCTGCCTGCTCTTCTTCGTGCTCGACCCCTACTGGCTCGCCTTCGTCTTCCTGGGCGTCGGCATCCTGGTCTGCACCGCCGTCACGCTGGCGCCGTTGAGCCCGCTGAAACGGCGCGAGATCAGGGCCCAGACCGCGGATGCGGGTACCCTCGAAGCCGACCTGACCGCCGGTGACGATCCGCTCGACGCGGCCGCCGACGAACCCGAGGAGCGATAGCACCGTGACCGATCCCGTCATCAAGGGAAACTACCCCACCCCCTCGTCGAACCGCGTGTTCGCGACCATCCTGCGCTGGGATGCCCTGCTCGCCGCGGCGATCGCCGTCGTGGGCGGAGTGATCGGCTTCGTGGCCGACGGCTGGACCGGCACGGTGAGCGCCCTCATCGGCACCGCCATGGTGCTGGTGTTCGCCGGGGTGACCGCGGCGAGCATCCTCATCGCCAACCGGTTCACGGCCTCTCCGCTCTACACGACGCTCTTCTTCGTGATCGTCCTGGGGTCGTGGATCGTGAAGTTCGTGCTGTTCATCGTGCTGGTCGTGCTGCTGCGCGGGCAGCCCTGGCTCAACGACCTCGCGCTGTTCCTCAGCATCGTCGCGGCGGTGCTCGGAACCCTCGTGGTCGACGTCGTCGTGGTCGCGCGCACCCGCCTGCCGTACGTCTCCGACGTGCGGTTGCCCGGTTCGGAGTGAGCCGCGTCGAGCGTCGCCGCCGATTGGTCAGACAGTGCTTTCCCTTGATAGGGTTGAGGTGCTCGTTCCGCGGCCGGCACCACACGGCGCGCTGTGATCCTGCACAATCCCACCCGTTCGTCGTCGCGAGAACTCTGACGAGTTCCACGCCCCGAAACAGGAGATAGCGCTGATAGCTAACGCTGTGCACCTGCTAGCCCCCATGGCAACCTCCGATGACGGCGGTTTCCACGGTCCGTCCATCGACGAGTTCTTCCCTCCCGCGATCTTCTTCGCCGGCACAGACTTCGAGATCAACCGCATCGTCCTCATCCGCTTCCTCGCGGTGATCGCGATCATCCTCGTCTTCTGGCTCGGCACGCGGCGCATGCGCGTCGTGCCCGGGCGGTTCCAGAGCGTCGTCGAGATGGGTCTGGACTTCACCCGCGTCAACATCGCCGAAGACCTCCTCGGCAAGAAGGACGGCCGGCGGTTCCTCCCGCTGATCACCACGATCTTCTTCGCGGTGCTGTTCATGAACATCACGGGCATCATCCCGTTCCTGAACATCTCGGCGAACTCCACCATCGGAATGCCGCTGGTGCTGGCCGTCGCGGCGTGGATCGCCTTCATCTACGCGGGGCTGCGCAAGCACCCGGCCGCGTTCTTCAAGAACGCGCTGTTCCCGCCGGGCGTGCCGTGGCCGCTCTACATCATCGTCACGCCGATCGAGCTGGTCTCCACGTTCGTGCTGCGGCCCATCACGCTGACGCTCCGACTGCTCATGAACATGATCGTCGGCCACCTCCTGCTGGTGCTGTTCTTCGCCGCCACGCAGTTCTTCTTCTTCACCGCGAGCCAGACGAGCATCTTCTACTCGCTGTTCGGTGTGGGAACGCTCGCCTTCGGCTTCGTGTTCACGCTCTTCGAGCTGCTCGTCGCCGTGCTGCAGGCCTACGTCTTCGCACTGCTCACCACCGTCTACATCCAGCTCGCGCTGGCTGAGGAACACTAAACGGCGCCAGGCACCCGCCTGCTCCACCATCACGAAAGGGAACAACAATGGCAGACACCGCCATCCTCGCCGAGGTCACCGGAAGCATCGCCACCGTCGGCTACGGCCTCGCGGCCATCGGCCCGGCCATCGGCGTGGGCATCGTCGTCGGCAAGACGATCGAGGGCGTCGCCCGTCAGCCCGAGCTGGCCGGTCGCCTCCAGGTGCTCATGTACATCGGTATCGCGTTCACCGAGGCGCTCGCGTTCATCGGTATCGCCACCGGCTTCATCTTCGGCTTCTGATCCCCCTTCACAGTCAGGAAGGAGGCGTCATGCTCCAGACCATCATCGTCGCGGCGGGCGAGGGCGAGTCTCAGAACCCGCTGCTGCCCGCGGCTTACGACATCATCTGGTCGCTGGTGTGCTTCGTCGTCATCCTCTTCTTCTTCTGGCGGCTCGTGCTGCCTCGCATGAAGAAGCTCCTCGACGAGCGTTCCGCTGCGATCGAGGGCAACATCGAGAAGGCCGACGCCGCTCAGAAAGAGGCCGAGGCGGCCCTCGAGGAGTACACCGCCCAGCTCGCCGACGCGCGTGCCGAGGCGGCCAAGATCCGCGAGCAGGCCCGCACCGACGCCCAGCGCATCGGTTCGGAGATCCAGGCCCAGGCTCAGGCCGACGCCGAGCGCGTCAAGTCGAACGCCCAGGTCGCGATCGAGGCCGACCGTCAGGCCGCCCTCGTGTCGCTGCGTTCCGAGGTGGGCACCCTCGCCATCGATCTCGCCTCCGGCGTGATCGGCGAGTCGCTCTCCGACGACAAGAAGGCCACGGCGCTCGTCGACCGGTTCCTCGCCGACCTCGAAGCCTCCGGCTCCGCGGGCGCAGACACCTCGGGAAAGAAGTAACACCATGGGAAGCGCGACCAGAGTAGCCCTCGGAGCAGCCAAGGACCGCCTCGCGGTCCTGGGCTCCGGGGCCGATCTGGCCACGGGAGAAGAGCTCTTCGCCGCTGGTCGGATCATCGGTGATTCGTCGCACCTGCTCGGAGCACTCTCCGACCCCGGAGCCGAACCCGTCGCCAAGACGGCGCTCGTCTCCAAGCTGTTCGGCCCCGTGCTGGGGTCTTCGGCCGTGGGGCTGCTCGAGGGCATCGCCTCGAGCCGGTGGTCGAGCCAGAGCGACCTGCTCGCGGGCATCGAGGAGATCGGCATCCGTGCCGTCGCCTCGTCGGCCCCGAAGTCGGCCTCCGTCGACGCCGAGCTGTTCGAGTTCTCCCGCGCTGTCGCCAGCGACGCGGAGCTCGAGCTCGCACTCGGCTCGAAGCTCGGTTCGGTCGACCAGAAGCGTGCCCTGGTGGAGCGTCTGATCGGGGGCAAGGCCTCCGCGCAGACCGTCGCCGTGGTGCTCGCGCTGGTCACCCAGCCGCGCGGCCGCCGCATCGGGGAGCTGCTGCGGTTCGCCTCGTCGGTCGTGGCCGACCAGGCCGGTGCCTCCGTCGCAACAGTGGTCAGTGCTTCCGCGCTCTCCGCGGCGCAGAGCAAGCGACTCGGCGCCGTGCTGCAGACGCAGTACGGCCGGCCGGTGCTGATCAACCAGGTCATCGACCCCGCGGTGGTCGGCGGCGTGCGCATCCAGCTCGGCGACGACGTGATCGACGGCAGCGTCTCGACGCGACTGAACGATTTGAGACTTCAGCTCGCCGGCTAGCGGCGCGCACACGAAACACTGGGGGCACACCCCATCAGAAAAGGGAAAACGATGGCTGAACTTACGATCCGCCCCGATGAGATCCGCGACGCTCTCAAAGACTTCGTCGCCGCCTACGAGCCCGGCAAGGCCGCCACCACCGAGGTCGGCTACGTCATCGACGCCGCGGACGGCATCGCCCACGTCGAGGGCCTGCCCGGCGTCATGGCCAACGAGCTCGTGCGCTTCGCCGACGGCACCCTGGGCCTGGCCCAGAACCTCGACGAAGACGAGATCGGTGTCGTGGTGCTCGGTGAGTTCACCGGCATCGAGGAGGGCCAGGAGGTCACCCGCACGGGCGAGGTGCTCTCCGTGCCCGTGGGCGACGCCTACCTCGGCCGCGTGGTCGACCCGCTCGGCAACCCCATCGACGGTCTCGGCGAGATCGCCTCGGAGGGTCGCCGCGAGCTCGAGCTCCAGGCGCCCGGCGTCATGCAGCGCAAGTCGGTGCACGAGCCGCTGCAGACGGGTATCAAGGCGATCGACGCCATGATCCCGGTGGGCCGTGGACAGCGTCAGCTCATCATCGGCGACCGTCAGACCGGCAAGACCGCCATCGCGATCGACACCATCATCAACCAGAAGGCCAACTGGGAGTCGGGCGACGTCGACAAGCAGGTGCGCTGCATCTACGTCGCGATCGGCCAGAAGGGCTCGACCATCGCCTCGGTGAAGGGCGCCCTCGAAGACGCCGGAGCGATGGAGTACACCACCATCGTCGCTTCGCCGGCCTCCGACCCCGCGGGCTTCAAGTACCTCGCCCCCTACACCGGCTCGGCCATCGGCCAGCACTGGATGTACGGCGGCAAGCACGTGCTCATCATCTTCGACGACCTGTCGAAGCAGGCCGAGGCCTACCGCGCCGTGTCGCTCCTGCTGCGCCGTCCGCCGGGACGCGAGGCATACCCCGGCGACGTGTTCTACCTGCACTCGCGTCTGCTCGAGCGTTGTGCCAAGCTCTCCGACGAGCTCGGCCACGGTTCGATGACCGGCCTTCCGATCATCGAGACGAAGGCCAACGACGTGTCGGCCTACATCCCCACCAACGTCATCTCCATCACCGATGGCCAGATCTTCCTCCAGTCCGACCTGTTCAACGCCAACCAGCGTCCCGCGGTCGACGTGGGCATCTCGGTCTCGCGAGTCGGTGGCGACGCCCAGGTCAAGTCGATCAAGTCGGTGTCGGGCACGCTCAAGCTCGAGCTGGCCCAGTACCGCTCGCTCGAGGCGTTCGCCATGTTCGCCTCCGACCTCGACGCGGCGTCGCGTCGTCAGCTCGCCCGCGGTGCACGTCTGACCGAGCTGCTCAAGCAGCCGCAGTACTCGCCGTTCCCGGTGGAGCAGCAGGTCGTGTCGATCTGGGCCGGCACCAAGGGTCACCTCGACGAGGTGCCGGTGGAGGACATCCTCCGCTTCGAGGCCGAGTTCCTCGACTACCTGGGCCGCACCGGTGACATCCTCACCACACTGGCCGCCACCAACAAGCTCGACGACGACACGATCGCCGCGCTCGAGAAGGCGATCGCCGCATTCAAGCTCGAGTTCCAGACGGGCGAGGGCAAGCCGCTCGCCTCGGTGGGCAGCGAGAAGTTCGAGGCCACCGACCCCGAGAACGTGGGCCAGGAGAAGATCGTCAAGGGCCGCCGCTAACCATGGGTGCTCAGCTCAGGGTCTACCGGCAGAAGATCAGGTCTGCCCAGACGACCAAGAAGATCACGAGGGCCATGGAGCTCATCTCCGCCTCGCGCATCCAGAAGGCCCAGCAGCGGGTCGCCGCCTCGGCACCGTACTCGCGGGCCATCACCCGTGCGGTGTCGGCGGTGGCGACCTACTCCAACGTCGACCACCCGCTCACCAGCGAGCGGGAGAAGCTCGACACGGCCGCGATCGTGGTCTTCACCTCCGACCGCGGTCTGGCCGGCGCGTTCTCCTCCTCCATCCTGAAGGAGGCCGAGCAGCTCGCCGAGCTCCTCCGCAGCGAGGGCAAGAAGGTCGTCTTCTACCTCTTGGGGCGCAAGGCGGTGGGCTACTTCAGCTTCCGCAAGCGCGCCAGCGTGGCCTCGTGGACGGGTGGCACCGACCAGCCCGTGTTCGAGACCGCCAAGGAGATCGCCGATGCGGTCGTCGAGGCCTACAACCTCGACGATGAAGAGGGCGGCGTCGACGAGATCCACCTCGTCTACAACCGCTTCGTCAGCATGGTCACCCAGACCCCTGAGGTCGTGCGCCTTCTGCCGCTCGAGATCGTGGAGGGCGAGGCCACGGAGACCGAGTCGCACGAGGTCTACCCGCTGTACGAGTTCGAACCCGACGCCGAGACGGTGCTCGACAAGCTGCTGCCGATCTACGTGGAGAGCCGCATCTTCAACGCGATGCTCCAGTCGGCCGCCGCCGAGCACGCCGCTCGCCAGAAGGCGATGAAGTCGGCCAGCGACAACGCCGACAACCTCATCCGCGACTACACGAGACTGGCCAACAACGCCCGTCAGACCGAGATCACCCAGCAGATCTCCGAGATCGTGGGCGGCGCCGACGCGCTGGCGTCCGCCAAGTAGACATCGCCCACCAGGCACACGAAGAAAAGAGAAAGCACAATGACTGACACTGCCACTGCGCCAGTCCTGGCGTCGGAGACCCCGAGCGGCGTCGGCCGCATTGCGCGCGTCACCGGCCCGGTCGTCGACATCGAGTTTCCGCACGACGCGATTCCCGACGTCTACAACGCCCTGAAGACCACGGTCGCCGTGGGCGGTATCGAGACCGAGATCACCCTCGAGGTGGCTCAGCACCTCGGCGACGACCTCGTGCGCGCCATCGCCCTGAAGCCCACCGACGGCCTCGTGCGCGGCCAGGAGGTGCGCGACACCGGTGCCGCCATCTCGGTGCCCGTCGGCGACGTCACCAAGGGCAAGGTGTTCAACGTGATCGGCGAGGTCCTCAACGCCGAGCCCGGCGAGACCATCGAGATCACCGAGCGCTGGCCCATCCACCGCAAGCCCCCGGCGTTCGACCAGCTGGAGTCGAAGACCAACCTCTTCGAGACCGGCATCAAGTCGATCGACCTCCTCACCCCCTACGTGCAGGGTGGAAAGATCGGCCTCTTCGGTGGTGCGGGCGTGGGCAAGACCGTGCTCATCCAGGAGATGATCCAGCGCGTGGCGCAGGACCACGGTGGTGTGTCGGTGTTCGCCGGTGTCGGTGAGCGCACCCGTGAGGGCAACGACCTCATCCACGAGATGGAGGAGGCGGGCGTCTTCGACAAGACCGCCCTCGTCTTCGGCCAGATGGATGAGCCGCCGGGAACGCGTCTGCGCGTGGCCCTCTCGGCCCTGACCATGGCGGAGTACTTCCGCGATGTGCAGAACCAGGACGTTCTCCTGTTCATCGACAACATCTTCCGCTTCACCCAGGCGGGCTCCGAGGTGTCGACCCTGCTCGGCCGCATGCCCTCCGCGGTGGGCTACCAGCCGAACCTGGCCGACGAGATGGGTGTGCTCCAGGAGCGCATCACCTCCACCCGTGGTCACTCCATCACCTCGCTGCAGGCGATCTACGTGCCCGCCGACGACTACACCGACCCGGCGCCGGCCACCACCTTCGCCCACCTCGACGCCACCACCGAGCTCTCTCGTGAGATCGCGTCGAAGGGTCTCTACCCGGCGATCGACCCGCTCACCTCGACCTCGCGCATCATGGACCCGCGCTACTTGGGCGCCGACCACTACCGCGTGGCCACCACGGTGAAGCAGATCCTGCAGAAGAACAAGGAGCTGCAGGAGATCATCGCCATCCTCGGTGTCGACGAGCTCTCCGAGGAAGACAAGATCACCGTGGCCCGGGCCCGGCGCATCCAGCAGTTCCTCTCGCAGAACACCTACATGGCGAAGAAGTTCACCGGTGTCGAAGGCTCGACCGTGCCGCTCAAGGAGACCATCGAGTCGTTCGACGCCATCGCCAAGGGCGAGTTCGACCACGTCGCCGAGCAGGCGTTCTTCAACGTCGGCCCGATCTCCGACGTCGAGGAGAAGTGGGCTCAGATCCAGAAGGAGAACGGCTGATCATGGCGAAGCCCCTGACGGTGAGCGTGGTCTCGGCCGACCAGCAGATCTGGTCCGGCGAGGCGAGCATGGTCGTCGCCAAGACGGTCGAGGGCGAGATCGGCATCCTCGCCGGTCACGAGCCCCTGCTCGCGATCCTCTCTGCCGGTGAGGTGCGCGTGAACGCCACGAGCGGCGAGCGTCTCGTCGCCCGCGCCGACGACGGCTTCCTCTCCGTGGAGAACGACACCGTCACGATCGTCGCGCGCGACGCCGAACTGATCAAGTAACACCCCTGGCAGACCGCCGCACCCCGCCTCCGGGCCGGGTGCGGCGGTCTTTCCCGTGAAAGGCCCCGGCCGTGCTCATCCTGCTCCCGCCCTCCGAGACCAAGCGCGACGGTGGTGAGGGCGCACCGCTCGACTACGCCGCACTCGCGCACCCGCGTCTCAATCCTCGCCGTCGTGGGGTGGTGCGACGGCTCCGCGCGCTCGCCCGCACTCCCGACGAGATGATGCGCCGGCTCAAGCTGGGCCCGAAGCTCGCGGGCGAGGTCGATCGCAACCGCGCCGTCACGAGCTCGCCCACCATGGCGGCCATGGATCGCTACACCGGTGTGCTCTACGAGGCGCTCGACGCTCCGACGCTGGACGGTGCATCGCGGGAGCGTGCCGGGGAGCGGCTCCGTATCCATTCGGCTCTGTTCGGTCTCGTCGGTGGCTTCGACCCGATCCCGGCGTACCGCCTCTCGCACGACTCCCGGCTCGAAGGGGAGACCTTGCGCGCCACCTGGGCGGCGCCCGTGTCGAAGGAACTGGCGGCGCAGGGCGACCAGCTCGTGCTCGACCTGCGCTCCGAGGGCTACGTCGGCCTGGGCCCGGTTCCGCCGACGGTGCGCTCGCACTTCCTGCGCGTGGTGACCACCGGAGACGACGGGGTGCAGCGGGCGCTGAACCACTTCAACAAGAAGGGCAAGGGCGAGTTGGCCCGCGCGCTGGTGCAGACGGAGCACGACCTCGACTCGGTCGACGACCTCATCGCCTGGGGCGCGGTGACGGGCTTCGCGCTCTCGCTCGCCCCCGACGGCGAGCTCCTGCTCGAGGTGTGACCCGCAGCCTGTCGCTCACGGGATGAACGGGATGCCCTCGTGGGCGAGCAGCCTGGCCTTCGTGGCGGCGCCGTCGCCCCAGCTCCAGCCCGTCACCCTCCCGGTGGCGGAGAGCACCCGGTGGCAACCCACGATGAGCGGCGTGGGGTTGATGGCGATCGCCCCGCCCACCGCGCGGCCGGAACCGGCCCGGCCGACGGCACGGGCGATCGCGCCGTAGCTCGTGTGCTCACCCCAGCGAAGCTCGGCGAGCACCGCCCAGACCGCGTGCTGGAACGGGGTACCGTGGTGCGCCACGGGCACGGTGAACCGTCTGCGCACCCCCTGGAAGTAGTCGAGCAGCTGTGCGACGGCCTCGTCGGCCACCGCGTCGGAGTCGTAGGCGAGACCGTCGTGGGGGAGCGAACCCCGTTGCTCCAGTGCGACCGAGGTGACCGCCTCTCCGTCGCTCAACACCTCCACCCGGCCGATCGGTGTCTCGCAGCGTTGCAGGAAAGGCGATGCAGCGCGCAGCTGAATCAGTGTGTCCATGCCTCGACGCTAGGGTCGCGGTCCCGGCCCCCTGCCTTCCCCGACGCGTTCTGTGGACAGTTGGGGCGCATCCGCTTGCCTGTGCAGGAGAAGTGGCTCGCCGGTGCGGGCGACTAACATCGATGTCGTGCCTACACGCTTGTCGTCCTACTTCCTCCGTACGCTCCGCGAAGACCCCTCCGATGCCGAGGTCACCAGCCACCGCCTGCTCGTGCGGGCCGGCTACATCCGCCGTCAGGCGCCGGGCATCTTCGCGTGGCTGCCGCTGGGGCTGCGGGTGAAGGGGCGCATCGAGGCGATCATCCGCGAGGAGATGGCGGCAGCGGGCGCCTTCGAGGTGCACTTCCCTGCGTTGCTGCCGAAGGAGCCCTACGAGCAGACCGGCCGGTACGAGGAGTACGGGCCCGGGATGTTCCGGCTGAGCGACCGCCGCGAGGCCGGTTACGTGCTCGCGCCGACGCACGAGGAGGTGTTCACGCTGCTCGTGAAAGACCTCTATTCGAGCTACAAAGACCTGCCCCTCACGATCTACCAGATCCAGGACAAGTACCGCGACGAGGCCAGGCCCCGGGCCGGACTCCTGCGCGGCCGCGAGTTCACCATGAAGGACGCCTACTCCTTCGACGCCAGCGACGCCGGACTCGACGCCTCCTACCAGGCGCAGCGCGACGCCTACGAGCGCATCTTCACTCGGCTCGGGCTCGAGTACGTCATCGTGAAGGCGGATGCGGGAGCGATGGGCGGCTCGAAGAGCGAGGAGTTCCTGCACCCCACGCCCGTGGGCGAAGACACCTTCGTGCGCTCGGCCGGCGGCTACGCGGCGAACGTCGAGGCCTTCACCACCACGGCACCTCCCGCCCGCTCGTTCGAAGGGCTCACCCCCGCGGAGGTGCTCGACACGCCGGACACGCCCACCATCCAGACCCTGGTCGATCGGGCCAACGACGTGCACCCCCGGCCCGACGGCCGCGCCTGGACGGCGGCCGACACGCTGAAGAACGTCGTGCTCGCCCTCACCCACCTCGACGGCTCGCGCGAGCTCGTGGTCGTGGGGCTCCCGGGCGACCGCGAGGTCGACATGAAGCGCGCCGAGGTGGCCTTCGCCCCCTCGGAGGTGGAGCCCGCGACAGAGGCGGACTTCGCGAAGCACCCCGGTCTCGTGAAGGGGTACATCGGTCCGTGGTCGCCCTCGGGTGCCGTGCTCGGCGAGGAGTCGGCCACGGGCATCCGCTTCCTCACCGACCCCCGGGTGTCGGAAGGGTCGGGCTGGATCACCGGGGCCAACGAGCACGGCCGCCACGTGTTCGGTCTGGTCGCGGGCCGCGACTTCTCTTCGGACGGCATCGCCCAGGTGGCCGAGGTGGTCGCGGGCGACCCCGCTCCCGACGGGTCGGGGCCGGTCGAGCTGGCCAAGGGGATGGAGATCGGCCACGTCTTCCAGCTCGGGCGCAAGTACGCCGAGGCGCTCGGGCTCCGGGTGCTCGACGAGAACGGCAAGCTGGTCACCGTGACCATGGGGTCGTACGGCATCGGCGTCACGCGCATCCTGGCCATCATCGCCGAGCTCAACAACGACGCGAAGGGGCTCATCTGGCCGCGCTCGGTCGCGCCGTTCGACGTGCACGTGATCGCCACGGGCCGCGGCGAGGAGATCTTCCAGGCCGCCGAGGCCGTGGCCGCCGAGCTCGAGGCCAAGGGTCTCGAGGTGCTCTACGACGACCGGCCCAAGGTGTCGCCCGGGGTGAAGTTCGGCGACGCCGAGCTCATCGGCGTGCCTCAGATCGTGATCGTGGGCCGCGGGGTCGCGGAGGGCGTGGTCGAACTGTGGGATCGGGCCACGGGGGAGCGCACCACACTGCCCCTGGATGCCGTGGCGGCGAGCTTCGGGTAGTCTATGCGTTTGACTGCCGGAGAGTTCGGCATCGAGATCTGAACAGAGGAGGCCGGAAGTGGACATCGACCTCAGCGTCCTACGTCTTCTGGAACGCGAACGAGAGATCCCTTTCGAGGAGCTCGTCGCCATCATCGAGCAGGCCATCCTCACCGCGTATCTCAAGCACACCGATCGCCCGGCCGCCGACGAGGAGGGCCTGCCCTCCGCGCGGGTGCACCTCGACCGCAAGTCGGGGCACATCAGCATCTTCGTGCCGGAGTACGACGACGACGGCGTGGTGATCGGCGAGGCCGAGGAGAACCCGAGCGACTTCGGCCGCATCGCGGCCTTCGCGGCCAAGCAGGTCATCAACCAGCGGCTGCGCGACATCGGCGACGACAAGGTGCTCGGCGAGTTCCGCGGCCGCGAGGGCGACATCGTGGCCGGCGTCATCCAGCAGGGGCCGAACCCGCGCATGATCCACGTCGACCTCGGGTCGATCGAGGCGATCCTGCCGCCCGAGGAGCAGGTGCCGGGTGAGGACTACGCGCACGGCACGCGCATCCGGGTGTATGTCACGAGCGTGGCGAAGGGGCCCAAGGGTCCGTCGATCACCGTGTCGCGCACGCACCCGTCGCTGGTGCGCAAGCTGTTCGCGCTCGAGGTGCCCGAGATCGCCTCCGGCGTGGTGGAGATCGTCTCACTCGCCCGCGAGGCCGGTCACCGCACCAAGATCGCGGTGCGGGCCACCGAGCCCGGCGTCAATGCCAAGGGCGCCTGCATCGGCGAGCTCGGCCAGCGCGTGCGCGCGGTGACCGCCGAACTCGGCAACGAGAAGATCGACATCGTCGACTACTCCGACGACCTGGCCACCTTCGTGGCCAACGCACTGTCGCCCGCCAAGGTGTCGAGCGCCTTCGTCATCGACTCCGCCACCAAGGCCGTGCGCGCGCTCGTGCCCGACTACCAGCTCTCGCTCGCCATCGGCAAGGAGGGGCAGAACGCCCGCCTCGCGGCCAAGCTCACGGGCGCGAAGATCGACATCCAGCCCGATTCCATCCTCGACGGGGACTGATCCGGATGCGCGTGCCGGATCGTGCCCCGATCCGGCCGGCCCGGAATATGGAGTAACATGGAACCCGTTAGAACGTGCGTCGGATGTCGTGCGCGCGCCACACGGTCCTCCTTGCTGAGGGTCGTCGCCAGGGATCGTGTCCCAGAGGGACAGGTTCTGGTCGTCGATGAGACGGCCACTCTTCCCGGGCGTGGCGCATGGTTGCATCCCTCACCCGAGTGCTTTCAGAAAGCGGTCACGCGTCGCGCCTTCGGGCGTGCGCTCCGCCTCGACGGGGCCCTCGACACGACAACAGTAGAGAACAGGCTGAACGGCACCGTGAACCCATGAGTGACAACTGATGAGCGGCTCGAAATGAGACCCGTCCGCAACTAACGCCTGCCCTGTCTGGGCAGGCCCAGACAGGAGAATTGTGGCTGCAAAACCACGCGTACACGAAGTCGCCGCCGAGCTCGGCGTCGACAGCAAGGTCGCTCTCGCGACCCTCAAAGAGATGGGCCAGTTCGTCAAGGGCCCGTCGTCGAGCATCGAGCCCCCGGTGGCCCGGCGTCTCCGCGAAGCGCTGATCAAGGCCGGCGCCGCCGAGGGCGGCAGCGGCTCGGCCGCTCCGTCGGGTTCGTCGCCCGCACCTCGCCCCGGTGGCCAGGCTCCGCGGCCGTCCGGCCCGCGTCCCGGCCCCGCGGCCCCCGCGCCGCGCACCCCGGCGGCACCCGCCCCCGCGGCGTCGACTCCGGCTCCCGCGCCGCAGCGTGCCGCTCAGGCTCCTGCCCCGGCCGCGTCGGCTCCGCAGGCTCCGTCCGCCGCGCCCGCGCCGCAGGCTCCCGCCGCATCCACCCCCGCCGCTCCGGCGCCGGGCGCGACCCCGGCCGCTCCCCGTCCCGCGGCCCCGAGCGCCGGCGACTCCGCCGCGCCCCGTCCGGGCGCCCCGCGTCCCGGCATCCCCCGCCCCGGCAACAATCCCTTCGCGAGCCAGCAGGGCATGCAGCGCCCCGGCGGCCCGCGTCCCGGCAACAATCCCTTCGCGAGCCAGCAGGGCATGCAGCGCTCCGGCTCGGGCGGCGGCGCCGGCGGCGCCATCCCGCGTCCCGGCGCTCCGCGTCCGGGTGCGCCCCGCCCGGGCGCCCCGCGTCCCGGTGCGCCGCGTCCCGGTGCTCCTCGCCCGGGCGGTGCCGGCGGCTTCCGTCCCGGTGCCGCGCAGGGCGGCGGTGCCCGTCCCGCGCCCGGTGCCGGCGGCTTCCGCCCCGGTGGCGCCCCGGCCGGCGGCTTCGCCGCGCGCCCGGGCGGCGGCGGCCGTGGTCGTGGCCCCGGTGGTGGCACCGCGGGTGCCTTCGGCCGCGGTGGCGGCAAGAGCAAGGCGCGCAAGTCGAAGCGCACGAAGAGGGCCGAGTTCGAGCTGAGGGAAGCCCCGTCGCTGGGCGGCGTGAGCGTTCCCCGCGGCGACGGCTCGACCGTCATCCGTCTGCGCCGTGGCGCCTCCATCACCGATTTCGCCGACAAGATCGACGCGAGCCCGGGTAACCTGGTGACCGTGCTGTTCCACCTCGGTGAGATGGCGACGGCCACGGAGTCGCTCGACGAGGCCACCTTCCAGGTGCTCGGCGAGGAGCTCGGCTACAAGATCCAGATGGTGTCGCCGGAGGACGAGGACCGCGAGCTGCTCGAGGGCTTCGACATCGACCTCGACCAGGAGCTGGAAGACGAGACCGACGACGACCTCGAGATCCGTCCCCCGGTCGTCACCGTCATGGGTCACGTCGACCACGGTAAGACGCGACTGCTCGACGCCATCCGCAACGCCAACGTGGTGGCGGGCGAGGCCGGCGGCATCACCCAGCACATCGGTGCCTACCAGGTGGTCACCGAGCACGAGGGCATCGAGCGCCCGATCACCTTCATCGACACCCCGGGTCACGAGGCGTTCACCGCCATGCGTGCCCGTGGTGCCCAGGTGACCGACATCGCCATCCTCGTGGTCGCCGCCGACGACGGCATCATGCCGCAGACGATCGAGGCGCTCAACCACGCCCAGGCGGCCAACGTGCCGATCGTGGTCGCGGTCAACAAGATCGACAAAGAAGACGCCAACCCCGCCAAGGTGCGCCAGCAGCTCACCGAGTACAACCTGGTGGCCGAGGAGTACGGCGGCGACGTCATGTTCGTCGACGTCTCCGCGCGCAACAACATCGGCATCCAAGACCTGCTCGACGCGGTGCTGCTCACCGCCGACGCCGGTCTCGACCTGCGGGCGAACCCCAACAAGGATGCTCGTGGTGTGGCCATCGAGGCCAAGCTCGACAAGGGCCGCGGCGCCGTCGCGACCGTGCTCATCCAGTCGGGAACCCTCAAGGTCGGCGACGCGATCGTGGCGGGCACCGCCTACGGTCGTGTGCGGGCGATGGTCGACGAGAACGGCGAGACCGTCACAGCGGCCACGCCGTCGCGTCCGGTGCAGGTGCAGGGTCTGTCGACCGTGCCCCGCGCAGGCGACACCTTCCTCGTCACCGAGGAAGACCGCACCGCCCGCCAGATCGCCGAGAAGCGCGAGGCCGCCGAGCGCAACGCGTCGCTGGCCAAGGCCCGCAAGCGCATCTCGCTCGAAGACTTCACCCGTGCACTCGAAGAGGGCAAGGTCGAGGCGCTCAACCTCATCATCAAGGGTGACGTCTCCGGTGCCGTCGAGGCGCTCGAGGAATCGCTGCTCAAGATCGAGGTCGACGACAGCGTGCAGCTGCGCATCATCCACCGCGGTGTGGGTGCCGTCACCGAGTCCGACGTCAACCTGGCCACGGTCGACAACGCCATCATCATCGGGTTCAACGTGCGACCCGACACGAAGGCGCGCGAGCGTGCCGCCCGCGAGGGTGTGGACATCCGCTTCTACTCGGTCATCTACACCGCGCTCGACGACATCGAGAACTCGCTCAAGGGCATGCTCAAGCCCGAGTTCGAAGAGGTGCAGTCGGGTGTGGCCGAGATCCGCGAGATCTTCCGCTCCTCGAAGTTCGGCAACATCGCCGGTGTCATCGTGCGGTCGGGAACGATCACGCGCAACGCCAAGGCCCGCGTCATCCGCGAGGGCGTCGTGGTGGGAGACAACCTGTCGATCGAGTCGCTGCGCCGGTTCAAGGACGACGTCACCGAGGTGCGGACGGACTTCGAAGCCGGTATCGGGCTGGGTAAGTTCAACGACATCCAGGTCGGGGACGAGATCGAGACGATCGAGATGAAGGAGAAGCCCCGGGTGTAGACCTGTGGGTCGGGGCCCGATGAGGGTTTCACCTCCCCGCCTAAGGGTTGAGCAAGCTCAAAGGCGGCGGGGAGGCGAAACCCTCATCGGGCCCCTTTCGGTTTACAGTCGGTAGCGGTTCGGTACCGGTTCGACGTGGGGGAGAGAGAGGGAGGAGTAGGTCATGGTGGATGCGCAGAGGGCTGCGAAGATGGCGGATCGGATCAAGGAGATCGTGGCGCGGAGGCTGGAGAAGGGGATCAGGGATCCTCGGCTCGGGTTCGTGACGATCACGGATGTGCGCGTGACCGGTGATCTGCAGCACGCGTCGATCTTCTACACCGTGTACGGCGACGAGAAGGAGCGGGCCGATTCGGCCGCGGCGCTCAAGTCGGCGACGGGGATGCTGCGCTCCGAGGTGGGCAAGAACATCACGGCACGCCTGACGCCGTCGCTGGAGTTCATCGCCGACGCCCTGCCCGAGAGCGCCAAGGCGCTCGAAGACCTGCTCGCCGAGGCGAAGTCGCGCGACGCCGTCGTGGAGGGCCTCGCGAAATCGGCGCAGTACGCCGGCGACGCCGACCCCTACGTCAAGCCGCGCACCGTCGCCGACGACGAGGACTGACGTTCGTTCGGTGACGAACCGCCCGGGCCTCAGGGGAGGGCGAAGAGGTCGTCGGAGAGGGCCACGAGGAGGCCGTCGGTGAGGAGGCCGGTGAGGGCCCGGCCGTAGCGGGCCGGGTCGGGCACCGCCTCCGCGAGGCGGTCGGCAGGCACGGGCCCGGTGGTGTCGCGCAGCACCCGCAGCAGCGCGCCGCGGGCCTGGCGGTCGGAGCCCTCGTATTTCTTCTGCACCGGCCGGCGGGCCACCTCGAGCTGCGGCCGGCCGGCCGCGAGCCACGCGCACGAGGAGGCGAGCGGGCACGCCTCGCAGCGCGGCGACCTCGCCGTGCACACGAGCGCGCCGAGCTCCATCATGCCGGCGTTGAACCGCGCCGCCTCGGCGAGATCGTGGGGGAGGAGCGCCTCCATCGCGGGCAGGTCGCGTGTGGCGTTCGGAGCCGGCGCATCCGGCAGCCCGTCGACCGCGCGCGCGATCACCCGGCGGATGTTCGTGTCGACCACCGGGTGCCGGTGCCCGTAGGCGAACACGGCGACCGCCCGCGCGGTGTAGTCGCCCACGCCGGGAAGCGAGAGCAACGCGTCGACGGAGTGCGGCACCACACCGCCGAACCGCTCCGCGATCGCCACGGCGCAGGCGTGCAGCCGCAACGCGCGGCGCGGATAGCCGAGCGACTGCCACGCCCGCACCGCCTCTCCGGGGGCGTCGGCGGCGAGATCGGCCGGCGTCGGCCAGCGCTCGAGCCACTCCGCCAGGCGCGGGACCACCCGCGCCACCGGGGTCTGCTGCAGCATGAACTCGCTCACCAGCGTGCCCCAGGCGGGAAAGCCCGGCCGGCGCCACGGCAGGTTGCGGGCGTTCTCGGCGAACCACGCGTTCACCGCCGGGGCGATCGGGGGCATCCCTCCACTTTAGGCGTCTCGTCCGACAGCACCGGCGGTGAGCGCTCCTAGAATCGACGCATGGTCACACCCCCGTCTCCCGCCAGCGACTTCGCCGACGCCCTCGTGCGCGAGATCACCCACAACTACGCCCGCGGCCGCCGCATCGTGGCGGTCGACGGTCTGGAGCGCACCGGCCCCGTCGCCGACGAGCTCTCCGCCGCGTTCGAGCGGGCGGGCACCGAGGTGGTGCGTGCGAGCCTCGACGATTTCCAGCAGCCCCGGGCCCAGCGCGACCGTCTCGGCGCCGACAGCGCCGACGCGTGGTACCACGACCGCTTCGACTACTCCACGCTCCGCCGTGTGCTCCTCGAGCCGTTCCTGCTCGGGGGCAGCACGGGGTTCCAGACCCAGGCCTTCGACGCCGGGCGCGACGTGCCGTTCGAGTCGCGCTGGTTCACGGCGCCGGCCGACGCGGTGCTCGTGCTCGACGGCCCGTTCCTGCAGCGACCGGGGCTCCGGGGCAGCTTCGTGTTCACGGCCTACCTCGAGTCACGGCTCGACGGGGTGACGGATGCGGTGAGGGGCGCCGACGCGCTGTACCAGTCCGAGGCGGGGCCGCGATTCGGCGCCACCGCCATCGTCGACGTCACCGACCCCGCGCATCCGCGCCGCACCTTCGCCGACTCGTGCTGAGCACGACGAGGCGACCACGGCAGAGCGATCACGCCTGTTAAAGTGGCAGTCGTGACATCCCCGAGCGGCGCGAGCGGCATTCTCCTCGTCGACAAGCCCCAGGGTCTCACCAGCCACGACGTGGTCGCGCGCACCCGCCGTCTGGCCGGCACCCGCAAGGTCGGCCACGCCGGCACGCTCGACCCGATGGCGACGGGTCTGCTCGTGCTCGGACTCAACAGCTCCACCCGCCTGCTCACCTACGTGGTCGGCCTCGACAAGGAGTACCTCGCCACCGTGCGGCTCGGCACCGCCACCACCACCGATGACGCCGAGGGCGAGCTGCTCGAGCCGGTACCCGGAGCCCTCGACCCCACCGACCTCGCTGTCGCCGACGTGGAGGCCGCCTTCGCGGCGCAGACGGGCCGCATCGAGCAGGTTCCCAGTTCGGTGAGCGCCATCAAGGTCGATGGCAAGCGGGCCTACGCGCGCGTGCGCGAGGGCGAGGAGGTGGCCCTGGCCGCCCGTGTCGTGACGATCGCGGAGATCGAGCTGCTCGGCCCGCCGCGCCCGGTGTCGAACCCGGGCGGGCCGGATGCGCCGCAGCACTTTCTCGACGTCGACGTGCGGGTCGTCTGCTCCTCCGGCACCTACATCCGCGCCATCGCGCGCGACGTGGGCCGGGCGCTCGGCGTCGGCGGGCACCTCACGGCCCTCCGCCGCACCCGCATCGGACCGTTCGGCGTCGGCGACGCCCACGAGCTCGACGCGCTCGGCCGGTTCGCCGAGGCCGGAGACCCCCTGCCGCTGCGCCCCGCCGCCGAGACGGCCGCCCGGCTCTTCCCGGTCTGGAACCTCGATCCCGCGAGCGCCACGGCGCTCGGACACGGTCAGCGGGTCGATGTGCCGAACCCGGTGCCCTGGTCGCCCCAGACGGACGGCCCGATCGCCGCGATCACGCCCGGCGGCCGCCTGCTCGGGCTCGTCGAGTCGCGCGACGGCCGTGCCAAGAGCATCGTGAACTTCCCGCCCGACGAGACCGGAGCCGCATCATGATCGAGTGGTTCACCATCGTGCAGGTGTCGGTCGCGGTGGCGGCCGGACTGCTCTGCGTCGTGCTGGGGCTCGCCGGCCGGAAGCCCAGCGACCTCACCATGGGCGCGGCCGCGCTCGTGGAGGTGCTCCTCATCGCGCAGCTCGTGATCGCGATCGCCTCTCCCGCCTTCGGCAACGAGCCCACGGGCAGTCTTCTGGAGTTCTACATCTACCTCGTGTCGGCGGTGCTGCTGCCCGTGGCGGGCGGATTCTGGGCCCTCATCGAACGCTCGCGCTGGAGCACGGTGGTGCTGGGCGCCGTGTGCCTGGCCGTGGCCGTGATGGTCTACCGCATGAACGTCATCTGGTTCGTGCAGGGCGCGTGACCGGCCGCGCCTTCGACGTGCCATAAACTCGTACTGCCATGTCCCACGACACCCTCACACGCCCCGTCTCCACCCGCGCGCGGGGCATCGGGCGCGTTCTCATCATCGTCTACGGCATCCTCGCGCTGGCCGCCACCGGCCGCTCGGTGTACGAGATCATCGCGAAGTTCGACCAGGCCCCGTTCGCCTACACCCTCTCCGCGGTCGCCGCGGTGGTGTACATCGTGGCCACGATCGCCCTCATCGTGCCGGGCCGCGCCTGGTACCGGGTGGCCTGGGTCACCATCACCTTCGAGCTGGTGGGCGTGCTCACGGTGGGCACCCTGAGCCTCTTCCTGCCCGAGCTCTTCGCCAAGGCCTCGGTGTGGTCGTGGTACGGCATGGGCTACCTGTTCATCCCGCTCGTGCTCCCGGTGCTCGGCATGCTCTGGCTGCGGCGCACCGCATGATCACCTACACCGACCTCGCTGAGATCACCGAACCCCTCGGGCCCTCCGCGGTCACCATCGGCAAGTTCGACGGCGTGCACCTCGGGCACCAGGCCGTGCTCGCCGAACTCATCGGGGTGTCGCAGCAGCGTGGCCTCCGCTCGATCGTCATCACCTTCGACCGGCATCCGCTGGCTCAGCTCGACCCGCTGTCGCGGCCCCAGGTGCTGGTGGGCAACGAGCAGAAGCTCGAGCTCATCGCCGAGTCGGGTGTCGACACCACGCTGTTCCTGCGCTTCGACAAGGCGCTGGCGTCGATGACGCCACGCGACTTCGTGAAGACCGTTCTGGTCGACGTGTGCGGCACCGCCGTGGTGATGGTGGGGCACGACTTCCGTTTCGGCACGGAGGGTGCCGGCACCATCGACACGCTGCGCGAACTCGGCGCCGAGTTCGGCTTCGAGGTCGACGTCATCCCCGAGGTCAGCCCCGAGGGCGAGCGCAAGATCTCCTCCAGCTGGATCCGCGACCTCCTCAACGAGGGCGACGTCGAGCGCGCCACCGACTTCCTCGGCCGGGCGCCCGCGGTGCGCGGCGAGGTGGTGCACGGCGCCAAGCGCGGGCGCGAGCTCGGGTTCCCCACCGCCAACCTCTCGCCGCAGTCGGAGGGCCTCATCCCCGCCGACGGCGTCTACGCCGGCTGGCTCACCGACGGCGACGAGCGGTACCCCGCCGCCATCTCGGTGGGCAGCAACCCCACCTTCGACGGGGTGCCTCCCAAGCAGGTGGAGGCGTTCGTGCTCGACCGCGACCTCGACCTCTACGACCACATCGTCGAGGTGTCGTTCGTGGCGCGCATCCGGGGCATGGTGCGGTTCACCGGCATCGACCCGCTCATCGAGCAGATGAACGCCGACGTGGAGGGCGTGCGCGCCATTCTCGGTGACGGCTGACGCCGAGCCGGCGTCGCGGGAGCCCGCCGGGCCGGCACCGCGGTGGCGTGGCCGGCTGCTCGCCTTCGCCGCCATCCTGCTGATCGGCCTCAATCTGCGCACCGCGGTCGCGGTGCTCTCGCCCATCCTCGACCAGGTGGGCGACGACATCGCCCTCGGGAGCGTGGGCGTCGGCGTGCTCGGTCTGCTGCCGCCCGTCTGCTTCGCCGTGTTCGGCCTCGCCGCTCCCGCTCTCCAGCGCCGGCTGGGTCTGGAGACGGTGATGGTGGCCGCCATGGCCGCCACCCTCGCCGGTCATCTCGTGCGGGCGTTCTCGGGCGACTACCCGGTGCTCGTGGCGGGCAGCACGCTCACCTTCGCCGGCATGGGCATGGCGAACATCCTCATCCCGCCCCTGGTGCGCCGCTACTTCCCCGATCGCATCGGGTTCGTCACCTCGCTCTACGCCACCGTGATGGCTGTGGGGGCCACGCTGCCTCCGCTGCTCGTGGTGCCGGTGGCCGAGGGCGCGGGATGGCGCACCGCCGTGGGCATGTGGGCGGTGTTCACCGTGCTGGCGCTCGCACCGCTGGTGGCGCTCACGGTGCGCGGCCGCGCGGCAGGCGAGCAGGATGCGGCCGGTTCCGCCCCCGACGGTGCCCCGTCGGCACGGCGTGGGCACGTGCTGCGGTCGAGCCTCGCCTGGTCGCTCATGCTCGTGTTCGCCTTCACCGCCCTCAACGCCTACGCCATGTTCGCCTGGCTGCCCGAGATCCTCCGCGACGTGGCCGGCGTCGACGCCGCGACGGCGGGCGCACTGCTGTCGCTGTTCTCCGTGATGGGGCTGCCGGCCTCACTGCTCGTGCCGTTGCTCGCGAGCAGGCGACACGCGGTCGGCTGGATGCTCGCCATCGGGGTGGCCTGCTACGGCGTCGGCTACCTCGGGCTGCTGCTGGCCCCGACCGCGGCGACCGTGCTGTGGGTGGTGTTCATCGGTCTCGGCCCGCTGCTGTTCCCTCTCTGCCTCGTGCTGATCAACCTCCGCACCCGTACGCAGCCGGGGACGGTGGCGCTGAGCTCGTTTGTGCAGGGCATCGGCTACGCGGTCGGCGCTCTCGGCCCCCTGCTGCTCGGAGTGCTCCACGACGCGACCGGCGGCTGGACCGCCTCGCTGCTGTTCCTGCTCGGGGTCGCGGTCGCGCTGGCGATCGCCGGATTCGTCGTCGCGAAACCCCGCATGCTCGAAGACCAGTGGCACAATTGACGGATGCGCGCGACGGGTGATCCCCGACGCCGCACCCGACGACGAGAGAAGCACGGAGACGTCGTGACCATCGACAACGCGGTCAGCCCCGCACAACGAGCCCTGGCGGTGCTCGGTGACGACGTCACCGAGTCCGCCCTGAAGCGCTATCTCGAAGGGCTCCCGGGTGTCGACGCCACGGGGCTCGAGCAGCGGGCGGCCGCCCTCGGCACCCGCTCGATCAAGGCAGCCTCGAAGGCCTGGGCCCTCGACCGCATCATCGAGCTGATCGACCTCACCACCCTCGAGGGAGCCGACACCCCCGGCAAGGTGCGCTCGCTCGTCGCGAAGGCGCTGGTGCCGGATGCGACGGACGGATCGACCCCGCGGGTCGCGGCCGTCTGCGTCTACGGCGACATGGTTCCGTTCGCCGTCGAGGCGCTCGGCGCCGCCCACGCCGCCGGGCGCGCCACCGAACCCGGTGACGGGCTCGTCAACGTCGCCGCCGTCGCGACCGCGTTCCCCTCGGGCCGGGCATCCCTCGCGGTCAAACTCGCCGACACCGCCGACGCCGTGGCCGCGGGCGCCGACGAGATCGACATGGTCATCGACCGCGGGGCGTTCCTGGCCGGACGCTACGGCACGGTGTTCGACGAGATCGTCGCGGTGAAGGAGGCCTGCCGCCGCGCCGACGGCAGCTACGCCCACCTCAAGGTCATCCTCGAGACCGGAGAGCTGAACACCTACGACAACGTGCGCCGCGCATCCTGGCTCTCCATCCTCGCCGGGGGCGACTTCATCAAGACGTCCACCGGCAAGGTGTCGCCCGCGGCCACCCTGCCGGTCACGCTGCTCATGCTCGAGGTGGTGCGCGACTGGCACCGGCTCACCGGCGAGCGGATCGGGGTGAAGCCGGCCGGCGGCATCCGCTCGTCGAAAGACGCCATCAAGTACCTCGTGACCGTGGCGGAGACCGTGGGCGAGGAGTGGCTGCAGCCGCACCTGTTCCGGTTCGGTGCGTCGAGCCTGCTCAACGACGTGCTGCTGCAGAGGCAGAAGCTGCGCTCCGGGCACTACTCCGGCGCCGACTACGTGACCATCGACTGAGACGAACGAGACGAGATCCACCATGTCCTTCCTCGACTACGCTCCGGCTCCCGAGTCGACGGCGCTGCTGAACCTCCGGCCCGAGTACGGGCTGTTCATCGACGGCGAGTTCACCGACGGCCACGGCGAGTCGTTCGCCACGATCTCGCCCGCCACCGAGAAGCCCATTGCCCGGGTCGCCTCGGCCGACGCCTCCGACATCGACCGTGCCGTCGCTGCGGCGCGCAAGGCCTACGAGAAGCGGTGGTCGACCCTCTCGGGGCGAGACCGCGGCAAGTACCTCTTCCGCATCGCGCGACTGGTGCAGGAGCGCGCGCGCGAGCTCGCCGTGGCCGAGTCGCTCGACAACGGCAAGCCCATCAAGGAGTCGCGCGACGTCGACGTGCCGCTCGTGGCCGCCTGGTTCTTCTACTACGCCGGTTGGGCCGACAAACTGGACCACGCCGGGCTCGGTGCGAACCCCCGGGCCCTCGGGGTGGCGGGCCAGGTCATCCCCTGGAACTTCCCGCTGCTCATGCTGGCCTGGAAGATCGCTCCCGCCCTGGCCGCCGGCAACACGGTGGTGCTGAAGCCCGCCGAGACCACTCCGCTCACGGCGCTGCTGTTCGCCGAGATCGTGCAGCAGGCGGGCCTGCCCGCCGGTGTGGTGAACATCGTGACCGGGGCGGGGGAGACCGGCCGCGCGCTGGTGAACCACACGGATGTGAACAAGGTCGCCTTCACCGGATCGACCGCCGTCGGGCGGGAGATCGCCCGCGCGGTCGCCGGCACGGGCAAGCGCCTCACCCTCGAGCTCGGCGGCAAGGCGGCGAACATCGTGTTCGACGACGCACCCATCGACCAGGCGATCGAGGGCATCGTCAACGGCATCTTCTTCAACCAGGGCCATGTGTGCTGCGCCGGATCGCGGCTGCTCGTGCAGGAGTCGATCCACGACGAGGTCGTCGACCGGCTCAAGGCGCGCCTGTCGACCCTCCGGGTGGGCGATCCCCTCGACAAGAACACCGACGTGGGGGCCATCAACTCGGCGGAGCAGCTGGAGCGCATCCGCACCCTCTCCGAGATCGGCGAGGCCGAGGGCGCCGAGCGCTGGAGCCCCGCGTGCGAGTTCCCCGAGAACGGGTTCTGGTTCGCGCCCACCATCTTCACCAACGTCGCCACCTCGCACCGCATCGCGCGCGAGGAGATCTTCGGCCCCGTGCTCTCGGTGCTCACCTTCCGCACCCCGGCCGAGGCGATCGCGAAGGCGAACAACACGCCTTACGGCCTCTCGGCGGGCATCTGGAGCGAGAAGGGCTCGCGCATCCTGGCCGTGGCCGACAAGCTGCGGGCCGGCGTGGTGTGGGCCAACACCTTCAACCGCTTCGACCCCGCGTCGCCGTTCGGCGGCTACAAGGAGTCGGGCTTCGGGCGCGAGGGCGGTCGACACGGCCTCGCCGCCTACCTCGAGGGAGGAGTGCGATGAGCACGCATCTGTCGGTGCCGAAGACCTACAAGCTCTTCGTGGGCGGGGCCTTCCCGCGCAGCGAGTCGGGGAGGGTCTACGAGGTGACCACCCCGAAGGGCGGGTTCCTGGCCAACGCGGCGCAGGCGTCGCGCAAAGACGCCCGGGATGCGGTGGTCGCGGCCCGTGCGGCCGTCTCCGGCTGGGCCGGTGCCACGGCCTACAATCGCGGTCAGGTGCTCTACCGGGTGGCCGAGGTGCTCGAGGGGCGCCGCGCCCAGTTCGAGGAGGAGATCGCCGCGCAGCAGGGCGTGTCGGGCGCCGTCGCGCGAGCGCAGGTCGACGAGGCCATCGACCTCTGGGTCTGGTACGCGGGCTGGGCCGACAAGTTCGCCCAGGTGGCGGGCAATGCCAACCCGGTGGCGGGGCCGTACTTCAACATCTCGGTGCCCGAGCCCACGGGGGTGGTCGCGGTCGTCGCACCGCAGCAGTCGGCGCTGCTCGGGCTCGTCGCCACGGTGGCGCCCGCGCTGGTGGCCGGTAACACGGTGGTGGTGGTGGCGAGCGAGGCGCACCCGCTCTCGGCCATCACCCTGGGCGAGGTGCTCGCGACGAGCGACCTCCCCAAGGGCGTCGTCAACGTGCTCACCGGGTCGCCCGCCGAGATCGCGCCGTGGCTCGCCTCGCACGACGACGTCAACGCGCTCGACCTCACGGGGGCCGGCGAGCTGGAGTGGATCGACCTCGAGATCGCCGCGGCCCAGACCCTCAAGCGCGTGCTGCGCCCCCTCGCGGGTGCCGACGCGGTCGCCCCGTCGCTCTCGCGCATCACCGCCCTCACCGAGACCAAGACCGTGTGGCACCCCAAGTCGCTGCTCTGACCGACCTCGGCATGCGTGGGCCGCGCGACCCGGGCACGGGCGGGAGCGGGCGTGCCGGGCTAGCGTGGAGGGGGTGAGATCTCTCGTCACCGGCGCGACCGGCTACATCGGAGGCCGTCTGGTGCCCCGCCTTCTCAAGGCCGGGCACGAGGTACGGGTGTTGGTGCGCTCGCCCGAGAAGCTGCGCGACGTGCCCTGGGCACCCGAGGTCGACGTGGCGCAGGGCGACCTCGGCGACCGCGACTCGCTGCGCTCGGCATTCGAAGGCGTCGACGTCGTGTACTACCTCGTGCACTCCATGGGCGGTGCCAAGGACTTCGAGGCGATCGAACGCGAGTCGGCCCACAACGTGGCCGCAGCGGCTCACGATGCCGGTGTCGGTCGCATCGTCTATCTCGGTGGGCTCCACCCCACCCCGGAGGAGAGCGCCGGACTCTCACCGCACCTGCGCTCCCGCGTCGAGGTCGGCCGCATCCTGCTCGCCTCCGGCGTGCCCACCGCCGCGCTCCAGGCCGGGGTAGTGATCGGTTCGGGATCCACGAGCTTCGAGATGATCCGCCACCTCACCGAGGTGCTTCCCTACATGCCCGCGCCGCGCTGGGTGCGCAACCGCATCCAGCCGATCGCCGTGCGCGACGTGCTGCACTACCTCATCGGCGCCGCCACACTGCCGCCCGAGGTCAACCGCACCTTCGACATCGGCGGCCCCGACGTGCTGCGCTACGGCCAGATGATGAACGGCTACGCACTCGAAGCGGGCCTGCGTCAGCGGCCCATCGCCGCGCTGCCCGTGCTCACCCCCTGGCTCGCGGCCCAGTGGGTGAACCTCGTCACGCCCATCCCGCGCACCCTCGCCGTTCCCATCATCGCCTCGCTGCAGTTCGATTGCGTGGCGCACGAGCACGACATCCGCGACCACATCCCCGACCCCGAGGGCGGCCTCACCCCCTACCGGCGGGCCGTGCGGCTCGCGCTGGAGAAGATGCGCCAGGGCGAGGTGGAGACGAGCTGGCAGGATGCGCTGGTCGCCGGCGCCGCGAGCGACCCGCTGCCGAGCGACCCCGACTGGGCCGGGCACACCGTCTACACCGACGTGAAGCAACGCCGCACGGCCGCGTCACCCGAGCGCCTGTGGACCGTGATCGAGGGCATCGGGGGCGAGAACGGGTGGTACTCCTTCCCGCTCGCCTGGGCGGTGCGCGGCTGGATGGACAAGCTCGTCGGGGGAGTGGGCCTTCGCCGTGGCCGCCGCAGCCCCACCCGCCTGCAGGTGGGCGACGCCCTCGACTTCTGGCGCGTCGAAGAGATCGAGCGGGGCAGGATGCTGCGGCTTCGCGCCGAGATGAAGGTGCCTGGCCGGGCCTGGCTCGAGATGCGGGCGACTCCGGATGCGCGGGGCTCGGTCTACGACCAGCGGGCCGTGTTCTTTCCCCGCGGCCTCGGCGGGCGGCTCTACTGGCTGGCCATCCTGCCGTTCCACGGCGTCATCTTCACGGGCATGGCCAACCGCATCACCGAGGCGGCGCTGACACCCGTCGATACACTGGAAGCCGAGACCCACGGGAGGCCATCATGACCGAACGATCCACGACCGTCTTCATCGGGGACAGTCTCACCGAGGGCGGCGACTGGCAGAGCTGGTTCCCCGACCTCGAGGCTGTCAACCTCGGCGTCGGCGGAGACACCACCGAGGGGCTCATCGAGCGCCTCGACCAGGTCGCCGAGTACGACCCCGAGACGGTGGTGCTGCTCATCGGCACCAACGACGTGGCCAACCGGCGCGCCGTCGAGCAGGTGGTGCGCGGCATCGAGACCATCCTCGTCACGCTCCGCCACGATCTGCCCGACGCGCGCATCCTGGTGCAGTCGGTGCTGCCCAGGGGCCGGGAGTACGCGGAGTTCGTGAAGGAGATCAACCGGCACGTGTGGCAGTTCGCGGCCACCGTGAAGGCGCACTACCTCGACCTCTGGCCGGTGATGGCCGAGGCCGACGGCGAGCTCAACCCGGCCTACACCGAGGACAGGCTGCATCTCAACGCCGCGGGCTACGAGGCCTGGCTGTCAGAACTCGTGCCCGCCCTCGAGCGGGTGCAGGGCCTGCCGCCGTCGAGCCGGCCGATCCGGCTGCCCGAGCTCGGCGCGCTGTTGCGCGAAGAGGGCTGAGCCGCACGCACGGGGTCGTTCCCCGCGTGGGGAACGATCAGAGCCGGGTGAACAACCGCTCGTAGAAGGCGATGCCGGTGAACCAGGTCGCCACGTGCATCCGCTCGTTCTTCGCGTGCAGGGTGCCGCGCTCGTCGCCCGACATGGCGAAGGGGCTGAAGCGGTACACCGACCGGCTGCGCGGGCTGAACCGCCGGGAGTCGGTGGCGCCGGTCTGCACGTAGGGCGTGACGATCGCCGTGGGGTAGCTCTCACCGATGGTCTCGGCGAGCAGGTCCCACCTCGGCCCGCTCATCTGCGACACCCGGGCTGGCTCGTTCGCGCTGAGGATCTCGACCCGCACCGCGGGATCGCCGATCACCCGCTCGAGCCGCGCCTTCGTGCGCGCCACCGAGGAGCCGATGGCGATGCGGGCGTTCACCACGGCCTGCACCCGCTCGGGCAGCGCGTTCACGGCGAGCCCGCCGGAGAGCCGGGTGACCGCGGTGGTGGTGCGCACCATCGCGGCGGTGTCGACCCCGATGCGCCCGAACGCCGCCACGAGCAGCGGCCGGAACCAGCGGGCGCGGGTGAACACGAACCGCAGCGGGTTGCGGGCGTGGGCGCCCACCGTGGTGATCATCGCCTCGGTCGCCGGGTTCAGGCGGCCGGGGAAGGGATGCGCGTTGATGCGCACGATCGCGCGCGCGAGCCGATCCGACGCGGTGACCGGCGGCGGGGTCGACGCATGGCCACCCGCCTGCTCGACCGTGAGGGTGAAGGTGGTGGTGCCCTTCTCGCTCACCCCCACCACGGCGATGGGCCGCTCGACGGTGGGGATCACGCCCTCCACCACCGCGCCGCCCTCGTCGAGCACCAGCCCGATCTCGACGCCGCGCTCGGCGAGCAGCGCGGCGACCGCAGCGGCACCCCGGCCCTCCGACTCCTCGTCGTGCCCGAACAGCAGGTACACATCGTGCTCGGGCTCCACGCCGTCGGCGAGCGCGCGTTCGGCGGCCTCGAGCAGGGCGACCACCGACCCCTTGTCGTCGAGCGTGCCGCGCGACCAGAGCACGCGGTCGTCGCCTCGGGCGGTGCTGCTGCCGGTGACCGTGGCCGAGAACGGCGGATGCACCCAGCCGTCGTCGGTGGCGGCCACCACGTCGTAGTGGGCGAGCAGGATCGAGGCGGGCCCGCCGGTCTGCCGGCCCGCCCAGCGGTAGAGCAGGGTGCGGCCGCCCACGAGCTCGCGGGTGAGGTGCGCGTGCACCGCGGGGTAGAGCCGCTCGATAGTGTCGGCGAAGTCGTCGTAGGCGGCGGCGTCGACCGCGGCGGGGTCGAACTGCGAGATCGTGGGGATGCGCAGGAGCGCGCGGAACCGCGCGAGGGAGGCCTCGTCGTCGTGCGAGCCGTCCGCGACGGCGGGAGAGGGATGCTCGGTGGGCTGCGTCATGGGGTCCTCGTGGTGGTGGTATCGAGCGGCGGCCTCGCGCCGACCCGGGTGATCGCGACGGCGGCGGTGCGGGCTCCGGCGGTGAGCGCCGCGTGGAGCGACTGCTCGCCGGCCTCCGGCACCGGGACGGAGGCGTGCACGAGGGCGCTCGTGAACGCCGCTCCGAACGCGTCGCCCGCGCCGGTGGTGTCGACGGGGTCGACGGGCACGGCGTCGGTGCGGGCGCGCGCCCCGCGTCGTGTGCCGCCGAGCGCGCCGGCCCGGCCCAGGGTGAGCGCCACCACCTCGTAGTGCTCGAGCAGGGCGTCGAGCACGTCACCGGGCTCGTCGCGGCCGGTGAGCAGCCGCCCCTCGTCGAGGTTCGGCACCGCGATCGTGGCCCCGGCGGTCGCCGCGAGCAGCCCGGCGGCACCGTGGTCGGCGATGAAGCCGGCCGAACCCGGATTCACCGACACCGTCGCGCCGGACTGGCGGGCCGCGGCGATGACCGCGGCGAACGCGGCGGCCCGGCGCTCCTCGTCGACGCCCGGGCCGGGAAAGAGGGTGTAAGCGGTGAGGTGGAGATGGGAACCCGGGACGAGCAGCCCGCGATCGACGTCGTCGGGTGACGCGAGCGCGTTGGCGCCTCGATCGGTGAGCATCGTGCGGGTGCGGTCGGCCTCGAGCACCACCACGATCGTGCCGGTGACGAGCTCGGCGTCGGCGACGAGGTGGGGTTCGACGCCGTGGGCGGCGAGCGAGAGTGAATGGCGTGCCGCATCGGCCCGCCCCACCCGGCCGAAGAAGTGCGTCTCGTGCCCGAGCGACCCGAACCAGGCGGCGGCGTTGGCGGCCGAGCCGCCGTCGCGCCGCTGGATGCGGGCCGAGGTGTCGGTGTCGGGACGGATCTCGCCGGCCGGGGTGACGATCAGGTCGTCGAAGACGTCGCCGACCACCACCACGCGGGTTCCCGTCATGCGGTCAGGCGCCCTGCCCGGCCGGCCCTGCCGACAGCGCGCTCCACTCCGTGGCGATCGCGCCGGCCAGCCGCACGTTGTTGCGCGCGATGTCGAGGTTCACCTCGAGGCTGCGGCCGCCGGAGGCCTCCACGATGAAGCCCAGCAGGAAGGGGGTGACCGCCTTGCCGGTGACCCCGGCCTCGGCCGCCGCGGCGAACGCGGTGGCGAGCACCCGGTCGTGCTCCTCGGGGTTCCACTGCAGCTCGTCGGGGAGCGGGTTGGCCACCACGATGCCCTGGCCGTGGCCGAGCGCATCCTGGGCCTGCATCACCCGGGCGATCTCGGCCGCGGAGTCGACGCGCCAGTCGAGGGTGTGGCCGGAGCGGCTGAGCCAGAAGCTCGGGAAGTCGGTGGTGCGGTACCCGAGCACCGGCACGCTGAGGGTCTCCAGGCGCTCGAGCGTGGCCGGGATGTCGAGCACCGACTTCACCCCCGCCGACACCACGGTCACCCCGGCGCGGGCCAGGGTGCTGAGGTCGGCCGACTCGTCGAACGACTCCGAGGCGCCGCGGTGCACGCCGCCGAGACCGCCGGTGGCGAACACCCGTACGCCGGCGCGGCCCGCCAGGTAGGCGGTGGCGGCGACCGTGGTGCCGCCGCTGACGCCCTTCGCGGCGAGGATCGGCAGGTCGCGCACGCTGGCCTTCACCATGTCGTCGTCGGCGATGCGCCTCACCCCCTCGGCGTCGAGCCCGATGCGGGGGATGCCGTCGAGCACCGCGATGGTGGCCGGGGTCACGCCAGCCGATCGCAGGATCTCCTCGAACTCCTGAGCGGCCTCGTGGTTGCGCGGGCGGGGGAGGCCGTGCGAGATGATCGTCGATTCGAGCGCCACCACAGGCCGGCCGTCGCGCAGGGCCTCGGCGACCTCGTCGGAGGGGAGCAGGGCAGGGCCGGACCGGTCGGGGCCGGGGGTCGTCACCGCGGCGCCGCTCAGTGGAGTCGGGACTTCAGGGCGGCCACCGGGTCGCCGGCGCTCAGGATGCCCGGGCCGAAGCGCAGCATGGTGATGGTGTGCGACACCGGGCCGGCGCCGGCGGAGAGTCGGGTCGCGACGGTGGCGCGCTCCCAGAGCAGGATGCTCTCCTGCGCCAGCTGCACGGTGAGACCGAGCGGCTGGGTGTTGCCCGAGCGCACGTCGGGGAGGGTGTAGCCGCCGAGTCCGGCGAGGGTGGCGTAGACCTCGGACACGTCTTTCTGGGGCAGCGGAACGGCGCCCTGACCGGCGAAGACGGTGACGAACAGGCGTGCCGCCAGCTCCTCCGGATCGGCCGTCCAGAGACCCTCCGGACCCGCGAAGACAGGGGACGGCGACGGCGAGGAGTATGTCATGAGTTCAGACTAGCCACCGAGCCTTAGGATTGGCGAGACATGAGCTCGCGACAGGCCCAGCCGGCATTCACCCGACCCGCACTCGCCCCCGGACTCCTCGGCGCCATCGCCGTGATGGCGTTCATCGCCGTGGTCGACACCGAGTGGTTCACCATCGCGCGCTACGTGGTGAGCATCCTGGCCCTCATCATGTGCGTGTTCGCCGGGCAGGCGAAGCAGTGGTGGTGGATCGCACCGCTCGTGGCGATCGCGGTGCTCTGGAACCCGGCGTTCCCGATCGACCTCCCGCTGGTGGCCTGGCAGGCCGCCCACGTCGCCGCCGCCGTCGTGTTCGTGGTGAGTGGCCTGCTCATCAAGGTGCATCGCGTAGACTAGGCGCTGCACGGGCTCCCGCTCTCTGCGCCGACCGTGGCTCCTGCCATGTTGCTCGGCCTCCGCGGCTCCCCGTGCGTACCGCCTCACTCCCCAGGAGAACGATGTCAAGGTCCGGCACCCGCCGTGCACGTGCAACAGACAACACCGGTCTGATCCCCATCCTCGCCCGCAAGGTGCGCGAGGTCGAAGCCGCTGCCCAGCGCGGCAAGGTGGCGCCCTCGGGGCGCACCAAGTTCCTCGTGGTCGCGCTCCTCATGCGCGAGGAGCGCGCGAGCATCAAGGCCGATGCCGCGCTCAGCGACGGCGAGCGGTCGGAGCAGCTGAAGCGCCTCGACGGCATCGCGTCGATCCTCGCCCGCACCGCCGCGCGCGACACCTCGCTCATCTCGCTGCTCGAGAACGACGCCGCGCTGTCGCCGGCGGCCCGCAAGCTCCGGCGCGAATACCTCGAAGACGCGGGGCTCGAGGTGCCCGACGAGGAGCCGGAGCCCGTGGCGCCGGTCGCCACCGTGGTGCCGCCCGAGCTGGCCGAACGCCAGGTCGTGCCCACCTCGGTGCGCTCGCGTCAGCTCGCCAACCCCTTCATGGCCCCCGACCTCACGCCGGCGAGGCCGCACGGCGTCGGCCGCCTGAGCAACTGGGAGCTGCTCGGCCCGCTCTACCGCGCCTTCGAGTACGGCGCGGGCGGCACGGCCGCGAGCATGGAGCTGCCCGAGGCGCCGACCATCGACCGCCTGTCGCCTCCCGGGCACGAGCTCATGGTGCACCAGTCGCGGTTCCTGCAGAGCGTGCAGGCGGGTCACCGCACCTTCCTGCTGGCCGACGAGCCCGGTCTCGGCAAGACCGCGCAGTCGCTGCTGGCCGCATCCGTCGCCGACGCCTACCCGCTGCTGGCGGTCGTGCCCAACGTGGTGAAGATGAACTGGGCCCGCGAGGTCGAGATCTGGACCCCGCACCGCCGGGCCACCGTGGTGCATGGCGACGGCCAGAACCTCGACGCCTTCGCCGACGTGGTGGTGGTGAACTACGAGGTGCTCGACCGGCACCTGTCGTGGCTCGGCACCCTCGGCTTCCGCGGCATGGTGGTCGACGAGGCGCACTTCATCAAGAACATGACGTCGCTGCGCTCGCGCAACGTGCTGGCGCTGGCCGACCGCATCCGTCGCACCGCGCCCGGCGGCAACCCGCTCATGCTCGCCCTGACCGGCACCCCGCTCATCAACGACGTCGACGACTTCCGGGCGATCTGGCAGTTCCTCGGCTGGATCGACGGGGCGAAGCCCACCCCGGCGCTCATGGAGCGGCTCGAGGAGACCGGTCTCACCCCCGCCGACACCGGCTTCTTCGCCGAGGCTCGCGAGGCCGTCATCGACATGGGCATCGTGCGCCGCCGCAAGATCGACGTGGCCGCCGACCTGCCCTCCAAGCGCATCGTCGACCTGCCGGTGGAACTCGACGACGATTTCGGCCGCTCCATCCGCGAGGCCGAGCGCGAGCTCGGTGCCCGCCTGGTCACGCGGTACCGCCGGCTGGTCGCGGCGCGGGCGGCCTCGCGCGGCGACGAGCCCGACGAGCTGCCCGACGACGACCTCATGCGCCTGGTGGCCCGTCAGGAACTCGAAGACACCAAAGACACCGAAGACGGTCTGAACGTGTTCACCATGGTGCGGCGCATCGGCACCGCGAAGGCCGGCCTCGCCGCCGACTACGCGGCGCAGCTGGCCCGTTCGGTGGGCAAGGTGGTGTTCTTCGCCAAGCACATCGACGTGATGGATGCGGCGGAGGAGCTGTTCGCGAAGCGCGAGCTCAAGACGGTGTCGATCCGCGGCGACCAGTCAGCGGCGCTCCGGCAGCGCGAGATCGACGCGTTCAACAACGACCCCGAGGTGTCGGTCGCGGTGTGCTCGCTCACCGCCGCGGGCGTGGGACTCAACCTGCAGACCGCGTCGAACGTGGTGCTCGCCGAGCTCTCGTGGACGGCCGCCGAGCAGACGCAGGCGATCGACCGCGTGCACCGCATCGGTCAGGAGGAGCCGGTCACCGCCTGGCGCATCGTGGCCGCTCAGACCATCGACACGCGCATCGCCGAGCTCATCGATTCGAAGCAGGGCCTCGCCGCCCGCGCCCTCGACGGCTCCGACGACGCCACGGGCTCCTCCGACAGCGTGCAGCTCGACGCCCTCGTGTCACTGCTCCGCTCGGCCCTGGAGCGCTAGCGCCTCAGTCCGCGAGGCTCCCGAGGCCCGCGAGCAGGCTCGCGGGTGAGGCGAGGGGGATTCCCGTGGGGACCGACGAGAAGTCGTGTTCGGTGCGGAGGTCGTAGTAGGCGTGAAGCACCGTGCTCTCGATCACCTCGTCGATGCGCGAGTGCCGCACTGCCTCCTGCTCGCTCACCCGCGCGGACTGGCCGCCGAGGGCCTCGGCCGGGATGTCGACGAACCCGACCGAGAGCACCTCGCGCGGGTCGTCGACCGAGATCGCGTTGAAGACGCGGGCCGGCACCCCGAACCCCTTGTCGGCTTCCCAGGCCTCGATGAACTCCTCGAACGTCGCGCCGTCGCGGAGACGGCGGCGGAACACGGCGATGATCACGCGTCCACCGTAGCGTCAGTGGCGGTGGGCGCGCCCGCGTCGGCGAGCCCGAGCACGTCGAGCATCCAGGCGTTCTCGTACGACACCTCGCGCCAGCGCTCGTAGCGGCCGGAGACCCCGCCGTGCCCGGCCGACATCTCAGTCTTCAGCAGCACGGGGGCGCCCACGTCGCGGAGCCTCGCCGTCCACTTCGCGGGCTCCACGTAGAGCACCCGGGTGTCGTTGAGGCTCGTGACGGCCAGGATGCGCGGGTACGGCTGCTCCGACACGTTCTCGTAGGGCGTGTAGCCCTTCATGTAGGCGTACACCTCGGGGTCGTGCAGCGGGTCGCCCCACTCGTCCCACTCGATGACGGTGAGCGGCAGCGAGGGGTCGAGGATGCTCGTGAGGGCGTCGACGAACGGCACCTGTGCCAGCACCCCGGCGAACAGCGCGGGGGCGAGGTTCGCCACGGCTCCCATCAGCAGGCCGCCCGCGCTGCCTCCCTGGGCGACGAGGCGGTCGGGCGAGGTCAGCCCCGCCGCCACGAGGTGCTCGGCGCAGGCCACGAAGTCGGTGAAGGTGTTCTTCTTGGTGAGCGTCTTGCCATGCTCGTACCAGCTGCGCCCGAGCTCGCCGCCACCCCGCACGTGGGCTATCGCGAACACCGCACCGCGATCGAGCAGCGACAGCCGCGAGATCGAGAACGAGGGGTCCATCGAGGCCTCGTAGGAGCCGTAGCCGTAGAGCACCAGCGGTGCGGGCCCCGAGCCGAGCACGCCGCGGCGCGCGACGAGGGAGACCGGCACGCGGGTGCCGTCGGCAGCGGTGGCCCACTCCCGCCGCTGCTCGTAGTCGGCTGCCTGGTAGCCGCCGAGCACCGGAGCCTGCTTGAGGAGGGTGGACCCGCCTGTGGTGACGTCGTAGTCGAACACCGAGGCCGGGGTGACGAACGAGCCGAAGGCGTAGCGCACGGTCGGCTGCCCCCACTCGGGGTTGCCCGAGGTGCCCACCGAGAACAGCGGCTCGTCGAACTCCAGCTCCACGAAGGCGTCACCGTCGAGAGTGGTCGCCGAGGGGTCGAGCCGCAGCACGGCCACACGGGTGAGCCCGTCGCGACGGTAGTCGAGGGTGAGATGCCCGGCGAAGGCGTCCACGTCCTCCAGCCGCACCGCGGGGTCGTGGGCCTTCACGACCTGCCAGCGGTCGCGGTCGGCCGGGGCGTCCGGGGCGACCGAGATCAGCTCGAAGTCGAGCGCACCGTCGTTGTGCAGGATCAGCAGACGGTCCTCGCCGCCCACCACCGCGTGCTCCACCGAGTACTCCACGCCCTCACGACGGGGCCACACCACCGTGAGCTCCGCATCCGGATCTGTGGTGTCGAGCAGGTGCACCTCGCTGGTGATCTTGGAACCGAGCGCGATCTCGAGGTAGCGCTTGCTGCGGGTGAGGCCCACGCCCACCCAGTAGCGCTCGTCGGGCTCGGTGAACACGGTCTCGTCGCTCTCGGCGCTCGTGCCCACCCGGTGCCGCCAGATGGTGTCGGGCCGCCAGGCGTCGTCGACCGTGGGGTAGTAGATGCTCGACCCGTCGCCCGAGAACACCGCCCCGGCGAAGGTGCCCGTCACCTCGTCGGGGAGGTCGGCGCCCGTGCGCAGGTCGCGGATGCGCAGGGTGAAGCGCTCGTCGCCGACGGTGTCGACGGCGTAGGCCAGGAGAGTTCCGTCGGGACTGACGTCGAACGAGCCCAGAGAGTAGAACTCGTGACCCTCGGCCTCGGCGTTATCGTCGAGCACCACCTCCTCGCCCGCGAGCGGCATGCCCGGCTCCACCTCGGGAGGGGTCCACTCGTCGGCGGAGGAGACCGCGACACGGCAGTGCACGCCGTACTGCGAACCCTCCGCCGTGCGCGTGAAGTACCAGTGGCCGCCGTCGCGCACGGGCACGGAGCGGTCGGTCTCGAGGGTGCGCGACCTGATCTCGTCGAAGAGCCTCTCGCGCAGGCCCGCGAGGTGTGAAGTCGCCTCGTCGGTGTAGGCGTTCTCGGCGTCGAGGTAGGCGATCACCTCGGGATCCTCCTTGTCACGGAGCCATTCGTAGTCGTCGATCACGACGTCTCCGTGGTGCACTCGTTCGAACGGCTTCCTGCGGGCACGGGGAGGGACTGCTGCCATGCCCCCAGCGTAGACCGGCCCAAGTGGACGCGACCCCCGGGGTGAACGTAGGGTGAACTCCCGGGGCATGTTCGGTGACGAGATTCAGGAGTCGGCTCTGGTGGAACTCACCGTCGTGGTGGTGCTGGTCATCGCCCTCGCACTCTTCTTCGACTTCACCAACGGCTTCCACGACACGGCCAACGCGATGGCCACCCCCATCGCCACGGGAGCCCTGAAGCCCAAGGTCGCGGTGGCGCTCGCCGCAGCGCTCAACCTGGTGGGCGCCTTCCTGAGCACCGAGGTGGCGAAGACCATCTCCGGCGGCCTCATCAAGGAGGGCGACGGCGGCATCCAGATCATGCCCGAGATGATCTTCGCGGGGCTCATCGGCGCCATCGTCTGGAACCTCGTGACCTGGCTGTTCGGCCTGCCCTCCAGCTCGTCGCACGCCCTGTTCGGCGGTCTCATCGGCGCCGCCGTCGTGGGTGCGGGCTTCGGCGTCGTCGATTACTCCGTGCTGCTCAGCAAGGTGGTGCTGCCCGCGCTCGTGGCGCCGGTCGTGGCGGGTCTGGTGGCCTTCGTCGCCACCCGGCTCGCCTACGCCATCACCCGGATGCCCGCCTCGAGTGCGCAGTCGGGCGTGCGCGGGCGGTTCCGCTACGGGCAGATCTTCTCGTCGTCGCTCGTGGCCCTCGCCCACGGCACCAACGACGCCCAGAAGACGATGGGTGTCATCACCCTCACCCTCATCTCGGCGGGCCTGCTGCCGACCGGGAGCGGGCCGTCGCTCTGGATCGTCGTCACCTGCGCGCTCGCGATCGCCCTCGGCACCTACATGGGCGGCTGGCGCATCATCCGCACCCTGGGCTCAGGCCTCACCGAGGTCAAGCCCGCCCAGGGTTTCGCGGCCGAGACGAGCACGGCGGCGACCATCCTGGCCTCGAGCCACCTCGGCTTCGCCCTCTCCACCACGCAGGTGGCCTCCGGATCGGTGATCGGCTCCGGCCTCGGCCGGAAGGGCGCCTCGGTGCGCTGGCGCACGGCGGGGCGGATCGGTCTCGGCTGGGTGGTCACGCTTCCCGCCTCGGCCCTCGTCGGCGCGCTGGCGGCCCTCGTGGCCGGCATCGGCACGGCGGGTCTCGTGATCGACGCGATCGTGGGGCTCGCGATCATCGTCGGCATCTTCGTGATCTCGCGCCGCAACCGCGTCGACTCCTCCAACGCCATCAGCGAGGTGGATGCGGCGACCATCGCCGTGCGCAGCCCGAAGGCCACACGGCGCAAGCGGAAGGCGGCACGATGATCGACTGGGGCGCATTCCTCGTGGTGGCACTGGCGTCGCTCGTCGCCACGGCCGTCGTGGTGAGCCTGTACTCTCTCGGGCTCCGCCTGCGCTTTCTCACCCGACCCGACGGAGCGACCGGTGAGCCGGTGCGCCCGCGCATCGCGACGGTGCTCTCGTACCTCTGCTTCGCCCTCAGCGCCGCCGCGGTGCTCTTCGGCATCTACCTCATCGTGCCCGCCCTGCACGCCTGACCGCGGCCCCCGGCGGGCAGCGGCCTTCCGCGGGCTGCGCCGCACTCCTACGATGGGGAGATGACACCGCAGAGCGCCCTCTCCGCCGTCGCACCGTCCACCGTGGTGGAGGTGGCACGCTCGGCGTTCGACCGGGGCGTGACCCGCTCGCTGGCGTGGCGCGAACGCCAGCTGAGGGCGCTGAAGAAGCTGCTCGAGGAGCGCTCGGCCGAACTCGAAGACGCGCTGTTCCGCGATCTCGGCAAGAACCCCGCGGAGTCGCAGCTCACCGAGATCGGCGTGGTCGAGGCCGAGATCGAGCACATCCTGGGCCACCTCCGCTCGTGGCTCCGACCCCGCCGCGTGGCGGTGCCGCTCGCGCTCGCCCCCGCATCCGCCTCCACCCTGCTCGAGCCGCTCGGGGTCGTGCTGGTCATCGCCCCGTGGAACTACCCCGTGCAACTGCTGCTCGCGCCGGTGGCGGGGGCCCTCGCCGCCGGCAACGCCGTGGTGCTGAAGCCCAGCGAGCTCGCCCCGGCCACCTCGGCCCTGCTCGCCGAGCTCGTTCCGCTCTACCTCGACCCCCGTGCCGTCGCCGTGGTGGAGGGCGGTGTGGAGGAGACCACCGAGCTGCTCGAGCAGCGCTTCGACCACATCTTCTACACCGGCAACGGCACCGTGGGCCGCATCGTCATGACGGCCGCCGCGAAGCACCTCACCCCGGTCACCCTCGAGCTCGGCGGCAAGTCGCCCGTCTACGTCGACGATACCGTCGACCTCGCGGCGGCCGCCCGGCGCATCGCCTGGGGCAAGTTCATGAACGCCGGCCAGACCTGCGTGGCGCCCGACTATCTGCTCGCCACGGCCGAGGTGGCCGACGCCCTGGTGCCGCACCTCGCCGACGCGGTGGCCGAGCTCTACGAGGGCGACCCGCGTTCGAGCTCGAGCTACGGCCGCATCGTGAACGACCGCCAGTTCGGCCGGCTCGACGGGCTCCTCGACGGCGAGCTGGTCGTGGCGGGCGGCACCCGCGAGCCGGGCACCCGCTACTTCGCACCCACCGTGCTCGACCACGTCGCGCGCGACTCCGCCGTCATGCAGCAGGAGATCTTCGGCCCGATCCTCCCCATCGTGCGGGTGGCCGACCTCGACGACGCGATCGCGCTCATCCGCGCCGGCGAGAAGCCCCTCGCGCTGTACGCCTTCACCTCGTCGAAGACCACCGCGAAGCGCATCCTCACCGAAACCTCCTCGGGTGCCGTGGGGTTCGGGGTGCCCGTGGCGCACCTCACCGTGCCGGGGCTGCCGTTCGGCGGAGTGGGGGAGAGCGGGATGGGGGCCTACCACGGCCGGCTCAGCATCGAGACCTTCAGCCATCGCAAGGCGGTGCTCTCCAAACGGCTGGCGCCCGACACGCTGAAGCTCGTGTACCCGCCGTTCACCCCCGCGAAAGACGGGTTGATCCGCGGCCTGATGAGGCGCCTGCGTTAGAGTCGGGGCGTCGCAGCCACGAGCCGCGGCACATCCGCACACGACACGATCTGCACTGGAGCACACCGTGACATCATCACCGTCACTCACCGACACCCCCACAGGCACCGACACCGACACCCCCACCCGCACCGAGACCGACAGCCTCGGCTCGGTCGACATCCCGCGCGACGCCCTCTGGGGCATCCACACCGCACGCGCCCTCGAGAACTTCCCGATCTCGCGCCGGCCCATCTCGGTCTACCCCGACCTCGTCAACGCCCTCGCCATCGTGAAGCAGGCCGCAGCGCGCGCCAACCGCGAGCTCGGCGTGCTCGACGCCCGCAAGGCCGACTGGATCGAGGCGGCCTGCGAACGAATCCGGGCAGGGGAGTTCCACGACCAGTTCGTGGTGGGCGTGATCCAGGGCGGGGCGGGCACCTCCACCAACATGAACGCGAACGAGGTCATCGCCAACGTGGCCCTCGTCGCGAACGGCCACGCGCCGGGTGACTACTCCGTGCTGCATCCGCTCGACGACGTCAACCGCAGCCAGAGCACCAACGACGTGTACCCCACCGCGGTCAAGCTCGCCCTGTGCTTCTCGCTCGACCGGCTGCTGGCCGAGCACGAGCAGCTGCGTGACTCCTTCGCCGAGAAGGGCCACGAGTTCGCCCACATCCTCAAGGTGGGGCGCACCCAGCTACAGGACGCCGTGCCGATGACACTGGGGCAGGAGTTCCACGGCTTCGCCACCACGCTCACCGAAGACCTCTCGCGGCTGCGCGAGACCGCGCCGCTGCTCTGGGAGATCAACCTCGGAGCAACCGCCATCGGCACCGGCATCACCGCCGACCCCGCCTACGCCGCGACGGTGTGCCGGCACCTGCGCGAGCTCACCGGCTACGCCCACGTCACCGCCGCCGACCTCGTGGAGGCCACCAGCGACGCCGGCGTCTTCATGACGCTCTCGGGGGTTCTCAAGCGCTCGGCCATCAAGCTCTCCAAGATCTGCAACGACCTGCGCCTGCTCTCCAGCGGCCCGCAGGCCGGGTTCGGTGAGATCACCCTGCCCGCCCGCCAGGCCGGGTCGAGCATCATGCCCGGCAAGGTCAACCCGGTCATCCCCGAGGTGGTCAACCAGGTCGCCTTCTCGGTGGCCGGCGCCGACACCACGGTCACCATGGCGGCCGAGGGCGGGCAGCTGCAGCTCAACGCCTTCGAACCCGTGATCGCGCACTCGCTGCTGCAGAGTCTGGCGTGGATGACCGGCGGCTGCCGCACCCTGCGGGTCAACTGCGTCGACGGCATCACGGCGAACCTCGACCGGCTCGACACCATGGTGTCGACCTCCGTCGGCGTGGTCACGGCGCTCACGCCGTACATCGGCTACGCGGCGGCCTCGGCGCTCGCCAAGACGGCGCTTCTCACGCATCGCAACATCGCCGACCTGGTGGTGGAGGCCGATCTCATGTCGCGGGAGCGCGTGATGAAGCTCATCTCCCCGGCCAGGCTCTCGGGCATCGAGGCGATCACGGCGGCCATCCCCGTGGTCGACGGCGACCCGGCGATCTGAGGCGGGCCCGGCCAGGGCTCGCGTGGGGCGACGGATGCGCGCGACGCCGGCGCGCATCCGGCCGCTGGATACGATGGCAGCATGACGATGACGCATGATCCCCGCACCTCCGACGAGGTGCTGCAGCTGCTCCGAGCCGACCTGGGAGACCGGGTCAGCACCGACCCCGCGCTCCTCGAGCGGGTGCGATCGGACAAGTCGGGGTGGCGGTCCGACGACGCGGCGATCTGCGTGGTGCTCGCCGAGTCGGTCGCCGACGTGCAGGCGACGATGCGTCTCGCGCACGAGCACGGCATCCCGGTGGTGCCGCGCGGCGCCGGCAGTGGTCTCGCCGGGGGAGCGACCTCGTCGGCGGGCAGCGTCGTGCTGAGCCTGGAGCGCATGGACCGCATCCTCGAGGTCTCGCTCGACGACGAGCTCGCCGTGGTGGAGGCCGGCGTCATCAACCAGGCGCTCGGCGACGCGCTCGCGCCGCACGGCTACGTGTACTCGCCCGACCCCGCGAGCAAGGCGATCTCCACCATCGGCGGCAACATCGCCACCAACGCCGGCGGGCTGCTCTGCGCGAAGTACGGTGTGACGCGCGAGGCCGTGCTGGGTCTCACCGTCGTGCTCGCCGACGGCTCGCTGCTCACCACCGGCCGGCGCACGGTGAAGGGGGTCACCGGCTACGACCTCACGGCGCTGTTCACCGGCTCGGAGGGCACGCTGGGCGTGGTGGTCGACGCGACCGTGCGCATCCGTCCCGTCGCGGTCGGCGACGTGGTGACCATCGGCGCCTTCTTCTCCTCGGTGGCCGATGCGGCAGCCGCCTGCGCCGCCGTCACGGCCAACCGCCTGCGACCGGCCGTGATGGAGCTCATGGACGCCCACTCCGTCGCGGCGGTCGCCCGGATGCTCGGTGCGGCCCCCAAGGCGCCCGGCGCCGCGTACGTGCTGGTGCAGACCGACGGCGCGGGCGCGCGAGCTGAGGCCGACGCCGTCGTGGCAGTGCTCGAGTCGGCCGGGGCCCAGTCGCTCACCGCGACCGACGATCCGGTCGCGGGCGAGGCCGAGCTGGCGTTCCGGCGCAGCTTCCACCCGGCGCTCGAGCTCGAGGGCGAGGTGCTCATCGAAGACGTGTGCGTGCCGCGGTCGAAGCTCGCCGAGATGTTCGCCGCCATCGAGCGCATCTCGGAGGCATACGGCATCCCGATCCCCACCGTCTCGCACGCCGGCGACGGCAACCTGCACCCCAACTTCGTGCTGCCCCGCCAGGAGGGTGCGTCTCCCGAGGCGCCGCTGGTGGTGCCCGAGCGGGTGTGGCAGGCGGCCGACGAGATGTTCGCGGCGAGCGTCGAACTCGGCGGCACGCTCACCGGCGAGCACGGGGTGGGACTGCTCAAGAAGCGGTGGATCGAGAACGAACTGGGGCGCGAGGGTCTCGAGCTCCAGCGCCGCATCAAGGCGGCGTTCGACCCGCAGGGCATCATGAACCCGGGCAAGGTCTACTGAGTGCACGGGCCCGTTGTGCAGTACGCTGGGAGCATGCGGGTAGCTGAGGAATGCTCTTGAGCGCGCCGGGAGTGTTCGATCCGGTCCAGACCGTCGTCGCCGGGCCGGCGCCCAGTGCACCGGCCGCCGCGGTCGCGGCTCCTGCCCTGCCCGTGCCCGCCGCCGCGCCGGCCAGGGGTCCGGCCACCAGTTCGATCGTGCTCGCCACGGTCGGCCTCATCGTGCTGGGTTTCGTCTTCCTGGCGGTGCTCGCCTACCTCGTGCTCGGTCTCGGGCCGGTCGCCACGGTCATCTGCGCCGTGGTGGCCCTCGTGCCCCTCGCCGTCGTCATCACGGCCATCACGCTCATCGACCGGTGGGAGCCGGAGCCGCGGCCGGCCCTGTGGTTCGCGTTCCTCTGGGGCGCCGCCGCGTCGGTCGCCATCGCGCTCATCGTCGACGTCGGTGTGCAGGTGCTCGTCTACGCCGCGAGCGACGGGATGGCCACGACGAGCGAGCTGTGGAGCTCGGTCATCCAGGCGCCCGTGGTGGAGGAGGGGGCCAAAGCCGCCGGAGTCCTCATTCTGCTGCTGTTCTTCCGCAAGCAGTTCGACGGGCCGGTCGACGGACTGGTGTACGGCGCCACCGTGGCGGCGGGGTTCGCCTTCACCGAGAACATTCTCTACTTCGGGCAGGCCCTGCTGGAGTCGGGCGGGATCGGCCTCGGTTTCACCTTCGTGCTGAGGGGCATCATGTCGCCGTTCGCGCACGTGATGTTCACGGCCTGCACCGGTGTGGCCCTCGGCTTCGCGGTGCGCCGCAAGAACTGGGCGGCAGGGGTGGGCATCTTCGTGCTCGGCCTCCTGCTGGCCATCGGCCTGCACGCCCTCTGGAACGGTTCGACCTTCCTCGTCGAGGGTCTGGACGGGTTCTTCCTGCTCTACTTCGTGGTGCAGGTTCCGCTGTTCGCCCTGGCCATCGTGTTCGTGGTGCTGCTGCGCAAGTCCGAGGCGAAGCTCACTCGCGCCCGGCTGGGCGAGTACGCGGCCGCGGGCTGGTTCAGCGAACCCGAGGTCGAGATGCTCTCCACCGGGGCCGGCCGCCGGCAGGCCGCGCGCTGGGCGCGCACGCTGCCGCCGCCGGGCCCCACCGCGATGAGGGCGTTCACGCGCACCGCCACGCGGCTCGCTTTCGCCCGTCAGCGCATCCTCACCGGCCGCTCCGCCATCGGGGCGAGGCGCGACGAAGGGCAGTTGCTGGAGGCGCTGCTGGCCGAACGCTCGGCCCTCGACACCGCGATCGCCGCCGCGGCGGCGGCGCGCGCGAGCGGTTCCCGCCTTTGACCTGCCCGTGCAGGTGGGCTTGGATTGAGGCATGACAGACGCAACAGGATCCAAGCCCGAGATCGAGTTCCCCGAGGGACCGGCGCCCACCACGCTCGAGATCGTCGACATCGTCGAGGGCACCGGTGCCGAGGCCACGCCCGGCGCCACCGTCGAGGTGCACTACCTCGGTGTGGAGTACGAGACCGGCGAGGAGTTCGACTCCTCGTGGAACCGCGGCGAGACCATCTCGTTCCCGCTCAACGGCCTCATCGCCGGCTGGCAGGAGGGCATCCCCGGCATGAAGGCGGGCGGTCGCCGCAAGCTCGTCATCCCGCCGCACCTGGCCTACGGCCCCGCCGGCAGCGGGCACTTCCTCGCCGGCAAGACGCTCATCTTCGTCATCGACCTCATCGCGGTCCCCTGACCCTGTGAGCCCCACCGGGTCGGGCACGCGCGCCCGCCCGACCCGGTAAACTTGCTTCCCGGCAAACGGGAGGTACCTGGCGTGGCGGATTCCGAACTGGCGCGTGAGCGCGAGTACGTCTCGGCGCTCTACGAGCGGCTCGACGGGCTGCGGGCCGAGGCGGAGCGCGAGCTCGCCGCGGTGCGGCGGGAGAGCGTGGGCGGCAACCATCAGTCGCGCTCGGAGCGCGACGCCTTCGCCCAGGTCTACGAAGACCGCATCCGTCAGCTGCGCGACGTGGGGGAGCGGCTGGCCTTCGGCCGCCTCGAACTCGTCGAGCCCGACGAGAACGGCTCGGCGCTGCGCTACATCGGCCGTCTCGGCCTCCGCGACGAGAACCTCGAGCCCCTGCTGCTCGACTGGCGGGCGCCCCAGGCCCGCGCCTTCTACCAGGCCACCGCCGCCACCCCGCTCGGCGCCCGCGCCCGACGCCACCTCACCACCAAAGGTCGCGAGGTGGTGCGCATCGAAGACGAGGTGTTCGACGCCGGGCTGCTCGAGCAGGAGGGCACGCGGCTCCAGGGCGAGGGCGCTCTGCTCGCCGCCCTCTCGGCGCAGCGCACCGGCCGCATGCACGACATCGTCTCCACCATCCAGGCCGAGCAGGACAGGATCATCCGCTCCGACCTCTCCGGGGTGCTCGTGGTGCAGGGTGGTCCGGGCACGGGCAAGACCGCCGTGGCGCTTCACCGCGCCGCCTACCTGCTCTACACACACCGGGAGCGTCTCGGTTCCAGCGGTGTGCTCGTGGTGGGGCCCAGCCCGGCATTCCTCCAGTACATCAACGCGGTGCTGCCGAGCCTCGGCGAGACCGGCGTCGTGCTCTCCAGCCTCGGGCGGCTGTATCCCGCCCTCGAGGCCACCCACGACGACGAGCCCGCCGTCGCCGCTGTGAAGGGCGGTGCCGAGATGGCGGGGCTCATCCGGCGCGCGGTCCGCTCGCGCCAGCGCGTGCCCTCCGAGCCGCAGTCGCTCGACGTGAACGGCGAGACGCTCGTACTCGAACCGCAGACGGTCGCGGATGCGATGCACCGGGCCCGCGAGTCGGGCAAGCCGTACAACGAGGGCCGGGTGCAGTTCGTCAAGACGCTCCTGGGGCAGCTCACGAAGCAGCTCGCCGAGCAGCTCAAGCGCCGGGGAACCACGGTCGACGACGCCGACCTCGCCTACCTCCGCGAAGACATCCGTACCGCCTACGACGTGCGCGTGGCGCTGAACACGGCGTGGATCCCGCTCACCCCCGAGAAGCTGCTCGAAGACCTCTACGCCCGGCCCCAGTGGCTGGCGGGGCTCACCGGGTCGTGGTCGAAGGCCAAGCGCGAGCTGCTCCGCCGGGAGCGTGGTGCGGCGATGACCATCTCCGACATCCCCCTCCTCGACGAGGCGGCCGAGTTGCTCGGCGACTCCGACCCGGCCGACCAGGCCAAGCGCCGCGCCGAGAAGGCCCAGCGCAAGCGCGACCTCGAGAACGCCAAGAACGCTATCCGCAACATGGGCGTGGCGGGTCTCGTCTCGGCCGAGACGGTGGTCGACGGGTTCGCCGAGAGCACGGTGTCGCTCACCACGGCCGAGCGGGCCGCCTCCGACCGCACCTGGACCTACGGTCACATCGTGGTCGACGAGGCTCAGGAGCTCTCGCCCATGCAGTGGCGCCTGCTGCTGCGCCGCTGCCCGCTGCGGTCGTTCACCGTGGTGGGCGACGTGGCGCAGGCGTCGTCGGCGGCCTCCACCACCGACTGGGGCGCCACCCTCACGCCCCTCATCGGCGAGGGCTGGCGGCTTGAGGAGCTGACCGTCAACTACCGCACCCCCACCCAGATCGTCGAGGCCGCCGAGTGGGTGGCCGAGGCGGCGGGTCTCCGCATCACCCCGTCACGCTCGGTGCGCTCCACCGAGTGGCCGGTCGAGGCCATCGAGACCGAGTCGGATGAGGAGCTCGCCGCGGTGCTCATCGACCTGGTCGACGAGATGGCCGGTGAGGGCGGCACCACCGCGGTCATCGCACCGGAGGCGCTGTTCGACCGGGCGGCCGCCGTCGTGCGCGAGCGATTCGGCGCCGACTCCGGCGTGGGTGCCGCGGGGCTGGCCCGGCCGATCGCCGTCATCACCCCCGCTGAAGCGAAGGGCCTCGAGTTCGATTCCGTCGTGATCGTCTCGCCCGCCGCCGTGGTCGCCGAGAGCCCGCGGGGCGCATCCGCCCTCTACGTCGCGATGACCCGCCCCACGCAGCGACTCGCCCTCGCGCTCGCACCCGGCGAAGTGCGGCCGGCGGGCCTGCCCCCGGTGTCGCGTCAGGGCACCGGGTTCAGCGAGTCGTAGGCGCGGAAGCTGCGGACGAATCGCGCGATGAGCGCGGCGATCACGACGATCACCACACCGCCGAACAACGGCGGGAACCAGAGCGCGACGAACACCGAGAGCGCCCCCACGTAGAGGTCGCCGATGCGGGGACCGCCCGCCACCACCACGGTGAAGACACCCTGAAGCCGGCCGCGCATGTGGTCGGGCACCGCCGTCTGCAGCATCGTGGAGCGGAAGATGGCGCTCACCTCGTCGGAGGCGCCCGCGCCGGTCATGGCCAGCGCCGCGAGCACCAGGGCGGGCACGTTCGCGTCGGAGAGCTGGTCGCTCGGCGGCGTACCGGCGAACGACGCGATCAGCACCACGAGGCCGAACAGCGCCACGAACACGCCGTACGACTGCACGGCCCGGGCGATGGCCCGGCCCTGCCAGCGCACGCCGCCGAGCCGGCCCGAGAAGACGCTCGCGAGGAAGGCGCCCACCGCGAACGCCGCCGTGAGCAGGCCCACCGTGATGGCACCGCCGCCCAGCACGAGCACGCCGATCGCGGGGAACAGCACGCGCGGCTGCCCGAAAGTCATCGCGCCGATGTCGATGAGGAACGAGGCGCGGATGTTCGGGGCGTGCCGAAGGAACGAGAATCCCTGTCGCAGCGAGTCGAGCCCCGGCCGCCGCACGTCGCCCTCGGGCAGGATGCGCGGGAGACCGAGGATGCCCACGAAGGCCGACACGAACAGCACCACGTCGATGGTGTACGTCCAGCCGAAGCCGACCGTCGCCACGAGCACGCCGGCGAGGGCGGGCCCCACCGTCACCATGATGCCGATGGTGATGCCGTTGAGGGCGGCGGCCGCCGGCAGCAGCTCGCGGGGCAGGATGCGCGGGTAGATCGCCGCGCGGGTGGTCTGGATGACCGTGGCGGCGACCGCGTTGAGGGTGGCGAGGGCGTAGAGCGCGGGCACGCTGTCGGCGCTCGTCCAGGCGAGCACGGCGAGGGTCGCCGTCGAGAGCCACGCCACGACCGCCGCGATGAGCGCGACCCGGCGGCGGTCGAAGAAGTCGGCGAGCATCCCGCCCCACAGCCCCGCCACGATCATGGGCAGCAGCGCGAACAGCGCCACGCCCGACACGGCGAGGGTCGACTCGGTGAGCCGGTAGATGTCGAGGCCCACGGCCACGATGGTCATCTGGCTGCCGATGCCCGAGATGGCCTGACCGGCCCAGAGCCGGGCGAAGGCAGGGCTGGCCCTCAGAGGTGTGAGGTCGGCGAGCGGGTTCCGGCGGCGGGCCGGCTCCTCGGCAGGCCCGCCCTCCGGGTGGCTCACGCCTGGTTGTTCTGCGCGGCTGCCGCCGCGATCTTCTCCACCAGGTCGGAGTGGTGGATGGCCGCCACGTCGGGGTGGGCACGGAGGCGGCTCTTGAACGCGTTCTCGCCGTAGGTGCTGAAGATGGGGTTGGTCGGGTCGACCGTGATGCCGGTGGCCTCGGCCGCGAGAGCCTCGGGCAGGGGCAGCACCGGGATGGTGGAGTCGAGCGCCGGGGCGTAAAAGAACGGGATGGAGACGCGGTCGTCACCGATGCGCGGCGAGATCACGCGGTGCACGGTGGCCTTCAGGTAGCCGTTCGTGGCCACCTCGAGCAACTCGCCGATGTTCACGACGAAGGCGCCGTCGATCGGGGGAGCGTCGATCCACTCGCCGTCCTTCTCCACCTGCAGGCCGCCCTTCCCGGGCTCGACGAGGAGGAGGGTGAGCACACCGCTGTCTTTGTGGGCACCCACGCCCTGCTTGGGCTCGGGGTCGCTCTTGCCCGGGTAGCGCACGATCTTGATGAGGGTGGACGGGCTCTCCGCGAAGGCGGCGTCGAACACGTTCTCGGGGGCACCGAGGCTCACGGCCCAGGCGCGCAGCAGCGTGATGCTCACGCGGGTGAGCTCGTCGTACCACTCGGCGATGGTCTGCTGGAGCTCGGGCAGCGCATCCGGCCACTGGTTGGGGCCCTCGAGGCGCATGTAGTCGGGAGCGCCCTCGGCGGTGACGGGCTCGCGTTCGGTGCCGATGTCGATCTGCTCGCGCCAGTCGACCTTGCCCTGGGTGAGTTCACCGCCGACGCGGGTGTAGCCGCGGAAGTGGGGGCTCTTGAGGTTCTCGATGGCGAGCTTGTCGGCCTCGGGGAGGGCGAAGAACCGCCGCGACACGGCGACCACGCGGTCGATCAGCTCCTGCGGCACGCCGTGGCCGGTGAGGTAGAAGAAGCCGTAGTCGTGGGTGGCCTCGCGCAGGTCGATGCGGAAGGCCTCGGCCTCGGCGTCGCCTTCGCGGAGGCGCGACAGGTCGAGGACGGGGAGGGTAGCGGTGCTGAGGGTCGCAGTGCTCATACATCGATCCTAGGGCGGCGAAATCGAATGTTACGCCTATGTTTCTGCTAAGCTATCCCGGTTGCCGTGAGAACGGCCGCGGATCAAGAGAGCCACAGCATCCGGCTGAACGGCACCGCGCAACGAGAGAAAGGGGATCCCATCTATGGCACTCGACGCAGACGTCAAGAAGGCGATCATCGACGAATACGCTACCCACCCCGGTGACACCGGATCCCCCGAGGTCCAGGTCGCGATCCTCACCAAGCGGATCAAAGACCTCACCGAGCACCTCAAGGAGCACAAGCACGACCACCACTCGCGTCGTGGACTGCTCCTCCTCGTGGGTCAGCGCCGTCGCCTCCTCGGCTACCTCCAGGACATCGACATCGCGCGCTACCGCTCGCTGATCGAGCGCCTGGGCCTCCGCCGCTAGGTTCGATCGCCCACGTCTCACCGAAGGCCGCCACCCACCCGGGTGGCGGCCTTCGTCGTTCCCTCCCCACCTGTGTGACAATGACCGCAAGGGGGAAAGATGGCTGTAATGGCAAGGCCACGACGCGCGGTCACCCGCATCGCGGCGGTCGTGTCGGCGATCGTCATGTCATCGGCGATCGCGCTGGCTCCGGTTGCGGCACACGCCGACGTGGAGCCGCGCACCGTCCACGTGAGCGGCACCGTGACACTGCCCGAGGGGGTGGTCTGGACGGGCGGCTACATCGACGTGACCGTCGGAACCTACGGCTTCACCACCGGGCAGCAGACGCTGTACTCACCCGACCAGTCGTTCGACTTCGAGCTCGACCCCGATCGCTACCAGATCTGGGCCGACTACTCCGGCGAGGCCGACCTCGTGCGAGACCTGCCTCGGGATCTCGATCTCCGATCCGCGACCACGGAGGAGGTGACGCTCTCGGTGGTGCCGAGCGCGAGCCCCTCCGGCCGGATCGTGGCCGGCGAGCTTCCGCCTGCATCGATGGCGGGTGTCGCCTACGACCGGGAGACGCAGCAGAACAGGGGTGTCTTCCGGTACGACCCGGAAACGGGCGACTACACGCTGAGCGGTCTGGCACCCGATGAGAACTCGGTGCAGGTGCGACCCTTCGATCCCGACTGGCAGTCGACGTGGTGGCCGTCGGTGAGCGCCGAGTCCGCCGCGGAGGGAATCGTGCTCCAGGCCGGCGAGAACCGCACCGGCGTGGACTTCTCGTTGAGGGCGGTGACCCGGGTGTCGGGGACCGTCGTGACCCGCTCGGCGACCGGGCAACCGGTGCCGGCCGCCCACGTGATCGTGGACATCGACACCGAGATCATCGGCTCGGAAGGGCGCTACGCGGTCGAGACCGACGAGCAGGGTCACTATGAGGCTCGCATCCCGGCCGGCAGTTACCACACGGCCTACCGCAGCTCACCGGTCGGCCCGGGAGCGGAGGGGAGCTGGGTTCGTGCGCCCGGTCCCGACTTCACGCTCCTGGACGGTCAGGTGCTCGCCGGAGTCGACGGCGAGGTCGAGCGGGGCGGGGTGATCACCGGCACGGTCTCGTCGAAAGCGGTCGACGGCGCCTGGTTCGCGACGGTCCCGAGCCGATGGGACGAGGCGACCGGAACCTGGGTCGACTACCGGGGAGCCGATTCCGACAGCGGATACAGCATCGACGGACTTCCCGCCGGCGACTATCGGGTGCGGTTCTCGGAGAGCTACAACCCCAGCGCCACCGCGTTGCGGGCGGAGTACTACGACGACACCCCCTATGCCTCCGAGGCCACCCTGGTGCACGTGACCGCCGGCGAAGTGACGTCGGGCATCGATGCGCAGCTGGAAGCGGTGAGCTTCGGTGTGTTCCGCGTCTCGGGCCCCGACCGGTACTCCGTCGCCGCCCGGTTGTCGTCACTCACCTTCGAGCCGGGCCCGGCCGTGGTCTACGTGGCGAGCGGAGAGAACTATCCGGATGCGCTGAGCGCCGGCCCGGCGGCGGCTCGCGACGGCACCGGCCTGCTCCTCGTCGGGCGCGACGTGCTCCCGGACTCCACGCGTGCGGAGCTCGAGCGACTTCGGCCCGACCGCATCGTCGTCGTCGGCGGGCCCGCGTCGGTCGGCCCCGCGGTGTATGCGCGTCTCGCGAAAATCGCGCCGACCTCCCGCATCGGGGGAGCCGACCGCTACGAGGTGAGCCGCAAGATCGTCGAGCAGGCGTTCTGCAGTCAGGCGACTGGAACGTGCGAAGCACAGACCGTCTATTTCGCCACGGGTGAGAACTTCCCCGACGCACTCACGGCAGGCCCCGCGGCGGCCGAGAAAGAGGGCGCGATCCTCCTCGTGCCCGGGCGCTCCGACTCGGTCGACGCGGAGACCGCAGCGCTGGTGGGCGAGCTGGGGGTGGAACAGGGTTACATCGCGGGCGGGCCGAACTCGGTCGGCGAGTCGTACCGCTCCTCGCTGAATCGACTGGTGCCGACGGTCACCCGCATCGGGGGAGCCGATCGCTTCGAGGTGGGCGCGGCCGTGGCCAAGACCGCCTTCGACTCCTCGGAGACCGTTTTCGTCGCCTCAGGAGAGGTGTTCCCGGATGCGCTCTCCGCGGGCCCGGTCGCCGCGGCACTCGATGCGCCCACATTGCTCGTCCGCCACGATTGCGTCCCCGTGAAGGCCGCCGAGACGATCGTCGACCTCAATCCGATCGACATCGTGGTGGTGGGAGGACCGGTCACCGTCGAACCCCAGGTGGAGCGCTTCGAAGCCTTCTGCTGAGCCGTCGACTGACCGGGAATAGATCGCGGCGGGGCGCGTTGTAGTGGATGTTCATGCAAACGCATTGAAACCCGCGAGAGCGGGAGCAGCGACCGAGGAGTCGACATGCAGTTCGGAATCTTCACGGTGGGCGACGTCACCACCGACCCCACCACAGGCGTCACCCCCACCGAGAACGAGCGCATCAAGGCGATCCTCACGATCGCGCAGAAGGCCGAAGAGGTGGGCCTCGACGTCTTCGCGCTCGGCGAGCACCACAACGAGCCGTTCATCCCGTCGAGCCCTACCACCATGCTCGGCTACGTCGCGGCCAAGACCGAGAACATCCTGCTCTCGACGAGCACGACGCTCATCACCACGAACGACCCGGTGAAGATCGCCGAGGACTACGCGATGCTGCAGCACATCGCCGACGGCCGCCTCGACCTCATGATGGGCCGCGGCAACACCGGCCCGGTCTACCCCTGGTTCGGCAAGGACATCCGGCAGGGCATCCCGCTCGCCCTCGAGAACTACGCCCTGCTGCACCGTCTCTGGACCGAGCACACGGTCGACTGGGAGGGCCAGTTCCGCACCCCGCTCCAGGGCTTCACGAGCACCCCGCGCCCGCTCGACGGCGTGGCTCCCTTCGTGTGGCACGGCAGCATCCGCAGCCCCGAGATCGCCGAGCAGGCGGCCTACTACGGCGACGGCTTCTTCGCGAACCACATCTTCTGGCCCAAGGAGCACTTCCAGCGCCTCATCGCCTTCTACCGCCAGCGCTTCGAGCACTACGGGCACGGACGCGCCGACCAGGCCTACGTGGGCCTCGGCGGCCAGGTGTTCATGGCGAAGAACTCGCAGGATGCGGTGAACCAGTTCCGCCCCTACTTCGACAACGCGCCGGTCTACGGCCACGGCCCGAGCCTCGAGGACTTCACCGAGCAGACCCCGCTCACCGTGGGCAGCCCGCAGCAGGTGATCGACCGCACCCTCACCTTCCGTGAGAGCTTCGGCGACTACCAGCGCCAGCTGTTCCTGATGGACCACGCCGGCCTCCCGCTGAAGACGGTGCTCGAGCAGCTCGACATGCTGGGCGAGCTCGTGGTGCCCGTGCTCCGCAAGGAGCTCGACGCCAAGCGCCCCGCCCACGTGCCCGACGGCCCCACCCACGCCTCGCAGATCGAGCGGATGCGTGCCCTCGAGGCGGCGCAGGCCGCCGAGGTCCAGGATGCGGACGCGACCGCCCTCGAGGAGGTGTCGGCATGACCGCCCGCAAGCTGGTGGCGGTCTCGGCCGGCCTCAGCCAGCCCTCGTCGACGAGGCTCCTCGCCGACCGGCTGGCCGAGGCCACCGTGGCCGACCTCCGGGCCCGGGGCGTGGAGGTGGAGCTCGAGACGATCGAGCTGCGCGACCTCGCCCACGACATCACCAACAACCTCGTCACCGGCTTCGCGAGCACCACGCTCCAGAAGGCCATCGACGCGGTCACGGGTGCCGACGGGCTCATCGCGGTGACGCCCATCTTCTCGGCGAGCTACTCCGGTCTGTTCAAGTCGTTCTTCGACGTGATCGACAACACCGCGCTCACCGGGTTGCCGGTCGCGATAGCTGCGACCGGCGGTACGCCGCGGCACTCGCTCGCGCTCGACCACGCGCTGCGGCCGCTGTTCAGCTACCTGCGCGCGACCGTGCTGCCGACCGCGGTGTTCGCGGCGGCGGAGGACTGGGGGAGCGGCACGGCGGGCGACGGCTTCGCCACGCTGCCCGACCGCATCCACCGTTCGGCGGGAGAGCTGGCCACCGCGGTGGCGGCCTCGACCCGCTCCACCGAGGTGAAGGACCCGTTCGCCCTCGACTCCTCGTTCAGCCCCGTGGGCGGGTTCGGAGCGCAGTAGGGGCCCGCGCACGGCCGTTCGTGCTTACATGGGCGTATGGCCGTGCGCGTGCGAAGCATCCAGACCGCCGTGCCCCGCGTCGCCCTCGAGCAGCACCGGGTGCGCGATCTCTTCGCGGCCCAGCCCGACCTCACGCGGCTGGGCCGCCGTCTCGTCGGCGCGGCGTTCGACGCCTCGGGCATCGAGCGCCGGCATACGGTCGTGACCGACCTCGACCGGTCGACCCCGGGGGCTCCGGATGCGCCGCGCGCCTTCGTCGACGACTCCGGCGTGTTCCTGAGCCCGACCACGCGCGAGCGCAACGAGCTCTACATCGCCGAGGCGGGCGGGCTGGCCGTCTCGGCCGCCCGACGTGCGCTGGCCGCCGCCCCCGACATCCCGCCGGCCGCCGTCACCCACGTCGTGACCGTCTCGTGCACCGGCTTCTCCGCCCCGGGTGTCGACCAGCAGCTCGTGCGCGCGCTCGGCCTTCACCCCACGGTCGAGCGATACCACATCGGCTTCATGGGCTGCTACGCGGCCTTCCCCGCTCTGCGGCTTGCGCGGTCGCTCTGCGAGGGGAGGCCGGATGCGGTGGTGCTGGTGGTGGCTGTCGAATTGTGCACCCTGCACGTGCGCTCGTCGAACGACAGCGACCAGATCGTCGCCTCGTCGGTGTTCGCCGACGGCGCGGCGGCCGCGCTCGTGACCGCCGCGCCCGCGCCGCTCAGCGCCCCCGCGCTCGTGCTCGACGACTTCGCCAGCGAGATCGCCCCGGTGGGGTCGGAGGAGATGGCGTGGACCATCGGCGACCACGGCTTCGACATGGTGCTGAGCGCCGCCGTGCCGCGCATCATCGACGACTACGTCGAGGGTGCCATCGCTCCGCTCCTGCTCCGCGCGGGTCTGGGGGCGGGTCTCGGCGAGGCGGCGGCGGAGATCGCGCAGTGGGCGGTGCACCCGGGTGGACGCAGCATCCTCGACCGGGTGCAGGCGACCCTGGCCCTCTCCGACGCCCAGCTCGGGCCGTCGCGTGAGGTGCTGAGGGAGTTCGGCAACATGTCGAGCGCCACCGTCCTCTTCGTGCTGGCGCGCATCCTCGAGTCGGCCGGGGCGAGGCCTCTGCCGGCCGAGGGCGAGCGCGTGTGCGCGATGGCGTTCGGGCCGGGCCTCACGATCGAGTCGGCGCTGCTCACCCTCGTACCGGTTGTGGTCCCCTCCGCCTCCCGCGCGGTGGCGGCGGTGCGCTGATGCCGATGCTGCCCGACCTGCGCAAGCGCGCCGTGGCGACCCGGGAGAGGATGGACGACCCGGACTGCGACCCCGTGCTGCTGGCCCGCACCTTCGAGCAGTTCACCGGGGTCAACCGCCTGGTGGCGGGGTGGCGGGGCACGTACCGGGAGCGCATCCGCCCGCTGCTGTCGGCCGAGACGCTGTCGACGCTCCTCGACGTGGGCTGCGGTGGGGGCGACATCGCGCGGGCGCTGGCGCGGTGGGCCAAGAACGACGGGCTGCTGCTCGAGGTCACCGGCATCGACCCCGACCCGCGGGCCATCCAGGCCGCGAACTCGGCCCCCAACCCCGACGGGGTGCGCTTCCACACCCTCGCCAGCAGCGCGCTCGTCGACGCCGCGCTGCGCTTCGACTTCGTCATCTCCAACCACGTGCTGCACCACCTCACCGCCGATCAGCTCACCGACCTCCTCGTCGACTGCGAGCTGCTGTGCCGGGGCCTGTCGATCCACAGCGACATCCGCCGCAGCCGCCTCGCCTACCTCGAGTACTGGTGGGCCACGCTGGTGCTCTTCCGCGGCTCGTTCGTGCGCGAGGACGGTCTCACCTCCATCCGCCGCAGTTACACCGAGGCCGAGCTCCGGGTCGCCGCGCGGCGCGAGTGGAACGTGGAGGCGCAGGCCCCGTTCCGCAACCTGCTCACCTTCGCCGCCAGCGCCGCGGCGAAGGAGGGCGAGCCCGGCGCGCAGGGCACACTGGAGGCATGACCTCTCCCGCGCATCCCGACGCCCCCGACCTCGACCTCGACCTGCTCATCGCCGACGCGACGGTGCACCGTCTCGGCCGCCGCGCCGACGTGGCCGTGCGCGGCGGCCGCATCGTCGAGATCGGCGCGGTGGACGCACGGCGGGCCGCGGTGGTCGTCGAGGCGGCCGGCCGCCTGCTCGCGCCGAGCTTCGTCGACTCGCACACCCATCTCGACAAGGTGCTGCTGTGGGACGACGAGCGGTACCGGGCCGACGTGCGCGCCTTCGAAGAGGCCTGGTACGCCTCCGCCTCCCGAGACGACTACGGCCCCTCCACCGCCTGGCCGGCCGAGGACGCCCACATGGCCCGCCTGCTCGCCTCGGGCGCTACGCGCGACGAGATCGTCGCCGAGCTCACCGCGCGCATGTCGACGGTGATCGAGTGGGCGATCGCGCACGGCACCGGCACCATCAAGTCGCACACGACCTGGGGCGAGGTGAGTGTCGAGGCGATCACCCTGCTCAAGCGCCGGTACGCGGGCCGGATCGACCTGCTCGCGATCGTGCCGTGGCCGGCCGCCGACGCGCCCGACGGGCCGACGAGCCTCACCCGGGAGGGGTTCGCGCGCCTGGCCGCCGAGGGCCTGGTCGACTTCATCGGCGGGTACTACTCGCACGGCGCCGATCGCGCCGAGATCGACGCGCTGTTCGAGTTCGCCGCAGCCTCGGGACTCCCGGTCGACCTGCACGTCGACGAGCAGGACGACCCCGACTTCTCGGAGTACGACTACATCCTCGACCGCGCCCTCGCCGCCGGGGTGGGGCAGCGGCTCAGCTGCAGCCACCTCACCGCGCTCGACTCGGTGGGGGTCGATCCGGATGCGCTGGCCACGGTCGTGGCCAAGGCGCGGGCTGCGCAGAGCAACGTCATCTCGCTGCCGTCCTGCAACATGTACCTGATGGGGCGCAAGCAGGGCGCGCCCAGGCGACGCGGTGCGACCCGCCTCGATCTCTTTCTCGCCGCGGGGGTGAACACCGCGATCGGCTCCGACAACATCCGTGACGGCTGGCGGCCCTACGGCAACGCCGATCTGCTCGAGGAGGCGCTGCTCGGCGCCCATGTGCTGCAGTACGCGCATCCCGACCAGCTCGTCACCGTGTTCGACATGATCACCCGCAACCCCGCCCGCAACGCCGGGCTGACGCGCCACGGGGTCGAGGTGGGATGCGATGCCGACCTGGTGCTGCTCGATGCCGGCACGCCCGCGGAGGCGATCCTCACGAGGGCGGCGCGCACCGTCGTGGTGAAGGGCGGAGCGGTGGTGGCCCGCGACGGGCGTCTGGTCTGAGCCTCGGAGCAGGGCAGACTAGAGGCATGCACCCCGTTCGCCGCAAGCCGCTCTGGCGCTGGGAGCTGTTCCTGTTCGCGGTGGTGCTCGTGCTGGCCATGGCCGCGAGCGGGGTGAGCGCGGCCCGCTGGCCGGTAGTGGGCCCGGTGCTCGCGATCGTGCTGCTGCTCGCCGCAGTGGCCGTGGGGGCCGCCCTGATCGTGCCGCTGTTCCGCCGCGGCGGGCGCGACAGCGAGGGGAGTCGCCGGTCGCTCGACGGGGTCGAGCTGGTGCCCTACGCGCGGGTGGCCGCCGAGGCGGGGTCGGCCGTCGCGCCGCGGCGCCTGCGTGTCGACGAGACCGCGCGACGCCAGACCTCCATCGACGCCGCGCAGGCCACCTCGCCCACGCTCCGGGCGGTGCTGACTCCGGATGCGAGCCGCTGGCTGGGCAGGGAGCTGCGGGTGGCCGTCGACCTGGTGGGGGAGGACGGCGCGATCCACCGGGCCGGTTTCGTGCCGCGCGACGTCGACGCCTCGATCCACGCGGTGGTGGCGCCGCTGGCCGCCGAGGGGCGTGCCGCGGAGGTGCCGGTCTCGCTGTCTGGGCGCTCGCGGCCGTTCGCCGTCGAGATCGTCGCCTGACGCGGCGCGAGTCATCCTCGGTTACCGGCCGGAACACTGGTAGGATGGTGGTCGTTGAGAGCAGGCTGGCAGGGAGCTGGTCCTCGGTGGTGGTTTTCCGGCCGCGCGGTGCGCGCATCCGGAGGTCTTCTACTGGTGGCCAGCACGAAGCCCCTCGACACCGTTTGTCCAGGGATTGAGTTCCCTGCCGATCCGCCTGCTCCCACGCGAGGAGTCGCGCGCCCACACGGGGCCGCGACGCTAAACAAAGGAGAAAGACCTCTTGGAAGGTCCTGAGATCAAATTCGCCGAAGCCGTTCTCGACAACGGCAAGTACGGCACCCGCACGGTCCGCTTCGAGACCGGGCGCCTCGCGCAGCAGGCTCAGGGAGCCGTCGCCGCGTACCTCGACGAGGAGACCATGCTGCTCTCCGCGACGAGCGTGTCGAAGCACCCGAAAGACAACTTCGACTTCTTCCCCCTGACCATCGACGTGGAGGAGCGTTCCTACGCCGCGGGCAAGATCCCCGGCTCGTTCTTCCGCCGTGAGGGCCGTCCCTCGACCGAGGCCATCCTCGTCTGCCGCCTCATCGACCGCCCGCTGCGCCCGTCGTTCATCAACGGACTCCGCAACGAGGTCCAGGTCGTCATCACCGTCCTCTCCATCGCGCCCGACGAGTTCTACGACTCGCTCGCCATCAACGCCGCCTCCGCCTCGTCGCAGATCTCGGGTGTTCCGTTCTCGGGCCCCATCGGCGGCGTGCGTCTCGCGCTCATGCCCGGTTACGGCACCGAGCCCGACCAGTGGGTCGTGTTCCCGAAGCACTCGCAGCTGCAGGACGCGGTGTTCGACCTCGTCGTCGCCGGCCGCGTGGTCGAGAACGCCGACGGCTCGTCCGACGTGGCCATCATGATGGTCGAGGCCGAGGCCACCGAGGGCAGCTGGAACCTCATCAAGGGCGGCGCCGTCAAGCCCAACGAGGCCGTCGTGGCCGAGGGGCTCGAGGCGGCCAAGCCGTTCATCCGTCAGCTGGTCGAGGCGCAGAAGTCGCTCGCCGACCAGGCCGCCAAGGCCGTGCAGGAGTACCCGATCTTCCTCGCGTACACCGCCGCCGCCTACGACGCGGTCGCCGAGTTCGCCTACGACGAGCTGGTGGGCATCTACCAGATCGCCGACAAGATCGAGCGCCAGAACGCCGACGACGAGCTCAAGGAGCGCGTCAAGGCGAAGATCGCCGCCCGCATCGAGGAGGGCTCGCTCGAGCCCGAGGTGCAGGGCATGGTCTCGGCCGCCTACAAGTCGGTCACCAAGCTCGTGGTGCGCGGGCGCATCCTCCGCGACGGCATCCGCATCGACGGGCGCGGCCTGGCCGACATCCGCCCGCTCGACGCCGAGGTCGCGGTCATCCCGCGCGTGCACGGCTCCGCCATCTTCCAGCGCGGCGAGACCCAGATCCTGGGTGTCACCACGCTCAACATGCTGAAGATGGAGCAGCAGATCGACTCGCTGTCGCCGGTGACGCACAAGCGTTACCTGCACCACTACAACTTCCCGCCCTACTCGACCGGTGAGACCGGCCGCGTGGGGTCGCCGAAGCGTCGCGAGATCGGGCACGGCTTCCTGGCCGAGCGCGCCCTCGTGCCGGTGCTGCCCTCGCGCGAGGAGTTCCCCTACGCCATCCGCCAGGTGTCCGAGGCCCTCGGGTCGAACGGCTCCACCTCGATGGGTTCGGTGTGCGCCAGCACCCTGTCGCTGCTCAACGCCGGTGTGCCCCTGCGCGCGCCGGTGGCTGGCATCGCGATGGGTCTCGTCTCCGACACCGTCGACGGTGAGACCCGCTACGCGGCGCTCACCGACATCCTCGGCGCCGAAGACGCGCTCGGCGACATGGACTTCAAGGTCGCCGGCACCTCGGAGTTCGTCACCGCGATCCAGCTCGACACCAAGCTCGACGGCATCCCCTCGTCGGTGCTCGACGGTGCGCTCAAGCAGGCCAAGGCCGCGCGCGACGCGATCCTCAACGTGCTGAACGCCGCGATCGACGCCCCCGACGAGATGGCGCCCACCGCGCCTCGCGTCATCTCGGTGCAGATCCCCGTCGACAAGATCGGCGAGCTGATCGGCCCGAAGGGCAAGACCATCAACGCCATCCAGGACGAGACCGGCGCCGACATCTCGATCGAGGAAGACGGCACCGTCTACATCGGCGCCGTCGACGGCCCCTCGGCCGAGGCGGCCCGCGCCCAGGTGAACGCCATCGCGAACCCGCAGAACCCCGAGGTGGGCGAGCAGTTCCTCGGCACCGTCGTGAAGATCGCCACCTTCGGCGCCTTCGTGTCGCTGCTCCCCGGCAAGGACGGCCTGCTGCACATCTCCGAGGTGCGCAAGCTCGCCGGCGGCAAGCGAGTCGAGAACGTCGAAGACGTGCTCGGCGTCGGCCAGAAGATCCTGGTCGAGATCACCAAGATCGACGACCGCGGAAAGCTGTCGCTCGCGCCGGTTCTCGCCGAGGCCGACCCGGCCGACACCGAGGGCTCCGCCGCCCACAGCGAGGGCCCGGAGGCCCCCGCCGAAGGCTGAAAGGCCCGCGGCTGATGTCGCTCTGATCGGATGCCCGTTCCACCTCGGTGGGGCGGGCATCCGTCGTTTCACGGCTTTTCGACGGCCCGGCACCTGGGTCACGGCTATTGTTGATTCAATGAGCGGAGCCGTGTCATTGCCCCTTGACCTTCCCGAACTCTCGATCGGCACCGTCGCCGAAGGGATCGTGAGGCGCTCCGTGCTCCCCAGCGGGCTCCGCATCCTGAGCGAGCACATCCCGGGCAGTCGCAGTGCCACCATCGGGTACTGGGTGGCGGCGGGGTCGCGTGACGAGCCCGGCCGGGAGGGCGACGTGCCCTCGCGCCACGGCTCGACGCACTTCCTCGAGCACCTGCTGTTCAAGGGCACCCCCACGCGCACCGCGCTCGACATCGCCGTGTCGTTCGACTCCGTCGGCGGCGAGCACAACGCGGTGACCAGCAAGGAGTACACCTGCTACTACGCCAAGGTGCGCGACGCCGACCTGCCGATGGCGATCACGGTGCTCTCCGACATGGTCACCTCCTCGCTGATCGACCCCAAGGAGTTCGAGACCGAGCGCGGCGTCATCCTCGAAGAGCTCGCGATGGCCGAGGACGACCCGGGCGACGTGGTGGGGGAGCAGCTGTTCGCGGCCGTTCTCGGCGCGCATCCGCTCGGCCGCCCCGTGGGGGGAACCCCGGATGCGATCCGCGAGGTCACCCGCGACGCAGTGTGGCGGCACTTCAAGGCGGCCTACCGGCCCAACGACCTCGTCGTGGCAGCAGCGGGAGCGGTCGACCACGACGAGCTCGTGGCCGCGGTCACGGCCTCGCTCGCGCACTCGGAGTGGGACCTCTCCACGCCCGCGACGCCGGCGCCTCGTCGCTCGTCGGCGCCGACCCTGCTGGCCCCCGGAGAGGCCGTCCGTGTGGTGTCGAAGCCCACCGAGCAAGCGAGCGTGATGGTGGGCCTGCCCGGCATCGTCGCCTCCGACGAGCGCCGCACCACGATGGCGGTGCTCAACTCCGTGCTCGGTGGAGGTATGTCGTCGCGGCTGTTCCAGGAGATCCGCGAACGCAGGGGCCTCGCCTACTCGGTGTACTCCTACGCCCCGAGCTACTCCGATGCGGGTCTGTTCACCATGTACGCCGGCTGCACGCCGGGCCGCGAGGGCGCCGTCACCGAGCTCATGCTCGACGAACTGCGCCGGCTCGCCTCGGACGGCATCACCGCCGACGAGCTGGCCCGGGCGCACGGCCAGCTCTCCGGCTCGGCCGCGCTCGCCCTCGAAGACAGCGACACCCGCATGTCGCGCCTCGGCCGCTCGGAGCTCACCCTGGGCGAGTTCGTCGATCTCGACGAGAGTGTGCGCCGCCTCAACGGCGTCACCGCCGACGACGTGCGCGAGCTCGCCGACACCATCTCCTCGGGCACCGTCAGCATCGCCGCGGTGGGCCCGATCGCCGACGACGCGTTCCGAGAGGTGGTCGCGGCCTGATGGCGCACACCCTCTACCTCGTGCGGCACGGCGAGCAGCTCGACGCCGAGCACGGCGTCGACGACGGTCCGCTGTCGCCGCGGGGCCACCGCCAGGCCCGGCTCATCGCCGACCGGCTCGGCGGCGTGCCGTTCGACACCGTCTGGCATTCGCCGCTGCAGCGGGCCGAGCAGACGGCGCAGATCATGTCGTCGCACCTGCCCGCCCTCGACCCGCGCCCGAGCGCGCTCCTGTTCGACTGCGTGCCCACCGGCTACTCGCCGCAGATGCCGCATACCATGGAGCCGTTCTTCAACTCGGTCACCGAGGAGGAGGTCGAGGCGGGGCGCGCCCAGATGGCGGATGCGGTGGCCGAGTTCCTCACGCCGGCCCGCTCGGCGAGCCACGAGCTGCTCATCACGCACAACTCGGTCATCGCCTGGTTCGTGCGCGAGGCGATGGATGCGCCGGAGTGGCGCTGGGTGGGCCTCAACCAGGCGCACTGCGGGCTCACCATCATCCGCTTCAAGGCCGGGCGCCTGCCCGAACTCGTGGCGCACAACGACCTCGGCCACCTGCCGGTCGAGCTGCGCACCGGCGTCAACGACCCTCAGCCCTACTGACAGCGCGCAGGTAGGGTCGACGCATGACGATCATCTCGTTCCGTGTGCAGGGTGTGCGCCTCAATCCGGGGTTCGTCGCTGACGCTGAGAGCACAGCTCGACCGTTCGCCGTCGCGTGGGCGCAATCGGTGATCGACGACTCCCTCGCGAACACCCCTGAGGACGATCCGCTTGCAGCCGGGTACCGGCAGTCATGGGCCGACTTGATCGACTCGGGCCGAATCGTCCGATGGTCGACATGGCGGACTCGTCAGCGAAATGGTGTCGAGCGCACCACGGAATTCGACGCTCGATTGCGTGACCCTGACCGTCGCGAGCTCGCCGATTGCGATGCGTACTCGCTCGTGCTCAATTGTGGGAATGGTGACCTCACCCGGTCCATTCCCGTCACAGTGCGATTCACCAGCAGCATCGGTGCGCCGGATTGTCTGGTCGAGATCGACGCGCCTGCCGAGCAGATCGATTTGCTCACCGAAGCGGTGACAGAGTTGCTGACGCGTTACATCGACCCCGCTCTCGTGGCTACCGATTCAGCGTTCAAAGTGTTCGTGGGCCACGGTGCAGACCCGCAGTGGAAGTATCTTGTGCGCGCACTGGATTCTCAGGACGGCGTGCGAGCAGAGGCCTTCGAGTCTGATCAGAGGGCCGGATATCACACCCTTGTCGTGGTCGACAAGATGATCCGCTCGAGTGTTGTCGCGGTGGTCGTTCTCACCGGGGAGGACGAGATGCCTGATGGGTCGCGTCGTGCTCGTGAGAACGTGATCCATGAGCTTGGCTACTGCCAGGGAGTGCTCGGTATTGAGAACGTCATCGTGCTCCTCGAGAACGGGGTGAGCGAACCATCGAACATCCTGGGTCTCACGCAGATCAGGTTCACTCGTGGCGCACTGATCGATGTGGAGGCCGACGTGATTCAGGCTCTGGGGCTGCGTCGAAAGGCCCACGAGTTCGCACAGGCTCGTTGACTACTCACGCGCGTCAGATCGGCTTGCGGTACCAGCGGGTGGCGTTCGGGTTGGTGTTGTAGGGCTCGGTGGGGAGGTATCCCAGGCGCGCGTAGAGACGGCGGGCCGACTCGAGGGTGTGGTGGGTGTCGAGCACCAGTTCGGTCGCGCCGAGTGCGCGCGCTTCGGACTCGAGCTCGGTCAGCAGGAGCGTCGCGCCACCCGATCCGCGGGCGGCCGGGTCGGTCCAGACGTGCTTGACCTCGTAGCGCACGGCGCCCTCGGCGGGTGAGGGCAGCATCCGGATGCCTCCGCAGCCGACGGCGCGGCCCTCGTCGTCTTCAAGGAGGAGGAAGACGCCGGCGGGCGGCACGAAGGCGGCGGGGTCGGGATAGGTGACGGTGTAGCCGCCGGCGACCGGAAACGCGCTCGCGCGGTACTCGAAGTAGTCGCGCAGGAGTGCGTGGGCGGCGGGCTCGGAGGGGTCGGCTCGGCGGGTGCGCATGGTTCGAGCCTAGGCGCAGGCCGATGCGCGGACGACGCCGAGCGGGATGCGCGACGTCGGTCGTGTGCGACGCTGCCGGTAGATTGGAGGGCATGACAACCACGCTCGCCATCGTCGGCGCGACAGGGAAGATGGGCCGGCTGTTCGGCGAGATCGCGGAGGCCTCGGCGGAGTACGAGGTGGTGTCCCGCCTCGATTCGCGGAGCGCGCTCGACGAGATGCTCGGTGCCGACGTGGTGGTCGACGTGAGTGTGCCCGGCGTCACGCAGTCGGTGGTGGAGTTCGCCGTGCAGCACGGCAAGCAGGTGCTCGTGGGCACCTCGGGCTGGTCGGCCGACAGGCTGGCGGGGCTGCGTCGCGCTCTCGGAGACCCGCCGTCGTCGGGTGTCGTGGTGATCCCGAACTTCTCCCTCGGGTCGGTGCTCGCCACCTCGTTCGCCGCGATGGCGGCCCGCTTCTACGACTCGATCGAGGTGATCGAGGCGCACGCGGCCACGAAGGTCGACTCGCCGTCGGGCACTGCGGTGCGCACCGCCGAGCTCATGCAGGCCGCGCGGGCGGCCCGAGGCCCGGTGTCGGCGCCCCACAGCGATCAGCGGGCGCGCGGGCAGCAGGTGGCGAGCATCCCGGTGCACAGCCTGCGCCTGGCGGGCATCGTGGCGAAGCAGGACGTGGTGTTCGGCGGCACGGGGGAGGTGCTCACGATCACGCACGAGACCATCTCGCCGTCCGCGTACGCGGCGGGCATCCGGGTGGCGCTGGCCGCGGCGCGCACCGCGCGCGGTCTGGTGGTGGGGCTGGATGCGCTGCTCGACCTCGACGGAACGGGGGCCTCCGGAGGCGGTGCTGGTGCCGGTGGCGGCAGTGGCTCGGCGGCGCAGAGCGCACCCGAGCCCGAGAACGTCTCCGGCCAGGCGGCCACCGCCACGAGTGTGACGTCGTGAAAGGGCGCGCCGCCGCGATCCTCATGGCGGTGCTGCTCACCGTCTACCTCGTGCTGATGGGTCAGCGTGCCGTGATGTTCGTGCTCACGGGCGAGCCCGTCGCGGTGCTCATCGGGGTGTTCCTCATCGCTCTGCCGATCGTGGGTGCCTGGGCGCTCATCCGGGAACTGATGTTCGGGGTGCGGACCCAGCAGCTGGTGCGGCAGCTCGAGTCCGAAGACGAACTGCCCGTCGACGACCTGCCGAAGCGCCCGAGCGGCCGCCCCGAGCGCGCCGCCGCCGATGCCGACTTCGAGACCTACCGCGAGGCGGTCGAGGCCGACGACACCGATTGGCGCGCCTGGTTCCGGCTCGGCCTCGCCTACGACGCCTCGGGCGACCGCCGTCGCGCCCGCGCCGCCCTCCGCACCGCCATCGGCCTCGAGCGCACCGCGCGCCGCGCCGCCGCGTAGCCTGCGCTGCGGGCCCCTCCTTCGAGGGGTAGGCGAAACGACCTCGGGCAGGTTATCGTCATCTGTCGCATAGAAAGTTCACATCTGGGCGACGAGTCCCGTCGTCACACGTGCCCAGAGGAAGTTCATGCGCCGTAGTCCCGCGGTCATCGCCGCCATCGCCGGGGTGGTGGTCGCCCTCCTGTTCGGCTCGGGCGTTCCGGCCGTCGCCGTTCCCGCAGTCGGCGCGCCCACCCCCTCCGTGACCGCCGCGGCGGCGAAGGGCACCGCGACCGTCTCCGGGACGGTGCGGCAGACCACTCCCAACGGGCTGGCTGCTGTCGACACGCCGTCGGTGAAGGCCTTCGATGCGCGCGGCGTCGAGGTGGGCGGTGTCGACGGAGAGGGCGACGGCAGCTTCGTTCTGTCAGGGCTCCCGGCAGGACCCGTGACGCTGTTCTTCCAGGCGTCGGAGGACTTCGGCCTGCTCTCGCAGTGGTGGAGCGGCCGGTCGAGCCGTGAGACCGCCGACGTCATCCCGTTGGCGGCCGGATCCACCCGCTCCGGGCTCGATGTCGTGCTGCAGCCGAAGGCTTCCGTCTCGGGCGTGGTCCGGGGTGCCCCCGCGGCGCGCGCCGGATCGACCCCCGGCGCTCCCGGGCCGCTCGCCGGCATCTCGGTCAGCCTCACCGTCGCCGGTCGGGTGACCGCTCAGACATCGACCGACAGCACCGGCCGATACGGTTTCGCGGGGCTCTACGAGGGCGAGTACGGTGTCGGCTTCGAATCACCGGAGGGACTCTACTTCGCGGCGGGTCTGACCGATGCGGTCGAGCTCTCCACCGGTGAGCAGCGCACCGGGGCCGACGTCGTGCTCGAACGCGCCGCGCAGCTCGCCGGCGTCGTGACCGGAGGATCTCCTGCGCGGGCCGCAGCGGAGGTGTCGGTGCGTGTGGTCGACCTCGCCGGTGAGCAGGCAGGCGACGCGGTCACCGACTCCCGTGGTCGATACACCGTCGGGGGTCTTCGGGCGGGGGAGTACCGGGTGGTGTACGGGGAGAGCTGGGACGAGGCGCCCGCCTTCGTCGCGCTCACCTCGCCCGTCACGGTGGCAGGAGCATCGGTCACCACACGAGACGTCCGCCTGGTCAAGACGGGTTCGGTCTCGGGGCGGGTGCGATCGCAGGATGGAGCGCCTGCCGAATCGGTGACCGTCAGGGCCTACGACTCCGCGGGTGTCGCCAGCGAACGGTACACCACGACCGACGAGACCGGCAGCTACACGCTGGCCGGGTTGGTGCCGGGTTCGTATCGCCTGTCGTTCAGCGGTTCGGGCTACCTGCCCCAGTGGTTCAAGGGCGCCGCATCGCTCGACACCGCCACACCCGTCACCGTCGGTGAGGGGTCGGCTCTCACCGGCAAAGACGTGACGCTCTCCCGCGGCGCCTCCGTGTCGGGGACGGTGCGCCGCGCCGACACCGAACCGGGCGGCCCCGTGACGAGTGAGGTCGAACTCTGGCGCGAGGGGGAGGCCTCGGCGGCGTATGCGGTCCTGACCCACGGTGAAGGTCAGTACACGCTCGCCGGGGTCACGCCCGGGACGTACCGCGTGCGGTTCCCGGTCTGGGACGCCGGTCACGTCGAGCAATGGTGGCGCGGATCCGCCGATCGCGCCGGGGCGACCAAGCTCGTGCTGGGTGCGTCCACCGTGGTCACCGGGGTGGACGCGGTTCTGCCGGTGCGGGCGGCAGTGACCGGAGTCGTGCGCTCGGCACCCGTGGCCGGCCGTGCTGCGGCACCGCTGGCGGGAGCGAGGGTCTCCGTGTACGACGACACGGACTCGCTGGTGACGTGGGCGACCACCGGGTCCGACGGCCGCTACTCGGTCTCGCCTCTGGCGCCGGGCGACTATCGCTTCGGCTTCAGCCACCCCGCGCACGTCGCGAGGTACTCGGGCGGGGGGCCGTCGCTGGCAGGCGCCGCCTCGGTGTCGATCGGGAGCTCGACGGGTTCGATCGCGGGCCCCGACGCCGTGCTCAGTCCCGCGGCATCCGTGTCGGGCACGGTGAAGGCGGGCTCGAAGGCTCTGGCCGAGGTAGGCGTCACCGTGATCGACGCCCGGGGAGACGAGGTGGCATGGGCCAGCACGGATGCGCGTGGGCACTACACCGTGGGCGGGCTCGCTGCGGGGAGCTACAAGGTGCACTTCTCGCTCGAGCGTGACTCGTGGCAGGTCTCGAGAGGCTACCTGACGCAGTGGTGGCCGCGCGCCGAGCGGGAGCAGACGGGCGGAGTGATCACGCTCGGTGCGGGGGAGAAGCGCGCGGGCATCGATGCGGCGGCGGTCGTCGGGGGCGTGGTGTCGGGGGTCGTGCGGTCGCCGACCGGCGAGGCGACGAGGCTGGCATCCGTGTCCATCGCGCTCTCGGGCGATGGACGTGCCCAGATCGATCGCGTCTTCACCGACGAGACGGGCGTCTACCACCTGACCGGACTCGCGCCCGGCGTCTACGACGTCTCGGTCACGACGGACAACGGCCTGATGGAGGTCGAGCGGCGCGGACTCGCCCTGACAGCGGGCCAGACGATGAAAGGCGTGAGTTTCACGATCCCGTCCCGCGCGACCGGTTCGGTCTCGGGCGAGGTCGTCTCCTGGGGTGCATCGCACAAGCCCTTGGCCGCCGAGGTGTCGTTGTACGACGAGGCCGGGGTGCTCCGGGGTGCGACCACGGCGTGGAACGGCGCGTACAGATTGGACTTCGTCGAACCGGGGGTTTACACCCTCCGCTTCACCGCAGAGGGCGCGTACGCGCCGCAGTGGTACGGCGGAAAGCCCGACCTCGCTCGAGCCAACCGCATCACGGTGCGCGAGAATCAGGTGAGCACCGCGAAGACGGTCGTCATGCGTGCGGGCGCCCGCATCCAGGGCACCGTCCGCGGGGCCGGTGCTGGGCTCGCGGGCGTCCCGGTGGCGGCGTGGGACTCTGCCGGGGCGCTCGTGGCACAGACGAAAACCGATGCCCGCGGAGCCTACAGCCTCGACAGGCTCGCCTCGGGCACGTATCGGGTGGGCGCGAATGTGGCAGGCACCGGAGGGATGTTCGTCGCATCACTCCCCGACTGGGCGCCCGTCTATTCGGGGGGCGCCGGCTCGCTGGCCGGCGCGTCGCGCATCGGGCTCACGTCGGCCGGCACGGTGACGGGTCGCGATCTGACTCTGCCCACTGCAGCACATCTCTCGGGCACGGTGAAGACCGCGACCGCCCCGGGTTTCCACCAGGCGCGCGTGGAGGTGCTGTCCGCATCCGGAGCCGTCGTCGCGACGCAGACGGTCGGGTCGCGCGGTGCCTACGCGTTCGACTCGCTCCGAGCGGGCACCTACCGTGTACGTGCGACGGTGCTCGACCCCGGCACGGGACGAGCTCCCGGCACCTCGGGGCCCGTCTCCGTGAGGGCGGGGCAGCGAGCGACCGGCAAGAACGTCGTGGTCGCCACGGGCGGGGCGATCAGCGGCAGGATCACCGATCCGGAAGGTGCTCCGCTCAGCGGGATCTGGGTGCTGGTGTGGAGGGGCGGGACGGACGGGAACGCGTCGGCTCCCGTGACGCGCACGCGCACGGGGCTGGATGGCAGCTATCACGTGCTCGGACTGGAAGCGGGGGAGTACTCGCTCGGATTCACGGACACCCCGACCGACGACGGAACTCTCCTCGGCGGGACCGCCTACCGCGACGAGTTCTATCCGAACCGGTACTCGCTGTCGACCGCCATCCCGATCAGTGTCGCCTCCGGAGCCGCGGTGAAGGGTCGCAACGTCGTCCTCACGCGGCTGCTCCCGGTGGCGTCGACGCCCAGTGTCAGCGGCACACCGCGGCCGGGAACGGTGCTCTCCGCGACAGCGGGCCGATGGGCGCCCGAGCCGGTGGCGCTCACGTATCGGTGGGCTCGCGACGGCGTCGCCATCCCGGGGGCCACGAAGCCGAGCTACCGGGTCGTGAGTGCTGACGTGGGTGCCGACCTGACGGTGACGGTCACCGGAACGGCATCCGGCTACGGGCCCACGCCCCGCACCAGCGACGCCGTTCACGTGACGCGGTGACGGCCGACCGGCGCTCGGGCTGAGCAGCGGTTTGGCCGAGCGGCGCCGGTGGTCAGAGGGCGGCGAGGGCGGCGGTGACGGTCTCGTCGCGGAAGGTGAAGCCGTCGGCGGCGAGGAGTTGGCTCGAGACGTCCTGGTCGGAGAGGAGGAGGTCGCGGCCGGCGTCGGCCAGAGCCGCCTTGAGCGCCCAGGCCGGGGTGGGTAGCCAGAAGGGCCGATGCAGCTCCTCGGCGAACTGGCGCACGACGACCGAGGCCGAGACCGGACGCGGTCCGACGAGGTTCACCGGCCCGGAGAGCTCGGAGTCGAGGGCGAGGTGACGGATGGCGGCGGCTTCGTCGTGCAGTCCGATCCAGGGCCAGATCTGGCGGCCGCTGCCGAGCGGACCGGCGAGGCCCGCCTTCGCGATGAGGCGCAGGGGTTTGAGGGCTCCGCCGCCGTCGCCGATCACGATGCCGGTGCGGATCGTGACGAGGCGGGTGGCGGCGGCCGCGGGTGCGGCGGCTCGCTCCCAGGCGTCGGCGACCCGCGCGAGGAACCCTGCGCCCACGGGGGCGGCCTCGGTGAGCAGCTCGCCCGGCCTGTCGCCGTAGAACCCGACCGCCGACCCGCTGACGAAGGCGGCCGGTGGATCGTCGCTGCGCAGGATCGCCTCGGCCAGAGTGGAGGTGGCGGCGATCCGCGACTGCAGGATCTCCTTCTTGTACGAAAAGGTCCACGGCAGACGCGAGATGGATGCGCCCGAGAGATTCACCACGGCGTCGACGCCGTCGATGAGGCCGGGCTTCAGCCAGCGCGCCTCCGGGTCCCAAGTGCGCTCGGAGGGTGTGCGTGCGGGGCGGCGCACCAGCGCGATCGCCGTGTGGCCCGCATCCTGCAACTGACGGGTGAGCTCGGAGCCGATGAAGCCCGACGCCCCCGCGATGACGACCGTCTTGCTCGTGGCGTGCTCGCTCATGCCAGGCTCGCCTCGAGGGTGATCGGGATACCCGTGAGAGCACGCGACACGGGGCACCCGGTCTTGGCCTCGTCGGCGAGGCGCTCGAAGTCGGCTTCGTCGATGCCCGGGACCACCGCGCTCACCAGCAGATGGCTGCCGGTGATGCCCACGGCGGGGTCGAAGGTGACGGCGGCCGTGGTCTGCAGCGACTCCGGGGGAGTGCCGAACTGAGCGAGGGCGTGCGCGAACGCCATCGAGAAGCAGGATGCGTGCGCGGCACCCAGCAGCTCTTCGGGTGTGGTGGCGCCGGTGGAGCCGTGCGTGCGGGTGCGCCAGTCGACCGCGAAGACCCCTGAGCCCGAGGAGTCGAGGGTGGTGGTGCCCGACCCGCTCAGCAGGTCGCCGCGCCACACCGTGGTGGCCTCGCTGGTGGCGGTCATGGGTCCTCCGTCCGACGGACCCAGACTATGCCGTCCGGAGGGTCACGGCATCAGGCGCCGGCGGCGGGCGTGCCGGCACTGCGACGGAACCGCGCGAGCAGCAGGTAGAGCTGGCAGCCGATGCAGTATCCGAAGACGGAGTTGAGGAAGGCGGCCACGAAGGCGAGCGAGGCGGCCACGGTGACCGCGTACGGAACGCCGAGGAGTGCGAGGAGCACGCCGGCGCCCGTGACGATGAAGCCCACGAGCTGGGCGAAGGTCGGCGGTTTCGGGTCTTCGAGCTCGGTCGGCGGTGCGAGCCGCGGCCGGATGGCGGCGCGGAACAAGAGCCCGAAGGGATGGCGCTTGACACCGGCTGTCGCACCCCACAAGAACAGCAGGGCGAGCGCGAGCAGCAGCACCCACGCCGCCACCGTCGCGGCGAAGCTCAGCGCGATCGTGACGAGCAGCAGCACGGCGGTGATGCCGGCGGTGAAGCGCGGGGCGCGCGGGTCGATCATCGGATTCCCTCCAGGGCGGTCCGCACGGCGGCGGGGCGGACGGCGCCGCCGAAACGGGTGCGCACCTCGCCGTGCCGGTCGAGCACGAGCACGGTCGGGGTCTGCAGGATGCGGAAGCGGCGGATGAGGTCGCCGCGCTCGGTGACGTCGACGTCGAGGTAGGCGACGTCGGCGCTCCCTTCGGAGATGCCGCTCAGCACCCGCCGGGTGGCGGGGCAGCTGGAGCAGTAGGCGGTGGAGAACTGCACGAGGGTGGCGCGGGTTCCCTGATGTGGGGCGTGGGGTGCGCCGCCGGCGCCGAGCTCGTCGAGGTCGACGGTGTCGTTCTCGCGCCGCGGGGCGGAACTGCCGGGTGTCACGACGGCGGGTGCTCCCTGGCGGGCTCGCCAGATCAGCCCGAGCGCGGTGCTCACGGCGAGCAGGCCGACGATGACGGCCGCGGGGATGATCCAGTCCATGGTGCTCGAACAGTAACGGGGGGAGCCTTACCGGCGAGGGATTGTGACGTTTGTGACGCATCCGGCCGGTATCGTGTGGGGGTGGCCGAGATCGAATTCCGTTCCGACGTGACCGTGGAGCTCGTTCGGGCGAGTGCGCACGACTCCGACGTGCTCTTCGCCGCCCGGGTGTCGACTCAGGGCGAGCAGACGCTCGAGGCCGCCGAGGCCGGCGCGGAGGCCAATCCGAAGCGCGATCGGGGCCTCATCAACTACCTCATGCGCGACCGACACGGCTCGCCGTTCGAGCACAACTCCATGACCTTCTACGTGCAGGCGCCCATCTTCGTGTTCCGCGAGTTCATGCGGCACCGGATCGCGAGTTACAACGAGGAGTCGGGGCGCTACCGGCAGCTCCGACCCGTGTTCTACGTGCCCGCGCCGGAGCGCAACCTCGTGCAGGTCGGCAAGCCCGGCGCCTACGAGTTCCTGCCCGGGTCTGCCGAGCAGTCGCAGCTCGTCTCCGACGAGGTGCGCACGGTGTGCACGGCGGCGTTCGAGTCGTACGAGCGGATGCTCGAGGCGGGCATCGCCCGGGAGGTCGCACGCATCGTGCTGCCGCTCACCATCTACTCGTCGATGTACGTCACCATGAACGCGCGGTCGCTCATGAACTTCCTGTCTCTTCGCACCAAGCACGAGGGGAGCACCTTCCCGAGCTTTCCGCAGCGCGAGATCGAGATGTGCGCCGAGAAGATGGAGGGCTTCTGGGCCGAGCTGATGCCTCTCACGGCCGCCGCTTTCGACGCCAACGGGCGGGTGGCCCCTTAGGCGGCACCTGCTAGGCTGGTGTCGTGCTGTTCGGTCTGCTCCTTCTTAGCTGCCGCGACGAGTCCTAGTTTTCAGGCCTCTCTCGTCGCGGAGTTCGCTGTCGGCTGACCACACATCTCGCAGAGGGAAATCGCACACCATGAAGAACAATCAGGCCGCGTCGGCCATGCCGGTTCACAAATACCGCCCGTACCACGAGCAGATCACGGTCGATCTGCCCGACCGCACCTGGCCGTCCAAGCGCATCACCGAGGCACCCCGGTGGTGCGCGGTCGACCTGCGTGACGGCAACCAGGCGCTCATCGACCCGATGAGCCCCGAGCGCAAGCGCATCATGTTCGACCTGCTCGTGCAGATGGGCTATAAGGAGATCGAGGTCGGGTTCCCGAGCGCCTCGCAGACCGACTTCGACTTCGTGCGGTCGCTCATCGAGGAGAACGCCATCCCCGACGACGTGACGATCCAGGTGCTGACTCAGGCGCGGGAGCACCTCATCAAGCGCACCTACGAATCGATCAAGGGTGCCAAGCAGGCGATCGTGCACCTCTACAACTCCACGAGCGTGCTCCAGCGCGACGTGGTGTTCCGCACCGACAAGCAGGGCGTCGTCGACATCGCACTCGAGGGAGCGCGGCTGTGCCGGGAGTTCGAGAAGACCGTGCCGGAGACGACGGTCTACTACGAGTACTCGCCCGAGAGCTACACGGGCACCGAGCTGGAGTTCGCGGTCGACATCTGCAACCAGGTGCTCGAGGTGTTCGAGCCCACGCCCGAGCGTAAGGTCATCATCAACCTGCCCTCCACCGTCGAGATGGCGACGCCCAACGTGTACGCCGACTCGATCGAGTGGATGGGGCGGCACATCGACCACCGCGAGAACGTGATCATCTCGCTGCACCCGCACAACGACCGCGGCACGGGTGTCGCCGCCGCCGAGCTCGGTTACCTGGCAGGAGCCGACCGCATCGAGGGCTGCCTGTTCGGCAACGGCGAGCGCACCGGCAACGTCGACCTGGTGGCGCTCGGCATCAACCTGTTCACCCAGGGCATCGACCCGCAGATCGACTTCAGCGACCTCGACCACGTGCGCCGCACGGCGGAGTACTGCAACCAGCTGAAGGTGCACGAGCGCAGCCCCTGGGCCGGCGACCTGGTATACACGGCCTTCAGCGGCTCGCACCAGGATGCGATCAAGAAGGGCTTCGAAGCGATGGCGGCCGATGCCGCCGAGCAGGGTGTGTCTGTCGACGAGCTGACCTGGGCGGTGCCCTACCTGCCGGTCGACCCGAAAGATCTCGGCCGTTCGTACGAAGCGGTGATCCGCGTGAACTCGCAGTCGGGCAAGGGCGGCGTCGCCTACCTGCTGAAGACCGATCACGCGCTCGACCTGCCGCGGAAGCTCCAGATCGAGTTCTCCGGTGTCGTGCAGGCGAAGACCGACGAGGAGGGCGGCGAGGTCACGAGCGACGAGATCTGGGCCATCTTCAACGACGAGTACCTGCCGGCACCCGCGCACCGTGCCGAGGACAAGTGGGGCCGCTTCGAGCTCACCCGCACCCGCACCGCGAGCGACCTGGGTGGCTCGGTGTCGCTCGACGTGGAGCTGAGGGTGGGCGACGAGGTGATCGAGACGGGCGCCGTGGGCAACGGACCGATCGACGCCTTCCTCAAGCTGATGAGTGAACAGGGCATCGAGATCAAGCTGTACGACTACGTCGAGCACGCCCTCAGCGCCTCGGGCGACGCCCTGGCGGCCGCCTACGTGGAGCTGCAGGTCGACGGAACGCGACTGTGGGGTGTCGGAATCGACGCCGACATCTCGACCGCGTCGCTCAAGGCAGTCGTGAGCGCCGTCAACCGGGCGATCCGGGTGCGCGACGCCGACCGCGAGCTCGTCGGAGCCTGAGCGTTCCGGGGCGTGCGTCACGCGCGCCCCGGAAAACCGCCCGCGAACGGCTGCCGCGTGCCGATAGTGTGAGCACATGTTCTGGCATGTGCTCGGCGACATCCTCCCTCTCTCGGTCGCCGTCATCGTCTCCCCGCTGCCTCTCGTCGCCGTGATCTCGCTGATGCTGGGCCCCAAGGGGCGGGTGAACGCGTTGGCCTTCACGGTCGCCTTCGCGCTGTCGTTCTTCGCTCTGGTGCTGGGTCTGGCTTCGGGTTCGAAGGGCACCACCCAGAACGACTCGTTCTTCGCCCAGGTCATCCACATCGTGATCGGGTTCGCGTTCGCCGCGCTGTTCTTCTTCCTGGCGTACCGCTGCTGGAAGAAGCGTCCCAAGAAGGGAGTCGAACCGGTGGAGCCGAAGTGGCTCGCGGCGATCGACTCGTTCGGGCCCGTCAAGTCGGCTGGACTCGGCATCGTTCTCGGCATCGCCAACGTCAAGAACGTCCCGATCGCGATCGCCGCCGGAGCGTCGATCGGCAACGCCCAGTTGGAGTGGTCGCTGGTGTTCGTGGTGTCTGCGGTGTTCGTTCTGGTCTCCTGTCTCGGTCTGATCACCATCACGGTCGTCGGTGGAGTGGGCTCGCGCACGATCATCGACACGCTCAACTCCGCGAAGGCCACTCTCATCAGGCACAACAACCTGATCCTCGCCGTGCTCTTCGTCATCCTGGGTGCCCTGCAACTCGGACGGGCGTTCGAGGCGTTCTGATCGGCGTTCCTCGGCTCCGTCGGGCCGGGTCGGAGGGATAATCGGTGGGTGCCCACCTATCGTGATGAAGTCGTCGTGCTGCGCACCCACAAGCTGGGTGAAGCCGACCGCATCGTGACGATGCTCACCCGCCAGCACGGCAAGGTGAGGGCGGTTGCCCGGGGAGTCCGCCGCACGGCGTCGAAGTTCGGTGCCCGTCTCGAGCCCTTCATGGTGGCCGACGTGCAGTTCTACGAGGGCCGCACCCTCGACACCATCACCCAGGCGGTCACCCTCGGCTCATACGGAGCCGAGATCACCTCCGACTACGCCAGCTACACGGCCGCCAACGCCATGGTCGAGACGGCCGACAAGCTCACCGAGTCGGAACCCTCCCTGCAGCAGTACCTCCTGCTCGTGGGCGCGCTTCGCTCGCTCGCCCGCGGCGAGCACGGGCCGGCGCTGACGCTCGACTCGTATCTGCTCCGCGCCCTGTCGATGGCCGGCTGGGCGCCGAGCTTCCACGACTGCGCCGTGACCGGTGAGGCCGGCCCGCACTCGGCGTTCGTGGTGCAGCTCGGCGGCGTGGTGAGCGACGAGGTCGCCCCTCCGGGGACTCCGAGGCTCGACGCCGCGACCCTCGGGCTCCTCGGTGCCCTGCTCACAGGGGACTGGCAGACGGCCGACGCCTCGGAGACACCGGTGCGCTCTCGGGCGAGCGGTATCGTGGCGGCGTACACCCAATGGCACCTGGAACGCGGGCTCCGATCGCTCGAGCACGTCGAACGGTCGCAGACGACGAAGAAGGTCACCAGCCCGTGAGCCCCGTGCGCACCACCTCCCCGCTCGCCGAGCCGTTCAGGCCCCTCGACTGGACGGGGATCCACCCGCCGACGCTCCCCGCCTCCGCGGTGCCCCAGCACGTCGCCATCGTGATGGACGGAAACGGGCGCTGGGCCAATCAGCGCGGCCTCACCCGCATCGAGGGGCACAGAGCCGGCGAGGCCGCGCTGCTCGACGTCGTCGCGGGCGCCATCCAGATCGGCGTCAAGCACGTCTCGGTGTACGCGTTCTCGACCGAGAACTGGAAGCGCTCGCCCGACGAGGTGCGCTTCCTCATGGGCTTCAACCGCGAGGTGCTGCACCGCAGGCGTGACCAGCTGAACGAGTGGGGCGTGCGCATCCGCTGGGCCGGCCGCAAGCCGCGGCTGTGGGCGTCGGTGATCAAGGAACTCCAGTTCGCCGAGCAGCTGACGGCGTCGAACTCGACGCTCACCCTCACGATGTGCGTGAACTACGGTGGCCGCACCGAGATCGTCGACGCGGCGCAGAGCATCGCCGACGACGTGGCGGCCGGTCGCCTCAAGCCCTCCGCCGTCTCGGAGAAGCTCATCCAGCGTCGGCTGTACGTGCCCGAGCTCCCCGATGTGGACCTGTTCGTTCGCAGTTCTGGTGAGCAGCGCACCTCGAATTTCCTTCCCTGGCAGTCCGCCTATGCGGAGATGGTTTTTCTCGACCGGTTGTGGCCCGACTTCACCAGGACCGATCTCTGGGAGGCTATCGAGCATTACTCGGGTCGCACCAGGCGCTTCGGTGGAGCTGTGGACAAACCGGCCGACGCCCCGCGTCCTGTGGAATAGTCGGCGCGCATCCGCGTTGGCTTTCTCGTGAGCGATTCAGAACCCATCAAGATCGACATCTGGTCGGACGTCGCGTGCCCCTGGTGCTACATCGGCAAGCGCAAGCTCGAGAACGGCATAGCCGCCTACTCCGAAGACCCTGATGCCGCGCCGGTCGTGGTCGAGTACCACTCCTTCGAGCTCTCGCCCGACACCCCGGTCGACTTCGAAGGCAGCACCACCTCCTACCTCGCGGAGCGCAAGGGCATGCCCGTCGCGCAGGTGGAGCAGATGCTCGATCGCGTCACCGGTATCGCCTCCGACGTCGGCCTCGACTACGACTTCGACACCGTGAAGCACACCAACACGGTCAAGGCGCACCAGCTCATCCACTACGCGAAGGCGCAGGGCAAGCAGCTCGAGGCCAAGGAGCGCCTGCTGAAGGCCTACTTCGTCGAGGGGCGCCACGTGGGCCGGGTGGAGGATCTGGCCGATCTCGCCGCCGAGATCGGCCTCGACCGCGATGACGTGGTGCGCTCGCTCGAGGCCGACGAGTTCCTCGCCGCCGTGCACGCCGACCAGCAGCAGGCGGTGGCCTACGGCATCCAGGGCGTGCCGTTCTTCGTGATCGACGGCCGCTACGGCGTGTCGGGCGCCCAGGACGCCTCGGTGTTCGAGCAGGTCCTCACCCAGGTGGCGGCGGAACGCACGGAGGTCGGCGCGTGAGCGGGCAGGATGCCGCGGCCACGGCTCAGGCGGAGGTCTCGGCGCCTGTCGTGCCGTTGAGGCCGCTCATCGCGGTCGGCGACTCGAACGCGGCGACCTGCGAGGGCGACACCTGCAGCTTCTGATCCACGTCCCGCCCCCGACCCGTGCTCGCGGTGTCAGGGGCGAGGCGGGATCGGATCGCTGATGTCGGCGACCGTCGCGCCCAGGGCGCCGGCGAGATCGTCAGCCAGCACGAAGGCGCTGTGGCCGTGGGCCCCCGCTCCCATCGCCACCCGACGGCCGGCGAACGACGCGTCCTGGAACACGGGCCAGGCGGTGGTGCTGCCGAGCGGGGTGATGGTGCCCCGTTCGTATCCGGTGGCGTCGAGGGCGACGTCCTGGTGCGGCATGGCGAGGCGGTTCACACCCACGACGGCTCGCAGTTTCGGCCAGCTGATCTGGCGGTCGCCCGGGATGAGGGCGAACAGGAATTCTCCGTCGTGCCGCTTCACGACGAGGCTCTTCATGATGTCGGCGGGCTCGAGGCCGAGCAGGGCGGCCGCGGCCTCCAGCGATCCGGCCGCCGGTCTCTCGACGATCTCCACGTCCAGTCCCCGTGCCGACGCGTCGGCGCGCACCCGTTGGATCCCCGTCAACGTCTCGTCCATCTCGTCCTCCACAGAAGCAGAGAACCGGATGCGCGTCCACAGGATTCCCGTGAACGACACGCTCATCGCATCCGTCTGGAAGAATTGACCCGATGTCCACTCCCACCACACTCCTCGCCGACCGGCTCAGCATCGGGCCGATCGAACTCGACGTGCCCGTCGTGCTCGCTCCGATGGCGGGCATCACGAACACCGCGTTCCGCCGGTTGTGCCGCGAGTTCGGCGCGGGGCTCTACGTCAGCGAGATGATCACGAGCCGTGCGCTGGTCGAGCGCACGCCCGAGACCATGCGGCTCATCACGCACCACCCGAGCGAGACCCCGCGGTCCATCCAGCTCTACGGCGTCGATCCGGCCACCATGGCGGCGGCGGCACGCATCCTGGTGGAGGAAGACCGCACAGACCACATCGACATGAACTTCGGATGTCCCGTGCCCAAGGTCACGCGCAAGGGCGGGGGAGCGGCACTGCCGTGGAAGCTCGACCTGTTCCGCGAGATCGTGGAGTCGGTGGTGGAGGCGGCCGGCGACATCCCGGTGACCGTCAAGATGCGCAAGGGCATCGACGGCGACCACCTCACCTATCTCGAGGCGGCGAAGGCCGCCGAGGGCGCCGGTGTGGCGGCCATCGCGCTGCACGCCCGCACGGCGGCCGACTTCTACAGCGGCACGGCCGACTGGGATGCGATCGCCACGCTCAAGGAGACCATCACCGGGGTGCCGGTGCTCGGCAACGGAGACATCTGGTCGGGTGAAGACGCCGTGCGGATGGTGGAGCAGACCGGGTGCGACGGTGTCGTGGTGGGTCGCGGCTGCCTGGGTCGGCCCTGGCTCTTCGGCGACCTCGCCGCGGCGTTCCGAGTGCGCTCGGGTGAGCTCGGCGCCGAGGAGGCGGCGGCGTTGCGCGCCGCGCCCAGCCTGGGCGACGTGGCGCGCACGCTCCGGCGGCACGCCGAGCTGCTCACGGAGTTCTTCGGCGACGAAGGGCGGGCGTGCCGCGACATCCGCAAGCACGTCGCCTGGTATCTCAAGGGCTACCCCGCCGGTCACGAGGTGCGTGCAGCGCTCAGCACGGTGACGTCGCTCGCCGCGATGGACGAGATCCTCGCCACCCTCGACGGCGATCTGCCCTACCCGGGAGCCGACGCCGAAGGCCCCCGCGGTCGCGCCGGCAGCCCGAAGAAGCCCGCGCTGCCCGAGAACTGGCTCGAGTCGCGCGAACTCGGCGGAGTGGGCCGGGCAGACCTGGCCGAGGCCGAACTGGACCACAGCGGTGGCTGATCCGGCACTCGACCTCACGACCTACGCCCCGACGAAGGGGTACGACGACTCCGACGCGGAGCGGTTCCTGCCCGAAGAGCACTACACCCGGCGCAGCGACTTCGCCCGCGACCGCGCGCGGGTGCTGCACTCGTCGTCGCTGCGGCGCCTGGCCGCGAAGACGCAGGTGCTCAGTCCGGCGGTGGTCGCCGACTTCGCGCGCAACCGGCTCACCCACTCCCTCGAGGTCGCGCAGGTCGGCCGCGAGCTCGCCGCGAGCCTCGACCTCGACCCCGACGTAGTCGACACCGCCTGCCTGGCCCACGATCTCGGTCACCCGCCCTTCGGCCACAACGGCGAGAAAGCGCTCAACGAGTGGGCCCAGGGCATCGGAGGTTTCGAGGGCAACGCCCAGAGCCTCCGCATCCTCAGCCGGCTCGAGCCCAAGGTGGTCGACGACACGGGGAGGAGCCTCGGGCTCAACCTCACGCGGGCCAGTCTCGACGCGAGCTGCAAGTACCCGTGGACGGCGCTCGACCCGGTTCCCGACCCCAGCGGCCGGCTCAAGTACGGCGTTTACGACGACGACGTCGAGGTGTTCGAGTGGGTGCGCATCGGCGCTCCCGAGCGTCGACTCTGCGTCGAGGCGCAGGTGATGGACCTGTCCGACGACATCGCCTACTCGGTGCACGACTTCGAAGACGCCGTGCTCAACGGCTACATCGACGTCTCGGTGCTCGGCGACCGGGTCGACCACGACTCCCTGGTGCGCCGCATCCACGCCAGGGCCGGGGGCTTCTCGCTCGACGAGCTCGCGGCCGCGTTCGACCGTCTCGACTCGCTCCGGGTGTGGATCTCGGAGTGGGACGACTCGCGGGCCGACCACGCCCGGCTGAAGAATCTGACCAGTCAGCTGATCGGCCGATTCGCGGGCGCGGCCACGAGGGCCACCCGCGAGGCGTTCCCCGCGCCGAGCATCACGCGCTATGGCGCCGACGTCATCGTGCCGGCGGAGGTGTCGGCCGAGATCGCCACGCTGAAGGGCATCGTGTCGGTGTTCGTCATGTCGAGCGACGCCCGCCAGCCGCTCTACGTCGACCAGCGCATGCTGCTGGCCGAGCTGGCCGATGCCCTGTGGGAGTCGGGCGGAACGGCTCTCGACACCGCGTTCCGCGACGACTGGCGTCGTGCCGGAGACGACGAGACGGCTGCGAGGCGCGTGGTGGTCGATCAGGTCGCCAGCCTCACCGACCAGACCGCCGTGGCCCTCCACGCCCGGCTGTGCCGGCAGTCCACCACCGCCGAGGCCCTCGCGGCCAGGATCGCGCTCTGAATCGTGGCCGGCCTCATCCGTCGCGGAGACATCGACGAGGTGCGCTCCCGCATCAACATCGCCGACGTGGTCGGGCAGTTCGTCACGCTGAAGAGCGCCGGGGTCGGTTCGATGAAGGGCCTCTGCCCCTTCCACGACGAGCGCTCGCCCAGCTTCCACGTGCGCCCTCAGGTGGGCTACTACCACTGCTTCGGCTGCGGTGAGGGCGGAGACGTCTTCACCTTCCTGCAGAAGATGGACCACGTCACCTTCAGCGAGGCGGTCGAGCGCCTGGCGGCGAGCATCGGCTTCGAACTGCACTACGAAGACGGCAGCGCCCCGGGCGCCGACCACGGCAACCGGGCCCGCCTGCTCGCGGCCAACGACGCCGCCCGCGAGTTCTTCGCCGAGCAGCTCACCGCCCCGGGTGCGGAGGCGGCGCGATCGTTCCTCGGAGAACGTGGTTTCGACCCCGCGGCCGCTGCGCGGTTCGGCGTGGGCTACGCGCCGCAGGGCTGGGACAACCTGGGCAAGCACCTGCGCGGCCGCGGCTTCACGGAGGCCGAGCTCACCGCCGCCGGACTGCTGAGTGCCGGAGACCGCGGCAGCTACGACCGGTTCCGCGGCCGACTCATCTGGCCCATCCGCGACCAGACCGGCCAGACCGTGGGTTTCGGGGCGCGCCGTCTCTACGACGACGACAAGGGGCCGAAATACCTCAACACCCCCGAGACCGCCATCTATCACAAGGCCCAGGTGCTCTACGGGCTCGACCTGGCCAAGCGCGACATCGCCCGGTCGCGGCAGGTGGTCGTCGTGGAGGGCTATACCGATGTGATGGCCTGCCATCTCGCCGGGGTCACCACCGCCGTCGCCACCTGCGGCACCTCGTTCGGGGTCGACCACATCAAGATCATGCGCCGGGTGCTCTCCGACGACACCTCGGGGCTCGGCGAGGTGGTCTTCACTTTCGACCCGGATGCGGCCGGCCAGAAGGCGGCGCTCCGCGCGTTCAGCGAGGAGCAGCGTTTCGCGGCGCAGACCTACGTGGCCATCGCGCCCGACGGGCTCGACCCCTGCGACCTCCGTCTCGCGAAGGGCGACGACGCCGTGCGGCGCATGGTGAAGTCCAAGAAGCCGATGTTCGAGTTCGTCATCAAGCAGCGGCTGTCCGCCTACGATCTCGACAGCGTCGAAGGGCGAGTGGCCGCCCTGCGGGAGGCGGCGCCGGTCGTGGCCGACATCCGCGACTCCGCCCTGCGCCCCGCCTACACCCGCGAGCTGGCCAAGATGCTCGCGGTCGACCTGCCCGAGGTCACGGCCGAGGTCGAGCGCGCATCCCGTCGCGGCCGTGGTGCTGACTCGAGCGGGCGGCAGAGTGGATCGTCCGATGGCGCTCAGCGCTCGGTCGACCGGGGCGGCCAGGGGCGAGACCTGCAGCGTGTGGGCCGCCAGGGTCCCGCGCAGCGGGTCGACCCTTCGGCGGGGTCCGGCGTCGTCACCGCCGTACCGGCCACCGGCGGGGGAGCAGTGCCCTCGCTCACCGACCTCGCGCCCGCACCCGAGCAGCGCCCGCGCATCTCGCTCACCCATCTGCCCGCCACGACGGCCGTGCGCACTGAGCGCGACGCCCTGATGGCGATCCTCCAGGCGCCCCAGGTGGTCGGCCCCGAGCTCATCGCGCACGCGGTGGTGTGCGGCTTCAGCTCGGCCCCGCTCGCCGCGGTGCGCGACTCGATCGGCCGCAACGTCTCCGCCCTCGCGCAGCAGGACTGGGTGGCCGTGGTGCAGGCCGATGTGCCGGAGGAGTGCCGCTCGCTGGTCGAGGAGCTGGCCGTCGCGCCGATCCCCGAGCGGCCGGAGCGCCAGATCGAGGCCTATCTGCGCAGCATCGTGCGCGACCTCGTGCAGCGCCACCTCCGTCGGCGCAAAGACGAGCTCATCGCCCGGCTGCAGCGCACTGACGCCGTCGCCGACCCTTCGGGGTATCGCGAGCTGCAGGTTCAGCTGGTGCAACTCGAGTCCGACCGCCGCGCCTTCCAGGCGGAGTGAGGGTGAGCGGCATAGTCTCGATGCGATGAGTGAACCGAATGTCATCGCGGCCTCCGATGTCACGATCGAGTACCCGGCCCACAGCGTGAGCGCCTCCCACACGGCCGTGAAGGGGTTCACGCTCACGGTCGCACCCGGCGAGATCGTCGGTCTCGTGGGCTCCAGCGGCTCCGGCAAGTCGACTCTCGCGCAGATCATCTCGGGCCAGGCCGCGCTCCTGTCGGGCCGCGAGCCCGCACCCCGTATCGTCGGCGGCAGCCTCGAGGTGCTGGGAGTCGAGCTACGAGGACTGCGCCGCTCCAAGGCCGCGAAGCTCGCGCTGGGCGTGGGCTACGTTCCCCAAGACGCCGGAACCCGCCTCACCTCCAACATGACCGTCGCCGAACTCGTGGCCGAGCCGCTGTTGCTGCGCGACAAGCGCTTCGACCGCCACGAGGCGGGCCTGCGGGCAGCCACCCTCGTCGACGCCCTGCTGCTGCCGGTGGGCACGATGGTGAAGCAGCCGCACGAGCTCTCCAGCGGGCAGAGGCAGCGTGTGGCCGTCGCCAGAGGACTCATCCAGCAGCCACCGCTGCTCATCGCCGACGAGCCCACCGCGGGCATCGACGTATCGGTGCGGGGCACGGTCGTCGACGTCATCGCCGCAGCCCAGCGTGCCCGCGGTGCCGCAGCGCTCATCGTGAGCCACGACCTGGATGCGCTCCGTCGCTCCGTCGACCGCGTCGCCGTCATCCACGAGGGCGTGGTGGTGGGCCTCGGGCCCATCGATGAGGTGCTCGCCGACCCCCATCACCCGTTCGTCGCCGGCCTCGCCGAGGCGGCCGCGCATCCCGACCCCTACGACGAGATCGATCCACCCGCCGACGACGGCGCCAACGACGAAAGGTCCACCCGATGACAGCACCCGGCTACGAAGGCCGCCACCGCGAAGTGCTCGCCGTTCCCGTGGAGGTGCTGCCGGAGGCGCAGCGCCCCGAAGCCGGCCCGATCGCGGTGCTGCCCGAGCCCGAGGAGCTGTTCGTGGCGGCGGTCGAGGCGGCCGGCGGCCAGGTCGCACCGCTCGGGCCCGAGACGCGCGGGCTGATCTGGCTCGACTCCTCGGGAGGCGACGCCTTCGCGGAGGCCCTCGCCGCGCATCCGTCGGTCGGATGGGTGCAACTGCCGTGGGCGGGCGTCGACGCCTTCGCGGGCGCGATCGCCGAGCAGAGCCGGCCCGACCTCGTCTGGACCAGCGCCAAGGGCGCCTACGCCCAGCCGGTGGCCGAGCACGCCCTCACCCTCACGCTGGCTCTACTGCGTGAGCTCCCGGTGCGGCTGCGTACCACGTCGTGGGGAGCCAAGACGGGGTCGTCGCTGTACGGGCTCGACGTGGTGATCGTGGGCGCCGGCGGCATCGCGCTCGAACTGCTGCGGCTGCTCGAGCCGTTCGGGGTGCGCACCACGATCGTGCGGCGGTCGCCGGATCCCGTGCCGGCCGCCGATCGCACCGTGACCAGCGATCGGCTCGCCGAGGTGCTGCCCGGCGCCGACGTGGTGGTGGTCGCCGCCGCCCTCACGGCGGGCACCGGCAAGCTCTTCGATGCCGACGCCTTCGCGCTCATGAAGCCGTCGGCGGTCCTGGTGAACATCGCCCGTGGTGGCCTGGTCGACACGGATGCGCTGGTCGAGGCGCTCGAGAGCGGCGTGATCGCGGGGGCCGGCGTCGACGTCACCGATCCGGAACCGCTGCCCGACGGCCACCCGCTGTACTCGCTGCCGACGGCCATCGTCACGCCCCACTCGGCAGACACGCCCGAGATGATCGCGCCGCTGCTGGCCGCGCGCATCCGGCACAACGTGGCCGCCTTCCTCGGGAAGGGCGACTTCGCGGGGCTCGTCGACCCGGTGGCGGGCTACTGACGCCGCCGTCGTCAAAACAGCGCGCCGATCAGTGATAGAGTTTCTACGCTGTTTCGGCAGCATTCCTCGATAGCTCAATTGGCAGAGCAGCCGGCTGTTAACCGGCAGGTTCTTGGTTCGAGTCCAAGTCGGGGAGCGAAGGCCTCGCGGCTCCACCCGCGGGGCCTTTTGTGTTCCCGGTGACGACCGCGCCGCGCGCCGCATGCGCCGTCAACAGGCCACTCGTCCTCGACCGGCCCGCTCGCGCATCCGCGGGTCTCGCCGCTCGCGTGACATCATCGAACGATGACCACCCGCACCCCCGACGAGCGCGCGGCGGTGCGCTCGGGCCTCGCAGTGGGGCTCGCGACGGCGGTGTACGGAGTGTCGTTCGGTGCCCTCGCGGTGCTCTCAGGGCTCGACGTGTGGCAGACCTGCTTCCTTAGCCTGGTCATGTTCACCGGCGGCTCGCAGTTCGCGCTGATCGGCGTGCTCGCCTCGGGCGGACTCGCGGCCGGCCCCTCGGCCATCACGAGCGCCGCGCTGCTCGGCACACGCAACGTGTTCTACTCCATCAGGATGGCCCCCGTCATCGGCCCGGGCTTCTTCAGGAGGGCCGCGGCGGCTCAGCTCACCATCGACGAATCGGTGGCGGTGTCGACCGCCCAGCGCACCCCGTCCGCGCAGCGTCTCGGCTTCTGGGTGACCGGCCTCGCGATCTATCTCGGCTGGAACCTCACCACCCTCGTGGGCGCCCTGATCGGCGACCTGCTCGGCGACGTGAGCGCCTACGGGCTGGATGCGGCGGCTGCGGCCGCCTTTCTCGGCCTGCTCTGGCCACGACTCAAGGAGCGGCAGACCCAGGCGGTGGCGGTCGGCGCCGCGGTCGTGGCCACGCTGCTGACGCCGGTGCTCATGCCGGGGCTTCCGGTGCTGGTAGCGGCCGTGGTGGCGATCGTCGTCGGAGCCCTCAACCTGTTCGCACGCGCGCGCGGCGGCGACGCGGCCGAGCCGGGGGAGGGGCGCCCATGAGCACCTGGAACGTGGTCATCCTCGCGTCGATCATCTGCGTCGGCCTCAAAGCGGTCGGCTACCTCATCCCACCGCGCGCCTTCGAGCATCCCACCATCTCCCGCATCGCGAACCTGCTCACTGTGGCACTCCTGGCCGGCCTCATCGCGGTGCAGACACTCGGCGCCGGGCAGTCGATCCAGGTGGATGCGCGGGTGCCGGCCGTCATCGTCGCCGCCGGCCTCTACGCCCTGCGGGTGCCGTTCGTGGTGGTGGTGATCGTGGCGGCGGGCGTCGCCGCCCTCATCCGCGCCCTGACCTGAGGGTCGGATGCACGCCCAGCGCCCAGCGCCCGGCCGAAGAATGAACCGATCGGATGCACGCCGAGGCAGACGCGCATCCGTCACCCCTCACGCGTCGAGGTCGTCGCGCCCCGGCAGCCAGCTGAGCCCGGGCACACCCCAGCCGCTCTTGCGCTCCACCTTGGCCGCGACCTTCGCGTAGGCGTGCTCGAGCCGGTCGACGTACAGCCGCCCCTCGAGGTGGTCGAACTCGTGCTGGAAGATGCGCGCCAGCCACCCGCTCGCCTCGATGACGAACGGCGAGCCGTCGAGGTCGGTCGCGCGCAGGATCGCCGACGTGCCGCGCACGAGCGGGAACCGCTCACCCGGGAACGACAGGCAGCCTTCGACGTCGTGGTCGTCGTCTGCGGGCTCGGTGGTGGTCGGGGTGATGAACAGCTCGGGGTTGACCGCCACGCCGCGGTGCAGCACGTCGGCGTCGTCGGTCCAGCCGTAGACGAACAGGCGCAGCGGCACGCCCACCTGGGGTGCGGCGAGGCCGACGCCCGGGGCAGCGTCCATCGTCTCGAACATGTCGGCCACGAGGGTGCGTACGGTGTCGTCGACGTCGCCGACGGGAGAGGCGGGAGTGTGGAGGACGGGGTCTCCGGAGATCAGGATCGGCAGAACGGCCATTCGCTCAGCCTAGCGGCGCGCCTTCCGGGGTAGTGTCGACGGGTGCCCTCCGGACTCCTCGAACTGACCGCGCCGATCGCACTCGACCCGAAGCAGTTCATCGGCATCCCGATCGCGCTCGTGGGTGCCGTGTTCCTCAGCCTCGGCGCGCAGTTCCAGCACCGCGGTGTGGCGAAGGTGGAGGCGAACACCGGCGAGGCCGACAAGGGCCTCAACGTGAAGCAGCTGCTCGCGCTGCTCGCCCGGCCGTCGTGGGTCATCGGCACCCTCATGCTGGGCCTCGCCATCGTGTTCCAGCTCACGAGCCTCGGCTTCTCGCCCATCATCGTGGTGCAGCCGCTCGGCGCGGTCGCTCTCGTCATCACGGCGGTGCTGAACTCCCGGGTGAGCAAGGTCAAGCTCAACCGCAGCTCCGTCATCTCCATCGTGCTCTGCGTCGGCGGTGTGGGCCTGTTCGTGCTGGTGGCCGCGTTCACGGCGCGCGACAAGCCCGTCACCACCCGCGACCTCATCGTCATCCTGGTCATCCTCAGCGTGGTGCTGCTGCTGTTCGCGGTCGCCTTCGTGTTCCTCCGCAAGAAGTTCAAGGCCATCGCCTATATCGTGGGCGCCGGCGTGCTGTACGGCTTCGTCGCGACCCTCGCCAAGGTGGTCATCAGCCGCCTCTTCCAGGAGGACTTCGGGTGGCTCACCATCCTCGCGCTGGCCGGTCTGCTGGCCGCTGCGGCGCTCGGTGGGTACTTCGTCCAGAATGCCTACGCCTCCGGCCCGCCCGACCTCGTCATCGCCGGGCTCACGGTCATCGACCCGCTCGTCGCGGTCGCGATCGGCATCACCGTGCTGGGCGAGGCGTCGCAGGCTCCGCCGTGGGCGCTCGTGGCCTACGTGCTGTTCGGTCTGGTGGCGATCCTCGGCGTGTTCGGCCTGGCCCGCTTCCATCCGCAGGCCAAGCGTTAGGCTGGGGCTTCCGAATCCCTCCCGCCACCGGGCACCATCGAGCAGGAAAGACGACGACTTGACCCACTCCCCAGAACCGAACACCGCTCCGGATGCGCAGACCGCGCCCGGTGCGGACCCCCGGCCCCTGAGGATCCTGATCGGCGCCGACACCTTCGCGCCCGACGTCAACGGGTCTGCGCGCTTCTCCGAGCACCTCGCCTCCGGTCTCGCCTCGCGCGGACACGATGTGCACGTGGTCGCCCCCGCTGCCGGCCGTAAGCACGGCACCTGGAAAGAGGTGTACGACGGCCAGGTCATCACCGCGCACCGCCTGCACAGCTGGCGCTGGTACCCCCACGACTGGCTGCGCTTCGCGATCCCGTGGCGCATCCAGCAGAACAGCTCCCGCATCATCGACGAGGTGAAGCCCGACGTGGTGCACTTCCAGTCGCACATCATCGTCGGCCGGGGTGTCTCGGGCGAGGCGAAGAAGCGCGGCATCCGCATCGTGGGCACGAACCACGTCATGCCCGAGAACATGCTGCAGTTCAGCTTCATCCCGAAGTTCCTGCAGAACTGGGCCATCGGTCTGGCCTGGGCCGCGGCCCGCCGGTCGTTCATCCGCGCCGATGCGGTCACGGCCCCCACCCGCAAGGCCGCCGACTTCTTCGAGAAGGCCACGGGTATCCACGACATCTATGCCATCTCGTGCGGCATCGACGCCGACAGCTACACGCCCGACTTCACGCCGCGCACCGAGAACCGGGTGCTCTTCGTGGGCCGGGTGGCGGGCGAGAAGCAGATCGACGTGCTGCTCAAGGCGATCGCTCTGCTCCCCGCCGACCTCGACACCAAGGTCGAGATCGTGGGCGGCGGCGACCAGCTGAAGAACCTGCAGGCCATGGCCGAGCAGCTCGGGCTCGGCGACCGCGCCACCTTCACCGGTTACGTCACCGAGGAGGAGTTGCGCAAGGCCTACACGCGTTCGACCGTGTTCGCCATGCCGTCGATCGCCGAACTGCAGAGCATCGCCACGATGGAGGCCCTCGCCAGCGGGCTGCCCGTCGTGGCCGCCGACGCCATGGCGCTGCCGCACCTCGTGCACGACGGCGAGAACGGCTACCTCTTCCGCCCTGGCGACGAGCACGACCTCGCGGCGAAGCTCGAAAAGGTGCTGCGGCTGCCGCAGAACGAGCTCGACGCCTTCAAGCGCGAGTCGCTCTCCATCGTCTCGGCGCACGACATCCAGCGCACCCTCACCACCTTCGAGCACCTCTACCGCGGCGAGCCGGTCACCGACCCGGCCGTCATGCCGCCGTCGTCGCGCAAGGCCTGAGTTCGGGATGCGCGGTGCGCCCGCCCGTGCACGGTATCGTGGGGGAGCGGTCGCGCCCCGGTGCGCCGTGGGGCGGTAGCTCAGCTGGTTAGAGCAGCGGACTCATAATCCGTCGGTCACGGGTTCAAGTCCCGTCCGCCCTACCGATCACTCGCTGCTCGCCTGGCGATTGTGCCGTTCAGGATTGCGGGGTGATTGCATGGGGAGTTGTCCCCATCGAGGGCCGCCGGCGGTGAGGCTACCGTCGAGGGATGCAGAGCACCTCATCCGCCCGCACCCGCGATTCCACCACCGAGAGCGTCGTCCACGGGCACCTCGTGCACTACGGCGAGTTGACGATCGCCGTCGACGCCACCCAGGCGGCGCTGCTCGCGGCGCGGATCACGGAGCTGTGCCGGCGACGCCGGACGGCGCTGCACACGGTCTACGGTGTCGTGGCCGGTTCGCGGGAGAGGGCGCCGCTCAGCCTGGTGGTGGGCCATGGCGTGCCGACCGCGGTCGTGGCGAGTGACGGGGTCGACGACGACGAGCTCGCCCGGGAGATCGCCGGATTCGGACTGAGCGGCGACTGACCGCAGCGCGCTGGCCGATGTCGGCGGGAGTGCCTATCGTGGGAGGACGCCGCCGACGACGAGGAGCCCACCGTGCGCGAACCGACCGAACTGCCCGGCCGCCACGATCGTGCTCCGGGGCGTGCCGCACTCGACTCCCGGTTCGATGCCGCGTTTCAGCCCGGCTTCGACGAGCGACCCGAGTACGACGAGCTGTCCGACGCCTTGGGCTTCGGTTCCCCCGACCAGGCGAGACCCTTCTCCGACGAGGACGGGGACGGGATGGCGGTGCGAACCCGTGCGACGGCCGGTCCGGTCCGTCTCGTCGACGGCTTCGTGATCGCGCTCTGGGTGATCTCGGCGCTCCTGCTCGGCACGGGTATCAGCCTCGTGGCGGCGTCGAGCGAGCTCTCGATGTTCAGTGAACTCACACAGAACTTCGTGATGCTCATGATGCTGGCGCTGTCGGCACCCTTCCTCATCGCGTTGGGTGCCGCCACCGCGATCGGCACCGTCTTCCTCCTCGCGACCCGATGGGAGCGCCGCTCATGACCACCCCCGCTGCCACCTCGGCGCGCGCCCACGGCCGGCCCGACCCCTCCGCCGCCCCGCTCACCCTCGAGGAGTTCGGCGAACTCACCGGGGCCGTGCTCGGCAACCTCGAACAGGTCATCGACGGCAAGACCGAGGCGGCCACGCTGGCGCTGATCGTGCTCATCGCCGAGGGCCACCTGCTCGTCGAAGACGTTCCGGGAGTCGGCAAGACCACGCTCGCCAAGGCCCTGGCCACCAGCGTCGGGTGCACGGTGAGCCGCATCCAGTTCACCCCCGACCTGCTGCCCTCCGACGTCACCGGCGTCTCCATCTACAACCAGGTCGACCACGCCTTCGAGTTCAAACGCGGCGCCGTCTTCGCCAACATCGTCATCGCCGACGAGATCAACCGCGCCTCTCCGAAGACGCAGTCGGCGCTGCTGGAGTGCATGGAGGAGGGCCAGGTGTCGATCGACGGCGCCACCCACCACCTCGAACCCCCGTTCATCGTCGTGGCGACGCAGAACCCCATCGAGATGGAGGGCACCTACGCCCTCCCCGAGGCCCAGCGCGACCGCTTCATGGCCCGCATCTCGATGGGCTACCCCGACGCCGCGGCCGAACTGTCGATGCTCCACCACCGCGAGACCGGCAGCCCGCTCGACCGCCTCGTGCCTGTGGTCGACAAGCCCCGACTCGCCGCGATGATCGAGACCGCCCGCGCGATCTACGTCAGCCGCGCCGTCGAGTCGTACGTCGTGTCCATCGTGCAGGCGACCCGCGCGCATCCCGAGTTCCGGCTGGGCGCGAGCCCCCGCGGCACCCTCCACTTGGTGCGCGCGGCCAAGGTGCTCGCAGCGCTCAACGGCCGGGAGTTCGTGGTGCCCGACGACATCGACCAGCTCGTGGTCCCCATCCTGGCGCACCGGATCGTCGCCACCCGGCGCGCGGCGGGCGAGGCCGGCGGCGGCGGTCTGCAGGCCATCGCCGCCGCTCTCCGCGGCATCGTCGCGGCCACCCCTGTTCCGCTCGCCCGCTCCCGCACGTTGTGACCGTGCCCGGAACCTCCCGGGGCTCGACTCTCGCCCGCGCGGGTCTGCCCCGACTCACCCTGCGGGGCTGGGGCCTGGTGGCGGCGGCCGTGGTCGCGTTCGTGCTCACCCAGGTGCTGCGTCGGCAGGAGCTCGCCTACCTCGCGGTGCTGCTGCTGGCCGTGCCCGCGCTCTCGTTCGCGTGGGTGTGGCTGCGCCGTCTCCCCCTCGGGGTCGCGCGGAGGTTCGAGCCCGAGACCGCGTCGCTGGGCCGGCCGGCCGTGACCACGCTCTTCGTGCAGAACTGGAGCCCCGTGCGCACACCGGCCGCGGCGTGGAGCGACGGCGCGCCTCCTCCGTTGCGGTCGGCGGCCCCGGCGGTGCTGCCGCCCCTCCCGGGCTTCACCGCCTCCCGTTTCGACGAGCCAGTGCCCGTTGCGCTGCGTTATCGGGTCGACACCGGAGTGCGGGGGGAGCATCCGATCGGCCCCCTCGTCGTCACCGTCACCGACCCGTTCGGATGCGCGGTGCGGCGGTACCGCATCGGCACGCCCGATACCCTGCTGGTCACTCCGACGGTGTTCGAGCTCTCCCGCATCGACGTTAGGCTCTCCACGGGAGACGGATCCGACCAGGTCTCCCGGCGACTGGTGGGCTCGGGGGAGCAGGACGTGATCGCCCGCAAGTACCTGCCGGGAGACTCCATCCGACGGGTGCACTGGCCGGCCACCGCCAAGCACGGCGAGCTGATGGTGCGGCAGGACGATCAGCGCAACGATCAGGACGCTGTGGTGCTGCTCGACGCGGCCTCGTTCGCGGCCGGCCCCGATGTGCGAGCCCGCGCGCGCGACGAGGGCGCAGATGCCCGATTCGAGTGGGCTGTCTCGGCGACGGCGTCGATCGCGCTCCACCTGGTGTCAGAGGGGTACGGGGTGCGTGCGGTGGGACACTCCGCAATGATCGACGACGAGGTCGTGACCGCACCCCACGGCACCGCCCGGCTGCTGAGAGACCTCGCCCGCACCTCACCGGAAGCCCTGGCCGATGCGGCGGAGTTCCGCGAGGCGGTCGACCGGGCGTCGCTCACCTCGCCCGACGCCCCTCCGTTGTTCGCCGTGGTGGCCGACGCCGCGGGTGCCGCCGATCGCATCCGGGAGCTCGCGGGCCTGTCGTCGCATCCCGTGGTGCTCGTGGTCTCCGACGGCGACGGGGCGGCTGCGGGAGCGGTGGGTGGTGTCGCCCGGGTCTCGCCCACGGCCACGACCCTCCGGCGCGCGGGCTGGAGCGCGGTCGACTGCACCGCGGCCGACAGCCTCACGGCCGTGTGGCGGGCGCTCGGCCAGTCGCGGGGGATCCGGTGACCCGGCTCGACGAGAGGGCGGCGGGGACGCGCGGGCCGGCCCCCGACACGCGCTCGACCGTGCTCTCCGCGCGAGTGACGGCGGCGGCCGGGCGACGGCGAGACAGACGAGGATCCTGGTTCTCGACCTTGCTCGTCGCCGTGGCGATCGGGGCGGCCCTGGCCGGCCTCGCCCCGCTGCTGCAGGGCGTCGACTGGTGGTTCCAGGTGATGGCGATGGTCATCGTGCTGCTCGGCGTCTCGTCGGTGCTGCGTGCCGTCGGTGCGCCCGAGAACCTCGCGGTCGGTGCCTCGGCGTCGGTGTGGGCCGTGACCGTGATCGTGCTCTATGCGGGCGGCACCCTGTGGGGGGTGGTGCCGACTCTCGCGACGGTGAACGACCTCCTCTCCGATCTCGGAGCGGCAGGCACCTCGATCGCGGTGCAGGAGGTGCCCGCGGTGGCCGACGGCCCCATCACCCAGCTCATGGTGATGGCGGTGGGTCTCATCGCGGTCATCAGCGATGCTCTCGCCACCGGTCTCAGGGCACCGGTTCTGAGCGGGGCCGGCCCGCTCGCCGTGCTGCTGGTGGCGCCTATCGTGCGGCGTTCGGAGCCCGATGTGGTCGTGTACGTGATCGTCGCCGCGTCGATGCTGCTCCTGGTGTGGTGGGTGCCCCGCATCGGCCGGGGGCCTGCCGTCGGCAGCCTGAACCTCTCGGCGCCGGTGCGCGCGTCCGTGCCGCCGCGGCGGGAGCGCGCGAGCAGACTCGCACGGGGCCGCAACGGGGTGCTGGCTCTCGGGCTCGGTGCCGCATCCGTCGGGGCCATGCTGGTGGTGCCGCAGGTGACGCCCGGGCTCATGGCCGATGACCTCGCCGACGACTCGGACGGCTCGCTGTTCCCCTCGGTGTACTCGACCGGGGTCGACCCCACCATCCAGCTCGGCCGAGACCTCCGCCGGAGCGACCCGGTACTCTCGCTCACGTACTCCACCACGTCGGAGGAGGGCCTCTACCTGCGCATGGTCACCCTCGCCGACTTCTCCGGCGGTACGTGGGAGCCTGAGCAGCCGTACTCCGGCCGGGGCTACGACGGCGGCGAGTTCGGCACGCCACCGGGTCTGGCGACGGATGTGCCGGTGACCGAGACCGAGACCTCCGTCTCCATCGCCGCGCTGCGCAGCGACTGGCTGCCGCTGCCCTACCCCACGAGCCGTGTCGACGGGCTCGAGGGCGGCTGGCTGCTCGCCCCGTCGACCTTCACCGTCTCCGACCTCCGGGGCGACACCCGGGGCGCGAACTACGAGGTCACTGCGCTCGACGTGGAGCCCACCGCCGATCAGTTGGCGCAGGCCGGCGCCACCGTCCCCGATGCCGTCCGCGCTTCGCTCGAGCTTCCCACCGATCTCGATCCCGTCATCGCCGGCACCGCGGCCTCGGTCACGGCGGGAGCGGCGACCCCCTACGACCGCGCCGTCGCACTCCAGGAGTACTTCCGCTCCGACCAGTTCGAGTACTCCCTCACCGCGCCCGTGGACGGCGGCTTCGACGGTGACAACGTCGAGGCGATCGTGGCCTTCCTCCAGGCCAAGTCGGGCTACTGCGTGCACTACGCCGCGAGCATGGCCGTGATGGCGCGCACCCTGGGCATCCCCTCCCGGATCGCCGTCGGCTACGCCCCCGGGCGCACGGCCGACTCCACGACCGAGGGCCGGGCGGTCTACGAGGTCTACACCGACCAGCTGCACTCGTGGCCCGAACTCTACTTCGAGGGCGTGGGCTGGCTGCCGTTCGAACCCACACCGGGCCTCGACTTCACACCGCCCGACTACAGCCTCCCCGACTACGCCCAGTCGAGCACCGGGCAGGGGATCACGACCCCCGCGCCGTCGAGCACCTCCACCGCGGCTCCCGACCGCGCCGACGTCGACCCGGGGTCGGTCGCCGGCGTGCAGACGCCCGAGCAGCTCGCCCTCTCGCAGCTGCGCGGCTGGGGCGGCTTCGCCGCCGTGCTCGGTGGGGTCGCGGTGATCGTGCTGGCACCGTGGTTCGTGCGTTCGAGCATCCGGCGCCGTCGCCTGCAACGACTCGCCACCGACCCGATGCCGGCGACGCTCGCCTGGCTGGAGTGGGAGGACGAACTCGACGACCACCGTATCGAACGGTCGGCGGGGGAGACGGTGCACACCCTCGGCCGGCGTCTGGACGCCGATCTGCCCCTGCCGGAGCAGAGTCTGCAGAGACTCGCGGCGGCGGTCGAACGCGAGCAGTACGCTCCGCCCGCGCTCGACGACACGGATGCGCGGGCTGCTCTCCGAGCCGACCTGCAGGCGCTCCTGGCCGCCGTGCACGCCGTCGGGAGCGCTGGCGATCGCGCGCGGGCGAGGCTGCTGCCGCTGTCGCTCTGGAGGAGGACACGGGAGAGCCTTGCCTCGACGCGGGGGCGGCCGACAGCATCCTGAACGATGTCACCCTGCCGAGTGGCCGGCCGTGGTGGGGCGCCGGCCTCGGCGCGGTCGCTCGAGGGGTGCAGGCCGCTCGAGGGCGGCCAGGCCGCCGGGAACAGATGCCAGCTGTGAGAGCCAGTCCAGCGCTGCGCCGGCGAGCAGCTCGCGGGCCCCGGCCGACACGGCGTCGATTGCGGTCGCTTCGCCGGCGGTCGGCGCATCCGAACCGGGCGCGGAAAGGGTGGCGGCCCACGCGTCGCGATAGCGGGCGACCACGGGTGCCGCACCCGACCCACGCAGGCTCGCGGTGAGCAGGACCTTGAACACCATCTCCGCCCAGGCGCCGCCGGTGTGCACCTCGGCCTCGTCGAGCCAGCGCTCGGCCTCGTCGCGCCCGGCCGGGGTGAGGGCGTAGAGAGGGAGACCGTCGTCGGTGCTCCCCGCTGCCGCGACCAGACCGGCGCCCATCAGGCGCTCCAGTGTCGAGTAGACCTGACCCACGTTGATGCCGCCCACACGGTCGGTGCGGGCCTCGAGCGCCCCGTGCAGTTGGAGGCCGTAGGCGTCGCCGGAGGTGAGCAGCAGCAGCAAGCCCGAGCGCACCGACATCGCTCCTCCGTTCTCTCCCGACAGCACTGTAGAAATTACTCCCTCAGTAGAGTTCTGGGAGTTCGCGACACCCGGATGACACGGTTGTCATTCGCTCCCGCCGTCGGGCATACTGGTGCAGCACAACCGCATAGAGCCGCGCTCATCCATTCGAGGTCGTTGGGGAAGACGTACCTCGCGAATGGAGAGAGAAATGGCGGCAACCGTTGCACGCGGAGTGGTGTTCATCCACTCCGCTCCTCGCGCGCTCTGCCCCCACGTCGAGTGGGCCGCAGGTCGCGCTATCGGTCGTGCGGTGAACTTCGACTGGATCGAGCAGCCCGTGCTGCGCGGCTCCCAGCGAGCCGACTTCTTCTGGGAGGGCGCGCCCGGCACCGGTGCGGTCATCGCCTCCGCGCTGCGCGGCTGGGAGCACCTGCGCTACGAGGTCACCGAAGACGCCAGCGAGGGCTTCGACGGAGGCCGCTGGATGCACACGCCCGACCTCGGGGTGTTCTATGCCCAGGTCGATGCCGCCGGAAACACCGTCATCCCCGAAGACCGCATCCGCAGCGCCATGGAGACCGCCGGCACCAACGCCCTGGAACTCCACCGCGAACTGCGCCTCGCCCTCGGCCAGGCCTGGGACGACGAGCTCGAGCCCTTCCGCTACGCCTCCGACATGTCCCCGGTCGTCTACCTCCACCGCGGCGTCGGCTGACGCCTCAAGGACTCCGCACCGGCCCCAAGGAGGCAACAGGCCCTTCTCACCCGAGCAAAGGTGGAGGCCCGGCCGCGCCAGCGACCGGACCTCCACATGTCGCCTGGCGCCGGCCAGGGACCGGCGCCGCCCGTGGAGCCCGCCGCGCAGCGACGGGCTCCACGGCACCTACACAGTCTTGAACGCGACGACGGCGTTGTGGCCGCCGAAACCGAAGGAGTTCGAGATGGCGACGAGGTCACCCTCGGGCAGCGCGCGGGGGGTGCGCACCACGTCGAGCGGGATCTCGGGGTCTTGCTCGGTGAGGTTGATGGTGGGCGGCGCGGTGCGCTCGTGCAGGGCGAGCACCGTGAAGATCGCTTCGATGCCCCCGGCTCCACCGAGCAGGTGGCCCGTGGCCGCCTTGGTGGCCGACACCGGGATGCTCGCGAGCCGGTCTCCGAACACGTGCAGCAGCGCCTTGTACTCGGCGATGTCGCCGACGGGGGTGGAGGTGGCGTGCGCGTTGATGTGGGCGACGTCGTCGAGCGAGAACCCGGCGTTCGCGACCGCGGCGATCATGGCGCGTGCGGCCGCCGAGCCCTCGGGGTCGGGAGCGGTGATGTGGTAGGCGTCGCTCGTGATGGCACCACCGAGCAGCTCGGCATAGATGCGTGCACCACGGGCGAGCGCGTGCTCCTCGGTCTCGAGCACCAGGGCGGCGCCACCCTCGCCGAGCACGAAGCCGTCTCGGGTGAGGTCGTACGGCCGCGATGCGGTGGCCGGGTCGTCGTTGCGCTTGGACAGCGCCTGCATCGAGGCGAACGCCGCGATCGGCAGCGGGTGGATGGCCGCCTCGGAGCCGCCGGCGATGATGATGTCGGCGTAGCCTGCCTGCAGGTGGTCGTAGGCGTTCACGATCGACTCGGTGCTGGAGGCGCAGGCCGACACGACGGTGCGTGCGCCGGCTCGCGCGCCGAGCGACATCTCGATGGCGGCGGCGGGACCGTTCGGCATGAGCATCGGCACCGTCATCGGGAGCACCCGGCGCGGACCCTTCTCGCGCAGCGTGTCCCAGGCGTCGAGCAGGGTCCACACCCCGCCGATGCCGGTGGCCCAGTCCACGCCGAAGCGCTCGGGCACGACGTCGGGCGAACCCGCGTCGGCCCAGGCCTCGCGGGCGGCGATGAGGGCGAACTGGCTTCCGGGATCGAGGCGCTTGGTCTCGATGCGCTCGAGTGCCTCGCTGGCGGGCACCCGGGCCTGAGCAGCGAAGGTGACCGGCAGCTCACGCTCGGCCACCCAGTCCTGGGTGAGCGCGGTGGCGCCCGACTGGCCGGCGAGGAGGTTGGCCCAGGTCTCCGGGGCGGTTCCGCCGAGCGGGGAGGTGGTGCCGATGCCGGTGACGACGATCTTCTTCGTGCTCATGGTGAAACTTTCTGTGGGTGGTCAGTCCAGGGAAACAGGATGCGGGGAGTCCGAGACGATCCCCGATGGGCGCTGCGCGGCGGCGGGGTCGGACTCTCGGGAGTCACGGCCCCGCCGTACCGCGACGGCGGGAGGGTCTCAGCCCTGGGCGCCGACGATGAAGGTGACGGCGTCGCCGACGGTCTTGAGGTTCTTGACCTCTTCGTCGGGGATCTTCACGTCGAACTTCTCCTCGGCGTTCACGACGATGGTCATCATCGAGATCGAGTCGATGTCGAGGTCGTCGGTGAAGGACTTGTCCAGCTCGACAGTGTCGGTCGCGATGCCGGTCTCGTCGTTGATGAGCTCGGCCAGTCCGGCGAGGACTTCTTCGGTGGACAGTGCCATTGTTTTCTCCTTGAGGGGGTTGAGTGACCGGGACTTAGCTTAGCCGGGCCGGAGCGGCGAGTCGGTCAGGGCAGCACGACGACCTGGGCGCCGAACACGAGGCCGGCACCGAAGCCGATCTGCAGCGCCAGGCCGCCCGAGAGCGAGGGGTTCTCCTCGAGCAGGCGATGGGTGGCGAGCGGGATGCTCGCGGCCGAGGTGTTGCCGGTGGTCGCGATGTCGCGGGCGATGGCCACCGACTCGGGCAGCTTGAGCTGCTTGGCGAACTCGTCGATGATGCGCATGTTCGCCTGGTGCGGGATGAACGCGGCGAGGTCGTCGACGGTCACTCCCGCGGCGTCGAGCGCCTCCTTGGCGACCTTCACCATCTCCCACACCGCCCAGCGGAACACGGCCTGGCCGTTCTGGCGCAGGGTCGGCCACTCGGCCTCCTGGTCGCGGAACTGGATGCTCGTGCCCGTCATGTAGATCTCCTCGCGCTTGGTCGCGTCGGAGCCCCACACGGTCGGGCCGATGCCCGCGGTGTCGCTCGGCCCCACGACGGCGGCGCCGGCGCCGTCGCCGAGGAGGAAGGAGATCGACCGGTCGGCCGGGTCGACATACTCGGAGAGCTTCTCGGCGCCCACCACGAGCACGTAGTCGGCGAGGCCGGCCCGCACGAGGGAGTCGGCCTGACCGATGCCGTAGGCGTAGCCGGCGCAGGCCGCGCTGATGTCGTACGCCGCGGCCGACGGCGCGCCGATCCGCTCGGCCAGGTGCGTCGCGAGCGACGGCGTGATGACGGGGTTGCTGATGGTGGAGACGATGATGGCGCCGATCTGCGAGGGCACGATGTTCGCACCCTCGATCGCCTCGAGCGAGGCGCGCTCGGCCAGGTCGACCGCGAACACGTCGTGCGAGGCGCGCTTGCGCTCGATGATGCCCGTGCGCTGGCGGATCCACTCGTCGGAGGAGTCGATCGGGCCGACGAGTTCGTCGTTGACCACCGAGAGGTCGCCGCGCGCCGCGCCGATGGCGTGGATGCGGGTGAACTGCGGTCCGGTCTTCTGCTGCAGGGATGCGGTCATGGGGTTCCCTCGGATCTGTCGGGTGATGGTCGCTCAGGCGGCCTGGTCGATGAGCTCGTAGGCGGCGGCGAGGTCGTCGGGCGTCTTGACGGCGACCGTCGGCACACCCTTCAGACCGCGGCGCGCGAGACCGGTGAGGGCCCCCGCAGGAGCCACCTCGATGAGGCCGGTCACGCCGGCCTCGGCGAACGCCTCCATGTCGAGGTCCCAGCGCACCGGCGAGGAGACCTGACCGACGAGCAGCTCGACGAAGCGCGAGCCGCCGGCGACGAGCGAGCCGTCGTGGTTGGTCCAGATGGGCAGCGTCGGATCGGCGGGGGAGAGCTCAGCGGTCACCGCGGCGAGGCGCTCCACGGCGGGTGTCATGTAGTGGGTGTGGAAGGCGCCGGCGACCTGGAGCGGGATGACCCGCACCCCGCGCGGCGCGGCCTCCGCGAGCGCGGCCAGAGCATCCGGAGCCCCCGCGACCACGATCTGGCCACCGCCGTTGTAGTTGGCGGGGATGACACCGACCTGGTCGAACAGCGCGAGCAGTTCGCCCTGGTCGCCGCCGACGACGGCGCTCATGCCGGTCTGCGTGGTGGCCGCGGCGTCGGCCATCGCACGGCCGCGCTCGCCCACCACGCGCATCGCGTCGGTCGCGCTGAGGATGCCGGCTCCCGCGGCGGCGGTGATCTCGCCGACCGAGTGGCCCGCGATGCCGCCGACGCGCTCACGGCGCCCCTCGGCGAACAGGGCGTCGAGTGTGAGGATGCCGGCGGCCACGATGAGCGGCTGGGCGATCGCGGTGTCGCGGATGGTGTCGGCGTCGCTCGCCGTGCCGTGGGTCACGAGGTCGACTCCCGCGGCATCACCCAGCTCGACGAGACGCTCGCGGCGTGCCGGATCGGCGATCCAGGGCTCGAGGAATCCGGGGGTCTGCGACCCCTGGCCGGGGCAAACGACGACGATCATGGCTTCAGTCTCCCAAGAGTTCGAGGGTGGGGTGTGGAGAACGCGCTCAACACTTTCGAAAAATCATTGTCGAAGGCGTACAAACGATCGCGTCAGCGCCGCGAACCGGGCCCGTCGTGGTCGTTCATCGAGCCCAGGATGAGCGCGGACTGCAGGATGAGGGCCTCCCGGGCGCCGGTGGCATCCCACCCGATCACCTGGGTGACGCGTTTGAGTCGGTAGCGCACGGTGTTCGGGTGCACGAAGAGCTCGCGGGCCGTGGCCTCGAGGGAGCGGCCGTTGTCGAGGTAGCACCACAGGGTGGTCATGAGCTCGGGGGATTGGTCTTGCAGCGGCCGGTAGACCCGGTTGACGAGGGTCGAGCGCGCGAGCGGATCGCCCGCGAGGGCGCGCTCGGGCAGCAGGTCGTCGGCGAGCATCGGCCGTGGAGCATTGCGCCAGGCCCGGGCGACCGCGAAGCCGGCCAGGGCGGCCTTCGCGCTCCGGGAGGCCTCGACGAGGCTCGGAACCTCGTGGCCGAGCACCAGGTGACCGGGGCCGAAGCCGGGTTCGAGCTGCGTGGCGATGTCGAGGAACGAGAGAGCCGGCGCTGAAGCCGAACCCACCGCATCCTGAACCTCGCCCGTCGGCAGAGGCGCGGTCGCGGTGCCGTTCGCCCCCTCGACGGTCGCCCCGGTCGAGGGCTGGGCACGGCCGATCACGAGCACGAGCCTGCCGCCCTGCACCCCGATGAGCACGTCGGCGTTCACATGACGTGCCGTGCGTCGCAGCTGGTCGACGTCGAGCTGGCGGGGTGTCGTGCCCACGAGCACGCTCACCTCGCCGTGCCCGTGCCAGCCGAGGGCCGCGATGCGGGAGGGCAGCTCGTCGTCGTACTCGCCGCTCAGGATGCTGTCGACGACGAGGGCCTCGAGCCTGGCGTCCCAGAGACCACGGGCCTCGGCGGCGCGCGCGTACACGTCGGCGGCGGCGAACGCGATCTCGCGCGAGTAGAGCAGGATGGCCTCGCGGAGGGTCTGATCGCCGTTGGCGACTCTGTCTTCCACCACCTCGACCACCACACGGATGAGCTGCAGCGTCTGCTGCAGGCTCACCGAGCGAAGCAGCTCGCGGGGTGCGGAACCGAACACGTCGGCCGCGATCCAGGTGGTGGTGGTGGGGTCGTCGTACCACTGGATGAACGACTTGATGCCCTGCTGGGCCACGAGGCCCACCGCCGAGCGCCGCCCTGGCGGCATGTCGCCGTACCAGGGCAGCGTGGCGTCGAGACGCTTGATCGTCGCGGTCGAGAGCTCCCCGGAGATGGTGCGCAGCCACGCGAGCGTCTGCTCCTTGGTCTTCGCCATCAGGCCTCCGGGGCGTCGTCGCCCACGACCGCGATCGATCGCGTCGTCATCGTGTTCGTGGTGGTCAGCTCTCGCCGCCCGCGCTGCCGCTGGTGCCGGCCGTCACGTCGTAGAGCCGGTACTTCTCGATGGCCCAGCTCGGCGCGTTGCGGTCGACCTCGCCGCGCTCGGCCAGCTGCTCCAGCACGCGCACCACCACGGATGGTCCGTCGATCTTGAAGAACCGGCGGGCGGCGGGGCGGGTGTCGGAGAAGCCGAAGTCGTCGGCACCGAGTGTGGCGTACTCGCCGGGCACGAACTGACGGATCTGGTCGGTGACGGCGTGCATGTAATCGCTCACCGCCACGAAGGGGCCCGGCTCGTCGCGCAGCTTCGCCGTGAGGTAGGGCACGTGGCGCTCCTCGTTCGGGTGCAGGAAGTTGTGCTCCTCGGCGCGGAGGCCGTCGCGGCGGAGCTCGGTCCACGAGGTGACCGACCACACGTCGGCCGACACGCCCCAGTCGTCGGCCAGCAGCTGCTGGGCCTCGAGAGCCCACGGCACCGCCACGCCCGAGGAGAGGATCTGGGCCTTGGGGCCCTCGATCCAGCCCTGCTTGAGCTTGTAGATACCCTTCACCACGCCGTCGACGTCGAGATCCTCGGGCTCGGCGGGCTGAACGTGCGGCTCGTTGTACACAGTGAGGTAGTACATGACGTTGGGGTCGGTGTGGGTGCCGCCGTACATGCGGTCGAGGCCGGCGCGCACGATGTGGTTGAGCTCGTAGCCGTAGGCCGGGTCGTATGACACCACGGCGGGGTTCGTGGCGGCCAGCAGGTGCGAGTGCCCGTCGGCGTGCTGCAGGCCTTCACCGGTGAGCGTGGTGCGGCCGGCGGTGGCGCCGATCACGAAGCCGCGTGCCATCTGGTCTCCCGCCGCCCACAGGGCGTCGCCCGTGCGCTGGAACCCGAACATCGAGTAGAAGACGTAGACCGGGATGAGCGGCTCGCCCTGGGTGGAGTAGCTGGTGCCCACCGCGGTGAACGCCGCGAGGGCGCCTGCCTCGTTGATGCCCACGTGGATGATCTGGCCCTGGGGGCTCTCCTTGTAGGCCAGCAGCAGTTCGCGGTCGACCGAGGTGTAGTGCTGCCCCTTGGGGTTGTAGATCTTGTTCGAGGGGAAGAACGCGTCCATGCCGAAGGTGCGCGCCTCGTCGGGGATGATCGGCACCACGCGGTTGCCGAAGTCCTTCGCCCGGGTGAGGTCTTTCAGCAGGCGCACGAAGGCCATGGTCGTGGCGATCTCCTGCGTTCCCGAGCCCTTCTTGAGGGTCTGGTAGGAGGAGTCGTCGGGCAGTGTGAAGGCGGTGTGCTTCGTGCGGCGCTCCGGCACGTAGCCGCCGAGCGCGCGGCGACGTTCGTGCAGGTACTGGATGGCTTCGTCGTTCTCGCCCGGGTGGTAGTAGGGCGGGAGGTAGGGGTTCTCCTCGAGCTGCGCATCCGTGACCGGGATGTGCATCTGGTCGCGGAAGGTCTTGAGGTTGTCGAGGGTCATCTTCTTCATCTGGTGCGTCGCGTTGCGACCCTCGAAGGCGGGCCCGAGACCGTAGCCCTTGATGGTGTGCGCCAGGATGACGGTGGGCTGGCCCTTGTGCTCCGACGCGGCCTTGAAGGCGGCGTAGACCTTGCGGTAGTCGTGACCGCCGCGCTTGAGGTTCCAGATGTCGTCGTCGGTGTAGTCCTTCACGAGCTCGAGCGCCCGCGGGTCGCGACCGAAGAAGTTCTCGCGCACGTAGGCGCCAGACTCGGCCTTGTAGGTCTGGAAGTCGCCATCCGGAACCGTGTTCATGAGGTTCAGCAGGGCGCCCTCGGTATCGCGGGCGAGCAGGTCGTCCCACTCGCGGCCCCAGATGACCTTGATGACGTTCCAGCCGGCGCCGCGGAAGAAGCTCTCGAGCTCCTGGATGATCTTGCCGTTGCCGCGCACCGGGCCGTCGAGGCGCTGGAGGTTGCAGTTGATGACGAAGTTGAGGTTGTCGAGACCCTCGTTGGCGGCCACCTGCAGCTGGCCGCGGCTCTCCACCTCGTCCATCTCGCCGTCGCCGAGGAAGGCCCAGACCTGCTGGTCGGAGGCGTCTTTGATGCCGCGGTTGGTGAGGTACTTGTTGAGCTGCGCCTGGTAGATGGCGTTGATGGGGCCGAGACCCATCGACACCGTCGGGAACTGCCAGAATTCGGGCATGAGCCGCGGGTGCGGGTAGGAGCTGAGGCCGCCGCCGGCGTGCGACTTCTCCTGGCGGAAGCCGTCGAGCTGGTCGGCGGAGAGCCGGCCCTCGAGGAAGGCGCGGGCGTAGGTGCCGGGGGAGGCGTGGCCCTGCACGAAGATCTGGTCTCCGCCACCGGGGTGGTCTTGCCCGCGGAAGAAGTGGTTGAAGCCCACCTCGTAGAGCGCGGCGCTCGAGGCGTAGGTGGAGATGTGGCCGCCGACCGCGATGCCGGGCCGCTGTGCCCGGTGCACGGTCATGGCGGCGTTCCAGCGGATCCACGCGCGGTACTTGCGTTCGAGCGCCTCGTCGCCGGGGAACTCCGCCTCGTTCTCGGGGGCGATGGTGTTGATGTAGTCGGTGGTCGGCACCATCGGCACGCCCAGATGCAGTTCTTTCGAGCGCTTGAGCAGGCTGAGCATGATGTCGCGGGCGCGACCGTGGCCGCGGGCGGCGACCAGGGCGTCGAGCGACTCGTTCCACTCCGCCGTCTCGTCGGGATCGGAATCGATGTGTCCCGCCGAATATGGATCCTGGTCGTTGACCGTCACCGTCGACCTCTTCCTCTGTTGTAGACAGACTGTGTTCGTGTCGGACGCCCGCGCCGGGATGATGGCCGGAACGCCACCGACCAGCCTAGCGCCGTCGGCCGACCTCCCGAATCCTCCTAGGACACGCCCGGGTGTTTGGAGGAATCGGGGGACAGGAGTAGAGTCGGGCGGGTTTTGCCGGTGAGACGAGCCGGTAGGGAAGGAAAGCCGAGATGGCTTTGGAGAACGACACCCTGGCACCCGACTTCGATCTGCCGAACCAGTACGGCGAACGGGTGCGACTCAGCCAGTTCCAGGGCAAGAAGCCGGTGGCGCTGGTGTTCTTCCCGCTTGCCTTCTCGGGGGTGTGCACGAGCGAGCTCTGCGTGCTCGAAGACAACCTCGCCCTCTTCAAAGACGCGAACGTCGAACTGATCGGCATCTCGGTCGACTCCAAGGCGACGCTCCGCGCCTGGGCCGAGAAGGAGGGGTACGACTTCACCCTCGTGGCCGACTTCTGGCCGCATGGAGATGTGGCGAAGGACTACGGGGTGTTCCTCGAGGAGAAGGGCTTCGCCAACCGGGCGACCTTCCTCATCGACGAGAACCGCATCATCCGCGCCTCCTTCATCACCGCGCCCGGTGAGGCACGTGCGCTCGCGGCCTACCGCGCCGCTCTCGAAGAGCTCGTCCCCGAGTGTGTCTGAGCCTCAATCGCTGTAGCCAGGGGCTTATATTTCAGCTTTATAAGCTGTAGGCTTCATTCCATGGTCGCGAATCAGGTCGCCGTCATCGTGGACATCGTCGAGTCGCGCCGCCTCGCCGACCGGCGGGCCGCGCAGCTCGAACTGGCCGATGTGTTCGCCGCGGTGGATGCGCGTACCCGGCCGTCGCTGCCGCTCCGCGCCACGGTCGGCGACGAGTTCCAAGCCGTGTATCCGGCCGTCGGCCCCGCACTCGAGGCTATCCTGCTGGCGCGCCTCGCCCTTCCCGAGGGTCTGGACTGTCGCTTCGGACTCGGCCTCGGCGAGGTCGAGCACGTCGATGATGGTCCGATCGGCGCGATCCAGGACGGTTCGGGTTGGTGGCGAGCCCGCGAGGCGATCGTCATGGCGCACGACCGCGAAGACCGGCGGGTGCCGTCGTCGCGCAGCTGGTTCCGCGGAGGACCGGAGCACGCCGGGCTGGAGGCACTCGTGAACGCCTACCTGCTCGCCCGCGACCAGGTGGTGGGCGCGATGAACCTGCGCGCGCGCCGGCTCACCTACGGCGTCATGTGCGGAAGGCTGCAGAGCGAGCTCGCCGTCGAGGAGGGCATCACGCAGTCGGCCGTCTCGCAGGCGCTGCGGCGTTCGGGCGGTGCCGGTCTCGTGACGGGCATCGAGCAACTGGTGGTGCTGCCGTGATGCTCGGGGCGGTGCTGCTCATCCTGATCGGCGCGGCAGACCTCATCCGGGGCGCGAGGGCTCAGGATGCGCGACGCGGCCTCGAGACCGCGACCATCGCCGTCGTGTGGCTGCTCGTGCTCGTGATCACCGTGCTGGGGCTGGGGGTGCCGGCGTGGTGGGTGCTCGTGCCGCTGGTGCTCGCGGTGGGCTGGGTGTGGTCGACCTCGGCGAAGGCGGATGTGAGGCGTGCCACGGGCATCCTGCCGGGGGTCGGTGTGCTCGTGGCGGTGCCGGCGTCGATGCTGCTGTCGTCGTTCCTGCCGGAGCCCGGCGGATTCCTGGTGGCGGCCCACGCCGCCGCGCCGCTCGGGATCGTGCGCGCGGTGCCGCTCGAGGCGATCGTGCTGGGGGCCGGGGTCGCGCTGTTCCTGGTGGAGAGTGCGAACATCGTCGTGCGGGCCGCGCTCCGGCCCGCCGTGCTCGAGGCCGACGACGTGGCCGCTGCGGCGGCGTCGGCCGAGGGTGCGACGGCGAAGACCGCCCCTGCGGCCGGGTCTTCGCGGCTGCGCTGGTGGCGGAGACCGCCCGTGGTGCCGATCGCCCCCGCGGTGACCGACCTCAAGGGCGGGCGCCTGATCGGTCCGCTCGAGCGGCTGCTCATCACCGCCCTCACCCTCGCGGGTGCTCTGCCGATCGTGGCGGGCATCCTGGCGGCCAAGGGGATCGTGCGGTTTCCCGAGATCTCGATCGACGGCGGCCGTGGGTCGAAGGCGGAGTACTTCCTCGTGGGCAGTCTCGTGAGCTGGGCGATCGCGCTGGCGGCGGCAGCCCTGCTCTGGGTGGCGGCCCAGGGCTGACGCTCTGCGCTCACCCCAGCAGGCTCACCCCAGGAGGCTGACGCCGCGCGCGATCACGAGCGCCAGCAGCACGAATCCCGCGAACGCCTCGAGCCCCATCAGCAGCTTGGCGCGATGGGTGAGCGGCATCACATCCGTGGGGCTGAAGGCCATCGCGTCGCTGAGAGAGAAGTAGAGGTAGTCGACGAATCCGGGCCGCCAGTTGCTCGTCTTCGAGGAGTGGGCGGCGACCTCAGGGGAGGCGTCGTGGTCCTCGTCCTGAGGGAATCGGAAGTCGGCCGGTGGCAGCTTCGCCCGCCCTCGCTGGGTGCGCACCACAGGGCCGCCGCGGTCGAGCTCCCAGTAGAGCAGAGCGAAACCGATCACGTTGGTGAGCCAGAGCTGCAGCGCAGCGAGCAGCACCGTCGGCCCGTCTTCGGTGTTCGCCACCAGCAACTGCACCAGCACCACCAGCAGCGCCTGGTTCGTGAGTCCGATCACGAGCGCGAGCGCCACGCCGAGCCGGCGCGACCACGTGGTCTGCTTCGTGAACCGGTGCGGATTGATGACGATGACCGGCACCAGCATCGCCACGCACAGCACGATCACGCCGTACCGTACGGCGCCGAACAGGTGCGCCGGCAGCAGCGCGTAGCTCACGAGAATGACGAGCACCCCGACCGCGGCGGGCCACCGATGCTCGGCCTGAGCCCGCTCCTGCCCGGCCGACGGCGCATCCAACTCGCTCACGATCGCAGTCTAAGCCTGTAGGCTTTCCCCGCACCGCCGGGCCCCGCCCGCGCGACGCGGGCCTTTAGCTCAGCTGGTAGAGCGCCACGTTTACACCGTGGATGTCATCGGTTCGATCCCGGTAGGGCCCACCTCGTTTCGAGACCTTCGGGCGTATGATGAGTCATGCTCATGTCGGTCTTCGTCAGCAGGGAGTGATGGCCATCACGAATCAGCCCGTCGGAGAGGTCATTCTCTATCAGCGCGACGACGGCGCTCCTGCGCTCGAAGTCCGACTCGATGACGAGACCGTCTGGCTCAGCCAGCAGCAGATCGCCGATCTGTTCCAGACAAGTCGAACGAATGTCGTGGAGCATATCGGCCGGGTCTTCGCGGAGGGCGAACTGGATGAAGAAGCAACCTGTCGGAAATTCCGACAGGTTCGCAACGAAGGGGCGCGCCGTGTCGAGCGCGAGATTCCGTTCTACAACCTCGATGTGATCATCTCGGTTGGCTACCGGGTGAAGACCAGAATCGCGACGCAGTTCCGAATCTGGGCCACAGCGAGACTTCGCGAGTTCATGGTGCGCGGATATGTGATCGATGAGCGCCGCCTCGAAGAGCTCGGCAAACTCGTGCAGATCCTCGCCCGATCCGATGATGACCTGGTCGCCGGCGTGGCAGACCTGGTCGCCGACTACCTGCCTGGGCTGACGCTTCTGCGCGAGTATGACGAGGCGCGCATCGCCACCGCTCCCGTGGCAGTTCCCGGGTGGGAACTGACCGTCTCGGAGGCGCGCGCGGTGATCGCCGAGGTCGCTGCAGAATTCCCCACCGACACCCTGTTCGGGCGCGAACGTGCGGATTCACTTGAGGCGACGATCGGAGCGGTCTACCAGGGATTCGCCGGTGAGGAGCTCTATCCGACCGTCGAGGAGAAAGCCGCGAATCTCTTGTACCTCGTGGTGAAAGACCACCCGCTCTCCGACGGCAACAAGCGCAGCGCAGCAGCGCTCTTCGTGACATTCCTCGCGCGGAACGGCCTGCTGACGGCTCCGGACTCCACGCCCCGCATCGCGAACAACACTCTCGCCGCGATCACACTGATGGTCGCGATGAGCGATCCGAGAGAGAAGAGTCTCATGATCGCGCTCCTCGTCCGCATGGTGTCAGCCGACGGGGCGTAGGCCCAGACACACAGCGACGCCGGGGGAGCCGCTACGCTGGGCGGGATGACGACGAGCCCGATCCGGAGACTCGTGCGCAAGCGGAGTCGGGGGGCCTTCGCGATCTGGGTGGCGCTCTACACCCTCCTGGTCGTGCTGCCACTGCCCCTCGCACTGATCAGCCTCGACCCGGGCCGCGGGTTCTGGATCAACCTCTCCGTCGCCTTCGGCTTCGTGGGCCTGTCCATGTTCGGCCTGCAGTTCGTGATGGCGGCCCGCTCGTTCGTGGTCGTGCATCCGGTGGGCATGGACCTCGTGCTCGGATTCCATCGCCAGATGGCCTACCTCGCGACCTTCTTCGTGTTCGCCCACCCGATCATCCTGTTCCTCGTCGACTCGCAGTTCCTCGGCCTGCTCGACGTGTTCACCTCGCCACTGCGGGCCAAGTTCGCGGTGGCGTCATGGGTGCTGCTGCTCGCCGTAATCGTGTTGAGCGTCTTCCGTCAACGGCTCCGGATGAGCTACGAGGCCTGGCAGGCCACTCACGCGGTGCTGGCGGTCGCGGTTGTGCTCACGGCACTGCTGCACGTGCTGATGGTGGGCTACTACGTGCGCGAGTGGTGGGAGCAGTTGCTCTGGATCGTGCTGAGCGCCGCGTTCATCGGCCTCGGCATCTGGGTGCGTCTGGTGAAGCCCGCGCTCCGGCGGCGCAGTCCCTGGGTGGTGGAGTCGATCGAGCACGACGCAGGAGACGTGACCACCATCACGATCCGGATGCGCGACCCGCACGCTCCCGGAATGACCCCGTTCCACTTCGACCCGGGCCAGTTCGCCTGGCTGCAGGCGCGCCGCTCTCCGTTCGCGATCAGCTACCACCCGTTCTCCATCTCCTCGAGCGCGGAGCACACCGACCGCATCCGCTTCTCGATCAAGGCGAAACAGCGTTTCAGCCGCGAGGTCGCCGACCTGCAGCCGGGCGACACCATGTATGTCGACGGCCCGTTCGGCGCCTTCGTGCTGCCCGAGACCGGCCCGCTGGTGCTCGTGGGCGCCGGCGTGGGCGTGACCCCGCTGCTGAGCATGCTCGAGACACTCGCCGACCGCGGCGACGCTCGCGCCGTGCAGCTGTGGCTGGGCAACCGCGACGAGGACTCGATCCCCGGCCTCCACGACATCGACACGCTCACGCGGCGGCTCGACCTCACCGTCGTGCACGTGCTGTCGCGCCCGACCGGAGACTGGCCGGGCGCGCGAGGCCACGTCGACGCGGAGTTCGTTCGTGCACACCTGAGTGCGGTTCCGACAGGCTCGTCGTTCTGCATCTGCGGCCCCGACCGCATGATGGACGAGGTCGAGCGAGCGCTCGTCGACGGTGGTGTGCGACCTTCGGCCGTGCACAGCGAGCGCTTCGGGATGGTGTGAAATGTGGCGTGAGCGAGCTGCCCTCTGGGCGACGATCGTGGTGGCGACCGTGGTGCTCGCCGCGAGCGTGCTGTGGGCGGTGCTCGCCCAGACGCTCACCACGCCCGCGTGCGAGCTGCCCACGGCCCCGGCGGACGCCGGACCGCTCGTGTGCGCGTCGGCCCCGGCGCAACCGGGTTCTTAGCGACGGTCGGCTGCCGGCACGCCGCGTGCCGAGCGCTTCTGCCGATACATGTCGGCGTCGGCAGCTGCCAGCAGCTCACCGTGGTCGACGGGGCCGGGGGCAACGGCGATGCCGACGCTCGCCCCGATCTGCCAGGCCTTGCCCTCCACCAGAACGGGCTCCGCGATGGTCAGGCGGATGCGCGCGGCCAGCCCGTCGGCGCTGAGTCGTGCATCTGGGCCGGCGAGCACCACGATGAACTCGTCGCCGCCCGTGCGGGCGAGCAGCTCGTCGTGCCGCACGCACGCCCGCATCCGTGCGGCGACCTCGACCAGCAGCAGGTCGCCGACGTGGTGGCCGTCGGTGTCGTTCACCTCTTTGAACCGGTCGAGGTCGACCACCAGCATCGCCACCTCCGACCCGTGCGCACCGGTCAGCCGCGGCACCTCGTCGTCGAACACGGAGCGGTTGCGGAGCCCGGTCAGCCGATCGTGCGTGGCGGCACGGCGGAGTTCATCGGTCGAGGCGGCGAGCGCCTCGAAGAGCGTGGCGTGCACGATGGCGGTGGCGGCGTGGTGTGCGAACAACTCCAGCATCTCGCGCTGGCTCTCACCGGGGAGCAGCCCGTCGCCGGGCACGTCGACGCTGAGGATGCCGATGACGCCACCCTCCCGGTCTGTCAGCGGGGCGAACAGGATGTCGTCGGGGTGCCAGCGCCGCGGATCGTCAGACTCGGCGAGCTCGGGCCGCCACGAGGGCATGTCGATCGAGGCGAGCGGGTCGTCGTGGTGCACGAACCGCAGCTCACCCCAGGCCCGGCTTCCGGTGAGCAGTTCGTGCCAGAGCTCGGCGCTGCCGATCTGGCCGAGCAGGGCCTCGCCGACGCTGCCGTCGCCTTCGACCGCGACGGTCTCGAACGATCCGTCGGGGCGGCGCAGGTTCACGGCGGCGACGGTGAAGCCGCTCGCGACGGCCGCGCCCCGGGCGATGGTGCTCAGGGTGCGGGAGAGCTCGAGCGACTCGTGCACGCTCCGGGCGGCGTCGAGCAGTGCCCGCGTCTGCGCCCGGCTGTCCATGGCTCCACGCTAGGGCACGCGGCATCGGGCCGACCAGTGCGGGATCGACTGGCTAGGCTGGGGGCGTGGCAGTCACCGTCTCCGAGTTCAACTCCGTGGTCGAGTCGCTCTGGCCGACCGAGTTCGCGGAGGGCTGGGATGCGCCCGGTCTCCTGAGCGGTGCGCCCGGCGACGAGGTGCGGCGCGTACTGCTCGCGGTCGACACAGTGGCGGCCACGGTCGACCAGGCGGTCACCGGCGACGCCGACGTGCTGCTGGTGCACCACCCGCTGCTGCTGCGCGGGGTCACCAGCGTCGCCGAGACCGGATACAAGGGCTCTCTGCTCGCCACGCTCATCCGGGCTCGCTGCGCTCTGATCGCAGCCCACACCAATGCCGACATCGTCGACGACGGCACCTCGGCGGTGATCGCCGCCCGCCTGGGGCTGATCGACGTGCAGCCCCTGATCCAGGGCGCGCGACCCGGCACGGGCCTCGGCCGTTCCGGCCGTCTGCCCGAGCCCTCGACGCTCGGCCGCGTGGCGCTGGCGCTCGGCGACCTGCTGCCGGCGACCGCGGGCGGCGTGCGCGCAGCGGGGGCCTACGATCAGCCGGTGAGCACCGTGACCCTCTGCGGCGGCGCCGGGGACTCCCTCCTCGGCGAGCCGGCCGTGCGTGCATCCGACCTCTACATCACCTCCGACCTGCGCCATCATCCGGCGTCGGAGTCGCGCGAGCAGAGCCTGCACGGCGGCGGCCCGGCCCTCATCGACATCGCGCACTGGGCGAGCGAGTGGCTCTGGCTCGACACCGCGGCCGCCCAACTGCGCCGGGCCCTGCCCGAACTCGAGATCGCGGTGAGCGACCTCAACACCGACCCCTGGGATTTCGTGGTCACGCAGTGAGCGTGCGACCCGACGATCCGACCCCACCGAAAGGCCCGCGATGAAGGCTCCTGCCGCCGACCAGAAGAAGCTCCTCGACCTGCAGGGCGCCGACACCCGCATCGCGCAGCTCGAGCACTCGCTGCGCACCCTGCCGCAGGAGGCGCGGCTCGCCGAGCTGCAGCGCGACTCCGCCGCCGCACGCTCGGAGTTCGCCGCGGTGAACGGGGAACTCGACGACGCGCAGGCCGAGATCACGCGGGTGGAGGCCGACATCGCCACCGTGGCGGCACGCGAGAAGCGCGACCACGAGCGGCTGCAGGCGAGCACCTCGACGAAGGACATCCAGGGGCTCGAGCACGAGCTCGAGTCGCTGCGCACCCGCCGCTCGCACCTGGAGGACACCGAGCTGGAGGTGATGGAGCGGGTGGAGGAGATCGAGCTGCGGCTGGCCGCCATCACGGCTCGGCGTGACGACATCGCCACCGAGGAGCGTCTGCTCGCGGCCGCCCGCGACGAGCAGCGCGAGCGCATCGGCAAGCAGCTGGCTGCGGCGCGCACCGATCGGGAGACGGTCGCCGGGGGGATCGAGTCGGCGGAGCTGGTGGCGCTGTACGAGAAGCAGCGGGCGCGATACGGCATCGGCGCGGCACTGCTGCAGCGCGGGGTGTCGCTCGGCAGCAACGTGGCGCTCACCGAGTCCGACCTCGCGGTCATCCGAGCGGCGGCGTCCGACGACGTGGTGCTCGATCCCGACAGCAGCTGCATCCTGGTGCGCACGGAGGAGTCGGGGCTCTGACGACGAGGCGGATGCGCGGCTGAGCCGGGCGGTGGACGGGCCGGCGATACGCCGGGTTCTGTAGGGACGGATCCCTGACGGCCATCTATCTAGGAGCTGCGTCACCGCAGCCCTCGAGCGGTCTACCCGGAAGCTGAGCGAGCAGCCTTGGCGCTTCCTGTCTGACCTTGCTCCGGGCGAGGTTTACCGAGCCGACCGCGTCACCGCGGCCTCTGGTGGTCTCTTACACCACCGTTTCACCCTTACCGCGGGCCGGAGCCCGTGGCGGTCTGTTCTCTGTGGCACTGTCTCGCGGGTCACCCCGGGTGGGTGTTACCCACCGCCCTGCTCTGTGGAGCCCGGACGTTCCTCGGCACCCGCATGCCGGCACGAGACCGGCAGCGGGTGACGCGACCGTCTGCCGGCCCGTTCACCGCAGGCCAGCATACGCCCTCGCGGCGCCGGAGGTTCACTCGAGAGGGTTGCTCCGCTGCGTGGAGAGCAGGGCCGCGCCCAGGATGCCGGCGTTGTTGCGCAGGGTGGCCGGCACGATCGGCGTGCCGAGGTGCAGCAGCGGCAGGAACTCCTCGTGGTTCTTCGACACGCCGCCGCCCACGATGAACAGGTCGGGGGAGAAGAGCTTCTCGAGCGTCTCGTAGTACACCTGCAGGCGCTCGGCCCACTTCTTCCAGCTGAGGTCCTCGCGCTCCTTCGCCGAGTAGGCGGCCTTGGTCTCGTAGTCGACACCGCCGATCTCGAGATGTCCCAGCTCGGCGTTGGGCACCAGCACCCCGTCGTAGATGAGCGCGGAGCCGATGCCGGTGCCGAGGGTGGTGACGATGATGAGGCCGTCCTTGCCCCTGGCCTCGCCGTACTTCGCCTCGCCGAAACCGGCCGCATCCGCGTCGTTGACGAAGGTGATGTCGCGGCCGAGAGTCTTCTCGAACAGCTTCTCGGCCTCGAAGCCGATCCACTTCTTCGACACGTTGGCGGCCGACATGGTGACGCCGTGGCGCACGACGGCCGGGAAGCACACGCCCACCGAGGCGCCGGCCGGGATCTCGCCAAGCGAGTCGACGAGCTCGCGGACGGTCTCGGCGATCGCGTCGGGCTTTCCGCCCTCGGGGGTGGGGAGCTTCTTGCGGTCGGTGAGCAGGGTGCCGGTGGTCACGTCGACGATGGCGCCCTTGATGCCGGTGCCGCCGATGTCGATCCCGACGGCGACGGTGCCAGGGGTGACGGTGCTGCTGTCACTCATCGCGCGCCCGTCAGCGGTTCTCGGCCGCGTCGTCCTCGGCCCACTTCGCGCTGTTGGCACGAAGGGTCTCGAGCGCGTGCTCGGCCTCCTCGTGGGTGGCGAACGGGCCCACGCGGTCGACGACCGAGGAGATGTAGCCCTTCTCGACCTCGCCGGTCTTCATGTTGTACCAGTACTGGGTCGACGGGTCTTCGCTCATGATGCTCCTTCGGGTGTCTCTACTCGTAGCTGTGCTCGGGGCCAGGATAGCGGCGCTCGGCGACGTCGCCGCGGAAGCGGGTGACCGCATCCGTCAGCACACCCCGCAGATCGGCGTACTGCTTGACGAACTTCGGTACGCGGCCGGTGGTGAACCCCGCGAAGTCGGTCCACACCAGCAGCTGCCCGTCGACGTGGGGGCCTGCGCCGACTCCGATGGTCGGGATGCGCAGGGCCTCGGTGACCTTCTGGGCGGCGGCGGCGGGCACCATCTCGAGCACGACCGAGAAGGCGCCGGCGGCCTCGACCGCGAGCGCGTCGGCGATGAGGGCGGCCTCGGCGTCGCCGCGCCCCTGGATGATGTGACCGCCGAGGCCGTGCTCGCTCTGGGGAGTGAATCCGACGTGCCCCATCACCGGGATGCCGGCGTCGACGATCCGGCGGATCTTGTCGGCGCTGCGCACGCCTCCCTCGAGCTTCACGGCGTGCACCTGCGCCTCCTTCATGAAGCGCACGGCGGTGTGCAGAGCCTCTTCGGCGCTGTTCTCGTAGGAGCCGAACGGCATGTCGCCCACGACGAATGCACGGCTCACGGCACCCGCCACCCCGCGCGCCAGCGGTATCAGCTCGTCGACCGTGACGGGCACGGTGGTGTCGTAGCCGAGCACGTTGTTGCCGGCCGAGTCGCCGACCAGCAGGAAATCGATGCCGGCCTCGTCGAAGATGCGGGCCGAGAGCATGTCGTAGCTCGTCAGACCGGTGATGGCGATGCCGTTCTCCTTGGCGTTCTGAAAGTGACGGGTTCTCACGCGCTTGCGCGGGGCCTCGTCCGACGCCGGTGTCTGCTCTGGCATGTCGCCAGTCTAGTTCGGTGGGCGAGGCGGCCGGATGCGTCGGGCTGGATGCGTTAGGTTGGTTCGCACGTGACCCGAACGCGTTGATCCGATTCGTTCCCGATCGAGAGGGAGACGTGCGCCGTCGAACCTTCGCCCCGCTCCTGGTGGCCGCCTTCGCGGTCGCCGTGTCCAGCTCCGTGGTGGTGCCCGCCGTCTCCGGCGGTTCCGCGGCGGTCGCGGCGACGAGTTCGGAGCGCAGCTGCGAGGAGTCGTTCCCGCAGAGCACGGTGTGCGGCGTGCTCACCGTGCCGGAGACGCGATCCGATCCAGGGTCCCGTGGCATCGGGCTCGACTTCGCCGTGATCCCCGCCTCCTCCGGCGCGGCGACCGGGACACCGGTGGCGGTTCTGGCCCGCGATCTCGGCGAGGCCTCGACCGCCCTGGCCCTCGCCGCCGACGACGGGATCGGCGGCTCCCGTGACGTGATCGTGCTGGCGGAACGCGGCGGTCCGGGGTCGAGCGACCCGTTCGAGTGCCCCGCCGCCGCCTCGGCCTACTTCGACACCGTCACCGACGACGTCTCGCCGGCTGCCGAGGCCACCGAGGTGTCGCTCGCCATGCAGGAGTGCGAGGCGGCGTTCTCCGAGGACGGCGGCAATCCGTCGTCGTACACCCGGGCCGACGTGGTGGGTGACCTTGTCGACCTGCGCACAGTACTGCAGATCCCGAGCTGGACCCTCTACGGCGAGGGCTGGTCGGGCAAGGCGATGCAACTGGCCGCCACCCGCGACGCCGGAGGCGTCGACGCTCTGGTGCTCGACCGCTTCAGCCCCGTCGATCGCGACGTGAAGGGCGACGCCTACCTCGCGCTCTCCGACACGCTCGCGGCGCTCTCCGCGCGCTCCGGCGGCGAGTACCCCGATCTCAACGCCGACCTGGCCGAGGCTGCAGCGGCGTTCAGCGACGAACCCGTGCACGGCCTCGTCACCAATCCGGTGAGCGGCCGCCAACGGTACTTCTCGCTCACGGGCTCCGACGTGGTCACCATCGTGCAGGCCGCCCTCGCCGACCCGGCGACCGCCGCCGTCGTGCCCGAGCTGCTGCAGCGACTGGTGGCGGGGGAGACCGGCGCCATCGAGCCGTTCCTCGCCCAGGCGCTGCAGTTCCTCGACGAGAGCGACCTGCCCCTCACCTGGCTGCAGAGCTGCCGCACCGAGCAGCCGTTCTGGTCGGTCGATCCCACCGTTCCGGCCGAGGAGGGAGCGGAGGACTCCGAGCCCACCCCGCTGCCCGTTCTCACCTACCTCACCACCAACGATCAGGTGTGCGGGGCGATCGGGCTCCCCGCGGCCTCGGCCGACGACCGAACGGTGTCGGGGGTGTCTCAGCCCACCCTGCTCATCACGGGTTCGAGCGACCCGATCGTCTCGCGGGGCGCGACCGACTCGGGCAGCTCGGCGTTCGCCACCCACCAGGTGCTCTCCCTGGCCGGCAACGGAGCGGCCGGTGCGACGTCCGATCCCTGCGCGCTCTCGCAACTCGCAGTCTGGCTCGCGTCGCCGGGCGCCACGATCCAGTCGGAGTGCACCGACCAGCTCGACCGCTACCCGGTGCTGCCCGCCTCCGCGGTGCACGCGAACCCGCGCTTCGGGTCGGTCACCGCGGCGGTCGACGACCGCAACTGGTTCGAGCTCACCGTGCCGCTCATCTTCGGCGGGTTCACCGCGCTCTGGCTCCTCGGCTGGGTGGTGGCGGTGATCGTGCAGGCTGTGCGCCGCGAGCGGTTCGGGCTCACTCTGGCGAGCGGTATCGCCCCGGTGACGGGAGCGCTCTTCCTGGGCTCGCTCTGGGTGCTGGTGTCGACTGCCCAGGTCGTCTACCCGGCGATCACGATGATCGGCCTGCCCTCGCTGGCGCCGTGGATCGGGCTGGCACTGCTCGGAGTGGGCTTCTTCGGCATCATCCCGGTGTGGCGCCTCGGGGGTCGCGCGACCTCGGCACTGGCCGCGGCGGCCACGCTGGTGTGGCTCGCGGCGATCGTCTGGTTCGTGTGGGTGGCAGTGCTCTGACTCCGAGCGTTCCCGCCTGACTCGGTGCGGCCCGTCAGACCCCGGTGGGCCGGTAGGTGATCGGCAGCCGGCGGTCGCGCCCGAACGCGGTGCGCGAGATCTTGGGTCCGATCGCGCTCTGCCGGCGCTTCCACTCCGCCCGGTCGACGAGCTTCGTGATGCGCACCACCTCAGCCTCCTCGAAACCGAGGTCGACGATCTCGGTCGCGGAGAGGCCGCCGTTGACGTAGGCCTCGAGAATGGCGTCGAGCACGTCGTACTCGGGCAGGGAGTCCTGGTCGGTCTGGTCGGGGCGCAGCTCGGCCGACGGCGGCTTCGAGATGGAGTTCTCGGGGATGGGCGGGGTCTCGCCCCGCACGGCCGCGTGCTCGTTGCGCCAGCGCGCGAGCTCCCAGACGAGCATCTTCGGCACGTCTTTCAGCGGACCGAAGCCGCCGACCGCATCCCCGTAGATGGTCGAGTACCCGACGGCCAGCTCGCTCTTGTTGCCCGTGGTGAGCACCAGGTGACCCTCCTGGTTCGACAGCCCCATGAGGATGACGCCGCGAGCCCGGGCCTGGAGGTTCTCGGCCGCGACGTCGGTGAGGCCGAGCTGGGTCTCGAACGGGATGACGAGGTCGGCGATCGGCTCGACCCGGTAGTGCAGCCCGATGCGCTCGGCGAGGTCGTCGGCATCGGAGCGGGAGTGACCCGAGGAGTAGCGCGACGGCATCGACACGCCGAACACGTGGTCGGCGCCGATGGCGTCGGCCGCGATGGCCGCGCAGACCGCCGAGTCGATGCCGCCGGAGAGCCCGAGCACCACCGAGGGGAAACCGTTCTTCTGCACGTAGTCGCGGAGCGCGAGCACCAGTGCGCCCCAGATCTGCTCCCGGTCGTCGGGCAGCTCGGCGATCCGGGCGTCGAGCGGAGGCTTCGGGGCGGATGCTGCGACGGAATCGAGTTCCACTCGCGCCACATCGGAGGGCAGCTCGGCTTCGGTGGCCGGCTCGGGGTCGAGGTCGACGAGCAACAGGTCTTCGACGAACTGGGGCGAGCGCGCGAGCACGGCGCCGTCGCGGTCGACGACGACGCTGTCGCCGTCGAAGACGAGGTCGTCCTGTCCGCCGACGAGGTTGACGTAGGCCACGATCGTGTCGGTCTCGATGGCGCGACGGGTGACCAGCGGAAGGCGCACCTCGTCTTTGTCGCGCTCGTACGGGGAGCCGTTGATGACCACCAAGAGCCCGGCGTCGGCGTGCAGCACGCGGCCCACCGGCCCGCCGTCACGCCAGAGGTCTTCGCAGATGATGAGCGCGACGTCGACGCCGTTGAGGCGGAGCACGAGCAGTTCGTCGCCCGGGATGAAGATGCGGTACTCGTCGAACACCGAGTAGTTGGGCAGGTGGTGCTTGGCGTAGCGCGCCACGACACGTCCGCCCTGCAGCACGCTCGCCGCGTTCTGCGCGATGGCGGTGGGCGCGTTGCTCGTGCCGAGCAGCCGCGGTTCGAACGGGCCGTCGGGGTGGCCGACGATCACCGGCACCTCGCCGAGACCGGCCTCGGCGAGTTCCTGGGCGAGCCGTTCCACCCTGGCGTGGGCCGCCGCGAGAAAGCTCGGGCGCTGCGCGAGGTCTTCGATCGGGTAGCCAGAGACCACCATCTCGCCGAACGCGACCAGGTCTGCACCGGCGGCGACCGCATCCTGAACCAGCCGCACCACCGAGCGCGAGTTGCCCTCCAGATCGCCGAGAACGGGGTTGGTCTGGGCCAGCGCTAAGCGAAGTCTCGGCATAGCCACTAGCCTAATAGTGGGCATGAGACTGTGCCGGAGAGAGGGTCTGTTCCGCCGATGGATAAGCAGCGCGACTTCGTTCTTCGTACGATCGAAGAGCGGGGCATCAAGTTCGTTCGGCTCTGGTTCACCGACGTGGTGGGCACCCTCAAGTCGGTGGCCATCGCCCCTGCCGAGGTGGAGGGCGCGTTCGCCGAGGGTCTCGGTTTCGACGGCTCGGCCATCGAGGGCCTCACCCGCTCGTTCGAGGCCGACGTGCTCGCGCATCCCGACCCCACCACCTTCCAGATCCTGCCCTGGCGCGGCGAGATCGACCCCACGGCACGCATGTTCTGCGACATCACCACGCCCGACGGGCAGCCCGCCGTGGCCGACCCGCGCAACGTGCTGAAGCGCACCCTGGCGAAGGCGGCCGACCGCGGCTTCACCTTCTACACGCACCCCGAGATCGAGTTCTACCTGCTCAAGTCGTCGCAGTACGGTCCCGACGGCCCCGAGCCCGTCGACTCGGCGGGCTACTTCGACAACGTGCCCGGCGGCACCGCCCACGACTTCCGCCGCCGCTCGGTGCGCATGCTCGAAGACCTCGGCATCTCGGTGGAGTTCAGTCACCACGAGGCCGGCCCCGGCCAGAACGAGATCGACCTGCGCTACGCCGACGCGCTCACCACGGCCGACAACATCATGACCTTCCGCACGGTCATCAAAGAGGTCGCCATCGAGCAGGGCGTCTACGCCACCTTCATGCCGAAGCCGCTCTCGGGCCACCCGGGATCGGGCATGCACACCCACCTCTCCCTCTTCGAGGGCGACTCGAACGCGTTCTACGAGGCCGGTGCCGAGTACCAGCTGTCGAAGATCGGCCGCAACTTCATCGCGGGCCTGCTGCGCCACGCCCCCGAGATCACCGCGGTGACGAACCAGTTCGTCAACTCCTACAAGCGCCTGTGGGGCGGCGACGAGGCCCCGAGCTTCGTGTGCTGGGGCCACAACAACCGTTCCGCGCTCGTGCGTGTGCCGCTCTACAAGCCCAACAAGGGTCAGTCCTCGCGCATCGAATACCGCGCCATCGACTCCGCCGCCAACCCCTACCTGGCCTACTCGCTGCTGCTCGCGGCCGGCCTCAAGGGCATCGAGGGCGACTACGAGCTGCCGCCCGAGGCGGAGGACAACGTCTGGAGCCTCACCGACGCCGAGCGTCGCGCGCTCGGCTACGACCCGCTGCCCGCCTCGCTCGACCGCGCCATCAGCCTCATGGAGGAGTCGGAGCTCGTCGCGGAGACCCTCGGTGAGCAGGTGTTCAACTACGTGCTGCTCAACAAGCGTCAAGACTGGAAGGCCTACCGCGCGCAGGTCACGCCCTACGAGCTGAAGTCCAACCTCGAGATCCTCTGACCCCGGTCTCCGGGGCGACCTCCGCCATGCCACGCACCGCCACCCTCACCGATCTCGCTCGTGCCGGGTTCTCCCGGCTGAGCTGGGCGGGCGAACAGCTGCGCGCCCTCGCCGAGTCGACGGGCGTGGCCCAGGATGCGCTGATCGCCGCGTTCCAGGGGGCCGCCGACCCCGACCTCGCGCTGGAGGGCGTGCTGCGGCTGCAGCAGCGCTCCGAGGCGGTGGCGGCCGAGGTGCTGGCCCACGAGGTTCTCGGGCCACGGGTGGTGCGGCTGTTCGGCGCGTCGGAGGGGTTCATCGACTTCTTCACCCGGCATCCCGCTCGGGTGCGCGAGATCGGCTCGGAGGAGCGGTTGCGGCTGCCCGACGCGGTGACGGCGGCGCGTGAGCTGCTCGCGGCCGTCGAGGCTCACAACGGTTTCGCGGGGGTGCTGGGAGAGAACGCCTGGACGGCCCTGCGCATCCGGTACCGAGTGCTGCTCGCGGGGGTGACGGCGTTCGACCTGGAGCAGTCCGACCCGGTGACCGGCATCGACGCGGTCGCGCGCAGTCTCGCCGACCTCGCCGCGGGTGCGCTCGAGGCCGCGCTGGCGGTGGCCCGGTCGGAGGTGTCGACAAAGGGGCACGGCCTCTGGCAGTTCCCCGCCGAACAGGTGCGGGCCACGCGGCTGGCGATCATCGGCATGGGCAAAGCGGGCGCGGGCGAGCTCAACTACGTCAGCGACGTCGATGTCATCTTCGTGGCGGAGCCCGCCGTCGATGACGACGGTTCGCCGCTCATCCCGTCGAGCACCGCCATCGAGATCGGCACCCGCCTGGCCATGGTGACGATGCGCGGCATCGGCGAGGCCGGGCTGGAGCCGGCGCTCTGGGAGGTCGACCCGAACCTCCGCCCCGAGGGCAAGGCGGGGGCGCTGGTGCGTTCACTCGAGTCGCACGCCGCCTATTACGACCGCTGGGCGAAGAACTGGGAGTTCCAGGCGCTGCTCAAGGCGCGGCCGCTGGCCGGTGACCTCGAACTCGGCGACGAGTACACGCGTCTGGTGGCGCCGAAGGTGTGGTCGAGCGCGTCGCGCGAGAACTTCGTCGAATCGGTGCAGCGGATGCGCGAGCGCGTCACCGAGAACATCGCGCCGGGCGACGTCGACTATCAGTTGAAGCTCGGTCCGGGGGGCCTGCGCGACATCGAGTTCACCGTGCAGCTGCTGCAGCTCGTGCACGGGGCCACCGACGACGGGGTGCGGCAGCGGTCGACCCTGGCGGCCCTGGCCGCACTCGCCGAGGCGGGCTACATCGGCCGGGTGGAGGCGGTCGAGTTCGCGCGCGACTACCGCATCCTGAGACTGCTCGAGCACCGGCTGCAGCTGCGACGGCTCCGGCGAACGCACATGATGCCACGTGACGAGGCCGAGCAGCGCGTGCTGGCGCGGGGGAGCGGGCTCGCCGCGAGCGCCTCGGAGCTCGTGGCGCGATGGAACGGCATCAAGGTGCGGGTGCGCACGCTGCACGAGCGGTTGTTCTACCGCCCCCTGCTGGCCGCCGTGGCCGCCCTCTCGCCCGACGACCTCGCGCTCACCAGCGCCCAGGCGGAGGCGCGGCTCGCCGCCATCGGCTTCCTCAACCCGGCGGGCGCACTCGCCCACATCGCCGCGATGACGGCCGGGGTGTCGCGGCGGGCGGCGATCCAGCGCACCCTCCTGCCGGTCATGCTGCAGTGGTTCGCGAACGGGGCCGACCCCGACTATGGACTGCTCGCCTTCCGGCGTCTCTCCGATTCGCTGGGGGAGACCTACTGGTTCCTGCGCATGCTGCGCGACTCCTCGGGCGCCGCCGCGCGGCTCACCCAGGTGCTCTCCGGCTCGAGATTCGTCGGCGAGCTGCTGGAGCGTATCCCGGAGGCCGCGGCCTGGCTCGAGAACGACGCCGAGCTGCGCCCGCGCCCGTTCGCGGTGCTCGACGACGAGATGCGCGCCACGGTGGCGCGGCACGAATCGCCGGATGCCGCGGCGATGGCCCTGCGCACCGCGCGGCGGCGCGAGGTGCTGCGCATGGCGATCGCGTCGATCCTCGGCATGGTGACCGTGGAGGAGCTCGGGGTGGCGCTCACCGACATCACCGCGGTACACCTGCAGGGCACCCTCGCGGTCATCAGGCAGTCGGCGGCGCCGTCGTCGGGTGACGGGATCGAGTTCGCCATCATCGGCATGGGGCGCAACGGTGGAGGCGAGCTCGGCTTCGGCTCCGACGCCGACGTGCTCTACGTCTACCGTGCCGTGCGCGTCGACGCTCAGACGGCCCAGTCGGTGGCCCAGTTCATCGTGAACGAGCTCAACCGGCTCACCGAGGACCACCGCCTGCCGCTCGACCTCGACATCGACCTGCGGCCCGAGGGCAAGAACGGACCGCCCGTGCGGTCGCTCGACTCGTACGCGGCCTACTACGAGCGGTGGTCGCTCACCTGGGAGGCGCAGGCGCTGCTGCGGGCCAACGGCGTCGCGGGCGACCGGGCGCTCATCGAGGACTTCCACGCCCTGGCCGACACCGTGCGCTACCCGCCGTCGCTGTCGGAGACCGAGGCGCGCGAGGTGAAGCGCATCAAGGCGAGGGTGGAGAAGGAGCGGCTGCCCCAGGCCGCCGACCCGGCGCGGCACCTCAAGCTCGGGCGCGGATCGCTGAGCGACGTGGAGTGGTACGTGCAGCTGCTGCAGCTGCAGCACGCGGCCGCGCTGCCGGCGCTGCGCACCACCTCCACTCTCGAGGCGCTGGCGGCCGAGGAGGCGGCCGGGCTCATCGCGCATCCGGATGCCCAGAAGCTGCGCGACGCGTGGTTGTTCGCCTCACGGGCGCGCTCGGCGATGACCCTCTGGAGCAACAAGACCTCGGATGTGCTGCCGGCCGACCGGCGTCAGCTGGAGGGGGTTGCGCGATTGCTCGAATACCCACCGGGTTCGGCGACGCGGCTCGAGGAGGACTATCTCGGGGTCACTCGGCGGGCGCGCGCCGTGTTCGAGAGGCTGTTCTACGGGCAGTGACTCGCTGTTACCCAGCTGTGATGAGGTGCTCAGCCTCTCGTGCGGCACGGCGGGATAGCATCGTGGTGACGGTCGGGGAGACTGTCGGGAGACGAGCTGCGTCGCTGTGGGTTCGCCCGCGATCGAGGCACCGATGAGAGCGGAGCGGGGTGAGATGACGAAGCGGATGCGCGCGGGGGCCCTGACGGGAGCGCTGACGGCCGGTGCGGTCGCGTCTGTCGTGCTGCTCGGTGCCGCTGGTCCTGCTGCTGCTGCTGCTGTGGTCAGCGCCGGTGATGCGGCCGTCGTGGTCGGCTCGAGCACGGCGACGCCTGGTCCCTCCCCCTCGCCGACCCCGAATCCTTCTGTTTCCGCGACGCCTGAAGCGCCTCAGGGTCTCGAGACCGCAGTGTCGCTCAGCGCGCCCGGCGAGGTGGCGTACGGCGCGTCGATCGCGGTCAGCGCGCGTGTCGTGGCGGCCGTCGAAGACGCAGACTCGTCCGCCGATCCCGCAGACCCTGTAGCAACGGTCGCTCCGGTCGCCCCCGTGTCGGGCACCGTACAGTTCAGCGACAGCGGCGGGCGCGCTCTCGGCGATCCCGTCATTGTGGTCGACGGGCAGGCGGTGCTCGACCCCGCGGCGCTGCGCACCTCGGGTGGAGGCCTGCCGACTGCGCCGGGCGTGACCGTGCGCGCCGAGTTCCTTCCCGCCGACGAGTCGGAGTTCGCGCCGTCGTCGGCCGAGACCACCGTCGCGATCCGTCAGGGGTCGACCTCGACCGCGGTGGAGTTCACCTCCGACCGGTCGCTCCAGGCGGGCAGGTCGATCTCGGCCACCGCGATCGTCACCCGCTCGGCGGGATCCTCTGGGCTGGACGGCATGGCCGACGCCACCGGAACGGTCGAGTTCTACTACGACGGTGCGCTCGTCTCCACCGCGACGGTCTTCAGCGTCCCCGGCGATGCACGGGCCTACGCGCTCAGCGACATCACGCTCGGAGGAGCGGGGGATCGCTCGCTCGTGGCCGTCTACTCGGGCGACGCGGTGTTCGCCGCTTCCACGAGCGGCACGGCCATCGTGTCGGTATCTCCCGCGACCGATTCCGCGGGAGGAGCGATTGCGCCGCCGGTGGCGCCGCAGCCCGCTCCCATAGCGGCTCCGGCACCCGCGTCGACCGGGGCGGCATCCGGGTCGGGGGCCGACGGTGGTTCCGGCGCGGGGGAGTCCGGCGGTCCGGTCACCGTCGACGCCGACTCGGTCTCGGAGCAGACCTTCATCGCCCCCGGTTTCTGGCTCGTCTTCATGGCCATCTTCGCCGGCATGCTCCTCGTCGCCTCCAGCGCCGCCCTCGTCGTCACCCAGCTCCGCCTGCGCCGCACCCGCTGAGCGTGCCTCCGCCCAGCCATCCAAGCGGGATGATCGGCCGCCGCGGCCAGCTCCGGTCGTCCTCCTCAGAGTGCCAGATTCCTCACGATCTCGGGCTGCCGCCCCATCCAGAAGGCTTCGATGGTCTTCCGGGGCAAGGGGAGCGAGGGGTCGTCCTCGACATCCTCGAGGTAACCGAGTCCGCGGACGACATTCGCGATGAGGCCGGCGGGAGCTATCGGCTGGTACTTCTCGACAAGCAGTGTGAGGCCCTCTTCGAGAGAGATGTGGTCGTCGAGGATCATGAGGTCGAAGTAGTCGCGGAGCGCTCCGCGATCCTGAATGACCTTGAGCTTCGTGGCGAGCACGTCACCCAGGCTCGCCAGTCGGACACCTCCGAACTGCGTGGTCGGCTCGAGGAGGCGCTGGGATGATGCGTCGAGAAACTGCACTTTGGTGTCTTCGAAGACTCCATTGAGTGTGCCCACGTCGGCGAGTGTCGGCGCGAAAGCTCCGACGGAACTCAATGCCTCGTTCAAGGACCGCACGTCGAACGGGGCCTCGGTGAAGAAATCGAGATCGCGGCTCACGCGATGCCGGAGGTGCGCGGTGAGTGCGGTACCGCCGGACAGGTATGCGACTTCGGGTACCACCGGAGCAAGCCCGCGCCATGCGGCTAACGTGCCTTCGGGGAGGACGTGCGCCAGTGAGCTCAGGTCGTCAGTCACGATGCATCCAGTTCGCGACGAGCGCTCTGGTGCGAGGATTCACGCCTCGACGCGACATCGCCTTGTCGATATCCGTGAGTGAGATGTTGTCGAGTGCCCATCGCCACGCGCGGATGTCTGGTGATTCGAGCAAACGCCCCGCCATGTAGCTTCCGTCGGTCTCGGGCGAGAGCTCTTTGACGTCGGCGTTCCAGAACAGATGGTGGAGCGAACGAGGCAGTGTCGTGGTCTCGGTGCGGGTGTTCTGTGCGCGAGGCAGCCGCGTGCGGCGGACCGCCGAGCGGAGCGGCTCCGGCCAGGAGTGTGTCGCCGCCGTCCAGCGCGATTCCTTCTTGGCCCGACCGCGCGCGAATTCGGAAGAGACCCGAGAGATCAACCGACGATCACGAAGAGTGTGGAGCGTCTTGGATGCCGTGGTCGGGCTCAATCCTGCCTGGGTGGCGACGCTTCGCGCGCTCGGCAATCCGAGAGGAGCCCGGCTGAGCGCGGCGAGCACGCGGAGCTCCGACCCCGGGGCGACTTGTGTCGGTGTGGAGCCGCGCTCAGCAAGGAGCCGATCGAGAACACCCTCCGGCACACGGCGAGCATGACCGCGGCCCGTGCGCGCCACTCCCTCTGCATCGAGTGCGCGATGGACCGCAGGAAGGCTCAATCCGAGCTCCTTGGCGAGTTGCGGCGCAGTCGTGTCCATAACGTTATTCTAATCCGCGAGGACCGTGAATGCGCGTGTCTGCTGACGTCCGCTACTGCGTGACCACACACGCGGAAGGGCCGCACCCCCGTGGGGATGCGGCCCTTCGTGCGTGCGCAGAGCGCGGTGCGATCAGACCCCGTAGTAGAGCTCGTACTCGAAGGGGTGCGGGCGCTGTGCGATCGGCTTGATCTCGTTCTCGCGCTTGTAGTTGATCCAGGTCTCGATCAGGTCGGGGGTGAACACGTTGCCCTTGGTGAGGAACTCGTGGTCGGCCTCGAGCGCGTCGAGCGCCTCGCCGAGCGACGCCGGCACCTGGGGGATGTTCTTGGCCTCCTCGGGCGGCAGCTCGTAGAGGTCCTTGTCGACCGGCTCGTGAGGCTCGATGCGGTTCTGGATGCCGTCGAGGCCCGCCATGAGCTGCGCCGCGAAGGCGAGGTACGGGTTGCCCGAGGCATCCGGAGCGCGGAACTCGATGCGCTTGGCCTTGGGGTTGGTGCCCGTGATCGGGATGCGGATGGACGCCGAGCGGTTACCCGCCGAGTAGACCAGGTTGACCGGAGCCTCGAAGCCGGGGACCAGACGGTGGTACGAGTTCACGGTGGGGTTGGTGAAGGCGAGCACCGCGGGGGCGTGCTTCAGCAGACCGCCGATGTACCAGCGCGCGATGTCGGAGAGGCCGCCGTAGCCCGCCTCGTCGTAGAACAGGGGCGAGCCCTCGTTCCACAGCGACTGGTGGGTGTGCATGCCCGATCCGTTGTCGCCGAAGAGCGGCTTCGGCATGAAGGTGGCCGTCTTGCCCCACAGGTTGGCGGTGTTCTTGACGATGTACTTGAACTTCAGGATGTCGTCGGCCGCGTGCACCATGGTGTCGAAGCGGTAGTTGATCTCGCCCTGGCCGGCGGTGCCCACCTCGTGGTGAGCGCGCTCGAGGATGAGGCCGGCGTCGATGAGCTTCAGCGAGATGTCGTCGCGGAGGTCTGCGTGCTGGTCGACGGGGGAGACGGGGAAGTAGCCGCCCTTGTAGGGGGTCTTGTTGGCGAGGTTGCCGCCCTCTTCGACACGGCCGGTGTTCCAGGCGGCCTCGGACGAGTCGACGGAGTAGAACGAGCTGTTCTGCTTCACTTCGTAGCGCACGTCGTCGAAGATGTAGAACTCGGCCTCGGGGGCGAAGAACGCGGTGTCGGCGATGCCGGTGGAGGCGAGGTACTTCTCGGCCTTCTTGGCCACCTGACGCGGGTCGCGCGAGTAGATCTCGCCGTTGCGCGGGTTGTAGATGTCGAAGACGACGATCAGGGTGCGCTCGGCGCGGAAGGGGTCGATGTAAGCCGTGGAGACATCGGGGATGAGCTGCATGTCCGACTCGTGGATCGACGCGAAGCCGCGGATCGACGAACCGTCGAACAACTGGCCCACGGCGAAGAAGTCCTCATCGACGGTGGAGGCGGGAATGTTGAAGTGCTGCTGGACACCGGGGAGGTCGGTGAACCGGATGTCGAGGAACTTGACGTCCGTGTCCTTGATGAACTTGAGCACCTCGGAAGAATCACTGAACATGTGAGAGATCTCCAATGGCTTGGAACTGAGAAGACTGCGTGGTGCAGCCACTCGTCATGCTATTGGCAGGCCATTACTCGGCGGTGTCGCAATTGTTTCCGGCATGTTACAGAAGGGTCGTGCCGTAGGCTTGTGAGGTGACGAAGAGCGCCGACGGATCCTCGCCGAATCGCGGCGCCGCCCCCAGCGAATGGCCGGGGGAGCGACTGGGTCTCCGGCGCGAAGGGCACGGCTCGGTCGCCCGGCCCGGCCGCCGCATCGCCGCTCTCCTCATCGACTTCGCGTTCTGCTACGTGATCTACTTCGCGTTCTTCTTCCAGAACCCCTGGGCGTCGAGCATCATCTTCTTCGTCGAGCAGGTGGTGCTCATGGTGACACTGGGCGGAGGCCTCGGTCACCTGCTGCTCGGGATGCGCGTGGTGCGCATCAACGGCGGGTACGCCGGGTGGTGGCGCCCCATCGTGCGCACCGTGCTGCTCATGCTGGTGGTGCCCGCCGTCATCTGGGACTCGGACCAGCGCGGGCTGCACGACGTGTTCTCGGGCACCGTGCTGGTGCGTCGCTGAGCTGCGCCCATGTGACGCCGGCGCGACGGGTCAGGGCCGCGCCGCGGATCAGCGGCCGCGCTGCGGGCGCACGCGCAGAGGGTCGATGCCCTTCGGGATCGGCAGCGGCGAGTTCGACAGCGAGGTGAGGCGGTTGCTCACGGCGAGCACCTCGGGCTTGGTGAGGCTCGGCTTGATGCGCGCGAGCTTGGCGGCGACGCGGTGCAGCGGCACGGAGTCGTCGTCGGCGCCGACCGAGAGGAACGTGACCGGAACGTTGGGCAGGATGCGCAGCACCTTGCGGCGCTCGTCTTCGAGCATCTTCGTGGTGCGCGACTTCGGGCCCTCGCCGATGAGAACGACACCTCCGCGGCCGACCGCACGGTAGACGGCGTCCTGGGTGCGGCCATTGACGGCGACGGGCATCTCGCTGCCGGTCCAGCTGCGGCGCAGTGAGCTCTTGAGCACCGCGCCCACGGCGCCGGGCTGTCCTTCGATCTGCTTGTACGCGGCGCGCTCGGCACGGCGGCCGAGGATGATGAGGGCGGCGAGCAGGCCCGCCAGCACGCCGGCGAGGATCCACATGACCAGACCGAACACGTTCTCGCGCGAGAAGATCAGCGCGAACGTGACACCGGCAGCGACGGGGAGCACGAAGCCGAGCGCCATCAGCCAGACCGCGCGGGAGTCGTAGCGGCGGGTCATCTTGAAGACCTGCCACATCTGCTTGATGCGGCCCGGTTCTTTCGGGGCCTTGGGGGTGCGGTCGGTCGAGCGTGCCATGCCTACCAGGATACTTCGTCGCGTCGACCGTCTCGCGCCACTTCTCCTGCACAATCACGTGGCGGGAGCTGGTTGTCCACGGCCTAGGAACTCGTAGCCCGAAGCCGAGACGACAGAGTGCAGGATCGGGCCATGCGGATGCGCGGAACGACGATCATCGACGGTGTGCGGCTGGTGGAGCTGCTGAGTGTGGGGCCCACGGCCAACGTGTTCGTGGGTGTCAGCACGAGATCCGGTGCCTGGGGCGCGGCCGGCGCACGGGTCGTGGTCAAGCTGCGGGCGCGGGGCGACAACCGGGCGCACTCGGAGCCGGTTGCGGGGGAGGCGCGGGAGTCCCGAGCGCTGGAGGCGCATCCGATCGGCGCGATGCCCCGGCTGTGGGCGAAGGGCTTCGCGCGGGGGCAGGATTATCTGGTCATGTCGGAGTGCCCTGGCATGGTCGTTCCGCTCGCGGGCGGGCGTGCGGCCGATCGCCTGCGACAGGTCGTCGGGGAGCTGCACGCCGCAGGCTGGGCGCACGGCGGATTGGGCGAGAGCGGTGTGCTGATCGACGACGATGGTTCCGTGTCGCTGATCGGGTTCTCCAGGGCTCGGTGCCGCGGCGACCCGGGTTTCGCGCGGGCGTCGCTCCGCGACCTGCACTACCTGGCCGGTCTCCCGCACGGAGACGCCGCGTCGAGAGGTGAGGTCGCGACCGTGTCGATCGGGGAAGCCGAAGCCTCGCGTTCGGGTGAAGGCGATGCCGCGGTGGCAGGAGCGCGCGGCATCTCGGTGGCCTCCGCCGAATGGAAGGGAGACGCGGGGGACGAGTGGGCCGAGTTCGAACAACGTGAGGTGAGGGAGGCGGTCGTGGTGGCGCCCAGAATCGGCGAGGCGATCGATCCGGCGCTTGAGGCCGTGCGCGTGGTGGGCGAGTGGGCGCGGGATGCCCTCGGGCGGCGCCGGAGGCGGTGGTTCACCCCGCCTCGGCGCAAGCGAATCGTCGTCGCGGCGGTCGTGGTTGTGCTGGTGGTCGTCGTGGCGAGCGTGATCCTGCCGTAGGCCGAAGGGTCGGGCTCGCTTCTTTCGCCGTGCCGGGCTGCGGGAACGGGCTCGAACGCAGAAGTGCCCCGCACCGTGGGGTGCGGGGCACTTCTGAGGGATGGGATTAGATGCCGAGGTCGCCCTCGAAGTCACCGTCCTCGAGGCGGTTCTTGATCGCGGTGAGGAAGCGCGCTGCGTCCGCTCCGTCGACGATGCGGTGGTCGTAGCTGAGAGCCAGGTACACCATCGAGCGCACGGCAATGGCGTCTGCGCCGTCGACCGTCACCACGGCGGGCTTCTTCACGACCGCGCCGGTACCGAGGATGGCGACCTGCGGCAGGAACACCAGCGGCGTGTCGAACAGCGCACCACGCGAACCGGTGTTGGTGAGCGTGAAGGTGCCGCCGGCCAGCTCGTCGGGCTTGAGCTTGTTGTCGCGCGTGCGGGCGGCGAGGTCGGCGATCTGCGCGGCGAAGCCGGCGATGTCGAGCTCGCCCGCGTTCTTCACCACGGGGGTGAGCAGGCCGCGCTCCGTGTCGACCGCGATGCTGATGCTCTCGTGGTCGGGGTAGACGATCGAGTCGCCGTCGACCGTCGCGTTGATGACCGGGTAGGCCTTCAGCGCCTCGGCCGCCGCGATGGCGAAGAACGGCATGAACGAGAGCTTGTTGCCCGTCTTCTCGACGAAGACGCCTTTCACCTTGTCGCGCAGCTGCGCGACCTTGGTGACGTCGACCTCGACGACCGTGGTGAGCTGTGCGGAAGCCTGCATCGAGGCCACGGCCCGCTCGGCCACGACCTTGCGCAGACGCGACATGGGCTGGGTGGTTCCACGCAGCGGCGAGACCTCGAGCGGTGCGCGCTTCGCGGCCACCGGAGCAGCGGCCGCAGCGGGCTTCTCGGCGGCGGCGATCACGTCTTCCTTGCGGATGCGTCCGCCCACACCCGTACCGACGACCGACGCGAGGTCGACACCGCGGTCGTGCGCGAGCTTGCGCACCAGAGGGGTGACGTACCCCGCGTTAGCACCGGCCGGAGCAGTGGGAGCCGTTGAGGCAGCCGGGGCAGCAGCCGCAGACGGGGCCGGGGCCGCAGGTGCCGGGGCGGCGGGTGCGGGAGCCGGAGCGGCAGGCGCGGGAGCCGGAGCTTCACGAGCCGGTGCCGGCGCTGCGGCGACGGGCTCCGGAGCCGCCACGGGCTCAGGGGCTGGGGTGGGCTCAGGGGCCGGGGCAGGCTCAGGGGCTGCGGCGGGCTCAGGAGCTGCGGCCGGCTCGGGAGCTGCGGCCGGCTCGGGCTCGGGCTCAGCGGCCGGCGCAGCAGCAGCAGCAGACCCGTCGCCGATGGTCACCAGCGCGGTGCCCACCTCGACGGTCTCGTCCTCCTGCACCAGGATCGCCTCGATGACGCCCGCGACGGGCGAGGGGATCTCGGTGTCGACCTTGTCGGTCGATACCTCGAGAAGGGGCTCGTCGACCTCGACACGATCGCCGACGTTCTTGAGCCACCGGGTGACCGTGCCCTCCGTGACACTCTCACCGAGTGCGGGGAGGTTGACGGATTCGCTCATGACTTTTGTCTCCTTATGGAACCGTTCGTTTACAAGCCTAGTGGCCGGTGGTGTCGTGCGCTCGGCGGCCGCCGCCGTGCCCGCGATCAGATCGCGTGCAGCGGCTTGCCCGCGAGGGCGAGGTGGGCCTCGCCGAGCGCTTCGTTCTGGGTGGGGTGGGCGTGGATGAGCGACGCCACGTCTTCGGGGTAGGCCTCCCAGTTCACGATCAGCTGGGCCTCGCCGATGAGCTCACCGACGCGGGCGCCGATCATGTGCACGCCCACGACCGGGCCGTCGGCGACGCGCACGACCTTCACCGAGCCGCTCGTGCCGATGATGTGGCTCTTGCCGTTGCCGGCGAGGTTGTAGTCGTACGACGAGATCTTGTCGGCGCCGTACTTCTCGGCGGCCTTCGCCTCGGTGAGGCCGACGGAGGCGACCTCGGGGTCGGAGTAGGTGACCTTCGGGATGTTCACGTCCTCGACGACCTGCGGGTTCAGTCCCGCGATCTCCTCGGCCACGAAGATGCCCTGCTGGAACCCGCGGTGCGCCAGCTGCAGACCGGGGACGATGTCGCCGACGGCGTAGACGCCGGGCACGCTGGTCTCGAGGCGGTCGTTGGTGATGACGAAACCGCGGTCGATGGTGACGCCGGCCTCCTCGAAGCCGAGGCCCTGCGTGGCCGGTCCGCGGCCGACGGCGACGAGCAGCAGCTCGCCGTCGAAGGTCTTGCCGTCTTCGAGCGTGACCACCACGCCGTGCTCGTTCTGCGTGACGCCCGAGAAGCGCACACCGAGGTTGAAGGCGATGCCGCGCTTGCGGAAGGCGCGCTCGAACTGCTTCGAGATCGCCTCGTCTTCGTTCGGCACGAGATGCGGGAGCGCCTCGACGATGGTGACGTCGGCGCCGAACGACTTCCAGACGCTCGCGAACTCGACGCCGATGACGCCGCCGCCCAGGATGACGACCTTGTTGGGCACGAAGTCGAGGCTCAGAGCCTGCTCCGAGGTGATGACCCGGCCGCCGATCTCGAGGCCGGGCAGCGTGCGGGAGTAGGAACCGGTGGCGAGGATGACCTTCGACCCGCGGATGACGTCGTCGCCGACCTGCACCGTGGTGGGGGAGGTGAGACGACCCTCGCCGGGGATCGTGGTGATGCCGCGCGCCTTCACGAGGCCCTCGAGGCCCTTGTACTTCGACGAGACGATGCCCTCGCGGTAGGCGGTGACCGCGGCGATGTCGATGCCGCCGAAGCTGGTGTTCACACCGTACTTCGCCGACTCGCGCGAGACGTCGGCCACCTCGGCCGAGTGCAGGAGCGCCTTGGTGGGGATGCAGCCCCGGTGCAGACAGGTGCCGCCGACCTTGTCTTTCTCGATCATGGCGACGCTGAATCCCAGCTGGCTGGCGCGCAACGCGGCTGCGTAGCCGCCACTGCCGCCGCCGAGAACCACAATGTCAAAATTCTGTTCCGACACCAAGCAACTCCCTCGTGCGTATCGGCGAGATTTTTTCGCCCATACGACCTTACTACGCCCGTGTATACATCTCGGCAAATCGCAGCAGAGTGCGCACCATCGCGCCCGTGCCGCCCTTCGGCGTGTAGCCGTAGGCGGACTCCTTGTTGTATGCGGGGCCGGCCACGTCCAGGTGCACCCACGGCACCGGCGTGCCGTCGGGCCGGTCGCCGACGAACTCGCGCAGGAACACGCCGGCCACGAGCATCCCGCCCGCGGTGTTGCCCGGTTTCACGTTCGCGATATCGGCCACGTCGGAGTCGAGCAGCGCCCGCATCTCGTGGGGCAGCGGCATGGGCCAGAGCGGTTCGCCGGCGTCGCGGGCGGCCTCGCGCATCCGGTCGACCTGGTCGTCGTCGCCCATCGCAGCGGTGTACCGCGTGCCGAGCGCCACCACGGCGGCACCCGTGAGGGTCGCCACATCGACGACGACGTCGGGGTTCTCGGCGCACGCGGCCACCAGGCCGTCGGCGAGCACCAGCCGCCCCTCGGCGTCGGTGTTGAGCACCTCGATGGTGCGTCCGCCGTGGGCGGTGAGCACGTCGCCCGGCCGGATGGCGTCGCCGGACGGCATGTTCTCGGCGAGGCACAGCCACGAGGTGATCCGAACCGGCAGTGCGAGCCGGGCGGCCGCGACCACGGTGGCGAGCACGGTGGCGGCTCCCGCCATGTCGTCCTTCATCCCCACCATCGACAGTGGCGGCTTGAGCGAGAGGCCACCGGAATCGAAGGTGATGCCCTTGCCCACGAGGGCGAGGTGGGATGCGGCACCCTCCGGCCGATACGAGAGCTTCACCAGCCGGGGTGGCCTGGACGACCCTCGACCCACGCCGAGGATGCCGCCGAAGCCGTCTTGCTCGAGCTTCTCCGCGTCCCACACCTCGACCGCGAGGGGGAGTCCCTGCGCCAGCGCGACGGCCTGGTCGGCGAGCGCCTCGGGGGAGAGGTCGAGCGCCGGCAGGTTCACGAGGTCGCGTACGCTCTCCACCGCGGTCACGGCCTCGACCGCACGGTCGAAGACCGCGCGGGCCGTCTCGCCGTCCACCCGACCGGACACCACGGCCACCCGCCGTCCGGCACCGGACTCGTCGGTGGCCGAGCCGGCCCCGCGTCTCTTCGTGTACCGGTACGAACCGAGCCCCGCGCCCTCGACGATCTCGGTCAGCTCGCCGCCCGAGGCGGCGTCCAGGTCGACGACGATCGGCGCCTCCCCTCCGATGCGGCGCATCGCGGCGGCGGTGGCGATGCGGAGCGATCCGTCGGCCGCGCCGGACGAGCGCTCACCGAGGCCCACGACGGCGATCCCGCCGAAGCCCGACTCGCCGCCGGGCAGCCGCACGACCTCCTCGCCGAGGCCGCGGAACCCCACCGCATCGAGGTCGGCGGCGAGGGCCACGGTGTCGAGGCGAGCAGCGGTCGAGCGGATGCGCCACGCACCATCCGCCCGCGCCGCGGCCACCAGGAGCACCGCCTCCGCATCCGGTTCCCACGGGTCGGCGAGCAGGCTGAGTGATGCGGAGGTCATCGCAGAAGCCTACCCAGGCGGTGTTCGCTCTCGGCATGGCCGGCGCTCGGCGCGACCGCCGCGGGCCCGGTTTAGAGTGGAGGACATGGACGACCCGAGCGAGCTGTACACCGTCGTGGCCGAGCCGGGCTCGGTTCCCGCGGGGCTGCCGCTCGTGGCCGCGCTCAACGGCTTCACCGACGCGGGCGGAGCCGTGGCGCAGTTGGGCGACCACCTGCTCGACTCCCTGGAGTCCGAGGTCGTGGTGGAGTTCGACACCGACGTGCTCCTCGACTACCGCGCGCGCCGTCCCATCATCACCTTCGACGGCGACCACATCAGCGAGTACGAACCGCAGTCGCTGACCGTGAACCTCGTGACCGACGAGATCGGCCAGCAGTTCCTCTTTCTGAACGGCTTCGAACCCGACTTCCAGTGGGAGCGCTTCGTCGCAGCCGTGATCGAGGTCATCGACCTGTTCCAGGTGTCCACCACCACCTGGGTGCACGCCATCCCGATGCCCGTGCCGCACACCCGGCCGGTGCGGGTGACCGTGAGCGGCAACCGCAGCGAGCTCATCGAGGCGCTGTCGGTGTGGCGGCCCACCACGCAGGCGCCGGCGAACGCGCTGCACCTGCTGGAGTACCGCCTCCACGCGCTCGATCACCCCGTGGCCGGATTCGTGCTGCTGGTGCCGCACTACCTGGCCGACACCGAGTACCCGGCGACGGTGCTCGTGGCGGTGGAGTCGATCAGTGCGGCGACCGGACTCATCTTCCCCACCGACCGGGTGCGTGAGGAGAACCGCGAGTTCGCGGCGAAGATCGACGAGCAGGTGTCGACCAACACCGAGCTCGCCCGTCTGGTGCACACGCTCGAAGAGCGACACGACAGCTACATGGAGGGCACCTCGCTGCGCTCGCCCCTCACCGACGTCGACGGTGAGCTGCCCTCGGCCGACGAGATCGGCGCCGAGCTCGAGCGTTTCCTCGCCGGACAACCCGCCGACGACCAGGAGTAGCGCCGAGCCGCCGAGGGGCGGGTAGATTCGGTGCAGTGAACTCGCGACGCGCCTGGCTGATCTTCGGGGTCGGCGTGTTCGCTTATATGGGTGCGGTGCTGCAGCGCTCCACTCTCGGCGTCGCGGGGGTCGACGCCGCCGAGCGCTTCCCGACCGGAGCATCCGTGCTCTCCGCGCTCGGCGTCGTGCAGCTCATCGTGTACGCCGCCCTCCAGGTGCCGATCGGCATCCTCATCGACAGGATCGGTCCGCGCCTGCTCATCGCCGGAGGGTCGGCGGTCATGGTGGCCGGTCAGCTCACGCTCGCGTTCGCGGGCGACATCGGCGTGGCCATCGTGGGCCGGATGCTCGTGGGGGCCGGTGACGCCGCGGTGTTCATCTCGCTCATCCGCCTGATCAACTCATGGTTCGACTCCCGCACGGTGCCGGTTCTGTCGCAGTGGACCGGCAACATTGGCGCGATCGGGCAACTGCTCTCGGCTCTTCCCTTCGCCTGGGTGCTGCACAACGCCGGCTGGTCGACCGCGTTCTCGGCCGCTGCGGCGTTCTCGTTCGCCGCCTTCGTGCTCTGCGTGGCGGTGCTGGCCGACCGCCCTCGCGATGCGGCGGAGCCGCCCCGGGCCGCTTCGTTCCGGGAGGCGCTCGGTGGCCTGGCGCAGACCGCGCGGCGGCCGGGAACCCAGCTCGGGTTCTGGTCGCACTACACGACGCAGTCCTCGGGCACGGTGTTCGCCTTGTTCTGGGGCTTCCCGTTCATGGTCTACGCGCTCGGCATCGAGCCGGGCGCCGCCTCGCTTCTGCTCGTGGTGATCGTCGCCACGGGTCTCGTGGCCGGTCCACTGCTCGGCCTGCTCACCGCGCGGTTCCCGATGCGACGGTCGAACGTCGTGCTCGCCATCACCGCGCTCCTCGCCGTGGTGTGGGCCGCGGTTCTGCTGTGGCCCGGGGTGCCGCCGATCTGGCTTCTGGTCGTGCTGCTCGTGGCGCTCGGGATCGGGGGTCCGGGTTCGCTGATCGGTTTCGACTTCGCCCGCTCCTTCAACCCCATCCGCTCGCTCGGCTCGGCCAACGGCATCGTCAACGTGGGCGGGTTCACGGCGAGCTTCGTGACCATGTTCCTCATCGGCGTGGTGCTCGACGTGCTCTCCGACACCGGTGTCAGCATGACCCTCTACGCGCTTGACTCGTTCCGCTGGGCGTTCGCCGTGCAGTACCTCGTGATCGGCTTCGGGGTGGTGATGCTCCTGCGCGCGAGACGGCGCACGCGGCGCAAGATGGAGGAGGACGAGGGAATATCGGTGGGGCCCATCTGGGTTGCACTCCTCAGAGCGTGGAGGCGGCCGGGCGCGGGCGGCAGGAAGGCCTCGGATTCCATGCAATAATTGATGTTCAAGACCCGTTCCTGTGCGTGGTTCTGCGGTCGCTTCGGCGGCTTCGGCAGATCAGCACTTGACATGGGTCTTAGTACTGTCCGAAAACATCCCCGTGGGCGGATTTCTTGCCCGGGACGACCGCGATCGTCTCGCCCTCTGCGGGGTATGAAAGGTGAACTCATGGCCACCACCAAGACCGCAGACACCCTCGATCAGGCGACGGCGCCCGACGAGGCCACGGCGGCCCCGGCCAAGCGCCCCGCCGCCAAGCGCGCGGGCACCGCTGCCGCCAAGGCCGCTCCCAAGAAGGCCGCCCCGAAGAAGGCGAAGGCTGCTGCCGACGTCGAGGGCGACGAGGAAGAGCTCGACGGCGACGACGTGGAGCTCGACGACGACAGCACCGACGACGCCGGCGACGACGACTCGGGTGACACCGAGGCCGCCGCCGACGACGCGTCGGGTGCCGACGGCGACGACGAGTCGTCGAAGACCCCCGCGGCCGCCGAGGAGGCACTGCCCTCAGGCGCGCTCGTGCTCTCCCTCGTCGACGACGAGGACGAGGTGCCGGTCTACTCCACCGCGATCACCGGCGCGACCGCCGACCCGGTGAAGGACTACCTCAAGCAGATCGGCAAGGTCGCGCTCCTCAACGCGGCCGAGGAGGTCGAGCTCGCGATGCGCATCGAGGCGGGCCTCTTCGCCGAGGACAAGCTCGCCAACTCCGACAACCTCACCCCGCAGCTCAAGCGCGAGCTGCAGTGGGTGGCGAAGGACGGCCAGCGGGCCAAGAGCCACCTCCTGGGCGCCAACCTGCGACTCGTCGTGTCGCTCGCGAAGCGGTACACCGGTCGCGGCATGCAGTTCCTCGACCTCATCCAGGAGGGGAACCTCGGTCTCATCCGTGCGGTCGAGAAGTTCGACTACACCAAGGGCTTCAAGTTCTCCACCTACGCCACGTGGTGGATCCGTCAGGCCATCACCCGCGCGATGGCCGACCAGGCCCGCACCATCCGCATCCCCGTGCACATGGTGGAGGTCATCAACAAGCTCGCTCGTGTGCAGCGTCAGATGCTGCAAGACCTCGGCCGTGAGCCCACGCCCGAGGAGCTGAGCCGCGAGCTCGACATGACCCCCGAGAAGGTCATCGAGGTGCAGAAGTACGGCCGTGAGCCGATCTCGCTGCACACTCCGCTCGGTGAAGACGGCGACAGCGAGTTCGGCGATCTGATCGAAGACACCGAGGCGGTCGTTCCGGCCGACGCGGTGGGCTTCACCATGCTGCAGAAGCAGCTGGAGTCGCTCCTCGACTCGCTCTCCGAGCGCGAGGCCGGCGTCATCCGGATGCGCTTCGGGCTCGGTGACGGCATGCCCAAGACGCTCGACCAGATCGGCGACACCTTCGGGGTCACCCGAGAGCGCATCCGCCAGATCGAGTCCAAGACGATGGCGAAGCTGCGCCACCCGTCGCGGTCGCAGTCGCTGCGCGACTACCTCGAGTAGGTCGATGAGCATCCGCACCACGGCCGCCGTTCTCGTCGGACGAGCGGTCAGGGTCGCCGCGCGTCTGCGCGGGGGCGGATCGGCGATCCCCGGGGCCGTGGCGCTCCGCATCGACCCGGGCTTCCTCGAGCGCACCATCGCGGCCATCCCCGATGGGGTGGTGGCGGTCTCCGGCTCCAACGGCAAGTCGACGACCACCAACATGCTCGCGGCCATCGTGCGCGCGCACGGTCTCGCGGTGTTCACCAATCCCTCCGGGGGCAACCTGCCTCAGGGCATCGCCTCGGCGCTGCTCTCCGAGGTGTCGACCTCCGGCCGGTTGAAGGCCGACATCGCGGTGCTCGAGATCGACGAGGGGTACGGCACACGGCTTGCCGAGCTCCTCAAGCCGAAGACGGTGCTGCTGCTCAACATCCAGATCGACCAGCTCAACCGCTACCATGAGCCCGATCGGGTCGCCGCGATGCTCGGTCGCGTGGCCGCCGCGTCGACCGACGGTCTGGTGCTCAACCGCGAAGACAACTTCCTGGTCGACCTGGATGCGCAGATCCCCGCGCGGCCAGGGCGTGCGGTGTCGTTCTTCGGCGGGCTGCCCGAGCTCGTGCTGCCGGCCGGTCACGGTGTGGCGTCGGCAGATCGTTTCGGCGAGGCCGCGGCCTCGCCCGGTTCGCGGGAGGCGGCCGTTCAGGTCGTCGCCCTCGACGGGGCGCGCGCGACGCTGGCGATCGCCCCGGTCGATGATCATCGTGACGGTGGAGCGAACCGCGAACCCGTCGAGGTCGTCGTCAAGCTGCCCTCGCGCGGCCTCCACTACGCGCTCGATGCGGCGGGCGCCGCGGCCGCGGCGCGCTCCGTGCTCGGCGAGCGCTTCCGCCCCGAACTGGTCGCTTCGGCGCTCGACGCCCTCGCCACGGTGTACGGGCGTGGCGAGCTGCTCGAGGTCGAGGGCGAGCGCATCGAGATCATCATGATGAAGAACCCGGCGAGTCTGCAGCTCAACCTCGACTCACTGGAGTCGGCGCCCGAGCAGGTCTTCCTCGCGGTCGACGAGGGTACCCCCGACCCTTCCTGGATCTACGACATCGACTTCTCGGCACTCGATCACGTCGACGGCATCACCGGCTCGAAGGCCTGGCAGTTCGCCGTGCGCTTCGGGTACCTCGGCATCCCGGTCGGTTCGGTCGACCTCGACGTGCGCGCCGCCCTCAAAGCGTTCCTCGCTCTCCCGAAGCCGGCCAGCGGACACAAGGTGATGATCCTGAACTACGAGCAGATGATGGACATCCGCAAGATCCTGGGCTTCAAGGAGCTCGAGGGCGGGGGAGCGTCATGAGCGCGGCACTGCGCATCCTGCACCTGTTCCCGACGCTGCTCGGGCTTAACGGTGAGGGCGGCAACGTCGACATCCTGCGACGTCGCGCCGAGGCCAGAGGCCTGGCAGTGGAGGTCGTGGTGCACAACGGCGGCGCGGTCGCGCCCGGCTTCGACGACGCGGATCTCGTGTTCATCGGCAGTGGCCCCGTGTCGGCAGAGATCATCGCGCAGCCGCTCGTGCTCGAGGTGGCGGAGAGGCTGCGTGCCCTGGCGGCCGATGGCCGACCGTTCCTCGCCATCGGAGCCGGGTTCCAGCTGCTCGGCACGACCGTCACGCTCGAATCGGGTGAGGTGCTCGGGGGTGCCGCGGTCTTCCCGGTCACCACGCGCCACGGTGGCACGAGGGTGGTGGGCGACTTCGTGCTCGACTCACCGCGGGTGGGCCCGATCGTGGGGTTCGAGAACCGGGGCTCGTTCGTGGAGGTCGGCCCGCACGGCACGCTCGGCCGCGTGGTCTACGGCCGCGGCAACACGGAGACCCCGGGGTACGAGGGCTTCTGGGAGGACAACCTCCTCGGCACCCACATGCACGGCCCGATCCTGGCCAACAACCCGGTGCTCGCCGACTCGCTGCTCGACCTCGCCCGCCTGCGCCGCGGCCTGGAGTACACGATCGCCGACCCCGACGAGCTCCGCGCCGTCGACGAGCGCGCCCGCCAGGCCCGCGCGACGATCGCCGCGAATCCGCTCTCGGAGTAGTCGGCTCGGGAGGAGCCGTTCGGAGTAGTCCGGCCGATCAGTCCGGCGGCTCAGACGTCGATGCGGTCGCGCGACATGCCGTCGGAGCCGGCGATGATGAACTCCTTGCGAGGAGCGACGTCGTCGCCCATCAGCAGGTCGAACATCGACTCCGCCTTGGCGGCGTCGGCCACCCCGACGCGCCGGAGCGTGCGATAGCGCTTGTCCATCGTGGTGGACGCGAGCTGATCGGCATCCATCTCGCCGAGACCCTTGTAGCGCTGGATCGGGTCTTGGTAGCGCCGGTTCGACTTCTTGAGCGAGGCGAGCACGCCCTGCAGCTCGGCCTCCGAGTAGGTGTAGATGGTCTCGTTCGGCTTCGAGCCCGGATTCATCACCACGACGCGGTGCAGCGGCGGAACGGCGGCGTAGACCCGGCCGTCCTCGATGAGCGGCCGCATGTAGCGGAAGAAGAGGGTGAGCAAGAGGGTGCGGATGTGGGCGCCGTCGACATCGGCGTCGCTCATCAGGATGATCTTGCCGTAGCGCGCGGCCGACAGGTCGAAGGAACGGCCCGACCCGGCACCGATGACCTGGATGATGGAGGCGCACTCCGCGTTCGAGAGCATGTCGGCGATCGACGCCTTCTGCACGTTGAGGATCTTGCCGCGGATGGGGAGCAGGGCCTGGAACTCGCTGGAGCGGGCCAGCTTGGCCGTGCCGAGCGCCGAGTCGCCCTCCACGATGAACAGCTCGCTGTTGGCGACGTCGTTGCTGCGGCAGTCGACGAGCTTCGCCGGCAGAGACGACGATTCGAGCGCGTTCTTGCGCCGCTGGGTCTCCTTGTGGGCGCGGGCACTGATGCGCGACTTCATCTCGGCCACGACCTTGTCGAGCACGAGAGCGGCCTGCGACTTGTCGTCGCGCTTGGGGGAGGAGAAGCGCTCGGAGAGTCCCTTGGTGAGCACCGACGACACGATCGCCCGCACCGCGGGAGTGCCGAGAACCTCTTTCGTCTGCCCTTCGAACTGCGGCTCGGGGAGCCGCACTGTGAGCACCGCCGTGAGACCGGCGAGCACGTCGTCTTTGTCGAGCTTGTCGTTGCCCGGCTTCAGGCGTCTCGCGTTGGCCTCCACGGCCTGCCGGAGGAACTTGAGCAGCCCCGCCTCGAAGCCCGCCTGGTGCGTGCCACCCTTGGGGGTGGAGATGATGTTGACGAAGCTGCGGAACACGGTGTCGTAGCCCACGCCCCAGCGCAGTGCCAGATCGACGGTGCACTCCCGGGTGAGCTCTGTCGGCACCATCGCACCCGAGTCGCTCAGCACGGGCACGGTCTCCTTGAACGTTCCGGAGCCGGTGATGCGCCAGATGTCGGTGACCGGAGAGTCGGAGGCGAGGTGCTCGACGAACTCCGAGATGCCGCCCTCGAAGCGGAACGACTGGGCCTGCGACTCCTCGCCGCGCTCGTCGTCGATCGTGATGCGCAGACCCGGCACCAGGAAGGCCGTCTGCCGGGCGCGCACGGTGAGATCGTCGGCCTGGAACTCCGCGCCCTTGGTGAAGATCTGCCGGTCCGCCCAATAGCGCACGCGCGTGCCGGTGGCGTTCTTGGCGGCCTTGCCGACCACACGCAGCTCGCTGCCCTTCTCGAACGGCGTGAACGGCGCATCCGGACTGGGAGCCGCACCCCGGTCGTCGAACACACCGGGCTCGCCTCGATGGAACGACATCGCCCAGGTCTTGCCGTCGCGGTCGACCTCCACGTCGAGGCGCTCGGAGAGGGCGTTCACCACCGAGGCGCCGACGCCGTGCAGACCTCCCGACGCCGCATAGGACCCCGAACCGAACTTGCCGCCCGCGTGCAGCTTGGTGAACACGACCTCGACGCCGGTCAGACCCGTCTTGGGCTCGATGTCGACCGGGATGCCGCGGGCACGGTCGCGCACCTCGACGCTGCCGTCGGGGTGGAGCACCACCGCGATGTCGTCACCGAAGCCCGCGAGCGCCTCGTCGACGGAGTTGTCGATGATCTCCCACAGGCAGTGCATGAGCCCACGCGAATCGGTGGAGCCGATGTACATGCCCGGGCGCTTGCGCACCGCCTCGAGGCCCTCGAGCACGGAGAGATGGCGGGCGGAGTAGTCGGAGGGCGTGGGCACCCGTCAAGGGTAGCCGCCGCCCCGCCCGCGACCGGGCACGACACCCGGGGGTGGATTCCCGGTACGCGCACAGCGAAACACAGGCGAATGAGACATGACCGTCACAGAAGAGTGCTTTGATGGCTAGACCAGTCAGTGAACGTTCGAGCCGCTAAGGAGCAGAAGATGCAGTCAGTTGCAGACACCGGCGCTGTTTCCGATCTCGAGAACGCCTACCAGCTCACCGCGGCCGACCGCTGCGACAGCTGCGGCGCCCAGGCCTACATCCGCGTCGACATGCCGTCGGGAGCCGAGCTGCTCTTCTGCGCGCACCACGGCCGCAAGTACCAGGAGAAGCTCTCCCAGGTCGCGACCGGCTGGCACGACGAGTCGGCCAAGCTGCTCGACGCGTAGGCGTCAGCCTTCCGACCGGCCGCCGCCGATCGATCCCACGACACCGCTCAGAACCGCCCCCGACGCATCGCGCCGGGCCCCCGTCTCGGGGAGGTTCCGGGCGGTGCCGTCGTTTCCGACGGCGAGAGCGGGAGCAGGCCCCGCCCAGGCCGCGGTGAGCACGTCTTCGCCCTTGAGGAAGCGGTGCGCCCGCACCCCGCCCGTGGCGCGGCCCTTCGGCGGGAACTCGCTGAACTCCGAGACCTTCGCGGTGCCCGCGTCGGTGCCGGCGAGCGTGCTCGTGCTTCCTGCGACCGTCACCACGACGGCGTCGGGGGAGTCGGGCACCGACCCGAACCAGAGCACCGAGGCGCCCGCAGACAGATTGATGCCGGCCATGCCCCCGGCCGCCACGCCCTGAGGGCGCACGCTCGCCTGGAAGAACCGCAGCAGCTGGGCGTCGCTCGTGACGAACACGAGCTCGTCGTCTTCGGAGTGCTGAGCCACGCCGATCACGTGGTCGCCGGGCTTCAGCGCGATGATCTCGAAGTCCGGCCGCGCCGGATAGCCTCCGGGTGCGACCCGCTTGACGACCCCCTGGGCGGTGCCCAGCGCGATCGGCACCGCCGAGTCGAGGGAGACCAGGCCCACCACCCGCTCCTTGCGCGGGTCGATGCCCAAGTACTCGGTCACCTTCACACCCGCGGCGAGTTGCACCGATCCGGCCGGCACGGCCGGCAGGTCCATCACGGGCATCCGCACGAGCCGGCCCGTGTCGGTGACGGCGCCGATCTCGCTGCGCCGGGTGGTCGTCACCTCGCTGCGGAGGGCGTCGTGCTTCGAGCGGCGGTGCGTGGTGGCGGGAACGGTGCCGCCCTCCGCATCCGGTTCGCGGTCGACGCGCACGACTCGCCCGGTGGTGCTCAGCAGCACGACGCAGGGCGAGTCGGCCACCTCGAGCACGGGCTGAGCGCGGCGCGAGGTGGTGGCGGCCGACGGTGCGGCCTCGGTGAGCATGGTGCGGCGTGGCGTGCCGAAACGCTCGGCGACCTCGTCGAGCTCGTCGGACACGGCAGCGCGGATGAGCGCGGGATCGCCCAGTAGGGTCTCCAGCCGCTCGATCTCGGCGCGCAGCTCGTCGCGCTCGGCCTCGAGCTCGATGCGGGAGAACTTGGTGAGGCGCCGCAGTCTCAGCTCGAGTATGTAGTCGGCCTGCAGCACGCTGAGGTCGAACACCTCGATCAGCCGCGTGCGGGCGTGATCGGTGTCGTCGCTGCCACGGATGAGCTGGATGACCTCGTCGATGTCGAGGATCGCGATGAGCAGGCCCTCCACGAGGTGGAGCCGCTCACGTCGACGGTCGAGGCGGTACCGGGTGCGGCGGGTGACCACGTCGATGCGGTGGTTGAGGTAGACCACGAGCAGGTCGCGGAGGCCGAGGGTGAGCGGCCCGCCGTCGACCAGCGCGACGTTGTTGATGCTGAAGCCGTCTTCGAGCGGGGTGAGCTTGTAGAGCTGCTCGAGCACCGCGAGCGGGTCGAAGCCGGTCTTGATGCCGATGACCAGCCGCAGCCCGTGGGTGCGGTCGGTGAGGTCGGTGACGTCGCTGATGCCCTGGATGCGCTTCGCGGTCACGCCGTCCTTGATCTTGGAGATCACCTTCTCGGGCCCGACGAGGTAGGGCAGCTCGGTCACCACGAGCCCGGTCTTGCGCGGCGTGAGGTTCTCGACCGACACCCGCGCCCGGGTCTTGAAGGCCCCGCGGCCGGTCTCGTAGGCATCCCGCACCCCGGCGAGGCCCACGATGGTGCCACCGCCCGGCAGATCGGGGCCCGGGATGAAGCGCATCAGATCGTCGAGCGTGGCGTCGGGGTGCTCGAGCAGGTGACGCGCACCCGCCACCACCTCGATGAGGTTGTGCGGGGCCATGTTCGTGGCCATGCCCACGGCGATGCCGCTGGCGCCGTTGACGAGCAGGTTCGGGATGGCGCTCGGCAGCACGTCGGGCTGCGTGAGCTGGTTGTCGTAGTTGGGCACGAAGTCGACGACCTCTTCGTCGAGGTTCTCGACCATCGCCATGGCGACCGCGTCGAGGCGTGCCTCGGTGTAGCGCGGGGCGGCGGGGCCGTCGTCGAGCGAGCCGAAGTTGCCGTGGCCGTCGATGAGCGGCACCCGCATGGTCCACGACTGTGCCAGGCGCACCAGGGCGTCGTAGATCGCGGTGTCGCCGTGGGGGTGCAGCTTGCCCATCACCTCGCCCACGACGCGGGCGCTCTTGACGTGTCCGCGATCGGGCCGCAGGCCCATCTCGCTCATCATGTACAGGATGCGCCGCTGCACCGGCTTGAGTCCGTCGCGCGCGTCGGGGAGGGCGCGCGAGTAGATGACGGAGTACGCGTACTCGAGGAACGAGTCCTGCATCTCGGTCGCGACGTCGACATCGAGGATCTTCTCGACGACGGACTCGGTGGGGTCGTTCTTCGCTGCGGTCATTCCTGTTTTTTCCGGGAGGTGCTGTGCCAGACTTGGCCGAATGCCCCCCATGCTACCGACGCGCGCGCCCGGTGAGCCGACCCTGGCCGACGTGTTGCCGAGTTGCGCGGCCTCGCTGGTGGGGCAGCCGAACCCTCTCGGTCTGCCGTCGGTGCGCAAGGCACTCGTGGTGCTGGTCGACGGCCTCGGAGTCTCGTCGCTGCGAGAACGGCGCGGCCACGCCCGCGCTCTCACGGCGCACCTGACCAAGCGGTCGGCGCTCACCAGCGGGTTCCCCACGACCACGGCGGTGGCCCTCGCCAGCCTCACCACGGGCAGCCTCCCCGGGGCGCACGGCATCGTCGGGTACTCGGCGCTCGTGCCCGGCGTGGGGGTGGTGAACCAGCTCTCGGGGTGGTCAGACCGGATGCGCCCCGCGACCTGGCAGCGCAGCGCCACCGTGTTCGAGACCTTGGCCGCGCAGGGAGTGCGCTCGGCCACCATCGGGCCGGCGCGCTATGCCGACTCCGGCCTGACCCACGCCATCCTCCGCGGGGCCGACTACGTCTCCGGTGCCTCCATCGCCGACCGCTTCGCCGCCGCCCGGGCGCTGTTCGACCGCGACCAGGTCGACCTGGCCTACCTCTACGTGCCCGAGCTCGATCAGCTGGCGCACGCGAAGGGCTGGGAGTCCGACCGCTGGCTCGCCGGGCTGGAGACCCTCGACGCCGAGTTCGGCGCCTTCGAGCGCACCCTCCGGCGCGACGAAGGCGTTCTCGTCACCGCCGACCACGGCGTGGTCGACGTGCCCGCGTCGTCGCACATCCTGTTCGGCGAAAACCCGGCCTTGATGGCGGGCGTGAAGCTCGTGGGCGGAGAGCCACGCGGCGTGCAGCTCTACCTGGCCCCGGATGCGCGCCCCGCCGACCGGGAGGAGGTCGCCGCAGCCTGGCACGCGGCCGAGGGCGATCGCGCCTGGATCGCGACCCGCGAGCAGGCCGTGGAGAGCGGCTGGTACGGCGAGGTCGCCCACGAGGTGCTGCCGCGCATCGGCGACGTGATCGTGGCGGCGCGCAAGCTCGTGGCCTACTACGACGGGCGGGGCGGCGACGCCACGGGTCGCGGGATGATCGGCCAGCACGGCTCGCTCACCGCCGAGGAGTCGAGGGTGCCGCTGCTGCGGGCCGGGGCGTTCGAGACGGCCTGATCAGGCCGGGTCGTCGTCGCTCCTGGCGCCGAACACGATCTCGTCCCAGCTCGGCATGGCCGCGCGCTGACGTCGCGAGGTGTTCTGCTTCGACCGCGACTCGGCCGACCGGGTGCCGGCCGTCACAGGAGCAGGCTCGTCTGCATCGTCGGAGTTCGACGCGGGTTCGGGCGTGTCGGCGTCGAAGCCGTCGAGTGGTGTGTCGACGACCTCGACGGGAGCTGCCGGCGGGGTGACGACGGCGACCGGGCGCGGTGCGCCGAACACCGGGTGCCGCTCGCTCGACTCGGTTTCGGGCTCGTCGAGCTCGAAACCGGCGGCCTCGCGTTCGCCGCGGCGACGGCGTAATGCCTCCAGCAGGTCGGCGGTCTGATTGTGGTCGGCCGTGTCGGCCTCCTCCGAGGCGCGCTTGGCCGCGTAGGCGTCGAACGGCTTCGACGGATCGCGTGGCAGCCGCACCGGCGCGGAGGACTCCTCGGCCGCCGCCACGGTCGGGGCGGCAGGGGGTGACGATGACTCCGCCTCGATCGGCGAGAACGCGCCGCTGTCGAACCTGCTGTCCTCGCCCGGGAGCCCCACGGCCCGCAGCCTGGGGATGAGACCCTCGGTGAGCTCGCCGTGGCGCGAGAGCGTCATCGCCTCGTTGCCGAGGGGGGTGAGCACGTGTCGCTTGGGATCGAACTGCCAGCGGGCGTCGTGCTCGATGTCGCGGGAGGTGAAGGTGAGCTTCACGATCCAGCCGGTCTCGTCCTTCCAGCTGGCCCAGCGCACCTCCTGGGCGTCGAGACCCTCGAGCCGTTCGCCGATGGCGTCGCCGAAGGTCGACAGCGGCTCCTCTCCGAGCGGGTCTGCGGGGGTGGTGGGCTGCACGGCCACCCGCAACGCGGAGTCGACCATGAACTGCCGCTCCGCGAGCACGGGACCCTCGAAGCGCTCGATGTACTCGATGTCGGCACCGGTGAGCTCGGCCACCTCGGGGGCCGAGAGACCGGCACGGATGTGGGTCTGGATCTCACGGGGCGAGACCTTCTTGCCGCTCGGCGCCGAGGCGATGCCCTGCCTGAGCTTCGAGCGGAGCAGTTCGTCGATGACGATCCTGAAGCGGTCGCCGCTCTCGCTGACGACCACGAGCGCGCCGTCCTCGACTCCGATCACGGTCAAATCCTGCATTCCGAACGGCCTCCAGAGTTCTCTGTCAGCTGACAGGATCGCACGCGCCCCCGGCCGCACGGGGGAATGCCCCGGGCGTGCCGCGAGTTGGTACCGCCGTGAGTATTGACTGCTCATGTGGCGGTTTGCTATTCGCGCATCTTTGATGCAAACTAACGCCGCGATTTTTGTTAACAGGTGTATTCAAGAAGTGGATGGGCATGGCGACCGATTACGACGCACCCCGCAAGACCGATGACGACTCGGATTCGATCGAAGCGCTGAAGGAGCGGGTTCCGGACAAGATGTCCGGCGTCGTGGACGTCGACGACGCCGACAACCCCGGCGGCTTCGAGCTCCCCGGCGCCGACCTCTCCGACCTCGACCTCGACGTGGTGGTGCTCCCGCCGCAGGCCGACGAGTTCACCTGTATCAGCTGCTTCCTGGTGAAGCACCGCTCGCAGATCGACCACGAGGAGAAGCTCGGGGCCATCTGCGTGGAGTGCGCCTCCTAGTCTCGAGAACCAGCGGGGCGCCGCGTGAGCGCCTCGACCAGATCGCCGGGCCGCCGGCTCGACACCAGCCAGTACGGTGTCGGGTCGTGCGGGTCGGCGATCTGTATTCTCACCACCTGGTCGACCCAACCGCGGATGCACAAATAGGCGCGCGCATCCAGCCGCCTCCCGCGCTGCGCGGTCGCCGCCTCGCCTGCGTACGCGACGCTCTCGCCGAGAAGATCGAGCGGGATGCGCGCCCGCCCGGCACGCAGCTCGGTGGCGGTCACCTCGATCACGGGTGCGGTGGTCACCAGCACGAGCACCACTCCGGCGTAGAGCACGAGTCCCACACCGGTGCCGATCAGCACCCCCGTCACCGGGGCCAGGGGCGCGAAGACGATGATGCTCGCGGGGAGCACGAGGGCCGTGGAGAGGAAGACCCAGACCGAGGGGTGGAGCCTTTCGCGGTACAGCTGCATGTGCCTATTCGATCATCCTTTCTGCACTACCCTCGACTCGTGACCGATTCACCCGAGGTGCTCATCACGGCAGCCGCCGCCCCCGTCTACGCCCACCCCGGAGACGCCGGCGCCGACCTGCTCTCCACCGAGGGCCTCACCCTAGCGCCGGGAGAACGGCGCCTGGTCGGTACCGGGGTGGCGATCGCCCTCCCCGACGGCTACGCCGCCTTCGTGGTGCCTCGCAGCGGCCTGGCGGCCAAGCACGGCATCACCGTGGTGAATTCGCCCGGCACCATCGACGCGGGCTACCGCGGGGAGATCAAGGTCGTCCTCCTGAACACCGACAGTTCGGTGCCGTACGATATCGCCGTCGGCGACAGAATCGCGCAACTGATCGTGATGCCGGTGACGCGAGCGCGCTTCGTGCCCGTCGAGACTCTCCCTGGGAGCCATCGCGGCGAGGGCGGCTTCGGCTCCACCGGTTACTCGTCGCCCGCGAACGGAAGTCAGGCATGACCGACAACGAACTCGTCCCCGACGAGCCGCAGCCCGAGGCGACCGGCCCCGACGACTCGAAGTCCGCACCGGAAGACCGCGCCGCCGAGGGGCCCTTCGACGCCACCGAGGCCAACCCGGCCCGGCCCTACGTCGACCTGGGCGGCCTGAAGATCCTTCCCCGTGAGGGGCTCCACCTCCGGCTCGAGGTGGAGGAGGGAACCAACCGCGTCGTGGCGGTCGGCCTCGACTACGCCAAGTCCACGCTGCAGGTGCAGGCCTTCGCGGCTCCTCGCTCGACGGGTCTCTGGCACGAGATCCGCGAGCAGATCGAAGACCAGATCCTCAAGCAGGGCGGCAAGGCCACCGTGCAGAACGGTGTGTTCGGGCCCGAGCTCATCGCCGGGGTCCCCGCCACGGCGCCCGACGGCACGCAGGGTCTGCGCATCGCCCGCTTCGTGGGCGTCGACGGCCCCCGTTGGCTGCTCCGCGGTGTGATAGCGGGCGAGGCCATGACGAACCCCACGGCGCAGGCCGCCGTTGAGGAGCTCTTCCGCAGTGTCGTCGTGGTGCGCGGCACCTCGCCGATGCCGCCGCGCGACCTCATCCCGCTCACCATTCCCAAGACGGCCGCGTCGGGCGGCGCCCAGGCCGCCGGGGCGTGACCATGGCGGAGTCTCCCCGGGACGGCTCCCCGGAGTCCGGGGCCGACGAGCAGCCCGCCACCTTCCACGAGGCGTTCGCGCGCGCCGCGCGGAACGCCGGCATCGGCCAGGTGGCGCCGGGGGAGACCCCCACCGGTTCGTCGCTGCTGCGGGCCATCGGGGGAGTGCGCGGGCTGATCGAGTCGATCCTCCCGGGTCTGGGCTTCCTGGTGCTCTACACCTTCACCAAGAACCTCCCGCTCGCCGTGATCGCGCCGATCGCCGTGTCGGTGGTGTTCGTCGTGGTGCGGCTGGCCACCCGCAGCGCCGTCATGCCCGCCATCGCGGGACTCATCGGCGTCGGGGTGTCGGCGGGGCTCGCGCTCTTCACGGGGCGCGCCGAAGACAACTTCCTGCTCGGCATCGTCATCAACGTGGTGTGCCTCGTCGCACTGCTGGTGTCGCTCGTCGTGCGGCGCCCGCTCATCGGCGTGATCGTCAGTCTGCTGGCGAACGACCCGGGCGGCTATCGCGCCGACCGGGCCAAGGGGCGCGTGGTGCTCGTGGCCACCTGGTGCTGGGTGGGGCTGTTCTCCATCCGTCTGCTCGCCGAGCTGCCGCTCTACTTCGCCGGCGAGACCGAACTGCTCGGCTCGGTGAAGCTCATCCTCGGTGTGCCGTTCTACGCGATCGTGCTCTGGGTCACCTGGCTGCTCGTGCGCGCGGCCTACTCCAAGACCGCCACCGAGACGCCCAGCACGAGCTGATGACGCAGACGGGGGAGCGGGGGCACACGGCAGAGCGGGGCTTGACGGCGGCCGAGGTGGCCGAGCGGGTCGAGAAAGGACTCGCGAACGTCGCCGACGACACGACGTCGCGGAGCGTGGCGAGCATCCTGCGCGAGAACGTGCTCACCTTCTTCAACGCCATCCTCACCGTGTGCTTCATCGTGGTCGTCGCGCTCGGCGACTTCGGCGACGCGGTGTTCTTCGGCATCGTGGTGGTCAACGCCCTCATCGGCATCGTGCAGGAGCTGCGAGCCAAGGCGAGCCTCGAGCGGCTGGCGCTGCTGGCGGCCCCGGAGGCCGCGGTGCGCCGCGACGGCGACGTCGTGGTGCTGAAACCCGAGGCGGTGGTGCAAGACGACCTGCTGCTGCTCCGGCCGGGCGACCAGGTGACGGCCGACGGATCGATCGTGGCGGTGGCCGACCTGCTCGTGGACGAGTCGATGCTCACGGGGGAGTCGGAGCCCATCGCCAAGCGGGTCGGGGACACCGTGCTGTCGGGGTCGTTCGTGGTCGCCGGCACCGCGACCGCGCAGGTCACGGCGGTGGGGGCCGCCTCGTACGCGAACCGGCTCACCCGGGAGATCAAGAAGCACACGGTCGTGCACTCCGAATTGCGGGCCGCCACCACGCGCATCCTGGTGTATCTCAGCTGGCTGCTCATCCCGGTCATCGCGATCGTGATCGTCGGACGCATCATCGTCTACGGCGCCGCCGGGCCCGACGGGGTGTTCGAGTTCGACGACCTGGCGCAGGTGCCGTGGGAGTCGTGGCGCCTCGCCGCGCTCGACGCCGTGGCCAGCGTGGTCGGCATGATCCCCGAGGGACTGGTGCTGCTCACGAGCCTCGCCTTCGGGGTGGCCGTGGTTCAACTCGGGCGGCAGAAGGTGCTCGTGCAGGAGCTCGCCGCCGTCGAGGTGCTCGCGCGGGTCGACGTGCTCTGCCTCGACAAGACCGGAACGCTCACCACCGGCGAGATCGGCTTCGAACGACTCATCACGCTCGACGACACCGTGCCGGCCCACGCGATCGACACGGTGCTGGGGCTCATCGCCCACGACGTGGCGGCCAACCCCACGGCGCTGGCGCTGCGGCCGCACTTCGCCGACGACGGCGAGACGGTGCTCGAGCGGCTGCCGTTCAGTTCGCGCCGGGCGTTCAGCGCCCTCACCTTCGAACGCGACGGTGTGCGGCAGACGTGGCTGCTCGGTGCACCCGAGAGGCTGCTGGCGGGGTCGCCGGATGCGCTGGCGCTGGCCACCGAGACGGCCTCGACCGGGCGGCGCACGCTGGCACTGGCCAGGGCCGAGGGGGAGGCGGCCGACTTCGCCGAGTTCCGCGCCGGTGACGCGCTCGGCAGCGGCGTCCGACCCGCCGCGATCGCGGTGTTCCACGAGAGCGTGCGCCCCGACGCGCGACCCACGCTCGACTACTTCGACCAGCAGGACGTGCGCGTGATCGTGCTCTCCGGCGACAATCCGGTCACCGTCGGAGCGATCGCGGGGGAGCTCGGCCTCTCCACCGCCTCGCACGCGGTCGACGCCGGAACGCTCCGCACCGACGACGAGCTCGATGCCTCGCTGGCGCGCTCGAGCGTGTACGGCCGGGTCGCCCCCGAACAGAAGCGCCGGGTGGTGCACGCCCTCCAGGCCGAGGGACGCACGGTCGCGATGACCGGTGACGGCGTGAACGACGCCATGGCCATCAAAGACGCCGATCTCGGCATCGCGATGGGCAACGCCACCCCGGCTACGCGCGCCGTGTCGCGGCTGGTGCTGCTCGAAGGGCGCTTCGACCGTCTGCCCACGGTGCTGGTCTACGCCCGCCGCGTGATCGCGAACGTGGAGCGGGTGTCGAACCTCTTCCTGTCGAAGACCGTCTACGGGGTGGTGCTCGCCCTGGTGAGCGCGTTCCTGCTCTGGAAGTTCCCGTTCCTGCCGCGGCAGATGACGCTCGTGTCGACGCTCGCCATCGGCATCCCGTCGTTCTTCCTCGCCCTCGCGCCGAACAGCCGGCGTTACCGGCCGGGAGTGCTGAAGCGCGTGCTGTCGTTCTCGATCCCGGCCGGGCTCATCGCCTCCGCGGCGATCGTCGCCTCCTACTCGGTTCTGCAGACGATGGTGGGGCTCGACGAGGCCCGCAGCCTGGTGTGCATCACGCTGTTCGCCGTGTCGCTGTGGATCCTCTGCGTGCTCGCCCGGCCGCTCACCTCGTGGCGGCTGCTGCTCGTGCTCGGGGTGACGGTGGTGTTCGTGCTGGCCTATCTGGTGCCGCTCTCGCGCGAGTTCTTCGTGCTCGAGGTGCGGAGCCTGCCCGCTCTCGGTCTCGCCGTCGCGATCGGTGTGGTGGGCGCCGCGTTCATCGAACTCTGGTATCGCATCGCCAAGAGCCGCGGGCTGGTCTCCGACCGCGAGTAGCGGTGGTATATTTATCTTGACGTCAAGATAAATTTTTCCGCGTGATTGCGGGGATGCGCACCATTTGTAAGGGTCGCCTTCCTAGCCTTTCACCCGCCACGAGTTCGAAGATTGTCGTGAGTCAGCGAAGGTGAGGTCGACGTGTCGGCAGTGAACAGTTTCAGTTCGAAAGACACTCTCCAGGTCGGGGACAAGTCCTACGAGGTCTATCGCATCGACAAGGTGGCGGGTCACGAGAAGCTCCCGTTCAGCCTGAAGGTGCTGCTCGAGAACCTTCTGCGCACCGAGGACGGTGCCAACATCACCGACGGGCACATCCGCGCCCTCGGCGGCTGGGTTCCCACGGCGGAGCCCGACACCGAGATCCAGTTCACCCCCGCTCGCGTGGTGATGCAGGACTTCACCGGCGTGCCCTGCATCGTCGACCTCGCCACCATGCGCGAGGCGGTGGGCACCCTGGGCGGCGACCCGACCCGCATCAACCCGCTGGCCCCCGCCGAGCTCGTCATCGACCACTCCGTCATCGTCGACCTGTTCGGCAGCGAGAACGCCCTCGAGCGCAACGTCGAGATTGAGTACGAGCGCAACGGCGAGCGGTACCAGTTCCTCCGCTGGGGCCAGACCGCGTTCGACGACTTCAAGGTGGTGCCCCCGGGCACCGGCATCGTGCACCAGGTGAACATCGAGTACCTCGCGCGGGTCACCTACACCCGCGAGGTCGTGGATTCCTTCGGCCAGACGGTACTCCGCGCCTACCCCGACACCTGCGTCGGCACCGACTCGCACACCACCATGGTGAACGGCCTGGGCGTGCTGGGCTGGGGCGTGGGCGGCATCGAGGCCGAGGCGGCCATGCTCGGCCAGCCCGTGTCGATGCTCATCCCGAAGGTGGTCGGCTTCAAGCTCTCCGGTTCCATCCCCGCGGGCGTCACCGCGACGGATGTGGTGCTCACCATCACTGAGATGGTGCGCAAGCACGGGGTCGTCGGCAAGTTCGTCGAGTTCTACGGCGAGGGCGTCGGCCAGGTGCCGCTCGCCAACCGCGCCACCATCGGCAACATGAGCCCGGAGTTCGGCTCGACCGCCGCCATGTTCCCCATCGACGACGTCACGCTCGACTACCTGCGCCTCACCGGCCGCAGCGAGGAGCAGGTCGCCCTGGTGGAGGCCTACTCGAAGCTGCAGAAGCTCTGGCACGACCCCTCGCAGGAGCCCGTGTTCAGTGAGTACCTCGAGCTCGACCTGGGCACGGTCGTGCCGTCGATCTCGGGCCCGAAGCGCCCGCAAGACCGCGTGGAGCTGTCGGTGGCCAAGCCCACCTTCATCCGCGACCTCGAGAACTACGCCAACGCCGATCACGACCTCTCGCGCGTCGACGCCTCGCTCGAGGGCACCTTCCCGGCCTCCGACCCGCTCGGCTTCACCGCGCAAGACGAAGACTCGGCGCACGAGATCTCGCACACCCACGTGATCCACGCTCCCGGGGCGCTCTCCCGGCCCACCAAGGTCACCACCGCATCCGGAGACCGTTACACCCTCGACCACGGCGCCGTGGCGGTGGCGGCCATCACCTCGTGCACCAACACCTCCAACCCGAGCGTCATGCTCGCGGCCGGACTGCTCGCCCGTAACGCCAACAAGCTCGGTCTGAAGGCCAAGCCGTGGGTGAAGACCACCCTCGCTCCCGGCTCCAAGGTCGTCACCGACTACTACGCGAAGGCGGGACTGACCGACGACCTCGAAGCCCTCGGCTTCTACACCGTGGGCTACGGATGCACGGTGTGCATCGGCAACACAGGCCCGCTCATCGACGAGGTGAGTGCCGCCATCAACGACAACGACCTCGCCGTGACGGCGGTGCTGTCGGGCAACCGCAACTTCGAGGGCCGCATCTCACCCGACGTGAAGATGAACTACCTCGCGTCGCCCCCGCTGGTGATCGCCTACGCCCTCGCCGGCTCGATGAACTTCGACTTCGAGACCGACGCGCTCGGTCAGGACACCGAGGGCAACGACGTGTTCCTGCGCGACATCTGGCCCGACTCGGCCGAGGTGCAGCGCACCATCGACACCTCCATCAACACCGAGATGTTCGACCACGAGTACTCGGGCGTCTTCGAGGGCGACGAGCGCTGGCGTTCGCTGCCCACGCCCACCGGCCCCACCTTCGAGTGGGACTCCGAGTCGACCTACGTGCGCAAGCCCCCGTACTTCGAGGGCATGACTCTCGAGACCACGCCGGTCACCGACATCGTCGGCGCCCGCGTGCTGGCCAAGCTCGGCGACTCGGTGACTACCGACCACATCTCGCCCGCCGGCAACATCAAGGCCGACAGCCCCGCCGGCAGGTACCTCGACGAGCACGGCGTGGCCCGCAAGGACTACAACTCCTACGGCTCGCGGCGCGGCAACCACGAGGTGATGATCCGCGGCACCTTCGCGAACATCCGCCTGAAGAACCAGCTGCTCGACGGCGTGGAGGGCGGCTTCACCCGCGACTTCACCGTGGAGGGCGGCCCGCAGTCGTTCATCTACGACGCCTCGCAGCACTACCAGGACGCGGGCATCCCGCTGGTCATCTTCGGCGGCAAGGAGTACGGCTCGGGCTCGTCGCGCGACTGGGCGGCCAAGGGCACCTCGCTCCTCGGCGTGAAGGCGGTCATCGTGGAGAGCTTCGAGCGCATCCACCGCTCGAACCTCATCGGCATGGGCGTCGTGCCGCTGCAGTACCCGGCAGGGGAGAGCACCGAGTCGCTCGGACTCGACGGCACCGAGATCGTCACGATCACGGGCATCGAGGAGCTCAACAACGGCACCACGCCGAAGACGGTGCACGTCGTCGCCACGCCCAGCGAGCACTCGCCCGCGGGCAAGGAGACGGTGGAGTTCGACGCCGTGGTGCGCATCGACACCCCCGGTGAGGCCGACTACTACCGCAACGGCGGCATCCTGCAGTACGTTCTGCGCAGCCTCGTCTGACGGCCGCACTCGCGTGCGGCGCAGCGCGGCGTAGACTGCGAGTTCGTCCGATCGTGGGAAGGTGGAGGGTATGAGCCTGCTCCAGGGGATCACCACACCGCGCGACCTCGACGCACTCTCGGCCGACCAGCTCGTGGAGTTGGCGGCCGAGGTGCGCGCGTTCCTCATCGCCGAGGTCTCGAAGACCGGTGGGCACCTGGGGCCGAACCTGGGTGTGGTGGAGACCACGATCGCCATCCACCGGGTGTTCGACTCTCCTCGCGACGCCATCGTGTTCGACACCGGCCACCAGTCCTACGTGCACAAACTGCTCACGGGGCGGCAGGACTTCTCGCTGCTGCGTCAGAAGGGCGGCCTGGCCGGGTACCCGCAGCGCTCGGAGAGCCCCCACGACGTGGTCGAGTCGTCGCACGCGTCGAGCTCGCTCTCCTGGGCCGACGGCATCTCGCGGGCCTTCGAGATGACCGGGCAGACCGACCGGCACGTCGTGGCGGTCGTCGGCGACGGCGCCCTCACCGGGGGGATGACCTGGGAGGCGCTGAACAACATCAGCGACGACAACTCGCGCAACCTCGTGATCGTGGTGAACGACAACGGTCGCAGTTACGCCCCCACCATCGGCGGCATGGCGCGCTACCTCAACGGGGTGCGCACGGCGAACGGCTACCGTCAGCTGCACCAGAAGAGCTGGCGTTTCTTCGACCGCGTCGGCGGTGCCTTCGGCCGGGCGCTCTACCGCGGTGTGCGCGGTGGCCTGCACGGCTTCCTCAGCCGAATGACGAACAACGCCTCGCTCTACGCCAACCTCGACATCAAGTACGTCGGCCCGATCGACGGTCACGACCTCCAGGCGATGGAAGAGGCACTCCGTCAGGCCAAGGACTACGCGGCCCCGGTCATCGTGCACGCCATCACCGAGAAGGGCCGCGGCTACGAGCCGGCCCGGGCGGATGCGGCCGACCAGTTCCACGCGGTCGGCCAGATCGACCCCGAGACCGGCGAGCCGATCTCCTCCCCGTCGGGCACACCGAGCTGGACGTCGGTGTTCGCCGACGAGATCGTCGAACTCGCGGCGGCCGACGAGTCGATCGTGGGGATCACGGCAGCGATGCTGCGTCCCACGGGGCTGCACCGTTTCGCGGAGCGCTTCCCGAACCGGGTGCTCGACGTGGGGATCGCCGAGCAGCACGCCGTCACCTCGGCGGCGGGCCTCGCGTTCGGGGGTCTGCACCCCGTCGTCGCGTTGTACGCCACCTTCGTGAACCGGGCGTTCGACCAGGTACTGATGGACGTCGGGCTGCACCAGGCGGGCGTCACCTTCGTGCTCGACCGGGCGGGCGTCACAGGCCCCGATGGCGCGAGCCATCACGGCATGTGGGACCTCGCGATCCTCCAGGTCGTCCCGCGCATCCGCCTGAGTGCCCCGCGTGACGCCGAGCGTCTGCGCGAGGAGCTGGCCGAGGCGGTGCGGGTCGTCGATGCGCCGACCGTGGTGCGGTTCCCGAAGGGCAGCACCGGTCCCGAGATCCCCGCGCTGCGACGCACGCCCGACGGCGTCGACGTGCTGCGCGAGGCCACACGGCGTGACGTGCTGATCGTGTCAGTGGGCACCATGGCCACCCTCGCCCTCGACGTGGCCGCGCTGCTCGAGGAGCAGGGCATCGGCGTGACCGTGGTCGACCCGCGCTGGGTGGTGCCCGTGCCGTGGAGCATCATCGAGCTCTCGGATGCGCACCGCATCGTCGTGACGATCGAGGACGGCGTGCGGGTGGGCGGCATCGGCACGCGCATCCGTCAAGACCTGCGTGAGGCGGGCGTCGACACCGCCGTCACCGAGCTGGGGCTGCCCGACGAGTTCTTGGAGCACGCCAGCCGCGATGAGATCCTCGAGCGGGTGGGACTGACTCCGCGCCACATCGCCGACGACGTCATCGCACAGGTTCAAGGCAACAAGATCCCGATCGCCCGTCCGCTCGGTGAGCGCGTCTCGCGCGGCACCGACACCGGCTCGTCGCCGCTGCCGCACCTCACGCGGTAGCGATCACCCGCGCGAGATCGCGTAGCGGGTGCTCACCGCGCCGCCCGGGTGCACGACGGTGTTCGAAGCCGCCAGGTCTGTGGAGAGCCGGGCCACAGGCAGCAGGGGCGCCCCTGCACCGAGCACGACGGGCATGGTCGTGAGCAGCAGTTCGTCGAGCAGGCCGGCGTCGGCGACCTGCGCCGCCACCTCGCCCCCGCCCACGATCCAGACATTGCGGCCTGCGGCCACCCGCACCCACTCCGCGTGGAGCGCGCTCACGTCGCCCGTGGCGAACCGGATGTCGCCGCCCCCCGGAAAGGCGGGCAGCTCGCGCGAGGTGAGCACCCACGCCACATGATCGGGGTACGCCCAGGCGCTCCCCTCGGCGAGGAGCCACTCGTAGGTGCGCGACCCCATCACGATCACCCCGACGCCCGCCAGGAACTCCTCGTAGTCGGAGGTGAACTCCTCCATGCCGAACTGCAGCAGCCAGCCCAGCCCGTTCTCACGATCGGCGATGAACCCGTCGACACTCGCCGCCACGTAGTACTGCGTCTTGGTGGTCTGCTTCTCTGCCATGGCCCCACACTAGAGCGGGCCACCGACACCTCAGCCGACGCCGCGGATCTCGGGGTGGTGGAAGGTGTCGCCGAAGACGCGCTGGGAGGCGCCGACGCGGTCGAGGTAGGGGGTGAGCCCGCCCATCTGGAACGGGTAGCCCGCGCCGAGGATGAGGCAGAGGTCGATGTCCTCCGCGGCGTGCACCACGTCGTCTTCGAGCATCCGGTGCACCTCGTCGGCGAGGCCGTCCTCGACGCGACGGATGATCTCGTCGGCCGTCATCGGGGTGCCCGTGCCCTTCGGGGGAGTGACGATCTTCACCGCCTCCTTGTCGAAGCCCTTGATCTTGCCCTTGTCGTCGCGGTCGAAGATGCGGCCGTGCTCGGCGAGACGGTGCAGGTTGGTGCTCTCGAAGAACCGGTCGGGGAACGCGGCGTGGTGCGTGTCGAGCACATGCGCGCCCACCTTGAGCCCCACGAGCTCGAGCAGCTCGAACGGCGTCATCGGCAGCCCGAACGGATCGAGCGCGTGGTTCATCACCTCGAGCGGGGTGCCCGTGTCGACGGCGTGCATCGCCTCACCGAGCACCTTGGCCAGGATGCGGTTCACGACGAAACCGGGGGTGTCGCGCGTGATGACGGCGTTCTTCTTCAGCTTGGCCGCGACCACCATGGCGGTCGAGAGCGTCGCCTCGTCAGTGGCCGGCGTGTTGACCACCTCGATGAGCGGCATCACCGCCACCGGGTTGAAGAAGTGGAAGCCCACGAGGCGTTCGGGGTGCTTCAGCTTGGCGCCGATCTGCTCCACCGAGAGCGATGAGGTGTTCGTGGCGAGCACCGCGGTCTCGGAGATGTGCTGTTCGATCTCGGCGAACACATCCTGCTTCACACCGAGTTCCTCGAACACCGCCTCGATCACCCAGTCGGCGTCGTCGAACTCGCTCTTGTCGGTCGTACCGGTGACCAGGGCGTTCAGGCGGTTCGCGTCGTCGGGGGAGATGCGCCCCTTGGTGAGGAGGGTGGCGATCTCTCCACGGATGTAGTCGAGCCCCTTGTCGACACGGGTCTGATCGAGGTCGGTGATGACCACCGGCACCTGCAGCCGGCGCACGAACAGCAGCGCGAACTGCGACGCCATGAGGCCGGCGCCGATGATGCCGACCTTCGTCACCGGCTTCGCGAGAGCCTTGTCGGGCGCTCCGGCGGGCTTGCGCGCCCGCTTCTGCACGATGTCGAAGGCGTAGATGCTGGCGCGGAACTGGTCGCCCGAGATGAGCTCGGCGAGCGCCTCGTCCTCCCGTTCGAAGCCCTCCGCAGCGGTTCCCGACTTCGCGGCCTTGAGGAGTTCGAGCGCCTTGTAGGGCGACTTGGCGACCGTGCCGATGCGCGACTCGAGGGTCTTGCGGGCGATCGCGATCGCCGCATCCCACTTCACCAGCCGCTCCACCTTGCCGGGCTCGTTCGGCCGCTTCACCTTGGTCGCGCCCGTGAGCACGCCGTCGGCCCAGGCCAGCGACTGCTCCAAGAAGTTCGCCGGCCCGAAGATCGCGTCGGCGATGCCGAGGTCGAAGGCCTCCTGCCCCTTGAGGGTGCGGTTGTTCTTGAGCGGATTCTCGATCACGACCTTGAGGGCGTTCTCGATGCCGATGAGGTTCGGCAGCAGGTAGGCGCCGCCCCAGCCCGGGATGATGCCGAGGAACACTTCGGGGAGGGCAAGGGCGGGGATGGAGGAGTCGATGGTGCGGTAGTCGGCGGCGAGCGCCACCTCGACGCCACCGCCGAGCGCGAGGCCGTTGATGAAGGCGAAGGAGGGCACTCCCGTGTCTTTCATCGCGGCGAAGGCGTAGTGCCCCAGCTGGGCCATCTTCTTGGCGGCCTTGCGGCTCGGGATCTCACCGACCTTGCTGAGGTCGGCCCCCGCGGCGAGGATGTAGGGCTTGCCGATGACGGCCACGGCGTCGATCTCGCCTGCCGTCGCCCGCGTCTTGAGGGCCTGGAGGGTGTGCAGGTACTCCAGCAGACCGACCGGCCCCAGAGTGTTCGGCCGGGTGTGGTCGCGCCCGTTGTCGAGGGTGACGAGCGCGAGGGTCTTGCCCGAGGGCAGCGGGATGTCGCGCACGTAGGAGTGGGTGACCACCTCGTCGGCCGAGAACGCCTCGAGCTCGGAGAAGTCGACGGTGGAGTAGTCGGTCATCGTGCCGCCTTCTTGCTCGGCTTGGGCGCCTTCGCCTTCGCGTTCCAGTGGGGGTTCTCCCAGATGACGGAGCCGCCCTGCCCGAGACCCACGCACATGGCGGTGAGGCCGTAGCGCACCTCGGGGTGCTCCTCGAACTGCCGGGCCAGCTGAATCATCAGGCGCACACCCGAGGAGGCGAGCGGGTGGCCGAGCGCGATGGCCCCGCCGTACTCGTTCACCCGGGGGTCGTCGTCGTCGATGCCGAAGTGGTCGAGGAACGACAGCACCTGCACCGCGAACGCCTCGTTGAGCTCGAACAGCCCGATCTCGTCGATGGAGAGCCCGGCCTTGCGCAGCGCCTTCTCGGTGGAGGGCACCGGGCCGATGCCCATGATCTCGGGCTCGACACCGGCGAACGCGAAGGAGACGAGCTTCATCTTCACCGGGAGCCCGAGCTCCTTCGCCACCTGCTCGCTCGCGATGAGCGAGGCGGTGGCGCCGTCGTTGAGCCCGGAGGAGTTGCCCGCGGTCACGCGCCCGTGCGGGCGGAACGGGGTGCGGAGTCCGGCGAGACCCTCGAGCGTGGTGTCGGGTCGGGGTGCTTCGTCGCGCGTCGCGAGACCCCAACCCTCCGCGGTGCGGATGCCGACGGGCACGAGGTCGGGCTGGATCTTGCCCGCCGCATACGCAGCGGCGACCTTCTGCTGGCTGTGGAGCGCGTAGCGGTCGGAGCGCTCCTTGGTGAGCTGCGGGAAGCGGTCGTGGATGCGCTCGGCCGTGTTACCCATGTTGAGGGCCTCGGGGTTCACCAGTTTCTCGGCGAGGAAGCGCGGGTTCGGGTCGGCACCCGAGCCCATCGGGTGGTGGCCCATGTGTTCGACGCCGCCCGCGATGGCGAGGTCGTAGGCACCGAAGGCGATCGCCCCGGCGACCGTCGTGACGCTCGTCATGGCACCCGCGCACATCCGGTCTACCGCGTAGCCGGGCACCGAGAGCGGCAGCCCGGCCAGCAGCGCGGCCGAGCGGCCGAGCGTGAGCCCCTGGTCTCCGGTCTGAGTGGTGGCGGCGATGGCGACGTCGTCGATGAGCTCCTTGGGGAGCCCGGGATTGCGCTCGAGCACCCCCGAGATCGCCTTCACCACGAGGTCGTCAGCCCTCGTCTGCCAGTACATGCCCTTCTCGCCCGCTCGCCCGAACGGGGTGCGCATTCCGTCGACGAAGACGACTTCGGATCTCTCGGCCACTGTGCCTCCTGGGGTTGGATCGGCTTCGATCCTAGAAGGGCCCCCGGGGAGCCCGGAATCGTTTGCCTGAACCTACGAAGCGCTCGAATCCGAAGGCTCGGCGCTTTGGATGGCTTCGACAAAGGAGTCGAGGATCGGCTGTGCGGTGAGCTCAATCTGCCAGGGGCGTGCGCCGAGCTCCGCGAGGGCGGCGGAGACGGATGCGACCGTCAGTTCCGCAGGTGGCGACCAGGCGAGACGTCGCAGGAACTCGGGGGTGAGCAGATTCTCGAGCGGGATGGCGTGCTCCTCGCCGAGCGCGGTCAACGCCGCCCGGGCGCCCTTCAGGCGGAGGTCGGCCTCGGGATTGCGGTCGGACCAGCTGCGCGGCGGCGGGAGGGTGTCGGTGCCGCGGCGCTGCACCGGGATGTCGTCGGTGGTGAGCGCGCGTTCGACGGCGGCCCACCAGCGGTCGATCTCGGAGCGGCTCGCGCGGCCGGAGAACTGCTTCAACGCGGCCAGCTCACGACGTGACGAGGGCAACGCCTTTGCCGCCACCATGAGCGAGGCGTCGGGAACCAGGCGGCCCGGCGCGGTATCGGTGGAGCGCGCGAGGTCGTCCCGGGCGAGCCACAGCTCGCGTGCGGCGGCGAGGTGCCGGTCGGCGCGCAGGGCCGACACCCCGGTGAGCCGGCGCCAGGGCTCGGCCAGCGGCGGCTTCTCCTCTTTCGCCACCACGGCGGCGAACTCCTGGCGGGCGAGCTCGGTCTTGCCCTGCTCCTCGAGCAGCACCGCCATGGCGTCGCGCAGGTCGATCAGGAGCTCCACGTCGAGCGCCGCGTACTCCAGCCAGGACGCCGGCAGCGGTCGGGTCGACCAGTCGGCGGCCGAGTGCTCCTTGGCGAGGTGGATGCCGAGCAGCTCCTCCACCACGCTGCCTAGACCCACGCGCGGCAGGCCGAGCAGCCGGGCGGCGAGCTCCGTGTCGAACACGGTGACCGGGTCGAGGCCCACCTCGCGCAGGCACGGCAGGTCTTGGCTCGCGGCGTGCAGCACCCACTCGACCCCGCCGATCACCTCCTGCAGCGGGGCGAACTCCGCGATCGCCGGGGGATCGATGAGAAAAGTGCCGGAACCGCGGCGGTAGAGCTGGATGAGGTAGGCGCGCTGGGAGTAGCGGAAGCCGCTGGCCCGTTCGGCATCGACGGCCACCGGTCCCTCGCCGAGGGCGAGCGCCTCGACGGCGTCGTGGAAGTCGTCGACCGAGGAGATGACCGTGCGCTCGGAAGCGTCAGTCACGTCGGGCCCGCCTCGCCTTCAGCATCGTGACGCCGTCGACCGCGGGCGGAAGGCCGGCCAGCATGCACAACAGCTCGCTCCAGCCCTCCACGTGCGCCTGCAGGTTGTGGTCGGTGGGGGTCCAGGATGCGCGGAGCTCGATCTGCGCCCCGTCACCCTGGTCGGCCAGCTCGCCGAACCCGGTGGAGAGGATCTTCGTGGCGGTGCCCGAGGCGCTGGTGTAGTTCGCCCCGCGGGCGTCGAGCGCGTCGACCAGCCACGACCAGGCCACGTCGGCCAGGAAGGGGTCGAGCCCGATGTCGGTCTCCAGCGGCGCCTGGGCGAAGCACACCACCCGGAACTCGCCGCCCCAGGCATCCGGTTCCTCGGGGTCGTGCAGCAGGATGAAGCGGCCGGTGCCGAGTTCGGAGTCGGCGCCGTGCCGAGCAGGGGTGACGTCGGCGGCCAGTGCGACGGCGTTCGGGGCGAGGTTGCCGGGTGCGGGGATCTCGTGCACGACCAGCTCCGCCCGCGTCTCCGCTCGTCGCAGGGAGTCCAGCGCCGCGCCGAATGCCGCCGGAATGTCCGGGGTGAAGGGGGAATCGGCCACGACTGCAGACTAGAGTTCTTTGAGCCGGGCGCGGCGAAGGCACGCCGACGGCACAGCGCGGAAAGGCGGTCGCATGGCTCAGCGGGATGCGGCGGGGAGCGGCGCAGCGAGGCGGGATGCGGCGGGCCGCGAGCCCGCGAGGGTGCCCGTCTGGAGCGTGATCGCGATGGCGGCCGGTGCCGCCGCCGCACTGACGGCCGCCGCAGGTGCCGTCATCACGGCTCGCATGTCGCGGGCCATCGTGACCCCCGCGCTGCCGGTCGACGACGTGCGCATCCTCGGTCACGACGAGGAATCCGGCACCATCGAGCTCTCCGTCACCGCGGACTCCATCTTGCCGGGCGAGTACAGCCTGCGTTTCACCGCGGACACGGGGCACGCGAGACTCGGCGAGGTGCTCTCGGTGGCCGACGGGGTGGTGCGCCGCACGGTGACGGCGGTCGACTACGGCGACCTCGCCCGCGCGCGGAACGGACGCATCAGCGGCTGGTACTACATCCACCCGCGCGAGCTGGGTGTGCCCGTCGACGAGGTGGAGGTGTTCACCCCGGTGGGCCCGGCCCCGGCCTGGCTCGTGCCCGCCGTCGACCGGTCGAGCACTCGATGGGTGATCCAGGTGCACGGCAGGGGAGTGCGGCGGGGCGAGACCATCCGGGGTGTGCCGGTGTTCCGCGACCACGGGTACCACTCCCTCTGCATCTCGTATCGCAACGACGGCGACGCCCCGCGCTCGGCCGACGGCCGCTACGCGCTCGGCGACACCGAGTGGCAGGACCTCGACGCCGCCATGACCTTCGCGGTCGACCACGGGGCGACCGACATCGTGGTGATGGGCTGGTCGATGGGCGGGGCGATCGCGCTCCAGGCCATGGGCCGTGCCGTGCACCGGGGGCTCGTGCGTGCTCTCGTGCTGGAGTCGCCCGCGGTCGACTGGGTCGACGTGCTGCGGTTCCAGGGGCGCCTGCACCGGGTTCCCGAAGTGCTCGGCGACGCTGCCTTCGCCACCATCAGCCACCCTTGGGGCGGCGCGGTGACCGGGCTCGAGCAGCCCGTCGACCTGCGCCGGCTCGACTTCGTGGAGCGCAGCGACGAGGTCACCGTACCGGTGCTCATCCTGCACAGCGACGACGACGGCTACGTGCCCTCCACCGGGTCGCGGCGCCTGGCCGAGGAGCGGCCCGACCTCGTGACCCTGGTGCCCTTCTCCATCGCGCGTCACACCAAGCTCTGGAACTATGACCGCGAGCGCTGGACCGCCTCGATCGACACCTGGCTCACTGAGCGCGGACTCTGACCGATCTCAGCGCCCCGAGCGTTCCCGCACCTGGCGTTTCGTGCGCCCGAGCAGGGCGGTCATGCCCCGGATGCGCAGGGGAGACACGGCCTGGGTGAGACCGAGGGTGTTCGGGAAGTCATCCGGGATGGCGAGCACCTCGTCGATGGACAGACCGTCGATCCCCTGCACGAGGATCGACGCGAAACCCCGGGTGGTCGGGGCTTCGCGGGGCGCCGTGGCGAACAGGTGCACCGTGCCGTCGTCGTCGATCTCCACGAAGATCGACACGGGGGACTGGCACTCGACGACCCGCTCGAACAGGTTGGGATGCTCGGCGTACCGCTCCGGCAGCTCCGGGAGCTCCTGGGAGAACTCCAGCAGCATCTCCAGGCGCTCGCGCTGCTCGAGCGCGAGGAACTCGTCGCGGATCTCGGCCAGGGCTGCGGGCAGTGTCGTGTCGCTCATCCCGACCAGTATCGCCCACCCCCGGTGGGATCAGGCCCGGACGGGGGCTTCTCCCGGCTCCGACCCGGTCACGATCGGCACGCGCACGGCGCTGCCCCACTCGGTCCACGACCCGTCGTAGTTGCGCACGTTCTCGAAGCCCAGCAGGTGCGTGAGCACGAACCAGGTGTGGCTCGAGCGTTCGCCGATGCGGCAGTAGGCGATCACGGGCTCGCCCTCGGCGAGCCCGGCACCCTCGCGGTACACCGCGTCGAGCTCGGCGACGGGCTTGAACCGGCCGTCCTCGGCAGCGGCCTTGGCCCACGGCACATTCGCCGCGGTCGGGATGTGGCCGGCCCGGAGAGCGCCCTCCTCGGGATAGGCCGGTGCGGTCGTGCGCTCCCCGCTGTACTCCTCGGGCGACCGCACGTCGACGAGGGGGTGGCCGAGGTGCTCGAGCACGTCCTCCTTGAAGGCGCGGATCTCGGAGTCGTGACGCTCCACCACCGGGTACTCCACCGCATCCGGAGCCGGGCGGTCGGTCGTGATCGGCCGCCCCTCGGCGATCCAGGCGTCGCGGCCGCCGTCGAGCAGGCGCACGTCGTCGTGCCCGAAGAGGGTGAACACCCACAGCGCGTAGGCGGCCCACCAGTTGCTCTTGTCGCCGTAGATCACCACGGTGTCGTCGCGCGAGATGCCCTTCGAGCCCACGAGCGCCGCGAACTCCGGCCCCTGTACGTAGTCGCGCAGCACCGGGTCGTTGAGGTCGGTGTGCCAGTCGATCTTGACGGCGCCGGGGATGTGGCCGGTCTCGTAGAGCAGCACGTCCTCGTCCGATTCCACCACCACGAGGCCGGGCTCACCGAGGTGGGCTTCGAGCCACTCGGTCGAGACGAGGCGCTCCGGATGCGCGTAGCCGGTGAACTTCTCGGACGGATCGAACGCGACGGACATGTGCTGAACCTCCAGTTAGGGTTAGGGCTGACCCCCAGACGAATCTATGTCCTCCCGGCCCGCCCGGGGCGTGGCGGGTAAAACTTCGACACACTCGGGAACCCAGATGACCTTCGACCCGCCGACCGTCGCCCCGCGCCTGATCGAGCGCAGCCCCTCCATGTCGGGCGCCGAGCTGGTGGCCACCCTGGTGCCGCCGCGCCAGTTCGACTCCGCCTCGTTCGACAGCTACCGTCCCGATCGCGATCACCCGTCGCAGGGCGAGGCGCTGGCGAAGATCCGCACCTTCGCCGAGGGCTGGAAGCCCGCCAGGGCGGGCGGGTTCTTCGGGCGGGGCAAGAAGACGGTGGCTCCGAAGCCCGGCATCTACCTCGACGGCGGGTTCGGTGTGGGCAAGACCCACCTGCTCGCCTCGCTCTGGCATGCCGCGCCCGGGCCCAAGTACTTCGGCACCTTCATCGAGTACACGGCCCTCATCGGCGCGCTCGGCTACGCCAACGCAGTGCAGCAGTTCGCCGGCGCGAAGCTCATCTGCATCGACGAGTTCGAGCTCGACGACCCGGGTGACACCATGCTCATGACCCGATTCCTCGGCGAGCTCGTGGCCAAGGGCACGCGGCTGGCCGCCACCTCCAACACCCCGCCGAACGCGCTGGGCGAGGGGCGGTTCGCCGCGAGCGACTTCCTCCGCGAGATCCAGGCGATCGCCGACCGCTTCGAGATCGTGCGCATCGACGGTGTCGACTACCGCCGCCGCGACATCGAGGGCCACGCCGCGTCGTTCGGCGACGATGCTGAACTGGAATCCGCCGTCGCGAGCCGGTCGACGGCAGGGGAGCGGGTCACCCTCGACGACTTCGACGAGCTGGTGCACCATCTCGGCACCGTGCATCCGTCGCGCTACATCAGACTGCTCGAGGGGGTCGACGCGATCGCCGTGCGCGGAGTGCACCCGCTCACCGACCAGACCGACGCCCTGCGGCTGGTCGCGTTCATCGACCGGGTCTACGACGCCCAGCTGTCCGTGCTGGCTTCGGGAACCCCGTTCGACGAGGTGTTCGCGGGCGACATGCTGAACGGCGGCTACCGCAAGAAGTACCTGCGCGCGGTCTCGCGACTGATCGCCTCCGCCACCCGCTGAGGCGGTCTGAGAGCTCTGGGCATCCTCACGACGGATTCCCCGCACCCCGAAACATGATGTTTACATTCGGCCGCTCCGTGTAACACGGCGTACACAAAGTTCGTCGCCCTGCGAAACCTCTCTTCGCCAGACTTCCCTTGCCTGTAATTGCGCCCTCGGTGTCGTGCTCGCCGTCAGCTCCACAGCAATTCCAGTTGTACCCGCCCAGCACGTAAAAGAGAGGTAACCACTCATATGGAAGAAGTAACCGGCAACCTGAACTCACTATGGTTGCTCGTTGCAGCCGCCCTCGTGCTCCTCATGACCCCCGGCGTCGCGTTCTTCTACGGCGGCATGGTCAAGGCGAAGTCGGTCATCTCGATGATGATGATGAGCTTCGGAGCGATGGGCCTCGTCGGCGTCCTCTGGGTGCTGTACGGCTACGGGCTCGTGTTCGGAACCCCGCTCATCCCGGGCATCGTCGGAAACCCGTTCGACGGTTCCATCGGGCTCTCGAGCCTCCTCGGCATCGATGAGTCGGGCGCGATGAACCCCGACCTGGCCGGCCTCGCGTTCGCGGGCTTCCAGGCGACCTTCGCCATCATCACCGTGGCCCTCGTCTCCGGTGCCATCGCCGACCGCGCCAAGTTCGGCGCGTGGATGGTGTTCGCCGGCGTCTGGGTGACCCTGGTCTACTTCCCCGTCGCGTTCATGGTGTTCAACCTGGCCGAGGGCTGGGCTCCGGTCTGGGGCGTCAACGACTTCGCCGGTGGCACCGCGGTGCACATCAACGCCGGTGCGGCGGCCCTCGCCCTCGCCCTGGTGCTCGGCAAGCGCGTCGGCTTCCAGAAGGGCATCCAGAAGCCGCACAACGTGCCGCTGACGCTGCTCGGTGCCTCGCTGCTGTGGTTCGGCTGGTTCGGCTTCAACGCCGGTTCCGAGGCCGCCGTCGACGGTGTCGCCGCGATCGCCTGGATCAACACCCTCGCCGCTCCCGCCGCCGCCATCATCGGCTGGCTCATCGTCGAGAAGATCAAGGACGGCAAGCCCACCTCGATCGGTGCCGCCTCGGGTGCCGTCGCCGGTCTGGTCGCCATCACCCCGGCCTGTAACATCCTCACCCCGGGCTGGGCGATCGTGCTCGGCATCATCGCCGGTGCCGTCTGCGCCCTGGCGATCGAGCTGAAGTTCAAGCTGGGCTTCGACGACTCGCTCGACGTCGTGGGCATCCACCTCGTCGGCGGGTTCATCGGCACCCTCTACATCGGCATCTTCGGCGCCGGCATCGGCCTGCTCTCGACCGGCTCGTTCGAGCAGCTCTGGAAGCAGTTCGCCGCCGCGGTCGTCATCGCGATCTACTCGTTCGTGATGGCTCTCCTCATCGGCTTCATCATCCAGAAGACGATGGGCTTCCGCATCAAGAACGAGGACGAGGTCGCCGGTGTCGACACCGTCGTCCACGGCGAAGAGGGCTACGTGCTCGAGAACGCCTGATCGTTCAGCACTCCACGGGGCGGGGCGTCATCCTTCGGGATGGCGCCCCGCCTCCGTGTGCGCGGCCTCCGTGTGCGCCCGGCGCAGGAGGGCCGTGGCCCCCACGACGGCGGCGGGCATGGCCGCGACCGCGCCGAGCGGGATGAGGAACACCAGGTAGACCGCCACCCCGAAACCCAGCGTGCGGGCGCGACGGGTACCGAGCATCCGGCGGCGGTCACGCAGGGTCAGCCCACGGGCGTCCGAGGCGAATCCGGTGAGTTCGAGCGCCAGAACCCAGCCGCCGAACAGGGCCGAGAGCACGGGGGCCGCGATCTGGCCGGCGATCGGGATGAGCCCGACCACGACGAGCACCGCTCCGAAGGCCGCGGTGAGCGCGAGGATGCGCGCCGCGATGGTCACACCGCGCCCGAGCAGCCTCCAGAAGCCGCCCTGCGGCTCGGGCGGAGCATCGCCGAGACTCTCTTCGGTGACCCGCCAGATGCGTTCGTAGAACGGGTCGCCGACGGCGAGGGTGATCGCCGTGAAAGTGAAGACCGCCAGCAGCACGGCGACTCCGACGAGCGCGGCGGCGACCGCGGCGCGGAAGACGGTGCGCCACGGCTCGACCCAGCCGTCGGCGAAGGGCGTGACCCCGTCGGCCAGGGTGGGGGAGGAGACGGCCAACGCGACGAGGGCGGCGGTGAACACGACGCCGACGATCAGAGCCGGCAGCATGCCCAGCAGCATGAGCTTCGGGCGTGTCGCCCAGAGGCTGAAGCCGCGCAGCAATACACCGACACCGGCGAAGAAGTCGCGCACCATGTGGCCGAGCGTACCCACCGCGCCTGAGGCGAGCTGGTGGGTGAGGCCAACCGGTGGGTGGGGAAGTGTGTGGGCGATACCGGACTCGAACCGATGACCTCTTCCGTGTGAAGGAAGCGCGCTACCAACTGCGCCAATCGCCCTGGGCCGAGATCGATACTACTGGATGCGGAGGGGTGCTCGTGAACATCCGGTGGCGCGACACGCACGGGATGCGTCGATTTGGCTATCTCTCGAATCTTCGGCTAGTGTCTAATCCGTTCGCAGCAATGCGGATGGAAATGCGGATGTGGCGCAGCGGTAGCGCATCACCTTGCCAAGGTGAGGGTCGCGAGTTCGAATCTCGTCATCCGCTCGAGTGAAGTCACTCGTTTGTGGGCACCCACACACGGGGCCTTACACGCGGTGGCGTGGCCGAGAGGCGAGGCAGCGGCCTGCAAAGCCGTCCACACGGGTTCGAATCCCGTCGCCACCTCGCACGAGTTCCACCACCACGATGAGGCGGCACAGCACGAGAATTGGGCGATTGGCGCAGCGGTAGCGCGCTTCCCTGACACGGAAGAGGTCACTGGTTCGATCCCAGTATCGCCCACGAGAATCACTGGAAAACCCCCGGAGCGCCGGGGGTTTTCTGCGTTGTGCTCTCCCTGAGTCATGCCCCCGTGAAAGGATCATCGCCATGGCCGACCTGCAGACCCTCGATCTTCTCGGCCGCGCGATCCCGTTCAGCGACGAGGGTCAGGGGCCGGCGGTGGTGCTGGTCTCCGGGGCAGGTCAGGGCGTGGAGTACTTCGCGCCGCTGGCGCACTCCCTCGTCGAAGAGGACTTCCGGGTGGTGCTGATCGACTCGCGTCGTGACTCCGATCCGAACGCCCAGGAGCTCGCGGGTGAGGTCGTGGGCGTGCTCGACCACCTCGGCGTCGCCGACGCGTGGGTGGGCGGACACGGATTCGGGGGGAGCGTCGCCCGGTTCGTGGCGCACGACCATCACGATCGCGCCAACGGTGTGCTGCTGCTGGGCGTCGAGGGCTCCGCCGGCACCGAGGTGGCGGGCTCGTCCGCGCCGGTACCCGAAGGGCTGCCGGTGCTCGTGGTGCAGGGCTCCGACGACGACGTCACGCCGCCGGCGAACGGCGAGGAGCTCCTGTCCGCCGCACCGGGGCTCGTCTCGATCGTCACCGTCGACGGCGGCGGACACCTCTTCCCGCACACCCACGTGGGCGCCACGGCCTGGGCCATCGAGGACTATCTCGACTGGGACTGACCCCCGTCCTGGTCACCCCCGTTTCGGGGTGATTCCGGTTAGGCTCCTCGTCATGGGGAACGACGAGACACCGCGCCATCCGATCAGCCGCCGCACCCTCCTGAAGGCCGGAGCCTGGAGTGTGCCCGTGGTGGCACTCGCCGTCGCGACGCCCGCGGCGGCCGCGAGCACCGCATCCGTCTACTACGTGTACCAGTCGTACGCGGGCTACTCCTCGAGCTCGGGCACCTTCGTGCTGGAGGCCTACATCTACGTGCGCGACACCGACACACCCGTGCAGGGCACGACCGTGACCTGGACCCTGGTCGAGACCGGGCAGGCCTTCCAAGCGGTGACCGGCTCGAACGGCTTCGCTCGGGTCGACACCGACCCCTCGGCGATCGTGGGCGAACCCACCACGTGCGAGATCACAGCGCTCGATGCGCGGACCGTCATCGAGGTGCAGGGCACCGGCCCGGTCTGAGCGCGGGGGCGGTGGCCGACGCCGGTAGAGTTGTAGGCGTTTCGCACGCATCGAGGGAGCACCGCCACCGTGACAACAGGATTCGATCTCTTCACCGACCGCTCGGTCGTGGCCATGAGGGTCAACGGTGAGTTGAAAGACCTGGCCACCACGGTCACCGACGCCGACACCGTCGAGGCGGTCGTGATCGGCAGTCCCGACGGTCTCGCCATCCTGCGGCACTCGGCCGCGCACGTGGCCGCCCAGGCCGTGCAGGCCATCAACCCCGAGGCCAAGCTCGGCATCGGCCCGCCCGTCACCGACGGCTTCTACTACGACTTCGACGTGGCCGAGCCCTTCACCCCGGAGGACCTCAAGGCCATCGAGAAGGGCATGGAGCGCATCGTGCGCGCCGGCCAGCGCTTCGTGCGCCGGGTGGTCACCGAGGATGAGGCCCGGGCCGAACTGGCCGGCGAGCCCTACAAGCTCGAGCTCATCGGCCTCAAGGGCGGGGGAGACGACAGCGCCGACGAGTCGGTGGAGGTGGGCGGTGCCGAGCTCACCATCTACGACAACGTCGACCCGAAGACCGGCGAGACCGTCTGGAAAGACCTCTGCCGCGGCCCGCACCTGCCGAGCACCCGCCTCATCGGCAACGGCTTCGCGCTCACCCGTCTCGCCGCCGCCTACTGGCGCGGCTCCGAGAAGAACAAGCAGCTCCAGCGTGTCTACGGCACCGCGTGGCCCTCCAAAGACGAGCTGCGCGCCTACCAGACCCGCATCGAGGAGGCCGCCAAGCGCGACCACCGCAAGCTCGGCAGCGAGCTCGACCTGTTCTCGTTCCCCGACGAGATCGGTTCGGGGCTCGCCGTCTTCCATCCGCGGGGCGGCATCATCCGCGCCGAGATCGAGAACTACCTGCGCGACCAGCTCATCGCGCACGACTACGAGCTCGTCACCACCCCGCACATCACCAAGAAGCACCTCTACGAGATCAGCCAGCACCTCACCTGGTACGCCGACGGCATGTTCCCGCCGATGCACCTCGACGAGGAGACGGATGCCGAGGGCAACGTCACCCGCCAGGGCCAGGACTACTATCTGAAGCCCATGAACTGCCCCATGCACAACCTCATCTTCCGGGCGCGCGGGCGCAGCTATCGCGAGCTCCCGCTGAGACTGGCGGAGTTCGGCACCGTCTACCGGTACGAGAAGAGCGGCACCCTCTCCGGCCTCACCCGCGTGCGCGGCCTCACGCAGGACGACGCCCACATCTACGTCACCCCCGACCAGGTGAAGGACGAACTGGCGCGTCAGCTCGACTTCGTGCTCGAGACCCTCCGCGGCTACGGCCTCGACGACTTCTACCTCGAGCTCTCCACGAAAGACCCCGAGAAGTCGGTGGGCGACGACCGGATGTGGGAGGAGGCCACCGAGACCCTCCGCCAGGTGGCCGTCGACTCCGGTCTCGAACTCGTGCCCGACCCCGGGGGAGCGGCCTTCTACGGCCCCAAGATCTCGGTGCAGGCGCGCGACGCGATCGGCCGGACCTGGCAGTTGTCCACGGTGCAGCTCGACTTCAACCAGCCCGAGCTGTTCGAACTCGAGTACACCGCTCCCGATGGCACCCGCCAGCAGCCGGTCATGATCCACCGCGCCCTGCTCGGCTCCATCGAGCGCTTCTTCGCCATCCTGCTCGAGCACTACGCCGGCGCTTTCCCGCTCTGGCTCGCGCCGGTGCAGGTGGTGGGCATCCCGATCTCCGACGAGCACGCCGACTACCTCGGCGAGGTGGTGCGGCGCCTGCGCAAGCGCGGCATCCGCGCCCAGCTCGACGACTCCTCGGAGCGCATGCAGAAGAAGATCCGCACCCACACCAAAGACAAGGTGCCGGTGCTGCTCATCGCCGGTGCGGACGACTCCGCAGCCGGGTCGGTGAGCTTCCGCTTCCGTGACGGCTCGCAGGAGAACGGAGTGCCCACCGACGAGGCGATCGACCGGATCGTCGCCGCGGTGGAGAAGCACCTCCAGGTCTCCTCCGCCGGCCAGCTCTGATGGCCGAGGTTCCGGTGGAGGACTCCCGCGACTTCGCGGCGATCCCGGATGCGTTCCAGCGGCTGTGGACGCCCCACCGGATGGTCTACATCCAGGGCGGGCCCGAGCCGCACGTCGAGCAGTGCCCGTTCTGCCGGGCGCCGCAGCTCTCCGACGAGGAGGGCCTCATCGTGGCGCGGGGAGAGCACGCCTACGTGCTGCTCAACCTGTTCCCCTACAATTCCGGGCACCTGCTCGTGTGCCCGTACCGCCACGTGGCCACCTACGATCTGGCGACGCCGGAAGAGGTGGCAGAGATCGGTGAGCTCACCCAGATCGCGATGCGGGTGCTCACCGAGGTGTCGCGCTGCGACGGATTCAACATCGGCATGAACCAGGGACGAGTGGCGGGGGCGGGCGTGGCCGGGCACCTGCACCAGCACATCGTGCCGCGGTGGATGAGCGACGCCAACTTCTTCCCGATCATCGCCGAGACCAAGGCGCTGCCGCAGCTTCTCGGTGAGGTGCGGGCCGAGGTCCAGGCGGCCTGGCCGGCGCGATAGGATTCCGGTGCTCCGCGAAAGGACATGATGAGCGAGAACAGCACACCCAGAGTCGGGTCCGACCGCGTCAAGCGCGGTCTCGCCGAGATGTTGAAGGGCGGCGTCATCATGGACGTCGTCACCCCCGAGCAGGCGCGCATCGCCGAAGACGCGGGCGCCGTGGCGGTGATGGCGCTCGAACGCGTGCCCGCCGACATCCGTTCGCAGGGCGGTGTGGCGCGCATGAGCGACCCCGACCTCATCGAGGCGATCATCGCCGAGGTCTCCATCCCCGTGATGGCGAAGGCCCGCATCGGCCACTTCGTCGAGGCTCAGGTGCTGCAGGCTCTGAACGTCGACTACATCGACGAGTCCGAGGTGCTGAGCCCGGCCGACTACGTCAACCACATCGACAAGTGGGACTTCACCGTGCCCTTCGTCTGCGGGGCGACCAACCTCGGCGAGGCGCTGCGCCGCATCAACGAGGGTGCGGCGATGATCCGCTCCAAGGGTGAGGCCGGCACCGGAGACGTGTCGGAGGCGACCAAGCACATCCGCACCATCAACGCCGAGATCGCACGCCTCACCTCTCTCTCGAAGGACGAGCTGTACGTCGCCGCCAAAGAGCTCCAGGCACCCTACGACCTCGTGGTCGAGGTGGCCGAGACCGGCAAGCTGCCCGTGGTGCTGTTCACCGCCGGAGGTGTCGCCACCCCGGCCGACGCGGCCATGATGATCCAGCTCGGCGCCGACGGCGTGTTCGTGGGCTCGGGCATCTTCAAGTCGGGCAACCCCGCGGCCCGCGCGGCGGCCGTGGTGAAGGCCACCACGTTCTACGACGACCCGGCGGTCATCGCCGAGGTGTCGCGCGGTCTCGGTGAGGCGATGGTGGGCATCAACGTCGCCGACGTGCCCGCACCGCACCGTCTCGCCGAGCGTGGCTGGTAGTTCCCGGGCACCGGTCGGTGTACTCGCCCTCCAGGGCGATTTCCGTGAGCACCTCGCGGTGCTCGGCCGGCTCGGTGCCGACGCAGTTGCCGTGCGACGCCCTGAGGAGATCGAAGCCGTGTCGGGCCTCGTCATCCCGGGCGGGGAGTCGAGCGTCATGGACAAGCTCGCGCGCACCTTCGGGGTGGCCGACGTGGTGCGCCGGCGCATCGCCGAGGGCCTGCCCGTGTACGGCACCTGCGCCGGCATGATCATGCTGGCCGACACGGTGCTCGACGGCATCCGCGGGCAGCAGAGCTTCGGAGGGCTCGACGTGGCGGTGCGCCGCAACGCCTTCGGCGCTCAGACCGAGTCGTTCGAGGCCGATCTCGAGGTGCCCGAGCTCGGTGATCCGCCGGTGCATGCCGTCTTCATCCGCGCGCCCGTGGTCGCCGAGCTCGGACCGAGGGCGCGAGCGCTCGCCGCGCTTCCCGACGGAACCGTCGTGGCGGTCGAGCAGGGGGCGCTGCTCGGCACCTCGTTCCACCCCGAGATGACCGACGAGCTGCGCTTCCACCGCTACTTCCTCGACAAGGTCGCCGTCTCCTCGGCCGGGTCGTCCCGGCCCTGACGCGCGCCGTCCCGTAGACTCGTCTGCAGATTTAGAAGGAGAACTCCGTGTCCGGACACTCAAAATGGGCCACCACCAAGCACAAGAAGGCGGTCATCGACGCCCGGCGGGCGAAGTCGTTCGCGAAGCTCATCAAGAACATCGAGGTCGCCGCGAAGATCGGCGGCGCCGACCTCTCCGGCAACCCCACCCTCGTCGACGCGGTGCAGAAGGCCAAGAAGACCTCGGTGCCCAACGACAACATCGACCGCGCCATCAAGCGCGGCGCCGGCCTCACCGGTGAGACGATCGACTACCAGACGATCATGTACGAGGGCTACGGCCCCAACGGCGTGGCCCTGCTCATCGAGTGCCTCACCGACAACAAGAACCGTGCCGCGGCCGACGTGCGCACGGCCATGACGCGCAACGGCGGCACCATGGCCGACCCCGGCAGCGTGGCCTACAACTTCAGCCGCAAGGGTGTCATCACGGTCGCCCACGCCGACGGTGTCGACGAAGACAGCATCCTTCTCGCGGTGCTCGACGCCGGGGCCGAAGAGGTCACCGACCGCGCCGAGTCGTTCGAGGTGCTCACCGAGCCGCAGCAGATGGTGGCGGCCCGCACGGCTCTGCAGGATGCGGGTATCGACTACGACTCCGCCGACGTGGAGTTCGTCGCGAGCCTCCAGGTCGAGGCCGACGCCGAGACGGCCCGCAAGGTGTTCCGCCTCATCGACGCGCTCGAAGACAGCGACGACGTGCAGAACGTCTACACCAACATCGACATCACGCCCGAGGTGCAGGCGGAGCTCGAGAACGACTGATCGTCTCTCACCCGGAAGGCGGTGACCGGATGCGCGTGCTGGGCATCGACCCCGGCCTCACCCGCTGCGGCGTGGGCATCGTCGACGTCGCGCCGACCCGCGCGGCCGTGCTCGTGCACGTGTCGGTCATCACCACGCCCCCCGAACTCGCGCTCGAGGAGCGGCTGCTGCGGATCGCCGCGGGCATGGAGGCGCTGCTCGACGAACACCGCCCCGACAGCGTCGCCGTGGAGCGCGTGTTCGCCCAGCACAACGTGCGAACCGTCATGGGCACCGCCCAGGTGAGCGGCATCGCGCTCCTTGCCGCCGCGCGACGCTCCCTCCCGGTGGGTCTGCACACGCCCACCGAGGTGAAGGCGGCGATCACGGGGTACGGCCAGGCCGACAAGAAGCAGGTCGGCACCATGGTGGCGAAGGTGCTCCGACTCGACGAGGTGCCCCGGCCTGCCGATGCAGCTGACGCCCTGGCGCTGGCGATCTGCCACGCCTGGAGGGTGCCCCTCGGGTCGGGAGCTGCTCCAGCGAACGGAGACGCGGCGGGTGGGCTCACCCCGGCTCAGCGTGCGTGGCGCGCCGCCGAGCAAGGCGCGGCGCGGCGCACGGCCGCCCCTAGGCTGGTGCGATGATCTCCTCCCTGCGCGGCACCGTGCTCACCGTCTCCGGCGGAACCGCGGTGATCGACGTGGGGGGAGTGGGATACGCAGTGAGCATCACCCCGCGACACGCGCTGACGTTGCGCGCGGGGGCGGAGGCGACCGTGCTCACCTCCTTGATCGTGCGGGAGGACAGCATGTCGCTGTTCGCCTTCCCCGACCAGGACTCCCTGGAGGTCTTCTCCGTGCTCATCGGCGTGACCGGTGTCGGGCCCAAGTCCGCCCTCGGGGTGCTGGCCGAGCTGACACCGTCCGAGATCGCCCTGGCGGTCGCACGCGAAGACGACAGCGCCTTCCGCAAGGTGTCGGGCATCGGCCCGAAGACCGCGAAGCTCATCGTGGTCTCCCTCGCCGGCAAGATCGCCCCGCCCGCGGCGGCGCAGGGCGGCTCGGCGACTCCGGAGGTCTCGACGACCGTGCGCGGCAACGTCGAACGTGCCCTGGTGGGCCTCGGCTGGGGAGAGCGGGATGCGGCTGCCGCGGTCGACCAGGCGCTCGAATCGGCGGCCGCCGCCGAGGCGTCGAACGTGCAGGCCCTGCTGCGGCTCGCCCTCGCTGTGCTCGGCCCGGCACCGCACGCGGGAGGTGCGCGATGAGCCCGGCCTTCGAGCCCGACGACGTCGTGAGCCCGGTCGCCGCCTCCGAGGCCGAGATCGCCTTCGAAGGCGCTCTCCGACCGCGCTCGCTCGCCGAGTTCGTGGGGCAGAAGAAGGTGCGCGGCCAGCTGCAGCTGCTGCTCGACGCGGCCGCCATCCAGCAGCGCACGCCCGACCACATCCTGCTCGCCGGCCCTCCCGGTCTCGGCAAGACGACCCTCGCCATGATCGTGGCCCAGGAGACCGACCGGCCCCTGCGGCTGACCAGCGGCCCGGCCATCCAGCACGCCGGCGACCTCGCGGCCGTGCTCTCCTCGCTCGTGCCGGGTGAGGTGCTCTTCATCGACGAGATCCACCGCATGGCCCGCTCGGCCGAGGAGATGCTCTATCTCGCGATGGAGGATTTCCGCATCGACATCATGGTCGGCAAGGGCGCGGGGGCGACCTCCATCCCGCTCGATCTGGCCCCGTTCACGCTGGTCGGCGCCACCACTCGCGCGGGGCTGCTGCCGAACCCGTTGCGCGACCGGTTCGGGTTCACCGCGCACTTGGAGTTCTACGAGACCGAGGAGCTCGTGCGGGTGATCGAGCGCGCCGCCCAGTTGCTCGGGGTGACGATCGGTGCCGAGGCGCTGGTGGAGATCGCCTCGCGGTCGCGCGGCACGCCGCGCATCGCGAACCGCCTGCTGCGCCGCGTGCGCGATTACGCCCTGGTGGAGGGCGGAGACGCCACGCTGGCCGTGGTGCAGGCGGCGCTGCACCTCTACGACGTCGACGAGCTGGGCCTGGACCGTCTCGACCGCGCCGTCATGACGACGATCCTGCAGCGCTTCGACGGGGGACCGGTGGGCCTCAGCACGCTCGCGGTGTCGGTGGGCGAGGAGGCCGAGACGATCGAGTCGGTGGTCGAGCCGTTCCTCGTGAGGATCGGCCTGCTGTCGCGCACTCCGAGAGGTCGCGTGGCGACCAAGGCGGGGTGGGCGCACTTCGGCGTCGTCAGACAGTCGGATGCGCTCTTCGGCGATGACCTATAATTCAAGCTGGTCTTCAGGACTGATGTCTAAGATGAGGCCTGCCCACATACTCCCCCCTTCTGGAAGGCGCCGTTCTCCATGGCCATCGATCCGTTGACAATCATCATGCTGGCCGTCCTGGCCGTGCTGGTGTTCTTCATGTTCCGCAACAGCCGCAAGCGCCAGGCGCAGGCCCGCGAACTGCAGAGCAAGGTGGCGGTCGGCGCCGAGGTCATGACCAACTTCGGCCTCTACGGCACCATCCTCGAGATGGACGAGGAGGAGAACCAGGTGCTGCTCGAGACCACCCCCGGCACCGTGCTGAAGGTGCACCGCCAGACCGTCACCCGCGTGGTCACCGAGTCGCCCTTCGCCACCACCGACGAGCCCGTCGACCACAGCACCGACGGCGAGCCCGAGTACGGCGAGCGCATCGACGAGCCCGCCGCCGACACCACCGCTTCGACACCCGACGCCACCGCGGATAAGCCCGAGAAGAAGGGCGACGAGTAACACCTCGTCACCCCTGAACCACGATCGGGCGCCCTGGCGCCCGGGCGTCAGAGAAAGCTGAGTACTCAGGTGGCACAATCCAGTGCGGTCAAGACGGCGTGGAAGACGCTGATCTGGCTGGCCGTGATCTTCGCGGTCCTCATCGGAACCCTCGCGGGCGGCGTGCTGTGGAGCACCGCCACCTGGACTCCGAAACTCGCCCTCGATCTCGAGGGCGGAACGCAGATCATCCTCACCCCGAAACTCGAGTCGGGTCAGGAGGTGTCCTCTGACCAGCTCGACCAGGCGGTGGCCATCATCCGCCAGCGCGTCGACGCGAGCGGCGTCTCCGAGGCGGAGGTCACCACCCAGGGCGGCCAGAACGTGGTCGTGTCGATTCCGGGCGAGCCCGACGAGGCGACGCTGGAGCGCATCGAGGCCTCGGCCAAGCTCGACTTCCGTGCCGTGCTGCTCGCCGACGTCGCGTCGACCAGCACCACGTCCACGCCCGGCGCCACCCCCGATCCCTCGCTCTCCGACGTGCCGACCGCCACACCCACCAACGGCAGCGATCTGGCCTGGGTCACTCCGGCGCTGCAGGCCGAGTTCGACGGATTCGACTGCAACTCGGTGGCCGCGGAGGACGCCGGGCAGGCTCCCGCCGACGAGCCGCTGGTCACCTGCGACGACAACGGCGTGAAGTACCTGCTCGGACCGGTGGAGATCGAGGGCGCAGACATCGCCGACGCGTCGGCGGGTGTCGCCACCACGCAGAACGGCGCGTCGACCGGTCAGTGGGTGGTCGACATCTCATTCAACGACGAGGGCACCGAGAAGTTCGCCGACGTCACCACCCGCCTCTACGGCCTCACCGGTGTGCAGAACCAGTTCGCCATCGTGCTCGACGGCCGCGTCATCACGGCACCGACCACGGGTGGCGCCTTCACCGACGGCCGGGCCCAGATCTCGGGCTCGTTCACGCAAGAGTCGGCGCAGACCCTGGCCGACCAGCTCAAGTTCGGTGCGCTGCCGATCGGTTTCACCACCCAGTCCACCGAGAAGATCTCGGCGACGCTCGGTTCGACGCAGCTCATGTCGGGCCTCGTCGCCGGTCTCATCGGTCTCATCCTGGTGGTCATCTACTCGCTCATCCAGTACCGGCTACTCGGCCTCGTCACGGTGGCCTCTCTAGCGATCGCTGCGGCGCTCACCTACCTGCTGGTCACCCTCATGTCGTGGCGCATCGACTTCAGGCTCTCGCTCGCCGGCGTGGCCGGGCTGATCGTGGCGATCGGCATCACGGCCGACTCGTTCATCGTCTACTTCGAGCGCATCCGAGACGAACTGCGAGACGGCAAGTCGCTGAACGGCTCGGTGCAGGCCGGCTGGAAGCGCGCCATCCGCACCATCACGGCCTCCGATGCGGTGAACTTCCTCGCGGCGGGCGTGCTCTACGTGCTCGCCATCGGCAACGTGCGCGGCTTCGCCTTCACCCTCGGGCTCACCACGATCGTCGACATCATCGTCGTCATCCTGTTCACCCACCCGCTCATGACTCTGCTCGCGCAGCTGCCCTTCTTCCGCGACGGCCACAAGCTCAGCGGTCTCGATCCGAGAGCGCTCGGTGCCGTCTACCGGGGCCGAGCCCAGTTCAGAGCGCCCTCGGCCTCGGTCACGGCCGCCAAGAAGAGCTCGTCGAGCCGGGAGGCCGCCAAGCGGCAGACCATCGCCGAGCGCAAGGCGGCGGAGCTCGCCGCGACGAAGCCGGGGGCCTCGACGCCCGGCGACGAGGGGAAGGACTCCTGATGGCCAGCTTCTCGCAGTTCGGCAACGACCTCTACACCGGTAAGCGGTCGATCGATTTCATCGGCCGCCGCCGCATCTGGTACGGCATCTCGGCGCTGCTGGTCATCATCGCGCTGGTCGGCCCGTGGCTCCGTGGCGGGTACGAGTTCGGCATCGAATTCCGCGGCGGCTCGGAGTTCACCGTGTCGCAGACCGCCACGCTCGACCAGCAGCTGGCCACCGACGCCGTCAACGAGGTGGCCCCGGGGTCGAACCCGCGCGTCTCCACCCTCGGAACCGATTCGGTGCGGGTGCAGACCGACGAGCTCGACCGCACGACGAGCAACACCGTGCAGGAGACGCTCGCGACCGCGTACGACGTGCCCGTCTCCGACGTGACCGTCTCCTCGATCGGTGCCACCTGGGGCGCCGACATCACCACGCAGGCCATCCGGGGTCTCATCATCTTCCTCGTGCTCGTGGCGATCTTCATGGCCATCTACTTCCGCACCTGGAAGATGGCGGTGGCGGCGCTCATCGCCCTGCTGCACGACCTCATCATCACGGCGGGCGTGTACGGGCTGACCGGTCTCGAGATCACCCCGGCGGCCGTGATCGGTCTTCTCACGATCCTCGGATACTCGCTCTACGACACGGTCGTGGTGTTCGACAAGATCCGCGAGAACACGGCGAACCTGGGGGAGCGTGGCTCCCAGACCTTCGGCGAGATGGTGAACCTCGCGGTCAACCAGACGCTGGTGCGCTCGATCAACACCTCGGTCGTGGCCGCGTTGCCCGTGGCCTCGATCCTCATCATCGGATCGTTCGTGCTGGGCGCCACGACGCTCCGTGACATCTCATTGGCGCTGCTCATCGGCATCATCGTGGGCACCTACTCCACGATCTTCGTGGCGGCTCCGCTCTACGTGCAGTTCCGTCACAAGGAAGCGAAGATCCGCAAGCATGACGCGGCGGTGCTGAGCGACCGTTCGCGGTCGGCGAAGGAGCCGGTGGAGGCCTGACCCGCTGTGGGGCCTGGCCGTGGATGGAGACTGACATAATCGAGGTGGAGGCCTGACATGACGGAAACCACCACCGCGTCCACCGCGACCCTGCGCCGTCTGGTGCCGAGACTCTTCTCGCGCGCCCAGCCTGCCGGTGCGGTCGACACGGTGATCCGCACGGTGAGGGCCAACCACCCGAAGGCCGACGTCTCCATCCTCGACCGGGCCTACGCGACGGCCGAGAAGGCCCACGAGGGTCAGAAGCGCCGCAGCGGCGAGCCCTACATCACGCATCCGGTGGCCGTGGCCCAGATCCTCGCCGACCTCGGCCTGGGGTCGAAGGCGGTCGCGGCGGCTCTGCTGCACGACACCGTCGAAGACACCGACTACTCGCTCGACATGCTGCGGCACGACTTCGGCGACGAGGTCGCGATGCTCGTCGACGGGGTGACGAAGCTCGACAAGGTCAAGTACGGCGACAGCGCCCAGGCCGAGACCGTGCGCAAGATGATCGTGGCGATGTCGCGTGACATCCGGGTGCTCATCATCAAGCTGTGCGACCGCCTCCACAACGCGCGCACCTGGGGATTCGTGGCGGCCGAGTCCGCGCAGCGCAAGGCCAAGGAGACGCTCGAGATCTACGCGCCCCTGGCGCACCGCCTCGGCATCCAGTCCATCAAGTGGGAGCTCGAAGACCTCTCTTTCGCCGTGCTCTACCCCAAGCTCTACGTGGAGATCGAGAACCTGGTGCGCCAGCGCACTCCGCAGCGCGAGGAGTACGTGCAACAGGTCATCGACGCCGTGAGCGACGACCTCAAGTCGGGGCGCATCCGCGGCAAGGTGGTGGGGCGCCCCAAGCAGTACTACTCGATCTATCAGAAGATGATCGTGCGCGGCCGCGAATTCGACGAGATCTACGACCTCGTCGGCATCCGGGTGCTCGTGAACTCGGTGCGCGACTGCTACGCGGTGCTCGGGTCGATCCACGCTCGGTGGAACCCCATCCCGGGCCGCTTCAAGGACTACATCGCCACGCCGAAGTTCAATCTCTACCAGTCGTTGCACACGACGGTGATCGGCCCCGGTGGGCGGCCGGTCGAGATCCAGATCCGCACCAACGAGATGCACCAGCGTGCCGAGTTCGGTGTGGCCGCGCACTGGAAGTACAAGGAGCGGGTGAACGGGGGCAAGGCCGCCGCCGGCGCCGCCACCTCGGCCGACACCGACATGGCGTGGCTCGCCCGTATCTCCGACTGGCAGGCGGAGACGGTCGACCCGGGGGAGTTCCTCGACTCGCTGCGGTTCGAGATCGGTGCGAAGGAGGTCTACGTCTTCACCCCGAAGGGCAAGGTGGTGGGCCTGCCCGCCGGTGCCACGCCGGTCGACTTCGCCTACGCCGTGCACACCGAGGTGGGGCACCGGACCATGGGTGCCAAGGTCAACGGCCGGCTCGTGCCGCTCGACTCCACTCTCGGCTCCGGCGACGTGGTGGAGATCTTCACCTCGAAGAACCCCGATTCCGGACCATCGCAGGACTGGCTGAGCTTCGTGCAGAGCCCCCGCGCGCGCAACAAGATCCGCCAGTGGTTCACCAAGGAGCGGCGCGACGAGGCCATCGAGCAGGGCCGCGACGCCATCGCGCGCGCGATGCGTAAGCAGAACCTGCCGTTGCAGAAGCTCATGAACCAGGACTCGATCGCCGAGGTCGCGTCGCAGATGCACTACGACAACGTGTCGGGTCTGTACGCAGCCATCGGCGAGGGGCACATCTCGACCCAGTCGGTGATCGAGAAGGTCATCGCGTCGCTGCAGACCGAGGTCGAGAGCGACGACTCCGATCTCGACGTGTTCGTGGGCAACCGCCCTCGCGTGACCCACAGCGACTCCGGCGTGCTGGTGCGCGGCGCCCCCGACATTCTCGTGAAGCTCGCGAAGTGCTGCACCCCGGTGCCCGGCGACGACATCGTCGGTTTCGTCACGCGCGGCTCGGGAGTGTCGGTGCATCAGGCCGACTGCCACAACGTCGCATCGCTGCTCACCGAGCCCGAGCGCATGATCGACGTGGAGTGGGCGCCGTCGTCGAAGAGCGTCTTCCTGGTGCAGATCCAGGTGGAGGCCCTCGACCGTTCGGGACTGCTCTCCGACGTCACCCGCGTGCTCTCGGAGCACCACGTGAACATCCTCTCGGCCTCGGTCAACACCTCGAGCGATCGACTGGCCCTCAGCCGCTTCGTGTTCGAGATGGGCGACACCACCCACCTCGACCGCGTGCTCAATGCGGTGCGCCGCATCGACGCCGTCTACGACGTGTACCGCGTCACGGGGGGATGAGGCACAGGGGGCTGAGGCACGCGGGCTGAGTCACAGCAGCTCGTCGAGGCGTGCGAGCGCTCGTCTGGTGTGCGGCACGCGGAACGACCGGGTGAGTGCCTCACGCACACCGTCGGCGCCGCCCTCGGCGGCCAGCACCAGCGTGGCGATGCAGCGCCGGGCCGCACCGTCGGGCGGCGGGCCCGTGCGCAAGAGATCGAGGGCGGTGCGGTGGGCCGTCGTGACCCGCAGCGGGCCGGCCTGTTCGGTGTCACCGCGACGCAGCGTGACCTGGCGCACGAGTTCGCCCGCACTCGGCCGCACGCGCGCCCGGTGAGCTCCGTCGATGCACAGCTGCAGTCGCCGAGGTTTCAGAGGCGTGGCCCCGTGCACCCAGGCGGCGGTGAGCCGTTCGACGACGTGACCCGGTGGCACACGCGCCTGGAGTGCCTCGCCACGCAATCCGGGCCCCGCCCGCAGGTCGGTCGGAAGGAAGAGTTCGTCGAGGGGCGCCAGCTCACCGTCGAGGCGTGCCGCGTGCAGTTCGGCGAGCGGCAGGTCGGAGCTGTCGAGCAGGAGCGGGAGACGAGGTGTCATGCGACGATGATCGCATCGAGTCCGCGACGATGCACCGCGCATCCGTCGGCCTGTGGACAACCTCAGGCCTGTGCACAGGATGCTCAGCCGAGCGCGTCGAGCCACACCTTCCGTGCGTCGAGCGCCTCCTGCAGCTTCTTCGCCTTCTTGCTGTCGCCGGCGCTCGTGGCGTCGTCGATCTCGCGCTGGAGCTTCTCGATCGCCCCGGTGAGCTGCGCGGCGAGCCCCTCGGAGCGCGCCTTCTTCTCGGGGTTGCTCCGGTTCCAGTGCTCCTCGTCGAGCTTGCGCACCGCCGCCTCGACCTTGCGCAGCCGGTCTTCGACCACGCGCACGTGCTCGCGCGGCACCTTGCCGATCTCGTCCCACCGACGCTGGATCGAGGTGAGGGCGTCGCGGGCCTTCTGCCGGTCGGTCTCCTTCAGCAGCGGCTCGGCCTCGTCGAGGAGCGCCAGCTTGAGGGTGAGGTTCTCACCGAACTCGCCCTCCTCACGGGCCACCACCTCGTTGCGGGCCGAATACAGCACGTCGCCGGCGGCCTTGAATCTGTCCCAGAGCGCGTCGTCGTACTTACGCCCCGCCCGGCCGGTGTTCTTCCACTCCGCGAGCAGCTCGCGGTACGCACCGATGCCGTCGACGCCCTTGGGCGCGAGGGCCTCCGCCCGCTCCACGAGCGCCTGCTTGCGGGTGCGGGCGTCGCGGTGCACCTGGTCGAGCTCGGCGAAGAACGCCTTGCGCTGGGTCTCGAGCGTGGTGCGGGCCTCGCGGAATCGCTTCCACAACTCCTGGGCTTCGGCACGCGGGATGCGCGGACCCTCCTGCTGGTGCTTCTGCCAGCGGGCGAACAGCTGGTCGATGGAGGCCGTCACCGACTTCCACTGCGCCTTCGCCGGATCGTGCGCGGCGAGCGTCTCGATCTCGGTCACGATCGCGGTGCGGTCGTGGATCGCCTGCTGCACCTCGGCCTCGGCCTCGGCCGACTGCTTCTCGGTGATCTCGCTCACGGTGGAGGAGAGCGCCTCGAGCCGGGTGCGGAGCGCGGCCAGGTCGCCGACGGCGTTCGCGGTCTCGACGGCGGAGCCGAGCGAGGCGACTGCCTTGGCGATGTCGGCGGCGGGAGCCCCGCGGCGCGCGCGCTGCTCGAGCAGCGTCACCTGGCCGGCGAGGTCGGTGTACTTGCGCTCGAAGTAGGCCAGCGCCTCTTCTTTGCTGCCGTCGGGGTACTGGCCCACGAGGCGCTCACCCGAGGCCTCGATGACATAGACGGAGCCGTCGTCGTCGACTCGCCCCCACGGGTTCTGATCGGTGTCGGTCACTGCGTCATTCCTGTCGACGATGTCTGGAGTACGGCCACCAGCCTATTGCACGGTGACGCCGCTGATCACGGCCGGGGCGACGGGCTGTCCGTCGGAGGCGCCGTCGACCACGCCCTGGGCGATCACACCGGCGTCGAGCGCGTCGAGCCCGCTGGTGACCTGCCCGATGACGGTGTAACCACCGGCGGTGTCGGTGGGCAGCGTGGTGTCGTCGTAGACGATGAAGAACTGGCTGCCCATGCTGTAGCCGTTGTCGCCCTGCCGCGCCATCGCGATGGTGCCGGCCGGGTAGACGTTGTCGGCCGGGGCGTTCTCGACCGGCCCGTAGCTGTAGCCGGGCCCGCCGGTGCCGGTACCCGTCGGGTCGCCGCACTGCAGCACGAACAGGCCGCTCGTGGTGAGCCGGTGGCAGGCGGTGCCGGTGAAGAAGCCCGACTGCGCCTGGTCGATGAACGCCGAGACGGCCTGGGGCGCGGCGGCGCCGTCGAGCGAGATGGCGAGCGGGATGTCGTCGATCGTGAGCGTTCCCGTCCAGGTACGGCCCTCGGCGAGGTCGGCCGACGGCACGTCGCCCGTGTTCTCGCCCGTGGCGGCGGTCTCGCTCGGCGACGGGGTCGAGGTGGCCGAGGCGGAGGCGACGGGGGCGCCGGGGCCGTCGCTGAAGTAGAACACCTGCGCGGCTGTGACGCCGGCGAGCAGCAGCACCACCACGACGGCGGCGATCGCGTTGTCGCGCACGCGGCGGCGACGCCTCTCGGAGTACGCCTGCTGGCGTGCCTGGTAGTCGCGCAAACGGGTGCGGGCCTCGCGCGCTGCGCGCTCCTGGCTGCTGGGTGCCACGGATCCTCCTGTGTCGTGCACGGGCCCGGCGGTGTCGGCCCATCACAGTACCCTAGACGTATGGCCCATCAGCAGGCCGGACTGCACTCCGGCGCGGTTCCGCTCGCCGTGCGCATGCGCCCGCGCAGCCTCTCCGAGGTGGCGGGTCAGCGCCACCTCCTGCGCCCCGGTTCACCCCTGGTCAACCTCGCCTCCGACACGGCGGGCACGAGCGGTTCGGTCTCGGTCATCCTCTGGGGCCCGCCCGGCACCGGCAAGACCACTCTCGCCCAGGCCATCGCCCACTCCTCGGGCCGAAAGTTCGTCGAGCTCTCCGCCGTCACGGCCGGTGTCAAAGACGTGCGGCAGGTGATGGACGACGCCTTCCGCAACCGCGACCTCTACGGCCTGTCGACCGTCCTCTTCCTCGACGAGATCCACCGCTTCACCAAGGCGCAGCAAGACGCGCTGCTCCCGGGCGTCGAGAACGGCTGGGTCATCCTGGTGGCGGCCACCACCGAGAACCCGTCGTTCTCGGTCATCTCACCCCTCCTCTCGCGCTCGTTGCTGCTCACCCTCGAGCAGCTCACCGACGACGACCTGGGCGTGCTCGTCGACCGGGCGGTGACGGATGCGCGGGGCCTGGCCGAGCGGGTGCGTCTCGACGAGGAGGCTCGGGCCGCGATCATCCGGATGGCTTCGGGCGACGCCCGGCGCGCCCTCACCGCCCTGGAGGCGGCTGCGGGCACGGCCCTCGCCGGCGTCGCCGACGACGTGGCGGAGCCTCCGCTCATCACGGCCGAGACCGTCGCGCAGTCGGTCGACCGGGCGCTCCTGCGCTACGACCGCAATGGAGACGAGCACTACGACGTCATCAGCGCGTTCATCAAGTCGGTGCGGGGCTCCGACGTCGATGCCGCACTGCACTACCTCGCCCGCATGATCGAGGCGGGGGAGGATCCGCGATTCATCGCCCGGCGCGTCATCATCCTGGCGTCAGAAGACATCGGCATCGCCGACCCGCAGGCGCTCCCCATCGCGGTCGCGGCGGCCGAGGCGGTGCAGATGATCGGCATGCCCGAGGGGCGCATCCCTCTCGCCGAGGCCGTGGTCTACCTGGCCACCGCGCCTAAGTCGAACGCGGCCTATCTCGGCATCGACGCCGCGATCGCCGACGTGAAGGCGGGCGCGTTCGGGCGGGTGCCGAAGCACCTCCGAGACGCCCATTACGCCGGGGCCAAGCGTCTCGGCCACGGCAAGGGCTACAAGTACCCCCACGACGACACACTCGGTGTCGTGCGCCAGCAGTACCTGCCCGACGAACTGACCGGCACGACCTACTACACGCCGACCGATCACGGCCACGAGCGCGAGGTGTCGGCACGCCTGCAGAAACTGCGCGACATCACGCGCGGAAAGCGAGATTAGGGGCACTCGCTGTGCTAATCTGGTCGCTGCCTAATCAGCGTCTATTCGGAGCGGCTGCCGATCGACGATGATGACGGGATCGTGTTCTTTAGCCGAACCGCCCGGCAGACACCCCTCTTACTTGTGGCTCCCGTGGAGCCTGGGCGCACGCGTGCGCCCGATCCCATCTCGTAAGACTTCAACGAAAGGACGTCAGTGGCTACCAAGTCCCGTACGCGCAGCAAGACCCGCCTCTCCCGGGCCCTGGGCATCCCGCTCACCCCGAAGGCGGCCAAGTACCTCGAGAAGCGTCCCTACGCTCCGGGCGAGCACGGCCGCACCAAGCGCAAGGCCGACAGCGACTACGCGGTGCGTCTCCGCGAGAAGCAGCGTCTGCGCGCCCAGTACGGCATCCGCGAGAAGCAGCTCCGCATCGCGTTCGAGGAGGCCCGTCGCACCCAGGGCCTGACCGGTGAGAACTTGGTCGAGCTGCTCGAGATGCGTCTCGACGCCCTCGTGCTCCGTGCCGGCTTCGCCCGCACCACTGCGCAGGCTCGCCAGATGGTCGTGCACCGCCACATCCTCGTCGACGGCAAGCTCGTCGACCGTCCCTCCTTCCGCGTGAAGCCGGGTCAGCTCATCCACGTCAAGACTCGTTCCGAGGGCTCCGAGCTCTTCCAGGTCGCGGCCGCCGGCGGTCACGCCGAGGTGCTGCCGAAGGTTCCGGCCTACCTCGACGTCGAGCTCGACAAGCTGCAGGCGCGCCTCGAGCGCCGCCCGAAGCGCGCCGAGGTCCCCGTGACCTGCGAAGTGCAGCTCGTGGTGGAGTACTACGCCGCCCGGTAACGAGCGTCGTCACGACATACTAGAGAGCGGGTCGCCCCACGGGTGGCCCGCTCTCGTCGTCTATCAGCACGTCATCATCAGAGAGGCAGCCGCACATGACCGGTGGAGACATCGCTGGACTCATCGCCGCAGGCGTGTTCGCCGTGCTGGTGGGACTCATCGCCATTCCGTTGATCAAGCTCGGGGGAGTGTTCGACCAGACCCGCGACTCGATCAAAGACGTCAGCGACGGCATCACGCCCATCCTGGCCGAGTCGACCGTCACCGTGCAGGAGGCGAACAAGCAGCTCGCGCGCGTCGACGTCATCACCCGCAACGTCGAGGAGGTGACGGGCAACGTGTCGTCGCTGGTGGCGCTGTTCGCGGCCTCCGTCGGTGGCCCGCTCATCAAGCTCGCTTCCTTCAGTGCCGCCGTGCGCGCCGGCATCCTGGGCTTCCGCGGTGACAAGAAGAGCCGCCGCGCGGCGGGCGACTAAACTGACCGAAGATCCGAGCCCGGCGACAACCGAGCCCGACACGAACGAGGAGAACGCAATGAAGAAGGTCCTGTGGCTGATCGCCGGCATCGGCATCGGTTTCGTGGTGGCGCACCAGGTGAACCAGACCTCGGGCGGCAAGAAGTTCTTCGCCGAGTTCGACAAGAAGACCAAGGAGTTCAGCGACTCGCTGGTCGAGGGCTACCGCGAGCGTGAGGCAGAGCTCCGCGCCGCGATCGCCGACGCCGGCGAGAAGCTCTCCAAGTAACCCCCGTTCCACCCACCCCGAGGATTCCCGCAACTCCATGCAGACCGCCGACATCCGCTCCCGCTGGCTCGACTTCTTCGGGAGCAGAGGCCACACCGTCGTGCCCTCCGCCTCGCTCGTCTCCGACGATCCGTCGCTGCTGTTCACGGTGGCCGGCATGGTGCCGTTCATCCCGTACCTCTCCGGCCTCGTGCCGGCGCCGTACCCGCGCGCCACCAGCGTGCAGAAGTGCATCCGCACCCTCGACATCGAAGAGGTGGGCAAGACCACCCGTCACGGCACGTTCTTCCAGATGAACGGCAACTTCTCCTTCGGCGACTACTTCAAAGAGGGCGCCATCTCCTACGCCTGGGAGCTGCTCACCACGAGCGAGGCCGATGGCGGTCTCGGCTTCGCCGAGCGCGACCTCTGGGTGACCGTCTATGAAGACGACGACGAGGCCATCGACATCTGGAAGCGGGTCGCCGGGCTTCCGGATGCGCGCATTCAGCGCTTCGGAAAAGAAGACAACTACTGGTCGACCGGGCAGCCAGGCCCTGCGGGCCCGTGCTCCGAGATCTACTTCGACCGCGGCCCCGCGTACGGCGCCGAGGGCGGTCCTGCGGCCGACGAGAGCCGCTACATAGAGATCTGGAACCTCGTGTTCATGCAGTACCTGCGGGGCGAGGGCACCTCGAAGACCGAGTTCGAGATCCTGGGCGAACTGCCCAAGAAGAACATCGACACCGGCATGGGCCTCGAGCGCGTGGCCTTCCTCAAGCAGGGTGTCGAGAACCTCTACGAGATCGACCAGGTGCGCCCGGTGCTCGACCGCGCCTCCGCGCTCGCCGGCCGCCGCTACGGCGCCGACCACGACGACGACGTGCGGATGCGCGTGGTCGCCGACCACGTGCGCAGTGCCCTCATGCTCATGAGCGACGGGGTCACCCCGTCGAACGAGGGTCGCGGCTACATCCTGCGCCGCCTGCTGCGCCGCACGGTGCGCTCGATGCGGCTGCTCGGGGTCGACACGGCCACGATGCCCGAGTTGCTCACCGCGTCGCGCGACGCCATGAAGGCCGCCTATCCCGAGGTGGCGACCGACTTCGACCGCATCTCGCGGGGCGCCTACGCCGAGGAGGAGTCGTTCCTGCGCACCCTCACCGCCGGCACCACCATCCTCGACACGGCCGTGTCGGAGACCAAGCAGAAGGGCTCGCCGTCGCTCGCGGGCGACACGGCGTTCCTGCTGCACGACACCTACGGCTTCCCCATCGACCTCACGCTCGAGATCGCGGAGGAGTCGGGGCTCGCGGTCGACCGGGTGGCCTTCGAGTCGCTCATGTCGGCCCAGAAGCAGCGTGCCAAGGCCGACGCGAAGGCGAAGAAGCTCGGCATCACCGACCTCAGCGTCTACAGCCCGTTCCGCGCACTCGGCGAGACCGTGTTCCGCGGCTACGACGAGCTCGAGGCCGAGTCATCGGTGCTCGGGCTGATCGTGAACGGCCAGTCGGTCAGCTCGGCCGTGGCGGGCGAGCAGGTCGAGGTCATCCTCGCCGAGACCGCCCTCTACGCCGAATCGGGTGGCCAGGAGGCCGACGCCGGCACCATCGTCGGAGACGGCTTCGAGCTCACGGTGCTCGACGTGCAGAAGCCCGTGAAGGGGCTCATCAGTCACCGCACCGAGGTCACGAGCGGCCAGGTCGCCGTCGGCGATCTCGCCCGCAGCGTGGTCGATCGTGGCTGGCGCCGGGGTGCCACCCAGGCGCACTCGGCGACCCACCTCATCCACGCCGCCCTCCGCCAGACGCTGGGTCAGGAGGCGCACCAGGCCGGCTCGTACAACAAGGCGGGCTACCTGCGCCTCGACTTCGGCTGGAGCCAGCCGCTGTCGGCCGAGACCCGCACCGAGATCGAGGAGATCGCCAACCAGGCCATCCGCGACGACCTCGAGGTGGTCACCCGCGAGCTGCCGCTCGACGAGGCCAGGTCGCTCGGCGCGATGGCGCTGTTCGGCGAGAAGTACGGCGACGTGGTGCGCATGGTCGACATCGGCGGGCCGTGGTCGCGCGAGCTGTGCGCCGGCACCCACGTGGCCTCGAGCGCCCAGATCGGGCTGATCAACCTGCAGGGCGAGTCGTCGATCGGCGCCACCAATCGTCGCATCGAGGCGCTCGTGGGCGTCGACGCCTTCCGCGAGTTCGCCGCGGAGCGCGCCCTGGTCGCGCAGCTCACCTCGTCGTTGAAGGCCCCGCGCGACGAGATCGCCGGCCGCATCGCCGATCTGAGCGCCAGCCTCAAGGCGGCTGAGAAGACCATCGCCGCCTTCGAGGCGGACGCCCTGCGGGGGAGGGTTCCCGCCCTGGCCGCCACCGCGCGGCCGGCGGGCGCGGTCACCCTGGTGACCACCGACCTCGGTGACCTGCGCTCCGCCGACGACCTGCGTCAGCTGGCGACGGGCGTGAGGGAGACGCTGCTCGCGGGCGGCTCGGACGCCGCCGTGGTCGCGCTCGGCGCGGTCGCGGGCGGCAAGCCCGTCGTGATCGTGGCCACCACGGAGGGCGCTCGCGCAGGCGGAGCGAAGGCGGGCGCTCTCGCCAAGCTCGCAGCCGGGGTGCTCGGCGGCGGCGGAGGCGGCAAGGACGACCTCGCGCAGGGCGGTGGCACCGATCCGGCGGCAGTGCCCGCCGCCCTCGACGCGGTCGCGACCGCCGTGGCGGGCTGAGGCCGGGCTCCATGCGCAGCGGGGTCCGGATCGGCATCGACGTGGGGAAGGCCCGCATCGGGGTCGCCCGCACCGACCTGCACGGCATGCTCGCGACGCCCGTCGAGACCGTTCCCCGCTCACCGGAGGGGGACCGGACCGACCTGGCGCGCATCGTGAGCATCGCCGCCGAGCTCGACGCCCTCGAGTTCGTGGTGGGTCTGCCGCTGGCCATGAGCGGCTCCGAGACGGCCTCGACCCAGGATGCGCGGGGCTTCGCCGAACGCCTCGCCGCCGAGTCGGACATCCCGGTGCGGCTGGTCGACGAGCGCCTCACCACGGTCTCGGCCCAGTCCGCCCTCCACCGCTCGGGGCGTACCACCAAGAACTCCCGCTCTGTGATCGACCAGGTCGCTGCGGTTATACTCGTGCAGCATGCGCTCGATTCGGAGCGCTCGTCAGGTAGACCAGCCGGCGCCCTCCTCATCCCGAACCCTGGAGAAGGCAGTGACTGAGCGACAGACCCCCGCCGACCATCCGTTCGCCGAGTTCTTCCGTCCCGACGCTGCCCAGGGCACACGACCCGCGACCACGACCCCCTCGCGCCGGGACTCCCGGCGTGCCGACTCCCGGGCCACGCAACACAGGTCGTCGTCGAGCGGCCGTTCCGGTCACGGCGGTCGCTCCGGAGGATCGGGCGGAACCGGGGGAGGCCGCCGCAAGCGCCGCTGGCTGGTGCCCACCATCACCATCGTCGTCATCGTCGGGCTCCTCACCGGCGCCGGGGTGTTCCTGTTCAACACCTTCGGAGCCCAGGTGCAGTCCCTCCTCGCCGGCAACCAGGTGGAGGACTACGAGGGCTCGGGCACGGGTGAGGTGATGTTCGTCATCAACGACGGTGACGTGGGCGAGACCATCGGCGACAACCTCGCCGCCCAGGGCATCGTGAAGAGCTCGGCGGCGTTCTACCAGCTGCTGCTCGCGCAGTCGGAGGCTCCGGTGTTCCAGGCCGGCACCTTCAAGCTGGCCGAGCAGATGAGCGCGCAGTCGGCCCTCGACGCCCTCATGAACTCCGAGAACAAGGTCGACTACACCGTGACGATCCCCGAGGGGTCGAGCGCGGCGGGCATCTATCAGGAGCTCGCCGACGTGACCGGCCTCCCGATCGAGGAGTTCCAGGCCGTGGGCGCGAACTACGCCGCCCTGGGCGTTCCCGCCGAGGCCCCGTCGATCGAAGGCTTCCTCTTCCCCGCCACCTACGTGTTCCAGCCGGGGCAGACCGCCGCCGACATGATCACCACGATGGTGCAGCGCACCTTCCAGTCGCTCGACGCCGCCGGGGTCGCCCCCGAGGACCGTCTGCGGGTCATCACCTTCGCCGCCCTCATCCAGAAGGAGGCGGGCAGTGTGGAGGACATGGCGAAGGTCGCCCGCGTGTTCCAGAACCGGCTCGACGACGGCTGGAACCTCGAGTCCGACGCCACCATCGCCTACGGCGCCGGGCACAGCCGGGTGGAGACCACCCAGGCCGAGCGCGAAGACCCGTCGAACATCTACAACACCTACCTCTACCCGGGACTGCCCGCCGGCCCCATCTCCAACCCCGGCGACGATGCCATCAACGCCGTGCTGCACCCCGCCGACGGACCGTGGATGTTCTTCGTGACCGTCGACCTCGACACCGGCGAGACCGTGTTCTCGGAGACGGTCGACGAGCACGCCGCGGCGGTGGAGCGCCTGCAGGAGTGGTGGGCCGCGCATCCCGAGATCGAGTAGCCACATGGGCTCCACCTTCTTCGACGACGAGAGCGACCGGCTGCACCTGCCGTACCGCCTGGCGGTGCTGGGCTCGCCTATCGCGCACTCGCGGTCGCCGCTGCTGCACCGTACCGCCTACTCGGTGCTCGGGCTGCCGTGGAGCTACGACGCGATCGACGTCGACTCGGCATCGCTGCCCGGCTTCGTGGCAGGGCTCGACGCGGGCTGGCGGGGACTGTCGCTCACCATGCCGCTCAAGGAGACGGTGCTGCCCCTGCTCGACTCGATCGACACAGTGGCCACCGCCGCGGGCGGGGCGAACACGGTCCTGGTGACCCATCACGACGGGCGGCGACGGCTCGACGGCTTCAACACCGACGTGTACGGGATGCGCGAAGCGCTCGTGCGGGCCGGGATCGACTCGGTGCGCCGCGTGGCGGTGATCGGCGGGGGAGCGACCGCGCGCTCGGCCGTGGTGGCCGCCGCCCAGCTCGGCGCCGAGCACGCCGACGTGGTGCTGCGCTCACCGGCCAAGGCGGCCTCGGTGGTCGAATCGGCACGCCTGGCGGGGCTCAGCTCGTCGGTGGTGGCGCTGCGCGACGAGTCCGCGGTGAGGGCGCTCGGCGCCGATCTCACCATCAGCACCCTCCCGGGTGACGCTGCTGCGACCCCTGCCCTGGCGCACGCCGAGGGCCTGCACGCCGCCCCGCTTCTCGACGTGGCCTACCACCCCTGGCCGAGCGCACTCGCCGGGCTCTGGGAGAGCAGAGGGGCCCGAGCCGTGCCGGGCCTGGCCATGCTCGCCCACCAGGCCGTCGCCCAGATCCGCATCTTCGTGCACGGAGACCCTCTCGTGCCCCTCCCCGACGAAGAGCGCGTCACCGCATCCCTGCTGGCCGCACTCGATCTCAGCGCCGAGGGGGCACCGCTCTGATCGACGGCCCCTGCTGGTGAGGTGCCGAGGTGCGGCGCTCTAGACTGGGAGCATGCTCCGTTGGCTCACCGCCGGCGAATCCCACGGTCAAGAACTCATCGCGATCGTCGAGGGACTCCCGTCCGGCATCCCCGTCACCCTCGATCGGCTCCGTGCCGACCTCGCCCGCCGCAAGCTCGGCTACGGGCGTGGCGCACGCATGAAGTTCGAGCAGGACGAACTCACCCTGTCGGGCGGCGTCGTGCACGGCAAGACCCTCGGCAGCCCGGTCGCGGTGCGCATCGGCAACACCGAGTGGCCCAAGTGGACCGAGGTGATGGGCGTCGAGCCCCTGGCCGAAGACCTTCCGGGGCGTGGGCGCAGCGCGCCGCTCACCCGGCCCCGGCCCGGCCACGCCGACCTCGTGGGCATGCAGAAGTACGACTTCGACGAGGCCCGGCCCATCCTCGAGCGCGCGAGCGCCCGCGAGACGGCCGCCAGGGTCGCCCTCGGCGCCGTCGCGAAGGCCTTCCTCGAGGAGCTCGGCATCGAGCTCGTGAGCCACACCCTCGCCATCGGGCCCGTCCGCGTGCCCGAAGGTGCTGCGTTGCCGGTGCCCGCCGACGTCGACGCGCTCGACGCCGACCCGGTGCGCTGCTTCGACGCCGCCACCAGTGCGCTCATGGTCGCCGAGATCGACGACGCCCACAAGGAGGGGGACACCCTCGGCGGCGTCGTGGAGGTGCTCGCCTACGGGCTGCCGCCCGGGCTCGGGTCGCACGTGCACTGGGACCGCCGGCTCGACTCGCAACTGGCCGCCGCCCTCATGGGCATCCAGGCGATCAAGGGTGTCGAGGTCGGCGACGGGTTCGAGACCACGCGCCGCCGCGGCTCCGCCGCCCACGACGAGCTCTACCGGCAGGACGGCGTCATCTCGCGCGAGACCGACCGCGCCGGTGGCACCGAGGGCGGGATGTCGACGGGAACCGTGCTGCGCGTGCGCGCCGGCATGAAGCCCATCGCCACGGTTCCGCACGCGCTGCACACCATCGACGTCGCCACCGGAGAAGACGCCGCGGCGCACCACCAGCGCTCCGACGTGTGCGCCGTGCCCGCCGCCGGCGTCGTGGCCGAGGCCATGACCGCGCTGGTGCTCGCGAACGCCGTGCTCGAGAAGTTCGGAGGCGACTCGGTGGGCGAGACCCGCCGCAACCTCGAGTCGTACCTCGCCGCCATTCCCGAGGCGCTGCGCACCGGAGTGGTGAACGCCGACGGCGTGCAGGTATGAGGTTCGTGCTGATCGGCCCGCCCGCGGCCGGCAAGACGCGCATCGGCAAGCGCGCCGCGCGCATCCTGGGCGTGCCGTTCGTCGACACCGACAAGCTGATCGAGGCCGAGCACGGCGCCATCCCCGACATCTTCTCGTCGCGAGGTGAGCCGCATTTCCGCTCGCTCGAGCGCGCGCAGGTGGTGAAGGCGCTGAGCGCCGACGCCGTCGTGGCGTTCGGCGGCGGCGCGGTGCTCGACGCCGACACCCAGCGCGATCTGGAGAGCGTGCCGGTGCTGCTGCTGACCGTGCGGCCCGAGGCGGTGGAGAGCAGGCTCGGCAACGGCAAGCGCCCGCTGGTGCCCGATGTGGAGTCGTGGATCAGGGTCTACGAGCGCCGTCGCGAGCTCTACCAGCGGCTCGCCGACCACGTGATCGACTCGTCGTTCCGGCCCACAGACGAGGTGGCCGCCGACATCGCCGACTGGGCCAGGAGCCCCGAGGCCGCGCACAAGGCCTCGGCCCACAGCACGAAGGAGTACACCCGGTGAGCACCGACGTCACCGCCATCCCCGTCACCGGAGACGACCCCTACGAGGTGCTCGTCGGCCGGGGCATCCTCGAGTGCGTCGCCGACGGCCTCGGCCCCGGCGTGAAGAAGGTGCTCGTGGTGCACCCGCCCACGCTCGCGGCCCGCGCCGCCGAGCTGCGCGAATCGCTGCTCGGGCGCTACGAGGTGCTGCTCGCCGAGATTCCGGATGCGGAGGCCGGCAAGCGCGTGGAGGTCGCGGCCTTCTGCTGGCAGGTCATGGGCCAGGCCGACTTCACGCGCACCGACGCCGTGATCGGCTTCGGCGGGGGTGCCGTGACCGACCTCGCGGGATTCGTGGCCGCCACGTGGCTGCGCGGCGTCACGCTCGTGCAGGCGCCCACCACCCTCCTGGGCATGGTCGACGCCGCGGTCGGCGGCAAGACCGGCATCAACACCAACGAGGGCAAGAACCTCGTGGGAGCGTTCTACGCCCCGAAGCTCGTGGTGGCCGACCTGGAGCTGCTCGACGGCCTCGCCCGCAACGAGATCCTGGCCGGGTTCGGCGAGGTGGTGAAGTGCGGTTTCATCGCCGAGCCTGAGATCCTCGACATCATCGAGGCCGACGTCGAGGTGGCCACCGACCCGCGTTCGCCGGAGCTCCGCCGGCTGGTCGAGCTGTCGATCGGGGTGAAGGCCCGCGTGGTCTCGAGCGACTTCAAGGAGGCCGGGCTCCGCGAGATCCTCAACTACGGGCACACCCTCGGGCACGCCATCGAGCACGCCGAGCGCTACCAGTGGCGGCACGGCGCGGCGGTGGCGGTGGGCATGATGTTCGCGGCCGAGCTGTCGCGGCTGACCCGCTCGCTGCCGGAGCCGGTCGTCGACCGCACGCGCCGCATCCTCACCTCACTCGGGCTGCCCACGAGCTACCCCGCGGGTCGCTGGAACACGCTGCTGGCCACCATGCAGCGCGACAAGAAGTCGCGGGGCGGGATGCTGCGGTTCATCGTGCTCGACGACGTGGCCCGCCCGACCGTGCTGCAGGGGCCGGAGACGGCCCTGCTGTTCGCCGCCTACCAAGAGATCGCCTCCTAGGGGGCCGCCATGTCGGGAGTGACCATGTCGCGAGTGCTCGTGCTGAACGGACCCAACCTCGGGCGGCTCGGCAGCCGCGAGCCCGACGTGTACGGGTCGCAAGACCTGCCGGCGCTGCAGGCGCTGCTCGAGGCCGACGCCGCGGGGCGCATCGCCATCGACCTCCGGCAGACCAACGACGAGGCCGAGCTGATCGGCTGGCTGTACGAGGCGGTCGACACCGCGACGCCCGTCATCCTGAACCCTGCGGCGTTCACGCACTACTCCTACGCCCTCCGCGACGCGGCGGCCCTCGTCACCAAGGCGGGCATCCCGCTCGTCGAGGTGCACATCTCCAACCCGCACACCCGCGAGGTCTTCCGGCACACGAGTGTCATCTCGGGGATCGCGAGCGGGGTCATCGCCGGCTTCGGCTTCGGCTCGTACCGGCTGGCACTGCAGTCGCTCCTGCTGCCGGAAGCCTGAGCCGCTACACTCTTTCAGGACCGAAACGCCGGTCACCCCCAGAACCGAACGGACAGAACTCCTCCATGGCTTCAACGAACGACATCAAGAACGGCACCGTGCTGAGCATCGACGGTCAGCTCTGGAACGTGATCGAGTTCCAGCACGTGAAGCCCGGCAAGGGCGGTGCGTTCGTGCGCACCAAGATCAAGAACGTCGTGACCGGCAAGGTGGTCGACCGCACGTTCAACGCGGGCGCGAAGATCGACACGGCCAACGTCGACCGCCGCGACTTCCAGTACCTCTACAAAGACGGCAACGACTTCGTGTTCATGGACTCGACCGACTACGACCAGATCACCATCGGCGAGGCCGTCGTCGGCGACGCCGCGAACTTCCTCCTCGAGAACCAGAGCGTGACGGTCGCCCTCAACGAGGGCAACCCGCTCTACGTCGAGATGCCGGCCTCGGTCGTGCTCGAGATCACCTACACCGAGCCGGGTCTCCAGGGCGACCGCTCGACCGGCGGCACCAAGCCCGCCACCGTCGAGACCGGCTACCAGATCCAGGTTCCGCTCTTCCTCGAGACCGGCACCAAGGTGAAGGTCGACACCCGTTCGGGCGACTACCTCGGCCGCGTGAACGACTAGTGAGCGCCCGCACGAAGGCGCGCAAGCGCGCCCTCGACATCCTGTACGCCGCCGACGTGCGGCAGATCCCCGTGGCCGAGGCCCTCGCGGCCGAGGCGGAGCGCGCCGCCGGCGAGCCCGACCGGCAGAACTCCTGGCTCTACGCCCGCGAGATCGTCGACGGCGTGCTCTGGCACCAGAGCGAGATCGACGAGACGATCGTGAGCTACGCCCAGGGCTGGACGCTCGCGCGCATGCCCACGATCGACCGGGCGCTGCTGCGCATCGCGATCTGGGAGATGCTCTACAACGACGAGGTGCCGGCCGGCGTCGCCATCTCGGAGGCCGTGGAGGCCGCCAAGACGCTCTCCACCGAGGAGTCCTCCGGTTTCATCAACGGCGTGCTCGGCAAGATCGCCCAGTCGGCCTGATCGCAGCCAGCCGCTACACCTGCCGAGACGCACTCGAGTAGTCGCAAAGGGCCCCCATCCGAAGAGGACGGGGGCCCTTTGCGACTGGTGGATCGGTACTACGCGCGACGGCGGGTGCGGATGCGCGTGCCGACGAGGGCGGCGACTCCGGCGGCCAGCACGGCCACCACGCCCGCGATGAGCGGGAGCGGCTCGGCGCCGGTGGCGGCGAGCGACGCCCCACCTGCCTCGTCACCACCGTCGACCGGGGCAGCCGGCGTGGTGGGCGCCGGGGTGGCGGTCGGCGTGGGCGTGGCGACGGGCTCCTCGCCGAGATCGGCGAGGACATCGACGCCGAACGCGGTCGTGGTGCCCGATACCTCGTTGCCGACCAGCAGCATCGGCTCGCCCGTGGGGGAGTCCGCCGCCGCGACGAACGCGAGGCCCTCGGGGCCGAGGTCACCCGAGGCCGACAGCGCCTCCGCCGACTCCGACGGGTCGGTGATCGAGAAGTCGCGGTTGTTCACGTAGGTGACGAACGATGGCGCGGCCGGGTCGGTGACGTCGTAGACGATCACACCGCCGACGCGCTCGAAGCCGATGAACGCGAAGGTGTGGGTGCCGATGCGACCGATCGCGAGGCCCTCCGGCTCGGGCCCCTTGTCGTCACTGCGGTTGTCGAAGGCGACGTCGGTGTGGCTGGAGTTGAAGGCGCCGTCCGGGAGAGCCGCCGCGGTGATCTCCTCGAAGTCGCTGCCCGAGTCGAACACCTGGGTGCCGTCGGCCGCCCAGATCGAGAACGAGCGCGAGCCGAACGCGTAGAGCTCGCTGTAGCATCCGGCGGCCTCGTCGTAGCCGTTGGCGGTGGTGATGTTGAGGCGGCCCAGCTGGTCGTCGGTCACGTAGCCGGCGAGGTCGTCGCACACGGGCGCGAGGCCGTCCTCGCCGAGGTCCTTCACGCGCGCGACCTCGGAGTAGCCCTCCCAGTCGCGGCTGTCGCCCTCGTTGGCCGACACGATGTAGGTCTCGCCACCGGCCTGGTAGCTGCCGATCGCATCCGGCTGGTACATGCCGAGCACCGGCCAGGTGGTGATGGTGATGGCGTCGTCGCGGTCGGAGGCGTCGAACGGCGTGACCGAGAAGTCCTGGAAGCCGAGGGCGTGGATGTCCGTGACCGTGGCGGACGCCACGTCGACGACGGCGAGGGCGTTCGCCTCCTGCAGCGAGACCCAGGCGGTGGTGCCGTCGGCGGAGACGGTGATGTACTCGGGCTCGAGGTTCTCGGAGACGGGGAAGGCCGAGCCCTCGATGCCGCCGAAGATGCGCACGTCGGCGGGCAGCGTCTTCGAACCGCCCTCCTCGAAGGCGTGGAAGCCGGCGGTGGCCACGGCCGACTGCGCGGGGGCCGCGATGCCGGCGGGCACGGTGATGATCGAGACCGAGCCCTCGGGGTCGACCGAGTAGTCCTCGGCGACCTCGCCCTCGTTGGCCACGAGCACGCGGCTGCCGTCGGGCGAGAAGGTCACCATGTCGGGCAGGGCGCCCACGCGCACCGCGCCGAGAGCGGTGCCGTTGCCGGCCGCATCGAAGAACACGACCCAGCCCGCATCGGTCTTCGGGTCGCTCTCGACGGCGAGGGCGACGAGCCCGTCGGCCCGCACGGTGACCGAGTTGGCGACGGCGGAGGCGGGCACGGTCGAACCGTCGGCCGCCTCGACACCCGCGGTGGTGAGGTCGAACAGGTGCTCGGGGGTGGCGGGCGCCGACAGGTCGAGCACCTGAGCCACGCCGGCCTGCGCGTTCACGACGAACGCCCGCCCGGTGGCGCCGTGGAACTGCACGATCTCGGCGGCGCTCTCGTCGAACACCCCGGTCTCGTAGCTGCCGAGCGGGCTGAGCGCGAGCGAGGCGTCGCCGGCGCTGTAGCTGACGGGTTCGGCGGCGGAGGCGGCGAACGCGGCCGTGGAGGTGAAGGCGACACCGGCGAAGGCGGTGGCGGTGGCGAGTGCGCAGAGCGCGACACGGCGGGCGGGCATGGGTCTCCTCGGGAGAATGGGGGGACGGATGGACGTGATGACCAGCCGACCGCACGCGGGTGAACCGGCGGTGACGCGCGGGTGTCGCCACCGTGAACGCGCCCGAGGCCCCGGGGCTGGTAGTGTGGACGATGCAAGACAGAGACATCCTTTAAATCCGTCCGAGAGGCGGGGAAGGAGGTCGGTTCCGTGGCGCGTATCGTGCTGCAGCAGGCTGACATCACCCGGGCGTTGACTCGCATCTCCCACGAGATCCTGGAGTCCAACCGTGGAGCGGCCGATCTCGTGGTGCTGGGCATCCCCACCCGCGGATCGATCCTGGCCGACCGCATCGCGCGGCAGATCGCCGAGATCGAGTCGGGGGTCGACCCGGCGGCGCTCGTGGGCTCGCTCGACATCACGATGTACCGCGACGACCTCGCCCACCACCCGGTGCGCACCCCCGCGCCCACCCAGGTTCCGCGCGGCGGCATCGACGGCAAGACCGTGGTACTCGTCGACGACGTGCTCTACTCCGGGCGCACCATCCGGGCCGCCCTCGACGCCCTCGGCGACATCGGCCGGCCGCGCGCCGTGCGGCTCGCGGCGCTCATCGACCGGGGCCATCGTGAGCTGCCCATCCGGGCCGACTTCGTGGGCAAGAACCTGCCCACCTCCAGGGAGGAGCGCATCAACGTGCGACTGAGCGAGATCGACGGCGTCGAAGAGGTGAGCATCGAAGGATGAGGCACCTGCTCTCCACGAAAGACCTCACCCGCGACGAGGCCGTGCGCATCCTCGACCTCGCCGAGGACATGGCGGCGGTGCAGACGCGCGAGGTGAAGAAGCTCCCGGCGCTCCGCGGCAGGACGGTGGTGAACCTCTTCTTCGAGGACAGCACGCGCACCCGCATCTCGTTCGAGGCGGCCGCGAAGCGGCTCTCGGCCGACGTCATCAACTTCGCCGCCAAGGGCTCCAGCGTCTCCAAGGGCGAGAGCCTCAAAGACACCGCGCAGACCCTCGCGGCGATGGGTGCTGACGGGGTCGTCATCCGGCACTCCGCCTCGGGCGCCCCTCAGGTGCTCGCGCAGAGCGACTGGATCGACGCCGGGGTGGTGAACGCCGGAGACGGCACGCACGAACACCCCACCCAGGCTCTGCTCGACGCGTTCACCATGCGGCGTCGTCTGCACGGAGCGGCCAGCCGCGGCAAGGCCCTCGACGGTGTGAAGGTCGTCATCGTCGGCGACATCCTGCACTCCCGCGTGGCCCGGTCGAACCTGTGGCTGCTGCGCACCCTCGGCGCCGAGGTCACCTTCGTCGCCCCCGCCACCCTCGTGCCGGTGGGCGTGGGCTCGTGGCCGGTCGAGGTGGAGTTCGACCTCGACGCGGCCCTCGCGCGCATCCGCCCCGACGTGCTCATGATGCTCCGCATCCAGAGCGAGCGGATGAACGCGGCCTTCTTCCCCTCCGCCCGCGAGTACGCACGGGAATGGGGCCTCGACGACGAGAGGCTGGTGGCGCTCGGCCCGGATAGCATGGTGATGCATCCCGGACCGATGAACCGCGGCCTGGAGATCTCCGCCGGTGCCGCCGACTCACCGCAGTCGACCGTGCTCGAACAGGTCGCCAACGGGGTGTCCATCCGGATGGCAGTGCTCTACCTCCTGCTCTCCGGCGAACGAGAGGCCCTGAGTTGAGCGCGAACACTCACCTGCTGAAGGGGGCGACCCTCCCCGACGGAACCGTCGCCGACATCCTGCTGGAGGCCGGGCGGATCGTCTCGACCGAGCCGCGCACGGCTGCACCCGCCGGCGCCGTCGTGGTCGACGCCGCCGGCCTGGTGGCACTGCCCGGACTGGTCGACCTGCACACCCACCTGCGCGAGCCCGGCTTCGAGCAGAGCGAGACCGTGCTCACCGGCACGCGCGCCGCCGCAGCCGGTGGCTTCACAGCGGTCTTCGCCATGGCGAACACCCTCCCCGTCGCCGACACGGCCGGTGTGGTGGAACAGGTGCAGGCACTCGGCCGCGACGCGGGCTACGCCACGGTGCGGCCGATCGGTGCCGTGACGGTCGGGCTCGCGGGGGAGCGGCTCAGCGAGATCGGTGCGATGGCGCACTCGCGGGCCGCCGTGCGGGTGTTCTCCGACGACGGCAAGTGCGTGCACGACTCGCTGCTCATGCGCCGCGCGCTGGAGTACGTGAAGACCTTCGACGGCGTGATCGCCCAGCACGCGCAAGACCCGCGCCTCACCGAGAACGCCCAGATGAACGAGGGCGCGCTCTCATCGGAGCTCGGCCTCAAGGGCTGGCCGGCGGTGGCTGAGGAGTCGATCATCGCCCGCGACGTGCTGCTCGCCGAGCACGTGGGCGCCCGCCTGCACATCTGCCATCTCTCCACGGCCGGCTCGGTCGACGTGGTGCGCTGGGCGAAGGCCCGCGGCATCGCGGTGACGGCCGAGGCCACCCCCCACCACCTGCTCCTCACCGAAGAGCTCGTACGCAGCTACGACGCCCGCTACAAGGTGAACCCGCCGCTCCGCCGCGACGAAGACGTGCTCGCGCTCCGCGAGGGCGTGGCCGACGGCACCATCGATATCATCGCCACCGACCACGCCCCGCACCCGCGCGAGAGCAAGGAGTGCGAGTGGGATGCGGCGTCGTTCGGCATGGTCGGGCTCGAGTCGGCCCTCCCCGTGGTGCAGACGGCCCTCGTCGACACCGGGCTGGTGGGATGGGCCGACGTCGCCCGGCTGCTCTCGCAGAAGCCCGCCGAGATCGGGCGCCTGAACGACCACAGCCACGCCTTCGAGCCGGGTTCGCCGGCCAACGTCGTGCTCGTCGACCCGGCCTCGTCGAGCGTCTTCGGCCTCGACCGTCTGCACGGCCGCAGCGGCAACACGCCCTACGAGGGCGTGACCCTCTCGGGCAGCGTGCGCTGGACCTTCCACGAGGGCTTCGCCACCCTCCGCGACGGAGAACTGGCGCCCGTCGGCGAAGCGGCGGTGCGGTGATGGAACGACTGGTCCCCGGCATCCTCGTGACGCTGCTCGCCCTGGTGCTGCTCGGCCTGATGCTGTGGGCCTGGCGCGGGCGGCGCCGCCGGCAGGCGGCGTTCTCGGCGCCCGCGGTGGAGGCCGCGACGACCGGCCGGGGCGCCGAGCTCGCCCGCGCATCCGTTCTCTACGTCGCCACCACGAAGGCCGACGAGCCCCTCGAGCGCCTCACCATCCCCGGCCTGGCGTTCCGCGGCCGGGGCGAGCTGGCGGTGTGGGAGCAGGGCGTCTCGCTCACCATCCCCGGCGAGCCCGAGACTTACATCCCGCGTGCATCCCTGCGCTCCGTGGGCACCTCCACCTGGGCCATCGACCGCGTGGTCGAGACCGGTGGACTGGTGCGCCTGGACTGGACCTACCCCTCCACCGACGGCCCGGCCGAGGTGGAGAGCTACGTGCGCGCCCTCGAACTCGGCGATGCGCGGCGTCTCATCGACGCCGCGACCTCGCTCGTCCCGCAACAGGAAGGAACCTCGTCGTGATCTCTACCGAACCCGCCGTTCTCGTGCTGGAGGACGGACGACGCTACGAGGGGCGCGCCTACGGCGCCCGCGGCCGCACCCTCGGCGAGGCCGTCTTCGCCACCGGCATGACCGGCTACCAGGAGACCCTCACCGACCCGAGCTACGCCGGTCAGATCGTGATGCAGACCGCACCGCACATCGGCAACACCGGCGTGAACGACACCGACAAGGAGTCGTCGAAGATCTGGGTGGCCGGCTACGTGGTGCGCGACCCCTCCCGGGTGGTGTCGAACTTCCGCGCCCAGCGCTCGCTCGACGACGACCTGCAGACCGACGGGGTGGTGGGAATCTCGGGCATCGACACCCGCGCGCTCACCCGTCACCTGTGCAGCCTCGGCGCCATGCGGGCCGGCATCTTCTCGGGTGCCGAGTACGAGCTCAACGCGGTCGAGCAGCTCAACGCCGTGCGCGGCGGGGCGGAGATGGCGGGGCAGAAGCTCTCCACCGTCGTCTCCACGAAGGAGCGCTACCAGGTGCCCGCCGTGGGCGAGCGCATCGGCTCGGTGGCCGTGCTCGACCTCGGCGTGAAGACCTCCACCCTCAACTACCTCGCCGAGCGCGGCTTCGACGTGGAGGTGCTGCCCGAGTCGATCACGGCCGAAGAGGTGCGCGACCTCGCACCGGACGCCCTGTTCTACAGCAACGGCCCCGGCGACCCGGAGGCATCCGAGACCCACGTCGCCCTGCTGCAGGAGCTGTTGCGCGGCGGGCTGCCCTACTTCGGCATCTGCTTCGGCAACCAGCTGCTCGGCCGTGCGCTCGGCTTCGGCACCTACAAGCTGCCCTTCGGCCACCGCGGCATCAACCAGCCCGTGCTCGACCGCACCACCGGCCGGGTAGAGATCACCAGTCAGAACCACGGTTTCGCGGTGGACGCCCCGCGCGAGGGCGTGGTGGACTCGCCCGCCGGCTTCGGTCGCGTCGAGGTGAGCCACGTGAGCCTCAACGACGACGTCGTGGAGGGTATCCGCTGCCTCGACCTCGACGCCTTCTCGGTGCAGTACCACCCCGAGGCCGCCGCCGGCCCGCACGACTCCATGTACCTGTTCGACCGGTTCCGCGACATGATCCTCGCGACGAAGACCCCCGCGCTCTCCGAAGGAGACAACCAGTAATGCCCAAGAGAGACGACATCCAGAGCGTTCTCGTCATCGGCTCCGGCCCGATCGTCATCGGCCAGGCCTGCGAGTTCGACTACTCCGGCACCCAGGCCTGCCGCGTGCTCCGCGAGGAGGGCGTGCGCGTCATCCTGGTGAACTCCAACCCGGCCACCATCATGACCGACCCCGACTTCGCCGACGCCACCTATGTCGAGCCCATCACCTGGCAGGTGATCGAGTCGATCATCGCCAAGGAGAAGCCGGATGCGATCCTGCCGACCCTGGGCGGCCAGACCGCGCTCAACGCGGCCATCCAGCTCGACGAGCACGGCATCCTCGAGAAGTACGGCGTGGAGCTCATCGGCGCGAACCTCGAGGCCATCAACAAGGGCGAGGACCGCCAGATCTTCAAGCAGCTGGTGATCGACGCCGGCGCCGACGTGGCCCGCTCCTACATCGCGCACACGGTCGAGGAGGCCGTCGGCTACGCCGAAGACCTCGGCTATCCGCTCGTGGTGCGGCCCTCGTTCACCATGGGCGGTCTCGGTTCGGGCTTCGCCTACGACGAGACCGAGCTCCGCCGCATCGTCGGCGACGGCCTCCACCAGAGCCCCACCACCGAGGTGCTCCTCGAGGAGTCGATACTCGGCTGGAAGGAGTACGAGCTCGAGCTCATGCGCGACACCGCCGACAACACGGTGGTCGTCTGCTCCATCGAGAACGTCGACCCGGTCGGCGTGCACACGGGCGACTCCATCACCGTGGCGCCCGCGCTCACCCTCACCGACCGCGAGTACCAGCGGCTGCGCGACATCGGCATCGACATCATCCGCGCCGTGGGCGTCGACACCGGCGGCTGCAACATCCAGTTCGCGGTCGACCCGTCGAACGGGCGCATCATCGTGATCGAGATGAACCCGCGTGTGTCGCGCTCGAGCGCCCTGGCCTCGAAGGCCACCGGGTTCCCGATCGCCAAGATCGCGGCGAAGCTCGCCATCGGCTACCGGCTCGACGAGATCCCCAACGACATCACCAAGGTCACCCCCGCCTCGTTCGAGCCCACGCTCGACTACGTGGTGGTGAAGGTGCCGCGCTTCGCGTTCGAGAAGTTCCCGGCCGCCGACCCCACGCTCACCACCACCATGAAGTCGGTGGGCGAGGCGATGGCCATCGGCCGCAACTACTCGCAGGCGCTGCAGAAGGCGCTGCGCTCGCTCGAGAAGCGCGGCTCGTCGTTCCACTGGGAGCCGCTGTCGGCCTCGAAGGACGAGCTGCTCGCCATCGCCTCGGTGCCCACCGACGGCCGCATCGTGACCGTGCAGCAGGCGCTTCGCGCCGGGGCGAGCATCGAGGAGGTCTTCGAGGCCACCAAGATCGACCCCTGGTTCATCGACCAGATCGTGCTCATCAACGAGGTGGCCGAGGCCATCCGCGCCTCCGAGAACGCCGACCACGCCATGTTCACCCTGGCCAAGCAGCACGGGTTCTCGGATGCGCAGATCGCGTCGCTGCGCGGGTTCGGTGAGAAGGACGTGCGCGAGGTGCGCCACATCCTCGGCATCCGCCCGGTCTACAAGACGGTCGACACCTGTGCAGGCGAGTTCCCCGCGCTCACGCCCTACCACTACTCCAGCTACGACCTCGAGACCGAGGTGGAGCCCTCCGACCGCCGCAAGGTCGTCATCCTGGGCTCGGGCCCGAACCGCATCGGCCAGGGCGTCGAGTTCGACTACTCCTGCGTGCACGCGTCGTTCGCGCTCTCGGCCGCCGGGTTCGAAACCATCATGATCAACTGCAACCCCGAGACGGTCTCCACCGACTACGACACGAGCGACCGGCTCTACTTCGAGCCGCTCACCCTCGAAGACGTGCTCGAGGTCATCCACGCCGAGTCGCAGTCCGGCGAGCTCGTGGGCGTGGTCGTACAGCTCGGCGGTCAGACCGCCCTCGGTCTCGCCAAGGGCCTCGAGGAGGCCGGCGTGCCGATCCTCGGCACCACCCCGAGCGCCATCGACCTCGCCGAGGAGCGCGGCCTGTTCGCCGGCATCCTGGAGTCGGCCGGCATCCTGGCGCCGAAGAACGGCACCGCGCTCGACTTCGAGTCGGCCGTGAGCGTGGCCGAGGAGATCGGCTACCCGGTGCTCGTGCGCCCCTCGTACGTGCTCGGCGGCCGCGGCATGGAGATCGTTTACGACACGCCGTCGCTGGCCGACTACTTCGAGCGCATCGCGGGCCAGGGCATGGTCGGCGCGGGCAACCCGCTGCTGGTCGACCGCTTCCTCGACGACGCGATCGAGATCGACGTCGACGCCCTCTACGACGGGGAGCGACTCTACGTCGGCGGCATCATGGAGCACCTCGAGGAGGCCGGGGTACACTCGGGCGACTCCAGCTGCTCGCTGCCCCCGGTCACGCTCGGCCGTCAGCAGATCGACGCCGTGCGCGAGGCCACGCTCTCGATCGCCCGCGGCATCGGCGTGCAGGGACTGCTCAACGTGCAGTTCGCCATCGGCGCCGGCATCCTCTACGTGCTCGAGGCCAACCCGCGGGCCTCCCGCACCGTGCCGTTCGTGTCGAAGGCCCTGGGCATCCCGCTCGCCAAGGCCGCGTCGCGCATCATGGTGGGCTCCACGATCGACGAGCTGGTCGAGGAGGGGCTGCTGCCCGCGCAGGACGGCTCCGTCGTGCCGCTCGACTCCCCGGTCGCCGTGAAGGAGGCCGTGCTGCCGTTCAAGCGCTTCCGCACCAAGGAGGGCCTCGTGGTCGACTCGGTGCTCGGCCCCGAGATGCGCTCCACCGGTGAGGTGATGGGCATCGACCGCGACTTCCCCCGGGCGTTCGCGAAGAGCCAGGATGCGGCCTACGGCGGCATGCCCACCTCGGGCACCGTGTTCGTGTCGGTCTCCGACCGCGACAAGCGCGCGATCGTGCTGCCGGTGCTGCGGCTGCAGCAGCTCGGCTTCGAGGTGCTCGCCACCGAGGGCACGGCCGAGGTGCTCAACCGCAACGGCATCCACGCCCGTATCGTGGCGAAGTACACGGCGGGCAAGGAGACCGGGAGCGAGTCGATCGTCGACCTCATCAACGACGGCAAGGTCGACATCGTGGTGAACACCCCGTCGGGGCGTTCGGCCCGGGTCGACGGCTACGAGATCCGCGCCGCGGCGGTGGCGGCCGACAAGCCGCTGTTCACCACGATCGCCCAGCTCGGCGCCGCGGTGGCCTCGTTCGAGGCGCTCACCGAGGGCTTCGAGGTGACCTCGTTGCAGGAGTACGCCCTCGCCCGGAGCGCGCGCGGATGACCGACGGTCAGACCCCGGCAGCGCCGTTCGGTGCGCGACTCGACTCCGTGTTCGGGTCGCGCGGGCACCTGTGCGTCGGGGTCGACCCGCACCCCTACCTGCTGGAGCAGTGGGGGCTGCCGGCGAACGCCTCCGGTGTGCGGTCGTTCGGGCTGACCGTGGTCGAGGCCGTCGCCGCCTCGGGCCGCGTGGGCATCGTGAAGCCGCAGGTGGCGTTCTTCGAGAGCTACGGATCCTCGGGGTTCGCCGCGCTCGAAGAGGTGCTTTCCGCGGCGCGGGCGGCCGGCCTGCTGGTGATCGGCGACGCGAAGCGCGGCGACATCGGGTCGACCAACGACGGCTATGCGGCCGCGTGGCTCACACCCGGTTCGCCGCTCGAGGTGGATGCGCTGACGGTCACCGCCTACACCGGCGTGGGCGCTCTCGACGGCATCGTCGCCGCGGCGACCGCGGCGGGCAAGGGGCTGTTCGTGCTGAGCGCCACCTCCAACCCGGAGTCGCGTGCGCTGCAGACGGCGCGCACGCCGGAGGGTTCGACGGTGTCGCGGCTCGTGGCCGAGGAGGTGGCCGCGCACAACGCCGACCGCACGAGGCTCGGCGACTTCGGTCTTGTGCTGGGCGCCACCAAGCGGCTCGACGACTACGGGTTCACGCCCGAAGCCCTGCGCGCACTGTCGACCACCCCGGTGCTCGCCCCGGGCTTCGGGTTCCAGGGGGCCGAGTTCACGAGCATCCCGCACGTGTTCGGGCCGCTCGCGCCCGACGTGGTGGTGAGCGTGTCGCGCTCGGTGCTGCAACACGGCGCAACGGGCCTCGCGGGCGCCCTGGAACGCGACTCCGCCGCCCTGGCGGAGGTGATCGCGTGAACCCGCCCGAGGTCGACCGGGTCGCCGCCTCCCGGGCCGCCGTCGCTGCCCGGCGGGCCCGCGCGGCGGTGAAGCACGCCGTGAACGAGCGGCGGCTGAGCGCGGTGACCGTGCTGCACACCGCTCTGGCCAGTTCCGAGAGCATCGAGGCCACCCTCCGCGTGCGCGACCTGCTCCTCAGCATCCCCGGCCTCGGCCCCGTGCGGGTCGATCGGGTGATGCAGCGTCTGGAGATCTCGCCCTCGAAGCGGCTCGCGGGCCTTGGGGTGCACCAGCAGGAGCGCCTGCAGGAGTACCTGGAGCATCGCGCCCCCACGATCGACGAGTCCGCGCTGAGCCGCCTCGTGGTGCTCGCCGGCCCCACCGCCGTGGGCAAGGGCACCGTCTCCACGTTCATCCGCGAGAACCACCCCGAGGTGTGCCTTTCGGTCTCGGCCACCACGAGGGCACCGCGCCCGGGCGAGGTGGACGGCGTGAGCTACTACTTCCTCGACGACGCCGAGTTCGACCGGATGATCGCCGACGGAGAGTTCCTCGAGTGGGCCGTGGTGCACAACAAGTCGCGCTACGGCACCCCCCGGCCGCCGATCGACCGCGCCCTCGCCGAGGGCAAGAGCGTGCTGCTCGAGATCGACATCCAGGGCGCCCGCCAGGTGAAAGAGGCGATGCCCGAGGCCACACTGGTGTTCCTGCTGCCGCCCAGCTGGGACGAACTGGTGCGCCGCCTCATCGGCCGCGGCACCGAATCGGCCGAGGAGCAGGAGCGCCGGCTGAGCACCGCGCGGGTCGAGCTGGCGGCCCAGAGCGAGTTCGATCACCGGGTCGTGAACAGCGATGTCGAGGCCGCCGCGCGAGAGGTCGTAGAATTGATGCGGATTCAGAAGGCGATCGACCTTCACGGCAAGGAGTAAGAACACATGGCCACCAACAAGCTCGGCATCATCGACCCGCCCATCGACGACCTCCTCGCGAAGGTCGACTCGAAGTACGCACTGGTCATCTTCGCCTCGAAGCGCGCCCGCCAGATCAACGACTACTACGCCGACCTGCACGAGGGCTCGCTGTTCGACAACGTCGGCCCGCTGGTCGACTCCACCATCGACGACAAGCCGCTCTCCGTCGCGATGCACGAGATCAACGAGGACAAGCTCGAGATCCGCCCCAACGCACCCGTCGAGTAACCGGCGCCGCCGCACGTGAACATCGTCGTCGGCATCACGGGCGGCATCGCCGCCTACAAGGCGGTCGGAGTGGTGCGCGGCCTCGTGCTCGCCGGTCACGACGTGCACGTCGTGGCCACCGAGGCGGCACTGAAGTTCGTCGGTCGCCCCACTCTGGAGGCGATCTCGCGCAACACGGTGCACACCGAGCTCTACGAGGGCGTCGCCGAGGTGCGGCACGTGGCCATCGGCCAGGCCGCCGACCTCGTGGTGATCGCGCCCGCCACCGCCAACACGCTGGCGAAGCTCGCCGCGGGCATCGCCGACGATCTGCTCGGCAACACGGTGCTCGCCACGAAGGCCCCGCTCGTCGTGGCGCCGGCGATGCACACCGAGATGTGGCAGAACGCGGCCACCGTCGCGAACGTCGCGACACTCCGCGCGCGCGGAGTGCACCTCGTGGGTCCCGTGAGCGGTCAGCTCACCGGAAAGGACTCCGGGGCAGGGCGGATGGCCGAGCCCGAGCAGATCGTGGCGGAGGCGCTGGCCGTCGTCACGGGTGCTGCTCCGGTGCCGGGGGAGACCCGCCTCGAGGGTCGCACGGTGCTCGTCACCGCGGGCGGCACGCGCGAGCCGCTCGACCCCGTGCGTTACATCGGCAACCGCTCGAGCGGCCGTCAGGGTGTGGCCCTGGCCGAGGCCGCACGCGACCGTGGCGCATCCGTCACCCTCGTGGCCGCGCACCTCGAGGTGCCCGTGCCCACCGGGGTCGAGGTCGTGCGCGCCGAGACGGCCGCCGAGCTGCTCGCCGTCGTCACCGACCTGTCACCGCGGCACGACCTCACCATCATGGCGGCCGCGGTCTCCGACTACCGGCCGGTGGCCGTGTCCGACGCCAAGATCAAGAAGGCGAACACGGGGGAGCGGCTCACGCTCGAGCTCGTGCAGAACCCCGACATCCTCGCGAGCATCTCCGCCGAACCCCGGCACGGACGTCTGATCGTGGGGTTCGCCGCCGAGACCGCGGGCGACGACGCCGAGCTGCTCGCGCTCGGCCGCGCGAAGGTGGCCCGCAAGGGCTGCGACTTCCTCGTGCTGAACGCCGTGGGGTGGAACGCCGGGTTCGTCTCGGAGCGCAACACGGTGGTCGTGCTCGACGGCGCAGGGGATAGAGTTCTCGAGGCCTCCGGCACCAAGATGTCGGTGGCCGATGACATCCTCGGGGTGTTCGCCGCAGCCCTCGCCGCTTCCCCCTCCGCACCTTCTGGAGCCGCATGACCTCCCTCCGCCTGTTCACCTCCGAGTCCGTCACCGAGGGGCACCCCGACAAGATCTGCGACCAGATCTCCGACAGCATCCTCGACGCGCTGCTGGCCGTCGACCCGCGCGCCCGCGTGGCGGTCGAGACGCTCGTGACCACCGGGCTGGTGCACGTCGCGGGCGAGGTGAGCACCGAGGGCTACGTCGAGATCCCGGCGATCGTGCGTGAGAAGATCACGTCGATCGGGTACACCTCCTCCGACGTGTGGTTCGACGGCCGCTCCTGCGGCGTGTCGGTGTCGATCGGCGGTCAGTCGCCCGACATCGCACAGGGCGTCGACAACGCCTTCGAGACCCGTGAGGGCAGCTCCACCGACGAGATCGATCGTCAGGGCGCCGGCGACCAGGGCATCATGTTCGGCTACGCCACCACCGAGACCCCGCAGCTCATGCCGCTGCCGATCTGGCTGGCGCACCGACTCTCGCAGCGCCTCGCCGAGGTGCGCAAGGAGGGCGTGCTCGACTACCTGCGCCCCGACGGCAAGACCCAGGTCACCGTCGGCTACGAGGGCGTCGTGCCGCGCACGGTCGACACCGTGGTGCTCTCCACGCAGCACGCACCTAGCGTCGGCCTCGACGAACTGCGCGCCGAGGTCGAGGAGACGGTCATCCGTCCCGTGCTCGAGGCGGCCGAGGCCGAAGGCCTCTCGCTGTCGTCGCAGGCGGCGCGCATTCTCATCAACCCCACCGGCCGGTTCGAGATCGGCGGGCCGCAGGGCGACGCCGGGCTCACCGGCCGCAAGATCATCGTCGACACCTACGGCGGCGCCTCGCGGCACGGCGGTGGGGCGTTCAGCGGCAAAGACCCGTCGAAGGTCGACCGCTCCGGCGCCTACGCGATGCGCTGGGTGGCCAAGAACGCGGTGGCGGCCGGGCTCGCCGAGCGCCTCGAGGTGCAGGTGGCGTACGCCATCGGCAAGGCGGCTCCCGTGGGGTTCTACGTGGAGAGCTTCGGCACCGGGGTGGTCTCCGACGAGGTCATCACGGCGGCGCTGCAGGAGGTGTTCGACCTGCGCCCCGCCGCCATCATCGAGCAGCTCGACCTGCTGCGGCCCATCTACGCGCAGACGGCGAGCTACGGGCACTTCGGCCGCGAGCTGCCCGACTTCACCTGGGAGCGCCTCGACCGTGTCGACGAGCTCCGGGCGGCCGCAGGGCTCTGACCGTGGCGGGCGAGCGCGTGATCGCCCGGGTGATGCTCGAGTCGCCGCTGCCGCAGCTCGACCGGCTGTTCGACTACCTCGTGCCCGAAGCACTGGTGCAGGATGCGCAGCCCGGAGTGCGCGTGAAGGTCCCGCTGCGCTCGGCGGGGCGCACCGCGCGCGGCTACATCGTGTCGCTGGCCGAGCACACCGACACCTCGCGCACGCTGAGCGAGCTCGACGAGGTGGTGTCTCCGCTGCCGGTGCTCACGCCCGAGGTGTGGGCGCTGGCGCGGCGCCTGGCCGACAGGGCGGCCGGGAGCGCCTGCGACATCGTGCGGCTCGCGGTGCCGCCGCGCTTCGTGCGGGTGGAGAAGGCGTTCCTCGCCGCGCGGGGGGCCGCTTCGCCACGCGAGGCCTCGACCGACGCCGTAACGGGCTCGATGGGCTTGTCGAGTGGCGAAACCGTCCTTGCCCGGGTGCCTCACCTGACCGGATACGTCGAGGCGGATGCACGGCACCTGCTCGAGCCGGGCGCCCGGAGCGCCATCTCGGCGGTGGCGACCGTGGCTGGGCTGGGCACGGCGGACGCCGCTCCTCCGGCCGACGCGCGACCCGTCTCGCTCGCGCATGGGCACGCGACAATGGGGCACTGGGCGCTGACCGCCGCCGAGCTCGCGGTCGCCGTCTTGGCGGGCGGCGAGTCGACCATCGTCGTGCTGCCCGACCACCGCGACCAGGCCCAGCTCGAGGCCGCGCTCGCCCACCTCGGGGCGGGCGACTCCGTGGTGCGGCTCGACGCCCGGCAGGCGCGCACCGAGCGCTACGCGAACTTTCTCTCCGCCCTCTCGGGTGACCCCTGCATCGTCGTGGGCAACCGCTCCAGCGTGTACGCCCCGGTCGGCCACTTGGGCCAGATCATCATCTGGGACGACGGCGATCCATTGCAGAGCGAACCCCTCGCGCCCTACGTGCACGCGCGCGACGCCGCGCTCGTGCGGCAGGAGCAGTCAGGCTGCCGACTCGTATTCCTCTCCCACTCCCGCAGCACCGAGGTGGAGCGCCTGGTGGAGATCGGCTTCCTCCACCGGGTGGAGCCTGCACCGCGCTACCTGCCGAGAGTGGTGCCCACCGCCGAGCAAGACGACGCCGACGCGCCGCGCAACGCCGCGCGCATCCCGTCGTCGGCCTGGAAGGTCGCCCGGTCGGCCCTCGAGCACGGCCCCGTGCTCATCCAGGTGGCACGGCCGGGCTACGCGCCGGTGCTCGCCTGCCGCAGCTGCGGAACGGCGGCGGCCTGCACGGTCTGCGGGGGAGCACTGCACGTCACTCGTGCAGGAGACCCTCCCAGTTGCACCTTGTGCGGCGCCCTGGCCACCTCGTGGGTGTGCCGCCACTGCCAGGGCACCACGCTCCGCTCCAGCGTCGTGGGCGCCGCCCGCACCGCCGACGAGCTCGGGCGCGCCTTCCCCGGCGTACGGGTGGTCGTCTCCGACGGCGAGCGCGAGGTGCTCACCGTCGACGACCGCCCGGCGATCGTCGTGGCCACGCGGGGCGCCGAGCCCGTGGCGGCGCACGGTTACCGCGCCGTGCTCCTGCTCGACGGTCCGCGCATGCTCGCCCGCGAGTCGCTCCGTGTGGCGGAGGACTGCCTGCGCTGGTGGTCGAACGCCATCGCGCTCGCCGCCCCCGGCGCCACGAGCGTGCTCGTCGGCGTCGGGGGCGAGCTCGCGCGGGCGCTGGCCACCTGGCGTCAAGACGGAGTGGCCTCGAGCGAACTCGCCGACCGCCGAGCCCTCCGCTTCCCGCCGGCCGTCCGCCTGGCCACCCTCACCGGTACCTCCGCGGTGGTGACGGATGCGCTCACCGCGTTGCGCGGGCTCGTCACCGACGCCGAATGGGCGAAGATGGATACCCTCGGCCCCGTGCCCGTCGACGACGGGTCGGTGCGTGCGATCGTGCGGTTCGACTACGCGGTCGGCGCGGCGGTGGCCGGGCACCTGCGTGCGCTGGTGGTGAAGAACGCCACCAGCAGGCGGTCGAAGACCCCGGGTTCCGGGTCGCGGCCCGCCCCCACCCTGCGCGTGCGCCTCGACGATTCGGAGATCCTGGAATGAAGATCGTGTTCGCCGGCACCCCGGCGCCCGCGGTGCCGAGCCTCGAGCGGCTCGCTCTGCTCGCGCCCGCGGTCGAGATCGCCGCGGTGATCACGCGTACCGACGCACCGCTCGGCCGGAAGCGGGTGCTCACGCCCTCTCCCGTCGCCGAGGCGGCCGATCGGCTCGGACTCGACGTCATCAAGACCAACCGGCTGGGCGACGAGGCGACGGCGCGGATCGCCGCACTCACGCCCGACCTCGGGGTGATCGTCGCCTACGGCGGTCTGGTGCGCGAGCCACTGCTCTCCACCCCGCGTCTGGGCTGGATCAACCTGCACTTCTCCGTGCTGCCGCGCTGGCGCGGCGCTGCTCCGGTGCAGCACAGCGTCATCGCGGGCGACACCGAGACCGGGGCGGCCGTCTTCCAGCTCGTGGCGGGCCTCGACGCCGGCCCGGTGTTCACCCAGAGCCGCACGCCGATCGGCCCGCACGAGACGGCCGGCAACCTTCTCGCCCGGCTGGCGGAGAGCGGCGCCGAGCAGCTCGCCGACACGATGCGGTCGATCGCCGTCGGCACTGCGAGCGCGCGGGAGCAGACCGGCGAGGTCACGCTCGCCCCGAAACTCACCCTCGACGACGCCCGGCTCGACCTAGCGGAGCCCGCAGAGCGCGTCTACAGCCGCCTCCGCGGAGTCACGCCCGAACCCGGGGCATTTGTCGAGATCGACGGGATGCGCGTCAAGGTGCTCGAAGCGGCGCCGGCTCGTGACCGTGCCCGGCTGGCTCCGGGCGAACTCCAGGGCGACGGGCGCGCGGTCTTCCTCGGCACCGGAACGGAGCCCCTGGAACTCGTGACCGTGCATCCGGCCGGCAAGAAGGCCATGCGCGCTGCAGACTGGTGGCGGGGCCTGGGTGCGGCCACGATGCAGGCGGAGGTGAGCCGATGAGCGAACGCGGAAGCGGGTCGGCCGGAGGGCGCGGGCACGGCCAGGCCGAGGGCCGAGGCCGCGGGCAGCGCAACCACTCGCGTGGTGGACAGCAGCGACGCAAGCCCGCGACGCCCCCGCCCGGGCCGAGCGCCGTGCAGCCTGCCCGCAGGGTGGCGCTCGAGGTGATCACGGCGGTGCGCGCCGACGACGCCTACGCGAACCTCCTGCTGCCCGCGAAGATCGCCGAGGCGGGCCTGGGCGCGGCCGACGCGGCACTGGCCACCGAGCTCGCCTACGGCACCCTCCGCCTGCGCGGCTACTACGACCGTGTCATCGCGCTGGCGGCGAATCGCCCGGTCGACGAACTCGACGGCCCGGTGCGCGACGTGCTCGAGCTCGGCTGCCACCAGATCCTCTCCATGCGCGTGCCCGAGCACGCCGCGGTGAACGAGTCGGTCGAGCTCGCCCGCCGGGTGGCCTCGCGCTCGGCCACCGGGTTCGTGAACGGCGTGCTACGCACCGTCACCCGCACGGCTCCCGAGGGGTGGCGGCAGCGCGTTTCCGACGCCGCGGTCGACGCCGACGACCGCCTCGCCGCGCTCACCTCGCATCCGGCTTGGGTCATCCGTGCGTTCCGCCGCGCCCTCGCGGCCGACGGGGTGCCGGAGGCCGAGCTGCCCGAGGAGCTCGACCGTCTGCTCGTCGCCGACAACACTCCGGCCCGGCTGAGCCTGGTCGCCCTGCCCGGTCTGGCCGACCGCGAAGCGCTCGTCTCCGACTCGATCGCGCCCGCGCCGCTGTCGCCGCTCGGCCTGCTGGCGCCCCAGGGCGACCCGACGGCGCTGTCCGAGGTGCGTGAGGGCCTCGTCCGGGTGCAGGATGAGGGGTCGCAGCTCGCCGCGCTCACTCTGGTGCGCGCCCGGCCGATCGAGGCGGGGGAGCGCTGGCTCGACCTCTGCGCCGGCCCCGGCGGCAAGACCGCCGTGCTCGCCGCAGAGGCCCGCCTGGGCGGCGCCGTCGTGGTGGCGAACGAGCCAGTTCCCGCCCGCGCGGGCCTGGTGCGCCGCTCGGTGGCGGCGATCCCGGATGCTCCGCTGGTGTGGGAGCGCGACGGCACGACCGTGGGCGACAGCGACCCCGCGAGCTTCGACCGCATCCTGGTCGACGCCCCGTGCACCGGACTCGGCGCGCTCCGGCGGCGGCCGGAGGCGCGCTGGCGCAAGCAGCCCTCCGACGTGGCGGAGCTCGTGCGACTGCAGGAGCGGCTGCTCGACTCCGCCGTGGAGGCGCTGAAGCCGGGGGGCCTGCTCGCCTACGTGACCTGCTCGCCGCACCTGGCCGAGACCCGGGGCCAGGTGCAGGGCCTGTTGAGGCGCTGGGAGGGAGTGCTCGAGCAGCTCGACGCCCAGGCCGTGCTGCGCGAGGTGTCGGACGGCCGGGTCGAACTCGGTGCCGACGATCTCGCGGCGCAGCTGTGGCCGCATCGCGACAACACCGACGCCATGTTCGTCTCGCTGTTCGTGAAGCGCTGAGCCGCCGTGGCCGCGAATCCCTATGAGGGCCTCCTCCCGCTCGACCTCGGCGGCGGACTCGTGCTCGAGCTGCGCGACCGGGCCAGGCTCGTGCCCGCGCACGAGCTGCTGCTGCGCAATGTGGAACGGTTGCGGGCCTGGGAGGAGTGGGCCCAGGCGGAGCAGAGCCTCGCCCAGTCGCGCGCCTATACCGACTACGTGCTCGCGCTCCACGCGCAGGGACGCTCGGTGCCCGCACTGATCACGCTCGACGGCGCACCCGTCGGGAGCATCACGCTGAAGGTCGACCCTGTCACCCGCGTCGGCGAGATCGGCTACTGGATCGATGGGCGACACGAGGGGGAGGGCCTCGTCACGCGGGCGGCCGCGGCCTTGCGCGACGCCGGTTTCGCCCTCGGCCTGGCCCGCATCGAGCTCCGCGCCGCCGTCACCAACACCCGCAGCAGGCGGGTGGCCGAACGCCTCGGCTTCCGCCTCGAGGGCGTGCTCCGCGCAGCCCTCCCGCTCGGCGACCGCCGCCTCGACGCGGCCCTCTACGCCCAACTCCCGAGCGATCCTCGTGTGTGATATCATGGGATAACACCCGCACGAGGAGGTATCGATGGCCACTTTGCTCATCCGAGACGTCCCCGACGATGTTGTCGCGCGTATCGACACGCAGGCAGCTCGCGAAGGTCTGTCCCGGGCAGAATACCTCCGCCGTCAGCTCGTGAGCGATGCACGGCGCCACGGCTCGACCGTGACCGCTGCCGACCTCGGCCGCTCCGACGCGCTGCTCGACGACCTCCTCGACGAGCGGCTGATGGACGACGCCTGGCGATGAGCAATTGGCTCATCGACAAGTCCGCGCTCGCGCGACTTGGTCGCAGCGCCGAGCCCGACGTGTGGGCGGATCGGATCGAACGCGGCCGCGTGCGTATCTGCGTGGTGACCCAGCTCGAGGTGGGCTATTCCGCCCGCTCGCTCGACGATCTGCGCACACTCCGAGGCACGCCCCCGCTCGCAGCGCTCGTGACCGAGAGCATCACGCCCGCCGTCGAAGAACGTGCGCTGCAGGTGCAGGAGGAGCTCGCCGCGCGTGGACACCACCGAGGCCCGTCCCTGGCGGACATCCTGCTCGCGGCCACCGCTGAGATCGCGCACCTGACCGTGCTGCACCTCGATAAGGACTTCGAGCTGATCGCGTCGCTCACCGGACAGCCGGTCGAGCGGCTGCGCCTCGCGAGCGACGGCGACGGCGACACCGGGCGCGACCGGTAGGGTCGCAGGGTGGCAGTGCGCATCGACCCCAGCATCCTCGCGTCCGACTTCGCGAACCTCGAGTCCGAGCTCGGGCGCATCGCGACCGCCGATCTGGCGCACGTCGACGTGATGGACAACCACTTCGTGCCGAACCTCACCCTCGGCCTGCCCGTGGTCGAAGCCCTGCAGCGGGTCACCCCGGTACCGCTCGACCTCCACCTCATGATCGACGCCCCCGAGCGCTGGGCCCCGCAGTACGCCGAGCTCGGCGTCTACTCCGTCACCTTCCACGCCGAGGCCGTCGGTGCCGACTCCGACCCCGTGTCGGTCGCCCGCAGCCTCCGCGCCCGCGGCGCGCGGGCGGGCCTCGCGCTCAAGCCCGGCACGAGCGCCGAGCCCTACCTCGAGCTGCTGCCCGAGTTCGACATGGTGCTCGTCATGACCGTCGAGCCCGGCTTCGGCGGCCAGTCCTTCCTCGAGAGCACGATGCCCAAGCTCACCCAGCTCTCGGATGCGGTGAAGCGCTCGGGCCTCGACGTCTGGCTCCAGGTCGACGGCGGCATCAACGACAACACCATCGGCATCGCCGCCGCGGCGGGCGCCGACACCTTCGTGGCGGGCTCGAGCGTGTTCGGTGCCGAGAACGCCGCCGCCCAGATCGAGCGGCTGCGCCTCCTCGCGGGCGAGCACACCCACTGAGACCGGTACCCTGGACGGGTGAAGACTTTCGACGAGCTGTTCCTCGAGCTCAGCACCAAGGCCGCCGAGCGCCCCGAGGGTTCCGGCACGGTGCGCGAGCTCGACGCCGGTGTGCACTTCATCGGCAAGAAGATCGTCGAGGAGGCCGCCGAGGTGTGGATGGCGGCCGAGTACGAGACCGATGAGAATGCGGCCGAGGAGATCTCCCAGCTGCTGTACCACCTTCAGGTGCTGATGCTCGCCAAGGGCCTCACCCCGGCCGACGTCTACCGACATCTGTAAACCCGCGTCCGCATCCTGAATTCATCCCACCCGAAAGACCCCCATGCTCAAGATCGCGGTGCCCAACAAGGGCTCCCTCTCCGAGACCGCCGCCCAGATGCTCGCCGAGGCGGGCTATCAGGGCCGGCGCGACTCCCGTGAACTCGTCGTCGCCGACCCGCGCAACGGCGTCGAGTTCTTCTACCTGCGCCCCCGCGACATCGCCACCTACGTGGGCTCCGGCGCCCTCGACGTGGGCATCACCGGGCGCGACCTGCTGCTCGACTCCGAGTCGCCCGCCACCGAGACCGCCGAGCTGCTGTTCGGCGAGTCGACCTTCCGTTTCGCCCGCCCGCAGGGCACCGCGATCGAGCTCCCCGACCTGCAGGGCGCCCGCGTGGCCACGAGCTACCCGGGCCTCGTCGGCGCCTTCCTCAAGACCCACGGCATCACCACCACCCTCGTGCGCCTCGACGGTGCCGTGGAGTCGGCGGTGCGGCTCGGGGTGGCGGATGCGGTAGCCGACGTCGTGTCGACCGGCTCCACCCTCAAGAAGGCGGGCCTGGAGATCTTCGGCCCGGTCATCCTCGAGTCGACCGCCGTGCTCATCAGCTCGGGCACCGAGCACCCGGGCGCCGAGACCCTGCTGCGCCGCCTGCAGGGCGTGCTCGTGGCCCGCCAGTACGTGCTCATGGACTACGACGTGCCGGTCGCCCACCTAGACGAGGCCGTCGCCCTCACCCCGGGCATCGAGTCGCCCACCATCTCGCCGCTGCACGACCCGGAGTGGGTCGCGGTGCGCGCCATGGTGCCGCGCACCGACACCAACCAGGTGATGGACGCGCTCTACGCCGTGGGCGCGCGAGCCATCCTCGTGAGCCCCATCCACGCCGCGAGGATCTGATGCCCCTCGCCGTCCGTGTGATCCCCTGCCTCGACGTGGCCGCCGGCCGCGTGGTGAAGGGCGTCAACTTCGAGAACCTGCGGGATGCGGGCGACCCGGTCGAGCTCGCCCGCCTGTACTCCGAGCAGGGCGCCGACGAGCTCACCTTCCTCGACGTCACCGCCACGGTCGACGAGCGCGCCACCATGTACGAGGTGGTTCGGCAGACGGCCGAGCAGGTGTTCATCCCGCTCACGGTCGGCGGGGGAGTGCGCTCCACCGACGACGTGGCGAAGCTGCTCGCCCATGGCGCCGACAAGGTGGGCGTGAACAGCGCCGCCATCGCCCGGCCGGGCCTGCTCGACGAGATCGCCGACCGCTTCGGCGCCCAGGTGCTCGTGCTCTCGCTCGACGTGAAGCGCACGGCCGAACCGGGCCGCACGCCCTCGGGCTTCGTCGTCACCACGCACGGCGGCCGTCGCGAGACCGAGCTCGACGCCCTCGACTGGGCGCGCGAGGCGATCGACCGGGGTGCCGGCGAGCTGCTGGTCAACTCCATCGACGCCGACGGCACCAAGGACGGCTTCGACCTCGAACTGGTGGGCCTCATGCGCGAGCTCAGCAGCGTGCCGGTGATCGCCTCCGGCGGGGCCGGGAAGGTCGAGCACTTCGCCGAGGCGGTGCGGGCCGGAGCCGACGCCGTGCTCGCCGCATCCGTCTTCCACCTCAGGGAGATGACCGTCGGCGACGTGAAGGACGAGCTGCGCAAGGAAGGGGTGGTCGTGCGATGAGCGAGACCGCCGAGCAGGTCGTGGACCGCGTGCGCTTCGGCGCCGACGGGCTGCTGCCGGCCATCATCCAGCAGTACGACAGCAAAGAGGTGCTGATGCTGGGGTACATGAACGCGGAGGCGCTGCGGCGCACGCTCACCGAGGGCCGCGTGACCTTCTGGTCGCGCTCGCGTCAGGAGTACTGGCGCAAGGGCGACACCTCGGGTCACGTGCAATACGTGAAGGGTGCCGCCCTCGACTGCGATGCCGACACCCTCCTCGTCGAGGTCGACCAGATCGGCGCCGCCTGCCACACCGGCGCCCGCCGCTGCTTCGACGTCGACCCTCTCACACCTGGGATACTGCAAGAACCATGACCTCCACCACGACGGCCACCACCACCCGGGCCGAGTTCGACCGTCTGCACGGCAGCCACCGGGTGATCCCCGTCGTGCGCGAGCTGTTCGCCGACGGCGAGACCCCGGTGGGCATCTACCGCAAGCTCGCCGGAGGCCGGCCCGGCACCTTCCTGCTCGAGTCGGCGGAGCAGGGCGGCATCTGGTCGCGCTTCTCGTTCATCGGGGTGTCGAGTTTCGGCCTCCTCACCGAGCAGGGCGATCGCGCCGCGTGGATCGACCTCGGACTGCCCGAGTCGCGCGTGTTCCCCGGCGGCATGCCCGAGGGGCCCCTGGATGCGCTGAGCGCGCTCTACGAGCACTGGAAGACCCCGGCCGTGCCCGGGCACCCGCCCCTCACGGGCGGTCTCGTCGGCTTCATCGGGTGGGAGTCCGTGCGCCAGCTGGAGCGCCTCCCGAACCGGCCCGTGGCCGACTACCCGATGCCCAGCCAGGGCCTGTCGTTCGTGTCGGAGCTGGTGGTGGTCGACCACGAGCTAGGCACAGTGCAGCTCGTGACGACGGTGCTCGCCGACGCGGAATCGGATGCGGTCGCCGCCGCCTCGGGGCCCGACGAGCTCTGGGCCGAGTCCCAAGCCAGGCTCGACGCCCTGCAGGCCGCCCTGGCCGCGCCGTCGGAGGCCTGGCTCGCCACGGCCGACTTCTCGGTCACCGCAGCCCCCGCGCACCGCACCGAGCAGCAGGCCTTCCTCGACGCCATCGAGGTCGCCAAGCACCACATCCGTGAGGGCGACATCTTCCAGGTCGTCATCGCGCAGCGCTTCGAGCTCGACTGCACCGCGCATCCGATCGACGTCTACCGGGTTCTGCGCACGCTCAACCCGAGCCCGTACATGTATCTGCTCACGCTCGTCGACGCGGCGGGAGAGCCCTACGAGATCGTGGGCTCGAGCCCCGAGGCACTCGTGAAGGTCGAGAAGGGGCGCGCCCACACCCACCCGATCGCCGGGTCGAAGCCACGGGGCGAGACGCCTCAGCGCGACCTCGAGCTCGAGCAGGAACTGCTCGGCGACCAGAAGGAGAAGGCCGAGCACCTCATGCTCGTCGACCTCGCGCGCAACGACCTGCTCAAGGTGTGCGCGGCACCGTCGGTCGAGGTGACGGAGTTCATGCGGGTGGAGCGGTTCAGCCACATCATGCACATCGTCTCCTCGGTGGAGGGCACGCTGCGCGACGGCGTCGACGCCATCGACGTGTTCAAGGCCACCTTCCCGGCGGGCACGCTCTCGGGCGCGCCGAAGCCGCGGGCGCTCGAGATCATCGACGAGCTCGAGCCGTCGCAGCGCGGTCTCTACGGCGGCGTGGTGGGCTACTTCGGGTTCGGCGGCGACGCCGACCTGGCGATCGCGATCCGCACCGCGATGATCCGCGACGGGGTCGCGCGCGTGCAGGCCGGCGGGGGGCTGGTGGCCGACTCCGACCCGATGAGCGAGTTCCAGGAGTCCCAGAACAAGGCGGCCGCCCCGCTGCGGGCCGTCGCGGTGGCCAACGCGATGACGCGGGTGCGCTGATGAGCCGGCCCGCCGCCCCGGTCTCGAGCGGTCGCCGGATCAAGCTGTTCAGCATCCTGGGCGTGCTGCTGCTGAGCGCGCTCACCTTCCTGGCCTGGTCGCAGTCGTGGGGGAGTCTCGTGCTGGTCGCGGGGTCTTCCGGCGAGACCACCCTCGACGTGCCCGGATCGGTCGCCGCACCCGCGCTCTCGGCTCTCGGGCTGGCCGGGCTCGCGCTCGCGGGCGCTCTCGCGATCGCCGGCCCCGTGGTGCGTCTCGTGCTCGGCGCCCTCGAGGTGCTGCTCGGCGTGAGCGTGCTCTGGTCGGCGCTCGGCGCACTGCTCGACCCGGTCGGCGCCGGCGCCTCCGTCGTCACGACGAGCACCGGCGTGGCGGGCGAGGAATCGATCCGTGGCCTGGTCACCGTCGGTGCGGAGAGCGCATGGCCGTTGGTGGCCGTGGTGCTCGGTGCCGGGATGATCGTCGCCGGGGTCGTGGTGATCGTCACGGTGCGCCGCTGGCCGGCCTCGGGCCGCAAGTACCAGGCCGTGCGCTTCGAGTCGGCCGACGGGCGGCAGAGCGCCGATCCGTCTGAGCTGTTCGACGACGAGACCGAGGGAACCGGCGCTGACGCGGAGTCCGTCCAGCGCGCCGCACCGGTCGACGCGGCCGCCCGGCGCGACGCCGCGGTCGACGACTGGGACGAGCTGACGCGGGGATCCGACCCCACCCGATAGACTTCACGGGTACTCACCGATTCGACAGGAAGAGAGCCATGAGCCACGAAGAGGATGAACTGGGCGAAGGCCACTCGGTCGCCGCATGGACCGCCGTTGTGGTGTCGCTGCTCGGCATCGCCATCGGCACGGTCGCGTTCTTCTTCGACGTGCAGTGGCTGGTGTGGACCTCGGCGGGCATCACGCTCCTCGGTTTCCTCCTCGGCTTCATCCTCTCGAAGGCCGGTTACGGCGTGAACGGGGCGAAGACGCTGGCGAAGGAGCACTGAGCTCCGTGCCCGTCGATCTGCTCGCCGAACTGATGGCGGGAGCGCTCGACGACGCCTCCGCGCGGGAGTCGGCGCTCGACATCGCGGCGCTCGAGGCCCGCGCGCTGGCGCAGACACCGGCGCTCGACGCCCTGGCCGCGCTCGCGCCGGCCGAGACCGTCAAGGTCATCGCCGAGGTCAAGCGGGCGAGCCCCTCGCGCGGTGAGCTCGCCTCGATCGCCGACCCGGCCGCCCTGGCGTCGCTCTACGCCTCGGGCGGAGCGAGCGCGATCAGCGTGCTCACCGAGGGCCGCCGGTTCAAGGGGTCGCTCGCCGATCTCGAAGCCGTGCGCTCCGCGGTCGACGTGCCGGTGCTGCGCAAAGACTTCATCGGCACCGAGTACCAGGTGCTCGAGGCCCGCGCCTCGGGTGCCGACATCGTGCTGCTCATCGTGGCCGCCCTCGACCAGCTCACGCTGGAGCGCCTGCACGCCTTCACCACCTCGCTCGGCATGGTCGCCCTGGTCGAGACGCACGACGCCGTCGAGGTGTCGCGCGCCGTCGACATCGGTGCCCGGATCGTGGGCGTGAACGCCCGTGACCTCAGCACCTTCGAGCTCGACGCCGACCTGTTCGGCCGCCTCTCCGACCGCATCCCGGCCGGCACGATCAAGGTGGCCGAGTCGGCGGTCAAGCACCCGGCCGACGTGGCCCACTACCGCGCCTCGGGCGCCGACGTGGTGCTCATCGGCGAAGCCCTCGTCACCGGCGACGACCCGGTGACCACCCTCAAGGAATTCCTCTCCGTATGACCACCTCACTCCGCCAGGAGGCCGGGCCCTTCTTCGGCGACTTCGGCGGGCGCTTCATGCCCGAGTCGCTCATCGCCGCCCTCGACGAGCTCGACGAGGCCTACCAGCTCGCCAAGCTCGACCCCGAGTTCCACGCCGAGCTCGCCGAGCTCGGCCGCAGTTACACCGGACGGCCGTCGATCATCACCGAGGTGCCGCGTTTCGCGAAGCACGCCGGGGGAGCGCGCGTCATCCTCAAGCGCGAAGACCTCAACCACACCGGCTCGCACAAGATCAACAACGTGCTCGGTCAGGCGCTGCTGGCCAAGCGCATCGGCAAGAAGCGCCTCATCGCCGAGACCGGCGCCGGCCAGCACGGTGTGGCCACCGCCACGGCGGCCGCCCTGTTCGGCATGGACTGCGTGGTCTACATGGGCGAGGTCGACACCGAGCGCCAGGCCCTCAACGTGGCCAGGATGCGCCTGCTCGGCGCCGAGGTCGTCCCCGTCACGAGCGGCACCCGCACCCTCAAAGACGCGCTGAACGAGGCGTTCCGCGACTGGGTGGCCAACGTCGAGACCACCCACTACCTGCTGGGCACGGTCGCCGGTCCGCATCCGTTCCCCGCCATGGTGCGCGACTTCGTGAAGGTGATCGGCGAAGAGGCGCGCCAGCAGGTGCTCGACCTCACCGGGTCGCTGCCGGATGCGGTCACCGCCTGCGTCGGCGGCGGATCGAACGCGATCGGCATCTTCCACGCTTTCCTCGACGACCCCTCCGTGGCGCTGCACGGCTACGAGGCCGCCGGTCTCGGCGTCGACACCGAGAAGCACGCGGCCACCATCACGATGGGCCGGCCCGGGGTGCTGCACGGTTCGCGCAGCATCATGCTTCAAGACGACGACGGCCAGACCCTCGACTCGCACTCCATCTCGGCCGGCCTCGACTACCCCGGTGTGGGCCCCGAGCACGCCTGGCTCGCCTCCATCGGGCGTGCGCAGTATCACCCGGTCACCGATGAGGCGGCAATGAACGCCTTCCGGCTGCTCTGCACCACCGAGGGCATCATCCCGGCCATCGAGTCCGCGCACGCGCTCGCCGGCACGATCGAGCTCGGCAAGGAGCTCGGGCCCGACGCCACCATCCTGGTGTCGCTCTCGGGTCGCGGCGACAAAGACGTGGCGACCGCCGGCCGCTGGTTCGACGTGCTCGACGAGGGGAGCGTGCAGTCATGAGCGAGACCGTCACGCCCGTGTCACCGGTGACTCCCGTCTCCCCGGTCGCGAGCACCATCGCACGCGCCAACACCGACCGCGCCGGAGCCTTCGTCGGCTACCTCCCGGTCGGCTACCCGAGCCTCGACGCCAGCGTCGACGCCGCGGTCGCCCTGGTCGAGAACGGCGTCGACGTGCTCGAGCTCGGCATCCCGTACTCCGACCCGGTGATGGACGGCCCGGTCATCCAGGCCGCCACCGTCGCGGCACTCGAGGGCGGGGTTCGGCTGCGCGACGCCTTCACCGCCGTGGAGCGCATCCGTGCCCGCGTCGACGCGCCCGTGCTGCTCATGACGTATTGGAACCCCGTGCTGCAGTACGGGGTCGACCGCTTCGCCGACGACCTGGTCTCGGCCGGAGGCGCCGGACTCATCACCCCCGACCTCACGGTCGACTCCGGTGCCGACTGGCTGGCCGCGAGTGACCGCACCGGGCTCGACCGCGTCTTCCTGGCCGCGCCCACCTCGAGCGACGAGCGCCTGCGCCTCGCGATCGAGCACAGCCGGGGCTTCGTCTACACGGTCTCGACCATGGGCATCACCGGCGCCCGGGCCGATCTCGACGCCGCGGCCCGCACCCTCGTGTCGCGCCTGCGCGAGCAGGGCGCCGACAGCCTCGCGGTCGGCATCGGCGTGTCGACGGCCGAGCAGATCGCCGAGATCCTGGGCTACGCCGACGGCGCGATCGTGGGCTCGGCCCTCGTGCGAGCGCTCGCGGAGGGCGGTGTTCCGGCCGTGGGCCGCCTCGCCGCCGAGCTCGCGAAGGGCACCGGACGCTAGCGGCTCCGCGCGGGGGGTAGAATCGATCGACTCGAACCGCGCGCCACAAGTGATGTCGGAACGAGGTGCCCGTTCGCGCGAGCACAGCACCAGGCGCGAACGCATCCGTTCACCACACGGTCCACACCGCCGGTGGGCACCCTGAAATCCTGATGGGCCATCGGCGTCCCAGCTCCCCTTGAATCACGGAGAGGACGGTTTCCATGGCCGCTCAGCCCGAATCGAGCTTCCGCTTCAGCGCACTCCCGCCCGCCCAGGGCCTGTACGACCCGGCGTCCGAGAAAGACGCCTGCGGTCTCGCCATGGTGGCGACCCTGCGCGGCACCGCCGGTCACGACATCATCGACACCGCGCTCGGCGCCCTGCGCAACCTCGAGCACCGCGGCGCCATCGGCTCCGACGCGGGCACCGGCGACGGCGCCGGCATCCTCACCCAGATCCCCGACGCGTTCCTGCGTGCGGTCGCACCCGTCGAGCTGCCTCCCGTCGGCCGCTACGCCGTCGGCAACGCTTTCCTGCCGCTCGACCCCGCCGAGCGCCAGGAGACCATGGACCGCATCCGTGCCCTCGCCGAGGAGGAGGAGCTGCACATCCTCGGCTGGCGCGAGGTGCCCGTGCGCCCGGCCGAGCTCGGCCGCCTGGCGCGCGACGCCATGCCCGCCATCTGGCAGCTGTTCGTGCAGTCCACCCGCACCACCGAGTCGGGTGCCACGCTCTCGGGCCTCGCGCTCGACCGGCAGGCGTTCCGCCTGCGCAAGCGCGCCGAGCTGCAGCACGAGGTGTACTTCATGTCGCTGTCGTGCCGCACCGTCACCTACAAGGGCATGGTCACCACGCTCCAGCTCGAGCCGTTCTACCCCGACCTCTCCGACGAGCGCTTCGCCTCGAAGCTCGCGCTCGTGCACTCCCGCTACTCCACCAACACCTTCCCATCGTGGCCGCTGGCCCAGCCGCTGCGCATGATGGCGCACAACGGCGAGATCAACACGGTGCAGGGCAACCGCAACTGGATGCGCGCGCGCCAGTCGCAGCTCGAGTCCGAGCTTCTCGGCGACCTCTCGCCGCTCTACCCGATCGTCACGCCCGGTCTCAGCGACTCCGGCTCCTTCGACGAGGTGGTGGAGCTGCTCACCCTCGCGGGCCGTTCGCTCCCGCACGCCATCATGATGATGGTGCCCGAGGCGTGGGAGAACCAGAAGGACTTCGACGACGCCCGCCGCGCCTTCTACGAGTACCACTCGATGCTCATGGAGCCGTGGGACGGCCCGGCCGCCCTCATCTTCACGGACGGCACGCTCGTCGGCGCCACCCTCGACCGCAACGGCCTCCGCCCCGGCCGGTACCTCATCACCGACGACGGCCTGGTCGTGCTCGCCAGCGAGATCGGCGTGAGCCCCGACATCGACCCCTCGAAGGTCGTGCGCAAGGGGCGCCTGCGCCCCGGCAAGATGTTCCTCGTCGACACGGCGGCCGGCCGCCTGATCGAAGACGACGAGATCAAGGCCGAGCTCTCCTCCGCCGAGCCGTACGCCTCCTGGCTTGACGAGGGCCGCATCAACCTGCGCGACCTCCCCGAGCGCGAGCACATCGTGCACACGCCGGCCTCGGTCGAGCGCCGGCAGCGCACCTTCGGCTACACGCAGGAGGAGATCCGCATCCTCCTCACGCCGATGGCGAAGAACGCCGCGGAGCCCCTCGGCGCCATGGGGTCCGACACCCCCATCGCGGTGCTGAGCGACCGGCCGCGACTGCTGTTCGACTACTTCACGCAGCAGTTCGCCCAGGTCACCAACCCGCCGCTGGACTCCATCCGCGAAGAGGTCGTCACGAGCCTGCGTCTGGGTCTCGGCCCGGAGCGCAACCTGCTCGCGGCCACGCCGGGGCACACCCGCCAGGTCATCCTCGACTTCCCGGTCATCGACAACGACGAGCTCGCGAAGATCCAGCACATCGACCCGCACTCGGGCAGCCGTCTCACCACCACCATCAAGGGCCTCTACCGGTTCGACGAGGGTGAGAAGGCGATGCAGAACCGCATCGCCACCATGTGCGCCGAGGCCGACGCCGCCATCGAGGCGGGCGCGGAGTTCATCGTGCTCTCCGACCGCGACTCGAACCGCGAGTTCGCGCCGGTTCCGTCGCTGCTCATGGTGGCGGGCGTGCACCATCACCTCATCCGCAAGCAGACCCGTATGAAGGTGGGACTGATCGTGGAGGCGGGCGACGTGCGCGAGGTGCACCACGTGGCGCTGCTCATCGGCTACGGCGCCTCTGCGGTGAACCCCTACCTGGCGATGGAGACGGTCGAGAACCTCGTGCGGGCCGGCGTGATCGCCGGGGTCACCCCCGAGAAGGCCGTCAAGAACGTGATCAAGGCGCTCGGCAAGGGCGTGCTCAAGATCATGTCGAAGATGGGCATCTCGACCGTGTCGTCGTACGCGGGCGCGCAGACCTTCGAAGCCGTCGGGCTCTCGTCGGAGTTCGTCGACGAGTACTTCACAGGCACCTCGTCGAAGCTCGGCGGCGTGGGCATCGACGTCATCGCGGCCGAGAGCGCCGCGCGCCACGCGGCCGCCTTCCCCGACGACGCGGCGGTCACCGCCCACGAGCCGCTCGCGGTCGGTGGAGAGTACCAGTGGCGCCGCGAGGGGCCGCCGCACCTGTTCAACCCCGACACGGTCTTCCGGCTGCAGCACTCCACGCGTGCGCGCCGCTACGACATCTTCCGCGAGTACACGAAGCTGGTCGACGACCAGGCCGAGAACCTCATGACGCTGCGCGGCCTGTTCAAGCTGCGCGACGGCGTGCGCCCGGCCGTGCCGATCGACGAGGTCGAGCCGATCGAGTCGATCGTGAAGCGGTTCTCCACGGGCGCCATGAGCTACGGCTCGATCTCGAAAGAGGCGCACGAGACCCTGGCCATCGCCATGAACCAGCTCGGCGGCAAATCGAACACCGGTGAGGGCGGCGAAGACGTCGAGCGTCTGCTCGACCCTGCCCGCCGCAGCGCCATCAAGCAGGTGGCCTCGGGCCGGTTCGGCGTGACGAGCATGTACCTCACCCACGCCACCGACATCCAGATCAAGATGGCGCAGGGCGCGAAGCCCGGCGAGGGTGGTCAGCTGCCGCCCACGAAGGTCTACCCCTGGGTGGCGCGCACCCGTCACGCGACCGCGGGCGTCGGCCTCATCTCGCCGCCCCCGCACCACGACATCTACTCCATCGAAGACCTCAAGCAGCTCATCTTCGACGTGAAGCGGGCCAACCCCGAGGCGCGCGTGCACGTGAAGCTGGTGAGCCAGAACGGCATCGGCGCGGTCGCGGCGGGCGTGACGAAGGCCCTCGCCGACGTCGTGCTGGTCTCCGGCCACGACGGCGGCACGGGCGCGAGCCCGCTCAACTCGCTCAAGCACGCGGGCACGCCCTGGGAGATCGGCCTCGCCGAGACCCAGCAGACCCTCATGCTGAACGGGATGCGCGACCGCGTGGTGGTGCAGGTCGACGGCCAGATGAAGACGGGCCGCGACGTGATCGTCGGCGCCCTGCTCGGGGCCGAGGAGTTCGGTTTCGCGACCGCGCCCCTGGTGGTGGAGGGGTGCATCCTGATGCGCGTCTGCCACCTCGACACCTGCCCAGTGGGGGTCGCCACGCAGAACCCCGAGCTGCGGGCCCGGTTCACCGGCAAGCCCGAGTTCGTGGTGAACTTCTTCGAGTTCCTCGCCCAGGAGGTGCGCGAGTACCTCGCCGAGCTCGGCTTCCGCAGCCTCGAGGAGGCCATCGGCCACCACGAGCTGCTCGACGTGAACGCCGCCATCGAGCACTACAAGACCGAGGGCCTCGACCTCAGCCCGGTGCTGGTCGGCCCGCACTTCTCCGACGACGAGCCGCGCGCCAACCGGCGTCAGCAGGAGCACGAGCTCGACAAGCACTTCGACGTGCGCCTCATCCGCGAGGCCTCGTCGGCGCTCGACCACGGCGAGCCGGTGGCCATCACGCTGCCGATCCGCAACACCGAGCGCGCGGTCGGAACCATGCTCGGCCACGAGGTCACCAAGCGCCACGGCGAGCAGGGACTGCCCGACGGCACCATCCAGATCACGCTGCTCGGCTCGGCCGGCCAGTCGCTCGGCGCCTTCCTGCCCTCCGGCATCACGCTGCGGCTCGAGGGCGACTCCAACGACTACGTGGGCAAGGGCCTCTCCGGCGGCCAGATCATCCTGCGGCCCGACCGCCGCTCGGTCTTCCCGGCCGAACGCAACGTCATCGCGGGCAACGTGATCGGCTACGGCGCCACCCGGGGCAGCCTGTTCCTGCGCGGCATCGTGGGGGAGCGGTTCCTTGTGAGGAACTCCGGCGCCACCGCGGTCGTCGAGGGCGTGGGCGACCACGCGCTGGAGTACATGACCGGTGGGCTCGCGCTCATCCTGGGCTCCACCGGGCGCAATCTCGGTGCGGGCATGTCGGGCGGCACCGCCTACATCCACGAGCTCCACCCGGAGCGCGTGAACGCCGACTCCCTGAGCTCGGGCGAGCTGCAGCTGCTGCCGCTCGGCGGAGCCGACGTCGAGATCGTGCGCGACCTGCTCGAGCGCCACGAGGCCGAGACCGGGTCGCCGCTGGCGGCCAGGATGCTCGCCGACTTCGACGAGACGATCGCCCGGTTCACGAAGGTGCTTCCCCGCGACTACGCGGCCGTGCTGGCCACGCGTCAGGAAGCGGTGGAAGAAGGACTCGACCCCGACGGCGACGTCGTCTGGGGACGCATTTTGGAGGTGACAGGTGGCTGACCCCAAGGGCTTCCTGAAGACGCAGGAGCGCGAGCTCCCCGCCCGCCGCCCGGTCTCGGTGCGGCTGATGGACTGGAAAGAGGTCTACGAGCAGGGCGACGCGGCCACGACGCGCCGCCAGGCGGGCCGCTGCATGGACTGCGGCATCCCGTTCTGCCACCACGGCTGCCCTCTCGGCAACCTCATCCCCGAGTGGAACGACCTCACCTGGCGCGACGAGGGCCGGGCGGCCATCGAGCGCCTGCACGCCACCAACAACTTCCCCGAGTTCACCGGGCGGCTCTGCCCGGCGCCGTGCGAGTCGTCGTGCGTGCTGGGCATCAACCAGCCCCCTGTCACGATCAAGCAGGTCGAGGTGTCGATCATCGACCAGGCGTTCGCCAACGGATGGGTGCAGCCGCACCCGCCGGAGCGCCTCACCGGCAAGACGGTCGCCGTGGTCGGCTCCGGCCCCGCGGGTCTCGCCGCCGCTCAGCAGCTCACCCGCGCCGGCCACACCGTCGCCGTCTACGAGCGCGACGACCGCATCGGGGGCCTCCTGCGCTACGGCATCCCCGACTTCAAGATGGAGAAGAAGCACCTCGAGGCGCGACTGACCCAGATGATGGCCGAGGGCACCCGCTTCCGCGCCGGCATCGAGATCGGCGTCGACATCTCGTGGGACGACCTGCGCGCCCGCTACGACGCCGTGATCGTGTGCACCGGGGCGACCGTTCCGCGCGACCTGCCCATCCCGGGCCGCGACCTCGACGGCGTGCACTTCGCCATGGAGTACCTCGTGCAGCAGAACAAGGCCGGCGCGGGCGACGACCTGCTCGGCCAGATCACGGCCGAGGGCAAGCACGTGGTCGTGCTCGGCGGCGGCGACACCGGTGCCGACTGCATCGGCACCGCCCACCGTCAGGGTGCGCTCTCGGTCACCAACCTCGCGATCGGCAAGCAGCCGCCCGTCGAGCGCCCCGAGAACCAGCCCTGGCCCACCTTCCCGACCCTGTTCGAGGTGGCGAGCGCGCACGAAGAGGGCGGCGAGCGCAAGTTCCTGGCCTCCACCGTCGAGTTCCTCTCCAACGAGTCGGGCGAGGTGCGCGCCATCCGCGTGGCCGAGACCGAGTACCTCGACGGCCGCCGGGTGCCGAAGGCGGGCACCGAGTACGAGATCCCCGCCGACCTGGTGCTGCTCGCGCTGGGTTTCACGGGGGCCGAGTCCGAGGTGCTCACCGAGCAGCTCGGCACGCAGTTCGACCGCCGCGGCAACGTCGAGCGCGACGGCGACTACCAGAGCACGGTGCCCGGCGTCTTCGTCGCCGGCGACTCCGGGCGCGGGCAGTCGCTCATCGTCTGGGCGATCGCCGAAGGTCGTGCCGCCGCGTCGGCCGTCGACCGCTACCTCGAGGGCTCGACCGAGCTCCCGTCCCCGGTGAAGCCGACCGATCGCGCCATCTCGGTCTGATAGCCTCCCCTCGACATCACCTGACTCCGACTCCACCACCACCACACCATGCGCTCCGGCGCAGATTTGGGAGCAGTACACACAGATGAGACGCGCGAAAATCGTCGCAACCCTCGGCCCGGCGACCTCGAGTTACGAGACCATCCGGGCCATCATCGACGCCGGTGTCGACGTCGCCCGCATGAACCTCAGCCACGGCAGCTACGACGTGCACGAGGAGGTCTACCGCAACGTGCGCCAGGCGGCCGACGACTCCGGCCGTGCGGTGGCTGTGCTGGTCGACCTGCAGGGCCCGAAGATCCGTCTCGGCAAGTTCGAGAACGGCCCGTACGAGCTCGCCGAGGGCGACATCTTCAAGATCACCATCGAAGACATCATCGGCACCAAGGAGATCTCCTCCACCACGTTCAAGGGTCTCCCCGGCGACGTGAAGCCGGGCGACCCCCTCCTCATCGACGACGGCAAGGTCGGACTCCGCGTGCTCGAGACCGACGGCACCGTCGTCACCACCCGCGTCGAGGTGCCGGGAGCGGTCTCCAACAACAAGGGCATCAACCTCCCCGGCGTCGCGGTCAACGTGCCCGCGATGAGCGAGAAAGACGTCGCCGACCTGCGTTGGGGTCTCGGCCTCGGCGCCGACTACATCGCGCTCTCCTTCGTGCGCAACGCCGCCGACGTGGTCGACGTGCACCGCATCATGGACGAGGAGGGCCGCCGTGTGCCCGTCATCGCCAAGATCGAGAAGCCGCAGGCGGTCGACAACCTCGAGGAGATCATCGACGCCTTCGACGGCATCATGGTCGCCCGCGGAGACCTCGGCGTCGAGCTGCCGCTTGAGGCGGTGCCGATCGTGCAGAAGCGCGCGGTGGAGCTCTCCCGCCGCATGGCCAAGCCCGTCATCGTGGCCACCCAGGTGCTCGAGTCGATGATCTCGTCGCCGCGCCCCACCCGCGCCGAAGCCTCCGACTGCGCCAACGCGGTGCTCGACGGCGCCGACGCGGTCATGCTCTCCGGCGAGACGAGCGTGGGCGAGTTCCCGGTCATCACGGTGCAGACGATGGCGCGCATCATCGAATCCACCGAGGAGCACGGCCTGGAGCGCATCCCGGCCCTCGGCACCAAGCCCCGCACCCAGGGCGGCGCGGTCACGCTCGCCGCCGCCGAGGTGGGCGACTTCGTGGGCGCCAAGTTCCTCTGCGTGTTCACGGAGTCGGGTGACTCGGTGCGCCGCATGACCCGTCTTCGCTCGACCATCCCCATCCTGGGCTTCACCCCGCTGCCGGGCATCCGCAACCGCATGGCGCTCAGCTGGGGCGTGCAGTCCTACCTCGTGCCCCGGGTGACGCACTCCGACGAGCTCATGGTGCAGGTCGACGACGTGCTGCTCGGCCTCGGCCGCGCTCAGCTCGGCGACAAGGTGATCGTCATCTCCGGGTCCCCTCCCGGCATCGCGGGCACCACCAACGACATGCGGGTGCACATCATCGGTTCGGCGCACAACCCGCTGAAACCCGACACCTTCGACACCTGATCGCGCAAGCTCAGGTTTGGGCCAAGATTCGATCAGGAGTTGATCGGGTCTTGGCCCAGCCTCGTTTCGGGGCGGATGCGCGCTGCTAGATTTCGGGAGTCCCACCGCTCGGTGGGCCCCTCCGCCGTCACGAAACGAAAGTGTGCCGACATGCCCAGCAAGCGCCTCGCCCTCCGCACCCTCGGTGCCGTTGCCGTCGTCGCGACCGCCGTCTCCCTCTCCGGATGCTCGACGATCATGCCGCTGTTCGGCATCCAGCCGACCGTTCCCGGCAACTCCGCGCAGACCGGCACCACCTCGGGCACGACGTCGGACAGCGCCACCTCGGCCGAGCTGCAGTTCGCCTCCGTGTTCACCGACATGGGCTCCGTGCACCCCACCGTCGACATCGCCGACCAGCTCGCGCTGCAGCTCGACGTGTGGACCGAGCAGAAGACCCACGACTGGACCCCACTCGCCGACAAGCGCTTCTCGTTCGTGATCGGCGTATACGACAACCGCGTGCCGGCCGAGGCCTCGTTCGACCAGAAGCGCCGGGTGTACATGTCGAACATCACGGTGACCGCCCAGACCACCACCGCATCCGGAACCGTCGAGACGCCGTACACGCTCAACACCGACCCCATCAAGGTCACCCTCGACCCCGAGGCGCTGCGCTCCGACCAGGGGCTGGGGCTGCTGATCACCTCGCCCAAGGGCGGGTTCCAGCTCGAGTCGCAGCAGATCGGCGTGCTGGCCGGCGACACCCAGGGTGTGATGCTCGACTTCGCGATGCAGATCTCCTACGAGAACGCGCCGTTGTCGAACACGTACACCACCCAGGTGGTGCACCAGTACGTGCCGATCGCCATCTTCTCCGAGGCCGCCGCAGCGGCCGCCACGCCCACGCCGACGCCGACCGTGACGCCCACGCCCATCCCCTAGTACCGGTGGTGGGACTCGAACCCACACGCCCTCACGGACAGCGCATTTTGAGTGCGCCGCGTCTGCCATTCCGCCACACCGGCCTGCTACGAGCGAGGTCAAGAATACCGTAGGGTTGAAACGTGACTGACCAAGAACCAACGACCATCGCGCCCCGCCGCGTAGTGGTGGCCGAAGACGAATCCCTGATCCGCCTCGACATCGTCGAGATCCTGCGAGACAACGGGTTCGAGGTCGTCGGTGAGGCCGGAGACGGCGAGACCGCGGTCGCCCTGGCCACCGAGCTCCGCCCCGACCTCGTCATCATGGACGTGAAGATGCCCCAGCTCGACGGTATCTCGGCGGCCGAGCGCCTCTCGAAAGACCACATCGCCCCGGTCGTGCTGCTCACCGCCTTCAGCCAGAAGGAGCTCGTGGAGCGGGCCACCGAGGCCGGTGCCCTGGCCTACGTGGTGAAGCCGTTCACCCCCAACGACCTGCTGCCGGCGATCGAGATCGCCCTCTCGCGCTACGCGCAGATCATCACCCTCGAGGCCGAGGTCGCCGACCTGGTCGAGCGCTTCGAGACCCGCAAGCTCGTCGACCGGGCCAAGGGCCTGCTCAACGAGAAGATGGGGCTCACCGAGCCCGAGGCGTTCCGCTGGATCCAGAAGGCGTCGATGGACCGCCGGCTCACCATGCACGACGTGGCGCAGGCGATCATCGAGCAGCTGAGCCCGAAGAAGTAGGGGCTCGGTTCTCTCGGCGCTAGCTCTTCTCGAAGACCTGGTTCGGCCGTCGGTCCTTGATGATGTTCGTGATGCGGACCGTTGAGAGCCGGCGGCCGTTCTCGTCGTCGACCTCGATCTGGTGGGTCGTGAGGCTGCGGCCGAGGTGGATGGCGGTGCAGGTGCCGATCACCCAGCCCTGAGTGGCCGAGCCGGAGTGGCTGGCGTTGATCTCGATGCCCATCGCCACCTTCTCGGGGCCGGCGTGCAGGTTCGCCGCGGTCGAGCCGAGGCTCTCGGCCAGCACCACGTAAGCGCCGCCGTGCACCAGGCCGAGCGGCTGCGTGTTGCCCTCCACGGGCATCCTGGCCACCGAGCGCTCGGCGCTCAGCTCGAGGAACTGGATGCCCATCCGCTCGGCCAGGGCGCCGATGCCGCGGTAGCCGAACACCTCCATCACGTCGATCGGGAGGGGCTCCTGGGCAGCCGTTTCTGAGGTCGTCATCGATGGGGATCCTGTCTCGAGTGGCTGTCGGAGGCCGTGTGTAGGCTTGCCGTGTGCCGGACAAAGAACAGCCTACCCTCCTCGTCATCGACGGTCATTCGCTCGCGTTCCGGGCCTTCTACGCCCTCCCGGTCGACAGCTTCCAGACCCGTGACGGCCAGCACACCAACGCCATCCACGGCTTCCTGGCCATGTTCATCAACCTCCTCAAGGCCGAGAAGCCCACCCACCTGGCGGTGGCGTTCGACATCTCCCGGCACTCCTTCCGCACCCGCGAATACGCCGACTACAAGGGCACCCGCGGCGAGACGCCGTCGGAGTTCGTGGGCCAGGTGCCTCTCCTCAAGGAGTGCCTGCACGCGCTCGGAGTGACCACTCTCGAGAAGGAGGACTTCGAGGCCGACGACATCCTCGCCACCCTCGCCTCCCAGGGCCGCGCCGAGGGGTTCCGCGTGCTGGTGGTCTCGGGCGATCGCGACACCATCCAGCTCGTGAACGACGACGTCACCCTGCTCTACCCCTCGCGCCAGGGGGTCTCCGACCTCACCCGCTACGACGTGGCGAAGGTGCACGACCGCTACGGCATCCGCCCCGAGCAGTACCCCGAGATCGCGGCGCTCGTCGGCGAGACCAGCGACAATCTGCCCGGCATCCCCAAGGTGGGCGAGAAGACAGCGCTGAAGTGGCTGAACCAGTTCGGCTCGCTCGACGCCATCCTCGAGCACCGGGACGAGATCACCGGCGTGGTGGGCAACAACCTGCGGGAGTACGCCGACAACGCGATCCGCAACCGCAAGCTCAACCGGCTGCTCACCGACGTCGAGCTGCCGGTCGGCCCGGCCGATCTCGAACGGCGCCCCGCCGACGAGCAGCAGGTGCGCGAGGTCTTCGCCCGGCTCGAGTTCCGCACCCTGCTCGACCGGGTGCTCAAGCTCGAGGGCTTCGGGGGAGACTCCGAGGTGGGGCAGGCTGCGGCGGCCGCTGCCGCGGCAGCGGTGCAGAACGCGCCGACCCCGGTGACGCTGCTCGACGAGGAGCTGACGGGCTGGTTCGGGCGTCAGGGCGACTCGCCCGTCGCCGTGCAGGTGGAGACCATCGACGGCTTCCCCGTGGGAGTGGGGCTCGGCACCTCCACGGAGACGGTCTTCCTCCCGTGGATCCCGAACAGCCCCGACTACACACCCTTGGAGAGCTGGCTCGCGGGACCGAGCCCCAAGATCCTGTTCGACGCCAAGAAGCAGATCAAGGCGCTCTCCGCCGCCGGGCTGCCGCTCGGCGGCCTCGCGTTCGACCCGGTCATCGCCGCCTGGCTGCTGAAGCCCGACTCCAGCGCCGACCGCTCGCTGGCCCAGCTGGTCGACCGGCATCTGCTCGAGACCCTCCCCACCCCCGACCCGAACCAGCTCGTGCCCGAGACCGACACGGCCTTCGGGCCGGCCGAGGAGGCCTGGTACGTGTGGCGGGTCGCCGAGGCGCTCACCGCCCTGCTCGACGAGCGCACCCAGCGGGTGCTCACCGAGATCGAGCTGCCCGTGCTGCAGGTGCTCGCCCGGATGGAGCTCACGGGTGTCACGGTGAGCCACAGCCAGCTCTCGGCGCTGTCGACCGAGCTCGGCGAGACCGCGGCGGGCATCGCCACGGAGGCGTTCGGCATCATCGGGCGCGAGGTGAACCTCGGTTCGCCCAAGCAGCTCCAGGAGGTGCTCTTCGACCAGCTCGACATGCCGAAGACGCGTGCCACCAAGACGGGCTACTCCACCGACGCCGGGGCGCTGGCCGATCTGCAGGCCACCAACCCGCATCCGTTCCTGGGCCTGCTGCTCGCGCACCGTGACGCCACGAAGCTGCGGCAGATCATCGAGAGCGTCGACAAGGCCATCGCCCCCGACCACCGGGTGCACACCACCTACGTGCAGACCGGCTCGTCGACAGGGCGCATCTCGTCGACCGACCCGAACCTGCAGAACATCCCGGTGCGCACCGAGGAGAGCCGGCGCATCCGTCAGGCCTTCCAGGTGGGCGAGGGCTACGAGACCCTGCTCACGGCCGACTACTCGCAGATCGAGATGCGCATCATGGCGCACCTCTCCGGAGACAGCGGGCTGATCGACGCGTTCCACTCCGGTGAAGACCTGCACCGCTTCGTGGGCGCTCGCATCTTCTCGGTCGACCCGGCCGACGTCACGCCGATCATGCGCACCAAGGTGAAGGCCATGTCGTACGGCCTCGCCTACGGGCTCTCGGCCTTCGGTCTCTCGAAGCAGCTGCGCATCGAGACCGCCGAGGCGAAGCAGCTCATGACCGACTACTTCGAGCGTTTCGGCGGGGTGCGCGACTACCTGCGCAACGTGGTGGTGCAGGCCAAGGTCGACGGCTACACCGAGACCATCTTCGGGCGCCGACGGCCGTTCGCGAACCTCAACAGCGCCAACCGGGTGCTGCGCGACAACGACGAGCGCGCCGCCCTCAACGCGCCCATCCAGGGCACGGCGGCCGACATCATCAAGCTCGCCATGATCGACATCGACGCCGACATCGCGGCGGGCGGGCTGCGCTCGCGCATGCTGCTGCAGGTGCACGACGAGCTCGTCTTCGACGTGGCGGCAGGGGAGTGGGACGCCCTGGAGGCGATCGTCACCACCCGCATGGCGGGCGCGGCGTCGCTCTCGGTGCCGCTCGACGTGCAGGTGGGTCGCGGGCTCGATTGGGACGCGGCGGCGCACTAGGGGGCTCGCGCCGCGGGTCTCGTGTCTCGGGTCTCCTGCCTCGGGTCTCGTCACCGGAAGTCGCGGGAGCGGGTCTTCGCCGAGAGCACGAGGGGTTCGAAGCGATCGGCGATGAGGTTGGTGACGCCCTCGGGTGAACGTTCCAGCATGCCGCGTACGATGAGCGCCGGGGCCTCGCGAGCCAGCCTCCGATAGCGCTTCCACACCCCGACGCCGCAGACGACGTTGAGCAGACCGGTCTCGTCCTCGATGTTCATGAAGGTGATGCCGCTCGCCGTCGCCGGGCGCTGCCGGTGGGTGACCACGCCGCCCACCTCGATGCGCCGCCCGGGCTCGGCGACGGCGAGGTCGGCCACGGTGAGGGCTCCGCGGGCGCGCAACTCGTCGCGGGCGTGGGCGAGCGGATGGTCGTCGGGTGAGATGCCGGTGGCCCAGAGGTCGTAGACCACCTGCTCCTCGGCGCTCAGCATCGGCAGCAGCGGAGGCTGCACCGACACCACGGTGCCCGGAAGGTACTCCGCACGTTCCTGGGAGGCGTTGCCCGCCTCCCACAGGGCCTCGCGCTTGGTGAGGCCGAGCGACTCGAAGGCCCCGGCGGTGGCGAGCGCTTCGAGCTGCGGGGTGGTGAGGCCGATCCGCCGGGCGAGGTCGGCCATGTCGAGGTAGTGGCCGTGGGCCTCGCGCTCGGCCACGATCCTCTCGGCGAGCGCGGTGCCGATGGAGTGCACGTCGGCCAGCCCGAGGCGCACGGCGAACCGGCCGTCGCGGCGGTGCTCGGCGGAGACGTCGGGCTTCTCGCGATCGAACGTCGGGGGCATGGGAGCGGACTCGTGCAGGCATCCGTCGAGCCCGGTCTCGGCCGCCTGGGGGGAGGGGGACGCCAGCAGAAGCGGTTCGAGGCCGGGCTGCACCCCTGAGCGCTGGATGTCGGGGCGTCGCACCTCCACGCCGTGGCGACGGGCGTCGGCCGTGAGGGTCTGGGGCGAGTAGAAACCCATCGGCTGGGCGCGCAGGAGCGCCGCGAGGAAGGCGGCGGGGTAGTGCAGCTTGAACCACGAGCTGGCGTAGACCAGCAGGGCGAAGCTCGTGGAGTGGCTCTCGGCGAAGCCGAAGTTCGCGAAGGCCTCGATCTTGGCGTAGATGGCGTCGGCATCGGCGCCCGTGATGCCGTTGCCGGCCATGCCCGTGTAGAGCTTCTCGCGCAGGCTCGAGATCTTCTCCAGCCCTCGTTTGGAGCCCATCGCGCGGCGCAGCAGATCAGCGTCTTCGGCGGTGCAGTCGCCCACCGCCATCGCCATCTGCATCAGCTGCTCCTGGAACAGCGGCACGCCCAGGGTGCGCTCGAGCACCGGTTTCAGCTTCGGATGCAGGTAGGTCACCTCGTCGACGCCGAGCTTGCGACGGATGTAGGGATGCACGGCTCCGCCCTGGATGGGCCCCGGCCGGATGAGCGCGATCTCGACCACGAGGTCGTAGAAGGTGCGCGGCTGCAACCGGGGCAGGGTGCCCATCTGCGCCCGGCTCTCCACCTGGAACACCCCGATCGAATCGGCTCGGCAGAGCATGTCGTAGACGGCCTCCTCCTCGGCGGGGATGTTCTCGAGCGACCAGGTGCGCCCGGTGCTCTCGCGCACGAGGTCGATCGTGTACTGCAGGGCGGAGAGCATCCCGAGACCCAGCAGGTCGAACTTCACCAGTCCCATCCAGGCGCAGTCGTCCTTGTCCCACTGCAGCACGGTGCGGTTCTCCATGCGGGCGTTCTCGATGGGGCAGACCTCTCCCACCGGGCGGTCGGTGAGCACCATGCCCCCCGAGTGGATGCCGAGGTGGCGGGGGAACTTCAGCACCTCGGTGGCCAGCTCGATCACTGCCGGGGGGATGTCGTGGTCGTCGCTCTCGACCATCGGCCCCCAGCGCTCCACCTGCTTCGACCAGGCGTCCTGCTGGCCAGGGCTGTGGCCGAGGGCCTTCGCCATGTCGCGCACCGCGAACTTCGGCCGGTACTGGATGACGTTGGCGACCTGCGCCGCGTTCCGCCGACCGTACTTCGTGTAGACGTACTGGATGACCTCCTCGCGGCGCTCGGAGTCGAAGTCGACGTCGATGTCGGGCTCCTCGTCGCGCATGCTCGAGAGGAACCGCTCGAACGGCAGGTGGCGGGCGATGGCGTCGACCGCGGTGATGCCGAGCAGATAGCAGACCGCCGAGTTGGCGGCCGAGCCGCGCCCCTGGCAGAGGATGCCCCGCGACTTCGCCTCGCGCACGATGTCCCAGACGATGAGGAAGTAGCCGGGGAAGTCCTTCTGCTCGATCACCCCGAGCTCCTTCTCGATGCGGGCGAGATCGTCGCGGCTCGCGCGCGGGTACTTCTGCGGAACCGCCTCGAACACCAGGTGCCGCAGCCAGCTCATGGGGGTGTGCCCCTCGGGCACCTCCTGCCGGGGCAGCCGGGGCTTCGCGCGGCGCAGGGGGAAGGCGAGGTCGGCCGCGACCTCGACCGTGCGCTCCACCGCCCCCGGAAAGCGGGAGAACCGTCTGGTCATCTCGGCCCCCGAACGCAGGTGCGCGGTGGGGGCGGCGGGCAGCCAGCCGTCGAGCTCGTCGAGACTGCGCCGGGCACGCACCGCGGCGACCGCTTGGGAGAGCCGATGCTGCCGCGGAGTGGCATAGTGCACGTTGCCGGTGGCCACGGCACCGAGTCCCCGGTCGAGGGCGAGGGTGAAGAGGGCGTCGTTGCGCGAGCTGTCCAGCGGGTCGGAGCGGTCGGTGAGCTCGACCAGCACGTTCTCCCGGCCGAAGAGCGCCGTCAAGCGGTCGAGCTCGGCGCCGGCACCCGTGGAGCCGTCCCGTTCGAGGGCCTGCCGCACCGCACCCTTGCGGCACCCGGTGAGCACGGTCCAGGCACCTGCGGCCTGCTCGGCGAGCTGCTCCAGGTCGTAGAGGGGTTTGCCCTTCTCGGCATCGGTGGCGAGCTGCCCCGTGGTGATGGCGCCGGCGAGCCGGTGGTAGCCCTCCTCCTGGCGGGCCAGCACGAGCAGGTGCGTGCCCTCCGGGTCGGCGAAGCCGTTCTGGGGCGTGGTGAGGTCGAGCGAGAGCTCGGCACCGAAGACCGTGCCGATGTCGTGCTTCTCGGCGGCCTCGGCGAAGCGCGCCACGCCGTAGAAGCCGTCGTGGTCGGTGAGGGCGAGGGCGTTCAGCCGCAGCCGCACGGCCTCCTCGATGAGCGACTCGGGCGAGGAGGCCCCGTCGAGGAAGCTGAAGTTGGAGTGGGCGTGCAACTCGGCGTACGGCACCACGGGCCCCTCGATCACATCGGGTCGACGGTCACCGGGGTCGTAGGGGTGCCTCTTGGCCGACTGCGTGACGCCGTCTCCGGGGAGCGCACCGGGTCGCGACCGCCCCGACAGGGTGCGCTCGAGCTCCGACCAGGGGATGGCGGGATTGTCGAACCCCATCAGCCCCACCCCCGGCCGCGGGCATCGCACCGCTCAGTCATAGCGCGCCTCCGCCCACCACTGCCCGTCATCGAGGGCGAGCAACCAGGCCGACCCGTCGGCATCGACCACCTGCACCCGCTGCAGCCGACGCGACGCCCTCGCATCCCACCAGCGCTCCACCACGGGCCAGGGCCCCGCCCAGGCCTCGATCGCACGGAGCCCTTGACTCGCCCCGGTCTCCGAGAACCGCACCGGCTCACCGTTCAGTTCACCCCGCTCGTCGACCTCGACGCTCTCGCCTCGCGCCGCCACGAGCAGCACGGGGCGACGCAGCTCGAAGACCGTGGTGGGCAGGGGCGGCGGCAGGCTGCCCGGCCACGGCACGGTACCCTCGCGCCCGCTCACGGCCCGCCCCGCCCGAGTCTCCACCCGGTCTCCCCAGGGCACCAGCACCTGCCGCTCGCGCGGCGACCGTCCTCCACCGACGGCGGCGGTGAGCACCCCCTCGTGGCCCACGATGCTCTGCACCCGGGAGAGGCCGTGGTGCACCCGTTCCTCCGACCCGCTGCCCCACAGCCCGGTCTCGTGCGCCGCGCTGTCGTCGACCGTCTCGGCGATCAGCCTCACCCGGGTGACCGGTGCCGAGAGCGCGCTCTCGATCGCGCTGCCGCCCTGCAGCTGCCAGCGCACACGATCCACCACGTCGGCGGCGCTGAACCAGCGGGGGTGCAACCAGCTGCGCTCCCTCGACTCCCCGCGCTCGGTGCCGATCTCCACCACGAGCTCGGTGCACACCAGACGCGCGTGCGTGAGCTCGGCGACGAACCGCTCGGCGGCGGCGCGGATGCTGAAGGTGATCTGATCGATGCGTTCCAACGGCGGCTCGAAGCCGATGACGCTCTCCCGCAGCTGCGGTGGCACCCGCGGCACCACCAGCCGCGGATCGACCCCGGCCGCCCGGGCATGGGCTCGCGCCCCGGGCTCGCCGAAACGCGCCCGCACGTCGGCGGCCGGCAGCGCGGCGAACTCGCCCAGCGTGCGGATTCCCAGTCGCCAGAGGAGCAGACTCAGCTCCTCCTCCTGCAGCAGCTGAAGCGGCAGCGGGGCGAGGAACTCCGGCGACGACCCCTCGGGCACGATGCGGATGAGGTCGACCCCGGGGAGCCTGGCCGCCTGGTCGGCGGCGAAGAGCCCGTCGGCCACCCCCACCCGCGCATCCGTCACCCCCAGCTCGGCGAAGCGCTCGAGGAACGCCAGCGCGGCGGCGTGCTCGCCGCCGTAGAACCGGCGCGGACCCCTGGCCCGCACGGCGCAGCTGCCGGCCTGCACGACCTGCACGTTCGGGCTCATCTCCTCCAGGGCGGCGATGAACGGCTCGAACGCGCGGGCGACCTGAACGGTATCGAGAGCGAAGTCGCGCAGCCGAGGGGAGCGCGCCTGCGCCTCGCGCAGCCGGAGCCCGCGGCGCACTCCGTCGGCGCGCGCCGCCGCCGAGCAGGCGAACACCAGGCCCTTGTCGGTCACGGCGATGCGCTCGTCGACCGGGAGCCGGTGGAACGCCGCCGTCGCCACCACCGGCCAGTCGGGGCACCAGACGACCATCGTTCTCGTCGCTCTCATCCCGCGACCCCCTGCAGCACAGGGTGCGGCGGGAACCGGTCCATCGCGCGCACCCGTTCCCCGCCGTCGGGCAGCCAGAGCCTCGCCCGGCGCGGCCGCCCCGACCCGCTCCTGGCCGTGGCCGAGACGGTGACGTGCCGCCCCGAGAGGTGACCGTGCCCCGCCCCGATGCCCTCCCAGCGGCTCTCCGTGACGCTCAGCGCCGCCTCGCTCTGCGGCCAGTCGCCGAGCACGATGAGGGTGGCCTGCCGTTGCCGGATGCGCGCCTGCAGCCGCGCCACGGCGGAGGGGGCGACCCGGGAGGGCGCCGTCGTCACGACCACCCCCACGACATCGGCCATCGCCGCCGCCACGGTGAGCCACTCCGGGCCGGGATGGGGCACGAGGGCGAGCCGTTCGAGATCGACCCCGAAGCCCGCGGCCGCCTCCACCCCGAAATCGGGCAGCCCCACCACGCCGCACCACACGCCGTCGGCCGACGGGCCCGCCATCAGCGCCATCACCAGCGCGGTCGACCCCGTGACGGAGTAGGCGGCGCCCGCCCGCAACGAGCCTCCGGGCAGCAGACCGGCGAGCGCGGGATGGGTGGCCACGGCCCGGGTGTCGAGCCGGGTGGCCTGCATCTCGCGGATGCGCGACTGCAGCACCCGGATCTCCTCGCCCGCCGGAGCGGGGGAGGAGAGTGCGAGTGCGGCATCCGTCATGCCGACATATTCGAACATATGTTCGAGCATGTCAATTGCGGGCGAGGGGCTGTGGAAAGCTCACGAACCCGATGTCGGAGGGGTGCCGTAGGGTCGGATCATGAGCACCTCGACCGTACCCACACCCCCCGACGGCGGCCTCCGCCCGCAGACCGAGATCGACCGCATCGCGGAGCGCTGGGTCGACACCCTGGTCGAGCTGCAGCCCGTGCTCGGCACCTACATCGGGCGCACCGAGGTGAACGACCGCTACGGCGACCTCTCGCCCGAGGGCCACCGGCACGAGATGGCCGCGGTCTCCTCGGTGCTCGCCGAACTGGCCTCCGCCGAGCCCGTCGACGAGGTCGACGAGGTCACCAAGACCGATCTGGGCGCCGAGCTCCGGCTCACCCTCGCGAGCTCCGACGCCCGGCTGCACCTGCGCGACCTCAACGTCATCGCCTCGCCCAGCCAAGACATCCGCGAGGTGTTCGACCTCATGCCCACCGACACGGCGGAGGACTGGTCGGTGGTCGCCCGCCGGCTCTCCGCCGTCGAGGAGGCGATCGACGGCTACATCGTCACCCTACGCGAGGGCATGCGCCTCGGCGTCACCCCCGCCCGCCGCCAGGTGGTGGAGGTGCTCGGCCAGGCCCGCAAGAACTCGGGCCCGGAGAGCTTCTTCGGCGCGCTGGCCGAGTCCGCGGCGCCGAAGGAGGGCGAACTGCCGGCCTCGCTGAAGGCCGACCTCGAGCGCGGTGCGGGCACCGCATCCGAGGCCTACTCCAAGCTCGCCCAGTTCCTCGAGAACGAACTCGCCCCCGTCGCCTCCACCGACGACGCGGTCGGCCGCGAGCACTACGCGCTCCAGTCGCGCCGCTTCCTCGGCGCCGTGATCGACCTCGACGAGACCTACGAGTGGGGCATCGAGGAGCTCGCTCGCATGGTGCGCGAGCAGGAGGCCGTCGCCGCGGAGATCCTCCCCGGCGCCTCCGTGCAGGAGGCCATCGCCCACCTCGAGAAAGACCCGGCGCGCAAGCTCCACGGCACCGCGGCGCTCCAGGCCTGGATGCAGGAGACCAGCGACCGCGCGGTGGCCGAGCTCGGGGCCACCCACTTCGACATCCCCGAAGAGATCCGCGCCCTCGAGTGCATGATCGCCCCCACCCACGAGGGCGGCATCTACTACACCGGCCCCACCGACGACTTCTCGCGCCCGGGCCGCATGTGGTGGTCGGTGCCCGAGGGCGTCACCGAGTTCGACACCTGGCGCGAGCTCACCACGGTCTACCACGAGGGCGTGCCCGGGCATCACCTGCAGATCGGCCAGGCCGTCTACAACCGCGCCAAGCTCAACACCTGGCGCCGCCAGCTGGCGGGCACGAGCGGCCACGCCGAGGGGTGGGCGCTCTACGCCGAACGCCTCATGGAGGAGCTCGGCTACCTCGACGACCCGGCAGACCGCCTCGGCATGCTCGACGGGCAGCGGATGCGCGCGGCGCGCGTCGTGCTCGACATCGGTGTGCACCTGAAGAAGCCGCGCCTCGACGGCACGGGCGTGTGGGACGCCGAGTACGCCCTCGACTTCATGCGGCAGAACGTGAACATGGACGACGCCTTCATCCGCTTCGAGGTGAACCGCTACCTGGGCTGGCCGGGCCAGGCCCCGAGCTACAAGGTGGGCCAGCGCATCTGGGAAGAACTGCGCAACACCCTCCGCGCCCGCGAGAAGGAGGCCTTCTCGTCGAAGGAGTTCCACCGCCGCGCCCTCGACCTCGGCGGGGTCGGCCTCGACACCCTCCGCACCGCCCTCCTCAGGTGAGCGGGCAGGATCCCGCCCAGGCGCCGCCTCGCCGTGTCGCGCTCGCGGGCGCCTCGGGCTTCATCGGCTCCCGGCTGGCCGAGGCCTTCCGGTCGGAGGGGGCCGAGGTGAGCATCATCGGCCGCACCGGCCCCGACGCCCGCTGGGCGATCAGGATTCCATCGCCCGGGCCGTCGACGGCGCCAACCTCCTGGTGAACATGGCAGGCAAGAGCGTCGACTGCCGCTACAGCGCGGCGAACCGCGCCGAGATCCTCCGCTCCCGAATCGACACCACGCGGGCCCTGCACCGGGCCGTCGCGACGGCTGCGCATCCGCCCCGGCTCTGGGTGAACTCCTCCACCGCCACCATCTACCGCCACGCCGACGACAGCCCGATGACCGAGGCCGACGGTGAGATCGGGGAGGGCTTCTCGGTGAACGTCGCCACCACGTGGGAGCACGAGTTCTTCCGCGGCGAGCTGCCCGGCACACGGCGGGTGGCACTCCGCACCGCGATCGTGCTGGGCGACGGCAGCGCGCTCACCCCCCTCCGACGGCTCGCGCGCCTGGGTCTCGGCGGCCCGCAGCTCGACGGGCGCTGGCCGGCCACCCGCCGGCGCCTCGCCGCCGGCACGTACCATTCCTACCGCCCCGCCTCGAAGGGCGGGAGGCAGCGCTTCAGCTGGATCCATCTCGACGATCTCGTGGGGATCGTGCGCTTCCTCGACACGCATCCCGAGCTCGAGGGTGCCATCAACGCCTCGGCACCGAACCCCACCGACAACCGCACCTTCATGCGGTCGGTGCGCCGGGCGGTGGGCGCCCCGTTCGGGCTGCCCACCTTCCGATGGATGCTCGAGCTCGGCTCCGCGGTCATCCGCACCGAGTCCGAGCTCGTGCTGAAGAGCCGCTGGGTGCTGCCCGAGCGGCTGCTCGCGGCGGGGTACGAGTTCCGCCACCCCACCCACGACGAGGCGCTGGCCGCCATCGTCCGTCCCGACAGCACCGCAGGAGCCCGAGCATGACGACCCCAGGCCCAACCACTCCGGGAACGACGACCCCCGGCACCACGATCATCGACGCCCACGTGCACTTCACCCCGCCCGGCATGCTCGACACCATCGGCCGCACGGGCGACGAGCCCTACTGGCAGTTCATCATGACGCCCGACGAGAAGAACCAGACCGAGCAGTCGTTCGTCACCGCCGAACGCATGATCGCCGACATGGACGCGGGTGGCATCGATGAAGTCGTGCTGCTCGCCGGCTACCAGCAGAGCGCCCGCGGCTGCCGCGAGGCCAACGACACGGTGCTCGCCCTGGCGGAGCGCTTCCCCGGCCGCATCATCCCGTTCGTCTCGCTCTCGCCCGCCGACCCCGGGGTGCTCGACGAGCTCGCCCGCTGTCTCGACCGGGGCGCCGCCGGCGTGGGGGAGATGAACCCCTACGCCCAGGGCTGCACCCTCGCCGGCCCGGAACTGCGCCGCGTGGCCGACGCCTGCGCCGAACAGAACATCCCGCTCACCCTGCACATGAGCGAGGAGGTGGGCCGCTTCTACTTCGGCAAGAGCACCCCGCGCCTCGGCGACTACTACGAGTTCGCCCGCTCGGTGCCCGATCTCAAGCTCGTTCTCGCCCACTGGGGCGGCGGGCTGTTCTTCTTCGAGATGATGCCGCTCGTGGCCGAGCAGCTCGCCCACGTGAGCTACGACACGGCCGCGTCGCCGCTGCTCTACCCCACGGGCACGGTGTTCCCGGTGGCCGAGCAGATCCTCGCCCCGCACAAGGTGCTCTACGGCTCCGACTACCCGCTGCGCATCACCCACGAGCAGAACGACGCCGACTTCGTGCCCTTCCTCGAGCAGATCGACGCGCTCGGCCTGTCCGAGGAGCGGCGCGAGCGCATCCTGTCGCAGAACACCCTCGAGCTGATCGACCGGTCGCGTCCGGTCCGGCGGGGGAGCACGACGGATGCGGCACTCGCCGAGGAGGTCGCCGCCTCCCGCGCCCTGGCCGACCGGCTCGAGCTGCCGATCGACCCCTTCGCCTCGGTCGCCCTGGTCGCCTCCCGCTATCCGGCCACGAAGCCGGTGTTCGAGCGCTACGGCATCCCGCACACCGACAGCGCCGTGCCCGTGTGGGAGCCGATCGTGCAGTCCGCCGCCGCCCGCAACATCCCGGCCGCCCGGCAGGCCGAGCTGATCGACGACCTCAACGACGCCCTCGGCACCTGACAGCGGGCCCCCGCCGTCACTATGCTTCGCCCATGAGCACGATCGACCCGCGCATCCTCAGGGCTCAGAAGGAGGAGCGCTCGCGCCGAAGCGGCACCGCCGCAGTGATCGCCGTACTCGTCGGTGCCGTGCACGCGGGCCTCTGGGGCCTCGCCGGCTATGGATTCGGGGGTCTCTACGACACCCTCCGGCTGATGTCGATGAACCAGGTCGGCGACGGCTGGGACAGCCCGTACCAAGACGTGCCCGCGCTCTTCCTCGTCGGGGTGATCGCCGGGTCGATCCTGGGCTTCGTGTTCACCGGGGCGCTCGGCCGCCTGCGCCTGGGCGCAGCGGCCCTCCTCGGCCCGTTCGTCACCGCCTTCGCCGGCATCGCAGCCGGGCTCTGGCTGTTCACCCCCTCGTGGACGCCCCCGCAGGCGGTCGGCGAGAAGCTCGGCTTCCTCGACGGCGACGCCTCGGAACCCTGGGGCTTCGACGCGTGGGCCAACTACACCCTGCCCACCTGGCTCCCGGCCGTGTTCGCCGCCCTCGCGGTGGTGCTGCTGTTCGTGTGCGTGCTCACCGCATCCGCCCGCCGCCGCAAGGAACGGCGGATGGCCGAACTGGTCGAGACGGGACGCCGCGTGCCGGGCACGGTGAGCGAGGTGCGGGTCACCGGGGTGGAGATCAACGGGCTGCCCTACCTCGAGTTCACGGTCGCCTTCCGCGACCACCTCGGCGCCGAGCGCTGGGTGACGAAGAAGAACACCTTCGCGCCTGGTGACGTGCCCCGCGCCGGAGACCCCGCCGTGGTGTGGTTCGCGCCGGAGTCGGTCGGCGACCAGAAGTCGATCGTGGTGGGCCTCGGCCCCGAGGCGCGGAATGCCGCGGGCGGCCCGGGCGTTAAGTAGAACAGTGCTCAGGATGCGGCTTGCCGCCGGGTCCGTGCACTAGCTAGACTGAGATGTCACTTTTGTGACCTTCTATCCGCCTGCCAGTCGCGGAAAAACATCAGCATCACCCTCGCGACCGGCCTGAACCATGTCCATAACGGAGCAACCACTACATGACAATCGCAACGACCGACAAGGCAACCAAGCAGGTCGCCATCAATGACATCGGATCTGCTGAAGACTTCCTCGCCGCGGTCGAGAAGACTCTGAAATTCTTCAACGACGGAGACCTCATCGAGGGCGTCGTGGTGAAGATCGACCGGGACGAGGTCCTCCTCGACGTCGGTTACAAGACGGAGGGCGTCATCCCTTCGCGTGAACTTTCCATCAAGCACGACGTCGACCCGAGCGAAGTTGTCCAGGTCGGCGACAGTGTCGAGGCCCTCGTCCTCCAGAAGGAGGACAAGGAAGGCCGTCTCATCCTGTCGAAGAAGCGCGCCCAGTACGAGCGCGCCTGGGGCGACGTGGAGAAGATCAAGGACGCCGACGGCGTGGTGACCGGTTCGGTCATCGAGGTCGTCAAGGGCGGTCTGATCGTCGACATCGGCCTCCGCGGCTTCCTCCCGGCCTCGCTCATCGAGCTCCGCCGCGTGCGCGACCTCACCCCGTACCTGGGTCAGGAGATCGAGGCGAAGATCCTCGAGCTCGACAAGAACCGCAACAACGTGGTTCTGAGCCGCCGTGCGCTGCTCGAGCAGACCCAGTCGGAGAGCCGCACCACCTTCCTCAACAACCTCCAGAAGGGCCAGGTCCGCAAGGGCGTCGTCTCGTCGATCGTCAACTTCGGTGCGTTCGTCGACCTCGGCGGCGTCGACGGCCTCGTGCACGTCTCGGAGCTCTCCTGGAAGCACATCGAGCACGCCTCCGAGGTCGTCGAGGTGGGCCAGGAGGTCACCGTCGAGATCCTCGAGGTCGACCTCGACCGCGAGCGTGTGTCGCTCTCGCTCAAGGCCACCCAGGAAGACCCCTGGCAGGTCTTCGCCCGCACCCACGCCATCGGGCAGGTCGCTCCCGGAAAGGTCACCAAGCTGGTGCCGTTCGGTGCGTTCGTGCGCGTGGCCGAGGGCATCGAGGGCCTGGTGCACATCTCCGAGCTCTCGGGCAAGCACGTCGAGCTGGCCGAGCAGGTCGTCTCGGTGGGTGACGAGGTCTTCGTCAAGGTCATCGACATCGACCTCGAGCGCCGCCGCATCAGCCTCTCGCTGAAGCAGGCCAACGAGGGCGTCGACCCCGAGGGCACCGACTTCGACCCCGCGCTCTACGGCATGCTCACCGAGTACGACGAGCAGGGGAACTACAAGTACCCCGAGGGCTTCGACCCGGAGACCAACGAGTGGAAAGAGGGCTTCGAGGCCCAGCGCGAGAAGTGGGAGCAGGAGTACGCCGAGGCCCAGGCTCGCTGGGAGGCGCACAAGAAGCAGGTCGCCGCGTCGAACGCCGAGGCGCTCTCGACCGACTTCGGTGGCAGCGGCTCCTCGTTCTCGAGCGAGTCGACCGGCGCCGGCACCCTCGCCGACGACGAGACCCTCGCCGCCCTGCGCGAGAAGCTCAGCTCCAACAACTGACAATCCCGTCGCAGCACGCGAACACCGTGAATGGCCGTCCCTCCGGGGGCGGCCATTCGCCGTTCCCGCGTGCTTCTCCGCCTGCCCGCCCGACGACGCGCCCGCTAGCATGAGACCGTGTTCCTCATCGCGCTGACGGGTGGCATCGCCGCCGGCAAGTCCACGGTGGCCCGCCGCCTCGCCGAGCACGGCGCGATCGTCGTCGACGCCGACCGGCTGGCCCGCGAGGCCGTCGAGCCGGGTACACCCGGGTTGGCCGCCATCCGCGACCGGTTCGGCGCCTCCGTCATCGCCCCCGACGGCACCCTTGACCGCCCGGCGCTCGGTGCGATCGTGTTCGGCGACGAGGAGGCCAGGCTCGCTCTCAACGGCATCACGCATCCCGCCGTCGCCGCTCTACTGAAGCAGCGGCTCGCCGAGATCGACGCGCACGACCCCGACGCGGTCGTCGTCTACGACGTGCCGCTGCTCGCGGAGAGCGGAGGGCGCCGCGGCGGGCTGTTCGAGTACGTCATCGTGGTGGAGGCCCCCGCGGAGCAGAGGATCGATCGCCTGGTGGGGCTGCGCGGCATGTCGCGGGACGAGGCCGCGCGCCGCGTGGGATCGCAAGCCAGCGACGAAGAGCGACGGGCCCTCGCCGATGTCGTGATCGACTCCGGTGGCACCCTCGAACAGACCCTCGATCAGGTCGACGCCGCGTGGAACTCGGCTCTCGCCGCCGCCGGCCCCACCGGCCTCCGCGCCGACGGGTGACACCGCCGTGACCGCTGTCTCGATCGACCTCAACGCCGACCTCGGGGAGTCCTACGGCGCCTGGACCCTGGGCGACGACCGCTCCATGCTCGGCCTGGTCTCCAGCGCCAACGTCGCCTGCGGCTTCCACGCCGGCGACCCCAGCGGGCTGCTCGCCACCCTGCGCCTCGCCGCCGCCCACCGGGTCTCGGTGGGCGCCCAGGTCTCCTATCCCGATCTCCGTGGCTTCGGCCGGCGCGATCTCGACCTGCCCGCCGTCGACCTCACCGCCGACGTCGTCTACCAGATCGGCGCACTCCAGGCCCTCGCCCGCGCGGCGGGCACCCACGTGGGCTACGTCAAACCCCACGGCGCGCTCTACAACCGCATCGTGCACGACGAGCAGCAGGCCGCCGCGGTGGTGGAGGCGCTCGTGAGCCTCGACCCCTCGCTCGCACTCGTCGGGCTGCCCGACTCCGAGGTGGGCCGCCTCGCCGAGGCCGAGGGCCTGCGCTTCGTGCCCGAGGCCTTCGCCGACCGGGCGTACACCCCCGAGGGCACCCTGGTGCCCCGCTCCGAACCGGGGGCGGTGCTGCACGATCCGGTCGAGATCGGCGAGCGGATGCGCCGCCTCGCCCTCGAAGGCGTCGTCATCGCGAGCGACGGCAGCAAGATCGCACTCACGGCCGAAACTGTCTGCGTGCACGGCGACACCCCCGGTGCGGTGCAGATCGCGCGGCACGTGCGCGACGAACTGCTCGACGCCGGCCTCACGATCGCTCCGTTCGTCGCGTGACCTCGCCGGCCGCCCCGCGCATCCTGCCCTCGGGGGAGGGTGCCCTGCTGGTCGAGCTCCCGGATGCGCGGGGCGCGCTGAGCGCGTACACCCGGCTTCGCCAGGCCACCGAGGCAGCCGGAGGTGCCGGCGGTGCCGTCGTCGACCTGGTGCCCGCCGCCCGCACCGTGCTGGTGGTCTTCGACCCCGTCGTGATGCGCCGGGATGCGGTCACCGCGTGGGTGGACGAGGTGCTGGCCTCGGAATCGCCCACGCGTGAGCGGAACTCCGGCCGCGCATCCGACGCCCACCTGGTCGAGCTTCCCGTCGTGTACGACGGGCCCGACCTCAGAGAGGTGGCGGCGGCCGCGGGACTCACCGTGCAGGGGGTGATCGAGCGGCACCTCGCGGCCGAGTGGACCGCCGCGTTCATCGGCTTCGCACCCGGGTTCGCCTATCTCACGGGCGACGGCGCCCTCACGGTGCCCCGCCGATCAGCGCCGAGGGCGGCCGTGCCGGCGGGGTCGGTCGCGCTCGCCGCCGGCTACTGCGGGGTGTACCCGCGGGCGTCGCCGGGCGGCTGGCAGCTCATCGGCACCACCGACGCGGAGCTCTGGGACACCGAGCGGCCGTCGCCCGCGCTGCTCGCGCCCGGTACCAGGGTGAGGTTCGTCCGTGCGGGGTGAGGGCGCGGGCGTTCGCACCCTGCGCGTGCTCGATCCAGGACCGCTGGCGCTGCTCGAAGACGGCGGCCGCCCCGGCTTCGCGCACGTGGGCGTCACCGCGTCGGGCGCGGCGGACCGCGGTGCGTGGAGGGCGGCGAACAGACTCGTCGGCAATCCGCCGGGCGAGGCCGCGATCGAGGCGCTGGGTGGTGGGCTCACGGTGTCGGTCTCGACCTGGGCGCTCGTCGCCGTCACCGGCGCGCCCGGTGCGGTGACCGTCGTCGGACCGGAGGCGCGACGCGGCGCGAGCGGCTCGCGGAGCCGTGTCGTGCATCCGGTCGGCCGCTCGTTCGTCGCGGCCCCCGGTGAGGTGATCGCGCTCGACACGCCCTCGCGCGGGCTGCGCCGGTACCTCGCTGTGCGGGGAGGTCTCGACGTGCCGCCCACGCTGGGGAGCCGATCGACCGACGTCTTGAGCGGGCTCGGGCCGGCCCCGCTGGCCGCGGGCGCGAAGCTCTCCATCGGCGACGCCGTGGAGGCCTGGCCCGCTGCCGACTTCGTGCGGCCCTTCGCCGACGACCCTCAGGCCCGGGGGGCGGTGGTTCTCGAGGTCACGCCCGGACCGCGAGCGGACTGGTTCGGCGCGGCGGGGTGGCGGCTGCTGCTCGGCGGCGAGTGGGAGGTGCAACCCGACTCGAATCGCGTCGGGGTGCGGATCCGATCGCTCGACGGTGGTCTCGCGAGAGCAGAAGGATCAGAGAGGGAGCTGCCGAGCGAGGGGATGGTCGCCGGCTCGGTACAGGTGCCGCCCGACGGGCATCCCGTGCTGTTCTTCCGCGACCACCCCGTGACCGGCGGGTACCCCGTGATCGCGGTGCTCACCGCATCCGCGCTCGACCGTGTGGCGCAGCTCAGGCCCGGAGACCGCGTGCGCTTCGCCGATCAGCCGAAGAGCATGGCGGCTTCGCGGTAGCGCCGCTGCGGCACGGTCTTGAGGCGGCCCAGGGCCTCCTCGAAGCCGACCGTCACGATGTCGGTGCCGCGCAGCGCCACCATCTGGCCCCAGGATGCGCTCTGCACGATGTCGGAGGCCGCCATTCCCAGGCGGGTGGCGAGCACCCGGTCGTAAGCGGTGGGCACGCCACCGCGCTGGATGTGGCCGAGTGTGGTGGCGCGGGTCTCGATGCCCGTCATCTCTTCGATGATCGGGGCCAGGCGCTCACCGATGCCGCCGAGCCGCGGCCGGCCGAAGGCGTCGAGGCCGCGCTCGGAGTGCGGGTCGTCGGCGTGGTCGGGGGTGAAGCCCTCGGCCACCACCACGAGGGGTGCGCGACCGCGGTCGGCGGCGCTCTTCACCCACTCGGCGACCTGCTCCATGCTCGTCTTCTGCTCGGGGATGAGGATCGCGTGCGCGCCCGCGGCCATGCCCGAGTGGAGCGCGATCCAGCCCACGTGACGGCCCATCACCTCGGCGACCATGCAGCGGCTGTGCGAGTCGCCGGTGGTGCGGAGACGGTCCATCGCCTCGGTGGCGATCTCGACGGCGGTGTCGAAGCCGAAGGTGTAGTCGGTGGCGTCGAGGTCGTTGTCGACCGTCTTGGGCACGCCCACGATCTTGAGCCCCGCATCCGTCAGCCGCTTCGCCGCCGCGAGCGTGCCCTCGCCGCCGATGGCCATGATGGCGTCGATGCCGTTGGCGTCGAGCATCTCCTGGATGCGCTCGGGGCCGCCGTTGCCCTCGAAGGGGTTGGTACGCGAGGTGCCGAGGATGGTGCCGCCCTGCTTCGCGATGCCGCGCACGTCGCTGCGCTCGAGCGGCATGATGTCGCCGGCGACCACGCCGCGCCAGCCGTCGCGGAAGCCCACGAACTCCTGGCCGTTGATCTCGGTGCCCTTGAGCACCGCGCCGCGGATGACCGCGTTGAGGCCGGGGCAGTCGCCGCCCGACGTGAGGATTCCGATTCGCATGCTGTGTCTGCCTCTGTGGTGGTGGGAGAGGATGTTCTGGGAGGAACTGCTCGGCGTGACGCTGTGAGCGAGCACCGACGCTGGTGTCGGTGGCCCTCCCTAAACTTAACGCATGGAACCGACCCGCTCCGTTCACCCGTTCGAGGTCATCAGCGAATACCAGCCCAGCGGCGACCAGCCCGCGGCCATCGCCGAGCTCGCCGGGCGCATCAACGCGGGTGAGACCGACGTGGTGCTGCTCGGTGCCACGGGCACAGGCAAGTCGGCCACGACGGCCTGGCTCATCGAGCAGGTACAGCGCCCCACGCTCGTGCTCGCGCACAACAAGACCCTGGCGGCGCAGCTGGCGAACGAGTTCCGCGAACTCATGCCCAACAACGCGGTCGAGTACTTCGTGTCGTACTACGACTACTACCAGCCCGAGGCCTACGTGCCGCAGACCGACACCTTCATCGAGAAGGATTCCTCGATCAACGCCGAGGTCGAGCGGCTGCGGCACTCCACCACCAACTCGCTGCTGTCGCGGCGCGACGTCGTGGTGGTGTCGACGGTGTCGTGCATCTACGGTCTCGGCACGCCCGAGCAGTACCTCAACGCGATGATCGCGCTGCAGGTAGGGCAGCGGGTCGACCGCGACTGGCTCATCCGCAAGTTCGTGTCGATGCAGTACCAGCGCAACGACGTCGACTTCTCGCGCGGCAACTTCCGGGTGCGCGGCGACACCATCGAGATCATCCCGATGTACGAAGAGCTCGCCATCCGCATCGAGATGTTCGGCGACGAGATCGAGGGGCTCTACGCCCTGCATCCGCTCACCGGCGACGTGGTGAAGAAGCTCGAGAGCGTGTCGGTCTTCCCGGGGTCGCACTACGTGGCCGAGACCTCCGTCATGCACCGGGCCATCGAGACCATCCAGACCGAGCTGCACGACCGGCTCGCCATCCTCGAGCGCGAGGGCAAGCTGCTCGAGGCGCAGCGGCTCCGGATGCGCACCACCTTCGACCTCGAGATGATGGAGCAGATCGGGTTCTGCTCGGGCATCGAGAACTACTCCCGGCACATCGACGGGCGGGAGCCCGGTGAGGCGCCGCACTGCCTGCTCGACTACTTCCCCGACGACTTCCTCGTGGTGATCGACGAGTCGCACGTGACGGTGCCGCAGATCGGGGCGATGTACGAGGGCGACTCCTCGCGCAAGCGCACCCTCGTCGACCACGGCTTCCGGCTGCCGAGCGCGCTCGACAACCGGCCGCTGAAGTGGAACGAGTTCAAGGAGCGCGTGGGGCAGACCGTCTACCTCTCGGCCACGCCCGGGCGCTACGAGATGGGCATCGCCGACGGGGTGGTGGAGCAGATCATCCGCCCCACCGGCCTGGTCGACCCGCAATTGGTGCTGAAGCCGTCGAAGGGGCAGATCGACGACCTGCTCGAAGAGATCCGGCTGCGGGTGGAGCGCGACGAGCGCGTGCTCGTCACGACGCTCACCAAGAAGATGGCCGAGGAGCTCACCGACTACCTCGGCGAGGCGGGGGTGCGGGTGCGCTACCTGCACTCCGACGTCGACACGCTCCGCCGCGTCGAGCTGCTCACCGAGCTCCGCGCAGGCGTCTACGACGTGCTCGTGGGCATCAACCTGTTGCGCGAGGGCCTCGACCTGCCCGAGGTGTCGCTCGTGGCCATCCTCGACGCCGACAAGGAGGGCTTCCTCCGCTCGTCGACCTCGCTCATCCAGACCATCGGGCGCGCGGCTCGCAACGTCTCGGGCGAGGTGCACCTCTACGCCGACACCATCACCGACTCGATGCAGCTCGCCATCGACGAGACCGAGCGCCGCCGCGAGAAGCAGATCGCCTACAACACGGCCCACGGCATCGACCCGCAGCCGCTGCGCAAGCGCATCGCCGACATCACCGAGGCCCTCGCCCGCGAGGGCGCCGACACGGCCGCGCTGCTCAACGACCGGGCCGGCCGCGGCAAGAAGAGTCCCACGCCCAACCTGCGGCGCGAGGGCATCGCCGCGCAGGGCGCGAACGACCTCGAGGCCATCATCGCCGACCTCAACGGCCAGATGCTCGAGGCCGCCGCCGAGCTCAAGTTCGAACTCGCCGCCCGCCTCCGCGACGAGGTCTCCGAACTCAAACGCGAACTCCGCCAGATGGAGAAGGCCGGCCACATCGCCTGACCGGTCCTCGTTCTCTGCGGCCCGCGGGATGGTGCCGTGAGCGTAATCGGGCGGCGGTGTCGGTGGGTCGACATACACTTTTGGGGTGTCGATCTCGAGTGTTGAAACCCTGAATTCCGTGGTGCCCGAACCCACAGCGGAGCGCCGTCACGGTGCGAGCGGAAAGCTCAGTGTGCGGGGTGCCCGGGTGCACAATCTGCACGACGTCGACATCGAGATCCCGAGGGATTCGCTGGTCGTGTTCACCGGCCTGTCGGGCTCGGGCAAGTCGAGCCTGGCGTTCGACACCATCTTCGCCGAGGGCCAGCGCCGCTACGTGGAGTCGCTCAGCGCCTACGCGCGCCAGTTCCTCGGGCAGGTCGACCGCCCCGACGTCGACTTCATCGAGGGCCTCAGCCCGGCGGTGTCGATCGACCAGAAGTCGACCAACCGCAACCCGCGCTCGACGGTGGGCACCATCACCGAGATCTACGACTACATGCGTCTGCTCTGGGCCCGCATCGGCATCGCCCACTGCCCGGTGTGCGGTGAGCGCATCCAGAAGCAGACGGTGCAGCAGATCGCCGACCAGCTCATGGAGCTCGAGGACGGCATCCGCTACCAGATCCTCAGCCCTGTGGTGTCGCAGAAGAAGGGCGAGTTCGTCGACCTCTTCAAAGAGCTCTCGGCAGCCGGCTACTCCCGCGCCGTCGTCGACGGCGAGGTCGTCCAGCTCACCTCGCCCCCCACGCTCAAGAAGCAGTACAAGCACGACATCTCGGTCGTGGTCGACCGCCTGGTCGCGGGCCCGAGCATCCTGGGCCGCCTCACCGACTCCCTCGAGACCGCGCTCCGGCTCACCGACGGCCTGGTGCAGATCAACTACGTCGACGAGAACGGGCCGGATGCGTGGCAGACCTTCTCAGAGAAGCTCAGCTGCCCGAACCAGCACCCCATCCAGCTCACCGAGATCGAACCCCGCACCTTCTCGTTCAACGCACCGTTCGGCGCCTGCCCCGAGTGCTCCGGTCTCGGCACCCGCATGTCGGTCGACCAAGACCTGCTGCTCGGCGACACCGACCTCAGCATCAACGAGGGCGTCATCATCCCCTGGACCACCCAGGGCAAGGGCCTCTTCCAGTACTACGAGAAGCTGCTCGACGGTCTCGCCCGCGATCTCTCGTTCTCGCTCGACACGCCGTGGGGTGAGCTCCCGGCCGACGTGCAGGAGGCCATCCTGCGCGGCAACAACTTCGAGGTGAAGGTCAAGTGGAAGAACCGCTACGGCCGTGAGATGAGCTACACCTCGGGCTTCGAGGGCGTCATGCCCTACATCGAACGGCAGTTCGTGCAGGCCGAGAGCGACTCCCAGCGGGCGCGCTGGGGGGAGTACCTGCGTGAGGTCGCCTGCCCGGTCTGCGACGGCAAGAGGCTGAAGCCCGAAGTGCTCGCGGTGACCGTCAACGAGCACAGCATCGCCGACGTCTCCGAGCTCAGCCTCTCCGACGCGCAGCGCTTCATGGGCGAGCTCGTGCTCACCGACCGCGAGGCGATGATCGCGGCGCAGGTGCTGCGCGAGATCCGCGCGCGCCTCGACTTCCTCATCGAGGTGGGCCTCAGCTACCTCGACCTCGCCCGCAGCGCCGGGTCGCTCTCGGGCGGTGAGGCGCAGCGCATCCGTCTGGCCACCCAGATCGGGTCGGGCCTCACGGGCGTGCTCTACGTGCTCGACGAACCCTCCATCGGCCTGCACCAGCGCGACAACCGGCGCCTTATCGACACCCTGGTGAAGCTGAAGAACCTCGGCAACACCCTCATCGTGGTGGAGCACGACGAAGACACCATCCGCACGGCCGATTGGATCGTCGACATCGGCCCCGGCGCCGGCGTGAACGGCGGCCGCGTGGTGCACTCGGGGGAGTACGCCGAGCTGCTGGCGAACACCGACTCGCTCACCGGCGACTACCTCTCGGGCCGCAAGTCGATCGAGGTGCCCGCGAAGCGCCGTCCGATCGACCGCAAGCGGATGATCTCGGTGGTCGGAGCCGAGGCCAACAACCTCAAGAACGTGACGGTCGACTTCCCGCTCGGCACCCTCACCGCGGTCACCGGGGTGAGCGGCTCGGGCAAGTCGTCGCTCGTCAACGACATCCTCTACCGCGTGCTCGCCAACCGGCTCAACGGGGCGCGCAAGCTCCCCGGCAAGCACAAGCGGGTGACCGGTCTCGACAACCTCGACAAGGTCGTGCACGTCGATCAGGCGCCGATCGGCCGCACCCCGCGCTCGAACCCGGCGACCTACACGGGTGTCTTCGACCGCATCCGCACCCTCTTCTCCGAGACGGCGGAGGCGAAGGCCCGAGGCTACTTGCCGGGCCGCTTCTCGTTCAACGTGAAGGGCGGCCGTTGCGAGGCCTGCTCGGGCGACGGCACCATCAAGATCGAGATGAACTTCCTGCCCGACGTCTACGTGGCGTGCGAGGTGTGCGGCGGCGCGCGGTACAACCGCGACACCCTCAGCGTGCACTACAAGGGCAAGAACATCGCCGAGGTGCTCGACATGCCGATCGCCGAGGCGGCGGAGTTCTTCGAGCCCATCTCGGCCATCCACCGCTACCTGAAGACGCTCGTGGAGGTGGGCCTCGGCTACGTACGGCTCGGCCAGAGCGCCACCACGCTCTCCGGCGGCGAGGCCCAGCGCGTGAAGCTCGCCACCGAGCTGCAGCGGCGCTCCAACGGCCGCAGCATCTACGTACTCGACGAGCCCACCACGGGCCTCCACTTCGAAGACGTGCGCAAGCTGCTGCTCGTGCTGAACAGCCTGGTCGACAAGGGCAACACGGTCATCGTCATCGAGCACAGCCTCGACGTCATCAAGTCGGCCGACTGGCTCATCGACCTCGGGCCCGAGGGCGGCTCGGGCGGCGGCACGATCGTGGCGACCGGCACCCCCGAGAAGCTCGCCACGATCGAGGCGAGCCACACGGGGCGGTTCCTGCGCGAACTGCTGCCGCCGCCGAAGAAGCGCTGACACCGGATGCGCTGAGCCGGCCCGCCTACCTGCCGACCTGGCAGGCGCGCCCGTCACCTGTGACGAGCGCGCCCGGCCGGCTCAGCGCAACCGCAGGGGCGCCAGCAGCTCGTCGACCTCGGCGACGGCGACCTCCGGCGACGCCCCCACGCACCGCGGGAGCCGCTCGCCACCGGCCTCGTCGACCCCGAGCAGCGTGACCGTCACCAGCGTTCCTTCGGAACCCTCCCCGTAGCGATAGCCCAGCTCGTCCCGCGCCTCCACGAGGAACTCGCCGAACTCCACCTCCAGCTCGTCCTCGGCCGCGACCACCTCGACGGCCTCGCGCCCACCGCCCGCCTCGAAGCGGTGGGCAAGCTCGTCCGTCCAGTCGAGAGCCAGTTGGAGCGCCAGGTGCACCTCACCCAGATCGGCCTCGGCCCCCACCCGCAGCTCCCGCCACACGGCGGGCCGGCTGCCCGAGACCACGGCCCGCACGCGCAGCACCGCGCCCTCGGGGTGCGGGTTGAGCGGCTCCTCGGGCTCGAGCAGCCCCACCTCCTCGGCGAGTTCCACGATCGTGTCGGCCAGCGCAGCACGCAGTCCCTCCGGCGCCTCCCAGCGCACCCCCGCCTCGACCGTCACCGGCACGATCGCGCCCGTCGTCGCCAGCGCGGCGAGCATCCGCTCGGTCGGGGGCACCGCCGCCACCGAGTCCGCCTCGCTCACGCCCGAGGCGGTGTCGAGCCGTTGCGCGACCTGGGCGGCCGACAGGCCGGGCAACAGAACAGGATGCGCGGCCACGCAGAGCACACCGATGGCACGCCCCAGGGCGAGGGCGTGCACGGGGGAGAGGTCGGCCCCGTCGCCCGACGGCTGCGCCCCCACGAGCTCGTCGAGCAGCGTGCCGGTGACCGTCTCGTAGAGCGTCTCGGCCGACCGCAGCGGCGGCCGCAGGGCCGCGAGCGCCCGGCGTTCCGCCGGCTCGGGCACGTCGTCGACGTCGTCGAGGGCGTCGAGCAGCTGCAGCAGCAGACCGGCGCCCAGGTCGAAGGCGGCCGCGAGCACGGCGTCGCAGCGGTCGAGCTCCTCGTCGGACGGAGCCCAGGTTCCGGACTCGATCGCGAAGTCCAGGTAGTGCTCCAGCGCGTCGACCGCCTCCGGCATGCGCTCGGCCAGGCGCTCGTCGGTGTCGACCGCGGTGACCACGGCCTCGAGCACCGGCGCCGAGGGCGTGAGCAGGCGCCCGTCGCTCAGCGCGAACAGCTGCCGCAGGGTGGCGGTGATCTCGGCGGTGCCCACGTGCCCGGCGCCGTCGGCCCTCAGGTGCTTGGCGTACCACCTCTCGAACTGCACGAGCCGTGCGGTGACGGTGGTGGCCCCCGCGGGCCGGTGGTGGCGCTGGTTCGGCATCGTGCATCCCTCTCGTCGGCGCAGCCGAGTCGGGATGCGCCCCCACGATCGTAGACGGCGACACCCCACCCCGGACACAGCGGGCACCGACCGCACTGTCGGTGCCGGATGAGAGAATCGAACAGACATGGCAGACACCGTCAGCTACCGACCCAAGGCCGGTGAGATCCCCACCCAGCCGGGCGTGTACCGGTTCAAAGACGCCTCCGGCCGCGTGCTCTACGTGGGCAAGGCGAAGAACCTGCGCGCCCGCCTGAGCAACTACTTCGCGCCCTTGCGCAGCCTGCACGAGCGCACCCGCCGCATGGTGCTCACCGCGTCGGGCGTGGAGTGGACGGTGGTGAAGACCGACATCGAGTCGCTCCAGCTGGAGTACACCTGGATCAAGGAGTTCAACCCTCCGTTCAACGTCAAGTTCCGCGACGACAAGACCTACCCCTTCCTCGCGGTCACCCTCGCCGACGAGGCGCCGCGCGTGATGGTCACCCGCAACCACCGCATCAAGGGCGCCCGCTACTTCGGCCCCTACCCCAAGATCTGGGCGGTGAAAGACACCATCGACCTCATGATCAAGGCGTTCCCCATCCGCACCTGCTCCGACTCGAGCTACAAGCACGCCATGCAGACGGGCCGGCCCTGCTTCCCCGGCCAGATCGGCCGATGCGGAGGTCCCTGCTCGCAGCGGGTCACCATCGAGGAGCACCGTCGCCTGGTCGACGACTTCGTGGCCTTCCTCGAGGGCGGCGACAAGAGGTTCGTCACCGCGGCCACCAAGGGGATGAAGGAGGCCGCCGAGCGGCAGGACTACGAGTCCGCCGCGGTCTACCGCGACCAGCTGCAGGCGCTCGAGGCGGTGCTCGCGAAGAGCGCCGTGGTGCTGCGAGACTCGGCCGACACCGATCTGTTCGCCGTGGAGCACGACGAGCTCGCCGCGAGCGTGCAGCAGTTCATCGTGCGCGGCGGCCGCATCCGGGGCGAACGCTCGTGGACGGTCGACAAGGAGCTCGACCTCGACACCGGCGAGCTCGTCGACTCGATCCTGCTGCAGGCCTACGAGGGCGAGGTGCCGCCGCGCGAGATCCTGGTGCCGGCGCTTCCCGACGACTCCGACGAGCTCGCGGCCTGGCTGGGGGAGCGGCGGCCCAAGCAGGGCAAGGTCACGCTGCGCACGGCCCAGCGCGGCGAGAAGGCGGCGCTCATGGCGACCGCCTCGCTCAACGCGAAGAACAACCTGATGCTCTACAAGACGCGCCGCTCGGCCGACTTCGTGGCGCGCTCTCAGGCGCTCACCGACATCCAGGAGGCGCTCGGCATGACCGACGCGCCGCTGCGCATGGAGTGCTTCGACGTGTCGCACCTCTCGGGCACCAACATCGTGGCCTCGATGGTGGTGTTCGAAGACGGCCTGGCCCGCAAAGACCAGTACCGCCGTTTCAGCATCGCCGACTCCACCGACGACACGGAGTCGATCTACCAGGTCATCACCCGCAGACTCGCCTACCTGCGTCCCGAGAACGAACCCGCCGACGAGACCCCGGATGCGGAGGGCGGCTCCCCCCGCCGCAAGAAGTTCGCCTACCCCCCGAACCTCCTCATCGTCGACGGCGGGCAGCCCCAGGTGAACGCCGCCGCTCGCGCCCTCGAGGAGTCGGGGGTGGAGGGCATCTTCCTCGCCGGCATCGCCAAGCGGCTCGAGGAGGTGTGGCTGCCCGACACCGACTACCCCGTCATCCTCCCGCGCGGCAGCGAGGCGCTGTTCATGATCCAGCGCATCCGCGACGAGGCCCACCGCTTCGCCATCACCCACCAGCGTTCGCGCCGCAAGCGCGACATCACGAGCGTGCTCGCCGAGGTGCCCGGGCTGGGACCAGCACGGGTGAGAGAGCTGCTCAAGCACTTCGGCTCCGTCGCCGAGCTCAAGAAGGCCGATGCCGAGAGCATCGCCACGGTGAAGGGCATCGGCCCGCAGCTGGCCGAGACGATCCGCACGACCCTTGCCAGGTAGGCTGGAGCACATGGCCCCCGATTCCGCGCAGCAGCAGGAGGTGCTGATCGTCACGGGCATGTCGGGGGCGGGCCGCTCGACCGTGGCGAACGCCCTCGAAGACCTCGGCTGGTACGTGGTCGACAACCTCCCGCCGCAGATGCTGCGGCCCCTGGTCGACCTCGCCGAGCACGCCGGCTCCACCCTCCCGCGCATCGCCGCGGTGGTGGATGTGCGCGGCCGCGACTTCTTCTCCGACCTGCAGGAGATCATCCAGGCCCTGCGCAGCGGCACCCAGCTGCGCGTGGTGTTCCTCGAGGCCACCGATCAGGCGCTGGTGCGCCGCTTCGAGCAGGTGAGGCGCCCGCATCCGCTGCAGGGCAACGGCACGCTGCTCGACGGCATCGGGGCGGAGCGCTCCCGACTCAGCCCCATCCGGGAGTCGAGCGACATCATCATCGACACCTCCGACCTCAACATCCATCAGCTCGCCACCGTGGTGCAGGAGCGGTTCTCCGCCGCCGATGCCGCGGGCGTGCAGGTGACGGTGATGAGCTTCGGGTTCAAGTACGGGGCGCCGACCGACGCCGACGGCATCGCCGACGCCCGTTTTCTGCCCAACCCGTTCTGGGTGCCCGAGCTGCGGGCGCACAGCGGCCTCGACCCCGAGGTGCGCGACTACGTGCTGGGGCAGACCGGCGCGATGGAGTTCATCGACGCCTACGCAGCCGCCCTCGAGCCCGTGCTCGCGGGGTATCAGCGTGAGAACAAGCGGCACGCCACGATCGCCATCGGCTGCACGGGCGGCAAGCACCGCTCGGTGGCCATGGCCCGCGAGCTGGCCGAGCGCATCGGCCGCTTTCCGGGCGTGGCCGTGAGCGTGAAGCATCGCGACCTCGGTCGCGAGTAACGACGACAAGAAGAAGGTTCCACAGTGGCTCTCACAGCCGACGTCAAAGAGGAGCTGGCCAAGGTGGTCGTCAGCAAGACGACCACCCGCGCCGCAGAACTCGCGACGATCCTCCGGTTCGCCGGCGGTCTCCACATCATCTCCTCCCGCATCGCGATCGAGGCCGAGCTCGACACCCCCGACATCGTCAAGCGCGTGCTGCGCGACCTCGCCGAGCTCTACGGCGTGAAGGGCGACGTGTCGCTCATCGCCCCGAGCGCCCAGCGCCGCGACGGCGGCTACCTCGTGCGCATCCTCGACGGCGGCGAGACGCTGGCACGCCAGACCGGGCTGCTGGATGCGCGGCGACGCCCGATCCGCGGTCTCCCGAACCGACTCACCACCGGCACCCGCGACGACCTCGCCGCGATCTGGCGCGGCGCCTTCCTCGCGGCCGGCTCGCTCACCGACCCCGGCCGCTCGGCGGCGCTCGAGGTGGTGAGCCCGGGCAACGAGTCCGCGATGGCGCTCGTCGGCGCCGCGGCACGCCTGGGCATCGCCACGAAGGCCCGTGAGGTGCGCGGCGTGCACCGGGTGGTCATCCGCGACGGCGAGGCGATCGCCGCCATGCTCACGGTGATCGGCGCCACCGGCACCGTCGCCACCTGGGAGGAGATGCGCCAGCGCCGCGAGGTGCGCGCCACGGCCAACCGGCTGGTCAACTTCGACGACGCGAATCTGCGCCGCTCGGCACAGGCCGCCGTCGCCGCCTGCGCCCGGGTGGAGCGGGCGATGGAGATCCTCGGCGACGATATCCCCGACCACCTCAAGTACGCCGGCGAGCTCCGCCTCGCCCACCGCGACTCAAGCCTCGACGAGCTCGGCCACCACGCCGACCCGCCCATGACGAAAGACGCCATCGCCGGCCGCATCCGTCGCCTGCTCGCCATGGCCGACAAGCTCGCCACCGAGCAGGGCATCCCGGGCACCGAGGCGAACCTCCCGCCCGACCTCGACGACTGACCGGCACCTCCACCCGACGCAATAGACTGACAACGTCACTCACAGCCGCGGCTCACCGGGGCCGGCGGCCTCTAACACGAGGAGATCATCATCATGGCTGAGTACACTCTGCCGGAACTTCCGTACGACTACGCCGCCCTCGAGCCGCACATCAGCGGCAAGATCATGCAGCTGCACCACGACAAG
>NZ_JANLCN010000010.1 GCF_024979255.1 Herbiconiux moechotypicola
GCGCCGACTACATCAAGGCCGTCTGGAACATCGCCAACTGGTCCAACGTCGCTTCGCGGCTCGAGGCCGCCCGCACCAAGACCGCGGGGCTCATCACCCTCTGAGTCGTGCCCGGCACGCTCGAGTGAGCGCGAATGGCCGCTTCCCCGTGTGGGAGGCGGCCATTCGCGTCTACTTGGCCGACGGATGCGCGGGGACGGGCGACGGGGCGCTACCAGGCGAGGCGCTCGCGGCTGCGCTCCTCGGAGCGTGCGGCCACCTCGCGCACGCGCGCGTGCAGCTCGCGCGAGGCCTCGGCGGCCAGCGGATGCGCAGACACGCCCTCGCTCGACACCAGCTCGCCGCCCACGAACACCTTCTTGAGGTTCCGCAGCCCGCAGGCGAAGGCGTAGTGGGCGTAGACGTCCCACACGGGCCCGGTGTCGGGCGCCGACGGGTCGACCAGCAGCAGGTCGGCGAACTTACCCACCTCGAGCGACCCCACCCGCTCGGCCACGTGGGCCCCGAGCGCCTCGGCGGAGCCCAGGGTGTGCATCCGGATCATCTCGCGCGGCATCACGACCGCGGCGTCCTTGTTCACCGCACGCTGTGTATATGCTCCGATGCGCATGTTCTGGAAGGGGTCGGCGACGTCGGTGCAGCTCTGGTCGTCGAGACCGACGCCGATGGGCATGCCGAGCTCGCGGTAGAGCGGGATGTCGGCGACTCCGGAACCGAGGCGGCCGTTGGAGGTGGGCTGCCACACCATGCCCGCCCCCTTCTCGGCTGCGGTGCGCGCCATGTACTCGTCGGGGTGCACGAAGTGACCGAACAGGAACCCGGGACGCAGCGCCCCCGCCTCCTCGTACCACTGGAACTTCTCGCGCTGCTGTTCCAGCGCCTCGCTGGTCTCGAGGAAGTGCGCCTGGTTGCCGATGCCGTGCGCGTCCATCGCCGTCACCTCGTCGCGCGCGGCCTGCGCGGTGGCCGACCACTGCACGGCGCCGAACACCGAGGCGCCAAGGTCGAGCTCGGCAGGCACCTCGGACTTGAGGTGCGCGATGGCCCGGTCGAACACCTCGAAGGCCTCGGCCGCGGGCTGGAATTCGGTGTCGACGCGGATGGCGTTCATGGTGCGGATGCCCGCGTCGCGCGCGGCATCGAGCTGTCGGGTGAGATATGCCTCGGGGCGAATGGAGTAGATCTCGCGCGTGTCGGTGTCGGGGTCGTACTTACCGACCACCCGCGAGTCGGTGAAGTTGTAGACGCTGGTGACGCCGTTGCCGAGGAAGTCGAGGCAGCCGTGCAGGGTGAACCAGTAGATGTCGTCGACGTCGGCGCCGGCGATGAAGGTGCTCTGCTCGCCGACCCAGCCGTAGAGCGGCTCGCCCGGGGTCATGCCGCGCATACCCCCGGTGAAGATGTGACTGTGCGCCGAGATGAAGCCGGGTGCGACGAAGGCCCCCGCGGCGTCGATCACCTCGGCGCCGTCGGCCTTCGCCTCGGCCAGCACCTCTGCCGGCGGCTCGCCCGCTTCGAGCGCGGCGACGGTGCCGTCGTCGGCGACGGAGAGCCAGCCGCGGAACCAGTCGGTCCCGTCGGCCATCGGGATGATCACGGCGTCGGTGAGGAGGAGCTTCATGGTCGCATTCTGACTCCTCCACATTGCGGTCAGGTTTCGCCACTGTCCACAGGATGCTCGCCGCACGACAGGCGGGCGTGTCGTGGCCGATAGCCTGAAGGCATGACCCAGAGCACCTCCGCACATCCCGCGAGCCCCAGCCTGGTGCTCGTGCGTCACGGCGAGACCGAGTGGAGCCTCGGCGGGCGCCACACCGGCCGCACCGACGTTCCGCTCACCGCGGTGGGCGAGTCGCAGGCCCGGGCGGCGGGGCGCGTGCTGGAGGGCCGCTCGTTCGGTCTCGTACTGTCGAGTCCGCGCCGTCGCGCGGTCGACACGGCGATGCTGGCGGGGTTCGGTGAGGAACTGGAGGTCGACGGCGACCTCGCGGAGTGGGACTACGGGGCCTACGAGGGTCTCACCAGCGCCGAGATCTCGGAGCGGTTCGGCGAGGAGTGGAACCTCTGGGTGAACGGGGTCGAGATCGACGCCGAGGGCCGGGGCGAAGAGGCGGCCGATCTGCTGCGGCGCGACCTCGCCGTCATCCACCGGGCCCAGGCCGTGCTGGAGAAAGGGGAAGACGTGCTGGTGTTCTCGCACGGGCACTTCCTGCGCACCCTCGCCGCCACCTGGGTGGGCCTGCCGGTCTCCGGCGGAGAGTACCTGGCGCTCGACACCGCGAGCATCAGCGTGCTGGGCTTCGAGCACTCGTGCCACGTGGTGCGCAGCTGGAACCGCACGCCCTGGGCGGAATCGGTGGCCGCCGGGTCGCCGGAGGCCGGTCGATGAAGACGCTCACCTCTCCCGCCGAGGCCGTGTCGGCTCTCGACGCGCTGGCGCAGGAGTTCGCCGCCGTCGCGGCGGAGCGCGACCACGAGGGCACCGCGCCGTTCGCCGAGGTGGAGCGGTTGCGGGCGACCGGCCTGCTGCCCGCCTTGGTGCCCGTATCGCTCGGCGGGGGCGGGCTCGACTGGATGACGGTGTTCCGCGCGCTCCGGCCCGTCATCCGGGCCGACGCTGGTCTCGGGCACGTCTTCGCCTACCACTTCGTGAACTCGTGGCGCCTGCAGCTCAACGAGAACGAGGCGGCCATCGAGGGACTGCAGCGCGAGCTGGCCGAGAAGCACCTGTTCTGGGGCGGAGCGGGCAACCCGCGCGACGCCGGCCTGCAGCTCACCCCCGCCGAGGGCGGTTTCACCGTCTCGGGGCGCAAGTTCTTCGCCACGGGCGCACAGGTCTCCGACCGCATCACCGCGAGCGCCACGCGCACCGACACCGGCGAGAAGCTCGCCGTCATCATCGACGCCACCCAGCCCTCCGTGGTGCACCACGACGACTGGGAGAGCATCGGCCAGAGGCTCTCGGCCTCAGGATCGGTGTCGTTCGAGTCGGCGTTCGTGCCCGAGCGCTACGTGCTCGGCTACGGCGGGCAGTCCGGCGACCGCTACCGGCCGTTCGCGTCGCTGTCGATCCTGTTCTTCCAGGCCGCGCTCAACCACCTGCACGTGGGGCTCGCCGAGGGGGCGCTCGCCGCCGCGACCGAGTACGTACGTACCACCACGAAGCCGTGGTCGACGAGCGGTGTCGAGCGCGCCGTCGACGACCCGTTCATCCGGGAGCTGATCGGCGACCTCACCTCGGCGACCCGAGCATCCGACGCCCTCACCTGGCACTCGACCGAGCTCTTGGCCGCAGCGGCCGAGCGGGGCTGGGAGCTCACCGACGACGAACGCGGCGAGGTGGCGGTCGAGATCGCCGCGGCCAAGGTGGTCACCACGAAGACGACGCTCGAGGTCACCTCGCGCCTGTTCGAGCTGACGGGCGCGCGTGCCACGGGCGAGAAGTACGGGTTCGACCGGTTCTGGCGCAACGCCCGCACCATCACGCTGCACGACCCGGTGGCCTACAAGGCGCAGGAGGTGGGCGACCACGCCCTGACCGGCACGCATCCCGAGCCGTCGGGGTACAGCTAGCGGCACTCGTCCGAGGCGCACAGGCGGCGGATGCGCGCCGCGGAGCGTAGGGTGCTCGGCAACCCGAGGAGGCTGCGATGTCGAACTTGTTCCCCGACGACGAGGTGCGCGAGAAGGCGCTGCACATGCTCGAGCACGACCTGATCGCCTGGATCGTGACGGTCGGTGCAGACGGCGCACCGCACGCGGTGCCGGTGTGGTTCTTCTGGCACGACGGCCGGGTGTACGTGTTCAGCGAACCGTCGACGGCCAAGGTGCGGCACGTGCGTGCGGGTTCACCCGTCGTGATCCACCTGCAGGCCGGGGGCCGCTTCGGAGACGACGTGGTGGTGCTGCGAGGCTCGGCCGAGATCGCGGAGCAGTCGGCCGCGAGCGTGCTCGCACCCTTCCGGAGCGCCTACGCCGACAAGTACCGCGAGGCGATCGCCGACTACGGCATGCCGCTCGAGCAGATCGAGGCCACGTTCAGCGCCGCGATCATGTTCACGCCGGTGTCGGCCCTCGCCTGGTGAGGCGGGCCGCGCCCCGCTCGCGCTGCCCCTCCGGCTAGCATGAGCAGCATGGCGGAGCCCACACCCGCGCAGTTGCGCCGCTGGCGCCAGTACCTCGCCGACGAACGGGCGGAGGCGGCGGTGTACCGCGAGCTCGCCCATCGGCGCACGGGCACCGAGAGGGAGATCCTCGAGGCCCTGGCCGAGGCCGAGGGGCGGCACGAGAGCCACTGGCTGCGACTGCTCGGGGACCAGGTCGGCGAACCCCGCCGGGCCGACGCGCGCACCAGGATGCTCGCGGTGCTGGCACGTCGATTCGGTTCGGTGTTCGTGCTCGCGCTGATGCAGCGCGCCGAGGCGCGATCCCCCTATGAAGACGACGCCGACGCCACCGACGCCATGGCGGCCGACGAGCGCATCCACGGCGAGGTGGTGCGAGGGCTGGCCGCCCGCGGCCGGAGTCGCCTCTCCGGTACCTTCCGCGCGGCCGTCTTCGGTGCCAACGACGGCCTCGTGTCGAACCTCGCTCTCGTACTCGGCATCGGCGCCACGGGGGTTCCGAGCACGGTCGTGCTGGCCACGGGCGTCGCGGGCCTCCTGGCCGGTGCGCTGTCGATGGGTGCCGGGGAGTTCGTGTCGGTGCGGTCGCAGCGCGAGTTGCTCGCCGCCTCCACGCCCGACCTCGACGCCGCCCGGGCCGTGCCGCGACTCGACGTCGACGCCAACGAGCTCGCTCTCGTCTATCGCGCACGCGGTCTGAGCGAGGAGGAGGCGGAGGCTCGGGCCCGCGACGTGTTCGGCGGCCTCACGACCGCGACCTCGGCCATCCGCATCCCGCGCGCGGGCGACGCGGGGATCACCGCACCCGACCTCGGCCCTGCCGGAACCGCAGGCACCGACGACGACCACGAGGAGATCGGCACAGCCTGGCAGGCCGCGCTGTCGTCGTTCTGCTTCTTCGCCTCGGGCGCGGTCATCCCGGTGCTGCCCTACCTGTTCGGCCTCAGCGGGTGGCCCGCCGTCGCGATCGCCGCCGGCCTCGTGGGCCTGGCGCTGCTCGCGACCGGCGCGATCGTGGGCCTGCTCTCAGGAGGGCCGCCTCTGCGCCGTGCCCTCCGCCAGCTCGCGATCGGCTACGGCGCGGCTGCGGTCACCTACCTGCTCGGCCTGCTCTTCGGCGCGACCCTGGGCTGACGCGCGGCGCCGGGCGCGAGAGCGTCGTGGCTACGCCGAGACGGAGGCCAGCTCGTCGTAGGTGGCGAACTTGGCGGCCACGTCGCTGCCGGTGAAGTGCCCCACCCAGCCGTCGTCGTCGTGGAAGAAGCGCACCGACACGTAGTCGGGGTTCGTGCCCATGTCGAACCAGTGCGTGGTGTCCTTCGGCACGGAGAGCACGTCGCCGGGCTCGCAGAACACCGCGTGCACCTTGTCGTCGGCGTGCAGGTAGAACACGCCGGAGCCGCGGGCGAAGAAGCGGTCCTCGTCGTCGTCGTGCTGGTGCTCGTTGAGGAACTTCTGGCGGGCCTGGGCGGCGAGCTCGCGGTACTCGTCGGTGTCGGCGCGGGTGATGGAGACCGCGTCGACCAGGGTGTAGCCGTGCTCGCGGTTGACCTCGGCGATCTCGTCGGCGTAAGCGGCGAGCACCTCCTCCTGCGACGGCTCGGCCGAGAGCTCCTTGAGCTCCCAGCGGCTGAAGCGGGCGTTCAGGCCCGCGAGCACGTCGCGGATGGTGTCGAAGTCTCGTGTCTGCAGCACGGGCGTCGAGGGGTCGGTGTCGTTCCACACGGTCAGCAGGGTCATGCATCCATGCTAGACCTCTCCTCCTGCACAGCCGGGCCCGAGACCGCAGAAAGTAACAGACGGAAACACGATTCGGCCGCCGACGCGCCCACACGGTTGAATCGAACCGCAATCACAGCCCTCCGGCCCTCGGGCCGGTCCCCGAACATCCCGAAGGAGCCTTCAATGGCCATCACCCGCACCGGTGCAGTCCTCACGGCGCTCGTCGCCGTGAGCGTGCTGGGCCTCAGCGCCTGCTCGCAGTCGAGCGGCACCACCGAGTCCACCACCGCCGCCACCTCCGCCCCCACGGCCTCCGCCGCCCTCCCCGCGCCGTTCGACGGCGACCCGTTGAAGGTCGCGCTCGTCCGTCAGAGCGGCGCCGGAGACTACTTCGAGGCGTGGGGCGCCGGCGCCCAGGCCCAGGCCGCGTTCGCCAACATCGACCTGCAGGTGACGGATGCGCGCAACGACAACGCGAAGCACGCCAGCGACCTCGAGCAGGCCATCGCCTCCAAGCCCGACGCCATCATCGTCGACCACGGCCAGACCGACACCCTGCAGCCCCTCATCACCGAGGCGGTCGACGCGGGCATCCCCATCATCGTCTACGACCTCGCGCTGACCGACTCCGAGGGCGTCATCACCTCGAGCCAGTCCGACGAGTCGATGGCCTCGGGCGTGCTCGACCAGCTCATCGACGACGTCGGAGACGGCGCGAAGGTCGGCTACGTCTCGGCCGAGGGCTTCGCCGCACTGGACCGCCGCGCGGTCGTCTGGAACGACTACGTGGCCGAGCACAACCTCGACGTGCTGTTCTCTACCGGCAAGGTCAGCGAGTCCACCGCCACCGACAACATCCCGCTCGTCGACGCCGCCCTCAAGCAGAACCCCGACGTGCAAGCGATCTTCGCCCCGTACGATGAGATCACGAAGGGCACGGTGCAGGCCGTCATCCAGAACAACCTGCAAGACAAGGTGAAGGTGTACGGAATCGACATCTCGAACGCCGACATCGAGGTCATGACCGCCGACGGCAGCCCCTGGGTCGCCACCTCGGCCACCGACCCCGCCGCCGTCGGTGCTGGTGTCGTGCGCGCCCTCGCACTCAGCCTCGCCGGCGAGCTCGACGAGACCGACGTGCAGTTCCCCGCCAAGACCATCACGCAGCAGTTCCTGGCCGACAACTCGGTCACGAATGTCACCGAGCTCCGCGCGGCCGAGCCGTCGCTCGAGCTCTCCGACACCCTCGTCACGGATTGGCTGCCCGCGGTCTCCGAATGACGCTCAGCACTCCCGCTCCGATCGAGGGGCACGACGCCACCGTCGTGTCCCTCGTCGGCGTCTCGGTCGCCTACGGTTCCAACGTGGTGCTCACCGGGGTGAACCTCGACTTCGGCCCCGGCGAGATCACGGCGCTTCTCGGGGCGAACGGGGCGGGCAAGTCCACACTCATCAAGGCGCTCTCCGGCGCCAACCCGAGATACAGCGGCGAGATCACAGTGGGGGGCGAGGTCGCCCAGCTCGGCTCACCCGTGCAGGCGCGGCAGCTCGGCATCTCGGCGGTGCACCAGAAGGTGGCCGACGGCATCGTGCCCGGCCTCTCGGTGGCCGAGAACCTCACCCTCGACGACCTGGCCCGGGCCTCCCGCCGCCCCTTCCGCACCGCCCGCTCCTCCCTCGCCGAGGCGCGCAGCGCCCTGGCGGCGCTCGGACTCGACTGGCCCGACTCGGTACTCACGCGCGACGCGGCCGACCTCGCCATCTCCGACGCCCAGCTGCTCGTGCTCGCCAGGGCCCTGCGCAGCACGCCCCGGCTGCTCATCCTCGACGAGCCCACCTCCGCCCTCACGGCGGCCGAGGCGGAGCGACTGTTCGACGTGCTCCGCGCACTCCGCGCCTCCGGCCTCTCCATCGTCTACGTGTCCCACCGCTTCGGTGAGATCGAAGCCCTCGCCGACCGGGTCGTCGTGCTCCGTGACGGTATCGTGCAGAGCGACTCCGCACGGCCCTTCGAGTGGCACGGCATCCTGCACGACATGCTCGGCCGGGCCACCGACGTCGACCACGACCGCGGCGGCACCCGCCGCGGAACCGAGACGGTCGCCCGTCTCGACGGCGTCGGGCTGCTGCCCGAGTCGGGCCCGATCGACCTCGAGATCCGCGCCGGCGAGGTGCTCGGTGTGCTCGGGCTCATCGGCGCGGGCAAGACCGAGATCGCCGAGGCGCTGGCGGGGCTTGCGCCGCTCCGGTCGGGCTCGCTCGCCCTCGGCGGCGGCACCTACTCCCCCAAGCGCCCCGGCGACGCGATCGGTTCGGGCGTCGTGCTCGTGCCCGAAGACCGCCAGCGTCAAGCGCTCCTGCCCGGCTGGTCGCTCGAGCAGAACGTGAGCCTGCCGTTCCTCAAGCGATCCAGCCGCGGCGGTCTGCTCAGCCGCACTCTCGAGCGGCGCAGCGCCGAAGACGTGATCGAGAGCCTGTCGGTGGTCACCGACGGCCCCGACGCGTCGATCGACGATCTCTCGGGCGGCAACCAGCAGAAGGTCGTCGTGGGGCGCTGGCTCTCGGCAGGCCCGCGACTCGCCCTGCTCGACGAACCGTTCCGCGGGGTCGACATCGCAGCCCGGCGTGAGATCGGCGCCCGGCTGTCCACCCTCGTCGCCGACGGTGCCGCCGCCGTCGTGCTCTCCAGCGACGTCGACGAGATCTTCGAGGTCGCCGACCGCATCGTCGTGCTCGTGGCCGGTGAGGTCGAACTCGATCGCTACGCCGACGAGGTCGACCGCTCCGAGGTCATCTCCGCCTTCCTCGGCCGCGACCATGCCGCAGCCCCCGTCGCTCCCGTCGCCTCCGCCGCCCCCGAGGTCACGGCTCCCACGGCCGCACCACAGCGCGCCGCGGCGGCCACCCCCACCGCGGCCCCCGACACCCCAGAGCCCTCCCCCGAAAGGCCCTCGAATGCCTAGCCCCCGCGCCACCGCTCCCGGCGCCCCCACCCCCGCAGCCGGCGACACCACGGCCGGCACCACCGCGGCCCGCGTCTCGGCCACCCGCCGCTCCACCGGCGAGCGCGCGGCCGCGTTCGTCGTGAAATGGGGCTTCGTGGCGGTCACCGCCGCCCTCATCCTGTTCTTCCTCATCACCGAGCCGAACTTCCGCACCGTCGACAACGTCTTCGGCATGCTGAAGTACATCGCCCCCACCGCCATCGCGGGTCTCGGCGTGATGCTCGCGATGACCGTCGGAGGCATCGACCTGTCGGTCGGCGCCTCGGCCGGGTTCGCCGTGTCGATCGCGGCGTGGACCATGGTGATCGGCAACCAGGTGGGCGGCGTGGCCGTGTCGGTGGTGCTGGTGTGCGGCCTGCTCATCGGGGCGCTGAACGCGTTCCTCATCGTGGTGGCGCGCATCCCCGACCTTCTGGCCACGCTGACGACCATGTTCGTGATCGTGGGCCTCAAGCTCATCATCGTCGACGGCAAGTCGATCTCGTCGCAGATGACGCTCTCGAACGGCACCACCGCGCCGGGCAAGTTCACCGCCGACTTCCTCTGGCTCGACCGCGGCTCGATCGGCCCGGTGCCGGTGCCGGTCATCCTCTTCCTCGTCATCACCGTGGTGCTCTGGTTCCTGCTCGAGCGCACCCGCTGGGGCCGGGCCCTGTTCGCCGTGGGCGCCAACCCCGAGGCGGCTCGGCTGGCGGGCATCCGCGTGCAGTGGTACCGCACCCTGGCCTACATGGGCTGCGGCCTGCTCGCCTCGATCGCCGGCCTGCTCCTGGCCGCCCGCATCGGCCAGGGCGACGTGAGCGCCGGCAACTCGCTGCTGCTCGACGCGGTCGCCGTGGCGCTCGTCGGCGTCTCGGTGCTCGGCATCGGCCGGCCGAACGCCTGGGGCACCGCGCTCGGCGCCGTGCTCATCGCCGTGATGGTGACCGGGTTCACCATGCTGGGCCTGCCCTACTACGCGCAAGACTTCGGCAAGGGCGTGGTGCTGCTCGTCGCCCTCCTGTTCAGCTTCACCTTCTCGCGGCGACGCACGGTCGTCACCGCCGGATCGACCACCTCGGCGTCGTGACCATGAGCGACAGCCAGCTCTCCGCGGAGTCGATCGCGGCCTACCTCGTCACCCGTCCCGCGCTGGCCGGGCGCATCGACGCCGCGCGCATCCGCTCGGTGCGTGAGGTGGGCGACGGCAACCTCAACCTCGTGTTCATCGTCACCGACGAGAGCGGTGCGTCGCTCGTGCTCAAGCAGTCGCTTCCGCACGTGCGCACCGACCCCTCGTGGCCTATGACCCGCGAGCGGTCAACCCGCGAGGCCACCGTCCTCGGCCGGCACGTGGTCGCCGACCCCGAGCACGTGCCCGCTTTCTTCGACTTCGACGCCTCGAACTACGTGCTCGCCATCGAAGACCTCTCCGACCACCGGGTGTGGCGGAGCGAGCTCAACGAGGGGCGCGTGCACGCGTACGCCGCCGAGGAGCTCGGCCGCTACGTCGCCCGTGCAGCGTTCGCCACCTCGCCGCTAGGGCTCGACCCGCTCGAGCACAAGGCACTCGTCGCGAGGGCCGTCAACCCCGAGCTGGCGCAGATCACCGAAGACCTCGTGTTCACCGAGCCCTACATCGAGCACGAGCACAACCGTGTGCTGCCCGAGAACGAGGCGGATGTGGCGGCGCTGCGCAGCGACGCCCCGCTGGTGCGCGAGATGGGGCTGGCGAAGTGGCGGTTCATGACCACCGCGCAGTCGCTGATCCACGGCGATCTGCACACGGGGTCGGTGTTCGTGCGGGCGGCGGCTCCGGATGCTGCGGCCTCCGTGCGCGCATTCGACAGCGAGTTCGGGTTCGTGGGGCCGACGGGGTTCGACCTCGGTGCTGTCTGGGCGAACCTCGTCATCGCTGCCGCCCGGGCGCTCGCCCTGGGAGAGGCATCGCGCGCCGAAGAGATCACGGCGCTGCCGGGGCGGCTGTGGGAGGCGTTCGAGAGCGAGTACCGAGCGCTCTGGCCCACGCGCCTCGACCCGCGGGTGTGGGGCGACGAGGTGCTCGAACGGCTGCTCGCCGAGGTGCGCGACGACGCCGCGGTGTTCGCGGCCGCGAAGGCGATCCGGCGCATCGTCGGGTTCGCCAAGGCGTCGGACATCGAGTCGCTTCCGCCCGAGCTGAGGGTCGGGGCGGCGCGCGGCGTGCTGCGGGCGGGCCGCGTGCTCGCCCTCACCCGCCACGGCATCCCGAGCGTCGACGCCCTCTCGGCCGAGGCACTCGCCGCCCTGCGCTCCGCCCACTGAACGCGGCGCGTGTGGGCGATGGGCACGCGGCGAGGGGGCAGGATGGAGACGCGGCGCGCCAGCGACGCAGCGGGAGGTTCTGATGGTGCTGGGTGACGGCGACGTGGTCGTGTTCCTCGAAGCGGGTCGCGCGGCGGTCTCACGAGCCCGCGAGACGCAGGCACCGGCCCACGGCGAACCCGTCCCGCTGACCGAGGCGGCCGTGAACGTGGCCGATCTGGCGCTCACCCGCGGCGACGGGGTGTTCGAGTCGATCGCCGTGATCGACGGACGCTTCATCGCCCTGGACGAGCATCTCGACCGCCTGGCCCACTCCGCCGCCCTGCTCGACCTCCCGGAGCCCGACACCGCGGCGTTCGAGGCGGCGGCCCGCGCCGGTGTCGCCGCGCATCCCGCAGCCCGTTCCTCCGCGCCGGACACGGAGCTGCTCGTGAAGCTGCTCTACAGCCGCGGCATCGAGGGTGCCGACACTCCCACGGGCTGGGTGCAGGTGCTCACCGGCCCCGACCACAGCCGCGCCCGCGAGCACGGCATCGCCGTCGTCACGCTCGACCGCGGCTACCGCCACGACGTCGCCCGCACCTCGCCGTGGCTGCTGCAGGGCGCCAAGACCCTCTCGTACGCCGTGAACAAGGCGGCCCTGCGCGAGGCCGAGCGCCGCGACGCCGACGACGTCATCTTCGTCAGCAGCGACGGCATCGTGCTCGAGGGCCCCACGTCGAGCGTGATCGTGCGCCACGGCGAGCTGTTCCGCACCCCGCGCAGCGACCTCGGCATCCTCGCCGGCACCACGCAGGCGGCCGTGTTCCGCACCCTCGCCGGGCTCGGGTTCGAGACCGCGGACGCGGTGCTCACCGAGGCCGAGCTCGGCACAGCCGACGCCATCTGGCTGTGTTCGAGCGGCCGCCTCGTCGCACCCGTGCGCCGGCTCGACGGAGAAGCCGTGCCGGTCGACGCCGAGCTCACCTCCACCCTGCTGCGGGGCGCCTTCGGGGTCTGAGACGGAACCGAAGGCCCGCCGATCAGCGCGTCGCGAGCGCGATCTGCAGCAGCGCCTCGGTGAGCTCCAGGTGCCACCGCGCCTGCTTCAGGTCGGCCCCCCACGCGTAGATGCCGTGGCTCGCCACGATGAGCGCAGGCACCTCACGCCGCGACTCGGTGGCCGGCACGTACACCCGCTCGAAGTCGTCGCCGAGCACCCTCATGTCCTGGTGGTTCTGCACCACCGGGATGACCACCCGCTCACCGTGGGCGGAGTGCCCGATGCCCTTCAGCATCTCGAGGTCGTGCAGCACGACACCCTCCGGCCACGCGAACCCGGCCCGCACCGCGGCGAGCGCGTGCACGTGGATGACCGCGCCCGCGCCCGTCACGGCGGCGATCCGCGCGTGCAGCCCGGCCTCGGCCGATGGCCGGGTGGGCAGCCCGAGCCGCTCGGTCGGCCCCGCACCGGAAGCGCCCGACACGCCGGAGCCCGACGTCGCCTCCCCGCCGAACTCGGCGTCGGGCACCCACGCCCCCTCGCCGTCGACCAGCACCACGGCGTCGGCGGTGAGCTCGCCCTTGTCGAACCCGGATGCGGTGACCGCGAGCCGGAGCGGGTCACGCCCCAGCGTGACCGACAGGTTCCCGGCCGTGCCGGGCATCCAGCCGAGCCCCGCGAATCGGGCGGACTCAGCGGCCAGAGCCGCCCCGGCGGCCGTGATGACCGCATCCGTCAGCTCTCCGCCCGCGAACACGTCCCCGTGGGCCGCGCGGGGGTCGTCGATGGCCCTCACGGCGCCACCATCTCCACGTCGTCGAACGAGGCCACCACGGGCACGCCACCGAAGTCGGCCTCGAAGAACGGCTCGCCCGCACGCGAGAACGCCACGACCTGCCAGCCCGCCTCGACGGCGGCCGCCACCTCGCCGGGGTTGTCGGTGAAGAACGCGAGCTCAGAGGCGGCGACGCCCAGCGCGCTCGCGATGGCGTCGTACGAGGCGCGCTCCTTCTTCGAACCCGCCTTGACCGTGTCGAAGTAGTCGGTGATGAGCCCCGTGAGGTCGCCGTCGGGCGAGTGCCTGAACCACGGCACCTGCGAAGCCACCGAGCCCGACGAGAACACCGCGAGCCCCACGCCCTGCTCGTGCCAGCGACGGAGCTTCGGGATGACGTCGTCGAAGAAGTGCGACGAGATCTCGTCGCGCGCGAAGCCCTCCGCCCAGATCTGGCCCTGGATGGTCTTGAGCGGCGTCGCCTTCACGTCGCGCTCCATCCACTCGTGAAGCACGGCGACGACCGCGTCGGTGGTGGCGTCGCCCGGCAGCGAGGCGTCGCGCAGCACCTGACGGCGCGCCTCGGCGATGGCGGGATCGTCGGCGTGCCCGTCGATCCACGCGGCGAGGCGCGGACGGGCGTAGTCGTAGAGGTCGCCCAGGATGAACCCGGCGGCACTGGTGGTGCCCTCGAGGTCGACCACGAGGTAGGTCGCGGTGACGACGAGCGGGTCGGGGGTGGGGGCGGGGTGGTCGGTCACGGGCGCTCCTCGGGGGCGGCGGATGGTGCGGTCGGGGTGGTGGGCGTGGCGCCGGATGCGCGGGGCGCGGTGTCGTCGCCGTCGGCAGCGGATGCGCGGGGCGCGGGCTCGGAAGCGGATACGCCGGCATCCCGCGCGAAGTCGTGCCGCACCGCGGCACCGGTGAGGATGTGCGCGCGCGCCACGTCGAACAGCCGCACCGAGGCGGCGGCTCGGGCCGGCTCGGGCAGGGTCTCGATGTCGGCGGCGTGCGAGAACCCGGCGGCGCGGCGCATCCCCTCCACACCGGCGAAGCGCCAGGCGTCGGCGACGATGCCGTCGAGTGTGCCCGGGTCGTTCCAGGCGCGGGCGAACGCGTCGAGCGAGGCCGCCACGGCCGAGTACCGCTCCGCCGCGAGCTCCGGCCGCCCGAGGGCGTCGGCGGCGAGCGCGGCGATCTCGAGGTTCGCCCAGAACAGCCCCAGGTCCATGCCGATCGGGCCGACGAAGCTGAACTCGGGGTCGAACACCTTCACGGCCTGCTCGCCGTCGCGCCGCCCCACCATCACCGAACCGCTGTGCAGATCGCCGTGCAGCAGCGCCTCGGCGCGGCCCTCGAACGCCTCGCGCACGCCCGCGACCGCGGCGCGCACCTCGTCGTCGCGGTACAGCTCGCGCACGCGCTCCTTGAGCGCGGGGTGCCAGCGGTTGTGCTCGTGCTCACGGTAGGGCTCGTCGAGCACCACGTCGACGGTGAGCGCGCACAGCTCCGGGTTCGCCGAGACGGCGACGAGCGCCGCGTGCGCCTCGTCACCCAGGGTCGTCCGCCGGGTCGCCGCGGCCAGCTCGCCCACGAAACGGCCCACCACCTGCCCCAGCGCGACGTGGTCGACCCCGGCGGCCTCGTCCGCACCGGCCGCGGCATCCACACCCGCACTGACCGCAGCATCCGCATCCGCACCGGCCGCCAGCTCCGCCACCAGCACATCCCGCAGCACCGCCAGATCGGAGAGGTCCTCCATCGCCAGCACGTGCCGCTCCGCGTCGAAGTCGAGGATGCGCGGGATGCTCTCCGGCACCCGCTCCGCCAGCCGCTCGTAGGTGCGCGCCTCGCTCACGATGCGATCGGGATCGACCGGCCACTCCGGCCCCACCACCTGCACCCAGGGCGGCGCCTGCTTCACGGCGAGCGACCCGAGCGGCCCGCCGGCGAGGAACACGCGGTTCATGTTGCCCGCCGTCACCTCGCGCACCTCGACCTCGGAGGTGGCGGCGGCCACGAGCGGCAGCAGCCCGCGCAGCACGAGGTACTCCACCACGTCGGCGCGTCCCTCGAGCAACGGGTAGGGGCTCTGCGCCGTCACCGTCATGCGCGTGCCTCCGCCTCGAAGTAGTCGCGCACGCGCTCGGGCTCGAAGGCGCCGCGGTCGGTGACGACGCGGGTGACGAAGCGCGGCGGCGTCACGTCGAACGCCGGGTACCAGGCCTCGGTGACGAGTCCGGATGCGGTGCGCCGGCCGAGCGTGGACAGCACCTCTGCAGGGTCGCGCTGCTCCACCACGATGTCGGCGGCGGTGGGCGCATTCACGTCAGGCGCCTGCACCAGGGCGTGGAAGGGGACCCCGAAGGCCGAAGCCGCCACGGCGAGGCCGAGCGTGCCCACCTTGTTCACCACGCTGCCGTCGAGCGAGACCCGGTCGGCAGCCGTGACGAGCGCGTCGATGCGCCCGAGCGTCGACCCCGGCGCGAGGGCGGCCGCCCCCATGCCGTCGGTGATGAGCGTGACCCGTTCGCCGAACTCCGCCAGGGTGTGTGCGGTGAGCCGGGCGCCCTGCAGGTACGGCCTGGTCTCGGTGGCGACCCACTCGAAGCGCTTGCCATCGGCCCGGGCGGCGCGCACGAGCTCGATGAGGTAGGTGTCCATCCAGCAGTGGGTGAGCAGGCGCGCGCCGTCGGGCAGCAGGTCGACGGTCGCCTCGCCGAGCAGTCGGCTGCGCCGGCGGTACAGGTCGGCGCCCGAGCGGGCGGCGTCGACCGCGAGCTCGACGAGTTCGGGGGTGGAGGCGGCGGGCTCGATGGCGCGCAGCACCCGCTCGACCGCTTCGCGGGGATGGGCATTCGTGGGGCGGGCCGAGGCGAGAGCGGAGCCGGCCACGCGCATCCGCTCGGCCGCGTCGGCCACGGGGAGGCCGGCCACCTGGAGCGCCGTGATCTCGAGCCCGGCGTAGGCCGCGAACAGCGGGCCGGAGCTCTGCGTGACCATCGCGGTGATGGCCGCGGCCACCTCCTCGGCGTCGTGGGCCCGCACCCATTCGACCTTCTCGGGGAACACCCGTCGGTCGAGGACGAGCACGGTCTGCCCGTCGACCCGCACCGAGTCGTCGAGCACCGGCCTGGCTTCGGATGCTGTGGTCATGTGGTTCCTGTCGTGTCCCCCCACGAGGATACCGGGCCGGGGCGACCCTATGCTGGTGCCATGAGCGATGCGTCCGGCCCGGCCCAGGTTCCCGCGGGATGGTACCCCGACCCCTCGGGCCAGGCCGCCCGCCGCTGGTGGGACGGCACCCGCTGGACGGAGCACACCGACGCCCCCGCTGCGCCGGCCCCCGCCGCACCGGCAGCCCCCGCCTACCCGGCCTACGCCGCCCAGGCGCCGCTCTCCGTCGCACCGGGCACGCCCGTCTACGGCCCCTTCATCTGGATCGTCACCCTCCTCCCCCTGGTGTCGTTCCTGCTCGCCCCGCTCTCGCTGATCGAGTTCGACCGCGTGCTCGCCGCCTCGTTCGCCGACCCCTACGGCACGCCCTTCGGCGGTTACGCCGGCTACACCCCGGCCGGGCTCCTCGCCCAGGGCATCGTGACGGTGCTCGGCTGGGCCATCTACGCGGCGGGAGTCGTGTTCGCCTTCCTCGACCACCGCTGGCTCACCCGTCTCGGCTACCCGCGCCCGTTCCACTGGGCCTGGGCGTTCCTCGGCTCGGTGTACCCGATCGGCCGCTCCGTCGTGGTGCGCCGCCGGGCCGGCCGAGGCATCGCTCCGATGTGGGTCACCATCGCCCTGCTCGCGGTCGGGGTCATCGCGACGATCGTGTTCACGGTCGTGATCGTGTCGATCGCGTTCCAGACGGTGACCGTCTACGGCGGTAGCTACTCCAGCTACAGCTGATCGACCGGGCCCGGTCCCACGATGGCTCGCAGCTCGCCCAGGTGCTCGATCACGTGCACGGCACCCGCCGCCCGGAGCGCCTCGGCACTGAGGTGGTCGCCCGCGACGCCGACCGGGGTGTAACCCGCCGCCGAGGCGCAGCGCATGTCGTCGAGCGAATCGCCCACGAAATAGGCCGACGCACGTTGCGGCCGATGGCGCACGAGCACGGCGTACTTGTCGGCCACCCCCGCATCGACCGAGTTCCACACCGCGGGCACCGCGAGCGACCGCTGGTCGAAGCGCACCGCCGCCGGCGAGACGGCCGACACCACACCCAGCCAGGCCCCCGACCGGCTGAGACCGCCGAGGCAGTCCGCCGCTCCGGGTCGAAGCCGGGCCCGGATGCTCTCCAGCGCATCCGACCACTCCTCCTCGGCCGGGCCGAGATCGGCCTCGGCCACGCCGAGCCGGGCGAACAGCTCCGACAGTGGCAGCCGGAACCTCAGCGAGAACTCCGCTTCGCCGAGCATCGGCAGTCCCCGGTTCGCGAGCACCGCGTTGAGCGCCGCCCTGGCCCGGTCGGCATCGAGCACGACGGTGCCGTTCCAGTCGAACAGCACCATGCACTCGGCGAGCGCCGTGCGCTCGGCGGCCAGCACCGCGGCGTGCCCGTGTCGCGCTGCTGCGCTGCCGTGATCCATCTGTCTCGCCCCCGTGTCACCCGGGCTGCGCGGCACGGCGGCCCCAGGGTTGTGACCAATCCTCGGCGCAGTCGGCGACAGGGGACGGTCTCGGCACTCAAAGGTCGGGTGAACGGAGGGTGAAGACCTGTCGACGGCTCACCGGGTGCGGATGCGGCATCCGGCCCCCGGCTCAGCAGCTCTCGTACACGTGGCCCTCGGCGCCGGCCGGCGCGAGGTCGCGGTCGCGGAGGATGGCGTGCGGCGGGGTCGCCGGGTCGGCGCACACCTCGGCGAAGTCACCGTCGAGGTCTTCGACGTACTCGATGTCGAGCACCCGGTCTCCGTAGACGTCGGTGTAGGCGGCGCACTCGTCGTAGAGCGCGCACTGCTCCGAGACGGCGAAGTCGAAGCCGATCTCGCTCGCGCCCCGCTCGCCGAGCTCGGGCGTGTTCTTCTGCCCCGCGGCGAGACCCGACACGTGGGCCTGGTCGACCAGGAGACGCGCGAAGGCCACGGCGGAGTCGAGGTCGAGCGCCCCGCCCGAGCGGGTGTACGAGTCGAGGTTGTCGAATTCCACCGCCGAGAACCCCGCCTCGGCGCACCCGCGGATGGTCTCGGCCTGGATCGCCGCGATGGCCTGGCGGTTCGCCTCGCTCGAGATGTCGAGGATGCGCTCGTCGGGCCAGCCGGGGTCGAACACCTCGTCACCGGAGTCGTCGTGCAGCACCAGCTCCTCGGGCCAGTCGGCACCGGGCTGGGTCTGGAACCCGTTGACGTAGCAGATCGAGTACAGCCCGGCCTCGGGAACGTCGGTGCTGTCGCGCGCCACGATCCCCACGCCGTCCGCGGGCGGATAGCCCCCGCCGAGCTGGTAGTCGAAGCGCTCGCCCGTGGGCAGCGGCGTCACCCCGCCGATCACGACGCCGCGGGGTGTCTTCGTGGCGGGCACGGTGGGTTCGGCCGTGGCGGATGCGGAGGAGGTGCCTGTCGCGACCGGTTCGCCGTCGCCCACCTCGCCCCGCTCGCCCGCGCATCCGGTGAGGGCGGCAGCGAGCACGAGCACGGCGAGTCCTGCGGTCGCCGTCTTCGTCGCCGTACGCATGGGGCGATACTAACTGCCCAACCGGAGAAGCGCCGGGGACCGGGATGCGCGGAGCCGGCCGCTCACCCGGCCAGTCCCGCCGAGTACGCGAAGATGACGGCGTGCACGCGATCGCGCAGCTCGAGCTTCATGAGCACCCGGCCGACGTGGGTCTTCACCGTGGACTCCGACAGGAACAGCCGCGTGGCGATCTCGGTGTTGCTGAGACCCTCGCCGATGGCGACCAGCACCTCGCGCTCGCGCTCGGTGAGCGACGCCAGGCGGGCGGCGGCCGTCGGGTCGAGAGCCGCCGTGCCTCCGGCCGGGGCAGCGGATGCGACCGGCTGCGTAGCGACGGCGGTGATCGCTCCGGCCGGTGCACCTCCCGGCAGCTGAGGCCCGAAGAGCTCGAGCAGCTTGCGCGTCACCCGCGGCGACACCGCCGCGTCGCCCGAGGCCACCGCCCGGATGGCGGCCACGAGCTCGGCCGGCTGCGCGTCTTTGAGCAGAAACCCGCTGGCCCCCGCCTGGAGCCCAGCGAAGGCGTACTCGTCGAGGTCGAAGGTGGTGAGGATGAGGATGCGGCTCGCCGGGTGCGCCGCCACGATGCTGCGGGTGGCCGCGATGCCGTCGAGCCCGGGCATCCGCACGTCCATCAGCACCACGTCGGGGTGCAGCCGTTCCACCGCGGCGATCGCCTCCCAGCCGTCGGCCGCCTCGCCGGCCACCTCGATGCCGGCCTGGGCCTCGAGCACCATGCGCATGCCCATCCTGATGAGGCTCTGATCGTCGACGAGCAGCACCCGGATGGAGGCGGGGGTGTGGTCTGTCATGCGCTGGTCTCCTCGCTGTCGTGGGCACCGGGCAGCTCGGCGCGCACCGTCCAGCCCCGCCCGCCGGCGGGCCCGGCCGTCACCGTGCCACCGAGGGTCGCGACCCGTTCGCGCATCCCGACCAGGCCGCGCCCGCTGCCCGCGGAGCCGGCACCGCGGGCCGGATCGACTCCGTCGTCGGCCACCTCGATCGTCACACCCGCCGCAGCGAACCCGATCGTCACGTCGACTCGCGTCACCTGCACGGCGTAGCGCAGGGCGTTGGTGAGCGCCTCCTGCACCACGCGGTAGACGGTGAGCTGCAGCAGGGCGTCGCCGCGCGGCTCGCCCGTGACCGTGAAGCGCACCGGCAGGCCGGCCGCGCGGTACGACTGCACGAGCTCGCCGAGGTCGTCGAGCCGGGGCTGCGGGGCCAGACCCTCGGCCGATGCGGTCCGCGCATCCGCGGCGCCCGGTCCGCCCGTGCCACCCGCATCCGCACCGCCTTCACCGGTGCCCGAGCCCGGCTCGGTCAGCACGCCCAGCGAGCGCCGCATGTCGGCGAGGGCCCGTCGTGCCGTCACGGCGGTCTGCCGCACCGCCTCGCGCGCCGTCTCGGGGTTGCGCTCGATGCTCGCCTCGGCGCCGTCGGAGAGGGCGACGATGACGGTGAGGCTGTGCGCCACGATGTCGTGCATCTCGCGGGCGATGCGCGTGCGCTCGGCCGAGGCCGCGAGCTGGGCGCGCTGGTCACGCTCGCGGGCGAGCTGCGCCGCGCGGTCGAGGAGCGCCGTGATGTAGCGCCGGCGGTTGCCGAAGGTGATGCCCACCAGGGTGGCGATGACGAGCAGCAGGCCGTTGAGCAGACCGTAGCCCACGATCGTGGCCAGGTCGGTGGGCACCTGCAGCACCAGCGAGACGATGCCGACGCCGGTGGCGACGGCGGTCCAGATCCAGGCCGAGCGGGTGGAGCGGTAGACGGCGAGCGCATAGAGCGCGATCATCATCGGCAGGCCGGCGATCTGCTGCGCGGTCGTGCTCGAGGCGAACAGGGCGATGACGCAGATGGCGGCCGTGACGCTCGGCACGTGGCGGCGGAAGAGCATGCCGACGGTCACCGCGGCGGCGAGATAGAGCAGCACCAGCCCGAAGTAGGGCGAGGAGCGGATCGCCTCGCCCCCGAACGGCGAGTCGCCGAAGGCGCTCCTGGCCAGCGTGACGAGCGCGTACACGAGCATCGGCAGGCCGATCCCCGCGGCGATGAACCCGTCGAGCAGCCACGGGTGCCGGTTGAAGAAGCTCCGGATGAACCCCGGCGGCTTCGGCAGGCGCAGGTCGTCGGCGCCGGCGGGCTGTGCCGCCGGCGCCGACGTGGCGCTGCTGGGGCCCGTCAGGGGGCCGGGGGTGGTGGTCAGGCGTCTCTCCGGGTGAGCAGGATGGCCGCGGGTGCGGCGAGCACCGCGATCCACCCGAGCATAACGAGCACCGCCTGCCACGGCTCGAACACGTCTCCGCCGAAGAACAGCGACTGGCCCACGCTGCCCGGCAGCCACTGCCCGAGTACCGTCGCCCACTCGGCCGAGATGAACTGCAGCACCGTCGGCACCACCAGCAGCAGGCCGACGGCCGCTCCGATGCCCGCGGCGGTGTGCCGCAGCAGCGCCCCGATGAAGAAGGCGATGAGGCCGATGAGCGCCAGGTAGCCCGCACCGCCCACGAGCCGTGCCCACACGTCGGGGTCGGTGAGGTCGGAGGTGTACCCGCGGTCGTCGAGCAGCGGCCAGGTGACGGCGTAGGCTGCGGCCACCGCGATGAGGCCGAGCACGAAGCTCGTGACCCCGAACACGATCGCCTTCGCCCAGAGCACCGGCAGGCGCTTGGGCACGGCCGTGAGGCTCGAGCGGATCTGCCCGGTGCCGTATTCGCCGGTGATGACGAGCACGCCGAGCACCGAGATCACGAGCTGGCCGAGCAGGATGCCGAGGGACGAGGCCATGACGGCCGTCTGCGCGACCGCGTCGGCTGCGCCCGCATCCGCCCCCTGCTGCAGCGGGCCACCCTCCGGGGCGGCATCCATGGTGAGCACGAAGATGACGCCCATCCCGACCTGCAGCAGCACGAGCACGATCCAGGCCCAGATCGTCGAGCGGAGGGTGATGAGCTTGATCCACTCGCTGCGGAGCACCCCGGTGAAGCGGAGTCGGGCCGGCGGCAGCGGGCGGTGGGAGGCCCTCGCCGGCGCGGGCGAGGGGGCGGCGAAGGTGGAGGCGCTCATCGGGCCACCGCCTCGAGACCGGCGTCGGCACCGGTGGCGCCGGCCGCACCGGCCGCGGCACCGGGGTCGACTGTGGTGCGGTACTCCACCTCGTCGCGCGTGAGGTTCATGTAGGCGTCTTCGAGCGAGCCCTGCACGGTCGTGAGCTCGTGCAACGCCACCCCGAGGCCGAGGGCCGCGTCGCCGATGGCGTCGGCCGTGAGACCGCGCACCTCGATGAGGCCGGGGTCGACCTCGGTGACCGTCACGTCGGCCTGCCCGAGCCGGCGCGCCAGCTCGGCGGCGCGAGGGCTGCGCACCCGCACGAAGGTCTGCGTCGAGGCCACGATGTCGGCCACGCTGGCGTCGGCGATCACCCGCCCCTTGCCGATCACGATGATGTGGTCGGCTGTGAGCGCCATCTCGCTCATGAGGTGGCTCGAGAGCAGCACGGTGCGGCCCTCGGCGGCCAGCTGCCGCACGAAGCCGCGCACCCACAGCACGCCCTCGGGGTCGAGGCCATTGACCGGCTCGTCGAGGATGAGCGTGGCCGGGTCGCCGAGCAGGGCCGCCGCGAGCCCGAGCCGCTGGCCCATGCCGAGCGAGAACCCGCCCACCCGCTTGCCCGCCACCGCGTGCAGGCCGGTGAGGTCGATCACCTCGTCGACGCGGCGGTTCGGGATGCCGTGGGTCGCCGCGATCGCCCGCAGATGGTTGCGGGCACTCCGGCCGGTGTGCACGGCTTTCGCCTCGAGCAGTGCACCCACCTCGTGGAGCGGCGAGCGGTGCTGCGCGTAGGGCAGCCCGTTGACGGTCACCCGCCCCGAGGTCGGGCGGTCCAGGCCCATGATCATGCGCATGGTCGTCGACTTGCCCGCCCCGTTCGGGCCGAGGAAGCCGGTCACCTGCCCGGGCCTCACCGCGAAGCTGACGTCGTGCACCGCCGTCTTCGCCCCGTATCGCTTGGTCAGTGCTGTGGCTTCGATCATCGCCCGCGTCCCCGCATCCTTCGTTCTCGCATCCGTGTGCTCGGTGTCGCAGGATGCGCGTTGCATCCCACACCTCGAAGCTACGGATGCGCGGAGCCACGCCCATCCGACGCCGGTGCCGAATTCGCATGGCCACCCGCGGTCTTCGTGATACCTGAGTACCACCGCGACCGCCACTAAGGAGTGATCTTCTGGATGGTTTCCAGAGTGCATACATCCACCATCCCGAACAGCGGCTCGCTCTCGATTCCGTAGTCCTCCCACAACGGGGCACGCTCGAGTCGCTCGACGAAGTTGATGCGCGTAGCGGTTCCGTGCATGACGAGTACTCCGGAGTGCTGGTCATCGGGATCGGAGAAGTCCTTCACGCCGTATGCGTGCAAGAGCTCGTGAACTGCGACGGCGACGGTTCCGAAGTGTGGATCGGCGTTCAGGAAGACGGAGGCCTTCCGCAACCGTCCGTCAGGCGTGAGATACGGCTGCACCTCCCCGTTGACTCTTCCGGAATCCGGCGGCAACGACCAGCCATCGGCCCCGCCCTCGGGAAGATCCTCGAACTCCAGCGTGGGGGCTACACCGTCGCCGGCACGGGAGAGTTTGATCTGGGGAAGTCGAGGGTTCACATCCAGCGCCGCGTTCGCTGCCGTGACAGCCTCAGTGAGGATACTCACTTGGCCGTCGCTGAGCCCGTCACCCAGCTGATAGGTGATGAATCCGCCGGATCCAGCCGGCCCTGGAATCGTGGCCACCGGCGGCTTGAAGTGGAAGGTCTGCCTCTCGGGGGCGGCTGTGCCGACTTCGGGCAGGTTGGGGCATGCGGCGGGGAGGGGGATTGCCGCTCGGCGCGCTGCAGCCTGCACGGCAGGTTCGGCCACGTCGAGGCGAGCCTGCACCACCTCACGCTTCTCGTCCTCGGTCGTGGGGGAACCGGCCGCCTTCGTCGCCTTGAACGCCTCCAAGATCCCGTACGGGTCGTCCTTCCGCGAGATGTCGAAGAACTCCGAAACCGTCACCCGCCTGTTCGGATCGAGTGGATCGTCGACCGTCGCGGAGCGTGGCGAAACATTCTTGTTCAGGCGGACGACAACCCTAGACACCCACCACCCGCCCGTGCAGGTCTGCGTGTCGAAAGTGTTGTAATCCGAATCCGAAGTCGCCAACACACGCACCGGCGGATCCTTGGCCTCATCACAGGACAGATCGTCGGCAGCCCACGCCGGCGCAGCCGGAACGCCTCCGATCACCACTGCCATCAACGCCAGCGCTATCGCGGTTCCTCGCGCACCTGACTTCACGGTCATCTCCTTCTGTGATAAACCCGGACCGCCGCTACGGCTTGATCTTCTGAATCGTCTCCAGGGTGCACACATCGACCAAGCCGTAAAGGGGTTCACTCTTGACGCCGTAGTACACCCACTCGGCACGAGGCTCCGCACGTTCCACGAAATTGATGAGCGGACTAGCTGCATGCATGACCAGCACACCGGTGGGGTGACCGTCAGGTATTGAGAAATCACTCACCCCATAGGCATGCAGCAATTCGTGCACCGCGGTGAACGTGGTTCCATAATGGGGGTCGGAGTGGAGGTAGACAGTGCCCTTCCGCAGGTGGCCGTCGACCCCGATATAGGGACGCATCTGTCCCTCAAGCACTCCCTCGTCGAATGGTGGCATGTACCAATGCTCATCAAGCCCGCCTTTCGGAAGGTCTTCCAGCTCCAGAGTCGGCTCGACTCCATCACCGGCTCGAGAGAGTTTGAGCTGGGGCAAGCCTGGGTTGTACGCCAGCGCCGCATTCACGGCGCCGACCGCGATGTTCCAGGTCTGAACCTGACTCTCGCTGAGTCCGTCACCCAACTGGTACGTGATGTACCCGCCCGATCCAGGGGCCCCTGGAATAGTGGCCACCGGCGGCTTGTACAGGAAGGTCTGCCTTTCCGGGGCGTCTGTGCCGGCCTCGGGAAAGTCGGGGCACGCTGCGGGAAGCGGGATCGCCGCGCGACGTGCCGCTGCCTGCACCGCGGGCTCGGCCACCGCAAGACGAGCGTCCACGACCGCCCGCTTCTCGTCGTCGGTCTTGGGCAATCCAGCCGCCTTGGTCGCGTTGAAGCCCTCCAGGATGCCGTACGGATCGTCCTTCCGAGAGATGTCGAAGAACTCGGACACTGTTACTCGCCGGTTCGGATCGAGCGGGTCGTCCACCGTTGCGGAGCGCGGCGGAACAGTCTTGCTCAGACGCACGACGACTCGGGACACCCACGACCCGCCCGTGCACGTCTGCGTGTCATAGGTGTTGTAGTCCGCATCCGACGTCTGCACCACCCGCACCGGCGGATCCTTGGTCTCATCGCAGGACAGATCATCGGCGGCCCACGCCGCCGACGGAGCTACTCCGACGACCACGGCCAACAGGGCCAGCGTCAGCGCGGAGCCACCGACACCCGCACCCCTGCAACGACGGTTCGCGCCGTCACGACCAACAACCGCACGCGAATTCATGGTCATCCGTTCCTCGCTAAGCGCTTCATCGGGTGACATGGATGGCCACCGTCACGATGGGGGTGGACGCTGCAGAGTTCGGCCCTGTGCCATTCACGCGGTACTTGAAGGTGACGTCTCCCACGAAGCCGTCGGCCGGCGTGAAGGTGAAGGCACCTGTGGCGTCGTCCATCGAGAGAGTTCCGCTCGACGGTGGATACCCTCGTTGCACCCGCCAGGCGCTGTCGACCGCGGGGAGCGTGTCGTTAGCCAGCACGCCACGGTCTGCCGGAACCGTCAGCACGGATCCACCCGCGACGGTGTACGAATCCCCCGCGGCAATCGGAGGCGCTACGACCTCGACCGGGATGATCACCGGATCGCTGATTCGGGAGTAACCGTCGACGCCGGTCACGGTGATGCTGTCGGCACCGCGATGCCCGGCGTCGGGTGTGTAGGTGATTCCGCCGCCGTATTTGAGTTCGGCGCTGCCGTGCTCCGCCCGAACGGTCGCACGGGTCGGAGTCGCAGCGGAGACGCACTGCGTGTGCAAGAGGTTCGTCGCGACGCCTGCCACCACCTTCGTGGCCGTGCTCGGCTGAGTGCACACAGGTGGCGGCGGCCGCACGGCGGCGCTGGCCTGGGCGGCTTGACTCACACCGTTGATCGAAGCGACGACCTTCGCGGTCGTCGCATTGAGGAGTGCATTCGTATTGCGCAGCGCCAGCGAGAATGTGGCGGTGTCGCCGGCGTTCAGACGCGTGTTCGTGTACGTGACGGTGTTCGCCGCATCGCCCGCTGCCTTGACCCAGTACGGCGGGATGCTCAGCTCCCGCATGACGGCGAACTGGTCGAACTCGATGACCACCTCGGCCGAGCCGGCCGAGTTCGCGGTGACGGTGAGCCCGTAGGTGATGTCGCTCTGCTTCGGAGCGACGGACGGCACACTCAAGAAGCTCGTGGCGGTCACCTGTGCGGGTGTTCCGAGGGTCGGCAGCGATCGGATGCGCGTCTCGTAGTCGATCGCCTGAGTCGGCCGCTTCTCGAGCGCCGCCTGATCGTCGAGCGGCACGTGCAGGTGCGGATTGAAGGCATTCGCTGCCACGGTGAAGGTGCGCACCGGCTCTGAGTGGTCATCAGGCTCACCGCCGTCGACGTAGATCGGCAGCCAGTCGGTGACGGCTCCACTCGGATGACCAGGCGAGGGCGGACCCCACCCGATCGGGGTGGTTCCGGTGATCCCCCGGAGATCACCGGCGAGCGAGCCGAAAGCCACCCAGGATCCATCGGCGGTGGAGGGAGTCTTGCCGTCGGCCACGGAATCGCCACCGCCGGTGGTGGATTCTCGGAGGAGTGCCCGTACGGTCGTGTTGGCGACATACTGGTCGGTTCGCTTCACAGACACCGGTTGCAGCGCGGTGGGGCGGGCGTCGTCGGTCAGCAGCACCTGGTACACGTCGAGAGCGCTGTTGTCGTCGACGAAGTTCTGGCAGCCGACGCAGTCGCCGTGGATGGAGACCAGCGGCGTCATTGAGGTGAGCACGGCGCTGCGGCCGTCGGCGGCCAGAGCGATTCTCGTGGTCGAGGCCCACGGCTCGTACCAGCGCCGCACCCTCACCACCGAAGGGCTGTAGCCGTAGGAGTCCGGCCAGTCCGGCTTCGCCTCATCGACCATGACCAACGAGACCCTGTGTGTGACGGCGGCGCCCTTACCGGAGAGATCACGAACGAACGCGTCAGTCATGTGATCGTCTGTCGTCGGTACTTCTGTGGGCCCCACGAGGTTCGTCGCGCCGGATATGAAGCCCACCTTCGACCCGTCACCGGAGATGGTGGGCCCATAAGAGTCGTCATCGGTCTTGGTGAAGCCGCTCCCGGTGTCGTCGACCGACGCGCTCACCAGGATCGACTTTCCCGTCTCCGAATCCCACCGGTAGACGTAGCTCCTGCGCTCGGGGGCGTTTTCGACTGGAGCCGGAGTGGCTGTGGGAGATGACGTCGACGCAGTAGGAGCCGGCGTCGTGGCGGCCACCCCCAGATTGGTGGCATCCGAGGTGAACGCCACGAACCGGCCGTCCGCCGACACCACGGGCTCGTCGCTGGCACCCCGGGCCATCTCGGCAGCGCCGGTGCCGGCGTTCACCCCACCGGAGACGTTCGTGATGTCACCGGTCGAGCGATCGAATAGCTCGACGGTCGACAGGATCGACGTGGGAGCACCGTGGTTGTTGATTCCGGGCTGATTCGAGACGAAGACGACATGGCTTCCGTCGGCCGAGACCATGGCATCCGAGTTCACCGCACTCAGGATCTCTCCGGGAACGGGCACCGTGCCCCGCGGTGTGGAGACGCGGATGATCTCTCCGGTCGACATATCCGTGAGGGCGATCTGCATCGAGCCGACCGGCGACGGATCATCCTCGAAGATTCCGGCGTCTGTGGTCTGGAAGGCGATCCAGTTGCCGTCTGCGGAGATCGACGCCCTGTAGGCCGGACCGACCGGAAGGTCGGGACGCGCCCGTCGAGAGACGAGTTCCAGAGTCCCGTCCGCCGTGTTCCTCCGGTAGACGTGCCGCACGTCGCCCACCGCGTCGGGGGTGAGCAGCTCATTCGACTCGAACACCGTGTAGCGACCGTCGCCCGAGAACGACTGACCCATTCCCTCCGCGATCAGAGTCGGCCCTGCCGACTCGAACACCGGTTGGAGCGAGATGAACCCTGTCGGCCCGGCGATTGCCGGGAGCCCTCCCACCAAGACGGAGGCCACCACCACTGCGACAGGCACCACCGACGTGAGTCGACGCCGGACGGACGACCGGTTGGAAGGTTCGGGTTCGGGATGGAACGGGGCGAGGTGGAGCGGCATTTCACGAGGGTACGAGCGGATGAACGCTCCGCCTCCTGAGTAATCTCTACCCAATCAAGGCGAGCCCTCGCCCGACCAACGCTACTTGCCGAGCGACTTCTCGGGGGTGGGGAGGGTGCCGGCCTCGCGGCGATCACGGTAGTAGGCGCGTGCCTCGTCTTGCCGGCCCTTCTCGGCGCCCGTGGCGATGGGGGCCCGGAGGTGCTCGGGGCCGTAGCCGAAGGCGTCGACGAGGTCTTGCGCGTGGGGGCGCAGGCGGGCGGCGAGGCGCTCGGTGTAGAGCCCGACGGCCTGGGCGCGCTTGGGCGAGAGGCGGCCGTTCATGAGGTACCAAGAGAGGTGCTTCTCGACGAGCCCGAGGCCGAACAGGTCACGGAGCCAGGTGAGCACCACCCGCGTGCCGTCGTCCATGCCCGCGGCGCGCGGGTCGTCGCCCTCGATCGCGTCGGTGAACGCCTCCCACTGCAGAAGCTCCGCGTGGGCGCGGGCCGCCTCGATGATCTCGGTCTGGTGCTGGTTGAACAGGGCCGCCGCATCCTTCTGCGACAGCCTCGGGGCCGGGCGGAGCTTCGCGGCGACCGAGGCCACCATGGTGTGCACCCGGTCGGTGAGCAGCTGCCGCTGCGAGGAGGTGTCGCGCAGCTGCCCCACCGAGCGGGCGGTGGAGCCGAAGTCGACGATGGTCTGGCCGAGCGAACGCAGGCCCGAGCCGTGCACGGTGCGGCCGGCCGCCTGCTCCACCACGTAGCGGGCGAGCACGCCGAAGTCGGCCTTGGCGAAGCGCTTGCCGTAGTCGCTGAGCAGGCGCTTGGCCACGAGCTGCAGCAGCACGTGGTTGTCACCCTCGAAGGTGGCGTAGATGTCGAGGTCGGCGCGGAGCCCGGTGAGGCGGTTCTCGGCCAGGAAGCCGGCGCCGCCGCAGGCCTCGCGCGCCTCCTGGAGGGTCTCCAGCGCGTGCCAGGTGCTCAGTGGCTTGAGCGCGGCCGCGAGGGTCTCGAGGTCTTGGCGGTCGGCGTCGGTGTCGGCGGCGCCCGAGAACACCTCGTCGAACTTGGTCAGCAGCACCTCGTGCGCGAAACTCGCGGCGTAGGTGGTGGCGAGCTTGGGCAGCAGTCGCTTCTGGTGCAGCTGGTAGTCGAGCAGCACCTCCTCGTCGGTGTCGCTGCCCGCGGTGAACTGCCGGCGCTCGTTGCCGTAGGTGATGGCGATCTTGAGGGCCATCTTCGCCGCGGCGGTGGAGGCGCCGTCGAGCGACACCCGGCCCTGCACGAGCGTGCCGAGCATGGTGAAGAAGCGCCGCCCGGGGCTCGCGATGGGGCTCGTGTACGTGCCGTCCGCATCCACGTCGCCGTAGCGGTTGAGCAGGTTCTCGCGCGGGATGCGCACACCGGTGAAGTGCAGCCGGCCGTTGTCGATGCCGTTGAGTCCGCCCTTGAGACCGTCGTCCTCTCCCCCCACGCCGGGCAGGAACTCGCCCGTCGCGGCGTCGCGGATCGGCACGTAGAACGCGTGCACACCGTGATCGACGCCCTTCGTCACGAGGTGGGCGAAGAGCACCGCGGCGATGCCGTCCTTCGCGGCGTTGCCGAGGTAGTCCTTCCAGGCACCACGGAAAGGGGTGTCGATGACGAACTCCCCCGCCGCCTCGTCGTAGGTGGCGGTGGTGCCGATGGCGGCCACGTCGGAACCGTGACCCGTCTCGGTCATGGCGAAGGCGCCGGGCACCTCGAGGCTCATGATGCCGGGCAGGAACGCCTTGTGGTGCCGCTCGGTGCCGAGGTGCAGCACGGCGGCTCCGAACAGGCCCCACTGCACGCCCGACTTGATCTGCAGGCTCGGGTCGGCCACCACGAGCTCCTCGAAGCCGGCGATGTTGCCGCCGTGGTCGTCGGCCCCTCCCACCGAGGCCGGGAAGGCGCGGTGCACCTGCCCGTTCTCGACGAGCAGCTTGAGCTGGCCGAAGACGCGCTCGCGGTGGGCTTCGAGGCTCAGGCCCTCGATGCGCTGCATCTCGGGGCGGGCGGTGAGCTCGCGCGAGGCCAGGCGGGCCTCGGCCCAGGTTCCGAGCAGGTAGCGGCCGAGCCACTCCACGTCGGTGCGCGCGACGACGACGTCGTTGGTGTGCGCTCGGCGCGCGTCGGAGGCAGGGGCGGAGACGGATGCGGCGGAGCCGGCCCCGGACGGCCGCGCCTCTCGTCGGGTCGAACGGTCGAGTTCGACCTCGATCGCGTCGGGCTCGACGGCGTCTTCGTCGCGGCCCAGGGGCCGGCCGTCGGGCTCGCCGTGGGGCGTCGAAGGGGTGGTGCCGACCGTGTTCGTCATTCTCGTCGTCCTCGTCGTCGTGGTGCGTGCATCCACGGTACGAGCAGGCTCCCGGGGGCGAAAACGGGCGGTGACCGGCCTACAACGGCAGACGGATGCGCGGTGCCGGCGCCTGTAGGGATGCGACAGTCAGCTGGGCGAAGGCTGTGACGAGGCAGACAAAACGGGTGTCTCGCTCACGGGTCGTGACGCATCCTTCGCCCGCGTGCGGCGCCGATCGGCGGTGGAGAGCACGATCGCGGCTACGGCGAGCAGGGCGAGCGCCGGAGCCGCGATGTCGACGGCGGCGCGTAGACCCAGGGCGGTGGCGAGCGCACCCGCCGCCACGGCGGTGCCGGCCTGCAGGAGGTAGCTCACGAGGTAGAGCAACGACAGGGTGGCGCCCCGGTGGGCCTCGGGCGCGACGCGCGACGCGAGGCCGAGGCCGCCGGTGAAGCAGAAGGAGTACCCGATCCCGCCCACCACGCACCAGAGCAGGAACAGTGCGATCGATCCGGCGGCCGCGGCGGCCGCCATCACGGCGAGGCCCGTCAGCGACAGCAGCCCTCCGACGATGATGGAGACGTGGGCGGGGACGCGCCCGAGCAGGAGCGCGGTGACGCCGATCGCGAGCGACGACACCCCGAGGAGGGCTCCGACCACGAGCAGGTTCGAGGTTCCGGTGAGATCGCGGGCCATCTGCGATCCGAGCGACAGGAAGATCGCACCGACGGTGTAGGCCACCGAGACCGAGAGTGTCGCCGCGGCGAAGGCGAGCACCGCGCCCCGGGGCAGGTGCAGCGTGCCGGAGCGGCGGGATGTGCGGGTGCCGTCGGCAACGGACGCCCGGGTGTCGCCGGCGCGGGGCGAGTCGGCGCGGGATGTGCGGGGCGAGTCGTCGGGGGTCAGCGCGAGGGCGACGAGCGTGACGGCGGCGATCAGCGCGAGCACCACGTACGAGAGCACCAGCGGCAGCGGCGCGAACTGGGCGAGGGCTCCTGAGAGCACGAGGGCGATGGTGAGACCGGTCGCGGTGGAGGCCGTCGTCGCGGCACTCGCCGCACGCGGGTTGCGGAACGGGTTGTGCTCCACCATCGCGGCGGTGGCCGCTCCGAGCGCCAGACCGGTGCCGACGCCCTGCACGATGCGGGCGGCGAACAACCACAGCACGTCGGGCGCGATCGCGAACAGCCCGGCGGCCACCACGATCAGCGCGGTGCCGAGGAGCATCGCGCGGCGGCGGCCGATGGCGTCGGAGAGGCCGCCGAAGAACAGCAGCACCAGCAGGAGCGCCAGCGGGTAGGCGCCGAACACACCGGTCACCACGACCGGCGGCAGGTTCCACTCGGCCGCGTAGATCGGGTAGAGCACGCTGGGCGCGCCGCTCGACCAGAGCGACAGGGCGAGCACCAGGGCGGCGGACCAGAAGGTGCCGCGCCGGCCCAGACGGAACCGTGCGTGCCCGGCGGGCGTGGAGGGAGCGGAGGACGACATGGGTCGAGAGTACACCCTGGATTGGAATTTCCAATTCAGATGAGGGAGTCGTACACTGCCGCACATGGCTGCTGACGATTCCGGAGCGCGATGCCAGATCGTGCGCACCCTCGACGTGGTGGGCGAGAAGTGGTCTCTGCTCGTGGTCCGCGAGGCGTTCAAGGGGCGCACGAGGTACTCCGAGTTCCGCGATGCGCTCGGTGCGCCGAGCGACGTGCTGAGCGCGCGGCTGACGCGGCTCGTCGAGGCCGGGGTGTTCGAGAAGCGCGCCTACCGCGAGCCGGGCAGCCGGGAGCGGTCCAGCTACCACCTCACCGAGAAGGGTCAGGGGCTCGCCCTCGTGCTCGGCGCCATGGTGCAGTGGGGCGACACGTTTCAGCCCTACACGGGAGGTCGCGCCTCCGAGATCGTCGACGCCACGGCCGGAGAGCCGCTCTCCCTGGCCTTCGTCGACCCCGAGGGTCGCTCGCACCCCGCATCCGAGGTCACCCTCCGCCCCGGCCCCGCCGCAATCGAGACCTGGGGCTGACCCGGCTCGCGCCGCCCATCCGTGTGGCCCGCGAGCCGCCAATAATCCTTCGAGAACGAGGTGGATGGGCGACTTCTTGGCGGGTCGCCGACGAGCGGGATGCGGCGTCAGGCCGGGTCGTTGCGGTGGAGGGCGCGGCGGACGCGTTCGGCGACGGAGTGGGGTGGGGGTTCGTTGTAGACGCCGGCGAGCTCCTGACCGGACAGGCCGGCGATGGCGGTCATGACGTCGTCGGTCAGACGGCGTCGCGCGCGGGCGGAGGCGGCGTCGCCATACCCCGCCGAGTCGATCGGCTCACCGAACTCGATGGTGACGGGGCGGATGCGCGGGAGGGCCGCATCCACGGGCAGGAGTTCCTCCGTGCCGATGAGCCCTACCGGCACGACAGGGCACCCCGCCGTGAGCGCGAGCCAGGCCACCCCGGTGCGCCCCTTGTAGAGCCTGCCGTCGCGGGAGCGCGTGCCCTCGGGGTAGATCGCGAACACCCCGCCCTCCTGCAGCACCTCGAGGCCGCGCTGCAACGAGTCCTGCGCGGCGGTCGCGCTCTCGCGATCGACCGGGATGGCGCCGATCGACTCGAAGAACAGCTTCGACATCCGCCCCGTGAAGCCCGCCCCCGTGAAGTACTCGGACTTCGCCAGGAACCGCACGTCGCGGCGGGCGACGATCGTGATGGCGACGCTGTCGATGAAGCTGAGGTGGTTGCTCGCGATGACGACCGGGCCGTCGGCCGGGAGCCTGTCGGCGCCGATCACCGTCGGGCGGTACACCACCGAGGCGACCGGCCGCGCGATCGCCTTCGCCGCCGACTTGAACATCTCCCGATCCTCACACGGGTCATATGCACGGCGAGCTATGCGAATTCCCTCAGCCGGACGGGGACGCGCGGGGAGGCACCCATGGATTTTCCAGGTGCCCTCCGTAATAGTTGTAGCGTCAACTGCCGATGTCCACGACCGAAACGAGTGCCGTGTCCCCCAGTTCCGATTCCTCGTCGCCCGTCCCCCCGAAGGCGAAGGATCAGGCCAAGAAGCTCACCGTCAAGCAGGAGCGTGAGGCGCGCCGTGCCGAGAAGGTGGCGGCCATGCTCGCCCAGCAGAAGCGGCAGCAGCGCAACCGGCGCTTCGGCTGGATCGGCGGCGGAGCCGCGGGGGCACTCGTGGTGGGCCTCATCATCACCTTCGTGGTGACCAGCGCCGAGCCCAAGGTCGACCCCGCCTCGATCTCGATCGGCGAGCTGCAGACCTACCCCGACCTCACCGCCAACCACGTCTCGGGCACGGTCGACTATGCGATGACCCCGCCGGCCGGCGGCGACCACGCCGCGGTGTGGCTGAACTGCGGCGTGTACTCCGAGCCCGTGCCCAACGAGAACGCCGTGCACGCCCTCGAGCACGGTGCGGTGTGGGTGACCTACGACCCCGCCGTCGTCGACGAGGCCGGGGTGCAGACCCTCCGCGACCAGCTGCCCGACACCTACGTGGTGCTCTCGCCCTTCGAGGGACTGGCCTCGCCCGTCGTGGCCTCGGCCTGGGGCAACCAGGTGTTCCTCGACGGGGGCGACGACACCCGTCTGGCCGACTTCGTGACCAAGTTCTGGCGCTCCAACGACGCCCCCGAGCCCGGCGCCGCGTGCACGGGCGGGGTGGACGGTGCCGGAAAGGTCGCCTGATCCGGTGAGCGACAGCACGGACGGTCCGCGCAGCGGCGAGGGGAGTGACGGCGGCACCGGGGCAGAACGCCCGGTCGGCGTGCCGGCCGCCTCGTCGAAGACCCCGAAAGGCCGGCTCGTGCTCGCGGGGGTGGTCGCGGCCGTCGTGGTGGTGCTGGGAGCGTTCGCGGCGGGATGGTTGTCGGCGCCGCGGGTGCCGGTACCGGGCGACACCAGCGTGGAGGCAGGGTTCGCCCGCGACATGCAGCAGCACCACGACCAGGCGGTGCAGATGGCGATGATCGTGCGCGACGAGACCGACGATCCGGACGTACGCCAGCTCGCCTACGACATCGCCACCTCGCAGTCGCAGCAGTCGGGTCAGATGTACGCCTGGCTCAACGCGTGGGGGCTGCCTCAGGCCTCGAGCCAGCCGTCGATGACCTGGATGCTGCAGCCGACTCTCGACGGCTCCGACAACGGCCACGGCGGCCATGCCGGCTCCGCCACGGCGTCGAGCGGGTCGGGCGACATGGTGCCGGGCGGCCCGATGCCCGGGATGGCCTCGGACGAGGACATCCAGCGGCTCGGTGAGCTGAGCGGCGTCGACGCCGAGCGCCTCTTTCTGCAGCTCATGATCGCCCACCACCAGGGCGGCGTGGAGATGGCCGAGGCGGTGGAGGCCCGCACCACGAATCCGCTGGTGCTCGCGCTCGCCAAGGCCGTGATCTTCGCCCAGTCGGGCGAGATCGACTACATGACCGAGCTGCTGGCCGAACGCGGCTGACGCCTCGACACCGCCTCAGCCCTGACGACCCTCAGCCCCTCACCAACGCTCCGGCGGCGCGTCGTCGGGCGGTGGCGCGTCGGAGTCGTCGAGCGGCGGGGGCTCGTACGCGTCGTAGTCGGGGAAGACGTCGGCGAACTCGGGGGCGAACTCGGGCTCGGCAGAATCGGGGAAGACGACCCGCCGGGTGGTGCGCTGCACCCCGCGAGATGAGCTCCCCCGGGCCGCACTGCGCCCCCGCGGTGCCGCTGCCGCCGAATCGCCGCGGGCGGACTGCCCGCCGATCGCAGAGCGCTCGCCTCCGGCCCGAGCGACCCCACTGGACCCCGCCCCGTCTATCGTCCCCGACCCGTCGAGTGCCCCCGACCCGTCGAGTGCCGCAGCCACCGCCGCCACCAGACCTTCGCCATAGGACTCCCGCTTGCGCTCACCGATCCCGGCGATCCCCGCGAGCTGGCCGACGCTCGACGGCTTGAGCTCGGCCACGGCGGCGAGCGTGGCGTCGTGGAAGACCACGTAGGCCGGCACTCCCTGCTCCTTCGCCGTCGCCGCGCGCCACGCCCTCAGCGCCTCGAAGATCTCGCCGTCCGAGGCCGAGAGCGCCTCCTTCGCCGAGGAGCCGGCACGACCCGATCCGCCGGCTCCGGAGGAACCGCCCGACCCTCTCGACCTCGCGGCACGCTCGGGCTCTCGCCGCAGATGCACCTGCTTCGCTCCCGACAGCACCGCGGCACTCTCGGGGGTGATGACGAGCGTGCCGTACCCGTCGTCGTTGACCGCGAGCAGGCCCTGGGCCAGCAGCTGCCGCACCACCCCGCGCCACTGCTGCTCGCTCAGCTCGCCGCCGATGCCCCAGGTGGAGAGCTCGTCGTGCCCCCACTGCGCGACCCGCTCGGTACGCTTGCCGCGCAGGATGTCGACGAGGTGCCCGGCCCCGAAGCGCTGACGGCGCTCGCGCTCGAGCCGCACCACGGTGGAGAGCAGCTTCTGCGCGGGAACCGTGCCGTCCCACGACTCCGGGGGCCGCAGGCAGGTGTCGCAGTTTCCGCACGCCTCGCTGGCCTGCCCGAAGTAGCCGAGCAGGTTCACGCGACGGCACGACACGGTCTCGCAGAGGGCGAGCATGGCGTCGAGGTGAGCCGAGAGCCTCCGGCGATGGGCGAGGTCGCCCGGCGACTCGTCGATCATGCGCCGCTGCTGCACCACGTCTTGCAGCCCGTAGGCCATCCAGGCCGTCGAGGCGAGCCCGTCGCGACCCGCGCGCCCGGTCTCCTGGTAGTAGCCCTCGACCGACTTCGGCAGGTCGATGTGGGCGACGAAGCGCACGTCGGGCTTGTCGATGCCCATGCCGAAGGCGATGGTCGCGACGATCACGACGCCGTCCTCACGGAGGAACCGCGACTGCGTACGTGCCCTCAGCCCGGCGTCGAGCCCCGCGTGGTAGGGCATGGCGTCGATGCCGTTCTGCGACAGGAACTCGGCGGTCTTCTCGACGGTGTTGCGCGAAAGCCCGTAGACGATTCCGGCCTCGCCGGAGTGCTCGTCTCGGATGAACGAGAGCAGCTGCCTCCGCACCTCGTTCTTGCCGTCGATGCGGTACTGGATGTTCGGCCTGTCGAAGCTCGCCACGAAGTGCCGGGCGTGCCCGAGCGAGAGCCGCTCGGTGATCTCGCGGTGGGTGGCCTCGGTGGCCGTGGCGGTGAGCGCGATGCGCGGGACGGTGGGCCACCGCTCGGCCAGCTCGGCGAGCGCCAGGTAGTCGGGCCGGAAGTCGTGCCCCCACTGCGCCACGCAGTGCGCCTCGTCGATGGCGAACAGGGCGATGCGGCCCTGTTCGAGGAAGCGCTTCGTGCTCTCGGCGGAGAGCCGCTCGGGTGCGACGTAGAGCAGGTCGAGCTCGCCGGCAAGGTAGGCGCGCTCGACCTCGCCTCGCTCACGCGCGTCTTGCGTGGAGTTGAGGAACGCCGCCCGCACGCCCACGGCGCGCATCGCCTCGACCTGGTCGTGCATGAGGGCGATGAGGGGTGAGATGACGACGCCGGTGCCCTCGCGCACCAGCGAGGGGATTTGATAGCACAGGGACTTGCCGCCGCCCGTGGGCATGAGCACGACCGCGTCTCCCCCGTCGCTGACGTGCTCGACGATGGCCGCCTGGTCTCCGCGGAAGGAGTCGTAGCCGAACACGCAGCGGAGCGTGTCGAGTGCCGTGGCTGAGGTCGTCGATGTCACAGGTCGAGCCTAGTTCGGCCCCAGGACATCACCGCCGCCGCGACCGCTCTGTGGAGAATTCCCACCCCGCACCACACTGTGCAGGAGAGCACCTCACCGTTCGAGCGTCACCTCGACGATGCTGCACCCGGGCGCGGGAGACGCCAGCGCCGAGTCGAGCTCCCCCCGGCGGGTCACCTGCCGGTGCTCCCATCCGTACGCGGCGGCGAGCGCCGCGAGGTCGACGGCCTGCGGCGTGTAGAGCACCCGGTCGAACGCCTCCCGCTCGGCCGTTCCCGCCACCTCGAGACCGTCGAAGATGGTGCCGCCACCGTCGTTGCCGACCACGAGCTGCACCCGCGGAACCGGCTCTCCCGGCGTGCGTGCGAGCGCCCCGGCGTCGTGCAGCAGCGCGAGATCGCCGAGCAGCACGCGCGTGGTGCCCACCCGCCTGGCGCCCGAACCGGCCGCCGCGGCCGCGATCCCGAGCGCCGTCGACACCGTGCCGTCGATCCCGGCGAGTCCGCGGTTCGCGTGCACCGGGATGCGCTTGCCCGCCGCCGCCTGGTCGAGCACCCGGATGAGGCGGGAGGCGCCGATCACGAGCCGATCGTGCGGCCAGCTCGCCCTCCAGGCCGCCCGCACGAGCGAGCGCCGGGTGACCGGCGCGTTCAGCGCCGCGAGCTCGCCCCGGGCGAAGGCGCGCGACGCATCGACGTCCCCGGTACCACTGTCGCTCACCACGGGGGCGTCGACGTCGTCCTCGGCATCGGCCTCGTCGAGCAGGCCCCGGCCGGTGAGCACCCAGCGGTTGGTCCACGACCGCGCCTGCGGGTCGCGCGGATCCAGGCCCGACACGTCGACCCCCGCCACCGCACGGGCACCGGCGGGCAGGAAGGGTGCCCCCCGGCCCGCCACCACCAGCACCTCGACGCCCGGCCGGCCGAGCACCGCAGGCACCTCGCGACTGAGGGTGGGATGCCCGAACACGATGGCCCGCTCGACCTCGCCGCCGAACTCGGGATGCGCGAGCAGCTCGCGATACGACCCCACCAGCAGCGGCCCGAAGCGGGCTCCGCTGGAGACCTCGGCGACGAGCGGTAGGCCCGCGCGGCGGGCCGTCTCCTCGGCGACCTCTCCCGCATCCGCCCCCGCGATCACGATCGTGCGCGGCCCGGCTTCCAGGCGCGCGATCGCACCATCGGAGGGCACCGCCGCCACGGGAGCGGCCCAGGGCACCGTGGCGATCGACGGGTCGACCGAACCCGACAACGGCTCCGCGAACTGGAGGTTGAGATGAACCGCCCCCGCGGGCCGGCCCGAACCGCCGGTGGCCTCCGCCACCGCCCACTCTGCGAGCGCACCCGCGTCAGGGATGCCCTGAGCGGTCGGTGCCGGCACGTCGACCTCGGCCACGGCGAACACCCCGAAGATGCCGGGCTGCACGGTGGTCTGGTTCGAGCCGGTGCCGCGGAGCGACTCCGGCCGGTCGGCGGTGAGCACGATCATCGGCACCCCCGAGTGGTGCGCCTCCACCACGGCGGGCACGAGGTTGGCCACCGCCGTGCCCGAGGTCGTCACGACCAGCGCCGGCCGGCCGCTCTCGCGCGCGATGCCGAGCGCGGTGAACGCCGCGACGCGCTCGTCGATCCGCACGTGCAGCCGGATGCGGCCCTGGGTCTCCAGGCGTGCCAGCTCCAGAGCCAGAGCCTGCGACCGCGAACCGGGAGACACCACGGCGTGCTCGACCCCTCGTTCGACCAGCTCGGCGGCGAGCCGGTGCGCGAACGTGGTGGCGGGACTGACCGTCACCGCTCGGCGCGGCCGCTGTCCGACTCGTCGTCGGTCTCGGCCAGGCGCTTCTCGAGCTCACGGATGCGCTCATCTTGCTGGGGGTCGTACACGGGCTTGATGGTGCCGAGGAAGTCGGGGTCGTCGTCGGGCGCGAGAGTGCGCGGCGGCGGCGTGGTCGACCGGCGCCCGCGCCCGATGAGGAGCCACAGGATGCCGCCGAGCGGCGTGAACAACAGGATGATGAGCACCCAGACGGGCCGGGGAAGAGCCTTCACTCGCGACTTCGGGAGCATGAGGCAGTCGACCAGCGCGTACACGGTGAACGCCACGATGACGATCACGAGTGCGAGGAGTAGGCGGGCCATGGAGCAACTGTACCCCCGGCATCCGGGAGCCGACTGCGTGTTCTCCCACCGCGCACCGGCGGGCGTTCAGGATGCGCGGCCTAGACTCGAGGGCGTGAATCCCGGACGCACCTGGCTCGTGTACACCCTCATCCGCCTGGGTATCTTCGCGGTCGTGCTCACGGTGCTGCTCCTCGTGGGCATCACACCCTGGATCGCGGCGGTGCTGGCCGCGGTGATCGCCCTCTGCATCTCGATCATCGCCCTGCGCCGCCCTCGCGACGAGGCCTCGCGATCGCTGCACGACGCCCGGGCGTCGCGCGGCCGCGCGTCGCGCGACACCGAGGCGCCCCGCTCCGACGACGAGCTGGCCGAAGACGACGCCATCGAGTCGGCACGCGCCACCGAACCCGCCGACGATTCCCCCGCCGAACCGGCTCAGAATCCGAACGACAACCCGAGCCCCACGCCGTAGAGCAGCCCGAACAGGCTCGTGAGCTGCAGCACCGTCACGAACTCCCGCGGCTTCTTGGCCGTGAGCATGATGATGGTGGCCGGCACCGTCACGAGCAGGGTGAAGAACACCAGCGGAGCCAGCGGGTAGAGCAGGCTGAAGAACGCCAGGATCGCGTAGGCGACGAGCAGCCAGAACACGTAGACGATGCGCGACGCCGTGCGGCCGATGAGCACGGCCAGGGTGCGCTTCTTCACCAGCCGGTCTTGCTCGATGTCGCGGATGTTGTTGGCCATGAGCACCGCGCACGCGATGGCCCCCGCCGCGACCCCGCCGGCCCAGCTCTCGAAGTTCACCTCTCCGGCCAGGATGAACGTGGTGCCCGCGGTGGCCACCAGACCGAAGAAGACGAACACGAACAGCTCGCCCAGCGCGTAGTACCCGTAGGGGTGCTTGCCGCCGGTATAGAACCACCCCGCCGCGATAGCCGCGGCGCCCACGGCGAGCAGCCACCAGTGGCCGGTGAGCACGGTGATGACGACACCGGATGCGGCGGCGAGCCCGAAGAACACCAGGGCGACCGCGAGCACGCGCTTGGCCGGCACGAGCCCCGACCCGGTGAGCCGAGGTGGCCCGACTCGCACGTCGTCGGTGCCGCGCACGCCGTCGGAGTAGTCGTTGGCGTAGTTCACACCGATCTGCAGGAAGACCGCGACCAGGAGGCACAGCAGCAGCCTCGTCTTCGAGATGTCGGTGATGACCATCGCCGCGCCGGCTCCGAGCGCCACCGGCGCCACCGAGAGGGTGAGCGTGCGCAGTCTCGCCCCGGCGACCCAGGCGCCGAACGCCGAGCGGGGACCACGGGGAGCGGGGGTACCGGTCGCACTGCGGCCTGCGGCCTGCCTCGCCGGGTTGCCCGACGGGCGCTTCTTCGTTTTCGACATCTCGCGGGCGAGTCTAGTCTCGGGGCCCTTGGAACCAGCTGGCCACCGACTGCCGGTCGGGTTTGCCCGAGGCCAGGCGCGGCAGTGCGGGCACCCACTCGATCTCGGCGGGCGCCGCCGGCCGGCCGAGCTGCGCGATGACGGCGGCCCGGGCCGCACGCCAGCTCTCGTCAGGATCGACACCCGCACCCGCACCTGGGCCGGCACCTGCACCTGCACCTGCAGCCGGCCCGACCCCGCTCTCCGCCACGACCACGGGCACCTGCCCCCAGGTCTCGTCGGCCGCCGCGACCACCACGGCCGACTCCAGCCCCGGCACGCCCTGGACCAGTCGCTCCACTCGATCGAGCGACACCTTGACCCCGCCCGAGATGATGACGTTGTCGAGCCGGCCCGTCACCGCGACCACACCGTCCTCGACACTGCCCCCGTCTGAGGTGCGGTACCACCGCCGCCCCTCCGCCACGACGAAACGATCGGCCGTGAGCTCGTCGTCTCCGAGGTAGCCCTCGGCGAGCATGGGCCCGCCGATCTGGAGTTCGCCCCCGACCTCGCGCACGACCGCGCTGCCGATCGGGCGCCCGTCATAGACGCAGCCACCCGCGGTCTCGCTGGAGCCATAGGTGCGCACCACCCGCATCTCGAGAGCGCGCGCACGCTCGTGCAGGCGACGCGGGAGCGCCTGGCCGCCGATGAGCACCGCGTCGAATCGCCGCGCGGCCCGCCTCACCCGCTCGTCGGTCTCGGCCGCTTCCACCACCCTCGCCAGCTGCGCCGGCACGAGTGAGGTGTAGCGGCGCGGGTGCGTGAGCCGCTCAGCGAGATCAGTGAACTGCGACGCCGAGAAGTGACCGGCGCCGTGCACCACGGCAGCCTGCACCACGGGCGCCGTGCCCGCCGTGATGGACCGCACGAGCACCTGGAGGCCGGCGATGTAGTGCACCGGCAGCGCGAGCAGCCACTGGCCACCACCGCCGAGGGCGTTCTCGGTGGCTGCCGCCGAAGACAGCAGTGCATCGGCCGACAGCATGACCCGCTTCGGAGCGCCCGACGACCCCGAGGTCTCCACCACGAGCGCGACCCTCCCGGGGACCTCGGAGGGGAGGGCACCGCCGGAACGGTGCTCGGCGTCGGAGGACTCGCGCGGGAGGATCGCCGGCCCGTCGTGCGCGAGAGCGCGCTGCAGGGACTCCACGACCGCCGAGGTCTCCGCCTCGACGATCTCGAGCGGTCTGGTCATGAGAGACGGACCCGCGCCATCAGAAGTGGTAGGGGAAGGCCGACCAGTCGGGGTCGCGCTTCTCGAGGAAGGAGTCGCGGCCCTCGACGGCCTCGTCGCTGGCGTAGGCGAGGCGGGTGGCCTCGCCGGCGAACACCTGCTGACCAACCAGGCCGTCGTCGACCGCGTTGAAGGCGAACTTGAGCATGCGCACCGCCGTGGGCGACTTGCCGAGGATGACCCGGGCCCAGCGCAGCGCCTCGGCCTCGAGCTCGGCGTGCGGCACCACGCGGTTCACCGCGCCCATCTCGTAGGCGCGCTGGGCGCTGTACTCCTCGGCGAGGAAGAACACCTCACGCGCGAACTTCTGCCCCACCTGGCGCGCGAAGTAGGCGCTGCCGTAGCCCGCGTCGAACGACCCCACGTCGGCGTCGGTCTGCTTGAACCGCCCGTGCTCGGCGCTGGCGATGGTGAGGTCGCACACCACGTGCAGCGAGTGCCCTCCGCCCGCCGCCCAGCCGGGCACCACCGCGATGACCACCTTCGGCATGAACCGGATGAGCCGCTGCACCTCGAGGATGTGCAGCCGACCCGAGCGCGCCTGGTCGATGCCCGCCGCGGTCTCCTCTTCGGAGTACTTGTAGCCGTCGCGCCCTCGGATGCGCTGGTCTCCGCCGCTGCAGAACGCCCACCCGCCGTCGCGCGGGCTCGGGCCGTTGCCCGTGATGAGCACCACGCCCACCCTCGGGTTCTGCCGGGCGTCGTCGAGCGCGATGTAGAGCTCGTCGACCGTCTTGGGCCGGAAGGCGTTGCGCACCTCGGGCCGGTCGAACGCGATGCGCGCCACCCTGCCCTCCACGTCGAGGTGGTAGGTGATGTCGGTGAAGCCCTCGGAGACCGGTGCGACCACCCATTCGGCGGGATCGAAGATGTCGGAGACCGTGGTGCGTTCACTCATGCTGCAAGGCTACGCCCCACGCGCATCCGGGACTCTCGAAGCCGGATGCTGTGGAGAACCTCGCTCGCGCGGCAGACTTGTGCAGGAATGGACGAGACGACGACGCCCCCACCGCTCGACGAGCTGCTCGGCGGGATGCAGGTGGTGGCCCTCCCCCTGCACACCCGCTTCCGCGGTCAGGACACGCGCGAGCTCGCGCTGTTCGAAGGCCCGGCGGGGTGGACCGAGTTCTCCCCCTTCATCGAGTACGGCGACCACGAGGCGGCAGCCTGGCTCCGCGCGGCGATCGACTTCGGCTGGGCGCCCGCGCCGGCGTCCGCACCCGTGCCGGCGTCCGCACCCGCGTCCGTCCCCACCCGCACCTCCATCCCCGTCAACGCCACCCTCCCCGCGGTCGCCCCCGAGCGCGTGGAGGAGGTGCTCGCCCACTACGACGGTTGCCGCACCGTCAAGGTGAAGGTCGCCGAGCGCCGCCAGACGCTCGACGACGACGTGGCCCGGGTGCAGCGCGTGCGCGAGCTCGTGGGGGCCGAGGGCCGCATCCGCCTCGACGCCAACGGCGCCTGGAACCTCGACGAGGCCGAGCACGCCGTGCACCGGCTGGCGGAGTTCGACCTCGAGTACCTGGAGCAGCCCTGCGCGAGCGTCGACGAGCTCGCCGAGCTGCGCCGCCGCATCCGCTACCTCGGCATCCCCGTGGCGGCCGACGAGAGCGTGCGCAAGGCCGACGACCCCCTCGCCGTGGCCCGGGCCGGCGCCGCCGACCTGCTTGTGGTGAAGGCGCAGCCGCTCGGTGGGGTTCGGCGCGCCGCGGCGCTGGTGGCCGAGGCCGGGCTGCCCGCCGTGGTGTCGAGCGCGCTGGAGAGTTCGGTGGGCATCGCGATGGGGGCGCATCTGGCAGCAGCCCTGCCCGAACTCCCCTACGATTGCGGGCTTGCGACCGTCGACCTGTTCACGGGAGACGTCGCGGCGCCCGGCCGGAGCCTCGTGCCGCGTGGCGGCAGCATCCCGGTCGAGCGGCCCGAGGTCGACCCGGCACAGCTCGAACGCTGGAAGGCCGCACCCGAGCGCGAGCGCTGGTGGCGCGACCGCGTCGAGCGCGTGCACGCCCTCCTGCGATAGCCCCACAAGCCCCCGCGCCCGCGCCGGCGTCCTACCCGAGCGCCCGCAGCCGCGGCGCCAGGTCGCGCTCGAACAGCGTCATGAACCGCTCCTGGTCGTGCCCCGGCGCGTGGAACACGAGATGGTTGAAGCCCCAGTCGACGTACTGCCCGATCTGCGCGGCCACCTCGTCGGGGTCGGTGCCCACGATCCAGCGCTTGGCGATGGTCTCGATCGGCAGCGCGTCGGCGGCCTTCTCCATCTCGATCGGGTCGGTGATGTCGTGCTTCTGCTCCTTCGAGAGCGACAGCGGCGACCAGAAGCGGGTGTTGTCGAGCGCGGCGTCGAGCGTCTCCTCGTAGGAGAGCTTGATCTCGATCATGCGATCGATGTCCTCGAACGAACGCCCCGCCTTCTCGGCGCCCTCCTTCACGGCCGGCACCAGCTGCTCGGTGTAGAGCTCGGCTCCCTTGCCCGAGGTGCAGATGAAGCCGTCGCCCGCACGCCCGGCGTAGCGCGCCACGACCGGTCCGCCCGCGGCGATGTACACCGGCACGCCTCCGGGCTCCACGTCGTAGATGGAGGCGTCGACAGTGGAGTAGTACTCGCCCTCGTACGACACACGGTCGCCCGTCCACAGCTCGCGCATGAGCGCCACGGCCTCGCGCAGACGCGCGAACCGCTCCTTGAACTCCGGCCATTCCTTCGCGCCCGTGGCGATCTCGTTGAGCGCCTCTCCCGAGCCCACGCCCAGCCACATGCGGCCCGGGTAGAGCACGCTCATCGAGGCGAAGTACTGCGCCAGCACCGCCGGGTTGTAGCGGAAGGTGGGCGTGAGCACGCTCGTGCCGATGCGCACCGACGAGGTGCGCTCCCCCACCGCGGCCATCCAGGCCAGCGCCGACGGCGCATGCCCACCGGTGTGCCGCCAGGGCTGGAAGTGGTCGCTCACGGCGACCGACTCGAAGCCGTGCCCCTCGGCGGCGACGGCGATCTCCACCAGCTCCCGCGGGCCGAACTGCTCGGCAGAAGCCTTGTATCCCAGCGTGATGGCCATGTGCGTGCCTTCCTTCAGTGCGCGTCCCCGCGCCGGCCGGGTGCCTCGAGCGCGGCGAGCACGCTCGGCCACACGGCGGTGGCGGGGTCGATGAGTTCGTAGTGACCGGCCGCGGCGAGCGGGGTGAACCGGATGCGCGGGTCACGATCAGCGTAAACCCGGCTGAACGAGGCGGGCACCTCGTCGTCGTCCTCCCCGTGTACGAGCGCGAGGGTGGGTCCGTCGGGCACGGGCAGGGTCATCGGGTCGGCAGCCGCCAGCCGGTCGATGAAGCCGGGCTCCGACGGGCCGCCGAGCAGCTCGCCGACCGCGTCGCCGCTGAGCGCCAGCCGGTGCGCCTCGGCGAGGTCGAGCACCCCGGCCAGCGACACCACGTGGTCGACCGACGCGACCGCGGCGGATCCCGACGCCGCCTGGCTCCAGACCGCGAGATGCCCACCCGCCGAGTGCCCCGCGAGCACCACCCGCGACACGGACCCCGCACCGAAGCGCTCCCGCACCAGCTCGGGCGCCGCGGCCACGATCCGGCGCACGTCGTCGAAAGTGTGCGGCCACCCGCCGCCCCCGCCGACCCGCCGGAACTCCGGCAGCGCCACCGCCCATCCGGCCTCCGCGAGCGCGACGGCCATCGGGCGCAGATGCGTGCGGTCCCACCGGCTGCGCCAGAAGCCCCCGTGCAGCAGCACGACGAGGCCGCGCATCCCGTCGCCCCGGTACAGCTCGATCAGCTGATCGGGATGCGCCCCGTAGACGTCGACGTGATCGGGCTCACGCACGCGGCGCCAGCAGCGACCGGATCGCCTCCACCGTGAACTCCACCTCGGCGAAGCTCGTCGACAGGGGCGAGAGCCCGAGCCGGATGCCCGAGGGCGCCCGGAAGTCGGGGATGACGCCGCGCGACCACAGCTCCTGCATCAGGCCGGCGAACGAGGGGTGGTCGATGGTGACGTGGCTGCCGCGCACCTCGTGCTCGCGCGGCGAGGAGAGCGTGACGCCGAGGGGCGCGAGCCGCTCGTCGAACAGCGCGATGGCGTAGTCGGTGAGCGCGAGCGACTTCGTGCGGATCGCGTCGATGCCCACCTCCTCGATGAGCCCCAGCATCTCCTGCATCGCGATCATGCCGACCACGGGTGGGGTGCCGCTGATGAAACGCCGGATGCCGTCGGCCGGCACGTAGCCGTCGGCCATGGCGAAGGGGTTGCGGTCGCCCATCCAGCCCCAGATGGGCTGCCTGGCCTCGCCCAGCAGCGCCGCGTTCACATAGAGGAACGCCGGCGAACCCGGGCCGCCGTTGAGATACTTGTACGTGCATCCGGTGGCCAGGTCGACGCCCCAGGCGTCGAGCTCGATCGGCACCGAGCCCACCGAGTGGCAGAGGTCCCAGAGCACCAGCGCGCCCCGCTCGTGGGCGAGCGCGGTGATGCCGGGCACGTCGGCGATGTAGCCGGAGCGATAGGCGATGTGGCTCAGCACGATGACCGCGGTCTCGTCGCCGATCACGGCCTCGGCGTCGGCGAGGGTGGCGCCCCTGCCCGGCTCGGTCTCGATCCAGCGGATGTGCGCCCCGGTCTCGGCCGCGACGCCCTCCACCACGAAGCGGTCGGTGGGGAAGTTGCCGCGGTCGATGACGATCTCGCTGCGCCCGGGCCGCGCGTGGAGCGCGGTGCGGATGAGCTTGTAGAGCGACACCGTGGTGGAGTCGGCGACCACGGTCTGGCCCGCGGCGGCGCCGAGCACCGAGCGCCCGATGCGGTCGCCGAGGGCGAGCGGCAGGTTCAGCCACGACTCGTCCCAGCCCCGGATGAGACGGCCGCCCCATTGCTCGGTGACGAACGACGAGAACACCCCGGGCAGCGAGGCCAGCGGCCGGCCGAGCGAGTTGCCGTCGAGATAGGCGGGCACCGAGGGGTCGTCGGCGCCGAGGAATCGCGAGCGGTAGCCGCCCAGCGGGTCGGCCGCGTCGAGCACGGAGGCGTCGGGCACGGGCGCGTCGGCGAGGCCCGCCGCGGGAAGGGTGGTCATCGTGTCAGCGTCCAATCTCGGTGCGCACCGCGAACAGCTCGGGGAAGAAGGTGAGGTCGAGGGCCCGGCGCAGGAAGTCCACGCCGCTCGACCCGCCCGTGCCCACCTTCATGCCGATGGTGCGCTGCACGGTGCGGAGGTGCCTGAAGCGCCAGAGCTGGAAGTTCTCCTCGAGGTCGACGAGCTCTTCGCAGGCCTCGTAGACGGCCCAGTTCTCAGCGGAGTTGTCGTAGATCTGAATGAACACCGGCAGCAGCTCGGGGGTCATCGTGTGCGCTACCGTCACGTCGCGCTCGAGCACGGAGACGGGGACGGCAAACCCCTGACGGGCGAGGTAGCGCAGGAACTCGTCGTAGAGGCTCGGCTGCTCCAGCAGCTCCTGCAGCAGGGCCCTGGCGCCGGGCTCGCCGTCGAACACCGCGAGCATCTTGGCGTTCTTGTTGCCGAGGGCGAACTCCACCGCCCGGTACTGGAACGACTGGAAGCCCGAGGAGTTCGCCAGCGAGTCGCGGAACTGCGCGTACTCGCTGGGCGTGAGGGTAGCGAGCACCGACCACTGCTCGGTCATCGTCTTCTGGATGTGCTTCACCCGCGCGATCTTCTTCAGCGCCGCCGCGAGGTCGTCGGACGCGATGAGCGCGCTCGCCGCCTTGAGCTCGTGCAGCACCAGCTTCAGCCAGAGCTCGGTGGTCTGGTGCTGGATGATGAAGAGCATCTCGTCGTGGTGCTCGGGCTGCGACACCGGGCTCTGCGCGCTCAGCAGGGTGTCGAGCCCCAGGTACGACCCGTAGGTCATCTTCTCGCGCAGATCGGTGACGATGCCCTCTTCGAGCTCGCGGGTGTTCGTCTCCGCCGTCTTGTCGTTGTCCACCATGGCAGTCTATCTCTTAACTCTGACGTGCGTCACGTTTAAGAAACGACATCGACCACGTACTTGGTGAACGTGGGCGGAGCCGTGGAGGCCGAGGCGATGAACGAGGTCCACTCCAGCACGTGCGGCTGCTGGGTGTGCACGGCGTGCGCCTCGCTCGGCTCCCACACCTCGAGCAGCCGCAGGAAGCCGGGCTCGGCGATCGACCACGAGAGGCTGTAGGTGACGCAGCCCTCCTCCTCGAGGCAGGCGGCCTCGAACACGCGGGCGGCCTCCTCGATCTCGGCGCGCTTCGCGGGGTCGGTCGGCACTCCGCCGTAGACGTACAGCATGGTTCTCTCCTAGCAGGGGGATGGGTGGTACGGGAAGGGGTTCAGAACTGTTCGCGCAGCCGCGGCAGCACCTGGCTGCCGAGGAGGCGCAGAGCGGCTGCGGGGTCGGGCCCCATGGGCGGCCCGAACGAGATGTGGCGGGCCCCCGCCGCGATGAGCGCGCCGCACTGGTCGATGACCTCGGCGGCCTCGCCCACGATGCCGAGCTCGAGCATGGAGTCGGTGACCGAGGCGACGGCGTCGGCCTCGCGCCCCTCCGACATGAGCGCCTGGGTGCGCGCGAACTCCTCGGGGTCGAGCCCGTTGGCCTCGAGCGCCGCGGTCGAGAGCGAGCCGCTGTAGAGCGCGATGTGCTTGGCGAGCAGGGCCCTCGCCTCGTCGCGATCGTCGGAGATCGACACCCACACGCAGGCGGCCACGTCGAGGTCGTCGATGCTGCGTCCGGCGCTCTCGGCGCCCGCCTTGAGCTGGTCGATCACGCCGAACACGTGGCGAGGCGGAAGGCAGAGCGAGAGCGCGCCGTCGGCGATGCGCCCGGTCATGGCGATCATCTTCGGCCCCATGGCGCCCACATAGATCGGCGTGGGCCGCGGATCGTGCAGCACGGCCTGTTCGGTCCAGCCGTCGGCCACCCCGGGGACGCCCATCGGGCTGCGCCCGGCGAGCAGCTCGCGGATGGCCAGCACGGCCTGCCGGGTGCGCACCACGGGCGGGGGCGGCGTGAGGCCGGCCCACGAGAAGAACACGTCGGAGCCCGCGCCGAGCCCGAGCAGGAAGCGGTCGCCCGAGAGCTCCTGCAGCGCCGAGGCGTAGCTGGCGATCTGGGCGGGGTGCAGCGACACCGGGTCCATCACGCCCGAGCCGAAGCGGATGCGCGTGGTGCGCATCGCGATGGCGGCGAGGCCCACGAGACCCGAGTGGCCGAACAGGTCGTTGCCGGTCCACACCTGGTCGAAGCCGGACTCCTCGGCGAGGAGGGCGCGGTCGGCGAGCGCCTCGACACCGGCCGAGGCCGAGCCGATGCGGGCGCTGAAGGTGACGGGACGGGTCATGCGGATGCTCCTGGTTCAGTACTCGGCTCGGTCACGTTCTCCAGCCGCATCCAGAGCGCCTCGGGCGGGTCGGGGCACTGCAGCAGCGGCTTCGAGTCGAGCCACTCGTCGGGGTCGTCGTCGCCGAGGCGCCCGTTCACGAGCGGCAGCACCGAGGCGATGGCGAAGGCGCAGAACGACTGGCCGTCGGGCATCCGCAGGCCCTCGGCGTCGACCTCGAACCAGTCGCCCTTCTTCAGCGCGCAGGCCGAGTAGTTCATCGACTCGACTGTGCAGCGCACGGTGCGCCCGCTCATCCTGCCGCCTCCTCGTAGACGGCCTCGACCTTCATCACGAGGTTCTCCTCGGCATCGGGCCCGCAGATATAGGGCTTGCGCACCAGCCAGCTGTCGGCCGGCAGATCGCCCTGCCGCATCACCACGACGGGGAAGACCGCCGCCAGCGCATAAGGGCAGAACGACTGTCCGGGAGGAAGAATGAGCCTGCTTCCGTTGATCTCGAACCAGTCGCCCACCCTCGTCCTCCCGCGCGGACGGTCCACCCGGGTGACGGTCACCCGCACCCGCGGGCTGCCGGGCGAGATCGCCGGAGTTGGTGGGAGAGCGGCAGAGCCGGGCACGCCCCTCATCTCGCCTCGCGCACGAGCGCTCCGCCGTCGTTCGAGACGTCGTCGGGGATGGTGTAGCCGCACTCGGGGTTGTTGAGGGCTGCGGAGGCATAGGAGGCCAGGTGCGCCCGGCGGGTGCCCGCGTGGGCGAGGGCGCTCATCCCGTCGCGGATGACCCGCTGGATGGGGTTGACGTCGAGGATGTAGCGGGCCGAGGCGATCTCCATGCAGAGGTTGAGCGACCGCCGGAGGGCGTTCGCAGCGACGGCGTTGGCCGCCGTCATGCGGGCTTTCTGCACCGGGGTGAGGCCGAGGCCGGGGGTCCAGAGCACCTCGTCGGTGAGCCTGGCCACCTCGCGCACACCGGCGTAGGCGAAGTCGACCTCGCCCATCGCCTCGCCGAGCGCCTGCCGGGTGGCGGCGTCGATCTTCGCGGCATCGATGGAGCCCATGCGCTCACGCACGAAGTCGCCCGCGAGCTGCACCGCGTGGCGGGCGACGCCGAGCACCACACCCGTGAGGGCGAAGTGCGAGACGGGCACGCTCTTGTTGAGCGGGTCGGCCAGCGGGTTGTCGAGACCCTCGCGGTCGAAGGTGTACCGCGCGGGCACGAAGGCGGGCTCGGTGATGGAGTAGGAGGTGCTGCCGGAGCCGCGCACGCCCAGGGTCTGCCAGTTGTGGGCCACCTCGATGGCCTCGCGCGGCAGCCAGAAGCCGAGGTGCATCTGCTTGCCGTCGGCCCCCTGCACGGGCTCGCCGTTCTCGAACACCTCGGCGCCGCCCACGATGTGCTCTGCGGTGTAGCTGCCCGAGCCCCAGTTCCACTCGCCGGTCACGAGGTAGCCGCCGTCGACCCGCTCGGCGCGCCCCCGGGGGTGGAAGGCTCCGCTCGTGGGCATGTCGCGGGTGGGGTAGAGCTCGGCGTAGGCCTCGTCGCCCAGGCGCCCCGCGTAGTACCCGCCGGCGTTGAGCACGCCGATGTTCCAGCCGGCGGAGGCGTCGACCGCCGCCACGAGCGCGGTCACCTCGACCTGCTGCGCGAGCGTGGCCTCGACCCCTCCGCGGAAGGCGGGGAAGCCCATCTCGAACACCCCGGCGGCGCGCATGACGCGGGCGGCACGGGGGCTCAGCCGGGCGAGGTTCTCGATCTCGTCGGCCTCCTCGGCGACGACGGGGAGGATGGCGTGGGCGTTGGCGACGATCGCCTCGGCGCTGTCGGGAGCGAGGAGAACGGGATCGGTGGAGCCGGTGAGCGGCTCGGCGGGGGTGTCGACCGTGGTCATGGGACACCGTCCTTTCTGGATCGGACTCGGGAGGAGCGGGGGATGGAGGGGTGACCGGATGCGGTCAGGCGCCGATCGGCTCGCCGCCGGTCACCCACATGGTCTGGCCGGTGAGCGCGGCCGACCCGGGGCCGACGAGCATCGACACCACCTGGGCGACCTCGAGGGGCGAGGGGAAGACGCCGAGCGCGGTGCGCTCGAGCAGGCGGTCGCTGAGCGCCTGGCGGGTCGCGTCGAGCGGCTCGTCGTCGGCGGGGTCAACCACGCGGCCGGGGGCGACGACGTTGGCGGTGATGCCGTTGCGGCCCTCCTCGACCGAGAGATAGCGGGTGAGCGCGGTCGCGGCCGACTTCGCCGCGCCGTAGGCACCGAAGCCGGGGTACGGGCGCGACATGAGGGCACCGGAGATGTAGACGATGCGGCCCCAGCCGTGGGCGCGCATTCCCGGCACCACCCGGCCCACGAGCGCCGCGTGCACCTTGACCGAGCCGAACTGGCTGTCGAGGATCTCGGGGGTGAGCTCGGCCACGGGCACCACGCCGTGGCTCTCGTGCGTGGTGTTCACGAGCACCGTCACCGGCCCGACGGTGTTCTCGACCTCGGCGAAGGCCGCGTCGAGCGCCGCGGGGTCGGAGAGGTCGGCCTGCACCACGAGATGCGAGCCCGGCAGCGACTCGGCGAGCGCCTCCGCTCCCGCACGGTCGCGACGGCAGTGCACCACGACGGTGGCACCCAGCCGGGCGAGCTCGCGCACGATCTCGCGGCCGAGCGAGCCGGTCGCCCCGGCGACGAAGGCGACCTCGCCGGCCAGCGCGCCCCGCGCATCCGGAGTCGTGCTCGTGGCGGCCTCGGCCGCGCTCACCGGATCACCGCCGAGAGGAACTCGCGGGTGCGCTCGTTCTGCGGCGAGTCGAGCACCTGGGCCGGGGTGCCCTGCTCCACGATGCGGCCGTCGGCCATGAACACCACGCGGTCGGCCACCTCGCGGGCGAAGCCCATCTCGTGGGTCACCACCACGATGGTCATCTGGCTGGTGCGCACGAGGTCCTTCATCACCTCGAGCACCTCACCCACCAGCTCGGGGTCGAGCGCGCTGGTCGGCTCGTCGAAGAGCAGCACCTTCGGCCGCATGGCCACGGCGCGGGCGATCGCCACCCGCTGCTGCTGACCGCCCGAGAGCTGCGAGGGGTAGGAGCCGGCCTTGCCGCCGAGGCCCACCCGCTCGAGCAGCGAGCGCGCGTGCTCGTGCGCCTCGGCCTTCGGAGTGCCCTTGATCTTGATGGGCGCGAACGACACGTTCTCGAGCGCGGTCATGTGCGGGAACAGGTTGAACTGTTGGAACACCATGCCCGTGCCCACCCGCTGCCGGCAGGCCGCGTGCTCGGTGAGCTCGTGCAGCCGTCCACGCTTCTCCTGGTAACCGATGAGCTCGCCGTCGACCCGGATGCGGCCGGTGTTGATCTCCTCGAGATGGTTGATGCAGCGCAGCAGCGTGCTCTTGCCCGAACCGGAGGGCCCGATGAGGCAGAGCATCTCGCCCTCGGCGATCTGCAGGTCGATGTCGAAGAGCACCTGGTTCGTGCCGAACCACTTGTCGACGCCCTCCACCGAGATCATGGGGTTCATCGCTCTGCCGTCCTCTTCTCGACGAAGTACTGCACGACGGTGAGCACGGCGATCACCAGCAGGTACCAGATGGATGCGACGATCAGCAGCTCGATCGTGCGGAAGTTCACGCCCGAGATGCCGAGCGCCACCGTGAGCAGGTCGCCGCCCGCGATCACCGAGACGATCGCGGAGGCCTTGAGCATGCTGATGAATTCGTTGCCCATCGGGGGCAGCAGCACCTTCAGCGCCTGCGGCATGACGATGTAGCGGAGGGTGCGCGTGCGGTTGAGGCCCAGCGCCTTCGCCGCCTCGTGCTGGCCGCGGCCGATGGAGAGCAGGCCGCCGCGCACGATCTCGGCCATGTAGCCCGAGCCCGCGAGCGAGAGGCCGATCACCGAGGCCAGGAACGGGCTCATCACGTCTTTCACCGGCACCGACCAGAAGGTGATGTCGGTGAACGGGATGCCGATGGCGAAATCCTGGAAGAACAGGCCCAGGTTGCCCACGAAGATGAGCAGCACGATCATCGGGATGCCGCGGAAGATGAACACGTAGGCGGCGGCGAACCCACTCACGATGCGGCTGGGCGAGATGCGCATGACCGCGATCACGACGGCCAGGATGAGCGCCACCACCATCGACACCGCGCTGATCTGCAGGGTCGACCAGAGGCCCTTGAGGATCGCCGGGCTGAACACGAACTCCCAGACGATGGGCCACTCGATGTTGGGGTTGGTCCACAGCCCCATCACCACACTCGCGAGGATCACCACCGAGACGACGGCCAGCACTCCGCGCCCCCAGTGCCGCACCGGCACCACGTTGAGCTTGGTCTCGCGCAGCAGCAGCGGGCGCGCACCCTCGCGGCCCACCGCCGCCTCTGCCGGGCTGTCGGTCATCGTTCCTCCTCCACCAGGGTGCGTCCCACGTCGACCCAGCGGCTGCGCCAGGTCGAGGCGTGGGCGGTCACGCCCACGAGGTCGCGGATCAGTCGTTCGAACGGGCCGCTGAGGTAGATCACCTGCGACCCCATGAGCTCGGCGCACAGGTCGACGATGCGCCGGGCGAGGTCGGCGGCCACGGGCGCGTCGCCCCTGGCCATCACCGAGGCGCTCGGCAGCACCCCGGGGGTGAACACCGCCTCGTCGATGCGGGCGACACCCGAGTAGACCACCGCGCGGGCGGCGCGCAGCAGACTCTCCGCCTCGCCCAGCAGGCCGAGCTTGCGGGCGTCGACGGGCACGGGGCCGGCGGCTCGCTTGCGCAGCTCGGCCGCGGCCAGGTCGACGGCGTGCTGCGCGATGCCGACGGCGATGGATGCGGTGCTGTAGAACGGCAGGTCGACCAGCTTGTTGAGCGGCTCGGCGTCGGGGTCTGGGGTGAAGTAGCGGTCGAAGGAGTGGGCTGCGGGCACGAACACGTCGTCGACGGCGTATCCGCTCGAGCCGGAGCCGCGGAGGCCCACGACCTGCCAGTCGTCGAGGATCTCGACCTCGCCGACCGGCAGCCACACCCCGAGCACGAGGGCGCTGCCGTCGTCTTTGAGCACCTTCTCGCCGCCGTCGAACACCTCGACGCCGCCGAGCACGTAGTGGGAGGAGTGGATGCCGCTGCCGAACTTCCAGCGGCCGGTGACCCGGTAGCCGCCGTCGACGACCTCGGCGCGGCCCCGGGGGTGGAACGAGCCGCAGGTGGGCCGGTCGAGGTCGGGGTAGAGCTCGGCGAAGGCCTCGTCGTCGAGGCGTCCGGCGTAGAAGCCGGTGGCGGCGAGGATGGCCGCGTTCCACGCGACACCGGCGTCGATGGTGGCGATCATCTCCACCAGGCGGGTCTGGTCGGTGAGGCTGAGCTCGGGGCCGCCGCGGCGGGCGGCGAAGCCCACCTGGAACACGCCGGCGGCGGCGAGCGCGGCGGCCATGCGGTCGGTGAGGTGCCCGAGCTCGCTCGAGGCCGACGCCTCCTCGGCGACGATCGGGAGGATCGTCTCGACGTTGGCGAGGATCGCCGCGGCATCGAGCGGCGGCCGGAGCCCGTCGAGGAGCGGGTCGTGGACGGTGTCGGTGAGCGTCATCGGGGAGTCGCTTTCTGGGGTGACACGGATGCGGGTCGCCCGGCACACGAGGTGCGGGGCGGGAAGCCGGGAGCGGCCGGGCGGGGGGATGCCGGCCGCTCCCGACCGGTCAGGAGGCCGCGACCTCGCCGGGGGCGGTGCCCGTCATCGGGTTGATGATCAGTTCGTCGACCGTGATGGCCTGCGACGAGACGCCGTACTCCTCGTAGATCGCGTCGTAGCTGCCGTCCTCGATGAGGATCTTGAGAGCGCCCGCGAGCGCCTCGGAGAGGCCGGGCGCGTCCTTCGACACCGCGATGCCGCCGAACTGCGTGGGCATCTCGCTCTCGGGGATGACGACCGAGGTGAACACGTCGGGGTCGGCGGCCACGACGGCCTCCTGGGCCGAGGTGGTGTCGAACCAGGCGTCGACCGTTCCGGCGCGCAGCGCCTGCACGGCGCTGGTGGCGCCCTGGTACTCGGCCATCTGGATCGGGTCGGCGGCGCACTCGGCGTCGCTGATCGCCTGCACCGTGGCCGACTGGTTCGAGCCGACAGGCACGGCGATGGTCATGCCGCACATGTCGGCGATCTTCTCGATGTCCTCGGGATTCCCGGCCGGCAGCAGCAGCGAGTGGCTGCTCTTCTGGAACGGCACGAGGTCGACGATGCTCTGCTCGCGCTCGGCGGTGATGCTCACCTGGCCGAACAGGGCGTCGACGGTGCCCGCCTGCACGCCCGGCAGCTGCGCCGGCCACTGCATGTTCATCCACTCGGCGTCGACGCCGAGGATGGGGGCCATGAGAGCGACGAGGTCAGGAGCGATGCCCACGGGGGTGTCGGGGTCGTTGATGTCGGCGCCGATCACCGGAGGCGTCTCCCAGAGGGCGCCGAACGAGATGACGCCGCTCTCCTGGATCGACTCGGGGAGCAGGTCGTGCAGCTCCTGGCTGAACACGTCGTCGGCGGCGGCCGTCTCGGTGGGGGTCGCCGCGTCGGAGGTGCCCGAACAGCCCGCGAGGGCCACGGCGGAGAGGAGGGCGATGCCGGGAAGGGCCAGGCGCCTGGCCCGGAGGGAACGGGAAGGGATGGAGGAGCTCATAGTCAGGGGTCCTATCGTGTCGGGATGGTGCGGGGGGTGCAGGCCCCGTGGTGCCAACCTGCCGACTCCATTCCTACAGAAGCGATGTGACCGCGAGATTTCTGTCGGTTACAGTCATGTTTCAATTCACTGACTGACGTCACAAATTTGTGATGAACCGCCCACTCAGACCCAGATCACGGGACAGCCCGCCGCCACGTAGGCCGACTCGACGCGCGAGCGCCCATCCTGGTTCTCGGTGAGCGTAGTGGCGAGCACCGCCACCGAGTACTCATGGCCGTACAGCGTGCCGAACTCCGCCACGTCGGTGTCGCGCAGCCTCTCCTCGCCCACCCGCGGTTGCAGTCGCGCACGGCGACGCTCGGGCGCGAGACCCTTGGCCTCGAGCGAGGTGTCGACCGAGGCCAGCACGGAGGCGGGCAGGTCACCCGCGACGACGATCCCCAGCCGGTGCCCCGCCGGCGCGTAGAGCCGGGCGAGGTCGCCGTCGAGCGAGCGGGCCGCCGGCCAGCCACCCGTCACGCACCACTCGAGCATCTCCGGCCAGGGGCCGAACCCCGAAGCCGCGTTCAGGTGCGCCCCTCCCGGAACCTCGACCGACTCGAGTCCGAGCGGCACGCCGTAGAGCGCATCGGCACCACCCGAGCCCTCCGAAAGGTAGGGGTCGTCGGCCGACCAGACGAGGAGCGTGGGCCGGAGCGCGGCCGCGGCCACCGCATCCGGTGTCACCTCGGCACCGAGCGGGGCCGACACGTCGCCGCCGTGCAGACCGGATGCGGGCGGCGCGACCAGCACCACCCGCTCGGCCAGCGGAGACGTCGCCTCGCCGCACATCCGGAGCCAGAGCAGCACGCTGAGGCCGTGGGCGATCACCGTGAGACCCTTGGGGCCGCCGTCGCGCACGAGCGCGCGGCCCACCACCGCCGACCAGTCGGCGAACCGCGGGTTCTCGGGGTCCGGGAGGGTGAGGTAGTCGACCTCGGCGCCGCGTTCCACCAGCCGCTCGGCGAGCCAGCCCTGCCAGTGCAGGGGCTCGCGGCGGTGCTGCCAGCCGTCCAGCAGCAGGAAGCGGCGGCCGAGGAGGGTGGTGTCGGACATGGTCTCGCTCTCAGTCGGTGACGGTCAGTGCGGGCGACGCGCCGAGGGCCGGGTCGGCGATGGCCGTGCCGGTCACTTCCGACACGAAGTCGGTGGCCGGCCCGCTGAACCGCTCGCGCAGCTCGAGCAGCAGCGCGTTGCTCGCGTCGCCGGGCCAGTCGTCGGGCAGAAGCCCCGCGGGCAGGCCGGGGTCGATGTAGGGGATGATGCGCCAGGTGTCGACGCTGCGGATGTAGATGGCGAACGCCTCCCTGGCCGACACCGGCGGGTCGGTGGGCACGAGGCCGTCGGCCGCGTGCTGCTCGAGGAAGGCCTCGTGGTGACCGCGGATCTCGTCGAGGTCCCACCAGCCCTCGATCGCCTGACGCAGATCTCCGGCCACGCGCGGTCGCTCCGCGATGAACACGGTCGAGTGCTCCCGCAGCTCGAGGTCGTCGAGGATCTCCTCCACCTCGCCCGCGAGGTAGGCCGGGCAGATCCAGAGCGCGGGCGACACGGTGCCGCAACCGATCCAGTGCAGGCGCCGGCGCAGCTGGTGCCTGAGGTGCCGGTTCTCCTCGGGGATCGAGAACGACACCACACACCAGCGGCTCTCCGGGCCCATGTTGCGGGGGTGGTAGATGCGCCGGTCGCCGCGGGCGAGCATGGTCGCCGCCTCGGGCACGAGCGAGTAGCCGGCCACCTTGTCGCGCGTCTCAGGCACCACGAGCGACTTTTTCTTCACCCGCACCAGCGCCGTGCGGGTGCGGGGCGCCGGCACATCGAGCGCCTCCATCAGCTCGAGCAGGTCGGCCACGGCGATCCAGCCGCCGAGCTGCCGCAGATAGAGGCCGAGAACCGTGCGCAGCAGCGACGTGGTGCTCCCGGGCCGGGAGTCCATGTCGTCGAGGATCTCGCTCACGACACCACCTTCCGCGCGGTCTCGGATGTCGCGCCGATCTGACCTTAACCGATCTGCGACGGTCGTCAGGGATGCGTAAGACGTTTAAACGCGACCGTAACATTTCTGAATCATGACGGTCGTCCAGACCGTTCCGGCCGGCGGAATCGGGCGGTCAGGCGCCGGCGGGCACCGAGAGCTCGAGCACCGAGAACGCAGCCGCGTCGGGAGCGGGCAGACCCGTCACGCGCACGTAGCGGAAGTCGTGCAGCGCGTAACCCGGCTCGAACACCTCGTCGACGGTGCCGGCCGACACGAACACGTCGGTGCCGATGACGGTCGGCTCACCCTCCTCCGGATGCGCGGGCAGGTGCTCCAGCGTCACCTCGCTCCCGGCGGGCAGGGTGAAGCGCACTCGCAGGCGGCCCACCAGGCGACGACCGAAGTCGACCAGCACCTGCCCGCCCGGCCCCCACGACTGCTGGGTGCGCGCCGCGCTCTCGCCCACGACCCGCACGGCCTCCTGCGTCTCGGCCTCGTCGGGCCGCACGATCGCGTCGAGGCTCTGATCGGCGGCGATGCGGGGCGGTGTCCAGCGGGCGTCATCGAAGCCCGCCTCCTTCCACCCGGCGTCGCGCAGCGCGTGCTCCTGCCGCTCGCCCCTGCCCGGCTCGGAGTAGATGATGGCGCCCGTGGTGCAGCGGAACGACTCGTCGGAGACCACCACGACCTCCGAGCCGTCGGAGAGCTCCACCACGAGGTCGAACAGCACCGCGAGAGGAGGCGTCTCGCCGGGGAACGGCCGCACCCCCGGTACCGGCGTCGTCGCGCCCCAGCTCTCGCCGAGGATCAGCCCGACCACGTTCTCGCCGGCCACCAGCGTGGAGATCGCGTCGTACTCGCGCGCGATCGGCTCGCCGGCGGGACCCGTCGACGGCCCCTCCGCATCCAGCCGCCGGTCGTTGATGAACAGCGCCACGTCGCCCCGCGCCGCCACGCGGGCACGGGCCGACACGATGGTCGGGCTGTCGCCGTCGCCGTCGCCGTCGGGCAGCACGAACGGCACACGCAGACGCTGCGGGCGCCGGCTGCCCTCGGGAACCGGAACCGGCTCGATCCAGCGCCCGAGCCAGCCCTCCGCGCTCACAGGGCCCGCGCTCACAGGCCGGAGTAGGCGTGGAGGCCCTTGAAGAACACGTTCACCACGCCGAAGTTGAACAGCACGGCCGCGAAGCCGATGATCGCGAGCCAGGCCGAGCGCGAACCGCGCCAGCCCCGGGTGGCACGGGCGTGGATGTAGCCGGCGTAGATCACCCAGATGATGAAGGTCCACACCTCCTTGGTGTCCCACCCCCAGTAGCGACCCCAGGCGCGCTCGGCCCAGATGGCGCCCGCGATGAGCGTGAAGGTCCAGAACACGAACCCGACGATGTTCACCCGGTAGGCCAGGCGCTCGAGCGTCTCGGCGTCGGGAAGGGTGCGCAGGAACCGCAGCTTGAGCTTCGTGGCGAGCCGGCCCAGGCCGTCGCCGCGGGTCTGCAGCAGCTGGATGACGGACAGCGCGCCACCGAGCGCGAAGAAGGCCGTGCCCAGGATGGCCACGAGCACGTGGATGACGAGCCAGGCCGACTGCAGGGCCGGCGGCAGCGGCACCACGCTCACGTAGTAGTTCACGGTCGAGACGCCGAGCAGCACCAGCACGAGGCCCGTGACGAAGGCACCGAGGAAGCGCAGGTCTTCGCGCACCAGCACCACGAGGAACACCGCGACGATGAGCAGCGTGCCCGTGATGGAGAACTCGTACATGTTGGCCCACGGCACCCGCGAGGCGGCGATGCCACGCAGCACGACGCCGGCGAGCTGGATGACGAAGCCCAGCACCGTGAACGCCACACCCAGGCGCAGCGCCAGCGAGCGGCGGCCCGCGGCGTCGATGCCGTCGAGCGAGACGAGCGACCCCTCGGCCGACCCGTCGCCGGCGGCGCCCGCTGCGGCACGGCCCTTGCGGGGTGCCCCGCCCGATGCCGCCGCTCCCACGGCGGCCACCTCGGCGAGGGGTGCCTCCTCCGACGCCGTCTGTGCCGGAACCGCCGCGACGGCCTTCTTCACCGTCGACGACCGCCGGGCCAGATCGAGCGTGAACGCGATGAACGCCAGAGCGTACACGGCCATGGCCGAGTAGATGAGGATGATCGAGATCTCGTCGAGGGTTTGCGTCACGAGTAGAGCCTAAGCCTTGCTGTCGGAGGGGTCACGGGCTGCTGCGGGCGGGAAGGCCTCGGAGTGCTTCTGGGCGAACGAGGCCACGGCCTCGTCGAGTCTCGGGTCGTCTCCCCGGGCGAGTCCCGCGTACTCCACGAGCACGGTGCCGTCGGCACGCCCGGTGGCCTTCACCCAGAGCCGGCGGCGCGGCACGAAGAGCGAGGTGAGCAGCCCGCCGAGCACGAGCAGCGAGAACGCGAGCACCCAGCCCTGGGTGGCGTCGTGGTGGATGTCGAACGAGGCGAAGCGCTTCACGTCGTCGAAGGTCACCGTGCCCAGCCCGTTCGGCAGCTCGACCGTGTCGCCGGGCATGAGCTCGAGGGAGTCGACCCCGGTGTCACCGCCCGTGAGCTGCGTCATGGTGTCGGTGTTGAGCGTGTAGACCGACTCCGGCACCCCGCCGTCGAGCCCCAGGTCTCCGTCGTAGACGTTGAGGGTCATGACCGGGTACTGCAGGTCGGGGTAGGTGGAGAAGTAGGCCCCCGTGGACCCCTGCTCCTGGGTGGGATAGAAGAACGCGATCATGCCCACCTGCTCGGCGAGGCCGTCCGGGATCTTCACCACACCGAGCGAGGTGAGGTTGGAGTCCTGGGGCAGGAAGGGCACCGAGTCGGTGAACACCACCGTGCCGTCGGGGTCGCGCACCGTGATGGTGGGGGCGTAGCCGTTGCCGAGCAGGTAGACGTCGGTGCCACCGATCTTGAGCGGATCGTTCACCTTGATCTCGTGCTGGGAGCTCTCACCCGAGCCGTTCGACGTGGTCACCGTGGCGGTGTAGTCGAGCGGCTGACCGAACGCCTGCAGGGACTGCGTCTCGTACGAGGCGGTGAAGTCGTCGAGGGTGAGCGAGTACGGCTCGAGCTGGCTGTCACTGAAGAAGCGGCCCGGGTTGAAGGAGTCGTAGGCCAACAGGGTGTTCACGAAGGTCTGCCCCTCCACCACCACGCGCTGACCCTGGTAGCCGAAGCCGCCGCCGATGCCGACGGTCACCAGGATGCCGACGAGCGCCGAGTGGAACACCAGGTTGCCGGTCTCGCGCAGGTAGCCACGCTCGGCCGACACCGACACCACGTCGAGACCGGTCTTGCGGTCGACGCCCGTGAACACCACGGTGCGGTAGCGCAGGCGCTTCAGCTGCGCCCGCGCGGCATCGACGACGGAGGTGGGCGTCGCCGCATCCTCACCGCCCTCGAGCTCACGGGTGGTGTAGCCCGCGAGGCGCGCGAGCCGGGCCGGTGTGCGCGGGGGCTTCGCCCGCAGCGCCTCGAAGTGGTGCTTGGTGCGCGGGATGATGCAGCCGATGAGCGAGACGAACAGCAGCAGGTAGATCGACGAGAACCACACCGAGGTGTACACGTCGAACACCTGGAAGGTGTCGAGCACCGGGGCGAGGTCGGGGTTGTCGACGAAGTACTGGGTGACGCCGTTGGGGTCGGCCGCGCGCTGCGGCACGAGCGAGCCGGGCACCGCCGCGAGCGCGAGCAGCAGCAGCAGGAACAGCGCCGTGCGCATGCTCGTGAGCTGGCGCCACATCCAGCGCAGCCAGCCGACCGGCCCGAGCCGGGGAAGGGTGACGTCGTCGGTGCGCTCCTCGAGCGGGGCGTCGGCGTGATCAGATGGGCGTGACAAAACCGGTGATCACCGCCTGGATCTCGTAGAGGAAGATCGTCCACACCCCGGTGACCATGAGTACGCCGATGGCCACCAGGAGGGCGCCGCCGATGATGTTGATGGCCCGGATGTGGCGCTTGAGGAAGGCCACCGAGCCGGCCACCCAGTCGAAGCCGAGTGCCACCAGCAGGAACGGCACCCCGAGACCGATGCAGTAGAAGAAGCCGAGCAGCACGCCCGTCCACGCCGAGCCGCTGGTGAGGCTGAGCGCCTGGATCGCTCCGAGCGTCGGGCCGATGCACGGGGTCCAGCCCAGGCCGAACACGATGCCCAGCACGGGAGCGCCGGCCAGCCCGGTCGCGGGCCGCCAACTGGGCTTGATGGTGCGCTGCAAGAAGCTGAACTGACCGATGAACACCAGGCCGAGCACGATCACGACCCCACCCATGACGCGGGTGATCGCGTCCTGCCAGACGATCAGCCAGGTGCCGAGCGCGCCGAACACCGCGGAGTAGGCCAGGAACACCAGCGAGAAGCCGAGGATGAAGAGGGAGATGCCGAGCAGCATGCGCCGGCGGCCGGCCTTGCGCTCCTCGGCGCCGGCGTCGGCCGCCGTGAAGCCGCCCACGTAGCCGAGATAGCCCGGCACGAGCGGCAGCACGCAGGGTGAGGCGAACGACACCAGGCCTGCCAGGAGCGCCACCGGGATGGCGAGCAGCAGCTGGCCGCTCAGCACCACCTCGGCGAACGGATTGCCTCCCACGGCGTCAGCTCGTTCCGAGGTTCGACTTGATGAGGGTGTCGAGGATGGACTCCTCGCTCACGAGGCCCACGATGCGGGCCGCCACCCGGCCCTCGGGGTCGATGACCAGGGTGGTGGGCACCGCCTTCGGGCTGACCTCGCCCGAGAACGCCAGCTGGAGCGCGCCGTCGGTGTCGACGACCGAGGGATAGGTGACGCCGTAGGTCTCGGCGAAGCTCACCGCCGTCGGCGCCTGGTCGCGCACGTTGACGCCGAGGAAGGCCGCCCCGCCCTCCTCGGTGTACTCGGCGTTCAGCCCCTGGAGCAGAGGCGCCTCGTAGCGGCACGGGGCGCATCCGGCGTACCAGAAGTTCACCACGAGCACCTCGCCGCGGTAGTCGGCCGACGACACCGGCTCGCCGTTCTCGTCGGTGCCCTCGAAGTCGATGGGGTCGCCACGGTTCTCGACCGCGATCTCGGTCACGGTTCCGTCGCCGGCGATGTAGCCCTTGTTGCTGCCCTCGCGGTACTGCTCGGCGAGGTCGTCGTTGGAGCACCCGGCGACCACCAGGGTCGCCGCGGCGACCAGCGCGGCCGTGGCCACGCGCATCCGGTGACCGGCACCGCGTCGCGCGCCGGTCACACGGCACCCACGTCGGTGGCGCGGGCGGCGAGGGCCGCTGCGGGGTCGGTGTAGCCGACCTCCACGAATCGGCCGTCGCGGCGCTCGAAGCTCGTGATGCTGGAGAGGGCGCAGCGGCGCTTGCGCGGGTCGTGCGGGAGTCGCTCGCCCACGATGGTGCGGTGGGCCATCCAGATGGGCAGCTGGTGGCTCACCATCACCACGTCGCCGTCGTCGGCGCGATCGTAGGCGTCGTTCATCGCCGCGAGCATGCGGGTGGAGATGGAGCGGAAGGGCTCGCCCCAGGCGGGGCGCCAGGGGTTCCAGAGAAAGCGCCACATGCGCGGGTCGCGGAGCGCGCCGCCGGGGCCGCGCATCCGTCGCCCCTCGAAGGCGTTGGTGGGCTCGATGATGCGGTCTTCGATCATCGGCGCCAGCTCGAAGCCCTGGGAGATGGGCTGGCCCGACTCGCGGGCGCGCTGCAACGGAGAGGTGTAGAGCGCCACCACGGGGCGTTTGCGGGCGATCAGGTCGTCGGCCGCGGCCTTGGCGAAGCGGTGTCCGAGCTCGGAGAGACCGAAGTTCGGCAGGCGGCCGTAGAGCACCTCGTCGGGGTTGAAGACTTCACCGTGGCGGACGAGGTGGATCTGGCGGGCGGGCACGGCTACCAGTCTACGAGCGGCCATGCCGAGCGTTCGCCGAGAGCGCTCGATCATGAAGATGGCCTAACGCTCATATGTAGAACTATGCGATTGTGCTGAAAAGTTGTAGCTGCTCAAATGGAGTACAGAAAGGCACACTCATGACCCTCATCACGCTGTCCGCATTCGCTCTCGTCGCCCTCGCCGGCATCGCCGCCACCGTCAAGGCCGTGGCCACCGACGGCTACCGCCGCCAGCCCACCCGCTGAGGCCCGCCCGCCCCGGCCCGCGCATCCTGGCCCGCGCCTGCTGGCCCGGGAGCTCGGCCTGTAGACTCGTCCTCCGTGACAGCACAGAGCTCCCGCACCCTCGTCAAGAACCTCGCCGCCCTCGAAGACGGACCCGTCACGGTCTCGGGCTGGGTCGAGACCGTTCGCGATCAGAAGAAGGTGCAGTTCGTCGTGCTGCGCGACGAGTCGGGTGCCGTTCAGCTGGTCAACCCGCGCACCGAGGAGACCGAGGCCGTCGCCGCGAGCATCTCCGGGCTCGCGCAGGGCTCGTTCATCACCGTCACGGGTGAGCTCAAGCACGACGAGCGCGTGAAGCTCGGCGGCATCGAGGTGAAGCTCGCCACGCTCGAGGTGGTGGCCGCCGCCATCCCTGAGACCCCCATCTCCGACGAGACGGGCATCGACAAGCGCATGGACTGGCGCTTCCTCGACCTGCGCCGGCCCGAGCAGAACCTCGTGTTCCGGGTGCAGACCACGCTCGAGCACGCCTGGCGCACCTACTGGGTGGAGCACGACTTCATCGAGATCCACACCCCCAAGCTCATGGCCTCGGCGTCGGAGTCGCGGGCCGAGCTGTTCGAGGTGGACTACTTCGACGGCAAGGCCTACCTCGCGCAGAGCCCGCAGTTCTTCAAGCAGATGGCGCAGCCCGCCGGCTTCGGCAAGGTGTTCGAGGTGGGCCCCGCGTTCCGCGCCGACCCGTCCTTCACCTCGCGTCACGCCACCGAGTTCACCAGCGTCGACTCCGAGATCTCGTGGATCGACTCCCACGAAGACGTGATGAAGCTGCACGAAGAGCTCATGGTGGCCGGCTTCACCGCAGTGAAGGAGAAGCACGGCGACGAGATCAAGGCGCTGTTCGGCGTCGACATCGAGGTGCCCACCACGCCGTTCCCGCGCATCCCGCTCGCCGAGGCGAAGGAGATCGTGGCCTCGCGCGGCTACGTCGTGCCGCGCGACGACGCGGACATGGACCCGGAGGGCGAGCGCCAGATCGCCGCCTACGTCAAGGAGACGTTCGGGCACGACTTCGTGTTCCTCACCGACTACCACGCGAGCATCCGGCCGTTCTACCACATGCGTCACGCCGACGACGTGACGCTCACGAACAGCTACGACCTCGTCTACAACGGTGTCGAGATCTCGACCGGCGCCCAGCGCGAGCACCGCGTGGAGGTGCTCATCGAGCAGGCTCGCGAGAAGGGGCTCGACCCCGAGGAGCTCGAGTTCTACCTCGACTTCTTCCGCTACGGCGTGCCCCCGCACGGCGGGTTCGGCATGGGCCTCTCGCGCGTGCTCATGCTCATGCTGCACCAGACCAACCTCCGCGAGGTGGTCTACCTCTTCCGCGGCCCCACCCGCCTCACCCCGTAACCCGGCGGCCCCGCCCCCGCCCGCGCCCGCTGCGGCGTCATCCACGACGGCGCATCCAGAAGATCGCCCCCACCGCCAGCGCGACAACCACGATCACGACGGGCGCAATCGCGAACGCGTTCCAGACCACTACGTTCACAACGCGCCTCGCCCCTTGTTCATAACCAAGCCATGCTCAGTTTATGACAGCGTTGGAGCCAGATGGGGTACCCCTCGAATCGACGGAATCGGGAGGTCGCAAAATGCCCCTTCTCCGGTGATTTGGCGGCAGTTCGCGACTTCTCGATGGCGAGAAGGGGCGCAGTCGGGGCCGCCGCGACGGTCGGGTCAGAGTTCGATGTCGACGGAGGCGCGGTCGGAGACGAGGGCGGCGACCTGAGGGGCGACCTCGAGGTGGGCGGGATGCTGCTGGTAGGCGTCGAGGTCGGCGAGGGTGGCGTAGTCGGCGACCAGCACGACGTCCCAGTTCTTCTCGAAGTAGGCCACGTTCGGGCCCACGGTGAGCGATGCGATCGACGGGATGAGCGGGGGCAGCGACGACAGCAGCGCCGTGATGGCGGCGGCGTCGGCCGCCTTCTGGGCGGGATCGGTGGCCGAGAGCTTCCAGGCGACGACGTGGCGGATCATGGGGCGGCCTCCAGCAGGGCGGTTCGGAGACGGGCCGGCTCGACCCGCCAGATGGTGTGCACGGCGCCGTCGATCTTCACGACCGGGATCTCCTCGGCGTACTCGTCGAGCAGTGCCGGGTCGTCGAGGATCGAGAGCTCGGTGACCTCCACCTCGACCTGGGGCAGCTCGGCGAGCACCGCGGCCACGACCTCACGGGCGTCGTCGCAGAGGTGGCAGCCCGGCTTCGCGATGAAGGTGAGCGAGATCGGCACCCCTTGAGCCTATTCGCCCGGCGCACCCGCTTCGCCCGGCGCACCCGCATCGTCACGCCCGGGCACAGCGAAAAGCGCCGGGACGCATCCCGGCGCTGTCGCGCTGTTGCAGAAGTGGCGGCGCGGCTACTTCTTGTTGCGACGCTGGTGGCGGGTCTTGCGAAGCAGCTTGCGGTGCTTCTTCTTCGCCATGCGCTTGCGACGCTTCTTGATAACGGAACCCACTTGGACCTCACACGTTCGGGGAGAGACCGCACCGATCGGCGGCCAGAGGCTGAAGAGCCTCGCAGAAGTGTAGCAGTTGCCGTCAGGCCGAGTCGGCGATGTGCTTCGACACCGCGGAGGCGACGGCCGACTCGGGCACCCGGAAGGAGCGGCCGAAGCGGATGGCGGGCAGTTCACCGGCGTGCACGAGGCGGTACACCGTCATCTTCGACACCCGCATCATCTCGGCGACCTCCGCGACGGTCAGGAAGCGCACGTCGTCCAGGTCAGAAGCCATGGCCTCGCCAATCTGTGATGTGTGGTTGCAGGATGTGGGTGTGACGGATGTGAATATCCGAAACTATAGAGGCACACGAGCCTCACACACAACACTCAGCGACGCAGCTTCGACACCAGGTCGTCGGCCACGCTCTTGACCGCGTGCGAGGTCTGCGCCGCACGCCGGCCGACGTTCTGCCCGAACGCGGCCGCGGCCGACTTCACGGCGTCGGAGGCGTTCTCCCAGAGCTCGTCCTCCTCGGCCGTGTCGAAGTCGGCGGAGAGGAACGGGATGAGCCAGTCCTCCACGTCTTCCAGCGGCGACACGTCGATGCGGTAGAAGCGGTGCTGCCCCTCCTCGCGCACCACGACGAGCCCCGCATCCCGCAGCACCTTGAGGTGCTTCGACACGGTCGGCTGGCTGAGCTCGAGCTGCCCCACGAGCTCGGAGACGCTGTACTCGCCCTCCCCCGCACCGGATGCGCCCGCGGGCTCCGCGGAGACGTAACGGTCGAGCAGCAACGACAGGAGCTGGCGTCGCGTCGGATCAGCTATCACTGAGAAGATGTCGGCCATGCGTCAAGGGTAGTGCGCAGGCCCCCGTTCTGCGCCACCAGCGGTAGCATTGCTCCCGTTCACCGGGGTGCGAACGGCCCCGCCGAGGCGAGGATGAGGAATGAGCGTCCGCACCACGGCCGTGAGCCGCAACCCGCTCAACCGGGGCCGCACCGTCGTCGGCCGCGCGCGGGTGCGGTTGTCGGAGTTCTCCGAGAGCTCGCCCTCGCGCTTCGCGATCCTCATCTTCGCCGGCCTCATCCTGCTCTTCACCGCGCTGTTCTCGCTGCCGATCGCGAGCGCCGACGGCAAGGCCACCGGGCTGGCCGACTCCCTCTTCACCGCTGTCTCGGTCATCTGCGTCACCGGGCTCGCCACCGTCGACATGGCCACCCACTGGTCGGTGTTCGGGCACGTGCTGATCTACGTGGGCGTGCAGATCGGTGCCCTCGGGGTACTCACCCTGGCGAGCATCCTGGGCCTGGCGGTGTCGCGCAAGCTCGGGCTGCGTGCCCGCCTCATCGCGGCCAGCGACACCAACCCGCTGCGCATGCACCACGGCCCCGTGGCCGAGGGCCAGGCGGTGCGGCTGGGTGAGATCGGCTCACTGCTCGCCACCGTCGCGATCAGTGCGTTCGTGATCGAGGTGGTGCTCGCCGCCCTGCTCTTCCCCCGGATGCTGCTCGACGGCATCGACGTCGGCACCGCCGTCTGGCACAGCTTCTACTACTCGGCCATGGCGTTCACCAACACCGGGTTCGCACCCAACGCCGACGGGCTGGCGCCGTTCGCCGACGACTACTTCTTCTTGACCATCCTCATGATCGGCGTCTTCCTCGGCAGCATCGGCTTCCCGGTGATCTACGCGCTCTCGCGCTCGCTCGGCGCCTGGAAGGCGCGGCGCAAGGCCAAGGGCCGCACCATCGCCAACCGGGTGCGCTGGTCGGTGCACGTGAAGCTCACACTCGTGACCAGCGCGCTGCTCATCGTGGCGGGTGCGGCCCTCTACATCGTGCTGGAGTTCGACAACCCGAAGACCTTCGGCACGCTGGGCGCCTCCGACACGGTCTTCCAGAGCTTCTTCCTCTCGGTGATGACGCGATCGGGCGGCTTCTCGACCATCGACATCCCCGACCTCAACGGGTCGAGCCTGCTCGTCACCGACATGCTCATGTTCATCGGCGGCGGATCGGCCTCGACCGCGGGCGGCATCAAGGTAACCACCCTGGCCGTGCTCTTCCTAGCCGCCTTCGCCGAGGCGCGCGGCGTGCAGGACATGGAGTCGTTCGGCCGCCGCATCCCCTCCGACGTGCTGCGACTCGGCGTCTCGGTGGTGCTCTGGGGCGCGACCACCGTCGCGGTGTCGAGCATCATCATCCTGCAGATCTCGAAGGCGCCGCTCGACCACGTGCTCTTCGACGTGATCTCGGCCTTCGCGACCTCGGGGCTCACCACCGGCCTCACCGCGTCGCTGCCCGATGCCGGGGTGTACGTGATGGCGGCCACCATGTTCATGGGCCGCGTTGGTACTGTGACCTTGGCTGCGGCCCTCGCCGCGAGCCAACGGCAGCAGCTCTACAAGCGCCCGGAAGAGAGGCCCATCGTTGGTTGACCGGATCAGACACGACGCACCGGTGCTCGTGATCGGCCTCGGCCGCTTCGGCGCCGCCACCGCGGGCGAGCTCGACCGGCTCGGCCGCGAGGTGCTGGCCATCGACGAAGACGAGCGGCTCGTGCAGAAGTGGTCGGAGCGGGTGACGCACACCGTGCAGGCCGACGCGAAGAACGTCGAGGCGCTCCGCCAGATCGGTGCCTCGGAGTTCCAGATCGCGGTGGTGGCGGTCGGCTCGTCGATCGAGGCGTCGGTGCTCATCACCGCCAACCTGGTCGACCTCAAGGTGCCGCAGATCTGGGCGAAGGCCATCTCGCGCTCGCACGGCAAGATTCTCGAGCGCATCGGCGCCAACCACGTGATCTACCCCGAGGCCGAGGCCGGCGAGCGGGTGGCGCACCTGGTGTCGGGCCGCATGCTCGACTTCATCGAGTTCGACGACGACTTCGCCCTCGTGAAGATGTATCCGCCGAAGCCGATCCGCGGCCTCAACCTCACCGAGTCGGGCGTGCGCACCAAGTACCACGTGACGGTGGTGGGTGTGAAGAGCCCGGGCAAGCCGTTCACCTACGCCACGGAGTCGACCGTGGTGTCGAACCACGACCTCATCATCGTCTCGGGCAAGTCGAGCGACATCGAGACCTTCGCCACGCTCGGCAACTGAGGCCCGTCGGGGCCCCGATTCCGGTTTTCGGTTCCGGCTAGGCGCTGGCGGCGAGTTCCTTCGCGCGGGCGAGGGCGGCGTCGGTGGCGCGAGTGAAGAGGGCGGGCAGGTCGGCGTCGTCGAGCACGGCGAGGGCGCGTTCGGTGGTGCCCTTGGGGCTCGTGACCTGGATGCGCAGGGCGGTGGGCGTGGCTCCGGATGCGGTGAGCAGCTCGGTCGCGCCGGCGAAGGTCTCGTTCACCAGAATCGCCGCCTGATCGGGAGTGAATCCCTTCTCCACAGCGGCGGCGGTGAGGGCTTCTATCAACAGATACACGTAGGCGGGGCCCGAACCGGAGATGGTGCTGAGAGCATCCAGTTGTGATTCAGGCACCTCCACCACCGTTCCCACCGTCTCGAAGAGCGAACGCACCAGTTCGAGGTCGGCATCGCTCGAGCGGGTGCCGGCCGAGAGACCGGTCACCGCCCGGCCCACCACGGCCGGAGTGTTGGGCATGGAGCGCAGCACGGCCACGTGGGCGGGCAGGTGCTTCTCGAAGGTGGCCACGGTCACTCCGGCGGCGACGCTCACCACGACGGCGCCGGGACGGAGCGCATCGGCGATCTCGTCGAGGAGCGCGGGCACCATGGCGGGCTTGACCGCGACGAGCACGATGGCGGCACCGGCCGCGGCACGGCGGTTGCCCTCGGGATCGTCGTCGGTGGCGATGGCCTCGACGCGGGGCTCATCGTCGAATTCGGCCGCCTTCGCGGCGCTGCGGTTGGTCACCACGATGCCGCCGTCCACCTCGACAGCGGGCGAGAGCATGCCGGCGAGGATGGCGCGGCCCATCGAGCCTGCGCCCAGGATCGCGACGGAGGGGAGGAGGGTTCTCTCAGCTGCGCTCATCCGTCCATCCTAGGATTGGCGGCAGGCCACGCTGATCGGCACCCGACCGCCGAACGGCACCCGAAGGAGATGACCACCGTGAGCACACCCGGCGAGAACGACGCCACCGCGGCGATCCGCGACGCGATCGAGGCGACGGAGAGGGTCGAGCGGCTGATCGACCTCACCGTGGTCGACACGGGTGCAGGCGAGCTCGTGGTCGGGGCACGCATCGCGCTCGCGGCCGACTCCGAGCTGCGAGATGTCGTGCTCGTGATCGACGACGTCGAAGCCGCGGTGCGCGTGGCCGCTCCCGGCGCCGTCGCCGTCTACGTCGAGCCCGCCGTCGTCGCGCCGGTCGTCGACCTCGAGACCAACACCTCCGCCATCGTCATCATGAGCGCGGATTGACCCCGACGGCCCCGACCACGGGGCGCCGTGCGGTCGTCGTCCAGCACGACCCCACGGTCGCGCTCGGCAACTTCGGTCCGGTGCTCGAGGAGCACGGTTACACGATCGACCTGATCGACGCGCGGACCCCGGGGTTCACCGAGGCGCTCGCCGACGCGGCAGACGCCGAGCTGCTCGTGGTGCTGGGCTCGACCGCCGGGGTGTATGAGTCGGAGTCGTATCCGTTCATCGCCCCCGAGATCGCTCACCTGCAGCAGCGCCTGGCGGAACGTCGGCCGACGCTGGGGGTGTGCTTCGGCGCCCAGATCATCGCGGCCGCGCTCGGTGAAGAGGTGCGCCGCGGCGACACCGTCGAGGTGGGCTACCGCGAAGTGACCCCCACGGCGGAGGGATTCGACTCCCCCGTGCGGCACGTCGCCGGCACGAGGATGGCGCAGTGGCACGGCGACACCTTCGACCTGCCCACTTCGGTCACTCTGCTGGCGTCGTCGGCGGAGTACCGGCACGAGGCGTACGGCAGCGGCGACTGGCTGCTCGCGGTGCAGTTCCACCCCGAGCTCACCGACGAGATGCACGAGCAGTGGCTCGTGGGCGACGCCGCCTTCGTGGCAGAGCACGGCTACGACGCCGAAGCCCTCCGCGACGAGCGGGCTCGTCACGGCGCCGCCATGCAAACCGCCTCCCGCCTCCTGCTCTCCGACTACCTCGCCCGCCTCCCCCGCTGAGGCCGCGGCACGCGGTCAGCGCTCTCTGAAGAAGCGGGTGAGCTGGCGGGAGCAGGCCTCCTCATCGACTCCCGCGATCACCTCCACCCGGTGGTTCAGCCGCCGGTCGCGCAGCACGTCGTAGAGCGAGCCCGCCGCTCCCGCCTTCTCGTCCCACGCCCCGAACACCACGCGCGGGATGCGGGCGGCGAGGATCGCCCCGGCGCACATGACGCACGGCTCGAGCGTCACGACGAGCGTCGCCCGGGTGAGGTGCCAATCGCCGAGCGCCTCCGCCGCCGCCCGGATGGCGAGCACCTCGGCGTGCGCCGTCGGGTCGTCGCGCACCTCGCGCTCGTTGTGGGCACGAGCCAGCACCGCCCCGTCGGGCCCCACCACGAGAGCCCCGACGGGAACGTCGCCCGAGGCCAGGGCGAGCTCCGCCTCGTCGCGCGCCACGCGCATCCACTCGGCCTGCACCTCCGCGGGGGGCAGCGCGCCCGCACCGTCATCTGCCACGCGACTGCTCCTCCCCGGTCACTCACCGTGTCGGCCTCGTGCGAGGCCCAGTAGATTGACCCTATGCGAGTCCACGTTGCCGACCACCCGCTCATCACCCACAAGCTGACCGTCCTGCGCGACGTGAACACCCCGTCGCCCACCTTCCGCGCCCTCGCCGAGGAGCTCGTCACACTGCTCGCCTACGAGGCCACCCGCAACGTGACCGTGGTGCCCGTCACCGTGCAGACCCCGGTCGCCGAGACGAAGGGCGTCGCCATCGCCGAACCGCGCCCCCTCGTCGTGCCGATCCTCCGCGCGGGTCTCGGCATGCTCGAGGGCATGGTGAAACTCGTTCCGAGCGCCGAGGTGGGCTTCTTGGGCATGGTGCGCAACGAGGAGACCCTCGAACCGTCGACCTACGCCGAGCGCCTGCCCGACGACCTCTCCGACCGGCAGTGCTTCGTGCTCGACCCCATGCTCGCCACGGGTGGCTCGCTGAGCGCCGCGATCGACTTCCTGTTCCGCCGGGGGGCCCAGGATGTGACCGCGATCTGCCTGCTCGGCGCACCGGAGGGAGTCGCCGCGATCGAGAAGGCCACCGAGGGCAAGAACGTCACCCTCGTGCTCGGTGCGCTCGACGAGCGCCTCAACGAGAAGGGCTACATCGTGCCCGGGCTCGGCGACGCCGGAGACCGCCTCTACGGCACCGTCTGATCGGGCGCGCCCGCCGGTGTCGCCGGGCCCGCAACCTCTGCCGCGTCGGCGACGCGTCGGCGTCGCCGCAGGTCGAGGAGCCCCACCACGAGGGCGAGCCCCAGCAGCGCGAGCGGCACGAAGAGCGAGTTCCTGAAGCCGTCGTGGTAGACGGCCACGTTGTCGGCGTTCCCCGGTCCCTCGCGATAGAGCGTCGAGAAGAAGATCGACGTCGCCGCCGCGACCCCGACCGCGGTTCCGACGCGCTGACCCACCTGGGCCATCGACCCCGCGACGCCACCCTCGGTCACGGGGATCTCGGCGAGCGTGAGGGTCTGGTTCGGCGACACCACGAAGCCGCCGCCCGCCCCCGCCACGGCCATGGCCGCCGCCATCAGCCAGATCGACCACTCGGCCGGCGGCAGCACCGCGGCCAGCAGCACGAGCACGAACCCCGTGATCGACACCACCAGCCCGAGCACCACCAGGCGCCGGCCGTAGCGGCCGACGAGCCGGCCGCCGATGAGCGCCGTGACAGCCGAGGTCAGCGCGAACGAGATGCTCACCATCCCGGCGAACACCGGCGCGAAGCCGAGGCCCTGCTGCAAGAAGAGGGTCGTGAGCAGGAAGATCGACGGCACGGCGGCGAAGTTCGCCGCCGCGAGCAGCAGACCATTGCGGTACGAGCCGATCGAGAACAGGGCGAAGCGGATGGCGGGCGACTTACCCGCCCTCTCGTAGCGCCGCTCCCACGCGATGAAGAGCACCACGAACACGGCGCACGCCGCCAGGAAGAGCCAGCGCCACGGGCTGTCATCAGGACCTCCGGTGGTGAGTACGAACGGCAGCATGAAGGTGAAGACGGATGCGCCGAGCAGCACGATGCCCACCAGGTCGAGCGTGCGCACCCCGGCCTGATGGGTCTGGGTGCGCGGCAGCAGCCGGATCGCGAAGAGGAAGGCGATGACGCCGAGCGGCACGTTCATCCAGAACAGCAGCCGCCACCCGTCGGCCGCACCGCCGATCGCGATGAGGAGGCCGCCGAGGGTCGGGCCGAACGCGGTGGCGACGCCGATGGTGGCCCCGAACATCCCGAACGCCCGGCCGCGCTCCTCACCTTGGAACAGCTGCTGCACTAACCCGAGCACCTGGGGCATCTGGATGCCCGCCGCCACACCCTGCAGGATGCGTGCGAGCAACAGCACCTCGATGTTCGGCGCCACGGCGCACAGCGCGCTGGTGAGCGTGAAGGCCGAGAGGCCGATGAGGAACATGACCTTGCGGGAGTAGAGGTCGCCGAGCCTGCCCGACGGCACGAGAGCCAGACCGAAGGCGAGGGCATAGCCTGCGACGATCAACTGCAACTGGCTGGAGTCGGCCGAGAGCGAGGCCTCGATCGACGGCAGGCCGACGTTGACCTTCGACAGGTCGAGGATGGTGAGCGCGGCCACGGCGACGCACACCGCGAAGGCCTGCCACCTGGCCCGCCCCTGGATCGGAATCGGTCCCGGCAGTGCAGTCATGGGCACGAATCTATACCTTTGTTAACGATCTCGCGCCTTGACAACCGGTGTATGCATCCGGTTAGCTACTGGGCATGACTGACAACGCGCACGCCCTGACCTCCTTTGAGGCCCTCGGGGATGCCGGCATGATGATGGCCGGCGGCGTCGTCATGTGTTGTCGAATGTGTCGCTGACGACGAATCCCGTCGAGCGCAGTCTCCGTCGCCGCTGAAGGCACGTCGAGAAGCTGCGTTCCCGGCACCGTGATCCGGTGCCCTCCCCGAGGACTCACACCCGAGTCCCGAACACAGACACATTTCCGGTTCGTCGAACACGAGCCGCTGCCGCAAGGACTACTTCCATGTCGATCGCTCCTCTCGAAACCCGCCCCACCCACCTCACCCGCCTGGCGCACGGTGCCGCCGCCGCCGCAGTCGCCCCGGCTCCTGCCGCGGCTCCGGTAGCCCACCCCGCCGACCCGGCCCCCCGCATCCGCGCCGTTCCCGAGGGCACCGAAGCTCGAGGCTTCGTGCTCTATGTCGGCATCGACGAGGACAAGGCCACCGCCGACGGCACCGACCTCGGAGCGATCGTGGCCGAGCTGCGCGCCCTCGCCGCCCGCCTCGCCCCCTCCTCAGAGACCTACGCCGCCGTCGCTCTCGCCCCCCGTGGTGCCGGCGGCCGCGACGTCGACGTGGTGCGCCTCGCCCTGCAAGATCCGGCCGCCCTGGCCAAGCACCGCCACACGCCGGATGAAGACGACCGGGCCCGCGACGGGGTGGTCGTCGACCTCTCGCGCAAGCGCGTGCTGCTCGACAACACGGTCGCCGGCCTCACCTACAAGGAGTTCGAGCTGCTGCAGTATCTCGTGCTGCGCGAGGGCCGCACCATCGAGCGCGCGGAACTCATCACTGCCCTCTGGAGCTCCGGCGACGAGGAGGCCCCGAACGAGCGCACCATCGACGTGCACGTTCGCCGCCTGCGCTCGAAGCTCGGCGACTACGAGGACATCGTGCGCACGGTGCGCGGCGTCGGCTACCGCTTCGACCGGCACGCCGACGTCTCGGTGCGCCACACCTCCACCCCGTCGCCCGACCTGTTCTGAGCCACCTGAACGCCCCCGAACGGGTTACACAGGAATTTCCCAGAAAAATAACGATTCGATAACTAGCGCACCGTTACCTGACCGTTATATATTCATAGAGCGTTAGTTGTTTGCTGTGGCAGCTACCGCGGAATGTGATTGCAGGACACTCTTGGTGCAAGGGAGAGGGCCCGTCGTTAGCCTCTACGACGGGCCCTCAATCATTTAAGGCGCAGGCAGCTCACGCACACGGGACGAGGTTCTCGACGTCGCGCGTGAGCGACGCTTCGCCCCCGAGCAGAACGATCCTGGTCGCGCCCACGCGGGAGATGTCGGTCAAGACCGCCTGCGGCACACAGGTGCCAGGCACCACATAGAGCGGCGACTTCGACGCGCCCGCGATGACACTGCCGACCAGCGCGTCGGGGTAGTTCGTACCGGTTGCGATGAATGCGGTCGTTGCAGACCCGAAGCGAGACGCATTGATCGTCACCGAGGTGCCATAGCGGTCAGACCCGGCCAGACGCGCGACAGGGCCGATCGGCCTCAGTGAGCTCTGTACCCCTGACGAGATACTCGCCTCGCCGCCCACCAGCGTGATGGCCGAGACGTTCATGGCTCGGAACGCGTCGAGCGTGGGTCGATCAACCGCCCCCGCACGACCATCGAGCAGCGTCACGGGCTGGGCGACCGCCCCCGCTGCGGCTCCCGCGGACAGCGCGTCGGGGAACGTAGCGCCGGTCGCGACGAACGAGTGATCAGCAGTGCCGAACACCGATACGGTGAGCGCCCGGCTCACGGCATAGCGATCCGCTCCACCGACACGGGTCACCGTCGCCGAAGGCACGATGGTTCGGATCGACGCGAGCACAGCGTCGGACACCGAGGAAGGACCACCCACGACGGTAACCACGCCGGGCTTTAGCCGGGCGATCTCCGTCGCGGTGCTCGCAGGCAGCTCGCCCGCTCTCGTCAGAAGCAGAGCCGCCCCTCGCTTCACGGCGGCCGGCCCGGCGCCCAGTGCATCGGGAAAGTTCTCGCCTGATGCGACAAACACCGGCGTACCAACCGCCGGCGACGGGAACTCCGCCTGAGCCACTCGCGCCGCGCCGTCATACCGATCGGTCCCTGCAATTCGCGAGACCGCCGGCTCACCCACCCGTATCGAGACCGTGGCCGTCTCGGACACGCAGTCCGTTGGCGACCCCTGCACGGCTGACATGCAGTACTCGAAGCTGTCAGTCCCCCTGAATCCCGCAGCGGGCGTGTAGACGAATCCGCCCGCAGCGGGCGGCGAGGTGAGGACGCCGTGCGCCGGCTTGGTCAACGCCGCCCACGCATAAGCACTCGAGGAGTCATTGGCGACGGGGCCCGGGCGCATAACAGTGAGCGCGGTGTCTTGCGGTGTACTGAACACGTCATCTGCGGGAACCGGACGTTCGAAGGTGATGCGGACCGTCGCAACGTTCGTCACACAGTCGCCCCCGTCGAACAGACAGTAGGTGAACGAGTCATCCAAAGGGTTCGTCCAGTTGTCGGGGGTATAGACGAAGCCCCCTCGCCCGACCGTTCCGGTTCCCGATATGGAACCGTGTTTCAAGGGCGAGACGATGCGGAGTCCCGGCAGCGAATCCACGGGATCGTCATTGGCGAGGATCCCAGGCGAAGGCACCCGCGCCTCCAGACCGACGAGGAACGTGTAGGCGTCGTCACGCACGACAGGCCCGACCGCGACCGCAGTCGTTGCGGGACCCGCCATTGCGCCCGCGATAACCGCACCGACGATTCCCAGCACGACGGCAATTCGACGCATGCCAACCTCCTTGATGATGATCGCTCATCATAGTCATGACATGACGATTTGTCAGTATGGGACAGGATAAGGTGGCGCCATGGTGCAGGAGACGCTCTTCGTCGGGCATGTCATCACCGTGGATGCCGCGATGCCGCGTGCCGAGGCGTTGCTCGTGCGAGGGGATCAGATCGTCGCCGTCGGTCTGGAGGCTGACGTGCGGGCGAGTGCCACCGCCACGGGCGCCGGGCTCGAGGTGGTGCAGCTCGGCGAGCGGGTGCTGCTGCCTGGGTTCGTGGAGGCGCACGGGCATCCTAGCGACAGCACCGTGATGCTCAGCCGCTCCATGGTCGACATCCGCCCGGTGACGCTCGCGACGGCCGACGAGGTGTGGGCGGCGATCCGCGCCGGCGTGGCCGAGCGGCCGGCGGGCGCGTACTTCAACGGGTGGGACGGACTGCTGCAGAAGGGCCTGGTCGACCCGACCATCCAGCAGCTCGACGAGGTCGGCGGCGCGACGCCGATCGTCATCCTGCACAACTCCGGCCACGTGGCGTACTTCAATACCGCCGCGGCAGCGGCCGCCGGGGTCACCGCCGCCACCGCCGACCCGCCCGGCGCACGATGGGGGCGGGATGCGCGGGGCGAGCTCGACGGCAAGGGGTACGAGACCGGGGCCGTGTTCCGCATCCTCGGCCCTGCACTCGGCGAGGCTGCGGGGGCACTCCCCGAACTCCTGGGCACCTACCTGGCCACGCTCAACCGCGTGGGCATCACGACCGTCGCCGACATGAGCTGGGATCACCGCAAGCAGCCCGCGGTCGATGCCGCGCGCGCCGCCGGAGGGCTCACCGCACGGCTGCGGCTCTACGAGATGTCCGCGCCGGGCGCCTCGGCCTCGGTTCCCGTCGGCGAGGGCGACGCGCTGGTGCGGCAGGTGGGGGTGAAGACCTGGGCCGACGGGTCGCCGTGGGTCGGCAACATCTTGCTGTCGTTCCCCTACCTCGACACCGAGGCGACGCGGTCGATCGGGGTTCCGCCCGGGTCGCGCGGGTCGGCCAACTACGACCGCGCGCAGCTCGACGCGATCGTGGGGCAGTACTTTCCCGAGGGCTGGCAGCTGGCCTGTCACGTGCACGGCGACCGCGCCGTCGACCTGGTGCTCGACACCTGGGAGGCGATGCTGCGGCGGCACCCCCGCACCGACCACCGGCTGCGCATGGAGCATGTAGGCGCCATGACGCCCGCCCAGTTCGAGCGCGCCGCCCGCCTGGGTGTGACGGTCAGCCTGCTCGTCGACCACGTCTACTACTGGGGCGACGTGCTCGTCGACGACCTCTTCGGCGCCGAGCACGGTGGGCCGTGGGCGAACGCCCGGGCGGCCGTCGACGCCGGGCTGCGCATCTCGTTCCACAACGATGGCACGGTGACGCCTGCCGAACCACTGCGCAACATGGCCGTGGCGATGAACCGCACCTCGCGCAGCGGGCACCGGCTGCCGGGCGCCGAGGGCGTGACCTTCGACCAGGCCCTGCGCGCGCAGACCATCGATGCAGCCTGGCAGCTCTTCTCGGAGCACGAGGTGGGCAGCCTCGAGGTGGGCAAGCTCGCCGACCTCGTGGTGCTGGCCGCCGATCCCTCGGCGCTCGAGGGCGACGCGCTGGCCTCGCTCGAGGTGGTCGAGACCTGGCTCGGCGGGGAGCGCGTGCACCACGGCTGACGATCACCCCCACGAGACGTGCGAGAATGTGTCAACTGTTCGGCACCGAGTTCAGGAGCGTTGATGGCCCCCGATGTCTCTCCCGTCGCCGCCTGGGAGTCGCTCTTCCGCGCCCAGGTGACGGTCATGCGCCAGCTGACCACGGAGTTCCCCACCGGCATCGTGTCGCTCAACGAGTACGACGTCATGTTCAACCTGTTCATCCAGCCCCGCAAGGTGCTGCGCATCCGCGACCTCGGCGAGAAGGTGCTGCTCACCCAGCCCTCGATCAGCCGACTGGTCGATCGGCTGGTGGGACGCGGCATCCTGGAGAAGAACGACGACCCGAGCGACGGTCGGGGCACGCTGGTGGGCCTCACCGAGCACGGCGTGCAGGTGTACCGGCAGGCGGCCGTGCTGCACGCGGAGTCGATCACGGCGCACATGAGCGGTCACCTCTCCCCCGACGAGCTCGCCGAGCTGGCACGCCTCTGCGACAAGCTGCGCCGGGGTGTCGCGGGCAAGTAGGCGGCCACTCACGGCCCAGGCGGCGCGGCGCGGCGCCGGACGGGGTTGACTGGGAGCATGACCGGTTCCACCACCCTCGTCTGGTTTCGCGACGACCTGCGCGTGCGCGACAATCCCGCTCTCACGGCGGCGGCGAAGCGAGACGCACCGATCGTGTGCCTGTACGTGCTCGATGACGAGAGCGCCGGTGTACGCCCGCTCGGTGGCGCCTCCCGCTGGTGGCTGCACGGCAGCCTCGAGGCGCTCGCGGGCGAGCTCGAGGAGCTGGGCCTGACGCTCACGCTCCGCCGCGGCCCGGCGGCCGAGGTGGTGCCCGCCGTCGTGTCGGAGACCTCGGCCGACGCCGCGTTCTGGAACCGCCGCTACGGCGATGCTGAGCGCGCGATCGACACCGAGCTGAAGAGCGGGCTCAGGGCCGACGGCATCGAGGTGCAGAGCTTCCAGGCCTCGGTTCTCGTCGAGCCGTGGACGATCCAGACCGGCCAGGGCGGCTGGTACAAGGTCTTCACCCCGTTCTACAAGGCGGTGCTCGCCGGGCCGCCACCGCGGCAACCGCTGCCCGCGCCGGCGGCACCCGACGGCGGCTTCCACCACCGCCGCCTCGACGGCGACGACCTCGCCGACTGGGCACTCCTCCCCACGAGACCCGACTGGGCAGAGGGCCTCCGCGACCGCTGGCGGCCCGGCTCGGCAGGTGCCCGCCATCGCCTCTCGTCATTCCTCCGCGCCGGCATCGGCGCCTACCCCGACGAGCACGACCTGCCCGCCGAGGACGGCACCTCGAGCCTGTCGCCGCACCTGCGCTTCGGCGACGTCAGCCCCTTCGAGGTGTGGCACGCCACCGACCGCCACAGGGCCGGCGCGCCCGCCGACGCCGCCGGGGCGTCGGCCTTTCTGCGCCAGATCGTGTGGCGCGAGTTCGCCTACCATCTGCTGTACCACCTGCCCTCCCTCGGCACGGAGAACATGCGCGAGGAGTTCGACGCCTTCCCGTGGGTGAAGCCGAGCGCCCCGGATCTCGAGGCCTGGCAGCAGGGTCGCACGGGCATCCCGCTCGTCGACGCCGGAATGCGCGAACTGTGGAGAACCGGAGTCATGCACAACCGGGTGCGCATGGTGGTCGCGTCGTTCCTGGTGAAGAACCTGCGCGTCGACTGGCGCGTGGGCGAGGCCTGGTTCTGGGACACGCTGGTCGACGCCGACGCGGCCAGCAACGCCCTCAACTGGCAGTGGGTGGCGGGATCGGGGCCGGATGCCGCGCCCTACTTCCGCGTGTTCAACCCCGAGCTGCAGGCCGAGAAGTTCGACCCGCACGGCGAGTATGTGAAGCGCTGGGTGCCCGAGTTCGGCACCGCCGACTACCCGGAGCCGATGGTCGACCTCAAGGAGTCGCGCCGGGCCGCGCTCGACGCCTACGCCAGCATCCGCTGACCGATCAGTACCCCGAGAACTGGTCGGTGCGGATGCGGTGGGCGCCCGCCCGCCGCAGCTCGGTGGAGAGATGGTCGACGAACCCGGGAGGGCCGGACACGTAGGCGTGCCGCGACGCGACGTCGCCCACCGACGACCGCAGCAGCTCGGCCGTGACGCGGCCGGCGCCCAGGTGCTCCCACCCGGTCGGCATCGACGGCGGCGCAACGGGCGAAGCGACGAGCACCCGGATGCCCGCGGCGGCGAGCTCGGGCGCATAGGCCAGCTCGGCCGGATCGGACACCGCGTACACCAGCACCACGTCGACGGGCCGGGCACCACCCGCGGCACGCTCGGCGAGCTGCGACACGAACGGTGTGATGCCGATTCCCCCCGCCACGAGCAGCACCGGCGTGGAGGCGTCGGCGGGCAGCAGGAAGTCGCCGCCCACCCAGGTGGCCCGCACGGTGGATCCGGGTTCGAGGTCACGGAGAGCGCGCTTGAACGAGCTGCCGGGCTGCGGCAGCTTGAGCCCCACGCTCACGAGCTCGGAAGCCGAGGAGGGGCCGGAGGCGATGCTGAACACCCTCCGTGTGCCGCGTGCGTCGGCCTTGGCGTGCGGAAGCGTCAGCTCGACGTACTGGCCGGCCCGGAAGCGCAGCGGCGCCGCCGGAGCGAAGTCGAACGCGGCCGAGGTGGGCGTGAGCTCCCGCGACCCGAGGAACCGCAGTCGCACCGCCCGCCGCTGGCCGAACGCGAACGCGACGGCATTGCCGATGACGAGCGCGATCTCGGGCGAGGAGTAGACGGGCCCGATCTGGAACGGGATGGAGAAGAGCACGGCCACGAGCCCGGCCACTCCCAGCTGCTGCCACCGCCGGGGCGGCAGGGTGAGCGGCTCGCTCAGCATGAACCCCGCGAGGAAGACGACGGGGAACGAGCCGAGTGCCAGCCACAGCGCGTCGGGCACGGTGGTGCCGAGCAGCACCATGCGCACCGTGTTGATGACGGTGGCCAGCACGATGAAGGTGAGTCCGAGGGAGAGCTTGCGGGTGCGGTAGAGCACCAGCAGGGCGCCCACCGCCACGAACGGCAGCAGCACGGGCGTGGCCACCCACCAACCGGAGGGGTGGAGCGCCGTGACCGACATGACGACCGCGGCGGCGGCGACCGGGTTGAACAGGTGCCGCCCGCGCCAGGCGAGCACGAACTTCGACGCCGAGGCCACGAGCCCGGTGAGCGCGAGCAGCAGCAGCCCCGTGAGCTCACCCGTCGGCAGGAAGACGAAGAAGATGAGCTGCGCCGTGATGGTGGCCGACTGCAGCTGCGCCCGGGTGCGGAACAGCCGGGCGATCAACCAGCTCGAGGCGACGGTCGACACCAGCGCCACCACCAGGGTGAGCAGCAGCTGCAGCGGGGTGTAGAACAGCTGCCCGAAGGCGCTCGCCACGAACGACACCACGATGAGGGCGCCGAGCACCATCACCACGAGGTTGTACATGGTCACCCGGCCGAGCAGGGTGTCGAGTCGTGCTTTCATGTGAAGAGTTCTCCGGGGAAGTCTCGTGAGCGCTCGGCGCGCCCGTCGGCGTACATGCGGACGTAGCTGAAGTGGAAGGTCTTCGCCAGCTCGTGCGCGCCGGTGAAGAAGAGCGCGGTGGCCAGGCCGTCGGCGAGGGCGGTGTCGGCCGCGATCACCCAGGTGGCGATCACCTCGCGCGCGGGGCTGCCGGTGCGCGCGTCGAGGATGTGGTGGAGCCCGTCGCCCCACACGCGGCGGTTGCTCGCCGAGGCGCAGAGCGAGGCGTTCTGCAGGGTCGCGACGCCGATCGCCTTGCCGGGCTGCAACGGATGCTCGAGGCCGATCCGGATGGGCGTCGCGCCGCGATGACGGATGTCGCCGCTCCCGTCGACCACCACCTCGTCGACGCCGTGCCCGGCGAGCAGCTCGGTGACGAGGTCGACGAGGTAGCCCTTGCCCGCGGCACCGACGTCGATCACGACGGGCCGTTCGGTGGTGACGGTTCCGCCCTTCCGAACGACGTCACCGGTCCAGTGGGCACGACCACGCGCATCCGCCGCCGCCCGCCGCTCGGCCGAGGCCGGGGCGAGCGAGTAGGAGGCGTCGTAGCCGAGCAGCTCGAGCTCGGCGCCCACGAGGGGGTCGACGGCGCCGTGGGTGGCGGCGACCAGGCGGTCGTAGAGCTCGAACAGCGGTGGGGCGTCGTCGGGGAAGGAGACGGTACCCGCCCCTCCCGCCAGCCGGGCCACCAGCGAATCGGGGCGGAACCGCGAGTAGGCCTCGTCGAAGCGGTCGATGCGCGCGAGCACCTCGTCGCGCACCGTCGGCGAGAGGGGGGCACCCGCCGGGGTCTCGATCTGCCAGCGGGTTCCGATCGCCTCGAAGTCGAAGCGCTCCGGAGCCGGCTCGGCGGCCTGTGCGCTCACGAGCGACGCCGGTCCCCGGTCACGACGCCTCCGCCTTGATGGCCTCGACGGCCTCGTTGAAGCCGCCGCTGGTGAGGCTGGAGCCCGCGACCCGCGAGACCGAGATCTCGTCGATGTCCTCGCCCACCACGACGGCGGCGATCCCGTCGGCGAACTGGGTCTGGTAGTTGACGGAGTTGGGGTTGGTGGCCTCGGGGGTAACCGTCACGGCGGTGATGATGTCGCTCTCGAGGGTGATCGAGACGTCGATCTCCTCCTGGCCGTTGGGGGAGGTGTAGCTGCCGGTGGCCTCGTAGGTGCCATCGGTGTACGTGCTCGCCGAGGAGTCGGAAGAGGACGAGTCGGTCGAGGACGAGTCGGTGGTCGAGGAGTCGGTGGTCGAGGAGTCCGACGAAGACGAGGAGGAGGACCCGCTCGAGCTCGTCGGCACCGTCTCGGCCTCGGCCGATCCGGCGGTGTCGGTGGCGCAGCCGGCCAGGGCGACCGAGATCGAGAGGCCGGTCATGGCGGCCAGGGTGATCTGCTTCTGTCGGAGGTTCATCTGCTGTCCTGTCGTCGTGTCGAACGGTGGTGGGGTCGGTTCTGCGACGGTAACGAGCCACTCTGGCAGGTCGCTATGAGCACTCGATGCACGGTCTATGCGTCGCATCCGGGGCAGCGCCGGCCTCATCCAGGGTCAACGGAACCGGCCCGCGAAACGTTCAGAGGTCGTTCTGCCGGCCGCGCTGGCGGCGCAGCCGGCGCAGGGTGCTGATGGTGCGCTGCTCGGGCAGGCTCCACCCGAACCGCACCGCGAGCAGCCGGATGAGGGTGGTCACGATCACGCAGCCCACCCCGGCCACGGTGATGTCCGACCCGGACGAGATCGCCGCCACGAGGAACACCGCTCCGGCACCGGCCGCGACCGCGTAGAGCGACCCCACGTGCATCACGCCGATCGGCAGCCCCAGCAGGATGTCGCGCAGCATGCCGCCCCCGACCGCCGCCACGATCCCCACGAAGACGGCGGGCACGACGGGCAGACCGAGCGAGAGCGCCTTGCTCGTGCCGATGGCGCAGAACAGCCCGAGGCTCACCGCGTCGAGGATGGTGATGGCCACGTTCAGCCGTGAGAAGAGCCGTTCGAGCAGCATGCCGAGCAGGGCCGCCACGATCGCGACCGGGATGTACCAGTTGGTCTCGAGCGCGGCCGGAACCTGGTTGAGCAGCAGGTCGCGGATGATTCCGCCACCGAACCCGGCGGCCATGCCGATGAGACCGACCCCCAGGAGGTCGAGCCTGCGGTCTTTGAACTGCGCCGCGAACATGGCGCCCTGCACACTGCCGAGACCGGTGGCCGCGAGGTCGAGCCAGAACGGCGTGACGAAGGTTTCGGCGACCATGGTCAAGTCATACCACGAGGGTCCGGTGGGCCCGGTCAGCTGTCTTCCCCCGCCCGGCCGCGCGGGTTAGGCTGGCCGCACAACCGAACACGCCACGGCCGACAGCCGACGCGGGAGAGCCGGATGCACGACCCGGCACCGAAGGAGCAATCCTCCCCGACAACCTCTCAGGTACCCGTACCGCGCCGACAGGCCACTCTGGAAAGCAGCCGTTCGAGCGGCTCGCCGACGGGGAAAGCGCCTCGCGCGAAACTCTCAGGCACCCATGACAGAGGGGGAGCTCAGCAGGCGGTGCCGCGCGCCGCCGGAATCCGGAGCTCCTCGTGACCGTCAGCACCTTCGACCTCTTCCGCGTCGGCATCGGCCCGTCGAGCTCGCACACGGTCGGGCCCATGCGCGCGGCCCTCCGCTTCGCCGACGAGCTGCGGGCCGAGGGCCTGCTCGGGATGCACGGGGCCGGCGCGGACGGTGCGGGTGGCACGGGTGACGCTCCGTCGCTCCAGGTCGAGCTCTTCGGCTCCCTGGCGGCGACCGGTCACGGCCACGGCACCCTGCCCGCGGTGCTGCTCGGGCTCGACGGGTGGCGACCCGAACGACTGACCGTGGCCGAGAAGTCGGCCGCGCTCGAGCGCATCGAGCGTGAGGGCGGCGTGCGGCTGGGCCCGGAGCGGGCGGGAGACGCGGATGACTACAGCGGCGCCGACACGGATGCGCGGTGCGGAGACCCCACAGCGCGCGACCACGTCTTCGCACCCCTGCGTGCGCACGACATCGTGCTGCACCGCCGCGAGGTGCTGGCGCGCCATCCGAACGGTCTGCGCTTCACCGCCCGCACTCCCACCCGCGTGCTGGAGCGCGAGTACTTCTCGATCGGGGGCGGTTTCGTCGTCGGCGCCGAGGACGCGACCGCCCGGCCAGCCCACCCCGGCGATTCCGCTGCCGGGTTCGGGTCGGGCTCCGAGCTGCTCGCCCGCGCGGCCGAGGCAGGCTCGGTGAGCGCGGCCATGTTGCGGTTCGAAACCCGGGGCGGCGACGTCGACGACGCGGCCGTGCGGTCGCGCCTGCTGCACATCCGGAGCGTGATGGAGGAGTGTGCGCACGCCGGCATGAGCCGTGAGGGGGTGCTGCCCGGCGCTCTCGAGGTGCCCCGCCGCGCCCAGCGCTGGCACCGGGAGCTCGAGGCCGACGACCCCGGCCGCGATCCGGCGTTCGCCGAGGACTGGGTGAACCTCGTGGCCATCGCGGTGAACGAGGAGAACGCCTCGGGCGGCCGCGTGGTGACCGCCCCCACCAACGGGGCGGCCGGCATCATCCCGGCCGTGCTGCACTACGCGCTGGAGTACACCCCATCGGGCCGGCGCGATCGCGACGGCACCACGGTGCGGTTCCTGCTCGCGGCCGGCGCCGTGGGATCGCTGTTCAAGGAGCGGGCCTCCATCTCGGGCGCCGAGGTGGGCTGCCAGGGCGAGGTGGGGTCGGCCGCCTCGATGGCGGCGGCGGGCCTCGCCGAGGTGCTCGGCGGCACCCCGGCGCAGGTCGAGAACGCCGCCGAGATCGCGATGGAGCACAGTCTCGGCCTCACCTGCGACCCCATCGGCGGCCTCGTGCAGATCCCCTGCATCGAGCGCAACGCCATCTCAGCGGGCAAGGCCGTGAACGCCGCCCGCATGGCGTTGCGCGGTGACGGCAGCCACCGGGTGAGCCTCGACCAGGTGATCGAGACCATGCGGCAGACGGGGCTCGACATGCACGCGAAGTACAAGGAGACGGCGCGCGGCGGCCTCGCCGTGAACGTGCCCGTGAGCGTGGTCGACTGCTGAGCGGCGCACCACGGCGCTGGGCGGTTCAGCGGAACGCCAGCGCCTCCGGCCCCCACGCCTCGCGGATCTCGGCGTCCGGGTCGTCGACCACCTCGTCCTCCCGCCCGATGAGGAGGGTCGCCCTGGTCTCCGCGTCGTAGCGCGGCCAGTGCACCGGCGCACCCTCAGCATCCGGGGCCCCGCCGTGCGCGAAGGCGAGCCAGCGCGCCTGCATGCGCGCCGACACGGCGAGCGCCTCCGGCCGGCCGCCGAGCGCGAACACGATGTCCTTGCCGCGGGGCGCGAACGAGCCGAACACGTAAGCGAGCTCGGCCGCGTGCGTGGCGCCGATGCCGGTGACGCGCAGGAGAGGCGTGGCGTGGTCGAAGCGGTACATCCAGGTGGGTGCGATCGCGGAGTGGGCCTCGGCGAGCCACACCGACGGCATCCTGAAGCCCGCGTCGCGGGAGACCTCGGCGGGCGTGCGGCGCCGAGGGTAGGCGGGGTAGGCCTCGGTGATGCGGCGCCCGGCCCCCTCGAAGGCCGGGTTGTCGTTCGCGATCTCGGCGAACATCTGCTCGACCGAGGCCGGGGTGATGGGCAGCAGCGGCGAGCGCATGAGCTTGAAGAACGACGACTCGTCGTGGTTGGTGCCGATGACGAGCGGGATGCGCGCCGCCTCGCCGCGCTGGAAGACGGTGAGCGGGAACTCGGGCAGCACGTCGTCGCCCTGCACGGGCGCGAGCGCCAGGGTGCCCGGCACCGTGGCGGAGACCTCGTGGATGAGCTCCGCCCCCGCGTCGACGAGGTCGAAGGGGTCGAGGTCGCGCAATCGGTGGGCGTGCGCCGGGTCGATGCCGACGATCGAGAGGAATCGGCGGGCGACGCCCTCGGCCCGCTCCCGGCCGTAGACCGAGGTGACCGGGGGGCTCTGGGCGATGGCGCGGTGGAACAACCCCCGGGCCTGCGGTGAGGCCATGAGGGCGATCACGCAGGCGCCGCCCGCCGATTCGCCGAAGAGCGTCACGTCGTGCGGGTCGCCGCCGAACTCGCCGATGGTGTCGCGCACCCACTCCAGGGCGAAGATCTGGTCGCGCAGCCCGACGTTCGTGTCGAAGCCGTGGCCGAGACCCGAGCCGCCGGCCACCGGCGAGAACGCCGAGAAGTCGAGGAAGCCGAGCACCCCGAGCCGGTAGTTGATGCTCACCAGCACCACGTCGCCGTTCTCGGCAAGGTGCCGGCCGTCGTAGTAGCGCTGGCCCGTCGAGCCCTGGAAGTAGCCGCCGCCGTGGATCCACACCATGACGGGCAGAGGATGCTCGCGGTCGGCGACGTCGGCGGGTGCCCAGATGTTGAGGGTGAGGCAGTCCTCGGCGATGCCGATCGCGGTGTCGACCTCCATCGAGCGCAGCACCCGCTGCGGCGCCATCGGGCCGAAGCCGCTCGCGTCGCGGAGCTCGGGCCACGGATCGGGTGCGACGGGCCGGCGGAAGCGCCGCTCACCCACGGGTGGCGCGGCGTAGGGCACGCCCTTCCAGGCGATCGCCCCTCCCTCGCGCACGCCGCGCAGGGCTCCGGCGGCGGTGCGGCGGATCAGTGATCCCCTGCCCGGCCGCGTCATGTCTGCATGGTATCGACACCACCTGGCACCTCTCCCCGAATTGCGCGTAGCGTGGAAGGTGCCGCATCGAGCGACGACACGAGAGGGGTAGCGCATGTCCGACCTGAGCGACCGCATCCAGGAGCCCGACGAGGCGGAGGAGTTCTCGCTCTCCGACACCGAGCTCGAAGACGTCGACCTCGACGACACGGATGACGTGGACGACGACCCCGACGCCACCGACGAGACTGACGTGGACGCGATCTTCGACGACGACGAAGAGGTCATCCACGACAACCTCGGCTACGAAGACCTCACCGACTAGGCGTGTGGTCTAGGCTTGGTGGAAGTTTTCCCGCGGATCGGGGGACGATCCATGTTCAGCATTCGAAGGAGCGGCAGCATTTGAACTTCCGCAGTGAAGAAGAAGAAGAAGAAGAAGAGTTCTAGTCCCTTCCGAACGTTTCGGGGTAAGCGTTGCGCACATATCTCACGAGAGTGTCTTTGTGCGGGTCACCCGGGCGTGACCAGTGGGTGTTGAGAACTTCAAGATCGAGCTGACCTGCGTCGGCCCAGACCTTGAGTGAGCGTGCCGCGAATTCGAAGGACTGCTCGAAGCGAGCCGACCTCCGAGCAGTTTCGTCCGCTGGCTTGTGCCGGAGAGCCCCGTCATGCACGACGAGTAGCTCGCGTGCGCCCGACTTGATCTTCGCTTCCAATGATTCGCGCAACAGCCACAGCCGCTCACTCATCGCGAGGATCACCTCGTCGTTCGGTTGGTGCCCACGTTTTTTCAGCGCAACCTGGCGCCGAGCGATCTCTGCCTCGAGTGCCCACTCGTCGCTCTGAATGTAGACATGATGAATGTGCGAAGCAGGATTGCCCAGGAGGAGGGCGGCGGCTTGCGACCCGGTCGACCAATGACTCCACACTCGCTTGTGACGCGGTCGCTCAAGGAGATGCCGCTGGAACTGGTCCATCTCTGCCCCGTCAAGATCAAGATTTCGTACGCCATAGACCGTGCGCACCAGATCACGAGTCGACGTCAGACCGTACCCGAGGAGCTTGGCGAGGTGCGCCGCGACATCCCCTGCCCACGACGATACCGTGAGCGCCGTCACGGCAACGTGAGGTAAGTGTGGATGGGAGATTTCTATCGAGGACGGGTGCTCCCGACCCACATGTCGGACGGACCAATGCGAGGTGAGGTCTTTCTCACCATCGGCCGCAGGCCATCGTGGCTCCGTGGCGCCGGTGTGAAGGGCTCCGGAGAATTCAAGAGGCTCTCGGAAATGCGCCCACACCTCAGAGTCATCAGCAGGGAGGTCATCGGTTCGGCGGAAGTCGAGCCGGTCCGCAACGTGCAGCGCGTACAGCTGCGAGCCAGCCTCGCTCCTCACGGTGAACGCGTCGACCGCGGGCCAGACAGCTACTGCCCATTCGCTCGAGTTGAGCGCGGCATCGACGACTCTGCCTACTCCCGTCGATGCGTGCAGCGCAGATATGTCCTCTGAGAGCTGGAGAACTCGTGCTCTGAGCGTGGAAACTCGTTGCGGAAGATACAACGGGTCCACCTGCCCCGAATCTGGGTCACCGCTCATCGCGAGCGCCTGCGCAATCAACGGCAGCAGACTCAACTGCGGGTGAGTCGGCTTGTCCGTTCTTCTCCATTGGCGGACGGTTGCCGCAGAAACAAAGGTGGGCAGCAGATTTGCGAGCTCGGAAGCAGACATCTTTCTGACATCCATGAACGTCACCAGTTCATGCCGAAAGATCCGCCAGCTGTCAGCTTGGCGCACAGGTGTGGAGAACTCATCGAGGGTGTGGGAATTCCCACGCTCATCTTCGTTGACCATGGAAAAAAGCTACAGCTAGCATCCCAATTGAGACAACGCCTCCTCCCATCACCCCAACAACGCGACCGCGTTGCTGTCGCCACATCACACGCCGATCCGCAGTCAACAAAGGGAGCACCCATGAAGTTCCGAGCCCATCCCTTCGCCATCACGTTGGGAATCGCTGCCGCCACAGTCGCCCTGGTGACCGGCGGTCACTCCACCGCAGCATTCGCGGATGCCCAGTTCAAGGTCGCGTGGACTCACGTGGGAATCTACCCCCGTTCCGGGCCTTCAATGGAGTCAACCAAGGTGGGCGCTGCACTGCCCGACGGCACGACCGTCACAGTCGTGTGCGAGCAGGAAGGACAGTCCGTCACCAGCGATGTCACCACGTCGAGCATCTGGGAACTGACCTCGAATGGCACCTGGCTCCCCAACGCCTTCGTCGAGACACACTCGAATGGCTGGACACCCGGAGTTCCTCGCTGCGACCAGCCCGAGACTTCACCCCAGACACCGACTGAGACGCCATTCCCGGTTTCAGGCATTCCGATCAAGAACAACGGGAGTGTCTACGCCCAACTGTACAGTCACTACTACGACAGGAGCGGCACGAACGCCGTCATCGAGTGGTCGTTCTTCCAGCAGAATGCGCGACTGATGGACGTCGCTCGCTCTCTCAAGGTAAACGAGTACACCGAGTTCCCCAGCAACCCTACGGACGATGGCACCGACTACTTCCTGGCTATGGGCACTCATACAATCTGGAGGACTTCGCAGAACTGCTTCAGGGTAAAGGACACGTACGACTTCGCGTTCCCCTACGTCACGCAGGTGTACGACGCATGGAGAGGCAACGCGAAGGTATTCACGGTGTATTCCTCTGGCTGCATCTGAACCCCTGCTTCATCAGTCCGCCACGAGGCAAGGGCCGCGCGCATCATCCCGCGCGGCCCTCGCAACCGCCAAGGCCGGTGCCACCCATCCGGTCAGCAGATACACACCTCAAGCACCCGCCTGGTCAGTACCAGCCTTGGGCTCTGCATCCGCAGCTTCTGCGGCCTTCTGCGTGGCCTGCGCCGCCGCGACCGCGGCCCGGCCCGACGGCAGCAGGAGCGCCACCACGATCACGATCACCGTGGCGACACCACCGGCGATGAGCAGCGCCTGCACGCTGATGACGTCGGCCAGCGGGCCGAACACCGACATGCCGATGGGGGTGGCGAGCGCCATCACGATGCCCACGTAGCTGAACACCCGGCCGTGCTTGTCGGGGTCGACGGTCTCCTGCACCAGGGTCATGAACGGGGCGGAGAACAGCGGCACCCCGAGACCGAACAGGAACATGAAGGCGTAGAACACCCAGAGGTTCGGGCTCAGGCCGAGCGCGATGGTGAACACGGCGAAGGCGAAGCTCGACACGATGATGAGGCCGATGCGGCTCACCTTCGCCAGCACGGTCGAGACCAGCACACCACCGAGCAACATGCCGATGCTGAAGGCGATCTCGAGCACCGTGACCATCCACACCTCGGTGCCGAAGGTGCGGGCGATGAGGAGCGGGGTGACGAACGACGGTGCCACGGTGAGCAGGAAGATGATGGCGAACACCACCAGCAGCCAGCGCACGATGCGGTGGTGCCAGATGTAGTGCATGCCCTCCACGAGGTCTTCGCGGTAGGTCGACGCCTTCTCGGCCACCCGGTCGAGCGTGGGCACCACCACCATCGCGAGCAGCAGGATGCCGATGACAGCCGTGACCACGTCGATGAAGAACGCCGGCACGATGCCGAAGATGCCGAACACGGCACCGGCCGCGGCGGGGGCGAGCAGGGCCATGGCCGACTGGATGGTCTGGAAGAAGCCGTTCACACGCATGAGCTGGTCGGGCGGGGCGATCTGCGGGATCATCGCCTGCACGGCGGGCGTCTGCACCCCGGCGCCGACGGAGCGCACGGCGACGGCGAGCAGGATGATCCACAGATCGGTGATGCCGTTCAGCATGAGCAGGGCGAGCACGAGCGTGACGGCGGCGATGGTGCCGTCGGCGAGCATGACGAGCACCTTGCGGTTCATGCGGTCGGCGAGCACGCCACCGAAGATCGACACCACGCCCTGAGGCAGGAAGGCCGCGACGGCGTAGAGGGCGACCGCGAGGCCAGACTGGGTCTCGAAGGTCACCCACCACATCACCACGTACTGCACGATCATCGACCCGAACAGCGAGACCGTCTGGCCGCTGAGGAACAGGGTGACATTGCGCTTCCAGTGCGCGGGGATCTCCGGGGTGGCGGGTGCCGTCTCATCCGTCATGTGAACAGCGTATACATGACCACCGACATCGAGCCCTCCGGGTTTCTTGCAAGAAATTTCGATACTGGCTAGTCTGAGAGAAATTCTTGCGAAGGAGCCGCCGATGTCCCCCGCCGAAACCGTGATCGACCCCGCGTTCCCCGCCCCGGAGGGGTGGGAGGACGAGGTCGTCGCCTGGTGGCTCGGCCAGGCCGGCTTCGCGCTCCGCCACCGCGACGAGCTCGTGTTCATCGACCCCTACCTCAGCGACGTGCTCGCCCTGAAGTACCGCGGCCGCGTCTTCCCCCACACTCGCCTCCACCCCACGCCCGTCAACCCCTCCGACGTCACCGGGCTGTCCCTGGTGCTCTGCACCCACGGACACACCGACCACATGGACCTCGGCTCCATCCCCTACCTGCAGACCTCGAGCGACCCGCTCTTCATCGTGCCCCGCTCCGAAGCCGTCAAAGCCGTCTCCCGCGGCATTCCGCCCGCACGGCTGCTCGGGCTCGACGCGGGCGAGCACGCCGGCATCGGCGCCGTCGCCGTCACCGCGGTGCCCGCCGCCCACGAGCACCTCGAGCTCGACGCCCACGGTCAGAACCTCTTCCTCGGCTACGTGATCGAGCTCGGCGGCCTGCGCATCTACCACTCCGGCGACTGCGCACCCTACGAAGGGCAGGAGCAGATCATCCGCGAGCTCGATGTCGACATCGCCCTGCTGCCGGTGAACGGACGGGATGCGCACCGCGTCGACCACGGCGTGCCCGGCAACTTCTCGGTCGACGAGGCGGTCGCACTGTGCCGCGCCGCGCGCATCCCGGCCCTCGTGCCGCACCACTGGGGGCTGTTCGCCTTCAACACCGCCAACCCCGACGAGCTGCGGGCCGCGCTCGAGGAGGTCGACGACGTGGCCTGGCGGCTGCCCGTGCTGGGCGAGCCGTTCCGTCTGAGTGGCGTCGGCGCGTCTCGCATCGCGGGGGCCCGCGCGTGACGAGCACGTTCTGGTTCTTCGGGGTCACCACCGGCCAGTCGGCCATGCAGCGCATCTATCCGCTCTGGATGGAGCACCTCGGCATCGACTCCGAGCTGCGCGGGATCGACTTCGCGCTCGACGCGCCCGCCGAGGGTTACCGGGCGGCCGTGGAGCGCATCCGCGACGACCCCGCCTCGATCGGGGCGCTCATCACCACTCACAAGCTCGCCGTGCTGAACGCCGCCCGTGACCTCTTCGACGAGCTCGACGACTCGGCACGGCTGCTGCACGAGGTGAGCTGCATCGCGAAGCGGGGCGACCGGATGCTCGGAGCGGCGCTCGACGATCGCACGAGCTCCCTCGCCCTGCGTGGTCTCGCGGGCGAGGGGTGGTGGGATGCGGGTGGCGAGCTGCTGCTGCTCGGGGCCGGCGGGGCGTCGGTCGCGACGGTGCTCGGCGTGCACCGGGCGGCGGAGGCCGGGCTCGACGCGCCCGCGCGCATCCGGGTGACCGCCCGTTCGCCGCACCGACTCTCGGAGCTCACCGCGCTCGCGGACTCGGTGGGGTTGCGCATCCCGCTCGACCCCGTGGTGGCCGCCGACGCCGCCGCGACGGATGCGGTGGTCGCGACGCTGCCGCCGCACTCGATCGTGGTGAACGCGACCGGTATGGGCAAGGACAGGCCCGGGTCGCCGACCTCGGACGGGGTGCGCTACCCCGATGATTCGATCGCGTGGGACATGAACTACCGGGGCGAGCGGCTCTTCCTCGAGCAGGCGCGGGCGCAGGGCGCCTCCGCTCGCACACGGGTGGTCGACGGATGGGACTACTTCGTGCACTCCTGGACCCACGTGGTGGCCGTGGTGCACCAGGTCGACATCTCCGGGCCGGTGTTCGACGAGATGTCGGCGATCGCCCGCTCCGCGATGGCCTGAGCGGCGGCGCACGCGCTAGCGTCGTCGTGGGAGACAGGGCCGGAGGGACCGCCCCTCCCACCCGAGGAGCGACGATGCCCACACCCGCAAGCCCCGCCGACCCCCGCGTCGCGATCGTCACCGGAGCCGCGTCGGGGGTGGGCCTGGCCACGGTGCGAGGATTGCTCGCTGAAAGTGCCCACGTGGTGGCGGTCGACGTCGATCCGTCCGCGGCGGAGCTCTTCGCCGCCGATCCGGGCGTGCTGACGGTGATCGGCGACGTGGCCGACCCCGCTACCGCCGAACGCGCGGTGACCGCGGCGCTCGACGCCTTCGGGCGCGTCGACGTGCTCGTGAACAACGCCGCCCGCTTTCTGCTCAAGCCGCTCGCCGAGACGACCGTGACCGAGTGGGATGCGGTGCTCCGCACGAACGTGCGCGGCGTATTCCTGTTCTCGCGGGCGGTGCTGCCCACGATGACGGCGCAGGGCGGAGGCTCGATCGTGAACGTCACCTCCATCTCGGGCCTCGTGGGGCTCGCGAACCAGGCGGTCTACGGCGCGAGCAAGGGAGCGATCGTCACGCTCACGAAGGCGCTCGCGGTCGAGGTGGCCGCATCGGGCGTGCGGGTGAACGCGGTCGCGCCGGGCACCGTCGACACCCCGTTCGTGCGGGAGCCGCTCGCCGCCCTGCCCGACCCGGAGGCCACCCTCCGCACGATCGCGGCGACGCATCCGCTCGGCCGCATCGCCCGGCCCTCCGAGATCGCCGACGCCGTGCTCTACCTCGCCTCCCCCGCCGCCTCCTTCATCACCGGCACCGTCCTCCCCGTCGACGGCGGCTACACCGCCCAGTGACCCGCCCCCCGCTAGAGCGACCTGGCCACGGACTCGACAGGGCAGAGCTCCAACCGGGTCTCCACCTGCGAGTACTGTCGCAGCCAACCCTCAAGGCCCGCGTCGACGTACCCCGCAAGCCCGACGAGGGTGTCATGCGCCTCGCGGAGCGGGAGGCGCACCGGTGATCCATCGACGTTCATCTCCCCCGGGAGCGGCACGCCCCAGATGATGTGCTCGTGGTGCGCGATCCTGTTGCGAAGCGCCTGCACCCGTCGAGCCGCGGTTTCGACACGTGCACGATCGAGATCAGCGACATGAGGGAATGCACGCCGCAGAGCCGGCTTCCACAACACACTGTCGTAGATGACCCGGCGGCGCTCGGTTCCGCTGCCTCTATAAGCCCCTCGCCCGAGGAGCTTCACCCAGAACCCGAACATGAGCGTCGCGACGAGTTTTCCGTGAATCACATCGGTCGTCCCCGTGAGCTGTGCGAGCCGACCCCTTCGCCAGGCCTCACCGACGAGTGCTGCTGTGCCGTCGTCCAGGATGTCGGTGCGCCGGTACCACTCGAGGCCGAACTCGGAGGCGAGCTCCCGGGCCATCGCCGATCGCATCGCGATCTCCACCGTCGCGAGATCGTCGAACACCGCCAGAGCCACGGATGCCGCCCACCGGTAAAGCGCGATCGGCTCTACCTCCGTCCGATCGCACGCGAGACGGTACCGGGCGAATCTGACAGGCGGAATCGTCGCCACGAGACGTTCCACTGGACCCGCTTCCTTGCGCCCACTGCGCTCCGCACCTACGATTGACCCATAGCCCCCGGCGCAGCGCACTCAGTGTGACGGCCGGGGTTCACTTTTTTCCGTGATCTCGAACCGATCTCGGGGATCTCTCGCGCCGATCGAACGATCGAACGATCGAACGATCGAACGAAGTCGAGCATACCTCGCTCTCGAAAAGAGGGTCAGACGCCGCCGTCGTAGCGGGAGGTGTTGTCGTAGTAGCCGCTGGGGAGGTAGAGGCTCGGGATGCCGAGTTCGACGTACATGTCGGTGATCTTGCGGTTGTCGTCGATGGCGAGCACGGGGTCGACGCCCCAGTCGCGCAGGCGGGCCACTTCGTCGCGCTTGTAGTCGACGGCGTGGCGCGAGGAGTCGTCCTCGTCGGGCGGGCGGCACACCAGCAGGTCCCAGCGGAGGGCGTGACCGTCGAGCCAGGCGCGCGTGGTGGCGGCGACGTCGTCGATGCGGCCGGTGAGGATGACGACGCGCACCTCGTCGCGCACCGTCGAGGCGAGCACACGGCCGGCCTCGATCACGCCGTCGGCCTCGACGCCGCCGTAGAACCCCGCCCAGTCAGGCTCCTCGCGATGCAGGAAGTGCTGCCGGTGCAGTGCATCGGCGATCACCCCGTCGAGGTCGAAGATGACCGCGGGTCCAGGCAGCAGGGTGCCGTCGGCGGGATGCCAGTGCCCGGGGAGGGCGTCGGCGGCCGCCGCGCGCACGGCGGCCGAGGTGGCGTCGGCGATCATGCGGAGCGCACCTCCGCCCCGGCATCGGCCCCGGCGAGCGCCTCGCGCACGACCTCGGCGATGCCCGGCGCATCCAGCCGGTAGTGCCGGTACAGGTGCGTGGGCGGCGCGATGAGGCTGTACTCGTCGTGGATTCCGTGCCGCACCAGGCGGGCGCGCGACGGCGACTCCGCCATCACCTCCGCCACGGCGGCGCCGAGCCCGCCCAGCACGTTGTGCTCCTCAATGGTCACCACCAGGGCGCTGCGGGCCGAGGCGGCACGCACCAGTTCCGCATCCAGCGGCTTGATCGTCGGCATGTCGATCACCCCGACCGAGAGCCCCTCCGCGCGGAGCGCCTCGGCCGCGGCGAGCGACGGATGAACCTGGGTGCCGCAGGCGATGAGGGTCACGTCGGTGCCGGTGGAGTGCTCGACCCCCCGCCCGAACACGAACTCCACGTCGTCGGCGTAGACCTGCGGGTCGCGCCCGCGGCTGGTGCGGAAGTAGATGGGCTCCGGCCAGCTGGCTGATGCGCGGATCGCCGCCCGCAACTGCGGACCGTCGGCGGGCGACACCACGGTGAGCCCCGCGATCGCCCGCATCGTGGAGATGTCCTCCGTGGCGTGGTGGCTCGTGCCGTAGAACCCGAGCGCGATGCCGGTGTGATGGCCGATCAGCCGCACCGGGAGCTTGGTGTACGCCACGTCCATCCGTATCTGCTCGCAGCACAGCAGCGCGAGGAACGAGGCGAAGGTGGCCACGAACGGCGTGTGCCCCGTGGTGGCGAGGCCCGCCGCGGCCGAGACCATGTTCTGCTCGGAGATGCCGAACTGCAGAAAGCGGTCGGGATGCGCGCGGGCGAACTTCACGAGGCCGTTGGAGTACTGCAGGTCGGCGGTGCCCGCCACCACGGGAACTCCGGCCTCGACGAGATCGAGCAGGCCGTCGGAGAGGTGGTCGAGCCCGGGGTTCTGGGCGTTGAGGCCGCGGTACTGCCACGACCCCTCGGAGAGGGTGGCGGGGGCACTCATGCGCGCACCCCCGCTCCGGTCGAGGCTGCCGCCGAGCGGATCTCGGCGACCGCCGCCTCCGCATCCGCCGGCACCAGGTAGCCGAGATGCCACCCGGGCTCGGTCTCCATGTAGCCGACCCCCTTGCCCTTCTTCGTGTGCGCGATCACGCAGCTCGGCGCGGCCTCGGCGGGCCGGTCGGCGAGCCCCAGCAGCAGGTCGCGGACCGCGACCGCGTCGTGCCCGTCGACCTCGTGCACCTCCCACCCGAAGGCGCGCCACTTGTCGGCGAGGGGCTCGATGCCCACCACCTCGTCGACCTCGCCGTCGAGCTGGAACCCGTTGCGGTCGACGATCGCGACGAGCTTGCCGAGACGGTGGTGGGCGCCCGCGAGCGCCGCCTCCCACACCTGCCCCTCCTGCATCTCGCCGTCGCCCAGCATCACGAACACCGAGAAGCCGTCGCCGTTCATCCGGCCCCCGAGCGCCATGCCGAGACCGTTCGAGAGCGCGTGCCCGATGGAGCCCGAGCTGAAGTCGATGCCGGGCACCTTCGTCATGTCGGGGTGGTCGCCGAGCGGGCTGCCGAGCCGCGTGTAGCCGTTCAGCACCTCGGCGGGGAAGAACCCGAGGTCGGAGAGCACGGGGAAGAGGCCCACGGCGGCGTGGCCCTTGCCCATGAGGAAGCGGTCTCGGCCCTGCCACTGCGGGTTCGCGGGGTCGGTGCGCATCACGCCGTAGTAGAGCGCGGCGAAGATCTCGGCGGCCGAGAACACGGAACTGTAATGGCCGACCTTGGCCAGCTCGATGAGCCGGATGGCCTCGGTGCGCACGAACTCGGCGCGGTCGGCGAGCAGCGCGGCGTCGGCGACGGGGCGGGCAGGCGCGAGCGCCGCCGAGGGGTGTTTCGCGGGCGGGTGGGGGGCGGGCGGATGCGTCGTTGCAGAGGGCATGCGCCCATGCTGTTTGAAATTTCCCCCGTCGTCAAGCTACTCTCAGAATAAATTTCGATTCTCGAGGGAGAGACCATGTCCGAAGCGCATCCACCCGTGGCCGTTGTGACCGGGGGCGCCACCGGCATCGGCCGGGCCGTCGGCGAGCTGCTCGTCTCGCGCGGCTGGCAGGTGCGCGCCATCGGCCTCGACAGCGACTCCGACCTGCCCGAGGGCATCTCGTTCGTGCGTGCCGACGTGAGCGACCCGGATGCGCTCCGGACCGCAGTGGAGGACCTCGGCCCGGTCTCGGCGCTGGTCACCGCGGCCGCCGTGCTGCGCGACGATGAGTGGCTGCCCGCGAGCTTCGACCGCGTGCTCGAGATCAACGTGACCGGCGTGCTGGCCGTCGCCGAGCTGCTGCGCTCACGGCTCGCCGACGCTGGCGGCGCGATCGTGAACTTCGCCTCGATGTGGAGCTACTTCGGCTCGATCGGCGCCCCCGCCTACGCGGCCTCGAAGGGCGCGATCGTAGCGCTGACCCGGTCGCAGGCGGTGGCGTACGCCGCCGAGGGCATCCGGGTGAACGCCGTCGCCCCGGGCTGGATCGAGACCCCCATGTCGCGTCGCGCCCGCAACGACGCCGAGCGCTACTCCCGCATCACCACGCGCATCCCGCTCGCCCGCTGGGGCACGGCGGCCGAGGTCGCGGCGGCCATCGGGTTCCTCGTGTCGACCGAGGCGTCGTACGTGACCGGGAGCGTGCTCGACGTCGACGGGGGTTACTCGATCGGGTGAGCGTAGGCTCGTCGGATGACCTCCCCGACGACCGTGGTGATCGCCGGCCACGTGTGCGTCGACGAGATCCAGACCGACCGCAGCGTGCACCGCACTGCCGGTTCGCCCGCGGTCTTCATGGCGCCCGTGCTCACCGAGGCCGGATGCACGCCGCTCGTCTCTGCGCCACACGGTCGCGACTTCGCCGCGCTTGGCACGGGGCTCCGGATGCTCGAGCCGGCCGTCGGCGACCGCACCCTCGTCTACCGCAACGACGTGCGGCGCACGCAGCGAATGCAGTCGGTGCGTGAGGCGGACACGGCATTCGTGACCGCACCCGGGCGCGACTCCGGCACCGCCGACGCGCTGGGCGACGCGGCCGCCCTGCTGTTCACGCCGCTATTACCCTCGCCGTGGGCGGGTGCAGTCGACGCCTTCACCGCGGCGGTGCCCTCCGACGCGCTTCGGCTGCTGCTCGTGCAGGGTTACCTGCGCGAACCGGGCGCGCCCGGCGCGGACGGCCTGCGGCCGGTGCTGCCACGCGACTTCGTCGAGGCCGGGGACGTGCTGCCGCGCTTCGACGTGGCCGTGCTCAGCGAGGAAGACCTGCCGGGCGTCGCGCATGCACGCGCGCACGCCTGGTCGCGCGCGCATCCGTCGACCGCGATCGTCGTGACGCGCGGGCCGCTGGGGGCGAGCGTGCACCTGCGCGGTGAGCGCATCGACGTGTCGACCGGCGAAGCAGGACCGCTCGAGCCCGCGGCGCTGGTGGGCGCGGGTGACGTGTTCGGCGCCGAGCTGGCGTGCGCGCTGATCGCGTCGCCGGGTCGTGCCGCCGAGCGTGCCGTGATCGTCGACGCCGTGGAGCGTGCCGACCGCGCCACCTCGCGCCGGCTCGCCGCGCGGATCGTGCAGCGGCGAGCGGGGCCCGCTGGGCGCGACGCGGCGCGCGAGGCGGCTCAGGTGGGCGAGACGCCGATCGCGTAGCCCGAGGTGAGCTCCGTGGTGGCCTCGACGGTGGTGGTCACGTCGGAGAGCCAGACCGTCTGCACCTGGACCTGCCACGTGGCCAGAGGGGCGAAGGTCGCCGCGGGGGTGTCCTTGTAGTAGAACGTGAAGTCGATGCGCCCCAGCTCGTTGGCACCGAGCACGACAGTCATGCGGCTGCTGGTGACGCCTCCGCCGATGTCCATGTTGGTCCAGTTCGTGGGCAGTGCACCCTGCCCCACGAGGGTGAAGCCGCTCAGGAAGAGTGCGGGTGCCTCGCCCGGCGCGGAGTCGCTGCGGGAGACCAGGAATGTCACCTCGGTGTCGAGGCCTCCGGGGCCGGCCTGGATGTAGAGCGAGCTGGGGCCCTCCGCGTAGAGCGCGGTCGCGGGAGACGTGTCCTGCGACCCCACCAGCAGCGTCGCAGGCGTTCCGGCGAAGTACTGGGAGGGCGTGGCCGGCTCGGTCGAGGCCGAGGCGAGCGGGGTGGCGACGGCTACGGCGACGACTGGCACCGACCAGGCCGCGGCGGTCATGACGGTGCGACGGTCGAATTCTGTGTTCTTCATATGTCGGGCTCCCCAAAAGCTCTGATGTGATGCTCAGTCTAGGGGTATGCGGTTACCGCTTTAGAACACGACCAGTGTGCGGGCTCCCACTCCCCGCTCCAGGTCGGCGATGCCGTCCTGGATGTCGTCGAGCGGGATGCGACGGCCGGCCAACGCGTCCAGCTCCAGTGCGCCCGCCAGGTAGTCCTGCACCAACCGCGGCAGGTCGCGCCGGGGCACCAGAGAACCAGCACGCACCCCGTGCACACCCTTGCCCGAGTGCAGATGCCCCGCGGGGAATGCGATCTCCGCGTCGTCGCCGAAAACGCCGACCGCCCAGACCGATCCGCCCCGCGCCGCCGCTTCGAGGCCGAGATCGACCAGGGCGGGCACGCCGACCGCCTCGAACACGTGGTCGGCTCCCCCGTCGGTGAGCCGATGGATCGTCGCGGCGGCATGGGAATCAGCCGCAGTGTTGATGGTGTGCGTGGCGCCGAAGCTCTCGGCCGCGAGGGCGAGGCGCTCGTCGCTGCGGTCGAGAGCGATGACGCTCGCCGCGCCCGCGCCGGCCGCACCCTGGCACACGTTGAGCCCCACCCCGCCCGCGCCGATCACCACGACGTGGTCACCCGGCCCCACCCCCGCCACCGTGCGCGCCGACCCCACCCCGGTGGCCACGGCGCAGCCGAGCATCGCCGCGAGGTCGAGCGGCATGCGCGGGTCGATCACCGTCACGGCGTTGCGGTGCAGCACCATCTCCTCGGCGAAGCCCCCGATGTTCGTCCACTGATGCACCTCGCGGCCGGACTGGGCCAGACGCGGCGGCGCCTCCGCCGGCCGCATGGTGGCCTCGCGATTCTGGCACATCGCCGGCCTCCCGGCCCGGCACTGCCGGCACGCGCCGCAATAGACGACGAAGCAGGCGATCACGTGGTCGCCCACCCGCACATCCGTCACCGCGTCGCCGACCTCGGTCACGACGCCCGAGGCCTCGTGCCCCAGCACCACGGGCATCGGCCGGGCCACCCGGCCGTCGATCACGTGGAGATCGGAATGGCAGAGCCCCACGGCGGCCGTGGCGACCCGCACCTCCTGGGCGAGCAGCACATCCGGAGTGTCGACCTGTTCGATGCGCAGGGGTTCGTGAGGGGCGTGCAGGACGGCGGCGCGCATGGTGAAGACTCCCGTGTCGGTAATTTTTTCGCAATTCGGGTTGAATTCGAAAGAAACTTCGGCCACTCTAGTGATGGGCAGCGAGCCCGGTCAACACACACGATGAAGTGGACACGCCCGACGATGACGAAGACGCACGTGATGGCTCTGGATGCGGGAACGGGGAGCGTGCGCGCCATCCTGTTCCGCCACGACGGCTCGGTGGAGCACATCGCGCAGGAGGAGTTCGCGCAGCACTACCCGGCGCCCGGCTGGGTGGAGCACGATGCGGTGGACATCTGGGAGTCGCAGCGTCGCGTGGCGCAGCGGGTGCTCGCCGAGTCGGGGGTGGCGGCTGAGGCGGTCGCCGCGATCGGCATCACGAACCAGCGCGAGACCTGCGTGCTCTGGGACCGCGTGACGGGGGAGCCCGTGCACAACGCCCTGGTGTGGCAGGACGGTCGCACCGCCGGATTCTGCGACGAACTGCGCGAGGCCGGGCACGCCGAACGGGTGCGCACGGCGACGGGATTGCCGATCGACACCTACTTCTCGGGCACGAAGCTGAAGTGGCTGCTCGACAACGTGCCCGGCGCCCGCGCCCGCGCCGAGGCCGGCGAGCTGCTGGCCGGCACGATCGACTCGTGGCTCATCTGGAAGCTCACCGACGGCGCCGCGCACGTGACCGACTACTCGAACGCCTCGCGCACGATGCTGTTCAACATCCGCCGCCTGGAGTGGGATGCGGAGATCCTGGAGCTGCTCGACATCCCGCTCGCCGTGCTGCCCGCGGTGCGGCCCTCGAGCGAGGTGTACGGGGTGACGGGCTCGACCGCCGGATTGGGCGCGGCGATCCCCGTGGCGTCGGCGACCGGCGACCAGCAGGGCGCCCTGTTCGGGCAGGCCTGCTTCACCGCGGGATCCGTCAAGGCCACCTACGGCACCGGCGGCTCGGTCATGATGAACACAGGCACGACCCTCGTGGAGTCGTCGGCCGGGCTCATCACGACCATCGCGTGGGGCCTCGACGGGCGGGTGGAGTACGCGCTCGAAGGGGTGTTCTTCGGGGTCGGCGCCACCATCAAGTGGCTGCGCGACGAGCTGCGGGTGATCGACGACGTGGCGTCGACGGCCGAGATCGCGGAGTCGGTGCCCGACACCGGAGGTGTGTACCTGGTGCCGGCGTTCACCGGCATCGCGTCGCCGTACTGGGACCAGTACGCACGGGCGACGGTGTTCGGCATCACGCCCGGCACCGGGCGCGCCCAGCTCGTGCGTGCCGCCCTGGAGTCGATGAGCTACTCCTACCGCGACGTGATCGAGGCCATGAACGCCGAGTCGGGCACCCCGTTGCCCGAGCTGCGCGTCGACGGCGGGGCCGTGGCGAACGACTTCCACCTGCAGTTCCAGGCCGACCAGCTCGGGGTGCCCGTGCACCGCCCGCGCATCACGGAGTCGACCGCGCGCGGCGCCGCCTTCCTCGCCGGGCTCGCCGTCGGCTTCTGGGGGTCGCAGGAGGAGCTGCGCGACACCATCGACATCGAGCGCACCTTCGAGCCGCACATGGACGCCGCCACCCGCGCCGAGCTCTACGCCGGCTGGACGAAGGCCGTCGAGCGCTCCCTCGACTGGGTCGCGCACTGACGACGAGTCGGCTCCCCTGCTCTCGGGCTATCTCCCGAATTACCGGGAGCCGCTGACGCGCGTGGGCCGGATGGCCGAGAGGTACGACTCCTGCAGGTAGTCGGCCGTCTCCTCGTAGTACGTCGTGGCGTACGACGCGTACAGCGCGTCGATCGCGAGCAGCTGCCCCCACTTCGCCGTGACCGACTCACCGTACACGTCCGACGAGGCCACCGTCCCGGCCGTCAGCAGCACCGTGTCGACCACGGAGGCCAGCGCCGAGTCGACGTTGGAAGTGACCCCCACCGTGTGCGCCCCGTGGAACTTCGCGATCTGCGCCGACGACACCACCGAGGTGGAGTCGCCCGAGTCGCTGATGGCGATGAGCACGTCGGAGGGCCCGAGCGTGGCGCTGCCCATCGACTGCACGCTCTGGTCGCGGAAGAAGTGACACCGCACCCCGGCGCGGAGGAACCGCATGGTGGCGCTCTCGGCCGCGCTCGACGACGACCCCATGGCGGCGAAGTAGAGCGACGAGGCCGAGTGGATGCGCTCGACCGTGTCGGCGATCACCTCGGGGTCGAGTCGCTCGGCGGTGCGGGTGAGCGACTCGTAGCTGCCGTGCAGCACCTTCTCGATCACGTTCTCGGTGCTGTCGCCCTTGAGCACGCCCTCGTACACCCAGTTGGTGCGCTGCTCTCCGGCGCCGGGCCGCGAGTAGATGGCCTGGGCGATGCCGAGGCGCAGCTGGTTGTAGCCGTCGAGCTCGAGCTCGCGCAGGAACCGCGACACCGTCGAGTCGGCCACCCCGGCCCGCCCGGCGAGCTCGGTGATGGAGAGCGCCTGCGCCTCTTCGGGGTTGGTGAGGATGACGTCGGCCACGCCTCGCAGCGCAGGACTGAGCGACCCTGCACGGCGCGAGATCTGGTGCAGGATGTTGTCACTCATCGCCTGGTCGCTCACGGTCAGAGTCTAAGGCGTCGAGCAGATTCGACACCGCTGCCCCGAGGGCCCGGTCGACGCTCTCGCGGGTGAAGCCGCCGATGTGCGCGGTGCCCAGAACGGCGGGATGCGCGGTGAGCGTGGTGACGCCGGGCGGCTCCACCTCGAACACGTCGGTGGCGTAGGCCCGCAACCCGCCCGAGTCGAGGGCGGCGAGCACGGCCGCTTCGTCGACGAGGGATGCACGCGCCGTGTTCACGAGGATCGCGCCGGCGGGCAGGGCAGCGAGCGCCCGCGCATCCAGCAGCGGGGTCGCGGCCGGCGGCGCGTGCAGGCTCAGCACCTCGGCGGTGGCGAGCACCTCCTCCAGGGGTGCGAAGGCGAAGTCGCCGTCGGGCGCGAACGAGCTGTCGGGGTAGGCGTCGAACGCCCGCACGCTCATCCCGAGCGCCAGGGCGACACGCGCCACGCGCCGGCCCACCTGCCCGGCGCCCACGAGGCCGAGCCGCCGCCCGGCGAGCTCGATCCCCTCCCACCGGCCCCACTCCCCCGCGCGGATGGCCGCCGTGGCCGAGGGCAGCGAGCGCGCCGCGGCGAGCATCAGCCCGACCGCGAGCTCGGCCACGCCCTGCGCGTTGGCGGCGGGTGCCCGCAGCACCTCCACGCCGAGCTCCGAGGCGGCGGCCAGGTCGATCGCGTCAGCACCCGTGCCGTTGCGCGAGATCGCCCGCAGCCGCGGAGCCGCCGCCAGCGTCTCGCGCGTGACGGGCTCGACCCCCGCGAGGTACCCCACGGCCGAGCCGAGCGCCGCGCGTTGCTGCTCGGGCGTGGGCACCGCTCCGGGTGACGGGAAGACGAGTTCGTAACCGGCGTCGCGCATCCGCTCGAGGGCTGGGTGGCCGTAGGCCGAGCGGGGCGTTACGACGATGCGCCCCGCCGAGGCAGAGACAGCGGCGTCCATGCCGCTCAGTCCGCCCAGCGCGGGTTCGCCACGAGTTCGGGCACACCGTCGCGGTCGAGCACGATGGTGCGGAACCCCTTGGTCTCGATGGTGCCGTAGTCGTGCCCGGCGTCGCCCGGGAAGGCGAAGAAGGTGATGAGCGGCTCGCTCGCCGAGGTGTTGATGCTGCGGTGCGCGTAGCGCCCGGGCACGTACACCGAGCGGCCGGGCCGGAACTCCTCCACCTGCACGTCGCCCTCTGGGCTCTCCATGAGCATGAGCCCCTGCCCCGAGAGGCAGAAGTAGATCTCGGCCGACTCGAGCCGGGTGTGGAAGTGCCCCTTGGTCATGTAGTACTCGTCGCCCACCTTGCCGGGGTAGGTGATGCTCGTGCCGTAGGCCACCTCGGTCTCGAGCAGGGGCACGTCGAAGTCGTAGAACTCGTAGCTCAATGGGTCGCCCGCAGCGACGGCGGCCTCGAAGGCCTCGGTGTCGGCGTAGAGGCCGCGCATCGCCGAGAGCGGGCGCTTGAGCGACGGCCGGTCGGCGGTGAGGCCGGTACCGAGGTCGAACTGGGTGGCGACCGCCTTCACGATGGGGTCGAGGGATGCGGTGGTACTGCTCATGGTCGGTGTGTCCTTCTGAGTGTCGGGAAAAGGGTGGGTGGTCTCGCGCGTCGTCAGCGACGGGCGATCTCGGAGAGCTGGTCGAAGCCGGGGCCCGAGGTGGGGATGCGCAGGTCGAACACCTGGTCCATCACGCGCGTCCAGCCGTGGAGGAAGTAGAACCAGCCGTCGACCGGATGCACGCCGCGGCCGGCCTGACGCCTCGCCTGATCGAGGAAGACCAGGTCGCCGCGGTAGTTGAAGTCCCAGGCGACGGCGCCGTCGGGGAACCCGACCGCATCCGTGAGCGGTGACCCCGGACGGTCTTTGCCGAGGCCGGTGGCGTTCACCACGATCGCGCCGGGGGCGAGACCGGAGAGCACCTCGTCGTTCTGCTCGGGGGAGGGCGCGACGACGTAGTCGATCGGGATGCGGAAGCCGAGCCGATCGTGGAAGGCGCGCATCTCGTCGAGGCGGCCCGGGCGGCGGTTGGTCACGACGATCCGCGTGGGCACGGGCTGCCCCGCCTGCTGCAGGCGGTGCAGGTGCAGGGTGAGCGCGAGCGACGAGCCGCCGGCACCGAGGAGGAGGAGCTCGCGAGCGGCGGCCCCGGCACCCTCGCGTGCGCCTGTGTCCTCCCCGACGATCGCGTCGTAGGCGAGCCCGGCCGTCACGTCGTCCATCGCGTGCCCGAGCAGCCGGTCTCCCCGCTTCGAGATGCTGCTGATCTCGTCGAGCTGCGCGGCCGACTCCCCCACCTCGTCGAAGAGGTCGCGGCTGGCCTTGTAGAGGTTGAGCTTGTGCGTGGTCACGAGCGCGCCGAGCGCGTTCGGATCGTCGCGCAGGTACTCCACCACGCGCCGGTACACCTCGGGCGGAGCGTCGAGCGGAATGTCGATGCCGGCGATCCGCGGCGGCAGCCCCAGGTGCTCCGCCCAGCGCGGGAACACCGTCATGATCGACGACGACCCCGTGGTGACGCCCACGAAGAAGAAGGTGGGCTCGGGCTGGTTCTCGAGGGTCTCGGGGGTGAGCACGGTGGTCACACGATCACCGACTTCATACCGGCGCCGGTGCGCGACTGCTCCATTGCGAGCGCGATGTCGTCGAGGGCGAACCGCCCCGTGATGACGGGGGTGAGGTCGACGCCCCCGCCCGCCACGATGTCGATGGCGTCGCCGTAGTCGGTGACGCTCGACCCCGTGGTGCCGGTGAGCGTCTGCTCGCGGTAGTGCAGCGAGTTCACGTCGATCGGCGGCCGGGCGCCGTCGCCGAGGCCCGAGAACACGTTGATGCGGCCGAGCCGTCCGGCGAGACCGGTGGCCGCGGAGATGACCTCGGCCTTCGACACGCAGGTGATGACCACGTCGGCCCCCTCACCTCCGGTCAGCCGGTCGACCTCGGCGGCGAGGTCGGTCTCGGTGACGTTCACGAGCACGTCGGCGCCCATCCGTCCGGCGATCTCGAGGCGCGGCTGCCGCGAGTTGGCGACGATCACCTGCCGGGCGCCCGCCCTCTTCGCGAGCACCGTGTGGAAGCATCCGATGGGCCCCGCGCCGATGATGAGCACCGTGTCGCCCTCGCCCACCTCGACCTTGCGCTGCCCGTGCAGGCAGCACGACAGCGGCTCGATCACGGCCGCCACCTCGAAGCCCACACTGTCGGGCAGGTGGAAGAGGTTGCCGCGCTCGAGGGCGATGGCGGGCACGCGGAGGAACTCGGCGAAGCCGCCGTCCATCGTGATGCCGAAGGCCTCGTAGTCGGGGCAGAGCTGGTTGAGGCCCTTGGCGCAGAGGGCGCAGCGCCCGCAGCCCACGTTGGGGGCCGCGCTCACCCGGTCGCCCGGGGCGAAGCCCTGCACCTCGGCGCCGGCCTCCACCACCTCGCCGCTCCACTCGTGCCCGAGCACGCGTGGAGTGCCGGCCGGGATGCGGAAGTGGCCGTGCTTCACGATGCGCAGGTCGGTGCCGCAGATGCTCGCGGCGCGCACGCGCACGAGCACGTCGCCCGGCCCGATGGCCGGCACCGGCACTTCGGCGACCTCGATCACGCCGGGCTCGCGGAAGACGGCGGCCTTCATCGGGCCACCTCCGGGGCCAGCGGGGCGGCCGGGGCACCTTGCGAGACCGGCGCGGTGGCGGCGCGCTCGGCGGCGTCCTCCCCCGCGAGCCGCGCGGAGAGCGACGCGGCGAGCGCCGCATCCCGCTCGGCCAGCGCCTCGGCCGACACCGCGAACACCGTCTTGTTCGACCATCCCGCTCGATCCGCCAGCCGCGCGAACACCGCGGGCGCGTCGTCGAGCGTCTCGACGTGGCTCACCAGGTCGTCGACCGCGAGCGTGCGGCCGAGGCAGGCCACCACCATCTCCCAGTCGTTCGTTACCCGCGGCGCGATCGTCGCGTTCCAGGTGCCGCGCAGCACGAGCTCGCGGCGCAGGATGCGCGACACCGCCTCCTTGGGCAGGGCCACGTCGGTCGAGAGGTCGCCGAGCAGCACCACCTGGCCGCGGTGAGCGGCGGCGTGCACCGCCTGCAGGAAGGTGACGCCCAGACCGGAGGCCTCGACGGAGATGTCGACCCCGCGGCCGCCGGTGGCGGCCAGGGCGAGCTCGTCGGAGGGCGCGGCCGAGGCGTCGAGCGTCTCGAAGCCGAGCTGCGCCGCGACGGTGCGCTTGCGCGCGTCGACGTCGGCCACGAGCACGCGCACCACGCCGAGGATGCGCAGCCACTGCGCCGCGAAGAGCCCGATCGGGCCCGCGCCGATCACGAGCGCGCTCGCGTTCGGCGGCACCACGGCCTTGCGCACGGCGTGCAGCGCCACCCCCGCGGGCTCCACCATCGCACCCGCGATGAGCGAGGTGCCCGCCGGCAGCTTCACGAGGTTGCGGGCCGGCACCCGCAGGTACTCTTCCAGCCCGCCGTCACGCCGGGAGCCGAAGTAGTCGTACCGGTCGCCGAGCGTGTACTCGCCGATCTCGGTCATCGGATCGGTGGGGTCGGGGATGCACGGGAAGATCGCCACCCGGTCGCCCGCCACGAGCATCCCGTCGGCGGAGTCCTCCTCCACCGTGCCCGACATCTCGTGCCCGAGCACCAGCGGGAAGCCGTAGCCCTTGCCCACGCCGTAGCGCAGCACGTCGGAGCCGCACACGCCCACCGCGCCCACGCGCACGAGCACCGGGTCGACGCCCACGGGCTCGGGCGGGGGCACGTCGCGCACGACGAGCGAGCGCACCCCCTCCAGCACTGCCGCCTTCATCTCAGACCTCCATGCCGTACCGCAGCACCTTGTGCGTGGGGTAGAGCGAGAAGGTGGGGATGGTGACGTCGGGCGTGCGGGTGGCGATGTAGAGCGCGGCCTCGGCCACGTTCGACACGTCGATGCAGCTGGCCGAGAGGCCCTCCTCGATCTCCTTCTCGTCGAGCCAGCCGTCGGTGTAGGCGGGCAGGTCGCCGTCGTAGAGGCCGCGGTCGATGATCTCGGTCATGGGGGTGCGCACGTGCGAGGGGTTCAGCACGGTCACGCCGATGTTCTTCTCCATGCCCTCGATGAGGATGTTCTTCGACAGCCCCAGCATCCCGTGCTTCGACGCCCGGTACGGGCTGTGGCCCGGCCCGGAGGCGACCTTCGTCGACGAGGAGCCCATGTTGATGATGCGGCCGCCCGTGGACTGCTTCTCCATGACGAGGAAGGCCTCGCGGCAGCAGAGGAAGACGCCGGTGAGGTTGGGGCCGATGGTCTTCGTCCACTCCTCGAGCGTGACCTCGGTGATGGGCGGCGCCAGCGAGTCGCGGCCCGCACTGTTCACCACGAGGTCGAGCCGGCCGAAGCGGGCGAGGGTCTCGGCGAAGAAGGAGCGCACCTGGTCTTCGTCGACCACGTCTCCGGTGAGGGCGAGCACCTCGCCGCCGCGGTCGGCACTGCGCTCGGCGATGTCGGCGGCGACCTGGTCGAGGCGGGCGGTGTCGATGTCGATCATCGCCACCTTGGCGCCGTTGGCGGCATAGATGCGGGCGACGGCCTCGCCGATGCCCGAGGCGGCGCCGGTGATGAGGGCGACCTTGCCGGCGAGCGCGTCGCCGGGGGTCGGCAGGTAGTCAGGCACCATGGTGGTGCTCCTTTCGAGCGTTGTCTCTGATGGTTCTCACGGTGTCGGCGGCCGAGGCCGCCCGCCGCGTGATCTCGGCGAAGTCGCCGGCCTCGAGCAGGTCGCGGGGTGCGATCCAGGTGCCGCCGCAGGCGAGCACGGAGGGGCGGGATAGGTAGCGCGGCAGATCGTCGACCCTGATGCCGCCGGTGGGCATGAGCCGCGCGTGCGGGTAGGGCCCGGCGAGCGCGTCGATGAGGGCGACACCGCCGGCCGCCTCGGCGGGGAACAGCTTCACCACGTCGGCGCCGAGCGCGAGGGCGCGGTCGAGCTCGGATGCGGTGGCCGCCCCCGGGATGAAGTCGAGACCTCGTGAGGCGGCGTGGGCGAGCACCTCGGGGTTGGTGCCGGGGGCGACCCCGAAGTGCGCACCGGCCTCCACCGCGGCGTCGACCGACGCCGTGGTGAGCAGCGTCCCGGCTCCCACCACGAAGCCGGGACGCGCATCCGTCACCGCCCGGATGGCTGCCGCAGCGGCCGCGGAGCGGAAGGTCACCTCCATGCCAGTGAGCCCACCGGCCGCCAGCGCGTCGGCCAGGTGGAGGGCCTGGTCTGCCGAGGAGACCACGACCACGGGCACCACGCCGGCCTGGGCGAGGTAGTCGGCGGCGCGGGTGGCCGCACCGGCCGCCGCGCCGCTCCCGGTCATGCCGGGCTCCCGAGGCCGAGCTGCTCGGGGGTCTTCGCGCCCACCATCATCGCCACCGCATCCGCCATGTCGACCTGGTCGGTCTCCACGAGCGCGATGCGCTTGCCGAGGCGCTGGATGTGGATGCGGTCGGCCACCTCGAAGATCTGCGGCATGTTGTGGCTGATGAGGATGACGGGGATGCCGCGGGCATTGATGTCCTTGATGAGCTTCACCACCCGACCGGACTCCTTCACGCCGAGGGCGGCGGTGGGCTCGTCGAGGATGACCACCTTCGAGCCGAAGGCTGCGGCGCGGGCGACCGCCACACCCTGACGCTGGCCGCCGGAGAGCGTCTCCACCGACTGGCCCACGTTCTGGAGGGTCTGGAGGCCGAGCTCCGACATGGCGCCGAGGGCCTCCTGGCGCATCTTCTTCTTGTCGAGCATCCGGAACACGCTGCCCGCGATGCCCGCGCGGCGGATCTCGCGGCCGAGGAAGATGTTGCTCGCCACGTCGAGCGCGGGCGACACGGCGAGGCTCTGGAACACCGTCTCGATGCCGAGCCGGCGCGCCTCGACGGGCGACTTGAGCGTGGTGCGCTCGCCGCCCACGAGCAGCTCGCCCTCGTCGGGCTGCACCGCACCGGAGAGGCACTGGATGAGGGAGGACTTGCCGGCGCCGTTGTCGCCGATCACCGCGAGCACCTCGCCGCGGCGGATCTCGAAGTCGGTCTCGTCGAGCGCCACCACGTGGCCGTAGCGCTTCACGAGGCCCCGGCCCTCGAGGATGAGCTCGGGAGCGGGGTCGGGCGTGGTCGATGTCGTCGTCGTTGTCGTGTCGGTCATCTCAGCGTCCGATCTTGCGCAGGCGCTGGTCGACCGCGACGGCGCCGATGATGAGCAGTCCGATGGTGAACTCCTGCCAGAGGTTGTCGAAGCCCGCGAGCGAGAGGCCGCTCGAGAACACGCCCACGATCACCGCGCCGAGCAGCGTGCCCATGATGCGGCCGCGGCCGCCGAACAGGCTCGTGCCGCCGATGACGACCGCGGTGATGGAGGCGAGGTTGTAGCTCGCGCCCGCCGTGGGCGAGATGGAGCCGATGCGGCCGATGAGCAGCCACGCGGTCACGCCGATGATGAGGCCCGCCACCACGTACACCGACATGAGCACCCGGTTCACCCGAATGCCCGAGAGCCTCGCCGCCTCGATGTTGTCGCCCACCGCGTAGATGTGCATGCCCCAGGCGGTGCTCCTCAGGATGTACGCGAAGAGCACGAACATGAGGATGGTGAGCACCTGCCCGTAGGTGAAGGTGGTGCCGAGCACCTGGAACCCCGTGCCCAGGAAGGTGAACAGGGCAGGCACGTCGGCGTAGGGCACGCTCTCACCGTCGGAGATGAAGATGTTGAGCGCGTAGAAGATGCTGAGCGTGCCGAGGGTGGCGATGAACGGCGGGATGTTGAGCTTGGTCACGATGAGCCCGTTGATGGCGCCGCAGGCGACGCCGACGAGGATGCCCACCACGAGCGCGAGCTCCACCGGGAGCCCCATCGCCACCGCGACCTTGCCCATCACCACCTGCGCCAGCAGCATCACGGCCGCCACCGAGAGGTCGATGCCCGCGGTGAGGATGATGAGGGTCTGGGCGATGCCGAGCATCGCGATCACCTGCACCTGCTGCAGGATGAGCGAGAAGTTCTGCAGGGTGCCGAAGTTGGGCGAGACGATCGAGAACACGATCAGGGCGATCACGAGCACCGCGATGGGGCCGATCAGCGGGCGCGAGAGCATCCGCCGTTCGATCCACTGCAGGGGCCCCAGGCGCTCCGAGCGGCCGATCTCGACCAGCCCGACCGCCGATGTCGTGTCGGCCGGCTTGGTGTCGGTCATGTCGGTCAGCCCCAGCAGTTCTCGAGGCCCCAGGCGGTGTCTTCGGAGTCGACACCCTCCTGCGGCTGGTCGGTGATGAGGGTGACGCCGGTGTTGGTGAAGTCGAGGCCCTCGCTGTTGGCGGGCTTCGTGCCGTCGTCGAGGTAGGCCTTCACCGCCTGGAGGGCCTGCTTCGACATCTCGAGCGGGAACTGCATGCTCGTGGCGGCGATGATGCCCTCCTGCACGTTCGTGACGCCCGGGCATCCGCCGTCGACCGACACGATCGTGATCTGGTCTTCGAGGCCCGCGGCGGTGACGGCCTGGTAGGCGCCGGCGGCGGTGGGCTCGTTGATCGTGTAGACGAGGTTGATGGTGGGGTCTTTCTGCAGCAGCTTCTCCATGCCGGTGCGCCCGCCCGCCTCGTTGGCGTCGGTGACCTCGTGGCCGACGAGGCGATCGTCGGTCTCGTCCCACATCTTGGTGGGGTCGGCCGTGTCGATGCCGAAGCCCTCGAGGAAGCCCTGGTTGCGGGCGACGTCGACCGGGATCTGGTCGGTGGAGAGGTCGAGCGTGGCGATGCGGGCCGGGGTGTCGCCGAGCGCGGCCTTCGCCCACTCGCCCACGAGCTGGCCGGCGAGCACGTTGTCGGTGGCGAAGGTGCCGTCGATGCCGGAGCCCTCGCCGAGCGGGGAGTCCATGGCGAACACCACGACGCCCGCCTGCTGCGCCTTCTGGATGGCCGGGATGATGCCGTCGCCGGCGGGGGTGACGAGGATCGCCTTCGCGCCCTGGGCGGTGAAGTTCTCGATCGCCGTGATCTGCGAGTCCACGTCGCTCTGGCCGTCGCCGGAGGCGACCTGGAGGTTGAAGCCCAGTGCCTCGGCTTCCTCCTTCGCGCCCTCGGTCATCTTCACGTAGAAGGGGTTGTCCTGGGTCTTGATGACGAGGCCCACGAGGGGCTCGTCCGAGTTCGACGATGAAGCGGTGCTGCAGGCGCTGAGGCCGAGGAGCGCCATCGCTCCGACGGCCGACGCAGCGACGATGCTGCGGATACGAGCGTGCATGATGTCCTCTCGGGAGGGTAGGAAATGATTACCGATTCCCACACCGTACCGGAAATTTCTACGATTTCAAGATATGCAGCAGCATTTTCTCTCCACCCCTGCCCGCTCTCACATCGGCCGCCCGCGCATCCACCTCGCCCTACGTAGGCGCGCGGCGGGTTCGCCACGCCACACGACGAGCGGCGCCGTCGGCGGCGAGCAACCCGGCTCGCGTGGCTGTCGCGGCGCGGCCGACCTCACGCGCCACCACGCGCCCACCATCCCCCCCACCCCGCACCCGCGCAGGTGTTGCGCGTCGAGTTCGCCACGCGTGGCGACGGCCGGCACCGCATGGGGCGAGGATCGCGCCTCGCGTGGCGAAGCCCGAACACTCCGACGAGCAGACGAGCGGGTGGAGTCCGGGTTGCGGCATGCGCGGGGTAGGGCGCACGCGCGGGTGGGGCGGGACGCGCGAGGTAGGGCGGATGCGCGGATGGGTGGGGCTCGTAGGGCGACGTCAGATGTAGATGGCGGGGTCGAGGTAGAAGGCGGGGTCGGTGAGGGAGTCGCGGGGGCCGGAGGCGCCGGGGGTGGCGTGCGCGACGTCGCGGGCGGGGATGCCGACGAGCACGGAACCCGCGGGGGCGTCTTTGACGACGACCGCACCCGCGCCCACGCTGCTGTCGGAGCCGATGACCACCGGCCCGAGGATGGTGGCGCCCGCACCGACCGTCACCCGGTCGCCGAGCGTGGGGTGGCGCTTCTCGCGGCGCGAGCTCTTCCCGCCGAGCGTGACCGCGTGGTAGAGCATCACGTCGTCGCCGATGACCGCGGTCTCACCGATCACCACGCCCATCCCGTGATCGATGAACAACCGTCGGCCGATGCGCGCACCCGGGTGGATCTCCACACCCGTGAGGAACCGAGCGAACTGCGACAGCAGCCGCGCCGGCAGCCGGAGCCCTGGCGCCCGCCACCAGCGGTGCGCCACCCGGTACAGCCACACCGCGTGCACCCCGGGGTATGACAGCACCACCACGAGCGCACTCCGCGCCGCCGGGTCGTGAGCGCGCGCGGCGGCCACGTCTTCGCGCACGCGGGCGAGAAGACGGCGGCCGACGCTCACCGGCGCACCCCGATCACGCGGGCCCGCTCAGTCGGCGAGCCCGGCCCACAGCGGGGTCGAGATGTAGCGCTCACCGAGGTCGCACACCACGGCGACGACGGTCTTGCCCGCGTTCTCGGGCCGCTTCGCGACCTCGAGGGCCGCCCACATGATGGCACCCGACGAGATGCCCGCCATGATGCCCTCCTCGCTCGCGAGGTCGCGGGCCACGGTCAGCGCGTCGTCGAGCGTGACGTCGATGATCTCGTCGTACACCTCGCGGTCGAGGATGGGCGGCACGATGTTGGCACCGATGCCCTGGATCTTGTGCGGCCCCGCCACGCCCTGCGTGAGCAGCGGCGAGTCGATCGGCTCGACACCGACGACCTGCACCCCGGGCTTCTTCTCCTTGAGCACCTGGCCCACGCCCGTGATGGTGCCGCCGGTGCCGATGCCCGCGACGAAGATGTCGACGGCGCCGTCGGTGTCGGCCCAGATCTCCTCGGCCGTGGTGGTGCGATGCACCGCCGGGTTGGCTTCGTTCTCGAACTGGCGCGCGAGGATCGCGTTCTCGGTGGAGTCGACGATCTCCTGCGCCTTCGCCAGCGCACCCTTGATGCCCTCGGGGCCGGGGGTGAGCACGAGCTCCGCCCCGTAGGCGCGCATCACCACGCGCCGCTCCGACGACGCCGTCTCGGGCATCGTGAGGATGACCTTGTAGCCTCGGGCGGCACCCACCATCGCGAGCGCGATGCCGGTGTTGCCGCTCGTGCCCTCGACGATGGTGCCGCCGGGCTTCAGCGCCCCGGACTTCTCGGCGGCGTCGACGATGGCGACACCGATGCGGTCTTTCACGCTGTTGGCGGGGTTGTAGAACTCGAGCTTGCCGAGCACCGTGGCGTCGATGCCCTCGGTGAGACGGTTGATGCGAACGAGCGGGGTGCGGCCGACGATGGCGGTGACGTCGGCGTAGATCTGAGCAGCCATGGATGCGTCCTTCCGAAGGGTCGACTTCACTCTAGCCACGCAGAAGCCCCGCCCGGCGAAGATGACGCGGGGCGGGGCTCCAGGATGCGCGGCGCGCGTGCCGCGGCGATGCTCAGTTGCAGGTGTAGGTGATGCCGTCGACCTCCCACACGCCCGGTCCGAGCTGCGCACAGGCGTCGATCACGCTTCCCGCGAGGGCGACGAGCACGACGATGAAGATGATGAGGCCGATCACCTCGAGCACGATCGCGATGATCGACACGATCACACCCGCCTTCGCAGGCCCGTTCGCGAAACCGGCCTCGCGAGACTGCTTGCGCGCGATGATGCTCATGATGAGACCGGCGATCGGCGCCACCAGCGGGAAGATGAAGAAGCCCGCGATCGCCACGATGAGGCCGGCGATGCCGAGCGACTTGCCCGGGAAGGTGGCCGGCGGCGCCGCGGCGTACCCGGGAGCGGCGGTGGGCGGTGCCGACACCGGGGGCGGCGTCACCGGAGGAGCGGCCTGGTAGGCGGGTGCCGGGGGCGGGGGTGCCGCCGGAGGCGTCGACGACTGCGGCGGCACCGACGGCTGCGGAGGCACGGGGGGCTGGTTGGGGTCGGTCATGGCGGGCGTCCCTTCCTCGTCACTGGTTCGAGTCCCTGCTGATTCGAAGCTGATTCGAAGGTTACCGCGATGCGGCCTCCACGGCCCAGGGTTTTTCCGGCGGTGGCCACGCCCGGTAGCGTGGGGGCGATCCGTCCGTCCCCCGCTAGGAGTCGCCGTGCCCGCTGTCCGCCCCCTCTCCGGAGCACGCATCGACCTCGAGAGCGGCCCCTACCGCGCCTCCGTCGCGAGCATCGGCGCCTCCCTGCGCGTGCTGCAGCACGACGGCCGCGACCTCGTGGTGCCCTACGGCGTCGACGAGCAGCGCCCCGCCTACCGCGGCGCCACCCTCGCGCCCTGGCCGAACCGGGTCACCGACGGCCGCTACGTGTTCGGCGGAGAGACCGCCCAGCTGCCCCTCACGGAGCCCGAGCGCGGCAACGCCCTGCACGGCCTCGTGGCCTGGCTCGACTTCGAGGTCGCCGAGCGCACCGTCGACCGCGTCGCGCTGCGCGCCACCGTCGAGTCGCAGGCGGGCTACCCCCACCGCCTCGAGCTCACCGTGGAGTACCGCCTCGACGACGCCGGCCTGCACCAGAGCGTGACCGCTCTCAACACGGGCGATGACCCCGCACCGTTCGGCACCGGACCGCACCCCTACCTCGTGGCCGGCCCCGGCACGGTCGACGACTGGACTCTCGAGCTGCCCGCATCCGAGGTTCTCACCGTCACGCCCGAGCGCCTCATCCCGATCGGTCTCTCGGATGTCGCGGTCGAAGACGGCGGGGCGTTCGACTTCCGCTCCCCCCGCCTCATCGCCGACACCTTCATCGACCACGCCTTCACCTCGCTGACCCGGGATGCGGAAGGAGTGGCCACGGTCACGGTCACCTCGCCGGCGGGCACCGGCGTCGCGATGACCTTCGGGCCGGAGTGCCGCTGGGTGCAGGTGCACACCGCCGACGCCTCGGCGCGCTCGGGCCTGGCGGTCGAGCCGATGACCTGCCCTCCCGACGCGTTCAACTCCGGCCTCGACCTGATCGTGCTCGCGCCGGGGGCCTCGGCCACCGCATCCTGGAGCATCGCCGCGCTCTGAGCCCGACCAGCGCTCCTGGCCGCTCGACCCCGCCGCTCAGCCGCGGTCGTCGGCGTCGGGCAGACTCGCCGACCGGTACGGCCGGTGGTGCTTCGGAATGAACACCGTGAACACCACCCCGATCACCGCGGCCACCGCCGACACCGCGAACGACACCTGGAACGCGCTCGCGCTCGGGGTGGTCTCCCCCGCTGCCGACACCAGCTGCGAGGCGAGCACCACGCCGAACACCGCACTCGCGATCGACGAACCGAGCGTGCGCATCACCGAGTTGAGGCCGTTCGAGGCAGCGGTCTCGGTGGAGGGCACCGCGCCCATGATGAGCGTGGGCATCGACGAGTAGGCGAAGCCCACGCCGAAGCCCACGAGGGTGGCGATGAGCACCGCGTGCCACACCTCGCTCATAAGGAACACCGCGAGCAGGTAGCTCACGGCGATGATGGTGATCCCGAGCAGCAGGCTCGTGCGCGCCCCGCGGGCGGCGATGAGCCGCGCGGCCACGGGCGACATGGCCCACATCACGAGTCCGCTCGGCATGAGACACAGGCTCGACACGAGCATCGACTGCCCGAGGCCGACCCCGGTGGCGGTCGAGGCCTCGAGCAGCTGCGGCAGCACGACCGTGCTGGCGAAATAGGTGAACCCCACGGTGATGGAGGCGAGGTTGGTGAGCAGCACCGTGGGCCTCGCGGCTACGCGGATGTCGATGAGCGGGCTGCGCGATCGCAGCTCGAAGAGCACCCAGAGCACCAGCACGACGACCCCGCCGATGAGGGTGCCGAGCGTCGCGGGCGAGCCCCACCCCCATCCCGACCCCTTCGAGATGCCGAGCAGCAGCGAAGCCAGACCGATACCGAGACCCACCGCGCCCAGGGCGTCGAAGGTGCCCTCGGCCCGGAGCGTGCTCACCGGGATGAAGCGCCACACGAGCGCGAACCCGGCGAGCGCCAGCACGCCCGACACGGCGAACAGGATGTGCCAGTCGAGGAACTGCGAGATGACGGCGGCCAGCGGCAGGCCGATCGCGCCACCGATGCCGAGGGTGGCACTCACCAGGGCGATGGCGGGGCCCACGCGGTCGCGGTGCAGCACGTCGCGCAGGATGCTCACGCCGAGCGGGATGACGGCCAGACCGGTGCCTTGGAGCGCCCGGCCCACGATCAGCGGCGCCAGCTCGTGCGAGAAGAAGGCGATGAGCGAGCCGAGCAGCACGAACGAGAGCACGATGAGCACCATGCGGCGCTTGCCGTAGAGGTCGCCCAGCCGCCCGAAGATGGGCGTGGCCACGGCGGCCGTGAGCAGGGTGACGGTCACCGCCCACTGGGAGTCCTCGGCCGAGACCCGCAGGATGTCGGGCAGCTCGGGGACGAGCGGCACCAGCAGCGTCATCATGAACGCGGTGACGAGGCCGGTGAAGGCGAGGGTGAAGACGACGGCGCGGTCGTCGAGGGGTCGGCTCAGACGAGCGCGTTCATCGGGGTCCAGAATCTTGCCTCCTGTTAACTACCTTCGGAAAGCCCCAACCTGGGGGAAGACAGTGGTATTCCCGGCCCGGGATAATGGGCGCATGCGCACGGAACGGGGATTCGACAGGCTGGTCAACTTCAGCGATGCCGTCGTGGCCATCGCCATCACCCTGCTCATCCTCCCGCTGGTCGAGACCGCCACCGAGGTCAGCGGCAAGCCGATCGACGAGCTGCTGGTCGAAGACGGCCCCCGGCTGCTGGTGTTCGTCATCAGCTTCGCGGTCATCGGCCGCTTCTGGCTCGCGCACCACGGCATGTTCGAGAAGATCGTCGACTACAACCGGGCGACGCTCTGGATCAACCTGCTGTGGCTGCTCACCATCGTCTTCCTGCCGTTCCCCACCGAGCTCATCGCCGTGAGCGGGCACGACGACCCCACCACGACTGCGCTCTACGTGGGCACCATGGCGGCGACGAGCCTCACCGCGGTGTGGCAGCAGTTCGAGTTCGTGCGCCATCCCGAGCTGCAGGCGGAGGCGGTGCGCGGCACTCTCCGCATGGCCCCTTCGCTCATCATGGCCGGGATGATGCTCGTCGTGCTGGTGCTCGTCGTGCTGTTCCCGTCGGGCGGGCTGTTCTGGCTCTTCGTGCTCCTGCTCTCGACCCCCCTGCAGATCATCGAGAAGCGCATGCACGCCCGCCGCACGGCCGTCGTGCCCGGCTCCGAGGCGTGAGCGACCGCTGCCCGTGCCTCTCGGGCGACACCTTCGGGCAGTGCTGCGAGCCCTACCTGGCGGGCCGTGCGCATCCACCCACCGCCGAGCGGCTCATGCGCTCGCGGTACACCGCCTTCGCGCGGGGTGACGCTACCTATCTGCTCGCCAGCTGGCACCCGTCGACGCGGCCGGCGAGCCTCGAGCTCGACCCGGGCATCCGGTGGCTGTCGCTCGAGATCGTGGGGCGCAGCGGTGGCGGCCTGCTCGACACGGAGGGTGAGGTGGAGTTCACGGCCCGCTATCGCGTGACCGAGGCCGACGGCACCGGGCGCCGTGGCACCCAGCACGAGCGGAGCCGGTTCGGGCGCGACGGCGGGCGGTGGAGCTATGTCGGCGAAGCCTGAGCCGGGGGTCGGCAGCGGGAACGCGCACCCGCGCACCCGGGGTCGACGGCTCGTGGTCGACGGGCTGCTCGCGATCGTACTCACCGCCGCGGTGGTGGTGGGTCTGTCGGTCGCCTCGACGTTCTGGACCGATGCGCTGCGCCTGGCCGAAGGCGCCGCCGAGGAAGCCGCGGAGCAGCCCTTCTACACGCTGCCCGCCACGGTCGACCCCGCCGCGCCGGGCACGGTGCTGAGGAGCGAGCCGATCGGCAGCGCCCCTCCCGGCACCCTCGCGTGGCGGGTGCTCTACCACTCCACCGACGTGCTGGGCGACGACATCGTGGTGTCGGGGCTGGTGATCACCCCGGACGGCGACCCGCCGGCGGGCGGTTGGCCCGTGGTGTCGTGGGCGCATCCGACCACTGGCACCGCGATCCGCTGTGCACCCTCGGTGGGCCTCGACCCGTTCGACCTCGTCGAGGGGCTGAAGGAGCTGACCGACGCCGGCTACGCGGTCGCCGCCACCGACTACTCGGGGCTCGGGGTGGACGGACCCGACTCGTACCTGATCGGGGTGACCGAGGGCAACAACGTGCTCGATGCGGTGCGGGCCGCGCGCGGCATCCCGGATGCGCGGGTGGGCACCGAACTCGTGCTGTGGGGGCACTCGCAGGGCGGGCAGGCGGCGCTGTTCGCGGCGCAGCAGGCGGCCGCCTACGCTCCCGAGCTGCAGCTGAAGGCGGTGGCCGTGGCCGCGCCCGCCACCGATCTCGCGGCGCTGCTGAAGGCCGACATCGGCGATATCTCGGGGGTCACGATCGGGTCGTACGCCTTCACCGCCTACGCCTCGGTGTACGGGCCGTCGACCCCGGGCGCCTCGCTCGACACGATCCTCACCCCCGCCGCCGCGGCCGCAGCGCCCTCGATGAACGAGCTGTGCCTGCTGGGGCAGAACTCGCAGCTGCACGAGATCGGTGCGCCGCTCGTGGGCGACTACCTCAGCGGCGACCCGTCGACCACTCAGCCCTGGGCCGACCTGCTCGCGGCGAACACCCCCGGCTCGGGCGGTGCGGCGCTGCCGGTGCCGCTGTTCGTGGCGCAGGGCGATGTGGACCAGCTGGTGCACCCCGATATCACGGCGGCGTTCGTGAAGTCGCAGGCGGAGGCGGGCACGACGGTGACGTCGTACACGATCGAGGGCACAGGACACGGGACGGTGGCGCTGCGAGCGGTGCCGAAACTGATGGAGTGGCTGGGGTCGCTCGGGCTGCCGCACTGAAATCCGCTGCCGCACGGAAACCCGCTGCCGCACGGAAACCTGCCCGAAACGCCGTGGCCCTAGCCTGTGGGCATGACCACGGCCCCGCTTCTCACCCACGACTCCGACCTCGTCGCCTACCGCATCAGCGCGGGCGACACCGTGAAGCTGGTGCCGCTCACCGGGCCGGCCGACGGGTCGCCGACGAGCGTGTTCTTCGAGATCTGGGACCCGTCGGGGAGCCAGCCCGACAACTCGCATCCCGAGTCGGTGGAGATCTTCGTCTTCCTCAAGGGCGAGGGCGTGGCCGTGAGCGACGAGCACAGTGTCGCGGTGACCGCCGGCGACGTGCTGGTGCTGCCTGTGGGGTCGGTGCACCACATCAAGAACGCCTCCGCCACCGAGAAGCTGTACGCGGTGACGGTGATGGCGAACGACCTCGGCTCGCAGGCCTCCGACTCCTCGGTGAAGGGGTTCCACGAGCTCGTGCTCGGCGGCATCCCCGACACCTTCGACGACGCCGACCGTGCCGTCTTCGTGCAGAACGCGGCCACCGTCGCGCGGTACGCGCCCGCCGCGTCCTGAGCCCCCTTGGCGGCTCGGCCGCCGGGGAGTTCACTGGGGGGCGACGAACGGAGCATCCATGAGCGACCTGAGCGACGACGAGCTCGACCCCGATCTCGGACCCGATAGCGAGGCGGCACCCGACGCCGGCCGGGAGTCCGAGTCGGCCGACCCGCACGCCGACAACCCCGACCCCGACGCGGACGGTGACGCCGACCCCGAGGCCCCCGGCCCGACGGCCGATCTCGTCGATCCTGACGCGGACTGACGGACGCCGCTCGTTACTGCACTCGGCGCGCGGGGTGCTTGCGGGAAGGTTTGGCGGATGCGCGGGGTTGGCCTGATCGTCGCCGAACGAGAGGGGCCGCCCGTGTCCTTGACCTCAACCGCTCCTGCCCCGACCGCCACGGCCACAACGCCGACCGTGCGGGAGCAGGTGGAGCGGCTGGTGGCGCTGGGGGTGCCCGAGCTGGCCGGGGTGAGCGCCGAGGAGCTGCGGAGCGCGGCGTCGAAGCTGCGGGGCGGGGCGCGGTCGATCCTCATCGTGCATCCCTCTCTGGTGCCCGTGAGCAGGCTGGTGCCGCTGCTCTCGCGCTCGGGCAAGCCGGGTTTCGTGGTGTCGGACTTCTCCGACCTCGACCAGTTCGAGCCGCTCGACGACATCGACGTGCCCGACCGGCCGCTGTACCTGGTGCACGAGGTCGAGCGGGGCGACGACCTGCGCAACTGGAGCCCCGACGAGGCGCTGCCCGAGATCGTCTCCCGCGGTCGCCGGCCGCTGACCGTCAGCGAGGGGGTCAGCTGGTTCCTGCAGCAGCCCGATCAGCTCGAGCCGAACTTCTGCGCGATGACCATCGGTTCTCGCCTGCGCCGCCCGGCGGGCGGGCTCGACGCCCGCACCCCCGCGATCTGGATCTCGTCGGGCACCGGCCGCGACGGCCGCGCCGTCCGGGGTGCCCCGAAGCTCGGCTGGTGCTGGGCCGGCAACCGCCACACCTGGCTCGGCTTCGCCTCCGCCGCCCGCTGCTGACCGCCACCCGCCGTTACACTGCGGCGGTCAGGAGGTTGCGCGGTTGAGGAAGCTGATGCCATCGATGACGGTGTAGGCGAGGCGGAAGCGAGGGCTGCCGGCGTCGGCGGCGCGCATGAGGTCGTGGAGGGTGAGGGCGGGAACGCCGGGGAGGGCGACACCGGCGAGGGTCGCACGCGGGGCGAAGAGCGCGAGGGCGACGAGGTCGCGGGCGGAGGGCGCGGATCCGGCTGTCGCCACCGGCGCTGGGCCGGCCGAGGGCACAGCTGCGGAGGCGGAGGCGGCGGTCGAGGCGCGCAGGGTGCGCAGCTCGCGGCGGCGGGTGTCGGTGGTGGGGTGGGGACGGCCGAGGCGCGCGGGTACGGCCGCCACGACGGCGGCGAACGCGAGGAGGGCGGCGATGGCGAGCGCGGTGGAGGCCGGGTTCGGCACGACGAGAACGATGAGGAAGGCAGCGACGAGCACGCCGAGCAGCGCGAGCGTCACGACGAGGAGCGATGGCCACCGCCACGGCGCACTGATCACGCCGCGCCGCGAGGCCGCCCAAGCCGCTTCGTCGAGTGCCTCTGCCAGGCGGCCGCGGCGCGCATCCCGTGATCGGCCCGGCTGGTGGAGCCCGGCCACGGGTTCGGCGTCGAGGTAGGCACGAACCATCTGCGCCTCGGCGGGCGCGAGTGCGGCAGGCACGGCGATCTCGACGGCGGGCGCCCTTCCACGCGCAGCCTCACGGAGCACGATGACGCCACGCGCCTGAAGATCGAGCAGCAGAGCCGCAGCCGCACGTCGTTCCACGCCGGCCAAGAGCGAATCGTCGAGCACCTGACTCGTCGGGGGCACCGGTGCAGTCCGCTCCGCCCGGGCGGCGGGAGCCGGAGACACCTCGGGCGCCGTGGTGGAGAGCAGCCTCACGGTCGACCACCGCAGCAGCAATGCCACGACCAGGAGCCCGATCGCCACCCCGATAACTCCGGCCGCGAGCCCTGTGTACACCGCACCCCACCCGTCGACGCCGCCCAGCAAAAAGGCTCCGATCGCGATGATCGGAGCCTCGGTGATTCGGTGCGCCCTAAGGGATTCGAACCCCTGGCCTTCTGATCCGTAGTCAGACGCTCTATCCAGCTGAGCTAAGGGCGCATCATGCAGTGGAATCCACCGCACGAGTATCAGAGCCTAGCACGCACGGCCGAGCGGGGCAACGCGGGCACCCGACGCCGCTCCCCCGGGCGGGCGCCGATGTCGGCACCCGGTGAGAGCATGGGTGCATGCCTGCCGAATCCCGCCCCGATCCGCGCGCGGGCTGGCGCAGCGTGATGGGCTCGGTGCTGGGAGCCGCGGAGGAGCGGCCGATTCAGGATGCGCGGGGTGCGCCACCGGAGGGCACGACCCCGATGGGGTTGCAGTTCGAGCTGCGGGCACTCACCCCGCGCACCCACGACAGGTGGCGGGGCCCGACCTCGGCGAAGGCCGTCCCCGACGACGCAGACCTGGCTGCGCCCGAAGGCTCACCGGGCAGCGACCCGCTCGACCCCGATCCGCTCGACCCCGATCAGCTCGCCGATGCGCTCGCGCTCAGGGCACCCCGGCGCCTCGGCGTGCGCCCCGCCGTGCGGAGCTCGTCGGGCTCGTACGTGAAGTCGAACCTCACCTGGGGCTCGTTCAGCCACCAGGTGAACCGCCACCGGCTCGACCCCGAGCACCACCGCTGGTTCGCACAGTTCGCCGCCCTCCACCGCGCCACGCGCCCCCAGACCGCACCGGCCGAAGCCGAGTGGATCACCCTCGACGAGTTCACCAGCCCTCTGCTCTGGCAGCTGCTCGCCGAGGCGGAGACGCTCGGCATCGAGCTGGTCACCTCGGCCCGCAGCGGCGCGGTCGTGGTGTCGCGCGACCCGGTCGAGGTGCTCCTGCTGGCGCGGGGAGGGCCCGACGGCTCTCTCCTGCTCGATCCGGTCGTCACAGATCACGGCGACCCCGCGCATCCGCCCCACCCCGCCCACAACGCGGGCGCCCTCGGCACCCACGGCGTCTACCGCTACACCCTCTCGAAGCAGCCGCTCATCGTGCTCGCCCGCCTCGCGCATCCGCTCACCCCCGAAGAGACCGCCCTTCTCGGGCGCGCCCCGCTGCACGTGCCCGCGACCGACACCGAGCAGTTCTTCGCCGAGTACTACCCCGACCTGCAGCGCGGCGTCACCCTCGAGAGCACCGACGACGCACTGACCCTCCCCGAGGTTCCGCCGCCCACGCTCGTGCTCACCGCACGGTTTCGCCCCGGCGACGTGCTGCAGCTCGACTGGGACTGGGCCGGCCACCGCGACCCCACCGCCGAGACGGCCACGCTCGCGGCGGTCGCGATCGAGCTCGACGCGGTGCTCACCCGCTTCCCGCCCACGATCGACCCCCTCACCCCCTCGCTCACGCTGCGCGGGGTCGATGCCGCCGCGTTCGCCGAGAAGGCGATCCCGATGCTCGAGGCGCGCGCCGACGTGCGGGTCGACGTGATCGGCGAGCGGCCCGCCTACCGCGAGATCGAGGGGCACCCCGAGGTCACCCTCACCGCGGTCGAGACGCTGAAGCGCGACTGGTTCGACCTCGGCTTTGTGGTGAACATCAACGGATACACGGTGCCGTTCGGCCCCCTGTTCAAGGCGCTGGCCCAGGGCCGCAAGAAGCTGCTCATGGTCGACAAGAGCTACCTCTCGCTCGACCACCCGGCGTTCGACCGCCTGCGCGAGCTGCTCGACGAGGCCGACGCGCTCGACGAGTGGGAGACCGGCCCACGGGTGAGCCGGCACCGCTTCGCCGTGTTCCCGGCGTTCGACGACGTGGCCGAGCAGAGCCCGGAGGCGGCGGCCTGGCGATCGTCGGTGGCGGCGCTGGCGATGACAGCGGCAGAGAACGAGGCTCCGGATGCGGGCGGCGGCGCGGTCCCGCCCACCCTGGTGCCCGAGGCGGTCACCGCCGAGCTCCGCCCCTACCAGCGGGCGGGGTTCGACTGGCTCGCCCAGCTGTGGCGGCACCGACTGGGCGGGGTGCTCGCCGACGACATGGGCCTCGGCAAGACTCTCCAGGCCCTCACCCTCATCGCCCACGCCCGCGAAACGGCGGAGACCGAGCGACCCGCCCCCTTCCTCGTCGTGGCCCCCACCTCCGTGGTCGCGAACTGGGCGCTCGAGGCCGAACGCTTCACACCCTCCCTCCGGGTGCGCACCGTCACCACCACCGAGAAGGTCGCCGCCCGCCCGCTGGCCGAACTCGCCGCCGAGGCCGACGTCGTCGTCACGAGTTACGCCCTCCTCCGCCTCGACGCCCGCGCCTACCGCGCCCAGCGCTGGTCGAGCCTCTTCCTCGACGAGGCCCAGTTCGTGAAGAACCACCTCTCCAAGCTGCACGCCACCGTGCGCGAGCTCGACGTTCCGGTGCGCTTCGCCATCACGGGCACCCCGCTCGAGAACAACCTGCTCGAGCTGTGGTCGCTGTTCGACCTGGTCGCGCCCGGTCTCTTCCCCTCCGCCACCCGCTTCGCCGAGAAGTTCCAGCGCCCCATCGAGCGCGGCATCTCACCGGAGGCCCTCGCCACGCTGAGGCGGCGCATCCGGCCGTTCCTGCTGCGCCGCACCAAAGACCAGGTCGCCCCCGAGCTGCCCGAGAAGCAGGAGCAGGTGCTCGAAGTCGAGCTCTCGCCGGCACACCGGCAGCTCTACGACGCCACCCTGCAGCGTGAGCGGCGCAAGCTCTTCGGCCTGCTCGACGACCTCGACCGCAACCGCTTCATCGTGTTCCGCTCGCTGACCCTGCTGCGCATCCTGAGCCTCGACGCGAGCCTCGTCGACGAGGCCCACACGAACATCCCGTCGTCGAAGCTCGACGTGCTGCTCGAGCACCTCGGCGAGGTGGTGGCGGAGGGGCACCGCGCCCTGGTGTTCAGCCAGTTCACCGGCTTTCTCGGCAAGGCGGCCGAACGCCTGACGGCCGCGGGCATCCGCTTCGAGTACCTCGACGGGTCCACCACGAAGCGCCCGGAGGTGATCGCGCGGTTCCGCGAGGGCGATGCGCCCGTGTTCCTCATCAGTCTCAAGGCGGGCGGCTTCGGGCTGACGCTCACTGAGGCCGACTACGTGTACCTGCTCGACCCGTGGTGGAACCCGGCGAGCGAGAACCAGGCCATCGACCGCACGCACCGCATCGGGCAGCACAAGCCGGTGAACGTCTACCGCCTGGTGGCAGCGGACACCATCGAGGAGAAGGTCATGCAGCTGAAGGAGCGCAAGGCCGAGCTGTTCGACGACGTGCTCGGGAGCGGGGGGAGTGACGCACCGGGCGAGGACGATCTGTTCTCACAGGGGCTCTCGGCCGACGACATCCGGGGTCTGCTCGGGTAAGGCGCAGCGTATTCGGGAGGCGGCGCACTGTCGGGAGGCGCAGCCCCGGATGCCGTCGGTGGGCGAGACTAGCTGGCCTCGCGGAGGTGGCGGTACTGGCCCTTGAAGTACAGGAGGGGCTCCTCCTTGTGCCAGGACGCCGGGCTCATCTCGTTGACACGGCCGATGACGATGTAGTGGTCGCCGGCCTCGTGCTCGGCCCAGATGTCGCAGTCGAGCCACATCAGGGTATCGGCGATCACCGGGTTGCCGGCGGCCGTGGGGGTCCACTCGATGCCGGCCCACTTGTCGGTGCCCTTGCGGGCGAACTGGTTCGACACGGTGTGCTGGTCGTGGGCGAGCACGTTCACCACGAACTTGCCGGTCTCCCGCACGCGCGGGTAGGTGGTGGAGTTCGTCATGACGCTGAACGAGACCAGCGGCGGCTCGGTCGAGACCGAGTAGAACGACTGGCAGGTGAACCCGATCGGGCCCTCCTCGTCGATGCCGCTGATGATGGTGATGCCGGAGGCGTAGTGGCCCAGCGTGTCACGGAAGACACGGGGGTCGAACGCGGGACCGGTGACGATGGATTCTTCGGGGGCGATGGTCATTGTTCTCAGCTCCTAGTTGCGGTCAGGAAACCGGCACGGATGCGGTAGCGGACTGTGTCGCGGCGGCGACGGTGGCGAGGCGGGCGAGGTTCGCGGCGTACTCCGCGGCGGCCTGGTCGACGATCTCGTCGAGATGGTCCATCTGGCCGGCCACGAAGTAGAAGCCGCGGCCGGGCACGACCGCTCCGAGCTCCACCAGCAGCGGTGCGAGGTTGACCGTCGGGCCCATCGCGTGGGTGAGGTCACCCCCCGTGTGCACCGGGATCGCCGTCACGCCCGCGAGGCCGTTCGCCGGGTACCGGTCGAGGAAGGCCTTGAGAAGGCCGGTGTAGCTGGCCTTGTAGGTGGGCGACGCGAACACCGCGAGGTCGCTCTCGGCGACCCGGGCGTTCAGGGCGGCCATCTCCTCCGAGGGCCACGCGAAGATCTCGGCCGTGTGATCGGCGAGATCGATGATCTCGAGCTCGTAGGAGCCGGGGGCGAGGAGTTTCTCGACCAGGGTCTCCGCGACCTTGAGAGTGCGCGACTTCGGCTTCGGATTGCCGACGACGATCGTTGCTTTCAGTGCCATTGCTTTCCACTTCATTACCGATTGACAGGAAATGAGGGATGCGGGAAATGCACCTGGCCAGTCGTACGTTCGAACGATCCGCGGGGACGGGCAGGAGACATCGACATCTCTCACACACACCACCGAGATCTTGTGGCCCGGTGGGCCCGCAACGGCTTACGTTGCTGTTCCAGTATCGCCGCCGCAGATTACAGGCGTATTTCGCCGGTAACATTTCGTCGGATTCGGGCAGGATTCGTGGCCGGATAGGCTTCGGAGCGTGAGCTGGGACGGTCATGCGCGGGGCAGCCGGGCCTACCGGCGCATCCTGGCGGGCCTGTTCTTCGCCGGCGTCTCCACCTTCGCGCAGCTGTACTCGCCGCAGGCCCTGCTGCCCGAGATATCGGCCGAGCTCGGCGTCGAGCCCGCCACCGCTGCGCTCACCCTCTCGGTCGCCACTCTGGGCCTGGCCGCGGGGGTGCTGCCCTGGTCGGTGCTCGCCGATCGGCTCGGGCGGGTGCGGTCGATGGTGATCTCGCTCTCGGGAGCCTCGCTGCTCGGACTGCTGGTGCCGTTCGCCCCGTCCATCCCGCTGCTGCTCGGCGGCCGCTTTCTCGAGGGCGCGTTCCTCGCGGGGGTGCCCGCGGCCGCGATCGCGTTCTTGCAGGAGGAGATCAGACGAGCGGATGCGGGGCGAGCCGCGGGCATCTATGTGGCGGGCACCTCGGTGGGCGGGCTGCTCGGACGGGTGGTGGCCGGGCCGGTGGGCGAGGCCGTGTCGTGGCGGGTCGGCATGCTCACAGTGGCGGTGCTCTGCGCGCTGTCGGCGCTCGCGTTCACGGTGCTGGTGCCGCGACCGCGCGGATTCGCGCGACCCGAGGCCGGGTCGGCGGCGGCGCGACTCGGCCACCGGCTGACTGCGAGCATCCGATCGCCCCGGCTGCTCACGCTGTACGCGCAAGGGTTCCTGCTCATGGGTGCGTTCGTGGCGCTCTACAACTACCTGGGCTTCCGGCTCATCGGCGACCCGTTCTGGCTGCCACAGATCGTGGTGAGCCTCATCTTCTTCGCCTACCTCGCGGGCACGCTGTCGGCGTCGCGAGCGGGGGCTTTCGCCACCCGGTGGGGGTGGCAGCGGGTGCTGGTCGGGTCGGCGGTGGTGATGGCCGTGGGGGTGCTGCTCACGCTCGTCGACTCGCTGCCGGTGGTGTTCGCCGGCCTGCTCGTCGCGACCGCGGGGTTCTTCGCGGCGCACGCGGTGGCCTCGGGATGGACGGGGCGCGAGGCCACCGTCGGGCGCGCCCAGGCGGCGTCGCTGTACAACCTCGCGTACTACGCCGGGTCGAGCCTGTTCGGGTGGCTCGGTGGCGTGGCGCTGGTCTCGGGCGGATGGGGCGCCGTCGTCGCGATCATCGTCGCGCTCGTCGCCGTTGCAGCGGTCCTCGCGGCCCTCGTGCTGCGCGACTGAGCGCAGGGTGCTGAGCCGGCGGGAGGATGCCGAGCGCGGGAAGGTGCTGTGCGGATGGGCGCGCCCACCACAGCGGGCCCACCCGCACAGGGTCTCGTGCCGGCTCGCGCCGGGTCGGCTCAGGCGGCGGGGAGCTCGGAGAAGGGCGTGTACCCGAAGCGCGGGAACGCCTCGGCGGTGCCCGCGTGGGTGAGGTGACCGTCGACCGTGGAGACGCCGGGCACGAGCGCGGGGGTCGCGGCCACGGCAGCCTTCCAGCCGAGGTCGGCGAGCCGCACCACGTAGGGCAGCGTGGCGTTGGTGAGCGCCGCGGTCGACGTGGCGGAGACGGCACCGGGCATGTTGGCCACGCAGTAGAAGATGGAGTTCTCGACCACGTAAGTCGGCTCGTCGTGCGTGGTGGGCCGCGAGTCGGCGAAGCATCCGCCCTGGTCGATCGCGATGTCGACGAGCACCGACCCCGGCTTCATGCGGGCCACGAGCTCGTGCGACACGAGCTTCGGTGCGGCGGCTCCCGGCACCAGCACGGCGCCGATCACGAGGTCGGCCTCGAGCACCGAGCGCTCGATCTCGTAGGCGTTCGACACGACCGTCTTCACGCGCCCCGCGTACACCTCGTCGAGGTGGCGCAGCCGCGGGATGCTGAGGTCGAGCACCGTCACGTCGGCCCCGGCCGCCACGGCCTGCTGCACCGCGTTCTCGCCGGCCATGCCGCCGCCGATGACGGTGACCTTCGCCGGGCGCACCCCGGGCACGCCGCCGAGCAGCACGCCGCGGCCGCCCTTCGAGCCCATGAGGTGGTAGCTGCCCACCATCACCGACAGCCGGCCCGCGACCTCGCTCATGGGGGCGAGCAGCGGCAGCGACCCGTCGGCCAGCTGCACCGTCTCGTAGGCGATCGAGGTGGCCTTCGAGGCGAGGAGGGCCTCGACGAGCGGCTCGGCCGCCGCGAGGTGGAGGTAGGTGAAGAGCAGCTGGCCCTCGCGCAGTCGCCCGTACTCGGGGGCGATGGGCTCCTTGACCTTCACGATCATCTCGGCGCCCCACACCGTGTCGACATCGGCGAGCACGGCCCCGGCGACCTCGTACTCGGCGTCGGCGATCGCGGCGCCGAGGCCCGCACCGTGCTCGACGAGCACACTGTGGCCGTGCTTGACGAGTTCGAAGACGCCCGACGGCGTCATCGCCACGCGGAACTCGTTGTTCTTGATCTCTTTCGGAACGCCGATGATCACGGGGTCTCCTCGTCGGGGGCGTACGGATGCGCGCGGCGCGCTCGGTCGAACACGATTATGAGACAGGATTCGTCTTTATGTCATCCAGTCCGAATATAATTCGGCCGTGGTCGTATATGAGGGCCTCTGATTCGACGAAAGGGGCCCGATGGCCACCATGGACGAAATCGACGAGCGCATCGTCTGGGAGCTCTGCCGCGAGGGCCGCCTCCCCAACAAGGAGCTCGCCGAGCGCGTGGGCATCGCACCCTCGACCTGCCTGGCGCGGGTGCGCGCCCTGGTCGAGAACGGCGTGCTGCGCTCGTTCCACGCCCAGCCCGACTGGGCGTCGCTCGGGCTACCGATCGAGGCGATCGTCGCGGTACGCCTGAAGGCCCAGGCCCGGGCCCAGATCAAGACCTACGCGCAGCGGGTGGTGACCCTGCCGAACGTGCTCGACGTGTTCTTCCTCGGCGGGGCCGACGACTTCCTGATCCACGTCGCCTGCACCACCACCGGCCAGCTGCGCGACTTCGTGGCAACCGAACTCAGCATGGACAGCTCGGTCGCGTCGACGCAGACGAACATCATCTTCGACCACCTCATCGGGGTGGAGCACATGGCCGCCGGCGGCAGCTGGGCCGAGGTGCGCCAGGCGGTGGGTTCGTGAGCGGGTCGGCCGTCGTGGTGATGGGGGTCTCCGGGGCCGGCAAGTCGGTCGTCGGCGCGGGTCTCGCGGCGAGGCTCGGGCTGCCGTTCATCGATGCCGACCACCTGCATCCGGCGGCCAACGTCGAGAAGATGGCGTCGGGCATCCCGCTCACCGACGACGACCGGTGGCCCTGGCTCGACGTGGTGGGCTCCACGCTCGCCGCCCACTCGGAGGGGGTCGTGATGGCCTGTTCGGCCCTGCGCCGGGTCTACCGAGACCGCATCCGCCGTGCCGCGCCCGGCACCTTCTTCGTCGAACTCGACGGCACCCCCGAGCTGCTGCTCCGCCGCATCTCGGCGAGGGTCGGGCATTTCATGCCGCCGGCTCTGCTCACCTCGCAGCTGGCCACCCTGGAGTCGCTCGCGCCGGACGAGCACGGTGCGCGGGTGAGCATCGACGGCACGCCCGACGAGGTGCTGACGCGCGCGGTCGCGGCGATGGGCTGAGAAGCGGCGCCTGCCGCGCGCGGTCAGGCCCAGTAGGGTCAAGCCCAGAAGCCGGCGTGCACCTCGGCCCCGCCGGGCACCTCGATCGGGCCGACGACCGTCACCGTGCGGCCGCCCCGCGCGAAGAGCTCGCGTGACGACAGCTCGAGGGTCGGCTCGGCCTCGTCGCCCCGCCCTGCCGCCCGGCTCTGCTCCTCGACGATCGCGGTGAGCGCGGACGACGACAGGGCGAACACCACGGTGCCGATGCCCGCCCAATAGATGGCGCCGCTGCACATCGCGCACGGCTCGGTGCTGGTGTAGAGCACCGACGCGGCGAGTTCGCCCGCCTCAAGCCGCCGAGCCGCCGCGCGCACGAGGTTCGTCTCGGCGTGCCCGGTGGGGTCGCGGTCGGTGAGCACGGAGTTGAGCACCTCGACGACCGTGCCGTCGGGTGCCACCAGCAGCGCACCGAAGGGGTGGTCGCCCCGCGCCCTGGCCTCGGCCGCCAGCTCCACGGCGCGGGTCAGCCGCGCATCCCGCTCGTCGTCTGCATCCATGCCGCCACCCTACGGCCATCGCGGGCGCGGGCGCGGCGTCACGACGCGACCTCCTCGAGAAGCCTGATCGCGTCGCCGATGCCGAGTCGTGTGCCTCTGGCGTACTCCCGTCGCCACGTGGCCGGCGTGAGCCCCTGCCGCACGCGGTCGCGGTAGCCGCTCCAGTAGGCGGGCTCGACCGACCGCCGGTCGTAGCCGAAGCGCTGGGCCACGGTGTCGACCACCCCGAGCAGCGCCGCACCGTCGCCGTGCCGCTCGAGCAGCGCGCACGCCCCGGCCCCGGTGTGCAGCGTCGTGACCACCGCGTGCATATCGCCGTCGGTGACCGCGCCGCGCACCGCCGCCCTCACCTGCGACACCGCGTCCCGCCCGCGCCTGAGCTTGATGTAGAGGTGCGCCAGGCGCAGCGCCGCAGCATCGACGGCCCACCTGTGCCCGCAGGCCCGGGCGGTGCGGTGTGCCTCGGCGAAGGCCTCGAGCGCCTGCGCGGGTTGCTCGAGATAGCCCTTCGCGATGCCGCGGAACAGGTGCACCTCGCTGACCGCCCAGGGTGCCACCTCGTCGAGCAGCCCCACCGCCACGCGCATCCGTTCGTCGTGGCCCGCCACGTCGCCCACCGTCGCCCGCCACATGCCCGTGCACGCCGCGAACAGCGACCGCCAGGTGGGGTCGCCCGAGAGCCCGGCCGCCTCTGCTCCCTCGAAGGCGTAGCGCTCGCCACCGAACTCGTCGCCCGAGCGGTGGATGTTCATGACGGCACCGAGGCAGGCCCTGGCCACGGTGTCCGGATGCGCGGCGCCGTCGATCGCGAACGCCCGGTCGAGCGCGTGCCTGGCCCGCACGAACGACCCCCGCCGGAACCAATGCCACGCCTGCCCGCCCGCGAGCCGCAGAGCGTTCTCGCGATCGGCGGCCCCGACCGCGGTCTCGAACGCGAGCTGCAGGTCGGGTCGGGCCGCATCGAGGCGGGCATGCAGCTCGCGGGCCTCGGGGCTGCGCACCCGGTCGTCGAGCGCGAGCACCCAGGAGGCGTAGTGGAGCGTGTGGCGTCGCCGCCAGCGCTCCAGCACCTCGGGGCAGTCGGGTTCGGGGCCCGGTTCGAGCAGCGCCTGGCGCACGGACTGCAGCAGGCGGTAGTGCCGTCGACCCGCGGTGCTGTCCACCGCGACGAGGGACTTGCGCGCCAGAGCGAGTACGAGATCGCGCGGCCGGCCGTGCTCGGAGGCGCAGATCGCATCGACGGCGTCGAGGTCGAAGGCGCCCGCGAACCAGGCGAGCTGGCGCAGCAGGAGTCGCTCAGGCCGGGAGAGCAGGTCGATGCTCCAGTCGAGGGTGGCGCGGAGGTCGGCGTGGCGGCCCCTGTCGTGCGGGCGGTCACCCGTCGAGGCGTTCGGGTGGAGCCTCAGCAGGCCGTCCTGTTCGATGGCCGCACGAAGCTCGTCCAGGTCGAGCACGTCGAGGCGCGCCGCGGCGAGCTCGAGCGCGAGCGGGAGTCCGTCGAGGCGGGCGCAGATGGCGCGCACGCTGCGCTGGAGGTCGGCGCTCGCGTCGAAGCCGGGCACCACGTCGCGGGCGCGGGCCTCGAAGAGCGCGACCGCGTCGCCGCTGTCGTCGACCGACATCGGCTCCACGGGGATGAGCTTCTCGCCCGGCACCCGGAGCGCTTCGCGGGTGGTCACCAGCACGGTGAGACCGGGGCAGCGGGCGAGGAGGTCGATGGCGAGCGCCGCCACGGCCTGCCTGAGATGCTCGGCGTTGTCGAGCACGAGCAGCACCCGGCGGCCGGCGAGCCGCTCGGCGACGGCGTCGAGCACGCTCTCGTTTCCAGACACGCGATCGGGCCGTGTACCGCCGAGGCATTCCGCGAGCAGGTCGGGCAACCCGTCCGCACGGTCGAGGACGGTAAGGTCGATCATCCATTGCTCGTCGTCCTCCGGATGCGCCACCCGCCGCGCGCTCTCGATGGCGAGGCGCGTCTTGCCCACCCCGCCGGGGCCCACGAGCGTAATGAGTCGCGATGACCGCCGGGCGGCGTGCACCGCGGCGAGTTCGTCGCTCCGGCCCACGAACGAGCTGATCGGCAGAGGAATGCCGCGACGGGCGACCAGATCGGCCGTGCGCGGTGGCGACACGGCGGGGTCGTGACGCACGATGGCCTCCCGCAGCGCGGCGATGTCGAGATCCACCGGGCGCTCCTGCACGGCCACCCTGTGCATCCCGCCGGCTCGGAGCGGCAGGGCGATGGAGTGCATCTCCATCTCGATCGGGCTCTCCCTTGCCGAGATTCCGTCGAGCAGTTCGAGCGCCTCCGAGGCGCGACCGAGACGCGCACTCGCCTCGGCGGCCAGCACGATCGTGGACTCACGCGCGGCCTTCTCCATCGCGAGCAGCGAGGTGAGCGCTCCGAGCGCTTCTCGGGGATCGCCGTCGGCGAGCCGGTTGCCGGCGAACGCCTCGACCGCCGCCACCCGCTGCTCCGCCAGCCGCTCCCGCGCCTCGGGCACGAAGGGGAATCCGTCGAGATCGGCCAGCGGCGCGCCCGCGGTGAGCCTGCCCTGCCACGTTCGCGGGGCATCCGCTCCCGTGGCGGCGAGGCCACGTAACTCTGCGGCGTCGATCTCGACCCCCTGCGGGTCGAGGACGTATCCGCCACGACCACCCCCTACGACGCCGCCGAGCTCGCCCTGGCGCAGACGCGACACCTGCGCCCGCAGCGAACTCACTGCCGCAGCGGGCGGCTGCGGCCACAGGCCCGCCACGAGTTCGTCGGTCGAGACCGGCTCTCCCGCTACCAGCGCGAGCCGGGCCACGATGGCGCGGCGGAAGACGCCGCCGAGCAGCAGATGCTCCCGCCCGCGGCGCACGCGCACGGGCCCGAACAACTGGATACGGAGGGGGTTCGTAGGCACCCGAACAGTATTCATCCCCTCAATGAGTTAGTCAATACCCTGTAAGTTGAAAACCTCTCCGCAGCACTTGTTCACAACTCGACGTTATCCACAACGCAGTGCGATCATCCTCGCCGACCCGGCATCTGTGCTGTTCTCATCACCATGCGATCCGAGCCGAGTCCACACCGGTCCGTGAAGCCGGTCCGACTCTTCTACGTCGACGACTCCGGCGCCGAGCGCAGTGGGATCGCCACCTTCAGCTGGCTCGAACTGGCCGCAGACCACTGGGGGTCAGGCCTGCGCGATGTCTTGGCCTGGAGGAAGGATCTCGATCAGCGCCACGGGATCGCGAAGCAGTACGAACTGCACGCCACGAACTTCGCCAACGGCCGAGGCAACCCGTCAAGCCGAGGTGAGGGGTGGAACCGCCGAAAGCTCCATCGATCCCAGGTCGTCGAGGAGTCACTGTGCCGCTTGGCTACCTGGGAGTGGGTCGGCGTCGGGACGATCTTCTCTCGGAGCGGACTCCGTCGCACCGAGTACTCCCGCGAACGCGCCAGGGTCTACAGAGAGTTGGTCTCAATGCTCGATGTTCGGCTCCGGAGGGCCGGGGAACTCGGCTACATCCTGATGGATGGCGATGGCACCGACGCGACATATGCCTCTGCGCACCGATCACTCGCACTCGACGGCAGGGCATTGATGGAAGATCCTGGATTCCTGAACTCCCACCACAGTCAGTGGATACAACTCGCCGACATGGTCGCCTACGCGAGCTACCAGCAGATCGTCCGTCTCCCAGAGAAGGAATTCGCCTGGAATTGGCGCGAACTTCTCAACGGAATCGACACCGGACTGTTCGAGGTCTGAGCCAACACCCCGCACATGACACCCGAGAAAAGAAGCTGGACCCGGTCTCCGGCTCTGAGCCGGGCGGGTCCGCACCTCCAGCCTGCACCATGGTGAGGATTTCTTCAAGTGCCCATCTGGAGCCGCAGCGACTCAGAACTCCGCGATGAAGCTGCCCAGGATGCGGTCGACGGCGGCGAGGTCGTCGTCGCTGTTGGCCTGCACGTTGACGGTGATGACGTAGCTGCCGTCGTCGCTCGTGGCGGCGAGGGTGAGGTACCGCGCCCCCACGCCACCGCAGGAGTCGAAGACCTCGAACTCTCCCGTGTGGTAACCGTCGGCGAACGGCTGGCGGCCGAGCGACGTGCAGCCCTCCCCCACGAGGAAGTCGGCGCTGCCCTGCAACAGGTCGTCGGGCGAGACCATCCCTACCGCCTCCGTCGACGCCGAGATCGCGACACCGGGGGTGTTCCACGAGTTGTTGAACCCGTCGAGCGAGGGAGCGGCCACGATCGTGGCCCAGCGACCCGCATCCGTATCGAGGGGTGCTCCGTCGATCTGGTTCCAGGCTGCAGGAACCTCCACCCAGATGGTGCCGGAGTCGTCGGAGACGGTCTCGAACGATCCCGTGCTCGACCCGCCACCGGCCACCCCGCCGGCTCCGCCGAGCACCTCGACGGGCTCGAGCGGGTCGCCGCTGAACTGACCGCGGTAGTAGATGCCCTCCGCGGGGCGGTAGAGCTCGGCGTCGATCACGCCGTCCTGCCCGTGGGTGCGCAGCACGTCGCAGTAGTCGGAGAGGGTGCCGTCCTGCGCGAGGGTGACCCCCTGCATCCGGGTGAGCAGGTCGCCGGGCTCGACGCCCGCCGCATCCGCCACCGACCCCGCGGCGACCGAGCTCACCCACACGCCGAGGCCGTTGCCCTCGTCGTCGGTGACGGCGTGGGCGTTGATGCCGAGGCTCAGCACGTCGGTGCCGGTCTCGAGCTCGTCGAGCACCGCCTGCACCTCATCGCGGTGGATGGCGAGGTTGGTGTCGTAGAGGTCGCTGCCGGCGTAGTTGACGCCCATCAGGCGGCCGTCGGCATCGACCAGGGGCCCGCCCGAATTACCTGAACGGATGCGCGCGTCGTGCTCGATGACGGAATCGAGCGAGGCCCACGGCGTCTCTCCGGGGGTCGACGCCTTCGACACGATGCCGCGGGTCATGGTGAACGTGGGGTCGCCGAGAGGGAACCCAGCCGCGTAGACGTCGGTCGCCGTGGTGATCTCGCCCTCGTGCCAGGCGAAGTAGGGGTAGTCGCCCTTCTGGAGCTGGATGACGGCGAGATCGAGACACTCGCTCGACGCCACCACCTTCGCGTTGAGCGTGGTGGAGGTGTCGCCGCCCACCCACACGTCGAGGGTGCCGGCGCCGACCACGACGTGGTTGTTGGTGACGGCCAGACCGTCCGGCGTCACGATGAAGCCCGACCCGCGGCCGGCCGCCTCGTAGTCGCCGTACTCAGGGTCGGCGAAGGTGCCGACCGCCTCGATCTGCAGCACCGCGGACTGCACCGCGTCGAATCCGACCGCACCGCCGGCGTCTGCGCCCGTGACGCCGCCCGCCCCGGGTGTCGAGACACCGTCTCCGGGTCCGAACGAGAACGAGCAGGCGGTCAGCGCGAGAGCCGTGCCGGCACCGAGGGTGAGCATCGCGGCCGCGCGCGACGGAGAGTGTGAGGGAAACCGAGTCATGCGGGCCAGCGTAGGAACGGCGCGCAGGCCCGCGACCGCGCATCCCGGCCCCGCAACCTCCCCGCAACCGTCGCGCCCGCCGCGCAAGCCTCGCCCGCCTCACCCGGACCTCCAGCAGCGGGGGAGGTGGAGGCGAGGAAGGAGCAGAGCGGGGAGCGGGTCAGCCCTCGACGGCGATGTGGGGGTCGCGGTCGGGTGCCAGAGGCGCACCGCCAAGAGAGCGACGGCGCTGGCCGAAGGCGATGAGCGGGAACACCAGCACCGAGAGCATGCCCGCACCCACGAGCGCCGCGGCGGTCGACGCGGCGAGCACCCCCTGGTCGAGCCCGATGTTCGTCACCGCCACGATGATCGGCAGCCCGGTCGCGCTGAACAGCCCGATCGCCACGCGGTCGCGAGCGGATGCGCCGGGCGGCGCCGCGAGCACCCCCGGCAGCCCGCGCACCACGAGCAGCAGCACGAGGAACACCCCCATCAGCAGCAGCGCGTCGGGGTCGCTCACGAGCGACACGAGATCGAAGGTGACACCCGTGTAGATGAAGAAGATCGGCACCAGAAAGCCGAACGCCACCGCCTCGAGCTTCGTCTCGACCAGCTCGAGGTCGGCCTCGGCGGCTCCGCGCAGCAAGGCGCGGAACAGCACGCCCGCGGCGAAGGCCCCGAGCAGCATGTCGAGCCCGAGCACGATGCTCAGCACCACGAGCGCCGCGATGATGAAGAGCACCAGCCGCACCGCGAACTGCCCGCTCGTGTGCAGGGTGGCGTTCACGATGGCGTGCAGCTTCGGGTAGGGCCCGCGGGCGGCGATCAGGATGGCCAGCCCACTGACCAGCACGAACCCGAACAGCACCACCCCGGCCACGATCGGCGACCGCCCGCTGAGGAAGAGCGAGATCGCCACCAACGGCCCGAACTCCCCGACCGCGCCGAGCGCCGTCACGGCGCGGCCGAACGGGGTGGAGAGCTCTCCCGCGTCGCGCAGCATCGGCATGATGGTGCCGAGCGCCGTCGAGGTGAGCGCGATGCCGATGATGATGCCCGCCTCGATCGACGGGGCGAGCAGCAGCCCGGCGGCGACACCGGCCGCCAGCGAGATCAGCCAGCCCAGACTCGCTCGGCGCAGCGGCCGCCCGCTGATCGCCTTGAAGTCGATCTCGTTGCCGGCCATGAAGAACAGCACGGCGAGCCCGAACTCCGACAGCCCGTCGATGAACCCGCTCTCGGCCACCCACCCGAGAATGCTCGGGCCCACGATGATCCCGAGCACGATCTCGAACACCACCAGCGGCACCTTGGCCACCCGGCCGACGGCGCCGGCCAGCAGCGGGGCGATCACCGCGAGCCCGGCGATCACCACGATCGACATCGGGTCGAGTCCATCCATCAGCACACCCCCTGACCGAACCCTACCGACTCGGCGTCACCGCCCCACGTGCCGCTCGGCGACCCCCACGTAGGCCGACAGCGGGCGGATGAGCGCGTTCGCCTGCAGCTGCTCCATGATGTGGGCCGTCCAGCCGGTGATACGCGACGCCACGAACAGCGGCGTGAAGGTCCCGGTGTCGAAGCCGATCAGGTGGTACGCCGGCCCGGAGGGGTAGTCGAGGTTGGGCTGGATGCCCTTACGGGCCTGCATCGCGTCGTTCAGTGCGTCGTAGAGCGCGAGCAGGTCGGGCCGGTCGTACTCGGCCACGAGGGTGTCGAGCGACGCCTTCATGGTCGGCACCCGCGAGTCGCCGTTCTTGTAGACGCGGTGCCCGAACCCCATGATCTTCTTCTTCGACGCCAGCGCGTCGTCGAGCCACGCCTCGGCCGCATCCGCCGACCCGATCTCGTCGAACACGTGCATGACGGCCTCGTTGGCGCCGCCGTGCAGGGGACCCTTGAGCGCGCCGATGCCCGCGACCACGGCCGAATAGAGGTCGGAGAGCGTCGAGGTCACCACCCGCGCGGTGAAGGTGGAGGCGTTGAAGGAGTGCTCGGCGTAGAGGATCATCGACACGTCGAACGCCTTCACCACCACCTCGCTCGGCACCTCGCCGAAGGTCATGCGCAAGAAGTTGGCCGAGTAGCCGAGCGAGTCGTCGGGCGCCACGAGCGGCAGCCCGCGACGCCGCCTCTGGTCGTAGGCGACGACGGCCGGGATGCGCGCGAGCAGCGCCACCGACTTCGCGAGGTTGCCCGCGGGCGACGCGTCGGCCCAGTCGGGGTCGAGCGCCCCGATCACCGAGACGGCGGTGCGCAGCACGTCCATCGGATGCGCGGTGAGCGGCAACTCGTCGACGACCCGCTTGACGGCCGGGTCGAGGGCGCGCTGCGACCGCTCGAGCTCCTCGAACGCGGTGAGCTCCGCCTCCGTCGGCAGCTCGCCGTGCCAGAGCAGGTAGGCGACCTGCTCGAACGAGCAGGAGGCGGCCAGCTCCTGCACCGGATAGCCGCGATAGAGCAGCGAGTTGGTCTCGGGGTTGACCTTCGAGACGGCGGTGGTGTCGACCACCACGCCCGCGAGGCCCTTGCGGATGTCGGACGGATCGGTCATGTCAGCTCCTCATCGAGCGGGTGCGGGTCAACTGGCGGGTGCGGGTCATCGAGCGGTCGGGACGTCGAAATTGAACAGCGAGGTGTCGAACGCGTTGTACGCCTCGTAGTCGAGCAGTTCGTAGAGGCGGGCCCTGGTCTGCATCCCGGCCACCTCGCCCTTCAGCGAGCCCTCGTCGACCAGCCGGTCGAGCCCGCGTTCTGCAGCACCCATCGCGATGCGCAGCAGCGACACCGGGTAGATGACGAGGTTCACGCCCACGTCGGCCAGCTGCTTGTTCGTGAACAGCTCGCTCTTGCCGAACTCGGTCATGTTCGCCAGGATCGGCACGTCGATCGCCGCGCGCATCGCCTCGAACTCCTCCAGCGACGCCATCGCCTCGGGAAAGAGCGCATCGGCACCCGCGTCGACGAGCTGCTTCGCCCGGTCGATCGCCGCGCCCAGCCCCTCCACCCCGCGCACGTCGGTGCGGGCCATCACGAGCAGGTTGGGGTCGCGCCGGGCATCGACGGCGGCCTTGATGCGCTTCACCGCGGTGTCGGCGTCGACCACGGCCTTGCCGTCGAGGTGCCCGCAGCGCTTCGGGTTGACCTGGTCTTCGATGTGCAGGCCGGCGACGCCCGCGTTCTCGAGCTCCTGCACGGTGCGGGCCACGTTCATGGGCTCGCCGAACCCGGTGTCGGCGTCGATGAGGGTGGGCAGGTCGGTCATCCGCGAGATCTGGCCGCCCCGCGTCGCCACCTCGGTGAGGGTGGTGAACCCGATGTCGGGCAGCCCCAGATCGGCCGCGATGACGGCGCCCGAGATGTAGACGCCCTCGAAGCCCTTCTCCTGGATGAGCCGAGCGCTCAGCGGGTTGAACGCCCCGGGCAGCCGCTGCAGCACACCCGAGTCGAGCGCGGCGCGGAACCGGGCGCGCTTCTCGGCGGCCGGCACGGTGGAGTACAGCATCAGAACAGTCCCTTCGGCAGCGGGATGGCCTCGAGCAGGCCCGGCTGGGCCACCAGGTTCAGCGCGCGCACCTCGGCAGGAGAGAGCGAAGGCAGGCGCTCGGCGAGTCCGAGGAACCGGTCGATCTCCGCGTCCTCGATCACACCGGCGGCGAGGGTGCGCAGCTTCTTCACGTAGTCGGCCCGGGCGAACGGCCGCGCCCCGAGCGGGTGCGCATCCGCCACGGCGATCTCGTCGGTGATGGTGGAGCCGTCGCGCAGGATGATCTCCACCCGCCCGCCGAACGCCTTCTCGGCCGGGTCGAGCGAATGGTAGCGGCGGGTCCACTCCGGGTCTTCGAGGGTGCGCACCCGGTGCCACAGCTCGACGGTGTCGGGCCGGGCGGCGCGCTCGGGCGCGTAGGAGTCGACGTGGTGCCAGGCACCGTCTTGCAGCGCCACCGTGAAGATGTACGGGATGGAGTGGTCGAGCGTCTCCCGGCTGGCCGTGGGGTCGTACTTCTGCGGGTCGTTCGCGCCCGAGCCGATCACGTAGTGCGTGTGGTGGCTGGTGTGGATGGTGATGCTGCCCACGTTGGCCGGGTCGGTGAGCTCCGGATGCGCGTGGTGCAGCCGGCGGGCGAGGTCGATCCAGGCCTGGGCCTGGTACTCGGCCGAGTGCTCCTTGGTGTAGGTGTCGAGGATGGCGCGCTTGGCCTCGCCCGCGGCGGGGAGCGGCACCGTGTAGTGCGCATCCTTGCCGTCGAGCAGCCACGCGATCACGCCGTCCTCCCCCTCGTAGATGGGGGTGGGGCTGGTCTGCCCGCGCATCGCCCGGTCGACGGCCTCGACCGCCATCTTGCCCGCGAACGCGGGGGCGTGCGCCTTCCAGGTGGAGATCTCGCCCTTGCGCGACTGGCGGGTGGCGGTGGTGGTGTGCAACGCCTGGCCGATGGCCTGGAACACGGTCTCGGTGCCGAGCCCGAGCAGGGTTCCGATGCCGGCCGCCGCGCTCGGGCCGAGGTGGGCGACGTGGTCGATCTTGTGCTTGTGCAGGCTGATGGCCTTCACCAGGTCGACCTGGATCTCGTAGCCGGTGGCGATGCCCCGCACGAGCGCCACCCCGTCGCAGCCGCGATGCTGCGCCACGGCGAGGATCGGCGGGATGTTGTCACCCGGGTGCGAGTACTCGGCGGCGAGGAAGGTGTCGTGGTAGTCGAGCTCGCGCACGGCCACCCCGTTCGCCCAGGCCGCCCACTCGGGGCTGTAGCCTCCGGTCACGCCGAACACGGCGGCACCGGCCTCATAGGGGTGGTCGAGCGCCTGGGCGCGGGCGGCGACACCCGGGCCCCTCGTGATGCTCGCCACGGCGACGGCCGCGTTGTCGATGACCCGGTTGATGACCATCTCGGTGACCTCGGGGGTGACCTCGACCGGATCGACCGCCACCTCGGCGATCTTCCACGCCAGCTGCTGCTCCCGCGGCAACTGGTCTTCACTCGGACGGACGCGGACGTCGTGCAGATTCATCGCGCCGGTGCGCCTTTCTGTTCACAGCCTGGTGTGGCTCACCTTACGCGACGCGCCAGAGTCGCGGACGGTGTCTTAGGCTCGAAGGGTGAGTTTGGACCAGCACCTGCCGCGCGGGCGCGCGAGTCTCGAGGTGCTGCGCGCCGAGGCCGGAGACGAGCTCGCCACCATCGTGCAGGAGCGACTGCTGGCCGGCGAAGACCCGTGGGACTTCATGGAAGAGCTGCCGACCGTCGACGAGCTCGTGGTCTACCTTCTGCGGGCCGACAACATCGCCGCCGACGGGGGCCGTAAGCCCTCGCCCGCCCGCGACTACCGGGTGATGCGCCAGATCGCCCTCGAGCATCCGGCCCTCACGCGCACCGTGTGGCGGCTGATCGGCGAGCACACAGCGGCCTGAGCAGCACCGCAAAGCTCCCTGAGTAGGGGTTCCGCCGGACGGCCGAGGAGAGCAGGGTGGTGAACTCCTGATCGCAACCGGAAGGACAAGCACATGCTCACCCTCACCGAGAACGCCGGCACCGTCGTGAAGACCCTCGCCGACCGCACGATCGTGAGTCTCGGCGACACCCCCGGAGCCTCTGAAGTGGGGCTCCGCATCTCGACCGCCGAGAAGGGCGACAGCTTCGACGTGGCCGTCGCGCCGCGACCCGAGCCGACCGACCAAGTCGTCGAGAGCGAGGGGGCCCGGGTGTACCTCGAAGACATCGTGGCCCCGGTGCTCGACGACACCATCCTCGACGCGAACGTCGACGACCACGGGGCGGTGCACTTCTCGCTCGCCCGCGTGGGCTGAGCGACCGAGACGCGTCATCGCACGAAGCCGTCGGCCCCGAGGCCGGCGGCTTCGTCGCGTCAGCGGCCCGGCCCGCGGATGGCGTCGACCAGACGCTGCCAGCGGCTGCGCGGCAGCAGGGACTCGGCACCACCGGAGGCCGCGCGCTCCTGCACCTGCACGTGCTCACCCAGCAGCACCGTGCTCTCTTCGGGGCGGGCGGCGAGCGCGATGGGGCCGTCGATCAGCCCCGAATCACCGGCCGCGCTGGCGAGAGTCGGCCGGCCGTCGGCCACCCAGCTGAGGTATTGGGCGTAGGGATCGCCCTCGTCGAGCTTCGCAGGAGCAGCCGACCGCGCGAGGCCGCGGCGGTATCTCGTCGCCATCGCTGCCTCCCCTCATGAGCTGCCGGTCGTCGTGCCACCACCTCTTGTAGCGATTCTCCCATCCCCTGAGGGACTCGGCACCATTCCTTGCGGGGCTAGGCCGAGAGCGGCAGCTCCGCGTAAAGTGTTTCGTCGTCGAAGACAACGACCACTCCGTCGCCACGGCACTCCGAGCACAGCTCGACGACGTCGTCGAAGAAGGCCTGCATCGGGTCGGCACCCGACCCTTCGCAGCGCTCACAGGATTGCGTGTTCATCATGCGGCCATTGTGCGCCGCACCACCGACATCGCCGCACACCACGCCGCGCTCCCGGGGTTCTCGCCGCTGTGGCGGTGTGGGGAGTTCTCCCCATCGCCGTCCGGACGGCATCGGCATAGGCTCGCCGGCATGCGGTCAGAACCACGAGAATCCGACGACGAGCTCCCCTGGGACCTCGATCTGACCGTGGCCCGCCGCCCCGAGCCCGTGCCCGTTCCCGCTCCGGTGCCCGCCCCCACGCCGAGCACTCCGCGCGCTCCGCACGGTTCCCGCAAGGGCCGGTTCCACCGCCCCGACCTCGAGTCCCCCTGGCAGCACTTCACCCGCAACCTCGCCGTGCGCATCCTCGCCGCCGTGCTGCTCGTCGGCGGCACCGCCGCACTGGTCTACGTGGCCGTCACCCGCTGACCCCTCCGGTTTCGCAGAACCGCTTGACCTGGAGTGCACTCCAGGTCGCACCATGGGAGTCATGAGCGAAGTCCCCCTCCCCTCCCTCGAGGTCGACGTGCCTCCCGAGGGCCTGTCGATCGGCGAGACCGCGCGCGCCACCGGGCTGAGCGTCGACACGCTCCGCTACTACGAACGGGCGGGCCTGCTACTCGACCCCGCACCCCGCGACGGAGGCGGCCGACGGCGCTACGGCTCCGCCGACCTCGCCTGGATCGCCGGTCTCGTGATGCTGCGGGAGACAGGGATGGGCATCGGCGACGTTCGCCGCATGGCCGAACTCAGCCGCACCGCGGGCACCGAGGCGTCGCGCCTCGCCGTGCTAGAGCAGCACCGCGAGCGGGTGCTCGCCGACCTGGCCCGCACCCGAGCGCACCTGGCCGCGCTCGACGCCAAGATCAGCAGCTACCGCCACGCGGTGGCCGAGAAGGAGAACGCATGACGACCGCGCCCACCCGCATCCCGCTCACCTCGCTCGGAGACGACCTCCAGGTCTCCGCCCTCGGCCTCGGCGCCATGGGCATGAGCGCCTTCTACGGTGCCGCCGACGAGCGCGAGTCGATCGCCACCCTCCGCCACGCCGTCGACCTCGGCGTGAGCTTCATCGACACGGCCGAGGCCTACGGGCCGTTCGAGAACGAGAAGCTCATCGCACGGGCGCTCGGCGACCGTCGCGACGAGGTGGTGCTCGCCACCAAGGCCTCGAGCGAGACCGACGACGACGGCACCGTGCACGGCCGCAACGGCACCCCCGCCTACATCCGCCGCGCTGCCGAACGGTCGCTGCGCCACCTCGGCACCGACGTGATCGACCTCTACTACCTGCACCGGGTCGACCCCGCCGTGCCCATCGAGGAGAGCGTCGGCGCGATGGCCGAGCTCGTGGCCGAGGGCAAGGTGCGGCACATCGGGCTCTCCGAGGCCTCGGCGGCCACCATCCGGCGGGCGCACGCCGTGCATCCGCTCGCCGCGGTGCAGTCGGAGTTCTCGCTCTTCTCGCGCGACGTGCTGCACAACGGCGAGAAGGCCGCGATGGACGAGCTGGGAATCGGGCTCGTCGCCTTCTCGCCCCTCGGCCGCGGCGTGCTCACGGGGCGCATCCGCTCGGTCGACGACCTCGATGCGACGGATGCGCGGCGCGGCCTGCCGAGGTTCCAGCCGGCCGCGATCGAAGCGAACCTCGCCCTCGTGGCCCGGGTCGAGGAGATCGCCCGCGAGCTCGGTGCCACGCCCGGTCAGGTGTCGCTGGCCTGGGTGATGGCCGAGGGTGCGGTGCCGATTCCGGGCACCCGGCGCCGCGAGCGCCTCGACGAGAACGCGGCCGCCGCCTCGCTCGCGCTCGACGAGCCGACGCTCGCCCGTCTCACCGCAGCACTCCCCGAGTCGGAGATCACCGGCACCCGTGACGCACGCACGTCTGCGCCCGGCGCCGACCGCTAGCTCGCCCGACACCTGATGATCATCTCGGTCGACCCGAGCGGTCGCAGGGCCGTGGTGGTAGGCAGGTGCGCGACCTGCACAACGGAAGGACGTGGGACATGGGCATCGGAACCGGAATCGCACTCTTCGTCATCGGGGCGATCCTCGCCTTCGCGGTGAACGTCGATCTCGGCGGGTTCGTGAACCTCGCGCTGATCGGTTACATCCTCATGGGCGCCGGGGTCGTGGTGTTCGTCATCAGCCTCGTCTTCACGCTGCAGCGCCGACGCTCGACGTCGACCACGCGGTCGGCGGTCGACCCGGCCAGCGGTGAGCAGGTCACGCGCAGCACGACCGACACGAGCGGCCCGCCGACGGTCTGATCCGCCGGCGGTTCGGCCGACTGCTCAGGCGGCCGGTTCGAGCATCACGGCGAGCAGCGCGGCAGCCCCGCCGATGATGAAGAGCATCACGCCGAGCTGCATGGTACGGGTCTTGTTGCGGTCGGCGACGGCGACGCTCACCTCGAGGATGGGGCAGCCAGACCACCCGATCAGGCCGATGCTGAGCACCACGATTCCGGAAGCCACCCACCACAGGGTCTGGAGGCCGTTGGAGAGCTCGCTCGGCCGCCACCCCGACGCGAGCAGCAGTCCCGCCACCACGGCGACCGACCCGACCGCGACGCCGAACCACACCGTGCCCGTGCTCATGATGCGCTGGACGTTGTTCTCGGGGGTCATCAGTTCGTCGCTCACAGTTTATTGTTACTCCTGGTCAACTACTTAGGCCAATCGGCGACTCTCAGTACTCTTCGTGCCGGGCGGGATCCTGGTCGTAGGTGCGGCCATCGGGCCGGCCGAGTGCGGTGATCGCGTCGAACTCCTCGTCGTGGAGCGCGAACCCGAACAGGTCGATGTTCTCCTCCTGCCGCCGGCGCGACGCGGCCTTCGGCAAGGGGATGGCTCCGGACTGCACGACCCACCGCAGCACCACCTGGGCCGGGGTCACGCCGTGCGCCGCCGCCACCCCGCCGATGACCGGATCGTCGAGCATCTCGGGCGAGTTCTCCACGGGCCGGCCGAGCGGGCTCCACGCCTCGGTGACGATGCCCTCGCGCTCGTGATAGGCCCGCTGCTCGGCCTGCGGAAAGTAGGGGTGCATCTCGATCTGGTTCACCTCGGGCACCACCCCGGTCTCGTGGCGCAGCCTCTCCAGGTGTTCGGGGAGGAAGTTCGACACCCCGATCGCCCGCACGAGACCGCGTTCCCGGGCTTCGATAAGGGCTGACCAGGCCTCCACGTAGAGATCGGCGCTGGGGTTCGGCCAGTGGATGAGGTACAGATCGAGGTGATCGAGGCCGGTGCGCAGCAGGCTCTCCTCGATCATCGCCGTGGCGAGGTCGTGACGATGGTAGGCACCCGGAAGCTTCGAGGTGACGATCACCTCGTCACGCGGCACCCCCGAGCGCCGCACGGCCTCGCCCACCGTCGCCTCGTTGTCGTAGCGGGCGGCCGAGTCGAGCAGCCGGTAGCCCGCATCGAGGGCGCTCACGAGTCCCGCGATGCCGGTCTCGCCGTTCATCCGGTAGGTGCCGAACCCGACGGCGGGGAGGGTGAGTCCGCCGCGGCTGGTGAATCTGTCCATCATCGTCCTTCTCTCGTCGTGCACCCGAGACGGCCGTTAGGCCGCCCACGGGCTGTCGTCGCGCCACGGCGCGAGATCGACCTCGTTGCCCTCCGGATCGGCGAGGGTCCACCACTCCGGCGCGTTCACGTCGTTCACCACCCGCCCGCCCGCGGCGAGCGCCGCAGCCAGCCGCTTCTCGACGACGTCGCGGGGCACGTAGAGGTCGACGTGGAGGGTGTTGCGCTCGGGCCTGGCGGCGTCGATCTGCTGGATCCAGACGTTGGGCCCGGATGCGCGGGGGTCGGTGAGATCGGCATCCTCCACCGGGGAGTAGCCGAGCACTGCCTCCCAGAAGGCGCGCACCGCGGGCACGTCGACGGCGTCGATGGCGATCTGGAGACTCTGCACGAGCTCGGGCCGGGCGGTCGCGCCGAGCTCGCGCGCGGCTGCCGAGATGTCGCGGGCCAGCGCGAGGTCGCGGTGACTGATGTCGCCCACGTCGTGACTGATGAGCCGCACGGCCACCCCGGAGTAGCGCAGGTCGACGTCGGGGTGGTGCCCCGCCGCATCCGCGAGGCCCGCGATCGCCGAGACGAGCGCCGCACCGCGCGCGAAGTCGCCCGCGTCGAACCAGGCGCGGGCCCCGTCGCCGACCACCCGCCAGTCGTCGGTGCCCTCGGCGGCCCTGAAGTCCTTCGGCGAGATCGCATCGCTCATGTCCCAGTTCTACTCCTGGTCGGCGGGGCGACGCACCCCTCAGCTGTGGGCATCCGATGAGGCACTCAGTCGTTCCCTATGAAGCGCGCCTAGCGTGGGTGACCTCGTCCCCGTCCGCCCGCACCTCAGGCATCGAATCTCCGTGACAGCTTCCGTTCCACCCGCTCCGCTCGCACCACCGCCGTCCCGGCGCGCCTTGCGCGAGGCCGAGAGACAGGCCGGCCGCGAGCGGGTGTCTCGACGGCGGGTGTCGCTCGCACGGCCCCGGATGCGCCCGGTGGTCGCGTTCTCGTTCGCCACGCTGCTCGTCACGGCGACCTCGCTCTCGGCGGCGGCGCTGCCGGTCACCTCGTCGCCCGCGCCGGCCCAGCTCGCGGCCGAGGCCCTGCCGCCCCAGGAGCTGCTCACCGCATCCGGACCCAGCGCGTCGGTGCTGCGCGACGGCTACGACGCCACCACCCCCGAAGAGCTCGAGGCCGCCCGCGCGGCGGAGCGCGCGGCGCTCGCGGCCCAGCGGGCGGCGGCGCTCGGCTTCCGCACGGCGGCCACCTACACGAACGACACGGGCAGCGCGGTGCAGTGGCCGTTCCCCGTGGGGGTGCCCATCTCGAGCGGGTTCGGCCCGCGGTCGTCGCCCGGTGGCATCGGCAGCACGAACCACAAGGGGCTCGACCTCACGCCGGGTCAGGGCAAGCCGATCGGCGCGATCGCGGCCGGCGTGGTGAGCACGGTGCAGCGCACCGACGGCGGCGGGCTCGGCGTGTACGTGGTGATCGACCACGTGATCGACGGACAGAACGTGAGCAGCTGGTATGGGCACATGCTCACCGGGTCGCCCGTGGTGTCGGTGGGGGATGCGGTGCTGCCGGGTCAGCAGATCGGCTCGGTGGGCAATACGGGCACGTCGACGGGGGCGCATCTGCACCTCGAGGTGCACGTGGAGGGCACTCCGGTCGACCCGTACTCCTGGCTGGTGGCGCGCAACTGACGACAGGCGCGCATCCGGTCGCCGTGCCGCCGATCGGAACGGCTCAGTTCGGCTCAGACGAACGCGATGCCGAGCACGCCGAACCAGGCGATGAAGCCCAGGTAGATGAGCCGCTCGAACACGCCGGGTAGGCGCGAGAACGCGGTGAAGAAACCGAGGATCGACCCGGCCGACCCGATCGCCATCACGATGGCGGCGACGGTGGAGAAGGTCGCGATCGCCTCGAAGCCCGCGTCGTGGAGGTCGCCGGCGCCGAGGAACGCGCCCGCCGTCACGGTGGCGAACGCGACGATGGCGAGGATGTTATGCAGCCGACCCGTGCTCGTGCGGGGCTGGTGCGGCGCATCCATGGGGGCGAACGGGATGAGGAACCGGGCCACCGCGAACACCCACACCAGCACCGCGCCCACGGTGGGGCTGCCGTGCACCGTGGTGATGAGCAGGCCGCCCCCGATGCCGCCGAGCGTCGCACCCCACGCGGCCGTGGCGTAGCCGCGCTTGAAGCGGGTGATGCCGTACTGGCTCACGGGGTCGCGCAGCGGGTTGAGGCCCGTGGGGGCGAGGTGGAGCACGACGAGCGCGCCCAGCACGACGGCCGCGCCCACGATGAGCAATATCGCCGCGACCCCCGTCATGCCCACCACCCTATCGGGTGCGAGCGTGCGTCCCTCTGCCCGCGAGGCCGTCCAGGTGCGAGAATTCGAGGGTGCAGCCCTTTCGGATCGCTGTGACCGACGCCGAGCTCGACGAGCTGCGGCACCGCCTCGAGGCCACGCGATGGCCGCCGCGTGAGGTCGACCCCGGATGGACGGCCGGGGTTCCGGTCGCGTGGCTGCAGGAGATGGTGGAGTTCTGGCTCTCGGGCTATGACTGGCGGGCCCGGGAGGCCTTCTTCAACGCGCATCCCCAGGTTCTGGTCGAGGTGGACGGCATCCGTCTTCACGCGGTCGTCCTTCGCGCGGAGGGCGCCGACACCGCGGCCTCGGACGCCGCGCCCGCCATCGTGCTGACGCACGGCTGGCCGGGCACCTTCGCCGAGTACCTGCGGGTCGCCCGGCGGCTGGCGGATCCCGCTCGTCACGGGGCCGACCCCGCCGATGCGATGACGGTCGTGGTGCCGTCACTGCCGGGGTACGGCTTCAGCGAGATCCCCGCGGAGTCGGGATGGGGGATCGAGCGCATCGCCGACGCCTGGAGCGAGCTCATGACCGCCCTGGGCGTCGACCGCTTCTTCGCCGCCGGGAGCGACTGGGGCACGAGCGTCTCGACCGAGCTCGGGCGGCGGCATCCGTCGCGAGTTCGCGGTCTCGCCCTCATCCCACCCCTCGTCGCCCCCGACCCGGCGACCCTCGACGATCTCACTCCCGCCGAGAGCGCGGCGATCGCGAAGATGCGGGAGCGCGGCACCGACGGCGGCGCCTACTCGGCGATGCACGCGACCCGGCCGCAGACGGTCGCGTACGGGCTGACCGACTCGCCCGCGGGCCTTCTGGCGTGGCTGGGCGAGAAGTACCGGCAGTGGTCGGGCTCACCGGGAGTGACGGCCACCGACATCCTCGACGCCGCGTCGATCTACTGGTTCACGCGCACCGCCGGCGGTTCGGCACGGCTCTACCGGGAGAGCATCGGGGCCGTGAGCGCGGTGCTCGACGACCCGCATCCGTCGCCGGTCACCGTCCCCACCGGGGGCATCATGTTCCCCGACGAGGCGCCGTGGGTGTCGGAGCGCTGGGCCCGACGGCGGTTCCCCGACCTGCGGGTGTGGATCGAGCCCGACGCCGGCGGGCACTTCGGCGCCCTCGAGCAGCCCGACGCCGTCGCCGCGGGCATCCTCGCCACCGTGCGGGCTTGTGCTGACTGACGCATCCACGAGATCGGCTATATAATGATCTATATAGCCGAAGGAGACATCATGGCCGTCACATCGATCGACATCGATCCGAATGGGCTGCGCCAAGCGAAGGAACTCGCCGGCACGACCTCCAATCGCGAGACGGTGGATCTTGCACTGCGCACCCTCATCGCCGTGCGCCGCCAACCCGCGGCGGTCGAGCGGATCATCGCCCGCGAGTTCGAGCCCAACCAGATCGACGCTCCGACCATCTCGCCCTCGACTGCGACAACCGACCGGTGACAACTTATCTCGTCGACAACAGCATCTGGCAGAAGGCCTCCACGAGCGAAGCGATCGCGACGAGACTCCGGGAACTCTCGCCCAATCACCTGATCATCACCTGCCCGCCTCAAATCCTCGAGTACTGCCATTCGGCGCGGAACCCGGAGGAGTACCACGAGCTCCGGGCCGACATGGAGCAACTGTTGCCGGCATGGGAGCACCCCGACGAGAACCACGCGCTGGGTGTGCAACAGGCGCTCTGGGAATCCGGGCTGGTACGCGCGGCCGCGGCGTTCGACTGCCTCATCGCCGCCTATGCGGTCGTCAACGACGCCGTCATCCTCAACTCCGACCGTGACTTCGGGTACATCGAACTAGCCACTCGAGGCGCGGTCCGACAGGAGTACGTGGCGGGCTAGTTGACGGGGCGACAGCGGTCGGAACCCCGCGGATTGGGGTGGTCGCCGCCCTCGCCCGAGCGCGGTCCTCCTGTTATCTTCGCCCTGGGTGTGCGACGACCGCCCACCATGGAGGGGAAACCATGTCGACACCCATCGAACGCAGGTCTGTTCTCGCAGCAGCGTGGGGGGTGCCCGTGGTCGCCCTCGCGGCGGCTGCTCCGGCAGCGGCTGCAAGCACGACGCTCGCGTTCGAGCTCCGCCAAGCACCCGAACCCTTCACCAACCCGAACGGCTCCGTGTTCTACCGGCTCTGGAACACCGGCACCCAGGTCATCGAGAGCGGCGTACTCCTTGTGGTCACCGTGTCCCCGACGTTCTACATGTACGCCATGGCATCGCAGTGGACGATCCTGAGCGGCTTCGGCACCGACGTGCTCACCCTGCGCTACGACCAGGACATCGCTGCCGGTGGGTCCTCCACCGAGGTCAACGTCTCAGTGCTCAACAGCGACTTCGGCGCCTCGGGCTCGGTCACCGGCACCGTCGACTACGGGGACCAATCGTCGAGCGTGACGCTGCCCATCGTCCCTTTGTAAGAGCGTCTTCGAGTCGGGCTCGCCCCGATCAGGAACGAGGAACCTCGAAACGCCGGCGCCAGTTATCGATCGCGACGCGGAAGTCTAGTTCACGCGAGGGATCGCCCCAGGCATCGGCGACCATGCTCGCCACCAGGGACGAGTCGGTCAGAAGTTCGACGAGATGGTCCCGACCTAGCCGGACCGCGTCGGCGATTCGAGGATCCAGGGCACCCCGATCGAAGACAGCCGCTGCCTCCTCCGGCGAAACCGCGAGGGTCAGCCGGTAGAGGTCGGCGAATCATCCGTCGGTGTGAGTACGGACTCGAGCACGGTCTTCGCTGCGGCGATGGCGGTCGGGTCTCCCGCGGAGACCACGGTTTCGCCACTGATCTGGTTGCCAGTTGCTTCGAGGATCCGCGACAAGGTTCCCCACGTCGGATCCAGCTTGCCCCGCTCGATCCGGCCCACGATCGACGGAGAAAGGTCAGCGAGTTCCACCAGCTCCTTGCGGGTGGTCCCACTCTGCGCGCGAACGCGCTTCATGCCGGACATGCCCCACCGATGTGAATGTTCTCGACCTCGATCAGTGGGCGCTCTCAGTCCGTTCTCTAACGCCGACCCGCGGCGCCTGATGCGTTCGATTCTCGGCCGGTGGCAATCGGTGTCTTTGGTGAGGTCATTCGTCCGAGAGACGCACGGTCGTCACCGGGGTCAGATCGACGATGATCGGGGTAATGTCGACGCCGGCGGCGGTAAGGGCGGCGACGAGGTCGTCGGTGTCGGGGTCGGGCAGGGGGCCTTCGACCTCGATGTGGATTTCGGTGCCCGTGCGCACCACATCGGTGACGGCCCAGCCGTGCGGTTCGGCCCAGGAAGCGCTGATGTCTCTGATCCGCTGATCGGTGATGGTGGTGGTCGCGATGGTGATGCTGGTGATGGCGAGCGGGATGGCGACGATCACGGCCATGACGGAGAGCAGGATGATCGGTCGGCGCAGCGAGGCCTTCTTCCGATCGGCGGTGGGCTCGGCAGCCAGGCGCGTCACGCCGTAGATCGACATCACGATGATGCCCGTGCACAGGATGGCCACGACATTGGTGGTGAACAGGAGGACCGCGCCGACGGATTGGGCGGGCGAGCCCGACTCGAGGGCGAGGCCGGCGACGGTGAGCGGCGGCACGAGGGAGATGGCGATGGCGACTCCCGGGAGGGTGTCGGAGATGTCGCGGCGCACGAGTGCGACCGATCCGACGACCCCGGTGGCGAGAGCGGCGAGAAGGTCGATGAGGCGAGGCGAGACGCGGGCCGCGACCTGGGAGTTGGTCGATGCGAGCACCTCGACCGGGACGATCAGGCCGACCACGTATCCGATCGCCACGGCCGCGAGGGCGCCGGCGATCACGAAGCCGAGGGAGCGGATGAGATTGCGCCGGTCGCCGATGACCGTAGCGAGCATGGTGCCGAGGATGGGCGTCATCAGCGGGGCGACGATCATCGCGCCGATGACGGTGGCGGTGGAGTCGCCGACGACCCCGGCGGAGGCGATCACCGACGCCAGGATGAGCAGCAGCCAGAACCGCGAGATCCGGCGGCTCCGCTCCGGACCGTCGAACAGCACCGAGTCGCGCATCTCGTCGACCGAGTTGAAGCGGTCACGGGCGGTCGTTTCTGCTGCAGTCATGGGATCATCGTGACCGCTCCCTGGAGCAACCTCAATCATCGGCTAGCGTTCCACTCGAATCGTTGTGCTGCCCGCGAGCTAGACGCTAGAAAGAAGGCATGGGTGACAACGAGGGTGTGACATGGCCGGATCGCACGAGGTTGCCGATTCCGGCCTATCAGCGGGTGGGCAGGATCGACTCCACGATCTCGGGTTCCGACCCGATCGACTGGCCGCGGGAGGTCTCGGCCCCGGACGGCGCGCCCAACGTGCTCCTGGTGATGACCGACGACGTGGGGTTCGGGGCGTCGGAGCTGTTCGGCGGCCCGATCCCGACCCCGACCTATGCCCGGCTCGCTGAGCGGGGCCTGAAGTACAACCGCTTCCACACCACCGCGCTGTGCTCACCGTCACGGGCGGCGCTGATCACGGGCCGCAACCATCACGTGGCGGCCACGGGCATCATCATGGAGTTCTCGACGCCGTTTCCCGGTTACCACAGCATCGTGTCGAAGAGCGTCGGAACGATCGGCGAGATCCTCACCGCGAACGGCTACGGCACGGCCTGGTTCGGCAAGAACCACAACGTTCCGGACTGGCTCACCACCCCGGCGGGCCCCTTCACCCTCTGGCCCACCGGTCTCGGCTACGAGTACTTCTACGGGTTCCTGGGTGCAGACGCGCACCAGTTCCGGCCGGCCGTCTTCGAAGGCACGACGCCCGTCGAGCCCTACCTCGACAAGGACGATTACCATCTCGACGAGGACATGGCCGATCACGCGATCGCCTGGGTGCGCCGCCAGAAGGCCATCGACCCGGCCAAGCCGTTCTTCGCCTACTACACGCCGGGCACCGCGCACGCCCCGCACCACGCGCCACGCGAGTGGATCGAGAAGTTCGCCGGGCAGTTCGACCACGGCTGGGACGAGCAGCGCATCCGTACCTATGAGCGTCAGAAGGAGCTCGGCGTCATCCCGCCCGACGCGGTCCTGAACCCCACGCCCGAGCACTACCGCCGCTGGGACGACCTCTCAGACGAGATGAAGCGGGTGTGTGCGCGCGAGATGGAGTGCTACGCGGCCGCGCTCGCCCATTGCGACCACCAGATCGGCCGGGTCGTCGATGCCATCGAGGAACTCGGTGAGCTCGACAACACCCTCATCATCTACATCCAGGGCGACAACGGCTCCAGCGCCGAGGACCCGACCGGTCACGGCTTCACGAGCGAGATCGGCACCCTGGTGAACGGGGTGGTCGACCGCGAGGACTTCATGGTGGAGAACATCGAGGAGTTCGGCGGCATGTGGTTCCAGAACCACTTCTCGCACGGCTGGGCCCACGCCATGAACTCGCCCTACCAGTGGGACAAGAAGATCGCCTCGCACCTCGGCGGTTCGCGCACCTCGGCTGTGGTGTCATGGCCGGCCCGCATCAGCGGAGGGGGCGGGTTGCGCAGCCAGTTCACCCACATCACCGACATCGTGCCCACCATCCTCGAGGCGGCCGGCATCCCGATGCCCGACTCCATCGACGGTGTGGAGCAGCAGGCCCTCAACGGCACGAGTCTTGTGCCCTTCTTCGACGACCCGGATGCGCCCGAGACGCACACGACACAGTACTTCGAGGTCATCGCCAACCAGGGCATCTACCACGAGGGATGGCTGGCAAACACGGCGCCGAAGCGGCTGCCCTGGGTGGGCATGGGCGAGACCCACGACGACCCGTTCAACGAGTACGAGTGGGAGCTCTACAACCTGGAAGACGACTTCACACAGTCGAGGAACGTGGCCGCGGAGCATCCGGAGAAACTCGAGGAGCTGCGGCAGCTCTTCCTCAGCGAGGCGGCGAAGAACCAGGTGCTGCCCCTCGACGACCGCTACATCGAGCGGCTCCGGCCCGAGAACCGGCCGGTGCACAACGCCGGCCGCACGGTCTACACCTACTACCCCGGCATCACCCGGATCACCGAGGGCATGGCCCCGAACATGAAGAACACCTCCTACCGGGTCACCGCGACGGTGAGCGTCCCCGAGGGCGGCGCGGTGGGGATACTGATGTGCCAGGGCGGCTGGTTCGGTGGCAACGCCCTCTACCTCCTCGACGGTAGGCCCACCTTCGCCTACGCGCGGTCGCACTACCCCGAGCACAAGTTCACAGTCGCCGCCACCGAGCCGCTCACCGCCGGGCATCACGAGGTCGTGCTCGATTTCGCCTATGACGGAGGAGCACCGGGAAGCGGCGGTACCGCCACCCTTCTCGTCGATGGCGACGAAGTCGCGCAGGGGCGGATCGACAGCACCATCCCGGTGCGGGTCTCCGCCGACGAGACCTTCGACATCGGCGAGGACACCGGAACACCCGTGGTGCGCGATTACGACGTGCCGTTCCGGTTCACCGGCACGCTGCACAAGGTCGTCGTGGAGCTGCTGCCAGGGTGACGGTCACGCGTCACGTGCGACGCGGAAGCCGATGTGCGTACTCGCGGAATCCTCGGTCTGTGGTGACCGCGCGGCGGGCCGGAAGCGGAGGCAGTAGTCGGGAGAGCACAGGTACGACCCACCCTTGAGCACACGACGGGCCGGGGCTCCGGGGACCGGCCCGTCGGTGCCGAGGAGGTTCACGCGTGAACCGGCATCCGGCACGACGACGCCCGGCACGACGTGGCGCGGAGAGTAGTGGTCGCCGGTCCACTCCCACACGTTCCCGATCATGTCGAACAGGCCGTAGCCGTTGGCGGGGAACGAGCCCACCGGAGCGGTGTCGGCGCCGAAGCGTCCGCGGTTGTCGTAGGGGAAGCGCCCGATCCAGGTGTTCGCCCTGGGCGCGGCGTCCGGGTAGGGGTCGTCTCCCCATGCGAATCGCCGCCCCGACGTCCCGCCGAGCGCGGCGTACTCGTGCTCGGCCTCGCTCGGCAGACGACCACCGGCCCACTCCGCGAACGCCGAGGCATCCTCGAACGCCACCTGCACCACTGGATGCTCCCCGCGGCCCTCCAAGGACGAACCGGGGCCGAGCGGGGTGCGCCACGACGCCCCGGGCACCCAAGTCCACCAGTGGCGGAACTCGGACAGATCGACCGGGCCCGCGGTCTGTGTGAACACCATCCCACCGGGAAGGAGATCGGCGGGAGAGGCGCCCGGGAAGTCGGCCGGGTCGAGAGGGCGCTCCGCCACGGTGACGTATCCGGTGTCCTGCACGAACTCGGCGAAGCGGGAGTTCGTCACCGCGTACTCCTCGATCCAGAACGACTCGATCGTGCGCTCGTGCACGGGAGCCTCGTCGGGATAGTACTCGTCCGAGCCCATACTGAAACGGCCGCCCTCGATCCGGATCAACGGCGCTCCTCGCTCAGTAGATGGTCCCGGTTCGCGAGGGGGTGAACCCATCACTGGGAGTCCCCACACCGACAATCGTTCCCGTCAGCGGCGACACCAGGCCTGACGCCGGGCCTTGGATGCCGAACGAGACGTTGCAGACGCCCGTCTGCGCCGCGATGCTCCCGGAGTAGCTGAGCGTGTAGACGATGTCGCCGTCGCCGTCGGGGAATGCCGTGCCGGCCGTCCACGTGGGGTCCGTCGTCGGCAGGTTGACCGTCGGGCTGGAGCCACCCTGGTTCGCGATGACGACGGGCACCGGAGGATCGCTGACGTCGCCGGGTGCGAGCGTCACGGTCAGCACGACCGAGGTGATCGGCTCCGCGGTGGCGAAGTCGGCATTGTTGCGCAGCTGCACCGTCACTCCGTAGTAGCCCGACTCGGGATCGACCCAGGTACCGCCACCGACCGTCTCGATGGCCAGCCGGCCGAGCTGCGTCGATGCCGAAGCCGACGGCGTGGCGACCGCGACCGCGAGCACCGGCAGCGACCAGACCGCTCCGGTGAGCACCGTGCGCCGAGTCGCATCAGCAGACCGGCGTGTGACCGGATCGACCATCCTGATCGCCTCCCCGAGGTGCATCGTCTGAGCGCTTGACCGCAACCGTACCGGCTCCATCCGCCGAGCGATAGGCGGTGGACTCCCGTTCGCTGTCATCACACCGCGAGCGCACCCATGGTGGACGAGGGCCTGCTCGCGGTGGCAGTCTCGGTCTCGTGACCATTTCAGACGACCTCGCCCGCGATGCCTACCTGTATGCGTACTCGATCGACGAGGCCTACAAATTCCTCTACGAGACGACGATCGCGCCGGGCGGTGCGCTGAACCGGTTCCAGAAGCTCCGCGATCTGGCCGACGACACCTACACTGCGCATCCCACCATCAACAACGACACCCTGCACCTGCAGGGCTGGTTCGACGTGGCGGCCGAACCCGTCGTGGTGACGATTCCGGATGCGGACGAGGGTCGTTACTGGATCCTGCACACCATGGACATGGGCCACTACACGAACGCGATGATCGGATCGCGCACCCGCGGCACCCGCGGCGGCACCTTCCTGTTCGCCGCCCGCGCCTGGGACGGCGACGTGCCCGACGGGGTCGACGAGGTGATCCGCTCCGAGTCGAACCTCATCAAGGTCATGGGCCGCATCATGACCGTCGGCGGCGACGATCTCGAGGTGGCGCGCGCCCTTCAGGACCGGTGGCGGCTCGAGACGCTCTCGCAGCACCTCGGCACGCCCACCCCTCCCGCGACGCAGCGCGAGTTCCCGGATCCGGCCAGCACCGACTGGCTGGAGCGGGTCGCCTTCTCGCTCGCCGACGGGTCGATGGCCGTTGCCGACGTCGAGTGGCTCGGGCGGTACGCGGCGATCGGGCTCGAGCCGGGGCGCACGGAGTTCACGGCCGAGCAGCTCGAGGCGGCGGCGCGCGGCGAGGAACTCGGGATGAAGCACCTGGAGGAGCTCGCTCCCACCCTCACGAACGCCGGCGAACTGCTCGGCACGCGCGAGGAACTCCAGCACGGGGCACGCGACCTCTTCGCCGCGGGCACCTTCCTCGGGCAGTGGGGCCTGCCGCCGGTGGAGTCGGTGTACGTGAAGATCGACACCGGGTCGGACGGCCTCATCCTGAACGGCTCCGGCGGCAAGGAGTACCGCGCGCGCTTCTCGGCACCCGAGGTGAGCGAGTTCTGGTCGTTCACGGCGTACGCCTACGGCAACCGGCTGATGGCGCACAACGCGCTCAACCGCCACAGCCGCGGCGACCGCACCCTCACCCCCGACGCCGACGGGCGGTACACCCTGCTCCTCAGCAGCGATGTCAACGCCCACGCGGCCGACGGCAATCTCCTGCCGATCCCGGAGGAGAACACCTACCTCGTGCTGCGCCTCTACGGCCCGAGCGAGGCGATGCAGCGCGGCGACTACACCTCACCCGTGTTCGAGATCGTCAAGAACCCGTAGGGGGCCCTAGTGGACCTGTGGACGACGCTGGTGCCGCTGATCATCGGCGGCGCGATCGTGCCGGTGCAGCTCATGATCACCGTGCTGCTCGTGCGAGGCTCCCGGGGCGTGCGCACCGCGGGTGCGTGGGTGACCGGCCGGATCCTCGTCGTCGTGCTGCAGGGCGTGCTGTTCGGCTTCGTCTTCGCTGCGCCGGCCGCCACGCCGGATGCCGACGGCGACGGCGGCACCAGCGGCGGAACGAGCCCCTTCGTGGCGGGACTGCTGCTCGTGATCGCGGTGGTCTTCCTCGCCGGCGCGTTCAAGCAACTGATCGCAGGTGACGATCCGGACGCCGCACCCCCGAAGTGGATGCAGGCGCTCGACACCATCGGCGCCGGGAGAGCGTTCCTGCTCGGCGCCGGCCTCATGCTCATCGGGGCCAAGTTCTGGGTCTTCACCCTGAGCGCGATCGGCGCGATCGCGGACGAGCAGCTGGGAACGGCCGGATCGGTGGCCGTGTTCGTCGCGTTCGTCCTTCTGTCGAACATCACGCACCTGGCGATCATCCTCGTGGTCGCGTGTCTCCCCCGCCGCTCGGCGCGCCTGCTCGACGGTCTCTCAGCCTGGCTGACCAGGCACAACCGCGTACTGGTCATCGTGATCGGCTTCGTCTTCGGCGCCTGGTTCGCCGTCAAGGCCCTGCGCAGCCTCGGAGTCCTCCCCTGACGACGCGATCAAGCGGCTGCCTGCTCGACAGCGACACCACTCGAGTGGCGGAAAGATGCCTCACCGGGTATTCGTGGAGCGGAGACGGTGGGATTTGAATTCAATCGATGCCTCGGCAGTCTCCAGCTCCACGCCGTCGGAGGCCTATAGATCCGGGCATCTTGAGAAATCTGTCACTGGATGAATCAGGTGAGCGTCGCTTCACTTGTGGGCAAATCGTGGGCAAACGGCAGTCCGGTTTGAACGTGAGTTTCGGATGAGGCGCTCGTGCCACACTGAGTGCGCCGTCTACGAGAGCAACGTGAATATGAGTTCCAGCGGAATCAATGTCGGTGGCGGTGCAGTTCTGAACGGTTGTGGCGGTTGAAAAGTGAACGGTTGCGGGCAGTC
>NZ_JANLCN010000011.1 GCF_024979255.1 Herbiconiux moechotypicola
GCGCCGACTACATCAAGGCCGTCTGGAACATCGCCAACTGGTCCAACGTCGCTTCGCGGCTCGCCGCCGCCCGCACCAAGACCGAAGGCCTGCTGGTACTGTCATAACCGATGCGGGATGCCGGGGCCGGCGCACGAGCGCGGGCCCCGCATCCTTCTCCCCAGCTACCCCACCACCACTGCCCTCACGGGCCCCAGCAACAGGAGTACTCCGTGTCTGTCAAGATCGGCATCAACGGCTTCGGCCGCATCGGTCGCAATTTCTTCCGCGCCGCCCTCGCGAAGGGGAGTGACCTCGAGATCGTCGCGGTCAACGACCTCACCGACAACAAGGCGCTCGCCCACCTCCTCAAGTACGACTCGATCACCGGCCGTCTCGACGCCAAGGTGGAGCTCGACGGCGACAAGATCGTCGTGAACGGCAAGCCGATCATCGTGCTCGCCGAGCGCAACCCCGCCGACCTCCCCTGGGGCGAGCTGGGCGTCGACATCGTCATCGAGTCCACCGGCCGCTTCACCAAGAGCGAGGATGCGCGTCAGCACATCGCCGCCGGCGCCAAGAAGGTCATCGTCTCGGCTCCCGCCACCGGCAGCGACGTCGCGACCCTGGTGCTCGGCGTGAACGAGGGCACCTACGACCCCGAGGTGCACGACATCATCTCGAACGCCTCCTGCACCACCAACTGCCTCGCCCCGCTGGCCAAGGTGCTGCTCGACAACTTCGGCATCGAGCGCGGCCTCATGACCACCGTGCACGCCTACACCGCCGACCAGAACCTGCAGGACGGCCCGCACAGCGACCTCCGCCGCGCGCGCGCCGCCGCCGCGAACATCATCCCCACCTCGACCGGTGCGGCGAAGGCCCTCGGCCTCGTCATCCCCGAGCTCGTGGGCAAGCTCGATGGCTACGCGCTCCGCGTTCCCGTCCCGACCGGCTCCATCACCGACCTCACGGTCGAGCTGACCACCCCGGCCACCGTCGAGCAGATCAACGAGGCGTACAAGAACGCCGCCGAGGGCGAGCTCAAGGGCATCCTGAGCTACACCGAAGACCCGATCGTGTCGAGCGACATCGTCTCCGACCCGCACTCGTCGATCTTCGACGCCGGCCTCACCAAGGTCATCGGCTCGCAGGTCAAGGTCGCGTCGTGGTACGACAACGAGTGGGGCTACTCCAACCGCCTCGTCGACGTCACCGAGTACGTCGCCGGTAAGCTCTGACGTCTCACCAGCACTGACACCTCACCACCTCAGTCCGGTGGCGCGCCCGCACTCGAGGCGCGCCACCGGTTCCTGACTCGATCGAAAGCGAATCCGTGACGCTGCGCACACTCGACTCCCTCGGATCGCTCGCCGGCAAGCGCGTCATCGTGCGGTGCGACCTCAACGTCCCAGTGAAGGACGGGGTCATCACCGACGACGGGCGCGTGCGCGCGAGCCTGCCCACGCTGAACGCCCTGCTCAACGCGGGAGCCCGTGTGGTGGTGGTGAGCCACCTCGGCCGGCCCGACGGCGCCCCCGACACGAAGTACACCCTCGAGCCTGTCGCCCAGCGGCTCTCCGAGCTGCTCGGCAAGCCCGTCGTGTTCGCGCACGACACCGTGGGCCAGGCGGCACAGGAGGCGGTGGAGAGTCTCGCCGACGGCGACATCGCCCTGCTCGAGAACCTGCGCTTCAACCCGGGTGAGACCAGCAAGGACGAGGGGGAGCGCCGCGCCTTCGCCGAGCAGCTCGCCCGTTTCGGCGACGCCTTCGTCTCGGACGGCTTCGGCGTGGTGCACCGCAAGCAGGCCAGCGTCTACGACCTCGCGCAGCTGCTGCCGAGCGCCGCCGGCCTCCTCATCTCCACCGAGCTCGACGTGCTCGACCGCCTCACCGAGAACCCCGAGCGCCCCTACACCGTGGTGCTCGGCGGCTCGAAGGTCTCCGACAAGCTCGGTGTGATCGGTCATCTCCTTCCCCGGGTGAACACGCTCCTCATCGGCGGCGGCATGCTCTTCACCTTCCTCAAGGCGCAGGGCTACTCCGTGGGCTCGAGCCTGCTCGAAGAGGACCAGCTCGACACCGTGCGCGGCTACCTCGCCACCGCAGAGGAGCTGGGCGTCGAGATCGTGCTGCCCACCGACATCGTGGTGGCCTCGAAGTTCGGCGCCGACGCCGAGGTGGCGGTCACCCCGGCCGACGCCATCGAGGAGACGCCCTTCGGCGCCTCGGGTCTCGGCCTCGACATCGGGCCCGAGACCGCGAAGGCCTTCGCGGCACTCATCGCCTCGTCGAAGACGGTGTTCTGGAACGGCCCCATGGGCGTGTTCGAGCTCGCCCCCTTCGCCGCCGGCACCAAGGCCGTCGCCCAGGCGCTCACCGAGGTCGACGGCCTCGGCGTGGTCGGCGGCGGCGATTCGGCCGCGGCCGTGCGCGCCCTCGGCTTCTCAGACGACCGTTTCGGTCACATCTCAACCGGAGGCGGTGCCAGTCTCGAGTTCCTCGAGGGCAAGCGTCTCCCCGGCCTGGAGGTCCTCGGATGGTCCTGACCCGCACCCCGCTCATCGCCGGCAACTGGAAGATGAACCTCGACCACCTGCAGGCGATCGCCTTCGTGCAGAAGCTCGCGTGGTCTCTCGACGACGCAAAGCACGACTTCGACGCCGTCGAGGTGGCCGTCTTCCCGCCGTTCACCGACCTCCGCTCGGTGCAGACGCTCGTGTCGGCCGACAAGCTCTCCCTCGCCTACGGCGGTCAGGACATCTCGCAGCACGAGTCCGGCGCCTACACCGGTGAGATCTCGGGCGCGTTCCTCGCCCAGCTCGACACGAAATACGTGATCATCGGCCACTCCGAGCGGCGCACGCTGCACGGCGAGACCGACGAGATCGTCGCGGCGAAGACCAAGGCAGCCATCGGCCACGGCATCGTGCCCATCGTGTGCGTGGGCGAGACCAGCGACGACCTCGAGAAGTTCGGGCCGAGCGCCGTTCCGGTGGCCCAGCTCAAGGTGGCCCTCGAGGGCCTGAAGCCCGGCGCCGACATGGTCGTGGCCTACGAGCCCGTGTGGGCGATCGGCTCCGGCCAGGCGGCCACGCCCGAGCAGGCGCAGACGGTGTGCGCGGCCCTCCGCGCGGTCGTCTCCGAGGCGCTCGGCGCCGACGCGGCCGCGGCCACGCGCATCCTGTACGGCGGTTCGGTGAAGTCGGGCAACATCGCCGGCTTCATGCGCGAGCCCGACGTCGACGGCGCGCTCGTGGGTGGTGCGAGCCTCGACGTGGCCGAGTTCGCCGCGATCGTGCGCTACCAGAAGCACGTCGGGGTCTGAGCTCGCCGGGCGGAAGCCCGATCCGAGCACGACTCACGGTATACTGTCCGTGGTCTTCGGGGGAGCGATTCGGCTCCTCCGTCTGTGAAAGGCAAGTAGTGCAAATCCTTCAGGTCGTCCTCCAGGTGATCCTCGGCATCACGAGCCTCCTGCTGACGCTCCTCATCCTGCTCCACAAGGGGCGCGGCGGCGGGCTCTCCGACATGTTCGGCGGCGGCGTCACGTCCAGCCTCGGCGCTTCGGGCGTCGCGGAACGCAATCTCAACCGCATCACGGTGATCCTGGGGCTCGTCTGGGTGACGAGCATCATCATCCTGGGTCTTATCACCAAGTTCGACTCGGGTCTCTGAGTCCGTTCTCGAACACAGTCACTTCCAGCTAGGGGGAAACAGACATGGCATCTGGAGGAAGCGCGATCCGTGGATCGCGAGTCGGCGCAGGTCCGATGGGGGAGCAGGATCGCGGCTTCCACGCGGAGCGCATCCAGGTCTCGTACTGGGACGCACTCGGCAACGAGACGGTGCGCTACTTCGCCGCCAACCTGCCCGACGACGAGATCCCCGAGACCATCGATTGCCCCACGTCGGGGCTGCCCGCCGGTCGCGACAAGGCCAACCCGCCGTCGGTGGCGAAGCTCGAGCCGTACAAGACGCACCTCGCCTACGTGAAGGAGCGCCGCACCGAGAAGGAGGCGGAGCAGCTTCTCGAAGACGCCCTGCAGCAGCTGCGGGAGCGCCGGGGCACGACAGCCGCTTCCTGAGCCGATAGCTCAGCCCGGGCCACAGCATCCGAAACCCGAAAAGGGCACTCTCACAATGACGTGAGAGTGCCCTTTTCGGGTTGAAGCAGAACTCAGTACGACGGAGCGATGAGCCCCTCGGGCACCTCGGCAGCGGCTTCGCGGTCGACGAAGAACACCGTCCGCTTGCGTCCCTCGGCGCCCGCCACGGGCACCTCGTCGATGCTCGCACCCGCGAGCGCCAGACCGATGGCCGAGGCCTTGTCGCCGCCTGCCAGCACCATCCAGATGCGGTCTGCCGACTGGATGACCGGCAGGGTGAGGCTGAGGCGCAGCGGAGGCGGCTTGGGGGAGTTGCGCACCGGAACGACGGTCGCGTCGGTGATGCGGATCTCGTCGTGGCCCGGGAAGAGCGACGCGATGTGCCCGTCGGGCCCCACACCGAGGAACATGATGTCGAAGCGGGGGTACAGCGCGCCCTCCGGCGCCGCCGCGGCGAGCTCGGCCGCGTAGACGCGCGCCGCCTCGTCGAGATCGGCGATCTCGTCGGAGGCCGGGAAGGCGTGCACCTGAGACTCCACCACGGGCACGTGGTCGAGCAGCGCCTCACGGGCCTGCAGCTCGTTGCGGTCGGCGTCGTCTTTCGGCACGAACCGCTCGTCGCCCCACCAGAAGTGCAGGCGCGACCAGTCGATGGTGTGCGAGGCCGATGACGCGCGGATCGCCGCGAGCACCGCCGCCCCCATGGTTCCGCCGGTCAGCACGATGTGGGCCTCCTCGAACTCGTCGAGGATGTCGATCACCTTCGTGATGAACCGGGCGGCGACCGAGCCGGCCAGCGACTCCTTGTCGGGGTGGACGAGCACACGGCGATCCGTCGTCATAGGGCTACACCTTCACTGTCGTCGTCAGACCGGGTCGCCGGCGGAGTCGTTCGTCTCGAGCAACTCGGCCAGCCCCTGGGAGATGACTTCACCATACAGGTCGTCGGGGTCGAGCCTGCGCAGCTCCTCCGCCAGGCAGTCGCGGAGGTTGCGTCGCGGCAGCGCCAGGTCGTGGGTGGGCTGCTTCGGCTGGCTCAGACGCGCCACGTTGGGGATGTCGCGCACGAGCTCGATCGGCCCGTTCTCCCGCGTGAGCACCACGCCGTGGATGCCGCTGGAGCCGTTGGCCGCCCGCGAGAGCGTGCCGTAGGCCACGGGCACCTTCAGCTGGTGGCGGAGCCAAGCGGCCAGCAGGAGCGTGGACGGCGAGTCGGATGCGCCTGACACGTCGATCGCGGTCACCGGCAGGTAGGGCGGTTGGTCGAGCACCGCGGCGAGCTGCGCGCGCCACAACGTGAGGCGCGTCCAGGCGAAGTCGGTGTCACCCGGCTTGTAGCTCGCGGCGCGCTTGAGCAGCGCCTCCTTCGGGTTCTCCTGGTTCGACGAGTCGGTGATGCGACGCGTCGCAATACGGCCCAGGTCGGATGCGGAGACGTCGTCGGGCGCGGCACCGGGCCACCACACGACCACGGGGGCGTCCGAGAGCAGGAGACCCGTCACCAGCCCCTCCTGGTCGCTCGCCGCGGCGCCGTAGGCGCGCAGCACGATGACCTCGCTCGCCCCCGCGTCGCCGCCCACGCGGATCTGCGCGTCGAGGCGGGCGCCGCGGCCGGTGCTGCCGTCGTCGTGCGCGTCGGTGGAGACCACGATCACCCGCATCGGGTGCTCGCGCGAGGCGTCGTTGGCCGCCTCGATGGCGTCCTCCTCCTCACCGAGCGAGGTGACGATCACGAGGGTGAGAACGCGCCCGAGGGCGACGGCACCACCCTCCTCGCGGATCTTGACCAGGGATTTCGAGATCTTGCTGGTCGTGGTGTCGGGCAGGTCGACGATCACGGACGCCTCCAGGTTCTTCCATCGCGGGCGAGCAGTTCGTCGGCCGAGCTGGGGCCCCAGGTTCCGGGCCGATACTGCTCGGGCTGACCCTGGGTCGCCCAGTACTCTTCGATCGGGTCGAGGATCATCCAGGAGAGCTCGACCTCCTTCTGACGCGGGAACAGCGGCGGGTCGCCGAGCAGCACGTCGAGGATGAGACGCTCGTAGGCTTCGGGGCTGGCCTCGGTGAAGGCGTGCCCGTAGCCGAAGTCCATCGTCACGTCGCGCACCTGCACGCCCGCGCCCGGCACCTTCGAGCCGAACCGGATCGTGACGCCCTCGTCGGGCTGCACCCGGATGACGAGCGCGTTCTGGCCGAGCTCCGAGGTCTGGCTCTCGGCGAACAGGTACTGCGGGGCGCGCTTGAACACCACAGCGATCTCGGTCACGCGGCGGCCGAGACGCTTGCCTGCACGCAAGTAGAACGGCACTCCGGCCCAGCGGCGGGTGCCGATGTCGAGCTTCACGGCCGCGTAGGTCTCCGTGGTCGACTGCGGGTTCATCCCGTCTTCCTCGAGGAAGCCGAGCACCTTCTCGCCGCCCTGCCAGCCACCGGAGTACTGGCCCCGGGCGGTGACGGTGCTGAGATCATCCGGGAGCTTGACCGCGGCCAGCACCTTCTCCTTCTCGGCGCGCAGGTCGGCGGCGTCGAACGAGATGGGCTCCTCCATGGCCGTGAGGGCCATGAGCTGCAGCAGGTGGTTCTGGATGACGTCGCGGGCCGCGCCGATGCCGTCGTAGTAGCCGGCACGGCCACCCACGCCGATGTCCTCGGCCATGGTGATCTGCACGTGGTCGACGTAGTTGGCGTTCCAGATGGGCTCGTAGAGCTGGTTGGCGAAGCGGAGGGCCAGGATGTTCTGGACCGTCTCCTTGCCGAGGTAGTGGTCGATGCGGAACACCGAGTCGGGCGGGAAGACCGACTCCACCACGTCGTTCAGCTCGATGGCGGTGGTGAGGTCGCTTCCGAAGGGCTTCTCGATCACCACGCGGCGCCAGCGGTCGGCCTGCTGGTCGGCCAGGCCGGAGCGGCGCAGCTGCTCGGTGACGAGCGGGAACGCCTTCGGCGGGATGGACAGGTAGAACGCGTAGTTGCCCATGGTGCCGCGGTCGCGGTCGAGCTCGTCGATGGTCGACTTCAGCTGCTCGAACGCTTTGTCGTCGTCGAACTCGCCGGAGACGAAGCGGATCCCCTCGGAGAGCTGACGCCACACGTCCTCGTCGAACGGGGTGCGCGAGTGCTCCTTCACGGCGTCGTGCACGACGCGCTCGAAGTCCTGGTCCTCCCAGTCGCGCCGGGCGAACCCGACGAGGGAGAACCCGGGCGGCAGGAGACCGCGGCTGGCGAGGTCGTAGACCGCGGGCATCAGCTTCTTGCGGGAGAGGTCGCCGGTCACACCGAAGATCACGAGACCCGAGGGCCCCGCGATCCGGTTGAGTCGGCGATCGGTCGGAAGCCGGAGCGGGTTGTACTCCGGCGTTATCTCGACGGGAGGCATTGAACTCCTTGGATCGTGGCGGGCGGCGAGGCGGGCGGCCGGGCGTCAGCGCAGAGCGCTGAGCAGGGTCGCCGCACCGGTCGCCGCATCGGTGAGGTTGAGGCGGAGCACAGGGCGGCCGTGCTCGGTGAGAACCGCTGCATCGCCCGTTGCCTGGGCCTGGATGAGCTGGCCGAAGGTGAACGGGCGGTCGGGGATCTCGAGGTCGTCGGAGGCGTTCGCGGTGATCTGCAGGAACACTCCCTCGGCCGGGCCGCCCTTGTGGTACTGGCCGGTCGAGTGCAGGAATCGCGGTCCCCAGCCGAAGGTGACGGGCCGGCCGGCCCGGGCCGCGAGCAGGTCGCGCAGTTCGGCGAGCTCGGGATGCGCTACGCGGTCGACGTAGGCCATGACGGCCAGGTATCCGGTGGCGGGCAGTTCGGAGAGGAGCTTCTCCACGGCGGAGGCCACGGAGTCGGTTCCGTCGACCACAGCGGCCGTGCCCCGCACCTCGATGCCGGCGTCGACGAAGGCCGGAGCCTCCGGCGCGGGCCGGTCGTCGAGCAGGGCGCGCGCGGCGGCTTTGGCCGCCTCGACGTCGGGCTGGTCGAACGGGTCGATGCCGAGCAGGCGCCCGGCGACGGCCACGGCGTACTCCCAGGTGAGGAACATCGCACCGAGCGAACCGCTGATGAGAAGTTCGCCGGGGTGGTGCTCGCGCAGGTGGAAGGCGTGGGCGTTGTCGACCAGGCGCACGACCTGGAGGTCGGCGAGCGACTCGGTGAGCTCGGGTGACTCCGTGTCGAGCACGACGGGAAGGAGTCCCTTGCCCGACTTGCCGGTCGACTCGGCGATCAGCTGCTCGGCCCAGTCGGCGAAGCCCACGATGTGGGTGCCGTCGGCGACGATTCCGATCTTGTCGCGCAGCGGAGAGGTGCCGCCCAGCACCGCGCCGAGGATCAGCCCGAAGTTGTCGGCGCCGTCATCGGCGAGGTTGAGAGAGATGGCCTCCGCCTCGTCGAGCAGTTCACCCACGTCGACGCCCGCGAGTCCTGACGGCACGAGGCCGAAGGCCGTGAGGGCCGAGTAGCGGCCGCCGACGTTCGGGTCGGCGAGGAAGACACGGTAGCCCGCGTCGCGGGCGTGCGTCTCCAGCGGCGAACCGGGGTCGGTGACCACGACGATGCGCGTGGCGGGATCGATGCCGGCGGCGCGGAAAGCGGACTCGTAGGCACGGCGCTGGCTGTCGGTCTCCAGGGTGCCGCCCGACTTCGACGACGCCACGAGGACGGTGGACTCCAGCCGATCGGCCAGGGCGGCGCGGATCTGGCCGGGATCGGTCGAATCGAGCACAGTCAGCTCGACGCCCAGCGTGCGGGTGATGACCTCGGGGGCGAGCGACGAACCGCCCATACCGGCGAGCACGACGTGGTCGACGCCCGCGGCGAGGAGCTCCTCGCGCAGAGCCGCGATCTCGGCGACGAGCGGACGGGATACCGAGACGGCCTCCGTCCAGCCCAGCCGCTTCGCCGCCTCGGGCTCGGCGGCAGGACCCCAGAGGGCGGGGTCCTGCGCCGTGATGCCCGAGGCCACCAGATCGGCCGCCAGCAGCGGCACGTGCGTCTCGACGGCGCGCTTCGCGTCGCCCGAGACGTGGATGGCGATGGTCACTGCTCGAAGGTCACTTCGCGGCTTCGAGGGCGGCCGTGACGGTGTCGAGAAGCTCGTTCCAGGAGACGATGAACTTCTCCACGCCCTCCTTCTCCAGCAGCTCGGTCACCTCGGCGTACGAGATGCCCTGCGCGGCGACCGCGTCGAGCACCTTGTTCGCGGCGGCGTAGGAGCCGTCGATGGTGTCGCCACGGATGACGCCGTGGTCGAAGGTGGCGTCGAGAGTCTTCTCGGGCATGGTGTTGACGACCTCGGGGGCGGCGAGCTCCACCACGTAGGTGGTGTCGGGCACACTCGGGTCTTTCACACCGGTCGAGGCCCAGAGCGGACGCTGCTTGTTGGCGCCGGCCTCGAGCAGGAGCTTCGCGCGCTCGGTGGTGAAGGCCTGCTCGTACACCTCGTAGGCCAGCTGGGCGTTCGCGACGCCCGCCTTGCTCTTGAGGGCGAGCGCCTCGTCGGTGCCGACCGCCGCGAGTCGCTTGTCGATCTCGGTGTCGACGCGCGACACGAAGAACGACGCCACGGAGTGGATCTTCGAGAGGTCGAGGCCGGCGGCCTTGGCCTGCTCGAGACCCGCGAGGTAGGCGTTGATGACGTCGCGGTAGCGCTCGAGCGAGAAGATGAGCGTGACGTTCACCGAGATGCCCGCCGCGATGGTGGCGGTGATGGCCTCGAGACCCTCGACCGTGGCCGGGATCTTGATGAGCACGTTCTCGCGGTCGACCTTGGCGTAGAGCGCCTTGGCCTGGTCGATGGTGCCCTGCGCGTCGTGCGCGAGACCCGGCTCGACCTCGATCGAGACGCGGCCGTCGAACCCGGCGGTGGCGTCGTAGATCGGCTTGAAGATGTCGCTGGCGGCCGCGACGTCGTCGGTGGTGATCTCGAACACCGCGGTGGTCACATCCGTGCCGGCCTTGGCCAGCACCGCGACCTGCTCGGCGTAGGCCTCGCCCTTGGCGAGAGCGCCCGCGAAGATCGTGGGGTTGGTGGTGACGCCGACGACGTTCTTCTCGTCGATCAGCTTCTGCAGGCCGCCGGAGGCGATGCGCTCGCGCGAGAGGTCGTCGAGCCAGATGCTGACGCCGACGGCGGAGAGCTGCTGGGTGGGGGTTGCTTCGGTCATGACTTCTTCTGTCTCCTTGGTGCCGGCGCTCAGTGGGCCAGCGAGGTCTTGGCGGCTTCGACCGCCGCTTCGGTGGTGATGCCGAACTCGCGGAAGAGGGTCTTGTAGTCGGCCGAGGCACCGAAGTGCTCGATCGACACGGCGCGGCCGCGGTCGCCGATGTACTTGCGCCAGCCGAGCTCGAGACCCGCCTCGATCGACACACGCGCGGTGACGGATGCGGGCAGCACCGACTCCTTGTACTCCTCGGACTGCTCCTCGAACCACTCCAGCGACGGGGCAGACACGACGCGGGCGTTGATGCCCTCGCCGGCGAGGATCTCGCGGGCGTTGACCGCCAGCTGCACCTCGGAGCCGGTGGCGATGAAGATGACGTCGGGGGTGCCGTTCGGCGCATCGGCGAGCACGTAGGCGCCCTTCGACACGAACGAGGCCGACGCGAAGGTGTCGCCCGAGGCCGCACCCTCACCACGGGTGTAGGTGGGGATGTTCTGGCGGGTGAGCGCGATGCCGGCCGGGTTGTGGTGGCGGCCCAGGATGGTGAGCCAGGCGTGAGCGACCTCGTTGGCGTCGGCCGGACGCACCACGTCGAGACCCGGGATGGCGCGGAGCGCCCAGAGCTGCTCGATCGGCTGGTGGGTGGGGCCGTCTTCACCGAGTGCGACGGAGTCGTGCGTCCAGACGAAGATCGAGGGCACCTTCATGAGCGCGGCCAGACGCACCGCAGGGCGCATGTAGTCACTGAAGATGAGGAAGGTGCCGCCGAACGGACGGGTCTTGCCGTGCAGCACGATGCCGTTGAGGATCGAGCCCATCGCGTGCTCGCGGATGCCGAAGTGCATCACCCGGCCGTAGGGGTTGCCCGACCACTCGTGGGTGGAGTGCTCGGTGGGCACGAACGACGCGCCCGACTCGATGGTCGTGTTGTTCGACTCGGCGAGGTCGGCCGAACCGCCCCAGAACTCTGGCAGCACCTCGGCGAGGGCGTTGATGACCTTGCCGGAGGCGGCGCGGGTGGAGACCTCTTTGCCGCCCTCGAACACCGGGAGCACCGACTCGACGCCCTCGGGCAGCTCGCCGGCCTCGAGGCGGTCGAGCAGAGCCTTCTTCTCGGGGTGGGCGGCGGCCCAGGCGTCGAAGCCCTTCTGCCACTCGGCGCGCTCCTCGGCGCCCTTGGCCACGAGGCCGCGGGTGTGCTCGATGACCTCGTCGGCCACGAAGAAGTTCTGCTCGGGGTCGAAGCCCACGACCTCCTTCAGCGCCTTGAGCTCGTCGGCGCCGAGGGCCGAACCGTGGATCTTGCCGGTGTTCTGCTTCTTGGGCGAGGGCCAGCCGATGATGGTCTTGAGGATGATGAGCGACGGCTTCGAGGTCTCGGCCTTGGCCGCCTCGATCGCCTCGTAGAGCGCCTGCACGTCTTCGACGTACTGACCGGTCTTCTTCCAGTCGACCACCTGCACGTGCCAGTGGTACGCCTCGTAGCGCGCCTTCACGTCTTCGGTGAAGGCGATGTTCGTGTCGTCCTCGATCGAGATCTGGTTGGAGTCGTAGATCGCGATGAGGTTGCCGAGCTGCTGGTGACCCGCGAGCGACGAGGCCTCGGAGGTCACGCCCTCCTCCATGTCGCCGTCACCGGCGATCACGTAGGTGTGGTGGTCGAACGGGCTCGTGCCGGGTGCCGCATCCGGGTCGAACAGGCCGCGCTCGAACCGCTGCGCATAGGCGAAGCCGACCGAGGAGGCCAGACCCTGGCCGAGCGGGCCGGTGGTGATCTCCACACCGTCGGTGTGGCCGTACTCCGGGTGACCCGGCGTGAGCGAACCCCAGGTGCGCAGCGCCTTGAGGTCGTCGAGCTCGAGGCCGAAACCGCCCAGGTAGAGCTGGATGTACTGGGTGAGGGACGAGTGGCCGACCGAGAGGATGAAGCGGTCGCGCCCGATCCAGTGCTGGTCGCTCGGGTCCTTCCGCATCACCTTCTGGAACAGGAGGTAGGCGGCGGGGGCGAGGCTGATGGCCGTGCCCGGGTGGCCGTTGCCCACCTTCTCCACGGCATCGGCCGCGAGGATCTTCGCGGTCGTGACCGCCTTGTCGTCAATGGAATCCCATTGGAGTGAAGCCACGAGGTGTCGAACCCTTCTCGATTGCGGTCCCTCAGAACGGGAACCGATCCGCGTCAATCATATAGAGGGCCGCGGAGGCGGCTGCCGCCATCCCCTAGACTTGTCACGGGGAATTGGCCGGCAGGTAAAGAGGAGTAATGGACGTAGCGGTTGACGGCCGGATCGAGCAACGGCGTATCAGCCCGTCGGAGAAGGTCAAGGGCTACATCGCCCTGACCAAGCCACGGGTGATCGAGCTCCTCCTCGTCACCACCGTTCCGGTCATGATCCTGGCCCAGGGTGGCATCCCCGATCTCTGGCTCGTCTTCGCCACGCTCATCGGCGGCGCGCTCTCGGCCGGCTCGGCCGGAGCGTTCAACTGCTACTTCGACCGCGACATCGACCGCGTGATGGACCGCACCTCGAACCGCCCGCTGGTCACCGGCGTGCTGAGCGACCGCGAGGCGCTCGTGTTCGCCTGGGCCGTCGGCGTGGCGTCGATCGTGTGGCTCGCAGTCTTCACCAACCTGCTCGCCGCCTCGCTCTCGCTGGTCGCCATCCTCATCTACGTGCTGCTGTACACCCTCGTGCTGAAGCGCCGCACCCCGCAGAACATCGTCTGGGGCGGCACCGCGGGCTGCATGCCGGTGCTCATCGGCTGGGCCGCCGTCACGAACTCGCTGTCGTGGGAGGCCCTCATCCTGTTCGGCGTCATCTTCCTCTGGACGCCGCCGCACTACTGGCCGCTGTCGATGAAGTACCGGTCCGACTACAAGACCGCCGGCGTGCCCATGCTCGCCGTGGTTCGCGGCCGCGTGGTGGTGGGCCTGCAGATCGTGCTCTACGCCTGGGCGATGGTGGCCTGCTCGCTGCTGCTCATCCCGGTCGGTCACATGGGCATCATCTACTCCGCCACCGCCATCGCGGCCGGTGCCTGGTTCCTCTACGAGTCGCACCGTCTCTACAGCCGGTCGATCCGCGATCTCACGATCAAGCCGATGCGCGTGTTCCACGGCTCCATCACCTACCTCACGCTCATCTTCCTCGCGGTGGCGATCGACCCGCTGGTCCCGCTGCTGCGCTTCTAGGAGGCCGTCGTGCAGACCCCCTTCGGCTGGATCGCCGACCGCGTCACGCTCACCCCCCGGGCACTCCGCTGGGGAACGACCACCGCGCTCGTGGTGAGCATCCTCATCATCATCACCGGCGGCGTGGTGCGCGTCACGGGCTCGGGCCTCGGGTGCCCCACCTGGCCCGCCTGCGACGACGGTTCGCTCACGACCACGCCCGAACTCGGCATCCACGGGTTCATCGAGTTCACCAACCGGGCCCTCACCGGTGTGCTCATCGCCGCCGTCGGCTGGGCCATCGTCGCCGCCCGCCTGCAGAAGCCGCGCGAACGCAGCATGACCCGGCTGGCCTGGTCGCAGTTCTGGCTCGTCGTCGCCAACGCCGTGGCCGGGGGAGTGACGGTGCTCACCGAGCTCAACCCCTGGGTCGTCGCGATGCACTTCCTCATGGCGATCGCGCTGCTCACCACCACCACGCTCACCTGGCACCGTGCCCATCGCGGCCAGCAGGCGAGTGTGACCTTCCCCGGCTGGGTGCGTGCCGCATCCTGGTGGCTGGTCGCGGCCACGGCCGTGCTCATCGTGGTCGGCACACTCGTGACCGGAACCGGACCGCACGCGGGCGATTCGGCCGAAGTGCCGCGGATGGCCTTCGTGTGGGAGCACGTCACGATCGTGCACGGTGTGCTCGGCGTCGCCGTGCTCGCCCTCGGCGTCGTGCTGCTGGCCGCCGTGTGGCGCATCCCGCAGGCCCGGCTCGCCCGGCGGCGCGTGCTCACCTTCGTCGTGGTGGTCGTCGCGCAGGCCGCGATCGGCATCGCGCAGGCGCTCCTGGGGCTTCCCGAGTGGATGGTGGTGCTGCACCTGCTCGGCTCCGCTCTCGTCTGGGTGGGCGTGCTGCGGGTTCTGCTCGATCTGCATCCCACTCTCTGGGCCCCCAAGGGCATGCAGCCGTATACACTGGAAGCTCACGAACCCGCTGTTCACGCGTAGGTTCACCCCACCGGCATCCCGGCCCGACAGATATCTCGGCGCGTAGGTGGAATGCCGAAGACCTCCGCACCGTTGAACAGCGCACACAGGTGACAGAGGTTCGCAGCAGCAAGGAAGGGAGTCAGTCGTGTCAGACGTGCTCATCGACCGACCGGAACTCGAGAACCTGGGGGTGTACGAGTTCGGCTGGTCCGACTCCGACGCCGCCGGTGCGGCCGCCCGCCGGGGGCTCTCCGAAGCCGTCGTCAGCAACATCTCCGAGCTCAAGAAGGAGCCCGACTGGATGCTGCAGACGCGCCTCAAGGCGCTCAAGGTGTTCGGCCGCAAGCCCATGCCGAACTGGGGCGCCGACCTCTCGGGCATCGACTTCGACAACATCAAGTACTTCGTGCGCTCCACCGAGAAGCAGGCGCAGACCTGGGACGACCTCCCCGAAGACATCAAGAACACCTACGAGAAGCTCGGCATCCCCGAGGCCGAGCGCCAGCGCCTGGTCTCCGGCGTCGCCGCGCAGTACGAGTCCGAGGTGGTCTACCACCAGATCCGCGAAGACCTCGAGGCCCAGGGCGTCATCTTCCTCGACACCGACACCGCGCTCCGCGAGCACCCCGAGTTCTTCACCGAGTACTTCGGCACCGTCATCCCGGCCGGCGACAACAAGTTCGCCGCGCTGAACACCGCGGTGTGGTCGGGCGGCTCGTTCGTCTACGTGCCGAAGGGCGTGCACGTCGAGATCCCGCTGCAGGCCTACTTCCGCATCAACACCGAGAACATGGGCCAGTTCGAGCGCACGCTCATCATCGCCGACGAGGGCTCCTACGTGCACTACATCGAAGGATGCACGGCGCCGATCTACAAGAGCGACTCGCTGCACTCCGCGGTGGTGGAGATCATCGTCAAGAAGAACGCTCGGGTGCGCTACACGACCATCCAGAACTGGTCGAACAACGTCTACAACCTCGTCACCAAGCGCGCCATCGCGCACGAGGGCGCCACCATGGAGTGGATCGACGGCAACATCGGCTCCAAGGTGACGATGAAGTACCCGTCGATCTACCTCGCCGGCGAGCGGGCCAAGGGCGAGACGCTCTCGGTCGCCTTCGCCGGGCCGGGCCAGCACCAGGATGCGGGCGCCAAGATGATCCACATGGCGCCCTACACGCAGTCGTCGATCGTGTCGAAGTCGATCGCGCGCGGCGGTGGCCGGGCCGGGTACCGCGGCGAGATCCGCGTGGCCGAGAACGCCCACCACTCGGCGAACACGGTGCGTTGCGACGCGCTGCTGGTCGACACCATCTCGCGCTCGGACACCTACCCGGCCATCGACATCCGTGTCGACGACGTTCAGCTCGGCCACGAGGCCACCGTCTCCAAGGTCTCCGAGGAGCAACTGTTCTACCTCATGTCGCGCGGCCTCCCCGAAGACGAGGCCATGGCCATGATCGTGCGCGGCTTCATCGAGCCGATCGCCCGCGAGCTCCCGATGGAGTACGCACTCGAACTCAACAAGCTCATCGAGATGGGCATGGAAGGCTCCGTCGGCTAGATGTCACCCGCTGCACCCGCCCTGGTTCCCGTCCAGACCCGTTCGGAGCGCCTCGCCTCCGCCTCCGTCGACGACTTCGCCCCCGTCACCGGACTCGAGTTCGAGTGGAAGTTCGTTCCGCTCGCCGCCGTGAAGCACCTCACCGACGGTGCGCTCGACGGCTCGCCCACCGCCTTCGGCTACACCGAGTCGGCCGGCACCGCCGTCGAGTGGATCGACGCCTCGGATGCGCGGGTCGGCTCCGCGGGCCTTCCCGAAGACCGCGCCGCGGCCAACGCGTGGTCGAGCGTGGAGAAGGTGCTCTCGATCGTGGTGTCGGGCGAGCCCGCCGAGGAGCTCGTCGTCACCCGCTCGCACTTCGGCTCCGCTCCTCGCGCCGCGCACGTGCTCGTCGAGGCGCGGCCGCACAGCTCGGGCATCGTCATCCTGCAGCAGAACGGCGCCGCGAACCTCGCGGAGAACGTCGAGATCGTGGTCGGCGACGGCGCACAGCTCACCGTCGTGACGGTGCAGGAGTGGGACGACGACGCCGTCCACCTGTCGAACCACTTCGCGCGCGTGGGCCGCGACGCCAACCTGCGGCACGTGATCGTGTCGCTCGGCGGCCGCGCGGTGCGGGTGAACCCGTCGGTGCACCTGGTCGAGCAGGGCGCCTCCATCGACTCCTTCGGCCTCTACTTCGCCGACTCGGGCCAGTACTTCGAGCAGCGCCCCTACATCGACCACCAGGCCGCCAACACGCGCAGCCGGGTGAACTACAAGGGCGCCCTCCAGGGTGCGGGAGCGCACACGGTCTGGGTGGGCGACGTGCTCATCGGCCCGCACGCCGACGGCACCGACAGCTACGAGCAGAACCGCAACCTCGTGCTCAGCGAGGGGGCGCGCGCCGACAGCATCCCGAACCTCGAGATCGAGACGGGCAACATCGTCGGCGCCGGGCACGCCTCGTCGACCGGACGGTTCGACGACGAGCAGCTGTTCTACCTGCAGTCGCGCGGCATCACCGAGGAGGAGGCGCGCCGACTGGTGGTGCGCGGGTTCCTCGCCGAGATCATCCAGCAGATCGGCTCGCCCGCGCTCGAGGAGCGCATCTCGGCGGCCGTCGAGGCCGAGCTCGTGGCCGCGGAGGGCGTGCGTGGCTGAGAAGGTGTGCGCGTTCGACGACGTGCCCGTGAACCAGGCCCTGCGCGTGGTCGTGGGCGGCGTGGCGATCGCCCTCGTGAAGGACTCGGCGGGGGAGTGCCACGCCATCGGCGACACCTGCACCCACGGCGACATCTCGCTCGCCGAGGGTTTCGTCGAGGATGACACGCTCGAATGCTGGGCCCACGGCTCCAAATTCTCGCTCGACACCGGCAAGCCGCTCACGCTGCCGGCCTACGAGCCCGTCCCCGTGTTCGAGATCGAGGTGATCGACGGGGACATCTACATCGACCCCACCGTGACGAAAGTGATTGAGTAGCAGCATGTCGGTTCTGAAGATCGAAGACCTCCAGGTGAGCGTCGAGACCGAGCAGGGGACCAAGCAGATCCTCCGCGGCGTCGACCTCACCATCGGCCAGGGCGAGACCCACGCCATCATGGGCCCCAACGGCTCGGGCAAGTCGACGCTCGCGTACGCGATCGCCGGGCACCCGAAGTACCACGTCGAGGGCGGCTCCGTCACGCTCGACGGCGAGGAGATGCTCGACCTCTCGGTCGACGAGCGGGCGCGGGCGGGGCTCTTCCTCGCGATGCAGTACCCGGTCGAGATCCCCGGGGTGTCGAACGCGAACTTCCTGCGCACGGCGAAGACCGCCATCGACGGCGCGGCCCCGCCCATCCGGAGCTGGCTCAAAGAGGTCGACGCGGCGATGTCGGGACTGCGCATGGACAAGTCGTTCCGTGAGCGCAACGTCAACGAGGGCTTCTCGGGCGGCGAGAAGAAGCGCAACGAGATCCTGCAGCTCGAGCTGCTGAAGCCCAAGTTCGCGGTGCTCGACGAGACCGACTCCGGGCTCGACGTCGACGCGCTCAAGATCGTGTCGGAGGGTGTGAACCGCGCCAAGGAGGCGACCGGGATGGGCGTGCTGCTCATCACGCACTACAACCGCATCCTGCGCTATGTGAAGCCCGACTTCGTGCACGTGTTCGTGGCCGGCAAGGTGGCCGAGCAGGGCGGGCCCGAGCTCGCCGTGCGGCTCGAGAACGAGGGCTACGATCGCTTTCTCGAGGGTTCGACCGTAGGATAACGAAATGGTCACGACACTCGAACCGAAGCTCTTCGACCAGGTCGAAGAAGCGCTGAAAGACGTGATGGATCCTGAGCTCGGGGTCAACATCGTCGACCTCGGTCTCATCTACGACCTCGGGTGGGACGACGAGCAAGACGCACTGGTCATCTCGATGACGCTCACCTCGGCCGGCTGCCCGCTCACCGACGTGCTCGAGGAGCAGACCGCCGAGGCGCTCGACGGCATCGTGGCGCAGTTCCGCATCAACTGGGTGTGGATGCCACCGTGGGGCCCCGAGAAGATCACCGACGACGGCCGCGACATGATGCGCGCCCTCGGCTTCTCCATCTGACGCCGCGCCGCGCCGCAGTGCGCCGCCGCCCGCGCCGGTCCGGGCAGTTGTACTCCTGTTTCGCCACGCCACACCGCAATCGCACCCCTATTCGGGTCGGATCGCTTGTGGCGTGGCGAAGTCCATTTCTCCACAGCACCGCCGTTCGCGCAGATTATCCACAGCTGCAGCCTTGGTGCTGACTCCCGGCGCGTCACGACACGATGATCGGATCATGTCCTCACTCGATGGTGCGCTCGACGCGCTCGGTGGTGTCGCGGCTGCGGCCCACCTTCATACAGCGCTCTCTCGCATCGAGGTCGACCGTGCGATTCGGCAAGGCCGCTTGTTTCGCGTGCGTCGAGGGTGGGTGGCGCGTCCGGATGCGGACCCAGAGCTGATCGCGGCGGTGCGTTGCGGAGGAGTGCTCTCGTGCGTCTCAGCACTCGCTCGACGGCAGGTGTGGGTCGGGGCCGGCGCAGGGGCCACGGACGCTGGTCCCGCCGCAATCCATGTGCGCGTGCCACGGTTCGCCAAGAACCTCCCCGATGCAGGACAGAACGCGACGCTGCACCGTACCTGGCCACGGCTCGCGCTCCCTGAGCCGAGGGGCGCGCTCGACGACGTGGCGAACGCTCTGGTGCACGCGGTTCAGTGCCAGCAGTGGCGCGACGCCGTAGCGACCCTCGATTCGGTCATGTTCCGTCGACTGATGCGCCCGGAGCAGGTGAAGAGCCTGCTCGCTCCGCTTCCGGCGACCTTCTCGCGGTACCTCGTGATCTGTGACGGCCGCGCGGAATCGGGCCTCGAGTCCCTCGTTCGCCTGCTGTTGCGCTCCGTCGGCATCCACGCACGAGTCCAGGTGCGGATCGACGGCGTCGGGCGCGTCGATCTCCTCGTCGGCGACAGGCTCGTCATCGAGACCGATGGGCGCGAATGGCATTCGGACGCCCGGTCATTCGCCGCCGACAAACGACGCGACCTCGCTCTGGCGGAGCGTGGGTACAAGGTCCTGCGCCTGAGCTACCAGCACGTCGTGCACGAACAGGAGCGGGTGCTCGCCACGGTGCGCGGCATCGTCGCTCGCGGCGACCACCGGTGGAGCGCGCGGCATCGTCGCACCGTGCCGCTCGGGCGGTGACCGAGAAACGACTTCGCCACTCGAGGCGTGCAACTCCGCTCTCTAGAGCTCGGATGCCGCCTCGAGTGGCGAAGTCGACGGAACGGGCCGGGGCCCGCAGGGTCAGCGGGAGCGGCGGGAGGTGAGGCGCCAGGCGAGGGGGATGATGCCGGCGGCGAGGAGGGCCTTGATGATGCCGCCGATGATGAAGGGGTAGAGGCCTGCCTGGAGGGTCTGCTCGAGGTTCAGTCCGAGGGAGGCGGCGAGCCAGGGGAGGCCGACCGCGAAGGTGACGCCGGTGCCGGCGAGGAAGGAGACGAAGGCGCCGAGAACCTTGCGGTCCCACGCGCGCTGGGCGAGCCAGCCGGTGAGGCCGGCGGCCGCGATGAAGCCGATGATGTAGCCGCCGGTGGGACCGGCGATGACGTGCCAGCCGGAGGCCGCGTCGCTGAACCACGGCACGCCCACCACGCCGAGCACGGCGTAGAGCGCCATCGACAGCACACCGCGGAGGGCTCCGAGGGTCGAACCCACGAGCAGCACGGCCAGCGTCTGCCCGGTGATGGGCACCGGCCACAGCGGCACGGCCACCTGCGCGAGCAGACCGGTGAACGCCGCACCGCCCGCGACCAGCGCGATGTCGGTGGCGAGGCTGCGGGTGACCAGGCGGTCGGCGAGCGTGATGCGGCCGACGGCGGGGGACTGGGCTGACATTCGGTCTCCAAGGGGATCGGCGGTTCCGCCATAGCTGGACGAGAACACTCGAACCAGCACGGGCGGACAGGCACAGGACGCCAGGCGCGAGGCCCTACCGAGCGCCGGAGCACCCGCGTCCACGAAATATACTAGAAGACCACCCCCCACCCCGCGTTGTGGCAACGCAACGAAAGAAACGGATTTCTCTGTGCTCAGCGTTACAGACCTGGCCATCCGGGTCGGCGCACGAACCCTCATGGAGGACGTGTCGTTCCGAGTCGGTTCCGGCGACAAAGTCGGGCTGGTCGGCCGCAACGGGGCGGGCAAGACCACTCTCACCAAGGTGCTCGCCGGCGACCTGCTGCCCTCCGACGGCGCCGTGCACCGCTCGGGCGAGCTCGGCTACCTGCCGCAAGACCCACGCTCCGGCGACCCCGAGGAGCTGGCCCGCACGCGCATCCTGAACGCCCGCGGACTCGGCTCTCTGCTGCTCGGCATGGAGCAGGCCAGCCTCGAGATGGCGTCGACAGATGCGCGGGTGAGCGAGAAGGCGATGAAGCGCTACGGCACCCTCACCGAGCGCTTCGATGCGCTGGGCGGGTACGCGGCCGAGGCGGAGGCGGCCTCCATCGCCTCGAACCTGAGCCTCCCCGACCGCATCCTCGACCAGCCGCTGAAGACCCTCTCGGGTGGTCAGCGCCGCCGTATCGAGCTCGCGCGCATCCTGTTCTCGGACGCGGAGACGCTCATCCTCGACGAGCCCACCAACCACCTCGACGCCGACAGCGTGGTGTGGCTGCGCGAGTTCCTGAAGAGCTACAACGGCGGGTTCATCGTGATCTCGCACGACATCGAGCTCGTGGGCGAGACCGTGAACCGCGTGTTCTACCTCGACGCCAACCGCCAGGTGATCGACGTGTACAACATGAACTGGCGCAACTACCTCAAGCAGCGCGAGGCCGACGAGGAGCGCCGCAAGAAGGAGCGCGTCAACGTCGAGAAGAAGGCCAGCCAGCTGCAGCTGCAGGCCGCCCGCTTCGGCGCCAAGGCCTCGAAGGCCGCCGCCGCCCACCAGATGGTGGCGCGCGCCGAGAAGATGCTCTCCGGTCTCGAAGAGGTGCGCGCGGTCGACCGCGTGGCGAAGCTGCGGTTCCCCACGCCGGCCGCCTGCGGGCGCACGCCGCTCATGGCGTCGAACCTCTCCAAGAGCTACGGCTCGCTCGAGATCTTCACCGCCGTCGACCTCGCCATCGACCGCGGCTCGAAGGTGGTGGTGCTCGGGCTCAACGGTGCGGGCAAGACGACCCTGCTGCGCATACTCGGCGGCGTCGACAAGCCCGACACCGGGCAGCTCGAGCCCGGGCACGGACTGCGCATCGGCTACTACGCGCAGGAGCACGAGACCATCGACGTGAAGCGCTCGGTGCTCGAGAACATGGTGTCGGCCTCGCCGAACCTCACCGAGACCGAGGCGCGGCGGGTGCTCGGGTCGTTCCTGTTCACGGGCGACGACTCGCACAAACCGGCCGGCGTGCTCTCGGGCGGCGAGAAGACCAGGCTCGCGCTGGCGATGATCGTCGTCTCGGGTGCCAACGTGCTGCTGCTCGACGAGCCCACGAACAACCTCGACCCGGCCAGCCGCGACGAGATCCTGGATGCGCTGGCCCACTACGAGGGCGCCGTGGTGCTCGTGAGCCACGACGAGGGTGCCGTCGAGGCCCTCAACCCCGAGCGCGTGCTCATCCTGCCCGACGGGGTCGAGGACCACTGGAACAAGGACTACGCGGAGCTGATCAGCCTGGCCTGAGCCGGATGCGCGGAGCCGATCGAGACGTTAGCGGGCGTCGAGGATCTCGTCCTCGACCTGAGCATCCGTTCGCTTCGCCAGCCGCTTACGCTCGCGCTCGGCGGCGCGCTCCTGCTCTTCGGGGTCGTCCTCGTTCGCGCGGCGGTACTCCTGCCGCACGATGTACGCGAGCCCCACGAACCCGAGCAGGCCGAAGCAGAACCACTGGAAGGTGTAACTGAGGTGCGCGCCCTCGTCGGGCTGCGGCCGCGGCATGGCCATGGGTCGTTCGGCCGGCGCCGGGTCTTCCGAGTCGAGGAGGCCGTAGGCGGCGGTGTAGGTGGGCAGGCCGACGCGGTCGGCCACCTCGGGCACCTCGATGGTGGAGAGCTGACCGTCCACTGCCCCGGTGTTGTCTTGGTGGGGCTCGCTCGCCTTGAGCCGCACGACGATCGTCTGGGCGCCGGTCGGGGCCGCGGGGATGCTGTCGGGTGCATCCTGCCGTTCACCGGTGGGCACCCAGCCGCGGTCGACCACGAACACCTCGCCGCTGTCGAGCTGGAACGGCACCAGCACGTCGAACCCGACGTCGCCGCCCAGCGGACGGTTGCGCACGAGCACCTGGTCGTCGATGAGGTAGTGGCCGCTGAGCTCGGCGGTGAGCCACTCCTGCGACGGGTCGTAGGAGTCGAGCGCGGGCAGAACGTCGGCCAGAGGAGCGGGCTCGGCGTCGTAGTTGGCGGCGACTCGGTTGATCTCGGCCACGGCTTCGTCGCGCCGGGCGAGCTGCCAGAGGGCGAGCAGCACGCAGACGGTCGCGAACACGATGGTCATGGCGAGATAGCCCGCCCAACGGCGGTGCAGGAGGAAGCGCCAGCCCATCACGAGGCGGCCTCGGTGGGGGAGGATGTAGTGGGGGAGGATGCGGTGGGGTCGACGGCCGCAGGGGACGCCGCGGTGGCCGGCAGCGCCGCTGTCGACGGGGGCGCCGACAGCGGCAGCACCTCGAGCGGGAAGTCGCGTGCGGCGAGGAACTCGCGCAGGTACCCGACGTGTTCGTCGCAGGCGACCCACACCTTGCGTCGCGATTCGTCGTGGATCTTCGGGTTGCGCCACTCGATGCGCCACGCGGCGTCGACACGGCAACCCGCGCGCGAGCACTCCGAGGCCCCGGGTTCACCCCCGAACGGCAACCCGATCACGAGGTGCGCCCTTCGCCCGAACTCGCGCCCTGTGCATCCGGGAAGGCCCGCTCATCCGGGCCCTGCGCACTCGGGCCGCCCGGCGTATCCGGCCGCCGGAACACCTCGATCGCCCCGGGACGCTCGGCCTTGCTCACCCACGAACTGCCCACGTTCGCCACCACCACGGCGAAATAGGGGATGAGCACGGCCCCGGCCGCCAGCAGCACCACCGCCCACCACTCCCGCACGAACAGGATGAGCACCAGGCACACCACGCGGATCGACATCATGACGAGGTACTTGGTCATGCGACCGCGCCGCTCGTCGTCGGGCGACGGCGGGAGACTCGTGACCGACGGGTGCCGCTGCTTCATGATTGCTTCCAGCCTACGCTCCGCAGCCGACAGCATCCTGCGCGACCGACGGCATCCGGCCGAGGTGACTACGCTGTCAGGGTGACCACGACCAGCACCCCCAGAACCGTTCTCATCACCGGAGGCAACCGCGGCATCGGCTACGCCATCGCCGAGGAGTTCCTCGCCCAGGGCCACCGCGTGGCCGTCACCGCCCGCTCGGGCGAAGGCCCCGCCGGCAGCCTCACCGTGCGCGCCGAGATGACCGACTCCGCCTCGATCGACGCCGCCTTCACCGAGGTCGAGACCGCCCTCGGCCCCGTCGAAGTCGTCGTCGCCAACGCGGGCATCACCCGCGACACCCTCCTGATGCGCATGTCCGAAGACGACTTCACCGACGTGATCGACACCAACCTCGGCGGCGCCTTCCGCGTCGTGAAGCGCGCGTCGAAGGGGATGCTCAAGGCCCGCTTCGGCCGCGTCGTGCTCATCTCCAGCGTGGTCGGGCTCTACGGCTCCGCCGGCCAGGTCAACTACAGCGCCTCCAAGAGCGCTCTCGTCGGCTTCGCCCGCTCACTCACCCGTGAGCTCGGCGCCCGCGGCATCACCGCCAACGTCGTGGCCCCCGGCTTCATCGAGACCGACATGACCGCCGAACTCCCCGAAGCCCAGCAGGCCGAGTACAAGAAGAACATCCCCGCCGGCCGCTACGGCTCCGCGGCCGAGGTCGCCAAAGCGGTCACCTGGCTCGCCTCCGACGACGCCGCCTACATCTCTGGCGCCGTCATCCCCGTCGACGGGGGCCTCGGCATGGGCCACTAGGGGGCCTCCTCCGGGAGCGTGTCCTGCGCGCGGGACGCTCGGTGGGGTGGGTTTCCGGCCTCCGCCTAAGGGTTGAGCGGAGCTCAAAGGCGGCGGAGGCCGGAAACCCACCCCACCGAGCTACTTCGGGTCAGCCCCGGAGGCCCAGCAGGGGGAGGAGTTGGGAGAGGTCTCGGTCGTCCATGACCAGGTCGGCATTCTCGCGGACCAGGGGTCGCGCGTGGAAGGCGACCGAGAGCGCAGCGACCTCCATCATGCGGAGGTCGTTGGCTCCGTCTCCGACCGCGATCGTGCGGGAGAGGGGGATGCCTTCGGCCGACGCCCATTCGAGTAGCGCATCCGCTTTGCTCTGGGGGTCGACGATGGGGCCGGACACCTCGCCGGTGAGGCGGCCGTCGCGGACGCCCAGGCGGTTGGCGCGCCAGTGGTCGAGGCCGAGGGATTCGGCGAGCGGGTCGAGCACTTCGTGGAAGCCGCCTGAGACGACGCCCACCATGCCGCCTGCGGCATGTATGGCTGCGATCATCTCAGGCACGCCCGTGGTGACCGTGATCTCGGCGCGGGCGCGCGCGAAGCAGTCGTCGGGGAGGCCTTCGAGGAGGGCGACGCGGGCGCGGAGGCTCTGGGCGAAGTCGAGTTCGCCGCGCATGGCGCGCTCGGTGACCTCGGCCACCTCGGCGTGGCAGCCGGCGTAGTCGCCGAGCATCTCGATCACCTCGTTCTCGATGAGGGTCGAATCGACATCGAGCACGACGAGAAGACTCATGGAACTACGCGAACTCCCTTACCCACCACCGTGATGCCGGAATCGGTGACCGTGAAGCCGCGCTCCCGGTCGCGCTCGAGGTCGACGCCCACCTGGGCACCGGCCGAGACCACCACGTTCTTGTCCAGGATAGCCCGCCGCACCACCGCATCCGGTTCGATCTGCACCCGGTCGAACAGCACCGACTGCTGCACGAGCGCCCCGGAGTCGACCGTCGTCCACGGGCCGACGACGCTGCCCTCCACGCGAGCACCCGAGATGAGGCAGCCGAGCGAGACGATCGACTCGACCGTCATGCCCGGGTTGCCCTTGCTGTCTCGCACGAACTTGGCCGGCGGGGAGTTCAGCGCCTGCGTGTAGATGGGCCAGCGCTCGTTGTAGAGGTTGAACACGGGCAGGGCGGCGATGAGGTCTTGGTGGGCGTCGTAGAACGAGTCGATGGTGCCCACGTCGCGCCAGTAGTAGCGGTCGCGATCGGTGGAGCCGGGCACGTCGTTGCGATTGAGGTCGTAGACTGCCGCGTTGTTCGAGGCCACGAAGTCGGGGATGATGTCTCCGCCCATGTCGTGGCTCGACTCGGGCCGCTCGCCGTCGCGGATGACCGCGTCGATGAGCTGGTCGGCGTCGAAGACGTAGTTGCCCATCGAGGCGAGCACCTCGTGCGGGGCGTCGGCCAGGCCCACCGCATCCTTCGGCTTCTCGAGGAACTCGGCGATGCGCGTGGGGTCGCCCGGCTCGGTCTGGATGACGCCGAACTGGTCGGAGAGTTCGATCGGCTGGCGGATGGCCGCGACGGTCGCCCCGGCGCCCGAGGCGATGTGGGCGTCGATCATCTGGCCGAAGTCCATGCGGTAGACGTGATCCGCGCCGACCACGACGACGATGTCGGGGTTCTCGTCGCGGATGAGGTTGAGCGACTGCAGGATGGCGTCGGCCGATCCGCTGAACCAGCGCTTGCCGAGGCGCTGCTGAGCCGGCACAGACGCGATGTAGGAGTTGAGCAGCCCGTTGAGATGCCAGGTCTGCGACACGTGGCGATCGAGCGAGTGTGACTTGTACTGGGTGAGCACCACGATCTGCTGCAGCCCGGAGTTCACGAGGTTGGACAGCGCGAAGTCGATGAGGCGGTAGCCGCCGCCGAAGGGCACACCCGGCTTCGCGCGATCGGCGGTGAGCGGCATGAGGCGCTTGCCCTCGCCTCCGGCGAGAACGATGCCGAAGATCTTCTTTGATGCTGCCATAGGCACAACACTAATGAGGTTTGGGCCCGCGCGTACTACGGTTCAAGCATGCGAGTCGACGTCATCACCAAGGAGTATCCGCCGGAGGTCTACGGGGGTGCCGGAGTGCATGTCGCGGAGCTCGTGAAGGGGCTGCGCGAGCACCTCGACGTGGCCGTGCGCTGCTTCGGCGCGCCGCGTGACGAGCCAGGCGTGTTCGCCTACCGCCCCCCGGTCGAGCTGGCGGGTGCGAACGCGAGCCTCAGCACCCTCGGTGTCGACCTGCAGATCGCCGAGGCGACCGCGGGAACCTCGCTGGTGCACTCCCACACCTGGTACGCCAACGCGGCCGGGCGGCTCTCCGCTCTGCTGCACGACGTTCCCCACGTCGTGACGGCGCACTCGCTCGAGCCCCTGCGGCCCTGGAAGGCCGAGCAGCTGGGCGGCGGATACCGCATCTCGTCGCAGATCGAGAGGGACGCGTTCGAGTCGGCCGACGCCGTGATCGCGGTCTCCGACGGCATGCGCCGCGACATCCTGCGCTCGTACCCCGCGCTCGACGAAGCGAAGGTCACCACGGTCTACAACGGCATCGACCTCGCGAAGTGGAAGCCGGTTCAGGATGCGTCGGTACTGGAACGCCTCGGCATCGACGCCTCCCGCCCCACCGTCGTCTTCGTCGGTCGCATCACCCGGCAGAAGGGCCTGCCCTACCTCCTGCGCGCGCTCGAGAAGCTGCCGGCCGAGGTGCAGGTCGTGCTCTGCGCCGGCGCCCCCGACACGCCCGCCATCCTCGAGGAAGTGAGCTCGGCGGTGCGTGCGCTGCAGGAGACCCGCACGGGCATCGTGTGGATCGAGGAGATCCTGCCGCAGCACGAGCTCTCGGCGGTGCTCACGGCGGCGACGGTGTTCGTATGCCCTTCCGTCTATGAACCGCTCGGCATCGTGAACCTCGAGGCCATGGCCTGCGGGCTGCCCGTGGTCGGCACCGCCACGGGCGGCATCCCCGAGGTCGTCGACGACGGCGTCACCGGTGTGCTGGTGCCGATCGAGCAGCTGCAGGACGGCACGGGCACGCCGACCGACCCGGATCGCTTCGTCTCCGATTTGGCCGCCGCGCTCATCCGGGTGCTCGCCGACCCCGAGGAAGCCGCGCGCATGGGGCGCGCCGGGCGGGCACGGGCCGAGGCCGAGTTCAGCTGGGGGAGGATCGCCGAGCAGACCGCGGGTATCTATCGGTCGCTCGTCCGGTAGCGCCCCGGCAGGCTGACAACCGTCGACGAGAGCGGATGCGCGGCGCGCCGACGGTGCAGGAGGGTCGTCGCGACTGACTAGGCTTAGAAGCATGCCCAGTGTGCTCGATCTCGAAGACGTTTCGGTTGTCCGCGATGGAACCACGATCCTCAGCGGGGTGCACTGGAAGGTCGACGGCGATCAGCGCTGGGTGGTGCTCGGGCCCAACGGCGCGGGCAAGACCACGCTGCTGCAGATCGCGGCGGCGATGAGCCACCCCTCGGGCGGTGCCGTGCAGGTGCTCGACGGGCGACTGGGCGAGGTCGACCTGTTCGAGCTGCGGCCGCGCGTGGGATTCGCCTCGAGCGCTATGGCGCGGCGCTTCCCGGCCAACGAGACGGTGCTGAACGTGGTGCTCACGGCGGCGTACTCGGTCACGGGACGGTGGAACGAGACGTACGAGGAGATCGACGAGCGGCGTGCCCAGCGCGTACTGGCCGAGTGGAAGCTCGACCATCTCGCCGACCGGCTGTTCGGCTCGCTGAGCGATGGCGAGCAGAAGCGGGTGCAGATCGCCCGCTCGGTCATGACCGACCCCGAGCTGCTGCTGCTCGACGAGCCCGCGGCCTCGCTCGACCTGGGTGCGCGCGAGGAGCTGCTCACCCTGCTCGGAGGCTATGCCTCGGCTCCCGAGGCCCCCGCGATCGTGATGGTGACGCATCACGTCGAGGAGATCCCCAAGGGTTTCACCCACGCGCTGCTGCTCGGCCGCGGCGGGGTCGTGGCCCAGGGACCGCTCGGTGAGGTGCTCACCGCCCAGAACCTCGAGACCACGTTCGGCCTGCCGATCTCGCTCACCGAGACCGACGGGCGTTTCACTGCTCGCGCAGCGTGACCCTTCTGCTAAGCTAGGTAGCTGGTTCGCCCGCCGCGACCGACGATTTTCGCCTTCGGACGCTCCGTTCGCCCGAAGACATCCATCCCGCCGAAGAATCAAGGACACACCCATGAAGACCGAGATCCACCCCACGTACGAAGCAGTCGTGTTCCGCGACCTCGCCTCGGGCGCGACCTTCCTCACCCGTTCGACCGTGTCGTCGTCGAAGACGATCGAGTGGGAGGACGGCAACACCTACCCCGTCATCGACGTCGAGATCTCGTCGGAGTCGCACCCGTTCTACACCGGCAAGCAGCGCATCCTCGACTCCGCCGGCCGCGTGGAGAAGTTCAAGAACCGCTACAAGGGCTTCGGCGGCTCGAAGTAACCTTCGCCCCACCGCCTCGAAGGGCCCCGCTGACTCCGGTCGGCGGGGCCCTTCGGCGTTCGGGTGCGCGCCGGTCGATCATGCCACGCCTGGACCACATCGACGCCACAAACGGCTCGGTCGTCGTGAGGAGTGGCGTTGTGAACGCGATCAGCGCCACGCGGGTGAGAAAGGCGCCGATCGGGTGAGGGGCCCCACGCGGGTGGCAGGGGGGCGCCATCCGGGCGGGAGGGGCCCCACGCGGGTGGCAGGGGGCGCCATCCGGGCGGGAGGGGCCCCACGCGGGCGGCAGGGGGCGCCATCCGGGCGGGAGGGGCGCCACGCGGGTGGGAGGATGGCGGGGTGAAGGGCGGGGCGGGGTATCGGGAGCGGTTGGAGGGTGTTCCGGAGGAGCGGTGGGGGAGCGTGCTCGCCGCCGAGTCGGGATTGCCCGGTCCGCGAGCTAATCTCGCGCTGGCGTCGGCCGCGGCCGAGCTCGCATCTCCGGCGCTGCGGGCGCGGTGGCGCGGGAGTGACGACGAGTTCGAGGCGCTGTGCGGCACGATCGCGCTGGGGTGGGACCTGCTCGGCGCGGTGCACCATGGCGCGGCGGGCGACGGTGAAGCGTCGGCCGCACCCGTCATCGGAGAGCTCGCCGGCGCGGTGCGCCACGACGCAGCGGGTGACGGGGAAGCAGGGGCCGCGCCGTTCATCTGGGAGCTGGTGCGTTCGGCGGGGGATGCGCGGTGGAGGGTGCGCGAGGGCGTGGCGATGGCGCTGCAGCACGTCGGAGACGTCGAGCCCGGACTGATGTGGCGGATCGCTGAGCAATGGACCACCCGCGCGACCGCGTTGATGAACGTCGCCAGGCTCGGTCTCGCGTCCGGCGAGGGCGACGCTGATGACGCCGATGCCCAGCACGTGCTCGCCTCGGGGATGCTGCTCCTCCGGGCCGTGGTGGCGGCGATCGCCGAACCGAGGCTTGTACGCGACCGGGAGTCGGCGCTGCGCGGGCAGGCACTCCTTGAGGCCGCGATGACCGCGATCACCCGCCCCGGAGACGGCTGTGAAGCGCCAAGCGCCCCTACGGCCGAGCTCCGGGAGGCGAGGCGGGTGCTGCGCCAGACGCTCGGCTACGGCTGGAGTGTGCTGGCGGTGGGGACGCCCGACGAAGCCTTCGACACGCTCGACCGGTGGGCCGAGGCGGGCGATGCGGATGCGCGCTGGATCGTGGCGCAGAACTGCCGGAAAGCCCGCCTCCGCCGCCTCGATCCGGCGCGGGCCGACGCGCTCAGGAAGCGCTGCGAGCCCCCGAGCCCGCCGGCACCTCCGGCCACCCCCGCCGTGCCGTGAACCCGGGGTCGCGCACGCGGCGCATGTAGTCTTCGAAGTCGGCGCACTGCGCCTCGTGCCACGCGGCCTGCGCGTCGTGCAGCTCCGCCGCCGAGTCGGGCAGCACCGCGCCGTGCCGCAACCCGAGAGCCTGCGCCACGCGCCCCGCCGCGATGGCGTCGGCCCCGGCGTCGTGCGCCGCGGTGAGCTCCACGCCGTACACCTCGGCCGTGGCCTCGAGTGTGCGCTTGCCCTTGCGGTAGCGGTCGACCTGCTTGTCGATCACGAGCGGATCGATCACCGGCCCGGGCTCGACCAGCGGTTCGACGCCGTGCCGCACCGCCTCACGAGCGAGCAGGGTGAAGTCGTAGGGCGCGTTGTACACCACGATCGCGTAGCCGTCTTCGAGGGCGGCGCGCAGCTCGGCCACCACCTCGCCCACCACCTCGGCCGCCGGTCGCCCCTCGGCGCGCGCACGCGCAGTCGCGACCCCGTGCACCGCGGTGGCCTGCACCGGGATCTCGACCCCGGGGTCGGCCAGCCAGTCACGCCGCCGCACCACCGCGCCGGCAGCATCGAGACGGCTGACGTTGGCGGTGACCACCCGGCTGGTCTCCACGTCGATGCCCGTGGTCTCGAGGTCGAACACCGCGAGTCGGCCGGCCCAGGTCGGCAGTGGGCTGAGCAGCACCTCGGCCGTCTCGAACAGCGCCGGCTGCGGGCCGGGACGGTCGACGACCGCGGGAGCGGTGCGGGCCGGAGCGGCGGGCTCGGCCGGGAGATCGAAGAGGGGGACGTCGATGCTCGGCATCTAGCCAGTCTGGTCGGCACCCCCGACATCACCCGGCACCGACACGCCCGCCCCTGGCACACCCGGCACCGACACGCCCTCCGGCAGCGGCGCCACGTGCAGCCAGTAGAACGTCTGCGTGCCGAACGTGAGCGTCAGCCGCCCCTCGGCGTCGAACGCCGGGAACTCCGCGTGCCCGAACAGGTCGAACACCCGCCGCCCGGCGAACTGCGGCGCCGTGATGGTGGTCGACACCGGGTTGTGCGCGAAGTTGAATGCGCACAGCACGTCTTCGGGCCCGTCGCCGAAGTAGTCGCCCGCGCCCTCGTACGAGCGCACGAACGCCAGCACCGACTCGTGATCGGTCGGCAGCACCTCCATGGTGCCGAGCCCGAAAGTGGGATGCGCCTTCCTCACGTGGATGACGTTGCGCACCCAGTGCAGCAGCGAGCGCGACTGCGCCAGCTGCGACTCCACGTTCACCAGCGAGTAGTTGTAGACCAGCGACTGCACCACGGGCAGGAAGAGCTTTCCCGGGTCGGCCGTCGAGAATCCGGCGTTGCGGTCAGGCGTCCACTGCATCGGTGTGCGCGAGGAGTCGCGGTCGGGCAGCCAGATGTTGTCGCCCATGCCGATCTCGTCGCCGTAGTAGAGGAACGGCGATCCTGGCAGGGCGAACAGCAGCGCGTGCACGAGCTCGAGCTCGGCCCGGGAGTTGTCGAGCAGCGGAGCGAGCCGGCGCCGGATGCCGATGTTCGAGCGCATCCGCGGATCGTAGGCGTACCAACCGTACATCGCCTGCCGGTACTCCTCCGACACCATCTCGAGCGTGAGCTCGTCGTGATTGCGCAGGAAGACTCCCCACGCCGCGCCCGACGGGATGGCGGTGGTCTCCGACAGCACCCGGATGAGCTCGTCGGCCTTCTGCGACCGCAGCGAGTAGTAGATGCGCGGCATCACCGGGAAGTCGAACGCCATGTGGCACTCCGGCTCCTCCTCGGTGCCGAAGAACGCGGCCACCTCGCGCGGCCACTGATTGGCCTCGGCCACGAGCATCCGGCCCGGGTACTCGCTGTCCATCATCGCCCGCAGCGCCACGATGAACTCGTGCGTCTTCGGCTCGCCCTCGCCGTTGCCCTCGTCGCTCTCGTAGAGGTAGGGGATGGCGTCGAGCCGGATGCCGTCGACGCCCATGTCGAGCCAGAACCGCACCGTGTCGAAGATGGCCTCGTGCACCGCGGGGTTCTCGAAGTTGAGGTCGGGCTGGTGCGAGAAGAATCGGTGCCAGAAGAACTGCCGTCGCACCGGGTCGAAGGTCCAGTTGGAGTCTTCGGTGTCGACGAAGATGATGCGGATGTTCTCGTACTTCTCGTCGGTGTCGCTCCACACGTAGAAGTCGCCGAACGGGCCGTCCGGGTCTTCGCGCGACTGCAGGAACCACTCGTGCTGGTCGGAGGTGTGGTTGAGCGGGAAGTCGATGAGGATGCGCATGTTGCGCTCGTGCGCCTTCGTCACGAGCTCGCGGAACTCCTCGACCGTGCCGTAGTCGGGCAGCACCGCCTTGAAGTCGGAGACGTCGTACCCGCCGTCGCGCATGGGCGACTGGTAGAACGGCGGCAGCCAGAGCGCGTCGATGCCGAGCCACTGCAGGTAGTCGAGCTTGGAGATGAGCCCGGCGATGTCGCCGAAGCCGTCGCCGTTGGAGTCGACGAAGGAGCGGATCATCACCTCGTAGAACACCGAGCGCTTGTACCACTGGGTGTCGAGCGTGAGTCCGGGCAGCTGGATGGGGGCGGTGAAGCTCACGGGCATCCCTTCGGCAGGTCGTTGCACTCGAGGACTCACGCTAGTCCACCAGGGCCGCACCGCAACCGGCGTCTAAGCTGGAACGGATGACCGTCGCCTCGCCCTATGCCGTCGAACTCGCCCGGATACCCGTCACCGAACGGGTCGCGGAGGTGGCGGGTGCCACCACCCGCATCTGGGAGTACGGCGCGGCAGGCACCGACGCCGGCTCCCGCACGGCTGCCGACACCGTGATCGTGGTGGTGCACGGCTTCCGCGGCGACCACCACGGCCTCGAACCCGTGATCGCTCACCTCGGGGCCGCGGGCAGGCGCATCGTCGCCCCCGACCTGCCCGGTTTCGGCGAGTCGGGCCCCCTGCCGCGCGAACACGACCTGGCCGGCTACGTGGGCTGGCTGGATGCGCTGGTGCCGTTGGTGAAGGCGGAGTCACCCACGGCGCAGGTGGTGCTGGTGGGGCACTCCTTCGGCTCCATCGTCGTCTCGGCCGCCGCCGCCGGTGCGACCGGACTCGAGCCGCCCGCCGCCGATTCGATCGTGCTCATCAACCCCATCGCCGCGCCCGCGCTCAGCGGGCCGCGAGGCGTGCTCACCAAGCTCGCCATCGGCTATTACCGCGTCGCCGCCGCCCTGCCCGAGCGCCTCGGCTTCGCGGTGCTGCGGAGCGCCCTGGTGGTGCGCGTCATCAGCGTGTCGATGGCCAAGACCCACGACCGCGAGCTGCGCCGCTGGATCCACGACCAGCACGACCGCTACTTCAGCGCGTTCACGAACCGCTCGGTGGTGCTCGACGCGTTCCGGGCCTCGGTGAGCCACGACGTGAGCGAGTTCGGCCCGGCCATCGCCACGCCGACGCTCCTCGTGGCCGCCGACCGCGACGACATCACGCCGATCGAGGCCCAGCACGCACTGCAGGCGGCGATGCCCGCCGCCGAACTGGTGGTGCTCGACGAGGTGGGCCACCTCATCCACTACGAAAGGCCCTGCGAGGCCGCCGCCGCCATCGAGCTCTTCCTGGGCGAGCGGCCCAGAATCGCCGACGGCGCGACCGAGGGCACCACGACCGCATGAGACTCGCCCTCGACTGCCGCTACACCCGCATCGCCCGGCACGACGGCATCAGCCGCTACACCGCGGGCATCGCTGGGGCCCTGAAGGCGCTCTCCGACCGGGGCGAACTGCTCGACGACGCCGGCGAGCCGATCGAACTGCTCATGCTCATCAGCGACGAGCGCCAGCTCGCCATGCTCCCCGAGCTGCCCTGGCGCCTGGTGTCAGGCCCCACCAGCCCGCTCGAGCCCCTCGTCGCCCTCCAGGTCGACCGCGCGCATCCCGACGCCGTGTTCAGCCCCATGCAGACCATGGGCACCTTGGGCCGCCGCTACCGGCTGGCCCTCACCGTGCACGACCTCATCTACTACTCCAACCCCACCCCGCCGCACGACCTGCCGGCCTTCGTGCGGGTGCTGTGGCGGCTGTACCACCTCGCCTGGTGGCCGCAGCGGATGCTGCTCAACCGGGCCGACGCCGTGGTCACGGTCTCGCACACGACCGAGCAGCTCATCGAGCAGCACCATCTCACCAAGCGGCCCGTCGTGGTGGCCCGCAACGCGGCCGATCTGCCCGGGCGGGACGTCGCCGACGCGGCCGCCGCCGATGCCGCGCGCCGCGCATCCGCCCGCTCACTGCTCTACATGGGCTCGTTCATGCCCTACAAGAACGTGGAGACCCTCGTGCGGGCCACGGCCGCGCTGCCCGGCTACACGCTGCACCTGCTCAGCCGGTCGACGGATGCGGACAAGGCGCGGTTGAGGGCGGCGGCCCCGGACGCACGGCTGGTGTTCCACGACGGGGTGAGCGACGAGCGCTATCAGGAGCTGCTCGGCGAGGCCACGGCGCTCGTGACGGCGTCGCTCGACGAGGGTTTCGGCATCCCGCTGGTGGAGTCGATGGGGGCGGGCACACCGGTGGTCGTGAGCGACATCCCGGTGTTCCGGGAGATCGGGGGAGAGGCCGCTCTGCTCGCGCCGGCTCGCGACCCCGACGCCTTCGCGGCCGCGGTGCGCACGCTCGAAGACCCCGGCACCTGGGCGGAGCGCTCCCGCGTCTCGCGCACCCAGGCCGAGACGTTCAGCTGGGAAGCGTCAGCTCGATCGCTAGCGGCGCTCGTCGGCGGATGGCGGGGTCGATCGCCTCGCCGTTGAACTCGGAGAGCGAGAGGTGCCCGTCGTCGATGACGAAGTCGTGCGCCGAGCCGTTGGGGATGAACTGACCCTGGCCGGGGAGCGCCTTGTCGGTGACGTAGCGGATGAGCGAGCCGATCACGCCGCCGTGCGACACGACGATGAGCGACTCTCCCGGGTGCTCCTCGGCGAGCAGTTCGAGTGCGGGGAGCACGCGCGCCACCACGTGACGGCGGCGCTCACGGCCGGGCACCGGGGCGAGCGGGTCGGGGAAGCGGGCGCGCAGCTCCTCGGCGTTGAGGCCCTCCACCTCGCCGTAGCTGCGCTCCGCGATGGCGGGAACCAGCTCGACGTCGTCGAATCCCACGATCGAGGCGATGATCTCCGCCGTCTCGCGGGCCCGGCTGAGCGGGCTCGCGACGATGCCGTTCCAGGTGGCCTCCGCGCGCTGGCGTTCGGCGAGCAGGAGCCCGGTCTCCCTCGCCTGCTCGCGGCCGGTGTCGTTGAGCGGAACATCGGTGGTGCCCTGGATGCGCTTCTCGAAGTTCCAGTCGGTCTGCCCGTGCCTGACGAAGGTGAAGGTAGTCATCGCCACCCATCCTAAGCGGCGGGCGGCGCTCCCGAACGAGCCCTCAGGAGAGCAGCATCCCGGCGAGGGCGGTGAGGGTCTCGGTGGTGCCCGCGTCGATCTTGATGGTGGCCCGCCCGTCGCCCTTGGTCACCCCTCGGTTCACGATGACGATGGGGAGCTTCCGCCGGCGGGCGAGCTCCAGCAGACGGATGCCCGAGTTGACCACGAGCGACGAGCCCGCGATGACGAGGGCATCGGCCGTCGTGACCATCGCCGAGGCCTCGGCGAACTTCTCGGTGGGCACGAACTCGCCGAAGAACACCACGTCGGGCTTGAGCGTGCCGCCGCAGACGGTGCACTCGGGCACCACGAAGGCCTCGTACTCGGCCACGTCGGCGTCGCCGTCGGGCGCCAGGCGCACGAGGTCGGGTTCGCTGAGGCCGGGGTTCGCCTCGACGATCCGCTGCGCGACGCTCGCGCGGGCGAAGGTCTGACCGCACCGCAGGCAGTTCACCCGGTCCATCGAACCGTGCAGGTCGACCAGGTGGCGGCTGCCGGCGCGCGCGTGCAGGCCGTCGACGTTCTGGGTGACGACGCCGGTCACCACGCCGGCGTCTTCGAGCTCGGCGAGCACTCGATGGCCCTCGTTGGGCTGCGCGGCGTCGAACAGTGTCCACCCGAGGTGACTGCCGGCCCAGTACCGCTTGCGGTAGTTCTCGCTGGAGAGGAACTGGTCGAAGGTCATGGGGTTGCGCTTCGGCGCGCCCGCACCGCGGTAGTCGGGGATGCCCGAGTCGGTGCTGACTCCGGCACCCGTGAGCACCACGAACGCCTTGCCGGCAAGCACCTCGACGGCCTGTTCGATCGCGGGAGAGGTGGCCACACCGGGGACCGACGACACGAGCGGGATCATGACACCTCCTCGGCGGCGCGGTGCTGCCGCCTGATGCGAGTCTAGGCCGCGAAGTTTTCGGGGATGTTTCGAAGCTGGCAGAGTTACGTGTGGATTCGCCGACGGCGGAAGGAGACTGCCGTGCCCGTGATCGAGATCGAGACGCTCGAGCATCCGCTGCTGGCCGACTACGCCGGGCTCACCGACGTGGCGATGCGGCGACTGCTCGAACCCGCCGGCGGGCTCTACCTCGCCGAGTCGAGCAAGGTGATCGCCCGCGCGGTGGCCGCCGGGCACCGCCCGCGCTCGGTGCTGCTGCAGCGCAAGTGGCTGCCCGAGCTGGAGTGGATCGCGGAACGCTTTCCCGAGGTGCCCGTGTTCGTCGCCTCCGACACGCTGCTCGAGGAGCTCACCGGCTTCGCCATGCACCGGGGCGCGCTCGCGTCGATGCACCGGCCCGAGCTCCCGGATGCGGCCGAGCTGCTCCGGTCGGCCCGAACCGTCGTGGTGCTCGACGACATCGTCGACCACACCAACGTGGGCGCCGCGTTCCGGTCGGCCGCCGGTCTCGGCGCCGACGCCGTGCTCATCAGCCCGCGCTGCGCGGATCCCCTCTACCGTCGCAGCGTGCGGGTGAGCATGGGCACGGTGCTGCAGGTGCCGTGGACGCGCATCGGGGAGTGGCGCCAGGCCGGGCCGCTGCTGCACGAGGCCGGGTTCACCATCGCCGCGCTCGCACTCGACGAGCACTCGGTGCCGCTGCCCGAGTTCGCGGCGTCGGCGCCCGAGCGCGTGGCAGTGGTGATGGGCACCGAGGGCGACGGACTGGGGCGCAAGGCCCTCGCGGCGGCCGACGTGCGGGTGGAGATCCCGATGCTGCACGGGGTCGACTCGCTGAACGTCGCGGCGGCCAGTGCCGTGGCGCTCTACGCGCTTCTCACCGCGCGTCGCCCCTGACCACTATGCTTCCTCTACCGAACCAAGGGAGGCCCGATCGTGAGCGACAAGAGCACCGTGCCCACGGCGGAGCCGTCGACGGCCACGGGCGGCAAGGGACTGGCCGCCGGCAAGCTGGGCCTGGTCGGTTCGACGGTCATCGGGCTCGCCTCCACCGCGCCCGTCTACTCGCTCGCGGCGACCGTGGGGTTCGTGGTGCTGGCGGTGGGGGCGCAGGCGCCGATCGCGATGATCCTCGCCTTCATCCCGATGTTCCTCACGGCCTACGCCTACCGTGAGCTGAATCGCGCCGTGCCCGACTGCGGCACGGCCTTCACCTGGGTGACGAAGGCGTTCGGCCCGTGGACCGGGTGGCTGGCCGGCTGGGGCGTGGCGGTGGCCGGCATCATCGTGCTGGCGAACCTCGCCCAGATCGGCAGCAAGTACCTGTGGCTGCTCACGAACAACCCCGACCTCTACGAGAACGTGCCGCTGGTCACCGCCACCGGCGTGGTGTTCATCGGCGTGATGACCTTCGTGAGCGTGCGGGGGCTCGAGATCGGGGAGCGCCTGCAGAACGTGCTGCTCGGCATCCAGTACCTGGCGCTCATCCTGTTCGTGGGTATCGCGCTCTGGAACGTGTTCGCCGGCACCGCCCCGGCCGGCTCCACCTCGCCGCAGCTCGACTGGTTCAACCCGTTCGCGTTCACCTCGCTCTCGGGCTTCACCGAGGCCATCCTGCTGTGCCTGTTCATCTACTGGGGCTGGGACACCTGCCTCGCGCTCAACGAGGAGACGAAAGACCCGCAGCGCATCCCGGGGCGCGCCGCGGTGCTCTCCACGGTCATCCTGCTGGTCACCTACGTCTCGGTCACCGTCGCGGCCATGGCGTTCGCCGGGCTCGGCACGAGCGGCCTGGGTCTCGGCAACGCCGACAACGCCGAGGACGTGTTCTTCGCCCTCAAAGACGCCGTGTTCGGCCCCTGGGCATGGCTGCTCGTGGTGGCGGTGTGCGTCTCGGCCATCTCGTCGACGCAAACCACCATCCTCCCCACGGCCCGCGGCACCCTTGCCATGTCGACCTACAAGGCGCTGCCGGAGGCTTTCGGGCGCATCAACCCGAAGTTCCGCACGCCGCGGTTCGCCACAGTGTTCATGAGCGTGGTGGCGGTGGCGTTCTACGTGGGCATGACGCTCGTGAGCGAGAACGTGCTCTCCGACACGATCCTCTCGATCGGCCTGGCCATCGCGTTCTACTACTCGCTCACGAGCTTCGCGTGCGTGTGGTACTTCCGCAAGGAGATCTTCACCACGCCGCGCAACTTCCTCTTCAAGGGGCTGTTCCCGCTCATCGGCGGCCTCATGCTGACCGCCGCGTTCATCCAGTCGGCCGTCGACATGTACGACCCCGACTACGGCTACACGGTCATCTTCGGCATCGGGGGTGTGTTCGTGATCGGCATCGGGTCGCTCGCGCTGGGCGCGGTGCTCATGGTGATCTGGGCGTTCTTCCCGCGCGCGAAGCCCTTCTTCCGCGGCCAGAGCCTCAACCGCGAGACCGCCGTGCTCGTGCCCGAAGACGAACACCCGGTGCCGCGCTCGGTCGACGGCGGGTTGATGTAGCCCCACGGCGGCGGTTGCGCGGCGCCGGATGCGCGCAGCGGTCGCCCAGCATCCGCTCGCCTAGGATGGGCGGGTGACCCGACGCCACAGCCCCGCCGTGTACCGGCGACGGCGGATCGCCGTGGGGGCGCTCCTGCTCGTGCTGGTGATGACGGCGACCTACTTCCCGGTCGCCCTGCTGGCCCCGGTACCCGCCGCGGCGGCGGAGCTGACGGCTTCGGAGCCGCTCATCACCCCGGCGACCGCCCTCTCGACCCCGGCGCAGGGCACCAGCGCCATCGCGCTGCCCGGAGAGGGCGACGATCCCGCCGGACTCGTGCTCGGCGCGAGCGGCAGCACCGACCCGGTGCCGATCGCGAGCATCACGAAGACCGTCACCGCGCTCGTCGTGCTCGACGCCATGCCCATCACCGACGGCGGCCAGGGCCCCGATCTCACCATGACCGATCAGGACGCCGCCTTCCTGGCGCAGACGATCGCGGTGGGCGGGTCGTGGGCCTCGGTGTACCCCGGCCAGGTGCTCAGCGAGCGTCAGGTGATCGAGATCATGATGCTCGAGTCGGCCAACAACTACAGCCTCACCCTCACCACCTGGGCCTTCGGTTCGGTGGAGGCCTACCTGGCCGCGGCGACGACCTGGCTCGCCGATCGGGGGCTCACGGGCACCACCGTGGTGGACACCTCGGGACTCGACCCCGGCTCCCGCAGCACCGCTCACGACCTGCTCGTGCTCGGGGCCCTCGCCACGGCCGACCCGGTGCTGGGGGCGATCGTGGCCACCGCCTCCGACACCCTCCCGCAGCTGGGTCAGATCGACAACACCAACGACCTGCTCGGCACCGCCGGCATCGACGGGGTGAAGACCGGAACCACCGACGAGGCCGGCTACTGCCTGCTCTTCGCCGCCGAGGTCGCCGCGGGCGACCGCCTCGTGCAGGTGGTCGGCGTGGTGCTCGGTGCGCCGACGGAGCAGGCACTGCAGGCGTCGGTGCTGGCGCTGCTGCAGTCGGCGGCGGGCGGGTTCCAGACCGTGCAGCTCGCCACCGCGGGCGAGGTGCTCGGCAGCTACACCACCGCGTGGGGCGACACGGCCGACATCGTGGCGGCAGAAGACGTGCGCGCGACGGTGTGGTCTGCGGTGGAGGCGACCCGCTCGGTCGACGCGGAGGCGCTGGAGTCGGGCGCATCCGGAACCGAGGTGGGCACGGCGCGCTTCACGGTGACCGGGGTGTCGCTCGACGGGCCTGAGCTGACCGTGCCGGTCGAGCTCGGCGACGCGCTCGACGGCGCCGACGCGGGCTGGCGGCTGGCCAACCCGGGACGGCTATTCGGCTGAGCCCTCCTGCGCCTGGGCGGGTGTCGCGAACACGGGCTCGGCGAGCGGGCGCTTGGGCGTGATGCCGTCGCCGCTCGAGCGATGGGTGATGCGCCGCAGCACCCAGGGCACGAGGTGCACCCGCGCCCACACGAGGTCTTCGGCGCGCGCCTGGCGCCAGCTGCGATCGGGCAGCGGCTCGGGCTCGCCCGGCTGCAGGTCGTTGTCGACGTTGAGGGCGCGCAGCACCATGCGGGCGATCTCGTGGTGGCCGAGGGAGTTGGGGTGCAGGCGATCGTCGGCCCACATGCGCGGGTCTTGGATCTCCTTGAGACCCCACTGGTCGGCCACGATGCAGTCGTAGCGGTCGGCGATGACCCGCAGGTTCTCGTTGTAGATCGCGACCTTGCCGCGAATGCCGCGGAACACCGGCGTGAACGAGGTGTCGACGCCCGTGAAGATGACCACGGTGGCGTCGTCGCGGCGGAGGCGGCGGATGCCCACCTCGAAGCGGGCGGCGATGTCGTCGGGGTCGGTGCCCGGGCGGATGACGTCGTTGCCGCCGGCTGAGATGGTGATGAGGTCGGGCTGCAGCTCGAGCGCCGGCTCGACCTGCTCGTCGAGGATCTGCTGCAGGAGCCGACCGCGGATGGCGAGGTTGGCATACGAGAACTCGCCGTCGGCGGTGGTGGCGAGCACCTCGGCGACCCGGTCGGCCCAGCCGCGGTGACCTCCGGGGCTGGCGGGCTCGGCGTCGCCGATGCCCTCGGTGAACGAGTCGCCCAGGGCGACGTAGCGACGCCACGGATGGGGCTGTGACATGCGATGGAACTCCTCTCACGCGCCCCTCCAGCGTAGCTCCGCCCGGTTCGGCGGTGTCATCGGCGGGGGGTATCCTCGAACATCGTGACAGACCAGCCCGCCTTCGAACCGGCCCCCGGGACGAGCGCGGCGGGCCACCTCTCGCCCTCGTTCCCGGCCCGTGCACCCTGGGGCACGGCGGGCCGTCTGCGGGCCTGGCAGGAGGAGGCGCTCACCGCCTATTTCGCGAAAGAGCCGCGCGACTTCCTGGCCGCGGCCACCCCCGGCGCCGGCAAGACCACCTTCGCTCTGCGCCTGGCCTCCGAGCTCCTGCACCGGCGCACCGTCGACCGCGTGATCGTGGTCGCCCCCACCGAACACCTCAAGCGGCAGTGGGCCGACGCGGCCGACCGCGCGGGCGTGCGGCTGAACCCGGGCTTCAAGAACAGCGAGTCCCGTTTCGGCCGCCACTTCCACGGCGTCGCACTCACCTACGCCCAGGTCGCCGCGCGTCCTGCGCTGCACCGCGAGCTCACCCAGGGCGCGAACACGCTGGTCATTCTCGACGAGGTGCACCACGGCGGCGACGCCCTCAGCTGGGGCGACGCCGTGCGCGAGGCCTTCGAGCCCGCCACCCGCCGGCTCGCCCTCACCGGCACCCCGTTCCGCTCCGACACCTCGCCCATCCCGTTCGTCGAGTACCTCCCCGACGAGCACGGCATCCGCGTGTCGCGCAGCGACTACAGCTACGGCTACGGTCGCGCGCTCAAAGACGGCGTGGTGCGCCCGGTGCTGTTCATGGTCTACGCCGGCCACATGCGCTGGCGCACCAAGGTCGGCGACGAGATGGAGGCCCGGCTCGGCGAGGGCAACACGAAAGACATCACCTCGCAGGCCTGGCGCACGGCACTCGATCCGGCCGGGGACTGGATTCCACAGGTGCTGGGCGCCGCCGACAAGCGGCTGAGCGAGGTGCGGCAGTCGATCCCGGATGCGGGGGGCCTGGTGATCGCCACCGACCAGACCGTGGCCAGGGCCTACGCCGCCATCCTCGAGTCGATCACGGGGGAGCGCGTCACCGTGGTGCTCTCCGACGAGAAGGAGGCCTCGGAGCGCATCCAGCAGTACTCCGACGGCACCTCCCGCTGGATGGTGGCGGTGCGCATGGTGTCGGAGGGGGTCGACGTGCCCCGGCTCGCGGTGGGCGTCTACGCCACGAGCGCCTCCACCCCGCTGTTCTTCGCCCAGGCGATCGGGCGCTTCGTGCGGGCGCGGCGGCGCGGCGAGACCGCATCCGTGTTCCTCCCCAACGTGCCCGCGCTCATGGCGCTGGCCGAGAAGCTCGAGCTCGAGCGCGACCACGCGCTCGACAAGCGCGACGACGGGTCGAACCCCGAGGGCGACTTCTACAACCCCGAAGACGCCATGGTGGCGGCTGCCAACCGCGAGGAGAAGGCGTCGGAGAGCCTCACCGAGGAGTTCTCGTTCGTGGCGATCGGGTCGGAGGCGACCTTCGACCGGGTGGTCTACGACGGCGGCGAGTTCGGCTTCCAGGCGGTCGTCGGCAGCGAGGAGGAACTCGACTTCCTGGGGCTGCCGGGCCTGCTCGAACCCGACCAGGTGAAAGATCTGCTGCAGCACCGCCAGGCGCGGCAGCAGAAGCACGCCCAGAAGACGGGGCTGCCCAAGAGCGACACGCCCGACCAGGGTGGCGTGCCCGCACCCCTCTACCGCACCCTCAAGGAGCAGCGCACGCTGCTCAACTCGCTGGTCGGCATCTGGTCGAAGCAGTCGAACGAACCGCACGGCCTCATCCATGCCGAGCTCCGCCGCATCTGCGGGGGGCCCGCGGTCGCCCAGGCGAGCGTCACCCAGCTGCAGGCCCGCATCGTCACGGTGCGCAAATGGATGGGCGCCGCCGGCCGCTGAGGCCGGAACCGTGCCCGGCTCCCACCCCCGAAAGCGGGTGGAGCGCATGCCCGGCCGCCGCGTGGGCGCGTGCCAGGATGGCGGGATGACGACTGAGACCGCCGCCGCTCCCGCCCCCGCGAAGAAGGAGAGGACGTTCTTCGGTCAGCCGTTCTCGCTCGTGCACGTCTTCGGGGTGGAGATGTGGGAGCGGTTCTCGTTCTACGGCATGCAGGGCATCCTGCTGCTCTACATGTTCTACACGGCCGCCGAGGGCGGTCTCGGCATTCCGAAGCCGGTCGCCGTCGGCATCATCGGCGCCTACGGGGGAGCGGTCTACCTCGCCACGATCCTGGGCGCCTGGATCGCCGACCGGCTGCTCGGCTCGGAGCGCACGCTCTTCTTCAGCGCGATCGTCGTCATGGCCGGTCACCTGGCGCTCTCCCTCTTGCCGGGGCTGGTCGGGCTCGGCGCGGGCCTCATCCTCATCGCGCTCGGCTCGGGCGGGGTGAAGGCCAACGCCACCTCGGTCGTCGGCACCCTCTACGACGAGGGCGACGCCAAGCGCGACGCCGGGTTCTCGATCTTCTACCTCGGCATCAACCTGGGCGCGTTCCTCGGCCCGCTGCTGACGGGTCTGCTGCAGACATCGCTCGGCTTCCACTGGGGCTTCGGGCTCGCCGCCGTCGGCATGGCCATCGGCCTCGTGCAGTACTCCTTCGGGCGCCGCAGCCTGCCGGCGAAGTCGAAGGAGGTGCCGAACCCGTTGCCGCGCAAGAACCGCCTCATCATGGTGGGCATCGGCATCGCCGCGATCGTCGTCATCGTGCTCGCGGTCGTTCTGGGGGTGCTCACCGCCGACAACCTGGCCGACGCGGTGGCGCTCGTGACCCTCGCCGCGTCGATCGCGCTGTTCGCGATCATTCTCGCCAGCCCCAAGATCGACGGCACCGAGCGCAAGCGGGTGATCTCGTTCATCCCGATGTTCCTCACCAGCGTGGCGTTCTGGGCGCTCTACCAGCAGCAGTTCACCGTGGTCACCATCTACGCCAACGACCGGCTGAACCTCGACCTGTTCGGCTGGACGATGCCCGTGGCCTGGGTGCAGTCGATCAACCCGATCTTCATCATCATCCTCTCGGGCGTGTTCGCCGCCATCTGGACGAAGTGGGGCGACCGCCAACCCGCCACCCCCTACAAGTTCGCGGCGGCCGCGGTCGTGATGGGCATCGCGTTCCTGCTGTTCATCCCGTTCTCGGGCACCGGGGCGCACGGCACGCCGCTGCTCGCGCTCGTGGGCATCCTCTTCGTCTTCACCATCGCCGAGCTGCTGCTCTCGCCGGTGGGGCTCTCGCTCTCGACGAAGCTCGCGCCGAAGGTGTTCCAGACACAGATGGTCGCCCTGTTCTTCCTCTCCATCGCCCTCGGAACGGCCTTGTCGGGCATTCTGGCCGCGTTCTACAACGAGAACGACGAGCCGCCCTACTTCGGCATCTCTGGCCTCGTGGCGATCGCGGTGGGCGGTGTGCTGTTCGCGCTCACCCCCTGGGTGCGCCGCATGATGGTCGGCGTGCGCTAGGGGCTCCGGATGCTCGGCTCACTCGACGAGGTCGTCTTCGACTGCGCGCGGCCGGCCGAGCTGGCGCGCTTCTGGCACGCCGTGCTCGGCGGCACGACACCCGTCGACCGATCGGAGGACTGGTCGTTCTTCGACGCGCCCACAGGGCTGCGGGTGGCCTTTCAGCGCGTGCCGGAGGGCAAGGCGGTGAAGAACAGGGTGCACCTCGACGTGGCCGTCGACGACATCGCGGCCGCCACCCGCTCCGCGGAGGAGCTGGGGGCGACCGCGGTGGGGTCGGTGCACGCCGACTCGGTCGGCAGCTTTCAGGTGCTGCTCGACCCCGAGGGCAACGAGTGGTGCGTGGTGAAGGCGGCCGTGGGCGGATGAGGGCACCCGCCCACAGCGGTCGGCAGAGCGCTCAGGCGGTCGGCTGCTGCGAGAGGTCGTGGATGAGCGTCTTCTCGTCCTCGTCGCTCAGCGAGGTCTTGATGACGGTGCCGCCAAAGGGCGCGAGGGCCTGGGCGAACTTGTCCTCGGTGAGCTTCGTGGCGTAGACCACGACGGCCGACTTGCCCGCCGACACCGCATCCTTCACCTGCGAGCGGAACTCGCTGTTGAGCCCCGTCTTGTCGATGCCGGCGAACAGCGCGCCCAGCAGGCCGCCGAAGACGAGCCCGAAGAACGGCACGAAGAACAGGATGCCGATGAGGGTGCCGAAGAGCGCGCCGCCCGCGGCGCCGAGCCCGATGTTGCCCGCCGCTCCGGGGTTCTTGACGTGGGTCTTGCCGTCGGCGTCGACGGTGACGAGTGCGAGCCCGGCGAGCTGCACGATGAGGTCGCCCTGCAGCTCCTGCACCTTGTCGTAGGCGCCCTCCGCCTCGGTCTCGGAGTCGAAGGCGATGACGATGAGATCGGCCATGATGAAGTTCCTTTCGTGTCAGGCCACAGCGTAGGCGACGCGACCGAACGACAGGGAGAACGTGTCGTGAAAAGAAGCCCGAAAAGAAGAAGACCCGGCACGAGGCCGGGTCTTCTTCCACTGTCTCAACTCAGTGTGTCCGAGGGGGGACTTGAACCCCCACGCCCTATACGGGCACTAGCACCTCAAGCTAGCGCGTCTGCCATTTCCGCCACCCGGACGAGTGTCGTGGCCAGCCGATCTCTCGACTGCCAAGGAAAGACAATAGCACGTCTCGGGGCGCCGCAATTCCACTCCCCTTCACCGGCGGACGGTAGCGTGAAACCATGAGCCTCGACCTCACCACGACCATCGCCCGCGACCTCATCCGTTTCGACACCTCGAACTACGGCGAGGGCCGGTCGAACGGTGAGACCCTCGCGGCGGAGTACCTCGCGGCGCACCTGGAACGCCTGGGCCTGACCGTGCAGTCGTTCGACAGCGCACCGGGTCGCACGAGCATCGTCAGCCGTGTGGAGGGGGCGGACCCGTCGAAACCCGCACTCGTCGTGCACGGTCACACCGACGTGGTGCCCGCGATCGCCGACGACTGGTCGGTCGATCCGTTCGGCGGCGAGGTGAAAGACGGGATGCTGTGGGGGCGCGGCGCCGTCGACATGAAGAACATGGACGCGATGATCGTCGCCGCCCTCGACCGCATCCTGAGCTCGGGCCGCCGGCCCGCGCGCGACCTCGTGATCGCCTTCTTCGCCGACGAGGAGAACGGGGGAGTGTTCGGCTCGCACCACCTCGTCACGAAGCATCCGGAGCTCTTCGCCGGCGCCACCGAGGCCATCAGCGAGGTGGGCGGCTACTCGATCGACCTCGCCGGCAAGCGCGCCTACCTGGTGCAGACCGGCGAGAAGGCCCTCATCTGGATGAAGCTCGTGGCGCGCGGCACCGCCGGGCACGGCTCGCAGATCAACCGCGACAACGCCGTCACGCGTCTGGCCACCGCCGTCGCCGCGATCGGCAGCCGGGAGTGGCCGGTGCACCTCACCGACACCACGCGTCAGCTGCTCGACCGGGTGGCCGCCCTGCTCGGCAAGGACGCCACGCAGCTCAGCCCCGACGAGATCGCGATCCAGACCGGCACGGCCTCGCGTTTCATCTCGGCCACGCTCCGCACCACCACGAACCCCACGGGGCTCACCGCCGGCTACAAGCACAACGTCATCCCCGACCGGGCCGAGGCCATGATCGACGTGCGGGTGCTGCCCGGCCACGAGGAGGCGGTGATGGCCGAGATCCGCGAGATCGTGGGGCCCGACATCGAGATCGTGGTCTCGCACGAGGACATCGGGCTCGAGACCACCTTCGACGGCGAACTCGTCGACGCCATGGTCGCGAGCCTGCAGGAGCACGACCCGGGCGCCGAGGTGCTGCCCTACCTGCTCTCCGGAGGCACTGACAACAAGGCGCTCTCGCTGCTCGGAATCCGCGGCTTCGGGTTCGCCCCGTTGCAGTTGCCGCCGAGCCTCGACTTCCCGGCCATGTTCCACGGGGTGGACGAGCGGGTGCCGATCGAGGCGTTAGGGTTTGGCACAGACGTTCTCACCGATCTGCTGCTCCGCTACTGACCCCCCGATCTCCGTAAGGGAGCCATGGACCTTCTCAACGCCATCATCCTGGGCCTCGTCCAGGGTCTGACCGAGTTCCTCCCCATCTCCTCCAGCGCCCACCTGCGCATCCTGGGCGAGTTCCTCCCCGGTGCCAAAGACCCGGGTGCGGCTTTCACGGCGATCACCCAGATCGGCACCGAGGCGGCCGTCGTGGTGTTCTTCTGGCGCGACATCGTGAAGATCGTGAGCCGCTGGGCCAAGTCGCTCGTGGGCCGGGTACCCCGCAACGACCCGGATGCGCGGATGGGCTGGCTCATCATCGTCGGCTCGGTCCCGATCGTGGTGCTCGGCCTGCTCTTCCAGGACGCCATCGAGACCACCTTCCGTTCGCTCTGGATCGTGGCGATCATGCTCATCGTGTTCGGCATCCTGCTCGGCATCGCCGACTACGTGGGGGCCAAGCGCCGGCGTCTGAAAGACCTCACACTCGGGCACGGCATCGTGTTCGGGTTCGCGCAGGCCCTCGCGCTCATCCCGGGCGTGTCGCGGTCCGGCGGCACCATCACCGCCGGGCTCTTCCTCGGCTACGAGCGGCGTGCGGCCGCCCGCTACGCGTTCCTGCTGGCGATCCCCGCCGTGTTCGGCTCGGGGCTCTACCAGGTGTACAAGAGCATCGGCGAGCCGAGCATCTACGGGCCGCTGGAGACCGGTGTCGCCACGGTGGTGGCGTTCGTGGTGGGTCTCGTGGTGATCGCGTTCTTCATGAGCTACATCTCCAAGCGCAGCTTCCTGCCGTTCGTCATCTACCGCATCGCGCTCGGCGTGGTGCTGATCGTGCTGCTGTCGTTCGGGGTCATCGCGGCCTGACGGGCGCGGTTCTTCCTTCTCGCGCAGGAGCTTGCCCCAGGGCAACTAGGCTGGATCGGTGCGCTCCTGGACCCGACCCGCGATCCCCTCCCTCCCCGGCCGTGGGGCAGCGCCCCGGCTCCACGACGACGCGAGCGGGCACTTCCTCGACAGCGCCGACGGCGCCTCCGCGGTCACGCTCTACGTCTGCGGCATCACGCCCTACGACGCCACGCACCTCGGCCATGCGGCCACCTACCTCGCCTTCGACACCCTCGTGCGCAGCTGGATCGACGCGGGCCTCGAGGTGGAGTACACCCAGAACATCACCGACGTCGACGACCCGCTGCTCGAGCGCGCGAACGCCACCGGCGCCGACTGGCGCGAGCTGGCCGCGAGCCAGGTCGAGCTCTTCCGCACCGACATGGCGGCGCTCGGCGTGGTGCCGCCGGACTCCTACGTGGGGGTGACCGAGACGATCGAGGAGATCGCGGCGGCCGTGGAGCAGTTGCGCGAGCGCGGCATCGCCTACGCGGTCGACACGCCCGACGCGCTCGTGCCGGGTGCGGCCGACTGGTACTTCGACATCGCGGCGGCCGAGGCCGCCACCCCGTGGGTGCTCGGCTCGGAGAGCGGGCTCGACGAGGCGACCATGGCCGAGCTGTTCGCCCAGCGCGGCGGCGACCCGGCGCGCGCCGGCAAGCGGCAGGCGCTCGACCCGCTGCTCTGGCGCGCCGCCCGGGAGGGCGAGCCCGCCTGGGACACGCCGTGGAGCGCGTCACTCGGCCGCGGGCGACCGGGCTGGCACATCGAGTGCTCGGTGATCGCCCGGCAGACCCTCGGCGACACCATCGACGTGCAGGGCGGCGGGGGAGACCTCGTCTTTCCGCACCACGAGTTCAGCGCGGCGCACGCGACCGCGCTCACCGAGGAGCGCTTCGCCCGCATCAACGCCCACGGCGGGCTGGTGGCGTTCGACGGCGAGAAGATGTCGAAGTCGCTCGGCAACCTCGTGCTGGTGTCGCAGCTGCGTGCCGAAGGCGTGGAGCCGGCGGCGATCCGCCTGGCGATCCTCGCGCATCCGTATCGCGACGACTGGGAGTGGCACCGTGGCGACGAGGTGCGGGCGGCCGAGCGGCTCGCGGGGTGGCGCGAGAGCGTGGCGCGCGCGGCCACGGCCACGGCCGGCGGCGCGGGGGCCGCCTTCGACGACGACCCGCTCGCGCTGCTCGACGCGGTGCGCGCGCGACTGCATGACGACCTCGACACGCCCGGCGCGCTGGCGCTCTTCGACGAGTGGTTCGACCGCTCGCACGGTGCCGCGGCGAACGCCGTGGCCGCCGACGCGCTCGACGCGCTGCTCGGCATCCGCCTCTGACGCGTCGCGGTTCCCGGTCAGTCGCGGCGCCAGGGCTCGTCGGGGCGGCCGTCGCCGCCCGCGCGCCCGTCGCCGCGCTTGCGCAGGTAGCGCTCGAACTCCTGCGCGATGGCCTCGCCGCTCGCCTCGGGCGAGTCGACGGTGTCGCGCGCCTGCTCGAGCTGCTGGATGTAGGCGGCCATGTCGTCGTCGTCGCCCGCGAGGGCGTCGATGCCCGCCTCCCACGCCGCAGACTCGTCGGCGAGCTCGCCGCGGTCGACCTCGAACCGCACGAGCTCCTCGATCTTCTCCACCAGGGCCAGCGTCGCCTTGGGCGACGGCGCGTTGTGCACATAGTGCGGCACACTCGCCCACACCGACACGGTGGGGATGCCCGCCGCCTCGGCCGCCTCGGCGAGAACGCTCAGGATGCCGACGGGCCCCTCGTAGGTGGACCGCTCCACGTCGAGCTCGCTGCGCACCACGGCGTTCTCGCTGCTCGCGAACACCGAGATGGGCCGCGTGTGCGGCACGTCGGCGAGCATGGCGCCGAGCAGCACCACCCCCGTGATCTCCTCGGCGAGCACCGTGGCCATCACCTCGGCCGTGAACGAGCGCCAGTTGCGCGAGGGCTCCGTGCCGATGAGCAGGTACACCCGCGAGGCCCCGGCGTCGGATTGGGTGCTGTCGCTCGGGCCGTAGACACTCGTGCCCGGCCACTCGAGCACGCGCTTGCCGTCGTCGTCGACGACGACGTTCGGGCGGTTGAACTGGTAGTCGTAGTACCGCTCGGAGTCGACCTCCGCGATGCCGATGACGTCGAGCTGGTCTTTCAGCACCCGGAGCGCTCCGGTCGCCGCCTCTCCCGCGTCGTTCCACCCCTCGAACGCGACGAGCAGGAGCCGGCCCCGCTGGAATCCGTTGTCTGTCACCGTGGTGGGTACCTCACAGCCTTCCGAGACCTCCGCACGGTGCGGGTGCCATCAGTCAAGGATAGGCGACACGTAGACTTGTCGCCCGTGACAGCACTCCTCCCCGCCGCGGTCCTCTGGGACATGGACGGCACCATCGTCGACACCGAGCCCTACTGGATGCTCGCCCAGGAGCGTCTCGTCGAGTCGTTCGGCGGCACCTGGACCCACGAGGCCGCCATGACGCTCGTCGGCTCGGGCCTCGACCGTAGCGCCGCCATCCTGCAGGAGTTCGGCGTGCGGATGGAGTCCGACGCCATCATCCAGCTGCTCTCGAGCGAGGTGATGGAGCAGATCTCGCACCAGGTGCCGTGGCGTCCGGGCGCCCTCGAGCTGCTCACCGCCGTGCACGAGTCCGGCATCCCGCAGGCGCTCGTCACCATGTCGATCGGGCGCATGGCCCACCACGTGGCCGACTACATCCCGTTCCCCGCCTTCGCGACCGTCGTCTCGGCCGACGTCGTCACCGAGATGAAGCCGCACCCCGAGGCCTATCTCACGGCCGCCTCCCTCCTCGGCGTCGACGTCACGCGCTCGGTCGCCATCGAGGACTCCGTGACCGGCGTCACCTCGGCCGTCGCCTCGGGCGCGGTCGTGATCGGGGTGCAGCACCTGCTGAACCTCGACGACTCCGGCGCCGACCGCATCTGGACGACGCTCGACGGCCGCGGCCTCGACGATCTCGCCGCGGTGCTGGCAGATGCGCGGAGCGCGCGGACGGCTGGCGGACGAGTAGCAGACGAGCGGGCGGCCTCGTGAGCGCCCGCTTCAGCGGCCCCTTCCGCGAGGGCGACCGCGTGCAGCTCACCGGCCCCAAGGGCAAGCTCAACAGCATCACCCTCGAGTCGGGCAAGGTCTTCCACACCCACCGCGGCTTCATCCAGCACGACGACCTCATCGGTCTGCCCGACGGCTCCGTGGTGCAGAACTCGGTCGGTGTGGAGCACCTGGCCCTCCGCCCCCTGCTCACCGACTTCGTCATGTCGATGCCTCGAGGCGCCGCGATCATCTACCCGAAAGACGCCGCGCAGATCCTCGCCCAGGCCGATGTCTTCCCCGGTGCCACCGTGGTGGAGGCCGGCGTGGGCTCGGGGGCGCTCTCGCTCTGGCTGCTGCGGGCCATCGGCCCCGAAGGGCGGCTGTCGAGCTTCGAACGGCGCGACGAGTTCGCCGATGTGGCGAGAGGCAACGTGGGCGGCTACTTCGGCCGCGACCCCGAGAACTGGACCGTCACCGTCGGCGACCTCACCGAGGCGTTGCCCGAGCAGCACGAGGCGCACTCGGTCGACCGCGTCGTGCTCGACATGCTCGCTCCGTGGGAGTGCATCGAGGCGGTCGCGGAGGCCCTGAAGCCCGGCGGCGTGGTGCTCTGCTACGTGGCGACCGTCACCCAGCTCTCCCGTGTGGTGGAGACGATGCGCGACAGCGGACTGTTCACCAACCCGGTGCCGAGCGAGACGATGGTGCGCGGCTGGCACGTCGAGGGTCTCGCCGTGCGGCCCGACCACCGGATGATCGGCCACACCGGGTTCCTGGTCACCGCGCGCCGGCTCGCCCCGGGCGCCGTGCTGCCCGAGCTCAAGCGCCGGGCCTCGAAGAGCGACTACAGCGACGACGACGTGGAGGCCTGGACCCCGGGCGCGCTGGGGGAGCGCGGCATCAGCCCGAAGAGCCTGCGCAAGCGCGTGCGCGCCGCCTCGGCCACCGCCGACGCCGCCAAGGCCCGCGAGGCCCGCGAGGCCGGAGACTCCTCCGGCCGAGGCGACGCGGCGGACGAGCCGGCTCCGACGGTGGAATAGAATAGGTTCGCTCATCGGGCCCGCCGGCTCGTCGTACGCAGGAAATGAGGATCCGTGCGCAAGTCCCTCGCGCTCACCCTGTCGGCAGGTCTCCTGCTCGCCCTCGCGGGCTGCAGCACCTCGCCCGCCGCGCCCGACTGCTCGGCCGCCGCGGTCTCGGGCGAGTCGAGCTCGACCGTCACGGCTTCCGGCGACTTCGGTGCCGACCCCGAGGCGAGCTTCCCCTCGCCGCTCGTGCCCGCGAGCGTGGAGCGTTCGGCCCTCATCGAGGGCGACGGCGCGGTGGTGGGCAGCGGATCCACGGTGAACGTGAGCTACGCGGCGTACGACGGCGAGACCGGCGCGGCGGTGGGATCGGTGCAGACCGGCCTCATCGTGGTGAACGACGGCCTGCCCGGCGGGCTGCTCGACGGCCTGCTCTGCACCACCGCGGGCGAGCGTGTGGCGATCGCCCTGCCGAACGAGCAGGCGGCCGAGGTCGTCACCGGCGCCCCCGGTTCGATCGTGATGGTCTTCGACGTCATCGACGTCTACCCGAGCGCCGCCTCCGGCACGCTGCAGTCGGGCGCCTCGGGCTTCCCGAGCGTGGTGCGCGACGCGAACGGCCGCCCCGGAGTCAACATCTCCGGCGAGGCCCCCACCGAGGCCAAGGCCACCACCCTCATCGCCGGCGACGGCGCCGAGATCGCCGAGGGCGACACCGTGCTCGTGCAGTCGCTCGCGGTCTCCTACTCCACCGGCGACGTGCTCTCCACCACGTGGGACGGCAGCCCCCAGCTCTGGCTCATGTCCGACGACGCGACCCAGACGCAGGGCTCCAGCCAGCCGGCCGGCGTCACGCCCTTCCTCGTGGGCCAGACCGTGGGCTCGCAGGTGCTCATCGTCATCCCCGGCGAGAGCGACGGCGACGCCACCGCCTACGTGGTCGACGTGCTCGGCGTGCTGCCCGCATCCTGATCGCGCACCCGCCGCACGAACTAGGATTCCGGTGTGGCCCCTGAGAAGCTGACTCCTGCGCCGGTTCCGGTGGAAGAGCGCCTGTTCAGCCTCGTGCTGGCCCTCCTCGCGACGGAGACCGGGCTCACGAAGAACGAGATCCTCTCCACCGTGCAGGGGTATCGCCAGCGCTACCGGTCGGGCGGCGACAACGCCAGCCTGGAGCGCCAGTTCGAGCGCGATAAGGACGACATCCGCGAGCTCGGCGTTCCGCTGGAGACCCTCGAGTCGCCCGGCGACCCGGGCAACAACCAGCAGCTGCGCTACCGCATCCCGCGCACCGCCTACGAGCTGCCCGCCGACATCGCGTTCTCGGCGGCCGAGACCACCCTCCTCAACCTCGCGGCCATGGCCTGGCGCGAGGGTTCGCTCTCACGGGAGTCGCGGCGCGCACTGCTGAAGCTCCGCTCCACCGGTGTCGAGACCACCGAGCCCGTGCTCGGCTACGCCCCGCGCATCCGCACCCGCGACAGCGCGTTCGAACCCCTCTCGACGGCGCTCGCCCGGCGGGTCTCGGCCCGGTTCCTGTACCTCAAGCCCGGCGACCCGGCCGCACGGATGCGCACGGTCGCCCCGCTCGCGCTGGTGCAGCATCAGGGTCGCTGGCACCTCAAGGCCACCGACCTCGACCTCGACGAGCCCCGCACCTTCCTCCTCTCGCGCATCAGCGGCGCCGTCACCCTCGGCCGCAAGCCCCTCGACCTGCCCGCCGCCGACTACGCGGCCCTCGCCCTCGCCGAGCTCGACGCCATCTGGGACGCCAACGTGGCCGAGCTCGAGGTGCAGAACGGCACGGATGCACAGCTGCGGCTGAGCCGCCGGCGCGGGGCCGAGGACGCCGGCGACGGCCGCATCCGCCTGCACTTCACCGACACCGCCCTGCTCGCCGACGAGCTGGCCGGATTCGGACCGGAGGTGCGGGTGCTCGGTCCGGCTCAGCTGGTCGAGTCGGTGGTGGATCGGCTGCGCGCCGTGTCGGCCGCCCACCGCGACACCGCTTCCGGCACCACCGCTCCCGGCACCACCTCTCCAGGCATCGAGCAGGAGGCCCGCTGATGGCCGACTCCGGGCAGTCCTTCTCCTACGCACAGGACAAGCTCACCTTCCTGCTCGCCCTCGTGCCGTACCTCGTCGACATCGGCAGGGTCTCGGTGAGCGACGCCGCCGCGCACTTCCAGGTCTCGGAGCAGCAGATCCGTGACGCCGTCTCGCTCATCGCCGTCTCGGGCGTGCCGGGGGAGACCTTCCAGTACCAGCACGGCGACCTCTTCGACATCGCGTGGGACGACTTCGACGAGCACGACGAGATCGTCATCACCCACCGGGTGGCCCTCGACGACTCGCCACGCTTCTCGGCGCGTGAGGCCGCCGCGCTCATCGCCGGGCTGCAGTACCTGCAGTCGCTGCCCGAGAACATCGACCGCGGCGTGTACTCCTCCCTCATGGACAAGCTCGCCCGAGGCGCCTCCGAGCGGCCGAGCCAGGTCGCCATCGCCCGCCAGGGAGCCACCGGCTCGCTCGCCGAGGTGCGCGACGCCCTCGCTCGCGGTGTGCAGCTCGAGTTCGACTACCTGGCCTCCCGCGGCACCCGCGAGCACCGCACCGTCGACCCGCTGCGAATCGACTCCGACGACGAGAGCTGGTACCTCCGCGCCTGGGACCACCGGCGCGGCGCGGTGCGCACCTTCCGCTTCGACCGGCTCTCCGCGCTGGTGGTCACCGACCGCCCCGCGAGCTCGGCCCACGACGACGTGCGGCTCGGCGATCTGGTCTTCCAGGGCGGCGACGACGACCTCATCGTGACGGTGGAGGTCGACCCGGCCGCGGTGGGGCTGCTCGGCGAGTACCTCTCGCAGGTCGACGAGGCTCCGGATGCGCAGACCGGCGCCCACGGACGGGTGCGGGCGCACATCCGGGTCGCCCACATCCACGGGCTCAAGCGGCTCGTCACCTCGAACGCCTCCTCGCTCACCGTGGTGGGCCCGCCCGAGGCGCGCGCCGCCGTCGCCGACTGGGCCGACGCAGCGCTCCGCCGCTACCTCGAATAGGCTGGATCCATGGCGTGGTGGTCGTGGTTGATCATCTGGACCGTGCTCGTGCTCGGTCTCCTCGGCATGCTCGCCTGGCTCGGCTACCGGCTGTTCGTGAAGGGGCGCGACGTGCTGCGCGAACTCGACGCCCTGAGCCGCAAGGTGGGCGCCCTGGCCGAGAACGCCGAGAAGCTCGCTCCCGAAGAACCCACCGAGCGCGCCATCGCCCTGGGTTACGCCGAGACCGCCCGCCGGCACGAGGAGCACGAGGCCAGACGGGCCGAGTTGAAGCAGGCACGCAGAGAAGCGCGACTCGCACGGGGTAAACTCCTCATCAATCCACCTACCATCCCCACCCTTAGGAAGCGGACCACCAATGCTCGGTAACCTCAACGGGTGGCACCTGGTCATCATCCTGGTCGTCATCCTGCTGCTGTTCGGCGCGACCAGACTCCCCGCACTCTCCAAGAGCCTGGGGCAGTCGATGCGCATCTTCCGCAACGAGACCAAGGCGATGAAAGACGAGAACGCGGCCCCGGCCACGGAGGCAGAGGCGCCGGCCGCGCCCGTCGCACCGGCGTCACCGGCCGCCTCGACCCCGGCCGAGCCGCCGACCGCACCACCGGCTCCGCCCACGGCGCCCCCGACCGCACCCGCAGCTCCGCCCGCCGCACCGCCCGCGCCGAGCACCGACAGCGGCACCGACGCCCCGAAGTCCTGACCGCGGTGGCTGCCAAGACCTCACGGCAGCCCCGTTCCCGCGACGGCCGCATGTCGCTCGGTGCGCATCTGGTCGAACTCCGCAAGCGGTTGTTCATCGCGGCCCTGGGGCTGCTGGTCGGCATGATCGCCGGCTTCGTCATCTCCGACTTCGTGCTCTCGGCGCTCACGCAGCCGATCGCCGAGCTCGCCGCCCAGCAGGGCCGTGAGGCGAGCCTCAACTTCACCGACGTCTCCTCGGCCTTCGACCTGCGCATCCAGATCGCCTTCACGGTGGGTGTGGTCATCTCGTCGCCGGTGTGGCTGTACCAGATCTTCGCCTTCGTGATGCCCGGGCTCAAGAAGAACGAGAAGCGCTTCGCCCTCGGATTCGTGCTCGCCGCGGTTCCGCTGTTCCTCGCCGGATGCGTGGCGGGCTGGATGGTGCTGCCTCACATGGTGACGCTGCTCACCGGTTTCGCCCCGGAGGGGACGACCGCCCTGCTCACCGCCCGGGCCTACTACGACTTCGTGCTGAAGCTCGTGCTCGCCATCGGCGTGGCCTTCGTGCTGCCCGTCTTCCTCGTCATCCTCAATTTCGCCGGAGTGCTGAGCGCGGTGACCATCCTCAAGTCGTGGCGCATCGCCATCCTCGCCATCACCCTGTTCACCGCCATCGCCACTCCGGCGGCCGATGTCATGTCGATGTTCCTGCTGGCCATCCCCATGCTCGTGCTCTACTTCGGCGCGGCCGGCATCGCCTTCCTGCACGACCGCCGCAAGCGGCGGAGCGCGGAACGACTCGACCTCGAGCTGGCCGTCTGATGGCCGGGATCGACACCGGCGAGGCGCTGAGCCCCGCCGAGAGGTTCGCGGCCAGCCGACGGCGCGCCGGCCATCCACAGGTGGAGGTGTTCCGCAGCGGCCTCGGCTTCGACCTCGATCCGTTCCAGATCGAGGCTGCCGCCGCGCTCGAAGACGGGCGCAGCGTGCTCGTCGCGGCCCCGACCGGAGCGGGCAAGACCGTGGTGGCCGAGTTCGCCGTGCACCTCGCGATGCAGTCGGTGCGCGACAAGGTCTTCTACACCGCGCCCATGAAGGCGCTCTCCAACCAGAAGTTCACCGAGCTCGTGGCCGAGTACGGTCCCGACGAGGTGGGGCTGCTCACCGGCGACTCCAACGTCAACGCCGAGGCGCGCATCGTAGTGATGACCACCGAGGTGCTGCGCAACATGCTCTACGCCGACTCGGCGCTGTTGCGCAACCTGCGCTTCGTGGTGATGGACGAGGTGCACTACCTCGCCGACCGCTTCCGTGGCGCGGTGTGGGAGGAGGTCATCATCCATCTCCCGCAGAGCGTCAAGCTCGTGTCGCTGTCGGCCACCGTCTCCAACGCCGAGGAGTTCGGCGACTGGCTGCAGGCCGTGCGCGGCGACACCGAGGTGATCGTCTCCGAAGACCGCCCGGTGCCGCTCGACCAGCACGCCCTGGTGAAGACGAAGATGCTCGACCTGTTCGACTCCAGCGGGCGCGCGGCGACCAACCGGGTGAACCCCGAACTGGTGCAGTTGGTGCGGAGCTCCTGGGGTGGCCCGGCGAATCTCCACGGCGGGCGTGGACGCGGCGGCGGTGGGCGCGGTGGTGGCCGCGGCGGCGGTTCACGCGGCGGCCCGAGCACGGGGGGCGGCCGTGGCGGCGGCTCCGGCCGGGGTCGCGGCGACTTCCGCGGCCAGGGCTTCGAGCGCATCGACCGCCCCGAGGTGGTGGCTCTGCTCGACGAGCACCGCCTGCTGCCGGCGATCTTCTTCGTGTTCAGCCGCATCGGCTGCGACCAGGCGGTGAAGCAGGTGCTGCGAGCCGGCGTGCGCCTCACCACCACGGAGGAGCGCGACGAGATCCGCGCCATCGTCGAGGAGCGCTGCCGGACGCTCCGTGACGAAGACCTCGCGGTGCTCGGCTACTGGGAATGGAGCGAGGGTCTGCAGCGCGGTGTGGCGGCGCATCATGCCGGTCTCCTGCCCGCCTTCAAGGAGGTGGTCGAGGAGCTGTTCCAGAAGAAGCTCGTCAAGGTGGTGTTCGCCACCGAGACGCTCGCCCTCGGCATCAACATGCCGGCCCGCACGGTGGTGCTCGAGAAGCTCGAGAAGTTCAACGGCGAGGCGCGCGTGCCGATCACGGCGGGGGAGTACACCCAGCTCACCGGCCGGGCGGGCCGCCGCGGCATCGACGTGGAGGGACACTCCGTCATCCAGTGGCGCAGCGGTCTCGACCCGCAGGAGGTGGCGTCGCTCGCCTCGCGCCGCACCTATCCGCTCAACTCCAGCTTCCGCCCCACGTACAACATGGCGGTGAACCTCATCGACCAGTTCGGGCGCGCCCGCACCCGCGAGGTGCTGGAGTCGTCGTTCGCCCAGTTCCAGGCCGACCGCGCAGTGGTCGACCTGGCGCGCAAGGTGAGGCAGCAGGAGGAGTCGCTCGAGGGCTACGAGACGGCGATGCACTGCCACCTCGGCGACTTCAGGGAGTACGCGCGCATCCGTCGCGAGCTCACCGACCTGGAACGCGCGGGCCAAGGGCGCTCCGACTCGCAGTCGCATGCGGAGCGCGACCGCCGCCAGCGCCGCATCGGCGACCTGCGGCGTCAGCTGCGCGCGCATCCCGTGCACGGCTGCAAAGACCGCGAGGCGCACGCCCGCTGGGCGGAGCGCTGGTTCACCCTCAAGCGCGAGACCGACAAGCTCACCCGCCAGATCGAGACCCGCACGAACGTGATCGCTAAGGTGTTCGACCGGGTCACCGACGTGCTGCTGCAGCTCGACTACCTCGAGCAGACCGCCGACGGCAGCACCGTGCTCACCCCGCACGGGCACACGCTCAAGCGCATCTACGGCGAACGCGACCTGCTGGTGGCCGAGTGCATCCGTCAGGGCATCTGGAACGATCTCGACGCCGCCTCGCTCGCGGCGCTCGCCTGCGCGCTCGTGTACGAGCCCCGGCGCGACGAGTCCGATCTGCCGGAGCGCTTCCTGCCCCGCGGTGCCTTCCGCGTCGCGCTCGACAAGACCCAGACGCTGTGGGCGCAGGTCGACGACATCGAGCGCGAGCACCGCCTGCCGGGTACCGAGCCCGTGGCGCTCGGATTGTGCACGGCCATGCACCGCTGGGCGCGTGGCGCCGGGCTCGACGAGGTGCTGGGCGAGGCCGACATGGCGGCCGGCGACTTCGTGCGCTGGTGCAAACAGACCATCGACCTGCTCGACCAGCTGCAGGGCACCCAGGATGCGCGGCTCGCTTCGACGGCGAAGGCCTCCATCGACGCGGTGCGGCGCGGCATCGTCGCCTACTCCTCGGTGGCGTGATGGCTCTCACCACGACCTCTGCCGCACTCTCTCCGGCCCGCTCCCCGAGCAGCGTCACCGAGACCGACGCCCGTGGCTTCAGCCGCCCGCTCATGCCGCTCTGGCTCGCGCTGGTCGCCGCGGTCGGCGCGGGGATCGCCTTCGACGCCGGCTTCCCCGACAAGGGCTGGTGGCCGCTCACGCTCGTGGCGACCGGCGTCATCCTCACGGCGCTCGTCGGCCGGCGGCCGGGGGCCGCGTTCCTCGTCGGCCTCGTCGCCGGGGGCGTGTTCTGGGCGGTGCACATCTTCTGGCTGACGCTCTACCTCGGCCCGGTGCCGTGGCTCGGCCTGTTCGTCTTCGAAGCCCTCTACTTCGCCCTCGGCTCCCTGCTCATCTCCCTGGTCTACCGCCGTGCCGATCGCACCTGGCCGAGCCGCTGGGGCCGTCTGGGTGTCGTGCCGGTGGTGGTGGCCGGGCTCTGGACGCTCCGCGAGGGCATCAACTCGATCTTCCCCTGGGGAGGATTCTCGTGGGGCCGGGTGGCGATGTCGCAGTCCGAGAGCCCGTACACGTCACTCGTGGCCTGGGTGGGCATGGCCGGGCTCAGCTTCGTGCTCGTCTGGCTGATGGCGTTTCTGCTGCAGCTGGTGAGAGAGAGCGGGATGCGCGCGGCCACGCGCATCCTCACCGCCGCCGTCGCCGTGGTGGCCACGCTCGCCGTGCCCGCGTGGCCGGCCCCCACCTCCGGCACCTCGCGCATCGGGGCGGTGCAGGGCAACTCCGACGCAGGGCTGTTCTCGCAGCACGCGCCGGGCGACATCCTGAGCGACCACGCCTCGGGGTCGGCGGCCCTCGTGGGGGAGGACCTCGACGTGCTCGTCTGGCCCGAGAACGCGAGCGACCTCGACCCGGAGACCTACCCCATCGCCGCGGCCACGCTCGACGCCGTGAGCGCCGAGCTCGGGGGAGTGCCCATCGTGGCCGGCACCATCCAGCAACGCGGCGACAAGGTCTACAACACCTCGCTGCTCTGGCAGAACGGCGCCGTGACCGACTTCTACGACAAGCGGCACCCGGTGCCGTTCGCGGAGTGGATGCCCGAGCGCGCGTTCTTCCGGGCCCTGGCGCCCGACCTGGTCGACCTGGTCACCCGCGACTACGAGTTCGGCAGCACCGATCTCACCTTCGACATCGACGGGCTGATCGCCGGCATCTCGATCTGCTTCGACATCACCGACGACGCGGTGATGCGCGCGATGAGCGCCGAGGGCGCGCAGGTGGTGTTCGCCCAGACCAACAACGCCGACTTCGGCCAGACCGACGAGAACCTGCAGCAGCTGGCCATCACGCGCCTGCGCGCGGTGGAGTTCGGGCGCAGCGTCGTGAACATCTCGACCGTGGGCACGAGCGAGATCATCGCCCCGGACGGCAGCACGATCGCGGCGATCCCGCCCTATCAGGCGGGGGCGATGGTCGCCGACGTTCCGCTCGCGACCGTGCAGACACCCGCGTCGCTGATCGGCTTCCAGGTCGAGTGGCTGGTCGCCGGCCTCGGGCTGGCAGGCCTCGCGCTGGCGTTGTCCACTCGCCGGGTCGGGCGCTGACCGAGTCTAGGCGCCGATCTTCTGCGTGCCGCGGCGGGCGCGCAGGTACTGCAGACGCTCCTCGAGGAGTTCCTCGAGCTCGGCGCGCGTGCGGCGCTCGAGCAGCATGTCCCAGTGGGAACGGGGCGTCTTGGCGTCGGAGTGGTCGATGACGACCGGCTCCGAGCCCACCATCAGGGTCGCCTCGCGGGAGCAGAACTTGCACTCCCAGGTCTCGGGCGCCTCGGCCTCGGCCGAGAACACCATCTCGGTGTCGCGGCCACAGCTCGCACACCGGTAGGTGTAGGTGGCCCGGGGTGAGAACACCACTCCCTCTTCGCTCTGCAGGCTCTGTGCGCCCAGGCGCATTCCGCGCAAGCTGCGATCTGCCATTGTGTGGTCTCCTCTCGCGTAGCTTCCCAGTTATAAACCTGCGAAGCGGCGCGAACCTTTCCGGAGACGCCTATTGCCAGTACTCTCTCAGCGAACTCGACAAAACTCCCAATTCGGGGGGTATTTCTACGACGGCTGTCGGCCGCGGCGCCGCTCGACGAGCGCGAGCACCGCGTCGGCGCGATCGGTGACGATGCCGTCGGCGCCGCGGGCGAGGATGCCGGCCGCCTCGTCGAGATCGTTGATCGTCCAGACGTGCACCTCCACCCCGGCCGCGTGCAGCCGGCGGATCGTGGCCTCCGTCGTGGTGCGCAGCGGGCCCACCCGCGTGGGGATCTGCACGGCGTCGACCTCGCGCAGGAGCGCCCGGGCGACCGGCACGAGCCCGAGCTTGGCCGCCACGAGCGCGGGCACGAACTCCTCCGCTGCCGCGGAGGCCGCTGCAGGCCGACCGCTCGAACCGGCGAGGAGGCGGGCGAGGTGCCCCATCGCCGCGCGCCGCCGGTCACGCGAGAACGAGGTGAGCAGCACCCGGCCGGCCGCGCCCGTGGCGGCGATCGCCCGGGCGGTGGGCTCGGCCGCTGCGACAGACTTGACGTCGATGTTGAACCTCGTGTCAGGGAAGGCCAGGAGCGCCTCCTCGAGCGTCGGGAAGCCGAGCCCGTCGCCGAGGTCGATCGAGCGCAGCTCGGCGAGCGAGAGGGAGTCCACGCGGTCGGTGCGGCCGGCGATCCGTTCGAGCGTCGGGTCGTGCGCCACGACCGCGACCCCGTCGCGGGAGGCGTGCACGTCGGTCTCCACGTAATCGGCCCCGGTGTCGACGGCGGCCCGGAAGGCGGCGAGCGTGTTCTCGGTGGCGTGCGTGGCCAGTCCGCGGTGGGCGAAGATGCGCGGGCGCGCGGGGTCGAAGTACGCGGTGGTCACGGGGCCAGGGTCACTGCTGCGGTGCAGGCGGCGCGGGCGGAACCGGCGGTGCAGATCGCTCGGCCGGTGGAGCGGGAGGTGCCGCCTGCGGCACGACCGGCGCAGCAGGCCCGGGGGCCGCAGGGGGCGCATCCGGTGCTGCCGCGGCGGGCGCCGCGGGGGTGGCCGCCTGGGGTCTCACCGCCGCCGTCGCTCCGCCGAGCGCCGAGCCGATGCCCTTCAGAGCCTCGGTGAGCTCGCTCGGGATGACCCACAGCTTGTTCGCCCCGCCCTCGGCGATCTTCGGCAGGGTCTGCAGGTACTGGTAGGCCAGCAGCAGGTTGTCGGGCTCGCCGCGGTGGATGGCGCCGAACACCGTCGTGATGGCCTCGGCTTCACCCTGCGCCCGCAGCACCTGGGCCCGGGCGTCGCCCTCGGCGCGCAGGATCTCGGCCTGCCGGTGGCCCTCCGCCTCGAGGATCGCGGACTGCTTCGTGCCCTCGGCGGTGAGGATGACCGCGCGGCGCTCCCGCTCCGCGCGCATCTGCTTCTCCATCGAGTCCTGGATCGAGGCGGGCGGATCGATGGCCTTGAGCTCCACCCTCGACACCCTGATGCCCCACTTGCCCGTGGCCTCGTCGAGCACGATGCGCAGCTGCCCGTTGATCTCGTCGCGGCTGGTGAGCGCCTCCTCGAGGTTGAGCCCGCCGACGACGTTGCGGAGCGTGGTGGTGGCCAGCTGCTCCACCGCGCCCAGGTAGTTGGAGATCTCGTAGGTCGCGGCCCGCGCATCCGTCACCTGGAAGAACACGACCGTGTCGATGGAGACCACCAGGTTGTCTTCGGTGATGACCGGTTGCGGCGGGAACGACACGACCTGCTCGCGCATGTCGAGCAGCGGGCGCAGGCGGTCGATGAACGGCATGAGCACGTTGAGACCGGGGGAGAGGGTCTTGTGGTAGCGCCCGAGCCGCTCGACGATGCCGGCGTTGGCCTGCGGGATGATGCGCACCGACTTCGCCACCACGACGAGCACGAAGACGACGATGATGACGAGCACCACGATGAGGATGACCTGGCCCACGACGTCGTTCACGGCTGCTCCTTCGGGTCGGTGGCGGAATCGGTGGTCGTGACGGCTTCCGAGGGCTCCACGAGGGCGGTCGCACCATCGATGGCGGCGACCCTCACGCGCTGACCGCGCGAGAGACCCGCCGCGACCACGGAGGGGGAGATCCGCGCCGTCCAGGTGTCGCCGTTGGAGAGCTTCACGTGCCCCGCCACCGCCGTGACCTCGTCGAGCACGAGACCCTCCAGGCCCAGCAGCGCGTCGACGTTGCTCTTGGCCGGGTCGCCGCCGCGTTTCAGCAGCCGCAGCAGCGGTGGCCGGAGGGTCAGGATGAGCAGGACCGAGAGCACGGCGGCGATGACGATCTGCAGGTACCAGGGGGCACCGAGGGCACCAGAGATGAGGCCGCCGAGGCTGCCGACGGCGATCATGAGGAAGGTGAACTCGAGCGTGAGCATCTCGACCACGATGAACAGGAGGATGAGGCCCAGCCAGAAGATCCAGGCGTAGGAGTCGAGGAACTCGGACACGGCGCACCTCCTCAGCTCGTGGCATCCGTGTCTTCGACGCTAGCAGGGATCGCCGCCCGCCCGCGGGGCAATCTGCGGATCGGGCGATCGGCAGCTTGGTAGTCTCGTGGGGTCGTTCCGATCCACGAGGAGTCAGCTGTGTCCAATCCACTCGCCCCCGGTTCGCTCGCAGGCAAGCGCGCCCTGGTCACCGGCTCCTCGCGCGGCATCGGCGCCGACACCGTCGGCTACTTCGCCGACGCAGGCGCCTCCGTCGTCATCAACTACCGCAACAAGGAGGCCAGGGCCGCGAAGCTCGCGAACGGCATCCGCGAGGCCGGCGGCACCGCCGTCGTGGTGGGCGCCGACCTCACCGACCCCGCCTCGGTGGCCGCGATGTTCGACACCGTGCAGGCCGAACTCGGCGGGCTCGACGTACTCGTGCTCAACGCCTCGGGCGGCATGGAGAGCGGCATGGCCGCCGACTACGCCCTGCAGCTCAACCGCGACGCGCAGGTGAACGTGCTGAACGCGGCGCTGCCCCTGCTGGCGCCGGGCTCGCGTATCGTGTTCGTCACGAGCCACCAGGCGCACTTCATCGCCACCACACCCACGATGCCCGAGTACGAGCCCGTCGCGCTGTCGAAGCGGGCCGGTGAGGATGCGCTGCGTGCGCTCATCCCGAAGCTCGACGAGCTCGGCATCGGCTTCGTCGTGGTGTCGGGCGACATGATCGAGGGCACCATCACGGCGACACTGCTCGAACGTGCCAACCCCGGTGCCATCGGCGCGCGCAAGGAGGCGGCAGGCCGCCTCTACAACGTGAGCGAGTTCGCGGCCGAGGTGGCCGCCGCCGCCGTCGACCCGATCCCCGAGAACCACACGCGGTACGTCGGTGACGTCTCCGACTTCGGCGTCGCCTCCGCATGAGTGGCGCCGCCGACGCGGCCACGCCCGCTGGCGGCGTCATCCTGAAGTCGCGCGTGCTGCTGGTCGACCGCACCGGGCGCACCCTGCTGTTCTTCACGCGCGCCGACGTGGCGGCGCATCCGACCCGCTGGCTGACGCCCGGCGGTCACCTCGAACCGGGGGAGACCCATCACGAGGCCGCGGTGCGGGAGCTCCGCGAGGAGACCGGCTTGGTCGTGGCGACGGTGGGTGAGCCCGCGTGGTCGCGCGATTTCGTGGGGGAGCCCGCATCCGGGGTCTTCAGGGACTACCACGAGGAGTGGTACCGGCTCGTGGTCGACCGGTTCGAGCCCGCCGACGCGGAGTGGACGCCCGAGGAGCGCGTCGACATCGAGGCGTGGCGGTGGTGGAGCGCCGACGAACTCGCCGCCACCCCAGACGCGGTCGAGCCCGCCGAGCTGGCCGCGGTGATGCGGCGCCTGCTCGACGGGCTCGACGGGCTCGACGGGCTCGACGGCTGAGCCGGGGCTCAGACCACCTTCGGCTCAGACCACCTTCGCCTTGGGCGTGCGGCCGAGAGTGACAGCGGTGACGGCCGACATGATGCCGGTGACGATGAGCAGGATGCCCGTGAACAGCACGAGGATGCCGATCGACTCCAGCGGCAGGAAGATCACGACGATTCCCGCGATCACCGAGACGACGCCGAGGATGGTGCCGAACCACTTCGAGCTGTCCTTCGCCGTCTCGATGACGGCCATCACGCCCTCGATGATCCACGAGAAGCCGATCACGAGCGCGAGCGCGATGAGCGAGACGACGGGGTTGCGGATGGCAACGACGCCCGCGACGATCAGCAGCACGCCGAGGATGATCTGGAGTGCCCGGATGCCGCCCGAGACCGTGTTGTTGACGATGCCCTGCACTATGCGCACGAGGCCGACGATCCAGAAGTAGATCGCGAACAGGAACGCGATCGTGTAGACGATCGCGTCGGGGTTGTTGAAAGCCAGCACGAGCACGACCACGCCGAGTACCACCGAAAGGATGGCGCGGATCCAGAGCCCGCCCTTCAGCCAGCGCACGGCCGTGCCGGAGAGGTCTCCCGGGAAGAGCCAGAAACCGAGCGGATCGGTGTTGACGGTGGGTGTGGTCATGTCGCCCCCTGTGTGATGCGGATGTTCACTCACTGTATCGCTGCGCTGGCACCTCCGTGCGAATCGGCTGTGAGCGTCGTGACCATGCGTGACGATGTCGGCGGCGCGATCTAGTCTCAGGCGAGCAATATTCATCTTCTTGATCGAGGAGTGACATGAACCACCTGAATCGCGCACGAGTGGGCCTGGGCGTTCTCGCGCTCGGGCTGGCACTGTCGGGCTGCACCGCTGCCGGCGCCGGCAGCAGCACGCCGAGCGCCGAGGAGAGCCCACTGGCGCCCTACTCCGCGGTGTACGGCGCCGCGACCAGCCAGGAGGAGCTCGACGCCCAGAACGCGCGCGTGCAGGAGAAGGCGGCCGCGTGCATGAAGGAGCAGGGCTTCGAGTACACGCCCGACACCGCGTCGACCCCCATGGTGTCGAGCGAGTCGCTCGGGATGGAGTGGGGCAGCGACGAGTTCGTGCAGAAGTACGGCTACGGCATCTCGACCGACCCGTTCGGCGACCTGCAGGGCGACCACGGAGAGTACGTCGATCCGAACACCGACTACCTGGAGTCGTTGAGCGAGGCGGAGGCGGCCGCCTACAACGAGGCGCTCTGGGGCATTCCTGCAGACCCCGGTGCCGCCGAGGGGGGCGAGGTCACAGAGAGCGAGTCCACCGAGCCACTCGCCTACGACTGGACGAAGGCCGGGTGCATGGGGGCGGCCCAGCACGAGGTGGACGGAGGGCAGCATGTGTGGGACGACCCGGAGTTCGCCGATCTGCTCGAGGGGATGAACGCGACGACGACCGAAGCCCAATCCTCGCCCGAGCTTGACGGCCCGAACGAGGACTGGTCCGCGTGCATGGCAGAGGCGGGCTTGGGAGGCTTCACCGCCAAGCTCGACGCGCCGAACGCCGTGACCGAGCGCTACGGCGAGATCACGGGGAGCGACGCCCAGTTCGAGTCGAACGGCATCACCATCTCGGGGCAGGCCGACGACGTCGACACCGCCGTGCTCGCTGAGGTGCAGGCGTGGGAGATCGAGGTCGCGACGGCGGATCTCCGGTGCGCGACCGAGACGGGGTACCAGGAGGTGGCCGATCGAGTGGAACGGGAGATCGAGCAGCGGTTCGTCGACGAGCACCGGGCCGAGCTCGACGCGATGCTCGCGAAGTACGGCTCGCGATGAGCGCGGGCGGACCCGTGGTGCGGCGCCGGGTCCGGCTCCGCGGTGCACGTCTCGTGATCGTGATCGCGGGGGTCGCCGCACTGTCGCTCGCGGCGGGCCTCGTGCTGAGCAGGTTCGTGGTGTCGCCGGCCGAGCTGCAGGCCTCGGCGAAGGCGCCGGTGGCGGGGCCCATCACAGCACCGATCGAGAAGCGGGTGGTGCGCAACACGCTCACCCTGCGGGCCGACGTGACTCACGCCGACGCGGTCGACCTCAAGGTCGACACGACCGGGTTGGGAGGCCCTGCCGTGGTCACCGGACACGTTCCGGAGGTCGGCGCCACGCTCGAGGCCGGCTCGGTGGCGCTCGAGGTCGCCGGGCGGCCGGTGATCGTCATGCCCGGAGACCTCCCCGCCTACCGCACGCTTCGTTCGGGGATGTCGGGTCCCGACGTCACGGAGCTCAAGACCGCACTGGCGGCACTCGGCATCGATCCGGGCGATCGGGGCTCCGACCGCTACGACGCCGCAGCCGCGGCCGGTGTCGCCGAGCTCTACCGCCGGGCGGGCTATCCGGCGCCCTCCGTCCCCGATGCCCAGCAGCAGCTCGACGCCGCCCGGCAGGCCGAGCGCGCCGCCGCCGCGGGGGTCGACCAGGCCCAGTCCGCTCTGGCCACGGCGTCGAACCCCGCCTCCGGTGCAGCCCTCCTCGAGGCCGACAACGGGGTGCGCCAGGCCCAGCGCGAACGCGACGGCGCAGCGGCCGAGGGCGCGGCACCTGCGGAGCTCGACCGTCTCGACGACGCGCTGGCCCTGGCGCGAGCCCTCAGGGCCGAGCTCGACCGCGCCCCCGACACCACCGCGGAGATCGCTGCTCTCGACTCCGCCCGGGATCAACTCGACGACGCCCGAGAGCAGCTCGGTCGCGCCGAGGAGCAGGCCATGACACCGGTGCCCGCAGGGGAGATCGCCTACCTCTCGTCGCTCCCGCGCCGGGTCGACGAGGTGAAGACCGAGCGCGGCGCCATTCTGCAGGGGGCCGCCCTGCAGGTCTCCGGCGCGGAGCTCGTGCTGCAGGCCTCGATCGACCAGCGCACCGCCGATGCCCTTAAACCCGGCATGACCGCCGAGTTCACGGCGGCCGACGGCACGGCGTTCACGGCGACGGTCCGATCGATCGATGCCCGGAGCGCCGCCGCTGCCGGCCAAACGGGGAAAGACGGCGCAGATGCGAAGACGTACGACCTCGTGCTCGTGCCTCAGCCGCTCAGCAGTGAGCAGGCCGAATCATTGCGAGGCACCAACGTCCGGGTGGGAGTCCCGATCCAGGCGACCGAGGGAGAGGTGCTCGCCGTGCCCGTAGCGGCGCTCACGGCCGGAGCCGACGGCGCGAGCCGCATCGAGTTGCTCGCCGACGGCGAGGCCACCTCGCGGCTGATCACCGTGACAACCGGCCTCTCTGCGGGTGGCTTCGTGGAGATCCGCTCCGACGATCCCGAGGTCGTCGCCGGGGCGCGGGTGGTGGTCGGCCGATGACCGCCTTGCTCGAGTTGTCCGGCGTCGGGCGCTCGTTCGGTGTCGGCGCGCCGCCCGTGCTCCACCAGCTCGACCTCGTCGTACACAACGATGACTTCCTCGCCATCACGGGTCCGTCGGGAGCGGGCAAGTCGACGCTCCTCAACATCCTCGGCCTCCTCGACCGGCCGACGGAGGGCGAGTACCGCTTCGACGGCGCGCCGACCCGCGACCTCCGCGAGACCGAGCGCGCGGCACTGCGGGGCTCGGGGATCGGCTTCGTCTTCCAGGGTTTCCACCTGCTCGCGGCACGCACGGTGCTCGAGAACGTACTGCTGGCGTTCATCTACGGGTCGGTGCCGCGCCACGAACGCACGAGTCGGGCGCGGGACGCCCTCACGAAGGTCGGGTTGACGCACCGCATGGACGCATTCCCCGGCACGCTCTCCGGGGGCGAGCGGCAGCGCGTGGCGATCGCCAGGGCGGTGTGCACGGGGCCGCGGCTGCTGCTCGCCGACGAGCCGACCGGCAACCTCGACCAGGCGAACGCCGACGGAGTGATGCGATTGTTCGCCGAGCTCAACGACGACGGTCTCGCCGTGGTGATGATCACCCACGACCGGGAGATCGCCCGGCGCGCCCGGCGTCACGCGCGCCTCAGCGACGGCCGCCTCGACACGGAGGCGAAGGCGTGAAGACCTGGGACCGGTCGTCCGCCGCCGCTCGATTCGGGTTCCGCGACGTGCTGGCGGAGGCTCTCTCGGGCGCCGCGGCCCGACCAGGGCGGCTCATCGTCGGAACACTCGGCACGGCCGTGGGCATCGGCGCCCTCGTGCTCGCACTGGGACTCGGCGCGACCGCGTCGGGACAGGTGTCGGCCCACTTCGACGCCGTCGCCTCCACTCACGTCGAGGTGACGCCCGCCGAGCGGGCGGGCGCGGACGGTCAGCAGCACGCGGTCTCCACCCTTCCGACCGACTCGGTCGACCGCGTCGACGGGCTCGCCGGCATCCGGTCGGCCGTGCTGCTCGGTGCGGTCGAACCCGGCCCCGCGGTGCGTGCGGTCCCGATCGACGACCCCTCGGCGCCCGCGGTGACCGACCCGCCCGTGCGGGTCGCCTCGGGCGAGCTGATGGAAGCGATCGGTGCCCATGTGGTGCACGGCCGAGCCTTCGACCGCGGGCACGAGCTGCGGGGCGATCGGGTCGCCGTGCTCGGCGCCGAGGCGGCCGAGCGGCTCGGCGTGCGCGGTGCGGAGTCGGCACCCTCGATCTTCCTGGACGGGATCGCCTACACGGTCGTCGGCCTGCTCGACTCCGTGGAGGTCGAGCAGTCGCTCCTCACGGCGGTGATCATCCCGTTCTCCACCGCCCGACACGATTTCGGCTCCGCGACGAGCGCCACGGGACTGATGATCGCGATCGAGCCGGGTGCCGGGGAGGTGGTGGCGCACCAGGTTCCGATCGCCCTGGACTCGGGTGCGCCCGACGCGTTCACTGCCGCGGCCCCCGCCGCGCCGGCGGTGCTGCAGGGCGAGGTGGCGGGCGACCTCGATCTGGCCTTCCTCGCGATCGGGGTGATCACCCTCGTCGCGGGCGGTCTCGGCATCGCCAACGTGACGATGCTGAGCGTGGCCCAGCGGCGGGGCGAGATCGGGCTCCGGCGCGCACTCGGCGCGACCCGCCGGCAGATCGCGGCCCAGTTCGCCGTGGAGACCGTGCTGGTCGGCGCGCTCGGCGGGCTCATCGGAGCGGGATGCGGCGTGCTGATCGTGGTGGCGATCGCAGCCGCTCAGGGCTGGACACCGGTGCTCGATCCGCTGTCGACCCTCGGCGCGACCGTCGCGGGTGGCGTCATCGGCCTCGTCGCGGGCGCCTATCCCGCCCTTTCGGCCGCCCGGATCGAACCCGCCGACGCACTCCGGGAGTGACCCGGGCGACGGCGGTGACGGGTCACGAGCTCAGCGCGGCGATCTCGGCTCGGGCGGCGGCGACGAGCTCGGCGTTGGTGTGGGCGACTCCCTGGAGACCCCAGCCTCCCTCCGCAGCCTCGGTGAGGAGCACCCAGGTGCGGTCGGCCAGGCCCGGATCACCCGCCGACTCGCTCACCAGCTCGGTGAGCCGGCGCACCACCTCGAGCTGCTTCGCGCGGTCGAGGGCACCGGCGTTGGTGAGCACCTGAACCCGCACGTAGTCGCTCGCCCCCTCCGTGTTGGAGAGAGCCGCCGACGGCAGCTCGTGCACGAACGCGGCGGTGTTGCGCCGGAACATGGGGATGTCGGGCACGGCCTCGACCTCCTTCACGATCTCGGCCGCGCGGCAGGCGAGCGCGTGCGTGTCCGCGAAAATTCCCGCCGCGGCGGTGATGTCGATCATGGGCATGGAGACCACACCAGCACCGCCCGTCTCCTCGCCGAGCGGGGACTGCAGGGGACCTCGTTCTCCGAGGTGCTCGAGGCCTCCGGTGCGCCGCGGGGATCGCTCTACCACCACTTCCCGGGCGGCAAGGACGAGCTCGTGCTCGCGGCGGTGGGGGTGGCCGGCGACCGGGCCGTCCGCATCCTCGACTCGCTCGCCGGACAACCGGCCCCCGAGATCGCGACGGCGTTCCTGGCGCTGTGGCGCGCCGTGCTGGTGCACTCCGAGTACGCCGCCGGATGCGCGGTGGCGGCCGTCACGGTCGCCGCCGGTGACGGGGCGCTGCTCGACCGCGCGGGCGAGGTGTTCCGCACCTGGCGTGCCCGGCTCGCCGAGCTCCTCGCCGAGGGCGGGGTCGATCCCGCTCACGCCCCGGCGCTGGCGGTCTCGCTCATCGCCGGAGCCGAGGGCGCCGTGGTGCTCGCCCGGGCCGAACGCGACATCTCCGCCTTCGACCTGGTGGCGGGCGAGCAGCTGGCCGCGGTGGAGGCCGCCGTGGTGCGGGGCCGGGGCTAGCTCCGCGTGCGGCGGCTGTCGGAGGCCGCCAGTAGGCTGTGCGGCATGGACACGCCGACGAGCCCCGACGCCCCCGACGCCCCCTCCCACATCGCCGACAGTCACGACCTCATCCGGGTGCAGGGCGCCCGCGAGAACAACCTCAAGAACGTCTCCGTCGAGATCCCCAAGCGCCGCCTCACCGTCTTCACCGGGGTGTCGGGCTCGGGCAAGAGCTCGCTCGTGTTCGGCACCATCGCCGCGGAATCGCAGCGCATGATCAACGAGACCTACAGCGCCTTCGTGCAAGGGTTCATGCCGTCGCTCGCCCGCCCCGACGTCGATCTGCTCGAGGGTCTCACGACCGCCATCATCGTCGACCAGGAGCGCATGGGCGCGAACCCGCGCTCGACCGTCGGCACGGCGACCGATGCGAACGCGATGCTCCGGATCGTGTTCTCGCGGCTCGGCCAGCCGCACCTGGGCTCCCCGAACGCGTTCTCGTTCAACGTCGCCTCCGTGCGCGGCAGCGGCGCGCTCACCGTCGAGAAAGGCACCGGCAAGACCACCGTCGTCAACGACTTCACGGTGACCGGCGGCATGTGCCCGCGCTGCGAAGGCAGGGGAGAGATCTCCGACATCGACCTCTCGCAGCTCTTCGACGACTCGAAGTCGCTCAACGAGGGAGCCATCACCGTGCCCGGCTACACCGCCGACGGCTGGATGGTGCGCATCTTCTCGGCCTCGGGCTTCGTCGACGCCGACAAGCCTATCCGCGACTACTCCGAGCAGGAGCGCGCCGACTTCCTCTACAAGGAGCCGGTGAAGGTGAAGGTCGACAACATGAACCTCACCTACGAGGGCCTGGTGCCGAAGATCCAGAAGTCGATGCTCGCCAAAGACCGCGATGCGATGCAGCCCCACATCCGGGCGTTCGTCGACCGCGCCGTGGCGTTCCAGCCCTGCCCCGACTGCGGTGGCACCCGCCTCAACGAGGGGGCGCGCTCGTCGAAGATCGCCGGCAAGAGCATCGCCGACGTGTGTGCGATGCAGATCAGCGACCTCGCCGAGTGGGTGCGCGGCCTCGACGAGCCCGCCGTGGCGCCCCTGCTGGAGTCGCTCGTCGAGACGCTCGACTCCTTCGTGGGCATCGGCCTCGGCTACCTCTCCCTCGACCGCCCCTCGGGAACCCTCTCGGGCGGAGAGGCGCAGCGGGTGAAGATGATCCGGCACCTCGGCTCCTCTCTCACCGACGTCACCTACGTGTTCGACGAGCCGACGGTGGGGCTGCACCCCCACGACATCCAGCGCATGAACGCGCTCCTGCTACGCCTGCGAGACAAGGGCAACACCGTGCTCGTGGTCGAGCACAAGCCCGAGACGATCGCCATCGCCGACCATGTCGTCGACCTCGGTCCGCGAGCGGGCACCGCGGGCGGTGAAATCGTGTTCGAGGGCTCAGTCGAGGCCCTCCGCGCGAGCGATTCGCTCACCGGCCGCCACCTCGACGACCGCGCCGCTCTCAAGGCCGGGGTGCGCACCGCCGCGGGCGCGCTCGAGGTGCGCGGGGCGACCTCGCACAACCTCCAGGGCGTCGACGTCGACATCCCGCGCGGCGTGCTCGTCGTGGTGACAGGGGTGGCGGGTTCGGGCAAGAGCTCCCTCATCCACGGCTCGGTCTCGACGCGCGACGACGTCGTGGCCATCGACCAGACCGCCATCCGCGGCTCCCGCCGCAGCAACCCCGCCACCTACACCGGGCTCCTCGAGCCCATTCGCAAGGCCTTCGCCAAGGTCAACGGCGTCAAGCCCGCGCTGTTCAGCGCCAACTCGGAGGGCGCCTGCCCCACCTGCAACGGGGCCGGGGTGGTGTACTCCGACCTCGGCATGATGGCCGGCGTCGCCACGGTCTGCGAGGAGTGCGAGGGCCGCCGCTTCCAGGCGGCCGTGCTCGAATTCACCCTCGGCAGCAAGAACATCAGCGAGGTGCTCGCGATGCCCGTCTCCGAAGCCGTGGCCTTCTTCGCCGCGGGCGAGGCGCGCATCCCGGCGGCGCATGCCATCCTGGAACGCCTCGCCGACGTCGGTCTCGGCTACCTCAGCCTCGGGCAGCCGCTCACCACACTCTCCGGCGGCGAGCGCCAGCGGCTCAAGCTCGCCACGCACATGGGGGAGAAGGGCGACATCATCGTGCTCGACGAGCCGACGACCGGCCTGCACCTGGCCGACGTGGAGCAGCTGCTCGGGCTGCTCGACCGGCTGGTCGAGGCGGGCCGTTCGGTGATCGTGATCGAGCATCACCAGGCCGTCATGGCGCATGCCGACTGGATCATCGACCTCGGCCCCGGCGCCGGTCACGACGGCGGGCAGGTGGTGTTCGAGGGCACTCCGGCCGAGCTCGTCGCGGCCCGCTCCACCCTCACGGGTGAGCACCTCGCCGCCTACGTGGGAGCGTGAGCTGACCGCTCGGCGCCGTCAGATCCCGAGCGTGAGGGTGCCTCCGGGCGCCCGCGACACGCAGGGGTAGACCACCCCCGACGCCGCGTCCGCGCCGAGCGAGTCGCGGTGCTCGGCGGCGCCGTCGAGCAACGGCACCACGCAGGTGCCGCACACGCCGCGCCGGCACGAGGCCGGCAGCTCGATGCCCGCCTGCGAGAGCGCGACCAGCATCGAGGTGTCGGGATACACCTGGAGGGTGATGTCCGACTCCGCGCACACCACCGTGAACGCCTCGTCGGGCAGTGTCTCGCGCTGCACCGGCTCGAACCGCTCGAGGTGCAGGCTGCAACCGGCCGGCAGCACCCCGCCGGCCTCGGCCGCCGACAGCGCATCCGAGAACCGCGCGGGCCCGCACGCGTAGACGGCCGTGCCAGGATCGAGGCCCGCGAGCATGCCCGCGAGGTCGAGCCGCCCGTCGCTCGCGCCCGAGTGCACCCGCACCCGATCGCCCCACTCGGCCAGCTCGTCGCCGAACGCCACCTCGCTCTCGTCGCGCACGAGGTACACCAGCGTGAACGGCTCGCCCCGCGCATCCAGTTCTCGCGCCATCGCGAGCATCGGCGTGATGCCGATGCCGGCCGCGACGAGCAGATAGCGCTCGGCGGGCCCCAGCTCGAACAGGTTGCGCGGCGGTCGCACGTGCACCCGCGAGCCGACCCGCAAGAACTCGTGCACGTAGTGGGAGGCTCCCCGCGAGAGCTCCGCGCGGCTCACCGCGATGCGGTAGCGACGGGCGTCGGCGGGGTCGCCGCAGAGGGAGTACTGCCGCTCATGCCGGGTGACGAGCTGCACGTCGATGTGCGCACCCGCCTTCCAGTCCGGTAGCTGCTCGCGATCGGGATGCTCCAGCACCACGCTCACGATCGACGGCGTCTGCCGGTCGATCGACGACACCACCAGCGGCAGCATCCCCTCCCGTCCCCGCATCAGTACAGCTTCCGGTAGGCCAGTCCCACGCCCCGGCCGATCTCGTCGCCCACCTCCTCGTCGAGCCCCGACATGCTCGCCCAGATGCGGCCCGCCGGAGGCACCTCGTCGGCGAGGTCCTGCATCTCGGCGTCCCAGAGCCCGGCCCTGAGGATGGCGCGGCCGCAGTGCAGGTAGACCTGCTCGGTGCGCACCACGATCGCGAGGTCGGGCACGGAGTGGTCCTGCTCGAGCATGGCGAGCACCGTGGGGTCGTTCGTCACCATGGCGCGCCCGTTGATGCGCAGGGTCTCGGTCATGCCGGGCACGAAGCTCAGGATGCCGATGCGCCCGGTGGCCGCGATGTTCTGCATCGAGTCGGCGAGCTTGTTGCCCACGCGGTCGGGGATGGCGACCGTGCGCTCGTCGAGCACCCGCACGAAGCCGGGGTAGTCGCCGCGCGGCGAACAGTCGCAGGCGCCGTCGGCGCCCACGGTGGCGAGGCAGCAGAACGGGGAGTGCGCGAGGAAGCGGAGGCAGTTCTCGTCGAGGTGGTCGGTGATCTTGTCGAAGGCACCCTGGGCCGGAGTCCCGAGCGTGGCGCGGATCTCGGCCAGGTCGACCTCGTGCAACTCGTGACCGAAGGCCTCCAGCGCCCCGCTCACGCCGGCACCGCCTCGGCCGCCCGCTCGAACGCCTCCGTCAGCGGCCCGGCGTCGACCGTGAACCCGTAGCACTGCCGGGTGTTGTAGAGCGTGGCGTCGTGGCAGTAAGCGGGGGAGGTGGTTCCGGATGCGCCGTCGACGAGCACCACGTCGTAGCCGAGCGACGCGGCGTCGATGAGGCTGGAGTACACGCACTGGTCGGAGTTCACCCCGGCGAAGAACACCGTGTCGACCCGGAGGGTGCGGAGGATGGAGTCCAGCGGGGTGTCCCAGAACCCGCTCAGCCGGTGCTTGTCCACGTCGATGTCGCCGGGAGCGCGTTCGAGGCCGTCGACGAGCGCCGCACCCCAGCTGCCCCGGGTCATGGCCCGCGAGTCGTGCGCGCCCACCGAGCCGATGCCGCGGCCGTCGCCGAACGGGTCCATGCTGTGGCGCACGCCCGCGGGCAGGTTGGCCTGGTCGAGGCGGGTGCCCCAGTTCACCCAGATGACGGGCACCCCGGCGGCTCGCGCCGCGGGGACCAGGCGGCCGACCGCCTCGATCACCGGCGCGGCCCCGCTCACGTCGACCCCCCATCCGGCGAGCCACCCCTCGGGCGAACAGAAGTCGTTCTGCATGTCGATCACCACGAGGGCACTGCGCGCGAGGTCGGCCGTCACGGGGGAGGGAAGGGTGTCGAGCTCGGCGGGCCGGGGGTCGAGAGCCTGCCTGCGAAGGTCGACACGGCCGTCCGCGACGCTCCAGCTGTCCCGCGCGGTCGCCTCGGGATGGGTGGGGGGCAACGCCTCCGCGGGGGAGGTCGTGGTCTCGCTCATCTGCACTCCGATCGTTCAGTCATGGTAGACGACCGCCTCGAGAACAACCGGCCCCGGCGTCTCCAGTGCCTCGGCAAGCGCCCGGTCGAAGTCGGCCACGGTGTCGGCCCGCACGGCGGACACGCCGAGTCCGCGGGCGAGCGAGGAGTAGTCGATGTCGGGGTCGCCGAGCTCGAGCGTGGAACGCGCCTTGGGCCCCGCGGTGCCACCGCCCACCCAGGCGAGCTCCTCCTCCAGCACCGCATAGGCGCGGTTCACGAACACGACCGTCACCACGTCGAGGCGCTCCCGCGCCTGCGTCCAGAGCGCCTGCAGCGTGTACATCGCGCTCCCGTCGCCCTCGAGGGTCACCACCCGGCGGTCGGGGCAGGCCACGGCGGCACCGACGGCGAGGGGCATGCCGTCGCCGATGGCCCCTCCGGTGAGGAACAGCACGTCGTGCGGTGCCGCTCCCGCGAGGTGGGCGTAGCCGGAGTACGCGCTGGTGAGACCCTCGTCGCTCACGATCGCCCCCTCGGGCAGGCGCCGGGCCAGGATGCGCATGGCGGCGTCGGCCGTGAGGGGCCCGTCGGCCGGGGCGGTGGGCAGCTGCGCCGGCGAGAGCCGGGGCACCGCATCGGGCGCGACCGCAGAGGCGAGCTCGAGCAATGCCGCAGCGCCGTCCTCCTGCTCGGTGGCCAGCACGAGCACCTCGGTGCCCTCGGGAGTGAGCTCGCTCGGCTGGCCGGGATAGGAGAAGAACGCCACGGGCGCCTGGGTGCCCACCACGATGAGCGTCTGCAGTCCGGCCAGCGCCGCCGTCGCGTCGGCCGCGCGGTACGGCATCCGTTCGACGGGCACCCGGCCGGCGCCGCGCTCGAGACGGGGCGCGAAGGTGTCGCAGAAGAGTCTCGCCCCGGTGGCGGCGGCGATCCGGCCCGCGGCCACGAGGGCCTCACCGCGCAGCGCCGGACCTCGCAACAGCAGCGCGACCGGCCCGCCCCGGCGCAACGCCGCACGGGCCGCGTCGAGGACCGCTCCGCGCACGGCGGCCGGCGGCGTGCCCGCACCCGCCACGGCCGGTACGCCCCCGTCGCCCCACGCCGTGTCGGCCGGCAGCACGAGCGTGGCGATGCGCCCGGGAGCGCTCCGGGCCGCCTCGACCGCCCGGGCCGTCGCGGCGCCCACCTCGGAGGAGAGCACGGGCTCCTCCACCCAGTGCGAGACCGTCGCCGCGAACGCCTGCACGTCGGCGGTGAGCGGCGCCTCGAAGCGCTGATGCGCCGTGGCGTGGTCGCCGACGAGGTTCACCATCGGCACCTGCGCCTTGCGCGCGTTGTGCAGGTTCGCCAGCCCGTTGCCGAGCCCCGGACCGAGGTGCAGCAGGGTGGCCGCGGGCTCGCCCGTCATGCGCGCGTAGCCGTCGGCCGCGCCGGTGACCACGCCCTCGAACAGGCCCAGCACCACGCGCATCCCGTCGACCCGGTCGATCGCGTCGACCAGGTGCATCTCCGAGGTGCCCGGGTTGGCGAAGCACACCCGCACCCCGGCGTCGGCCAGGGTGCGGATGACGCTCTCGGCTCCGTTCACGAGGAGGCCGGCCTCACCATGTTGTTCCAGCTGGCCTTGAGCAGGCGCTGGATGGAGCTGTCGAGGAGGATCGCCACCACCAGCGTGGCGCCGATGAGGATGGTCTGCAGGAACTGCGACACCCCGAGGATGACGAGCCCGTTGCGGAGCACGCCCACGAAGAGCAGGCCGGCGATGACGCCGCTGATACGCCCGGCGCCACCCTCCATCGCGACGCCACCGAGCAGCACCACGGTGAGCGCCTGGATCTCCATGCCCGTGCCCACCGTCGGCGGGGCCGACTGCAGCTTGGCCGTGAGCAGGAAGCCCACGACCGCCGCGGCCACACCCGTGATGATGAAGAGCACGAACCGAGTCTGCCGCACCTTCACACCCATGAGGCGGGCGGCCTTGGCGTTGCCGCCGATGGCGAGCACGTTGCGGCCGAACGGGCGGCGGTTGAGAACGAACCAGCCGAACACCAGCACCAGGATGAGCACGATGAGCTGCAGGTTCGCCGGGCCCAGCCGCCACAGACCGAAGTCACGGAAGGCCTGTCCCATGCCGGTGACCGTGGCCCCGTTCGTGAGGAAGAGCGCCAGGCCTCCCCACACGCTGAGGAACCCGAGCGTGACCACGAGCGGATTCAGCCCCAGGAACGAGACGAGGAAGCCGTTGATGGCGCCCGTGACCAGACCGACCGCCACCGCGGCCAGCAGCCCCAGCAGGATGTTCTGGGTGCCCACCACGGTGAACGCCGAGATCACCGCGCCGAGGCTCGCCACCGACCCGATGGACAGGTCGAGCGTGCCGGTCATCACGAGGAAGGCCAGCGGGATGGCCACGATGCCGAGCTCGGCGATCTGCAGCAGCACGGTGGCGCCGTTCTGCAGCGAGAAGAAGCGCGGGTTGAGCGTGGCGAACACCGCGATGAGGACGAGCAGCGCGAACAGGGTGCCGTTCTGCGCCAGGATGATGCGGAACCGGTTCATCAGGCTGCACTTTCGTTGGGGGTCGATTCGAGGAGGATGCGGAGGAGGTTCTCCTCCATGTGCTCGTCGCGCTCCACCGGCACCGCACGGTCGCCGGTCACCACGTAGGCGCGGTCGCACATCGACGCGATCTCGTCGCTCTCGCTCGAGGCGACGAGCACGGGGGTGCCTGCCGCGGCGAGACCGCGGAGGGCGCGGCGGATGTCGACCTTCGCGCCGACGTCGACGCCCTGGGTGGGTTGCGCGAGCAGCAGGAGCTCTGGTCTGCGGGGGAGCGTCCAGCGGGCGAGCAGGTGCTTCTGCCGGTTGCCGCCGCTGAAGGCGGCGATGGCGGCGTCGCCCGAGGGGCCCAGGATGTTGTAGGTCTCGCGCGCTTCGGCGTAGCCCTGGTGCGCGGCGCGGGCGCCCATCCTGAGCCGGCCGCGCCACGGCAGGTAGACGTTGTCGAGCGCGCTCATGCCGGCGATGAGGCCGTCCCGCTCGCGGTCGGCGGGCACGTAGTGCACCCCGCGCGCGATGGCGGCGGCCGGGGCCGAGAACGACAGCGGGGAGCCGGCCAGGGTCGCCTCGGGCACGGGACCCGCGCCACTGCGGAGCCCGTAGAGCTGCTCCAGGATGCGGAACTGCGGCCCGGCCGCGATGCCGTACAGCCCCACGATCTCACCGGCCCGGCACGAGATGCCGAACGGGGATCCGAGCTCGAGGCCGGGGCCGGCGGCGGTCGACTCCCAGCTCGCCTCGAGATCGACCTGCGGCGCGAGCGCGTGCGAGAGGTCGCGCGAGTCGAGACCCTCGACCGGGCTGTCCATCACGACGGCACCGCCCTGCAGCACGACCACGCGGCGGCAGACGTCGATGATGTCGGGCAGCCGGTGCGAGACGTAGACGATGGTGGTGCCCTGCTCCGAGAGCTCCCGGATGAGGCGGTGCAGCACCCGGGTCTCCGCCTCGCCGAGCGCCGCGGTCGGCTCGTCGAGCAGCAGCACCTTGAGGTGGCCGCGCAGCTGGGCGCGCACCAGGTCGACGATCTGCCGGTTGCCGAGCGGGAGCATCCCGACCGGCGAGTCGAGCCCGATGCCGCGGGCCCCGACCGCGTCGAGGGCGGCACGCGCACGGGCACGCCTCGACGAACGCGACGAGGTGTCACCGCTGGCGAGGTAGAGGTTGTCGAAGACCGAGAGGTTCGGTGCGAGCGCCGGCTCCTGATGGATGACGGCGATGCCGAGCCCGGCCACCCGGCCGGGGGTGACGGGCTCGGGCAGCTCGTCGCCGTCGAGCCGCATGCTGCCCTCTGTGCGGGGCACCGCACCGGTGGCGACGTTCAGCAGGGTCGACTTGCCGGCGCCGTTGTGCCCGAGCAGGCCCACGATCTCGCCCGGGGCGAAGGAGAGCTCGATCGCGTCGAGGGCGACCGTGGAGCCGAAGCGCACGGAGAGGCCGGAGAAGCCCAGCCGTTCGGGAGAGGTGCCTTCTGGAGAGATCATGGGCGTCCTTTCGGGGTACGGCGAGTGCCCGTCGCGCCGGGGCGGGACGGGCACTCGCGGGGATCACTCGCTGTAGAACTCGTCGGCGTTGGAGCCGTCGACCACGTTGTAGGTGAGCACGATGTCGTCGACCTCCTCGCCGTTCGCGGCCTGCAGCAGCAGCTTGATGTTCGCCTCCGCGATCTCCTTGGCGGTGATCGAGTAGCCGAAGCGCCAGATGGTGTCGGGGATCTTGATGACGTCGAGCGTCTCGTTGGTGGCGTCGAGCGAGCCGAACGCGTACGTCGGGTCGTCGGCGGCCACACCCGAGTCCATCACGGCCTGGTAGGCGCCGAGCAGCACGCCGTCGGTGGTGCCGAGCCACACCTTGGTGTCGGGCTCGGCGATCATCTGGCTCTGCGCGGTGGAGTAGCCCTCGTCGCGGGTCTGGGCGTCGATCTCCGCGATCGAGACCCCGCCCTCCACCAGCTCGTTGAGCGCGTCGCGGGTGCCCTCGGCGTGACCTCGGCCGAGGTCGGAGGTCTGCTCGCCCATGATGACGACCGGCACATCCGTCTCGCCCGCCATGTTCTCGTTGATCCACGCGGCGGCGGCCTCGCCCACCATGTAACCGTCGGCGTAGTAGTCCGAACCGAGGCTGCCGGTGGTGCCTTCCCAGACGTTGGCGTAGCCCACGACGGGGATACCGGCGGCGACCGCCTCGGCGGTGACGGGGACGATCGCGTCGGCCTGCACGGGGAAGCCCATGATGGCCTTGACGTCGCCGCGCTGGATCCAGGCCTGCCAGTCGGCGATCTGCTTCTGCACGTCCCACTGCGGGTCGTCGCTCAGCAACTCGTAGCCGGCCTCCTCGGCCAGCTCCTTCATGTAGACGAGCTCGGCGTTCCAGATCGGCACGTCGAGGCCGCCGAAGCTCATGGCGAGCGCGCCCTTCGACTCGCCGGAGGCGGAGTCGGTGCTGGAGGCGGCGCCGGAGGAACAGCCCGCGAGGGCGATGGAGGCGGCCGCAGCGGCCGCGAGCGCGACGGTCGCGCGTCGGAGGGTGGTGCTGCTGAACATGGTCCAGTCCTTTCGGTAGCGGTGCGGGATGGTTGCGGTTGGGGATGGGGTGATGCGCGGTGCGGGGTGGAACGTCGAGGTCACGCGGCGAAGTCGACGACGGTGCGTCCACCGGTCGCGTGGGGGAGGTCGAACAGGGCGGTGATGGTCTCGGAGTAGGGCACGTGCCGCCCCACCAGCCGGTCGAGCTCGAGCTGACCGGAGAGGTAGAGCTCGGCGATGAGCGGGAAGTCGTGCTGGATGTTCGACGAGCCGTAGTGGCAGCCCAGGATGCGCTGGTTGGCCGCCACCACGGGCCACGTGGGGATGGCGGCGGTGGCGTCGCGCCGGGGCAGACCGACGAGAACGGATGCGCCGCCCTGCTTCACGAAAAGCGGGAGCGAGGCCGAGACAGCGGGCTGCCCGATCGCGTCGAAGGCGAAATCGGCGCCGCCGCCCGTGATCTCCACGATCTTCGCGGCGAGCTCCGGGTCGTCACCGCGCAGCGCGTGGGTCGCGCCGAGGGCGAGCGCGCCCTCGAGCTGAGCGTCGTTGATGTCGACCGCGATGACGGTCGAGGCGCGCACCAACCCGAGGCCGAGCAGGATCGCCTGGCCGACGCCGCCGCATCCCACCACCACGGCGGTGTCGCCGATCTTCACCTGGGCGGTGTTGACGACCGCGCCGAAGCCGGTGAGGATCGAGCATCCGATGAGGGCCGCCACGTCGGCCGGGAACGACTCGGGGATCTTCACCACCGAGCGACGGCCGGTGAGCACATACTCCGAGAAGGTGCCCACGCCGAGGTAGGGACGCACCTCGACGCCGTCGGGGGAGCTGAGAGGGGTGCCGCCGTCGGGCGCGGCGTTGCCGACCGTGGTGCTGCGGCTGCAGAGCCAGGTGGTGCCCTCGAGGCACGCGGGGCAGCGGCCACAGGTGGCGAACCAGCTCAGCAGCACGTGGTCGCCCACCTCGAGGCCGGTGGCGTCGGGGCCGAGCGCGGTGACGACGCCCGTGCCCTCGTGGCCGAGCGCCAGCCGGTGGTCGTAGGGCCAGTCGCCGTTCACGACGTGCAGGTCGGAGTGGCAGATGCCGGCGGCGGTCATGCGCAGCACGACCTCCTCGCCCACGGGCTCGCGCAGCGACACGGTGTCGAAGCGGGGCTCGGTGCCCGGGCCGTCGTAGACGACGGCGGTGAACTCGGTCATGGTGGTCTCCTGGGTGCTCTCGGGTCAGATGTGGGCGCTCGTGACGGACTTGATGCGGGTGTAGTCCTCGAGGCCGTAGTAGCTGAGGTCCTTGCCGAAGCCGGAGTGCTTGAAGCCGCCGTGCGGGGTCTCGGCGGGGATGATCTGGTGGCAGTTGATCCACACGGCACCGAAGTCCAGGCGCGTGCTGAGGCGCGTGGCCCGGCCGTGGTCGCGCGTCCACACGCTCGACGCGAGCGCGTACTCCACGCCGTTGGCGAGCTCGAGCGCCTCCTCCTCGGTCGAGAAGGTCTGCACGGTGAGCACGGGCCCGAAGATCTCGGTCTGCACCACCTCGTCGTGCTGCTGCACGCCGGCGACCACGGTCGGCTCGACGAAGTAGCCGGGGCCGTGGGTGGTGCCCCCGGCGATCACGCGTGCGTGGGCGGGCAGCCGGTCGAGCACACCGCGGATGCGGTCGAACTGCGCGGCGCTGTTGACGGGCCCGAAGTAGGCGTCCACATCGGGAGCGCCGACGGGCAGGGCGGCGGCCTGGGCCGCGAGCAGCTGCTCGAACCGCTCCGCGACCGACTCGTGCACGAGCACGCGGGTGGCCGCCGTACAGTCCTGGCCGGCGTTGAAGAAGGCCGCGCCCGCGATGCCCGCGGCGGCGGCCTCGAGGTCGGCGTCGTCGAACACCAGGCAGGGCGCCTTGCCACCGAGTTCGAGGTGCACGCGCTTGAGGTCGGCGGCGGCCGTCACCATCACCTGCGACCCGGCTCGGGTGCTGCCCGTGATGGCCACCATGTCGGCCTCCGGATGCGCGGAGAGCAGTTCACCCGTCGCCCGGGCACCGCACACCACGTTGAGCACGCCGGCCGGGAGCACCTCGGCGGCGAGCTCGGCGAGCCGCACCGTGGTGGCCGGCGTCGACTCGGCGGGCTTCAGCACGACGGTGTTGCCCGCGGCCAGGGCGGGCGCGATCTTCCAGATCGCCATCATGAACGGGTAGTTCCAGGGCGTGACCTGCGCGATCACGCCGACCGGCTCGCGGCGGATGGAGCTGGTGAACCCCTCCCAGTACTCGGTCTGGGTGAGGCCGGTCGTCACCCGCACCGCTCCGGCGAAGAAGCGCAGCACGTCGGCGCCGCGCTCGATCTCGACCGCCCTCGTGAACTCGCGGCGCTTGCCGGTGAGGCGGATCTCGAGCTCGGCGAGCTCGTCGGCGTGCTCCACGATCAGCGCCGCGAGCGCGAGCAGGCGCTCGGAACGATGTTGCGGCGTGGTGCGGCCCCAGCTCCCGAAGGCTCGGCGCGCAGCAGCGAAGGCCGCGTCGACCTCGGTCGCCCCCGCCACCGCGGCGGAGCCGATCGTCACCCCGCTCGCCGGGTCGACGAGGAGGAGGGCATCCCCCGTGCCGGGGATCGACTCCCCGTCGATGACATGGCCGATGCTCAGTGTGTCCGTCATCTCGATGCTCCTGTCGTCAGCCGTCGTGGTCACGAGCGTGTCACCGCCCCCGAGTCGTGCACCAGCTCGCCGCCCACGATGGTGGCGCCCACGCTCACTCCGTCGAGGCGGTCGGGCGCCACGGCGAGCAGGTCGTCGCTCAGCACGGCCAGGTCGGCGAGCATCCCGCGCGACAGCGTGCCCTTGCGGTGCTCCTCGTGCGCGGCGTAGGCGGAGCCGTAGGTGTAGGCCCGCAGCGCCTGGGCGGGTGTGATGCCCTCCTCGGGCGCGATCAGCTGCCCCTGCTCGGTGCGGCGGTTGACCATGGCGTGGATGCTGCGGATGGGGTCGGCCGCCACGATCGGCGCGTCGGTCGACCCGGGCAGCACGATGTCGCGCTCGAGCCAGCTGGCCATGCGGTAGAGCATCTCCATGCGGTCGGGCCCGACGGCCGCCAGGAGGCCGTCGCCGGTCTCGAGCAGGAAGGTGCCCTGCGGGTCGGGGATGAGGCCGAGAGCGGCCACCCGGTCGAGCTGGTCGGGCCGCGAGATGCCGCAGTGCTCGATGCGGTGCCGCGGATCGGCGCGCGGGTGCAGTCGCTGCGCCTCGTCGACGGCGTCCATCACGAGGTCGAGGGCGTGGTCGCCGATGGCGTGCATCGCCACCTGCCAGCCGTTGCGGTGCGCGCCCACCACCATGCGCTTCAGCTCCGACTCGTCCTGGATGAGCAGGCCCGTGTTGCCGGGGGCATCGTGGAACTCGCAGCACACGGCCGCGGTGCGCCCGATCAGCGAGCCGTCGGTGAGCACCTTCACGCCGGTGAGGCGCAGCCGGTCATCGCCGAGGCCCGAACGGATGCCGAGGTCGAGCCCCCAGCCCTCCTCGCCGCCACCAATCTCGCCCAGCTCGTGGAAGGCCCGGATGTAGGGCATCACGTTCAGCCGCAGGTTGATCTCGCCGGCGTCGATGCCGTCCTGGTAGGCGCGGATCTCGATCGGCGTGCGGCCGATCTGCCCGGGCACGCCCACGCCCGGCTCGGTGATGCTGGTGATGCCGAGGCTCAGCAGCTCGGCCGAGGCGAGCCGGGAGCCGCGACGGTGCGTGGCGAGGGTCACCGGGAGGAAGAGCTCGTTCACCAGCTCTTGTGCGCGCTCCTGGAGCAGACCCGTGGGCAGACCCTCCGCATCCGTCTCCACCAGGCCGCCGTCGATGCGGGGGAGCAGTCGCAGGTCGCCGTGCCCGCCCGCCCGGAAGGCGGCGCTGTTCGCCACGCCCATGTGGCCGGACGTGTGCTCGAGGAAGACCGGGTTCTCGGGAGCGACGCGGTCGAGCACCGAGAGCAGCGGATGCGCGCCGAGCTTGTTCTGGTCGTAGCCGGTGCCGAGAACCCACTCGCCAGGCTCCGCGGCCTCGGCGGCCGTCTGCACGGCGCGGTAGAGGGAGTCGAGATCGGGGCACGCCGTGATCGAGAGGTCGACCTGCAGCAGACGGTGGCCGTAGAGGCTGAAGTGGAGGTGGGCGTCGTGGAAGCCGGGGACGGCGGGAGCACCCCCGAGGTCGAGCCTCGTCTCGGCGTCGGTGCCGTCGAGCTCGTCGTCGACCCCGATCACGCGGCCGGCGAAGACGCCGATGCGCGTGGCCCAGGGGCGCCGGGCGTCGCCGGTCCAGATCCTGCCGTTCTCAATGAGGGTGTCGAGCTTCATGCCATCCGATTCGTCGTTCTGCCGGAACCGATTCCGACAGCGACGAGTCGACTACACCGCGCCCACGATCTCAAATGCATGAAGGTTCACAGTCTATGCTTTGGTTGCATGCTCGACCTCCGCGTCTTCGCCTCCTTCGTCGCCGTCGTGCAGGAGGGCTCCATCTCGCGCGGGGCCCAGCGCACCGGTATCACGCAGCCCGCCATGAGCCGCCAGATCAGCGGGCTCGAACGCGACCTCGGCGTCGAGCTCCTCATCCGCGGGCCGGGGCCGCTCAGAACCACGCCCGCAGGCGCGAGATTTTACGAACGCGTAACAGATCTGCTCTCCCACGCCGAGAACGTGATCGGCCGCACCAAGCAAGAGGGAGGGGAAGGGGCGCGCACCCTCCACGTGGTCGCACCCTCCGCCACGATCGACTCGGGTATCGTGCCGTTCCTGGTGTCACGGGGCACGACGGCACCCCTGCTCGACTGCGAACCGGCCGACCCGTTCCTCGTCTTCGACATCGCCACGGCACGGAACGCCGACATCGCGATCTCGACCAGGAACCCGCCCCCGGGCTGGGAGCGGATGCGCCTCTCCGACGGCCTCGTGCGGGCGCACATGCCGCGGCGGCACCCGCTCGCCGGCCGGGCGTCGCTCACGCTCGAGGAGCTCTCGCCCGAGCCGCTCATCCTGCTCACGCCCAACAACGCGGCGCGGCGGGTGGTCGACCACGCGGCATCGCAATCCGGGATCGAGTGGCAGCAGGCGCCACTCATCGTGCGGCACCCCTCGGTGGCGGCCGGGCTCGCCGCGGGCGGACAAGGGATCGCGCTGCTCACCGACGACTCGGCCCGGGGATGCGTGGCCGTGCCGGTCGTCGGCCCCGACGGTCCGCTGCTCGTGCCCGTCATCGCCGCGTGGAGCGCCACCCATCCCCGCCGCGAGTACATCGAGACGGTGCTCGCCGAGCTCGTGCGCTTCCTCGACGTGCGGCACCGCCGTATCGTGCGCGCGAGTCGCGAGTGAACTCAGTCGGGGCCGTTCACCCCGATTCGGCCGCGACGCAGCCCCTGCGACAGGCGGTGGGCGGGGCCCTCGACGACGCGCTGGAAGACTACGGCGACGGCGAGGCACAGAAGGAGCGACACCCCGACCGTGAGCGGAACCGGACCCGCCAGGCGCGCCGCCGCGATCAGGACGGGCTCGTGGATGAGGTAGAGGCTGAACGAGATCGTGCCGAGCCACAGGAACGGCGGGCTGGAGAACAGGCGCTGAAGAACCGGGTCGAAGCCCACCACCAGCGTGACGACGACGGCGGCCAGGAGCGAGGCGACCGCATCGGCGCCCACGGCGAGGGCGTTGACGACGCTCGGCGTGAAGCCCGCTCGGAGGAGCTGACCGGTCGCCCAGGGCTGGCACGCCGCCGCCGCGAGTGCCGCTACGGCGATCGCGGTGGCGGGTCCGCCCGAGACCACGCGCCGGAACCTCGCGATCGCGGAGCCGAGGCGCTCCCATCCGAAGGCGAGCCCCACGCCGATCGCGAACATGGGCAGGTACTGGAGCAGGGCCGAGCCGATCGCGGCGCCCGCGGCGCTCGTCACGACCCCGGCCGCCACGGCGCACCACCAGGGCGCGCGCCTGAGCACCGTCACGTACAGCACCAGCAGCATCGAGAACAACACCTCCCACTGGAGGCTCCACAGCGGCGACAGGTTACCGCTCACCCCGCTCACGAGCGTGAGGTCGGCGACGACGTCGGTGACCCTGAACCGCTCGGGGTGGGTGTCGATCCAGGGTCCGAATCCGGTGCCCGTGCGCGGGACGAGCAGCATGGTGACGATCGTGAAGGCCACCGCCGCGGCCACCGGGAGGTAGAGCCTCACGAGCCTCGAGAGCAGGTACGGGCCGTACTCGAAGCCGGAGCGCTGCGCCAGGCGGGTGAGTACGAGGCCGGAGAGCACGAAGAAGAGCCAGACCGCACGCCCGCCGACCGCCGACCCGGCCTCCACGAGCTCGGCCGGCACCGGCCACACGAACGTGGGGTCGCCGAGGAGCACGAGCCGGGCGTGGCCCACCACCACGACCACGGCCGCGAGACCGCGCAACCCGTCGAGCGAAGCCAGTCGCATCCCTGCCCCGTCGCTCTCGTTCGCCGATCGGCGACGCGGATGCGCCACCGCGCACGCAGACGAGAGCGACGGATAGGGATGGAAGCCGGGTCAGGTGCTCAAGCAGTATGACACAGCCCCCGAGACTTCCTCACCTCAGACGGTCTCGCGCGGGGAGACGGGACGGGCGTGCGCCAGGGTCCACTCCAGGGCGTAGTCGGCGACGGACTCCCAGCCGGGGGCGCCACAGGTCCAGTGATCACGCCCCGGGAACTCGTGGTACTCGGTCAGCGCGGGCGACTTGCCCCAGTGCTTGGCGTTGGACTTGTTGACCGCCGGCGGCATGATGTGGTCGGAGCCGCCGCCGATGAACAGCAGGGGAGCGCGGTCGACCGAGAAGTCGACCCAGGTGGCCTGGTGCCCGGGCTGGAAGTTCGCCAGCAGCCCGTACGCCCACACCCAGTTGCCGGGCGCGGCGATCGCGTAGCGCTCGTAGGCCGCATCCGACTCCTCGCGGCTCAGCGTATTCGTGAAGGCGTAGTGCCACTCGTCGGGGGTGAAGCCCACCGCACGGTGGTAGTTCGCCGGGTTCTTGAGGGCGGGGAAGAGCGATCGCGCCTGCGAGAGCGGCGTCACGCGCACACCCTCGACGGGGGCGGAGTCGATCGCGGCGCCCGCGACACCGAGGCCGCGGGCCAGCAGCATCTGCGTGAACAGGCCGCCGAAGGAGTGACCCATGATGATGGGCGGCGTGGGCAGCGCCTCGATCACGCCGGCCAGATGGTCGAGCGTCTCGGGCACGGTCAGCTTCGCGATCACCTCGGGGTTCTCGCGGAGCTCCTCGACCTCGATCTCGAAGCCCGGGTAGGTCGGGGTGACGACGGTGAAGCCCTGCGCCTCATAGCGGGCCTTCCACTCCTCCCAGCTGCGCGGGGTGACCCAGAGGCCGTGGACGAGGACGATGGTGTCGGGGGCGGTGCTCATGTCGGTACCTTTCGTGAGGGTGGAGTTGCCGGTGGATGCGGTCGGTGCGGTGCGGTCGAAGGGCGGCGGATGTGCGTCGTCAGCTGCGGAGGAACGCGAGAAGATCGGCGTGGAGGCGGTCGCGCTCGGTGTCGGGCAACCCGTGCGCTCCCCCCTCGTAGACGAGGAGGCGGGCACCGGGCACCAGCTCCGCCGAGAGCCGGCCGCTCAGCTCGAAGGGCACGATCTGGTCGTCGTCGCCGTGTACCACGAGCGTGGGCACGTCGACGTCGGCGAGGTCGGCCCTGAAGTCGGTGGCGCTGAACGCCTCGATGCACTCGTAGGCGTTGCGGGTACCCGAGGCCAGCCCCTGCGACCAGAACGCGTCCCGGGTGCCCTGGGGCACATCCGATCGCCGGTTGTGCCCGAAGAAGGGGCCGTCGGCCAGCTGCCGGTAGAGCTCGGAGCGGTTCGCCGCCTCGCCGGCGCGGAGGCCGTCGAAGACCTCGGGCGGCACGCCGCCGGGGTTGTCGTCGCCGCGGCGGAGGAACGGGGGCACCGCCGAGACGAGCACGAGACGCGCCACCCGCACGCTGCCGTGGCGGGCGAGGTAGCGCACCACCTCGCCGCCGCCCGTCGAGTGGCCGACGAGCGTCACGCCCGACAGGCCGAGCGCGGTGAGCAGGCAGTCGAGATCGTCCGCATAGGTGTCCATGTCGTTGCCCGACCAGCTCCGGGTCGACCGGCCGTGGCCCCGCCGGTCGTGCGCGATCGCCCGGTAGCCCTCACGGGCGAGGTGGTGCGCGGCGGCCTCCCAGGCGTCGCCGTTGAGCGGCCAGCCGTGGCTGAGCAGCACCGGCTCGCCGTCGTCGGGGCCCCAGTCGCGGTAGAACAGGCGGGTGCCGTCGTCGGTGGTCACGTGCGGCATGGGCGGCCCTCCCTCGGTGTGCGATCAGACAAGCGGATGCGGGCGGGCCGCGCACCACGTGAAGCACGTAGTCGTGCCGTCGCGGTGTGTCACCGGGACTACGAGGCTCCGAGGGCGGGCGGGGTTTCGGCGGTGTCGTCGCGACCGCTACCGTGAACGCATCGACCATTCCGAGCTCCTGGGGCGCGCCGCGGAACGAGAGCGACTCCGCGCGCTGCTGTCGAGCGCCCGCAACGGCAGCGGGGGAGCGGTGCTGCTGCACGGCGAGCCCGGCGTCGGCAAGACCTCGGTCGTGTCGGCCGCGCTCGACGACCTCGAGGGATTCCTCGTACTGCGGGCCGACGGTGTCGAGGTCGAGACCGCCGTCGCCTACGGGGCACTGCAGCGGCTGCTCCGTCCGTTGGCGCGAGACGTCGACGAGATCCCGGAGGGTCAGCGCGCGGCCCTCGGAGTCGCGCTCGGGCTCGAGGAAGGGGAGCCGCCGCAGCTCGCCCTCGTCGGCCTCGCCGTGCTCTCGGCGCTCGCGCGCGCGGGAGACGCCCGCCCGGTGGTCTGTGTCGTCGACGATGCGCACGACGTCGACGCGGAGTCGCTGCTCGCCCTGGGCTTCGTGGCGCGCCGGCTCGCGGCCGACGCCGTGTGCATCGTGCTCGCGTCCCGCCCGCACGAGGTGGTGGACCGCATGCTCGCCGGGGTGCCGCGCATCGAGCTCGGCGGGCTCGACGACGAGTCGGCGGCCGCCCTCCTGCAGCGATCCGTGGAGGGCAGGCTCGACGCGACGGTGGTGGACGGGTGCGTGAGCGCCACGGGCGGCAATCCGCTGGCGTTGCGCGAGATGGCCGCCGGCAGGAAGGCCGAGCAGCTCACCGCCACGGTGCTGGGCCACGCGCCGCTCCCGATCGGGCGCCGGCTCGAGCAGGTGTACACGGCGCGCATCCGGTCGCTGCCCTCCGGCACCCGCACCTGGCTGCTCATCGCCGCCCTCGAGTCGACCGGATCGACCGCCGTCGTCGACGAGACGGCCCAGGCGATGGGAGTGACCGACGACGCGCCCGCCGCCGCCGAGGAGGCAGGGTTGGTGACGGTGCGCGACGCGATCTCGTTCCGGCATCCGCTCATCCGCTCGGCCGTCTCGCTGCAGGCGACCGACTCGGAACGGCGCCGCGTGCACCGGTTGCTCGGTGAGGTGGCGACCGCACGGGGGCGCGACGGAATCGCCGCCTGGCACGCCGCGGCGGCCGCGGCAAGGCAGGACGAGTCCATCGCCGCGGCGCTCGCGGTCGCGGCCGACGACGCCGGCGCCCGGGGAGGGATGCTCTCGCGGGCACAGCTGCTGACGCGCGCGGGGGAGCTCAGCCCTGACGCGGCCGCTCGCCACGAGCACTTCGTGGCGGCGGCCGAGGCCGCGATCAGCGCGGGTGCAGCCACGCTCGCCCTGCAGATGCTCGATCGAGTGGAGGTGGCGTCACTCGACGACGTGGGGCGCGGGCGCCGGCTCATCGTGGAGGCCATGTGCGGCATGTTCCTCGCCGACTCCGATGCGCTCAGGGCCGGAATGGCGCGGCTCATCGAGGCGGCGTCGCTGCTGCGCGGCACGGCACCCCACCTCGCACGGTATGCGCTGCTGCTCGCCGTGAACGCGGCCACCGTCACCGAGGAGAGGGCGACCGGTGCGACGCCTGCCGACGTGGCGGTCGCGATCCGCTCCCTTCCGCCCGCGCAGGCCGACGCGAGCGGACGCGGCGATCCCGCAGCCGTGGTGCTCGATGCGGTGGCGTCGTTCGTGCTCGATCCCTACGAAGATGCCGTGCCGCGGCTCCGGGCCGCGGTCGCCGCCCTCGACACGCTGCACGACGACGAGGTGGTGCGCTTCGCGTTCGCGGTCACCGTGCCGAGCCTCGCGCTCTGGGACTGGGAGGCCGCAGCCCGTCTGCTCAAGCGGGTGGTGTCTGTGGGTCGACGGCGCGGGGCGCTGCGCGAGGTCGACGGGGCGCTGTGGATCCTCAGCGCCGTCGAGATCAGCCGCTCCGACCCCGCCTCGGCCGCCGCCTACATCGCGCAGTCGATCGAATTGCGCCGCGCCCTGGGATCGGCCGACGATCAGGCCGTCAACGCGGCACTGCTGGCGTGGCAGGGCACACCGGCGGTCGTGGTCGATCAGATCGCCCACACGCTGCGCGAGGCCGGATGGGGAGGGGTCGCCCGGATGGCGGTGGCGGCCGTCGCGGTGCAGGACATCGCCGAGGGGGCGGCCGAGCCGGCGTTCGAAAGGCTGCGTGGGCTGCTGCGGCAGCCCTTTCTCCAGGCGTCCTTCCACCACTACGCCGAGCTCGTGGAGGCCGCGGTGCGCAGCGGGAACCGCGGGGCGGGAGAGGAGGCGGCGCGCGCGCTCGGCCGGTACGCCTCGGCGAGCGGGTCGGCGGTGGCGGCGGGGCTGCACGAGAGGGCCCGTGCGCTGCTCGCCGACGACGTCGCCGTCGCCGAGCGGCACTTCCTCGCGTCGCTCGCGGCGCTCGACCGGCCTGGGCACCTCGGAGACCGCTCGAGAACGCGACTGCTCTACGGCGAGTGGCTGCGGCGGCAGCGGCGTCGCGCCGAGGCCGCGGTGCAGCTGCACGAGGCGCTCCGCGGGCTGACGACGGTGGGCGCGGAGAGGTTCGCCGCCCGTGCTCGGCGGGAGCTCGAAGCCGGGGGAGTGCGGGTGGTGGCTCCGGCCGACGCGGCATCGCCTGAGCTCACGGCGCAGGAGAGCGAGGTGGCCCGGCTGGCCGCGCGAGGCGCCACGAACGGCGAGATCGGGGCGGCGCTCTTCATCAGCGCGAACACGGTCGACTACCACCTGCGCAAGGTGTTCCGGAAGCTCGGCATCTCGTCGCGGCGGCAGCTGGCCGATCGTATGAATCGGTGATTCGTCAAGATAGCTTGACAATTCACATCTCCCGAACTATCCTCAGATGATGGATCCCGCTCTGGACATCCGCCGGGCCGCGGCCGATTTGAAGGCGTCGGAGAACCGCCTTCGCGAGTCGGTCACGGCCGCCCGCGCCGCCGGAGCATCGTGGCGGGAGATCGGCGATGCGCTCGGGACGAGTCGCCAGGCGGCGTTCACGCGGTTCGGCGACGAGACCGGCCGGTCCGGCGATCAGCTCGCACTGCGCACCACGCAGCTGTTCGAGTCGCTGTCCGCGGGCGACTACGAATCCGTTCGCACGATGATGAGCTACAGCTGCGCGCGGGCGCTCACCAAGCGGAAGCTGCTGGGCGCCTGGGCCGATGCCGTGCGCGCATCCGGAGCCTTCGTCGGCTGCGCGAACGCCGTTCCCCAGCAGCCCGACGGCAGAACGCCGATCGAACGCTGGGCGCATCGCCAGCTGGTCACCCACGTCTTCCAGACCGCGCTGCACTTCGCTCGCGACGACCTCACGGGCCGCGTCGCCTACGACTCCGCCGGCCGCGTGATCGGCATCCTGATGCTCGCGGACGACGCTCCGGACCGCCTCTTCTGACAGATCGATTCCGAACCACCGATAATGCACATTATGTCAACAAGAATGAGCATTATTGCATCTGATGCAATCGCACCATTTCAGTCTCGGCGCGTCTTGCCTCTCATCCCCCACGAGCCGAGATGATCCGACTGTGAGCGATGACTGGTTTAGAGGTCCCGAGTGGGACGCAGACACCCGAGATTTGTTCGAGTCCAAGCTCCGAAGAGCTCTCAGGTCAAATCGTCAACAGTATCTGAGGATCAAAGCGCTCGGACTTTTGGGCGGCGGTCGTGAAAGCGATGCCGTAGAGCTGTTTCATCGATCGATCGCCGAAGGCACATACTTCTTTCAAACCGTGTCGGCATGGGAGAGCCTCGGGGAGATCGCTGCGCATCGAGGCGATCGGGAAGAAGCGATCAAGTACTTTCGAAAAGTCATCATCGAGCAACCTTCGCTCAGTGGCACATCTGGTGCGACCGAGATCTCTCTCGCCGAAGTCCTCCTCGACTCAGGGCGACCAAACGATCTCGACGAGTCTCGCGCCTTACTCGATTCGTGGATGAGCCGCGACCAGTTGAAGTTCAACTCGACCCTCTTCCGCTGGCACCTGGCTCAAATTCGGATCGCTGAGCGTGTTGGCGATCGTAATGCTGCCCGCTCGCTGGCATTGAAGGCTCTCGAGTTGGCAGCCAGCGGACCCCAACTCCCCCGCCACAAAGACGTCGGACTGGTGAAAGTGGAGAAGGCCACGCTCCGACATCTGAAGCATCTTAGTAGGTGAGTATTTTTCGACACTTTAGTCATCGTGCATCAAATGCAATAATCATGCAACTGATGCACTGCGGAGGCCTACGATGACCGTCGATTTCCGAGGGATTGCTTCTCCCCCGCCTCGGATCACTCTGCTTCACCCTGAGGATCAGATCGTCCAGGAGATGCTCGATGGGTGGCGGAATCAGCAACTGTCACGGGCGTTGAGTTTCCAAACGATCGCGCAGCGGGAGCAGATCATTACCCGCTTCCTGGCCTTCACGAATGAGCATCCCTGGAACTGGTCACCCGCACTCGTCGACGAGTTCTTCGGAGATCTCCGCTCCACGAGCGGGGTCAAGCAGACGACTCTCCGGAACTATCAGAACACATTGAGCCTGTTCTGCGGCTACGTGAGCGACCCCGGCTACGGCTGGACGAGGGTCTGCCTCGAGCTGTTCGGCACTCACCCGACGCAGGTCTGCTTCGAGTGGAACACCGCGACCCACGTTCAGGAGGCCGAGGCAGGCCCGGGCAAGCGAGCCTTCACAAAGGTCGAGCTGCAATCGCTGTTCGACCGCGCCGACGACGAGACGATCCGCATCGCCCGTCACAACAGGAAGGGGTGGCTGCCGGCGTTCCGAGACAGTGTCGTGTTCAAGATCGCCTATGCCTACGGTCTTCGCCGCAACGAGGTCCGTCACCTCGAGACCGTCGATTTCACCCGCAACCGGCACGCGAGGGAGTTGGGGTCGAAGGGTGTTTTCAACGTCCGGCACGGCAAGGCGATGAAGGGTTCGGCGCCGAAACGCCGCAGTGTTCTGACGGTGTTCGATTGGACGCCCGAGATCCTCGACGAGTGGGAGGAACGCGGCCGCACCCGGATGACCGATGGCCACGAACTGTTGCCGAGCGAACGCGGGACCCTGGTCGCCGAGGCAGCGTTTAGCCCGAGGTTCCGCCGCTACCGTGACGAGCTCGCCCTCTCCCCCGGACTCGATTTCCATTCGCTGCGCCGCTCTTACGTCACGCACCTGATCGAGGACGGCTACGACGCTCTCTTCGTCCAGCGGCAAGTCGGCCACGAATACGCCTCGACCACGGGTCTCTACACCTCCGTTTCCAGCGACTACCGCACCCGAACACTCCGCCGCGTGCTCGACCAGACCATCACTGACGCCCTCAACAGGAAGGCCCCCACACCATGACCAGCCGTGCCGTCGACTACCAGTGGCACCTCACCGAGCTCATGGCCCGCAACGCGATGCACAACACCACCGACCTCGCCTCCCACCTCACAGAACGCGGCATCACCCTGTCGGCCTCACAGGTCTATCGCCTCGTCACGAACCGGCCTGAACGCATTTCCCTGCCGATCCTCTCGGCGCTCTGCGACATCTTCGGCTGCACCCCCGCCGAACTCATCACCGTCACCGCCGAGAACGCGAAGCCCACCAAGAAGATCGTGAACTCCGAAGTCATCGACCTCAACACCCAGGTCCGCCCACGACGGGCACGCGTCGTCAGCGATGACTAAGCAGCAGCCAAGGCCGGCTGAACGACGAGGTCGGCCCCGCTCGACCGGGAACCTGCACTGCGACCGTTGCGGCCGCGACTGCAACAGGATCGCCGCCCGCTGGCCCGACAGGGATCTCTGCGGGATCTGCTTCACCGCCGCCACCAACACCCGCGGAACCTGTCCCGGATGCGGCGTCGACCGGATGCTGCCCGGACTAGACACGCAGGGCCGGAGCATCTGTGTTGAGTGCGCCGGCATTCCTACCCAGTTCCACTGCGGGACCTGCCGCGAAGAACAACCCCGCTATCGCAAAGGCACCTGCGCCCGCTGCAGCCTCCGCATCGACCTCGCAGGTCTCCTTATCCCCGACGGCGCCGCGAAGCCAACCGCGATGGCGCTCTTGGAATCGCTGGTCACCGCCGACCGTCCCGAGAGCATCATCACCTGGATGCGACACCCCGGCGTGATCGACGTCCTCACCCAGCTCGGAAGCGGCACCCTCTCGCCCACCCACGAAGCCTTCGACGCACTCCCTCCCGGCCGCCACATGGAACACATCCGCGCCATCCTCATCGACACCGGACAACTCCCGCCCCGAGACGACGCCCTCGCCCGCTTCGAACGCTGGCTCGCCGACAAACTCGCACCGATCACCGACGCCACGATGCGCCGCCCAGTCGAACAATTCGCCCGCTGGCATCACCTCCGCAGCATCCGGAAACGATCGTCCGCCGACACGACCAGCCAAGCCGCGACTCACAACGCGAAACAAGAGATCACTGCAGCGATCACCTTTCTCGCCTGGCTCACGGACGACGCCAATCACACACTGTCCACCTGCACCCAAAGCGACATCGACCGCTGGCTCTCGAGCGGACCAACGACCAGATTCAACATCCGCACGTTCATCATCTTCGCCGTGGACGAACGACTCAGTCCGCCACTTGTCGTCCCGCATCGATCCGCGCGCAGCAGCAGGCGCCTGACGCCAGAAGACCGATTCGACGGCATCCGGAACTGTCTTGAGAACACAACCATCCCGGTCTCCACCCGAGTTGCGGCCCTGCTCCTGCTGCTCTTCGCACAACCACTCTCACGCGTCTGCTCACTCACGACCGATGCCGTCCAAAGAGAGCCGAACGGCATGACCATCACCTTCGACGCCCAGCCCAACGAGCTCCCGGCGCTCTTCGCCACTCTGATCGATCAGCACCTCGCCCACCGCTCACCAGCCAGAACAAGAAATGCCGACCACTCCCCCCTGGGTCTTTCCCGGAGGCAAGGCCGGCCACCACATCACCCACAGCTATCTGCTCACCCAGATCCGCGAACTTGGCCTCAACCCACTCGCCACCCGAAACCGGGCCCTCGACGACCTCGTCACCGCCATGCCCGCACCACTCGTCGCAGAACTCTTCGCCTACAGTTACCAAGGCACCACAAAACACGCCAACGAGAACGCAGTCGAGTTCGCTCGCTACACAGCCGCCCGCCAAGAATTTCGGTGAATCGTTGGCCTCATAGCGCCGATGGCGGGAAGGAACTCTCCTCCCAAATCAGACCTGACTCTGACGCCTGCGATTCAAGAGCATCGCGGACTGTCGTGATTCTGTCCTCCGGGCACGCAAGCGCAATCAACTTCTCCGAATAGACGTCGATGAGACAGCCGAGTTCCCGATACTTCTCGGCAACCGATTTCCACTTCGTAGTAAGCGCCTCATCTTCACCAAGCCAGATCCGGAACGCTCCGAACGAACCCCGCTCGCGAATCTCGTTCACAACAAGTGAGCCCTCTGCGGAGCGGATCACGCTCACCCTGTCACCAAAGGCGACCCCATAGGCGAGGGCTGGAGCAGCACGAACCTCGACGAGCCCGGTCTCAGTGAGCCGGCCGTTCAGCGCTTCCCAGATTTGGTCCCCGTCGCCCTCCCTAGGGAGAGCGAACCAGACCTCGGAATCGGACTCCGCAGCCAGTGGCGATGGCACGAGTTCCCGCCCAGACCACTCCGCAGTTTTGCTGGCATGACGGCGATAGATCGGCATCTTTGGACTCTGACGGGCGGCCTCGATAGCTATACGCCAGGGATTACCATGGACTCGAATATTGCTCGCTACCAGCACTACGGATTAGCAGCCGGCTAGTCGCCGAGGTCGTGCAGGAATTCCCCCCAACGCGTGTCGGCGTCAGCTCCAGAGTCGAATTCACCCAGCCATGTGTCGAAGGCCGGCGTGCCCAGAATCTCAACCCGCAGAATGTGGTGGGTGCCGTCTCGGTGCACTTTCGGCACGACCGAGACGACGTGTTCGGGATTAATCCACATCCGTGCGCTTCCAGCAGGACCGTCCCTGTCAGGCAGTGGAACGAATCGCGGCATAGCGCCAACTGTGCCGCTCCTTCACGCCTTCCCGCAATACCGATCATCGCAGCCGGCAATGGCGCGGACCGGCCCGTGGGTGCGTGGTCGGAATCGTTGATGCCAACCACGCACCGTAGTACCCGCAACCGACTGCCTCCGCGCCACGAACCGAGCAGCAATGACTCAGGCGGGGCCACCGCCCGTTGCAACGTCGATAAGTACCTTTCCTGTGACGTGACGCTCCACTGCCAGGTGCGCTGCCGACGCTTGGGAAAGCGGAAACCTCGTTATCGGCAGACCTGCATCCGAGCCTACGTTCAGGGCCCCGCTCGCGACGGCTAATCCGACGGATCGGAGTGCAGCCTCCTTCTGCACCTGGGCCGTCGTATAGGTAAGAATGAAAGAAAATTGCACATTCTTTGTCATCGCCTGATACGAAGGAACGCGCGTCTCGCCGCCACCCGCCGTGTAGATAGAGATTCCCCCGTGCGGGGCGATGACGGACATGTCCGTAGGCAGATTGCTACGAGCATTCACCTCGACGATGATGTCCACTCCCCCGGGACGCACTCGCTTTATCTCATCGCGAATGTTTCCGTCCCGATAGTTGATGACATGGTGCGCTCCGGCAGTTCGCGCGAGAGCCTCCTTGGTGGAGTCACCCACGGTGGTGATTACCTCCGCGCCGGACCACACTGCGAGTTGTACGGCACTGTGCCCGACGGCACCGGTCCCGCCCTGGATGAGAACGGTCTTCCCACGCAGCGCACCGGGTATGAGTTCGGCAGGACCATCGGCGAAGCTCGTTAGGGCCCGGTGTGCCGTCAGCGCAGGGATACCCAAAGATGCACCCAAGTCGAAGGTGGCTTCGGCGGGGAGATGCTCAACCTGATGGGACGGCAGGACGACGTATTCCTGCGTGGTGCCTTCATGGCGCCGCCAGGCCGCATCCCACACCCAGACGCGATCACCGACGGCGAAACCCTGGACATCATGGCCAAACGCATCGACGACGCCAGCGCCGTCCTGGCCGGGAACATGAGGCTCGCGGAAGTGCTGTATCTTTCCGGTGCGACTGCGGCGTGCATCAATGTCTGTCGGGTTGACCCCAGCGACCTTGATATTGACCCGAATGTCAGTTGGGCCGACATCCGGGAGCGGACGGTCGATGAGCTCAAGGACATCAGCGTCGCCCGGTTTGAAGTGGACGATTGCATTCATGCGGAGGTCTTCGTCAGCCGGATCGGAGCCGCGTGCACCTGAGCCCGGACGATGAGATAGGGCCCGACACGATCGTCCACCCCGTTGAACAGCGGCGACCGAGGCAGCTGATTCACGCTCAGGTACAGGTTCCCATCCGCAGCCAGAGCGAGAGTGTCGGGCCACAGCAGCTCGGGGCCGTGCATCACGGTCGACCAGACACCGCGGGCATCGAGCTTGAGGACCGCGGAGTGCTCGTAGGAGGTGACGTAGAGGTTGCCGTCGGTGTCGGACTCCATGCCGTCCGACGCGCTCTTGTCGCCGTGATCGGTGACGGTGGCGGCCACGAGGTCCTCAGAGAGCTCGCGGTCGAGCAGAGCGGCGGTGGACACCGAGTACAGGCGCCTGCTCGACAGCGGCGAGTACCAGAGACGGGACCCGTCGGCGCTCAGGGCGATACCGTCCGCCCCGACCCGGTAGCCCTCGCGGACCACCCCCTGGACGACCGCCCGGAACTGGTCGACGGCTTTGGTAGACGTATGCCCCCTCAGCCGGGACCACGATTCTCCTGTGGCGAGGTCGACGACGATCAGGGCCCCCACGGCCTGGGAGTCCGTGATGTAGGCGACGCCGGCGTCTCCGCGCGAGAAGTCGAAGCGCACGTCGTTCAGGTATGTGGTCGCCGTCATCGCGTCCTGCGAGGGTTCGATCACCCGGACGACCCTGTTAGTGCTGAGGTCGATCTCCACGAGCTTCGGGCCGTGTGAGACGAAGGGCTCGAAGCTCGGCGCGCCCGTGTCGAGCAGCCACAGGTGACCGTTCGGATCGACGATGACGCTCTGCACCGAGACCAGGCGCCCCGAACCGTCTCCCTCGGTCCAGGTGTTGCTCTCGAGGTCCGGATACGCGATGGGCCTGCCATCGACGATCTCGGCGACGGTGAAGGGGACGTCGTCGCCCCACCGCGGGAACGACACGAAGAGACGTCCGTCGTCCGCCACCGTCAGTCCAGTGGGCATGTTATCCGCGATCTCCGCGACCACGTCGTAGTCGTCGGCGACCCAGGATCCGAGCGAGGTAGGACGGTTCATGCGAAACTCCTTCTGTTGTCGGGCCGGCCACCATGACAATCGGTTCGGGGGTTGATGAGGTAACGGCCGGCTCAAGGCGGGTGAAATGGACCGTCCGACGCGGGTTAGGCCAGTGGCGGTTGCGAAGGTCCATACGGGAGACGCTAGAAGTGATGACCGTGGTCAGCCTGCTCTCTCCAGGGCTATGCAGTCCCGGAGCGCTGTCGGCACGGGCAACCTAACCCCGGCATGGCCAGCTTGCATACAAGACAGAGACGGGGCGGACGCGTTGAGCGCCACACGATCGGATCTCACCTGCACTTCGTTCACGGCGACTTGCCCGCCACATGCTCGCCATGATCGCCACCGCTGCGACTGTGTCACTAGCCATCTACACGCGCGAATGGGAATGTGAAAACTGGTCGCGGCGTCCGCCGTCTACGGCACTGCTCACGCTCCACATCGCAGTCATTTGACCGAAGCATCACCGGTCGCCGAATGAGATGATCTCCAGTGGGCATTCGTGATGAATAAGGAATCGATGGGCACGGGATCACCATTAGGCGACTATCTGAAGGCGCGGAGAGCTTCTATGCGCCCCGAGGACGTCAATCTGGTCGCAATCGGACAGCGGAGAGTCGCTGGACTACGTCGCGATGAGGTGGCGCGTCTCGCCGGCATCAGCCAGGAGTACTACATCCGCCTTGAGCAGGGTCGCGACCATCAACCCTCAGATCAGGTGCTGCGGGCGCTGGCTCGGGCGCTGAGGCTGGGCAGTGACGGCGTTGAGTACATGCATCGGCTGGTTCGAATACAGTCCGGAGGTGTAAGGCTGCAGGATTCGGAGGAACTCGCAGCGGCCGTAGATGAGGGTCTGCGATCGATGCTGGCGCAGTGGCCCTCCACGCCCGCGATGATCGTGGACCGGAATCTTGGTATCCGAATGTCCAATGAGTCGGCGCGTTCCGAACTGCCCGGTCGATGGGAGCCCGGATCCAACGCAGCTTTGGTCGTGTTCGGCGACGACTGGAAGCGATGCGACCTGCAGTGGGAGCGTTCAGCTCGGACGACTGCTGCTGCTCTTCGCTACTCGAGCGACCCTGGTGACCCAGAGCTTCATGATCTGGTTGGTGTCCTGTCGCTGCGTGACGCCACGTTCCGTGGACTGTGGGGAAACCATCTGGCTGCCCCACCGGTGGTGACAGAAGTCGATCTCGTGACCTCAGATGGGGAAGAGTCTTCGTTCACGCAGCAGGCGTTTCAGGTGCCGGGTGACCGGGGACTTGTCCTGATCGTTCTTCATCGCGGACAGCTGGGACAGGCTGCGCGGAGCGCGTAACCAGCGTCAGTCCCGCGCCACCGCGGGCTGGCCCGGCCTTCGCGCGAACAGTAGGACACCGAAAAGCAACGCAGATGTCAGCATCATCACCGAGAGAAGCCGGAGCTGATCAGCTCCGTGGCCTCCGGAGAATGCGATGCCACCGAGTGCCGATGATGTAATCGCTCCCAGGTACATGAACGCGCGCAGCAACCCGGCTGCTGCCCCCAGCTTCTCTTGGTCTGCAAGCTCATAGACAGCGCTCTGTGTTCCGACGTTCACGAGGCCCTGGGGTATCCCCATTACGATCGCGATCAGGATCAGGTACCACAACTCGGCACCGTCGCGGACCAGAAGCAGCATGATCACGCCCACGATCTGAGCAACGGCCGAGACCACCAACTTGCCTCTGAAGCGCTTGCTCCTGCCCGTGACAGCAGCGATGAGCAGTCCGGATGCGAACGACGGAAGGAGGATCAGCCCGGCGACCGCGGGGCTGAGTCCCCGTCCACCCTCCAACCATTGAGTGAAGCCGAAGATGAACGAGTACGTGACGATCGCCGACAGGAACATCTGCAGATAGACCACGAGCAGCTGTCCGCTCCCGGCAAGGACACGTAGGTCGATGAACGGATCGACGGTCCGGAGTTCCCTCGCGACGAAGCAGGCGGCGGCCGCAACGGCAACCACGAGCAGCCACAGCCCGATTGCGGAAGGCTGCTTGATGAAGATGAGGATCGTCACGAGCGTGACGGTGAAGAGGAGGACGCCGACCACATCAACGCGCGGACCAGCACCGGTGCCGGTTCCCCGCGGTCGATCTCGAGGCAACCAGAGAACGCCGAGAATGAGGCTGAGTAGTCCAAGAGGGACGTTGAGAGCCAACGTGGCGCGCCACCCTCCGAGCTCTATGAGTGCACCACCCAGCGTCGGACCGACGACGGCCACGGTCTGGCCTGCGATCGCGAGAAGTGTCAGGACTGAGCCTGGCGTTGGCCGTCCGCTTCGTCTGCTCTCCTGACCCAACATGGCGATCGAGGCGGGGTAAGCCGCGCTTGTGCCAAGCCCGAGCACAACGCGAGCCCCGACCAAGACCCAGATCGTCGGCGCCAGCGCGCCGATGACCCCGGCCACCACTGTGAGGATGGCGCCCGCGAGGTACAGCCTGCGAGGACCGAGGGTGTCGGCGAGCCGGCCGGCGAGAGGTTGACCAACGGCGGTCGCGATGAAAAGGGCTGAGATGAGCCACGCCGTCTCATCGGCGGGGGCCCCGAGAGCCACCCCGATAGGCACCAGAGCGACGGCGATGATCGAGGTGTTGACAGGGTTCAGCACCGCCCCGATTACCATCGGTACGGCAAGACGCCGTGGAAACGGGGGTGTCTTCGGCTGATCGGCCATGGGGAAACTCTCTTCGGCGGCGCGGCGCCCCTCGGGTTGCGGCCAGGGGCACCGCGCTGGGCGTGCGGCTAGTTGTGCGTGGCGTCAGTCCAGGTGTCATCGGCGCTGATGCGCCGGAACACGGGGTTGTCGAGATGGGCAGCAGCGATCACGATCGACTCCTCCTTCGCCTGAGCGAAGAGGCGTGCTCGCTCGCTCGCCGCTCGGTCACGGTCGACATCCGTCATGAAGTGGATGCCCGAGTCGGTGAGCTGTCCCGGGTGCTCGATGAGGTCTCCGACGAACCAGAGCTTCTCGCCCTTGGACTCGAGTTGGATCATCATGTGTCCCGGGGTGTGCCCGGGGACGTGCATGGCTGTCACGCCAGGAAGCACCTCGACGTCCTCCGGCTCGTACGTTCGAAGAATGCCAGCGTTCTCGGCCTCATGCATGAGAACTCGTGCCGGGTCGTCCTGGGGGACGTTGTCGACGAGCTCCGCCCAGTCCTCGCGACCGAAGTACGCGGTCGCGCGCGGGAAGAACGGTTGGCCGTTCTTCATCAGCCAGCCGACGTGGTCGAGGTGAAGGTGCGTGATGAAGATGTGCTCGATTTCATCGACAGTGACGCCGGCGTCGGTCAGGGCACTCGGCAGCGCACCGGCGGAGGCCATGTTCGGGGGCGGGTCCTGGAGGTCGTTCGCGGCGGCGAGCTCCGGGGGGAAGGGGAGCACCAGTTCACCAGCCCCGGCGTCGATGAGGAAGGTACCCGCCGGCCCCTGCACGAGGTGGGCGCCGATGCGGATCTTGTGGGTTCCGTGATCGTCCAGCAGACCCGGATACTGCGAGAAGTCGGCACCGGGGTACGCGGACGGCGGCAGGTATGACGCACCGTCGGTGAGCACGGTGACGGTGAAGTCACCGATCTGGATCGTGTCGGCCATGTTGCTCCAATCTCTGTGACTGCCTTCGTGTCAGTCAATGCCATATCGACAGTGAGAGACTATGGCAGATAAACTGTCGTGATGGAAACCTCGAAGGTGACCCCCTCGGGGGGCGTCAGGGAGCGGATGCGTGACGCGATTCGTGCCGAACTCATGACAGCAGCCTTGGCTTCCATTCGGGAGGTGGGTTTCGCGAACACAACCGCGGCCGCAATAGCTGCAACGGTCGGAGTGTCCGAGCGAACCTTCTTCCGGTACTTCCCGACCAAGGAGGACGCCGTCCTGCAACGTGTCGAAGCAATGGGCCCCGCCATAGCCGCCGCGCTAGGCCGGCGGCCCTCCGCGGAGACAGCCTTTGAGGCGCTCCGCGGAGCATTCGATGTCGCCGTCGCCGCCGTCGCCGAGGACCCGACGACCATCGCCGTGATTATGAGCGTCAATCGGGCCGAGCCGGCGCTGCGGAGACGGCATCTTCAGCAGCAGGACGAATGGATCACACGCTTGCGGTCAGCCCTGCTCGAGCGATCACCTGACCGAGGGGACTCCCTTCTCGCCGGGATGCAGTGCGCTCTGATGTTGCAGGCCTGGGAGAAGGCGCTGCTGTCATGCTTCGAAAAGGATGACTTCGCCGTCATTGGTGCAGAGCTGGACCTAGCACTCGAGCAGATGCGAACCTTCCTGGGCCGCTGACTCAGGGGTGGCGCACGATCGACTCCAGCACAAAGCGGAGGGCCTTGCCCCTGTGTCGCGGCTCATCTGCGTCAGGACGGAAAACGGACGCTCCACCGATCATGGTCAGCAGCGTGATGATGTCGTCCGCGTCCAGGTCCGGTCGGACCAGCCCTGCCCGCTTCGCCGCAGAGAGCGGTTCCCGGATGATCTGTCCGAATCGGCGGTCGATCTCGCGGAGCACATGCTCCGGCGCGGTCCGGTTCAGCGCCGAGGCAAAAGGGAAGACTTCCTTCTGCATCGGCGCGGCCGCTCGAATGATCGCCACCAGCCTCTGCTCCGGCGGGAGATCCTGCCCCACCGCCGTCAGCCGATCGAGTGCTTCGTCGTAGAGCGCCACGAATAGGGCATTTCGATCCTGGAAGTGGCGATAGAAGGTACCCCTTCCTAGCGACGCCTTCCGAAGGATCACATCAATTGCAACGCCCGCCCCGTGCTCGGCGACGACCTCTCTCGTCGCAGCCAAGATCCGTGCGCGATTCGCCCGAGCATCGCTTCGCGAGCCTGGTCCTCTCGACTCAACCATGCACATAGCCAACAGCACCGGGCGTAGAGTTCGGAATCGGACACTTTCGTCCGTTTAAGATTGGAGCACCATGACAGCCCGTCTCGAGGGAAAGATCATCGCCATCTCCGGCGCCGCGTCCGGCATCGGACTGGCGACCGCCAAGCGCATAGCCAGCGAAGGCGCGATCGTCGCAATCGGCGACCTCAACACCGAACGCGCAGCCCAGGCTGCAGACGAGATCACCGCGTCTGGCGGAACCGCTCGCGCATATTCTGTCGACATTGGTGTCGAAGAGCAGATCCAGGCATTCATCGATTCGGTCGCGTCCGATTTCGGAGGACTCGATGGACTCTTCAACAACGCTGCCGACCTCAGGCCGAGCATGCAGTCCCAGGACACCGACGCCGTCACCATCCCGAACGACATCTGGTGGAACACCCTTACGGTCAACCTCACCGGGTACATGTGGAGCATCCGCTACGCAGTACCCCATCTCCTCGCACGCGGCGGGGGCAGCATCGTCAACACCGTCTCCGACGCAGTCTACTTGGGCGAACCTGTCAGGCTCGCGTATGCCGTCAGCAAGGCAGGAATCGAAGCCCTCTCGAAGAACACGGCGTCTCGCTGGGGAAAACAGGGCATCCGCAGCAACTGCGTCGCGCCCGGGGTGACCCTTACACCCGGCGGCATGGATCTGATGCCGGTCGAGATGCGCGAGTGGATGCTCAGCCTGATGCCCGCAGCACGTCTGGGCACACCGGACGACCAGGCGGCCGTCGCCGCGATGTTGCTCTCCGACGACAGCGCCTGGATGACGGGTCAGACGATCCGAGTCAACGGCGGCAACCAGCTCGGCACACCGCAGACCGACCCCCGAACTCGCTGAGCTCGAACGGGACTCGAGCGCCGGGGACCTCGTCAGAGCTCTCCCGACCCTCGAGTTCCGGGTTGGTATACATTGGCTACTTAGAGCTATTCTTATACCGGTAAGGAGCAACCTATGTCACTGCTCGCCGAACACGTGCACTCCCCTCACGAAGCCGCCTGCGATCGCAATGACGTGTACGCGGCGGCGTGTCCGTGCCGGGACATGCTCGATCTTCTGGCGAACAAGTGGACTGCGCTGGCCATCGGTGCGTTGGAGGACGGTCCGCTCCGGTTCGGGGAGTTGAAGCGCACGCTCGAGGGCGTCACGCCGAAGGTGCTGTCCGCGACGCTGAAGCGTCTGGAGAGTGCCTCTCTCGTCAATCGGGTCGTGTTCGCGGAGGTGCCGCTCCGTGTCGAGTATTCGCTCACCCCGTTAGGTGTGAGCGCGGCGTCCCCGCTCGCTCACCTGCGCGACTGGGTGAACGAGACCATCACCCGACACTGAGGAGCGGGAACGCCGCGTGGCAGTCAAGCCAGTCGGCCTCCGCCGTCGATGTGGATGGTCGTCGCGGTGAGGAACGGGTTGGTGAGTGCGAGCATCACCACGTCCGTGACGTCTTGAGGGGACCCGATGCGTCGCGCCGGGTTCGCAGCCGCGGTGGAGGCGAAGAATCGGCTTTTCTGCTCTGCTCCCATCGTGTCCCACGCCCCTGAATCGATGATGCCGGGCGAGACGGCGACGACGCGGATGGGCGCGAGTTCGACGGCGAGTGCGTCAGCGAGCCCCTCGGCGGCTCGATTCCCGGTCGCCATCACGACCAGATCGCGGCTGGGCCGGCTGGCCGCAACACCGGAGAAGAGAACGATCGCGCCGTCTTCCGGCATTGTAGGGGCGAAGTGCTTCGCGAGGAGGATCGGTCCGACCACCTTCGCGTCGAGTGCACGTCGCACGCGATCGACGTCAAGGGTCACGAGCGGTCCGTTGGCGTGATCGGCGGCCAGGGCGACGATCGCGTCGATCGCACCGAGGTCGGCGGCGGCGCGCTCGATTGACGACTCATCGGTCAGGTCCAGCGCGATGGCGCGGATGCCTGCGGACACCTCGACCTTCTCCGGATGTCTGCCCGCGATGACGACATCGGCGCCGTCGGCGACGGCCCGGGACGCGATCTCACGACCGATCCCAGAGCCGCCACCGACGATCAGGACCCGACGCCCTCGGAGCGACGTCACCGCCGTCCGATCACGGTGATGACACCGCGGGCAACGACGTGCGGGAGGATGTTGAACGACACGAAGGCCGGCGTGGCTTCGGCGTCGAGTCCGAGCTCGGTGATGCTGGCGACATCGAGGGCCTGCACGGCGATGGCGTAGTGGTCGGTCGCACCGGCGGGCGGCGCCGATCCGATGAACTGCGCAGCTCGTGCATCGTTCTTCACCGTCCACGCCTGGCCAGGAAGCTCGGTCACGCCGGAGGGCAGTTCGGTCGTGTCAGCGGGGAGGTCGACGACCATCCAGTGCCAGAAGCCCGACGGCGTGGGCGCCTCGGGGTCGTACACCGAGACAACGAAGCTCTTCGCCGCCTCCGGCGCACCGCTCCAGCTGAGCTGGGGCGAGCGATCTTCTCCGCCCGGCACGCCGAACATCGCGGAGTACTGCGCGGTCGCGAACTCGCCGCCGTCCTCAACATCGGCGCTGGTCAGGGTCAGCGCGGGAACGGCGGGCAGGTGATCGTAAGGAGTGGTCATAGTATTTTCCTTCTGGATTCGTGAGTGGGCCGACGCACGGGTGCGCACCGGACGTTAGTGGCGGCAGGGGGACGGTCGCGTCACTCGTCGGAGACAACGACCTTGCCGATCGCACGACCCGACTCGACGATCCGGTGGGCGGCGATGAGGTTCTGAGGGCCGATCGGCGAGAGACGCTCGGTGGCTGTCGTGCGGACGCGCCCCTCGTCGACGAGTTCGGCGACACGGTCGAGGATGCGGTGCTGCTCGATCATGTCGGCTGTCTGGCGGAGCGATCGAGCGAACATGAACTCCCAGTGCCACGACAGCGCCTTGCCCTTGAGGCTGACGACGTCGAGGTGGTGGGGGTCGTCGATAGCGACGATCTGCCCGAACGGCTTGGCGATCCGCACGTACGAGTCGACCGCGCCGGGCTTGGCCGATGCGGCGGTGAAGATCCAATCAACGCCGTCCGGCGCTGCGGCGAGGACGTTCTCCGCCAGATCCCCGGCGTGGTCCACGACCTCGTCGGCACCCAGCGACCGCACCCAGTCCTGCGTCTCGGGACGCGAAGCGGTCCCGATCACACGGACCCGGGGCGCGAGCACCTTGGCGAGCTGGATCATGATCGAGCCGACCCCGCCTGCAGCTCCGACGATCAGGAGCGTGCCCGAGCTCGTCTCGGTCAGCTGGAGCTTGTCGAACAGCGCCTCGTACGCCGTGAGAGCGGTCAGCGGCAAGGCGGCTGCATCGGCCCAGGAGAGGGAAGCCGGCTTGCGTCCGACGATACGCTCATCCACGGCCTGGTAGTGCGCGTTGGAACCGGGCCTGTCGATCGCTCCCGCGTAGTAGACGTGGGCACCCTCCTCGAACAGGGTGACCGACTCGCCTCGTGCGACCACGACGCCAGCCGCGTCGTATCCCAGCACGCGGAATCCGCCGGGGTTCGCGTGGGCGCGCTGCTTTACATCGACGGGGTTCACGCTGACGGCACGCACCTCGACGAGGAGGTCGTGGGGGCCGATCTTCGGTACCGGGATGGTGCTGGAGATAAGCGCATCCGGCGCATCGATCGGTCGGTTGGCGCTGTAGCCGACCGCCGCCATCGACGAGGGCAGCGGCTGCTCTGGGTTCCGTGTACTGGTCATGACCTCATGCTTCTCCCGGGATAGTGGTTACCCGCAAGGGCATCGAGTACCCCTTAGATACCGATGCACTGCGTCCACTTCGAGGATCGCCAGGTCGAGAGAGGTCGTCGTGCCCCAGAGAGGGCCACCACCGCGCTCAGGGTGGCGTCTCAGAGAAGAGGCGCTCGAGTGCGTGCGCCGACGCCGACCCGGGCGCCGCGTGGTAGATGACGAGGACGAGCCCCTCGGGGTCTATGGAGAGCTTCTCCCGCAGGAGATGGAGCCGGCCGAGCTCGGGATGGTCGATGAGAGCCGCGTCGGACCCGCCGATGCGCACCTCATGACGCGACCACAGCATCAGGAAGCGATCGCTCCGGAGCGACAGCTCCCCGACCAAGGACTGGAATCGCGGATCGCTGTAATCCGTGCCGATGTCGGCGCGGAGCTGGGCCACGACGGAGGCCGTGCTCGACTCCCAATCGGGATGGTACGACCGGGCGATCTCGTCGGTGAACAGCGAGATCAATCGATTCCGTCCGACCTGCAATGACGGCTCGAGGGCGGACGCCATCCGATTCACCGCCAGGACGTCTCGGTAGCGGTTCATCACGAACGCAGGGACGTTCAGGGTCTCGAGCAGCAGCGCGATCCCCTTCGGCACGACCGACGTCGACTCATGTGCACGGTCGGGCCGACGTCGTCCCCTGTCGCGTGCGAGCTCGTTCGAGTGAGCCCGGCTCTCTCGATCCAGGAGCAGCGCATCGCCGAGGGCGTCGAGGACCTGCTGCGAGGGATGCTTGTCTCGACCCTGCTCGAGCCGCAGGTAGTACTCCGCGCTGATCCCCGCCAGAGTGGCGACCTCCTCACGCCGCAGCCCCGGAACGCGACGGCGCGACCCGGAGGGCAGCCCGACCTCATCCGGTCGGATCAACTCGCGGCGAGCCCTCAGAAACTCTCCGAGCAGGTTGTCCTTCTCCATGCGATCACGATACGGCCGCGTGCACCTCGCGCACCGCTCAGCCTGCCCCCGCTTTTACTAGGTAATCCCGAGGCCTGGATGCCCCGCCGAGCCGGGCGCACGATGAGGTCGTCAACCTAAACGAAGGGAATCGAAATGGAACGACGTACCTGGCTGATCACCGGTGCCAGCAGCGGATTCGGTCGCCTGATGACCGAGCAGCTCCTCCGCCGCGGCGACCGCGTGGCCGCGACCGCACGACGCACGGAAGCCCTGGACGATCTCGCCGCCACCTACGGCGACGCGCTCTGGACCGCTCACCTGGATGTCACCGACACTGAGGAGCTCCGCGCCGTCGTCGAGCGCGCCTTCGCCGAGCTCGGGCGCATCGACGTGATCGTGAGCAACGCCGGCTACGGCCTCTTCGGCGCCGCCGAGGAGCTCTCCGACGAGCAGATTCAGGCTCAGCTGGCGACGAACCTGATCGCGCCGATCCAGCTGCTGCGCGCCGCGGTGCCGTACCTCCGTGAGCAGAACGGCGGTCGCATCATCCAGGTGTCGACCTACGGCGGCCAAGCCACCAACCCCGGAGCGTCGCTCTACCACGCGAGCAAGTGGGGCGTGGAGGGCTTCATGGAGGGCAATGCCCGCGACCTCGCCCCGTTCGGCATCGGGGTCACGATCGTCGAGCCCGGCAGCGCTGCGACCGGCTTCCGTGTCGACAGCTCCCAGCTCCCCACCCCGCTGGAAGCCTACGACGGCACCCCCGCCGCGATGAGCCGCGGCATCCAGAACCCGGCACTGCCTTCGGTCAGCGACCCCGAGAAGGTCGCCGCCGCCATCATCGCCTCGGTCGATGTGTCCCCGGCTCCGCTGCGCCTCGTGACCGGCAGCGACTCGCAGAAGTACATCCGCGACGCTCTCGCCGAGCGGCTGGCCGACATCGACGCGCAGAAGGCGAGCGCAGCGACGACCGATCTGGCCAGCGCATGACACCCACGGAATCCGACTCCCCTCGCGTGGCCGTCGTCACCGGTGGCACGCAAGGGATCGGATTCGCCATCGCGGCATCGCTGGCACAACGCGGATTCGCCGTAGCCATGCTCGGGCGCTCGATCGAGACCGGGAGCGCCGCGGCGAAGAGGCTCGGAGCCGGACACCGCTTCTTCTCGTGCGACGTCGGCGACGAACAGCAGATAGTCGACACGTTCGGCGCCATCGAGCGCGAGCTCGGACAGGTGCAGGTCCTGGTCAACAACGCGGGTGTGGGACGGGCGGCGTCGATCGACGACCTCACGAGCAGCGACTGGGACGCGCTCATGTCCGTCGACCTGAAAGCCGCCTGGCTGTGCACCCGCGCCGCGCTCCCCGCGCTCCGCGCCGGCGGCGGCTCGGTGGTCAATATCGCCTCCATCCACGCCCACCTGACCCGGAAGGGACTGTTCCCCTACGCCGCGGCCAAGTCGGGCATGCTGGGGCTGACACGATCGATGGCGCTGGAACTGGCCGCCGACGGAATCCGCGTGAATGCCGTGTGTCCCGGTTACGTGCGCACGCCACCCATGGTCGCGCAGTACCAGGAGCGCCCCGACCCCGAGGCGGCGTGGGAGCACCTTCAAAGCGTCCAACCCCTCGGGCGGGTCGGCGAACCGGAGGAGATCGCCTCGGTGGTCGCGTTCCTCGCATCACCGGAGGCAAGCTTCGTCACCGGCGCATCCTGGGATGTGGATGGCGGCTTGGGGGCGCGCTTTGCCACCTGAGAGACGGGCGCTCCATGTCGTGGAGTACAGCTGGACAAAAGACCGAGAATCAGCCGTCCGCGCCGCGTACCCGCGACACCGCGCCCATGTCGACACCCTCGAAGGCCTCTGGTTGATCGGCCTCCTCAACACCGAGAACGAGACCGACGAGCCGCTCGTGACGCGCGCGATGGCCGTCTTCACGGACGACCGCTCAGCCGCCGAGTTCGCGGAGAACGACCCCCTCTTCCGCGAGGGACTGGCCACCGTGACGGCCGAGACCGGTTGGAATCCGCTCGACTACGGGTCAGGCAAGGAACGGTCACTCTGAGCGCTGAAGGGTAATCGGCAGGTCGCCGCGAAAGCCCGTGTAGTCCCGTATGAACCGCTCCATCTCGAGCGTGGCCGGGGAGAGCTTCTTGCCGGCCACGTGAGCGATGACCACCCGCCTCACCGCGTGATCGTCTTCGATCGCCAAAGTCGCCAGCCCACTTTCGCCCACGAGCGACACACCCAGGGCGCTCATCACCCCCACACCCAATCCCGCTCGCACCATCGAAGCCAAGGTGCTCGGTGAAGCGACGAGTCGACTCGACGCCGGAACCACCCCAGCACGGGAAAGCAGATGACCGATCTCCGGCGATATCCCTCCGGCACTCCGTCCGTCACCCGGAGTGATGATGTCGAGCCCGGCGAGACTCGACAGGCCGACGCTGCCCTCACCTGCCAGGTCATGGCCGGTGTGGACCAGCACCAGGAGCGGCTCCGTCCACAGCTCGGTCCACGAGAGCTCCGGAAAGGACTCGACGTGGGCGCGAGGGATCAGAGCCAGATCGGCGGTGCCGGTGAACAGCAGCTCCGCGAGCGAAGCGGTCGGCATCTCGATGACATCGACGGACACGGCACGATGCAGGCGGGAGAACCGTTCCAGGACGTCGGGCAGCACCAGGCTCGCCACGCTCGAGATGCTCCCCAGCCGAACGGCGCCATACGCCTCGCCTCCCAGCGCGGCCACCTCGACGCGCGCCTTGTCGAAGCTCGACAGGATGTCCCGAGCATGCCCGAGGAAGGCCTCCCCCGACGCTGTCAGCGTGACAGGCCTTCGACTCCGCTCGACCAGCACGCTTCCGAGCTCACGCTCAAGGCTGCCCACGTCTGCGCTCACTCTGGACTGCGCCCGGCGAAGGTGCAAGCCCGCGCGGACGAATCCCCCATGCTCGACGACGGCGACGAACGAGCGAATCCAGCCGAGCTGCATAGCTCGACCCTACATCCGATTTTCGGATGTAGATGATCCGCATTGAGCGGGGTCCGCGCAAAGAGGCCGTCGATAGCGTCGAACGACCGACACATCTCGACGAGGAGAATCATGACCGACACCATCACCGGCACCACTCACGACCGCACGCGCTACGTCAACTCGATGGGACCTCGCGGCGTCATCGGCATCATGACGCCTGGGCCCAATGTCATCGTCGAGAACGAGATGATGGACATGCGACCCGCCGGCGTGATCAATGCCGTGGACCGCTACTACGTACCCAACCAGTCGATCGACGCCGACGAGGACTGGGCGATCATCATGAAGCACGTCGCCGCGAACCTCGACGAGTCCGTCCGACGACTCAACGAAGCACTCATCGACCATCTGATCCTCGGCATGTCCTCCCAGAGCTTCATGGGCGGGGTCAAGGGCAGCTTCGCGCTGCAAGAGCACCTCGAAGAGGTATCAGGAGTGCCCGTCACGATGGGCGCTCAGTCTGCAGAAGCTGCCTTCGAGGCCGTCGGGGCCAGAAAGATCGCCCTGGTGACGCCCTACTACCCGATCATCGAGAAGCAGGCCGCCTCGTACTTCTCCGATCGCGGCTACGACGTCGTGCACATCGAAGGCCTCAAGTGCAAGAGCATCATCGAGGTCGCCTCCCAGACCGCGGAGACGCTGGAACGCGCCGTCGAGGTCGCCGACTCGCACAAGCCCGATGCCATCATTCAGCTCGGCACCAATCTGCACTTCGCCCAGGTCGCTGCCACGATGGAGGAACGGCTTAACAAACCCGTCTTCGCGGTCGGTACCGCCATCTACTGGAACGCGCTCCGCAAAATGGGCATCACCGACCGGTATGCCGGATTTGGCAGCCTCCTCGCTGCACACTGACCCCCCCCAGAGCCTGACTGCATTCGGAGCCGATGATGCCTCTCGAACTCATATCCATAGCCGTACTCGTCGTCATCTTCGTGGCGTCCGCGCTCCTGAAGATCAACATGGGAGCCATCGCGCTCGTCGCCACCTTCCTCGTCGGGACACTCCTGGCGGGGGAGGGAATCGACGATGTCCTCTCCGGATTCCCGACCGACCTGTTCGTCATCCTGGTGGGAGTCACGTTCCTCTTCGCCATAGCCCAGAACAACGGCACGATCGACTGGGTCGTCGAACGCGCCGTGTTCCTCACCGGAGGACGAACCTGGGCGCTGCCCTGGGTGATGTTCACCATCGCGGCCGCTCTGGGCGCGGCGGGCGCGGTTCCTCCCGCTGCCGTCGCGATCATCGCACCGACCGCTCTGAGCCTTGCACGACGCAATGGCATATCACCCCTGTTCATGGGGCTGATGATCGCCAACGGGGTCAGCGCCGGCGAGTTCTCACCGATCGGCGTCTTCGGCATCATCGTGAACGGACTGGCAGATCAAGCCGGCCTCGCATACTCACCAGGGCTGCTCTTCCTCAGCACGTTCACCTTCAACCTGCTGCTCTGCCTCGTGCTGCACCTCTGGTTCACGCGCCGCAACGCACCGAAGGTCGACGTCGTGGACACAACGAGCATCCCCGCGTCGAGAGCAGACCTGCCGGCGACGACCGTTGCCGTGGTTCTGACGCTGTGCGCGATCCTAGGAATGGTCGCATCCGTTCTGTTCTTCGCAGTCAACATCGGCTTCGCCGCACTGACCGCAGCAGTCGTGGTCTCCATCGTCTCGCCCCGCGCGGGCAAAGCAGCGGTCCCGATGATCGCATGGCCCACGGTCTTCCTCATCACCGGCATCGTCACGTATGTCGGACTGCTGGAGAGGGTCGGGGCGATCGACTACCTCGGAAACGCCGTCGGATCCGTAGGAGCACCCCTGCTCGCCGCACTGCTCATCTGCCTCCTCGGCGGCGTCGTCTCCGCGTTCGCCTCGACGACCGGCATCTTGGGTGCGCTGGTGCCCCTCGCAGTTCCGTTCATGCTCGCAGGCGACGTCAACTCCGTGACGATGCTGATCGCACTGTCGATCGCATCCTCAGTCGTCGACGCCTCGCCTTTCTCGACCACAGGTGCGCTCATCATCGCCAACGTGCCCGCCGAGCACCGCGACCGGCTCTTCAGTCAGCTTCTGCGGTGGGGTCTCTCCATGATCGTCGTGGCACCGGTGCTCGCCTGGACAATCTTCGTCCTCCCGGGGTGGTAGCCCGTATCAAGGTGTTGGATACGGCTCGCGGCTGAGCCCTCAGTTCGAATCTAGATGAGAGTTGAGGCGACCCAAGCTCTCCAGGGCTACTCGGCCGCTGTCGTCCGCAGGGCTCCATATAACAAGAGTGTCGTCGGCTGAACCACCGATTGTAAAGAGATGAAACACGAGCGAGTAGACCCCGACGGCAGGGTGGTTGAATTCCAGCCTTCCCGACATGCTTGGCGACGGCTCTTTCGCCCACTCTGTTGAGAACGAAGTGCTCCGAGCCACCAACTCTCCAATAAGGTCGAGGTAGGTCCCGTCTTCAGCATTCCGCAGCAGTGATTCCCTCAGGAGCGCCACAAGCTGGGCGCGCCCGATCGCAAGATCTTCAGGGCTCGCATGAGCAGCAGCTGAGAAAAACGCAGTCCTCACGAGATTGCTGCCCGCCGAGAATCCTGCCGCCACCTCCCTGGCCAACTGATTGGACTCAACCACATTCATGTGCTTGTCATAGACGAAAGCGGGATGAAAAGTCAGGGAATCCACGAGCGATTTCAGCTCACTTCGTCGGCTCTGGTCGTACTGAAAAGTGCTCACTGTGCAGACGCTACGGTCACGCGCTAGAGGCGGCGTGCTCCTCACAGGACCACCCAACGCGGTACGTGCCGGCCGCTGGCATGAGTGCGGGTGGCGGACTCGCTGCGGGGATTGCGTTGCTTGCCCGGGACCGTCAGGGCCCGGCGCTTCTTGGTCAGCTACTGATCTGCCCGATACTCGACGATCGCGACAGTACGGTATCCACTTTGCAGTTCGATGGTGCAGGAACCTGGGATCGCAGCTCCAACCTGACAGGGTGGACAGCGTTGCTGGGGAGCAGGCGAGGCACCCCGGAGGTGTCCATCTACGCCGCGCCCGCACGAGCTACCGACTTGACCGGTCTGCCGTCGACGTACATCGACTGTGGGAGTGCAGAGGTGTTCCGGGACGAGGACGTGGCGTATGCGAGCAGCCTGTGGGCCGCCGGAGTGCAGGCCGAGCTCCATGTGGGTGGGCGGCTTTCACGGCTTTGAGCTGATGGCTGACGCGGCGATCTCGCAGGCTGCGGTCGCTGCGCGACAGACCTGGGTCGACCGCCTGCTGGGGTGATGGTCAGGAGAAGGCTGGGAGGCCGCTGGCGGCGGTGAGGCCGCCGTCGACAGGGAGAATCAGCCCGGTGATGAATCGGGCGTCGTCGGAGGCGAGAAACGCGGCTGCGGCAGCGACGTCATCCGGGGCGGAGTGACCCTTCAGCGCTTGTTTGTCGCTGGATCGTTCCGCCCAGGTGCGGTAGGGGTCACGTCGGGCGAGTTCGTCGGTCATGGTAATGCCGGGGGCGACGGCGTTGACGCGGACCCCGGCGGGGTCGAGGTCGAAGGCGAGTGGCGTACTTCCAGTCGCTCCACGCCCATGGATTCGATGTGAATCCGACTCTCCACACGAGTCCTGGGTCGTTCCGGAGCTCAAGACCTGCTCCTTGCATGCTCACTTAGCCGTGCGCGATGAAGGATCGGGCGGCCGACAGCACTGCCGGCCCAGCGTCGTCGAGATCCCGCTCGCGGAGCACTCGGGCCGGCGCCACGTCGTCGAGCTCGGGGTTCAAGCCCTGAAACCAGCTCGCCACCGTCGACGGCGACTCTCTATCCCGAAGCATGGCCATCACATAATAGGAGGTCCGGAGTCGCTTGATGACCTCGCTCGAGGGAGAGCGTGAACCTTCGGCCCACTCGCGGACCGCTCGTGTCTCCTGCACACCGCCGAGGTAGGCGACAAGGGTGGCACCGAGCGTCTCGCGCAAGGCAGAGATGATCTCGCCGGGCGCCAGCCGCAGCGAGTCCTCGTAAGCACGAAGGCCAGGACGTGAGGTAGCGATAGCCATGCATCCATTTCACCCCACTACAGCCAAAAAGGCAATCAGAACCCAAATGAATGCCAGACAAATCACAGTCTAAAACACACCTGAAAGCACCGATGTGCACATGGGGAATCCTCTACGGATCGACCGAGCTGGCGGGCGCCGCGATCGACAGCCAAGACACCTCCGTCATATCACCCGCCGAAGAGCTCGCCTTGCAGGGTCGAGCCGGCGCGGTCGCGGCCATCAACCTGATCGGTACCGCGCTCGGCATCACCGCTCTGGTGATAGGAATACGAACGAGGAAGACCAGCACGTTCTCGGCCCGCACGATCATCGCCGCACTCCTCGCTCCCCTGCTGTGCTTCCTTCCGTCGATCTGGCTCCTCTCGGCCGCCTCGACCCCTGAGTAGCGCGCCAGGCGGTTCGCCCTCTCGCGTCGTTCTGCGGCCATCTGGGCCCTCATATCGACCCACCAGACAGAGATTCTCACCGGCAGTCCAAGGACTGCGAAGACGAGTCCGATCTGCATCACCCAGTCCTGACGGGTCACGAAGAACACTGCGATGCAGAGCAAGGAGATTAACGTACAAGCTAGTGCCGTCCACACGATGGCGTTTCGCGCCCTCGCCGTGCAGGGTCGCTTCATGAGGGCAGAGTAGCAAGACCTCTCTCCCCCGTGCCCCAGCGGCGCATCCGTGCGGTTCTGCGTGACCGGCTTAGGCTCGGGCGCATGATCACGAACCAGCGTCTCGCGCCTCTGCTCGAGCAGTACGACTGGGCGGTCGAGCGGCTGCTCGCTCGGCTGACCGGCCCCACCAGCAACTCCGGTGACGATGTCGAGGTGAAGGTGCCGGCACTGACAGACGCCGAGTACCTGTGGGAGCCCGTGGACGACTGCTGGTCGGTGCGCCGGCGCGTCGACGGCCCTGGCACGGGTGCAGCGAAGCTCATCGGCGCCGGCGACTGGGGTCGCGATGCCGCTCCGCAGAGCCCGTGGCCTCCACTCGTGACCACGATCGCCTGGCGTCTCGACCACCTCACAGAGACGCTCACCGGCCGGGCCGATCACCTCGGGGGCGACCATTCATTCGACCGTGCGCGCTACTAACCGCTGGGAGATGTCGCCGGCGCCATCGACTCGTTCCGCAGCGCGATGCTCGGCGTGCCCGAGAGCGACTACGACCGCACCGGACTGAGCAGCTATCCCTACGGCAGCGACACCGACGAGACCTTCACCTCGATCGTGTGGTGGCAGAACCACGAGATCCTCCACCACGGCGCCGAGATCGCGCTCCTCCGCGACCTCTTCGCCCGTGGTGGCACCCGCATCCGCTGAGCCTAGGTTGATTAATACAGCGCATGCTGTATTAATGGCGTCATGGAGATCGTGACGAGCAGGCTCGACGTGATGAACCGGCTGGGGCGCGCCATGGCCGACCCGAGTCGGTCGCGCATCCTGTTGCTGCTGCTCGAGGCTCCGGCGTATCCCGCAGCGATCGCCGAGAGCCTCGGGATGACGCGGCAGAACGTGTCGAATCACCTCACCTGCCTCCGCGACTGCGGGATCGTCGTGGCCGAGCCGGAGGGGCGGCATCAGCGTTACGAGATCGCGGATGCGCACCTCGCACGGGCCCTGAACGACCTGGTGGGCGTCGTGCTGGCGGTCGACACGTCGGCGCCGTGCAACGACGAAGCGTGCACGGTACCCGGATGCTGCGGGGCGGCGGCCCGATGACGGCGGCGGTCGCACAGCTGGGCGACGCGCGCCGAACGGTGCTGCAGCGACGCATCCGGCTCATCGTCACCGCGACCATCGGGTACAACCTGATCGAGGCGGTGGTGGCGATCGCCGCGGGCTCGGCCGCGTCGTCCGGGGCGCTCATCGGGTTCGGGCTCGACTCCACCATCGAGGTGCTCTCCGCGGGCGCCGTCGCCTGGCAGTTCACGCGCCGGGATCCGGAGCACTGGGAGAAGGGGACGCTGCGGGTGATCGCGGTGGCCTTCTTCGCGCTGGCCGTCTATGTGAGCGTGAGCGCGGTGCTCGCCCTCACCCGGGTCATCGAGCCGGAGCACAGCACGGTGGGAATCGTGCTCACCGCACTCAGCGTCGTCATCATGCCCTTCCTCTCGCTCGCGGAGCGCCGCACCGGGCGAGAGCTCGGGTCGGCCACCGCGGTCGCGGATTCCAAGCAGACCCTCGTGTGCGCCTGCCTCTCAGCGGCGGTTCTGCTCGGCCTGCTCCTCAACACTCTGTTCGGCTGGTGGTGGGCCGACCCGGTGGCCGCGCTCGTGATCGTGGTCTTCGCCGTGCGCGAGGGCGTCGAGGCCTGGAAGGGCGACGCCTGCGCGACCTCGGTCGGGATGCTGCTCGACGACGACGACCACGGCACCGACGACGATTGTCACCACGACGGCGCGCACCACGGCCGGTGACTTCTGCATAAGAATTCGGGGTGGCGAGCTCTCACAGGGCTTGCCACCCCGAATTCTTATGCAGAACCTACGCCGCGCCCCGCGAAGAGGGCCCGACGCGGGCGAGCATGGCCTCCTGCCAGCCGCCCGGGGCTATGGGCTTCGCGGGCTTGGGTGGAGCGGATGCGGCGACGGGGGTGACCCGAGGAGCGGACGACGGCGCGTCGAACGACGCGGACGGCTCCCGTTCGGGCGACCCCTCCCCCGCCGACTCCTCCGGGGCGAGGGCGTCGCGCACGATCCGGCGCGGGTCGTACTGCCGGGGATCGAGCTTCTTCCAGTCCTCCGCATCGAAGTCGGGGCCGAGCTCCTCGGCCACCCGCGACTTGGCGGTCTCGGTGAAGCCGCGCACGGCCCTCACGAAGGACCCGAGCTTCTCGGCGTACAGCGGCAAGCGCTGCGGCCCGATGATGAACGCCGCGATCACACCGATCAGCAGCAGCTTCTCGAAGGTCAGTCCGAACATGCGATCATCCTTTCGTCGAGCACCGAGGCGAGCTCACGATCGAGCCGCCGGGCCACAGTCCGGTCGTGCAGCACCGCCACCACCGCGGCCGCCGCGTAGAGCGCGGCCATCGGCACGGCGAGCAGGAACATCGACACCACGTCGGCCGACGGCGTCGCCAGGGCGCTGAACACGAGGATGCCGAGCACCGCCACCCGCCAGCCCTTGACGATCGCGCGGCCCGGCAGCAGCCCCACGAAGTTGAGCAGCACCACGAACACCGGCAGCACGAAGGCCACGCCCACCGCCAGCACGAGCTTCAGCACGAAGTCGACGTAGTACGACGCCACCAGCACCGTGCTGTCGTCGCTCGGCGCGAAGCTCGCGAGCATCTCGACGACGTGCGGGAAGAGGTCGAAGCCGGTCACGCACCCCGCCACGAACAGCGGCGCGGCGGCGAAGAAGAAACCCAGCGTGTAGCGTCTCTCCCTGCGGGTGAGCCCCGGCACGAAGAAGGCGAACAGCTGGTAGAGCCACACCGGGCTCGACAGCGCGATCCCGGCGTAGAGCGCGATGCGCACCTTGAGGTCGAAGGCCGCGCTCACGCTGTCGTAGTTGAGGCTCGCGTCGCGCGATTCGGCGAGGGCGGCGATCGGCGCCCTCAAGAGCTCCAGGATCGCGTCCGAGAGCAGGTAGCCCGCCACCGCACCCAGCAGCACGGCGAGGGCGGCGCGCAGCAGGCGCCTCCGCCCCTCCCGGAGGTGCGCGGCCAGCGTCATGCGGCCTCGCACCTCCGGGGCGCTCCGTTCAGCAGCGGCGACGGACACGGTCAGGCCTTCTGCGCGACGGGCACGGCGACCGGCACGGCAGCAGTCACAGCGACCGATTCGGCGGCCGTCTCAGAAGCCGCCTCCGCATTCGCCGTCTCGGGCGCCGACACCTCCGACTTGAGGATGCGCGCCGACTGCCCCAGGCTCTTGGCCAGGCTCGGCAGCTTGGCCGCGCCGAAGAACAGCAGCACGACGGCGAGCAGGATGAGCGCGTGCCATCCGGTCAGGTTCTGCAGGAATCCCATGGTCTTGTCTCACTTTCTCGAGGAATGGATGAAGGTCACTGGCCGGGAGGGGTTCCGCCGCCCCCGCCGCCCGACGGAGGGGTGCCACCCTGGCCACCGCCGCCGCCCTCTCCCCCGCCCGACGGCGCGGACCCGGAGGTGGGCGTGGTGCTGGTGTCGACGCGCACGGTGAGCGACACCACGTAGCCGGAGTCGATGTCGCCGCTCACCGTCGCCAGTTGCAGCGCCCCGCCGTCCTCGCCGAAGACGTTGTCGGAGTCGAGGCTGACCTGCGCCAGGTTCTCGGTCGATCCGGCGTACTCGTCGAGCGCGTAGACCGCCTCGCTGACGTCTTGCGGCAGCGCCACCTGCGAGGTGGCGATCGCGTTCGCCGAGTCGTTGATGTCGTCGACGCTCGGGTAGACCTCGAAATGGATGTGCGGCCACCGGCCGCTGTAGCAGGCGGGGTAGATGGAGGTGTACGACACGGTTCCCGTGCTGTCGGCCACCTGCACGCCGCGCAGGTAGGTCTCGTCCTCGATCCCGTCGGAGTACATGGAGTACCCGCCGGCGGCATCGCAGTGCCACACGTAGACGGCCACGTTCTCGAACGGCACGTCGTCGTTCGCCATGTCGAGGATGGTCAGCGAGAGCGCCATCGGCACGCCCGTCGCTGTGGTGCCGCCGCCGATGCTCGACCGGATGTCGCTGCGCACGACGCCGGACTCCTCGAGCACGTCGGGCCCGTTCGACCCGTCGCCGGGGTACGGTCCCGCGGTCTCGTCGGGGATCTCGCCCGAGGGCAGCTCGCCCGTCGTGGTGGTGCCGCTCGTGCCCGAGTCCGAGGAGCCGGAACCGGTAGAGGCCGAACCGGTCGAGGACGACGAGTCGGACGTTCCGGTGGTGCAGGCGGCCAGCGCCGCGGCGCCCACGCCGAAGCCGACTACGCTCAGCACGGTCCGTCGGCTGATGAGGGTGCGGATGTCGAAGGCGACGCCCTGGTCGACGACCTCTTCGTCCGCCCGGTCGAGCAACCGGCCTTCGTAGGCCGGGCCCTCAGGGGTCTGTTCGGGTTCGGGGATTCTGCTCATGGTGTCCTCGCTCTCATCGGATTGCCCACAGTCTCCGCGAGGGATCCGAAGGGTTTCGATGACCCGCCTATGAGTCGACTATGAGCCTCGAGGAGGCGTGGTGCGAGGGCGAGCAGGCGCTCAGAGAGGGTAGGCCGCGGTCTCCGAGCGGGCGAACACGAACCAGACCCGCGATCCCGGGGCGAGGTCGAGCGCAGCGAGCGCGGCCGGAGGCAGGTCGGCACTGAGCTCGTCGCCCCGCACCCGCACGAGGTCGCCCCGTGGCTCCAGGTCGGTGACCGTGACCGACAGCGCGTTCATCCCCTCGCCCGGCGCCCCCGGATCCTCGCCCGTGACCGACACGCTCACCGGCCGCACCGCCACCCCGACGCGGGCCCCGGATCCGAACGCCTCGGTGGGTCGCACCCGCACGACATGCCCGGAGTCCGTGCGCACCGACTCCGCGTCGACCGCGATGCCGGTGAGCAGGTTGAGCCCCGCGAGCCCGGCCGTGAAGGGTGTCGTGGGCGAGTCGAGCACCGCACGCGTCGGCCCCTGGTCGACGACCCTGCCCCCCTGCAGCACGATCACCCGGTCGGCGAGCGTGTAGGCGTCGAGCACGTCGTGGGTGACGATGAGCGCGGCCCGGTCGGCGAGCACCTCACGGAGCGTGCGGCGCAACGCGGGCGCGGCCGACACGTCGAGAGCGGCCATGGGCTCGTCGAGCAGCAGCAACGAGGGGTCGGAGGCGAGGGCCCTGGCCACGGCGACGCGTTGCGCCTGCCCCCCGGAGAGCTGGGCGGGCTTGCGGTCGGCGAGCGCAGCCGCGTCGACCCGGTCGAGCCAGGTCTCGGCCAGCGTGCGCGCCGCGCCTCCGGCGACACCCTTGCTGCGCGGGCCGAAGGCCACGTTCTCGGCCGCGGTGAGATGCGGGAACAGCAGGGCCTCCTGCGCCAGCATCGAGACACCTCTCTGATGCGGCGGCGACCACGAGCGGCGACCACCCGCACCGAGGGAGAACAGGGTGCGCTCCCCCAGCACGGCCTCCCCGGTGTCGGGCCTCAGCAGACCGGCGATCAGGTTGAGCAGCGTCGACTTGCCGGCCCCGTTGGGGCCGAGCACCGCGACGGTCTCCCCCGCTCCGACGGTGAGTCGCACCTCGAATCCCCGTTCGGCCACGGTGGCCGCGAACTCCAGACTCACGCCGACCGCCTCCGCCAGAACCTCAGTCCCTCCGACTCCCCCGCCTGGTGCGCGAGCGCCACCACGACCACCGCGACGGCCACGAGCACGAGCGAGAGCGCGACCGCCGCATCCGGATCGGTCTCCCGCTGCAGGTAGATCTCCAGCGGCAGGGTGCGGGTGACCCCCTGCAGCGACCCGGCGAAGGTCAGTGTGGCCCCGAATTCGCCGAGCGCCCTGGCGAACGACAGCACCGCACCCGACACCAGCGCGGGCAGCACGAGCGGGAGCGTGACCCGCCGCAGCACCGTGGTCGGGCGCGCCCCGAGGGTGGCCGCCACCGCCTCGTAGCGGGTGCCGACGGTGCGCAGCGCGCCCTCGAGGCTCAGCACGAGGAACGGCAGCGCCACGAAGGTCTGCGCCAGAACGACCGCGGTGGTCGAGAAGGCGATCGTGACGCCGAGCACCTCGACGCTCTGACCGAGCAGCCCCCGCCGGCCGAAGGTGTAGAGCAGGGCGATGCCACCGACCACGGGCGGCAGCACCAACGGCAGGAGCACGAGGGAGCGCAGCACCTTCTGCCCCCAGAAGCTGGTGCGCGCGAGCACGATCGCCATCGGCACCCCCAGCAGGATGCACAGGGCCGTCGAGATCACCGAGGTGCGCAGGCTCAGCCAGAGGGCGTCGACCGAGGCCGGCGAGGTGATGAGCGGGATGAACTCGGCCCAGTTCACGCGCACCACCATCGCGGCCAGCGGCAGCACCACGAAGGCGGCGCCGATGACCGCGACGGCGACGATCCACCGCGGCACCCCGGAGTAGGACGCGGTCGCGCGCGACACGAGCGGGTGACCCTCGGTTACGGCTGGCCGAAGCCCGCGGCGGCGAGCACGCCGAGCCCCACCTCGCCGGTGACGAAGTCGATGAAGGCCTGGGCCGCATCCGGGTTCTCGGTGGCGGTGACCGGGGCGATCGGGTAGACGTTCACGGCCTCGCTCGACTCGGGGAACTCGATGCCCTCGACGGCGTCGCCCGCGGCGATCACGTCGGTGACGTACACCAGGCCCGCGTCGGCCTCGCCGCTGGTGACCTTGCCGAGCACGTCGGTGACCGACGACTCCTCGCTCACGGGGGTGATGTCGACGCCGGTCGCCTCCTCGACGGTGAGCGTGGCCGCACCGCAGGGAACCTGGGGGGCGCAGATGACGGTCTTGACCGCGGGATCGGCGAGGTCGGCGAACGAGGCCACCCCGGCGGGGTTGCTCGGCGGCACCGCGATCTCGAGCACGTTGGTGGCGAAGTCGACCGGGGCCGAGCTCTCGATGAGGCCCGCGTCGGTGAGCTTCGTCATGTTCTTCTCGTCGGCCGAGGCGAACACGTCGGCCGGTGCGCCCTCGGTGATCTGCGTGACGAGGTCGCTCGACCCGGCGAAGTTGAGCTCGACGGTGACGCCGGGATTCGCCGCCTCGAACTCCTCGGTCAGCTCGGTGAAGGTCGACTTGAGCGACGCCGCCGCGAACACGGTGATGGAGCCCTCGAGCGCCGCCGCCGTCGCGGTGGGCGCGGCGGTGGTGTCTTCTCCGGAGTGGGTGGAGGAGCTCGTGCCGGCGCAGGCCGCCAGCGACAGGGCGACTCCTCCGGCGAGCAGAGCGGTGGTGAGCTTCGTGGCGAGTGACATGTCAGGCCTTTCCCCCAGGGGTCTCGATGATGACGGTCGTGGCCTTCACGACCGCGATGGCGACCGAACCGGGCTCCAGACCCAGTTCGCGCACGGCTTCACTGCTCATCAGGGAGACGACCCGGTGGGGGCCGCACTGCAACTCCACCTGGGCCATGACGGTGTCGACGATCACCTCGGTGACCACGCCGACGAAGCGGTTGCGCGCCGACCGCCCGATCTCGGACGGGTCGACCGGGATGACGGCCGAGCTGCGCGCGAGATGCGCGACCGCCAGGCCGTCGACCACGGTGCGCCCCGACTCGTCTTTCTCACCCTCGAGAAGGCCCTGCTCGATCCAGCGGCGCACGGTGTCGTCGCTCACCCCGAGAAACGTGGCGGCGTCACGAATCCGTATCTGCGACATGAACGACAGGCTAGCACCGCAGATGCGGAATCACTGCAGACCTTGAAGTCTGGCCAGTGCCAGCCGCGAGTCTTCATCGGCGGCCCGCCACACCACCAGCACCAGGTCGTGGTGGTTCTGGATGCCCAGTTCCATGGAGGTGAGACGAACCACGCCACCGTCGGCCTGCGTGAAACCGAGGGTCACCGACGGTGCGTCCGCGCCGGGTGACTCACGCCGCTCCACGCCGAGCGCGTCATCGCTCAGCGCCAACCGCGCGAGCAGAGCCTCGAACCGCGCATCCGTCTCGTGCCGGGCGAGCGACTCCCTGAGTCGCTCCATCACGCGGTCCCGGGCGAGCGGACGGTCGCCGGCCTCCCGCAGCAGGTCATCGTCTTCGAAGGCCGCGACGGCGAGGTTCACTCCCTGGTGGAAAGCGGTCGACACTGCCCGGGCGAGTCGGTTGGCGGCGACCACCGTGAGATAGCGGTCGCGCACGAACGCGGGGGTCGCGGGCCACGAAGCGATCATGGCGGCGATGTCGGGCGGCACGCCCCTCTCCTGATCCTCCTCGGTCATGCCGCCCACGCTACCCAGACCCGGAGCCGGCGCGGCTGGTGTCGCCAGGGACACCCGGATGTCCGGTTCTGCACCATTCATGGCCTGATCGTGTCTCCCGGATGCACGGTCCCGGTGCCCACAATGAAAAGGCCCCCGGCCAGCGACCACATCCGGCCACCTATACGTGAGGAGCCCACCGACCATGACCCCGTTCACTCCAGGGTCGCAGCTCGGTGATTACCTCCGGGCCCGGCGGCAACGCACGACGCCCGAGCAGGTCGGTCTCGTCGCGAAGCCCGGGCGCCGGGTACCCGGCCTCCGCCGCGAAGAGGTCGCCGAGCTCGCGGGGGTCAGCCCCGACTACTACCTCCGGCTGGAGCAGGGCAAGGACCGCCGGCCGTCCGACCAGGTCATCGCCGGGCTCGCGCGGGCGCTCCGGCTCGACGACGACGCCCGTCGCTACCTGGTGAGACTCGCGGCGCCGCGACCGTTCCTGCGCCCTGCCACCGAATCCCACCCCTTGAGCGCCTCGGTCACCGCGCTGCTCGACCAGTGGGCCACCCTGCCCGCCTATGCCACCGACGCGAATCAGAACGTGCTCGCGGCGACGTCGCTCGCGCGGGCGCTGGCACCTGGACTCCTGAGACCGGGGGTCAATCTCCTCGTCTCGGCCTTCGAGCAGGCTGCGCACGTCACGACCGAGTCCCCCGACGCCGAGGAGGGTGCCGAGTGGGAATCCACTCTGCGCGAGATGACGGCGGCGTTCCGCTACCACGGTGACCTCGACGACCCCGGGTTCCACCAGATCGTCGGTGCGCTCACGAACCGGTATCCGCTGTTCCGGACACTCTGGGCCGAGCACGACGCCCGCCCTCAGCTCTCGGGCGTGCGGCCCGCCCACGTCGACACCTTCGGCTGGGTCGACTTCCGCTGGCAGACCCTCGACGTGCCAGGCCCGGCGCCCCATTTCATCACCATCCTCTTCCCGACGGCGGGTTCACGCGGGATCGAGGCGCTCGATCACCTCGCGCGACGATCCGGCGACGAGGACGACAGCGCCAGCCTGCTGAGCGCCTGACGCGCCGGATCGTCGGCCGGAGCGAAGACGATCACGAGGGTGTCCGCAGGCCGCGGCCCGTCGAGGACCGCGAAATGGAGCAGGACATCGCCCGCTGCGGTGTCCTCGATCGCCACCGTGCCGGTCTGGGGAGGCAGCACCCGCGGGTCGGCCCAGAGCTGCGAGAACCCGCGCGAGTGCGTCGACACCTCGCCGAGCATCCGCTCCGTGCGCCGATCGGGGTCACGCTCGTCGACCGTGCCGTGCAGCAGTCCGACGGTGGCCTGGGCCGAGGAGGCCCAGTGCTCGCTCGACTCGCGCCGTCGCGGCGAGAGGAAGACGAACCGCACCAGGTTCTCGCCCGGCTCGAAGGCCTCCGAGAGCGCCCTGGCCAGCGGCGTCGAGGCGAGCACCGTGAGCCGGCGGTCGCACACCACGGCGGGAAGCGACGGCCAGAAGCCCAGCACCTCGGCGGCCTCCTGGCGTGCCGCTCCGCCTGCTCCGCTCGCGTGCGCATCCGTCCCCACGACTCCACGGTAACCGCGGCCCGCTCAACGAGACTGACCCCCTCGTCCCCTCCCGCCGCCGCGGGATCAGGCCTCGCCCGGCGACGGGTCGCGCGGGTTGGTGCGCTCGACGATCAGGGGGTCGACGGGCGTGAAGGGAAACACGGGCAGCTCTCGCTCGGGCACCTGGAAGGCGGCCGAGAGCACCTCGCGGGAGAAGGCGGTGGCGGTCGCCCGGTAGCCCACGTCTCCGGGCACGAACTGGTCGAAGAAGATGAGGAACTCGATGCCCTCCTCGCCGAGCGCCTCGATGTGGTGCGGGTAGGCCCTGGGCACGAAGTAGGCCTGACCCGGCCGCAGCTCGTAGGTGTCGACCGACCCGTCGGGGTCGAGCACGGTCATGCGAGCGTGCCCGCTCTTGACGTAGCCGAGCTCGGCGGTGATCGGGTGCCAGTGCGGCTCGCGCATGCCGTTGCCCCCGATGTTCAGGGCGTACATAGAGAGGTCCTCCAGGGCAGCCCAGAACTGCTTGCGGGCGAGCTTCGCGGAGCCGTAGGGGTAGGCCAGCGGGGCGATCTGCCCGTCGGCGTCGAAGAGGTGCGCGTTGGGCAGGCCCGCGCTCTCGGGGATCACCGCCGCACCGGTGCGCTGCACGATCTGGGGCGCGGCGCCGCGCGGGAACCCGGAGAAGTCGGATGCGGGCAGGCCGTAGGTGTTGCCGAGCACCGCGTCGCTCATCACGCTGACGCTGTTCTGCAGCGAGAAGTGCTTCGGATCGCCGGTGCGCAGGGCCGCGATGATCTCGGCGGTGCCCTCCCCCACGTTCTCGATGTGGTAGACCGCCCCCGAAGCCACGTGGTACATCTGGCCGGTCTTCACCACGAAGGTCGCGAACTCGTCACCGGTGGCGAGCATCGACACCAGCACCGTGCCGGCGGTCACATAGGCGATCTGGTTCGAGTTCACGTTCCACTGCGGTTCGCGCATCGCCCCGGCCTCGAGCACGATGCGCTTGAGGGTCATGCCCTCGAGGATGGGGAAGTTCGAGGTGGCGAGCTGGGCGACGGAGCCGAGCTCGCTCTCGAAGGTGGGGACGGCGTCGACGAGGGAGGCGACGTGACGGGACGGGGTGGTGGACACGGGGATTCCTTTCAGAGGTGGTGATGCGTGGCCGAACGGCGATCGGGCCGCTCCTCGACGAGGTGGTGGACGGTGACCGACTCGGCGAGGACACCGGCCGCGCGGAGGGTGTCGTCGTCGTACTGCGTGGGACGGCTGTCGTGCTGCTGCAGGTGCTCCTGCCAGCTGCCCACGGCGAAGAGCTCGACGTAGTCGCCCGGACTCTCACGGTCGAGGTAGAGCCCCCAGCTGCGGGCGCCCGTGCGCCGTCTGCTGTGCTCGACCAGGCGCATCCGCTCGACGAACTCGGCCCGGTTCCCGGGAGCGACGCGGTAGCGCACGAGCACCTGCGTGGATCCCGCCGCGTCGACCGAGGGGCCGTCGTGTGCCTCGGCGAGCGGGAGCGGCACCGTCTCCCGGCGTTTCTCCGCCATGGGCGTTTCTCCGCCATGGGCAGGAGCGGCCAGGCGAGCTGGGTGAGAGCCACCACGATCACGACGGCACCCGCACCGGCGCAGGTGGCCGCGGCACCCGCCCACCCCGCGACCGCGCCGCCGAGCAGGGCGCCCGCCGCGGTCGCGCCGAACAGCACCATCTGATAGATCGAGAGGCCGCGGGCCCGCACCCAGACGGGGAGGAACGCCTGCACGGAGCCGTTGAGCGTGGCCACCACCCCGATCCAGGCCGCACCCACCAGGGCGAGCACGGGGATGGTGAGGGCGAGCACCGGCGAGACGGCCACGACGACCGTGCCCGCTCCGAACAGCAGTGTGGCCAGCAGCACCGTGCGATTCGGGCCGATCGCGTCGCGCAGCACGGGCACGAGGAACGCCGCACCGATCGAGCCCGCTCCGAGACCCGCCAGCAGCACGCCGTACCCGATCGACCCCAGCCCCAGGCGCTCGGTGGCGATGAGCGGCAGCAGGGCGTAGAGCACGCTGCCGGGAAGCACCACCAGGCCGAGCCTCAGGTAGATGCGCCGCACCACCCCGGCGTTCGCCACGTAGCGCACTCCGGCGCGGGTGGCGTCGACGAAGCGCTCCGGATCGTGCGCCCGGGGGCGATATCCCCGCCAGAGTGCCAGCACGACGAGGAAGAACGCGAAGCTCGCGAGGTTGACGGCAAAGACGAAGCCCACGCCGAGGCCGGAGAGGATCACACCGGCGATCGCGGGGCCGATGGCACGCGCGAGGTTGACCGAGATCGAGCTGAGCGAAGCCGCGTTCGGGATCATCGGCTCGGGCACGATCTCGGTCGACAGCGCCTGGTAGGCCGGCAACTCGACGGCGGAGGCCGCACCGAGCACCAGGGTGAGGACGAGCAGCAGCACGGGGCTGAGCTCACCCGAGACCGTGAGCACGACGAGTCCGGCGCTCACGACCACCTGGGCGGCCTGCACCCAGATGAGGAGGGAACGGCGGTCGAGAAGTTCGCCGAGCACGCCGGCCGGCACGCCGAGCAGCAGGACGGGGGCCGCCGACGCGGTCTGCACGAGGGCGATGAGCAGCGGCGAGCCGCCGTTCTCGACCATGAACCACTGCGCACCGACCGTCTGCATCCAGCTGCCGACGTTGCTCACGAGGGCGGCGATCCAGAGCGCCCGGAAGATCGGGACGGCCAGGGGCGCGAGAGCGCCCGGCCTGGTGCCGGCCCCGTTCGCCGCCATCGCGCCTCCAGTCGCCGTCACCGGGGCCGGTGCCGGCTGGTCTCGAGCACGACCTTACCGACGGTGCCGCCCGACTCGAGCAGTTCGTGGGCTCGCGCCGCCTCGGCGAGCGGGAACACCGAGTCGACGACTGCTCGCACAGCCCCGGATTCCAGCAGCGGCAGCACGTCGCGGGTGACACCGGCCACGATCTCGGCCTTCTGCGCCGCCGGTCGGCCGCGCAGCAGGGTGGCGGAGACGCTGGCGCGCCGCGACATGAGCTCCCAGAGGTCGAAGGTCACGGGGCCGACCGAGCCTCCGATGACCACGAGGTGGCCGTCGAGCGCCAGGCACTCCATGTTGCGCCGCAGGTAGGTCGCCCCGACGATGTCGAGGATCGCGTCGACGCCCCGCCCGTCGGTGGCGGCCAGGGTGGCGGCGACGAAGTCGTCGGTGCGGTAGTTGACCGCGGCGACGGCGCCCAACTCGAGCGCCGTCGCGGTCTTCAGCGCGCTCCCCGCGGTCGTCACGACCCGCGCGCCGATCGCGGTGGCCCACTGGATGGCGAACGACCCGATGCCCCCGCCCGCTCCGTGCACGAGCACGGACTGCCCCTCCCGGAGCCCGGCGATCATGGCCAGGTTCGAGTAGACGGTGCACGCCACCTCGGGGATCGCTGCGGCCTCGATCATGCTGAGGCCCCGCGGCACAGGCATGACCTGGGCGGCGGGCGCCACCACCTCCTCGGCGTAGCCGCCGCCCGCCACCAGGGCGCAGACGGCGTCGCCCGCGCGCCACTGCGTCACACCCGGGCCCGCCGCGATGACCGTGCCCGCCACCTCGAGCCCCAGCCCGGGGGGCGCATCCGGCGGCACCGGGTACTGCCCGCGCCGCTCGAGCAGGTCGGCGTTGTTCACGCCGGCGGCCGCCACCTCGATGAGCACCTCGCCCAGGCCGGGCACCGGCCGGTCGACGCGCACCAGACGCAGCACATCCGGTGCTCCCGGATGATCGAATCGGATCGCCTCGGACATGCCGGTGCTCCTCTCGGGCTCAGGCGGCCGGGGCCGTTGCCGGTACCGCCGCCGGTGCGCTCTCGGCCGCGCGGGCCAGGGCGAAGGCCGCGATACTCCGCGCGTAGTGCGGGGTCTCGACCTCGCAGTGCGCACCCGACGCCGCCTGCCTGGCCGCCGCCGCCTGCTCGAACGTCTGGCCACTCGCCGTGATGAACTTCAGGAAGTCCTCCGTGGGGTGCGACGTGACCGTGTTCACATAGCGCAGGCAGTCGCCCTCGAGCTGCTCCATCCCCAGCTCCCAGATCACCTGCGTCGTCGTCCACCCCGCCGGCGAGTACACATCCGAGATCGACACCATCTTGCAGTAGTGCGGCGACGCCACCTCGTACCGGTACTGCTGGATCACCAGTCCGGCACCGATCATCTCGACGTTGATCGACATCGGCACCCCGTCGTCGTCGACCGTGTACCCGGCCGCCTTGTGGTCGCCCGGCGCGCACCGCTGGTACTCGTGGGTCGGCAGCGTCTTCAGCCACTGCTCGATGTCGATGTGCTCGAACGGCGCCGTCACATCCGCCGTCACCACCGCGTGCGAGAGCACCAGGTCATCGCGAACGATCACGCTCATCGTCTTACTTCCTTCCGATCATGGCGGAGGCCTTCTCACCACCCGCATCGACGACGCTAAGCACGGCGCATCCCGCCCACATCCCCCGCCGCGACGGCCGACATCGCATGGGCGCCTGGATGCGCGTGAGGGGGTCCACAGGGGTCAGCGACGGCGACGACCCGGCGGGTTACCGTGGTCGTGTGCCCAGCCCCGGACCGTATCGACTCCCCCTCCGTGGCCGGCAGGCCGAGGTGCGGGAGATCGAGCGCGGGATCGACGGGGTGCTCCGCGGCGGGAGCGCGGTCGCGGTGCTGAGCGGCGAGCCCGGCATCGGCAAATCCCGCCTGGTGCAGCACGCTCTGCAGCACGCGAAGGCGCACGGCATCCCCGCCCTCGCGATCACGCCCGACGACTCGGCGCTCTCGCCCTTCGGTGCGCTCATCGACGCCGCGACGCGCATCCACCCACCCCTGCTCACCACCGACGACCTCGCCACGGTGATGCGGGGCAGCGCACCGCCCTACTGGCTCACCCGACTCATCGCCGACGGCCTGGAGGACCGCGCCGCCACCACGGGACTGCTCGTGGTGGTCGACGACCTGCAGTGGCTCGACGCGGGGTCGCTCGGCGCCGTGCGCACCCTGCTCGACGACCTGCAGGGGCTGCCGGTGTTCTGGCTCGTCGCCACGCGGTCGGGCGTCTTCGGCGCGGGTCACCAGCGGCTCCTCCACCAGCTCGCCGAGACCGGCGCGGTGCGCGAGCTCCCGCCGCTCGACGACGACGCGACCGCCGCGATGTTCTGCGACGCGTTCGGGAGCGCACCCGGGCCGTCGGTGCAGCGGGCGATGCGGCGGACCAGCGGCCTGCCGCTGCTCGTGCTCGAGCTGCTGCGCGGACTCGAGGAAGAGGGTCTCCTGCAGGTCGGCCGAGGCGTGATCGACCTCGAGGGCGACACCCTGCCGGCCCGGTTCGGCGCCTCGACCAGAGACCGCCTCGGCCGGCTCGACCCCGCCGCTCAGCGCATCATCCAGGTGGGGTCGCTCTACGGGAGGGAGTTCCCGCTCGGCGGAGTGCTCGAGATCCTCGGCAGCACCGCCACCGAGGCTGCCCCTGCGGTGCAGGCGCTGCTCGACCACGACATCCTGCTCGACACCGGGGAGCGGCTGGCGTTCCGGCACGACACGGTGCGGTCGGCCGCCTCCGACACGCTCTCCCCCACCCTGCGGCGGGCAATGGCGCGCGAGGTGCTGCACGCGCGCATCCGCTCCGGCGCCCAGGTGGCCGCCCTGGCCACCACCATCGCCGCCGTCGCCGAGGTCGGCGACCACGACTCGATCGACCTGCTGCTCACGGCGGCGGGCGATCTCGCCCCGAGCGATACCCAGGGAGCCGCAGACCTCGTGGTGCTCGCCGCGCGGCTGACCTCCGGCAGCCCCGTGCAGGCCGAGCGCATCGCCGACCTGCTGCCGATCGTGCTCGCCAGCGGCCGTCTCGAGGAGGCGATGGAGATCGGCAGGACGCTGCGGCCGATGCTCACCTCCGACGCGGCGGCGAGGATCGGCCTTGCCGTGGCGCGGCAGTTCACCGAGTCGGACTTCGACGGCGCCATCGCCGAGGCCGACGCGGCCCTGGAGGCCCCGGGGCTCTCCGACCGCACCCGCGTCGAACTGCTCGCGGTGCGCGCGCTCAACTACGCCAACAAGGCCGACCAGGCCGGCCTCAAGGCCAGCCTCGAGCTGGCGAGGTCGGTGGCCGACGAGCACCGCGACGGCCCCGCGCTGGCCACCATCGACGCCACCGAGTCGGTACTGAGGTTCAACCAGGGCCGGTTCGACGAAGCCGACCGGTTGCAGAGCCGCGCACTCGCGCGGGCCGCGGCGGCCGGCATCGCCCCCCACCTGTGGCTGCCCGAGGGCCTGTGGACGGCCTTCATGCGCAACGGCACCGGCCACTGCACCGAGGCCCTGCGCCTCGCCGACGAGGGACTCGAACGCGCCCGCTCCGCCCGCAACGTGCTCGCCGAGGCCTACTGGATGATGCTCCGCTCCCGGGTGCTCTACCACCTCGGCCGCCTCGACGACGCCCGCACCCAGGCGGAGACGGTGCTGGCGCTCGGCGAACGGCTCTGTCTCGGCGACTTCATGAACGCCACCGCCGGCGTGGTGCTGCACCGTGTGTCGCTGCGCACCGGCGACATCGCCCTGCGCGAGACCGTGCGGCCGCTGGTGCAGGCGCTCGCCGACGGCGTGGGACTCACCCGCACCGGCACCTGGAGTCTCGCCATGGAGGCGATGGAGCGTGGCCGGCCGGAGGAGGCCTACGAGCACGCGCGGCTGGCCCTCGCGACGCTCCGCGAGGCCACCCCGTCGATGACCACGCCGGCCGACTTCGCCGACGACATCGTGCTCACCTACATCTGTCAGCTCGCCGGCGACCGCGACGCGCAAGACCTCATCGTCGAGCTCGCCCGGGAGCGCACAGCCCAGAACCCCGGCAACACCTTCGTGCTCGCGGTCGCGCTGGCCGTCGCGGGCATCCGGGACAGGTCGGTCGACGACCTCAGGGCGGCGGCCCTGGTGTTCGACCGGGTGGAGCGCCCCCTGGTGCAGGCCGTCGTGCTCGAGGGAGCCGGCCTGCTCTCCGACGACGGCGCGACCGCGACCGCCGCGCTCGCCGAAGCGCTCGACCTCTACGAGAGCTGCGGTGCGTCGCGCGACGCCAGCCGGGTGCTGCGGCTCCTCCGGCGGCACGGCGTGAACCGGCGCCCGCGCGCCGACGCCGAGCACCCTTCGGGCCTCTCGCACCGCGAGTTCCAGGTCGCCCAGCGCATCCACGCCGGGCTCACCACCCGCCAGATCGCCGAAGAGCTGATGGTGTCGCCGCACACCGTGGTCACCTACATCCGCCACATCTACGCCAAGTGGGGTGTCAACACCCGTCGTGAGGTCGTCGAGCACGTCTCGCGCCTGCCGGCCGACCAGCCTGTGGGTCTGCGAGAATCGGGCTGACCCTCCCTCTCCCGATTCGAGGACGCACGATGCCCACGACCACCACCCCCACCGTCCTGTTCGTCTGCGTGCACAATGCCGGCCGCTCGCAGATGGCCGCGGGCTTCCTCAAGGCGCTCGGCGGCGATCGCGTCGAGGTGCTCTCGGCGGGCAGCGAGCCGAAGGATGCGATCAACGCGGTGGCCGTGCAGGCCATGGCCGAGGTCGGCATCGACATCGCGTCGGAGCAGCCCAAGGTGCTCACGGTCGACGCCGTGAGGGAGTCCGACGTCGTGATCACGATGGGGTGCGGCGACGCCTGCCCGATCTTCCCCGGCAAACGCTACGAGGACTGGCAGCTCGACGACCCCGCCGGTCTCGACCTCGAACACGTTCGGCCCATTCGCGATGACATCCGGATGCGCGTGGCGGCACTGCTCGACGGCCTCGCGTGACCTCGGCCGGGGCGCTCCCCCGCCCGCCCGTGTGGCGGCTGGCCGTGGTCGGGCTGCTCGGCGGTGTGTTGTCCGGACTCTTCGGCGTCGGCGGCGGCATCGTGATGGTGCCCCTGCTGGTGCTGCTCACGGGCATGGACCAGAAGCGGGCCTCGACCACCTCGCTCCTGGCCATCCTCCCCGCGTCGATCGCCGGCTCGGTCACCTACTTCGTGGGCGGGCAGGTCGACCTCCTCGCCGGCGCGCTCGTGGCCGTGGGCGGCATCGTCGGCGCCTGGGCCGGTGCCCGGCTGCTCAGGCGCATCCCGGTCGGGTGGCTGCGCTGGACGTTCATCGTGCTGCTCGTCGCCGTCGCGGTGCGCCTCGTGCTCGTGCCGCCGGCCCGCGGCGGCAACGGGCTCGACTGGGGCTCCGGCACGGCGTCCACGGTCCTGACCGTGCTCGCGCTGATCGCCCTCGGCGTGGTGATGGGTGTCGCTTCGGGGCTGTTCGGCATCGGCGGCGGGCTCGTGATGGTGCCGTCGTTCATCGCGCTCTTCAGCCTGGGCGACCTCCTCGCCAAGGGCACCTCGCTCGCCGCGATGATCCCCACCGCGGCCTCGGGCAGTCTGACGAACCTCCGCGGAGGCATGGTGAGCCTGCGCGACGGGCTGGTGGTGGGCGCCGCTGCCACGGCCGCGTCGTTCGGCGGAGTGGCGCTGGCCTTCCTGCTGCCGGCGACGGTGGCCGCCTGGCTGTTCGCGGCGCTGCTCGTGATCGCCGCCGCGCAGCTGGCGGTACGCGCACTGCGGGCTCCACGCTGAGGCGTCCGCAGCGGGCGCTCCGGCGCGAGACTCAGACGCGAGACTCAGAGGAGCTCGCCGAGAAGGTCGGCCGTGCCGTCCGGATCGGCGAGCATCATGTCGTGGCCGGTCGCGATGGTGCGATGCGCGGCGCCGTCGGCGAGGGCGGCGGCCATCGAGGCCGCCAGCGACGGCAGCGGCGGCGCGGTGTGCTCGAGGTACACGCGCGGGAGGGCCAGCAAGGGCCCCGGGTCGTAGTCGACCGCATCCGTCACCGATTTCAGCGGGAAGTCGGTCAGCCGCGGGCCCACGAAGGCCTGCAGCCGCGGATCGGTGACGGCCCACTGCGCGAGGAACGCCGTCGTGGCGGGCACCCGCCATCCGTCACCGTCGCCGGCCGCGAGCTCGCGGTAGCGCTCGGCGACCGCGGGCGGCTCCACGTCGGCGAGGCTCTGTCCCGGGCGCGCGGTGAAGGCTCCGGCGAACACCACCTGGCGGAGGCGCTCGGCGCACCGTTCCACCACCGGCCCCGCGAGCACCCCGGCGTAGGAGTGCAGCACCAGCACCACGTCGTGCAGGTCCTCGAACCAGAGGAGTTCGGTCAGGTCGTCCACGTGCGTCTGCACGCCCACCTCGGGCGTGAGGCCCGCGCGCCGTTCGCCCTGCCCGGTGAGCGTGGGGGTGTGCACCTCGTGGCCTCGCGACCGCAGGATGCGCGCCACCGGCGACCACGCCCATCCGCCGTGCATCGCACCGTGCACGAGCACCACCGTCGCCATGTGCCCACCGTAGCGCGAGCGGTGGCCCGACGGCATCGAGCCGTTTTCGAGAAGCACCGGCGGCTACCGCTGGCTATCGTGAGAGCAGGGCCGAAACCCGCCCCTGTGAAGAGAACTAGGAGGGCTGACGCATGTCGTACGCCGTGGATTTCGTGACCGTCTCGACCGAGGGGCTCGAGTCGTCACCCGTGGTCGACGCGCTCGCCGGACTCCGGGCCAACGAGGCCCGCTACTTCAAGAACAAGTACGACCACGTGTTCACGGTCGAGCCAGCCGCCGACGCCCAGGCGACGATCGACTGGGTGACGGGCATCCTCAAGGAGGAGCGCGACATCGAGATCGCCTCCCCGCCACTGGAGGCCACTGAGTTCGAGGTGGCGGGCATCCGCATGGCCTACGTGTTCTACCAGAGCGGACTGTCCATCAACGTGATGTACACGCTCGACGACGCGGGCAAGCGCGCGGTGGGCTTCAAGCTCTCCGACGGCATGGAGGTGCCGGCCGAACTCGCCGAGCGCTTCAAGTTCGCCCGCCAGCGCTCGAAGCTCGCCGGCACCATCCGGGGCTCGTACTTCACCATCAAGAACGAGCACTGAGCATCGCGATGGCGGCACGGTTGGTGTCGTAGACCGTCTCGCCGCCTAGAAGCCCCAGTCGCTTCAGCCGCGCCAGGGTCTCCGGCCGGGCCCGGCTGAACGACAGCGCCACCCCGTGCTCGCCGAGCCACGACCGCAGTGACGTGAACGCCTCCGCACCGGTGACGTCGATGTCGGTGACGGCCTCGAGATCGAGCACGAGATCACGCACGGGCTCCTCCGCTCCCGTCACGGCGGCCTTCACTGCATCGGCGAACACCGACCCGTTGGCGAAGAACAGCGGAGCCGCCAGCCGCACCACGAGCACTCCGGGAGCCGTGAGCGCGCCCGCCGGCGCGCGGTCGAGCAGGGAGTGCGCCGGATTGTCGTCGGCCGCGAGCACGTCGATGGGCGGGGTCGACGCCCGTTTGGCGAGGTTGACCAGCGCGAGCACGAACGAGATCAGGATGCCGGGGATCGCCCCGATGAACAGCGTCGCCAGAAAACACGCCGCCCCCACCGCGAACTCGAACCGGTCGGCGCGCCAGAGCTCCCGGAACTCGCGCACCCCCAGCAGCGGCAGCACCGCCACCCCCACGATCGCGCCGATGGCCGGCGACGGGATGTCTTCGAGCAGCGCCGTGCCGAACACGAGCAGCAGCAGCGTGCCGACCGCGGCGACCACCGAGGGCAGCTGCGTGCGCGAACCGGCCTGGTCCAGAGCGGCCGTACGCGACGTCGACGACCCCACGGCAAAACCGCCCGAGGCTCCCGCGGCCACGTTCGCGACCCCGAAGGCGAACAAGTCGCGGTTCGGGTCGGTGGTGTAGCCCCGCTTCTCCGCATAGCTGCGGGCCACGAGCAGCCCCTCGGCCATCGTCACGAGGGTGAGGGCGATCGCCGAGGGCACGAGCTGCAGCCAGGTCGACCACGGCAGCACCGGCCAGGTCAGTGTGGGCGGGCCGGCCTCGATCGCGCCGAGCACCGACACGCCGGCCGCGTCGAGGTCGCTCGCCACCATGAGCACGGTCGCGGCGACCAGCACGACGAGCGCCCAGGGCACCACGGGCAGCAGCTGACGGCCCGCCACGAGCACGGCGATCGAGGCGAGCGAGATGGCCAGCGACCACGGATTCGTCGAGCCTAGGCCGGTGATCAGCCCGCCGACCTTCTCGACGAACTCGCCTCCCGACTCGATCGGAACCCCCAGCATCTTGGCCACCTGCGACACGAGGATGTCGAGCGCCAGGCCCCCGACGAAACCGACCAGGATGGGCTTGGACAGGAACGAAGCGAGGAACCCGAGCTTGAACACCGCCGCGAGCACGAACAGCACGCCGCTGATGATGGCCTGGGCGAGCGCCATCGTGAGGTAGTCGGCGCTGCCGGCCACCGCGAGACCGCCGATCGACGAGGCCACGAGCGCGGCGGCCGCCGCGTCGGGCGAGGCCACCACCTGGCGAGACGACACGACCACCGCGTAGAGCACGGCGGGCACCACCAGCGCGTAAAGGCCGGCGGTCGGCGGCAGCCCGGCGATCTGCGAGTAGCCGATGTTGAGCGGAACCGCGATGGCGAGCAGTGTCACCCCGCCGAGCAGCTCGCGCGGCAGGGTGCGCGCCGTGACCCCCGCGAACGGCCGCATCCGCTCCTCCTCACCGCGCCGACCATCGAGGGCGCCGTGCGCTCATTGTGGCCGCTCACATGCACGTGGAACAAGACCGCGATCACAGACACGGTGGGGGTTCCGTGGAGCGGTCGACCGGCAATAGCGTGGGGACGGATGCACAGGGGCACCACGACGGAGAGGTGGCGATCATGACGGTCGAGAGCACAGCGGCGAGCGAACCCATCCGGGAGGCGCACCGGACCCGGCTGGCCCAGCTCCCGTTCGACGACACCCAGGACCTCGCCGACGCCGACCGGGGGTTCATCGCGGCCCTCGAACCCGGCACGGTGCTCGCCGATGACGGCCGGGTGGTGTGGGATGCGGACGGCTACGGCTTCCTCACCGGCGAGGCGCCCGACACGGTCGACCCGAGCCTGTGGCGGCAGTCGATGCTCGTGGCCAAGCAGGGCCTGTTCGAGGTGGTCGAGGGCATCTACCAGGTGCGCGGACTCGATCTGTCGAACATCACCTTCGTGGAGGGCGACACCGGGGTGATCGTCATCGATCCGCTCATCTCGGCCGAGACGGCCGCCGCGGCGCTCGCGCTCTACCGCGCGCACCGGGGTGAGCGCCCGGTGGTGGCGGTGATCTACACGCACAGCCACATCGACCACTTCGGCGGCGTGTTCGGCGTGGCCTCGCAGGCCGAGGTCGACGCCGGCACGATCGCGGTCATCGCCCCCGAGGGCTTCGTGGAGCACGCCGTGGCCGAGAACATCTACGCCGGAACGGCCATGGCGCGGCGCGCGGGGTACATGTACGGCGCGGCCCTCCCCCGCGGCCCGCGCGGCTCGGTGGGGGCCGGGCTCGGGCAGACCACCTCGACGGGCACCGTGGGCATGATCGTGCCGACGGTCTTCGTCGGCGAGACCGGCGAGAACCACGTCGTCGACGGTGTGGAGATCGAGTTCCAGATGGCGCCGGGCACCGAGGCCCCGAGCGAGATGCACTTCTACTTCCCCGGCTACCGGGCGCTGTGCATGGCCGAGAACGCCACGCACACCCTGCACAACCTGCTCACCCTGCGCGGAGCGCTGGTGCGCGACCCGCACGTGTGGTCGGGCTACCTCTCCGAGGCGATCGAGCGCTACGGTCACCGCAGCGACGTGGCCTTCGCCTCGCACCACTGGCCCACCTGGGACTCCGGGCGCGTCGTCGGGTTCCTCTCGGTGCAGCGCGACCTCTACGCCTACCTGCACGACCAGACGCTCCGTCTACTCAACCAGGGTCTCACCGGCGCCGAGATCGCGGAGCAGTTCGTTCTGCCGCCCGCGCTGGAGGCTGCATGGAGCACGCACGGCTACTACGGCTCGGTCAGCCATAACGTCAAAGCGATCTACCAGCGCTACATGGGGTGGTTCGACGGCAACCCGGCGCGGCTGTGGCCTCACCCTCCGGCCGAGGAGGCGACGCGGTACTGCCGAGCCCTCGGCGGGGTGGACCGTGTGGTGGAGCTCGCCCGGGAGGCCTACGAGGAGGGCGACTTCCGCTGGGCGGCGACCCTGCTCGACCACGCCGTCTTCACCGATCCCCAGCACGTCGCGGCCCGGAGGCTCTACGCCGAGACGCTCGAGCAGCTCGGCTACGGCTCGGAGAACGGCCCCTGGCGCAACTTCTTCCTCTCGGGCGCCCACGAGCTGCGCGAGGGCAACTTCGGCACGCCCACCACCACCGACGCGCCCTCGATCATCGCGCAGCTCACCGCCGAGCAGTTGTTCGACTCGCTCGCCATAGCCGTCGACGGCCCGCGCGCCTGGCACCTCGATCTCACCATCTCCGTGGTCTTCACCGATCTCGGGACGCGGTACCTCATCACCCTCCGCAACGGCGTTCTGATCGCCCGTGAACATCCGGAAGCCGCCGACTCCGACGTCGAGCTCACGGTCACCCGAACTCGGCTCCTGGCCTTCGTCGCGGGCGACCACACCTCTCCCGGGCTCGAGATCGACGGAGACGAGGAGGTGCTGCACCAGCTCGCCGGGGTGCTGCAGCCCGGCGACACCGCGTTCGAGATCGTGCTGCCCTGACGGTCAGATATGGTCGCCGCTCCACGCGGCGGTGAGGATGCGCGTGAGGGCGTCGCGGTCGACGGCACGAGGGTTGCCGGCAGGCACGAGCGGCAGGACGAGCTCGACGCTCTCGGGAACCGCCGCGAGGTCGTACCCGAGCTCGGCGAGCGAACCGGCGACCGGCAGCCGCTCGTAGAGCGCGCGCAGTCCGGAGACGGCGCCGGTGGCGCCGAGAGCCCGCGCGATCCGCGTCTCCGCCTCGGGAGCCGCGGGAGCGTTGAAGGCCAGCACGTGGGGCAGCACCACGGTGTGGGTCGCTGCGTGCGGCAGGTCGTACGCACCGCCGAGCACGTGGCAGATCTTGTGATGCAGCCCCGAACCGGCCGACGCGAACGCCACGGCCGAGACGTATGCCCCGAACAGCATGCGTTCGCGCGCGGCGAGGTCGGAGCCGTCGCCGACGAGCTCGAGGAGCGCCGACGCCGTGGTGCGGATGCCCTCCTCGGCCAGGGCGCGATCGATCGGATCGCTGTTCGGCGCCCACATCGAGTCCACGCAGTGCGCGAGAGCATTGAGCCCGGAGGCGACCGTGAGGTCGATCGGCAACGACAGGGTGAGTTCGGCGTCGTACACCACGCAGGCCGGCAGCACCGCGTCGTCGACCCCGGTGGTCTTGCGGGAGTCGGTCGTGATGCCCCACACGTTCGTCGCCTCCGACCCGGCGTAGGTGGTGGGCACGGCCACGATCGGGATGTGCTCGGTGAGCGCGATCGCCTTGGCCAGCCCCGTGGTCGAGCCGCCCCCGACCGACACCACGAGGTCGACGCCCGCCCCCCGGGCCGCCACCCGGGCGCGCTCGGCGAGCCCGGCCGGCACGTGCGGCGTCACCTCGCCCCAGTCCACCGCGAGCTCGATCCCCTCGGCCACCTGCGCCGCGATCTCCGCCTCCCCCGGCCCCGCGACGAGCATCACGGCCCGGGCACCGCGGTCCGCGACCTCGGCGGCGACGGCCGCGGTCGCACCCCCGGTGCCGAACCGCACCCGTTGCGCGAGTGTGCGATGGTCGAACCTCACGACGCACCGATCCCCGACAGCAGTCGCCGCGCATCCGTCACGGCCCGTTCGGTGATCACGTGCTCGGTGCCCGGCTCGACCAGGGCGTCGACCTGCGCCCCCGCACGCACGAGCAGCGCGGCGGTGTCGGCCACCCGGTGCGCGGGCACCCAGGGGTCGTGGGCGACCGACCGCATCAGCACGGGCACGCCCGCTCGCCGCGGCACACCCGCTGCGTCGAGCATCCGGGGTCCCACGAAGCCTCCGGTGAACAGCACGGCGGCCGCGACGCCGACCTCCCGGGTGAGCAGGAGGTGCGCGAGCGAGCAGGCGCCCTGCGAGAAACCCAGCACGACCACGCGCGCGGCGCCGCTGCGCCCGGCCGCCCCGATGGCAGCGACGAGCGCGTCGAGGGCCTCCTCCAGTGCCACGGCGTTCTCGGGCGAGGGGTCGAGGAACGGGTGCGGGTACCAGCTGCGTCCGGGCGCCGAGGGCGCGAACCAGGCGAGCTCGGGCACGGCCAGCCGCGCCGAGACCTCGTGCAGGAACTCCGGCGGCTGACCGCGCCCGTGCACGGCCACCACCGCCGTCGTGCCCGCCTCGTCGCCCCAACGCTCGAGCGCCGACGTCTCCGGCCGGGTCATCCGGGCCTCAGTCCTCGTCGCGCAGCGGCTCGAGCTTGGCCATGATCGAGTCGCGCTCGTGCTCGAACTGCGGCGGCAGCATGAACGCCCGGCCGAGCTCCTCGGGCGACTCGTCGCAGTCCCAGCCGCCCTCGTTGTGGGTGACGGCGAGCTCGAACAGGGCCCCGCCCGGGGTGCGCACGTAGTGCGACTTGAAGTAGGTGCGGTCTTTGAGCTCGGAGATGTCGGTGTAGCCGGCGCCCTCGATGTCGAACTTCACCTCGTTCTGGTTCTCGAGGGTGTCGAGGTTCCAGGCGAAGTGGTGGTAGGCGCCGGCACCGTAGCGCCACGTGCCCTGCTCGTCGGTGCGGTTCCCGGTGAGTTCCACCCAGTTGCCCACCCCGGCGTCGCCCACCCGGAAGCGGGCACGGTCGCCCTCCTCCTCCACCGCGCCCGAGGCGAAGAACGCCTCGGTGCCGAAGTCGACCATGCGGTCCTGGTCGAACACGTGGATGCCGACACCGTAGATGCCGTGCACGGCATACTCGATCGGCACGCCGTTGCCGGTGTAGCCGACCCTCGGGTCGCCCTCGACTTCGATGAGCACGTACTCGATGCCCGAGGGGTGCCTGAGCTCGAGCCTGCGGCCGCCGAACACGTCGGTGAACACGCTCTCGATGCCGTGATCGCGAAGCCGCGCCGCCCAGAACTCGAGCGAGCCCGACGGCACCGACAGCAGCACCTCACGCGCCTGATTCGTGCCGCGGATGCCGTACAGACCGGCCTGCGCCCAGGGGAAGGTGGTGATGACGGCCGAGGGGTCGCCGTTCGCGTTGGAGTAGTAGAGGTGGTAGACGGGGGCCGATCCGTCGTAGAGAACCGTCTTCTTGATGAAGCGCAGTCCGAGCACGCGGGTGTGGAAGTCCACGTCCTCCTGCGCGTGTCCGACGGAGAGGGTCACGTGGTGCGAGCCGGCGACATACGTCATGGTGATCTCCTTTGATCGAAGCCGTGTGCGCCAGCCTATACATCTGCATGGACTTCTGTCTAGCAGCCGTACCGTCATACAATCATGGGCCGGCGGTGACATCCTCCTGCTGCTCCTGCACCTGGAGCTCTCCCTCGTCGACCCGGCCGGGCTTCGGGATGAGGAGGGCGATCACCGCGCAGATCACCGCGGCCACCAGCCCGAGCACGAACACCAGCCCGAACGCCCCGGTCACGTCGGCGCCCGCCGAGGCGGCGAGGATCGCCCCGACGACCGCCGAGGCGACCGTGGTGCCGAAGGCCCGCATGAGCGTGTTGAGCCCGTTCGCCGCTCCGGTCTCGCTGCGCGGCACCGCACCCATGATGAGAGCGGGCATCGCGGCGTAGCCGAGCCCGATACCGATGCCGATCACGACGTTCACCACCAGGATCGTCCAGGCCTGGAGCGGCACGAACACGCACACCAGGTAGGCGATGGTGATGACCGCCGCTCCCGCCACGAGCAGGGGCTTGGGCCCCACGGCTCGCTCGATGCGGCCGGCCACGGGCGACATGGCGAGCATCGCGAGCCCCGAGGGCATGAGCAGCAGACTCGCGCTCAGCAGGTCGAGCCCTAGCCCGCCTACCGCGACCGGCAGCTCGAGCAGCTGCGGAAAGGCGATGCTCGAGGAGAACAGCGCGAAGCCCATCGCGACCGAGGCCAGGTTGGTCGTGAGCACGGCGGGTCGGGCGCTCACCCGCAGATCGACCAGCGGGTTCCTCGTGCGCAGTTCGTACCAACCCCAGGCCAGCAGCACGACGACGCCCCCGGCGAGACAGCCCAGCGTGGCCGGAGACCCCCATCCCCACACGTTGCCCTGCGACACCGCCAGCAGAAGACCCACGAGGCCCACGGCGAGTCCGGCGGCACCGAGCAGGTCGACCCGGCCGCCGGTGCGGACGCCCGTGGCCGGCACGACGAGGAAGACGAGCACGAAGGCGACCAGCGAGACGGCGGTCGCGAGCACGAAGAGCAGGTGCCAGTCGCCGTTCTCGGTGACGAGGGCGCTGATGGGCAGGCCGATCGCTCCGCCGACACCGAGCGTGGCGCTCACGAGGGCGATCGACGTGCCCAGCCGCCTGGTGTCCACGACGTCGCGGAGCAGCGAGATGCCGAGCGGGATGACCCCCATCCCCATGCCCTGGAGCGCTCGCCCGACGATGAGCGTGACGAGCCCGGGCGACAGCGCGCACACGAGCGAGCCGGCGACCAGCACCCCCAGCAGCACGAGGGCGACGGTGCGCTTGCCGAACATGTCGCCGAGCTTGCCGGCGATCGGCACGGCGACGGCCGAGGCCAGCAGGGTGACCGTGATCACCCACGCCGTCGACGACGGCTCCGCCCCCAGCAGCCTCGGCAGCTGGCTCTGGATCGGGATGAGGATGGTCTGCATGAACGACGCCCCCATCCCCGCGAACGCCAGCACGGCGACGACGAGGTTCTGGCGCATTCGGGTGTAGGGCGAGGTGAAGGATGCGGTGCCGCCGGCGTTCATGACTCTCGATTCTCTGAGACACTGACTCTGTTGTGAGACTCAGTATCAGCTAAGATCACCAGTATGGCACATGAACTCCGTGAACGAGCGCACGAGGTTGTGCGCCAGGAGATGGCCGAGGCGGCTCTCGAGATGATGATCGAGCGCGGTTACGAGGCCCTCACGGTCGACGAGCTCGCACGCGGCGTCGGGGTGTCGCGTGCCACGTTCTTCCGGTACCTCGGCTCGAAGGACGAGGCGATCATCTCCGCGCTGATCGGCCCGGTCGATCAGTTCTCCCGGACACTTCGCGCCTCTCCGATCGCGCTTTCGGGCAGTCTGTGGTCGCGACTCCGGATCGCTTTCGAGCCGGCACTCCTGCTGGCGGAGGCCGATCCGCAGCGCCAACGGCAGCGCATGACGCTCATCCAGTCGCTGCCCGCGGTGGGTGCACGTCTCCGCCGCGAACGCGCGCCCCAGATCGACGCCCTGGCGGAGGCCCTCACCGACTCGGGTGTGGACCGGTTCGGAGCCGCCGTGGTAGCCGCCGCGGGAGTGGCTGCGCTCGACCGGTGCTGGGTGGTCTGGATGCACGACGAGGACGAGTCCCTCCGCGCCGTGCTCGATCGCGCCGTGGCCGAACTCGAGCGGGCCTCCCTGCGCCACCCGTGAAGACGGCCTCTCACCCCGCCGTCGGCGACCCTCCGGCCTCCGAGAGGTACCGCACCACCGCGAGCACGCGCCTGTGGTCGTCGGCGTCGACCGGCAGCGCGAAGGCGTCGTAGATGCGCGAGGTGTGCTGCACCACGGCCTTCTCGCTGAGCCCGAGCCGCGTGGCGATGTGCGCGTTGCTCCGGCCCTCGGCCATCAGCCCGAGCACCTCGAGCTGGCGCGGGGTGAGCGACCCCACGCGGCTGCCCGCGCGGGCGGCGCGGGAGAGCAGCACCGCCACCACCTCGGGGTCGAGAGCGGTGCCGCCGGCCGCGACCCGCCGGAGATCCGTGAGGAAGGTACCCACGTCGGCGATGCGCTGTTTCAGCAGGTAGCCCACTCCCCCGCTGTGGTCGTCGAGGAGCTCGGTCGCGTAGCGCCGTTGCACGTGCTGCGACAACACCATCACCGCGGTGCCGGGAAAGGCCCGGCGGATGCGGAGAGCGGCCACCAGACCCTCGTCGCTGTGAGTCGGTGGCATGCGGATGTCGGTGACGACGAGATCGGGACGGTGCGCCGCGACCTCGCGTTCCAGCTCCCCCGCGGTGCCGGCCGTCGCCACCACCTCGAGGCCGTCGCCCGCCATCACCCGCGCGAGCCCCTCGCGCAGCAGCACCTCGTCCTCACCGATCACGACTCGCACGGCAGCTCCACCCTCACCCGGGTCCCCTCCCCTGCGGGCGAGTCGAGCACGAGCACCCCGCCCAGCGCATCGACCCGATTGGCGAGCCCCTCCAGTCCCGTGCCCGTATCCGTTCTGGCCCCGCCCCGCCCGTCGTCGGCGATCACGATCACGAGGCGCCCCCGATCGGTCGACAGCTCGACGTGCACGCGATCGGCACCCGAGTGCTTCACCGCGTTGGTGAGGGCCTCGGCCACGATGAGGTACGCCGTGCGGGCCGTCACGGGGTCGAGGTCGCCGTCGTCGATGCGGGCGTCGAGCGTGGCGTTCAGGTCGAGCCGGTCGACGAGGTCTTCGGCGGCGGCCGAGAGACCGCGTTCGACCAGGGCCGAGGGCAGCAGCCCGTGCACGAGGCGGCGCAGTTCGGCCGCGGAGTCGTCGATGCGGCGGCGGAGGCCCGTGGCCGCCTCGGCGGTCGTGGCGGCCACCCCAGGCACGGTCGCCAGCTGCTGCGCCTCGAGTGCGAGCAGCACCAGCTGGGCCTGGAGCCCGTCGTGCAGGTCACGCGCGATGCGGGTGCGCTCACGGTCGGCGGTCTCCACGAGCCGCAGACGCGAGTGCAGCAGCTCCTCGTTCGTGGCGAGCACCGCCGCGGTGAGCCGTTCGCGATCGAGCGCGACGGCCAGCACCCTCGCTGCCCGCAAGACCTCGTCGGGGTCGCCGACGATCCTGCTGTCGTAGTCGATCGCCCCGATCAGGCGGGAGTCGACGTGCACCTCCTGGCGCCGCCGGTGCGGATCGCCGTCGAGCGTGGGCGCGTCGGCGCCGTCGGCGCCGACGAACGCCGAGCGCTCCCCCGCCCAGTAGACCACGCGTAGCGACTCATCCCCGAGGGAGCGCGACAGCGCCACCGCCACGGCCGCGCGCGACGACTCGGCCGCCCCCAGCCAGGCGCTCAGCGCCTCGGTCTCCCCCGTGGTGGCGTACCCGCCGAAGAGCACCCCCAGAAGGAAGACGATCGGGATGCCCTCGATGACGGCCAGCTGCACGAGGCCGATGAGATCGGGATCGGCCACGAGCGGCGGCAGCACGACGGTCGAGAGCGGGATCGCGAGCACCGCGAGGGTGCCGTAGAGGTAGAGCGGCAGCAGCACGCGCAGGTGCGCTCGGTCGGCCGAGCGCAGACGGCCGACCAGGATGATCGCGGTCGCCACCATCACACAGAGCCCCGCCGAGAACTGCACCAGTTCGGCCGCGCGCCGGACGTCTCCGGCATCGGCGGGGAGGAGGTAGAGCGGTGCCTGCAGCACGAGCGCGACGACGTAGCAGGCCACCACGGTCGCCACCGAGAGCCGCCCCCGCAGCCGGCCGGACGGGAACGCGTGCAGCAGATGCACCGTCACCGCGAAGATCCCGGTGGCGAACACGGCGCCGAAGGCCGTGGCGACCGGGAGGCCGAGATTGCCGAGGCCCGAGAGGAACACCGCGACCGAACCCACGAGCAGCAGCACGCCGGTTCCGCTCCCCGGCCGTCGCCACCAGGCGATCAGACCGGCGACCGCCCAGACCCAGAACACGATGGTGAAGAGAGTGACCGCGAGGCTCGCGTCGGGGTCGGCCGCCCCCACCGCCAGCTGCAGCACACCGAGCAGCAGGGCGAAGACCGCCACCAGCGACAGGGCCGCCCGCCGCGCACCCGACCGCGGCAGCCGCATCCGCGACACCGTCCCTGCGCCCATCTCCCCAGCCTATCCAGGCACTGCCCGCCTCCCCGCCGACGGGTCTACACTCGTCGGCGATGACCTCTTTCACCGAAGAGCCGCCCGTGCCCGAGAGCGCCGTGCCCGAGGGTGCCGTGCCCGAGCAGCGCGCCGAGCGGCTGAAGGAGCGCATCTACATCACCTTCACGGCGCTCGCCGTGGTGCTGGCGCTGTCGTCGCACGCCATCGGCCTCGATCCGGGCCAGGCGGCCCTCACCCTCCTCATCTCGGTGGGCGGTGCCGTGCTCGCCGTCTTCTGCGCCGATGTCGTCGCCCACATCGCGGTGCACCGCGTGCTGCCCACCGCCGCCGAGATGCGCCACATGTTCGCCGTCTCGTTCGGCGCCCTCGGCGTGATCGTGCTCCCGATGATCTTCATCGGGCTCGCGGCTCTCGGGCACTGGAGCATCGAGGGGTCGCTCCGCGCCACCGTCATCGCGCTCATCGCCTCGCTCGCCGTCATCGGCTTCCTCGCGGTGCGCCGGGTGCGGCTGAGCTGGTGGAAGCGCCTGATCGTGCTGCTGCTCGAGGTGGCGCTGGGCCTGGCCGTCGTGGGCCTGGAGCTGCTCGCGCACACGCTCTGACCTCGTGAGAGGCTGACTGCATGGACAACCTCGAGCGCATGCACTCCGGCCGCATCTACGATCCCAACGAGCCCGAGCTCGCCGCCGAGCAGACCGCCGCGCTCGAATTGCTCTACGACTTCAACGCCACGCGGCCCTCCGAGTCGGCTCGCCGCACCGAGCTGCTCGGCCGCATGTTCGGCTCACTCGGCGCCGATTGCTACATCGAGCCTCCGTTGCACGCCAACTGGGCGGGCCGGCATGTGCACCTCGGCGACCGCGTCTATGCGAACTTCGGGCTCACCCTCGTCGACGACACGACGATCCGCATCGGCGACCGGGTCATGTTCGGACCGAACGTGACCATCACCACGGCGGGTCACCCCGTCGACCCGGAGCTGCGTTCGGAGGCGGCCCAGTTCAACCTGCCGGTGACCATCGGCTCCAACGTGTGGATCGGCGCCGGCGCGCTCATCATGCCGGGCGTGAGCATCGGCGACGACTCGGTCATCGGCGCGGGCAGCGTGGTCACCCGGGACATCCCCGCCGGAGTGGTGGCGCTCGGCGCACCCTGCCGGGTGGTGCGGGAGATCGGCGAGCACGACCGCGAGTTCTACTGGCGCGACCGGCGGATCGACCTCACCCTCGAGGAGTACCGGGCCCTTCGAGCCGACTGACCGCGCTCAGGCAGGCGGGCGCTGCAGGTACCGGCGGCTCGAGGCGAGCACGACCGCCCCGGCGACCACGGCCAAGGCTGTCACCACCAGGAGGATCGTGGTGACCGGGACGGCACCGGCCAGCGCCGCGATGCCGGCGGGCGCCAGGAACCCGACGTAGGCGACGGCGTAGAACACCCCGGTGAGCCCGGCGAGGTCGCGGTCGGTCGCGATCGCCTGCACCTCGAGCAGCGCGGAGACGAGAGCGATGCCCATGCCCGCGCCGATCACGGCGTTGGCGACGATGCCGAGCCACACCGACTGCACCGCCACCGCGCCCGTCACGAGCGCGAGCCCGGCGGCCATCACGAACACCGCCGTCACCAGTCCACGCGCCGATCGCGGCGAGTGCAGGCGCTTGGCGAGGGGCTGGACGAGGCTCGACACCCCGAGGGCGACGACGGTCGCCGCCGTGGCGAAGAGGAGTCCGTTCTCGCCGGTGGCCGCCGCCAGTCGTGTGGGCAGGTAGCCGTAGCCGACGGCCGCCGAGAGGAAGATCCAGGGTGCGGCGACCGCGACCACGCGCACGAATCGGCGGTGGCCGGCGCTCGGCACCCTGAGTTGCCGCCACCACGGGCCGCTCACGCCGCCGAGCAGGTTGGTCTCGGGCGCACGCGCCACGATCACGAGGAACGGGGCCGTCACGGCGAGGTGGATGAGGAAGGGCAGCACCTCGGGGTACGGCCCCCACTGGGCGAGCAGCCCGGCGATCAGGGCTCCGAGACCCGACCCGAGGGTGAAGGCGAGCGCGGCCCGGCGGGCCCCGGCCGAGCGGTCGGCCCCCTGGTCCCACGGTGACTGCGAGAGCTCCTTGACCCAGCTCGTGCCCACGGCCATGGCCACCCCGACCGTCACACCCGAGAGCAGCCGGCCCGCCACCAGGAAGGCGCCGTTCAGCCCGCCGAGCGCGAGCATCCCGCTGCCGAGCAGCGCGGCCACGACCCCGACCACCATCACGGGCCGCCTGCCGTGGCGGTCGGAGAGCGAGCCCGCCACGAGCAGTGCGGGCGCGAGCCCGAGCACGTAGACGCCGAGGAGCGACGTGACGAACACCGGGGAGAAGTGCTCGCGCTGCTCGTAGAGCAGCAGCATCGGGCTGAACTGGTTGCCGCCCCACGAGCACACGAACACGGTGCCCCACACGAGCAGCCAGTGCCTGCCCGCGGGCCGCACGGTCACAGTGCGCCGCCGTGGGCGGCCACGTGCTCGTGCAGAACGGCGCCGTAGGCGGTGGCGTCGTCGGCCGCCAGCGCGGCGGCGAGCATCCGGTGCTCATCGAGGCTCAGAGCGAGCCGGTCGGGCCGCACACGCATGAGCTGGTGCCGCAGGCGCTGCTGCCGGTCGGCGAGCAGGCGCGACACCTGGTCGGCCACCGCGTTGCGCGCCGCGGCGACGACGAGCTGGTGGAACGTCGCGTCGGCCTCCACGAAGCGCTCCACGTCGCCGCTCACGACCGCGCTCGCCTGCTCGTCGAGCGCGGCGGCGAGACTCCGCGCGGTCTCGGCACCCCGGCCCTCGGCGCACACGCGCGCCGCGCACGCGGACTCGACCGCCTCGCGCATCTCGAGCACGTCGGCCGACTCGCGCGGCGACATGGGTGCCACGACGGCGCCCTTGCGGCCCTCGAGGGAGAGCAGTCCTTCCGCCCCGAGGCGCAGGAAGGCCTCGTGCACAGGGGTGCGGCTCAGCTCGAGGGCGGTGCACACCTCGCCCTCGCTGAGGGTCGCTCCCCCGGCGTAGTCGCCGCGGATGATGGCGGCCTTGGTGAAGTCGTAGGCCTTCTCGGATGCGCGATCGTTCACATCAGCTAACTTACCGCATGCATGCATCGATGCATGCATGCAGTACTCATGGTTGCAGCGACGGCGCTTCGATCCCGAACTCCCGCGCGAGTGCGCGGCGTGCGGCGTACCACCCGGAGAGCCCGTGCACGCCGGGCCCGGGCGGTGTCGACGACGAGCACAGATAGACGCCCCGGAGCGGTGTGCGCCAGGGGTCGAGCGAGAGCACCGGCCGCGCCACGAGCTGACGCAGGTCGGCCGCCCCCGCGGCGATGTCTCCGCCCACGTAGTTCGGATCGTACTCCGCGAGCCGTTCGGCGCTCCGTGCCGCGGAGGCGAGCACCACGTCGCGGAAGCCCGGCGCGAACCGCTCGATCTGCCGGGTGATCGCCTCGGTCGGGTCGGCTCGCGATCCGTGGGGAACGTGCGTGTAGGCCCACAGCACGTGGCGGCCCTCCGGTGCCCTCGTCGCGTCGACCGCGCTGGGCTGGGCGACGAGCACGTACGGGTCGTCGGAGGAACGTCCGGCGGCCACCGCCGCCTCGGCCGCCGCGATGGCGGAGCGGGTGCCGCCGAGGTGGAGCGTGCCCGCGGCCGCGAGCTCGGGCACCGCCCAGGGCACGGGTTCGGCGAGGGCGAAGTCGACCTTGGCGGCTCCCGGCCCATACCGGAAACGCGCGAGGGCCCGCCGGTAGCGGCGCGGCAGCCGGCCGTCGCGGTCGAGCCCGAGCAGCCCCTTCGGCGAGACGTCGAGCAGCACCGCCCGCGCCGGCGGCAGCTCCGCGAGCGATCCGACCGGCGTGCCCGTGATCAGCTCACCCCCGTGGGCGAGCAGATCGGCCACGAGGGCGTCGACGATGCTCTGGCTCCCACTCAGCGGCACGGGCCAGCCCCGCGCGTGCGCGGTGACGCCGAGCGAGAACGCCGCACCGGCCGCGGCGAGTCCGCCGATCGGCTGGATGGCGTGGGCGCCGATCCCGGCGAGCATCGCGGGCGCCACCTCGCCCGAGAATCGCACGCTCCGGAACGGAGTGGCCAGCTCGAGGCTCCGCGCCCCGAACCAGGCCGCGGCCAGCGGATGCGCGGGGATCCGCAGCAGGTGCGACCCGGTGAACTGCGCCACCTCGTCGGCGCGCGCCACCAGCGGGCCGAACAGACCGCGCCACGCCCGGCCGTCGCTCCCGAGCGCATCGGCCGTGCGATCGAGGTCGCGGTAGGCGATCCCGGCGCGCCGGCCGTCGAGCGGATGCGCGTACGAGATCTCGGGCACGGCGAACCCGATCCGCCGCGTGAGGCCGAAGCTCCTGAAGAACCCCGACGACAGGGCGAGCGGATGCACGGCCGAGCAGACGTCGTGACGGAACCCCGGCAGCGTGAGTTCGGCGGTGCGGGCGCCGCCGCCCGCAGTCGCCTCCCGCTCGTACAGCCGCACCGCGAGCCCCGCACGGGCGAGGGTGACGGCGGCGGCGAGCCCGTTCGGGCCCGCCCCCACCACCACGGCGTCGACCGCGGAATCGGTGCGCACGGCGGGCTCCGCTCAGCGCTGCTCGGTGAGCACGCCGCCGCCCTTGAGGTACTTGACGGTCTTGAGGGTGCGCACGAGCACCACGGTCGCGACGGTGAGGAGGATGGCGACGCTCACGAAACCGAGCACGACGAGCCAGGGGCCGATCTCGTCGATGAACGCCCAGTGGCCGATGATCTGGAACACGTCGGCGACCGCGGCCACATAGATCAGTCCCACGGCGATGAAGCTCGTGCGCGGCGACGGGTTCTTGCGGTTCTTCATCATGAGATAGACCATGTCGCTCACGCTAGCGGGTCGGATGGCGCTCCGCGTCGAGCGCGCGCACGATGTCTCCCACCGCGGCGCGGCCGGCCCGGTTCGCCCCCACCGTCGATTGCGACGGGCCGAATCCGACGAGGTGCACCCGGGGGTCGGCGACCACGCGGGTGCCGCTGACCGCGATCCCCCCGCCGGGGTTCTCGAGACCGAGCGGCCCGAGGTGGGCGAGCGCCGGGCGGAAGCCTGTCGCCCAGAGGATGGTGTCGACCGAGGTGAAACTGCCGTCCGCCTCACGGACTCCGTAGGGCTCGATCGCGACGAACATGGGCCGGCGTTCCAGTGCGCCCCGGCGGGCGGCCTCCAGTGCGTACGGGGTCCAGACCAGTCCGGTGTACGAGACGATGCTGCCGACCGGCCGGCCGGCCTCCGCGTCGGCGGTCACGCGGGTGATGGTGTCCCTCCCCAGGGTCTCGTGCTCGAACGGGCCGTCGTGGAACACCGGTGGCCGCCGGGTGTACCAGAGCGTGGTGGCGACCCGGGAGATCTCTTCGAGCTGCTGCACCGCCGAGATGCCGCCGCCCACGATCGCCACCCTGCGCCCCCGGAACTCCTCGGCGCCGACGTACTCCGAGGTGTGCAACTGACGGCCCAGAAAACCCTCCCGACCCGGATACCTCGGATGGAGCGGGTTCGTCCACGTGCCGGTCGCGTTCACGACGAATCGCGTGCGCCAGCCACCCGCATCCGTCTCGACCTCGAGCTCTCCGCGGGGATCGGCGTCGACCCGGCGCACCGACGACACCCGCACCGGCCTCAGGATCGGAAAGCGGAAGCGCTCCTCGTAACCGGCGAAGTAGCGGGGCACGGCGAGCCTGCTGGGCTCGCTCTCGTCGACCGGCGGCACCGGGAAGCCGGGCAGATCGAAGATGCCGTTCACCGTGCCCATGCGCAGCGACTCCCACCGGTGCGACCAGGCACCGCCGGGGTTGGCGTCGGCGTCGAGCACCACGAAGGTGCGCTCGGCGGACGGCATCTCGAGCGCTGACGCGAACCCTCGACGCTGCAGATGGTAGGCAGCGGAGAGACCGGCCTGACCGGCGCCGATCACGACGACGGTGGCGCGGCGCGGTGACTCCATGCTCAGTGCAACGCCGCCGGCGGCGAGATGTTCCGGTCTGCCTCGCTCGCTCGCAGCAGCGCCCAGAGCTCCGCCCGGCCGCCGAAGCCGTCGAGGTCGAGACCGGTCGCCGCCGCCAGCTCGGTCATGTGCTGCTTGAGCGTGTGCCGGTGCAGGCCGAGCTCCCGCGACGCGGGGTCCCAGGCGCCCTGGTGCTCGAGCCAGACCCCGGCCTCGCGCAACCGGTCCGGCCCCTCCGGCGTCTGCCGCACCGGGTTCAGCCGCCGCCGTGCGAGCTCGGCCACACCGGTTGCCGTCAGCAGTCCGAACACGCTCGCCGAGCTGAGCTCGTGAAACCCGAGAACCCCTGGTTCCTGCGCGGCCTCCAGGGCTGTCACGGCCTCGGTGAGCGCCTCCCCCAGACGGTTCCAGCCCGCAGGATCGGAGCCACCCGCCGGAACGCCGCCGGCGGCCAGACGCGCGGCCACCTCGTCGGAACCCCCGTGGTCGGAGAGCACGAGAAGGCGGTCGCCCTCGACGACCACCAGCAACCGGCGGTGCGGAGAGATGCCCAAGCGCTCGAGCGCGTCGAGTTCGCCCGCGGGGAGGTCGTCGACACGGGCGGCGAGCACCCGGAACGGCTCCTCGGGCAGGCCGACACCGTGGTGCTCGAGAGCGCTGCGCACGGCGTCCACCCCGGCGGTGCCGCGCTGGCGCAGAACCGCCAGCAGCTGCGGGGCGATGGCCCGCAGAGCCAGGCGGCGGTCGTCGTCGTGCTCGAGGGCCAGCTCGGTCAGCGCCGCGAGCACCGTGACCACCGAGGTCTCCAGCGGGTCGAACGGCGTCTCGCGCTCCACGACGAGCGCGCCGGAGAGCCGGCCCGCCCCGCCGAGGGTCTGGGCGCTCCACCACCTGTCCGACTCCGCACCGCTGTCGCGTGCGCGTCTCCCCCTCATGATCAGCGCGATCGCCCTGGCCCGCACGGCCTCACCCGCCCGCCCCTCCAGCACGGTGCCGTCGGAGTCGAGCACGCCGATCCGGGCCCCGAGCCGCTGCGAGGCCGATCGCACGGCGGCCGCGAGCCCGCCCGCGCTCAGTACCGCACTCGACACCGCCTCCTGTGCGTCGAGCGCGTCCTGCAGGCGCGCGCGCCCCTCTGCCGCCACCCGGTCGGCGATGAAGCGGCTCACCGCGATGAACGGGGTGGCGTAGGGAACCTCCAGCAGGGCGAGCCCGGCATCGAGGCAGGCCCGCACGAGCTCGTCGGGCGTTCCGTCGCGCACCACTTCGGTGCCGAAGCCGAGCGCCACCACCCCGGCGCCGGTCAGCCGGGCGACATAGGCCGAGTACGGCCGCAGGTCTCCGGGCGCCAGGCCCGTGAACTGACGGCCGGTGGTCAGGAGCAGCTGTCCCGGTTCGAGGAAGGGCGTGGGGTCGTCGAGATCGGAGGAGTGCGACCAGTCGACCACGGCGGGCTCGCCCGGCCCGGCCGGAGCGAGCAGCGTCAGCGCCAGCCGCGTCTCGGCGAGCAGTTCATCGATCGACACCGGCATCGCGCATCCTCTCGTCGCTGCCATTCTGGCAGAGAACAACCATTCGATTGCCACTACGGCAGATGGAGGATCACGCTCCACTCACTAGCTTGGGCAGCACACCCACCTCGAGGAGGCCACCGTGACCATCGCCCCGCCCGCCACCGCGAGCATCCCCGCGCCCCCACTCGGCGGCCCCGGCCTGCCGCAGCGCCGCGAGCTCGTCACCGAGATCCCCGGCCCCCGCTCGCGCGAGCTGCATGCCCGCAAGCTCGCCGCGGTGCCCGACGGCGTCGGCGTCTCATTGCCCGTCTACGTCGAGGCGGCCGGCGGCGGAGTGCTGCGCGATGTCGACGGCAACACCCTCATCGACTTCGGTTCGGGGATCGCGGTCACCGGCGTGGGCAACTCCGCCCCCGCGGTGGTCGAAGCGGTGCAGCAGCAGGTGGCGGCCTTCACGCACACGTGCTTCACCATCACCGGTTACGAGGGCTACGTGGCCGTCGCCGAGGCGCTCAACGAGCTCACCCCGGGGTCGTTCGACAAGCGCACCGCACTGTTCAACTCGGGTGCCGAGGCCGTCGAGAACGCCATCAAGATCGCGCGCCACCACACCGGCAAGCAGGCCGTCGTCGCCTTCGACCACGCCTACCACGGCCGCACCAACCTCACGATGGCCCTCACCGCGAAGTCGATGCCCTACAAGTCGGGCTTCGGACCCTTCGCCCCCGAGGTCTACCGCGCGCCGCTGTCGTACCCCTACCGCGACGGCGGGCTCTCGGGCGCCGAGGCGGCGGCCAACGCGATCACCGTCCTCGAGAAGCAGATCGGCGCCGCCAACCTGGCCGCGCTCGTCATCGAGCCCATCCAGGGCGAGGGCGGGTTCATCGTGCCCGCCCCCGGCTTCCTCGCCGCCCTGCTCGAGTGGGCCCGCGCGAACGACGTGGTGTTCATCGCCGACGAGGTGCAGACGGGCTTCGCCCGCACCGGCGCCTTCTTCGCCAGCGAGCACGAGGGCATCGAGCCCGACCTCATCGTCACCGCGAAGGGCATCGCCGGCGGCCTCCCCCTCTCCGCCGTCACCGGGCGCGCCGACATCATGAACTCCGCCCACGCGGGCGGGCTCGGCGGCACCTACACGGGCAACCCGATCGCCTGCGCCGCGGCGCTGGCCACCATCGAGAGCTACCGCAGCGAAGGCCTGCTGGAGCGTGCCCGCGAGCTCGAGACGGTGTTCCGCACCGAGCTCGAGGCGCTCGCGGCCGCCGACCCGCGCATCGGCGACATCCGCGGCCGGGGAGCCATGCTCGCGATCGAACTGGTCGACCCCGAGACGGGCGCTCCGGATGCGGGGCTGACCGCCCGCGTGATCGCCGCGTCGCACGCGCAGGGCCTGGTGCTCCTGGGCTGCGGCACCTTCGGGAACGTCATCCGCTTCCTCCCCCCGCTCACGCTCTCCGACGAACTCGCGCTCGACGGGCTCGGTGTGCTGCGCGACGCCCTGGCCGCCTCGTGAGCGCCGGCATCGCGAGCGCCCGCGAGGAGGCGCTGCTGGCCTCGGTTCCGACCGGCCTGCTCATCGACGGCGCGTGGGTTCCGGCCTCGGCCGGCGCCACGCTCGACGTGTTCGACCCCGCCACGGGCGAGCGCATCGCCACGATCGCCGATGCGTCACCCGAGGACGGCGTGCGTGCTCTGGATGCGGCGGTGGCTGCGGCGGATGGGTGGGCGGCGACGGCTCCGCGGGTGCGGGGTGAGATTCTTCGTCGGGCGTTCGATCTGTTGATGGAGCGTCGTGACGAGGTCGCGCTTCTGATGACGTTGGAGATGGGGAAGCCTTTGGCGGAGGCTCAGGGCGAGGTCACGTATGGGGGTGAGTTCTTGCGCTGGTTCTCGGAGGAGGCGGTGCGGGTCTCGGGCCGGTACGGGTCGAACCCGGAGGGCACGGGGCGGATGGTGGTGTCCCAGCGCCCGGTGGGGCCGTGCTATCTGATCACGCCGTGGAACTTCCCGCTCGCGATGGCGACCCGCAAGATCGCCCCCGCCCTCGCCGCGGGCTGCACCGTCGTCGTCAAGCCCGCCGAGCTCACGCCGCTCACCACGCTCTATGTGGCCCAGCTACTCATCGAGGCCGGCGTGCCCGCCGGGGTCGTCAATGTCATCACCACCTCCCGCTCGGCGGCCGTGTCGGCGCCGATCATCGCGGATCCGCGGCTGCGGAAGCTGTCCTTCACCGGGTCGACCCCGGTCGGGAAGACCCTCATGAAACAAGCCGCCG
>NZ_JANLCN010000012.1 GCF_024979255.1 Herbiconiux moechotypicola
CTCACCCCACACCGCCACCCTCTTCGGCGACCGGGGCGAAGTGCTCTACCACGGCAAGACGAAGCGACTCTTCACCCCCGCCCAGAACCGTGCCCTCGCCGCCCGAGACGGCGGATGCGTCTGGCCCGACTGCGATCGACCACCGTCCTTCTGTGAAACTCATCATGCAGACGAATGGGTCTCCGCCGATCATCCACCAGGCCGCACCGACATCGACAACGGCGTACTTCTCTGCCACTTCCACCACAGCCACCTGCACCGCTCATCCTGGAAACTGATCATGCGCGCAGGGGTCCCCCACCTCATCCCACCCCGCTGGATCGACACCACTCAGACGCCCATCCCGACCACCCGCCGACGCACCACCCAACGCCCAGCCGCCTGATCCGCGGTGCCCGCCCGCGAAACCCGGCCCGCACCCAACGTCGGCAAGCGCGCAGCACGCGCCAGTCCTCCGTCGACCCGACCATCTCCCCAACCCGCCGGATGGGACTGCCGCGCGCTCCGCGCTTGCCTTCGATGGTGACGGCTGGATCATCGACAGAAGACCAGGCCGGTCGATGGGCTCGCCGCATCGATCGATGCGCGATTGCGGCAGCGACTTCTCACCCCGAGTGCACCGGAGTGAGGGCGCCGTCACGGCCGAGGTGGAGCTCGGTGGTGAGGGCGAGGCGGTCGAGGAAGGAGCGGTCGTGGCTGACCACGAGAAGGGCGCCGCGGTAGTTCGCGAGTGAGTCGACGAGCTGGGTGACGCTGGGGAGGTCGAGGTCGTTCGTGGGCTCGTCGAGCAGGAGCAGCTGCGCGGGCGGATCGGCCAGCAGGAGCTGGGCCAGGGCCGCGCGAAAGCGCTCGCCACCGGAGATGCTGCGCACCGGGCGGTCGACCATCGACCCCCGCACGAGCAGGCGGGCGAGCTGGTTGCGGAGCTCGCCCGCGGGCACTCGTGGAGCGACCCGTTGAACGTTCGCGAGCACGCTCGCGTCGTCGTCGAGCGAATCGAGCCGCTGCGAGAGGTACCCGATGCGGTCCACGGCGACATCGGCCCGCGCGATGCCGAGGCCGGATGCGCGCGGGCCGTCACCCAGCAGCTGCCGCAGGAGGGTGGTCTTGCCGGCTCCGTTCGGCCCGGTCAGGGCCACGCGCTCAGGCCCCTGCATCACGAACTCGCGACCGTCGGTGCCGACGATCCGCGCGATGCGGCGGCCGGCCGGCACTCCGGGGTCGGGGAGACGGATCGTGATGTGGTCGTCGTCGCGCACCCGGGTCTCGGCGGCCTCGACGGCGCGCCGGGCGGCGGCGACCTTGTCGTCCATCAGGGCGCGCCGCGAGCCCTGCGCCTTCTCGGCGGAGTTGCGGCGGTCGTCGACGACAGCGCCGATGTACTTGCGGTTGGCCGCATCCTTCCGTCCCTGCCGCTCGCTGTGGGCGATCCGCTCCTCCGCCTGCACCCGCTGCCGCTTCTCGGTCTTGAGGGACTGCTCGGCGGCGCGCAGCGCACCGAGCGCGGCCGCCTGCTCCGCCTCGACCCGGGCCCGGTAGGCGCTGTAGGGGCCGCCCACGATGCTCAGCCCGCCCTCGCGCAGCTCGGCGGTGTCGTCCATGAGCTCGAGCAGGGTCGTGTCGTGACTCACCACGATCAGCGCTCCCCGCCACGTGCGCACCATCTCGTGCACGCGCTCGCGCCCGTCGGCGTCGAGGTTGTTGGTGGGCTCGTCGAGGAGGGCGACATCGGCCCGGCGCACCCTCACGCCGACCAGCGCCGCGAGCATCGCCTCACCGCCCGAGAGCGCAGAGGCGCGATGATCGAGACCGCGACCCTCGAGATCGAGACCGGCGGCCCCGAGAGCTGCGAGCGAGCGCTCCTCGACGTCCCAGTCGTCGCCGATGCGGTCGAACAGCTCCTGGTCGACCTCGCCGCGCTCCACGGCGCGGATCGCGTCGACGACCCCGCCGACACCGAGCAGATCGGCGACCGTGGAGGCCCGCCGTCGCGTGAGGTCTTGCGGCAGGTGGTCGACGACGCCCGTGGTCGTGATGGTGCCGCCCGTGGGGGTCAGTTCGCCGGCGATCAGCCGCAGCAGGGTGCTCTTGCCGACCCCGTTGAGGCCCACGAGCCCGGTGCGGCCGCGCCCGAAGGCGGCCGAGACGTGAGTGAGGGCCGGGATGCCGTCCGGCCAGGTGTACGAGACGTCGTGCAGCACGACGGAGGGGACGAAGGACATGGGTGTCTCCAGAAGGTGTCAGGGATGGCCGCTGACACGGGAGACGCGAGGATGTGCGTGAGCCGGTCAGCGAGGGACGCTGGAGCCTTGACCCGTCACGAGATGTCCTTGTCGATTCGCTCCCTGTCACGCGCGGGCTCGGATGCCGCAGGAGCGCGGCCACCAGTATGCCATGCCCGCCGCCGGGCGTCACCCGGCGGGTCGCTGATAGGGTCGGAGCACCGATGCTGGTGACGTGATGGGGGAGTTCGTGAGTCGTTCGACACGCCGGGGTGTTCGTGCTGGTGCGATCGGGGCGGTGGTGACGCTCGGCGTCGGGCTGCTCACCGCAGGCCTCGGGGGCGCCGCTAGCGCGGCTCCTCTGGGTGGTGCCGGTGTGCCGGCGGTCACCTCGGGCACGGCCGACGACTCGCTCTCGCCGCGGCTGCGGGAGCTCAGCGCCGGCGGTGGCGACCTCTCGGTCGAGGCGCTCGCCGCGGTCGCCCCTGAGCTCGGCGTCCCGCTCACCGGAGCGGGCAGCCTGCAGGTCGACGACGGCCGTGTCGCGGTGTCGGTGTACCTCGCGTCGGGCCCGAGCGACGCCGACCTCGCCGCCCTCGGCGCACTCGGCGAGGTGACGGCGTCGTCGACGCTCTTCCACCGGGTCTCGGCGCTCGTCGCCCCGGCCGACCTCGCCGCGGTCTCGGCCCTGCCGAACGTCACGACCGTGGCCGAGGCGCTCGCCCCGGCCACGGGCGCGGATGCGTCGGTGACGACGGACGCGGTGAAGGGCGCGATCGCGACGGCGACGTCGGCGACCTCCACGGCGGCGACGGCAGCGGCCGACGCCGACGCCGACGACTCCTGCCGCACGGTCGACGCCAACCTCGTGCCGCCGCTCGGCGTCGACACCGCCTGGTCCGACTACGGCGTCACCGGCGCGGGCATCACGATCGGTGTCATCTCCGACTCCTTCGCGAGCGCCCCCGGTTCCGTCACCACCCCCGCCGAAGACGTCGCCGCCGGGCTCCTCCCCGGCCCCGGCAACCCCTGCGGCGACGAGACCCCCGTCGAGGTCGTCACCGAGGGTGCCGACTCCGGCACCGACGAGGGCCGCGCCATGGCACAGCTCGTGTACAGCATCGCGCCGGGTGCGCGCATCCTGTTCGCCGCCGCAGGCACCGACGAGCTCACCTTCCACGACGCCATCCTCGACCTGGCGGATGCGGGTGCCGACGTGATCGTCGACGACATCACCATGTTGAGCGACCCGTTCTACCAGGACGGCCCGATCGGCTGGGCCGTGGAGCAGGTGACCGCCCGCAACGTCGCCTACCTCGCGGCGGCGGGCAACTTCACCACCCTCGGCGAGGAAGGGTACCCGAGCGCCGGGTACCCGCTCACCTCCTACGAGGCGCTCGAGTACCAGCCCACCACCTGCCCCGACGGCGTGCTCGAGCAGGTGATCGACCCGACCACGGTCGACTGCCTCGACTTCGACCCGGGCGCGGGCGAAGATGCGACGAACACCCTCACTCTCAAGGGCGGCAGCCTCACCGTCGACCTGCAGTGGGCCGAGGCGGTCGGTGCCGCCGAGGGCGCATTCCGGTTCGCCATCGAGACCCCGGCGGGCATGTGGCTGATCAGCCCCGCCAACGCGGCGACGCTGCCGAACGTCATCGGGAGCATCACCACCACGCCGGGCGAGTACGACTTCGCGATCATCCGCGACACCTCGTCGGGGCCCGCGAGCGAGGTCACGCCCCGCATCAAGGTGCTCCTCGCCGACCGCGGCCAGACCGCCGCCGCCGAGTACTTCGAGAGCGGTGACGGCGTGGTGATCGGCCCGACCATCACCGGTCACGCCGGCAACCAGGACACCATGGCGGTCGCGGCGGCACCGTTCGACGACCCCCTCGAACCCGAGAGCTACACCTCGGGCGGTCCGGTCACGCACCTGTTCGACTACCAGCCCGAGATCTCGCCGATCGCCACGCCCTACCCCGAGCCCGTCGTGATCGACAACCCGGCGTTCATGAGCGTCGACGGCGGCTACACCAACTTCTTCGGCGACCCGGTGAGCGACGGCGTGTACGCCTTCTACGGCACCTCGGCCGCCTCGCCCGCGGCGGCCGCGGTGATGGCCCTCGGCATGCAGCTGCGCCCGGATGCGTCGGTCGCCCAGCTGCGCGAGGCGCTCACGAGCACTGCGCAGGCCGTCGACGTGTCGCGGCCGGGCATCGAGCCGTCGAACCTCACCGGCTCGGGACTCATCGACTCGGTGGCCTACCTCGCCGCGGTCGACGCGCTGCCGAAGCCCGCGCCGACTCCCACGCCGACCCCGACTCCCACTCCGACCACGGCTCCGGCCGGCGGCGATCAGCTCGCGGCCACGGGCACGACGCCCGAGTCGGTCGGGATGCTCGCCGGCCTCGGTGCGCTCGCGATCGCCCTCCTCGCCGCGGGTTCGGTGCTGCTGCGCGCGCGTCGAGCCCCGCGCCGGTGAACGGGCGCGGCGCATCCGTCGCCATCGTGATGTGATCGTCGCATGAGCGCACGCGTGGTGTTCGCCCCGGATTCGTTCAAGGGCACGATCTCGGCCGCCGAGGCCGCGGAGTGCCTGGCGGAGGGCTGGCGGAGCGTGCGCCCGCACGACGAGGTCGTGCTCGCGCCGATGGCCGACGGCGGCGAGGGCGTGCTCGATGCCGTCGAACGGTCGGTGCCCGGGAGCGAGCGCCGGCCTGTGACGGTGACGGCCCCCGACGATCGAGTGGTGGAGAGCTCGTGGCTGCTGCTTCCCGCTGCGGCGGGTGAAGAGGGCCCCACCGGCGTGATCGAGCTGGCCTCGACCAGTGGCATCACGATGCTGCCGCGCCTGCGGCCGCTCGAGGCGCACACGCTCGGTTTCGGGCAGGCCGTGCGGGCCGCCCTCGATGCGGGAGTGCATCGGCTCGTGCTGGCGATCGGCGGCAGCGCGTCGACCGACGGTGGGGCGGGCCTGCTCGCCGAGCTCGGCGCGCGTCTGCTGCGGGCGGACGGCACGCCCGCCGTGCCTGGGAACGCGGGGCTCGGCGAGATCGCGCGCGTCGACCTGTCCAGGATGCGGAGCCTCCCGGCCGGGGGCGCCGTCGTGCTCGGCGACGTCACGAATCCGCTGCTCGGCCGGGACGGCGCCGTCGCCGTGTTCGGTCCGCAGAAGGGTATCGGGGTGTCGATGGCCGCTCCGGCCGAGGCGCGGCTGGCGCACTTCGCCGGGGTGCTCCAGACAGCGTGCGGCACCGACCCGGAGGTGCCGGGGACGGGCGCGGCCGGTGGCACCGGCTTCGCGCTGCTGGCGTGGGGCGCCGGACTGCAGAGCGGTGCGGAGGCCGTGGCCGAAGTGATCGGTCTCGCGCGAGCGGTCCAGGGCGCGGATGCCGTGGTGACCGGCGAGGGCCGCTACGACGGGCAGTCGGAGTCGGGCAAGGTGCCGTCGCAGGTACGGAGCACGGCGAGGAGCGCGGGGGCGAGCGCCTTGCTGGTGGCCGGTGCCTTCGGTGCGGAACCGCAGGGGTTCGACGACGCGGTGTCGCTGGTGGAGCTCGCGACGAGCTCGGAGGGCGAGGACGCGGGCGGGGAGCTCCCCGAGGCGGGTGCCGCCGCGGCCATGGCGGACCCGCATCGGTGGCTGCGCACGGCGGGTGCGGTGCTCGCGGAGCGTTTCGCCGACCGGTGAACCCGCGGCGCGGCGACGCCGTGGGGGCTGTGCGCCGCGTGACGTTCAGTCGGCGGTGCGGCCCGCGTGCGCGGCGTACTGGCGGCGGATGACGGGCTGCGGATCGGGCCGGGAAGCCGCCACGACGGTGACCGGCCACGACGGCCGCTCCCCGCTCAGCACCCACGCGGCTTGGGTGGCGGCCCCGTCGGCCACGTACTCTCCCGGCGCCGGAACCGTCACGGGCACGTCGAACACCTGTGCCGCCACCGCCTGAACGGCCGGGTTGAGCGCCGCTCCGCCGATGAGCAGGATGCGCGCCGGCACCACCCCGACGGCCCGCACGGCGTCGAGGCCGTCGGCGAGCCCGCAGAGCAGTCCCTCGACGGCGGCGCGCGCCAGTCCCGCGCGGGTCGTGGTGGCCAGCGTGAGGCCGAACAGCGTGGCGGTGGCGTCGGGCAGGTTCGGTGTGCGCTCGCCCTCGAAGTAGGGCAGCAGCACGAGACCCCCGGCGCCCGGCTCGGCCTCGAGCGCGAGTCGGCCGAGCTCGTCGTGATCGACCCCGAGCAGCCCGGCGGCGGCATCCAGCACCCGCGCCGCGTTGAGGGTGGCCACGAGCGGGAGGTAGGCGCCGGAAGCATCGGCGAAGCCCGCGACCGCCCCTGTGGCGTCGGCGGAGGGCTGCGGCGTCACCGCGAACACCGTTCCGCTCGTGCCGATCGACACGACGACGTCTCCCTCGCGGGCTCCGAGTCCGAGGGCGGCGCCGGCGTTGTCGCCCGCCCCCGGCCCTACGGCGAGGCCGGCGGGCACGTTCACGACCGTGCCGGTCGACGAGCGCGCATCGAAGCCGGCCATCGTGCCCGCCGCCTCGGCGGGACCGAGCACGCGGGGGAGCACGACGTCGTGACCGAGGGAGGCGACGAGCAGCTCGCGGTCGTAGTCCTCGAGCCGGGGGTTCCAGTACGAGGTGCCGCTCGCGTCGGACCGGTCGGTGACGAGCTCGTCGAGCACCGGACCGAGCGGTGCGGCCCCGGCGGGCCCGAATCCGCGGAGGCGCCACGTGAGCCAGTCGTGCGGGAGGGCCACGGCGGCCACCCTGGCGGCGGCCTCCGGCTCGGCGTCGCGCAGCCAGCGGAGCTTGGTGGCCGTGAACGACGCCACGGGCACCGAGCCCGTGCGGTGGGCGAGGGAGGCCGCGCCGAACTCCTCGATGAGCTCACGGGCGGCACCTGCCGAGCGGGTGTCGTTCCAGAGCAGGGCCGGGCGGATCACCTCGCCCCCCGCATCCAGCACCACCATGCCGTGCTGCTGCCCCGCGATCGAGATCGCGGCCACGTCGTCGAGTCCGCCGGCGTCGAGCAGGGCCTCGACGAGGGCGTCCCACCAGGTGGCGGGGTCGACCTCGGTGCCGGCCGGATGCGCGGCGCGGCCCGAGCGCACGAGGGCCCCGCTGTCGAGGTCGCGCACGACGACCTTGCAGCTCTGCGTGGACGAGTCGATGCCGGCGACGAGCGTCATTGGTGTCTCCCGAAGAAAAAGTTCTGACTCACAACATATGGCAGCGGGGTGCGTGCGCACAATCCCGCGCCGATCGGCTCTTGTGCTGGGGCGACCACGACCGCTAATGTCGTAAACCGCGACACACGGTCGCCCAGAATCACGAGGGAGGTGAACACCATGATCAACACGAAAAACCTTACGGCCCCGAAGACACCGGGCCTGAGCTTCGGCACCATGGCGCTTCCCCCGTTCCTCCTCGCAGACTGACTCGGTTCGAGACGGTCGGGCTCTTCACCGAGCCTCGACTCGCATCTCGCTGACGTCGTCTGCCAGGTTCGCCGGACGCGTCCTCCCATCAGTCATCGTCGTCCAGAGGATTCCCCCGTGTTCACGTCATCTCATCGCGCGCTCGACAGCGCGCTCCTTCACCTCCACGGTCACGAACCCGTGTCGTGGATCGATCCCCAGGAGTTCGGTCGCGGTCTCGCGGCCGGCACCCTCCGTCGCGAGTGGACCTGGCTCGCCTTCGTCGACACCACCCCCGTCGCCCGCGGCGTGTGGTGGGGCCCCGTCGGCTCCGTGCATCCCGTGGCGCTGCGGTGCCTCGTCGTCGACGAGACCCTGCCGCACCCCGAGGTGTGGGCCGCGGCCCTCATCCGCTCGGCCCACCGGGCCTTCGCCGAGGCCGGTGCACTGCTCGTGCCCGATCTCGTGGTGGAGGCGAGCGCCGACCCGGCCGACGCCTCTGCTGTGGCGGCGGCGCTGGCCTGGCGGCGCCTAGCGGCCGCCGACGCCGGACTCCCGGCCGAACAGGTGCTCGAGTCGGTTGCGCCCTCGGCAGTGGCCGAGCGCGCAACCGACGCCGGTCCCGCGAGCGAGCGTGTGACGCGTCACACCTTCTCGTCGCGTTCCCTCACCGTTCCGCATCCGCGCGTTCTCGCGGGCGCGGGGCGGTGACCCCTCGCCTCTCGCCGTCTGCGGTGTGACAGTCACATCGCAGACGGCGAGATGGCATGATGGAGGGGCGTTCTCGTCGTGTGAACGTGCACATGGTTCCAGCGAAGGTGAGCGATGAGCGAGGCCCCGGGCGACGGCAGGCGCTCGCGTGCGCCCAGCATCCGCGACGTCGCGCGCCTCGCGGGAGTGTCTCACCAGACCGTCTCCCGCGTGCTCAACAACCACCCGAGCATCCGCGACGAGACCAAGGCGCGCGTGCTCGAGGTGATGGAGCAGCTGCAGTACCGGCCCAACCGCGCGGCACGGGCGCTCGTCACCAGCCGTTCGCGCACCATCGGGGTGCTCACCTCGTCGCGGTCGGAGTACGGTCCGTCGTCGAGCATCCAGGCCATCGAGGAGGCGGCGCTCGACGCGGGCTACCTCGTGATCACGGCCAACGCCGACGGCAACTCGAGCGCCTCGATCGCCCGGGCCATCACGCATCTGCTCAACCAGGCGGTCGAGGGGATGGTGGTGATCGCGCCCCAGGTGCGCGTGTTCGACACCATCGCCGAGATGCGGCTCGACCTGCCGTTCGTCACGCTGCAGTCGTCGGGGCGGCTCAACGACCACACGCTGTCGGTCGACCAGATCTCGGGGGCGCGACAGGCCACCAGGCACCTCATCGAACTCGGGCACCGGGGCATCTACCACCTGGCCGGGCCGCAGGACTGGATCGAGGCCGAGGCGCGCATGGAGGGGTTCCTGCGCGAGATGAGCGACAACGACGTTCCGACGACGGCGCCGATCCTGGGGGACTGGACGGCGGAGTTCGGCTACCACGCCGGGCGCGAACTGCTGCGGGTGCGCGACTTCACGGCGATCTTCTCGTCGAACGACCAGATGGCACTGGGGCTCGTGCATGCCATCCGCGACGCCGGGCTCGACGTGCCGCGCGACATCAGCGTGGTGGGGTTCGACGACATCCCCGAGGCGGCGCACTTCTGGCCGCCGCTCACGACCGTGCGGCAGGACTTCGCCGAGCTCGGCCGGCGTGCGATCGCGGTGCTGGTCGAGAGCGCAGAGCGCGCCGAGCGGGCGGAGGGCGCTGCCGAGGCCGATGAGCCCGACCGCGGTGAGATCGCCGAGGGGGTGCCGGATGCGCGGGGTGACGAGCTCGGCGAGGGCGACCGCGCGGCGGGGGATCCCGGTGCGGCGGGCCGGGATGCGGATGCCACCGGCGAGGCGGGCCAGCGGGCTCGAGGTCGCGCCGGCCGCGGAGTGTGGCGCCGTGTCGCCGGCGGCGCCGAGCCCGCCCTCGACGACGGGCGCGCGCACGCCGCGGACGGTGCTGCACCGCGCTCTGGTGGGCCGGGTGAACCGGACGAGTCGGCCGACGAGGTCTTCATCCCGACCACGCTCGTGGTGCGTTCGTCCACGGCGGCCCCGGCCTGGCGCTGACCTCGCGCATCCCGCGCGTCTCTGGGCCTCGACGGGTGGCCGCAGGCGGCGGCGAGGAACGCGCACGAGGGGTCCGACGAGGTCAGTTATCGAAACGAGACAATCGCGGGTTGACACATCGGGCGCACACGGGGCTAACATGATCGAGATGTGACCGTTCACATCACGCGACATGTGAACGGTCACACGAGACGAAGGAGTCCCACGACATGCTGTCAGCCGCACCGCACCCGCTCACCGAGCGGGCCCACCACCAGCAGGTGGCGGCATGAGCGGCTTCGGACCCGAGATCGAGGTCGGCATCGCGCGCCTCCGCGCCGAGATCGCCGCGCTGCACTCCGAACTCACCCGCTACGGGCTCGTCGTGTGGACCGGCGGCAACATCTCCGGCCGTGTCTCCGGCGCCGACCTCTTCGTCATCAAGCCCTCCGGCGTCTCGTACGACCAGCTCGCCCCCGAGAACATGATCCTCTGCGACCTCGACGGCGACGTCATCCCCGACACCCCGGGCGCCGCCCGCGCCCCCAGCGTCGACACCGCCGCGCACGCCCACATCTACCGCGAGCTGCCCGAGGTCGGCGGCATCGTGCACACCCACTCGCCCTACGCGGCCGCCTGGGCGGCGCTCGGCGAGCCCATCCCGTGCATCGCCTCCACCACGCTGCAGGAGTTCGGCGGCGACATCCCGGTCGGCCCCGACGCGCCCACGCGCGCCACCGCCGAGATCGGCCGCGGCGTCGTCGAGACGCTCCGTGGTCACGCCTCGCCCTCGGTGCTCATGCCCGGCCACGGGCCGTTCAGCCTGGGCCCGGATGCGCGCAGCGCCGTGAAGGCGGCCGTGCTTCTCGAAGACGCGGCCCGCGTCGCGCACCTCGCGCGCCAGCTCGGCGAGCCCCGCCGCTACGGCGCGCCCGCCGGCACCACCCGGGCCGGCGCCCCCAGAACCTCCCCTCGCACCACGTCCCGTTCCGAGAAACACCCTCCCGAACCACCGAAACCGAAACAGACGACGAAGTCCCTCACCACCACACGAAAGGAAACACAGTGAAGATCAAGACACTGCTCGCCGGAGTCGCCACGGGCGCACTCATGGTCAGCCTGGCCGCCTGCTCCTCCGGCGGCAGCGGCGGAAGCACCGACGGAGGCGGCGGAGGCGGCGGCCTCATCGGCGTCGCGATGCCGACGAAGTCGTCGGAGCGCTGGATCCAGGACGGCGACGCCGTCAAGGAGCAGCTGGAGGCCGCCGGCTACACCGTCGACCTGCAGTACGCCGAGGACGACATCCCCACCCAGGTCTCGCAGATCGAGAACATGATCACCAAGGGCGCCGAAGCCCTCATCATCGCCTCGATCGACGGCACCACGCTCACCAGCGTGCTGCAGGAGGCGGCCGACAGCGATATCCCGGTGATCGCCTACGACCGTCTCATCCGCGACACCGAGAACGTCGACTACTACGCCTCCTTCGACAACTACAAGGTGGGTGTGCAGCAGGCCAACTCGGTGCTGAACGGCCTGGGCCTCGTCGACCTCGAGGGCGCCCCGATCGACGGCGCCCCCGCGGGCCCGTTCAACATCGAACTGTTCGCCGGTTCGCCCGACGACAACAACGCCACGTTCTTCTGGAACGGCGCGATCGACACCCTCCAGCCCTACATCGACGAGGGCACCCTCGTCGTGAAGAGCGGCCAGGAGGACTTCGAGCAGGCCGCCACGCTCCGCTGGGACGGTGAGACCGCCCAGAAGCGCATGGAGAACATCCTCACCTCCACCTACTCCGACGGTTCCAAGGTGAACGGCGTGCTCTCGCCCTACGACGGCATCTCGCGCGGCATCATCTCGGCCCTCACCGACGCCGGCTACACGGTCGGTGCGGAGTGGCCCGTCATCTCGGGTCAGGATGCGGAGCTCGACTCGGTCAAGGCGATCGTGGCCGGCGAGCAGTACGCGACCATCTTCAAGGACACCCGCAACCTCGCGAAGGTGGCCGTGGACATGGCGACGGCGCTGCTCGAGGGCAACGAGCCCGAGACCAACAACACCACCGACTACGACAACGGCGTGAAGGTCGTGCCGAGCTACCTGCTCGAGTCGCAGATCGTGGTGAAGGACAACATCACCGAGGTCCTGGTCGACTCCGGCTACTGGACCGAAGAGGAGATCAACGGCTGATCCGAGGATCCGGCCGTCGATCCCTTCGACACCACGACCGAGGCCCCGGCCGCGTGACCAGCGCGGCCGGGGCACCGGTCGGTTCCCTCCCACCGCACCACCCCGTCGACCCGAGGCCAGGAAAGGCACACTTCCATGACGGATGATCGCACCAACATCCTGGAGATGCGCGGCATCACCAAGACCTTCCCGGGCGTGAAGGCGCTGCAAGACGTGACCATCCACGTCCGCCGCGGCGAAGTGCACGCCATCTGCGGCGAGAACGGCGCAGGCAAGTCCACCCTGATGAAGGTGCTCTCGGGGGTGTATCCGCACGGCACCTACGACGGCGACATCGTGTTCGAGGACGAGGTGGTCTCGTTCCGCGACATCCGCGACTCCGAGGCCAAGGGCATCGTCATCATCCACCAGGAGCTGGCGCTCAGCCCCTACCTCTCCATCGCCGAGAACATCTTCCTCAACAACGAGCTGAAGGGCCCGCTGGGGCTCATCGACTGGAACAAGACCAACCACGAGGCGGCGTCGCTGCTGGCGCGGGTGGGCCTGCGCGAGAACCCCACCACGAAGGTGCGCGACATCGGCGTGGGCAAGCAGCAGCTGGTGGAGATCGCGAAGGCGCTCTCCAAGCGGGTGAAGCTGCTCATCCTCGACGAGCCCACCGCGGCGCTCAACGACGAGGACTCCGACCACCTGCTGAACCTCATCCTGCACCTCAAGGAGCAGGGCATCACGTCGATCATCATCAGCCACAAGCTGAACGAGATCAAGAAGGTCGCCGACTCGGTCACGGTCATCCGCGACGGCAAGACGATCGAGACGATCGCGAAGACCGACGTGACCGAGGAGCGCATCATCAAGGACATGGTGGGGCGCGACCTCGAGCACCGCTATCCCGACCACACGCCGCACATCGGCGAGGAGATCTTCCGCGTCGAGGACTGGACCGCGCACCACCCGCAAGACCCGAGCCGGGTGATGGTGGATGCGGTCAACCTCGACGTGCGGGCCGGCGAGATCGTGGGCATCGCGGGCCTCATGGGTGCCGGGCGCACCGAGTTCGCGATGAGCGTGTTCGGCCGCAGTTACGGATCCCGCATCTCGGGTCGCGTGTTCGTGAAGGGCAAGGAGGTGAAGACCCGCACGGTCGCCGAGTCGATCGAGAACGGGCTCGCCTACGCCACGGAGGACCGCAAGACCTTCGGCCTCAACCTCATCGACGACATCAAGCGCAACATCTCGATGGCCGCCCTCGGCAAGCTGGAGCGCTTCGGCATCGTCGACGACGGCAAGGAGTTCCAGGTCGCCAACGAGTACCGCAAGAGCATGAACATCAAGGCTCCGAGCGTGCTCGCGAAGACCGGCAAGCTCTCCGGCGGCAACCAGCAGAAGGTGGTGCTGTCGAAGTGGATCTACTCCGATCCCGACGTGCTCATCCTCGACGAACCCACCCGCGGCATCGACGTGGGGGCGAAGTACGAGATCTACAGCATCATCAACAAGCTCGCCGCCCAGGGCAAGGGCATCATCGTGATCTCGTCGGAGCTGCCCGAGCTGCTGGGCATCTGCGACCGCATCTACGCCCTCTCGGAGGGCCGCATCACCGGTGAGCTGCCGATCGCCGAGGCGAGCCCTGAATCGCTGCTCAAACTCATGACCATGGAAAAGCCCCGCTAGCGCGCGCTTGCGGAGAGGAGAATCTACGACCATGTCCGACCTCGAGACGAAGCCGTCCGACACCACGGCCGCGGGCGCGCAAGTCAACCCCGTCGACAACAAGTTCACCGAGCGCATCAGCCACATCCTGGGCGACCTCGGCAAGAACGGCATCTTCATCGCCCTCATCCTGGTGGTGGTGCTGTTCAGCATCCTCACCAACGGCATCCTGCTGAGGCCCCAGAACATCTCCAACCTGATCGTGCAGAACGGGTACATCCTCGTGCTGGCGATCGGCATGGTGATGGTCATCATCGCCGGTCACATCGACCTCTCCGTGGGGTCGGTGGCCGCGTTCGTCGGCGCCGTGTCGGGCGTGTTCGCCGTGCAGTGGGGGCTGCCCTGGTGGCTGTCGATCATCCTGTCGCTGCTCGTCGGCGCCCTGGTGGGCGTGTGGCAGGGCTTCTGGATCGCCTTCGTGGGCATACCCGCGTTCATCGTGACGTTGGCGGGCATGCTCATCTTCCGCGGGCTCGCGCTCGTGGTGCTCGGCAACGCGAACATCGGCTCGTTCCCGGCGGAGTACCGCGCGCTCGGCAACGGCTTCCTCACCGACGTGTTCGGCGAGTTCGAGCTCGACCCGCTCACGCTCGGCATCGCGGCGCTCGCGATCGTGGCGCTCGTCGTGCAGCAGTTCCGCACCCGCCGTGGCCGTCAGAGCTACGGGCAGGAGGTGGAGCCCTTCGCCTGGTTCATCGCCAAGCTCGTGCTCGTGGCCGTGGCCATCGGGCTGTTCGCCTTCGCGCTCGCCTCGTACAAGGGCATCCCGGTCACGCTCATCGTGCTGGCCGTGCTGGTGCTCATCTACGGCGTCGTCATGAACCGGTCGACCTTCGGCCGCCACGTCTACGCCATCGGCGGCAACCTGCACGCGGCCGAGCTCTCGGGCATCAAGACCCGCAACGTCACCTTCTGGCTGTTCGTGAACATGGGCTTCCTCGCCGCCCTGGCGGGCCTCATCTTCACCGCGCGACTCAACCTCGCGGGCCCGAAGGCCGGTGACGGCTTCGAGCTCGAGGCCATCTCGGCGGCGTTCATCGGCGGCGCGGCGGTGCAGGGTGGTGTGGGCACCATCGGCGGCGCGATCATCGGTGGTCTCATCATCGGTGTGCTCAACAACGGCATGTCGATCATGGGCATCGGCATCGAGTGGCAGCAGGCCGTGAAGGGTCTCGTGCTGCTGCTGGCCGTGGCGTTCGACGTGTACAACAAGCGCCGCTCCGGAGGGCGCTGACGCGCATCCCGAGTACCGTTCCCGAGCCGCCGGGCTCCGCTCCGCCGCGTTGTGGCGAGGCGGAGGCCGGCGGCTCGACCGTGTGGGGGCGTGCGGCAGGATGGGAGTGTGAGCAGCATGGCCGAAGGTGACGTGTTCCGGTTCGGGCTGGCGGGCCGCGGCGAGCTCCTGGCGCGAGGCGGCGAGATCGCGGTGGCGCTCGGCGGGCCGTCCTCGGGGCTCGGGGGCGTGGCGGCCGAGGTGGTGCGGCGCATCGCGCGGGGTTCGCGGCGGCAGCCCGTGTACGGGTTCGTCGGGCGGCGCCGAGGGCTGGCGCCCGCGCTCGGGGTGGCCGAGAACGTGTTCATGGGCAACGAGCGGATGCGCGGCTCGGGTCTGCTGCAGTGGGGCGTCGACTGGGAGGCCACGCGGCGCGAGGCGGGGGAGCTGCTGCGGGAACTGGGGAGTTCGGCGGCTCCGACGTCGCCGGCCGCCGGGCTGGGGGAGTTCGACCGGCTGATCGTGGAGATCGCGCGGGCGCTGGTGCGCGAGGCCGTGCTGCTCGTGCTCGACGAGCCCTTCGCCGAGCTCGACCAGGGCGAGGCGGCGCGGCTGGTGGCGGCGCTGCGCGTGGTGGTGGAGCGCGGGGTCGCGGTTCTCGTGCTGAGCGAGCGGCCGCATGCGGCGCTCGGCTACGCCGACGCGGTGAGCGTGGTGCGCGACGGCGAGGTGGTGTCGATGCGGGTTCGCGGCGAGTGGGCGGCGGATGCGCGGGGTGCGGCGGATGCGGTGCTGCGGGACGTGCTCACCGAGATGGTCGCCGGGCGCGCGCTCGTGTCGGCGCTGGAGGGGCGCGCATCCGGAGCCGTCGGCGATGCGGAGGCCGCCGAGCTGCCCCTCCTCGAGGTATCGCACTGGACGGTGCGCGACACCGTTCAGCCCGAGAGGGTGCTCGTCGAGGACGTGGGCTTCGCGGTGGCGCCGGGCGAGATCGTGGGGCTCGCGGGCTTCAGCGGATCGGGCGCCGACGCGCTGCTGCTCAGCGTGTACGGTCAGTCGGAAGGCACGAAGGCTGGGGGTGTCGTCGCTGTGCTGGGCGCCGAGGTCGACACGGCGACCGTGGAGAAGGCGATCGCCGCCGGGCTGTACCTCGTGGCGGGCGATCCGCCGCGGTATCGGCTGCGTTTCATCGGTGGTCTCGCGGTGCCGGTGTCGGCGTCGTCGGTGCCGCGGCTCGCCGCGCTCGGGCTGATCGACCGCGACAGCGACACCGACCCGGGCGACGGTGTCGGGGGGCGCCTGCTCGGGGCCGTGCGCTCGTTCGGGCGCTCGGGCAGCGGCCCTGACCAGGTCGCGGGCCTCATCCGCGAGTTCCCCGCGTCGGAGCGCGCGGTGCTGCTGCTGAGCGACCCCACGAAGGGCCTCCCGGAGGCGCGCCGCCACGAGGTACGCGCCGGCATCCGCGCGGTCGCCGCCGCGGGCAAGGGCGTCGTGCTCGCCTCCCCCGACCTCGCCGAGCTTGCGCAGCTCTGCGACCGTGTCGTGGTGCTCGCCGACGGTCGCGTCACCGGCGAGTGGCGCCCCGCATCCCCGCCCCCGCTTCCCGGCCTCGCGGCCCTCCTCGCCCCGCGCTGAGGTACGTCAGCTCGAGCCGTCCCGTCCCGTCGAGTCCACCCTGTCCCATTCGAGTGGGCGAAATCGGTCGCTACACCCGCGGGACAGCGACTGATTGCGCCCACTCGAGGGGGACGCGAGGACGCGGGTCGCGCGGGCGCGGGTCAGAGGGGGAGGCGGGAGGCGCCGTCGGAGGGGGTGACTTCGAAGACGACGGGGGTGACGTAGCCGGCGGCGGCGAAGGCGGCGAGCTGGGCTTCGCGCAGCGACTCGACGCGGGAGCGGTGGATGAGGGCGATCGCCGATCCGCCGAAGCCGCCGCCGGTCATGCGGGCGCCGACGGCGCCGTGCACCCGGGCGACCTCCACCGCGAGGTCGAGCTCGGGCACCGAGATCTCGAAGTCGTCGCGCATGGAGGTGTGCGAGGCATCCAGCAGCTCGCCCACCGCGCCGGCGCCCGAGGCGCGGAGCGTCTTGACGAGCTCGAGCACCCGCTCGTTCTCGGTGATGACGTGGCGCACGCGGCGGAAGGTCTCGTCGTCGAGCAGCTGCTCGGCGCGGGCCAGATCGTCACGGGAGAGGTCGCGCAGCGTGGTGACCCCGAGCACAGCGGCGCCCTTCTCGCACGAGGCGCGCCGGGCGGCGTAGCCGCCGGTGGCGTGCTCGTGCTCCACGCGGGTGTCGGTGACGACGATCGTGAGCTCCTCGTCGTGCAGCCCCAGCGGCACCACCGAGGAGTCGAGCGAGCGGCAGTCGAGCAGCACGGCCGAGTCGGGCTTCGACAGCAGCACCGCCGACTGGTCCATGATGCCGGTGGGCGCGCCCACCACCTCGTTCTCGGAGCGCTGCCCGATCTTCGCGAGCGTCTGCCGGTCGAAACCGAGGCCCCACAGCTCGTTCACCGCCAGCGCCACGACGCTCTCGAGCGCCGCCGACGACGACAGGCCCGCCCCCACGGGGATGTCGGAGACGAGGTAGAGCTCGATGCCCTGCACCCGCTCGAGGTCGGCGCCGAACGCCCCGGCAGCCCAGATGGCGCCCAGTGGATAGGCGCTCCACCCCGAGATGGTGTCGGGAGCGAGCTGGTCGAGCGAGATCTCCACCTGCTCGTCGGTGAACGACGACGCGACCCTGAGCATCCGGTCGCCCCGCTCGCGCACCGCCATGACGGTGTGCTTGTCGATGGCGAAGGGCAGCACGAAGCCGTCGTTGTAGTCGGTGTGCTCGCCGATGAAGTTGACCCGCCCGGGGGCCGCCCAGAGCGAGGTGGGGGCCTGGCCGTAGCGCTCCTCGAATCCGGCGACGACCGCGGTGAGCAGCTCGTCGGAGGGGAGCGGGGAGCCGGAGGGGGTGGCGCTGGTGTCGGTCATGGTCTGCTCGCTAGTCGGTGGGGCGCCGGATGCGCGGGGTCGGGTTGGGGGAAGGGGGCGGATGCGGTGCCGCTCGGAAGGAGAGTCGGGCGCGCCGACCGGGTCAGGCGCGCTCGATGGCCTCGCGGATGAGCGCCGCGCTCGCCTCGGGTGGCACGTCGCCGATGAACGCGCCCATGGCGGCCTCGGAGCCGGCCAGGAACTTCATCTTGTCGACCGCGCGGCGCGGCGAGGTGATCTGCAGCATGAGCCGGATGTCGTCGCGGTGCGCGTGCACCGGCGCCTGGTGCCAGGCCGCAATGTAGGGCGTGGGCGTGTCGTAGATGGCGTCGACGCCGCGCAGGATGCGCTGGTAGAGCACCGCCAGCTCGTCGCGCTCGTCGCCCGAGAGGCCGGCGAAGTCGGGTACGTGCCGGTGCGGCAGCAGGTGGATCTCGAGGGGCCAGCGCGCCGCGAAGGGCACGAAGGCGGTGAAGTGCTCGCCCGCGAGCACGACGCGGTCGCCGGCCTGCTCGAAGGCCAGGATGTCGGCGAAGAGCCCAGGGCCGTACTTCTCGATCGACGAGATGAGCCGCTGCGTCTTCGGCGTGATGTAGGGGTAGGCGTAGATCTGGCCGTGCGGGTGGTGCAGGGTGACACCGATGGCCTCGCCGCGGTTCTCGAACGGGAAGACCTGCTCCACGCCGGGGAGCTCGGAGAGCGCGGCGGTGCGGTCGGCCCAGGCCTCCACCACGGTGCGTGCGCGGCCCGGGGGCAGCGTGGCGAACGATCCTTCGGTGGAGGGGCTGAAGCAGACCACTTCGCAGCGGCCGACCGAAGGACGGGTGCGGCCGAGTCCGACGCTGCCGAGTTCGGCGAGAGCGGCCTGGTCGTCGTAGCCGGCGCCGGTGACCTCGGCGAGGTCGGGGCCGAACGAGGGCGACTTGTTCTCGAACACGGCCACGTCGTAGAGGCTCGGCACCTCGGTGAGGTTCTCAGGTGTGGAGGGGGCCAGCGGGTCGAGGTGCTTCGGCGGCAGCATGACGCGGTTCTGGCGCGCGGCGGCGATGGAGATCCACTCGCCGGTGAGCGCATCCTGCCGCATGGTGGCGACGGGAGGGCGCGGGGTGACGGGCCGGAGGTCGGGGGCGCGGTCGGGGTCGAGGGTGCTGCCGGCGTCGTCGAAGTAGATGAGCTCGCGACCGTCGGAGAGGTGGTGCACGCGCTTCGTGATGCCGTGGGAGAGCTGAGTCACCACCACAGTTAGCCACTTTCGTTTGCACAAGTCAAGTCGAAAACTGCTTGAGCATTGACAAGCAAATGAAGTGAAACGAAACTAATGGGATGCCCCATGACGCCGAGCAGCTCCCCGCGGCCCTGCGGCGCGAACGCATCATCGCGCTCATCGCCGCGAGCGGCTTCGTGCGGGTCGCCGAGCTCAGCCGCGAGTTCGGGGTGTCGGAGGTCACGGTGCGCTCCGATCTCGACGCGATCGAGCGCGAGCATCCCATCGACCGCGTGCACGGCGGGGCGGTCATGCGGGGGTCGACGGTGCGCCGTGAGGAGCCGTTCGAGGCCGCGCTCGCGAGCGCTGCCGAGGAGAAGCGGCGCATCGGGGTGGCGGCCGCCGCCCTGGTGACGAGCGGGTCGAGCATCCTCCTCGACGTGGGCACCACCCCCGCCGCGGTGGCGGCCGCGCTGCTCGAGCGCGACGAGCTCGACGACGTGGTCGTCGTGACGAACAGCCTCACCACGGCGCTCGCGCTCGAGCCCGCCATCCCGCGCTTCACCGTGGTGGTCACGGGCGGTACCCTCCGGCCGCTCCAGCACTCCCTCGTGGCGCCCTACGCCTCGCAGCTGCTCGACGAGCTGCACGTCGACCTGGCGTTCCTCGGCGGCACCGGCGTGCATCCCGAGCGGGGCGTCACCAACGTCAACCTGGCCGAGACCGAGCTGAAGAGACGGATGCTGCTGGCCGCCGACCGCGCGGTGATCGTGGCCGACGCCTCGAAGCTGGGCGTGGTCGACCTGGGACGCATCGGGCGCATCGAGGAGTTCGACGTGCTCGTCACCTCGCCCGGCGGGCCGGACGGCCGGGACGGCCTCGACGGATTGGCCGAACGGGGCCTCGAGGTCGTCGTGGCCTGACTAGACTCGTTCGGACGCCGACGGAACGTGCCGCGAGCGCCCTCTTTCCATCGTCGGAATCGATCGCGGGCCGCGGCCCGCAGGATTGCACTGCCCTGTGACTACCGTCGTCCACCCCGGTGACTCGCTCGCCGGCCGCCAGCGTCTGCTCTACGTCCTCATCCTGGGTGCCCTCACGGCGCTCGGGCCGTTCACCATCGACCTCTACCTCCCCGCCTTCCCGGTGCTGGAGGCCGATTTCGACGTCTCGGCGGCGATGATCCAGCTCACCCTCACGGGTACGACCGTGGGGTTCGCGCTGGGGCAGCTGATCGTCGGCCCGTGGAGCGACCGGGTGGGGCGGCGGCTGCCGCTCATCCTGGCGACCGCCGTGCACGTGCTGGCCTGCATCGGTGCCGCGGTGGCGCCCGACATCTGGACGCTCGGGGTGTTCCGGGTGCTGCAGGGCGTGGGTGCGGCCGCCGGCGGTGTGGTGGCGATGGCCATGGTGCGCGACCTCTTCGGAGGGCGGCGCCTCGTGGTGATGCTCTCGCGGCTGGCGCTGGTCTCGGGGCTCGCGCCGATCGTGGCGCCCGTGCTGGGGTCGCAGCTGCTGCTCGTGATGGACTGGCGCGGCATCTTCTGGGTGCTCGCCGCGTACGGAGCGCTCGTGATCGTGGCGGTGACGCTCGGCATCCGCGAGACGCTGCCCGTGGAGCGGCGGCACGACGCCGGGCACACCACCGTCGGCCAGCGCTATCGGGCCGTGCTCACCGACCCGGTGTTTGTGGGGGTGGCGCTCATCGGAGGCATGACCTTCACCGGGCTGTTCTCCTATCTCTCGGCGAGCTCGTTCCTGTTCCAGCAGGTGTACGGCTTCGACGCGCAGCAGTACGGGGTGCTGTTCGCGGTGAACTCGCTCGGCGTGGTGGGCGGGGTGCAGCTGTCGTCGCGGCTCGCGCGCTGGATCGGGCCGCAGTGGCTGCTCGCCGGCTCGACCGTGCTGCTGCTGGTGTTCGCGGCGGCCATCATCGTCGCCGACCGGGCGGGGCTCGGGCTCTGGGGCACGCTCATCCCGCTCTGGCTCTTCATCTTCGCCTGCGGCCTCACCTTCCCGTGCGTGCAGGTGCTCGCGCTCAACGACCACGGGCACGAGGCCGGCACCGCGGCGTCGTTGCTGGGTGCGGTGAACTTCGGGATGGCCGGGGCGATCTCGCCGCTCGTGGGGGTGCTGGGCATCGGGAGCTCGACCCCGATGGCCTCGGTGATGGCGGGAACGGCGGCGGTGAGCATCCTGGCGCTGTGGCTCGTGGTGCGGCCGTGGCGGGTGCCGGCCCTCGCGAGGTGAGGGATGCGGCGGTAGTCTCACGGGATGCCGACCGAGCCGCCCGCTGAACCCACAGGACCTGCCGGCGTCGCCGAGCCCGGCGCGGCCGCCGTGCCGGCGCGGGTCGCGAGGCGGTGGCCCGTGGTGTCGGCCGCCGTGGCGCTGCTGCTCGTGGGGCTGCTCGCACTCGTGCTCGGGCTGCGGCACAACCCGCTGCCGTTCGCGATCGACACGGAGTGGATGGAAGAGATCGTCGAGCACCGCTCGCCGGTGTGGGACGTGCCGTCGCTCGTCATGAACTCGCTCGGCGGAGGGGTGATCGCCACGTTCGTGGTGCCGCTGGGGGTGATCGCGGCGCTGCTGGTGTTCCGCAGGCCCTGGGCGGCGCTCTATTTCGTGCTCGCCGTGGCGCTCTCGGCCGGGGTGGTGCAGGTGCTCAAGACGCTCGTGGGGCGGGCGCGGCCCGAGGACATGCTCGTGGTCTCCGACTTCGGGTCGTTCCCCTCGGGGCACTCGGCGAACGCGGCCACGCTCGCGGTGGCGTTGGGGATCGTGTTCGCGCGCGCCTGGGTGTGGGTGGCCGGTGCCGCCTACACGGTGCTCATGATGCTCAGCCGCACCTACCTGGGTGCGCACTGGCTGAGCGACACGGTGGGCGGGATGCTGCTGGGCGCGGGCGTCGCCGTGCTGCTCTGGGCGCCGTTCGCGCTGAAGTTGTACACAGAGCGGTCTGCTCTCCACAGGCCGATCTGGATTCGTACCGCTTCGTAGCCGCAGACGGTAGCGTCGTGCCATGAGAACAGAGTGGTCGTGCGCCGCCGCTGTCGCGGTCGGGCGGGTGTGAGCATGCTGCCGGTCGAGATCGGGGCGGTGGAGCTGCACCGCATCGGCATGCCGCTGGTGCGCCCGTTCGAGACGAGCTTCGGGCGGCAGACCGAGCGCGACGTGCTGCTGGTGCGGGTGCTCACGGCCGACGGCGGCGAGGGCTGGGGCGAGTGCGTCGCCATGGCCGACCCCGTCTATTCGAGCGAGTACGTGCAGGGTGCGGCCGAGGTGATCGAGCGCTATCTCGCGCCGGCGCTGCTGCGGGCGCGCACGGTGCGGGCTTCCGACGTGGCGTCGGTGCTCGACTTCGTCATCGGGCACCGCATGGCCAAGGCGGCCCTCGAGACGGCGGTGCTCGATGCCGAGACGAGGGCGGCGGGAATCAGCTTCGGCGAATACTTCGGGGCCGTGCGGCCCGAGGTCGACTGCGGGGTGTCGGTGGGTATCGCGCCGTCGATCGACGCGCTGCTCGACGAGGTGTCGGGTTACGTGGAGGCGGGGTACCGCCGCATCAAGCTCAAGATCAAGCCCGGGTGGGACATCGAGCCCGTCGCCGAGGTGCGCGCACTGCTCGGGCCCGGGGCGCTGCTGCAGGTCGACGCCAACACGGCCTACACCGCCGAGCACATCGACCACCTGCGGCAGCTCGACGACTACCGGCTGCTGCTCATCGAGCAGCCCTTCATCGAAGAAGACATCGCCACGCACGTGGCGCTCGCGCGGGCCATCGACACCCGGGTGTGCCTCGACGAGTCCATCACCTCGGTGGGTGTGGCCGTCGACGCGATCGCGCGCGACGCCACCTCGGTCATCAACATCAAGGCGGGCCGGGTGGGGGGCTACCTCGAGGCGGTGCGCATCCACGACGCCTGCCTCGACCGCGACGTGCCCGTCTGGTGCGGCGGCATGCTCGAGACCGGGGTGGGGCGAGCGGCCAACGTGGCGCTCGCCGGGCTGCCGGGGTTCACGCTGCCGGGCGACACCTCGGCTTCCGACCGCTACTTCGCCGAAGACCTCACCGAGTCGTTCGTGCTCGTCGAAGGGCGTCTCGCCGTGCCGACGGGGCCGGGCTCGGGGGTGACGGTGCGCACCGAGCTGCTCGCGGAGTGGCGCACGCGGCCGGTCGAGCTGCTCACACGGGCGTGACGGCGGGCCGCGTGGGCGGGGAGCCGGGCCGCGTGGGCGGGGAGCCGGGGCCGGTCGTGCTGGAGGCGGGCGGGCCGGGGGCGGTTCGCATCCGCACGGCCACCGGGGCGGATCGACGGGTGATCGATGAGATCTGCCGGCGCACCGGAGACGCGGGAGGGGATGCGCGCGGCTCGGGGATCGATCTCGACGAGTTGGTCGCCCGCTACGTCGACCCCTACCTCGAGCTCGAGCCGGCGCTCGCCGTGGTGGGCGAGACGGCGGCGGGTGAGGTGGTGGGTTACGCGCTCGGGACGGTCGACACCGCCACGTTCGCGCGACGGTGGCGGGGCGGCGCCCCGGCCGACAGTCACGCCGCCCACGTAGGGGGCGGCGCCGCGGCCGAACGGGAGCGTTGGGCGGAAGAGCTGATGGTGCCGGAGATCGCGGAGTATCCGTCGCACCTGCACATCGACTTGCTGCCCGAGGCGCAGGGGCGTGGACTCGGGCGGCGGCTGATCGAGGAGGTCGTGCGGCGGCTGACCGCGGCTGGATCGTCGGGGGTGCACCTCGGGGTCGACCCCCGCAACGCAGGAGCGCTGACGTTCTATCCGCGGGTCGGGTTCACCGAGGTGCGGCGAGACCCCGAGGTGGTGGTCTTCGTGCGCGGGCTCACGCCACCACGAGCACCGACGGTGACATGAGGGCGATGAGGATCAGGGCGAACGCCGCGATCGTGCCGGCGACGGCCGCGCGCCCGGCCCAGGGCCAGCGCTCGAACCAGTAGAGCAGCTCGGGCAATTCGGCGCGCAGCCGGTCGGCCGTGATCGGGGTGTCGAGCCGCTGCACGGGAACGGGGTAGGCGGTGGCCACCGCGTCGAGCGAGTCGTCCGACCAGAACTCGCCGCGCATCCGGAGCAGGAGCGCCCCGGAGCCGTCGAGCAGGAAGAGCTGCCGGGTGGTGTCGCTGCTCGCGCCGGCGTAGACGTCGACCAGCACGACCGAGGCGATCCGCTTGGCCGAGATGCGGTTGTCGTGCACGAAGAACCCGCGCTCGACGAGTCCGTCGCGGGCGAGCCGGATGCTCACGCCCCGCAGCAGAGCCGCCCCCACGAGATAGAGCACCGCGATGAACACGAACGCGATCACGACGCGCGGCCAGGTGCCGCGCGGGATCGCGAACCACAGCATCGCCGCGATCACCGGGAGCGTCAGCGCGGCCGCGACCAGGCGCGTCTGCGACACGATCTGCCGCCGCAGCCGCAACACACGCACCGAGTCGCGCCCCGAGCCCGGATCGCGGCTCGAGCGCCGCCCCCGCGCGGTCTCGGCATCGGCGCCTCGCTCCTCGTCGCGCACGACACCCTCCCGCACCCCTGCCCCCATGCCCTCGACCCTACGGAGCCAGAGCGCCCCTCGACAGCGGCCGTTCGGGGGACACCCCACAGCCGACGTCCAGACTCGGCCCCGCGAGCGGTCTCAGTGGGCGTGCCACCGGTGTCACGGAAATCTGCGGTCATTCGCCGCAGGTCGCCGCGCCGCGGGCGGTCGACGCCACGAGTGCATGGGTGAGCGCCGCCGTCGAGGTGAAGAGCTCGCGATAGAGCGCGTAGCGCGCGTCGTAGAACTCCGCCAGCGCCGGGTCGGGCCGCACGACTCCCGCCGGCGGGTTCCACTCGCCGATCGACACCGCCGACGCGGCCGACACCGCCGACGCCGCGAGGAACGCGGCGCCGAGGCTCGCGCCGATCGCGGCCGTCGGCAGCACCTGCTCCAGCCCGGTGATGTCGGACACGATCTGCGTCCACAGCCCGCCCTGCGTGCCGCCGCCCACCGCGACGATGCGCGACACCTCGCCGCCCTGCGCCCGAAACTCCTCCACGTTGTGCCGCACGCCGAACGCGGTGGCCTCGAGCGCAGCGCGGTAGAGGTCGCCGCGCGTGGTGTCGAGGGTGAGGCCCGCGATCGTGCCTCGCGCATCCGGGTCGGCGATCGGTGTGCGCTCGCCTGCGAAGTACGGCAGCATGAGCACCCCGCGCGCGCCCGGCCCCGACGCGGCCGCCTCGGCGAGCAGCGACGGGTAGTCCGGCGAGCCGGCGAGCCCGCGCAGCCACGAGGTGATGGCGCCCGAGGTCGCCATGCCGCCGGCGAGGTTGTAGGTGCCCGGGAAGGCGCCGACGGTTCCCCACAGCGTGTCCGAGGTGGCCCGCGACGAGAGCGTGTTCACGAGGAACATGGTGGTGCCGTACATGAGCATGAGGTCGCCCACCTCGTGCGCGCCCACGCTGACGGCCTCGCTCCAGGCGTCGATGGTGCCGGCGATCACCGGGATGCCCGCGGGCAGGCCTGTGGCGGCGGCCGCCGTGGGCGTCACGACCCCGGCCACGTCGCCCGGCCAGAGCAGGCGGGGCAGCGCGAACCCGGGCCCGAACCCCTCGAGCACGACCTCGGCCCAGGGGGCGAACCACTCCCGCGCCCCGGTGTCGTAGAGCGGGGTGGACTGGCTGGCCGAGTGGTGGTCGAGCACGTATTCGCCGGTGAGGCGGAACGCGAGGAACGAGCTCGGCATGAACAGGCGGGATGTGGTGGCGGCGACGGCGGGCTCGTGGCGCGCGATCCACGCGAGCTTGGGGCCGGCGGCCTGCGTGGAGAGCGCCGAGCCGCACCGTTCGACCACGGGCGTCTCGCCCCCGAGCCGCGTGGTCAGCTCGGCGATCTCGGCGACGGCGCGCGTGTCGACCCCGTACAGGATCGCGGGGCGCAACGGCACTCCGTCGGCATCCGCCACCAGCACGCACGGACCCATGCCGCTCACGCCGACCGACACCACGTCGATCGCGTCGACGTCGGGGCCGCTGCCGCTGTCGAGGGGTCCACCGATCAGCTCGCGCGCGATGCCGGCGAACTCCTCCCACCAGATCTCGGCGTCCATCTCGACGTGCCCGGCCGCGGGGCGCGACACCGAGTGCTCCCGCACCGCACTGGCAAGAATGCGGCCGTCGAGGGTGACCAGCACGCCCTTGGTGCTCGAGGTGCCCACGTCGACGCCGAGCACGACCGGGGTTCCGCCACCACACGGAACCCCGGAAGCCTGAGCCGAACCCGTTGCAGCCGTCACGCGCCCGCGCCGCTGGCGCCGGCCACGCCCGCGCCGACCCCCGGCACGGCCACGTCGCCGCACAGGTGCACCTGCACCCCGAGCGCGGCGAACACGGTCGCCTTCGCCAGCAGCGCCGCATCCGCCTCGGCCGCCGTGGGCGCGTACGCCACCTGCGCGTGGTTGGCCTTGTGCCGGGCCATGAACTGGTCGCGGCTGATGCCGTGCAGCACCACGTGCATGATGGGCCACTCGGGGTTGGTCGCCTGCCAGCGCCGCTCGGTCTCCTCGGCCGGCAGCGCCACCGCCGACGCGCGGCCGATGTCGAGGTGCAGCGCCCCGCCCTGCACGTAGAGCCGCGACCACACGATCTCGCCCGGCTTCGACACGCCCTTGATGGTGGAGCCGCCGGCCGGGAAGAACACCGGATCCTGCCGCCAGCCCACCGCGTCGGCGTAGCCGTTCTCGAAGTGCGACGGCGGCACCGAGCCCGAGATCTCGTACACCCACACGAAGCGGCCGTCGTAGTCCTCGCCCCAGCGCACGTCGTGCAGGGTGGTGGCGGGGTCGAGGCCCATCGCGGTCCAGACGCGGTTGGTGACGAGCGCATCGGCCGCCACGCCCTCGTCGGCCTCGTTGAAGTGGGGGAGCGCCTGGCCCTCCCAGAGCACGCGGGAGCCGTCGCGCGAGGTGACCGGGGGTCGCTCCACGTTGTTGAGCAGGCCCTCGGGCAGGTCGGAGGCGGGGGTGAGGTCTTTGAGGCCCTGCTGGTACTGGATGCCCACGGCGTCGAGCCCGAAGTCGTCGCTGATGCGAAGGGCGGCGATGTACATCTTGTGCTGCTCGATCAGCTGGCGCTCGGTGAGCTCGGTGGCCTCGTCGGTGCCGGTCACGAAGGTCATGCCGGCTTCGGCGAGCCAGCGGCCGACGGCCTCGGCCTCGGCGTCGTCGACCCGCTGCATCTCGGCGAACAGGGCGCTCTGCGAGAGGCGCTCCTTGTAGATGCCGAGGGTGTTGAGCAGCTCGTCGTCGATGATGGCGTTGTACATGCCCATGCAGCCCTCGTCGAACACGCCGATGATGGCCTTGTCGGTCTGCAGCTGGTGGGCGAGCGCGGTGCCGAGCTCGACGGCGGCGCCGGCCGCGGTGTCGCTCTCGCCCGAGGCCGCCAGCTCGTCGAGCGAGGGCAGCGGATGCACGTGCGAGTCGTCGTGCACGATGCGGCCGGTCTCCACCCACTCGCGCACCCGGTCGCGCGCCCAGTCGTCGGTGAAGTCGACGCTCCACACGGTGGAGTAGGGCGTGCCCATCTTGGTGAGGCCCGCGTTGAGGCCGAGGAGGCCGACGAGCCCGGGCCAGTCGCCGGCGAAGTTCGCCGCGGTGAGGATGGGACCCCGGTGGGTGCGGAGCCCGGCGAGCACGTGGTGGCTGTACTGCCACACGGCCTCAGCGACGATGAGCGGGGCGTCGGCCGGGATGGACTTGAAGACCTCGAGGCCCATGCGCTGGCTCGAGATGAAGCCGTGGCCGGTGGCCGGGTCGACGGGGTTGGCGCGCACGACGCTCCAGCCGAGCTCGGCGAGGGCGCCGGTGATGGCCGCTTCGAGGGCGACCTGGGTGGGCCAGCCGGCCGTGTTGGCCGACTCGCGGAGGTCGCCGCTGGCGAGCAGATAGGCGGTCTTCGGGGCGACCGTGCCGCGGTCGGCGACGGTGGGGAGCGTGTACGACGTTGTCATGGGGACACCCTCTCAGAAATCGTTTACCCGGTCAAGTAAACGTTCTCTCGCTAGGATTCGTGCATGGTGAAGATCGGCGACGTGGCGCGCGAGGCGGGGGTCTCGATCGCCACCGTGTCGCGCGCCCTCAACAACCACCCGACGGTGAACCCCGAGCTCGTCGACCGCGTGCGCGAGGCCGCCGACCGGCTCGGCTACCGCCCGAACGGCATCGCCCGCAATCTCCGGCGCCAGTCCACCGACGTGCTCGCGCTCGTCATCAGCGACGTGTCGAACCCGTTCTTCACGGCGGTGACCCGCGGCGTCGAAGACGTCGCCCAGCGCAACGGCTACTCGGTGCTGCTCTGCAACGCCGACGAACAGCCCGAGAAGGAGGCCACCTACCTGCGCGTCGCCGAGCAGGAGCAGGTGGCCGGCGTCATCATCTCGCCGCACAGCGCGGGAACCGACGTGTCGCGGCTGGTCGCCGCGGGCATCCCGCTCACGGTGATCGACCGCCCGCTCGGGCCGGTCGCGGGGCCGCGCGAGGGGGAAACGCGACCGGATGCGCGGGGCGCGTTTGACTCCGTGATGGTCGAGTCGGTGGGCGGAGCGCGCCTCGCCACCGAGCACCTGCTCGCCGCCGGCTGGGTGCGCCCCGGGTGCATCACCGGCCCCCTCGACGCAGCGACGGCCGAGCAGCGGCTCGCCGGGTATCTCGCGGCGCTCGGCGCGGCACCGCGCGAGGTCCAGCCGCTCGTGGCGCGCGGCCCCTTCCGCCAGGCGGGCGGTCGGGCGGCGGCGGCCGAGCTGCTCGACGCCGCAGAACCGGCCGACCGGCCCGATGCGCTGTTCGTCGCGAACGCGCCGATGGCGCTCGGCGTGCTCGAGGCCGTGCGCGAGCGCGGGCTGCGGGTGGGGATCGACCTCGGCATGGTGGTGTTCGACGACGCCCCGTGGGCGCCCTTCATCGAACCCGCGATGACCGTCATCGCCCAGCCCGCCTACCGCATCGGCGAACGCGCCGCCGAACTTCTCGTGGCGCGCATCCGTGCCGCCGCGGGGGCGGGGCCCGTGCCCCCGACCGCACAGGAGCTGCTCACCACCGACCTCGTCGTGCGCGCCAGCTCGCTCCGCGCCTGAACGTCTGACGCGGCCCCGTCGGCCGACGGGTGCAGTTCGAGATCGGCTCTTGACACGAGAAAACGTTTCCCGCATGATCGTCGTCAACGGTTAACCGTTATCGGTGAACGACGAACAACGATGGAGTTGAGGGTGGACGATTTCGACAGCCTGGCGGGCAGCATCATCGCCCCGCGTGCCAAGGTGCTCGGCGACCAGGTGCTCGAGCAGCTGCGCGTGCTCATCATCACCGGCAAGCTCCCGGTGGGCACGCACCTCGTGGAGTCGCAGCTCTCCACCACCTTCGACGTGAGCCGCGGCCCCATCCGCGACGCGCTCGCCCAGCTCGAGATCGAGGGCCTGGTCGAGAACCGCCGCCGCGGGGTGTTCGTGCGGGGACTCACAACACACGACATCGACGAGCTCTACACGGTGCGCGAGGCGATCGAGGTGGCGGCGCTGCGTCTCACCGCCACCGCGCCCCGTGAGAGCTGGGACCTCGCGCTCGCCCCGCTGGCCGCCATGCACGCCGCCGCCGCCGAGCGCGACCACCTCACCTTCGCCCACGCCGACATGGCCTTCCACGCCAGCTTCTACGCCATCGCCGACCACCGGCGGCTGCAGCGGGTGTGGCAGCAGTACGAGCCCACCTTCGCGGTGCTGCTCGAGCTCACCACGGCCGAGGACATCGACCTCGGGCCCTCCTACGAGTCGCACGTCGAGATCCACCGGCAGGCGCTCGACGGCGAGATCGACAAGGCCACCGTGAGCCTGCAGGAGCACCTGCTCGGCTCGCGCTCCCGCCTCGTGAGCGCCTTCGCGCGCAGCACCCTCGGCGACACCTTCCCCGAAGACTCGTCGCGTCCCTCCCCTCAGAAAGGCTCCCCCTCATGACCGACGCCGCCCTCATCACCGCGACGCCGACCGCGTTCGACCGCACCGGGGCGATCGACCTCGCCTCCACGGTGCGCATCTTCGAGCACGCCATCGGCGCCGGTGTCGACGCCATCTTCGTCAACGGCACCACCGCGGAGTTCGCCGCCCTCTCGGTCGACGAGCGCCGCACCACCCTCGCCGAGGCGGTGCGCGTGGCGGGCCCGCAGCGCGTGATCGCCCACGTCGGCGCTGCCTCCCCCTACGAGACCCGCCTGCTCACCGACGACGCGCTCGAGCTCGGCGTCGAGCGACTCTCGGTGCTCACCCCCTTCTACATGCCGTCGTCGATCGACGGCGTGCGCGAGCAGATCCAGGCCGCCACGAGCATCGCGGGTGACGCCGAGATCTTCCTCTATCTCTTTCCCGACCGCACCGGCATCCAGGTGAGCCCCACGGATGCCGCCGGCCTGATCGACGAGTACGACCTCGCCGGGGCAAAGATCTCGATCGCCGGCACCGACTACCTGGCCGGCCTGGTCGCGGCACTCACGTCGCCCCGCACCGTGCTCTCCGGCAACGACGGCCTGCTGCGCGAGGTGCTCGCGGCGGGCGGCGACGGCATCGTCTCGGGGGTCTCCTCGTCGTTCCCGGCGCCGTTCGTGGCCCTGGTCGAGGCGGTGCGCGCGGGCGACGCAGCCCGCGTCGACGAGCTCGCCGAGGTCGTGAACCGCATCGTGCCGGTGATCGGCCCGAGCATCGCCGGACTCAAGCTCTCGCTGCAACGCCAGGGCGTCATCGACGAGGCGCACTGCCGCATGGCGATCGACGCCCCCGACGCCGCGCTCACCGAGCGCATCGACGCCGTGCTGGCCCGAGAGGCCACCCCCACCTTCCACTGATCCCGACCAGTCTGGAGACACCGATGGCCACCGCAGTCCATCCCGAGGCGGACACCCGTGCCCGCCGCCCCGAGCCGGGCGGTCCCGGCCCGGGGCAGAACACGCCCGGCCGGCAGTCCCGGTCGACGCCCCCCGCACCGCCCACCAAGAAGCGCCGAGGCCGCGGCGGCGTCGGGGGCAACTCGCCCGCCGGCCTCTCCTGGGGCCTCATCATCCCGTCGATCGCCGTCGTCGCGATCGTGTCGATCTTCCCGATCGTCTACGCCATCAACCTCAGCCTGCACGAGACCAGCTACATGCAGGTGGGCGACTTCATCGGGCTCGACAACTTCCTCCCCATCTTCACCACCCCCGAGGGCCTGGCCCAGATCGGGCGCTCGCTCATCTACGTGGTGGGCTCGCTGCTCATCGCGGTGCCGCTCAGTCTCGGACTCGCCAACCTGCTCAACCAGCAGGTGCGCTTCCGGCGCGTGTTCCGCATCCTCATCCTGCTGCCCTGGGTGGTGTCGCAGACCGTCGCGGCGCTGCTGTGGAAGTGGCTGGTGAACCCCGACTACGGCGCACTCGGGCTCGGCGACGTGTTCGGCAACCGCATCGACTTCCTCGCCAACCCCGTGCTCGCGATGGTGCTGCTCATCGTGGTGAACGTGTGGATCAGCTACCCGCTGGCCACCATCCTCTGCCTGGCATCACTGCAGACCATTCCCGAAGAGCTGCGCGAAGCCGCCGAGGTCGACGGCGCGGGGCCCTTCCGCCGCTTCATGCAGGTGACGCTCCCGCTCATGAAGCCCACCCTGTTCGTCGTGGCGATCCAGCTCACGCTGCTCTACTTCAACATGGTCACCCTGGTCTACACGCTCACCGGCGGTGGCCCGCTCGACGGCACCAACGTGCTCTCGCTCTCGGCCTACAAGGAGAGCTTCGAGTTCTTCAACCTCGGGCTCGGCGCCGCCTACAGCGTGGTGCTGTTCGCCTTCAACGTGCTGTTCGGCGCCGCCTACATCCGTCTGCTGAGGAGTGAGAAGAATGACTAGACGCCGGGGGAAGAAGCGCACCAACCCGCTCATCTACGTGGCACTCGTGGCCGCGTCGCTGTTCGCGATCCTGCCGCTCCTGTGGGGCCTCAGCACCTCGTTCAAGTCCGAGAGCGCCACGCTCAGCGACCAGGGCTGGATCCCCGCGCAGTTCACCTTCGAGAACTACCGGCTGGTGCTGTTCGAGTCGAAGATCCCGCTCTACCTCGGCAACACGCTGCTGGTGGCGGGGCTCACCGTGATCGCGACCATCGTCATCGCCATCTTCGGCGCCTACGCCGCGGCCAGGTTCCGCTTCCGGGGCAAGACCACGAGCATGTTCCTCATCCTGATGACGAGCATGATCCCCGGCATCGCCATCCTGGTGCCGCTGTACTTCCTCGCGGTGAGCCTCGGGCTGTACGACACCTACGCCGTCATGGTCATCATCTACACGGCCTGGCAGATCCCGACGGTGATCTGGATGCTCAAGGGCTTCTTCGAATCCATCCCCGACTCCATCGAGGAGGCGGGCCGGGTCGACGGCGCGTCGCACTGGCGCGTGATGGTGCAGCTCATCTTCCCGCTCGCGGTGCCGGGCATCGCGGCGGCGGCGGTGATCTCGTTCATCTACGTGTGGAACGACTTCCTCATCGCCTCGACCATGATCTCCACCGACGACAAGCGTCTCGTGGCCGTCGGTCTCTACAACTACCTCTCGCAGTACGGCGTGGTCTGGGGTCAGCTGACCGCGGCCGTCGTCGTCACGATCATCCCGATCATTCTCGTCTTCGTTCTGATGGAACGCAGAATCGTCGCCGGACTGTCCGCCGGCGCGACCAAGGGCTGACACCCGTCCTCCCGCAACCACACACCGAAAGGCTCTCCCCATGAGAAGAGGCATCATCCGCAACGCCGCGGCTGGCATCCTCGCCGCGACCCTCGCCGTCACCGCCGCAGGCTGCGCCGGCGGCTCCTCCGACACCGGAGACGGCTCGACCGAACTGGAGTTCTGGACCTTCATCGACCCGGCCAGCGCCGACGACCCCCGCGGCGCCGCGCTCAAGCAGATCGTCGACGACTACAACGCCCAGAGCGACGGCGTGACCGTGACCGTGAGGTCGATCAACTACGCCAAGCTCGACGCCGAGGTCATCAAGGCCACCGCGTCCGGCTCGGGTCCCGACATCCTGAACGTCTACTCCAACCAGCTGCCCACCCACGTCGCGGCCAAGACCGTGCTGCCCATGACGGAGTACGCGCAGCCGGTGCTCGACGAGCTCGGCGACGACTTCCTCTTCCCGGTCGACGGCGTCACCTTCGACGGCGAGATCATGGCGATGCCGTGGGAGATCAGGGCCTGGCTGCTCTGGTACCGCGCCGATCTGCTCGAGCAGGCGGGCCTCAGCGTGCCCACCACGCTCGACGAGCTCGGCACCACCGCGGCGGCGCTGCAGAAGACCGGCGTGACCGGTCTCGGCATCGGATTCTCGAACGCGGGCCTCGGCGCCGACTTCATGGAGAAGTTCATCCCCTTCACCTGGGGCAACGGCGGCGAGATCCTCGACGACGGCGAGGCCGTGTTCGACAACGCCGCGGGCGTGGCCACCATGGACTACTTCACCCAGCTCAAAGACGAGGGCGCCTTCGGCGACGAGGTGCTCAGCATGGGCGCCGACGAGGTGGTGAACGGCGTGAAGGCCGGCACGATCGCGATGGCGATCGAGGGCTCCTACCGCGTGGCGGCCGCCCGATCGGGCGACGGCATCGGCGAGAACCTGCAGACCGTGCCGATGGTCTCCGACGACGCCTCGACCCCGCTCGACACCCCGGTGGCCGGGCAGACCCTCGCCATCGGCGCGAACGCGAGCGACCAGGCGGCGGCGTGGGACTTCATCCAGTACTACACCTCGGCCCAGTCGCAGGAGGCGTTCGCCGCGGCGGGCGTGCTGCCGGTGCTCTCGAGCGTGTACGAGTCGGCCGCGGTGCAGGAGCTGCCCAACGCGGCGGAGCTCGCCGGCTGGCGCGACTACATCCTCGAGCACGGCCGGCCCAACCCGGTGGCCGAGAACTTCAGCGAGCTCTCCGACTCGCTGGTGACGGGCGCTCAGCGCGTGGTGTTCGAGGGCGCCGACGCGTCGGAGACCCTCACGCAGGTCGCCACCGACTTCAACTCCAAGTAGAAAGGCACACCACCCCATGACCACGAACTACGACGTCATCGTCTGCGGAGGCGGACCGTCGGGCTTCATCGCGGCGATCTCCGCCGGCCGCGCGGGCGCCCGCACGCTGCTCATCGAGAAGTACGGCTTCGTCGGCGGCATGGCCACCTCGGCCTGGCTCGGGCCCATCTCGCCGATGCACTTCGGCGACGAGCGGGTGATCGCGGGCATCCCCGAGGAGTTCGTCGAGCGGATGCGCCAGGCCGGCGGCTCGACGGGTCACCTGCGCTGCACCAACCCGCACGGCAGCGGCGCCTACCTCGGCTTCTACGACCGCGAGCACTACAAGTGGACCGCCATCCAGATGCTGCAGGAGGCGGGGGTCGACATCCTGTTCCACTCCTTCATCTCCGACGTGGTCGTCGACGGCGACACCGTCACGGGCGTGGAGGTGGCCAACAAGTCGGGTAAGACCGTCTACAGCGCCTCGGTCGTGGTCGACGCCACGGGCGACGGCGACGTGGCCGCGATCGCCGGCGCCGAGCACACGGTCGGCAACGACCACGGCGTCTCGCAGCCGTCGACGCTCATGTTCGACATGGCCAACGTCGACACCGAGAAGCTCAAGGCCTACATGGACGACAACCTCGACAACTTCGAGTGGGCGTCGGAGATGGTGGCGCTGCAGCCGTTCTCGGAGAAGCTGCAGCAGCAGCACTTCGTGGGGCAGGGCTTCCTCGACCTGGTGGCGCAGGGTCTCGCGAGCGAGGAGCTCTACCTCGGGCGCGACTCGATCCTGTTCCTCACCACCACGCATCCGGGGCTGGTGCACTTCAACTCCACCCGTATCGCGGGCGTCGACGGCCGCTCGGCCGAGTCGCTCACGGCGGGCGAGATCGACGGGCGCCGGCAGGTGATGTCGCTGTCGGAGTTCATCGTGAAGCACATCCCGGGCTTCGAGAACGCCTACCTCGCGGGCACGGGCACGCAGATCGGCATCCGCGAGTCGCGCCACATCACCGGCGAGTACGTCATCACGGGCGAGGACGTGCTGCACGGCCGCAAGTTCGACGACGTGATCGCACGCGGGTACTTCCCGGTCGACATCCACAACCTCAAGGGCAAGGAGGGGTACCAGGGCGGTGGCGTCTGGGCCGATCCCGAGGACTCGTACGACATCCCGCTGCGCACGCTCATCCCCGTGCGGCTGAACGGGCTCGTCATGGCGGGCCGCGCCATCTCGGCGACGCACGAGGCGCACGGCTCGCTCCGCACGCAGGGCGGCGCGATGGGCATCGGGCACGCGGCCGGTGCGCTCGCGAGCCAGGCGGCGCTGCGGCACGAGCAGCCGCGCGAGGTGCCCTACGAGGCCGTGGAGGCGGTGCTGCTCGAGCAGAAGGCGTCGCTCCGCCGCGACCCCGAGAAGGTGCAGCGCGAGAAGGACGCGGCCGACGCGGCGAACGCGGCGGCGCTGGATGCGGGCCTCATCACGGGCCGGTACTTCCCGGGGGCCCTCGCCGGCACCGCACCGCGGCTGTAGCCAGGCCCCGGGCCGCATCGGCCGCCCGCACCGGCCGCCCGCACGCCCCCGGTGGCGCAATCGCCGCGCCACCGGGGGTTCGTGCTGTCGGCACCCTGTCCGGTGCCACCTCGATCGTAGGGCCTGCGACCGCTCGCGGGAGCGCTCCGAGGGTCAGACCGCGCTGGAGGGCGCCCAGAGGTTGATGTCGCGGTCGCCGGCGAGCTCGTCGATGCGCGCGAGCTCCTCGGCCGTGAACTCGAGGTTCTGCACCGCCGCGAGGTTGTCGTCGAGCTGCCCCACCGACGAGGCGCCGATGAGCACCGACGTCACCCGCTCGTCGCGCAGCGCCCACGACAGCGCGAGCTGCGCGAGCGACTGACCGCGCTCCTTCGCGATGGCGTCGAGCCCGCGCACGCGGTCGAGCGTCTCGGGCGTGAGCATCCGCTGCCCGAGCGAGCCGTTGCGGGCCGCCCGCGAGCCCTCGGGCACGCCGCCGAGGTAGCGGTCGGTGAGCAGCCCCTGCGCGAGCGGCGAGAAGGCGATGCAGCCGACGCCCAGCTCGCCGAGGGTGTCGAGGAGGCCGTCCTCGATCCAGCGGTTGAACATCGAGTACGAGGGCTGGTGGATGAGCAGCGGCGTGCCGAGGTCGGCCAGGATCGCCGCCGCCTCCCGTGTGCGCTCGGGGGAGTAGCTCGAGATGCCCGCGTAGAGCGCCCGGCCCGACTGCACCGCCGTGTGCAGCGCGCCCATGGTCTCCTCGAGCGGCGTGTCGGGGTCGGCTCGGTGCGAGTAGAACACGTCGACGTAGTCGACGCCGAGGCGCGCGAGCGACTGGTCGAGCGAGGCGAGCAGGTACTTGCGCGAACCCCACTCGCCGTAGGGGCCCGGCCACATGTCGTAGCCCGCCTTGGTGGAGAGCACGATCTCGTCGCGGTAGGGCGCGAAGTCCTCGGCGAAGATGCGGCCGAAGTTGGCCTCGGCGCTGCCGTAGGGCGGGCCGTAGTTGTTGGCCAGGTCGAAGTGCGTCACGCCCGAGTCGAACGCCCGGCGCAGGATGGCGCGCTGGGTGTCGATGGGGGAGTCGTCACCGAAGTTCTGCCACAGCCCGAGCGAGACGGCGGGCAGCTTGAGGCCGCTGCGCCCCGAGCGGCGATAGGGGAACGAGTCGTACCGGGTGGGGTCGGCGAGGTAGGTCATGGGGTGATTCTTCCAGGTCGGGGTGGCGAGGGTCCGGGATGCGCGGGTCGGGTTCAGGATGCGCGCGTCGGCACGCGCCGGGCCGCAGCGGCCGGGTGGTCGGCCGGCAGGCGGCGCTCGCCGAAGAGCCGCTCGCGGAAGGTGACGCCGCGCCGCGCATCCGTGCCGCCCGCATCCCCCAGCACCCCGCGCGCCCGCAGCTCGGGCACCACGTGCTCCACGAACTCCCGGTACGACCCCGGCGACACGAACGGCGTGTAGTTGAACCCGTCGACCCCGGTCTCCTCGGCCAGCCGCACCATCTGCTCCGCGATCTCGGCGCCCGTGCCCAACAGGATGAACTCGCGCATCCCGTGCCGTACGAAGTCGCTGAACGCCTCGGCCGCCGTCTTGCCGTTGTAGCGGGAGACCTGGGTGCGGCTCTGCTCGGTCGACAGCGACGACACCTCGGTCTCGGGGTCGAGCGCGGCGAGGTCGATGCCGGTCATCTGCGCGAAGTACACCCGCACGGCGTCTTCGTTCACGTAGGAGAGGTAGTCGTCGAGCTTGCGCTGCGCGTCGGCGCGGTCGGTGCCGACCACCGCCGAGAGTCCCACGACGGTCTTGATCGACCCGGCGGTGCGCCCCGCCTCCACGGCGCGCGCCCTGATGTCGGCCACCTGCCGCGTGAGCGACGCGGCGTCGGCGCCCTGCAGGAACACGACCTCGGCGTTGCGCGAGGCGAACGCCATGCCCGCGGGCGAGGCCCCGGCCTGGAAGATCACCGGGGTGCGCTGCGGCGACGGCTCGGAGTTGAAGTACCCCTCCACCGAGAAGTAGGTGCCGTGGTGCGAGACAGGCCTCACCTTCGCCGGGTCGGCGTAGAGCCTCGCCTGCTTGTCGGCGACCACGGCGTCGTCGTCCCACGAGCCCTCGAACAGCTGGTAGCTCAGCTGCAGGTACTCCTCGGCGATGGCGTAGCGCTCGTCGTGCGGCACGAACCGCTCGTGCCCGAACAGGTCGCGCACCACGGTGCTCGTGGTGGTGACCACGTTCCACGCGATGCGCCCGCGGGTGAGGTGGTCGAGCGTGGCGAAGCGGCGCGCGTTGGCGTAGGGCGCCTCGAAGGTGGTGGAGGTGGTGACCGCGAAGGAGAGCCGCTCGGTGGCCGCGGCGAGCGCCGGGATGAGCAGCATCGGGTCGTTCTTGGGGATCTCGGCGGCCTGCTCGAACGCCACGTCGGGCGTCGCCCCGTCGATGCTCGGGTAGCCGTAGGAGTCGGCGAAGAACAGCCAGTCGAAGCCGCCGCTCTCGAGCAGGCGGGCGAGGTCGATCCAGTAGTCGATGTCGGTGTAGCGGTGGGTCTGGGTCTCGGGATGGGCCCACAGGCCCTGGCTGGTGAGGTTGACGCCGTTGATCTCGAAGGCGCCGAGGTGGATGCGTGTCATGGTGGTCCTCTGGTCGTGACGGATGAAGGGGGTGACGGATGCGCGGGCGCGCGGCCCGCCTCCGTCACGTCATCCGGGCGCGGCGGTGAACCAGGCGGCGAGCGAGTCGCGGTACACGGAGCGGGTGCGCGGCGACATGCCGGGCAGCAGCATGCCGCCGGAGCTGACACCCGCGAGCCGGCGGTCGTCGAGCCCCCACACCTCGCGGGCGATCCGCCACTGGTCGAGCACCGAGTGCCCGAACCAGAGCGGGTCGTCGGCGTTGAGGGTGACGGGCACCCCCGCCGCGATGAGGAGGGGGCCGGGATGCGCGGCGAGGCTCTCGCTCACACCCAGCCGCACGTTCGAGACGGGGCAGATGTCGCACACGATGTGCTGCTCGGCGAGCCGGGCGACGAGCTCGTCGCTCTCGACGGCGCGCACGCCGTGCGAGAGCCGGGTGGCGCCCAGCACGTCGAGGGCCTCGAGGATGCTGTCGGGCCCGCCGGTCTGGCCGGCGTGGGAGACGATCTGCAACCCGGCGTCCTGGGCGATGCGGGCCACGGGCACGAAGCGGGCGAGACCCGCGGGCTCGACGAAGCCGGCCGTGCCGAGGGCGGTGACGCCGCGCCAGAAGCCGGTGCCCGTGCCACCCGACACGCCCGGCCCGGCCAGCGCCGCTGCCGTGCGGGCGAGCTCGAGGGCGATCGGCTCGTCCTGGTCGGTGTTGACGGTGAGGTTCGCGCCCACCTCGATGCCCGCCTCCTCGGCGCCCTGCGCGAGGGCGTCGACCATGGTGCGGGCGACGGTGTCGATGCCGCCCAGGCGGCGTGCGTAGAGCTGCGGCTCGATCGCGGGCTCGAGGTAGAGCACCCCGAGCGCCGCCTCGGCGTGCACCAGCGCGCGGCAGAGCCCGGCGAGGTCGTCGAGTGAGCGCACGAGCTCGGGCACGGTGCCGTAGGCCTCGAAGAAGTCCCACACATCGGGGAAGGAATCGGGCACCTCGAAGTCGGCGCCCTGACGCGCGGCGAGCGCCTGCACGGCCGCCAGCGGGTAGGAGCCGTCGAGGTGCACGTGCGCGTGCACCTTCGGCAGCGCCCGCAGCTCGCGCCCGCTCACGCGCCCCACCTCGCCAGCAGCTTCTTCTCCAGCAGCGCGGCGCCCGCGTAGGCGAGCACCGACAGCACGATCGCCACCGCCACGGCGGCCCACGAGCCGGCGGTGTCGAGCATCACCCGGCGTTCGCTGAACACCCGCCCGAGGCCGCCCTCGCCCATCAGCCACTCGGCCGAGAGCGCGATGAGAAAGCAGTTCGCGGCGGCGAGCCGGATCGCCACGAGCAGCGACGGCACCGAGGCCGGCAGCGCCAGCCGCACCAGCCGCTTCACCCGCCCGGCGCCGTACACGCTGAACAGGTCGTCGCTGCCGAGGGGCCGCGCCCGCAGCCCCGAGAGCGCGAGCACGTAGAGCGGGAAGAACGCCATCAGTACGCACGACGCGAACACGGTCTGCATGCCGTAGCCGAGCATCCCGCCGATCACCGGGATGAACACCACGATCGGCACCGTCGGGATGACGAGCGCGAGCGGCGACAGCATCGACGCCAGCCAGGGCACGAGGGTCACGACGACCGCGAGCGCGAGCCCCACGAGCGCGCCGCAGAGCAGACCGCCGAGGGCGGAGAGCGTGGTGAGCCCGGCCGCGGCGAGCAGGTCGAGCGCGCCGTCGCCGAGGGCGGCCACCACCTGCAGCGGCTGCGGTGCGACGATGAGCGGCACGCGCCCGAGCAGCACCCACAGCTGCCACGCCACGACGAGCGCGAGCGGGATGGCGATGCCGATGACCGTCGCGAGCCCCCGCGAGAGCGCGGGCACCGCCGAGGGCGTCTCGCCGGTGCGCCCGAACCGGCGGGTGGCGCTCTTCTCGAGCAACGTGGCCAGGGCGTAGAACACCACCGACACGAGCACGGTGATGAGCGCGGCGGCCCAGAGCTGCCCGTACTGCACGTTGCGCATCGAGGAGACCATCACCACGCCGAGCCCGCGTTCGGCCCCGAACCACTCGCCGAGGATGGCGCCCAGGATGGCGGCGGGCACGGCCAGCCGCAGCGCGTCGGCGGCCATCGGCAGCGCGGAGGGCGCTTCGAGCCGCACGAACCGCTGCAGCCGGGTCGCCCCGAACACCCGGAACACGTCACGCCCGGCCCGGCTCACGGTGCGGAACCCGTCGCTCGTGGCGAGCGTGGTGCTGAACAGCACCGAGAGCGCCGCGAAGATCTCGGGGATGAAGGGCCTGGCCGCCCCGGTCATGAGCACGGGACCGATCGCCACGATGGGGATGGCGTTGATGAGCACCGTCGTGCGCACGAGCGGAGTGGTCGAGCGTGGGAACCACGCGGTGATCGAGGCCAGCACGAGCCCGATCGCGTACCCGATGAGACCACCGACGAGGGCGCGCTGGCTGGTGGCGAGTGTCGCCCGCCAGAGCACGTCACCGCGTTCGGCCAGGGCCGCGAGCACCTCGGTGGGCGGCGGCACCGAGCGGCCGAGTAGCTGCGTGGTGCCGGCGAGCTGCCAGAAGGCGATCAGCACCACGACCCCGGCGATCGGCAGCACGATGCGCGAGAGTGCGCCCGACGGCGACCTCACGCGGCGGTCCCGGCCGACGAGGTGCCCGGGCCGGCGCCGGAGCCGGTCTCGCTGTCGTCGGCGTCGAGCGCCGCCGTGAGTTCGCCCACGAGCGAGAGGAACGCCGGGTCTTGCAGCACGCTCTTGGAGCGGCCCCGCCCGAACGGCACGGCCACGTCGAGCTTCACCCGGCCCGGCCGGCCGGTCATCACCACGACGCGGTCGGCGAGGAAGACGGCCTCCTCCACCGAGTGGGTCACGAGCAGGCTCGTCGACCGCTCCTCGTCGAGGATGCGCCCGAGCTCCACGTTGAGGCGGTGCCGGGTGACGGCGTCGAGGGCCCCGAACGGCTCGTCGAGCAGCAGCACCCGCGGCGAGAGCACGAGCGAGCGGGCGATGGAGACGCGCTGGCGCATGCCGCCCGAGAGCTGCGCGGGCTTGGCGCCGCCGAAGTCGGCCAGGCCGACGAGCGCGATGAGGGAGTCCACCCGGGCGCGGTCGACGGGACGCCCGGCGAGCTTGTAGGGCAGCTCCACGTTGGCGCGCACGCTCAGCCAGGGCAGCAGCGCGTTGTCCTGGAAGGCCACGCCGAGCCCGCCCGAGGCCACGAGGCGCTCGGGGCTGTCGCCCGCCACCGTCACGGTGCCCGAGTCGGCCGTGTCGAGCCCGGCCGCGATCCGCAGCGCGGTCGACTTGCCGCATCCCGACGGCCCGAGCACGGCCACGAACTCCCCGTCCTCCACCGCGAGGGTGAAGTCGTCGAGGGCGTGCACCACACCGGAGCGGGTGGTGAAGCGCTTGCTGACGCCGGAGAGTTCGAGGCCGTGCATGGTGGATCCTGTCGGGTGGGTGACTCGGGTTCGGCTACTCGGCTACTCGGCGGCCGGCGCGGGCACGAGCGTCGTGTCGAACGCGGTGGCCGGGTCGGGCAGCTCGGTGACCCCGGATGCGGTGAGCGCGTCGTACATCGGGCCCGAGATGGCCTCGGGGTCGAGGGCCAGCAGCCCGTGCTCCGCGGTGTAGTCGCTCTGCACGAGTCCAGCGATGGCGGTGAGGGAGGCCACCTCCGACTCCTCGTCGAGGCCGAGGTCGGTGCCGTAGCTGCCGAGGGTGAGGGCCACGGCGGCCTCGGGGTCGGCGACCGCGTCGTCCCAGCCCTTCTGGCTGGCGCTCACGAAGCCCGCCACCGCATCCGGGTTCGCGTCGAGGAACTCGCGAGTGGTCACGATGAGGCCCGCGTACGACTCGAAGCCGAGGTCGGCGAAGGTGATGGTGTTCACGTCGATGCCCTGCAGGAGGTAGGGGATCGGCTGGTTGGTGACGTAGGCGTAGTAGGCGTCGATCTGGCCGTCGAAGAGGGGAGCGGCGTCGTAGCCGACGCGCACGTCTTCGTAGTCGGGCTCGAGTCCGTTCACGCGGAAGAGGGTGTTGAGGTCGGCGGTGCCCGACTCGTCGGTGCCGATGCGGAGGCCGACCAGGTCGTCGATGGAGCTGATCGGGCGGTCGGGGAGGGTCATGATGCCGGCCGGCGACTCCTGGTAGACCGCGCCGACGGCCACGAGGTCGGCGCCGGTGTTGATGGCGTCGACGAGCCGCGACATGTTCGACACGACGCCGATCTGGGCGCCACCGCCCGCGATGACCGCGGCGGTCGAGGCGACGTCGCCGCCGTCGAGGAAGGTCACGTCGACGCCGGCGTCGGCGTAATAGCCCTTGTCGTCGGCGGTGAAGTAGCCCGAGAACTGGCTGTCCTTCACCCAGTCGAGCTGGAAGCTGATGGGCGTGGAGCCGTCGCCGTCTCCCGTGCCGGCGTCGCTCGACGCGGAACAGGCGGAGAGGGCCAGGGCGGCGGCGGCCAGCGTGGCGAGCGCCACGGCCGGGCGCACGGTGCGGCGGGCGGCGCCGCGGGCGGAGGAGGGACGGATCACGGAGGGCTCCAGCGGTTCGGGATGCGGGACGGATGGGAGTGATGCGTGGTGCTGCGTGGTGCTGTGTCGATGCGACTGTAGGCGGGCGCCTCGGGAGGTCTCCAATTCGATTGCCCACTGACGTCATAAGATGGATCAATGACCGCGGTCTGACGGGCATCCGGGGCCCTCTGGAGCGTGCCGGACCGCGTGAGATTTAACACCGGGGAAACACCGGAGACAGGGCGCCGACGCGGGCGTGGAAGGGGGAGGTCGTGGACCTCAGGCAGCTGCGGCAGTTCACCGCCGTCGCCGACGCCCGCAGCTTCACCGCGGCGGCCGCCGAGCTCGGCATGTCGCAGCCCGCGCTCAGTCAGGCCATCGCCCGGCTCGAGCGCGAGCTCGACTGCGTGCTGGTGCTGCGCAACAAGCAGAACCCCGGCGCCGGCCTGCTGCTCACGCCGGCGGGGGAGTCGCTCTACGCCGACGCGGCGGCGCTGCTCGTGGCCGCGCACCGCGCCGAGGAGCGGGCCAGGCGCGCGGGTCGCGGGCTCACGGTGCCGCCGGTCGCCGTGGGCTTCAGCTCGAGCACGCCGCAGGCGCTGGTGGCCGCCGCGGTAGGCCTGTCGGGCGGCGGAGGCGGAGGCGGCGGCGCGGCCGGCGGTGCGGGAGGCGACGTCATCCCCGTGCAGCTCGACTGGGCGCACGAGCACGAGTCCGTGGTGAGCGGGCTGGTCGACCTCGCGTTCCTGCAGTACCCGGCCGGCACGGGGTTCGCGGGGCACGAGGTGGTGACCCTCGACCGGGTGCCGCGGGTGGCGATCGTGGCGGCCGCGCATCCGCTGGCCTCGCGCGCCGAGGTGACACTGGCGGAGCTCGGCGGCGAACCGGTGCTCGACCCCGGTCTCGGGGAGGGCCCGTCGAGTTTCCGCGAGTTCTGGCTCGCCGGCCCGCGCCCCGCCGAGGCGCCGCTCGGCCCGATCGTGGGCCCGCCGGCGCGCACGGTGGAGGAGATGTGCACCTTCGTCTCGGCCGGCCGCGGCATGGCCATCGCCTCGGGGGTGCTCGCCGGGCAGTACCACCGGCCCGACCTCGCGTTCGTGCCGATCGCGGGGATCGAGCCGATCGAGGTGGGGGTGGCGAAGCTCAGCGAAGACCACCGGCCCCAGGTGCTCGCCGTGTGGGAGGCGCTCACCGGGGGCGCCGGCGGGCTCGGCGACGCGCGCCTCGCCCCGGGCGGGGCGGGGCCTCAGAACTCGGTGTGACCCAGGTCGGGCGTCGCCACGAAACGCACCCCGGTCGACGCCGCGTGCAGCTCGAGCAGCAGCACCTCGTTCACCCCGGCGTGCACCACGGGTGCCGGCACGTAGAGCGTGTGCTGTGGCCCGCGCGACCAGTAGCGGCCGAGGTTCACGCCGTTCACCCAGAGCACGCCCTTGCCCCAGTCGCGCGTGTGCACGAACAGATCGGTGGGCGCCTCGAGCGTGAACTCGCCGCGCACGAACGCGGGGCCGGCGACCACGGTCGACTCCAGCGGGGCCAGGAGCGCCCGCACCCCGTCGAGCGCCGCCGCGTCGTCGAGGCCGAGCGGCAGCGCCTCCCAGCGCAGCAGCGGCTCGCCGTTCAGGCGCGCGGTGCCGATGAGGCCCTTCGGTTCGCCGATGCGCTCGCCGTAGTCCACCCGCCCCTGGTCCTCGACCAGCAGGTCGAGCGTGCCCCGCGCATCCGCCGGCAGCGTGAGCCTGCGGTCGTGGTGGTCGCGCGCCAGCACGCCCACGGGGGCGCCGTTCAGCAGCACCACCGCGCGGTCGCGCACCTCGTCGATCTCGAACACGGCCTCGCCCTGCACGTCGATCTCGGCGCGGTAGAGCACGAAGCCGTCGTACTGCTGCAGCGAGTCCATGGTGGGCACGCCGTCGTGCGGCGCGAACGCGCCGAGCGGGCCGAGCGCGCCGAGCAGGGGCACGGATGCGGTGAGCCGCGCCTCGAAGGCGGGCGCGGGCTCCGACACGACGGGCGCGTCGGTGGGCACCGAACCGTACTTCGCGAGCACCTCGCGGAACGCCCAGTACTTCTCGGTGGGGTCGCCGCGCTCGTCGAGCGGGGCGTCGTAGTCGTAGCTCGTGACGATGGGCTTGTAGACGCCCTTGTCGTTGGCGCCGTTGGTGAACCCGGCGTTGGTGCCGCCGTGGAACATGTAGATGTTCACCGAGGCGCCGGCGGCGAGCAGCTCGTCGAGGTCGTGCGCCGACTGCTCGGTGGAGGTGGTGTGGTGGTGCTCGCCCCAGTCGTCGAACCAGCCGTCCCAGAACTCCGAGCACATGAGCGGCCCAGTGGGCTGGAACCGGCGGAGGGTCGCGAGCCGTTCGGTGGAGCGCGAGCCGAACGACGCGGTCTTGTGGAGCGTGGGCAGGCTGCCGTCGACGAGCATCTCGGGGGTGGGCTGGTCGACCGTGGTGAACGGCACGGTGAGGCCGATGGCCCGGTTCATCGCCACGAGCTTCTCGAGGTAGACCGGGTCGGAGCCGTAGGCGCCGTACTCGTTCTCGATCTGGATGAGGATGATCGGCCCGCCCTGATCGATCTGGCGCGGCACGAGCACCGGCGCGAGGTTCGCGAACAGCTCCTCCACGGCGGCGAGGTACTGCGGCTCGTCGCGGCGCACGCCCACGGTGCCCGACTCGAACAGCCAGGCCGGCAGGCCGCCGTTGTGCCACTCGGCGCAGATGTAGGGGCCGGGGCGCACGATCGCGTGCATCCCCTCGGCCGCCACGTCGTCGAGAAAACGGCCGAGGTCGAGGGCGCCGGTGAGGTCGAACTCGCCGCGGCGTTTGGCGTGGGCGTTCCAGGCCACGTAGGTCTCGATGGTGTTGAGGCCCATCTGCTTGGCCTTGCGGATGCGGTCGCGCCACAGGTCGGGGTGCACGCGGAAGTAGTGCAGCGCCCCGGAGAGGATGCGGAACGGCTCCCCGTCGAGCTCGAAGTGCTCGTCGCCGATACGGAACTCAGACATGGGGCGCCTCCTCGGCGGTGGTGGATAGCACGACGACGCTCCACGAGAGCGCCGGCAGCGTGGCCTCGAGCACGCCGGCGGTGAGCTGCACGCCGTCGAGGGCGCGCATCCCGACCGGCTGGGCGGTCTCGTCGTTGACGGTGTGACGGTCGCCGCCCTCGGGCACGGTGAGCACCTCGGCGCTCACCACGGCGAGGCCGGGCTGGTCGAAGCGGATGCGCACCGCGGCCGCGTCGTCGAGCGACCGGTTGGTGACGAAGAGGGCCACGCGCCCCGCGCCGGCGTCGACCGTGGCGACGGCGTCGACCAGCGGTGCGGTGCCGTGGACGGCGGTGTCGATCGAGTCGACCTCGACGGCGGGAACCACGACGGAGCCGGTGGCGAGGGCGGCGGTGCGCTGGAAGGGGAAGAAGGTGGTCTGCCGCCAAGCGGGACCGCCCGGCTCGCAGCGGATGGGGGCGATCACGTTCACGAGCTGCGCCAGGTTGGCCATGGTGACGCGGTCGGCGTGGCGCAGCAGCGAGCCCAGCAGCGAGCCGACGACCACCGCATCCGTCACCGAGTAGCTGTCCTCGATGAGGCGCGGGGCCACGGGCCACTCGCCGGTGAGCACGCGGGGCTTGTCGATCTCGTTCCAGCGGCGCTGGTACCACACGTTCCACTCGTCGACGCTGATGCCGACGGGGCGCTCGGAACCGGGGCCCGCACCGGCGTCGTCGATGACGGCGGCCACGGCCTCGATGTAGCGGTCGAGCGCGGTGCCCGAGGCGAGGAAGCTCACGGCGTCGCCGTCGGACTCCTCGTAGTAGGCGTGCAGCGAGATGTGGTCGACGAGGCCGGCGGTGTGCTTCAGCACGGTGCGCTCCCAGTCGCCGAAGGTGGGCATCTCGGCGTTCGACGAGCCGGCGGCCACCAGCTCGACCCGGGAGTCGATGAAGGTCATGAGGCGGGCGGTCTCGGCGGCGAGACGCCCGTATTCGTCTGCCGTCTTGTGGCCGATCTGCCAGGGGCCGTCGACCTCGTTGCCGAGGCACCAGAGGCGGATGCCGAACGGCTCCTCCGCACCGTTCTCACGGCGGAGGTCGGAGAGGGCGGTGCCCGAGGGGATGTTGGCGTACTCGAGCACATCGGCCGCCTCCTGCATGCCGCGGGTGCCGAGGTTGACGGCGTACATGAGTTCGAGGCCGGCCTCGGCGGCCCAGCCGGCGAACTCGTGCAGGCCCACCTCGTTGGTCTCGATGCTGTGCCAGGCAGCGTCGAGGCGCACCGGGCGCGCATCCTTCGGGCCCACCCCGTCCTCCCAGCGGTAGCCTGAGACGAAGTTGCCGCCCGGGTAGCGCACCGTGGTGGCGCCGAGCTCCTGCACGAGGGCGAGCACGTCGGCGCGGAATCCGTCGGGACGGGCCGTGGGGTGGCCCGGCTCGTAGACGCCCTCGTACACGCTCCGGCCCATGTGCTCGACGAAGGTGCCGAAGATGCGCCGGGGAACGTCGCAGAGCGGTGCCGCGGTGGCGACGTCGATCTGTGCGCTGAACATGCTGCTGTGCCCTTTCATGGAACGAGTTGCGTCACCCGGTCGCCGCCGCGCGCGAGGGCACGGGCGGCGCCGGATGACGCAACTCGGGGATGAGTCGCGGTGGCGACTACTTGTTGACGGTGAAGCCCTGCTGGTTGCCGTACTCCACCAGCTGGTCCTGCCAGTCCTGCAGGCCGGCGTTCAGGTCGCTGTTCGACTCGTACGACTGGCCGACGGTGTCGGGCACGATGCTGTTGGCGTAGACCTGGTAGGGGAGGTAGTGCCAGCCGGTGGGCACGTTCTTCGACGCGTCGACGAGCACCTCGTTGATGGCCTGGCCGCCGAAGTACTCGGGGGTCTGGGCGAGGAAGTCGGGCGACTCGAGGTCGGCCGTGGTGGCGGGGAAGCCACCCGACTCGAGGAACACCGAGATCGAGGCCGGGTCGGAGTTGAGCCACTTCACGAAGCCGGCCGCCAGGGCCTGGTTCTCGCTCTGCTTGAGCACGACCTGGCCGCCGCCGCCGTTCTCGGCGGTCACCGGGGTGCCGTCGTAGGTGGGCATGGGGGCCACGCGCCAGTCGCCGGAGCCGTCGGGCACGCTCGACTCGAGCACGCCGGGCATCCAGGCGCCGGTGAGCAGCGTCGCGATGCTGCCGTCGCCGAGGCCGCGGTACCACTCGTCGCTCCAGCTGGGGGTGGAGGAGAGCAGGTCGCCCTCGACCAGGCGGTTCCAGCTGTCGGCCCAGGTCTTCGAGCCCTCGTCCTGCAGGTCGATGGTGATGTTCGTGCCGTCGGTGGTGAACGGCTGGCCGCCCGCCTGCCAGATCATGCTCGTGGTGAAGCCGGCGTCGCCGTTCTCGGCGGTGATGTAGGCGTTCGGGTTGGCGGCGTGCAGCTGCTCGGCCGCGGCCACGTACTCGTCGTAGGTGGTGGGCACGGCGATGCCGTACTGGTCGAACACGGTCTTGTTGTAGAACATGGCCATGGGGCCCGAGTCCTGCGGCAGGCCGTAGATCTTGCCGTCGAAGGCCACGGAGCTCCAGGGGCCGGCGCTGTACTGGTCTTCGAGGTCGCCGAAGCCGTAGGAGCTCAAGTCGACCAGCGAGTCGGAGAGCGCGAACTGCGGGATGGCGTAGTACTCCACCTGGGCCACGTCGGGGGCGCCGGAGCCTGCGGTGATGGCGTTCTGCAGCTTGGTGTACTCCTCGGTGTTCGTGCCCGCGTTCACGAGCTCGACGTCGACGTTGGGGTAGGCCTCTTCGAAGGCGGCGACCTGGGCCTCGCCCGAGGGGGTCCAGCTCCAGTAGGTGAGGGTGCCGCCGGCCTCGAGGGCCGCCTCGATGTCGGCCTCGGAGCCGCTGTCGCTCGAGCCCGAGCTGCCGGAGGAGCACGCGGCGAGCGCGAAGCCCAGCGTGAGGGTGGTGGCGGTGGCGAGCGCCACCCGGCGCACGGAGCGCCTCGGTGCTGTGGAAAACATCGTTGTTCCTTTCGGTGGGTTGATGGTGCTGTGCGCCGGGACTACTGCTTGACGCTTCCGGCGCTCAGGCCCGACTGCCAGTAGCGCTGGAGGATGAGGAAGGCGATGACGATCGGCACGATCGTGAGGAGCGCGCCCGTGATCACCAGGTTGAAGATCGGCTGGGCGCCGACACCGGTGGCCTGCGCGCTCCACTGGCTGAGACCCACGGTGAGCGGGTACCAGGTGGGCTCGGAGAGCATGATGAGGGGGAGGAAGTAGTTGTTCCAGGTGGCGACCACCGCGAACAGCAGCACGGTCACGATGCCCGGCGCCAGCAGGCGGAGCGAGATGGTGAAGAAGGTGCGGAACTCGCTCGCCCCGTCCATCCGGGCCGCTTCGAGGATCTCGGTGGGCACCGCATCCGTCGCGTAGGTCCAGATGAGGTAGAGGCCGAAGGGGCTGATGAGCGAGGGCAGGATGACCGCCCACGGGGTGTTGGTGAGGCCGAGCTGGCTGAACATGAGGAACGTCGGCACCGCGAGGGCCGTGCCCGGGATGGCGACGGCGCCGAGCACCACCGCGAACACCGCGCGGCGGCCGGGGAAGTTGTACTTCGCCAGTCCGTACCCCGCGATGGTGGCCAGCAGGGTGGCGCCGCCGGCGCCCACCACCACGTAGAGGAGGGTGTTGCCGAACCACTGCACGAAGATGCCGTCACGGTAGGTGAGGGTCTCGTAGATGTTCTGGAAGAGGTTGAAGTCCTTGCCGAACCAGAGGCCGAAGCTCGAGAACAGGTCGGCCTGGTCTTTGGAGGCGTTGACGATGAGCCAGACGAGCGGCACGACCGAGTAGATGACGAAGATCGCCATCACGATCGTGAGCACGATCGACTTGCGCTGACGGGCCTTGTGAGTGGGCTTCGTGCCCCGGGCGAAGGCGGGGCGCTTGGGGCTGGTGACGGCGCTCAACTCAGCGCACCTCCTGACGGGAACCGCGCAGCTGCACGATGTAGGCGATCACGGCGGTGATGATGCCCATCACGATCGCGACGGTGGCGGAGTAGTTGAACTGCTGGCCGGCGAACGAGAGGTTGTAGGCGTACATGTTCGGGGTGAAGTAGGTGGAGATGACGTTGGGGGCGAGGTTCTTCAGCAGGTTCGGCTCGTTGAAGAGCTGGAAGCTGCCGATGATGGAGAAGATCGTGGCGATCACGATCGCGCCGCGGAGGGCGGGGATCTTGATGCTCGTCACGATGCGGAACTGGCCCGCACCGTCGAGCTCGGCCGCCTCGTAGAGCTCGCCCGGGATGATCTTGAGCGCCGCGTAGAAGATGAGCATGTTGTAGCCCATGAACTCCCAGGTGACGATGTTGCCGATCGAGGCGAGTACCCACTCCGACGAGAACGGGGCGAGCAGCTGGAAGCCGACCAGGTCGTTGATGGACCCGGTGAGACCGAACTGGTTGCCGTAGATGAAGCCCCAGATGAGCGCGGCCACCACGCCGGGCACGGCGTAGGGGAGGAAGATCGCGATGCGGAAGAAGCTCGTGCCGTGCAGCCGGGCGCTGTCGATGGCGAGTGCCGCGACGAGCGAGAGCCCGAGCATGATGGGCACCTGGATGAGCAGGAACAGCGTGACGCGGAACAGTGACTCCCAGAACCGCGGGTCTTGGAACAGCTGGAGGTAGTTGTCGAGCCCCACGAAGGCCGAGCCGCCCACGAGCTGGGTGCGGAAGAGCGTGAGCACGATCGCGTAGATGACCGGGGCCACCAGCACGGCGAGGAACACGATCATGAACGGGGCCACGAAGCCCCAGCCGCGCCAGTCGCGCTTGTGCTTGCGGGCCCGCGGGGCGGGTGCTGCCGCGCGCGCTCCGACTGCTGTCGCCGACGTCATTGTCCTTGTCCCGTCTCTGTGGTGATCTGCGGTTCGGTTCGCCATGTTTACGTCAACATGACCGAGGTGAGCATAACATGTTCACGTAACCATGCAAGCGGCCGAAGGAGATCCGGCGTGATTCAGGGGGAAGTGTGACCGAGACCGTCAACACCGGGGCCGGTGCCGTGCCGGGCGGCGGGCGCCGTCGGGCGCCGTCGATGGGCGACGTGGCCCGGCACGCCGGGGTGTCGTCGCAGACGGTCTCGCGCGTCTCCAACGGACTCACCAACGTCGACGACTCCACCCGGCAGCGGGTGCTGGAGTCGATGCAGGCACTCGGCTACCGCCCCAACGGCGCCGCGCGGGCGCTCAAGAGCGGGCGTTTCAATAACATCGGCGTCATCATGTTCACCCTCGCCACCCTGGGCAACATGAAGACCCTCGACGCCATCGCCGTCGAGGCCGCCGCCGCCGACTACTCCGTCACCCTGATCGCCGTGCCCGACCAGACCCTGGGCGCCGTGTCCGGCGCGTACCGCCGCCTGAGCGACCAGGCCGTCGACGGGGTGCTCATCCTGTTCGAGGCCCGCCTGCTCGACCAGGGCGAGATCCACCTCCCGCCGGGACTGCCGGTGGTCGTCATCGACTCCGACTCGGGGTCGGGCTATCCCGTGGTCGACGCCGACCAGGCCGAGGGAGCCCGGCTCGCCACCCAGCACCTCCTCGACCTCGGGCACCGGCAGGTGGAGCACGTGGCGGGCCCCGCATCCTCGTTCTCGGGTGCGCACCGTGCCGCCTCGTGGCGCGCCACCCTCGAGGCGGCGGGCATCGCGCCGCGGGCGGTGCACCACGGCGACTGGTCGACCGAGTCGGGCTATCGCATCGGCCTCGAGCTCGGCCGGCGCGATGACGTCACCGCGATCTTCGCCGCCAACGACCAGATGGCGCTCGGCGTGATGCGGGCGCTGCACGAGCTCGGCCGCGACATCCCGGGCGAGATCAGCGTGGTGGGCTTCGACGACATCGAGGAGGCGCACTCGTTCTGGCCGCCGCTCACCACGGTGCGGCAGAACTTCCACGAGGTCGGGCGCCTCGCCATGGAGCGGCTGCTCGCCGAGATCGCCGGCACGGGGGCCCACTCGGGCACCACCTTGGTGCCCACCGAGCTCGTCGTGAGGGCCAGCACCGCCCCGCCGGCCTAGGCCGGAGGCCGCCGCCACGGCCAGCTCGGCCGCGCCCGGTCGGGCACCACCGCCACCACCATCTCCGGCGCGCGCGACACGATGAGCCACGCCGGCAGGATCGCCAGGCACAGCAGCGGCAGCACCACCACGCTCCCGGTCACCAGCGTGGCCACGAACAGCGCGATCCACCCGTCGCGCGAGATGGCCAGCACCAGCCCCAGCACCCCGGCCCCCACGGCCAGCGTCAGCGGCACGGACGGCACCAGCACGTTCGCGTACATGCCGAACGCCACCCCGAGGAACACGGCGGGGAAGATGTGCCCGCCCCTGAAGCCCGACGCCCCCGCCACCGCGAGCGCCAGCAGCTTGATGCCGAAGATCGACAGCAGCTGCCACCCCGAGTAGGAGCCCGCGTTCGTGATGAGCTCGCCCATCTGCGCCAGCCCCTTGAACAGCGTGATCTCGCCGCCCAGCGCCCCCAGCAACCCGAGCGTCACCCCGCCCAGCCCGATGTAGAGCAGCGGGTTGCCGAACCCGTGGTAGAACCGGTGCAGCACCCGGAACAGCGCCACGCAGAGCACGCCGAACACCGCTCCCGCGGACGCGATCACGGCTCCGCTCAGCAGGTCGATGGGTGCCACAGTGTCGTAGGCGGGCAGCGGCAGCTCGAAGGTCGGATGCGCGAGCAACGCCATCGTGACCGACCCGGCGCCCGCCGAGGCCAGCGGCAAAAAGAGGCGGTCCCACAGCGCGCCCCCGCGCGGGAACGCCGCCACGATCCCGGTGAGCACGAGCGCCGCCGCCACAGGGGTGCCGAAGAGCGCACCCACCGTGCCCGCGGCCGCCATCATGACCGTCAGCTGCGTCGGCACCCGCTTGAACAGCCTTCCGATCACCGCCGCGAGCAGCCCCGCGTTGATCGCGATGATCGGGTTCTCGGGCCCGAGGCTCACGCCGCCGGCGAGCGCCAGCACGGCCACGAGCGCGAGCGTCGGCAGCGACTTCAGCGGCAGCGGCGGAGCGATGAGCTCCGTCGTCGCGGAATCCCGCCCGCCGTGCCCCGGCAGCAGCCACACCACGAGCCCGACCGCGACCCCCGTGAGGGTGAGCACGGTGAAGATGAAGAACCCGTTCGACGGGTCGAGCCCGGTCGCCGCCGGCAGCTGGTGCCAGATGACGCCCTCGAGCAGCTCGGCGACCTCGTCGAGCGCGAACAGCACCAGCGCCGACACGACCCCCACGACCACGGCGGGGATCGCGAGCATCAGCTGCTGCCGCACCGCGGGCGCGCTGTCGGCCCCGGGTGCGCTGTCGGCCCCGGCTGCGCCGGCGCTCGCGCCGGCCGTGCGGGCGGGTTCTCCGGATGCGGCGGTCACGGCCCGACACTAATGCACCACCGCGAGCGCCCCCAAGCTTCACCGGCTGTCCCCGGCGCAACCCCTGTGCATCCGGGGCGGGCACTCCTACGCTGTGCCCATGACCCCGCAGAGCGAGACCGAGACCGGCACCGTCCCCCTCGACACCGTCGACGCCTGGTGGCGCGCCGCCAACTACCTCTCCGTCGGCCAGATCTACCTGCTCGGCGACGATCCGCTGCTCGAGCATCCGCTCACCCCGGCGTCGATCAAGCCCCGCCTCCTCGGCCACTGGGGCACCACGCCCGCGCTCAACCTGGTGTGGGCCCACCTCAACAAGGCCATCGTGGAGCGCGACTGCGACGTCATCTACCTCGCCGGCCCCGGACACGGCGGCCCGGGCGTGGTGGCCAACGCCTGGCTCGACGGCACGTACTCCGAGCTCTTCCCGCGCATCCCACTCGACCGGGAGGGCATGGGGCGCCTGTTCCGCCAGTTCTCGTTCCCCGGCGGCATCCCGTCGCACGCAGCGCCCGAGACGCCCGGCTCCATCAACGAGGGCGGCGAGCTCGGCTACTCGCTCGTGCACGCCTACGGCGCTGCGCTCGACAACCCCGCGCTCGTCGCCGCCTGCGTGATCGGCGACGGCGAGGCCGAGACCGCCACGCTCGCCACGAGCTGGCACCTGAACAAGTTCCTCGACCCGGTCTCCGACGGGGCGGTGCTGCCGATCCTCAACCTCAACGGCTACAAGATCGCCAACCCCACCCTGCTCGCCCGTATCCCCGACGCCGAGCTGCTCGCGCTGTTCACGGGCTACGGCTACTCTCCCCGCATCGTGGCAGGCGGCTTCGACGGCGAAGACCCCCTGCTCGTGCACGAGCGCTTCGCGGCGGCGCTGGGCGAGGCGCTCGACGACATCGCGGCGATCCAGGATGCGGCCAGGTCGCGTGGCGAGACCGCCCGTCCCGCGTGGCCGATGCTCATCCTCAAGACGCCGAAGGGATGGACGGGGCCGCGCGTCGTGGACGGCCTCCCGGTGGAGAACACCTGGCGCGCCCACCAGGTGCCGCTCTCGGGTGTGCGCGACAACCCCGAGCATCTCGCCCAGCTCGAGGAGTGGCTGCGCAGCTACCGCCCCTCCGAGCTCTTCGACGGCGGAGGCCGCCCGGTCGCCGCCCTCGACGCGGCACGGCCCGAGGGTGATCGCCGCATGAGCGCCAATCCGCACGCGAACGGCGGGCTGCTGCGGCGCGACCCGGTGCTGCCGCCGCTCGAGCCGCACGCGGTCGACCTCGCGGCGGGTCGCGGCGCGGTTGTCGAACCCACCCGGATGCTCGGCCGCTGGCTCCGCGACGTGATGGCCGCGAACCCCGACAGCTTCCGCCTGTTCGGCCCCGACGAGGTGGCCTCCAATCGTCTCGACGACGTGTACGAGGTCACCGCGAAGCAGTGGCAGGGCGAGGTGCTCCCCACCGACGAGCACCTCGCCACCGACGGGCGCGTGATCGAGGTGCTGAGCGAGAACCTCGCCCAGGGCCTGCTCGAGGGCTACCTCCTCACCGGCCGGCACGGACTGTTCACCTCGTACGAGGCGTTCATCCACATCGTCGACTCCATGTTCAACCAGTACGCGAAGTGGCTCGAGTCGAGCGCCGAGGTGGAGTGGCGCCGCCCGGTCTCCTCGTTCACCTACCTCCTCTCCTCCCACGTGTGGCGGCAGGACCACAACGGGTTCTCACACCAAGACCCGGGCTTTCTCGACCACGTCGTCAACAAGAAGGCGAGCGTGGTGCGGGTGTACCTGCCGCCGGATGCGAACACCCTCCTTGTCACCGCCGAGCACTGCTTCGCCACCCGCGACTACGTGAACGTGATCGTGGCCGGCAAGCAGCCCACCGCTTCACTGCTCACCCTCGAAGAGGCCCGCACCCACGGCGCCCGCGGCGTGAGCGTGTGGGACTGGGCCGGCACCGAGCGGGTGGGAGAAGAACCGGATGTGGTGGTCGCGGCGGCGGGCGACATCCCCACGGTCGAGGCGATGGCGGCCGTGCAGATCCTCCGCGAGCGCATCCCCGATCTCGCGGTGCGCTTCGTGAACGTCGTCGACCTCATGCGCCTGCAAGACTCCACCGAGCATCCGCACGGCCTCGACCACGAGTCGTTCGACGCGGTCTTCACGGTCGGCAAGCCGGTGGTCTTCGCGTTCCACGGTTATCCCTCGCTCATCCACCGGCTCACCTACCGGCGGGCGAACCACGCCAACATCCACGTGCGCGGCTTCAAGGAGATGGGCACGACGACCACGCCGTTCGACATGCTCATGCTCAACGACCTCGACCGCTTCCGGCTCGTGATGGACGTCATCCGGCGGGTACCGCGACTCACGACCGCCTACGCGGCACTGTCGCAGGAGATGGACGACGCTCGCGCCGCCCACCGCGCCTACACGCGCGAGCACGGGGAGGACATGCCCGATGTGGTGGGCTCGGCGGGGCTGCCGTTCGCGCACGCGGACGGTCGCGCCGGCGATGCGGCCGACACCGGGGGAGACAACGGCTGACCGTTCGCCGCAGGCGCACGAGTGGGTCTTTACATCGGATGCGCGGAGGCGTTGAATGGGCATCCCACGTCGAAAGGAGTCGAATATGACAGAGCGCAGAGCATCGGGCTCGATTCAGAAGGTGCAGGAGGCGCTGGTCTTCTAGGCCGCCCGCATTTCCAGTTCGATTCCCGAAAGGCCCCCGCTCCGGCGGGGGCCTTTCCCGTGCGTGCGGGCGTGCGCGCGGGTGTTTCCACGTAGCATCGAGGCATGAGCGAGAACCTGCTGTCCGTGCCCCTGGGCGCACCCGAGACCCTGCTGGACGACGAGCCCGAGGTGCGCGAGGCGCTCGCCGGAGCGATCGGCTTCGAGGTCGACGAGGTGCTCGAGCAGACCGTCGGCCGCTTCCCCGCCTCGTCGCTGGCGTGGGCCACCCTCGCCGACCGGGCGCTCGCCCGGCGCGAGCCCATCCAGGCCTACGCCTACGCGCGGGTCGGCTACCACCGAGGCCTCGACGCCCTGCGCAAGGCGGGCTGGCGCGGCCAGGGCCCGGTGCCGTGGTCGCACGAGGGCAACCGCGGCGTGCTGCTCGCGCTCTACACGCTGCGCCGGGCGGCCGAGGGCATCGGCGAGTCGGCCGAGGTGGTGCGCCTCACCGAGTTCCTCGACGGCGCCGACCCCTCGGCGGCCGCCGCCATCGAGGCCGGCGAGCGCTAGCCGCCCGCTCCCCGAGCGTCTTCCGACACACACCGCTCGCCGCCCGTTCACCTGAGCGGCGACGGGAGTTCGCCCGCCCTCCCGAGACTCGTCCGCGGTGCGCACCACGGGGTGCGCCCGGAGGAGAGTCATCGTGCGCGCATCCCGAGTGCCCATCGCCGCCCTGGCAGCCCTGGCTGTCGTCGTGGCCCCGTTCACGGCCCTCGTGCCGGCGGTCACCGCGAGCGCGGTGCCCGACTACGGCGTCACGATCAACGAGGTCGAGTCCAACGGCGGCAGCCCGGGCGACTGGGTGGAGCTCGCCAACACGAGCGCGACGGCGCAGGACGTCTCGGGCTGGAAGATCAAGGACAACGACGACACCCACGTCTTCACCGTCCCGGCGAACACCAGCATCGCCGCCGGCGGCTTCCTCGCCCTCGACGTGGAGACGGCGTACGGCCTCGGCGCGGCCGACTCCGCCCGCGTCTACCTCGCCGACGGCACCACGCTGGTCGACAGCTACAGCTGGACCAGCCACGCGAGCACCACCTACGGCCGCTGCCCCGACGGCACCGGCGCCTTCACCACGACCCTCTCGAGCACCAAGGGCGGGGCGAACGCCTGCGTGGTCGACCCGGCCACCGTGGTGCGCATCAACGAGGTCGAGTCCAACGGCGGCACCCCCGGTGACTGGGTCGAGCTGAAGAACAACGGCACCGCGAGCGTGAACGTCGGCGGCCTGATCGTGAAGGACAACGACGACACCCATGTGTTCATGATCCCCGCGAACACCACCATCGCGGCCGGCGGCTTCCTCGCCCTCGACGTCGAGACCGCCTACGGCCTCGGCTCGGCCGACTCGGCCCGCCTGTTCGCCGCCAACGGCACCACCCTCATCGACTCGTACAGCTGGACCAGCCACGCGAGCACCACCTACGGCCGCTGCCCCGACGGCACCGGCGCCTTCACGACGACGACATCGAGCACGAAGGGCGCCGCGAACGCCTGCGGCTCCACGACGCCGACCACCCCGGTCACCGCCGTGAAGCTCAACGAGGTCGAGTCCACCGGCGGCACCCCCGGCGACTGGGTCGAACTCGTGAACACCGGCACCGGGCCGGTCGACGTCTCGGGTCTCGTCGTGAAGGACAACGACGACACCCACGTCTTCACCATCCCCGCGAACACCACCATCGCGGCCCGCGGCTTCCTTGCGCTCGACGTCGAGACCGCGTACGGCCTCGGCTCGGCCGACTCGGCCCGCCTCTTCGGCGCCGACGGCACCACGCTCCTCGACTCCTACTCCTGGACGGCCCACGCCACCGGCACCACCTACGGCCGCTGCCCCGACGGCACCGGCGCGTGGACCACGACCACCACCGTCACCAAGGGCGCCGCCAACGACTGCAGCACCCCGCCGGCCGCGCCCGCCACCACCTGGCCGGGCAGCGCGAGCATCGCCTACGGCGACCAGGCCGGCGTGCTCGGCGGCAACATGAGCGGTCTGGCCTACGAGCCCAGCGGCACCGCCGCATCCGGTGTTCTCTGGGCCGTGAAGAACGGCCCGGGCACGCTGTACCGGATGCTGTGGAACGGCACCGCCTGGGTGGCCGACACCGCGAACGGCTGGGCCTCGGGCAAGACCCTCCGCTACGGCAACGGCTCGGGCGACCCCGACGCCGAGGGCGTGGCGCTGACGGATGCGGGGGTCGCGGGCGGCGTGTACGTCTCGACCGAGCGCAACAACTCGGCCAGCGGCGTGTCGAAGCCGGCCGTGCTGCGCTTCGACGCGGCGGGCAGCGGCTCGGCCACCACGCTGAGCGCCACCACGGAGTGGGACCTCACCGCCGACCTTCCCGGCCTCGGTGCGAACCTGGGCCTCGAGGCGATCGAGTGGATCCCCGACAGCTACCTCGTGGCCCAGGGCTTCGTCGACCAGCGCACCGGCCGGCTCTACGACCCGGCGTCGTACGCGAACCACGGCGAGGGCCTGTTCTTCGTCGGCGTGGAGCAGAACGGCGCGATCTACGCCTACGCGCTCGACCAGTCCGGCACCTCGTACACTCGGGTCGCCACCTTCGCGAGTGGCTTCGCCGGGGTGATGGACCTCGAGTTCGACCCCGAGCGCAGCGCTCTCTGGGCCGTGTGCGACGACACCTGCCAGGGCCGCTCGGCGACCCTCCAGATCGCGCAGTCGGGCGCATCCGACGGCTCGTTCGTGGCTACGGAGGTGTTCGAGCGCCCGGCCGGCATGCCGAACTACAACAACGAGGGCTTCGCCATCGCACCCCAGGCCACCTGCGTCGCCGGCTCGAAGATGGTCGTCTGGGCGAACGACAGCAACGACGAGAGCCACGCGCTGCGCGTCGGCAGCATCGAGTGCACGGTTCCCGTGCCGGCCGACACCACCGCGCCCTCCGTCTCGTACTCGCTGAGCGGCCGCACGCTCACGGTGTCGGCGGGCGACGCGGGCTCGGGCGTGGCCTCGATCGAGGTCGCCCTCGACGGCGGCGCCTGGGCGGTCTACTCGGCGCCGATCGTGTTCGACGACGCGGCGCACACCGTGCGCATCCGGGCGACGGATGTGCAGGGCAACGTGAGCGGCGAGCGCTCGGTGAGCGTCGTTCCGGTCGCACCCGTCGGCCCGCCGTCGCTCGAGGCGCAGGGTGCGGCCCGCACCATCGCTCCCGGCGGCACCGCGAGCGGTCTGGGCGCACGCGTGGTCGACTCGGCCTCGTCGCCGATCGCCGGAACCACGGTGACCTTCACCCTGAGCGGTCCCGGGTCCTTCCCCGGCGGCGGCACCGGTTCCTCGGCCACCTCCGCCACCGCGGTGACCAACGCGGCCGGTGTCGCCCTCGCGCCCGTGGTGACCGGCGCATCCGCCGGCGCCGTCGTCGTCACCGCGTCTGCGGCCGGCGCCACGTCGATCGCGCTGCCCGCCGTCACCGTGGCGGAACCGGCCCCCACTGTCACCGCCGACGTCTCGGTGGTGCGTGAGGTCGTGTCGGGCAAGGTCGTGCTCACGGTCTTCGCCACCAACACCTCGTCGGAGGCCGCCACCGTGCTGCTCAAGACGAAGTACGGCACGAAGACCGTCACCGGGATCGCCGCCGGAGCCACGGTGAGCCAGGCGTTCAAAACCTACCTCGCCTCGGTGCCCGCGGGCGACGCCACCGTCACCCTCACCATCGGGTCGGACGTGCGCAGCTACACCGTTCCCTACACCGCGGGTTGAACCCGGGCCCGCCACCCCACCAGGAGATCGACATGAACCAGAACGAGAACGTCCCGTCCGAGGCCCGCGGCATCAGCCGTCGTGCCGTCACCACGGGGATGGTGTGGAGCGTCCCGGTGGTCGCGCTCGCCGTCGCCACCCCGATGGCGGCCGCGTCGCAGGCCGTGGTGTTCGAGGCCCCCGACGACTACACCGACGTGTCGGTCGGCGATTCGCTGCCGCTCTACTTCGGCATCGAGGACGGCGGGTTCCCGGCCGTAGGCGGCGTGCTCTCCGTGGTCCTCGCCGACACCTCCACCGTGCAGTTCGACCCGGAGGCCGACGGCTACGCCGGGCCCACCGCCTTCAACGCGGCCGTCGAGGACGGCTTCGCGGTGGCGGTCGCGATCGTGAACGCGGGCGGCGTGATCTCGGGCACCATCACCTACGGCACCACCACGGCGTCGTTCTCGGTGAACGTCTCGCTCGCGGCCTGAGCCGGCGCCGGCCCGTCGGCCGGGGTCCGTGGCGCTGAGTGTGTGCTGAGATCTGTCTGGGTGTGCCGCCCGAACGGGTGGCGTCGACAGGTGTCGGGAGCAGGCTCTCGCGCATGACCGACATCAGCGAGAACTCAGAGAACTCGACGACCACAGTCACGCGCCACGTCCGCCCATCGGCTGGGCGACGGACACGTGTCCGCGCCGCGGCGATCGCCGTCGCCCTGGTGGTCGGTGCGACCGGAGCGGCCGTGGGCGGCTCGTTCGCCGCACCACCCGCATCCGCCGCCACCGTGGCAGCCGCGGGCGCGTGCGCCGCGCCGCAGCCCGAGACCCAGGTGCACTACGAACTCCCCTTCAGCTGGGAGTCGACGGGCACGAAAGACCAGCAGAACCTCTTCGTGTGCGGCGGGCACAAGGGGGTCGACTTCGGTTACGTGCAGGCGCTCGAGGGGGAGCCGGTGTCCGCGGTCGCCAGCGGACGCGTCGTGGAGCGCGGATATGAGGGATGCCACGGCAACTACGTGGTGATCAAGCATCCTGACGGGGTGTACTCGGCCTACGCCCATCTCGGGCGGATCGTCAACGATCTCGCCGTGGACAGCCGCGTGGAGCTCGGCCAGCACGTCGGAACCGTCGGCCGCAGCGGCGGTGAGGGTGCCGGGTGTGAGATCACGGGCGCGCACCTGCACCTCTCGATGGCGTCGAACTGGTCAGGCTGGAACACCAGCGACTTCTTCGACCCCAAGGAGTACATCGGCGCCCGCAACGGCGACGGCTACGGCACGGTCTGAGGTGGGGAAAAAATATCGCGCCCTGACCAAAGAAACCCTGGTCAGGGCGCGATTTCGGTTGGCGGAGAATGGGGGATTCGAACCCCCGAGGGCTTGCACCCAACACGCTTTCCAAGCGTGCGCCATAGGCCACTAGGCGAATTCTCCTCGGGCACCGGCTCGCGCCGATGACCACGTAGCATCCTACCCGACGCAGGCGCCTCCGGATTTCACCCTGTACTCCGTCACCCGGTGAGCCCGCCGAGCGCCTCCGCGATCGGCGTCGTGCCCGAGATCACCTCGAACTGCCGATGCACCGCGGTGCCCGACGCGAGCAGCTCGGCCACGATCGCCGCCACGTCGGCGCGGGGGATGCTGCCGCGACCCGTCGATTCGGCGACAGTCACGTGGCCCGTGCCCTCCGCATCCGTGAGACCGCCCGGGCGCACAATGGTCCAGTCGAGGTCGCGGGCGCGCACGGCCGCGTCGGCCTCGCTCTTGGCGCGCAGGTAGATCTGGAACACATCGTCGCTCGACGGGTCGAACGCGTCGGCGGCCATCGCCGACACCAAGACGTACCGCCGCACCCCGGCCAGCGGCGCGGCGTCGGCGAGCAGCACGGCGCCGTCGCGGTCGACGGTGAGCTTGCGCTCGGCGCTCGACCCTGGTCCGGCGCCCGCGGCGAACACGACCGCATCGACGGCGCGCGACTGCAGCTCGCCCGCGAGCACCTCGGGGGTGGTGGCCTCCAGGTCGAGCACGAGGGCGTGGCCGCCGGCGGCCTCGAGGTCGGGGGAGTGGGCGGTGTTGCGCACGATGCCCCACACCTCGTGTCCCTGATCGGCGAGCAGACGGGTGGCGAGCAGGGCGATCTGGCCGTGCCCGCCGGCGATGGCGATTCTCATGCCACCAGCCAACCCCCTCCCGCGGCGCGCACCAAGCACCGCACACCCGGCCGGGCTTGCTACACTGATGGTCGGCTCCCCGTGTGGCGCCATCCAGGCCAACTCCCCCAGGGCGGAGACGCAGCAAGGGTAACCGGGCTCTGGCGGGTGCGCGGGGAGTCCTTTCTTTTTCTCCACGGCCCCGAACGGGGGCGAGCGGGTCCCGGCGGCGCGGCCCTAATGTCGTCTCGGTGCGGCGCATGGGGCGCTGCGGCGAAAAGGGGCACGGGATGCGCGCACGCGGTCGAATCGCAGGGTCAGGGCGGAACGCGCGGTCGGGCCAGTTCGCAGGGCCGGCGCGCGCCGGGCTGCCCACGCGCGTCGCGCTGGCGGGCGCGGCTCTGGCGGCGCTGCTCGCGGTCTCCGGATGCACGGGGAGCGACCCCGCACCCGAGCCCACGGTCACGGTGACGGTCACCGCCTCGCCCACCGCGGAGCCCACCCCTACCGAGGCTCCCGCTCCCGACCCCGACGCTTTCGATCCCTCCGACCAGGGCACCTGGCTCATCGACTGGACCGGCGTCGGTCCGCTCAAGCTCGGCGAGACCCTCGCCGACGTGGAGGCCGACCTGCCCCACCCGCCCGAGACCTGCCGTGCCGGCGTCGACACCTACGTGCTCGGCGGCATCGCCTACACGGCGGTGAGCGGCATCGACGAGTCCGACCCGTCTGCGCCCGTCGTGGTGGTGCGCATGCTCACGGTGGACGGCTTCGACGCCTCGGCGGCGCAGCCCCGCACCGAGACGGGCATCGGGCTCGGCTCGACGCTCGACGAGCTGACGGCCGCCTACCCCGAGCTCGAGAGCTACGAAGGGCCGCGAGGCGAGACCGTCTACCGGCTCGCCGCCGACGGCCGCACCATCAACTTCGAACTCCTCGGCACGAACACGGTGCAGATCATCTCGGTGGTCGAGGGCACGGGCGTCGCGAGCGAGTACTGCGGAGCCTGAGCGGCCCCTGCGCATCCGCCGCCCCACCCGGGCGGGTCGCGGAGGGGTCGCCCTAGACTGGAGTGCGGACGACCGAAGAGGATTCCGTGGCGCACTACGACAACCCATCCGCATCCGGCCCGGCCGGGGTGAAGAGCATCTACATCACCTCGGTGGAGGGCCACTCCGGCAAATCCACCATCGCACTCGGGGTGCTCGACCTGCTGAGGCGCCAGGTGCAGCGGGTGGGGGTGTTCCGGCCGGTCGCCCGCTCCGTGAGCGCGCGCGACTACGTGCTCGAGATGCTGCTCGAGCACGACAACGCCGACATCTCCTACGAGGAGGCCCTCGGCGTCACCTACGACGACGTGCACGACGACCCCGACGCCGCGCTGTCGCGCATCGTCGAGCGCTACAAGGCGGTCGAGCGCCGCTGCGACGCCGTCGTCATCCTCGGCAGCGACTACACCGACGTGGGCAGCCCCACCGAGCTGAGCTTCAACGCCCGGATCGCCGCGAACCTCGGCGCCCCGGTGCTGCTCGTGCTCGGTGGCCGCCGCGGTCAGGGCTCCGACGAGCTGCTGGGCCAGGCCGAACCGCGTTCCGCGGACGACATGCGGCAGATCACCGAGATCGCGCTCGTCGAGCTGCGCACCGCTCACGCTACGCTCGTCGGGATCGTGTCGAACCGCTCCGACCCCGAGAACCTCGAGAAGATCCGCGACGCCATCGGGGTCGCCGCCCGAGACGCCGTCGAGGGTCTCGTCGCCGCGGCGAAGGAGGCTCCCGTCGTGACGGGTTCGCTCTCGCTCGTCGACGACGGCGATCTCGACGGTGACGCACCCGCCCCGGGTCTCACCCCCGCCCCGGTGCAGCCCCGCCGCATCCCCATCTGGGCCATCCCCGAAGATCGCGTGCTCGTGGCCCCGAGCATGGCCGGCATCGTCGAGTCGATCGGCGGCACCCTCGTCATGGGCGACCGCCGACTGCTCGCCCGCGAGGCCCTCGGCGTCGTGGTGGCGGGTATGTCGATGCGCAACGTCCTGCCGCGCCTCACCGAGGGCGCCGTCGTCGTGGTGCCGGGCGACCGCGAAGAGCTGCTGCTCGCCGCACTCATGGCCAACGCCTCCGGCACCTTCCCGTCGCTCGCGGGCATCATCCTGAACGGCGGGTTCGAGATCCCCGAGCCGGTGGTGCGCCTCATCCAGGGCCTCGACCCGAAGCTGCCCATCATCACCACCGAGCTCGGCACCTACGAGACCGCGGTGCGCATCACCTCCACCCGGGGCAGGCTCGCCGCCGACTCCTCACTCAAGTACGACAGCGCGCTCGCCCTGTTCGAGCAGTACGTCGACGGGCCGCAGCTGCTGAGACTGCTCGACGTGAGCACCAGCGAGGTCGTCACGCCGCTCATGTTCGAGTACGCGCTGCTCGACCGCGCCCGCGCCGCCGACCGCCACATCGTGCTGCCCGAGGGCGACGACGACCGCGTGCTGCTCGCCGCCAACACCGTGCTGAAGCGGCAGGTGGCGCGCCTCACCATCCTCGGCGAGGAGGCCGCTGTGCGCGGTCGCGCCGCCGAACTCGGCGTCGACCTCGACGCGGCCGCCGTGGTGAGCCCCTTCGACCCCGAGCTGCGGCACCGCTTCGCCGAGGAGTACCAGCGCCTGCGCGCCCACCGCGGCATCACCTACGACATGGCCTTCGACACCGTCTCCGACGTGTCGTACTTCGGCACCCTCATGGTGCAGCTCGGCCTCGCCGACGGCATGGTGTCCGGCGCCGCGCACACCACGGCGCACACCATCCGCCCGGCCTTCGAGATCATCAAGACCCGCCCCGATGTCTCCGTCGTCTCGAGCGTCTTCCTCATGGCCCTCGCCGACCGCGTGCTCGTCTACGGCGACTGCGCCGTCGTGCCCGATCCCACCTCCGAGCAGCTGGCCGACATCGCCATCTCCTCGGCGGCCACGGCCGAGCAGTTCGGCATCGAGCCGCGGGTGGCGATGCTCTCCTACTCCACCGGGTCGTCGGGCTCCGGCGCCGACGTCGAGAAGGTGCGGGCCGCCACCGAGCTGGTGCGCGCATCCGGACCGTCGTTCCCCGTGGAGGGGCCCATCCAGTACGACGCGGCGACGGATGCGGTGGTCGCCGCCGCGAAGATGCCCGGTTCGGCGGTGGCCGGTCGTGCCACAGTGTTCATCTTCCCGGACTTGAACACGGGCAACAACACCTACAAGGCTGTTCAGCGGAGCGCCGGCGCCGTGGCGATCGGCCCGGTGCTGCAGGGGCTCCGCAAGCCCATCAACGACCTTTCCCGAGGAGCTCTCGTGCCCGACATCGTCAACACCATCGCCATCACGGCCATCCAGGCGGCCACGGGGGTGGAGTCGTGAGCGCGATCCTCGTCGTCAACAGCGGCTCGTCGTCGTTCAAGTACCAGCTGATCGAGATCGAGACCGAGAAGGTGCTCGCCTCGGGGCTCGTGGAGCGCATCGGCGAGGCCTCCGGGCACACCCGCCACACCACGCAGGTCGGACTGTGGGAGCGTGAGCTGCCGATCGCCGACCACTCCGCCGGGTTCGCGGCCATGCTCGAGGCGTTCGCCGAGCACGGGCCCGATCTCGAGAAGCATCCGCTCGCCGCCGTCGGGCATCGCGTCGTGCACGGGGGCAAGAGGTTCCACGAGGCGACCGTCGTGACCGACCTCGTGAAGATCAACATCGAAGACCTCTCCGAGCTCGCGCCGTTGCACAACCCGGCGAACCTGCAGGGGATCGACGCGGCGCAGAAGGCGTTCCCGTCGGTGCCGCAGGTGGCGGTGTTCGACACGGCGTTCCACCAGACGCTGGCGCCCGAGGCCTACACCTATGCGATCGACGCGGCGCTCGCCGAGAAGCAGCGGGTGCGCCGGTACGGGTTCCACGGCACCTCGCACAAGTTCGTGGCGGGGGCGACGGCCGAGTTCCTCGGGCGGCCGCTGTCGGAGCTGAAGCTGATCGTGCTGCACCTCGGCAACGGGGCGTCGGTGTGCGCCATCGACGGCGGGCGCTCGGTCGAGACCTCGATGGGCATGACGCCGCTCGAGGGCCTCGTGATGGGCACGCGGTCGGGCGACCTCGATCCGGCCGTGCTCTTCCACCTGCATCGCAAGACCGGCATGGGCTTCGCCGAGCTCGACGAGTTGCTCAACCGCCGCAGCGGTCTGCTCGGCATCTCGGGGCGCGGCGACATGCGCGACGTGCAGAAGGCCGCGGGCGACGGCGACGAGGCGGCGCAGCTCGCGCTCGACGTGTACCTGCACCGCATCCGCGGGTACATCGGCTCGTACTACGCCCAGCTCGGGCACCTCGACGCGATCGTGTTCACGGCCGGCGTCGGCGAGAACAACGCGTTCGTGCGGGGCGGGGCGCTCGCCGGACTGTCGGAGCTCGGCATCGAGGTCGACCAGGCGCTCAACACCGCCGACGGGGGAGTGGCGCGCGAGGCGCGGCGCATCTCGGCGGACTCGTCGCGGGTCTCGGTGCTCGTCGTGCCCACCAACGAGGAGCTCGAGATCGCCCGCCAGGCCTTCGCCGCCGTCTCCGCCGCGTGACGCCAGTTACACCGCCCGAGCCGCTGATGCACCATCCGCGACCGGGTCGTCGGGGATGAGGCGCTTGCCGAAGCTGAGACTGGCGTCCTGCGTGTAGCCGAGCGCGCGGTAGAAGCCGATCGCCGCGTCGTTGCCCTCGCGCACCTGCAGGTTGAGCTTCGGGCACCCCCGCGCGGTGAGCAGCTCCTCGACCTCGTCCATGAGCCGCCGGGCGTGTCCCCTCCCGCGCTCGCCCGGCGCGACCGCGAGGTAGTTCACCCACCCACGGTGCCCCTCGTACCCCGCCATCACGCTCGCCACGATCCGCCCGCCGACGCCGACGCCACCGCCGCCATCGCCTCCGTCCGTCTCGCCCGGAAGCTCTCCCACCAAGAACAGCTCTCGCTGCACCTCGAGCTTGCGCACGATATCCCTCCGCGGGTCGTTCCACGCCCGCGTCAGCCCCGCCGCCTCCCACAGCGCCACGACGGCCTCGGTGTCCTCCTCCCGGAACGCGCGGATGCGCAAGCCGCCCTCGCTGTCCGCCTCGTCGTCGCTGTCCGCCCCATGAGCGCCCGCCGCCTCCGTGCTGCCGACCCCGTCACCCAGCGCCCGCCGCACGGCCTCCGTCACCGCCCGGCGCTGCACCTCCGGCGAGTACGTCTCCGCATCCGCCGTCCCCAGCGCGTTCAACCCGTCCGTCAGGGCGATCAGCCCCAGCACCTCCACCCGCACCCGCTCCGCGCTCCACCCGGGCCTGCACGCCGCCAGTAAGCGCGTCACCCGCTCCACGAAGCGCAGGTTCGCGGAGGTGTGCCGCTCTGTCAACGCCTCGTCGCCGAGCGCTGCCGCGAGATAGCTCACCCACACGCGCGCGATCTCGCGCGACTCCTCGTCGACGCTCAGCGTATTGAGCAGCACCGCGAGCAGTGCGCCCTCCGGTCCCGCGCCCTCGGCCGCCGCTTCCGCCGCCTCGGCCGACACCCGCGTGCGCTCGTGCAGCGTCTCGCGCGCGTGCAGCAGCAGTGCCTCCTTCGTGGGGAAGGTGTGCATCACGAGCCCCGTCGTGCACCCCGCCCGCTCCGCCACCGCGCGCACGGTCAGCCCCACGGGCCCACGCTCGGTGAGCACCGCCCAGGTCGCCTCGCTGAGCCGCCGCCGCTGCGCCTCGATGTCGCGGGTGCGTGCCACGGTCTCCTCCTCGCTGCCGGCGTCGACTTGCCAGACTTCGTAACCAACGTTACCGTAATGATCGTTACCAAGGAGGTCCCCCGTGCCGTACCGCGCATCCGTGCCCGTCACCGTCGCCCGCGAGCACTTCGACTCGCCCGACGCGGCCGCCCTCCGCCAGGCGCAGCGCGACGAGCTCGACGCCCGCTACGGCCGCGACGACCACGAGCCCGGCGAGAAGCCCACTGCCGACTCGGTGCCCGTGTTCCTGGTGGCGCGCACCCTCGAGGGGGTGGCCGTCGGATGCGGCGGGTTGCGCCCGCTCGCCGGCGGCGGTGCCGAGGTGAAGCGGATGTTCGTGGCCGCGTCGGTGCGCGGAACGGGCGTCGCGACCGCGGTGCTGCGGGCGCTCGAAGAGGAGGCGCGGGCGATGGGCCTCGACAGGCTGCTGCTGGAGACCGGCACCGAGCAGCCCGACGCGATGCGCTTCTACGAGCGCGAGGGGTACACGCGCATCCCGAATTTCGGGGTGTACGCGGGCTCGGAGATCTCGGTCTGCTACGAGCGGACGATCTGAGCCGGCCCGACCCGGGTGTCGGTGGCCGCGGGTAGTCTTGTCGCGTGGTCACCGCCCTGTATCGCCGCTACCGGCCTGAGAACTTCGCCGAGATGATCGGCCAGTCCCAGGTGACCGATCCGCTCATGACGGCGCTGCGCACCAACCGGGTCAACCACGCCTATCTCTTCAGCGGCCCGCGCGGCTGCGGCAAGACCACGTCGGCGCGCATCCTGGCCCGCTGCCTCAACTGCGCGGAGGGTCCGACCGACACGCCGTGCGGCGTCTGCCCCTCGTGTGTCGAGCTCGGGCGCGACGGGCCGGGTTCGCTCGACGTGGTCGAGATCGACGCCGCGAGCCACAACGGCGTCGACGACGCGCGCGACCTGCGCGAGCGGGCGGTCTTCGCGCCGGCACGCGACCGGTTCAAGATCTTCATCCTCGACGAGGCGCACATGGTCACGCCGCAGGGCTTCAACGCCCTGCTCAAGATCGTCGAAGAGCCGCCCGAGCACATCAAGTTCATCTTCGCCACCACCGAGCCCGACAAGGTCATCGGCACCATCCGGTCGCGCACCCACCACTACCCGTTCCGGCTCATTCCTCCGGCGCAGCTGCTCGAGTACGTGCAGCAGCTCTGCGAGTCCGAGGGAGTGGAAGTGGCACCCGGGGTGCTGCCGCTCGTCGTGCGCGCGGGCGGGGGGTCGGCGCGTGACACGCTGTCGCTGCTCGACCAGCTCATCGCCGGGTCGGAGAACAACCGCGTGGAGTACGAGCGCGCCGTCGCCCTGCTCGGCTACACGCACGGCGCCCTGCTCTCCGAGGCCGTCGACGCCATCGGCACGCTCGACGGCGCGGCGGCGTTCGACGCGGTCGACCGCGTCATCCAGACCGGGCAAGACCCGCGCCGCTTCGTCGAAGACCTGCTCGAGCGCCTGCGCGACATCATCGTGGTCTCGGCCACGGGCGAGCAGGCCTCCGCGGTGCTGCGCGGCGTGCCGGCCGACGAGATCGAGGTGATGCGCCGCCAGGCGGCGCTGTTCGGTCACGCCGAGCTGTCGCGGGTGGCCGATATCGTGAACACGGCCCTCTCCGAGATGACGGGGGCCACCTCGCCGAGGCTGCATCTCGAGCTCATGGTGGCGCGCACGCTGGTGCCGTCGTCCGACGACTCGCAGCGCGGGGCGCTGGCCCGTGTCGAGCGGCTCGAGCGCCGCATCGGGGTCGACGGTGCCGTGGCGGGGCAGGATGCGGCGCCAGCGGGTGCGGTTGCCGGCTCGGGTTCGCGCCCGGGCGCCGCGATTCCGCCGGTGCGTGAGACGCCCGTCGCGAGCGGTCTGCCGCCCGTGCGCGATCTCCCGCCGGTGCGCGAGGTTCCTGGTGCACAGACTCCGGCCTCCCCGACCTCGGCCCCGCAGGTTTCGGCCACGCCGACCTCCGCCGCGCCGACTCCGGATGCGCGGCCGGGCGCGGTCGACGCGCCGTCCGGGCAGGTCGAGCCGGCAGCCGATGAGCCGGTCTCCGCCGCCGACCCGGGTGGCGCGCAGTCCGCTGCGCCGTCCGAGCACACGTCGCCCGCGACCCCGGCGGCCGGCTCGGTGTCGGCCGAGACTCCCGAGGTCGTCGCGGTTCCGCAACCGGCCGCCCCCGTCGCCACCGAAGCGCCGGCGAGCGGGGGGGTCTCGGCGCAGCAGCTGAAGGATGCGTGGCCCGAGATCCTCGAGGCCGTGCAGAAGGCGAAGCGCACCGCGTGGCTCGTCGTCTTCACCGCCCAGGTGCGGGCGTTCGACGAGTCGGTGCTCACCCTCGCCTTCCCGAGCGAGAACGACGTCGCCGCCTTCAAGGAGCGCACGGCCCCGGGCGAGGGCGTGAGCGAGTACCTCCGCCAGGCGATCCTCGACATCCTCGGCGTGCGTGTCATGTACCGGGCCGTCGTCGACACCACTCTCCGTCCGACCGAGCCCGAGCCCGAGCCCGAGAGTGCGGGGCCTGCGCCACAACCTGCAGCCGCCCCCTCCACACGATCGGCGACCTCGCCCGGGCCGGCCGCGGAGCAGTCCGCCGCCGCGCCCGCTCCGGGTCCGGCACCCGAGTGGTCGACTCCAGGCGTCTCCTCGCCCGGCGGTGGCTCGTCCGCGGCGCCGTTCCGGTCTGCGGCGCCGGCCGCGGCTCGTCCTTCCACCCCGCCACCAGGCGGGCCCGCCGCTCGCCCCGCCGCGAACCCCTCTGCGCCGCCCCGCGCGTCGTCGACCGCCCCCGCTCCCACCACGAGCTGGGAGGTCGTCGCGATCCCCACCTCGTCCGACGACGACATCCCCTACGCCGATGAACCGATGCCGAGCGACGAGCCCGAGCTTCCCCCGAGCCTCGCCGAGGTGCTCTCCGCAGCGGCCACCTCAACTCCGGAGCCCGTCGCATCCGCCCCCGCGGGCGTCTCGACGGAGCCCGCTCCCGCGGCACCGGCGGGCACCGAGCGCAGGCCGGGCGCGCTGCGCTTCGAGGAGTCCACCGAACCAGGCCCCGACGAGCAGGTCGCACCACCGTCGTCCCACTCAGCCGTCGCGCCCCCCAGCTCGCCTCCCGTCTCGTCGGCGGGTGGGCGCGCCCGCTACGGCGAAGCCGTCGTGCGTGAGATCCTGGGCGCCAACTTCATCGAGGAGCAGCCCCTGCCGGGCCCCACCGCCTGATCACCCGCCACCGCGGGCCACCTGCCACCCCCGGCCACCCGCCACCGGCTCGCCCGCCCACCGCCCACCGCCAGACCACCCCGCCCGCACCCCGAGAAAGCAGACACGAGTTGTACGAGGGAATCGTCCAAGACCTCATCGACGAACTCGGCCGCCTGCCCGGAATCGGCCCGAAGTCGGCCCAGCGAATCGCGTTCCACATCGTGCAGACCGAGTCGTTCGACGTGAGCCGGCTCGCGCAGATCCTCACCGACGTGCGCGACAAGGTGCACTTCTGCCAGATCTGCGGCAACGTCTCCGAGCAGGAGACCTGCGGCATCTGCCGCGACCCGCGCCGCGCCCAGAACCTCATCTGCGTGGTCGAGGAGGCCAAAGACGTCGTCGCCATCGAGCGCACCCGCGAGTTCCGCGGCCTCTACCACGTGCTCGGCGGCGCGATCAGCCCCATCGACGGCATCGGGCCCGACAACCTCCGCATCCGCGAGCTCATGCAGCGCCTCGCGAGCGGCGAGGTGACCGAGGTCATCATCGCCACCGACCCCAACCTCGAGGGCGAGGCCACGGCCACCTACCTGTCGCGCCTGCTCACCACGCTCGAGATCCGCGTCACCCGTCTCGCCTCGGGCCTCCCCGTCGGCGGCGATCTCGAGTACGCCGACGAGGTCACCCTCGGCCGCGCCTTCGAGGGCCGCCGCCTGGTGGAGAGCTAGCCGCGACCGCGCCCAGACGGATGCACGACACCCCCACCCACGTCATCGTCGCCGACGCGGGTGGCGACGGGGTCGAGCTGGTCCCCACCGCCGCCGACGGCGCACTGCTCGCGTGGCCGGCCGGTGGCGAACGGATGATCGTGGCACGCACCGACCTAGCCCCGCTCATCGGGCGCCTCGAGCACGAGCTCTCGCACCCGCGCTGGGTGTGGGACGACACCGCCCGCTGGTACCCCGCGCTGCTCGCCGCCGGCGTGCGCGTCGAGCGCTGCGTCGACCTGCGCCTGTGCCACGCCATCCTGCGCGCCTCGGAGCTCACCGCGCAGACCCCCTTCGCCCGCGCTCCCGCCTCCGACTGGGACACCACGCCACCCGTCGCGCCTGCCGACCCGACGCCCCACGCCGCCCGCCCACGGGACGCCGCTCCGGCCCTCTTCGACCTGCACACGATCGCCGCTCAGCCCGCGGCGACCCCCGGCGACGACTCCGACCCGCTCCCCGGCGCGTCCACCGCATCCGCCCACCCCACCTCGGCCGGCCCTCAAGCGGCCCCTCACCCCACTCCCGCCGGCCCCCGCCCGCACCCTGCCACCCCTGGCCCGCGCTCCGCCGACCCTCGCCCCGCCCCCGTCGGCCCGCATCCCACCGATTCGCATCCCCACCCCGCCTCCCGCGAAGCCATCGAGCTGGCCGCCCAGCGCACCGCGCTCCTCGCCTCCGCCGACCCCTCTCGCCTCGCCCTCCTCCTCGCCGCGGAGTCTGCCGGCGCCCTCGCCGCGGCCGAGATGCAGCACGTCGGCCTGCCCTGGAGCGCCGCGTACCACGAACGCATCCTCGAACAGATCCTCGGCCCGCGCCCCGAAGCCCCTGGCGCGCGCCCCGCGCAGCTCGACGCCCTGCTCACGCGCATCCGCGACGCCCTCGGCGACTCGACGGCCAACCCCGACTCGCCGGTCGAACTGGTCAAATCCCTCCGCCGCGCCGGCCTCGACGTCTCGAGCACGCGCTCCTGGGAGCTGCAGACGATCGACCATCCCGCCATCCCACCCCTGCTCGACTACAAGAAGCGCGCCCGCCTGCTCACCGCCAACGGCTGGAACTGGCTCGACACCTGGGTGACCGAGGGCCGCTTCCATCCCCGCTACCTCCCGGGTGGCGTGGTGACCGGCCGCTGGGCCTCGGAGGGCGGTGGCGCCCTCCAGCTGCCCAAGCAGGTGCGGGGCGCCGTGCGCGCCGACCCCGGCCGCATGCTCGTGGTGGCCGATGCCGCCCAGCTCGAGCCGCGCATCCTGGCCGCCCTCTCGGGAGACGAGGCGATGGCGGCGGCGGGCCGCGGCCGCGACCTCTACGACGGCATCGTGGCCTCGGGCGCGGTCGACACCCGGGCGCACGCGAAGGTCGGGATGCTCGGGGCCATGTACGGGGGAACGACGGGGGAGAGCGGCCGCATCCTGCCCCGCCTCGCCCGCGCCTACCCGGCGGCGCTCCGTTTCGTCGAGAACGCCGCCCGCGCGGGCGAGGCGGGCGCTCTGGTGAGCACTCGTCTCGGGCGCACCAGCCCTCGGCCGAGTGACAGCTGGCTCGACCTGCGCGACGCGGCGAGCGCCGACGGCGCAGGCGAGGGTGTGCGTGCGCGGGCGCGGGAGTCCTCCCGCAGTTGGGGGCGCTTCACCCGCAACTTCGTGGTGCAGGGCACCGCGGCCGAGTGGGCGCTGTGCTGGATCGGCTCCATCCGCCGCCGGCTCTGGGCCCTCGGCGGCGACGACGGCGACCCGGATGCGCGGCTGGAGGAGCGCCCGCACCTCGCCTTCTTCTTGCACGACGAGGTGATGGTGCACGCGCCCGCCGCCCTGGCCGACGCCGTGGCGCACGAGGTGCGCGAGGCCGCCGCCGAGGCGGGGAGGCTGATCTTCGGTGCCGCGCCGGTCGAGTTCCCGGTGACGGTGGCCGTCGTCGAGAGCTACGACCGGGCGAAATAAGGGGTGCGGGTCTGCCAGACCGCTGTCACGCTGCGGCGTGCAGCTCTTCGAGCAGCGCGGCTCCGGTGTCGGGGGTGATGCGCCCGGCATCGATGCCCGACACGATGCGGTGGAACTGCAGCCGCCGGGCGGCGGCCTCGGCGGTCATCGGCCGGGCGACGGTGCCGAGCGCGATGTCGGCGCGCAGGCGGGCCTTCAGCGCGGCCTGCGTCCACGGTGTGGTGTGCATGCGCCGACGCTAACGAGCGCGGGTTAACCCCCCGTGAACGGATGCTCCGAGTGCGCTGACAGCGCGCCCGCGGCCCCCAGTCTGTCGGCCTCCTGGCTCGCGGCCCACGAGGCGAGCATCCGCAGCCCGTCGGCCGAGGGCGACCCGGCGGGTGCGGTGTAGACGTTCATCACCAGCCCGGGCTCGCTCGGCAGCTCCATCGACTCGAAGGTGAGGTCGAGGTCGCCCACCACCGGGTGATGGAGGCGCTTCAGCCCGCTGCGGTGGTACTTCACGTCGCGCGATGCCCAGCGCTGCCGGAACAGCTCGCTCTGGGTCGACAGCTCGCCGATGAGCCGGATGAGCCCGTCGTCGTGGGGTGCCCTCCCGGCTTCGAGCCGAAGCATCGCGGCGGCGTCGTTGGCGATCTGGTCATAGTCTCGCCAGAACTCACGGGCGGCCGGGTTGAGGTAGGTGAACCGGGTGGTGTTGACAGGGCGGTGCGGGTCGTCGAACACCGGCGCGTAGAGCGCCCGGCCCATGCGGTTCGCGGCGAGGATGTCGTGCCGTCCGTTGCGCACCCAGGCCGGCGCATCCGCCATCGCCTCGAGCACCTGCAGCACGGCGGGCCGCACTTCGGGGGACTTGCCGCGCGAAGCGGCGCGGGCCCGGGCGGCGACCGAGGCCGGCGCCGGGGCGGAGCTGCGCGCGAGGTCGAAGAGGTACTCCCGCTCGGCCTCGTCGAGCTGCAGGGTGCGCGCGAGAGCGTCGAGCACGCTCTCCGAGGCGCCGCCGAGATTGCCGCGCTCGAGCCGCACGTAGTAGTCGACCGAGACGCCCGTGAGCATTGCGACCTCTTCGCGCCGCAGCCCCGCCACGCGCCGGTTGCCTCCGTAGACGGGCAGCCCCGCCTGCTCGGGCGTGAGCCGCGCGCGCCTCGACGAGAGGAACTCCCGTACCTCGCCCCGCAGATCGTTCATACCGACACGCTACGCGCCGCCGCCGTCGGAGGGGAGGGCATGCGAGTACCCCCATGCCGCTTCGCGCATACCCGCGCGCGATATAGTGGTCAGTCGGGTTTTCGAACCGCGACCCCAGCCCCCCAGGAGTGCCCCGTGAGCTTGATCGTGCAGAAGTACGGCGGATCGTCCGTCGCCGACGCCGAGAGCATCAAGCGCGTGGCCAAACGCATCGTCGAGACCCGCAAGGCGGGCAACGAGGTGGTCGTCGCGGTGAGCGCCATGGGCGACACCACCGACGACCTGCTCGACCTCGCCCACGCCGTGGCGCCCATCCCGGCCCCCCGCGAGATGGACATGCTGCTCTCGGCCGGTGAGCGCATCTCGATGGCGCTGCTCGCGATGGCCATCGAGAGCCTCGGCCACACCGCGCGCAGCTTCACCGGCAGCCAGGCCGGCATGATCACGGATGCGCAGCACGGCTCCGCCCGCATCGTCGACGTCACCCCGGTGCGGCTGCGCGAGGCGCTCGACGAGGGCGCGATCGTCATCGTGGCGGGCTTCCAGGGCTTCAACCGCGACACCAAAGACATCACCACGCTCGGCCGCGGCGGGTCGGACACCACGGCCGTCGCTCTCGCGGCGGCGCTCGACGCCGACATCTGCGAGATCTACACCGACGTCGACGGCATCTTCTCGGCCGACCCACGCCTCGTGCCCAAGGCGCACAAGATCGACCGCATCACGAGCGAGGAGATGCTCGAGCTCGCCGCCAACGGCGCGAAGGTGCTCTACATCCGTGCCGTGGAGTACGCCCGCCGCCACGGCGTCACCCTGCACGTGCGCTCGAGCTTCAACAACAACGAGGGCACCATCGTCTACAACCCCACAGGAAGCGAGGCCGTCGTGGAAGAGCCCATGATCGCCGGGGTCGCCACCGACCTCTCCGAAGCCAAGATCACCGTCGTCGGCGTGCCCGACATCCCCGGCAAGGCGGCGCAGATCTTCACGCTCGTGGCCAAGACGGGCGCGAACATCGACATGATCGTGCAGAACGTGTCGGCCGCCTCCACCGGTCTCACCGACATCTCCTTCACCCTGCCCAAGAGCGAGGGGCAGCAGGTGCTCACCGCGCTCCGCGCCGACCAGGCCGAGGTGGGCTTCACCGGCTTGCAGTACGACGACCAGATCGGCAAGCTCGCCCTGGTGGGCGCCGGGATGCGCACCAACGCGGGCGTGTCGGCCAAGCTCTTCACGGCGCTGTTCGAGGCGGGCATCAACATCGAGATGATCTCCACCTCCGAGATCCGCATCTCGGTGGTCACCCGCGCCGACACCATCAACGACGCGCTCCGCGTGGTGCACACCGCCTTCGGCCTCGACGCCGACACCGAGGCCGTCGTGCACGCCGGCACCGGCCGCTGACCGCATCCCGCCCCACCCTAGGAGACACACTGTGAGCAAGGCACTCCACGTCGGCGTCGTCGGCGCCACCGGCCAGGTCGGCAAGGTCATGCGCCGCCTCCTCGAGGAGCGCGACTTCCCGATCGCGAGCATCCGGTTCTTCGCCACGGCGCGGAGCGCGGGCACCACGCTGCCGTTCAAGGGGCAGGACGTCGTGGTCGAAGACGTCGAGACGGCCGATCCCACGGGCCTCGACATCGCCCTGTTCTCCGCCGGTGCCACCGGTTCCCGCGCCCAGGCTCCGCGCTTCGCGGCCGCCGGTGTCACGGTCATCGACAACTCCAGCGCCTGGCGCATGGACCCCGACGTGCCCCTCGTGGTCTCCGAGGTGAACCCGCACGCCATCGCCGAGGCGCGCAAGGGCATCATCGCGAACCCGAACTGCACCACCATGGCCGCCATGCCCGTGCTCAAGGTGCTCGACTCCGAGGCCGGTCTCGAGCGGCTCATCGTGAGCACCTACCAGGCCGTCTCCGGCTCGGGTCTCGCCGGGGCCGAGGAGCTCGCCACCCAGGCCGAGGCGGCCACCGCCGACCCCGAGAAGCTGCTCGCCCTCGTGCACGACGGCTCCGCGGTCGAGTTCCCGGCCCCGAACAAGTACGTGGCGCCGATCGCCTTCGACGTCATCCCGCTCGCGGGCGCCATCGTCGACGACGGCGAGCTCGAGACCGACGAGGAGAAGAAGCTCCGCAACGAGAGCCGCAAGATCCTCGAGCTGCCCGAGCTGCGCGTGGCCGGCACCTGCGTGCGTGTGCCCGTGTTCACGGGGCATTCGCTCTCGATCAACGCCGAGTTCGCGGCCGACATCACCCCCGAGCGCGCCTACGAGCTGCTGCAGGATGCGCCGGGTGTCGCCATCAGCGACGTCCCGACCCCGCTCCAGGCGGCGGGCAACGACCCGAGCTACGTCGGCCGCATCCGGCAAGACCAGTCGGCCCCCGGCAAGCGCGGCCTGGTGCTCTTCATCAGCAACGACAACCTGCGCAAGGGCGCGGCCCTCAACGCGGTGCAGATCGCGGAGCTCATCGCCGCGAGCTGACGGCCGGCGGAGCCGGCTCCGCCGCGCCGGCTCCGCCGCGCCCGCTCCGCCGTGCCCGCTCCATCCGGATCGGGCACGGCTCCGAACCACGCACGTGCGTTCGACCACCAAGGCCATCCTCGCCGTCACGATCGCCGCGGCCGTGGCGGCGGCGGCCACCGCCCTCGCGTTCGCGGCCGTGCATCCCGCCCCACCCGAGTCGCCGGCCGGCGCGGGCTCCGGGGGAGATCGGGATGCCCCGGTCGTCGCGTTCTACGGCGACTCCTACACGCTCGGCACCGGCGCCTCCGACCCGTCGAAGCGCTGGTCGACCATCGTCTCCGCCGACCGCGGCTGGAACGAGTTCAACTACAGCGTGAACGGGCTCGGCTTCGTGAACAACCGGGCGAGCACGCCGCCCGACTACCTGCCCGGCGACGGGGTCGCCGAGGTGCTCGCCCTCGACCCCGACATCGTGGTGGTCACCATGGGCCTCAACGACAACTTCTCGATGCCCCAGCGCGCCACCGAGATCCGCGAGGCCATCCGCATCGACTTCGAGACGCTGGCCCGCGAGCTGCCCGAGGCCAGCATCGTGGTGGTCGAGCCGTTCTGGTACACGGATGCGCGCCCCGAGTCGGTCGCGCTCATCATCGACTGGGTGCGCGAGGCGGCTGAGGACATCGGCGCCGACCAGATCCAGGGTGCCTCGCGCTGGCTCGAGGGGCACCCGGAGTGGATGGCGGCCGACGGTCTGCACCCCAACGATCGTGGCTACGCCGAGATGGCGTCCAGGATGGACCAGGAGCTCGCCGCCCTGGGTCTCTGAGCGGCCGGGTCCGGCCACGGGTCCGGCCACCGGGCGGGGCCGTGCACCCGGTAGGCTCGCGGCATGGTGTCCGCGAGGTTCGGTGAGCGCAGTTCGTCGCTCGTGGTCTCCGCCCTGCTGATCGCGGTGGCGGTGGCCACGGTGGTGACCGGCGTGGTCGCCGGACTCCTGGGCCCGCGGCCCATCATCGTGGTGTGCGTCGTCTTCGTCGTGAGCGTGGGCGTCACCGCGGTGTTCCAGTTGCCGATCGGCCGCATCGCGGGTCTGCCGCCCATCGGCGTGGCCAGCGCGCTGCTGGTGGTGGCCACGATCGCCGACAACCCGGTGCTCGAGGTGGGGCTCTGGACGGGCGCGTACTTCGTGGCCAAGGCCATCACCACACGCTCCCTCTGGATGGCGGGGCAGTGGGCGGGCGTGGCGTCGCTCGGGGCGATGGCCTTCGTGGCGCTCTCGCGCGCGCTGATCGCGGCCGGTGTCCCCGCCGTGATCGCGATCGTCATCTCGATCCCGGTGCACATCGCCGTCGTGCTCTTGGTCGAATTCGCCCGCGACCGCGGCCGGTGGAGCGTCGACCAGTCGTTCGGCGTCACCGGGGTGAGCCCGTGGCGGCTCTCGGGTGTGGTGGGCCTCAGCGCCCTCGTGGCCGTGGCGGTCTACGTCTCCTCGACCGGGGCGCTGGGCATCGTCGACGGCGACGCCGTCGACCTCACGGTCGCGCGCCAGACCGTTCCGCTGCTGGCGGTGGCGCTGGTGTTCTACGGCGCGGCCAAGCGCAATCAGACCCGCAGCAGCGAGCGCAGGCTGTCCGGCGTCGTCGACGCGGCTCGGGCTCTGCCCTGGACCCCCGACATCGACCCCCGCGTCAGCATGGTCGACTTCGCCCGCCGAGCCATCGACGCCAGCGAGTTCGAGGTGCGACGGCAGCCTCCCGGCCGCGACGAGATCGGCACCCGCTTCTCGGCGCTCGATTCCACCGATCCCCAGCTCGACCCCGCGGCGCTGGGCGACCGCGCCGACGGCTACGTGACCCAGGTGCACCAGCTCGACGCGGTCGAGCCGCCGGAATACCTCGTGGCGACCCGCAACTCGGGCGGAACCCCGTTCACGGCCGACGACGAGCTCGCCCTCGACGCGATCGGCCACATCGCCTCCGAGACGGCGCGGGTGCGCGGCGCCTACGACACGCTGCTCGACCAGGTCGACCGCGACTCGCTCACCGGTCTACCCAACTACAACGCCTTCCAGCGCTCGCTCGTGCGCCTCAACGAAGACCGCACCTACGCCTCGGGCATCGCCGTGCTCTTCATCGACCTCGACCAGTTCAAACGGCTGAACGACAGCGAGGGCCACCACATCGGCGACGAGGTGCTCGCCACGGTCGCCACCCGGCTTCGCGCCAGCGTGCGGCCGCACGACTTCGTGGCACGGGTGGGTGGCGACGAGTTCGTGGTCATCCTCACCAAGCTGCAGACGCTCGCCGAGTCGAAGCAGGTCGCCGACCACATCGTGGCCAACGTGGGCGCCCCGGCGACCCTGGGCGGGCGCGAGTACCGCCCCCTGGTGAGCGTGGGCCTGGCCTACTCGGGCCACCAGGAGACCGACCCGCAGTCGATCGTCGTCGACGCCGACCACTCCATGCTGGCGATCAAGAAGAGCCGCAGGCAGGGCGGCCCCGCGTTCGAGTCGAGCATCGGCATCTCGCCGCACCGCTCCAGCCGCATCAACGAGATCGTGGCCAAGGCGATCGACGACGGGGTGCTCAACGTGGTGTACCAGCCCATCGTCAACACGGTGGAAGACAAGATCTGGGCCTTCGAGTCGCTCGTGCGGTACACGCATCCGGAGCTCGGCCGCATCTCCACCTCGTCGCTGATCGAGAAGGCCAAGGGTCTCGGCCGGATGGACCTGCTCACGAAGCAGGTGATCGCGGCGTCGCTGAAGGCCGGCCGCGAGTTCCGCAAGACGGTGCCGAGCATCACCGTCATGACCATCAACCTCGAGGTCGAGCAGATCCGCGACGAGCACGTGGGGGCGTTCCTCAAGGAGATCGTTCCGCAGTATCCCGACGTGACGCTGTGCCTCGAGCTCAACGAGCGCTCCACGAAGGACATCGACGACGACCTGCGTCAGCAGGCCGAGCACTTCCGCGAACTCGGCATGCTGATCGCGCTCGACGACTACGGCTCGGAGGCGTCGAGCGTCGGAGCGCTCGTGCGCATCCCGATGGACATCCTGAAGATCGACCGCTCCCTCGTCGACAACCTCGACGAGGCCCGTCAGCGCGAGGTGGTGCGCGCCCTCCAGGGCTTCGGCGACGCCTTCGACTACTCCACCATCGTGGAGGGCGTCGAGACCCGCGACGCCGTCGACATCCTGGTGGGCATCGGTGTGCGTCACGCGCAGGGCTTCTTCTACGGCCGCCCCGTTCCCCTGGCCCAGACCATGACCCGGCTGAAGGCCCACGGCGCTGCGGGCACAGTGGGGCGCGAACGGATGCGCGAGGCCGGCTGATCCGGCCGGGCGGCCCTCCGGATAGAGTGGACCCACGTCCGCCTTCGGAAGGGTCGCTGTGTCTCGTGTTCTGCCCCGCGTCGGTCTCGGCGTCGCGATCGTGGTCATCGCCGGGCTGCTGGTGACCATGGTGGTGTTCGTGGGAGGCATCTTCTCGCAGGGCGGGGTGGCCGCCGACAACCCGTTCGCGGGCAAGACACTCTTCGTCGACCCCGACTCCAAGGCCGCCGTCGCGGCGGCGGAAGCCGAAGACGACGGCGACACCGGCGACGCCGCCGTGATCGGGCGGATCGCCGAGGTGGCCACCGCCGTGTGGCTCACCCCCGAGAAGCACCCCACCGGAGACGTGGGCGACTACGTGGCCGGCATCGTGCGTGAGGCCGACCGGCTGCGCGACACCCCGGTCTTCACGGTGTACGGCATCCCGAACCGCGACTGCGGCAACTACTCCGGCGGGGGTCTCTCGGCCGAGGAGTACCCGGTGTGGGTGCAGGAGATCGCCGACGCCCTCGAGGGCAGCGGCTCGATCGTCATCCTGGAGCCCGACGCCCTCGCGCTCGCGCACGAGTGCGACAACGTCGACGAGCGGCTCGCCGAGGTGGGCACCTCGGTCGACACGCTGGTGGCCGCGGGTCTCGTCGTCTACATCGACGCGGGGCACTCCAACTGGGGCCCGGCCGAGCAGATGGCCGAACTGCTCGATCAGGCCGGCGTCGACCGGGCGCGCGGTTTCTCGACCAACGTGTCGAACTACAACACCACCGACCGCGAGCAGGAGTACGCGAACGCGATCTCCGAGCTCACGAACGGCGCCCACTACGTGATCGACACCAGCCGCAACGGCAACGGCTCCGACGGCGACTGGTGCAACCCTCCGGGGCGCGCGCTCGGTGAGACCCCGTCGGCGTCGCCGTCGGGCTCGGCGCAAGACGCCGTGCTCTGGGTGAAACCGCCGGGAGAGAGCGACGGCGAGTGCAACGGCGGCCCCGCGGCGGGCGAATGGTGGACCGAGAGCGCACTCGAACTCGCGGCGAACGCAGGATGGTAGGGCGGCGGACTGCCGGAGCTACCATTCCCACGCGTATCCGTTGGTACCATCGTGTGAAATGGACACTCAAGGGGAACGCCGCGTCGCCGTCATCATCGAGGATGACGCCGACATCCGTCATCTGCTGGAGACCGTGCTGAGCCAGGCCGGCTTCGAGGTCATCGCCACCGGCAACGGACTCGACGGGGTGCAGGCCGTGCGCGCGTACGACCCGATGGTCACCACGCTCGACGTGAGCATGCCCGGCATCGACGGCTTCGAGGCCGCGAAGCGCATCCGTCAGTTCAGCAACACCTACCTCGTGATGCTCACCGCACGCGACGAGGAGATCGACACGCTGCAGGGTCTCGAGGCCGGCGCCGACGACTACCTCACCAAGCCATTCCGCCCGCGCGAGCTGCGTGCCCGTGTCGAGGCCATGATGCGGCGCCCCCGCCAGGTGAACGCGCCCGACGGCTCCGGCCCGGTGGCACCGGTGGCCTCGCCGCAGGCCCCCGTCACCCCCGTCGTCTCCGCCCCGCCGCAGTATGCGCAGCCCGCCGCCTACACGCAGCCGGTGCAGCCGCTGCCGGTGGCCGCGGCCGCAGCCCCTGCGCCGGAGGTCGCCGCCGTCGCCGCCGAGCCGGCGGCCCCCAAGAGCTACAGCCGAGAAGACGGCTGGATCGCGCACAACGGTCTCTACGTCAACTCCGAGATGCGGTTGGCCGAGAAGGAGGGCAAGGGGATCGAGCTCACGCGCAGCGAGTTCGACCTGCTCAACGCCCTCATGGAGAGCCAGCGCCGCGTGCGCAGCAAGGCCGACCTGGCACTGCTGCTCCGTGGCGAGAGCTACGTCACCGCCCACTTCGTGAGCGAGGCCGACAAGCGCGCCATCGAGGTGCACATGGCGAACCTGCGGCGCAAGCTCGCCGACTCCATCACCACCCCGCGCTGGATCGAGACCGTGCGCGGTGTCGGCTACCGGCTGGCGGCCTCCGAAGACGACTGAGACCCGCCGCCCGGGGGACCGGGCGCGGGGAGGTGGCCGCCGAGCGACTCGAGCAGGCTCACCAGCTCGGTGCAGGTGGCCGAGCCCACCTCGTGCAGTCGCGCGAGGTGACGCATGGCGCCCGCCAGGTCTTCGGCCTTGACAGCGGAATGCACCATGCCGGCGATGGCCTCGAGGGGCCAGGCGCCGAGCATGGTGCTGCTGGAGCGGATGCTCAGCAAGACCACATCGGCATCCTCGAAATCGCGGATGCCGAGGGCTTTCATCAACCTCTGGGATCGGGTCTCCCAGAGGTTGATGAAATCGTGGACGAATCGACCGCGGTGCTCGTCGTCGCCCACCACCCCCAGCAGATCGAGGGCGGTGGCGCGGTCGACGTAGCGGGTCAAACCTTGTATCCGCGGTAGCGGCGGAGCACCCGCATGAACATGGTGAGGGTCTGCAGGATGGTGATGATGCCGAGCACCGGCCAGCCGATCCAGAGGATGGTGGACTGGATGAAGGGGTCGAGCTGGAACCAGCCGAGCGTGAGCACCGCCACGACCAGCACGAGGATGACCAGGGGCACCAGGTAGCCGTTGCCGCGGCCGCGTTCGGCCTTGGCCTGTGCGGCCCAGTTGTCGGTCTGCTTGCGGCTGAGGAACTTCGTCCACGCCCGCAGGAAGTGCCCGAGCCTGACCCACATGTAGATCTCGGCGGGGAACAGCAACACGGCGAACAGCACGTCGCGCACGCTCCGGTCGTGCATCGACAGCGCCGTGCGCAGGTTGAGCAGGATGGCGACCGCCGGCGGGATGAGCCAGATCGGCGAGAACACGAACGCGCTGATGGACAGCGACGCGAACAGCAGCAGGAAGAAGAGCACGCGCGTGACGAGGTTGGTGAGCATGGAGAAGTTCTCGAGCCAGCGCAGGCGGAGGTTCGGGTGGAAGGGCTGCCCCTTGGTGTCTCCGCGCTGGCCGGGCCACATGAGCTCGATGGCGCCGAAGTTCCACTTCACCTGCTGGGCGTCGAGGCCGCGCAGGGTGGTCATGCCGCCCACGTCGGCCCGGGCCTGGGCCGAGATCTTGGTGAGGTAGCCGGCACTCTTGATCTGCAGCGACAGCAGTGAGTCCTCGACCTCGGAGTCCTTCACCCAGGGGGTGTTCTGGTGGTTCTCCACCATGATCTGGCGCAGCGCCTTGGTGCTGAAGATGGAGAACTGGCCGCCGAGCACCGCCATGTTGCGGCCGCGCAGCATGTTCTGCATGTTGAACGCGGCGAACTGGAAGCGCTGCCCCGTGATGAGGAACTTGGCGATGAAGCCCTTGATGGGCGCCTCGTCGATCGAGTAGATCGCCGAGATGCCGCCGATGCGGGAGTCGGAGGTGATCTCCTCCGCGAGCCGCTCCACCGCATCCGGTGCCGCGGTGGTGTCACCGTCGACGCCGAGCAGGAAGTCGCAGCCCTCCACCAGCTGGTAGCCGTAGTTGAGCGCGCCGACCTTCTTGTCTTTGTTCTTGCCGATGTCGTGCACGTAGACCTCGGTGAACTGCTCGACCCCGTCGATCTCCTTGAGGTGGGGGCCGGCGTACTGGGCCGCGAGCTTGACGGTGTCGTCGGTGGTGTTGTTCACCACGACGTGGATGACGTCGGGGAGGCGGGTCTGCGCGAGGAGCGACTCGATGACCTCGGCGATCGACTCGGCCTCGTTGTAGGCCGGAATGATGCAGCCGATCGTGGGGCGGTACGAGGGGAGCGACTCGACCGATTCGATGAAGTCGTTCTGGAACTCGTCGCTGACGTCACCGAGATCGGTGCGGTCCGTCACGTACGGGTTGATGTCTGCCATGTCTTCAGTCTGGAGCACGACCCGCAGGGTTCGCACGCCTCCCGGCTAGGGTCGGGTCAGGAAAACCTTAAGATTGCATCAGGCGACGTGCGAGAGGGCGAATTCGGATGGGCAGAACCAGACTCACCAGGACCGTGCTCGCGAGCGCCCTGGCCCTCGGCACCGTGGCGGGGGTGAGCGCGTGCGGCACGGCTCCGTGGGACCAGTCGCGGTTCAATACCTCCTCGGCCACTCCCACCACCACGGCGAAGCCGTCGCCCACGGCCACCATCACGCCCGTCGTCAACGAGCTCGCGACGGGCAGCGCCCACCACACACTGCAGGCGGGCGCGATCGCACTCACCGTCGACTACTACTCGACGCTCAGCATGGACCAGTGGACGGCCGAGGCGAACAAGCCCATCACCTTCACGCTCGGCGGCACCCTGGCCAACGACGAGGGGCAGAGCTTCTACCTCTCGCGGGTCACTCTCACGCCCGCCGTCGCGGGCGACGCGGGCGCGTTGCCCGCCCCGTCGCCGAGCACCGACCAGGCCCCCGTGCAGCCGGGCTACTACATCAAGGCGCCCTACAGCTACAGCCAGACGTTCATCCTCCCGGCGATCGACCCCGAGGCCACCTCGGTGACCCTGTCGTTCACCTACGAGATCCTGCTGCAGACGGCGCCCGGTTCGGGCGACTACGCGAAGCAGACGGCCACCGACCAGCTCACCATCGCGATCGCCCAGCCTGCCGGCTGATCGCGCCGGGGGAGACCGCCGGGCTACGACCCCGCTGGGAGCCCCCTGCCCACCACGATGCGGTTGCCGCCCTCTTCCCGAGCGGTGTGGGTGGCATCGTCAAGGGCGCGCCTGAGCACGGGCAACCCGTAGCCGTAACCGTCGGTGTCGACCACGCCGAAGCTCGCGGTGGCCCGGAGCGACTGCAGCGGGTCGATGGGCTCGTCGACGAGTGCCGTCTGCAGGCGGATGGCGAGCTGCTCGGTGTCGGCGGCGTTGGGGGAGACGACCACGATCACGAACCGCCCCGCACCGGTGTGGCCGAGCAGCGCCGTGGTGGGCGCGTGATGGCGCACGATCTGCGCGACCGAGCGGATGGCGGTGTCGCCGAAGGCGCGGCCGAACGCCGTGTTCATCTGCGGGAGGTTGTCGACGTCCATCGAGATCATGGCGAGACGGTCGCCGTGGAACGAGGCCCGCTCCACCCAGTCGGCCCACTGCTGCATGAATGAGGCCGCGGAGAGCACCCCCACCACGGAGTGCACGCCCACGGTCACGTCACCGAGAGCTCTGGCGCCCGATCGCTCGGCCTGAAGGATCGACATCGAGATGGTGCCCACGATGACGAGGAGGATGGTGATCATGGTGGTGATCGCGGTGCCGAAGTAGGCCTGGAACTCGGGCGCCTCCGGCCCCAGGGTGACGAAGAACGAGGTGCGCAGCACGTAGAAGGCGCACACGATCCACAGGCAGAAGCTCAGGATGCGCGCGTTGAGGTTGCGCCGCATGCGCGATCTCATGGTCTCCGCGGCGGCGAGTCCGGCGAACACCGCGACCCCGGCGAACAGTCCGGTCGACCCGGTCCACTCCCCGCCGTCGGGGCCCTCGAGGCCGGTCAGCAGGGCCTCGACCCCTCCGGCTGCGAGCGCGACGGCGATGAGGGAGGCGCGGCCGTTGAACACCCGGGCGCCGGCCCAGATGGCACCGATCGAGATGACGTAGGCCGTGTTGCCGATGGCGAGGATCCACCACAGGGTCGGCTCGACCGACCAGACCAGGAACGACAGTGCTGTGAGCATGCCGGCGATGAAGGAGATGCTCCACAGCCGCCCGGAGGCGTCGTTGCGGCGCATCGCGGTGTTCAGCACGAACGAGATGCCGCACAGGATGATGATGAGTCCGCTCGTGACGAGGAGCGTCGCCGCGTCGAACTCCATGCCGTCCTCTTTCATCACCGGGTGGAGGGTGTCCCGCTCCTGAGCCGAGCCTATCGCGCGCGCGGGATCGTCGCCGTGAAGGTGGTGCCCACGCCCACCGCGCTGGCCACGGAGAGCTCACCGCCGTGCCGGCGCACGATGTCGCGGCTGATCGAGAGCCCGAGGCCCGAGCCGTGGATGCTCGACTGGCGCACCCCCTCGGCCCGGAAGTAGCGGTCGAACAGCTTCGACTGCTCGAGCTCGCTCAGCCCGATGCCGGTGTCGCTCACCACGAGGTCGATCGAGTCGTCGCCCGCGGTCGCCGACACGGCGACCGAGCCGTTCTCCACGTTGTACTTGATGGCGTTGGTGAGGAGGTTGTCGACCACCTGGCGCAGCCGGAACCCGTCGGCCTCGAGCAGCATCGGGCCCTCGACGGCGTTCTTGAGGCTGATGCCCCGCTCGCCGGCGGCGAGTGACTGCGCCTGGATGGAGTCGGCCACGATCTCGGCCAGGTCGCACGAACTGAACGACATGACGATCTGCTGGTCTTTCTCGCTCGCGGCGGTGAGCAGGTCGGCGACGAGCGCGAGCAGCCGGTCGGAGTTGGCCGAGGCCACCTCGAGCATCGACCGGGTGGAGGGGTTGAGGGTCTCGTCGTCGAGGGCGAGCTCGAGGTAGCCGAGGATGGAGGTGAGCGGGGTGCGCAGCTCGTGGGAGACGGAGGCGACGAGATCGTCACGCGCCTGGATCGCGTTGATCTCGCGGGTGACGTCGCGCGACACCATCACCCCGCCGTCGGGGGCACCGTCGGGGGCGGTGAGCTGCCGGGAGCTCACCGAGAGGGCGATGCGGTGCTCGCCGGGCTCGCCGAGCCACACCACCACGTCGTCGAACCGCTCGCCGCGCACCGCGCGGCCGTAGGGGCGCTCCTCGTCGAGGTAGGGCGTGACCCGGTCGGCGTGGTACATGACAGGAGGCTCGATGGTGGTCTCGGGCAGCCCGAACTCGGCCTGGAATCCACGGTGGGCCCGGTTGAGCAGTGTCTGCGCCCCGTCGCGCCCGAACGCCACCACGCCGAAGGTCACGGCGTTCAGCACCTCGTCGAGGGTCTGCTCCTGTCGCCTCGCCCGTCGCAGCGCGACCTCGAGCAGGTCGGCCTGCTGCCGGAGCAGCCCCCGTTGCGCGGCCGTCCGGCTCGAGGTCGCGAGCGTCGTGGTGGCGATGAACGCGAGCGTGATGGGCAGCACGAGCAGGGCCGGCACACCCGCGAGGGTGACGCCCGTGCCGTTCACCAGAGCGGAGCCCCAGAGCAGCACCGCCGAGGTGATGACGCCGCCGACCGCGCCCACGAGCCCGAAGTGGGTGGACAGCCAGATGACGGGGAAGGTGAGCAGCAGCCCGGCACCGAGGAGGTTGTTGCCCTCGCGGAGGAAGATGATGGCGAAGATGTCGATCACCGGCAGGAGCGCGGCCCAGTGCCGGTCGAGTCTCGACCAGGGGACCAGTGCCGAGGCGCCGGTGAGCACGAAGATGACGGAGACCCCGCCGAAGAACCGCGGATCGAGCACCGAGGCGGGCTGGAAGATGTAGGCGGCGCACACGAGCAGCAGCACCGCGGCCGAGAGCAGCAGCTGAGACTGGAACACCGACCGCTCGAACCGGGAGCGTCGCTCCTCGTCCGTGCGATCGGTCACCGTGCTCATGGTCCGAGGGTACAGCCATCGGGCCGGTGCGGATTGGACGCTTCAAGGGGAGCCGGTTATCCTCGAACGGGGGGTCTGGGGTGAAGAGCAGTGTGGGTGGGGGAGGTGCTGCGGCACCGTCGCTCGCGCTTCTCGAAGGCCAGGCGCTCGTGCTCGACTCGCTGTCGGCGTGGCTCGGTGAGCACGCGCCCGACCTGAACGTCGCGCTGCGCTGCTCGACCTGGAACGAGCTCTCCCGCAGCCCCGCCTTCCCGTTCGACGTGGTGGTGATGCAGGCGGGGGAGGGCGAGCGCATCTCGATGGAGTCGCGCATCCGCGCCTGCCGCGACCGGGGTGCTTCGGTGGTGGTGCTGGGCGACCTCGACTCCGACGAGCTCGAACGACGAGCCCTCGACGCGGGCGCGGGGGCTTACACCTCGAAGCAGCGACCCGCGCGGGAGCTGCTCGTGGCGGTGCGGCGCGTGCTGCGCTCGAGGGCCGCGGGATCGCTCACCGCGTGGGACGGGCCGGGCCGTCGCCATTCCGGCTCGCTCGAACCGCGCATCCGCTTCACCGAGGAGGAGGAGGAGATCCTGCGTCTCTACGCCTCCGGTCACAGCCCGATCGAGGTCTCGATGATCCTCGGCACGAACATCCAGGCGGTCAAGAACTCCCTCGACCGGGTGCGCGAGAAGTACACGGCGGAGGGCAGGCCCGCCGACCGTAAGCAGGATCTGATGCTCCGCGCGGCCGAGGACGGCTACCTGGCATAAAATCACCTGAGGGTGGACGGTCGGACGCACGGGGTTGCCGGCGGTCGTGAGAGGTGCGGGTGACACTACAGATTTCGGCCGACGTCGATGGCGTGGTCACCAGTCATGCGCTCGCGCGAGCGGGGAGCTGGCTGGCGGGCGTGTTCCTGTCGGCCACCATCGTCATCGCCGCCATCCTCATCCCGCTCACCGGGCGGCTGGAGCTGTTCGTCGCGCTCCTCGGGCTGATCGTGGTGGGTGTCGGCGTGGTCTTCGCGCTGCGCACCCCGGCGTTCGTGCGCGCGCTGCTGTACACGCTGATCGCCTGCGCCGGCCTCTACGTCTACGCGATGGTGGCGGCGGAGGTGTCGGTGACCATCGACGGGCCGACGCCCTCCAGCGACTTCGTGCTGCTGTCGATGCCCGAATTCGCGGTGCTCGTGGTGGGCATCTCGGCGCGGTCGCTGGCGCGGTCGCTCGTGCTCGGAACCCTCGGCTTCGTGGCGGGCCCGGGCCCGGTGCAGGTCGCCGCCTGGCAGCAGGGCATGCCGCTCGCGCTCGACGTGCCGGTGGTGGCGTCGTACGTGGCGCTGGGGCTGTTCGTCTGCGCGCTGTGGATCGGCCGCCGCGACGCCGCTCGCGGCACCGCCGTCATGTCGGGCGCCGCACTGGCCGAGGAGCGCGACGTGGCGCTCAGCCGCTTCAGCACCCGGGCCTCGAGCTGGCTGAACGACACGGTGCTCGCCGACCTGAGGTCGCTCTCGGTGAGCGAGCCCGGCAGGCTGGCGCCGGAGCACCTCCAGGCGATCGATCGCGACCTGGCCAACCTGGCCGACGTGAGGCTCATCCTCGACGGCCCCGGCGAGAGCTCGTCGTCACGCAAACTGGCCAAGGTGCCGCTGCTGGTCTCGCTCGTGCGCGACGGTGAGCAGAAGGGTCTCCGGGTGCGCGTGGGCGGCGACCTCGACGCCGTGAACTCCCTCAGTCTCGGCGTGGGGAGGGCGCTCGACCGGGCGCTGGCCGAGTGCCTCGACAACGTGGTGCAGCACTCCGGTGTACTCGAGGCCGAGATCTCGGTCATGTCGAGCCCACCCGAGCTCAGCGTGATGGTGTCGGATGCGGGCGTGGGCTTCGACGTCGACACCACGTCAGACGACACGATCGGCCTGCGCATGACGGTCATCGACTCCATCGTGGAGGTGGGCGGAACCGTGCAGATCTGGTCGCGGCCCGGCGCCGGCACCGCGATCTTCGTCACCGTGCCGGCGGTGACGGCGTGACCGCCGTGCACCGTCCCGTGCCCGTGAGGCCGCCCAAGGGCACTACGGCGCTCCAGCTCGACCCGCTCGCGGCCATCAGCGCGCGGGGGTTCCTCGTGGTGGTCGCCCTGGTCTCGGTGGCGACCGCGGGCGCGCTCACGATCGCCACGGCCTCGCAGGTCTCTTCGTGGCCGCTCGCGATCGCCGCTCTCGTCGCCCTGCTGCTGGGGTACGGCTGGTTCATCCGCAGCGCCTTCCGCTTCGATCTCGGGGTCACGAGCGACCGGTTCGCCATGTCGTTCGCGCTCATCGCCATCTCGGCCGTTCTCAACTCCCTCAGCTGCCTCGGCACCAACATCGTCATCCGCGACGACTGGGGGCTCCTGATCGTGGGGCTCGCCCTGATGGCGGCGGCGCCCTTCCGCACCTACTCCGAGCTCGGCGTCTACACGGTGGTGGCGGGTGCCATCGCGGTGGCGCTGTCGGTGTTCCACGACCTCGCGAGCTTCGGCGACGCCATCCCGCTGCCCGTCATCGTGCTGGTGGCCCTGGCGCCGCCGCTCGCCTTCGGCCTGGGATCGGTGGCCTACGCCCGCACGCTGCTCACCGGCATCTACCTCGAGCGCCTCATGCAGGCCGAGCAGCGCGAGGCCCAGTACGAAGAGCTGCGGCGCACCTTCGTCGATGACGACGTCATCGGGCAGATGGGTGCACTCCGCGAGGAGATCGTGCCGTTCCTGGCGCGGGTGAGGCAGTCGGGCACCCTCACGGTCGAGGACCGTGTGCGCGCCGGGGTGCTCGCCACCGATCTGCAGCTGGCCATCGCGCAGTCGCGCCAGGCCGATTCGCTCGAGGCCCACGTCGACGTGCTGGTCGACGAGGCCGGGCTGTCCGCCCAGCTGCACGAAGACGACCGCGCGACCCTCCGAGCGCTGCTGTCAGCCCTGCGCGCCTCCGGATCCACTCTCCCGGGCTCGATCCGGCTGGAGCTCATGGAGGGCGAGGCCGATCGCTTCGGCATTCTGCGATGCGCGAGCGACGACGTGCGGTCTCTTCGCACGGAGCTCTTGCCGTTCATCCGCATGACCCGGCTCATGTTCCGCTCGGCGTCGGAGCAAGTCGTGGGTAGGGAACTGCTGATCCAGTTCGATATCGACCGGCTCGCCTGACGGTCAGTCCCGGCGGGGTGCCTCCCGGTTCGCGACCTCGCTGAGGCGCACGAAGAAGCTCCGCACCACCTCGGCCTCGTGCGGGCCGAGCGAGGAGGCGACCGCCATCATGCGGCGGTGCATCTCGCCGAGGGTGTGCCTGACCTCGTCGTCGGAACCCGGGGTGGCGACGACGGCCAGGCTGCGGCGATCGGTGGGGTGGGGCGACCGCGTGAGGTGCCCCGAGCGGGTGAGCCGGTCGAGCATCACGGTCACCGAGGCCGACTTCATCCGGAGGTGCTCGGCGAGCATCCCCGGGGTCACCACGCGCCCGTCTTGCTGGGCCTTGAGGAGGAATCTCAGAGCCGAGAGGTCGTTCTCGCCCATCTTCATCGACTCCCGAGTGCGCCGCCGCATGGCCTCCTCGGCAGCCCGGTACGCGCTCAGTCCGCTCACCACCTCGAGCGCGCCTACCCGGGTGGTCTGGTCACCGGCGGTCATCCGCGGCGCACGGGGTCGATGTCGATCTGGTCGACCGCCTCGCTCATCTCGGCGAGGAAGTCGACGATGATGCGGGCGTCGTCGGCGTCGAGCTGCTCCACCACCTCGATGATCTCGGGCCGGATGTCTCCCAGGGTCGCCGCCTCGAGTTCGTCGGTGGGCACCACGGGCACGATGATGAGCGCTCTTCGGTCGAAGGGGCTCGGTTGCCGGTGCAGGTGGCCGGCCTTCTCGAGCCGGTCGAGCAGCACGGTGATGGAGGCGCTCGTGATGCCGAGGTACTGGGCGAGCTCCTTCGGCCCGACCGTCTTGCCCTGCTCGTGCGACTTGAGCAGGTAGCGCATCGCGATGAGGTCGTTCTCGCCCATGCCCATCGACTCCTGGGTGCGCCGGCGCATCGCGAGCTCGGCGGCGCGATAGCCGCGCAGGGCCTCGAGCACGGCGACCCCGCGGTCGCGCGAGGGCTCGTCGGCGTACCAGTAGTGGTTCGCGGAGTCCGCCCGATCGATGGCCATTCCTTAAGCGTAGACCTACTCGTTACTAGATCAACTAGCCGTCGGTCAGGCCGCGTCGAGCAGCACCGCTGCCGAGCCGAGGCTCCCGGCCTGACCCGTCTCGACGGCGCGGTCGTAGCGGGTGCCCGAGAGCGCCACGTAGACGTCGCCGGCCCGCTCCACGAAACCGAGCAGTCGACCTCCGGACTGCACCTGGTACACACCGCTCGACTCGCGGTGCACGCGGAAGGTCTGGCCCTGGGAGACGAGGTTCATGCTGCTCATGGTCGGTCACCTTTCGTGCGCGGCAATAATGCTAGTTACTCTAACTACCTGACGTTCAAAATATTCGGGGTTGACAAATCCCGCAATGGTCGGGTTTTCGCTTCAGGCCTCAGTAGGCTGCATTCACGACACGTGTTGGTGTTGCATGTCGGCAGTGAGGTGACGGGAGGAGGCACCATGGTCGATCCCTACCCCACGGACCTCCACCACCGGCGGGCGCGCATCCGTGCTGCCGAGGTCAGACGGCGAGTGCTCGACGTGGCGCTGGAACGCGTTCAGGGGGTCGGTCTCACGATCGGGTTCGAGCACATCGTGATGGACGACCTCATCCGCGAGGCGGGGGTGCCGCGGAGCTCCACCTACCGGCTCTGGGACTCCAAGGAGTCGTTCATCGCCGATCTTCTCGTCGAGATCGCGACCGAGGTGTCGACCCGGCTCGCCGACGACGAGACCCTCGAGATCAGCGAGCGCATCCTCTTCGACAACATCGAGTCGCTGGCCTCGGGCGAGGAGCGCGAGCGCGTCATGTACGAGGTGATCCGGGTGGCGCTGGAGCACAACTTCAGGGCGGTGATCGCGTCTCGGCCGTGGCAGTCCTACGTCGGCCTCACGGCCACGCTGCTCAGCGATCTCGACGCCTATCCGCGCAGCGAGATCGACGAGGCGCTCCGCTCGGGCAGCGATGCCTTCATCGAGCGGATGGCCGAGTTCCACAAGTGGTTCTCGACCATCCTCGGGTACCGGATGCGCGCGGAGTGGAACGACGACTACCGGCCGTATGCGGTGGTCATCTCCTCGGTCGTGGAGGGGCTGGGCCTCCGGCACCTCGGCAATCCCGGCGTGGTCGACGCGGTGTATCGCGGGCCGGCGACGATCGAGGGGGACGACCCCGACTGGAAGCTGCCGGCGATCGCTCTGGTGGCCATCCTGGAGCGCTTTCTCGAGCACGATCCCGACTACGACGTGCAGAGCACGATGGCGATGCTGCGTGAGATGAAGGTGCAGCGGGAGGCCGCGGCCGACGCGTCGTCAGCCGACCCTGATGCGGCCGGGCTGGAGCTCGGAGTCGCGGGCGAGGGCGAGACGGGCCGCGTCGGCGAGTGACCGGGGGGTGCTGCCGGCGGAGGCCTGGATGACGCCCGCGCTCGCCTGCGACGGACTCTTGGAGGCGCGACGCCTGGTGTAGTCGCGTTGCACCCGAGCGGCGAAGTCGACCGCCGCAGCCGTGTCGCCCTCGAGCAGCACGAGGTAGTACGAGGCTCCTCGCCCGAGCACCACCGACTCGGGCGCCTCGGCGAGAACGGCGTGGGCGAGGTCTTCCCGCAGCGCCTTCGCCTGGGCCGGCCCGAAGGCGCCGCGCATCCGGTCGTAGGAGTCGATTGCGAGCACCACCATCACCTGTTCGCCACCGTCGGCGAGCATCCGGGCCGCGGCCGAGTCGAACGCCCGCGGGGAGACGAACCGCTGCCGACGGCCCGAGGCCGACTCGCGGGTGAGCTCACGTCGTGCCTGCTGGAACCGGATGGAGATGATGGCGCCGCCGCCGAGGGCCACGAGCACGAGGTTCATCGCGGTGGTGAACCCGGTGCTGAACCAGGTGCCGAAGAAAGAGGAGTCGACGCCGTGTAAGAAAGAGGAGCAGACGCGCAGGGTGACGTAGACCGCGTGCACCGAGAACACCGCCACCAGCACCACGGAGCCGGCGAAGGAGCGCAGTCGCGGACGCATGGCCTCGATCACGATGAGCACCGAGAACACCGCGAGAGCGAGCATCTTCTCGGGAGCACCCGCCCACTTCGCGCCGTCGGCGGAGGGGAGGGCCGAGACCACGGTCACCAGCAGCGACACCAGCACGGTGACGGCGCCCAGCGGGTGACCGCCGTTGAAGGCGCGGCAGCCCGACCAGAGCGCCGCGAGCGTGAGCACCATCGCACCGTTGCCGACCGCGACCGACCACCACACGTCGCCGCTCTGGGCCGACACGAAGTAGGCGACGGAGCACAGCAGCACCGCCGAGAACGCCAGGGCCCAGTACCGGCCGGAGGCCTCCGACGGGCGGCGCAGTTTGTCGACGTAGAAGAGCGTCGCGAGCGGTGCGACCACGAAGGTCATCGCCGCGAACAGTGCGTCGGGCCCCACGGATCCCCCTTCCGGTACCTCAGGGTAGCGCTCGGGGGCTCAGCGTCCGAGCTCCCCGCGGTCCGTGAGGTGGGTGGCACGGCGCCGGCCGCGCAGCACGAGTGCCGTGGAGCCCGCAGCGAGCAGCAGCACGGCGACCGGGACGGCCACGCCGAGCGATGCTCCGGTGCTGCCCGAGCCGGTGGCGGCCAGAGCGGGGCCGGGGCTGGGGGAGGGCGTCGGTGCGGGGGTGGGCGCAGGCTCAGGGGTGAGCGCCTGCAGTGCCGCCAGGGCGTCGATCCTCCCCGTGCCGGTGATGTACGGGGTGGAGACGCCCCAGTCGCCGGCCTGTGCGGGCATCGCCGTGGCCGTGCCGAGGAGCGCGTCGCGGAGCTCGGCCGGAGTCGTGCCCGGGGCGTGCTCGAGGGCGAGGGCGGCCACCGCGCCGGCGTTGGGCGTGGCGGCCGAGGTGCCGTAGAAGCGGAACGACCCCGCGGCCCCGTTCGGGAAGAAGGTCGTGAGCGACCCGTCGACGCTCGTGACGTCGGGCTTGGCGCGCTCGACGGGATCGGGGATGACCACGGGAGTGGACTGTGTGGCCGTGGCGGGCTCGAAGAGGTACTCGACCGGCCCGACGCCCGAGAAGGCCTCGATGCGGTCGGGGCTCAGCACCGAGGCCGCGCCGAGCGTGAGCACGGTCTCGTCGCCGGGGTGGCCGGAGATGCTCGGCCCGACCGTCACGCCCGGGCCCCAGGGGCTGCCGTCGCCGAGGCTGAACACCCCGTTGTCGTCGAGCTCGAACTGGATCTTCACTCCCGGGGTGCCGGGTGTGGTGGCGGTACCCAGGATGCGCACCAGGGCGAACTGGTAGGTCGACGACTCGGGGGCCGCGTCGAGTGGCACGAACTCGTTGCGGCTGAAGGCGTTGGCCGGGAACTCGTTGGTGGGGTTCTGCTCCACCGCGGTCGTGCCGTCCTGCTCGAAGGTGAGCAGCAGCATGCTCGTCTCCACGCCCCACACGGGCTCGGCCCAGTGGGCGGTGACCGTCGCGGCCGGAGTGGCCACCGAGAGTTCGGCCTGTAGCAGCGGGTTCGGCGAGCCTGCGGCGCCGAAGTCTTGGCAGTCCACCTGCAGGGTGTCGTCCTGCGCCGCCTCGCGGGCGAGGGTCGTCACGGCGTCGGGACAGGCCATCGGCCGGTAGGCGTCCGTCGCCCACGAGCTGATGATCTGGCCCTCGTTGTAGCGGGTGTGCTCCGCGGTGCTCGGCTGGCCGAAGCTGGTCTGGTTCTGGGCGGCGGAGAGATAGAGGGTGCCTTCGGCGGTGACCTCCCGGATCGCGGCGCCGATGATGCCCTCCTGGTAGTTCGGCTCGTCGAAGATGACGAGGTCGTCGACGATCACGTCGGCACCGAGTGACTGGAGGGCGCGGATGTTGTCGGCGTACTCGGCCTGGCTCGCGCCACCGGTGGCGAACACGAGCTTCGCGCCGGGGGCCACGCCGTGCACGAGCTGAGCCATCGCGCGGCCCTCGTCGGTGGTGCCGGTGTACGGCGCGGCACCGTCTTCGTAGACCACGACGTCGGTGAGGTACCCGCAGGGGTTGGTGCTGCCCGGCAGTGCCCCGGCCGCCACGTCGTCGGCCCAGGTGCGGTAGGGATTCGCGAGCGCATGGAAGGAATCGGAGATGATGCCGACGGTCACGCCGGTGCCGTCGACGCCGAACGCCGCGCGGGCGGCGGCGGAGTCGAGCGCGGCGGGGGCGTCGGCCTCCACGTCGAGCGGGTTGCACGAGGGGTCGCCGCTGATGCCAGATGCGGTGGCGTCGGTGATGCCGGATGCGGTGACGCCTGCGAGGCCCGAGCCGGCCACCCGGCCTCCGCCGATGGGCTGCACCGAGATGATGCCGGGCAACGCGGCGAGCGCATCGAGCTGCTCGGGGTCGACCGCGAGCACGATGGTGGGCTGCGACAGCGTGAGGGTGCGTATCTCGCCCAGCTGCGCGGCCGCATCCGTCGCCGCGTCGCGTGAGGCCGCATCGCTGAAGACCGCCTCCACGGCCACCCGGCCGGAGTCGTCGAAGCGCAGACCGAGCTGAGGGTCGATGGCGGAGGAGGGTGCCGCCGTGCCCGAGGCCTCGGCGGCGAGCAGCGAGAGCCCCTGAGTCAGCACCGGCGCGTCTTCACCACCGCTCGGGCGGGCGGTCGCGGTGCTGATACCCGCACCGAGGGTGAGCAGTGCGCACAGCGCCGCCCCGGCGGTGATGGCGCGCACGCCCCGTGTCGTGACGCGCGGCATCGCGCTGATCCTGTCGCTCATCGAACCCCACGTCCCTCGTCTGGCAGGCAGTCAGTCCTCTCATCGTAACCTCCAAGACATGATCGGTTTTGCGACAGATGAAGTGACGAGAACGACAACACCGGTCCACCGCCGCGCTGCGGGATGAGGGTGGAGGTGGCGGTGCAGCCGGCAGGGATCGGGGTTGGATTTGGGGAGCTCCGGGCCCTGTGGGCTGCACCGTTGCGACGAAATTCGTAGAACCGGATGCTTGTCGGAATGCTCGACCTGGGATGAGGGGCCGGTGCATACTGCTGAGCACTCGGAGTCTCGGAGCAAGGACGCTTTCGAAGGGTTCGGCGTGAGGGTGGGTGCCCGCGAACGCCGGGATTGGGGATGACGACATGGAGTTGGCAGGCACGCTGACGGCGGGCGCGGTCTCGGCAGGCCGCGCGATCTCTCCCTCGCTCGGCACCGAGGTGCATCGATCGGGCACGCGTCGCATCGGCGAGACCGAACTCTCGATGCTCGAGATCCCGGCGGGCGGCACGCCGCTGCGCAAGATCTGCCGGTCGTCGCCGAGCACCGCCGAGATCGTGCTCCCGCTCGAATCGACCCTCGTCGTGCGCAACGAGCAGCGTGAAGACTGCGCGGTGCGGCCCGACGAGGCCCTGTTCCTGGTCGATGCGCGGCGCTACGCGGTGTTCTCGGCGCAGAAGGCGCTCGCCTTCGCCGTGGCCGTGCCCATGCTCGCCGTGGAGGAGTACCTAGGGGCGGGCAGCCGCACCACGACCGTGCGGAACTCGGCCGTGCTCGGCCCGGTGAAGCGATTCCTGGCCGGGGTGATGGACGGCGGCGACGACCATCTCGAGCGCATCCAGACCTACTTCCTCGAGAAGCTGATGTGGGAGATGGTGGCGTCGTTGCTGCTGGAGTCGCGCGGCGCAGGAGACCTCGCCACCCCGGCGCCGGGCATGCTCGACCGCGCGATGGCGCAGATCGCCGCCTACCGCACCGATCAGAGTCTCACCCCCACCGTGCTGGCGCAGAGTCTCAACGTGTCGATGCGGCAGCTCCAGCGGTTGTTCTCGGGCATCGGATCGACGCCGTCGCGTGAGATCCGCCGCCAGCGGGCCGATCTGGCGGTGTCGATGCTGAAGAATCCGGCGTTCCGGGTGCTCAACATCACGCAGATCGCCCAGCACAGCGGGTTCGCCGACGCGGCCGATCTGCGCCGCGCGTTCGAGTCGCTCGGGTACTGCACGCCGTCGAGGCTCCGCGCCCAGGGCGCCTGAGCCGCGCAGGCCGGGTGGGGCGGAGGTTCAGCGCGCCGACGGTCAGCGCGCCGACACCGAGTCGAGGAAGTCGCGCAGGTCGGCCACGACGTCTTCGAGGTCGACGGCGCTCGCCGCCGCGAGGTGGGCGCTCAGCCACGAGATGCACACCACGGCCGCGCCCACCACGTCGCTCGGCTCGGGCTCGTCGTCGGTCGGCTCCTCCGAGGCGAGCGCGGCGAGGGCGACCGACATGGCCCGGATGTTCGCCTCGGTGCTCTGTGTGGCGCTCTGCGAGATGACCGCGTCGAGCAGCACGTTCGCGGCCCGCGCCCCCTTCGGCGGGATCTGAGCGTCATCGGCCACGGTCTCCCCCAGTGTGTGTGTCCCTCCCACCACGATACGGCGACGGCGACTTTCGTCACACGAAAGTTGACTGATTTGTGACCATGGCAGCGCACTCAGGTGTACCTATCTTCGTATCGAGTGAGGAAACCCCCGTCTCGCTCGAGTCTCGTTCCCCGAACCGGAGACGACCTCTCGATGACGACGATTTCCGAACCTGACGCCGACCCCGAACCTGGCGACGACCTCCCCGGCGACCAGTTCGACCTCACGGCCGGCTGGATGGCCGGCGTGGTGGCCAGAGTGAGCGACCAGCTGAGGGCACCGCTGCCCGGCATCGTGTCGCCCCTGGCCTTCTCGGCCGACTTCGCGGTGAACTCGCAGAGCGACGTGGTGAGTCTCACCCTGGGCAACGGCCGGGTGCGGCTGGTGAACACGGCGGCCGAGGGCGCTTCGGGTGCGCTGCACCTCAGTCTGAGCTGGTCGGCGGGCTTCCACGCCCACGGGCTCGCCCCCTCCGTCGTCGAAGACGGGCAGTGGGTGGTCGACTCGGTCGGCGAATCGGGTGCCGAACTCTCCCGCGCCGCTCTCACGACGGATGCGCGGGAAACGGTCGTGCCCACGGTGACGATCGTCAAGACGGAGGGGGCCGGAGTCGGCGACGAGTTCGTGGCCCGCCTCTGGGGCGAGGCTCCTGATTGCCGCGGTGCCGTGCTGCGCGGGTGGTCGCGCGTCTGACATGTGAGGCCTCCTCGCCCGCGGTCTTGGGGCCCGCTGGCGAGGAGGCGCATGGATCGCCGCGACGTTGGGTGAGCGTCTGGGGATGCGGCGATCTCATCGAAACCAGAGACGTCATCGGGTCCGACAGAGAGAATCTACAGGTCTCTCCCCGCGCCTGAGACGGGTGTGACGAAATTCACCCCGCTCCTCACCCCACCCCTCTGATCGGGGCCCTTCCGGGCCCCGATTGCTGCGTTTAACGACACGTCACGTCGCCTCGGCGACAGGTCTGCCAGCTGCCACTCAGCGTGAGCGCCGTCCCGCTCAGGGTGGTGTTCCAGGCGGCGAATCGACCGCCCTCAGAGCAGATCGCGACGACGATCACGAGCACAGGGGGACACATGACCGAACCCGACATCTCCACCGGCCAGACCTCGGGCGGAATCGAACGCCGCACCGTCATGAAGGGCGCGGCCTGGTCGCTGCCCGTCATCGCCCTCGCCGTGGCCACACCGTCGGCCGCCGCTTCGGGGCCGGTCGAGGTCGGCGCTTTCAGCCTCAACGGAACCTGTGGCGTCCTCGGCGTCCTCGGCCCCGGATTCACGCTGACCGCGAGCGGCACCGCTCCGCTCCCGATCGGCACCACCGTCACCATCAACGGCTCGGGAGTCGCGAACATCGGTGTGTTCTCCGTGTCGGGCGGCACCGCGTCGGTGACCGTGCTCAGCAACACCAGCCGCCAGATCGTGCTCACCTCGGCCCTCGCCGCCGGCGCCACGATCGCGTTCCGCACCACGCTGTCGATCTCGGTGGCGTTCACCCTCGGCGGCCTGGCGTCGCTTCCCTCGGGCTACGTCGGCACCGGCGCCAAGACGAGCGGTTCGGTCACCTCCACCCTGGTGCTCTGCTCCGCCACCTGATCCGCGTCACCAGAACCGTGGCCGCCGTCGAACCCCATCGTCGGCGGCCACGCCTGTCCCCGCCGCGCATTCGACCGAGAGGAGCCGGCAGATGATCGCCACCGCCGTCGTGCCTGCGCTCCTGGTCGCGTTGCCCGCCGCGCTCGTCGCGGTCTTCTGCGTGAGCGGCGTCGCCAAGCTGACCGATCGCAGCGGTACCGAGGCGGTGCTCTCGGCGCTGGCGCTGGGAGGCGCTCGTGCGCGACGGGCGGTGGCGCGGATGCTGCCGGGTGCGGAGCTCGTGCTGGCCGCGGTGCTGCTCGTGGCGCCGGCGGGCTGGATGCAGTTCGGCAGCTGGCTGGCGGCCGGAATGCTCGCCGTGTTCTCGGTGGTCGTGGGAGTGCTCCTAGCGCGTGGACACGAGGTGGCCTGCGGATGCTTCGGCGCTCTCTCTGAAGAAGCCGTCTCCTGGCGCACCCTGCTGCGCAATCTGGCGCTCGTCGCACTGGCCGTGCTGACGGCCCTGCTGGCGCCCGTCGGCGTGCTCCCGGCGGCTCTGGTGCTCCCCCTGGAGGGCTGGCTGGCTCTGGCCGGTCTCGCGGTCGTCGCGCTCACCGTAGCGGCGCTTGTGCTCGCCCGCAGGGTGACGGTTCTGCGCCGCGCTCTCGCCACCGCCGGCCGGCCCCTCGCGCATCCCGCCTCGTTCGGTGCTCTCACCGGGGGGCGTGAGGGCACGGAGTGGCCGGTGCCCGACCTCGAGGTGACGGATGCACGGGGCCGTGCGGTCGAACTGGCCTCCCTCGCGGGGGATCGCCCGGTTCTGCTGATGCTGCTCTCGGCCGAGTGCACGCCCTGCAGTCGTATCGCCGACGCGATCCCCGGCTGGCAGGGTGCGTTCGGCGAGTCGGTGCGGGTGGTCGCCCTCACGTCGGCGTCGCGCGAGGAGTTCGCCGCCCGCTATCCGGGTCTCGCGGGCGTGCCTCTCTACTCCGGCTACCGGTCGCTCGTGGCGATGACGGGTCTCGCCGGCGTGCCGAGCGCGTTCCTGCTCAGCACCTCGCGCACGGTCGCCGCAGGGCCGGCGGAGGGCGCCGACGAGGTCGTTGCGCTCGCGGAAGCGATCAGGTCGGTCGTGCCGACACCTGTGATGACCGCTGTCAGCCTGCGCTAGCCGGCACCGCCACGCTCCCGCCAGGGGTCGCTTGGGCCTCGGCGCCCTCCAGGCCGCCGTAGTCGACCACGAAGATGCCCGCGATAGCGAAGACGTGCGGTTCTTCGTTGACGTGCCGCCAGCGGAAGTAGAAGCCGATCACGATCTCCTCGCCGGCGTCGAGGGTGATCTCGACGATCGAGTACACGTTGAGGTGACCGTCGCTGCTCACCGACCCGGCGGAGAACAGCGTGTTCGCGACCTGGTCGGAACCGACGCCGTCGAGCCCGTCGGCCGCGTCGCCCGAGAAGGTGGTCTCGAGGTAGGGGTACTCCGTCGACTCCAGCCCCGAGAGCGAGAAGCCCAGGGCTCCGGCCGGGAGCGTGATCGCGCTGCCCGTGGTGTTGCGGATGAACAGCCCGCCCGCGATGGTGTCGGTGGTCTCGGAGAAGTCTCCGACGATGAGGAAGGCGCCTTCGATGCGGCGCCCGCCCCCCGAGGCGGCCGCGCCGGGGGCGGCTGCGGCGACCGCGATCACCGGAACCGACCAGGCGGCTCCCTGCAGGAGGGTGCGCCGTCTCAGTCCGGAACCGCTCGGAGTGAGGTCGGTGCTGTTCTCAGGGTGGTTCATACGTCGAGCTCGCTTTCGATCGCGGCGAGCCGCTTCGCGCGCCGTCTGTCGTTCAGAGCGGCGATGCCCGCCGCGCCGAAGTAGAGCAGCACCATCGGGATGGCCAGCAGGAACATCGACATGACGTCGGCCGCGGGCGTGGCGAGGGCTGTGAAGAGGGTGATCGCGAGGATCGCGATGCGCCACGACTTGAGGATGGCGCGGGCCGAGAGCACCCCGGCGAAGTTGAGCAGCACGAGGAAGACGGGCAGCACGAAGGCGATGCCGATGGCCAGCACGAGTTTCAGCACGAAGTCGTAGTAGACCCGGGCCGAGATGATGGCGGTGGTGTCTTGCGGGGCGAAGCCGGTGAGCAGCACCACCATGTGGGGGAGCACGAACCAGCCCGCCGCGCATCCGGCGAGGAAGAGAGGAACGGCGGCGGCCACGAAGCCGACCGCGTACTGCTTCTCCTTCTTCTTCATGCCGGGCACCATGAAGGCCCAGAGCTGGTAGAGCCAGAAGGGCGACGAGACGACGACACCCACGGTGAAGGCGATCTGCAGGCGCAGGTCGAAGGCCGAGGAGACGTCGGTGAAGTTGAGCGAGGCGACGCGCCCCTGTTCGGCGGCGAGCTCTTCGATGGGCAGCCGGAGGGCCTCGAGCACGTAGTCGCTGAGGATCCAGCCGACGATCATGCCCACGACCACCGAGATGGCGGCGAGGAAGAGTCGTTTGCGCAGCTCGACGAGGTGCGCGCCGAGCGACATCCGCCCGTCGCGGGGCGGCTTGGTTCTCGGGGGCTTCTTGGCGCGCGGAGTCTTTGCGCGCTCGGTGCTGACCATGGGGCCTCGGACTAGGGCTTCGACTCGACCTGGTTCTCGGGAGCGTCGGCGTCGGCCTTGCCGTCGTCTTTGAGGCCCTTGGTCTCGTTCTTGAAGATGCGCATCGACTGGCCGATGCTCTTGGACAGCGCTGGGAGCCGCGTCGCTCCGAACAGCAGCAGGATGACCACGAGGATGATGACCAGGTGCCATCCGTTGAGGTTGCCGAGCATCGGACCCGCCCTTTCCGGTGTTCTGTGCTTTCGGGCAGTCTACCCGGGTTCACCGGGCGGATGCTGGACGGGGGCGAGCAGGCCGCCTGCCGCGACGGCGGGGAGTGAGAGCACGCGATAGCCGACGCTGTCGAAGAACACGGTGAGCCGGTCGTCGTCGACGCTGATGACCTCGCCCGGCCCCCACGCGCGATGGGTCACGCGCTGGGTCGCGTGGAATCCGGTTGCGTGGGGCGCGGCCTGGTGGCGGTAGGCGCTGCCGCTCTCGCAGGTGTCGCAGTTACCGCACGGTTCGGCGAGGTCGTCGCCGAAGTAGGCGAGCAGCACCTGGCGCCGGCAGCGCGTGGTCTCGGCGTAGGAGCGCATCATGGACAGGCGGGAGCGCTCGATCTGCTCCCGCTGCTCGGCGGCCGTCTCGACGGCGATGCGGGCTTCATCCGAGGTGAACACCCGCAGGGGCGTCACCCCCTCGTCGCGATCGGCGACGAACCCGGCATCGCTCAGAAGATTGACGATCGTGCCGACGGTGCGTGACGAGAGGCCGGCGAGCTTCGCCAGCTCGACGGCTTCATGTGGCCCGCCCGGGGCGAGGATCGCGAGGGCGAGTGTGTCGACGTCGTCGCCCGACGGGCTGCCCGAGGCGAAGAACTGCCGCACGCCGAGGTCGGTCTGACGGTAGTGCAGGGTGGCACGAGCGGGGAGCCCGTCGCGGCCCGCGCGCCCCACCTCCTGGTAGTAGGAGTCGAGCGAGTCGGTGATGTCGGCGTGCACGACGAAGCGCACGTCGGCCTTGTCGATACCCATGCCGAAGGCGGAGGTGGCGACCACCACGTCGAGCGAGCCGTCTTGGAATCGGCCGTGCACATCCTTGCGCTCTCGCGAGGGGAGGGCGCCGTGGTAGGCGGCGGCCCGGAGGCCGCGCTGTTCGGAGTCGGCCGCGAGCCGCTCGCTCTCGCCGCGGGTCGAGACGTAGACGAGCCCGGGGCGGGCGGCGGCGACGACCTCGTCGAGTACGGCGCGGTCTTGCTCGTGCGCACTCTCGTGGCGCTCGACCGCGAGGTGGATGTTGGGGCGGTCGAAGCCGCGCACGAACAGTGCCGGGTCGCGCATCCCGAGCCTGCGTACGATCTCGTCACGCACGGGGGAGGAGCCGGTCGCGGTGAGCGCGAGCACCCGTGGATGACCGAGCCGGTCGATGACCGACCCGAGCCGCAGGTAGTCGGGCCTGAAGTCGTGGCCCCAAGCCGACACGCAGTGGGCCTCGTCGACCACCACCAGGCTGACACCGAGATCGCGGAGCTCGTCGATCACCTCATCCCGGGCGAGCTGTTCAGGGGCGAGGAAGAGGAATTCGGCCTCGCCCGAGGCGACCGCACTCCAGGCCGCCGTGTTGAGTCGGCGCGACTGCGATGAATTGACGGCCACCGCATCCTGAGCCCCCGTGTCGGCGGCGATGTGCCGCACCTGGTCGAGCTGCAGCGAGATGAGCGGGGAGACCACGAGCGTGGGGCCATCGAGCAGGTGACCGGCGATCTGGTAGATGGCCGACTTGCCGTAGCCGGTCGACATGACGGCGAGCACGTCGCGGCCGTCGGCCACGGCGGCGATCGCCTCCTCCTGGCCGGGGCGAAGGCTCGGCCAGCCGAACACGCGGAGTGCGACGTCGGCGATGCGCTCGCTCAGGGTCGGGTGCGTCATGTCACCGTGCGCTTCACGCTGCGGTCGGAACGCGACGCTTGCCGAGGATGGTCTTGCGCCCGGTGACGAAGCCCATGATGCGTTCGACGGGCCCGTCGCCGAGGAAGTACCACCACAGTGCGCCGACGGCGGGCACGCCGACGACGATGGCCAGCGCGAGCAGCGGGTAGTTCACCAGGCCGAACTCGGGTGGGTACGGATGCGCCATCCACGCCACGACCGCGACCTGCAGCACGTAGATGCTGAGGGCCAGGGTGCCGATGATGCGGAAGGGCACGAACACGGCGGAGACGACGGCGGCGAGGGGGTTGCGGGTGAGGGAGACGAGGAAGACGACCGCGACGTAGACGGCGGCCACGAGACCGACGTCGTGGAGGGTGTCGGGGTAGGAGCCGGAGAAGTAGTCGAAGTCGCCACCGTAGCGCATGAGGATCGGGCGCATGGCATAGGCGACCACACCGATCGCGAGCATGATCGGGAGCACGCGGTCGCGCGTGAACCCGTGGCGCAGCAGGACGACGCCCGCCAAGAAGAACGGGAGGAGATTGAGAACCCGGTAGTGGGGATTGGTGAGGAAGCTCTCGATGAGCAGCTTCGTTAGCGGGTCGGAGAAGTAGAGCCATGGCGCGACCGCCGCCGTGGTGGCCGAGACGATCGGTGCGCTCACGACCGCCAGCACGAGCGCGATGGCGGCGACCCAGCGGCTGCGCAGCAGGGCGATCGGCGCGCCCACGATGAGGGTGAAGCCCAGCGGGGCGAGCACGATCGCGATCCAGCTGCCCCAGGTGGCGAGCCACACGCCGAGCAGCACGAGGATGAGTCCGCGGGCGGTGTTCTGGGCGAGGTAGATCCAGGTGCCCTTCACGGTACGTGCCGCAGCGGGGGTGCGGCCGATGACGATGGCGGCCGAGATCCCCATCACGAGAGCGAACAGCGGTGACGCCACGTCGTTGAGGGAGCTGCGGAGAAACTCGACGGCTCCCGGCCGGTTCGGCACCAGTGGAGCGGCGTGGGCGACGAGCATCGCGAAGATGGCGAAACCGCGCAGCACGTCGGGCACGACGAGGCGGTCGCTGAGCGGATACCTCGGCCCCATCTGAACCCCCTGCGTCTCCGTTGATCGTCTGGTGTCGATCATGTCCCCCATTCGGAGGGTTTAACGTCTTTGTAACACGCCGTTCGTGCTTCAAGCGTATCGTCGGGGCCATGGTTTCGACGACGAGGCGTCGTCCGGGGCGACGCCATGAAGACAGGTTCTACACGAACGCCAACGCGCAGCGCTCGAAGCGTCTCGCGGTGGCGGGGCTCCTCGGCGGGCTCGGCATCGTGGCCATCGGGCTCACCTGGGTCGCCATGCTCGGCGATCATCTGGTGATCTGAGCACAGCGTGATCTGACTCAGACGCTTCCGAATCTCCCGAACGGGAAGACGATCTGGAAGACCCGGCCGACGACGCCGGAGCTGTCGACCAACCTGACGCACGCATCCGTGGTCTCTGGTGCGCCGCGACACAGCGCGATCGAGTCGCTCGAGGCCGAGCGGTGGTCGCCGAGCACGAAGTACCCACCCTCGGGCACGGTGTACTCGCCGAAGCACCGCAGCGATGCCGGTGTGGTGTCGCAGTCGAGCGCGCCGAGTTCGAAGGGGAGGTTCTCGAAGACGTACGGTTCGTCGAGTGGCTCTCCGTCGACGAGCACACGGCCCTCGGCGTCGCAGCACGACACGGTCTGACCGGGCCCGGCGATCACCCGCTTCACGAGGGTGTGCTGATCGGACGGCCCGATTCCCACGATGCCGCCGAGCCACTTCACCGCGGCCTTCAGAGGGTTCGTCTCGGGTGCCGTTTCGCCATCCCACGCCTCGGTCGCGTTGAAGACGATCACGTCGCCGCTCGTGGGCTCTGAGCCGAGGTAGGCGAGACGGTTGACGAGGATGCGGTCGCCGATGTCGAGGGTGTTCTCCATCGAGCCCGAGGGCACGTAGTAGAGACGCACGAGGAAGGTCTGGATGAGCGCGAGCACCACGAAGGCCGCCACGAGGTTCACGAACGGGTTGCGGGCGAGCCGGCGCACGAGCGACGGGCGGGGGGTGGTCGGCGGGCTGTCACTCCCCGACATGCACGAGTCCAGCCACGAGAAGCGCGTCGAGTGCCGCCTGCACGAGAACTTGGGGGTCTTCACCCTCCGGCCGGCCGTGGCGGGCGACGACCGCGTCAACGACCTGAGCCGCGCTCGACGGGGTGGCGAGCGCATCCCAGACGGCGGGCCCGATGCCGTCGAGCACGTGGACGTGTCGGCCGTGCAGCACCACGTACTCCGCGCCGATCTGCAGTTGGTCGAGGGGGAGCACGCGGAGGTACTCGCCCGCTGAGGGCGCCTCGGCGTGCGTTGATGGAGGGACGACACTCCACCCTTCGATGGCGGCCGGCCTCTCGAGCAGCGTCGGCACGACGGTGGCGACGGTGTCTGCCTCGCTGTATCGCAGCGCGCAGATGCCCCCGATCGCGTCGATCAGTGCCGCGAGCCGCTGCAAGGGCCGGGGAAGCTCGGGAAGGTAGCTCAGCTCCGGCACCATGGAGACGAGTGCCTCCCGCATCGGAACGGCGCTGACCTGCGGCTCCTGCACGTGCTCGGCGACGCGGTCCAGCAGCACGACCGCGCCGATCGACAGTGGGGCATCTGGCAGGGGGAGGAGACCGAGCGATTCGGGCGCGACCTGCGACTTGCGACCCGGGTTCGACGGGTCGTCGATGATGGAGAGCGGCTTTCGGTAGGGGTAGACGGTGCCGTCTTCACCGATGCCGACGGTCTCGTCGGTGACATAGCCGAAGTGCTGTGCCACGTTCTTGGCGAGCGTGGTCTTGCCTCGCCCGGAGGGACCGACGAACGCGACCACGCGCCCGTCGTCGGCCGCCACTCCGCACGCGTGCAGCATGACGAGCTCGCTCTTACGCAGCTCGATGGCCGCGAGGGTCACGCGTGTCGAGAGCGCGGCGGCGAGGGAGTGCAGATCGGGCGCCGACACGTCGAAGCCACCCTGGGTCGTCAACCCGACGGAGAGCATGACATCGGCGTGCGCCGTGCTCACGCTGTCGTTCCACAGGCGGGCGACCGTGTCGAGATCGTCTCCGAGTGCTGAGGCGGCCAGCCCCACGGTCGCGCCCAGGGCGTCCACCCGAACGTCGCCAGTCATCGTCACACGATATCGCATGACGTCGACCGCCCGACCCCGTTCACCGTGAGCCACGTAGTGGGCTCGTCCAGTGTGGGGATCAGCCGCCGTCCACCGGACCTTTCGACCACAGATCACGCGGAAACGCGGCGATGAGAGCCTCAGAGTCCCAACTCACGGGAAGCGGCTCGCCGCCCATCTCGAGTGCTGAATCGATGCTCTCGGCCACGGAAAAGTCTTCGCGACCGGTTCCGGCATAGTAATCCTGATACTTGAAGAGCGGCTCTGTCGTCGAGCGCACGAGCCGCGCTGGGACTCCGAAGCTCTCGGCGACGATGACACCATGCAGTGAGCTGCCGACGACGAACTCGGCCGATGCGATTCGCTTGAGGACGGACCACACCTCGTTCGTGGGATTCACGACGTCACGCCGCGATTTGACCTGACGGAAGTCGTGGAGATTCGGCACCACAAGATGATCTGCTTCCAGTGCGTCAGATCGTAAGGTCGCTCGATCCCACAGATGACCGACGAGAAGGCCTGGATCGCCGAAGACGGGAGGAGCGTCGATGCCTCGCTCCTGCAGGTAGGACCGTGTGAGAGGCCCGCGGACAGCGCGAACGTCGAGAGCGGTCGCCGGGAGCGTCTCGGTGATGGATTTCCCGTTGACCCCTGTACCCCACACGGTGTCGCCAGTCCTGGCCATTCTCATGATGGAACCTACCGAGACGAGCCGGCGTTCGTCAGAAGGCTCTTCGAGATGTTCCCTGGCGACGAGCTCGGCGACGATCAGTGGTCCGAGTAGATCACCGAAATTGTCGACCCGCTTCCGGAGTGGAACCCAGCGACCCAGCTTGCCCGACACCACGGGACGAGAAGGATTCCAATGCACCACTTCGACACTCATGAAACCCCCTCCCAGGCCGGTTCCTCCGGCTGACCACCGCGCTCAGAATAGCTGACCTGGACGCCCTACCTCGTTCGGCCGGATCCAATCAGTGAGCCGGAGAGTTCCGAGACGAGCATCTCGATGCGCTGCCCGACGGCTTCGTGGGTTGCCGCAGATCGGCGATAAGGGTCGATCACATCGTCTTGCTCACCAAGCGTCACCAGAGGCCGACTCCTTGAAGCATCCATCGATACATCGAAGAGATCGCGCCCCTCGTTGAGCCCCGTCACCTGGAGCGGGTGCTCCTTCATCAGACGCACAATCTCAACAAGCGTGAAAGTGCGCCTCATGGCAACCGGAAACTCCTGTGTCAGCTCGTCACGCTGGGCACGCGTCAGTGTCAGGAACATGGAGCCAGAGCGTGCCAAATCAGAGCCAAGCTGTCTAGCGTGATGTGTCGGGTCGAGTCCGTTTCGCTCGGCGATCGCAGCCGGAATGGCATCCATCGCCCCGCCGACCACAGCGTGGAGGCCCGCACTCGTCACGAGAGGGTCGACGGCGCCCGCGTCGGCCAACCTCTTCCGCATGAGCTTCTCTGCGAGCGGTGATCGGCAAATGTTGCCCGTGCACACGAAGACGAGTACCGATGGGCCCGATGGCTTGCTCGGTGGCCCGAAGAGGTCGCCCAGCACTCAGGAGTCCTTCGCCCGTGCACGCAACTCACGTCGCGTCATCGCCCCGGCGTTACTTGTCGTAACGGTCGAATCGGTTCGAGCCTCAGACGGTGCCAGATCCCCGAGATCGGTTCCCGTGATGATTTCCTGGAATTGGCGGTCGTCGTCGTGAGACGAACGACTGGTCGAACTCACTGTCGACGCCTCTTGGGTTGCACCCCGTGCTTCCGCCCCGGAATCCGTCTCGGGCGGCTCGTTGCTCTCGGGCCCGTCGTCTGGCCGGCTCCTGTAGTCTCCCCGATAGCCGTAGTAGCCGTACGAGGAGCCCGGACCGCGGCGCGGGACGCGGTTCAGGATCACACCGAGGCACCGGCCATTTGCGCGTTGGAGGTTCTGAAGCGCCTTCGAGAGAGCTTCGAAGGTGGTCTTCCCGACGCTGGCAACCACGAGCGCGCCATCCGTGTTGTGACTGAGGATCGCGGCATCGGTCACGGGGATGAGTGGAGGGGCGTCGATGAGCACGATCGCATGTTCGGAGAGTTCTTCGACCAGCGCGTGCATGCGTTCCGATCCCAGTAGTTCGCTCGGGTTCGGAGGGGTCTTGCCTGCCGCCATGATCAGCAGGCGACCGGACGAGCCCCACGGCTGGAGAACGTCGACCGCGTCTGAGCGGCCCGCCAGCACGTCGGTGAGGCCGGCTCCACCCACGAGATTGAACGTACGAGAGACCGTGGGGCGTCTGAGGTCCGCGTCGACAAGGATCACCGGCTGTCCGCCCGCCGCGAGAACGATGGCGAGGTTCGCAATGGTCGTCGATTTGCCATCACCCGGCAGGGGGCTCGTGACGACGATCACGCGAGGTGGGTTGTCCACGTCCATGAACTGGAGATTCGTGCGGAGTTCTCTAAGGGCCTCGGCCACGGCGACGTCATCGTCGGCCAGCATCGCGTAATCGGTGGAACCGTCGATGGTGACCAATCGGTCTTCATCGGTGAAGCGGCGGTCGATAGGTATGGTTCCCACGACGGCCACTCCGGATTCGCGCTCGACCGATGCAGAATCACGGATGCGGCGATCCAGGGTGTGTCTGATGAATGCATAGGCGAGGCCGAGGATCGCACCGATACCCAGACCCACCGCGATGGCAAGGCGGGTGTTAGGAGACGTGGGATTCGACGGGAGCACGGCCGAGTCGAGCGGTATAAGTTGCACAACGCTCGTGGAGCCGTCGCCTGCACCCTCAATCGTCGAGATCTGCTGAGCGATTCCGCGCAACCACGCCTCAGCAAGGTCACGAGCCTCGCTCGGACTCGGCCCTTCCGCGGTCACCTTGATCAGCACGGTGTCCGTCGGGTTTGATACGACGATCCGACTCACCAGAGCTTCGGGACTGGTGTTCGTCAGGCCCAAGTCGTCGATTGCGAACTGTGCGACAGCTCGGGAGGTGCCCACATCGATGTACGACCGCACCTTCGACTGCGCGAGGTTGTCACCCACGAGTGCGTTTCCCGTGTCGGAGTTGCTGCCCGCTGATACGTAGCCGCTCGAATCCGCCTGGTAGACCTTCGGCTGGAGGAGGGTCCAGCCGAACGCGGCGACTCCGCCGATGAGAGTGATGAGGACGATGGCGACCCAATGCGCCCGGAGCACCGGCAGGTAGGCGCGTAACTCCATCTGATCCCTCTAATCTCTTCGCGGGACATCAACGTCATGTCGGTCGATTCGGCGATCCACTCGATCCGACCCATTGTAGGTGGCAACGACGTCGTCCATCATCCTCAGTCAGTGGCTCCCGAGGCTCGACATCGCCGAGCCGGGAGGGCGCGAGCGGGCAAACTATAGTTAAGCCCGGGTCGGGCGCGGGAGGTGCGCTCGGATGGATGGCGGTCGGAGGGGCGTTTGGTGGGCTTCAGGGGCGACATTCAAGGACTACGCGCCATCGCTGTCGCCTCGGTCGTGCTGTACCACGCCGGCATCCCGTTCCTGTCGGGCGGATATGTCGGCGTCGACATCTTCTTCGTCATCTCCGGCTTCCTCATCACGAGTCACCTTCTGGCCGGAATCGAGCGCGACGGCCGGGTGAGGTTCGCGTCCTTCTACGCACGACGCGCCAGGCGGATCCTGCCCGCATCCTTCCTCGTGCTGGCTGCCACCGCCATCGCCACCGCGATCGTGCTGCCACCCCTTCAACGGGTCGGCGCATTCCAGGATGCGATTGCGACTGCCCTCTACGTGCCGAACTACCTCTTCGCGGTGCAGGGCAACAACTATCTGGCAGAGACAGCGCCTTCGGCGTTCCAGCACTACTGGTCGCTCGGAGTCGAAGAGCAGTTCTATCTCATCTGGCCTGCGGTGCTCGGCTTGCTCTTCTTCCTCGTCCGGTCCCGGAAGGCCATCGGCGCCCTGCTGGTGGTGCTCGTGGTCGTTTCGTTCGTGCTGTGCGTCTTCTTGACGTACAGGTCCCAGCCCTGGGCGTTCTTCTCGCTCCCGACACGTGCCTGGGAACTGGGCATCGGTGGATTGGTGGCGTATGTCGTCACGGTTCAGAAGCGCACGCTTTCCCCGCGAGTGGCTCCAGTGGTCGGATGGCTCGGCGTTACGGGCATCCTTGCCAGCGTTCTCCTCTTCAACGAGGAGACGCCTTTTCCCGGTTACACCGCAGCTCTGCCTGTCCTTGCCACGGCCATGGTCATCTGCGCTGGGGCAACTGTCACGACCACGGGGCCGGGCTGGATCCTTTCCAGGCGGCCCATGCTCTTCATCGGGCTGATCTCGTATTCGCTCTATCTGGTGCACTGGCCGGCGCTCGTCATTCCTCAAGCGGCCGTCGGATATGAGACCCCGCTTCCTCTCGCCGTCACAGTGGCGATCGCCTTGGCCTGCGTTCCCCTTGCGTGGTTGCTCTACAAGTTCGTCGAAGACCCGGCTCGGAAGTGGAGCTGGCTGGCTCGCGCTCGTCCGCGCCGGTCTCTTCTGACCGCTCTGGCGGCATCACTGATAGTGGTGATCGTTGGTGGCGCGGGCATAGCGGTGACGCGTGCCATCCCTTTGGCGTCTGGTCGGAGCGCGCCCCAGACTGTCGCGGAGGCTCCGCCCCAGTTCACGGAGTTCGTGCCGTCCAATGTGACTCCATCGCTGTGGACGGTGGAGGATGACAATCCACCTCTTTACGCCGATGGCTGCCATCGATCGTTCGATGAGACGACCGGGGAGGGTTGCCGATTCGGAGCGGACGAGTCGCCGACGATCGCTCTGTTCGGTGATTCCCACGCCGCGCAATGGTTTCCGGCACTGCTCGACTTCGCGACAGCGAACGGGTATGCCGTGGAGACCTATACCAAGAGTTCCTGTCCGTCTGTCGATCTCCCGCTGCTCCGCAACGGCGTGCCATACACGGCTTGCGACACTTGGCGAGCCAACGTGATCGCTGACATGCAGGCCGATCCGCCGATGGCGGTTCTACTGGCCAATTTCGGTGTGGCCGAGCCCGTGGACAGGACCACCGACTACACGGATGCGTGGGGTGCGGGGCTCCGAAGCATGGTGGAGCAGCTCCAGGCATTCACGAGTGTCGGGTTGATTGCGGACACGCCCAACATGGGAGAGACCCCGTCTCTGTGTCTCTCTGCCCATCTCGAAGACACCCGACCGTGCGAACGCGCGGCATCTGAGGCTCTCTCGGCTCCGACGCGTCAGGTGGAGAGTGAGGTCGCCGATGAACTGCTGACGATGACGATCGACTTGACTCCCTTCTTCTGTTCCGACGTGTGTTCCCCGATCATCGGCAACGAGGTGGTCTACCGCGACTCGCATCATATGACGGCGACGTTCAGTTCGAGCCTCTCTGGGGCGCTCGGCGACCAGCTCACGGCCCAGCTGCCGCAGGGATCTGGGACGGGATGACGGCGACGGACCTGATCTGGCGGCACAGTCCGGACGTGGCCTGGACGCAGTCACACGACCGTGTCTTCCTCCTGAACCTCGGCGGGCCGGACGAGCTCCCGAGCGCGCTCGAGGGCAGCGGCTCGCGAATCTGGCTCGAGTTGAACGGGAAACGGAGTGTCGCCGAGGTCATCGAAGATCTGGCGACGTCATTCGACGTCGATGGGGCAGCCATCGAGGACGAAGTGCTCGAGTTCGTCGAGTCTCTCGCGGTCATCGGGGCTGTCGTCCCTGCGGGCGGCGCTCAATCCGACAGGCTCCCGTAGTCTGGTTCATGCGCGACGAGGAGGAATGAAGGCATGCAGGCGCAACGAGTGAGGATCCTGACGGTGTGTTCCGGCAACATCTGTCGATCCCCGTTGGCTGAACTGACGCTCGCGTCACGACTGGAGCCCTGGGGCGAGTTCGAGGTGTCGTCCGCTGGAAGCATTGCGCGGGACGGAGACGTCATGCCCGACGAGGCCCGCGCGCTCGCCAGGCGTTTCGGCGTCGATCCCGAGCAGCACCGCGCCCGGTATCTCACCGAAGACATCGTCGGTGACGCGGACCTAATCTTTGCGATGGCCCGATCGCATCGGAGTGACGTCGTGCGAATGGCTCCCTCGAAGGTCTCGAGAACGTTCACCATCCGTGAGTTCGCCCGCCTGTCAAGCACGCTCAGCGATCAGCAACTCGAACAACAGTCAAGCGGCGACACTCTTGGCGACCGGGTCGCCGCCGCTGTGCGGGTGGTGTTCGCCCAGAAGGCCGCGGCGGGATACGTCTCCGACCCGGAATTGGACGACGTCGTCGATCCGTACCGACGTTCGAGCGCCACCTACGAGCGCTCATGGAACGAGCTCATACCGGCTGTCGAGGAGGTCGCGCGCGTGCTCACCATCGCTGCGCGAGCGACGTGATCGGCGGCTAGCTCGGTTCGGGTCGCGATTGTTACGGGCGCGCAACGTGTCGTTCATCGCTGCGACACACCGGAACCAGTCATGGAACTAGATTCATCTCGGGGAAGATTGCCAATGAGTAGAGACTTGACGAGGTACGCACGATGACCGCTGCCGCGCAACGCGTTCCTAGCAGTCGCGTGAGCGACCCGGCCCCGCACGATTGGCGCCTGGCCTACAGTCGACGACTCAGCCTCACCGATTTCATCGTCATCGCGATCGCCGTAGCGAGCACACAGTTCCTGTGGTTCGGATTCTCGGCCAACGGCGTGGCATTCCGCGGGAATCTCGACTTTCTGGCTGTGAGCTACACGACGGTTTCGATAGTGCTGACCCTTTCGTGGACCGCGATCCTGGGTATCTACGGTTCTCGGGGTGATCGGCTCATCGGAACCGGAGTGAGTGAGTATCGTCTGGTCGTCGATTCGAGCTTCCGACTATTCGGTGTGTTCGCGATAATATCCTTCCTTTTTCAGATCGATTTCAGTCGCGGTTATTTCATCCTGGCATTCCCGTTGGGCACCATCGCTCTGGTCATCGAACGCTGGCTGTGGCGAAAATGGCTCACCACGAGGCGGTCCCGGGGTGAGTACTCGGCGAAGGTGCTTCTGGTGGGGTCCGAGACCTCAGTTCTGCACACGGCGACTGAACTTGCCAGACGACCCCAGGCCGGCTATCACGTCGTGGGTGCGTGCGTGGCGAGTGGCCGAGTAGCTGACTACTTGCCGGGAACCACGATCCCCGTGGCGGGCAATGTCGACCGCGTCGCTCAAGCCATTGCGGCGACCGGTGCCGACACGATCGTCATCACGAGCTCAGACGAACTCTCACCCGAGAAGATCCGGGAGTTGAGCTGGTCGTTGGAGCCTGGTAGGCAGCACCTGGTCGTGGCCCCCAGCCTTACCGACATCGGTGGACCACGCATCCACACCAGGCCCGTTGCAGGTCTGCCGCTCATCCATGTCGAGACTCCGCGGTACGAAGGATTCAAGCGCTATCAGAAGCGGATTTTCGACTTCCTTGCATCTGGTCTGTTGATCCTGCTCCTCGCTCCTGTCCTGTTGATCATCTCAGGGGTGATCCGACTCAGTACGCCGGGGCCGGTGCTCTTCAAGCAGGAGCGAGTGGGTCTGAACGGGTCAACGTTCAAGATGCTCAAGTTCCGTTCTATGGTGACGGACGCCGAAGCGCTCATGGTGCATCTGGAAGCCACTGAGCGAGCGGAAGGCAATGCCGTCCTGTTCAAGATGAAGGATGACCCGCGGGTGACGCGAGTCGGCAGAGTCCTGCGCAAGTACAGCCTCGACGAACTCCCACAGCTGTTCAACGTGCTCCGCGGCGACATGTCACTCATCGGTCCCCGGCCTCCATTGCAGCGAGAGGTCGATCTCTACGAATCCCACGTCCATCGTCGTTTTCTGATGAAGCCCGGCATCACTGGTCTCTGGCAGGTCAGCGGACGATCGGACCTCTCGTGGGAGGACTCGGTGAGACTTGATCTCTACTATGTGGAAAACTGGTCGATGGTGGGCGACTTCATTATTCTGTTGAAGACCGTTCGAGCAGTGTTCGCGAGCAGCGGAGCCTACTAGTCGGAGAAGAACGGGGATCGATGTCGTTACTGCAGTCCGTCAGGCCCTCCCCGGGGGGTAAAGACGGCGACCTCCTCTCCGACGTCTCCCTCGTCTCGAAAGCACAGATCCGAGTCATCGGGTTCGTCATGGGTTTGGCGGCCGCCTTGGTCGGCATCACCTCAGTGCCCGGGCTGACCTTTCTCCCGAGCCCTTCCTTGATGCTGATCGTGCTCGCGGTGATCATCACGCTCCTGTCTCCGGCAGGTTCCACGATCGGCAGGCATCGACTCACGATCATCGATGCGGCATTCATCGCGACGATCATCGCCCGAATCTTCATCGAGGTGTTCAACGCCGTCGATCTCAACCACGCTGTCTACTCAGCGATCGCGTATGGTCAGATCCCCGTCTATCTGATGACCTGGCCTCCACGTCTCATCATCAGGAATCGTGACGATCTCGGAGTCTTCTTGAGGGCCTTCATCTGGCCCGCAGCTCTGGTCGCCATCGTCGCCCTCCTGCAACTACTCCGGTTCCCGGGGGTCACCGAATGGCTGATCGCCAACGCGAAATCAGACGGGCTCGAGGCTCGCGTCGCTGAGGGCCGTGAAGACTTGCGAGCCACGAGCACGATCGGTCACTGGATCTATCTCGGCGGCTATCTGGCGGTCGCGACGGCGATCGCCGGCGTCGACCTGCTCCTCAACAAAGCCGCCAATAAGCCGCGTCTGGCGTCTGCGGGGACAATGGTGCTTCTCGGCATCCTCCTGGTCGGCCAGATCACGACCTTGACGTTTGCTACCATCGCCGTCGCCTTGGCCGTCGTGGCTGTGATCGTCATCAGGATCGGGATTCGTCCGATCTTCGCTATCTTGATCGTCGCCAGCGGATTCATTGCCTGGTCCGTCTTCGGCGAGCAACTGCAGTACAGGATCGACTACCAAGCGACGACCGGGCAATACGATGACCCTGCCCTTGCGTGGCTGCCCTCGACCATCGCCTATCGCCTGACTATCTGGGACACCGAGACTATCCCGGCCTGGCTTATCCGACCCTGGACAGGGTGGGGCATGCAAGTGTACAACTTCGACCTCAACTGGCCGCAGCGACCCCAGTCCCTCGCCTGGCTGAGTCCTGAATCGCAGTGGCTGAGCACCCTGATCACCGGGGGTCTTCTCTCGCTCGCTCTACTCATCTTCCTCTTGATCGCAACCTTCGTTACGGTCTTCAGAGCCCGGAAGGTGCTCGGCAAGGCGCTGAGCCCGGTGACTGCACTTCTCGTGGGCCTCGTCGTGGCATCCACGATCAGTTCGCTCTTCACGGCCCCTGGTCCACCGATGATCCTGTGGGGCCTTATCGGAGCGCTCATCCCCTTCGCGCAGCGCGCGCAAGCTGGCCGAAGGCTCGCTGACGAAGAGGCGTCCGGCACAGTCGTGGAGCGAACTAGCGGAGCGAACGCCTAGCTCTGACGTAGCGAGCGGTTTCGGCCAATGCGCTAGGCACCGAAGCGAGGCCGCTGAACAACCTCCTCAGGCGTACGCGTCGACTGGTGAGACGGTCGGTGAGGTCGAGATGGAGATTGCGAGCCGTGTACGTCTCCGGCTTGGGGAAGAGTGCTCGCAGAATAAGGCGAGGGCGTTGGCGCCACGGGGATTTCACGATGTCGATCAGCCGCAGACTCCCGGGCGAACGGGCTATGGTACGGACCAGCCATTCGTCAGATGGATCGGGCCAAGATGGTGGCGGATGAGATGCCCCGGGCAGGGCATCGAGGAATGGCGCGGCTGCCCCCGCTCCCCCTGTCGCCAAAGCGATCGCCGCCAATCCGTCGAAGTCGAGTTCGGGAAGGCACGAGTGAATCAAGAATTGGAGTTCCTTCTGGCCTTTCGCGCTCCAGGGCGTGCGTAGGGCGTGGAGCGCGAGAATGAGGGCGTGATCGGGAAGCGAGGGGAGTGGCACCGGCCAATGCGCGAGTTCGACGTACGTTCGTCGACTCCAAAGGTGCGCGAACACGCTCCCGGGCTCGCCATCCATTCCGGGAAAGCGAGAGTGGACATCGATGTCGCACGGCCAGGATGGGTGGTAGAGCGTGACCGAGTGAACCGGGTAGAAGTCGTCCAACTCTGACCGTGGTCGTCGCGCCCAGCCACGGGTCTCGAGTAGTTCGATGAGTCGCGGAGCGTGAGCTGGCTCGGCCCACGCGTCGACGTCACTGGATATGGTGCCGCCCGGGCGGAGACCCTGCAGTCGACATCCCGGCCCCTTGATGAACAGGCACGGGATCTCGCTGCTCGCCGCGATCTGCGCGACCAGTGCGTGCGCAAGAAGAACCGCCGCATCCAGGTCGACTATGCTGTCTCGCACCTTCGGATGATACCAATCAGGGAGTGTCGCTGGAGCGGCGTCTCTTGCGCAGGAGGCTCGCAGTATGGACTAGACCTGAGGCGTCGCGTCGATAAGCGGGCCAACACGCGTATATGACAGCCAGGACCAGAAGCATGATCACCAGCCCGATACCCACGTCGGCGATCGGGACGAGGTCGGGAATGAGGGACACGATGAAGAATGTGGCGAGGCCTGCAGCTCCGTAGACCGCGATGGCCCGAGCTCCGTTCGTGAACATCGCTTTGGCCGGAGCATCCGAGACACGGCTGATCCACCAGAGCCCGACCGGCCAGAAGAGGACGATGCCGATCGAGTATGCCCACGAGACGCCGTAGAGACCCCAGATTGCGCCGACGACGATCAAGCCGATCATCGTGACTCGGGATACGAGCGAGTAGTAGAGATTCTGCCTGGTCAGCCCTTTGGCAAGGAACACCCAGTAGCAGGCGTAGCTAGCGGCTTGGAACACTCCGCCAACGGCGAGGATCTGAAAGATCGGGGCGGCGCCCAGCCACTGGTTTCCGAGAACCAGTGCAATGAGTGGAACGGCCAGCGCCGAGGAGAACGCGAAGATGAAGCTGACCAGGTGCAGAAGGATCACCTGCCCGCGCAGGATGAATGCGGCGAAACGCTCCTTCTCGTCCTGCAGTCGTGACAGCACGGGGAGAGCGACCCTGGTCGCAGGCGCGTTGATCTGATTCAGCGGAAGAGTCAGTAATTGGAAGGCTCTGTTGTAGAGGCCCAGTGGGGTGGCGCCGAGCGTCGACCCGATGATGACCGAGTTGATGTTCTTGCTGACGTAGGTCAGTAGCTGTGTTCCGGCCAAATTGAGGCCGAACCCGACGAATCGTGTGATGGGGGCATCGCGATGGATCCATCCGGGCAGCCAGGGACTCATGATGATGAGGAAGATGAAGGCGAACAGGGCCTGGGCCACCTGCTGAGCCACGAGTGCCCAGAAGCCGTAACCTGCGAGGGCCACGGCTACGCCGGCTCCGAGGCCGACCGCCTGACCCAGAATCTCCGACAGATTGAGCTTGAAGAAGCTCAATCCCCGGCTGAGGTTCGCCCGGTACTGTGTGCTCAGCCCATTCAGGAGAAACGTCAGCGAGAGTACCTGAGTGATGGGCAGGAGCGACGGCTCCCCGTAGAAGGATGCTACGAGCGGCGCGCAGAAGTAGACGATGGTCGTGAGGACGAGCCCGATGGCCGTGTTGGTCCAGAAGAGATTGTCGCGCTCGTGCTTGGAGAGCGTCTTCGACTGCACGGCTGCCATCGACAGTCCGAAGTCGCGGAACACCTCTCCGATCCCGATGATCGCAGTGACCATGGCGACGAGACCGTATGCCTCGGGGGTCAGGAGTCGCGCGAGGAGAACGATCCCGAGGAACTGGATGCCGATACGGAGGACCTGCGCTCCCAACGTGACGGCGGCACCTCGCGAGGCTGCCCGGCCGAGCCCTTTGCTGCTAGGCGGTTCGTCGCCGACAGCGTCTGTCACAGGCCGACCCCGGCTCGTCGATTGTGGGCCCGTCGCAAGGCATCGAGGTATGTCTCATAATGGGCCTTCCCGACCGTGTCCCAGTCTCGTCCTTGGAGGGCGGGTCGTGAATGGGCGTCGAGCTCCTGAGCTGTCGCCAATGCTCGCAGGAGTGTCTCGGCCGTGAGTTTCCCGTCGTACATCGTGACCCACTCGGCGCCGACCTCACGAGCGATCGCCTCGTTCGCCACCGAGCGTGGCACCAGCACTGCTCGGTCCATCGACAACGCCACGAGCAACGCTCCGGAATTATGCATCTCTTCGTAGGGGAACACGACAAGCTGGGCTTCACTGAGCTCCCGCACGAGGTCGGCATCGGGTACGAAGTCGAGCACCGTGGTGACTCTGGGGTCGAGCGCGGCTTCATCGGACACCGCATCCGCGAGAGCACTGTCTGACGGTTTGCCGACGACCCGCAGCGTCACAGAGGGATCCGAGACCGAACGGAAGACCTGCACGAGATTGACGACGCCCTTGTACGGCCGGATCAGTCCGAAGTAGAGGATACGACCGGACACGGGTGATGACGTGGGCAAGTCGCGGAAACGGTCGCGGTAGTGACCGTGCAGGATCGTGACGGAATGCTGATGGGCGTCCACGGGGGTGGTCTCGTTCAGCTTGATGATCGTCGTGGTTCTCCGAAGGGTCCATGCGACCATCCGCTGTTCGACCCCACCACCAGCCTCGTGGGCGTCCAGATTGTGGGCGGTCCGCACGATCGGCACCCGCTTCAGCCTCAGTCGAACCATGAGCATGATGAAAGCGAGTCGCTTGGCGAACTTGACTCGGGCGGTCGAGCCGCGGAGCAGGTACTCGGGCCAATGCACGTGGAAGACGTCGTAGTCCCCGGTGAGAGCGTATTTCCAGCTGAAGAACTTCGTCGTCACCTGAGAAGGTGCTCCGTCGAGCATATGGTTCGCGTAACGGGTGGGCTCGCCGGGCTTCGGCCCGGCCATCGAGTGGAGAACCGTGATGTAAGGGCGTGCCGGGGTCGTCATGGTCACTTGGCGCTCGGATCGACCGTGCGTGATGAGGCTGTGCAGCTCGTCGGTCAGCTTCGCTAACCGTAGGCGGGCAGCATTCAACCGCGTGAAGGCCTCGTCGGCCCGGTCAGCGGTGTCCTTCAGCCACGTCACGCCCTCTGGCACCGAGAGGTCATTCTCTGTGTGGGAGATCTCGTCGAGTCCGATGGCGCTCAGGGTTCGGATCGCCTTCTCTGGTGTGCGGGGCGAGTACGCGATAGGCATCGCGCCCTCGGTGAGTCCGATGATCAGTCCATGGACTCGATCGCTGATCATGACCCGTGATCGGCCCAGTGCCTCGCGAACGAGACCCTCCTGCACCCAGAGGTTGTCGGTCGTCCACTCGAGCAGCTCTGCATCCAGGTCGTCGGCCAGTCGCCGACAGCTGTCGCTGTCGCTCTTGACCTGGGTGACGACGAGAGGTGCAAGGTCGTTCCTGGCTGCGTACTCCCGCACAGTGCTCAGCCACGTCTCGTTAGGGTATGGTCGGTCGTTCCTCAGAGTGATGGCGATGTGCCGACGATCCGCCGTGGTCGCGAAGTCCTCCTCGGGCGACCCGACGGCGTATGCCCAGTCGGGTGTCACAGAACCGAATCCGGCGATGCGACGGCTCGCAGCATCGCGCCACGTGACCAGACGAGCGGGCCAAAGACTGGCCAGGAGCGGGAGCTTCCAGCGGCCCACCGGTCGGCGGATACCGACACCGGTCTGAATCGACCCTCCGCCACGAAGGCGGAGAACCACACCCTCGATGAAGTGACGCAGCCTGTCCGGCGCGCTGTGCAGGTCGGCGATGGCCTCGCCGGCGCTGAAGACCATCCAGGTGCGTCGGCGCAGCCCACTCTTCAGAACGCTCTTGTGCCATGACGACTCCGAACGGTAGACCACGTCCGAATCGTGAAGCTGGAGCCCTTCGACATAGTCGTCGGCCAACGAGCCGACCAGCACGTGAAGCTCCCCGCTTCCGCGGAGAGCATCGATCAACGATCGTCGCAATACCGTGTCACCGACATTGTCGTGCTGGCCGATGCCGGAAACATAGACCCGGGTCATGAGGCGGCCCCTTCTCGCCGATGTGACCGGATGGCACGGAGCCGGTCGTGCAGTGCGAGTGCGACGCGAAGAGCGGGCGGGTAAGCGGGGCCGCCGTAACGGATTGCGGCCATCTCGATCGCGCTCCGTTTACTGAATCGACCCACCATTCTGATGCTGGTACCCCGGAGGTTCGACCTGGCGAGTGCGAGCCCACGTCTCACCAGTGCGGGATCCGCATGGGAACGCACCGGCACGAACACGACCGCGTGACAGTAGAACCAGGCATTGAAGAATCCGAAGAGCTCGGGCCGCGACTGCAGGTACTCACTGGAGCTCACGACATCGGCCATCGCCGCTCGGGACGCTGCGTAGTTGTCGAGGTTGGGTGCGCGCTTGCGAGTGATCGATCCATCGCGGTGCATGTAGAAGTACAAGACTTCGGGGATCGTCACCACGGTAGACGCGCGGGCGAGCGTGCGCGTGACGCCGACGAAGTCCGACTGGGAGGACTGGTGCGGGAACGGATCGTCTCCCAGAGTCGTGCGACGTAGCAGCTTGGTCCAGAGATAGCCGTGCACCTTGCCGAGGAGCATCAGCTCGACGGCCTGGTCACCAGAAACCCGACGATGCTCGTCGATCCCGTCCACGATGCGTCCGGGAACTCCGTCGGCCACGCGGTACTCGGCACGACAGATGACGGCGTCAGCGCCTTGCGCGGCTGCGCCTAGTACATCCAGGATGCTCCTCTCCCAGACGTCGTCGTGGTCGACGAACCAGATGAACTCGCGGTCTGCACTCGCGATCGCCCGATTGCGCGTTGCGGCGACTCCGATGTTCTCGCTGTTGACGAGGGCCAGCACATCAGCCCGACCGGCGGCCCACTCCGTGATGAGTGCCCCGGTCTCATCGCTTGAACCGTCATCGATCAGAATGAGCTGATCGCCCGGGCGCACGGTGTTCTCGATTCTGATCAGGAAGTCGGCGACATACTCTGCCGCATTGTGCAGGGGGGCGATGACGGTGATGGACGGCATCAGACTCCTCGTGGCGATGTGGCGTTACCGGACAGCTGCTCGTAGGCGACGAGAACGGGACCGAAGACGTGATCGGGGGATGCTGTCTCGGTGACGTAGCGGAATGCAGTGTCGGCCGTGGTCTTGTGACCCGGGCCCTTCTCCAAACCCTCGAGCACGAGGGTTGCGAACTCTCCCGGCTGCGTTTCGGGATCCACTGGCGTTCCACGCCCGTTCGAAAGCAGCCCCGCCAGGCCCCCGGTCGCCACACCGACCACGGGACGCCGCCGGGCGAAGGCCTCGAGCACGACGAGTCCGAGCCCCTCCCATTTCGACGTGATGAGCAGGCCGTCGGCGGCGTCGAGTTCTTCAGTGACCGCGTCGGACTCGCCGATGAACTCCACCGGCGCGTCGAGCCTCGACACCTCCCGTCGAGCCTCTTCCATCAAGGGTCCCGAACCGAGCCACCGTGCCTCGACAGGCCGGAGGTTCGCGACCTCGGCGACGATGCGGACGAAACGAACCGGGTCCTTCTGCTCCGCCACTCGACCGATACCGAGGATGCGGAGAGTTCTGTCCTTCGTCGAGGGTCGCTCGAACGGTGCCACGTCCGTGACGTTGGCCGGCGTGCCGCCGACGACCACGACCCTCTCGGGCCGCGCTCCGTAGACATCGACGACCATGCGGCCGACTTCGTCACTCACCGCGAAGATCTTCCTGGAGCGGAAGGAGAGCTTGGTGGGCCCCTGATTGGGCAGGATGTTGTGCGCGTGCTCTACGACAGGGATGCGCAAAAGGCGGCCCACGATGAGTGAACTCAGAGCGTCGCGGCGCTGGTGGGCGTGGAGGACGTCGGGCTTGTGGCGGATGGCCAGAGTGAGAAGTTGGAGCACCTCGCCCGGGAACCCGAACCGAGACTTTTCCACGAAAATCGTGGGATCTTCGACACGCTCGACGAGCGGCCCGCTCCTGGCGACGAGGACAGACTCGACGCCTCTGTCCGCCAGCCAATCGGAGAGCATGAGAACGACACGCTGGAGCCCACCGCTGTTCATAGTGTTGAAGACGTGAAAGACCTTCACAGAGCTGCGCCCTTTCCCGCGGAGATCGTGAATGTTGCCGCACGCCGAATGACGTCGGCATCCAGCTCATCCGCTTCGCAGACTTCGCCGACTCCGAGTTTCTTCACCAGGGCGGCGATCTGCTCCTGATGATCATCGACGTGCTCTCCTCGCGACTTGCGACGAGGCACGATCACGGGATAGATGCCTCGTTCCAGGAGCCCGAGAATCGTCCCTACCCCGGAGTGAGTGACCACGACGTCGGCATCGGCGCTGAGCCGGTCGAACTCGTCGGAACCGACGTGCAGCCGCGCATCTCCGGGAAGCCCGGCCCGATCGGTATCACCCAACTGCCAACTGGTCGCCTCGGATGCGAGACCGGTTGCGAGGATGCCATTGACCAGAGAATCGAAGCGGTACGGCTTGATGGTGCCGAGAGTGACGAAAATCTTCAGGGGGTCTCCCACGGGGCCCGCAGCCGCTTTCGGCACCCGCGTGAACTGCGCGAGAACGCTCGGATGCTGCTTCCATCGGGCTCCGGCCCAACCGGCGTGCTGTGTCCGGAGTTCTGCCAGGTGGGCGGCGGCGACAATCCGGCCCGTCATCGAGGGCCCTTCGACACGAGAGACGCTTTCGATGTACGTGCGCGGGATGCGTCGGAGCATCGCGACGGGGAAGACGCCCAAGGCGAGCGCTGCACCCGTGCTGATCGCTCGATCGAAGCGTTCGCTGCGCAGCGCCTTGCGGACGAGACCGATCGTCCGGAGCACCCCTCGCACGTCACGAGAGCGGACGTACGGCACGTACAGCACGCGCCTGCCCCGCATGAGCGATGTGCTCTGCTCGGTCTCGAAAGTGACCCAGAGGGAGTCTGGCGCGGCGTTCATCGACTCCGATAGACGCACGAGTTGCGCGAGATGACCGCCCGTCGACGCGATGAAGAGGTACTTGACCGGAACGCCCGAGGCGATCGCATTCTCGTACCCGACTGCGTGTGGCATTCGGCCCCCTCCGACTGTTAGGAACTGCAGTGGTACCCGCGACGTCGGACGGCACCTGTGGAGCCGGGCGGATCGCAGCGGCAGCCACTCAAAAAGATATCCTAAGCACCTGGAATTGCTGAATCGATCGACGGGGATTGGCTCGAACGATGGGCCTCAGGCCGACTGCGAGGAACGATGACGCGTGTGATGAGAGTCACCGCGATATGTGCTGTGCTCGCTATCGCGTCACTCATCTGTACGGGCCTCGTGGTCGCATTCCCCCGCGAGGACACTCCTTCGCGGGTCGATGTGATCGTGATTCTCGGTGGACCGGTGTCCGAGTCGATCGAGTACGGCCTCAGCCTCGCCGAAGCTGGAGTCGCCGACAATGTCCTCATCTCGACACCCCCTGGCGCAGGAGGAACCAAAGGCAAGGAGGCGTGCGCCAGAAACTGGTCGATGAATGTGATCTGCTTCACCCCCCGCAATGCCACCACGGAGGGCGAAGCTCAATCGGCCGGTTGGCGGGCGGAAAAGGAGGGATGGCGGTCAATGCTCGTTGTCACCGCCAAGTTCCACGTGGCTCGGGCCCGATTCATCTTCGATCGGTGTTCGTCCGATCCGGTGTACCTCGTCGCGACGCGCACCCGTATTCCGATCACCGAGTGGCTGATGCAGTTTGTATATCAGCCCGCAGCCTTCGCTAAGGCGGCGGTCAGCACGAAGTGCTGAGGCCCCTATGACGACGTTCAGGCGAGCTCTCGCCAGAGCGTGCCGTCCCACACGAACCGCATCTGTGAGCTCTTGCGGAGTACCTTGTCTGCCCCGGCCACCAGGATGGTGCGATATGTGTTCCCGTGCTTGACCTTCAGTGACCCCGACGAGTTCTCCGCCATCCAAACGGTGACGAGTTGCCCACGCACGTTGCCTTGCGGGAAGGTCAGGGTTGTCTGATTCGCGGAGCCGAGCACACCTCGCACCATCACGTGAGGATCGGGGCTCTGGACGACCCGATCCAAGAGCTTCGTGAGATCGGTGCCTGACACATAGACGTAGGCGGAGTTGAGGTCGCCGTTCACCACATCGCTTCCCGCCGTGCACTCCCAATTTATGACGGACTTGGCCGAACGCTCTCCGGGCATGACCGTGAACGGATAGGAGAAGGTCAAGTTCTTTCCCCGAAGGTCGTGCGAGCCGCCGTTGAGGGCTCTGCTCGCACGGCTCGCTACGGAGCTGGTCGCCCGTATCTCGATCCTGTTGAAGTTCGTCTCCTGTGTCCCCGGCGTGAATCCCGCACTCGACGTGGCGATGATCGGACGAGGCGTCCCCTTTGTGTTCGCCTCGTAGTCAAGCACCATGTTGTCGATGTTCAACTTCGAGTTCTTCGTCAGCAGGCCGTCATAGGTCTGCCCATCGGTGCCGGCCTCCACGACGTACTTCGAGTTCTTCACTGTGGCGATACCGTTCGAGACGGCGATGAATCGAGGCCCTCCGATCACCACCAAGCCGTCGACATGGACGTTCTCTCGTACATCACGGGTATTGGCGCTCGGATGCCCGGCTTGGTTCACGTTCACATTGAGTCCCCAAGAAGCGGCATTGCGGACCACGAGATTGTCCACGACATGACCATAGGACTGGCCACCCCCGCCCTCGGTGAAGATGAGCACCCCGAGGTTGGTGTTCCGTGTCGTGCAGTTCACCACCCGATGATTGATCCCTCGAAGCGCGAAGCCGGCGATTCCCGCGTTCTCCTCGGCCACCCCACCTGTAGCACTGCACGAGATGAATTCGATCCCCTCCGAGCAGTGATGGGTGTCCCAGGCATTCGAGGTCGTGCCGATGGCCGATCCTCCGATGATGTGCGCCGCGTACGAACGGCCGTAACTGGTCAGGAGGTCGGCATTCGCGGCAACCCGAGGGGAGTCGTCCGTGAACGCATGGCGGACGTGCCGGAACACGCCGCCGATGACCCTCCCGAATGACGAGGATGCATCGTGGACCGCATATCCGATCTGGTTGTTCCCGACGCGATCCACCGCGCCGGCGATGTCGACATCCTGCACGGTGTAACCGAAGCACGAGGTGAAGGACAAGACGATCGACGATGCCTGGCGGACTGTGATGTTCGTCACCCGCGGGTTCCTCAGACGATAGAAGAAGAACATGGTGCCGTAGGGCTTCGTCAATCCGGTCGCCGTAGTCTCGTACGTGCCGCCATCGAGACTGAATGTCTTCTGTGAGATACGGGCCGCACGGATATTCGTGACGTAGTTCTCGCGCACGCGGGACGCCAATGTCACGGTGGTTCCCGACACAGACCGGACGACCACGAATTCGCCTATCCGTGACTCGCTGCCGCCGCCTCCCGGCCTCGCAGTCTCGATGAGATCGTCCGACACGAGCTTGATCACATCGCCGCGCACCCATGGCTGGGTTGTGGCGGTGGTGATGACGGTGGCTTCCGTCACAGCGCCGGCATCCGAAGTCACGTTCTGGTTCGAAATGGACGTGACCTTCACAACGGCAGAGTACGAACCGCCGACATTGAACAGCGGATTGGCGGTGTTCTGCACGAGCGTGGCGCCGTTCGCGACCACACTCACCGAGCGCTCGGCGCCGACGCTCAACTGGCCGTCCATGCGATATCGACCCGCAGGGATGATCAAGGTACCGCCGTCGGGTGTTGCCGCCAGGGCGGCTTGAAGCCCCGCGCTCGAGTCGGCCGACCCCGTGGGGTCGATGCCACTGAACCTGCTCGGGTGAGCCACGATCGTGGTCGGATCGCCCTCGTTTGCAGGCGCGGCCGCCACGTCAGCTGATGTCAGCACGACATCACCCGACTTGCCATTCACGCTGGAAACGGTGGTGGCCGCATGGGCTGCCCCGGCCGGTTCCAGCACGCTCGTCGTCAGAAATCCCGCCGCTGTCAGGCCACCCAAAGCCAGAAAGCCGCGCCGAGTCGAACGGTCCTCAAAGTTTTCTGTATTCATTTTCAGCACCCCAATGCCTACCCGCGACCGAGCCTACGTCATCGTGGCGCGATCCGCATACGAGGTCGCCGTGTGCAGGGAATCCCTGGCACGATGAGCCGGGCTTCCTAGCTCGGTGAGTGGAGATATTCTCACTGCCAAGTAGACCCGCCGTCGCGCGACCGCAAGACACTTGTTCCAGCCCACACCCAGATCGCAGAAATGTTGCCTGAAAGAGCAATGTCATCACCGGTCGTGTCACTGGCCAGACAGTCGGTCACAGGCTCTGGAGTACCGTCCCTCGACGATCCGAGTTCGAAGATCGATATGCCCTGACAAGCGGCTCGAGTCTCGGTTGAAGCGACCAGGTAGCCGTCGACCGTGGAACCGATCGCAGCTGCCCCGGCGATGGTCGGCGAAAGCGTCCAGGAGACGCCCCCGTCATCCGTGCGGTGCACCTGACCATCTGAGCACAGTGCTGCAGCCTTCCCGGCATCGATCGATGCTAGCCCCACTACCGCCGCGCAGGGAGCTGGCAGCGGCCCTGTCGGAGTCTGCACGACCGCGCGGTTCGATGGGGTGATGAACCACGCTGTCGACGTGCGACCCGGGTATGAGGCCCAGGATGAGCCTGCCGTGGATGACTCGACCCACGACGGAGCGCAATCGGCAGTGGCGAACGCGATCAAGATAACCGACCTCGCGTCGTCGATGGCTTGCAGAGCCGTCGCGGACGACAGCCCGCCGTTGGCTCCGAGGTCATAACCATCCCAGGTGCGGCCACCGTCGACCGAGTGTTCGACCACGACGTCACTCTCCGGGCAGCTGCCGACGTCCAAGCGCCAGGCCGAGGAGGCATCCCAAGCGGTGAGAAGGCGTGATGAGGGTGCGATAGCTGCCGCATCAACCGCATCGATAGGGGTCGATGCGTCATCGGAGGCCGCCGAAGGGGAGATGGGCACCACGGTCGAGACCGGTAGGGAGCCTGATGACGTCGCAACGAATACCAGCGCAACGTCTACCGCCACGAATACCGCGATCGCAACGGCGGCCACCAGCCACCGACTTCGGTTCTCCCTGCCCTTCGGACTCTTCCCCATGATCCACTTCCCTCGTCCAGAGCGGTGACTGATCAGCGCAGGTGAACTATTTGCGACCCCGGCGAGGACGAGACTTCAGGACCGCTTCAGCTTCGGCCTGCCCGCCACCGTAGTAGCTGTATTCGCTACCGCCGTACGAGTCGGGTCCCTTGCTCGGCAGCATGGTGAGAACGATCCCGGCGACCTTGCTGTTCGTTTGATTGAGGTTGCGGAGTGCGGCGCTGAGCTCGGACTTCTTGACCTTGCCTGCGGCCGCGACCACGATTGCGCCGGCGGTCAGGTTGCTCAGTACCGCCGCGTCCGTGACGGGAAGGAGAGGTGGTGAATCCAGGAGAACGTAGTCGACCTGCTCGTTCAGGGCTGCGAGCAGGCTCACCATCGCGTCGGACCCGAGGAGTTCGCTGGGGTTGGGGGGCACCTGACCCGCGGGCAGCACGAAGAGGTCTTTAGAGCCCCAGCGCTGAAGGACATCGGCCAGCGCGGCGCGGCCGATGAGTACGTCGGTCAGGCCGGCGGAACCCTCCAGTCCCATGTACTCGGCGAGCTTCGGCAGGCGGAGGTCGGCATCGATCAGAACGACTCGGGCGCCGGTCTCGGCGAGGGCCAGTGCGAGGTTCGCCGTCGTCGTGCTCTTGCCTTCTCCCGGGATGGATGACGTCACGACGAATGCGCGACTGTCATCGGTGGCGTTGACGAAACGCAAGTTCGTTCTCAGTGCGCGGAATGACTCGGCGCGCGGATTGCGCGGGTCGGTGTGGACGATCAGTGGATGCTTGTTCGACTCAGGATCGTACGTCGTGCCGCCGATGATCGGAATGTCCGTCAAGGCTTCGACGTCGTGTCGTCCATGGACCCTCGTATCGAGCGTTGAGCGGAGGGTGGCCGCTGCAAGCCCGAGAAGGAGGCCCAGCGCACCGCCGATCGCGAGATTCAGAGCCAGGTTCGGACTGGACGGCTGCGTGGAGGGTTCGGCGGGCTGAACTGTCTGCACCTTCACCAGGCTGGGGCCCCCGCCGGACGGCTTCTCGAGCTGGTCGACGACGACCGTCTGGAAGCTGGAGGCCGTGGCGTTCGCGATGTTGGCGGCCATTTGGGGATCGGTGTCGGTGGCGGTGATCTCGATGATGACAGTCCCTGTGTTCGACGAGGCCGTGATCTGGTTGGCGAGTTCCGCGGCGCTCACGTCAAGGCCCAGTTCACGGATGACAGGATCGAGCACTGAGGGGCTGCCCACCACGTCAACGTAGGACTTCACCTTCTGCTGTGCATAGCTGTTCCCCGACACGAGTTCGCCGGGGCTCGATGTGTCTGTGCTCTGCACGGAGACGAAGATCTTCGTCATCGACTGATATCTCGGTGTGGCGACAATCGCCAATGCTGACCCTGCCGCGATGCCGAGAAGCACTCCGATGACGATGAACACCCAGCCCTTCCGGAGCACTCGAATGTAGTCTTGTAACGTCACTCTCGGTTGCCTCTCGTCAATTCAGCAGGTGCGGCGAAATTGTCTCGACTTCGGAAGAGACCGAGCCTGTGCCCCGCGACGATTGTTTCACACTCGTTCATCGGTTCTGAAAACTAGCCTCGTCGTCGACATCTCGGTCGGCATTGGTCGCCCACCTCTCTCGGCTGCCTCGCTGCGAATGTCCGTTATGATCGTGCAGACCGACTGCTCGATTCCGGATCAACTACCTGCAACAGGGAGACCTTGTGGAGAAGGCGCGAATCACCGGCCTGGGGCTCGCCTTCATGGCTGCGCTGCTGCTGTGCAACGCGTCTCTCGCGTCTGCCGCCGCTCAGCCGATCACGAGCGGAGTTGTGGCGGAGATCGATCTCGATTCGCCAATCGTCGTGCCCGAGCCGGAACCCACGGTGGACCCGGAGCCTGAACCCACGGACGAACCTGTGGAGCCGGAGCCCCTCCCTACGGAGGTCCCGGTGGATCCCGGCGAGCCCGAGGTTCCCGTCCCTGCACCCGAACAGCCGGTTGAGGCTCCTCAGCCCGAGGAATCGGTCCCGGATGTGACCGACGAGGGCCCGGCGGACGAGGTAGACCAGAACGAATTCTCCGATGACCTCGACTCGGAGGAGCAGATCCCGGTTGCGCCCGTCGAGACACCCACACCGACCCCGACCCCGACCCCGATTCCCGCAGTCGATATCTTCGCTCCGTTCTATCCACCGTCGAGCGGAGCCGCACGCGACAGCATGCCGCTTGTCTTCGGGGGAGCGGCGGTTGGCCTGGTCGTGCTGGCGGCGATCATCTCATTCGTCCTCGCGAGAGTGCGCCTCGCGCGAATGCGCACCATGGCGCATGTCGACGTCGAGCGAGATCGTTCGAAAGGTGCGGCCAGCGCCACAACTCGGGAGCCCCTGCCTACCAAGCTCGACATCTCGTCGTTGACGGGTGGCGCGACAGCCGCGAATGCGGTCGTTGCTGACGATCGCACGAGCGCCTATCACCTGGACCTGCCCGACAAGGGTGCGCAGGTGCGGCCGACAGCAGCCCCAGGACAGTTTCGCTTTCCCGGCGCGTCGACCGCCCCGAGACGACCTCAGGTCTCCACTGAAGCCCACTTCGGTTCGTTGTCGAAGCTCCTGGGTGTCAGAGTGGTGCGAGTCATCACCGATGTACGCACCGACCTTACGGGCATCATGCCCGCCCGCCCCGATGCCTCCGTCGAGTCCACAAAATTCGAGATACCTGAAGTCGGCGCGGTGCGGAAGCGCAAAGCTCGACTCGCGGCCTCTGACTCGCGATTCCTTCTTCCTGCAACAACGGTGACGCGGCCCAGTTAGTCACGCTACGAGACCGCGTCCTGCTGTGATTCGGCGAGGGCGTGGCGCTGAAACCCCTCGACGTCAAGGAGACGAGCGGTGCCTGACCTGAACGATGCCGGCCGAATTGCCCGTCGAGGTCTCCTGGCCGGGGCACTTGCTCTGGGTGCAGCACCGCTGGCCGGCGCTTTTCGATCCGCCGATTCGTCAGAAGGGCCATTCATCCCAGAAGGCCAACGTGGTGTGCCTTCAGGCGTCGCGGCGTTGGACGCCGAAGGCAACGTTCTCACTGGTAGCCCACGACCTCGGATCTTGGCGGAACGACGCCGCGTCGACGCAATCGCCTACGTGGCGGACCCTGAGCAGTATGACGGCATCGACCCGACTGGAGAATCCGATTCGTCCGAGGGACTCAACGCATTGATCGCCACACTGCCTGCGGGTGCCACACTCGTCATTCCACCTGGCCGTTACTTGTTGGATGAGCCCTTGCAGAATCTCGAAGACGACGGCACCACGACGAAGTCATTGTCGCTGCGGGGATTCGGGGCGACACTGGTGCGCACCGGCGCGGGTGCCGGCATCATCTTCCGTGGCGGCTTCGAGACAGTCTTCACGCCGACCGCCCTCCCTCTCGCGATCGGCATCCCGGGGCAGGACTCCATCGACGGCAACAACCTCACCCCGGGGACCGAGATCGAACTGAGAGCTGTGCCGCCTGGCTGGCGAGTCGGTGACATCGTCAAGCTGGTCGCTGACGATTCCGCGAAGGGTGCCAGGGTGACCAAGCTCTCGGATCCTGACGGTGATCGTTTGAACAGGGTCGGTCAGTTCCTCGTGATCGCGGAGATCGACGGGCGAAAGGTGCGTCTTTTCGGCTCTCTTCGCGATGACTTCGTCACGAACGTCAGAGTCGCTCGAATGTCCGAGGCGACGATCTCGATCGAAGGGCTTGAATTCGATATGACAGATGGCGCACTGGCCAATCAGGACTGGTCGTCGGAGCACATACGGATCTCGTCGATGATCGCTCCGAAGGTGAGCGCGATTCGAATCCGCCGCGGCAACGGCATGGGCGTCCAATTCGTCAGCTGTTACGGGTTCTCCTTCCGCGATTCGGTCGTGCAGCGCCTCATAGACGACCCTGTCAATGGGCGGTTCGGGTACGCCGTCATGAACAGCCAATCCTTCGGGGGCGCGGTCGACGGATGTGTGTTCAGTCAGGTGCGACATGCTTACACCGACGGGGTGGTCGGGTCGGCTGCGAATGAGCCGACCTTGGCCCGCTACGGGCGCCCGGAGTTCACCAGTGTCTCGAATTCCGTCTGCACGGCGGCGACCACCAGCGCCTGGAACACTCACCACGGCGGTCGTGGCACCAGCTTCGTGAATTGCACGGCCATCGGAGGCCGAAGTGCGTTCGCACTGCGCGGTCGAGGTCACCGGATTCTCGGCGGCCTCGCTCGGGACGTCAACGGCCCCGCGGTCGCGTTCTATGTGGACAATGCGCAAGCCGATTGCGACTCGCACCTAGTCGACGGCCTCAGCGTCGAGAACGTGGCAACGGTCCTCCGCTCCAATCTCGTCGGAGAGCAGGAGTGCTCGTCGGTCGTCAACGTGACGGCTCGTGGCGTGTCACGTCGCGTGATGGACCTGAGAGGAAGTCGCATCCGGGCTGACAACTGGTGGGTGGAGATGGGACCGAAAATAGACAATGCGGATGATGAGGCATTGATCTCCCTGGTCAGAGACTGCTCTCTCGAGGCGTCCGGCATCGTTATCGATACGACCCGAGCGACAGAGATTACGGGACCGCGATTGACCGTGTTCAGCGCCGATGGGGGCGCCGAGGAGTCGCAGACGCTCGACGTCAGGCAGGCCGTTCTCCACAATCTCGACTCCCAGTTCGGTCAGCTCGTGACGAACGGTCCATCCGCCACGAAGTACATCACGATGGAGGCGGATGAGCCGTTCATCCCGGCTGCGGACCGGCCGATCGTTGACGACGCAGGCGCAGGCGGTTCGGTCAGCTACAACGTGCGATCGACCTCGGCGAACAGCAACAGCCTCGTCGTGCGGGGGGCAGATGTTGAAAGCCCTCGGACAGCGCGTCTGATCGCGCTCTGCCGCGGTACCGTCTTCCTGGACTGCATCCCGGACAGTCGAGGGCGGACAGTCGCGAACCTCCTTCCCGGCGACGGCTTCGGCCAGCAGCTGTTCGTCAGGAACAGCGGAGGCGATGGCGATCTGACCGTGGACCACGGCCCTGATGCGAACACCGACTTAGCCGGTCGGAGGAGCTCCGTCCTTCAGCCGGGGTCGTCGATGCATCTGGCCTGGCTTCCGGCCGACGGGTCTGGTGGCGGTCGGTGGACGCAGATGAGCTGAGTCACCCGATGGCGGAGAGGCCACGTCGCGGTATCGTGTCCGGCATGGGACGTCGACGAGTCTTTGCCTTCTCGATGCTCGCGCTTGTGACCATCGGACTTGCTGCCTGCGACGCGCCCTCGACGAGCCCGAGTTCGACGGTCGTGACGTTCCCGCCGACTGCCACGACTCAGCCGAGTGCCCCAGCGGATGGATCCGCCCCGGCCCCTGATGACACCACTCCACCTCCAACCTCGGCTGGTGATTCCACAGCGACCGCAGACGCCCCAGGAGAAGCGCCCGAACTACCTGTGGCACCCGAAGACACTCTCGTCAACGGTTGGACTCCCGAGGCGGTGTACCAAGCATGCAGCGCTCGTCACGATGAGCTGTTCGATCCGGGGATGTTGGTGAGCCGGGCGCCGTTCCAGGACAGCGAGATCCATGAGATCGACGCAGGCATCTGGACGGTCTCCATTCCCGTTGAAAGAGTCGAAGCCGGGCCTGGCACGCAGTCGTGCACCGTTTCAGGGTCGCCCGCGGAGCCCATCGTAGAAGCACTCGATAACGCCTACTGAGCGACTGCATCGCGCCGATGATAGCGTGTGTTCGCGGGACAGCACGCAGTGGGGGAGCTCGGTCACAGCATCACCAGGCTCAACACCCAGCGTCTGGCATGTGTAGGGGGGTCGAAAATGCCATCGCCGATCGGCAATGAGAACACCGCAGTGACGGACGCGCTGCCGAAGAGTTCCTTCCGGCCCGATATCCAGGGGCTCCGCGCCATCGCGGTGATCGCGGTGATCATGGATCACCTGTTCGCATGGCCCACCGGCGGCTTCGTCGGAGTCGACGTCTTTTTTGTCGTCAGCGGATTCCTCATCACGGGGATCGTCCTGCGCGAATACCAGAAGACCGAGCACATCTCCTTCCTGGGCTTCTACCGAAGGCGCATCCGCAGAATCCTGCCTGCAGCGACCCTCGTGATCGTCGTCACCATCGCCGCGTCCTTCGTTCTACTGCCGCAGGGGCGAGCGGTTCAGACGGCCGTCGACGGTTTCTGGGCGTTCTTCTTCTCGGCCAACTGGCACATGGCACTAGTAGGCACGGACTATTTCCAACTCGGCCTGCCACCCTCGCCATTGCAGCACTACTGGTCACTTTCGGTAGAGGAACAGTTCTACTTCGTATGGCCTTGGATGATGCTGGGTATCTTCTTGGTCACAGCCCGCCTCGGTTTCGCACACAACTCGCGCAGACGATTCGTGCTCGTTGCCTTCATTGCCGCGACGGTCGCTTCGTTCGTGTGGTCGGTTTACGAGACATCGAGTAACCCGAGTTTCGCCTATTTCTCGACGTTCTCGAGGGCATGGGAGTTGGGGGTGGGTGCCATCCTCGCCGCTCTCGTCCCTGTGGTGTCCACGATCGTGCCCAACGCCCTCCGACCAGTCCTCGGCTGGATGGGTCTTGCGGGCATAGTCGCCTCCGTGTTCGTGATCTCCCCTCAGGTGCCGTTTCCCGGCCCTGGCGCCGCACTACCGGTGCTCTCGACCGCGCTGCTGATTGCGGCCGGAACGGGGGCCAGGGGCTCAACGTACAACTGGGCTCTCCTTCCGCTGACCAACCGCGTCAGCCGTTATGTGGGCGACATCTCCTACTCGCTGTACCTCTGGCATTTCCCCGTCATCATCCTCCTCGCGGCACTAGTTCCGTCGGACACGGTCATCTACTTCCTCGCATGCCTCGCGACGATGTTCGTCCTTGCGATCCTGAGCTACCACCTGGTCGAGAACACTATTCGCGACTCTGCGTGGCTCGAGCCCCGGAACTCTGAGGCGAAAAGACGCGCGAGGCGACGCGCGCGCCAGCGTCGACATCGAAAGGCGCGGCTCCCTGCCTCTCAGGTCGTGGGCATTGTGGCGAGTGGAGTTCTGGCGGTCGTGCTGCTCGCTGTCGCTCTCGCCCCGCAGCCCACCAGCACCGTCGCCGTCTATCAACCCGACTCGACGAATGGGCAGGGAGTGCCTACTGCGGCCGCCTCGGAGCCGTGCTCCGGAGCCGACTTCATGGACGCCACCAAGTCGCCGTCCTGCGATCTGAACAGCATCCCTAACGAATTGACCCCTTCGGTGGACGGACTCGCAGCCGACACGGGGATATCGTTCGACTGCTACAAGCTCGCCGAACAGCCGTTCCGCACCTGCAATTACGGTTCGAAGTCAGCGGACGCAACACGGGTCGCGCTGGTCGGCGACAGTCACGCGGCGGTGCTCCTCCCCGCGCTCGTGCCTGAATTGAAGGCACGCAACTGGTCGCTCGACACCTACGTCGGTAATGGATGTCAATGGAAGAATCCGCTTCCAGGGGGCAACTGCGTCGAGGCGATGGATCAGACCCGGGCTCTGCTCGAATCGGCCGCAGACCCCTACGACATCATCATCACCACAGGTGCGCGCTGGGCCGGAGGTGACCCTGAGTCAGCGGCAGCTGCGTACAGGACTGCGTGGGGAGCAGCAACCTCCCTCGGCACGAAAGTGGTCGTAGTGGGCGACGTGCCTGCCGTCACCGAGGAGGGGCTCGCCTGTATCTCGAGATTCGGATTCCAGGCGAATGACAACGACTGCGGAACCTCGGCTGCGGATGCTTTCGCGCAGACCGACCCCTTGATCCAAGCCTCGGCCGACATGCCCGGGGTGTCCCTCGTCGATCTCACCGACTATTTCTGTGCGGACGACTTCTGTCCCTCCGTGATCGGGAATGTCATCGTCTACCGAGACACGGCGAATCACGTCACACAGTCGTATATGAAAACACTGGCTCCCTATCTGTGGGCAAGGATCGACACAGCGGCTGGGGCTCCCGCCTGATTCCTGCGGCATCAGCAGGCGCTGCTCGACACACACCGGCAATACAACTCTGCTAGAAAATACAGGCCGGGATCGGATGGTCCCACAGGAAGGTTGTTGGAATGAAGATCTCCGTCATCGGATGTGGGTACCTCGGTGCAGTCCACGCGGCAGCTATGGCCGAGCTGGGACACGAGGTGGTCGGCATCGATGTCGACGAGCGCAAGATCGAAGCGCTCGCCGCCGGTAGAGCTCCCTTCTTCGAACCCGGACTTCCCGAGATCTTGACCTCCGCCGGTGCATCAGGAAGGCTGTCGTTCTCCACCGACATGGCCGACGTGAAGGGCGCCACCGTGCACTTCATCGCGGTCGGCACGCCGCAGAAGGCCGGCTCGTACAGCGCCGACCTGACGTACGTCGATGCTGCAGTCGATTCCCTCATCCCTCATCTCAAGTCTGGCGATCTGGTCGTCGGCAAGTCCACGGTTCCGGTCGGCACTGCCGCTCGCCTGGCCGATAAGGTGACATCCGCCGTGCCGGGTGCCAATTTGGCGTGGAACCCTGAATTCCTGCGTGAGGGCTTCGCGGTCGAGGACACCATCTCGCCCGATCGGCTGGTCTATGGGGTGTCGCCGGTCGCGGAGGTCGCGGAAGTGTCGACGAACATCTTGAACTCGGTCTACGCCAAGGCCCTCGCCGAAGAGACGCCTCTCGTGGTGACCGATTACGCCACGGCAGAACTCGTGAAGGTCTCGGCCAACGCCTTTCTCGCCACCAAGATCTCTTTCATCAACGCCATTGCCGAGATAGCCGAGGTCACGGGCGGTAATGTCACCGAACTCGCTGACGCGATCGGTTTCGACGCCCGGATCGGCCGTCGATTCTTGAACGCGGGCATCGGTTTCGGCGGCGGATGCCTGCCGAAGGACATTCGCGCATTCGGCGCCCGGGCCGAAGAGCTCGGTCGCGGTGAGTCGCTGGCCTTCCTCAAAGAGGTGGACTCGATCAATCTCCGCAGGCGTCAGCATGTCGTCGACCTGGTGGTCGACCTGTTGGGAGGCCAGGCCTTCAACAAACGGGTCGCCGTTCTGGGACTGGCTTTCAAGCCCGATTCCGATGACATCCGCGATTCGCCTGCGCTGGACATCGCCGTTCAGCTGAACGGGCTCGGAGCGATCGTCACGGCCACCGACCCGGAGGCCATTGCGAACGCAAGCGCCAAGCATCCTCAGCTGCACTTCGTGCCCTCGGTGGCAGAGGCCGTCGAACAAGCAGAAGTCGTCCTGCTGTTGACGGAATGGAAGGAATATCGCGCACTGCTTCCCGCCGACATCGAGGCCGGAGTGGGTTCCAAGCGCATCATCGACGGGAGGAACGTCCTCGACTCCGCCACGTGGCGCGCAGCGGGGTGGGAATATCGAGCCATGGGCCGGCCGTAAAGATCGCCGCTTCTTCACGCGGGCTGTGGAACTCTCGGTGTATACAACCGCGTAGGATCGAATTGTGAGACCAAACAGCGTCGATGTCGTCCTGGTCGGTGGTGGCATCATGAGTGCCACCCTCGGCGCAATGATCCGCCTCCTGCAACCCGACTGGACCATTACGGTCTTCGAGCAGCTGAGCGACTTCGCCCTGGAGAGTTCGAACGCCTGGAATAACGCTGGCACCGGACACGCGGCACTGGCCGAGCTGAACTACATGCCCGAAGGTCCCGACGGAGCTCTGGAGCCGTCGAAGGCGCTGAATATCAACGAGCAGTTCCAAGTGAGCCGGCAGTTCTGGTCGTCGCTCGTCAATCTGGGAGTTCTGCCGGAGCCGGAAGCCTTCATCAACCCGACCCCGCACATGACCTTCGTGCGCGGCGAAAAGAACGTCGACTATCTCCGCAGACGTTTTGAGATCCTGCGTGAAGAACCGCTCTTCGCAGGAATCGAGTTCAGTGACGACCCCCGGGTGATCTACCAATGGGCGCCGCTCCTGGTCCGCGACAGGGCGAAGGGTGAATCGATCGCCGCGACGAGGATCATGTCCGGCACCGATGTCGATTTCGGCGCGCTCACGCACAGTCTCTTCGATTACCTCAAGAGAACCGGTGCCGACATCAGGCTCGAGACTCGGGTCGTCGGTTTGAAGAAGCGCCCAGACGGCTCGTGGACGGTCCGCGTGCGGGAGGCCGTGGGCGGCACGCCGTACTCTGTCGCGGCACGATTCGTCTTCGTCGGTGCGGGCGGTCATGCGCTGCCCCTTCTCCAGAAGTCGCGGATTCCCGAGATTCGAGGCTTCGGAGGCTTTCCCATCAGCGGCATGTTCTTCAAGACCGACAATCCGGAGGTGGTAGCCCAGCACGATGCCAAGGTCTATGGCAAGGCATCGGTTGGTGCGCCCCCGATGTCGGTGCCGCACCTCGATACGCGCGTAGTCAACGGTAAGTCCTCGCTACTCTTCGGCCCATACGCAGGATTCAGCCCGAAGTTCTTGAAGCGCGGATCGTTTCTTGACCTTCCCCTTTCGATCCGGCCGCACAACCTCGGGCCGATGCTGGCAGTGGCGCGCGACAATTTCGATCTGATCAAGTACTTGGTCGGCGAACTCCTGGCCAGCAAGAAGAAGAAGCTGGCGGCTCTGCGGGAGTTCATGCCCACAGCGGAAGCCGCGGACTGGCAGCTGATCACTGCCGGTCAACGAGTGCAGGTCATGAAGAAAGATGCAAATAAGGGGGGCGTGCTCCAATTCGGAACAGAGGTCATCACCGCGGCGGACGGCTCGATAGCCGGACTGTTGGGGGCGTCCCCGGGTGCATCGACCGCTGTGCCGATCATGATCGACCTCCTCAGAACGTGCTTCCCTGAGGAATACGCGACGTGGGAGGTGCAGCTGAAGCGCATGATCCCGTCGCTTGGAAGTCAGCTCAACGACGACCCGTCGGCCGCCGAGGAGTCGCTGGTCATGACTGCGGATACCCTGAGACTCACTCGCTGAGACATTTCGCTCACGCCGTTTGCACAGCCGGGGTGACCTGGGTGCGAATACAATTGCCCGGTGACCGACGAGACCCCTACCCGCCGATCCCGGGCCACTGATCGACCGAGACGCCGTCGGCGTCGTCGTCGTTGGCCTTGGGTGGTGGCTGGGGTCTTCTTGTTTCTGGTGCTCGTCGCCGGAGGCGCGGTCTGGGTAGGTCTCAGTGCGCTCACAGTGAAGGATGAGCTTGAGGCATCGCGCCCTCTCCTGTCCACCGTGAAAGACAAAGTGCTCGCGGGGGAAGCGACCTCAGCCCAGGGGGATGCGGAGAAGCTTCAGGAACACGTGGAGCGTGCGCGCGAAGCGGTATCGGGCCCCGCTTGGGCGATCGGCGAGATGGTACCCGTAATCGGTGAGAACCTCGTGGCCGTGCGTACCATCACGAACAGCGTCTCGGACGTGGTCGACAACGCAGTGGTCCCGGCCGTGCAACTCGGCGACAAGCTATCGCCGGAGGTGTTCAAGCCGGTCAATGGGGCGGTGGATCTCGCCGCGATACAGTCCGTCATGCCAGTCCTCGATTCCGCAGGAACCGCTCTCACCGGGGCGAAGGAATCGGTCTCTGCGATCAAGACGGATACTCTGATCGGCCCGGTCAAGAACGCCGTCATCGAGATCAACAATCTGGTCGGCGAGGTCGAGCCGGCCATCGCCGGTGCGAAATCGCTCGCTCCGGTGCTTCCGGCGCTGCTGGGCGCTGATGGGGCCAGGAACTACCTTCTGGTCTTCGAGAATTCGGCGGAGGCGAGGCCTCTCGGCGGCATCGCTGGTGCTCAGATTCTCGTCACGGCCGACCAGGGACGGGTCGCCATCAGCCAAGAGACAAGCGGTCGAGATTTCGACTTCGAGTCGGAGGACTTCGCGAACAGCAAGGTTCCCGCCACCGCCCGGCAACTTTTCCTGACGCCATTCGGTCTGCAGAGCCAGAACAACACACTCACCCCTCGAGTGGCCGTGGCGGCGGATCTTACTCGCTCGATGTGGGGCAACCAGCGGGGCGTCACCCCCGACACCGTCATCTTCATTGATCCGACAGCGCTCAGCTATGTCTTGTCAGCCACCGGACCGATCGCCTTGCCGGACGGGAACCAGCTCACCTCCGAGAATGCGATCGATCTTCTCCTCAACGGCGTTTACCAGATGTTCCCCGAAGACCCGGATGCCCAGGACGCCTACTTCTCTGCGGCGGCCGGATTGACCTTCAATTCGGTCATGAACGGCAACGTCGACATTCCTTCGTTCGTGCAAGCGGTAGCTCGCGGCGGCGCAGAACGTAGAGTCGTAGCGAATAGCACCGATCAGTCCGTGCAGACTCTCATCGAGCAAGCCGGCCTTCAGGGTCGGCTTCCGACTGGAACAGAGGCGGCGCACGAAGTCGGGATCTACATCAGCGACTATCAAGGTTCCAAGATGGACTACTACCTGCGCACGGCGATGGAGGTAGGGCAAGCCACGTGTACGGATGGTGCCCGCAAGATCCGCGTGAACATCATCGCCACGAACGTTCTCGACCCGGCGGCTGTCGGCGACACCTCCGACTTCATCACGGGCGGTAGTGGCAATGGATTCCGTATTCCTCGGGGTGACCTGCGCATCTTCACGTATGTGTACGCGCCTCCAGGAGCCACCGTGGCATCAATCACGGGGAGCACTAGTCAAGAGGAATCGTTGGTAGGTGTTGACGATGAGTATCCGGTGGCCCGAGGCGTACTGCAGGCGGGCCCTGGCGAAACACAGACAGTGACGATCGACATCGACGTCTCTGCGCTACCGGAGAAAGAGATCCAGACCCTCGTGGCACCCTTGATCGTCCAGCCCGAGGTTGCCCCGCTCAGTTTCACGTGCTGACGCGTCGACAGGGTGACGCCGGGCGACCGAAACGGCTCCTGTAAGATCAGAGGCCGGATCCTAGGGGGGAAAATGCGCGCTCGGCTAGCGCTGATCGACTATTTGCGCTTCACGGCGGCAGCCTCAGTGGTCCTTTACCACTGGTTTCTCTGGGGCATCGCAAACGGCAAGAACGACAACCTCGACTACAGTCCGTTTTCGCACGTCGCACTCTACGGTTACATGGGCGTTCGGCTGTTCTTTCTGATCAGTGGCTTCGTCATCTTCAAGTCCGCAGTGGGTAAGTCCGCAAGCGCGTTCGCCGTCGGTCGTGTCAAACGCCTGTACCCGGCCTACTGGTTCGGGCTCACCATCGGCTTCGTTGTCGTCATCATCAGCACGCAGAAGAACCCGGTCGGGCTGATCCCCGCCTGGTTGGCCAATCTCACGATGGCGCCACAGATCTTCGGATTCAGTTACGTCGACGGCGTGTATTGGACGCTTCTCTACGAGCTCACGTTCTACGCGCTCGTGGGGCTTCTCGTGCTACTCGGCATGGGTCACAGGCTTGCCCAGTTCATGCCGATCTGGGCGCTCGTCATGCTGATCGTGACGGTTGTAGCTCCGTCGCTCGCGCGAGTTCCCTATCTCGGAGAGTATTACCCCCTCTTCGCTGGGGGAGCCATCATCGCGACAGTCATGAGCAGTGGCTGGACATGGCTGCGAGCGGTTGGTCTCGCAGCAAGTCTCGCGGCCAGTCTGATCTTCGCGTGGCGCCAATTCCCCACTATCCCGACGAACGAGAATCTCGTGGGCTACGAGTTCTCGATCCCTTTGGTCTTCGCCCTAATCGTCCTTTTCTATGCACTGATCTGGCTCCAGACCGTGCCCTCGGTTGCGAAAATCAAGCTCCCCTTGTCCGCGGAACTCGGGCTGCTGACCTATCCGGTCTATCTGATCCATGGCGCACTCGGCTATTGGATCATTCAGTCGCTGGTGCCGGTGGTGGGGCCCGTGCTGGCGGTCCTCGCGGCAGCCGTCGCTGTCTTGGCAATGTCGTTGCTGCTCCATCACGTTGTGGAGGTGCGGATGGGCTCCGTCTGGCAGAAACTCTTCGGTGTGGTGATCGGTCGCCCCGTGTCTGCGGCTGAGAAGTTGGTGGGCAGGCTCCGTGGCGATCTTGCTCACGCGTCTCGACGGTGACGCCTTCGCGGACGACGACACCGAGAGTCGTTACGTGGGGCCGACCTCAAACTGCGCTACGACCGCTACGTCGAGCGCTTACAATCGGCTGTTCGCACCCGTCAGAAATCCGAGCGCCTTGCGTGGCCCACTGTCGAGAGTGCTTTGAACTGCTGTGAGCTGCCGAAGATGTTGAAGCAGTTTCCTTCATCGGATACCCGGCGGAACAGTCAGCAAACTTGTAACGGAAAGCTCGCGGACCGGCGCATCGTGAGTGCTTGAACTCAGCGAGGATTGTTGCCGGCAGCCGACCGTCTATCATGAATCCAGGGTGGATCTCCTCGAAGAGTGAGTCGTCAAGCCGCCCAGTGGCGCGGGGTGGGATTTCGGATCTGCACGTCTGATTCCGGCCCCGCGCCGCACCTTTGACTGCGTCGCGAATGCGAACCTGTAGTGCGTTGGAACGCGGGCCAAGCGCGACGGCTGTGGTGCGGCTACCGTGGGGACGGCGCGCCGAAGGCTCGGCTCGATGAGGGGCTGCGGCAGCGATCCCCGACTCGGCAAGCCGTGACTGCTCCGGGTCACCGCCTCGCCGCTGGCACTCAGTCGGTAATTTCCACCCGTCCCGGGAACTCCACAGCCTCCCCAGGGGCGGAGATGTCGGCGGCGGTTGAAAACTGGACAGTTGTGGCGGTGAAAAGTGAACACTCGACGATTGGAG
>NZ_JANLCN010000013.1 GCF_024979255.1 Herbiconiux moechotypicola
AGAAATACGCCATCATCAACACCCCTCAATCGTCAGGCGTTGCACACACCGCTAGAACCTGCGGGCCAGGGAGGGCACTTACTGACGGGTCGATCGGTGGCCCGGGTGGTGAGGGCGGGCTGCGGACGGGATGAGGCTCAGCGCGGGACGGGGAAGCGCCCCAGCGTCAGTGCGGGACGGGGAAGGGGCGGCCGAAGGCGGTGTGGACGCCCGGAGAGAAGAGGACGGAGTCGGGGGTGCGGGCGGCGAGCGACGGGAAACCGGCGGCGGCGAGGAGTTCGTCGTCGAGGAAGAGGAGTTCGGCGTCGGTGACGGTCCACGGCGCGTGCTCGTTGGGGATGTAGACGGTGCGGCCGCCTCGCTCGTGGTGCAGGCCCCAGCGGGCGGTGAGGAAGACGGCGAGCTCGTCGTGCGAACGGTCCGCCAGGCCGGGGCGGGCGTCGACCCGGCAGTGCGGGCCGGGCCGTCCGCCGAAGCCGGCATCGCCCCTGCGCTCGGAGCGGTAGGTGATCGCGCCGGAGGCGTCGGTCGCGATGGACATGCGGGCCCAGCGGTACGGCAACCCGAACAGCACGTGGGCCGCCGACACCGCCGCGAGCCGCGACGACTCGAGCGAGCGGAACACGACCCCGCGCCGCCCCGTCTCATCGACCGAGTACAGCCGCACGTTGATCTCGGGGAAGGTGCCCGCGTACGGCACCGGGCCGAACGCGCGGAATCCCGGCGCCGTCGCGTGCGCCAGGCGGAACGGGATGAGGCCCACCCACGCCGATCCGTCGAACACGTCGGGCCGGGTGCCGGCCGGCAGCAACGGCGCCACCTCAGCCGGGTCGACCCGCCAGTGCAGGAACGTCAGCGACTGCCAGTCCTGCTCGTGCTCCCCGCCGCCGGGCAGGGGCGGCGCCGTCCGCGAGAGCGGCTCGGGCGCGGCGGGTCGTGTCATCTCGCCGACAAGGCTACGCTCATGGCGATGACTTCGACGATCGCGACGCCCTACGAAGACCTTCTTCGCGACACCCTCGCGAACGGCACCCCCAAGTCCGACCGCACGGGCACCGGAACCCGCAGCGTGTTCGGCCGCCAGCTGCGCTTCGACCTCGCGCAGGGTTTCCCGCTCATCACCACCAAACGGGTGCACTTCAAGTCGGTGGCCTACGAGTTGCTGTGGTTCCTGCGCGGCGAGTCGAACGTGGGCTGGCTGCAGCAGAACGGCGTGACCATCTGGGACGAGTGGGCCGACGAAGCGGGCGAGCTCGGCCCGGTGTACGGCGTGCAGTGGCGCTCGTGGCCCGCCCCCGACGGCACGCAGATCGACCAGATCAGCCAGGTGATCGACACCATCCGCACCGACCCCGACTCGCGCCGCATGATCGTCTCGGCCTGGAATGTCGCCGAACTGCCGGGCATGGCACTGGCCCCCTGCCACGCCCTCTTCCAGTTCTATGTGGCCGACGGCAAGCTCTCCTGCCAGCTCTACCAGCGCAGCGCCGATCTCTTTCTCGGTGTGCCCTTCAACATCGCCAGCTATGCGCTGCTCACGCAGCTCATCGCCGCCCAGACCGGCCTCGGCCTCGGCGACTTCGTGTGGACCGGCGGCGACTGCCACATCTACGACAACCACGTCGAGCAGGTACGGCTGCAACTCGAGCGCGAGCCGTTCCCGGCCCCCACGCTCCGCATCGCCCCGGGCAGGCACAGCGTGTTCGACTACGAGTACGACGACCTCGAGCTCGTCGACTACCGGCACCACCCCGCCATCCGCGCGGCCGTGGCGGTGTGAGCCGGATGCGCGTGGGCCTCGTGTGGGCCCAGGCCCACGGCGGGGTGATCGGCGACGACGGTGGCATTCCGTGGCACGTGCCCGAAGACCTCGCGCACTTCCGCGAGGTGACGGCGGGATCGCCCGTCGTGATGGGCCGCCGCACCTGGGACTCGCTGCCCGAGCGCTTCAGGCCCCTCCCCGGCCGCCGCAACATCGTCGTCACCCGGCAGGAGGGGTGGGCGGCACCGGGTGCGGAGACCGCGCACTCCCTCGGCGAAGCACTCGCCCACGCCGCCGATTCACCCGAAGACACGACCGCACACGCAAACACCCCCACCGTCTGGGTCATCGGCGGCGGGCAGCTCTACCGCGAGGCACTCCCCCTAGCGCAGCTCGTCGAGCTCACCGAGGTCGACCTCGACATCGCGGGCGACACCACCGCGCCCGTGCTGGGCCCGGAGTGGCACGCCGACCCGGCCCGCGCATCCGGGTGGCTCGAATCGCGCACCGGCCTCCGCTACGCCTTCCGGCGCTTCGAACGAGAGGAGCGGGGGCGGGCGCCTCAGTCGTAGACGTGCGCCACGCTCCAGAACGCCTCGCCGGGACGACGCAGCACGTCGAACACGCGGCTCTCACCGCCCACGCTCGTGGCCTGGAACCGCCACGCCACGAAGTCGGGCGCGTGCGTGGCCCAGTACAGCCCCTCGGGCTCGGTGGGGCGATCGCTCACCCTCCACCGTTCGCCGTGCCAGAGCATGCGCGCGGGGAGCGCGCCCTCGAACCACAGCGTGGCCGCCTCGGCCAGATCGACAGCGTTCAGATCGATGGTGCTCACGTGTGCCCCGCCCTCCGTCTCGACTCGTCACTCGAACAGATGTTCGAATCTCGAGTATGCGGCAGAGCGGGGCGACACGCCAAGCACCCCTCAGACCGGCGTCGTCAGGCCGTCGCGGCCGATGCCCGCCGGGGCAGCTTCCACCCCTGTCGCACGTAGTGGCAGGTATAGCCGTTCGGGTAGCGCTCCAGGTAATCCTGGTGCTCGGGCTCGGCCTCCCAGAACGCACCGGCCGGGCTCACCTCGGTGACGACCTTGCCCGGCCAGAGCCCGGAGGCGTCCACGTCGGCGATGGTGTCCTCGGCGATGGCACGCTGCTCGTCGTTCTCGTAGAAGATCGCCGAGCGGTAGCTGGTGCCCCGGTCGTTGCCCTGACGGTTCTTGGTCGACGGGTCGTGGATCTGGAAGAAGAACTCCAGCATGGTGCGGTAGTCGGTGACGGCCGGATCGTAGGTGATCTCGATCGCCTCGGCATGGCCGCCGTGGTTGTAGTAGGTGGCGTTGTCGACGTAGCCGCCGGTGTAGCCGACGCGGGTGTCGAGCACGCCGGGGCGACGGCGGATGAGGTCCTCCATGCCCCAGAAGCAGCCTCCAGCCAGGATGGCGGTCTCGGTGGTCATCGTGCGCTCCCCTCGGTAGCGGTGGTGGATGTGGTGGTGGTGCCGAACAGGCTCAGGAAGTCTCCGTACCCCTCGGCCTCGAGCGAGGCGACCGGCACGAAGCGCAACGCGGCCGAGTTGATGCAGTAGCGCATCCCGCCCGCCTCGCGCGGCCCGTCGGGGAAGAGGTGACCCAGGTGGCTGTCACCGGAGGCGGAGCGCACCTCGGTGCGGGTCATGCCCCAGGTACGGTCGGTCTTCTCGACCACGCGGGAACGGTCGATCGGCACGGTGAAGCTCGGCCAGCCCGAGCCGCTGTCGTACTTGTCGGTGGACGAGAACAGGGGCTCCCCGGTGACGACGTCGACGTAGATGCCGTCGTCGTGGTTGTCCCAGTACTCGTTGCGGAAGGCCGGCTCGGTGGCGTCGTCCTGCGTGACGCTGAACTGCCGGCGCGTGAGACGCGCGAGCGCCTCGGGGGTCTTGGTGTACTCCGTGGTCACGGGGCCCTCCTCGGGGATTCGCACCGCTGGCTGCGGCGGTCAGAGGGTAGAACAATCGTTCTGCACCGGATGTTCCCGGGCGGCACGCGAGAACGTCACCACCTCTCACACCACGGTGACCAGCGTGCTCTGCCACCCCGTCGAGCCGTCGGGCGCGATCGGCGCCCGCTCCTGCACCTGCAGCTCCCCCGCCTTGTTCACCGCCCGCACCGCCAGGTAGTGCGTGCCCGTCGTCGCCTCCCAGTCGACGAACCACTGCACCCAGGTGTCCTCGTTCACCGGCGCCGACAGGGTGGCCGGCTGCCACTCGCCGTTGTCGATCGACACCTCCACCCGCTCGATCCCCACCGTCTGCGCCCAGGCCATCCCGGCGATCTTCGTGGGGCCGGCCGGCACCTGCTTGTCGACCCGCGGGGTGTCGATCCTCGACGAGAACTTGATCGGCGCCTCGGCCGAGTAGCCGCGCGGGGTCCAGTACGCCTCGTCGTCGGCGAACGTCGTGACCTTGAGCTCCACCACCCACTTCGTCGCCGAGACGTAGCCGTAGAGCCCGGGCACGACCATCCGCACCGGGAACCCGTGCTCGAACGGCAGCGGCTCCCCGTTCATCGCCACCGCGAAGATGGCGTCGATGCCCTCGTCGGTCAGCGAGGTGAGCGGCGTGGAGGCGGTGAAACCGTCGATGCTCGTCGAGAGCACCATGTCGGCACCCTGCTGCACGCCCGCCTTCTCGAGCACGGTGCGCACGGGCACCCCCAGCCACTTCGCCGAGCCGACGAGGCCGCCACCGACCTCGTTCGACACGCAGGTGAGGGTGACGGAGTACTCGTCGAGGCCGAGGTCGATCAGTTGCTGGAAGGTGAGGGTGATCTCTTCGTCGACCATTCCCGTGACGCGGAGAGACCAGGTGGCCGGGTCGATCTCGGGCACGGTGAGCGCGGTGTCGACGCGGTAGAAGTCGGCGTTCGAGGTGTAGAGCGACGACAGGCCCTCGATGTCGAACTCAGCACCCTCGGGCACGGTCACCGTCGAGCGCGGGCTCGGCAGCTTCAGCGCCTCGCGGATGCCGTCGATCGACGAGGTCGCCACCGCGACCACCCTCGACCCCACGCCCACCACCGCCGCTCCGAGGGCCGCTGCGGCGGTGAGCACGAAGAAGCCGCGACGGTCGACGGATGCGCAGGAAGAGTCGGGTGCGGAGGCTGGGCCGGATGCGCGGGGCGCATCGGATGCGGACGGGTCGCCGGGCGTCGCAGCGGCCGCGCCCCGCGCATCCGCCCGCCAGCGGGCGAGCCGCCGCACGAGCAGCTCGAGCACCACGACCCCGGCAGCCGTGCCGAGCACCGTCGGCAGCCAGGCGAGCGGAGTGGCGGCCGCGCGGGTGACGATCGCCGCGACCGCGAGTGCGCCCGCGAGCACGAGGAGAACATCGCCCAGCGGGCGCCGCCACAGCTGCAGCACCCCGGCGAGCGCCGCCGCCACTACGACAGCGAGGCCGATCGAGGCGAGCAGGAACAGCTTGTCGTTCGCCCCGAACACCTCGATGGCGAACTCCTTCGCCCAGCGCGGCACGATGTCGATGACGAACGAGCCGACCGCGAGCACCGGACTCCCGTCACGAGCCACCAGCAGCGCGAAGAGTTCAGCCACGGCCAGGAGCACGCCCGCGCTCACCACTCCCGCCAGTGCCGCGAGGAACCAGAATCGTGCGCGCATCCGTCACTCCCATCGTGTTCCGGAGGGATTCGGAGCGGACGGGGTCGCGGATGTCGGCGGCCTGCCGCACACTGGTGCCATGAGCGACGACGCGACGAGGCTCGCATCCTGGATCGACGGCTATCGGGCCGCCTGGCTGTCGAACGACCCCGACCAGATCAGGGCCCTGTTCACCGAAGAAGGCGTCTATCATCCGGGCCCGTCGGGCGAGAGCTGGCAGGGGCACGACGAGATCGTGGCCGGCTGGCTGGATGCGCGCGACGAGCCGGGCGACACCGAGTTCAGCTGGGAGCCCGTGGTCGCCACCGCCGAGGTGGGTGTGGCGCAGTGCGTGTCGACCTATCGCTCGGGCGCGGTCTACGACAACCTCTGGGTCATCCGCTTCGCGCCTGACGGGCGGGCCACCTCGTACACCGACTGGTGGATCCAGCGAGAGGAGTCGTGACGCCGTGACCAGGGTGAGGGTGCACAACTTCGCCGTCTCGCTCGACGGCTTCGCGAGCGGCGAGGGGCAGTCGTTCGAGACGCCCTTCGGGCACGCCGGTCATCGGCTGATGGGTTGGTTCTTCCCCACGCGCTCCTTCGTGGAGATGACCGGGCACGAGTCGGAGTCCGTGGGCAGCGGCACCAGCGGCGTCGACGACGCCTTCGCCGCCGCCACCTCCGTGGGCATCGGCGTGGAGATCATGGGGCGCCGAAAGTTCGGGCCGCAGACCGGACCGTGGGAGAACGAGGACTGGACGGGATGGTGGGGGCCGGAACCGCCGTTCCACACCCCGGTGGTGGTGCTCACCCACCACCCGCGCCCCGACCTCCAGGTCGGCGAGACCACCTTCCTCTTCCGCGACGCCTCGCCGCAGCAGGCGTTGGAGGAGGCCGTCTCGCTGGCGAACGGACTCGACGTGCGCCTCGGCGGTGGGGCGGATGTGGTGCGCCAGTTCCTGAAGGCCGACCTCGTCGACCACCTGCACGTGGTGGAGGTGCCGATCGTGCTCGGCCGGGGTGAGCGACTCTGGGACGGGCTCGAAGGGCTGGAGGAGCGCTTCGCGATCGAGTCGACCGCGTCGCCCTCGGGGGTCGTGCACCGCGTATTCAGTCGGCTTTCGCGCTGAGGCCGGCCCCGCGCCATTCGTTCGTGTCGAGTGATGACGCCGGGTGTTCACCCAGGGTTTTCAGGGCGGATACCCAGTCGATAGGGTGGAGGCGCGCGACGCCGCGCCACTCGGGCGGGCCGCGGGTCCGCCGTCTCCCTCGACGATTGGTCCTCGATGTCCTTCCCTGCCGCCCCTGAACCGTCCGAACCGTCGCTGGCCGCCAAGCTCATCGCCGAGGTCGCGGGCACCTTCCTGCTCGTGTTCGCGCTCGTCGGCGCGGCTACCTTCTCGGCCGCCTTCGGCTTCGCCGACGGCAACCCGCTCGGCGTCGGCTTTCTCGGCGTGGCACTCACCCTCGGTCTCACCGTGATGATCGGCGCCTTCGCCTTCGGCCCCATCTCGGGCGGCCACTTCAACCCCGCGGTCACGCTGGGTCTCGCGGCCGGCGGCCGGTTCGCGTGGAAGGACACGATCGGCTACATCGTCGCGCAGGTCGTGGGCGGTCTGCTCGGCGCGACCGCCGTGTTCGGCCTCGCCTCGGGCGGCCCCGACGGCTTCCTCGACAACGCGATCGCCGGCGGCTTCGTCTCCAACGGCTACGGCGAGCTCTCGCCCGGCGGCTTCGGAATCGGCTCCGCCATCGCGGCCGAGATCATCATCACCTTCCTGTTCCTGCTCGTCATCCTGAGCGTCACCCACGTGCGCGCGGTGCACGGCTTCGCCCCCATCGCCATCGGCTTCACGCTCACGATCATGCTGCTCGTCACCATCCCGATCGACAACGCCTCGCTCAACCCGGCGCGCTCGCTCGCGACCGCCGTGTTCGGCGGCGGCGACTGGCTCGCGCAGCTGTGGGTGTTCATCGTGTTCCCGATCGTGGGTGCGCTGATCGCGGGCTTCACCTACCGGTTCCTGTTCGACACGGTGAAGAAGCTGCCCGCGCAGAACTGAGACCCGCCTAGGCCGGGCTCACCACGAAGAGCGGGTCGGTGGTCGGCGACTCCGATCCACCGGCCGGCTCGACGGTGACGCCGATCGCGTCGCCCGAGGCCATCGCCCCGTCGAGCACGTGCCACGAGGTGCCGGCGGCCGAGGCGGAGAAGGTGCCCGCCGGGGCTGCACCGTCGGCATCGATGTACCAGGCCTCGTAGACCTTGCCGTCGGGCAGCGGCGCGAGCCCGTCGGCGAGCACCGCCGACATGCCGAGCTGCTGCGACCAGACCACCGTCACCGCTCCCCCGGCGTCGACGGTTGCTCGCTCGACGGCCGAGTCGGGGGCCGACATGATCGCGGCCAGCGAGTCGGCCGAGGCCTCCACGACCGGGGCCGCGGATCCGGTCACCGCCGCGCCGAGGAATCCACCGCCCACGAACAGCGCCGCCGCCGCGGCCGCGGCGCCGAGCACCAACCACGGCCCGCGGGCCCAGCGGCGCTGCGCCCGGCGCTCGGCCGGCCCGGCTTCCGCACCCCTCGCGGGTTCGGCCGCAGGGATCGGCACCTCGCCCGAGGCCGGCTGCGCATCCTGAGCCACCGGCCGCGCATCCTCAACCGGCCGCGCATCCTGAGGCGTGCGGGCGATCTGCGCCAGCAAGTCGGAGCGCAACCGCGCCGAGGGCTGCACCGGAGCCGCGGCCGCGCCCAGGAGACCCGCCGCCTCGCGCATCCCGTCGGTCTCGGCCGCGAGCTCGGGGTCGGCGTCCAGGGCACGCTCGACCGCCACCGCCTCCTCGGCAGTGACCGCGTCGAGGGCGTAGGCGCCCGTCAGGGAGCGCGGGTCGAGTTCGTCGTCTCGCCTGTCTGTCATGAAGCCACCCCCAATTCGTCTCGAAGTCTGATCATCCCGTCGCGCAACCTCGTCTTGACGGTGCCGAGCGGCACCGCGAGGATACCCGCGATCTCGGTGTGCGTGTAGCCGCCGTAGTAGGCCAGCGAGATGGCCTCACGCTGAAGTTCGGTGAGGTGCCCCATGGCGCGCTTCACCCTCTCGTGCTCGATCCTGATCTCGACCGTCTCGCTCACGTGGTCGTAGTCGGTCTCGAGGTCGCGGCGGCCGATGCGCTCGTCGCGGTCGTGCCCCGACTGCGAGGCACGCACGCGGTCGATGGCCCGCCCGTGCGTCTTCGTGAGGATCCACGACAGCGCACTGCCCCGGACGCTCTCGAACTTCGGCGCCGTGCGCCAGATCTCGAGGAACACCTCCTGCGCCACCTCCTCCGACTGCGCGTGATCGACCAGGATGCGCTTCACCAGGCCGAGCACGCGGGGTGCGGTTCGGTCGTAGAGCTCCGCGAAGGCACCCTGGTCGCCGGCGGCGACCAGCTCGAGCAGGCGTTCGAGACTCGGCACCCCCGAGGGGTCTGAGTCCCGGTCGGATGTCACGAGTTCCAGCATGCCAGGCCTCGATCCCGAGCGGACTTCTGCGGTGTGAGCACGATCGTGATTCGGAGTGCGGGTGCCGGCGGATTGCGCGGATCACGTCCAAACCGCTTCTGCGAGGGCACCGAACGCCTCCCCGAGAGCAGTTCAGATTTCCTTTGGAGGAATGCATCATGCGAATCACGAAGCGTCACACCCTCGCCGTTCTGGCCATCGCCGCAGCCGCATCGTTCGGGCTGGCCGGCTGTTCGGGCAGCGGCACCACGTCATCCGACGACTCGATGTCGACGTCGGAGGCGACCACCGCCCCCGAGCCCACGATGGAGTCGACCCCCGAGGCGATGGATCCGGCCTCCGACCTGGTGGGCCCCGGATGCGCGGCCTACGCCGAGGCCGTCCCCGATGGCGCGGGCTCGGTCGCCGGCATGGCGGAGGACCCGGTGGCCACGGCCGCCTCGAACAACCCGCTGCTCACCACGCTGGTGGCCGCGGTCTCGGGCCAGCTGAACCCCGACGTCAACCTCGTCGACACCCTCAACGGCGGTGAGTTCACCGTGTTCGCCCCCGTCGACGACGCCTTCGCGAAGCTCGACCCCGCCACCGTCGAGACGCTGAAGACCCCCGAGGGCGCCGCCACCCTGACCAAGGTGCTGACCTACCACGTCATCCCCGGCCAGCTCTCGCCCGACGAGATCGTGGGCACCCACACCACCGTCGAGGGTGCTGACGTCACCGTCGCGGGCTCGGGTGACGCGCTCACCGTCGACGGCTCCACCAACGTCATCTGCGGCGGCGTGCACACCGCCAACGCCACCGTGTACCTCATCGACTCGGTGCTGATGCCCGCGAGCTGATCCCGGATCCGCTCGTTCCGTGGCCCCTCGCGGATGCCCTCGGCCCACCCGGCCGGGGGCATCCGCGTGTCTGCGCCACCCCGTCAGAACAGGCGGTAGGAGCCCACCACGAGGAGGCGCTCCACGACCGGCGCCCCGGCGACCCATTCGCCGAGGGTGCTCCTCGGGTGAGGCACCCGACAGAATGAGGGCATGAATCCACAGTCTCCACGGCGAGCGCCTCGCGCACTCGCCGTCTCGCGCGTCGTGCACCTCGCCGTGGCGGGGGTCGTGGCGGCGTCCATCGGCATCCAACTGGTGCTGCTGGTCACCGGGGGTGCGGATGCGAACTCCGGCGAGACCGGGGAGGTCGCCGACCTCGGCACGCGACTGGTGCGGCTGTTCCTGTTTTTCACGATCGACAGCAACCTCGTGGTGGCGGTCGTCAGCATCGTCACGGCGGTGAACCCGTTCCGCCCCGGTTTCTGGTGGAACGCGCTGCGGCTCAACGCGCTGGTGGCCATCACCGTCACCGGGGTGGTCTACATGGTGCTGCTCGCCCCGGCCATCCACATCGACGGCTGGGCGCTGGTGTCGATGGTGGGCCTGCACGTGGTCTCGCCGATCGGGTTCGTGGCGGCCTGGCTGGTGTTCGGGCCGCGGCCCCGCTTCGACTGGGCCACCGTGGCCGCCGCGTTCGTGCTGCCGGTGGCGTGGCTCGCCGTCACGTTCATCCGGGGTGCGATCGTCGACTGGTATCCGTACCCGTTCCTCGACGTCAGGGAGCGGGGGCTGCCCGCCGCTCTCATGAACGCGCTGCTCATCCTGGTGGCGGCGGCGGTACTCGCGGTGCTCTTCCGTCTCGTCGACGCGAAGCTGCCGTCCGCGCTCCGAGACCGCTGATCGACCGAAGAGACGAGGCGGACGACCCCGAATTCGTCGCCTTTACTTGATGCGTCAAATACCTGCTATATTACTGACATGTCAGATAGATTGAGTTCGTTCGAACTCTCCACCTGGGAGTCGCTCCACACGGTGACCCAGCAGCTCAAGCGCGAGGTCGGCCGCGACCTCTGGGCCGACGCAGAGCTGTCCGACACAGAGTTCACCGTTCTCGCCCATCTGCGGCTCAGTCCCGGCGGGGTGCGACCGGGTGACTGCGCGCGGGCGATCGGCTGGGAGTCGAGCAGATTGTCGCACCAGCTGCGCCGCCTCGAAAAGCGTGGGCTGGTGGACCGGCGCACCGACCCCGACGACGGTCGTGCCGCGGTGCTGGTGCTCACCGACTCCGGGCAGGAGTTGTACCGCAGGGCGATCGGCCCGCACCTCCGATCGGCGCAGAAGTGGTTCGCCGCGGCGCTCACGCCCGCCCAGCTGGAGGGTCTCGCCGAGGGCCTCACAGCGCTCCAGGCCCACATCGAGAACCTGTCGGGAACGACCTCCGAGGAGACATCATGAAGACCATCACCCACCCGGCCTGGGCACAGAGCGCCACCGATCTGAGCGGCAGGACGATTCTCGTGATCGGTGGCGGCGGTGGCGTCGGAGAGGGCGTGGTACGCACCCTGCTCAAGCGGGGCGCGGCCGTCGTCGCCACAGGACGCGACGAGCTGCGGCTCCGCGACTTCGCCGATCGAGTCGGCCACAGTTCACTCCACGTCGCGCCCCTCGACGGCCTCGCCGCCGATCTGACCGAGCGTGCCGACCTGCTCGCCGCGGAGTTCGGACCGTTCGACGGAGTCGTCGTCAGCATCGCCTCCTGGGGCTCGCATGGCAGCAAACCGCTTCTCGCGCTCAGCGACGGCGAGTGGAGCGACCTCGTCGAGGACAACCTCACGGCCGTGTTCCGCGTTTATCGCGCCTTCACCCCGACCCTGGCTCCCGGCGGCGTGCTCCTGCAGCTCAACGGTCTGAGCGCAGACCTGCCCTTCCCCGGTAACGGCGTCGTCGCTCTCGGCGCGGCGGCCGGCAAATCCCTCACGCGCACCCTCGCCGCCGAGCTCGATGGAACGGGCCTCCGCGTCTACGAGGTCATCCTCGGCGTGGTTCGCACCCGGGCGCGCCAGCTCGCCGGCGTCGACAATCCGCTCTGGATCGACGGCACCGAGATCGGTGTGCACATCGCGGAGCTCGTCTCGGGTGACTCACCGCTGACCGGCGAGGTGCTCCACTACTTCATCGACAAGGCCACCGGGCCCGTCGCCACTCCCCCACGATTCTGAGGACACCCGCATGCTCGACATCGTTCGCGCGGCCGACCCCGACTACGCATCCCTTCGGCACGTCTACGGCGCCACCGGTGCGCCGGACGCCATCCTCCGCCCGCGCACCTCGGAAGAGGTGGTGGAGGCTCTCTCCTTCGCACGGGAGACCGGTGGCGCCCTGGCCATCCGCAGCGGCGGCCACGGAATCAGCAGCATCTCCACGAACGTCGGCGGCACCGTGATCGACCTCGGCCGACTCGACGACGTCGAGCGCCTCGACGATCGGCTCGTGCGGGTCGGTCCCGGCGCACGCTGGGGTCACGTGGCCGAGGCGCTCTCCCCATGGGGGCTCGCCATCAGCTCGGGCGACTCGGGCGACGTCGGGGTGGGGGGGCTCGCTACGACCGGCGGCATCGGCCTCCTGGGCCGGGCGCACGGTCTCACCATCGACCGGATGCGCGCGGCACGGCTCGTGACGGCCGACGGCGGGTTGCACCGGGTATCGGCTATGGAGGAGCCGGATCTGTTCTGGGCGGTGCGGGGGGCCGGTGCCAACATCGGCATCGTCACCTCGTTCGAGTTCGAAGCGGCTCCCACGTCTCGCGTCGCCCAGGCCACCCTTGCCTACCAGCTCGACGACGCCGCCGATTTCTTCCGCCGCTGGGGGGAGGCTGTCGAGCGCTCGCCGCGCGAGATCTCCGCCTTCCTCTACGTGGGCGCGGGCTCGGTGCCCTTCGCCCAAGCGACCGTGGTCTTCTCGACCGACGACGTCGACGCGGCCCGGGATGCCCTCGTCCCCTTCACCGAGCTACCGGGCCTGCTCGGCCAGCGCGCACAGATCGTGCCGTACTCGAGGGTGCCGGTGACGACGGATGCACCCCACAACGGGCAGCAGACGGCGTTCACCCATACCGGGTTGGCCGACCATCTCGACGAGCCGGTCTCCCGCGCACTCGCGGTGCTGGCAGGCGAGGGAAGCACGCAGATGGTGCAGATCCGCTCGGCGGGCGGTGCCATCAACGACGTTCCGCAGAACGCGACGGCGTACGCCCATCGACACCAGAACTTCTCGGTGACCGCGATCGCAGACACCTGGTCTGCACGGTTCGACGCCGCATGGGAGCCCGTGCACGAGCTCATGAGCGGCATGTACCTCAGCTTCGAATCGGGTCGCGACCCTGGGCGCATCCTGGAGGCCTTCCCGCCGGAGACTCTCCAGCGACTTCGCGGCATCAAGACGCGGTGGGATCCCGAAGGGGTGTTCCACCAGAACTTCGATGTGACGGAGGGCGCGAGCTGGCGGTGACCCGGGCCCTGTGCAGGTCTCGCCAGCGGCGGTGTGCCTTCCGCAAGCGAGACCTGCACTCCCATTCAGCAGCTCGACGCCGACAGGTCGAAGCAGTCCGACACCGCCGTGCTGGATTGCCAGCCCGCCCGTTCATCGGTCACGACGACTCGGTAGACGGAGTCGAGATCGGCGGAGACCAGCGAGTCGAACACGAACCGATAGCCGTCCTCGCCCACCAGGTCCGTCCAGACCACACCGTCCGGCGACTCCTGCCACTGGTAGGAGATCGTCCCGTTGTCGAGCGACACCGCCTTGGCCTCGATACCGACCCGCTCTCCCAGAAGCGAGGTGATCGGCGGCAGCGCCGGTGGGGTGCTCGCAGTCGGTGCGGAGTAGTCGAGTCCCTCGTCCGTCACGAGTGTCGGCTGCTGGTAGATGTTCGCGAGCGGCATGCCCTCGGTCACAGCGCCCACCCCGTCGACGAAGACTCCGGCCAGGCCGATGGGCCCGGCTTCGGTGAGCCCGTCGCCGTAGATCCTAGTGAGCCGGAACTGCACGTGATCCGTGACCGCGAAGCTCACATAGACCCCGTCCTCATAGTTGTCGATGAACTTGGCTGCGAGCACCTCGCGGGCGACTGGGTCGATGGCCTCGACCAGTGCCCGAGCTCCCGAGGCCTCCCAATCCAGCAGATACAGACTCACGGTGCGGCTGGAGTTCCCGAGGTCGAGGTCGACGATCTGGTGGAGTTCGGACGACTGCACCGAGACCGCTCGCTCTGCGGTGTCGTCAGCGGCCAGGAGCGCCCGGTCGTCTGTCGTCGACTCGGCGAACTCGGTCGATGCCGACCCGACGAAGGTCACGGTCTCACCGAGATCGGAGGCCCCTCCGTCGATGTAATACCCCTCGTCTCCGTAGTTGCCGACCCAGTCGCCCTGAGTGACCGTATCCGTCCCGAGATACGAGGCGTCACCGCCGGATGCGGCGAGCGTGTTGGTGCCGGGATCGGTGCCTTTAGGAACGACGGTCAGCAGCTGTCCGGCATCGATCTCGAGAGTCACCCGGTCGTCCACCACCGGCAGCGTTCGCTTGTTCTGTAGGCCGCTTCCGGTGATGTCGTAGATGTCGACCTCGCTGACGGTCGGCCAGTCCGGCGGCAACAGCCATGCCCTCTCACTTCCATCGTCCGAGTAGGCCATCACCTCGTGCTCCCGCCAGGAGACAGGCATGAAGACGTCGAAGTGGTTGGCGGTGTTCATGACACCGTCCTCCACGGCGTTGCCGTTGCCCGTCGAGATCTTGTAGATGCGGTCGCCCTGCGAGATCACGTACTTGTTCTCGATGCGGTCGGTCGCGACGGGGTCGAGTTTCCAGGCGATGGCGGTGGAACTGGTCCAGTCATCCACGTTCGCATGGAACATGTAATAGACCTTGTCACCCGCCGAGTTCGTCGCGACCGCAGGCTCACCATTGAGATTCCGCACCGTGTTCGCCGCACCCGACGTCCCGATCTGATAGCCCAGATACGCGCTGCTCGCCTCCGTCGCACCACCACCCGGAACACCCTCACGCGTGTAGTCACTCACCAACCGGGTACTCCCATCCGCCACCAACGCAGCCGGATCGCTGTACCAATCACCCGCAGAACCCTCCGCCGGCAACGACGGAAGCGCCACCACCTCACGAGCACCCGTCACCGCATACCCATTCGCCGTGTTGTAGTAATCGTCATACTCACCCGGGTCATAACCCACCGCGAGATAGTTCCCCGTCGCCCGATTCTGCAACCGGTAATGCCCACTCTCAGCACCATCCACCTGCCGCCAGTGATACCGCTCATCCGACGCATCCGGATACGAACCGAACACCACCTCCCCCGACGAATCCTCCATCAAGAACAGATGCTCAGGCGAACCAGGCTGACCCACCAACTCCGGAAACTCCCCCACCCCATACGTCCCAAAAGCCCGCTCGATCGTCACATAGTCCGGCGGTGGAGCGACGGGGTCGAGTTTCCAGGCGATGGCGGTGGAACTGGTCCAGTCATCCACGTTCGCATGGAACATGTAATAGACCTTGTCACCCGCCGAGTTCGTCGCGACCGCAGGCTCACCATTGAGATTCCGCACCGTGTTCGCCGCACCCGACGTCCCGATCTGATAGCCCAGATACGCGCTGCTCGCCTCCGTCGCACCACCACCCGGAACACCCTCACGCGTGTAGTCACTCACCAACCGGGTACTCCCATCCGCCACCAACGCAGCCGGATCGCTGTACCAATCACCCGCAGAACCCTCCGCCGGCAACGACGGAAGCGCCACCACCTCACGAGCACCCGTCACCGCATACCCATTCGCCGTGTTGTAGTAATCGTCATACTCACCCGGGTCATAACCCACCGCGAGATAGTTCCCCGTCGCCCGATTCTGCAACCGGTAATGCCCACTCTCAGCACCATCCACCTGCCGCCAGTGATACCGCTCATCCGACGCATCCGGATACGAACCGAACACCACCTCCCCCGACGAATCCTCCATCAAGAACAGATGCTCAGGCGAACCAGGCTGACCCACCAACTCCGGAAACTCCCCCACCCCATACGTCCCAAAAGCCCGCTCGATCGTCACATAGTTGGAGTCGTCGTCATCGGGCACATAGCTTCCGACGTCCTCAGCCGATCCGCTGTAGAACATGCTCTTCACCCCGTCGGAGAACGTGGCGTACTGCGCATCACCGTTGTAGGCCTCGCGGAGCTTGGAGTTGAGGAAGAGATAGGGCACGGTCGTGCGAGCGACCTCTTGCCCGGCCAGCAGGGGGTCGTCGTGATAGGCCGATTGCTCCAGCTGCACGCTCGCCCCGAAGATGCGCATCGCGTTATTGGCGTTCGCCGTCATCTTGCCCGCGGCCATGACATACGACGGCACCTTCATCGGGCTGTCGTAGACACCCTTGAATGGGCCACTGCCCTCGCCTTGCGCCCACGTCAACCCGTGGGACATGTACCCGTAGAACGCGTCGAACCCGTACTCCGCGACCACATCGACGTGGTAGCGCTGCTTGATGTACGAGACGACCTCCTGGTAGGCCTCGATCTGCTCGTCCAGGGTGACGCCGTCGAAGTCGCTCGCACTGATGGCACCGTTCGCGTCGGTGTAGAGGATGCCCGTCTCCTGGATCACCGGCAGCTGGTCGAAGAGATAGTCGACCTGCTTGCGGATGCCCTGCTCGTCCTCCCACGCCGCCTGAAGGTTGACCCGGTACGACTGGCCGAGCGGGGCGGGTGCCAGCCAGCCCGGGATGAAGTCACCCTCCGAGTCGCGACTGAGCAGCCCGTTCTCGGAGTAGTAGTCCCACACCGGGCTGCTCTCGTAGGCATCGACGAGGTTCACGTGCACGGTGGAGCTGGTGTTGAACGCCTTCGACTGTTCCATCAGGTACTGCAGTGCCGTGGGTCCGTCCCACTCGGGATGAGCGGTGCTGGTGAGCTCGGAATTGATCGGGCCCCACTGAGGGAACTGGTGATCGTGTCCGCCTTCTTGGAACCCGACCAGGATGGCGATCTTCGGCACCCCACGGGTGTAGTTGTCGATCTCCTCCATGTAGTCGAGAACCTCTTCGACGGTGCGCTGGTAGGTGCCGTACTCCCCCGGATCGAGGGTGATCTTGTAGACGAGCTTGCCCGAGAGATCGACCGCGTGGGGAAGCAGGGGTGAGACCTTGCCGATCTCCTCCGTGGTTCTCGGGGTGCTCGGGCTGCTCGCGGGCGCGCTCGGCGCGAACCCCACGAGCGGGATCGACACCAGCAGCGCCGTCAGCGCCACCAGTGCTGCTTTCAACCGTTTTGTGAACACACCTGTCTCCTCTTCATTGAGTGTGGGAATCGTTCTGAGTGGACTGTCGGGGTCGGACTACCCTTTGATTGCGCCGGCGAGCGCTCCGGATCCGCCCATGAGACGTTGAACCGCGATGTACAGCACGATCACCGGCAGCGAGTAGACGAGCGAGAAGGCGGCCAGCGGACCGTAGTCGACCGAACCGTGCTGACCGAAGAAGCTGTAGATCGCGACAGCGGCGGGCTGCTTTGCCGGATCCAGGAGCAGCACGAACGGCACGAAGAAGTTCCCCCACGCTCCGATGAAGGTGTAAAGGAAGACGACCGCCAGCCCAGGCTTCATGAGCGGAAGCACGATCACGCGCAGAGTCCTGAATGCACTCGCTCCATCGACCCAGGCGGCCTCCTCGAGGCTCACCGGGATGGAGTCCATGAAGTTCTTGGCCATCCAGATCGCGATGGGCAACGAGCTCGCCGAGAGGAAGAGGATCGTTCCGATGGTCGAATCCACCAGGTTCAGCGACACGAACAGCGCGTAGACGGGCACCATGATCGCCGTAATCGGCAGACAGGTTCCGAAGATGACGGTGTAGAGAAATGGTTTGTTGAACCGGGACTGATACCTCGACAACGGGTAGGCCGCGAGCACCCCGACGGCCAGCGTGAGGATCCCCGTTCCGAACGACAGCAGCGCCGAGTTCCAGAGCGGACGGAACGTCTGATCGACGTTCAGAACGTCGCGGAAGTTGCCGATCGACAAGCCCTCGGGCAGGTGCAGAACGAGGGTGGCGGCGGGATCGAACGCCGACAGCACGAGCCAGACCATGGGCAACAGGAACACCGCCGCCACCAGCACGAGCACCGTGTTGACGATCACCGCATCCACTCGTCGACTGGGTGACGCGACGCGATCCCTGACCTGCGGGGCCGGCGATTCGGGCGGGATCACGCGCTCCACTGGCCGGGTTCGTTCTTCGATGACCATCAGATGTCCACTTCGGGTTTGAGCAGGCGCACGTAGATGACGGAGAAGACCGCACCGATCGCGAGCAGAACCACCGCGACGGTCGTGCCGTATCCCACGCGGGAGAACTTGAACGCCTCCTGGTACGCCAGGAGAGGCAGGGTGGTCGAGTCGAACCCGGGCCCGCCCGCGGTCATGATGTAGATCAGGGCGAATACCGACATCGTCAGGAGCGTGGTGAGGAGGAGGTTCGCCGCCATCGCGCGGCGGATCATGGGCAGGGTGATGAGACGGAACATGGCGAACCCGCCGGCACCGTCGATGCTCGCAGACTCCTTGATCTCATCGGGGATCTCGTTGAGGGCCGCCGAGTAGACGAGCATCGAGAAGGTCGACCCTCGCCAGATATTCGCCAGGATGACGGCGACCATCGGGTAGGTGTAGAGCCAGTTCGGCCCAGTGATACCGATGCCGGCCAGCAGGGCGTTGAGGGTGCCCGTGTTGTGGAAGAACGCGTAGGCAGCGAAGGCAGCGACCACCTCGGGGAGAACCCATGCCCCTACGAAGACGAGCCCGACGATCAGCCGCACCGGCTTCGACGCCCGCCGGAGCAGCAGGGCCGCCCCGAGCCCGAGCCCGTTCTGGCCGACGACGGCGGACGCCACGACGAAGATGAGCGTCAGGACGACCGAGAGCGGAAAAGTGGGGCTCGTGAAGAGCTGGCGGTAGTTGTCGAGACCCACGAACTGGGGGTTCGCCGCATTCGGGCCGGAGAGAGCCGTGTTGGTGAGCGACCCGTACAGCGCCCAGACGATGGGTCCGAGAAGGAACACGAGCATGAGGATGATCGCCGGAGCCAGCGGGATCGCCCGGATGAGGGATCGGACCCGCGTCCGGGGCTGCCGAACCGCAGCAGCCCCGGACGCGGACGGGAGAGTCGTCGTCACCGACCCGACTCCGTGTTGTCCTCTCCGACGATTCCGATCACCGCTTGGTCGTACGCCTTGGCAGCGTCGGCCGGGCTGGTGCCGTTCACCACGGCTTCCGTCGCGATGGCGATCTGCTGAGAGATCTGCGGGTAGTCGGGGGTCGCCGGGCGGAAGTGGGTCACATCGACCTGATCGGTGAAGAACGGCACCGTGGGGTTCGCGCCCGTGTAGTCGGGCTCGGCGGCGACATCGTCACGCACCGCGATCTGCGTACCCTCGACGGCGAACTTCAGCGCGTTCTGCTCGGAGAGCAGTGTCGTGATGAAGTCGAACGCCTCGTCGGGGTGCTTCGTCTTCGAGCCCATGGCCACCGTCCAGCCACCTGACATCGAGGTGGTGCCTGCTCCGCCGCCATCCTGTGTCGGAATCGCCGCCCATCCGATCTTCTCGGTCCACTCCGGGAACGGGGTGGCACCCGTGTCGGCCCATCCCGAGGGCAGCCACGATCCGTCGACGACCATGCCGACCTTGCCCTCGGGCAGCCACGTGCCCCAGACGGTCTGGGTCAGTGCCGGGTCGAGAGCGATCGACGCCTCGGGCGAATAACCCTCCCCGTAGACCGTGCTGATGAGCTCGAGGGTGTCCTCGAACCCTTGCGAGTTGACCACCCACTTTCCGGTCTCCTCGTTGAACAGGCTGTCGTCGGTGCCGGAGAGGAAGGTCTGGAAGCCACGCATGGTGCCCGCTTCGGCGAGTTGGATGCCCGCGTAGATCTCCCAGGGGTAGACGTCCGGAACGTTGGCCTTGATCTTCTCGGCCGCGTCGAGCAGGTCGTCCCAGGACTCGGGTTCGAAGGGGAGCGGGATGCCTGCAGCCTCGAAGACGTCCTTGTTGTACCAGAGCCCCTGGGTGTCGGTGCCGAGCGAGACGGCGTAGATGTTGCCGTCGACGCCTTCTCCAGCCGCCTTGGCAGCGTCGACGAACTGGCCCCAGTCCTCCCAGGCGGCGAGACGATCGTCCAGCGGAGCGAGGTATCCGGCCGCCGCATCGGACTTCACCTGGAAGCTGTCCTCGTAGATCACATCCGGCGCCGTCGCCTCGGATCGGTTCATGAGGGCGAGCTTGGTGAAGTAGTCGTCTGCGCTCGACTTGAGGGGTTGGAGATCGACCGTGACCTCCGGGTTGGCCTCTTCGTACTCGGCCTTGGCCTGCTGCATGACCGCGTCCAGTGGGCTGGCATCTCCCTCGATGAGGTAGACGACCTTGAGTGTGGTCTGGTCAGACTCCCCGCTCTGGGCGGAGCTGCAGCCGGCGAGAGCCAGCACCGCCACTCCGGCCAGCACGGCGGTCAGCCGCTGTGAATGTGATCTCACGGAATACTCCTTTGTTTTCCAGTCGCTCGATAAGCTCGACGTGCCGTGTGGCGACACCTCACCCCGTATGGGATCGATGCCACATTGAGTACGATATGGATCGAGCCGACTCTCGTCAAGACCTCGAACGCAAATGTAAGGTCGTGAGGAATTCGACCATGGACACGAAGGGAGCAGCGTGAACGACCGCAACGCCATACCCCGACGCCCCACGATCGACGACGTCGCCAAGCTCGCCGGCGTCTCACGGTCGACGACAGCTCGGGCCCTGAGCGGATCGGGCTACGCAGCTGCCGACGTACGCGATCGCGTGCTCTCAGCCGCCGAACAGCTCGGCTACGTCGCCGACTCGCTCGCCGGCAGTCTCCGGAGCCGGAAGAGCACGTCGGTGGGAGTTCTGGTCTCCAACATGCGCGACCCGTTCTACGCGGCGCTCGCCGCAGGAATCGGCCAGCGGGCCCAAGCGGCCGGGTACACGATGATCGTGATCGACGACCGCGAGTCGACCGCCGAGGAGATGAAGGCGGCGAGAGTGTTCGTAGGCATGCGCGTGGGCGGCGTGATCGTCACGCCTCTGTCGAAAGACGTCGGCGAGTACTTCCGCTCCCAGCACATCCCGGTGGTCGAGGTCGACCGGACCTTCGGAGTGGATGCCACGGATGCGGTCTTGATCGACAACGTCGGCGCGTCTCGCAGGCTCCTCGACCTGCTCATCGGGCTCGGGCATCGACGGATCGCACTCCTCACCGACGAGCTCTACTGGACCACGGGTGCTGGGCGGTTCCGCGGATATTCCGACGCCCTCGCGGCGGCGGGGCTCGAGGTGCAGGAGGACCTCGTCGTCTCCGTCGCCCTCGACGTGGAAGCGGCGCGGGCGAGCTCGGTCGAGCTTCTCACCCAGCCCGATCGACCCACCGCCGTCTTCGCGGCGAACAGCCTGCTCACCGAAGGTCTCTGGCGAGCGACGGCCGACCTGGGACTGAGGGTGCCCGAAGACCTCAGCATCGTCGCGTTCGACGACGCCCCCTGGATGAGCATGGTCAGCCCTGGCGTCACGGCCGTGTCACAAGACATAGTCGGGCTCGGGGAGGCCTCGATGACGCGGCTGCTCGCCCGGATGTCCGACCCATCTGGACCGCGCGAGACGATCGTCGTGAACGCGCAGCTGCTCGCCAGAGGGTCGACCGCGCCTCCGAGAGATCACTCCTAGCGCGGAGCCGCGGTTGACGCGCGCGTCGATCTGGCTCTAGTGTCTGACATGGGATCGATATCACATTGATCCCTGGAAGTACACTGCCCGCGAAGAAGGGACAACGATGTCATCTGAGCCCTGCGCTCTCGCCCTCGATATCGGCGGCACGAAGCTCGCCGTCGGTGTCGTCGATGCCGACGGCACCGTCAGAAGCATGCTGGTGGAGCCGACTCGGCGGACCGAGGGCCCCGACGTCATCGTGCCTCGGTTGTTCGACATGGGTCGGCGCTCGATCACGGAGGCGGGACTGACCGTCGACGAGGTGAGCGCCGTCGGAATCGCATGCGGCGGTCCACTCGACTCCGCGGCGGGAGTGCTGCTGTCTCCCCTGCACCTCCCGGACTGGTCTCAGCTTCCGATCGGCGCGCTCGCAGCGGCGGAGTTCGGCGTTCCCGCCACGCTGGTCAACGACGCCAGTGCCGGGGCTTGGGGCGAGTTCCGGTTCGGTGCCGGACGCGGAACACGCTCCCTGATCTATCTGACCGTGTCGACGGGGATGGGTGGTGGTGCGGTCTTCAACGGCGAGCTCCACTACGGTGCGGCCGGCAACGGTGGCGAGTTCGGCCACGTGATGGTCAGACCCGGCGGCAGGCTCTGCACCTGTGGCCGCTTGGGCTGCGTGGAGGCCTACGCTTCAGGAACGGCGATCGCCGCGTACGCCTCGGAGCTCGTCGCGACCGGCGCACCCTCGTCGCTGAACGAGCTCGACGCCATCACGGCAGCGGATGTGTCCGCCCGGTCGACGACCGACCCCGTGGCCGGGCGCGTGTGGGGGGAGGGCATGGCAGCCCTCGGTGTGGCGATCACCGATCTCGTGAATGTGATCGAACCTGACGCGGTGATCATCGGTGGCGGTCTCACGCGGTCGGGCGCACTGCTGCTTCATCCGGTTCGCGAGGCGGTGCGAACATCTGCCATGCCTCCCGCCGGTGCCGCCGTGCGAGTGGTGCTGTCAGAGCTCGGTGACGCCGCGTGCCTGGTCGGTGCCGGCACCGTCGCGCTCGACAGGCATCTCGCCGCGTCGAAGGGAGTGACCGTTCATGCATGAATCGACCGAGCATCAGCTGGCCGAGCACGTGTCGGTCGGCGAGAAGGTCATCGAACTCGCATCTGCGGTCGACGGGGTCGCCCGGGTCATGCGCGACGCCCTTCGTGCCGGAGGCACGGTCTATTCCTTCGGTAATGGCGGGAGCGCATCCGACGCCCAACATTTCACGGGCGAGCTGATCGGCCACTACAAACGAGATCGGCGGCCGCTCGCTGCTGTCACGCTGGGATCCGACTCCACGACGATGACGTGCATCGCCAACGACTACGCCTATGCCGACGTGTTCTCGCGTCAGGTGGCCGCGCTCGCCCATGAGAATGACGTGGTGGCCGCATTCACGACCAGCGGGATGTCACCCAACGTGGTGGCGGCACTCGCCTGCGCCCAAAAGAACGGTGCTATCACGGTGCTCTTCGGGGGCGGTGACGGCGGTGACGCACTCACCCACGCCGACTACGCCCTGCTGTCTCCGTCGCAGTCCACACCGCGCATTCAGGAGGCCCACACCCTCTTCCTCCACGCCATCAGCGAGTACCTGGATGCATGGGCCGCGGGAGAGGAGTCGCTCGCGTGAACCGCGGAGACCGTACAGGTACCAGCGCCGGCGTTGCGCCGATGGCGAATGCTCCCACCGGGTTCAGACCGGATGGGGGGTCAGGCGTCGATCGACCCGTCGCCACCCACCCACGCCAGATCCATATGATCGGCAACGCCCACATCGACCCGGTGTGGCTGTGGCCCTGGCAGGAGGGGTATCAGGAGGCGCGAGCGACCTTCCAGTCGGCGATCGATCGAATGGACGAGTACGACGACTTCATCTTCACCTGCGACCAGATGGTGCTGCTCAGTTGGGTGGAGGAGTCCGACCCGGTGTTGTTCGCGCGCATCCGGCAGCGTGTAGAGGAGGGACGCTGGGTGAACGTCGGCGGCTGGTGGGTGGAACCGGACTGCAACATGCCCATGGGAGAGTCGTTCGCCCGACAGGGCCTTTACGGGCAGCGGTATCTGCAGTCGCGCTTCGGCCGTCCTGCGACCTTCGCGATGAATGTCGACCCGTTCGGTCACAACGCGATGCTGCCCCAGATCCTGCGGTCGCAGGGGATGACGGGGTATGCGTTTCTTCGACCCGGCCCGCACGAGAAGACCCTCCCCGGGTCGGTCTTCTGGTGGGAGTCGCCCGACGGCAGCCGCGTTCTCGCGTGCCGCATCCCGTACGAGTACCAGAGCAGCGGCGGCGAGATCGACGAGCAGGCCCAGCGGTCGATCGGGCAGCTGGAGCCCGAGTTGCACGACGTCATGGTGTTCTTCGGCGTCGGCAACCACGGCGGAGGGCCGACCAAAGCCAATATCGAATCGATCTATCGTTTCGACCGGATGGGGTCGTTCGGAAGCATGAAGATGTCATCACCTCCTCAGTTCTTCGACGAGTTCTCGGCGCGCGCCGGGCGCGAGGGCCTGGACTCGCTGCCCGTCTGGCGCGGCGATCTGCAGCACCACGCCCCGGGCTGCTACTCCTCCCACTCCGGGATCAAACTCTGGCAGCGGAAGGCGCAGGCGACCGTGTTGTCGGCCGAACGGTGGGCTGCGGTGGTGACTATCACCACCGGCGTCGACTACCCGAAGGCTGATCTCGAGAACGCGTGGAAGCAGGTGCTGTTCAACCAGTTCCACGACGTCTTGCCCGGTTCAGCCCTCGAGACGGCCTATGACGACGCGCGCGACCAGCTCGGCGAAGCGATCTCCATCGCGAAGAGGATCATCACCCGCTCGCAGAACATCATCGCGCGCCAGATCGACATCCCGCTGGAGCCCAGCCACCAACCGGTGGTGGTCTTCAACCCTCACCCGTGGCCCACGACCTCCGTGCTGGATCTGCAGTACCAGACCGGTGCGCGCCCGGACGGTATGCACATGGTGGATGCGGCCGGCAGGCCGGTTCCCTCGCAGAACGTCCGTGCGCTCTCCGTCGGCGACGAGGGCCGCGGAGCAATCGCCTTCCAGTCGGATCTGCCGGCTTTCGGATACCGGCTCTACTACCTGCGCGGAGGGGCGGCCCCGGCGGGTGCCGCCTGGGGTGATGCTTCGCCGCAGCCGCTTCACTCATCCGAGCACACACTGGAGAATCGCCATCTCCGGCTCACATTGGATCCCGACACCGGGTGGCTCAGCTCCCTCGTCGACAAGCGCAGTGGAGCGGATCTCGCGGCGAACGCCCTGGGCGACCACCACACCCAGATCTGCCAAGACCCGACGGACACGTGGGGTCACAGAGTGGTCAGCTACAACTGGCCCGGCGTGCCCTTGCGCACGGATCGCATCTCGCTGCGCGAGTCCGGCCCACTTCGCTCTCGCATCCGCGTGGAGCGCAGCTGGGGGAGGTCCACGATGATCGAGGACTTCATCCTCGGCCACGACAGCGACCAGGTCGAGGTGCGGGTGACGATCGACTGGCGCGAGCGGGCACACATGCTCAAGCTCCGATTCCCTGTCGCCGTCTCTGACCCGACGGCCACGTTCGAGATCCCGTTCGGCACGCTCGAGCGCCCGGTGAACGGGTCGGAGGAGCCAGGACAGTCGTGGGTCGATCTGACGGGTGACACCGAAGCGCACGGACGCGTCGGACTCGCGGTGGTCAACAACGCCAAGCACGGCTACGACGCATCCCCGGCGCGTGTTCTCGACGACGGGCGGGTGGAGTCGGCGAGCATCGGCATCACCGCCGTGCGCAGCCCTGTCTACTCGTGGCACGACCCCCGACTCCTCGATCCCGAGGAGTCGTACTCCTACCAGGACCAAGGGGTGCAGACCTTCACCTACCTCCTCGTCCCGCACGGCGCCGACTGGCGTGAGGCCGATCTGACCCGTCGTGCTGCGCTCCTCGGCTCGGCGCCGAGAGCGATGATGGAGTCGTTCCACGAGGGACCGCTCAGGCCATCAGCCTCCTTCGCTTCAGACCGCGGAGGCTCCGTCATGATCACGGCGATCAAGGGGAGCGAGGACGACGGAGTGGACGGAACGGACTTGATCGTGCGAGCGGTCGAGACCTCGGGCTCGGCGACGACGGTCGAGCTCGACCTTCCGCTCGTGGGCCGCACCCTCACGGCGGAGTTCGCCGCCCACCAGATCCGCACCTGGAGGATTCCGCGCGACCCGGAGTCGCCTGCCGTCGAAGTGGACCTCGTGGAATGGCCGGTGCCCACGACGATCGTGCCATGACCGACCCAGGACCATCGAGCGCTCGATCGTCATCGAGGCCCCCGCGGCCGAGATCGCCCCGCACCTCCGCGACCTCACCCGGTGGGTCGGGGAGGTCGCCGTGGGAGGGGCAGGATCCGAACCTGAAGCGCGCCTACACCGGCACACCCGGCGAGGTCGGCTCCACCTATGCGTGGAACGGGAACCGCAAGGCCGGCGCCGGAACGATGGTCGTCACCCGCGTCGACCCCGCCGAGATCGGGATCGACCTCGCCTTCACGGCTCCGTTCAAGTCGACGAGCACGGTCACGTTCCGGTTCGTCGACGAGGATGCGGCCACCCGCGTGGTGTGGTCGATGCAGAGCCCCGAGAACGTGATGGCGAAGATCATGCGGGTGTTCATCAACATGGACAAGCTGATCGGCGCCGACTTCGACAAGGGGCTCACGCAACTCAAGGCCGAGGTCGAGTCACCCTCGACCTGATCTCTCGCGGTACTCGCGCGCGGGCACGCCGTGGAAGCGGGTGAACGCGGCACTGAACGTGGGCAGGTGCGTGTAGCCGACGCTGCGGGCGACCGCGGTGGGCCGGGCGCCGCCGACGAGCAGATCGCCCGCGATGCGCATGCGGGCGGAGTACCTCCAGCGGGCGAACGACATGCCGGTCTCCTCTCGGAAGGCTCTCAAGACCGAGGAGGGCGCGACGGCTGAAGAAGGCTCCTCGCCCTCGCCCTCGCCGATGCGACGCAGGTACTCCAGGGCCATAGCCCGCGCCCGCGGCTCGGTGGGCAGCACCACCGACCGCGCGCGCTGGGCGGCGACCTGCTCGGCGAAGAGGTCGAGGATGTGCCGCGGATCGTGGTCGTCGGGCTGCAGGTAGGAGCGCGCACTCATGGCGCAGAACATCAGGTAGTCGTCCCACGCCGGCGAGAACCGCACCTGCAACGGTTCGGTCAGGCGCAGGTCGCTGGTGTCGGCGTCTCCGAGCGGCAGCGAGATGGCGTTCTCCCGCAGACCCGTCACGTGCTTCACGCCGGCCGGGATCCACGTGGCGACCCCTTGCCGCCGTTCATACCGCCGGTCGCCGACGTCGAGGTACCCGCTGCCCCGGTACATCCAGCTGAGCACATGCGTCTCGTTCGCGTGAGACGGCGTGCGCGCGGCCGGCAGCAGCTCGGGAGCCGCACCGAAGCCGGACCCCGCGCGCACGATCCGCACGAGGTCGTCCGCCTGACGGGCCAGAGCGGCGCGGGGGGTCGCGAACGCACCGGAGGGCGCTGCGGCGACCTTGCGGCCGAAGTCGTACGGGGTCGGCCCGAACTCCTGCTTGAACGCGCGCGTGAACCCGTTGCGCGTGGTGAACCCCACCCGCGACGCCACCTGGTCGACGTCGTAGCCCGCACCCAGCAGCTCGACCGAGGCGATCAGCCGCGTGCGCAGCCGCCAGCGTTCGAAGGTGAGCCCGGTGCCGGCCACGAAGTCTCGGCGCAGGGTGCGCTCGCTGGAGTGGGTCCGGCTCGCCCACTGCGCCACGGTGAGGGTGAGGGCGGGATCTCTGACGAGCTCCTCGGCCACCACCCGGGCGGCCGTTCCGCTCGGCATCTCGGGCATCGAGACGTCGGGTGCGGCGTCCGCCGCTGATGGCGACTCCGGATGGGAACCGCCACGATGCAGGATGTCGAGGAGGGCGTGGGGCGAGTAGCCGAGCCCCTGCAGCGGCGTCACGTTCAGCGTGAAGTGGTGGATCAGCCAGTCCTGCCAGTGCTCGGGAACGTCGAAGCACACCGTGCCTGCCACCGAGGCGGATGCGGGGTGGAGGCCGATGGTGAAGGCGACGGTGCCCGGGTCGGTGACGATGGCGCGGTGCCTCCAGCCGTTCGCGGCGATCCAGGCGCCCTGCCCTGCCGAGAGTCGGAACGCCGCCTCGCCATCGATGTTGACCTGCGCGGAGCCGGTGCGCACCCACACCAGCAGCGGGCGGCGCGGGTGCCCCGCGGAGTCCGACCGGGTCGCCGGGATGGGTGGCGGGCCGCCGGCATCGGCATCGTGCAGGTCGAGTCGGGCCACGATCCTAAACAATACGGCAGTCTGCGCACACATACTGAGGTAAGGTTTACCTAACCTGGTGCTCATGCCCAAGACGTCCCGACGACTCACCGTGCACCAGCCTGCACTGCGTGAGGTGCAGGTCGTGCGGGTGCACGACCTGACACCCGGGATGCGGCGGGTCACGCTCGCGGGCGAGCAGCTGCGGGAGTTCACCTCGGCCGGCGGCCACGCCCATCGGCTCTCCCAGGCCGCCGGGAGCGACTTCGTGATCGTGATGGAGCAGGGCCGCATCATCGAGCGCGGCACCCACACCGAGCTCCTCGCGGCCGACGGCGCCTACGCCCGCCTCTGGACCGCCTGGCGCGCCGGCCGCGCCGACGGCTAATGGCGCACCCGCTCGGGTTTTTACAAGTTAATCCGCCTTCAGCCAGATTTACTTGTAATCTGGATTCATGGAACTCAGCCGTGGGATCACGCTCATCGAGCAGCTCGGAGACGACGCCGGGTTCGGCATCGATCTCCGCTCCGCGACCCTCGCCATGATCGGTGACGTCGCTCAGAGCCGCGCGTATGTGATCGCCGTTCGTTCGACACCACCTGGCCCGGCTCGAGTCACCCATGATCTCGGTCGCATGAGCGCCACCTCCGACAACGACATTCGCCTGCTCTATGTGGTGCCGCACCTCACCGCGTCGCTCCGCGCGACAGCACTCCGAGACCATCGAATAGCCGTCGCAGCGATCGACGACGGCGCAGTCGTACTTGACGGCACTGAATGGCACCGCGAGCGACCCGCTCCACCGGCTGCTGCGCCCCGCGGCCGCAAGCCTTGGGGTCGCCTCGCACTCCTGCGAGCGCTCATCCGGACGAGCGAGCCCCGCTCTCAGGCGACTCTCGCCGCAGAGATCGGAGTCGCCCAGCAAGCCGTCGCGCTCGCGCTGCCGGCCCTCGCGTCGCTCGGCGTCGAACGCCGAGACGCCGGCTGGGCGGCGAGCGATCCGGGTGCACTGTGGGACAAGTTCATGGCCGAGTACCCGGGCCCCGGCGGGCATAGCCGGCGCTGGTCCGGAGCCGCACCGCTTGATGTTCAGGTCGAGCGCGCTGAAGCCCTCGCCCGCGCCAAAGGCACGATGACGCTCCTCTCCGGCGACCTCGCGGCCGACCGGCAGGCGCCAATGCGCCGCCCGGTCACCGCGACGTTGTTCGCGACGTCAGATGTCGACCTCTCGTCCCGATCGACCCTCGTCGAGGATGGCGACGAGACTCTCACGATGATCGTCCCCGCCGATCCCACCGTCTTCGCGACGGCGCGCGCTTGGGTGGGCCCCGCCACAGTACTCACCGACCCTGTGATCACCGCCTGGGAGGTCACCCACTCGCGCGGCGCCGACCGCGATGACGCGGTCGCCCAGCTGAAGAGCACCGTCCTTGCCGAGCGGCAAGAACGGCCCGCCCGATGACTCGTGTCAGCGCTGTCGCGCCGTGCACCTCGAACGCCGACGATCTCGCATTCGCGGCACTGTCCGACGCAGTTCGGGCGACCGACGACATGACCGATTCCAGGATCGTCGGCGGACACATGGTGGGACTCCTCCTCACCGCATTTCCGGTGCCCGGGCTCGAGGTGAGGCGCACCACCGACGCTGACACTGGACTCAGCACGTCGATCGCCACGAGCGAAGACGTCACCGTCAGACTGCTCGAGCTCGGCTACACGCGCGTCAACGGAAGTCGATTCATCCGGGCCGGGCGCACCATCGACCTGCTGGTCGAGATCGACGGCAGCCGGTTCAAGCCGCGCATGTTCAACGGTGGGCAACTCGACGGAAGCCCCGGACTCGACCTCGCACTCGCGGCGGATCCGATCGAGATCGACACCACGGTCGTCTACACCGACGGCCACGACGAGCAGTTCGTGGTGCGCGTGCCGACGGTCGAGTGGGCCACCGTCCTCAAGGCCTACGCGGCGGGTTCGAGACATGCCGCGAAAGACATCGCCGACCTCCACCACCTTCTCGAGATCCGCCAGCAGTACGGGCGCGATGCGGTCGGCGGCTGGAAGCTCGACGTTGAGCCCGCTACAGGTCGCCGCCTCGACGCCGCGCGCATACTCCGCCAGATCACCGCCCTCGACTCCCGCATCGCCGACTCCGGGATCCCACCTCAACGCTTCATAGAGCTCGTTCGAGAGCACATCGCGCCACTCTGACCGGGGCGCGATGGGGATTGACGAAGCCCCCGCTCGCGACGCGAGGCGGGGGCTGGTGGCGGTACCGGTGGGATTTGAACCCACGGTGGAGTCTCCCCCACACAACTTTTCGAGAGTTGCACCTTCGGCCGCTCGGACACGGTACCGGGGACGAGTGTACGCGAGGCGCCGCCGTCTCGCCAATCGGCGGCTCCCGCACGCGCGAGCGGGTCGGCGCTACGCTGGCGACATGAGCGGCGGAGGCGAGAACGGAGGCGAGAGCAGCAGCGCCGGCAGCGGCGCACACGGCGTGACGATCTCGGTGGTCATCCCCGCCCGCGACGACGCGAGCTTCCTCGAGCGCGCGCTCACGGCCCTCGAGCGGCAGACCCGCCGCCCCGACGAGGTCGTCGTCGTCGACAACGGCTCCACCGACGACACCGCCGAGGTCGCCCGCCGCCACGGCGCCACCGTGGTCGACGAACCCGTGCAGGGCATCCTGCGCGCCACCGCCGCCGGCTTCGACGCCGCGACCGGCGCGATCCTCGCCCGCATCGACGCCGACTCGGTGCCCGAACCTGACTGGCTGGCCCGCGTCGAGGCCGCGTTCACGAGACCGGACGCGCCCACCGCCTACACCGGCCCCGGCCGCTTCTACGACATCGCCCGTGCCGGCGACTGGGCCGGCCGCACCTTCTACCTCGGCGGCTACGTGACCTGGATGACCCTCTTCCTCGGGCATCCGCCCCTCTTCGGCTCGAACATGGCGCTCACCAAAGCGGCCTGGATGCGCATCCGGAGCGACGTGCACCGCACCGACCGCCGCGTGCACGACGACCTCGACATCACCTACCACCTGCTGCCCGACATGACGGTGGAGTACGACCCGACCCTCGTGATGCCCATCTCGGGCCGGCCGTTCTACAGCTGGCGCGGCTTCGGGCGGCGGCTGCACTGGGCCTTCCGCACCATCGGGGTGAACCTGCCCGGGCAGTGGCCGTGGCAGCGGTGGGCGCGGCGGCGGGTCAGCCGGGCAGACCGGGATGCCCGGAGACTCCAGGATGCTCGGGGAGACCGGGCGAGGACGCCTTCGCGTAGAGCGCCAGCAGATCGGAGCTGAGCTCGTACGGCGCATCCTCACAGGGACTGTGGCCGGTGCGGTACACGTGCATCGACGCCCCGATCGCCTCGGCGAACCGCGCGTGCCGCGCCAGCGGCCACAGATCGTGCTCCCCCACCGCGACGGCCTTCGGCACCTCGAGCGCGGCCAGCGAGGCCTCGACGTCGGGCGCCTCCATCATGATGCCCATGATGTCGCGGTGCGAGTCGCGCCGCGTGGAGTGGAAACGCGAGCGCACGAACGCGATGCGCCCCGGTTTCACCCGCAGCACGTTGGCCTGCACTCCCCAGCGCATGAGGTTGGCGGCCGCCGCCGGCGTGGCGAGCCCCGAGAACCGGCCCAGCCGGCTCACCCCCGCGAAGCTCTGGCCAGGATCGGGCGGCGTGCCGAGGAACGTGAGGCTGGCCACCAGCTCGGGCCGCCGCACCGCCACCAGTTGCGCCACCACCCCTGCGAACGAGTATCCGAGCAGATGCACGGGTCCACCACCGGCCTCGATGAACGCGATCATGTCGTCGACGAACAACTCGAGCGTGTAGTGCCGCGCGGGCGGCACGAGGTTCCACGGCCCCGCCGCATGCGACTCGTACTGCCCCGCGAGGTCGTAACTCTGCACGTAGTATCCCGCGGCCACCAGCTCGGGCATCACGAAGTGGAAGTCCTCCTTCGACCCGGTGGCCCCCGCCACCAGCACGACCCTCGGATGCGCGGGGTCGCCGAGCGAGACCGTGGCGAGCCCGCCGCTGGGCGCGGCGAAGGTGGAGAGCACCGCCCCCTCCGGCGGTGTCGTCCAGTCGATGTCGGGCAGCTGTTCGTCGCGTTCGACGGCCAGCCGCCTCGACTCCGGAGCCGAGTCTGACACGCGCCCAATCTACCGGGCCGCCCGCACGCACCGTGGGATGCTGATGCCCGGAGGGGCGAGAGATGAACGACGGCCAGAGCAGCGGCGCCCACCCCGACCGCCGCGCGCACTGGGAGACCGCCACCTCCATCCCTCTGGTGGCCCTCTCGCTCGTGTTCATCGCCCTCTATTCGGCGCAGGTGCTCGACACGACCCTGCCCGTGCACGCCCAGGTCGCCATCACCGCCGTGCTCGCGCTCATCTGGGTCACCTTCGCCACCGACTACCTCGTGCGCCTCGGGCTCGCCACCGACAAGCGCGAGTACGTGAAGACCTCCTGGGTCGACCTCGTGTCGGTGCTCATCCCGGTCTTCCGCCCGTTCCTGCTGCTCGCGCGGCTGGGCGACATCCCGTTCTTCAAGCGCGGCAGCGGCGGCTCGATCCGCCTGCGCCTCGTCATCCACGCCGCCCTGTTCGTGCTGCTGTTCGTCTACTCCATCTCGCTCGCGGTGCTCGCCGTGGAACGCCCGGCGCCCGGCGCCAACATCCTCACCTTCGGCGACTCCATCTGGTGGGCCTGCGTCACCATCGCGACAGTGGGCTACGGCGACCTCTACCCGGTCACCGACGCAGGCCGCCTGCTGTCGGTCGTGCTGATGGCCGGCGGGATCGCGATCGTCGGGGTGGCGACGGCGACGATCGTGTCGTACCTCAACGAATCCATCACCCGGCAGCATCGCCGCCGCACCGACCCGTGACCCCCGTTTTGGGGGTTTTTCGGCCCGCGGCGCCCCGGAACACTTGATCTTCGGCTCGACTCGCCCCGAGAAGTTCGCCTGGCGTTCAGATTCGCGTGCTTGAGTCGAGAGAGCACCACGGACGGGCAGCGAACCCGAGGCCCGCACCTCACCGAACGGATGTCCCTGTGACCACCAGAACGGCCGAGTACCCGAGGCCGAACCACTTCCTCCTGCACATCAGCGACACGCACCTGCTGGCGGGAGGCGGCAAGCTCTACGGCTCCGTGGCGAGCGAAGAGCTGCTGCGCCAGGTGTTCGACGAGCTCGAGGCCTCAGGGGGCCGGCCCGAGGCGATCGTCTTCACCGGTGACCTCGCCGACAAGGGCGAACCGGATGCGTACGCGCGGCTCCGCGCGATCGTCGAGCCCGCCGCGGCACGGCTGGGCGCTCAGGTGATCTGGGTGATGGGCAACCACGACGACCGCGCCGCCTTCCGCGCCGGCCTCTTCGGCGAGGTGCCCACCGACCGCGCCGTCGACCGCGTCTACGACGTGAACGGGCTGCGGGTCATCACGCTCGACTCCACCGTCCCCGGTCACCACCATGGCGAGGTCACCGGCGACCAGCTCGACTGGCTGGCCGAGGAGCTCGCGCTCCCCGCCGCCCACGGCACCATCCTGGCGATGCACCACCCGCCCGTGCCGAGCGTGCTCGACCTCGCGGTGTCGGTGGAGCTGCGCGACCAGAAAGGTCTCGCCGAGGTGCTCGAGGGCACCGACGTGCGCTCCATCATCGCCGGGCACCTGCACTACTCCACCACCGCGACGTTCGCGGGCATCCCGGTGTCGGTGGCCTCGGCCACCTGCTACACCCAAGACCTCAACGTGCCCGTGGGCGGCACGCGGGGCCGCGCGGGTGCGCAGGCGTTCAACCTCGTGCACGTCTACGACCACACCGTGCTGCACTCGGTGGTGCCGGTCGGCGACTTCCCCGCCCTCGACTACATCACGGCCGAGGAGTCGCACCGCCGGCTCACGGCCGACGGCATCTCGATCGCCGACGCGGTGAGCCCGCGCGTGGCGCCCGAGCCGCCGATGACGATGCCTATCCTGCTGCCGACGGGAGTGTGACGGGCCCGGGTCGCGCAGCCACCGGGCCGGCACCCTTCTCCCACGGCGCGGGGAACGGGAAGTAGCGCTCGAGGAAGCTCGTGACCGCCTGGGTGCGCTCCTCCACCCCGATCTCGGGTTTCGAGCCGTCGTTGAGGCAGAACATGTCCATCGACCGCTTCTTCAGCAGCGTGTCCATGTCTTTGAGCGCGACCTTCAGGGTGGTCTCGATGTACTTCACCCGCGCATCCGTCTGCACCACGGCCCGGCCGGTCATGAGCGCGTAGTAGTGGTAGAACGAGTTCGTCACCGAGATGTCGGTGGCCGAGCGGAAGGGGCTCGCCGCCGTGCGCGCAAAGGCGTCGGCGAACTCGCTCTCCATCTCGAACAGCACGCTCTTGCGCAGCGGTGCCGCACAGTGCTCGAGGTGCCGCGTGGTGACCCGGCCGAAGCGCTGCTGCAGCAGCTCACGGTTCACCCGCGCCGCGTTCTCGAAGCCGCTGCGGCTGACATCGTTCGAGCCGAGCCCGATGCGGGTGTTGGCCTCGACGAACTTCGTGATGCCGCCGGGAGAGAAGAACAGCTCAGGGCTCACCGGGCGACCGAAGAACATGTCGTCGTTGGAGTAGAGGAAGTGCTCGGCCAGGCCCGGGATGCGATGCAGCTGCGCCTCGACGGCGTGCGAGTTGTGGGTGGGCAGATCGGAGAGGTCGGCGAAGAACTTCTCGCTCGGCATGATGGTGACCCGCGGGTCGTCGGCCAGCCACTCGGGCTTGGGCGAGTCGGTGGCGATGAAGATGCGCCGCACCCAGGGTGCGAACAGGTACACGCTGCGCAGGGCGTACTTCAGTTCGTCGATCTGGCGGTAGCGGGCCTCGGAGTCGTCGCCCTCGCCCACCACGTAGCTCGCCATGCGCTTGGCGCGGGCGCGCTGGAACTCGATGGCGGTGCCGTCGACCCACGAGAACACCATGTCGATGTCGAAGCCGATGTCGCTGGCGAGCCGGTCGAACATGCCCACGATGGTGGCCCACTCCCGGCCGTAGAGCGACACGGTGGTCTCCACCACCTCGCCCACCGGGATGCGGCGGCGCGTGAGCGAGTTCTCCACCGGGGCCTCGACCACGTCGTCTGTCCACTGCCAGAACTCCAGCTGCACCGCGGTGCCCGCGCCGTAGCGCAGCCGGCCGATGGGCTCGATGCGGGGACGGTAGAGCCGCATCACGCGCGCCTTCGGGTCGCGGGAGAGCTTTCCGTCGGCCACGAGCACCGCCGGCGCACCGGGTACCTTCGAGTAGAACGGCTCGGTGCGCATGGCCTCGACGAGGGCGGCCTTGGCACGCTTGCGGTCGCTCCAGTGCAGCGCGAGCACGGGCCGCTCGTCGTTGCCGCGCACGAGCAGGTGCCTCACACCCGCCGCGTCGAGTGTGTCGGCGATGAAGAGGAGGTCTTCGATCATCGACTCCCGCGGGGTGGCGTGACCGTTGAGGAGGGTCAGCTGCCCCTTACGCAGCACGATGTCGTCGCGGTCATGGGCGACGGGATGCGTGCCGGCGACTCTCAGAACCGATTCGAGGTGGGGGACTCCTGGCACATCATCGCTCAAAGTCGCCTCCTCAATCGTTGTCGTACATCCATTTTACGCCCCTGAACACGCGCGGTCGTGCGTGTTAGCCTTGCCTAAGTAGGGCGTGTTAAAACGTGCTCGCCCTGTCGAGTCGAAAGGCTTCATTTCACGATGGGCTACATCCGATCACACGCGCTCGAGGAGACCGGATACGTCGTCCTCGACCGGCACGACCAGGCCGCCGACCCCCGGGAGTGGCTCGACCTCGAATACGTCGACTGGCTCTCCTCCGGCCAGACCCGGTTCGCACCCCTCGCCAGCGCCTTCGGCGAGATGGAGTGCAACGGGTTCTGGAACCACACGCCCCCGCGCACCGACAAGGACGGCGTGTGGGTGCCGGCGAACACGGCCAAGGCTCCGGTGCTGAAGGCCAGGGCCGAAGAGCCCGGTGTGAACATCGGGCGCTGCCGTGTGATCGAGCTGCAGCCCAACACCTACTCCAACGCGCTCTACAACCTGCACCAGGACGACAACAACCGGCTGAACCCCGACGGCACCGGCTGGATCGTGCGCAGCTTCATGAACCTCTCCGACGACGCCGACTCCTACCTGCTGCTGCGCGAGGACCGCTTCGACCCCGAGACCGAGGTGCGCATCCCGCTCGCCGCCGGCACGCAGCTGGTCGTCGACACCCAGCGCTTCTGGCACGCCGTGTGGCACCAGGGTTCCGAGCCCCGTTACTGCCTCATCACCTCGTGGGAGTCCGGTCCCGAGCTCGACGCGTACATCGCGGCCAAGCACGGAGAGCCGCACTACGCGACGGCGGCGCTCGACCCGGTGTTCGTGCAGGAGGCGCAGACCGAGGTGCGGCGCCAGCTCGCCGAGCGCGCGGCGACCATCTCGGCGAAGGGGCGTGCGGAGCGCGAAGGCGCCTGAACGCCGGCCGTCCCCTCGCAACGTCATGCAACGTCGCTCTTCCTAGGGTGATCCGCGTTCGCACCGAACGCACACGATCACAGTGAAGTGAGGATGTCCATGACCATCGCAGAACCCATCGTCGCCCCCACGGCGTCGATCCCCTCGATCCCGGCGACCATGCACGCCGCCGTCGTGACGGCCTTCGGCCAGCCCCTCGAGATCCGGGAGGTCGCCGTTCCCACCCCGGGCCCCGGGCAGGCGCTCGTGAAGCTCGAGGCCTCGGGCGTGTGCCACACCGACCTGCACGCCGCCCACGGCGACTGGCCGGTGAAGCCGAGCCTCCCGCTCATCCCGGGTCACGAGGGCTACGGCACGGTCGTGGCACTCGGCGAGGGGGTCACCAGCCTCTCCGTCGGCCAGAAGGTGGGCAACGCCTGGCTGTGGTCGGCGTGCGGCACCTGCCAGTACTGCCGCACCGGGTGGGAGACGCTGTGCGAGGAGCAGCAGAACGGCGGCTACTCGGTCGACGGCAGCTTCGGTGAGTACATGCTCGTCGACGAGCGCTTCGCCGCGCGCATCCCCGAGGGCGCCGACCCGATCGAGGTGGCGCCCGTGCTCTGCGCCGGGGTGACCGTCTACAAGGGCCTCAAGATGACCGAGGCGCGGCCCGGGCAGTGGGTCACCATGAGCGGCATCGGCGGGCTCGGGCACATCGCCGTGCAGTACGCGGTGGCGATGGGGCTCAACGTCGTCGCGGTCGACGTCGACGACTCCAAGCTCGACCTCGCCCGACGACACGGCGCGGCCCTCACCGTCAACGCGGCGAAGGAGGACCCGGCCGAGGTGGTGCAGCGCGAGGTCGGCGGCACCCACGGTGTGCTCGTGACGGCCGTGCACCCGAAGGCCTTCGGGCAGGCGCTCGGCGTCGCCCGCCGCGGCGCGACGATCGTGTTCAACGGCCTGCCGCCCGGCGACTTCCCCGCCGACATCTTCGACATCGTGCTGCGCGGGCTCACCATCCGCGGCTCGATCGTGGGCACCAGGCAAGACCTCGAGGAGGCCCTCGACTTCTACGCGCGCGGGCTCATCCACCCCACGGTGGCCACCACCTCGGTGAGCGACATCAACGGCGTGTTCGACCGGATGCTCAAGGGCGCCATCGACGGACGGATCGTGCTGCAGTTCTAGCCGGCCGCGCCGGGCGGTGTCGGGGGCGCGCCCTAGGGTGGTGGGCATGGCCACGAAGTCGACGAGCGCGTACCGCTGCACCGAGTGCGGCTGGCAGACCGCGAAGTGGGTCGGCCGCTGCGGCGAGTGCCAGTCGTGGGGCACGGTGGTGTCGTCGGCCGAGAACGAGGGCATCTCGAAAGCTGTCAGGGCCACCGTGCTCGACGCCGCCCGCATCGCCCGGCCCATCACCGAGATCTCCTCCGACGTCGCCTCGCACTGGGCCACCGGCATCGGCGAGTTCGACCGGGTGCTCGGCGGCGGGCTCGTGCCGGGAGCCGCCATCCTGCTCTCGGGCGAGCCCGGGGTCGGCAAGTCCACACTGCTGCTCGAGGTGGCGGCGAAGGCGGCCGAAGAACACCTGCGGGTGCTCTACGTCTCGGCCGAGGAGTCGGTGTCGCAGGTGAAGCTGCGCGCCGAGCGCACCCACTCGCTCTCCCCCACCCTCATGCTCGCGGCAGAGACCGACCTCTCCACGGTGCTCGGGCAGATCGACGCCGTGCAGCCCCACCTCGTCATCGTCGACTCGGTGCAGACGGTGTCGTCGGCGTCGCTCGACTCGGCCGCCGGCTCGCCGACGCAGGTGCGCGAGGTGGCCTCGTCGCTCATCCGCGTGGCCAAGGAGCGCTCGCTGCCGGTGCTGCTCGTGGGGCACGTCACGAAAGACGGCTCGATCGCGGGCCCGCGCGTGCTCGAGCACCTGGTCGACGTGGTGTGCCAGTTCGAGGGCGACCGGCAGACGTCGCTGCGATTCGTCCGTGCGCTCAAGAACCGCTTCGGGCCGACGGATGAGGTGGGCTGCTTCGAGATGAGCGCCGACGGCATCCGCGAGGTGCCCGACCCGAGCGGCCTCTTTCTCTCCCGCGGCTCGGATGCGGTGTCGGGCACGTGCGTGACCGTCGCGCTCGAGGGCCGACGGGCCCTCCCTGTGGAGGTGCAGGCGCTCGTGGTGTCGACGCCCACCCCCAATCCGCGCCGGGTCACCAACGGGGTCGACGCCTCCCGGGTCGCGATGATCCTCGCGGTGCTGGAGCGGCGCGCGCGGGTGAAGCTGAGCGAGCTCGACGTCTACGTGTCGACGGTGGGCGGGGTGAAGCTCACCGAACCGGCAGCCGACCTCGCCATCGCGCTCGCGCTCGCCTCGGCCGCGAACGACCGCCCCCTGCCGCACGATCTCGCGGCCTTCGGCGAGATCTCGCTCGCCGGAGAGGTGCGGCCGGTGTCATCGAGCCGGGTGCGCGCGGCCGAGGCCAAACGGCTGGGCTTCGGCCGGCTCGTCGACGACGAGTCGCAGCAGCTGACGAGGGCACTCACCCGCGCCTTCAGCTGAGCCTGCGCCCGCCTTGCGGCGCGCCGCACCATCAGACGTGCGGGCGAAAGTCCTGCCAGGCGCGGCGACGCGTGCCCCGCGGGTCGGACTCCACGCGGTCCTCGGCGTCGATGATCAGCGTGAGCCGCTCGACCTCGTCGTAGACGGGCCATTCGCCGTCATCGCTCTCGGGCGAGCCGTCGCGCGCGAACGCGATCCACCGCGCGCGCATGCGCCGGCTGGCGGCCTTGAACGCCTTCCGGCCGCCGAGCGCGGTCATGGTGCGCCCGAACCAGCCGTCCATGCGGTCGAAGATGGCGTAGAGCTCGAGCCCGTGGGTGGCGTCGAACCCCGCGAGCCGCACGAGCCGGGGCGCGATGTCGAAGCGGTAGAAGTGCACGGGCGCAAAACGCGCGTGCCGCTCGGCCACCTTCACCGACGGGTACCAGAACGCGAAGTCGCCCGCGAAATCGGCCGCCGCTCGACGGGCGGGCAGGCCCGGATACTCCGCCTTGATGGCCTTGCGCGCCCCCTTCTTCGTGCGGGCGAAGATGGCCCGGATGCGCTTGGGCGTCGTGGCGAGGATGTCGAGCCTCCCGGTGAACAGCGAGCCCTCCCGGTCGTTCGTGCCGATGATGAGCGGCACCCGCGCCGCCCGCCCCTCCTTGAACGCGTCGAGCGGCCGCTCGGGCAGCAGCTCGCCGTCGATGACGGGTGAGAGCACGATCGTGCCGGGGTGCGCATCCGGGGTCTTCAGGGTGAGCGTGACCGCGGCGGCGACCAGTTCCTGGGCGTCGGCCTCGGCGAGGATGCGTCCGGCGAGATCGTCGGTGGTGGACTCCACCCCGTCGGTGTCGACGGCCTCGACGAGAAGCTCCAGGAACTCCTCGGCCCAGACGGCGGTGACCTCGGGCGGGTAGATGGCGTTCGCGGGCGAGCTCTGGGCGATCGCGCGCGCGAACAAGCCGTGCGCGCTCGGCGTGGCCATCAGGGTGGTGACGGCGTTGGCGCCCGCCGACTCGCCGAAGAGGGTGACGTTGCCGGGGTCGCCACCGAACGCGGCGATGTTGTCGCGCACCCAGCGCAGCGCGGCGATCTGGTCGCGGAGGCCCAGGTTCGACTCGATCGGCCGCTCGGGTGTGGAGTACCGGGTGAGGTCGAGGTACCCGAGCGCGCCGAGCCGGTAGTTCACGCTCACGTAGATCACCCCGCCCTCGCGCACGAGCGCTTCGCCGTTGCGCGGGTACTCGGCCGACGATCCCACGCTGTACGCACCCCCGTGGATGAACACCATCACGGGCAGGCCGGTGGAGTCGTCGTCAGGGCGCAGCACGTTGAGACTCAGACAGTCTTCGGCCATCACCGTGCGAGTCGAGGAGCCGATGAAGTTGCCGTCCCGCGACTGCAGGGCGACCGGGCCGAAGTCCCGCGCATCCCGAACACCGGTCCACCGCTGCACGGGCGCCGGCGCCCTGAACCGCAGAGGGCCGACAGGCGGCGCGGCGAACGGAATCCCCCGCCACCACCGCAGGCCGCGGGCCCGCGCACCGCGCACCAGGCCGGCCGAGGTGTGCACCACCAGCGACGGACCCTCCGCCGTCTCGGTCGCCGCAGCCGGCTCGTTGCTCACCCGCGCATGCTAACGCGGCCCGGTGAACGGATCAGCCGTAGGCGACGGAGTCCTGGGCGAAGTTGCCGACACCGCTGGCCGGATCTCCCGCGATGACCGTGATGGTGGCCTCGCGCACGGTGCTGTAGGGCAGGCTCGCCGAGCTCGAGGGCCAGCGGTCGAACAGGATGCCGTCGACCGCGAGCACCGCCGAGTCGCCCTGCAGGATCGTGCCCGTGAACGTCCAGGTGCCCACGAGGTCGGTGCCGAGCGTTCCGGGCGTCGACCAGCCGTCGAAGGTCCAGGTCGAGCTGCTCGGGCTGATGGGCGTGGTGTCGCTGCCCGAGGGGATGATGAACAAGTCGGCGTCGTCGAGGAGGAACTGGAGGGCGACCGTGATCGTGCCCGTCCAGTCTCCCGGGAACCCCGCCGAGTCGTAGGCGACGAGGCCGAAGGGGATCTCGCCCTTGAGGCTGTACTGGTCGAGCGGGGCGAGGAAGAGCTCGAACTCCGGTTCGGTGGCGGTGGTCGAGGCGGCAGCCAGCGGTGTCGCCACGGCGAGCGCCACGACGGGAACGCTCCAGGCGCCGGCGGCGATGACGGAGCGGCGGGAGACGTGAGCGTCGGTGCGAAGGTCAGGGGTCATGTCTGTCATCTCCTCGGGTTCACCAGAAGTAGGTCAGGGGCTGGGTGACGGAGTTGCCCGAGACGGTGTCGGTGCCGACGACCGCGCCGATCTCCGCGGTCCGGGAGGTGGAGAACGGGTTGGGTGCGCCCGGCTGGTCGATGAAGCTGACGAATCCGGATGCGGTGCCCGCCGGGTCGAGGGTGAGCACCGCGAAGTCGCCGGCCGGGATGGTGCCCGACCAGCTGAACTGCATCCCGATGCTGCCGTTCGTGAGGGGCGCCGTGTACCCCACGAACGTCCAGGTGCCGACGACGGTGGGTTCGGGCGCCGGGTTGGTGACACCCTGGTTGATGACGAGCACGGTGTCGTCGGGCACGAGCGTGAGAGTGAGCACGAACGATCCCGTCCAGGCGCCGATCGCGTTCTGGTCGTAGACGCGCACCTCCAGACCGCCCGCCTTGGCGCTCACGCCGCTGTCGGGCACGAACGAGAAGCCGACCGCCAGGTCGGCCAGGGAGGTGGGGTCGGTCGACGCGGCCGCCAGCGGGGTGGCGACGGCGAGGGCGACGACCGGCACCGACCAGGCGGCCGCGGTCACCACGGTGCGGCGGGACGGATGCTGCCGCGGTTCGCGGGCAGGCAGGGGCGGAGTATCGAGCATGGGTGTGCTCCTCGGATCGTGCGCAGGTGGCGCGGCAGAACGTGGGCAGGGCGGTGCGGGGGTGCAAGGCGGTGCGGGACGGTGCTGTGCTGTGACTGCGCGACGACGTGGTCGCACTCGGCATGCTGGCCGCGTGATGTTTCCCCGGTGTTTCCGTCCTGTTTCACCGGATGACGAATTGGCGTCTCCGCTCCCCCATTCCAGGGGTCATCGGCCCTCACGCCCTCCGAGGGTGCGCTACGGTCATCGACAATCACCTGTCGCACGACACGAATCTGGGGGATTCATGCCGGAAGAACTCGAACGCCGTACCGTCCTCACCGCCGCCGCCTGGTCGGTGCCGGTCGTCGCCCTCGCCGTCGCCACTCCGCTGGCCGCCGCCTCTACGACCATCCCGCTCGCCCTGAGTTACGGTCTCATCAGCCCGAGCACCGACTACCGCAGCGGCTACCGATACGGTCTCAGTGCCACCGTCACCAACGACGATCTCGTGAACACGTTCACGGGTTCGTTCGACGTGGTGATGACCCTCGCGCCCAACCCCACCGACTTCTGGATCACGGCGGCGCCTCCCAGCTTCACCACGACCAGCGGTGGCACCTGGACGATCGCCTCCGGAATCTCGACGATCACCTTCACCTTCACCGGCACCCTGGCACCCGGAGCGAGCGCCTCGGCAGCCTTCACCGCACCCACGATCGTGTCCTTCACCGCGGCGAGTGGATACCTGCCGGCGACCATCGCCACAACCGGCAACATCGTGGGCACCGGGGTCTCGGGCTCCGACAGCCACGACTACCCGTTCACCACCTGACGAGTCGCCCTGGCTAACGATTTCTGAGAATTCTCGGCCCCGGGCTCGCCGTCGGGATCGGATCATCGTAGGTTCGAATGGTCCGACCCGATGACGTCTGTATGGTCGCGACGGCCGTACCCCGGCACGGGAGTCACCCAACTCCCCGGGTGCGACGGTCTGCGGCCTCCCGTCAGCGCGACCCCAAACGCTGCTGGCGGGAGGCCTTCTCCCCGAATCCCTCCCCCACTCGGTGCACGGCGGTCTACACTGACGGCATCGTTCGTGTCGGCTGAGGGGCGGAGATGCGATCACCGGTTGACAACGACACGCTCGGCCGCCGGAGCGTTCTCGCGGCGGGCGTCTGGTCGGTGCCCGTCGTGGTCGCCGCCGTGGCGGCTCCGGCGGCCGCCGCCTCCGATTCGCCGGGGCTGGTCGACCTCCTCACGCTCACGGTCGGGGTGATCACGGAGAGCGCCGACACCGGGCTCGACTGGAGCGGCGCGACACTCACCTACCTGTGGAGCGCGGACGGACCCGAGACGATCGGCTACACCTGGACCGCCACACTGCTCTACGACGACGGCAACGGCGTTCCGGTGGAGACCGCCATCGGCACCGGCTCCGACACGGTGGCGAAGACGGGCTCGGTGGATTTCGGCGCGACCGCCGACGGGGACGACATCGTCGACCCACCGGTGCCTCCGGGCACCTACACCGTGGAGGTCGTGATCGTCGCCTCCGACGGATCGACCCGCACCTGGTACGGCAACCCCTACATCGTCGCCGAGCCGACGTGACGCTCACGTAGGCTGGAGGCTCCGCCGAGAAGAGGGGCTCGTCATCGATCCAGTCGAGAACGACCGGCTGGCGTGGCCCGATTTCGCCCGTGGCCTGAGCATCGTGCTGGTCGTGCTGCTGCATCTGTTCGTGCTGCACTACATCTACTTCTTCTACGGATCGCCCGGCAGCGAGCTGGTGAGCGTCGTGGTCGACGCCTCGTTGCCGCTGCGCATGCCGCTGTTCTTCCTCGTCTCCGGATACCTCGCCGCGAGGGCGCTCTGGAGACCCTGGGCCGCCGTGGGCCGAAGACGCGTGTGGCTGCTGGTGTACCTCTACGGGGTGTGGATCGTACTGAACGCGCTGTTCGACCTGGCGCGCGAGCGGCTCGGCCACGGCGGGTCGGTCGATCCCGTGCGATTCGTGGCCGAGAACCTCATCGAGCCGCAGACCGCACTGTGGTACCTGTACGCGCTGGTCGTGTTCTTCCTGGTGACGAGGCTCACCCGCTCGTGGTCACTCGGTGCCGTGCTCGCGCTCGGCATCGCGGCCTCGGTGGTCGGCACGACCTTCTTCGACGGACTGCCCCAGCATCTGCTGCGCTCGTTCGTGTTCTACGCCCTCGCCGCCCGCGCTCCACAGATCATCGACTGGGTGGCCTCCCGCACCGGGTTCGCTCCACTGCTGGCGACGGCGGCGAGCTACGCCGCGCTGACCACACTGTATTTCGTCACCTCGATCGACTTCGGGGTGCTGCTGGTGGCGGGCGCGGTAGGGGTCGCCCTCGGCATCCAGCTCGCGGTGAGGCTCGGGGCGAAGCGCATCGCCGCGCCGTTCCGCTATCTGGGCCGGCACACCCTCGCCATCTTCCTCGTGCATCCGTTCGTGTTCGTGCTCGTCAACGACTTCTTCCTCGAGTTCCCCGAGGCGGCCGAGGCCATCCGCGACCGCCCGCTCGTCGTGGCCGTCTACCCCTGGCTGCTGCTGGCCGCCACCCTGGCCGTGTGCGTCGGCCTCGAGGCCCTGGCCACGCGCATCGGCCTCGGGTTCCTCTTCACCCTGCCGAGATTCCGCCGCAAGGCCGCCGCCCGCTGATCGCGCATCCCGGCTCTGTCGGTCAGGAGCTCGCGGTGATGGTGTTGATGACGAGCACGATGAGCAGGGCGTTGAGAAAGAAGCTCAGCGTGGTGTGCCACACGACCGTCCACCGCATCCGGGTGTCGGTGACGTTCACGTCGGAGACCGAGAACGCGGTCGCGTTCGTGAACGCGAAGTAGACGAAGTCGGCCAGGCGCGGCCGCGGGGTCTTCGGGAACTCCAGCGGGGGCGTGACCGCTCGCCGGTAACGGCGCTCGTAGATGCGCGCGAATCCCCAGTGGAAGAGAGCCCACGACAGCAGCATCGCCCACACCGCGACGGGGTCGATGCTTCCACGCCAGTCGGGCTCGCCCCGCAGCAACAGCAGCTGCACCGCCGCGGTCACCCCGATGAGGCTCGCGGCGAAGGTGGCGAACGAGCTGATGAACCGCGTGAACGGGTTGAGGTCGATCAACGCGATGAGCGGATGCGCGGGGCCCGACGGCACCCGCCGCGCGCTCACCGAGACCACGATCACCGCGGCCAGCCAGTACAGCGACCCGAACAGGCACCAGGTGATCAGCACCCCGAAGATCTCGTCGTCGGTCTCGGCCGAGAACACCAGCAGCGCCCCCGCCCACACCAGCAGCGCCTGCGCGACGAGGTCGACCACCCGCAGAGCGAGTCCGCCGACCATCGCGGCCGCGGCCCCCGCTCTCACCGAACCTCCATCCACGAGAACTCAGGGTAGTGGCGAATGCGTGAGCATGGCCAGACGGGGGAGCCTGGTCGGACCTCGGAGGCGGTCACGGTAGCCTGGGGCTGCGAAGCACGCGTACGGCTTGGGGGAGCAGATGAAAGACGTATCTCGACGCACCGTCCTCACCGGAGCTGCATGGTCGGTTCCGGTGATCGCCCTGGGGGTCACTGCCCCCGCGGCCGCGGCAAGCGGTGCAGCACCTTCTGTCACCATCACCGGAATCGCCTACACCGGATCGTTCGACTGGTACCGCCTGTTCATCACGGTCGACAACATCCCGAGTGGAGCCCAGAACCTCACCGGCGGGGTCACCTGGACGCCCACCGGAGGAGCCACCATCGGTTCGTCGAACTTCGTGGTCGACGAGTCAGGGAATGCGTCGATCACCTTGGCCGACTTCCCGACCGGCGTCCCTTACATCTTCACGGCAACCGTCAGGATCCAGGGTGCAGCGGTTCAAGGCTCGTTCACGTACACGTTCAGTTGAGGATGAACTGCTGGGTGGTGGCGGAGGGGATGCCGGCGACCGAGACCGCGAGGTGGTAGGAGGCGCCGGCGGCGGGCACCTGGGGTGGGTCGGTGGCCGAGCAGGTGTCGGGCGAGGAGCGGGTGCGGTCCCAGGCGAATGGCGTGGAGGCCACCGGCACGCCGGGCGCGAGCAGCGCCTCGGTGTCGGTGGGGTCGGTCTGGCAGTCGGTCGAGGTCCAGTACACCTCGTCTCCGCTGGTGATGGTGTAGACCTGCTGCGAGGTGCCGGCGTTCACGGTGCAGGCGACGGTGCCGGTGTTGGTGATGGTGAACGAGATCTGCGGGATGGCCCCGGCCGTGTAGTTGGTGGCGTCGGTGACGGGCACCACGCTCACGTCGGCGGGGTCGCACGGGCCGCCCTCGACCGTGGTCGAGCCGTCGGCGGCGCCTTCGACGGAGCCGGGCGCGGGGGTGGCGTCGGTGCCAGACGTGCCGGAGGTATCGGAGGCCGCCGCGCTGCCGCTCGGCGTGGCCGCCGGCGCGGTGGCGGCATCGCCGGAACCGGGCCGCACGACGATGAGCACCACGATGGCGACGATCGCGACCAGCACGAACAGCACCACCAGCCGCCGGCGCCAGTAGACGCGCTTGGGCTGGGGGCCCACCGGGTGCCTGAGCGTCGACATGACCTCAGGCTACCCAGCGGGGGCCCGCATCACGGTGAGACGGAGCCGTGAGTCGCCAGTCCGAAGGCCTCCAGTTCGCGGTCGTCGAGCATCCTGGAGCGGATCATGAACCGCTTGCCCTCCGGCGCCTCGATCGAGAAGCCGCTCCCCCGCCCGTCGACGAGGTCGATGGTGAGGTGGGTGTACTTCCAGTACTCGAACTGCGACCTCGACATGTACACGTCGACGGGGTAGATGCCCTCCACGTGCAGGGTGCCGAGGTGCACATCCGACGCCCCCACCCGGAACATGCCGACGGGGTAGCACATCGGCGACGAGCCGTCGCAGCAGCCGCCCGACTGGTGGAACATGAGCTGGCCGTGGGTGGCGGCGAGGTGCCGCAGCATGTCGGCTGCGGCACCCGTCACGTCGACCCGCGAGACGGCGGGCGCCGCGGTGCCGGTCGCCGTGCCGGCCGCGGTGTCGGGCATCAGAAGAAGCCCATCGGCCCGTCGGCGTACGACACCAGCAGGTTCTTGGTCTGCTGGTAGTGGTCGAGCATCATGCGGTGGTTCTCGCGCCCGATGCCCGACTGCTTGTAGCCGCCGAAGGCCGCGTGCGCCGGGTACTGGTGGTAGGTGTTCGACCACACCCGGCCGGCCTGGATGGCCCTCCCCGCCCGGTAGAGCTGGGATGCGCCCCGCGACCAGACGCCGGCGCCGAGGCCGTAGAGGGTGTCGTTGGCGATGGAGATGGCGTCGTCGAAGTCGTCGAAGCTGGTCAGAGCCAGCACCGGCCCGAAGATCTCCTCCTGGAAGATGCGCATGGAGTTCTTGCCCTCGAACACCGTGGGCTGCACGTAGAAGCCGCCGGAGAGGTCGCCGCCGAGGTCGGCGCGCTCACCGCCGGTGAGCAGCCGCGCGCCCTCCTGCTTGCCGATGTCCATGTACGACAGGATCTTCTCGAGCTGGTCGTTCGAGGCCTGCGCGCCGATCATGGTCGACACGTCGAGCGGGTTGCCCTGCTTGACCTTCGCCACCCGGTCGAGCCCGTCGGCGACGAAGCCGTCGTAGATCGACCGCTGCACCAGGGCGCGGGACGGGCACGTGCACACCTCGCCCTGGTTGAGGGCGAAGAAGGTGAAGCCCTCGAGCGCCTTGTCGTAGAAGGAGTCCTTCTCCTCCGCGACGTCGGCGAAGAACACGTTGGGGCTCTTGCCGCCGAGCTCGAGGGTGACCGGGATGAGGTTCTCGCTCGCGTACTGCATGATGAGCCGGCCGGTGGTGGTCTCGCCGGTGAACGCGATCTTGCGGATGTTGTTGTGGCTCGCGAGCGGCGCACCGGCCTCGATGCCGAAGCCGTTCACGATGTTGAGCACACCGGCCGGCAGCAGGTCTTCGATGAGCCCGAGCAGCACGTGGATCGACGCCGGCGTCTGCTCGGCCGGCTTCAGCACCACGCAGTTGCCCGCGGCGAGCGCCGGAGCGAGCTTCCACACCGCCATGAGGATGGGGAAGTTCCAGGGGATGATCTGCCCCACGACCCCCAGCGGCTCGTGGAAGTGGTAGGCGATGGTGTCATGGTCGAGCTCGGAGATGCCGCCCTCCTGCGCCCGGATGCAGCCGGCGAAGTAGCGGAAGTGGTCGATGGCGAGCGGGATGTCGGCGGCGAGCGTCTCGCGCACCGGCTTGCCGTTCTCCCAGGTCTCGGCCACGGCGAGCAGCTCGAGGTTCTGCTCCATGCGGTCGGCGATGCGGTTGAGGATGACGGCGCGCTCGGCGACGCTGGTCTTGCCCCAGGCCTCGAAGGCCTTCCAGCCCGCCTCGACCGCCGCATCCACGTCGGCCGCGGTGCCGCGGGCGACCTCGGTGAACACCTGGCCGTTGACCGGGCTGGGGTTCTGGAAGTACTGGCCGCTCGCCGGCGGAACGTACCTGCCGCCGATGTAGTTGTCGTAGCGCGGCTTGAAGCTGACGACGGAACCGGGCGTGCCCGGATTCGCGTAGACGTTGGGTGCGGAGGGCGCCGGGGCCGCGGTCTCGGCGTCGGGACGATCGATGATGGTCATGAGAGTGCTCCTAATCGACGACGGTGTCGGATGCGCAGCACGCTACGCCCGCGAAGGTTGCACCCCGTTGCGCGGGCTCACTCACGGCGGCGGGAATGGCTCGGGTCGCGGGAGCCTTGTACCGACACATGAGGGCGACGGTCGGGACGGTGGCGGCGGGTGAGACGGATGCGCTGGGCGCGTTCATCGGGCGCCTGCGGTTCGCGGGCGGTGCGGCCGCCACGACCGCCCTGGCGCTCGGCGACCGACAGCGCTTCGAACCGCCCGCCGGTGAGCGCCCGGTGGTGCTCCACCATGTGATCTCGGGCTCGGTGAGCCTGTGCGGCGACGAGGTGTGCGGGATCGCGCGCACCGGCGATGTGGTGGTGCTGCCCGGCGGCGGCGCACACAGCGTGACGGCCCTCGACGGGTCGGAGCTGCTCACCCTCACCCTCCGGCCCGATCTGGCGACCCTCGCGGCGATGGGCGGTCTGCCCGCCTTGCTCACGGTCTGCTGCCTGTCGGGCGGTGAGCCGTTCGTGGGCGCGGTGCTGGAACAGCTCGTGCGCGAGCATCGCGGGGCCCGCGCCGGAGCCACGACGCTCATCGACCGGCTGGCCGAGCTCGTGCTCGCCTCGGCGGTGCGCACCTGGGCGGAGGCGGGCGCGGCGGGCGGCGCCGGGGAGACGGAGTCGGTCGCCGGCCGGTCGGTGGCGCTCCGCGACCCCCACGTCGCCCGCGCGGTGGAGGCGATCCACGCCCGCCCGGGCGAGGCCTGGACCGTGGCCGGCCTCGCCCGGCTGGCCCGCTCCTCACGCTCCGTGTTCGCCGCGCAGTTCCGCGTCGCGGTCGGGGCGACGCCCCTGGAGTATTTGGGCCGGGTGCGGATGGACCGCGCCAAGGAGCTGCTCGTTCCGGGCGGCCCCACCGTCGGCCGGGTGGCCGAGGAGCTGGGCTACCGCTCCGACGAGGCGTTCAGCCGCGCCTTCCGCCGGGCGGTGGGCGTGTCGCCGACCCAGTGGCGGCGGGATGCACGGCCGGCACCGCGCATCCCCACCGTCACCGCCACCGTCACGAGCGCGCCGGCAGTCGCAGCACGCTGAGCAGGCCGGCCCCGGCGAGCGCGGACAAGCCTCCCACGAGCACCGCCGGCGCGACCCCCGCCGAGTCGACGAGCAGCCCGCCGACGACGGCTCCCACCGCGATGGCAACCTGGAAGGCGGCCACCTGCAGGCCGCCGACGCTCTCCAGACGGGTCGGTTCCACGCGGGCCATCCAGGTCATGAGGGTGGTGGGCACGGCGCCGAACCCGAGGCCCCAGAGCGCCACCCCGGCCACCACGCCTACGGGTGAACCTCCGGAGAGCGCGAACACGATCATCGCCGCACCCAGCACGAGCGGCACGAGCACGGCCGCTACGCGCATCCGCCGGTCGGCGAGCGGGCCGGCCACCAGGTTGCCGGCGAACGCGGCGACGCCGTAGACGAACAGCAGCGCGGCGAGAACCGAGGCGTCGAGGCCGCCGATCTCGGCCGCGGCCGGGCGGATGTAGGTGAATCCGGTGAAGTGCCCACCCGCGATGAACGCGGTCGCGACGAGCCCGAGCAGGATGAGTCGCGAGCGCAGGGTGGCCAGCAGAGGCCTGAACCCCGGCACCCCCGCGGGTGCGACCGGCGGCAGCAGCGCGGCCTGGGCGACGAGGGCGAGAGCCGCCACCCCGGCGGCGAGCACGAACACCCACCGCCATCCCCAGACCTCACCGAGCCAGGTGCCGAGCGGGATGGCGGCGACCGTGGCGAGCGAGACGCCGGTGTTCACCACCGTCATCGCGCGTCCGAGCCGCGCTGGAGACACCAGGCTCGCGGTCATGGCCACGGCGAGCGCCCAGAAGCCGCCGAGGGCGATGCCGATGAGAACCCGGGCGGCGAGCAGCACGGGGTAGCTGGGGGCGAGCGCCACGAGCAGGTCGGAGAGGATGGCGAGCGCTGTGAGCCCGAGCATGACCGTGCGCCGGTCGATGCGCGGCAGCACCACGGGCAGGGTGAGCGCGGTGACGGCCGCGATGATCGCGGTGATGCTCACCGACTGCCCGGCGACGCCGTCGGAGACCCCGAGGTCGGCGGCGATGCGGGAGAGGAGGCTGGCCGGGAGGAACTCGGCCATGACGAGGGCGAAGACGCCGAGCCCGAGCGAGGCGACGCCGGCCCACGATGCAGGGCCGGCGGGTTCGGGAGCGGCGGAACGGACGGGAACCGAACCGGTGCCCGGAACGGATGCGGTGGTGCTGGTCATGGAGAGCACAACCGGCCCGGCGCCTCCGCGATGCGGCAGATCGTCGGGCGAACCGTGCAGATCGTCCGCGCGGGTCAGCGCTCGAGCGACTCCAGGTGCGCCACGATGCCGGCGCGGCGGGGTGACTTGGGCGGCAGCAACCGCAGCGCGGCCGTCCACACCTCGGCGTCGCCCTGCCCCTCCTCGGTGCCGGCGTAGTCGAGCAGCACGTCGAGCGCGGCGTCGGTGAGCATCGCCTCGCGCAGCCGAACGCGCAGCCTGGTGCGCACCTCGTCGACGCCCGGCGCCTCCGACCCGGGCAGCAGCGGCCCCCGGTAGGCCGCGAGCGCCACGCGGTGAGCCCCTCGATCCAGCAGCGACACCACGTGGTGGGCGTCGAGTTCCACCGGCGTGGTGAGACGGTAGGGCCTCGACTCCACCACGATGCCCGACCCCGACGACTCGAGCACCCGGCGCAGGCGCACCATCTCGGCGCGGAGGGTGACCACGGCGTCGTCGCCGTAGACGAGGTCGGCGAGCCGGGAGGCGGAGAGGCCCTCGCGATGCCAGGCCAGCAGCGTGACGATCTCGGAGTGCCGGGTGCTCAGCTCGAACGGACCTGCCGCGGTGACGAGCTCGCCGGTGTCGCGGCCGAGCACGTGCAGGGCGGCCGGCCGCGCTCGTGCCGGCGACGGCGGTGTCGAGGCCCGGGGCGCGGGCGCGCCGAAACCCGCGATGCTCGTACTCTGCGCCGCCCGATCGCCGCGCTCACGGAGGGCCTGCAGCCGCAACACCATCAGCTCGGCCTCCGCCGCGGCCGCGGTCGCCTCGATGAGCGGCAGGGTGTGCGGGTCGACCGCGCGCTCGTCGCCCGTGATGTCGATGACGCCCAGGATGCGCCGGGTCTCCGGGTCGTGCACGGGCACCGCCGTGCAGCTCCAGCCGTGCACCAGGCGGTTGAAATGCTCGGCGTCGTGGATCTGGATGCCGTGGTCGAGCGCCAGCGCGGTGCCGGGGGCCGAGGTGCCCACCTGCTGCTCCGACCAACCGGCCCCCTCGACGAACCGCATCTGCTCGGCCCGGCGCTTGGCCGCGCGATCGCCCTCCACCCACAGCAGTCTGCCCATCTCGTCGCCGACGGCCACGAGCAGGCCCGACCCCTCGGCGTCGCGCACGAGCAGTTTGCGGATGACGGGCAGCACCGGCGCCAGCGGATGCGCGCTCCTGAAGTCGACCAAAACGTCTTCGCCCACGGCGAGGTCGGGCAGCAATCGCTCGGGGTCGAGCGCGTTGCTGCGGGCGCGTTCCCACGATTCCGACACCACGCGGCGGGTTCGTCGCCGGGCCGAGCCGTCGGGGAGCGCGAGCCAGGGACTGCTCATGTCTCCCCCGATCCTCTTCGACGGCGGCGCGAGCGCAGCGGCGATCGCGGTCCCAGTATCACCCGATGCCGGCCTCGATGCCAGTGCCCGTTCGCACCGCGCGCTCGACGGCACGGGTGCGGCCGCCGACTTCGGGCCGCCACAGCGACCAGACGGATGCGGGTGGCGCCACCCCGAGCATCCGGCTGTCGGCGACGACGAGCCTGCGCTCCCCGCCGAGGCTCCAGCGCCAGACGGCCGCCGTGGCGAGCACCACGACGAGCGTGAGGATGACGACGAAGGCGTCCTGGCTCGCGGTCGACGCCGACAGCGCGGGGAGGTCCCAGAGCGAGTGCAGCACGAGTGCGGCGAGGAACAGGCCGGCGGCGAGCAGCCAGCCCCGCCATCGTGACCCTCGGCCCGCGGCGAGCGCGGCGGCGAGTCCGGCTCCGGTCATCGAGGTCCAGAACGCGTGCAGGGCGAAACCCTGCACCAGTCGGTCGACGCTGCTGGCGAGCGCCGCGGCGAACTGGGCGTCGCCTCCCTCCACCTCGAGCGCGGCCTGGTAGGCGTAGGAGACGTTCTCGATCAGGTCGAACCCGGTGCCCACCAGGAAGCCGTAGACGAAGCCGTCCATCGCGGTGAGTCGCGAGGGCACGCTCAGCACGAGTACGGCCAGCACTCCGAGCAGCTTGAAGGTCTCCTCGTTGAGCGGCGCGGTGATGGCCGCCTCGATGCTCGCCAGGCCCGCCTTGGTGAGCAGCGAGCCGAGCGCGGTGTTGGCGTGGGCCGCCACGTTCGCCGCGACGATCCCGCCCCAGAGCACCGCGAGCACGGCGAGCACCGCCCGCTGCCGCCGGAGCGGGTCGGCCAGGCCGAGCAGCGCCAGCGCCAGCACGCCTTGCACCACCACCGTCAGCCACGCCGCGAGCGCCGCCTCGGGCATCTCGACGGCGTCGGTGAACACCGTCGCGTCGATGAGGAGCGAGACCACGAGCATCCCCACGACGACCCAGAACAGCAGTCTGCGCGCCAGCGGCGGTTCGGCGGCGGCGCTCATCGCACGATCTCCACCGAGTCGAGGAGGGAGCGCACCGCGGCCAGCACCCGTTCCTCGTCGGCCGTGGCCGGGTAGTCGACGACGACGAGGAGCGCCGCCTCGTCGGGCTCGACCGTGTCTCCGTCTCCCGGGGAGACGAGAGAGGCCCGGCCGGTGTGGCCCTCCGGCAGTGCGAACCATCCCGTGGTGAGGGCGAGACCGGATGCGGTGGTCGCCGTCTCGAGGCCCTCCACGTCACGCGACAACGCCTCTCCGAGCGCGGCGGCGGGGTCGGCGGCGTCCACCTCCTCGAGCAGCTTGAGCTCGAGCTCGACATCGTCGAGCCCCACCTCGATGCCGGCGTACGCGGCGGCGGAGTCCCCCAGGTCGGTCGTCTCCCACCCCTCAGGTGCCAGGTAGCCCGCCACGGCATCGGTCGACGAGTACAGCGTCTCGCGCTGGTAGAAGCCGACCAGGTCGTCCGGCCGATCGGGCGCGAACGCATCGGCGTCGAACGCCGAGCCGGTGAGCAGCGCGCCGACGCCGAGGATGACGGCCGACACCCCGGCATCGCGCCGGAGGTACGAACCCATGCCCGGACACTACCGGGCCGCTCGTCGCGGGCGCCAGTCGCGCATCCGGTCACACGGTCTCGGGCTGCACGTCTCTCTTCTCCTGCTCGAGCTTCTCCTGCTCGAGCAGGGCGGCGGCGACCGCCTCGTCGACCCGCGCCTGCTCCCGCAGGGCACGGGCGCGCCGCACCCGCGGACGCACGACGGCGAGCAGCACGACGGCCACCGCCACGAGGAGGAGGACGACGAACAGCGTCCACGGCACGGCCCAGCCGCCCGCCCCGCCCTCGACGGGGTCGAACTCCGCGGAGTCGAGTCCCGCGTCGGCCGCGACCACCGGGATGACCGCTGCGGTGGCGGTGACCCAGACCAGCGGCAGCACGCCGTCGACCTCGGCCTCGACCTGCCAGCTCTCTCCCGGAAGGAGGTCAGGGATCGTGCCGAGTTCGCCGGCGACGACGGGGAAGAGCCCGAACGGACCGGCGACGGTGACAGTCTGGCCGCCGCTCAGCTGCACGTTGCCGGTGTTGGTGACCGTGTACGCGACCGTCGCGGTGCCGGCGGCGAACGGGTCGAACCCTCCGCTGTACTCGAGCGAGACGTCGGTGACCGAGAGACCCGCCGTGAGGTCGCCCCCCACGCGCACGAGCACACGGATGCCGAGGCGGCGGTCGACGCTGATGCCCTGTTCGAGCTCGGGCTGCGGCAGGGAGCTCACGATGCCGCCGGCGTAGTCGCCGGGGGCGAGGCCGTCGGGCACCTCGAGGTGGAAGGGTACCTCCTGGCTCTGGCCGGGCTCGAGGACGAGGTGGTCGGAGGCGAGGTCGATCCAGGCACCGACGCCCGAGGCCGCGTCGTCGCGGCCGCCCACGTCGAGCTGGCCGCTGGTGGTGGTGAAGCCGTCGGCGGCGTAGAGGTCGAGTTCGAGGGGCGCGGAGTCGTGGTTGGTGACGACGATCGCATCGTCGAGCTCGGCGCCGGGGTCGACGACGTAGGCGTAGTTCTCGCGCTGCACGCCGCAGTCGCCGTCGCCCGTGCGCACGCCCCAGGTCACGTCGGTCTCGGCCGAGGCGGGGGCGGCCGCGGTGCCGAGCAGGGTCGGGAGAGCGACGAGAGCCGCCGCGACGAACGTGGCGGCGGCGAGGAGGGTGCGGCGAGGGCGATGCGGAGTCATCGGGGACTTTCGTGTGCGGGGCGGTGAGGAGGAAGGAGGGATGGGGCGGGCGCCGCGCGGGCGCCCGCCCCATCGGGACTCAGCTCAGTGCGGTGAGCGTGAGGGTGGCACGGTAGGTGCCGTCGGTGACGTCGACCGGGATCTTCAGGTCGAGGTCGGCGCCCAGCTTGGCCGAGCCGCGCGCGTGGCCCGACTCCGCGTGGCCGAGGGTCGACGGGGCCGAGAGGCCGTCGCCGGACTCGAAGCCCGAGACCACGGCGTCGCCCGCGAGGGCTCCGCCGCCGGCCTCGGTGACCGAGGGGGTCCAGCCGAGGTACTTGCCCGAGAAGGTCTCGGTGCCGGTGGTGAAGTCGCCCACCTGCGCCGAGATCGACCACACCGGCCCGGCGCTGCGGGTGTCGGTGACGCGGATCGGGTTGATCGAGCCGGTCGCGGCGTAGTGGTCGCCGTTCTCCTCGGCGGTGCCGAGGTCGACCAGGCCGTTCGTGCCGTCGACGCTCCACACGAACTCGCCGGGGGCCGACTCGGGCACGATCACCTGCAGTTCCTGCGTGTCCTCATCCGGAACGACCTCGCGGCTGAGGGTGACCTCATCGACCACGCTGTTCACCGGCATCGAGCCGCTGGCCTGGCTGCGGAGCGTCTTGATGGCGATCGAGTTGTCGCTCACCTCGACGGCGGTGTAGTTGCGCACCTGCTCCTGGTTCTGCACCGAGAGCCACCAGAACGCACTGCTGTTCTGCAGGCTGTAGTACTTCGAGCCCGAGGCCGAGTTCGAGGTGACGTAGAGCACGCCGCCGGGGCCCGCGACCACCGAGTCGGCGCCGGCTTCTTCGGCCGGGTCGGCCTTCTCGCCGTTCTTGATGAGGTAGCTGCGCGCGTAGCTGTGGTCGTGACCCTGCAGCACCACGTCGATGCCCAAGTCGGAGATGACGGTCGGCAGCACGTTGCGCCGGTCGATCACGTCGCTGTCGGTGGCGTGCGGGCCGGGCGAGTAGATCGAGTGGTGGAAGGCGAGCACCTTCCACTGCACGTTCGCGCCCTGCTCGGCCACGACCTGCTGCATCCAGGCGATGTGCGAGGTGTAGTCACGGCTGTTGGAGTTGATGTCCATGAACAGCACGCCCTTGTGGATGAACCAGTAGTCGCCACCCGAGCCCGAGCCGCTGGCGGGGCCGGCGGTGCGGTCGGTGTTGGGGGTGACGAAGTGCTGCTCGTAGGCCTTCGAGCCCACGTCGTGGTTTCCGTTGGTGGCCACGAAGGGGATCTCGCGCAGCTCGGACGGGCTGAGGAACGCCTCGTACTGCGCCTCGCTGTTCGCGCTCTCCACCTGGTCGCCGGCCGAGAACAGCAGCTCGGCGTCGGGGTAGGTGGAGGTGGCGACCTGGAGGGTGTCGGCCCAGCCGGCCGAGTCGCTCGCCACGTTGCCCGACGAGCCGATCTGCGGGTCGCCGAAGAACAGGAAGTCGAAGTCGCCCGAGAAGGACTGGGTGCGGAACGAGTTGACCGCCGACCAGGCACCCTCGGCGCCGACGCGGTAGACGTAGGCGGTGTTCTCGGCGAGCCCGGTGATGGTCGCCGTGCGGTTGTACTCACCGCTCGTGGTGACGCCGCCGGTGGCCGCGACCACGGTCGGTGAGGCGGGGAACGCCCCTCCGGCCATCTCGGAGGCGGGGGCGAACTGCAGCTGCTGGGTGGTGTCGGCCGAGGAGTACCAGGTGACGATGCGCTGCGACTCGTCGGAGCCGACGCCGAGCACGAGGTCGGAGATCGAGGCCGCGCCCGCGTCTACGGGCAGCGGCACGAGCGACTTGAGGTCGAGGTAGGCGTCGCTGGAGGTCGCGCGGTCCTGGTAGAGCGCCACCGAGATGGTGTTCGAGCCCGGCTGCAACACCGCCGACGGCACGACGAAGGTGGAGCTGACCGGGTCGCCGCCGCCGTTGCCGGCGTAGGTGAGGTTCTTCTGGCTGTCGTCGACGGCGGTGACGCGGTCGTCGACGAAGCCCGCGACCTTGGTGCCGTTGACGAAGATCTGCACGGCGTCGTCATAGGTGATCGAGCCGGTGAGGCCCGCCAACTCGGCGATCTGCCCGCTGGTCACGTCGAACGCGGTGCGGAAGTGGAAGGTGGGGACGTCGACCTTGCTCGCAGCGGTGGGGTCGATGTACTGGTTCAGCACGGTGGTGACGGGGAAGTTCGCGCCGAGATCCGGCACCGCCGCCCCGTTCTTGGCGCCGAAGGCACCCGTGCCCGTCTTCCACGCGGAGTCGTCGTAGCCGGCTTTCGTCCAGACCAGGCGGTCGGGGTCTCCGGCGGCCGGGTCGGTGTTGTTGTCGGAGTAGCGCCAGCTGCTGCTGGTGCTGAGGAAGGTCTCGGGAAGCTCTTCCGCCGCGGACGCGGGGACTGCGGTGAGCATCCCCCCGGCCGCGACGAGAGCAGCGGCGGCGATGGTCGCCGTCACCCGCGTCGATTTCCTGATCGTCATGAACTCGTCTGTGCCTTTCGCAAGCGTGTGCGTATCGGTGCGCGGTCGCGCTCATTCAAACTCGTTGACCTCTGTGAACCACTCGTGAACTCCGGCCGCCCTGGCGGTAGCCGCCGGGTCAATGACCGCGGTCAACCGGTGGCGATCATCCGACGCCGAGCAGCCGTTCGACGAACCAGTACGTGCCCACGATCGCCACTCCGGCCGCCACCACCGCCGCGGCCCAGAACCCGACCCTGGGCAGGCGCCGCCTGAGCAGGATCAGCACGGGGAACACCACCGCGATGATGCCCAGCTGCACCGCCTCGATGCCCACGTTGAACACCAGCAGCGACCACAGCAGCGTCCACGACCACGGCTCGTCGATGCCGAGCGCCTCGGCGAAACCCAGACCGTGCACCAGCCCGAAGGCGAACACCACGGCGAGCCGCACGAGGTCGGGCCGGTCCAGGCCCAGCCGGCCCTTCCGGGCGCTCTCCGGCAGCATCTCCGACACCGGCCGCCGCCACACGCCCCAGAGGTACCAGAGCGCCACCACCGCGATCGAGAGCGCGATGATCGGCTCGATGACGGCCGACGGCACCGACACCAGGCCGAGCGCGGCCAGCAGGAAGGTCACCGAGTGGGCCACGGTGAAGGTGGTGGCGGCCAGCACCACGTCGCGCACCCGCCGCGAGCCCACGATGAGGGCGAGCAGGAACAGGATGTGGTCGAGCCCACCCAGCAGGTGCTCCGCTCCCAGCAGGAAGAACTCGGCGAACCGCTCCGTCCACGGTTGCTCGGTGGAGAACGACGCGTCGCCCTGTCCGAGCGCCACGCTCGCGGCATGCCCGTCGAGGTCGTAGTCGACGATCGTCTCGGTGCCCGTCACGTACCCCTCGTCGTCGGCGAAGAGCGTGCTCGAGAACTCGACCGGCGCACCCTCCGCACCGGCGGAGCAGGCGTAGTCGAGCCCGAGTCCGACGTAGGGCACGCCGTCGCGTTCGGTCACGCTGAAGTCGCCCGACTGCCGCGGCACGCACGCCGTTCCGCCGGCGGCGACGGTGAACCGCTCCGTCACGTAGTCGATCACGGGTTCCGGATGCGCACGCAGCGCGGTGACCTCGTCACCGGTCTCGAACACGGCCATGCCGTCTTCGAACAGCGAGTCGTCGTGGGCGGCATCGGCGGCCGAGACGACGAGCAGGTCGTACTCGAGCCCGAGCTCGGCGACCACGTCGGCCGTGCCCGCCGGGCGGTCGAGCGAGACGTACGCGGTGGAGGTGAAGCCGTGGGCGGCGGCCGGTGCAGCGGCGGCCAGCGGCACGGCGGCGATCGCCGCGGCGGCGAGGGCGGCAGCGGCGATCGTGGCGAGCCTGCCGCGGTGGGTGGTGGGGGTCATCGGGTCCTTCCTGACGACCTCGAAACCTCCTCCACGCCGGTGAACGAGCGGAGGACACGGTGAGAACCCCAGAAGAACGATGCCGGCGACCCCATCCGTTCGCGTCGTGTTCACCCGCGAAGAACCGGCGCTCCACCGCGGCCCGGCCCGCAGCTGACACCATTCCGCAGGGCGCCCGCGGGGCGCGGGAGAGGACGACATGCTGCGACACCGGGCGCCCGGCCGCCACCTCGCCGGATCCGCCACCGCGGCACTGGCCGTCCTCCTCCTGGTCACCGGATGCACGGCCGCGAGCCAGGCCGTCTCGTCGGCCTCTCCGACGCCGTCACCCCTCGGCGAGGGGTTCCTCGGTGGCAACCCCTCACCCTCGCCGGAGGCGACCATCACTCCGGAGGCCGGATCGTGGGCCGGCGTCGCGGTTCCGCGGGGCTACCGCGTCACCCTCGTCGCCGCGACGGCCGACGAGACCGCCGAGCAGGTGGTGGCGGCGACCGAGGAATGGGCGGAGCGGGACGGCGTCGAACTCGACGTGGTGACGGCCGCCGACGGCGACGAGGTGGAGTCGGCGATCGTCGACGCCACGACGGCCAGGGTCGACCTCGTGCTGGGGGCGGGCGCTGGCATCGTCGACGTGTTCTCGCTCATCTCGGCGCAGCACCTCGATCAGCGCTTCCTCGTCGTGGGCGCCGAACTGCCCGAACCCACCGAGAACGTCACCTCGGTCATCTGGCCGGGGGCCAGCTTCCGCGGCAGCGGCATCAGCGGTGACGACGCGGTCGACCCCGCGAGCTACACTCCCGACCGCGTGGCCGCGGGGCTCTCCGCCGGGGTGGCCGCCGTCGTGCACGGCATCACCGGCATCGTCATCGCGCTGCCCTAGCCACCCGGGTCTCGTGCGTGGGCGCGAGCACCGCCTCGAAGCGTTCGGCGACGTCGAGCACCCGCTGGTCGTGCGCCCACGGCCCCACCAGCTGCAGCCCCACCGGGAGGGCGCCCGGCCGGAGGTGGGTGGGGATGGTGATGGCGGGCTGACCGGTGATGTTGAACGGGTAGGTGTAGGGCGTCCAGGTGATCCACGGCAGCTGAGCGTCGGCCTCGCCGCCCGGCGGCACCTCGGCATCGGCCGCGAAGGCCGTGATCGGCATGGTGGGGGTAAGCAGCAGGTCGAGGTCGTCGAACAGCGCGAAGAACGCCGCGTTGAACGCCCGCCGGTCGACCAGCGCGCCCAGGAAGCCTGGCAGGGTGTACTCCTCGGCCAGCGCCCCGAGGCGCGCGAGCCCCGGGTCCATGATGTCGCCGTGCTCCCGGATGAGCTCGTGGAAGCCGTAGCCGCGCCCGGTCACCCAGAGCGACTCGAAGATGCGGCGCGGCAACTCGGCGGGCAGCTCCACCTCCACGAACTCGGCCACGCCGGAGTCCCGGAGCAGTCGCAGCGAGTCGTCGAACACCCGACCGACCTCGTCGGAGGGCTCGATGCCGAAGGGAGCGCGCACGACGCCCACCCGGTGCACCCGGCCCGGTTCAGCGGGCACGGCGGTCGAGAACGCCGACTGGGGGTCGCGGGGGTCGGCCCCGCGGGCGAGCTCGAACACGGCCCTGGCGTCGGCCACGGTGCGTGCAAGCGGGCCGGCGTGCGAGAGGTTCTCGTTCACGGTGCCCGGCCACACCGGGATGGCGCCCAGGGTGGGCTTCAGGCCCACCACTCCGCAGAAGGCGGCCGGGATGCGCACCGAGCCCCCCGCATCCGTGCCCGTGGCGATCGGCACGGCTCCCGAGGCGACCGTGGCGCCGGAGCCCGCGCTCGAGCCGCCCGTGTTCCGGGTGACGTCCCAGGGGTTGCGGCTCACCCCGGTGCGAGGCGAGATGCCGGTGCCCTTCCAGCCGAACTCCGGCGTGGTGGTGCGGCCGATGATGACCGCGCCGGCGTCCAGGAGCCGGGCGGCGAAGGGCGAAGAGGTGGGCTGCGGGGCGTCGGAGCTCGTGAGCGAGCCCTTGCCGAGGGTTTCGCCGGCGATCGCGATGTTGTCCTTCGAGGCGATCGGCACGCCGTGCAGCGGGCCGCGCACCCGGCCGTCGCGGGCCTCGGCCTCGCGCTCCGCCGCATCCCGCAGCGCCCGCTCGGGCATGAACGCCGCATAGGCGTTGAGGGCGGGTTCGGCGGCCCGGGCGAGTTCGAGGGCGCACTCGGCGAGCTGCACGGGCGAGAGCTCGCCGGTGGCCACCCGGCGGCCGAGCTGCACGGCGCTCAGCGACTCGTACTCGTCGACGCCGAGCTCGCGGTAGCCGCTCATGCGCCGGACCCCCAGGCCGCGCGATCGTTCCACACCTCGCCGAAGCGCTCGATCCACTCCGGCGGCACCGAGGTGGAGACCTTCACGAAGCGCTCGCCGTGCAGCGGCGACTGGTAGGTGCCGGGCCTGATGAACACGCCGTCCTCGAGCATCGAATCGCACAGGGCGTCGGCCGACCATCCGGATGCGCCCAGGTCGACGGCGAGGAAGTTGCCCTGCGAGGGCGACACGATCACCGAGCCCAGCCCGCTCGCGTCGACGATCTGCTCCACCCGTTCGAGGTTCGCGCGGTTGGTCGCGCGCAGGTTCTGCAGCCAGGAGTCCTTCACCCGGAGGCCCGCGAGAGCGGCGCGCTGGCCCAGGATGCCCGCGCCGAGCGGGTTGGCCGGCACTGCGGTGACGGTGGAGAGCAGCTCGGGGTCGGCCACGATCGCGCCCACCCGCAGGCCCGCGAGCCCCAGCCACTTCGAGAAGCTGTAGGTGCTGAAGGTGCCCTCGGGGTAGAGCTCGGCGGCGAGCGAGTGCCCGTCGGCGAAGTGGCGGTAGGTGCAGTCGTGGATGATGGTCGAGCCGGTCTCCCTGGCCAGGGCCACGATCGCCTCGAGTTCGGGGCGGGTGTAGCTCGAGCCCAGCGGGTTGAGCGGGTCGATGAGGTAGATCAGCGAGTTCGGGGAGATCACCTCGGCGATCTGCTCGGCCTGCATGAGGTGGGTGGACTGGTCGTAGACCGAGAGCACCCGGATGGGGACCCCCGAGAGCGAGACGAAGCGCGCGGGCCACGGCCATCCCGGGTCGCTCACGATGATCTGCGAGAGCTTCGGCGCCAGCGTGGTGCAGATGTGGTGCAGGCCGCCGACGGCGCCGTCGGTCACCCAGGCGTCGAGCGGGAGGGTGGAGCCGGGGCCGCGCAGGTCGTCGACGATGCGCTCGCGCAGCTCGGCGAAGCCGCCGGCGGGGGCGTAGACCGAGAACTCGTGGCGGGCGGTCGCCTCCTCGAGGGCGGCGACCACCTCGGGCGCCGGCTCGAGGTGGGTGGTGTTCTGACCCATCCAGACGATGTCGTCTCGCCCTAGCAGGGCTTCGAAGGAGGGCGCACCGGAGGAGCGGGGCGAGGTCATGGGGATCCTGTCTGTGGGGTCGGGATGCGCGGCGAGGGCGGCTTACGCGGCGACGAGCTCGCCGCCGACGATGCGCGGCACCCCGTCGAGGTAGACGGTCGCGTCGCGCATGACGCAGTCGAGGTGGGCGGGGGCGGCGACCGTGCCGCCGTAGGCGATCGAGTTGCCGAAGGCGATGTGGGCGCTGCCCTTGGTGGACTCGGTCTCCATCGGCACGCCGCACACCGAGCCCTGCGGGTTGAGACCGACCGCCACCTCGGCGAGGTTGGCCATGCGCGGGTCGCCGACGCGGGCGATCATCTCGGTGAGCCGCTCGCCCTCCACCCCGTCGAGCCCGATGAGCTGTCCGTCGCGGATCTCGAGCTCGACCGGAGAGGAGACCGGGCCGCGGCCCATGAAGAGGAAGTCGCCGTCGATCACCACGACGCCGTTCGACGAGCCCTCCACCGGAGCGGTGCCCGACTCGACGTCGGGCGGCGCCATGTAGTCGCCCGGGTTGCGGGCCACGCCGGTGAGTGCGCGCCCTTTTCGGCCGGCGACCGAGCCGCGCAGGTCGGTGCCGCCGGGGGTCGTGATGCGGTACTCCTCCGCCTCCTCCCAGGCGCGGGCGAGGGCGAGGGTGGTGGCGACGAGGCCGTCGAAGTCGACGTCGAGCGGTCCGCCGAGGCGGAAGGTGCCGGCCTCGACCGCGGGCATGGCGAGGTAGCGGCGGCCCGCGGCGGTCGCCGCCTGGCGCGCCCGGCTGGAGCCGATGAAGGCGCTCGTGAGCTCGATGCCCGCGTCGGCCGCGAGCAGGGCCTCGGCCACCGCGGCCGGCGGCTCGGTGCCGGGCACCGCGAAGGCCGGCACCTCGACGAGCACGGGCACGGCCCGGCGCGCCTCGAGACCGGCGGCGAGCGCGGTGAGCACGGCCGCATCCGTTCCCGGGTCGCGCAGCAGCGCCACCCTCTCCCCCGCGCGCACGCCGAGGCAGGTGTCGAGCACCCGCGCGACGGTGGCCTCGGGTATGGCGCACACGGTCACGCCCCGCTCACGATGCGCGCGTAGGCCTCGACCGTGGCGAACCGGCTCTCCACGGTGCCGCCGATGGGGAAGACGGTCATCGAGTCGATGCCGAGCGACTCCAGCGTGGCGATGTGCTCGCGCACCGTCGCGTCTCCGCCGGCCAGAGCCATGCGGTAGACGAAGTCGTCGGGGAGCAGCTTCGCGGCCTCCTCGGCCTCCTGGAACTCACCGCCCGCGTAGAGCGCACGCACCCGCTCGATGAGCTCGGGCGAGAGCCCGGCGAGCTCGCAGTACATGGGTGCCGTCTGGGGGAACCACGCGGCGATGGTGCGCGCCGAGGCGAGCGCCGCCTCCTCATCGTCGGAGATCTGCCCGTAGGCGAACACCGTGATCTGCGGGCGCTCGGAGCGGCCGGCCATGTCGACCCCGCGGTCGATGTGGTCGAGCGCGTACTGCAGGCCGTCGGGGTGCAGGCCCGCGAGCAGGATGACTCCGTCGGCCACGCGGCCGGCCAGCTCGAGCGTCTTCGGCCCCGACGCGGAGATGTAGACGGGGATGTCGGGGCGCTGCGGAGGGAAGCGCATGTGGGCGTCGTCGAGCTCGAAGCCGCGGGCCTGCCAGGTGACGCTCGCGCCCGTCCAGAGTCGCCGGGCGGCCTCGATGGAGTCCTCCAGCAGCGCCAGGCGGGCCGGCTTGTAGCCGAGCGCCTCGAGCGGTCGGTCTCCCGCGCCGATGCCGTAGATCGCGCGCCCGCCCGAGATCTCGTCGATGGTCGAGATGGCCACGGCACCGAGCGCCGGGTGGCGGGTGACCGGGTTCGTCACCGCGGTGCCGAGGGTCATGCGCGAGGTGCGCAGGGCCGCGATCGTGAGATAGGAGTAGGAGTAGCGCGAGTGCAGCGACGAGTCGGTGAGCCAGAGCTCGTCGAGCCCCCACTCCTCGCTCTTCTGCACGATGTCGCCGAAGGTGTCGGGGTCGTAGGCCGGCTGGAGGGCGACGCCTGATCTCATGCCGCTCAGTCTTCCAGCAGCGCGTAGGCGGCGAACGCGGCGTAGACCTTGGTGGCCTCGACGATGTCGTCGATGGACAGGTGCTCGTCGGGGCAGTACACCGGCTCGCCGCCCGGCCCGAAGATGATGGTCGGGATGCGGTCGCCGAAGCTCGCGGTGTCGCCCAGCCAGCCCGCCACCTGCAGCTCGGGCTCCGCGTCGCGCACCGAGCGCACGGCGCGGATCATGAGCTGCGTCACCTCGGCCTCGGGGGCGGCGAGGTAGCCGGGCTTCACGTCGGCCAGCACGACCTCGGCCTCGAAGCGCGGCTCGCGCTCCTTCGCCTTGGCCAGGCACCGCTCGACCTCGGCGCGCACCTCCTCGAGCGTGACACCGGGCTGCGGACGGCAGTCCACGCGGATGACGCACTCGTCGGGGATCATCGAGGGGCCTCCCGGCGGCAGTCCACCGTAGACGCGCCCGGGCGACATGAAGGTCTCGGGGCCGAACAGGCTCGTCACCCACTCCTCGAGCTGCGGCTCGAGCTTCGAGGCGTCGAGCTCGATGATGGCGTGCGCGGCGAGCATGTTGGCGTTCACCGCGAGCGGCTTATGGCAGGTGTGGGCTGAGATGCCTCGCACGTGCACGTCGTAGTAGTAGCGGCCGCGGTGGCCGAGGAAGATCTCGTTGTCGCTGAGCTCGCCGAGCACGGCGAGGTCGGCGGTGTACTCCTCGAAATACTTGATGGAGCCGAGCTGGTCGCCCATGTGGTCGGAGACGGCGGCCATGGCGAGCCGGCCCTTGAGCGGCAGGCCCGAAGCGCGCAGCGCCTCCATGGCGATGATCTGGCACACCAGCGCGGCCTTCATGTCCATGATGCCGTGGCCGTAGACGGCGCCGTCGATGATCTCGCCCGAGAACGGCTCGGTGAGCTTCCAGCCGTGCGAGACCGGCTTGGTATCCATGTGCCCCGTGAACACGACGGTCTTGCCGGCCTCGGGGCCGCCGCCGAAGTCGAGCAGGCCGATCGCGTTGGGGCGGCCCGGCAGCACGTCCTGGGTGCGGGCGTCGTCGAAGCCCGATCCCGCCATCACGCCGGCGAGGAACTCGGCGAGGGGCCCCTCCTCGCCGAGGATGCTCGGGATGCGGCAGACGTCCTGCACGAGCGTGACGAGCCGGTCGACGTCGATGTGCGCCGCGACGACCTCGGCGATGTCGACATCGCTCGTGACACCGCTCTCGGTGAGGTCAGGCATCCGGTGCCCCTCTCTCTGATTAGATCTGATGTATTAGATCTTATCTTTGACGAGAGGGCGCACAAGGCCGAACGGGGCCCGCCACGTAAACACCTTGTTACGGCTCGAGCGCGAGCCGCTCGATCTGACGGTCGCGCACGGAGGCGATGTGCGCCCGCATGGCCCGGGCGGCCTCGGCACCGTCGTGGTCGCGGATCGCCTCGACGATCGCGCGGTGGAACTCCAGCGACTCGGCGAAGCGCTCGGCCGTCGCTCCGAGCGAACCGATGAGCCTGAGGTGCAGGCTCAGGCGCTCGAACACCCCTGCCAGCAGTTTGTTGTCGAGCATCGCGAAGAGGATGTCGTCGAAGGCATCCAGGCCCGCGGCTGCGGCCGCCAAGTCGTCGGCCTCGAGCGCCACGGCCGTCTCGGCGAGATTGCGCTCGAGCGAGGCGATCACGTCAGGGTCGCCCGTGAGCGCGGCGCGGCGCACGCACTCGGTCTCGAGGATGCCGCGGGCGTCGAAGAGCTCGCGCACGTCGTCGGCGGTGTGCACCCGCACCCGGGCGCCGCGATACGGGGCGATCTCGACCAGCCCGTCCTGCTCGAGCCGCACCAGCGCCTCGCGGATGGGGGTCTTGCTCACCCCGAAGAGCTCGGAGAGGGCGACCTCCCGCAGTGACTCCCCCGGGGTGAAGGTGTGGTCGACGATGCGGTCGCGCAGACGCAGGTAGACGACGTCCTTCACCTGCAGCGGCTCGAGCGAATCCCTGATCGCAGTCGACACGTGCACTCTTCCATCCCCGGCGTCTCCGACTGGGGCGCCCTGAGGCAATATGGTATCTCAGATCTTTTCCTGAACAGCGATGAGCGGTCCCCAGGTGGACGCCCGCTCGTAAATTCCTTGTAACGGAGCGGGTGCAGAATTGCCGCCCGAAGACCTCTCCTTTAGCCTCAGATGAGATATCAGATCTTTTCTTGAACCAGGAGACGCCATGGCGACGCCCAGCGACAGCATCCTTCCCGAGGTCCGGCGCTTCCTCGACCGCGAGCACGGCCTCATCATCGGGGGCGTGCAGCGGCCGGCGAGCGACGGGGGCACGATCACCGTGCTCGACCCCGCGACAGGCGCGGTGCTCACGTCGGTGGCCGCGGGCACGGCCGCCGACGTCGACGACGCCGTGGCCGCCGCGCGCGCCGCGCTCCCGGTGTGGAACGCCCTCTCCCCCTCCCGCCGCGGCGAGCTGCTGTGGCGCCTGGGCGAGGAGATCGAGCGTCGCGCCGACGAGTTCGGCCAGCTCGAGACCCTCGACAACGGCAAGCCCACCGGGGAGTCGACCGTGCTCGACGTGCCCTTGGCCGGCTCGCTGTTCAAGTACTACGCGGGCTGGACCACGAAGATCGAGGGCGAGACCATGGCGCCGGCCTCGGGCATGCCGTTCCACGTCTACACGCTGCGCGAACCCGTCGGCGTGGTGGGCGCCATCATCCCGTGGAACTTCCCGCTGCTCATGTGCGGTTACAAGCTCGGCCCCGCGCTCGCGGCCGGCAACACGCTGGTGCTGAAGCCCGCCGAGCAGACCCCGCTGTCGGCCCTCCGCCTGGTCGAGCTCATGCTCGAGGTCGGCTTCCCGCCCGGAGTGGTCAACGTCGTCACCGGCGACGGCCCGGGCGCGGGCGCCCCGCTGTCGCGGCACCTCGACGTGGACAAGATCACCTTCACCGGCGAGAACGCCACCGGCCGCAAGATCCTCGAGGCCTCGGGCGGCAACATGAAGCGGCTCTCGCTCGAGCTCGGCGGCAAGTCGCCCTCGCTGGTGTTCCAGGACGCCGACCTCGAGAAGGCGATCGAGGGCACCTTCGGCGCGGTCTACTTCAACCAGGGTCAGTGCTGCATCGCCGGCGCCCGGGTGTTCGTGCACGACTCGATCTACGACGCGTTCGTCGACGGCCTCGCCGCGAAGGTGGCGGCCGTGCAGCTGGGCAACGGCCTTGCCGCCGGCACGACCATGGGGCCGCTCGTGAGCGCGGAGCAGCGCGACCGGGTCGACTCGCTCATCGCCTCCGGGGTCGCCCAGGGCGCCACGGCCGTGGTCGGCGGCTCACCGGTCGACGACCCGTCCCTGGCGGGCGGGTACTTCGTGCGGCCCACGCTCTTCACCGACGTCTCCCCCGAGATGGACATCATGCGCAAGGAGATCTTCGGGCCCGTGGGCATGGTCGGCCGATTCAGCACCGAGGAGGAGGCGCTGGCAAAGGGCAACGACACCGCGTTCGGCCTCGCCTCAGGCGTGTGGACGCGCGACGTGGGCCGTGCGCACCGGGTCTCGGCGGGCCTGCACGCCGGCGTCGTGTGGGTGAACACCTACGGCATGTTCGACGTGGCGATCCCCTACGGCGGGTTCAAGGCCTCCGGCTACGGCAAGGAGCTGGGCCGCGAGGCTCTGGAGCCGTACCTGCAGACGAAGACGGTGTGGATCGACCTCTCCTGAGTCGCGGGCGTGTCAGGATGGTGCCCACACCTTCTTGACCTCACGGGAGCAGCCATGTCTCTGAGCGGCGACGAGCGCGTCTCGCCCCTGCAGGTGAAGGACCGCGTCTACGAGCGACTGCGCGAGGCCCTCATCGATCAGGTCTTCGCGCCGGGCGAGCCCCTGCGCGAAGCCACCCTCACCGAGCTCTACGGCGTGAGCAAGACCCCCATCCGCGAGGCGCTCGTGCGACTGCAGCAGGACGGGCTGGTCGAGATCGCCGCCTACCGTGGTGCACGCGCGAGCTCGTACACCGAGGCCGACCTCGCCGAGATCTTCGAGGCCCGCGAGATCCTCGAGTGCGAGTGCGTGCGGCGCGCGGCGGCAGCTCCCGGTCCTGAGATCGGCGAGCGGCTGGCAGCCACGGTCGACTCCGCCGAGCGCGCGATCGCTGCGGGCGATCTCGCAGCGGGGGCGGCGAGCCTCGACGAGTTCGACGAGGTGCTGTTCGAGCAGCTCAAGAACGCTCTGCTCGACGAGATCCGTCAGCGGCTCAGCATGCACCTGCGGCGGGTCGGCCGGGTGAACCTCACGCCCGAATCGGTGGCACGGTCGTTGGCCGAGCACCGCACCATCATCGCCGCGGTGGTCGCCCACGATCCCGACGGCGCGGAGGAGGCGCTCCGCGCGCACCTGCGCTCGGTGCAGCGCCAGCAGATCGAGGCCCTCGGCATCTGATCGGTGCCACCGGCCCGCCCCTCACCGCGGCCAGCGAAAGGCCGTGAGCGGGGCGCCCGGGCCGGTACCCCTCGCCTCGTGGCGCCCCACGAGCGCGCCCTCGAGACCGAATCGGTAGCCGAGCACCCGCCAGCCTTCGCTCGTGCCGGTGACCGAAACGCCGTCGACGGTCGCGCGCGTCTCCAGATCCAGCGGGCCCTCGAAATACCAGAACTCGGCGGCCGCGAGCTGCTCGGGGGTCTCCAGCAGCACGCCGTCGGTGGTGAGGTATTGGAAGGCGTCGGCCGGATGCTCGTCGAAGATTGCGAGCTTGTCGGCGCCGAGCACTGCCCGGTAGGCGGCGAGCGCCTCGTTCTGCGTCCGTTCGGCCCCGTGCAGCACGGCCGCCGCACCGGCGAACAGGCGTTCCACCCGTGCGTGCACGACACCGAGCTCGACGCCCACACCGAGCAGCTGCACCGGAGTGGAGTCGGCCGCGCGCGCGAGTGCTGCCCGGCGGTCGAGATAGCCCTCCCGCTCCCGCTCCAGCGCCTCCGCCGCGAGCCGAAGGCCGCTGTCGAGGGCGTGGGCGCCGCCGCCTGCAGGTGGACCACCGAAGTCGGACTCCCACGTGGCCAGCAGGCGCTCGGCCCGATCGGTGTAGGCCTGGAGCGCCTCCGCATCGATCGGCGACGAGCCGGAGGCCGTCGCCTCCTCGCGCCCTCGGCGATCTCTGTACAGGGCCTCCATGTCTGCCGGCGCGGTGCCCGGTTCGCCCAGCACCAGAATGTGGCCGAGCCACCGATCGGGCTCGACCCCACCGGGCGCCACGAGCCGACCGTTCTCGATCGAGAACGCGACGACGGCCGCGACCTCGGACCGGCACAGCACCCGCACCTCGTACGACCCGTCCCGCCGGTCGAGCAGGAACCAGTCCCCACCCCAACCCGTGGCCGCGAGCTTGTTCCACCCCCGCACGGCATCGAAGGCGAACAGGAGCTCGTAAGAGATCACCTCGCCGACCGTGTCGGTATCCACCGAGCGCGCCACCGCCGTGGCCGGCCCCGGCACGCGCTCACCCTCGCAGAAGAGATGGGCCTCGTATTCGAAGGGGTCGCCCTCGGCCCGGAGCTCCAGCAGCACCGTGAGCCGGGGCGCGTCGGGCTCGTCGAGCGCATCGAGCGCCAGCGCCGCCCGGCCCGTTCTCGCGGCCGGGGCGAATCGGCCCTCCTCGCCGGAGGACTCCACCTCCACCGCCCCCTCCAGCAGAAGTTCGTCGGCCCCCTCCAGGGCCGAGACCACGCGCACCGTGTAGTCGGCCACCCCTGCGATGGTCCACTCCTCGACCGCCGCCCCCTCGGCCGTCACGGCGGGCGGACGCACCTCGCACTCCACCAGCCCGGCCTCCCCGGTCTCAGGAACCGGGGTGCGCACCTCGAACCACAGCTCACCGTCGGGCCGCCGCACCGTGACCACCACCAGCGCGCCCGCCGGCACCGGTCCGCCCACCGTGAATCGCACCACAGGCAGCCACCCTCGTGGACGGTAGCCGCCCGCGGCGACCAGAGCGTGGCGGATGGTGTGGTCGACGACGAAGCTCATTGAGCCATCCTCACCCGAGCAAACCTCATCGCGCAAGAGCGGGGGTGAGGCCTGTGGAAGACTTCTAGCGTGAACTCGAGACGCCTCTGGTCCCTGTCCGCCCTCGGTGTCTTCGTCTCGATCGCTCTGGCCGCGTGCGTGCTCGAGCCGTCACCGACCGCCACGCAGACCGAGGCGGCGGGCCCGACGGCGACCCCGCGGCCCTCGGCCACCGCCACACCGCGAGCGACGGCGACCCCCTCTCCCACCGCATCCGCCGCCCCCTCGTCACCCGACGCCGACGCCGGCGGCGGATCGGGCACAGGCTCGGGTGGTGGCTCGGCGTCGGGAGGCTCCGCGTCGGGCGGCTCGGGAGGGGGCGCCTCCGGCGGGTCCGGCTCCGTCACCCCGACGCCCGCTCCGGCCCCCGAGCCGACGCCCACGCCGACCCCGGCCCCCACGCCCGAGCCGCCCCAGCCCGCCGTGCCCGCCGCGTGCCCCACCAGCGACACCGACCCGGGCATCCCGGCGGAGGCCTTCGGCGCCATCGCCGAGTACTCCACCGCCGCCCTCCCGCAGGGTGAGGACTGCACCGGCTTCCGCGCCTTCCTCTCGACCGGGCTGCCCCAGTACGACTCCCAGTCGTACGAATTCTTCGGGCGCCTGGTCGACGACGCCGGCGACGTGAACTCCGTCGCCCTCATGTCCCAGGGCAACACGCTCATCCCCGGCCTCGAGCTGCCCCTGCTCACCATGGAGGAGGCCGGGCTCATCTTCAACCGGCTCGAGCAGGGCGACGGCCCGATCATCGGCGGCATCGACGGCCTCGCCGATCTCGGCGTGCCGGTGTCGATCGACTACCAGCCGTGGAGCATCGACGTGCAGCACGAGGTGACCGGTCAGCCCACCCAGAACATCACGATGCGCGTCGTCTCGGGCAGCATCGGCGCCGTGGGGGCCGTGTACGAGCTCGAGGTCTCCGTACCCACCACGGCCTCGGGCGCGAGCGACGCCGTGCCCACCACCTTGTTCGTGCGCGCGAAGGACACCACGGGCATGATCCAGTGGGGCTACGGGCCGAACGGCTTCTTCCCGCTCTGGATGTTCGACGGCTCACCGCTCGAGACGCCGGACGGCAGCATCGCGACCACCGACCAGCGCGGCCCGATCACCGACGCGTTCGGCGGTGACATCGGCGCCTACCTCGCCGCCACCGGCGATCCGATGACCGGGCAGGGTTCGCAGTACTACTCCATGCCGCTCGTGCAGGTCGAGGAGTGGTCGATGCAGCGCGGCACGGAGACCCTGGCGCATGGATCCGACGGCCTGCTGTTCTTCGACAACCTCACCGAGACCTACAACGACTCCGCCGTCTACCTGCTGAAGAACGGCTACAGCTGGACGGAGTTCTCGGTGATGCTGCCCGACACCCTCCAGGGCATGCTCATCGCCGTGACCGAGCAGCCCGAGGTGGGCCGCCTCTACTACGCGATGCGCGGCGGCGCGGGCTCCACCCAGTCGGCGAACGGCACGCTCGCACCCACCGACAACTGGCCCCAGGGTGCCATCACGGTCACCCCCGACAAGTCGAAGTCGTGGACCTCCCCGACCAGCTGCTACGTCTACGACCTCCAGTACCACGTGCAGCTCGAGGCCTCGGCCACCCGCCCCGCCGCCGACCTCGTCTTCACCGCCACGGCGCAGAATCAGGAGCTCGACGTGCTCCACCGCTCGGCCTACGAGGGACTCTTCGACTACTCGGGGACCATCGACGGCGAGGCGGTGAGCGGATACGCGTGGGGCGAGATCCAGGGCGTCGCGCCCAAGGGCGATGTGAAGCCGCCGAGCTGCTGACGGGCGTTTCCCGCACCGAAACGCGGGCGAAACACGCGTGCCCTAGCGTTTGAGATATCAGATCAGGTATCCGAAACTAGGGAGCGCGCCATGGCGGCCTCGGCTTCACCGTTCCACCTCGGCTTCTTCACCGCGTTCGCCCCCGACGAGTGGAACGGCCCACTCGCCTCGGGCGGCGGCGACTTCTGGACGGGCGACTTCTACGTCGACATCGCCCGCGACCTGGAGCGCGCGAAGTTCGACTTCATCCTGTTCGAAGACGCCATCGCGGTGCCCGACAGCTTCGGCGGCTCGCGTGACGTCTACCTCGAGAACGCCTTCGTGGCCCCCAAGCACGACCCCGTGCCGCTCACCGCCGTCATCGGCTCGCACACCAGGCACCTCGGCGTCGCGGCCACCATGTCGACCACCTGGAACCGCCCCTACTCCGTAGCCCGCCTGGCCTCCACCATCGACTCCATGACGGGCGGGCGCTTCGGCTGGAACCTCGTCACCACCGCCGGCGCGGGCATCGCCGAGAACTTCGGGGTGGAGAGCTACCCCGGCCACGACGAGCGCTACGCCATCGCGCACGAGACCGTCACGATCGCGAAAGGGCTCTGGGACTCCTGGTCACCCACCGCCGTCGTGCGCGACCACGCCACCGGCGTCTACGCCGACCCTGCGCAGGTGCACGAGATCAACTACCGCGGCGAGCACTTCGCCTCCCGCGGCCCGCTCAACACCGTGCGCTCGCCCCAGGGCCGGCCGGTGCTCATCCAGGCCGGCTCCTCCGAGGCCGGGCGCGACTTCGCCGCCGCGCACGCGGAGTGCATCGTGGCCACCGAGCGCGGACCCGAGGCCATGAGGGCCTTCCGCGACGACATGCGCCGCCGGCTCGAGCTCGCGGGCCGCCACCCCGACAGCTGCAAGGTGATGTACCTGGTCACCCCGATCGTGGGCCGCACCGACTCGGAGGCCGAGGCGCTCTACCGCGACATCCTGGCCACCAAGCGCTCGCAGCTCGACATCCTGGCGCGCATGTCGGGCTGGACGGGCCACGACCTCTCGGTCTACGACCTCGACCAGCCCCTCCCGCGCATCCACACCGAGGGCAGCCAGGGCATCCTGGAGCGCCTCGCCCAGTGGGGCAGCGGCAAGACCCTGCGCGAGTGCATCGTGGAGATGGGCTTCTCGAGCGACAGCGTCGACCTCATCGGCTCGGCCGAGACCGTGGCCGAGGAGATGTGTGCGGTGATGGACGAGGTGGGAGGCGACGGCTACCTCATCGAGGCGCCCGGCTTCCAGCCCAGCCGATGGTTCGTCACCACCATCACGGATGCGCTGGTGCCGGCCCTGCAGCGCCGCGGCCGGGTGCGCACCGAGTACACGGGCACCACCCTGCGCGAGAACCTGCTCGCCTTCTGACTCCGGTCCCGCCGCGACGGCGTCGCCGCGGCGGGACGCGTCTCAGGCCGCGGCGACGCGGCCGAAGCCGTCCTTCACCAGCAGCGGCACGATCTGCTCGCCGAGCACCGTGAGGTCGTCGACGAAGTCGGGCATGATGAACACCGCCCCGTCGATGTCTCCGGTGTCGATCATGTCGGCCAGCTGCTCGGCGATGGTCTCGGGCGAGCCCGCCACGGTGCCCGTGGAGATGGCCGTCGCATCCGCCCACCCCTCGTTGTCGGGGTTCAGGGCGGTGGCGTCGTGCGACACGGCGCCCCACTCGCGCGCCATGTTGCCGAGCGCGATGAGGTCGCGGCCCTCGTTGTAGTAGTCGATGCGCTTCTGGGCGTCGGCGTCGGTCTCGCCCGGGATGATCATGAACACGCAGTAGGTCTTGAGGTTGTCGCCGTTCTCCTGCGAGATGCGGCGCGCGCGCAGCGCGGTGCTCACCACCGAGTCGCGCGAGGTGCCCTCGAACAGCACGCCGTCGAGGTGCTTGGCCACGAAGGCCATGCCGGTGTCGCTGGTGGCCGCGCAGATCATCTGGGGGATGCCGCCGACCGGCTTCGGGTCGGACTGGCAGTCCTCGAGCTGGAAGAACTCGCCGTCGTAGTCGACCGTCTTCTCGGTCCACAGCGCCTTCACCACCTCGACCCACTCGGTGGCGCGGCGGTACTTGACCGAGCTGTCGAGGTCGCGGCCGAGGCCCATCTGCGTCTCGGAGACCCGGTTGCCGCCGGCCACGATGTTGAGGCCGGTGCGCCCGTTGGAGATCTGGCTCTGCGTGGCCACCATCTTCGCCACGATCGCCGGGTGCATCATCGCGGTGTTCACCGTCGACCACACCCCGATGTCCTGCGTGGCCTGGGCGAGGCCCGCGCCCGTGACGAGCGACTCGAGGTTCACGTCGAAGTGCTTCGAGGGGCCGCCGTAGCCGCGCCACACCGCCTGCGAGAGCGTGAAGTCGAAGCCGAAGCGCTCCGACAGCCGCGCCACCTCGAGGTTGTACTCGTAGCTGCCGTCGAGCTCGGGGATGTTCGCCGACGGGATCCAGCCGCCGCTGCCCACCGGCATGAAGATGCCGTACTCGATGTCCTTCATCGCTTCTCTGCTCCGTTCTGCTGGGCGAATGCCTTGCGCGACTCCTCGTGCAGCACCTCGATGAGCTGCTCCTCGTACGCCGCGAACTCCGGCGAGGTCACGATCCCCAGCTCGCGCGGCCGGGGGAGGTCGATCTCGAGCTCGAGACGCACGGATGCGGGACGCGCGGTGAGCACGATCACGCGGTCCGAGAGGTACACGGCCTCGCGGATGTCGTGGGTGATGAGCACCGCCGTCCACGAGTACTCCGACCACACGCCCTGCAGCCAGTTCTGCATCTCGATCCTGGTGAGCGAGTCGAGCGCGCCGAACGGCTCGTCGAGCAGCAGGATCTCGCGGCCCTGCACGACCGTGCGCAGCAGGGCGGCGCGCTGGCGCATCCCGCCCGAGAGCTCGTACGGGTGGGCGTTCTCGTAGCCCGCGAGCCCGAAGGTGGAGAAGAACGACTTCGCGCGCTCGACCGCCTTCTTCTTGGGCACGCCCTGCACCTCGAGGCCCAGGGCCCCGTTCTCGGCGATGGTGCGCCACGGGAAGAGCAGGTCCTTCTGCGGCATGTAGGCGAAGTGCTCGCGCTGCCCGTTCACCACGGCGCCGTCGACCTTCACCTCGCCCTCGGTGGGGAGTTCGAGCCCGGCGATGATGTTGAACATCGTGCTCTTGCCGCATCCGGAGGGCCCGATGACCGAGACGAACTCGCCCGGCTTCACCGAGAACGACACGTCGCGCACGACCTCGCGCGTCTCGCCGCCGCCGAGGGCGAACTGCTTGTCGAGGCCGACCAGCTCGATCTTGGGAGTCATCTCAGCGTGCACCGCGCGCCTTCCTCTCTTTGAAGCTCCAGGGGATGACCACTCGCTCGATGAGGAAGGTCAGAAGGTAGAGGCTGATGCTCAGCACCGCCGTCACCGCGACGGCCGCGAGCACCAGGTCGGTGCGGAAGGCGTTCTTCTGGGTGCTCATGAAGATGCCGAGGCCCTGCTGGGCGCCCACGTACTCCGCGAAGATGGCGCCGACCACCGCGTAGGTGATGGAGATGCGGAGTGCGGTGAAGAACGAGGGCATGGCCGAAGGGAGCCGTACGTAGACGAACTCCTTCCAGCGCCCCGCCCCCATGCTGCGCAGCAGGTTGCTGGTCTCGCGGTCGGCCTTGTTGAAGCCCTCGATGAGCCCCACCACGATCGGGAAGAAGGTGACGAGGGCCACCACCAGGATCTTCGGCAGCAGCCCGAAGCCGAACCAGATGATCATGAGCGGGGCGATGGCGATGATCGGGATGGTCTGCGAGGCCACCAGCAGCGGCATGAGGCCGCGGCGCAGCACCCCGGAGAAGTCGATCGCGATGGCGATCGCCCACGCCACGATCAGCGAGAAGGCGAAACCGATGAGCGTCACCTGCAGGGTGGCCAGCGTGTGGCCCCAGATGATGTCCGCGCGCTCGAAGCCCTCCACGAACACCCGCGAGGGCGCCGGCAGCACCTGCGGCCGCATGCCGGTGAGGGTCACCGCGAGCTCCCAGCCCACGAGCAGCACCAGCACGATCGCGACCGGGGGGATCACCGTCCCCCAGAATCCGCCTCGCGTCATGCGCTTGGTCTTCACGTCGATGCCTCCACGGTCTCGGGGTGTTGGTTCCAGAATCGTCGTTCGAGTTCGAGGGCGTCGCCCACGATCGAGTGCGCGCGCTCCACGGTGAGCGGCGCGGTGTCGATCATGGCGAGGTGGCGGTCGACCAGGGCGGCGTAGTCGGCGCCGGTGTAGATGTCGATCCAGTCGCGGTAGGGGCCGGATGCGGCCTCCCGCAGCGAGTCGAGGGCGAGCCCGTAGCCCTGGATGCACGGCAGCATCGCCACGAGCATCCCGGCCGCGTCGGCGTGGAAGGAGTCGTAGAACGCGAGGTAGTCGAGGGTCTCGCGGGAGGGCCGCACCGACGCGAAGTCGCAGCCGAAGGGCTCGGCGGCCCGTTTGTGGTGGTCGAGCTCCACCGTCACCACGCCGTGGGCGAGGGCGACGAAGTACTCCAGGGTCTCGTCGTCGGTGGAGTTCGCGGCCAGCCGGCTGTAGTGCCGGGCGTAGGCTTTGAGGTAGAGGTAGTCCTGCTCGAGGTAGTGGCGGAACACCGCGGTGTCGAGCGTGCCGGAGCGGATGCCGGCGAGGATCGGCAGATCGGCCCAGCCCGCCACGCCCTCCGCGATGGTCGCGGAGAGGCCGGCAGAGAGCGTGGGGGCTGGGCTGTCTGTCATGGTGATCAGTCGGTGAGGTACTCGTTGGTGTAGAACGACGACCAGTCCGGCGCCTCGGTGAGGGTGTTGCCGTCGACGTCGGCGAGCAGGCCCGACTCGAGGTAGAACTCGCCGAGGCCGGCCCACTGCTCGTCGGTCATGAGGCCGAACTCGCCGTTCTCGTCGAGCATGAAGTCGCTCGAGAGCAGCTCCTGGCTCTTGGTCACGAGCTCCTCCTCGGTGAGCACGTCGGGGTTGGCCTCCATGAGGATGGCGGCCGAGCCGTCGGGGTCGGCGATGGCGTCCTCGTAGCCCTTGGCGAGCGCCTGGGTGAAGGCCTTGGTGGTCTCGGGGTTCTCGCCCATCCAGGTCTTGTTGCCGAGCACGAGCAGGCCGTAGTTGTCGGGGAAGCCGTAGTCGGTGAACTGGAAGTACTTCATCGGGGTGCCGTTGAGCTCCGCCTCGATGCCCTCCCAGGTCTCGAACGGGATGGTGAAGTCGACGTCTCCGGAGTAGAGCGCCTCGTAGGCGCTCGTGCCGAGGGTGACGTTCTCGAACTCGCCGGTGCCGCCGTCGGCCTTGATGACCGCCTGGAGCGTCGGCACCTCGGAGGGGCTGCCGAAGCCGGCGTAGGTGAGGCCGTCGAGGTCTTTCGGCGACTGGATGCTGTCGTCGTCGGCGCGCATGCCGATGGCGGTGACCCAGGTCTGGATGGGGGCCATGATCGCCTGCACGTCGGCGCCGGCGGCCATCGAGAAGGTGGTGACGTCTTGGAAGCCGATGCCGAAGTCGGCGGCGCCCGCGTCGATCAGCGTCTCGGGGTAGGAGCCGTTGTAGGGCAGGATCTCCACGTCCAGCCCGGCCTCCTCGAAGTAGCCCTTCTCGAGGGCGACGTAGAGGCCGGTGTGGTTGGTGTTGGGCGTCCAGTCGAGGGCGAAGGTCACGTGGGTGAGCTCGCCGTCGGCCGAGGCCGTCGACTCGGTGGCGGAGCCGCCGCTGGAGCAGGCGGCGAGCAGGCCGGCGGTGGCGACGAGCGCCACTCCGGTCGCGAGGTGTCGCGTCTTCATCATTGCTGGGTCCTCTTTCGTGGTCGGGCGGTGCAGGGGGCCGTGCGGTGGGAAGGGGATCGGGATTCGGAACGGGTTCGGGATGCGGGGAGGGTGATGCGGATGCGTCACGCCGGGCGGGTGACGACCTCCATGCGGGCGACGGTGCGGCGGAAGGCCTCGTTGGCCTTCCGCACGATCTCCGACTCGTCGACGGTGGTGAGCTCGCGGCCGCGCATGAGCACCTTGCCGTCGACGATGGTGGTGTCGACCATGCCGCCGTTGGCCGCGAAGACGAGGTGGCTGGTCATGTGCACCGGGGTGTCGCGCAGCATCGGGGTGAACTCGACCGAGTTCGTCTCCACCAGGATGACGTCGGCCTTCGCCCCCGCCTCCAGCCGGCCGGTGTCGTGGCCCAGAGCGCGGGCGCCGTTGTTCGTGGCCATGCGCAGCACGTTCGCCGCCGGCATGAGCGAGGCGTCCTGCCGCTGGGCGCGGTGCACCAGCGAGGAGTACTTCATGACCTCGAACATGTCGGCGGAGTTGTTGCACTCCACGGCGTCGTGCCCGAGGCCCACGTTGATTCCGGCGGCGAGCATCTCGGGCACCCGGGCGATGCCGTTGCCGAGCTTGGCGTTCGACGAGGGGTTGTGCGAGATGTGGGTGCCGGTCTCGGCCATCATGCGGATCTCGTCGTCGTTGAGGTGCACGCAGTGCGCGGCGACCACGTCGGGGCCGAGGAAGCCGGTCTCGTAAGCGAGCTCGGTGGGCCGCTTGCCGAAGCGCTCCAGGCTGTTCTCCACCTCCGACATCGACTCGTTGAGGTGGATGTGGATGCCGATGCCGAGCTCGTCGGCGAGCGCCCGGGTGTCGCGCAGCAGCTCGGGCGAGGCCAGCGGCAGCCACTCGATGCCGAAGCGCACCTGGATGAGTCCGTTGTTCGCGCCGTGGCTGCGGTGGAAGGCGTCGACGTTGTCCTGCAGCGTGTCGAGGTTGTACTCGTCGAGCGCGATGTCGTTGGAGAGCACCGCGCGGATGCCCACGACCTCGGCGGCGTCGGCGAGCGCGTCGAGCTTGCGGTACATGTCGTTGACCGTGGTGCAGCCCGACTTGATCGACTCGGTGTAGCTCGCCATCGCCGCCCAGTAGGCGGCGTCGTAGTCGAGGGCCCGGATGAGCGGGTACCAGCATTCGTCGAGGTACTCCCAGAGCGGGAGGTGGTCGTTGTAGCCTTTGCCGAGCGCGGTGTGGAAGTGCAGGTCGACGAGGCCGGGCATCACGATCTTGTCGGTCGCGTCGATCACTTCGTCCCCCTCGCCGGCCGCCGGGGCCTCGGCGTCGGGGCCGATCCAGGCGATCCGGTCGCCGTCGATGACGAGCGCGCCCTCCTCGAGGTAGGTCCCGGCCTCGTCGAGAGTGAGGACCATGCCGTGGCGGATGATGATGCGGGACATCGCGCGGCCTTTCGGGTGGTGGATGGCGGTGGAGACCGAGTGGTTCGGGTTTCAGATCTAAGATCTTATTTAGAGGCTAAGGCCCGCGCAAGGCCCTTTCAAGCCGATTCGATCAGTGTTCACACGCGGTAACACGCTCGAAACACGACCGGTCAGAGACGCTCGTCGTCGATCACGATGCCGCCGCCGAGCCAGCCCACCGCCATCGTCACGAGGTTGGGGCCCGCGTCGTGGATGCGCGGGAACACCGACGCGTCGATGATCTTGAGCCCTCGGGTGCCGAGCACGTTCAGCCTCCGGTCGACCACGCGGTCGATGCCGCACGACGCTACGGGGTGGTTGTAGGTCTCGACCCGCTCGCGCAGGCGTGGCACCAGGTCGGAGGTCTTCCACCAGGCGTCGGCGGGCACCGTCACGATGCCCTCGTCGGCCATCGCGTCGATCACCTCGGCGGTCTTCCGCACCGCCACGGCCATGCGCTCGGCGTCGCTGTCGGTGGAGAGGTGGCCGAGCCGGATGCGGCCGCGGTCGTCGTCGCCGCGGGTGATGCTGCCCCGCGCATCCGGCTGCATGAGCGCCACCGAGACGCTGTAGCTCGCCCGCGGCGCGGTGCGGTCGTAGAGCCAGGTGGAGAAGGGGAACACCTGGAACTCGTCGGCGGGGTCGTCGGCGACGCCGGCGCGCAGCAGCGAGCCGCTCACCGGGCGGGCGAACACGTCGGCCTCGTCGCGCGCCAGCACGTTCATCATGAGCCAGGGGTGGTCTTGCAGGCCCTGACCGATGCCCGGGAGGTCGAAGCCCGAGCGCCAGAGCAGCTCGGGGGTGCTGTAGGCGCCGCCGGCCACGATGACGAGGTCGGCCGCGAGGGTCTCCACCCCGCCCGGACCCTCGATCTCGACGCCCACGGCGCGGTCGCCCTCCATGAGCACACGCCGCACCAAGGTACGGTCTCGGAGCGTCACGCGGGAGCGCACGAGCGGGGCGACGGCGGCGAGCGCGCCCCAGCGACCCTCGTCGACGCGGTTGGTCGGCCACGGGCCGACGCCCTGGGTGCCCGGCGCGTTGTGGTCGGCGCAGTCGGGGTGCCCCGCCGCGCGGGAGGCCGCGGCGAACGCCTCGTCGAGCGGGCCCTGGCTCAGACGGGTGACCCGGATGGGCCCCGAGTCACCGTGGTAGGGCCGGTGGCCGAACTGCTCGTCGGTCTCGATGGCGCGGAGGCCGGGCAGCAGGTCGTCCCACTGCCAGCCCTCGCCCCAGGCTTCGAAGCCACTCGGCTGTCCGCGCGAGCCGGCGGCCGCGTTCACGCTCGACCCGCCGCCGAGCACCTTGCCGCGCACGAGGTGGTTGCCCGAGTCGAGGTCGGTGTAGTCCCAGTCGGCCTCGGGGAAGTGGTGCTCGTACAAGAAGTTGTGCGGAACCGGGTCTCCGGGGTCGGCACCTGCCTCGATCAGCGTCACCTCGGCGAGGTCGGCCAGCCGGTGCGCGGCGAGCAGGCCGCCGTTGCCGCCGCCCGCGATCACGATCTTCATGCCGCGGCCTTCGCATTCGTCAAGCCGTCTTCGGGGTCGAGCCCGATCAGCTTCGCGAAGTTGCCGCCCATCACCCCGTCGAGCTTGGACTGCGGGAGGGGGTCGAGCCCTAGCGCGGCCGCCTCCTCGTTCACCGTGAGCAGCTTCTCACGCAGCGCGATCGGGTCGTAGAGGAAGCCGGGGAAGTCGGTGCCGAACATGATCTTCTCCAGCGGCACGAAGAAGGGCTCCGCACGGTGCAGGTAGAGGAAGAGATCGCGCCGCGTGACGGTGGCGATGTGGTAGCTGATCTCGGTGTAGAAGTTCGGGTGCTTGGTGAGCATGAACATCGCCTCGTCGATCCACGGGATGCCGCAGTGCGCGATGATGACCTTGAGGTCGCGGAAGTTGCGGCCGATGTCGTCGAGCAGCGCCGGGCGGCCGTACTCCATCTTCGCGTCGATGCGGGTGGATCCCGCCTGGTGGATCATGACCGGGATGCCGAGGTCGCGCGCCGCGGCGAGCACCGGAAAGGCGAGGTCACGGTCGACCGGCGACCAGTGCTGGTACATCGGGTAGAGCTTCACGCCCTTCAGCCCGTCCTCCTGCACGGCGCGGGCCAGCTCGTCGACGGCGGCCTTCACACCCCGGTAGGCGGGGTTCACCGAGGCGAAGCCGATGATCTTCTCGGGTTCGGCCCGCACGCATCCGGCGATGTACTCGTTGCAGCGCTCGGGGTGCTGCTCGCCCGCCACGTCGGTCTGACCGAGCACGTCGACCGTGCCCATGAGGCGGCCCTCGAGGTACTGCGGGCTCACGGCCAGCGCCACGATCTTGTCGAAACCCGGATGCGCGGCGACGCTCTCGTGCGGGCCCACCACGCCGAAGCCGTCCTTGCCCTCGGCGGCCTCGATCTCCTCCCACTCGTGGTCGACCGGGCAGCGGTGGCTCGGGAGCTTGCCCTCGGCGCGGTAGATGGTGAGCGAGCCCTCGCGGCCGTAGCGCTTGGTGAAGGCCGCGTCGGTGCCCATCGAGAGGATGTGGGTGTGGGCGTCGATCTGCAGGGTCATGGGTGGTGCTCTTTCTCTAGCTGAGGTCTGACCAGGTGGCGCCGGAGAAGCCCTGATCCCAGAACTGCCGCTCCAGGCGGCACCCGGTGAGGAAGATCTCGGCGGCGCGGCGGCGCGCGGCCTCCGGCATGCCGGCGAGCTCACGGTCGAACGACTCGCGGAGGGTGGTCACGACGGCGGCGTAGTCGCCGCTGGCGAAGAAGGCGAGCCAGCCGCTGTAGACCGGATGCGCGACCGCGCCGTCGACGAGGCCGCGGGCGATCTCGCCGTAGCTCCACGCGCAGGGCAGCAGGGCGGCCGCGATGTCGTTCGCGTCGCCGTTCGCCGCGATCGAGAGCAGCCACGAGGTGTAGGCCACGGTGGCGGGGGCGCGCACGCCGTCTCGGGCCGGAACCGCGCCCGCGAGCTCCACGACGCCCGCGAGCATCCGCTCGTTCTGCGGGATCTCGACCTTCACGATGTTGACGAGCGCGTCGGTGTACTCCTCCAGCACGACGCCGTTCTGGGACCGGGAGGCGCCCACTGCGAGCATGCGCGCGTAGTCGGGCAGGTAGAGCAGGTTCTGGGTGACGTAGTAGCGGAAGCGCTCGAGCGGGAGGGAGGCGTCGGCGAGGCCCGCGGGGAAGGGGTGCTCGAGGAGGGCCTGCCAGAGGGGGCCGACGGATGCGCGGAGCTCGGCGGTGGTCGCGGGGGCGGCGGCCGTGGGGGCGGCGGTGGGTGTGGTCATGCGGCGGCCTCGGTCGGTGCGGCGGGAGAGTGGCGGCGCTGGCCGAAGTGGCCGCGCAGGGTGGAGCCCTCGTAGGCGGTGCGGAAGATGCCGCGCTCCTGCAGCTCGGGCACCACGAGGTCGACGAACTCGTCGATGCCCTCGGGCAGGGTGCTGGCGTTCACGTTGAAGCCGTCGGCCGCCCGGCCGTGGAACCAGGTCGCCAGCTCGTCGGCGATCATCGACGGCGTGCCGACGCTCGTGAAGTGGCCGCCGCCGGCCGAGATGCGCTCGAGCATGGTACCCACCGCCACCCGGCCGCCGTCGTCGGCGGTGGAGAGGGTCTGCATCATCACGTAGCGTCCCTTCGGGCCCGGGAAGTCGTCGAGCGGGGGCAGCTCGGGCATCGGGTCGTTCCGGTCGAGAGCCGAGCAGTCCATGCCGATGTAGCCGCCGAGCACCTCGAGCTGACGGTCGAGCGACTTGAGCGAGTCGAGGTGGCGCTTCTTGTCCTGCGCCTCGGCGAGCGTCTCGCCGATCACCGTCACGACACCGGGCAGCACCACGATCTCGCTCTCGTCGCGGCCGTGGGCGCGGGTGCGGCGCTTGATGTCCTCGTAGTAGTCGCGGGCGTCGGCGAGGGTCGAGCCGATGCCGTAGATGGCCTCGGCGTAGCGCGCCGCGAGGTCGCGGCCCTGCGGCGAGGCGCCCGCCTGCACCAGCACCGGGCGGCCCTGCGGGCTCGCGGGGATGTTGAGCACCCCGTCCACGTCGAAGCTGTCGCCGTGGTGGCTCACCGGCCGGAACTCCCCGGGCGCGATGAAGTCGCCGCCCACCTTGTCCATGGCGAGCGCGGTGTGTGGGTAGCTCTGCCAGAGCTCGAGCATCACCTCGGCGAACTCCTGCGCGCGGGCGTAGCGGCCGGCCGGGGGCAGAAGGGCGGGCATCCCGTGCAGCGGCGCCTCGGCGTCGCTCTGCGAGGTGACGAGGTTCACCCCGGCGCGGCCTCGGCTGATGAGGTCGAGCGAGGCGAGCGAGCGCGCGGCGTTGAAGGGGTCGTGGAAGGAGGCGGAGAGGGTGCCGATGAGGCCGATGCGCTCGGTCTTGGCGGCGATGTAGGAGAGCAGGGTGAGCGGCTCGAACAGGGCGGCGGCGCTGTTGTGCAGGGCGCCGAAGGTGGCGAGGTGGGCGTCGGCGAGGAAGACGGCGTCGAACAGGCCGCGCTCGCAGCTCTGCGCGAAGCCCACGAAGGTGTCGGGGTCGAAGGCGCTCTCGCGGGTGGCCGACTCGCGCTGCCAGGCGGCGGGATGGTGACCGTAGAGGCGCATGAAGAGGTTGAGGTGCAGCATCCGCTCGCCGCTCGGCTGCTCGCCGCCTGCAGCCCGCGCGTCACGGGCGCCCCGCGCGTCGCGTGTGTCTCGCTCGACCATCTCGCACCGCCGTCCGTCTCGAGTGACCCTCTTGAGATCTAGGATCTAATATCTCGATTACGACGATGTCACGGTCATGTTTCCGGCGTGTGTACCCGCGGGTCGTGGCCGGCGTCGTGCGCGACGCCGAACTCGGGGTGGTACGCGGGATCGTGCAGTTCGTGCCACGAGACCGTCGCGCAGTCCTCGCCGAAGGTGAAGTCGCCGAGCACGCGCTCCCCGGCGAGCACGGCCGGCAGCCAGTACTTCGCGTCGTCCCACATGTCGCCGAGCGGCAGAGCGTCGATGCGGTACCAGGCGGGGTTCACCTCGTCGGACTCCTGCGGTTCGCCCCGCCAGCGGGTTCCCACGAAGACCGTGGAGTCCTGGCTCCAGTTCTCGCGATAGGGGAAGGCGAACTTCACCAGACCCATCTCGGTGAGGTCAGCCGCCTCCACGACGAGGCTCGACTCCTCGAACACCTCCCGCACGGCGGCTTCGACCGCGGTCTCCCCCGCCTCGATCTTGCCGCCGAGGCCGACCACGTTGCCCGAGCCGAGGCCCGTCTTCTTGCGCCCCAGCAGCACCTCGGGCTCACCGTCGTCTCCCACGCGTGTGAGGAACACCACGCACACCTGATAGGGGGAGACCGGGGACACGTGTGGATGATAGCCGCCGGATGTGTTCGGGATGTTTCGGGCGTACCCTCGAGCCATGAGCACCTTCATCGATCCCCCGACCCCCGAGTCGTTCGAGCACAACGGTCAGCACCCCGAGGTCGACGAAGACGAGCAGCAGGACTCCTTCGACCACCAGGTCGAAGAGGAGATCCGCGAGCTCATCGGCGACGCCGAGCCCACCGACGGGCCCGCGCCCGCGGGCTGAGCCGCACGCCCGGCCCGGGGGCTAGCGCGTTCTCGGGTCCTCGGGGGCGTCCGGGTCGGCGGCGAGCTCCCAGGGCAGCGGCCCCTCGAGCTCGACCGGCTCGGCCGGGGGCTCGTCGAAGCCGCCGGGGCGCTCGACGCGACCGAAGAACCCCATCTGATTGCCCTTGGGCAGCACCGACGCATCCGTGGTCTTCTCGCCGAAGAAGCGGCGGCGCAGGCGCTCGTTGAAGCTCATCGCAGGTGCTTCAGCATGCGCGTGTTGCCGAGGGTGTTGGGCTTGACGCGCGCCAGGTCGAGGAACTCGGCGACACCCTCGTCGGGCGAGCGCACGAGCTCGGCATAGACCTCGGGGTCGACCAGCGAGAGGGGCGACGCGGTGTAGCCGTTGCGCTCGAAGAACGGCACCTCGAAGGTGAGGCAGAACAACCTGCTCAGGCCGAGCTCGAGCGCATCGGCCTCGAGCGCCTGCAGCAGGGCATGGCCCACGCCCTGGCCGAGCCAGTCGTCGTGCACGGCGAGAGTGCGCACCTCGCCGAGGTCCTCCCAGAACACGTGCAGGGCGCCGCAGCCGATGGGCGTGCCCTCGGAGTCTTCGGCGATGCGGAACTCCTGCACCGCCTCGTAGAACACCACGGCGTCCTTGCCGAGCAGGATTCGTCGCTGCACCAGGGGCTCCACGAGGCTCTGGATCCACGGGACGTCACTGGTGCGCGCCCGCCGCACGGTCACGGCGGTCGTCTTGCTCGAACTCATCGCACAATCGTAATGCCCGGGCGCACCCCACCCCGCGCACGCAGAGGGGCCGGACACCTGTGCGGTGCCCGGCCCCTCAATCGGATGCTGCTGGTGTCAGTCGAGATCGCCCAGGGCGGCCGCAGCCGCGGCGGCGGAGACCTGCTCGGGGTCGGTGCCCGCGCCGATGGCGACGGGCTCGCGCGAGGACTGCTCGAAGGTGAACTTGCCGTCGACGAAGTCCACGTGGATGTGGTCGCCGGCGTTGAGCTCACCCTGCAGGATGCGCTCGGAGAGCTGGTCCTCCACCTCGTGCTGCATCGCGCGGCGCAACGGCCGGGCGCCGAGCGCCGGGTCGAAGCCCACCTGGATGAGGCGCTCCTTGGCGGCGAGCGTGAGCTCGATCGTCATGTCGCGGTCGAGCAGGCGGTCGCGCAGGCGCTTGATGAACAGGTCGACGATCTGCAGCAGCTCCTGCTGGTTCAGCTGCGGGAACACGATCGTGTCGTCGACGCGGTTGAGGAACTCGGGCTTGAAGTTCTTCTTCAGCTCCTCCGACACCTTCGCCTTCATGCGGTCGTAGGAGGTGGACTCGTTGCCCGACACCTGGAAGCCGATGGGGCTGCCCGTGATGTCCTTCGTGCCGAGGTTCGTCGTCATGATGATGACCGTGTTCTTGAAGTCGACCACGCGACCCTGACCATCCGTCAGACGCCCCTCCTCCAGCACCTGGAGCAGCGAGTTGAAGATGTCGGGGTGCGCCTTCTCGATCTCGTCGAACAGCACCACCGAGAACGGCTTGCGGCGCACCTTCTCGGTGAGCTGGCCGCCCTCTTCGAAGCCGACGAACCCGGGAGGGGCACCGAACAGCCGCGAGACGGTGTGCTTCTCGCCGTACTCGCTCATGTCGAGCGAGATGAGCGCGTTCTCGTCGTCGAAGAGGAACTCGGCGAGCGCCTTGGCGAGCTCGGTCTTGCCGACGCCGGTGGGGCCGGCGAAGATGAACGAGCCCGAGGGGCGCTTCGGGTCTTTCAGGCCCGCGCGCGTGCGGCGGATGGTGCGGGACAGCGCCGCGATGGCCTCGTTCTGGCCGATGACCCGCTGGTGCAGGGCCTTCTCCATGAACACCAGGCGCGCCGACTCCTCCTCGGTGAGCTTGAACACCGGGATGCCCGTGGCCTGGGCCAGCACCTCGGCGATGAGCCCCTCGTCGACGATGCCGGAGGTCTGCACCTCGCCCGACTTCCACTGCTTCTCCAGGCGCAGCCGCTCGCCGAGGAGGTTCTTCTCCTCGTCGCGCAGGCTCGCGGCCTTCTCGAAGTCCTGGTCTTCGATGGCGGCTTCCTTCTGGCCGCGCACCGCGGCGATGCGCTCGTCGTACTCGCGGAGCTCGGGCGGCGACGAGAGGATGCTCAGGCGCAGGCGCGCACCGGCCTCGTCGATCAGGTCGATCGCCTTGTCGGGCAGGAAGCGGTCTTGCACGTAGCGGTCGGCGAGGTTCGCCGCGGCCACGATCGCGCCGTCGGTGATCGACACCTTGTGGAACGCCTCGTACTTGTCGCGCAGGCCCTTCAGGATGTTGATGGCGTGCGGCAGGCTCGGCTCGGCCACCTGGATGGGCTGGAACCGGCGCTCGAGGGCCGCATCCTTCTCGAAGTGCTTGCGGTACTCGTCGAGCGTGGTGGCGCCGATGGTCTGCAGCTCACCGCGGGCGAGCAGCGGCTTGAGGATGCTCGCGGCGTCGATCGCGCCCTCGGCGGCACCCGCACCCACGAGGGTGTGGATCTCGTCGATGAAGGTGATGATGTCGCCGCGGGTGCGGATCTCCTTGGTGACCTTCTTCAGGCGCTCCTCGAAGTCACCGCGGTACCGGCTGCCGGCGATGAGCGAACCGAGGTCGAGCGTGTAGAGCTGCTTGTCCTTCAACGTCTCGGGCACGTCGCCGCGCACGATCGCCTGGGCCAAGCCCTCGACGACGGCGGTCTTGCCGACGCCGGGCTCGCCGATCAGCACGGGGTTGTTCTTCGAGCGGCGCGAGAGGATCTGCATGACCCGCTCGATCTCCTTCTCGCGGCCGATCACGGGGTCGAGCTTGTTGTCGCGTGCGGCCTGGGTGAGGTTGCGGCCGAACTGGTCGAGGATCTGCGAGCCCTTGTCGGGCGCCGCGTCGTTGCCGCCGACCGCGACCTGCTCCTTGCCCTGGTAGCCGGAGAGCAGCTGGATGACCTGCTGTCGCACCCGGTTGAGGTCGGCCCCGAGCTTCACCAGCACCTGGGCGGCCACGCCCTCGCCCTCGCGGATGAGGCCGAGCAGGATGTGCTCGGTGCCGATGTAGTTGTGGCCGAGCTGCAGCGCCTCACGGAGACTCAGCTCGAGCACCTTCTTCGCGCGCGGCGTGAAGGGGATGTGCCCGGTGGGCTGCTGCTGGCCTTGGCCGATGATGTCCTGGACCTGCTCACGCACGGCGTCGAGCGAGATGTTGAGAGACTCGAGCGCCTTGGCGGCGACGCCCTCACCCTCGTGGATCAGGCCGAGCAGGATGTGCTCGGTGCCGATGTAGTTGTGGTTGAGCATCTTGGCCTCTTCTTGGGCCAGGACGACGACGCGGCGAGCGCGGTCGGTGAATCTCTCGAACATGTCTGTCTCCCTGGTCGCCAGGGCCGGTGGATGGCGACCGTTACGTCGAGACTAGCCAGCCCGGAGGGGGCGGACAGCCCCTGTTCGCCGTGGGCGTGACCCGATCCGACTCCTCCTGCACACGCCACCACGCTCACGCAGCTCTCCACCGATCGCGCCGCAGGGCGGTACCCGGCCGACGGATGCGGTGAGATCCCTCATGACCATTGCTCAACACAAGTTAACTTGCTAGCGTGCCGTGGAGATCCGCATCTCGCGAAGCGCCTTCAAGCACGGTATCCCCAGAGAGGACCTCATGCACGCACTACGACATCCCCTGCGCCGGATCGACCTCGACGATGGGTTGACCATGTCCATCGGTCCCTCGCGCAGCGGAAGCCTCCTCGAGGTGTGCATCGTGACGGACGACGACGGACCTCGCGTGATTCACGCGATGCGTGCGCGCCGCAAGTTTCTGTGGAGGCCATGATGCCCCGATCACTCGAAGAGATCGCCGCACTGGATGAGTACTACTCCGCTCGCTGCGAAGCGTACGAGCCCGATCCCGCCGACGAGATCGACATTCGCGCGCACGACGAGCTCGTTGCGGCCGCGGCAGCGCGGGCTGCTGCCGAAATGCGGCTGGCCGCCGCAGTCGTCGCCGCGCGGAACGGCAACATGACCTGGGGCACGATCGGGGCGATCGTGGGCACGTCGGGAGAGGCGGCGCGGCAGCGGTACGGCAGGCCCGGCGAGGGGCCGGGACGAGCGAAGCGCCCGGCCGGCCGACGGGAGGTCGGGTAGCCGGGCGCTTCGGGTGAGGCGCTGAGACCGCTGACCGCGGTCGAGCGGCCGGTCAGGAAGGGAGCGTCAGACGCGCACCTCGGGGGCGGTGCCGCCCTGGTACTGCGAGCTGCCGAAGGCGAGGATCGGGTAGCCGATGAAGGGCAGCGGCCAGAACAGCAGGAAGAAGCCGAACGCTCCGCCGCGGCCGAACTTGCGGGCCACCTCGACGGCGACGATGATGCCGATCACGATGTTGACGATCGGGATGATGTACCAGATGAACCACCATCCCGGGCGGCCGGCCACCTTGCACAGGGTCCAGATGTTGTAGAACGGGATGATCGCGGCCCAGCCGTGCAGGCCGGCCTTCTTGAACGTGCCCCAGTGCCCGATGATGACGAGCACAGCGACGATGAAGCCGAAGAGCCCGGAGACCGGGTCGAACTGGTAGCTGTACGAGTAGCTGGTCTCGCTGATGGTGGACAGTGACATGATGGAGCCCCCTAGGCGTGTGATGGGACGTCGCGAATCGCGCGCCGGTCCTGAGCCTATTGCAGAATAGGATGCGCCCATGAGCATCCACGTCATCGAAGCCCGCGAGGTGCCGCTCGGCGGCCCGCGCGCGATGACCGTGCACCGCACCCTGCCGAGCCGCGAGCGCACCACCATCGGCGCCTGGTGCTTCATCGACCACTATGGCCCGGCCGACGTCTCCGAGACCGGCGGGATGCACGTGCCACCCCACCCGCACACCGGCCTGCAGACCGTGAGCTGGCTCTTCGACGGCGAGATCGAGCACCGCGATTCCGTGGGCAGCCACGCCTTCGTGCACCCCGGCACCCTCAACCTCATGACGGCCGGGCACGGCATCTCGCACTCCGAGGTCTCGACCGCAGCCACCCGCATCCTGCACGGCGTGCAGCTCTGGGTCGCCCTGCCCGACGCTGCCCGCGACACCGCGCCGCACTTCGAGAGCCACGACGCCGCGCGCACCACGGTCGACGACGCGACGGCGGCCGTCTTCGTCGGCTCGTTCGCGGGCGCCGAGGTCGCGGCCGGTGCCTACTCGCCCCTCGTCGCCGCCGAGCTCGCGCTGCCCGCGGGCGGCGTGGCCGACCTCCCACTGAACCCCGACTTCGAGTACGGCGTGCTGGTCGACACGGGCCGGGTGCTGCTCGACGGCGACCCGGTGGCGCGCACGGAACTCGCCTATCTCGACACCGGCCGCGCGAGCGTCCGCGTCACCGCCGGTGTCGAGCCGGTGCGGCTCGTGCTGATCGGCGGCACGCCGTTCGGCGAGAAGCTGCTCATGTGGTGGAACTTCGCGGGCCGCGACCACGACGAGATCGTGGCCTTCCGCGAGGAGTGGCGGAAGGAGTCGGGCGCCGAGCCTGGCCTGGCGGATGCGCGGGAGGGCGAACCCGCGAGCCCCCGCTTCGGCGCGACCGACCACCACTACACGGGCCGCCCGCTCCCCGCACCCGAGCTCCCCGGCGTCAGGCTGCAGCCGCGCTCACGTTGACGCCACTCAGGCGAACACGCCGAGGTGATCGAGCAGGATCTTCGTGCCGATGCCGAGGAGGATCAACCCGCCCACGACCTCGGCCGGCCCGCGGAACCGCAGCCCGGCGCGGTGCCCCACTAGCATGCCGACAAAGGTCAGCACCAGCGTGGTGAGCCCGATGGTCGCGATCGCGAACACGATCGACACCTCGACGAACGCGAGCGACACGCCCACGGCCAGCGCATCGATGCTCGTCGCCACCGCCAGCACGAGCAGCTCCCGCACGTCGAGCCGCGCGTCGATCTCCTTCTCCTCCTGGCGGGAGAAGGCGTCCCAGAGCATCTTGCCGCCGATGAGCACGAGCAGCCCGAACGCGATCCAGTGGTCGACCGGTTCGATGAAGGCGTAGAGCTGGGTGCCGAGCAGCCAGCCGATGAGCGGCATCACCGCCTGGAAGGCCCCGAAGGTGACGGCCACGACCAGCGCGCGACGCCAGTCGAAGCGGCGCATCTGCAGCCCCTTGCCGAGCGCCACCGCGAAGGCGTCGGCGGAGACGCCGAGCGCGAGCACGAAGACAGACCAGACAGCCACGAGAGAACAGTCTGCCGACCGCTCGGTCGCCCGACCGCCGAAAAGCCCCGATTGACAGCATTTCGGGCTGCCGAACCCCCAGCTTTCAGGCGACCCGAAACACGGCCCGAACCCCCGGCGCGGCGGCTACTGGATGGCCGAGGTAAGCCGCGCCAGGTTGTCGAGGATCGTCGACCGCAGCGGCTGCTTGTGCCACTCGTCGAGCGTGAGCTCGCGGCTCACCGCGCGGTAGCCGTCTTCGATGGCCCGCATCTCCCGCACGAACGAGCGCCCGCGCACCATGAGCGACACCTCCATGTTGAGGCTGAACGAACGCATGTCCATGTTGCTCGACCCGATCACCGCCACCTCGTCGTCGATGGTGAAGTGCTTGGAGTGCAGGATGTACGGCGCCTCGTACATGTAGATGCGCACGCCGGCCTGCAGCAGCACCTCGTAGTAGGAGCGCTGCGCGTGGTACACCAGCGCCTGGTCGCCGATCTCCGACACGAACAGCTGCACCTCCACCCCTCGCTGCGTGGCGGTGGTGATGGCGTACATCATCGCGTCGTCGGGCACGAAGTAGGGGCTCGTGATGATGATGCGCTCCTGGGCGCTGTAGAGCAGCGCCAGGAACAGCCGGAGGTTGTTCTCACCCTCGAACCCGGGGCCGGAGGGCACCACCTGCATGTCGAGCGCATCCGGCTCGTCGTCGATGATGTCGTCGGTGATGGGCCTGGTCTCGCGCAGCAGCAGCTCGTTCGACTCGCTGTACCAGTCGGTGATGAAGATCGCGTTGATGCCGGCCACGATCGGGCCCTCGAGCCGCGTCATGAGGTCTTGCCACTTGAGCCCGCGGCGGATGTTGCCCTTCTTGTTGTAGCTGCGGTCGACCACGTTCTGCGACCCCATGAAGGCGACCTCGCCGTCGACCACGAGGATCTTGCGGTGGTTGCGCAGGTCGGGCCGCTGCCACTTGCCCTTGAGGGGCTGCACGGGCAGCATGAAATGCCACTTCACGCCCATCTTCGTAAGCAGCTTCACCGTCTTCTTGAAGCCGGGGGCCCGCACCGAGGCGATGTGGTCGAGCAGCACCCGCACCGTCACCCCGCGCTTCACGGCGGCTCCGAGGGCGTCGAAGAAGGGGGCGGTGGTCGTGTCGTACGACAGGATGTAGAACTCGGCGTGCACGTAGCGGTGCGCGTTCTCGATCTCGGCCGTCATCATCCGGATGCTCGCGTCGTAGTCGCCCACCAGGCTGGCACTATTGCCGCCGACAAGCGGCATGGCGCCGAGCGTGCGGTTGAGCTCCACCACGTTCTTGAACCACGGCGGCCACGGGTGATCGTCGCTGACCTGGTCGATGCCCTCGGTGGTCTCGATGATGAACTCGTTGATGGCGTGCTGCTTGTCGCGCCGCGACTTGGGGAGCTTGTAGCTGCCGATGAGCAGGAAGAGCAGAAAGCCCACGTAGGGCAGCACGAAGATGGCCATGAGCCACGCGATGCCGGTGGAGGGGCGGCGGTTGCGCGGCACGACGATCACGGCGGTGATGCGGATGGCGAGATCGACGAGCACCAGGATGAGCGCCACGAATGCCGCGATGTCCACGCTCGACACGGTGCCTCCCCCCGGATTCCCCGTGGAACCCTCAGGGATACCGTATCGGTTACTCGGCGGTGCCCTTCGCGGGCGGCAGGCCGAGTCGGGCCCGCTCCTCGCGCTCGATCTTCGCGTGGGCGCGGCGCTCGGTGCGGTCGGCCCGGATGAGGGCGCGCATGATGAACCAGAACACCAGCCCCACCAGCACGGTCGGGGCCAGTGCGTACACCGCGGGCCAGAAGTCGTCCATCACCCTCCACGATACGTCATCCGACGCGGGCGATCAGCACGCTCACGAGCAGCGCCACGATGACGGTGTTGAACGTGAAGGCGATGATGCTGTAGCTCATCACGACCCTGCGCATCGGCCGCGAGGTGAGATCGACATCGGAACCACCGAAGGTCGTGCCGATCTGGGCGGCCAAGTAGAGGTAGTCGCCGAACAGCGGCCGGGTCTCGCCCGGGAACTCCGCTCCCCCGTGCAACTCGTCGTGCCGCGCGATGTGCACGGCGAACGACACCATGGTGACCGCCCAGGAGCCGGCGACCGCCGCGACCGCGCTCCAGGTGACCAGGGGCGAGGAGGAGACCTGGGGGTTGAGGGCGAGGTAGATCACGGCCAGGATCGCGAAGCTCGATCCCGTGACCGCCCACGAGATCGCGCCCGCACCGAACGACGCCGCGAGCACCCGCTGCCACCGCTTCGCGGGAGGAGCCGTGCGCCGCAATCGCCTGGCCAGTTCGGTCGAGCCCACGCGACCGAACACGACGAGGGTGATCACGATGACGCTCACGCAGTAAGCGCCCCAGAACAGCAGCACCCCGGCCGCGCTGAGCTCGCTCACCCCCACGTCGAAGAGCCCCAGGGCCACCAGCTGGAGCCCGAAGCCCACCACCACGGCGGGCACCATCGCGACCAGGCTCCGCGGGATGTCATGAGCGAACACGGGCACGCGGCGGCCCGCTCGAGCGGCGGTCATGCGCACGACCGTACCCGGATGCAACGGCACCCGCCGCCACTAGTGGGTGATGATGCCCCAGATCCCCGAACCGAGCAGGTAGAGCCCGATGGCTCCCACCACCACCCAGATCACCACGCGCGCGGTCGACGGCTTGGTGGAGGGGTCGCCGTCGCCGCGCTCCTCGGCTTTCTTCTGCTGGTTCTCGCGCTCGGTCTTGCCGGGCTCGAACGGGTCGTCTTTGCGACCGCCACCGAAGAGACTCATCAGTTCACCATCCCGTCACTTCACCAGGGGGAACAGGATCGTCTCGCGGATGCCGAGACCCGTGAGCGCCATCAGCAGGCGGTCGATGCCCATCCCCATCCCGCCCGAGGGCGGCATGCCGAACTCGAGCGCCCGCAGGAACTCCTCGTCGAGCCGCATCGCCTCGTCGTCGCCCGCGGCCGCCTGCTTCGCCTGCTCGACGAAGCGCTCGCGCTGGATGACGGGGTCGACCAGCTCGGAGTAGCCGGTGGCCAGCTCGAAGCCGCGCACGTAGAGGTCCCACTTCTCGACGACACCCGGGATGCTGCGGTGGGCCCGGGTGAGCGGGCTCGTCTCCACGGGGAAGTCGAGCACGAAGGTGGGCCGCACGAGCGATCCCTTCACGAAGTGCTCCCACAGCTCCTCGACGAGCTTGCCGTGGTTGGGCAGGTGCACCTCGACGCCCTCGCGGTCGGCGAGGGCCTGCAGCTCGGCCACCGGGGTCTCGGGGGTGATCGACAGGCCCGCCGCGGCGGAGAGCGACTCGTACATGCTGATGCGGTCCCACTCGCCGCCGAGGTCGTACTCGGTGCCGTCGGCCCAGGTCACCACGTGCGAGCCCGCCACGGCGAGCGCCGCGTTCTGCACCAGCGTCTGGGTGAGCTCGGCGATCGAGGTGTAGTCGCCGTACGACTCGTAGGCCTCGAGCATCGCGAACTCCGGGGAGTGGGTGGAGTCGGCACCCTCGTTGCGGAAGTTGCGGTTGATCTCGAACACCCGGTCGATGCCGCCGACCACCGCACGCTTGAGGAAGAGCTCGGGCGCGATGCGGAGGTAGAGCTCGGTGTCGAAGGCGTTGGAGTGGGTGACGAAGGGGCGGGCCGCGGCACCGCCGTGGATGGTCTGCAGCATCGGCGTCTCGACCTCGAGGAAGTCGCGGCCGGCGAAGGTGGAACGCAGCGAGGCCATGGTGAGCGCGCGCGTGCGCACCACCTGGCGGGCCTGCTCGCGCACGATGAGGTCGAGGTAGCGGCTGCGCATACGGGTCTCCTCCGAGAGCTCGCTGTGCAGGTTGGGCAGCGGCAGCACGGCCTTCGAGGCGATCTTCCAGCCCGTGGCCATCACCGAGAGCTCGCCGCGGCGCGAGGAGATGACCTCGCCCGACACGAAGAGGTGGTCGCCGAGGTCGACGTACTCCTTGAAGTCGGCCAGCGACTGCTCGCCCACGTTCGCCAGCGAGATCATGGCCTGGATGCGCGAGCCGTCACCCGACTGCAGCGACACGAAGCAGAGCTTGCCGGTGTTGCGCAGGTGCACCACCCGCCCGGCGAGGCCGACGGTCTCGCCGGAGACCTCGTCGGCCTGCAGGTGACCCCACTTCGCGCGCACGGCCGGGATGGTGGTGGTGACCGGCACCGACACCGGATAGGCCTCCATGCCCGACTCGTTGAGCCGCTCGCGCTTGGCCAGCCGCACGGCCTTCTGCTCCGACACCTCGTCGTCGGTGGGCTCGGCGGGCGTGAGGGTGGCGGCGGGCGCGTCGGTCATGGTGGGGTGTCTCTCCTAGAAGTCCCGACAAGCCTAGCCGGGTGGGCCGCTTCTCGGCCCGGATGCCGTCAGCCCGAGCTCGCTCAGCCCAGGTAGATGGCGGTGGTGTCGATGAGCCGGGTGTCGCCCACCTTCGCGGCGATGACGACCCGGGCGCGGCCGCGGTAGTCGTCGTCGACCGGGAGGAAGGTGTCGGGATGCACGACCGCCAGGTAGTCGAGATCGACGAGCTGCTCGCCCATCGCCGCCGACTGGGCCGCGGCGAGCACCGCGTCGATGCCCCGGTCGGCGGCCGACTCGGCGGCCTCGAGCACGTGCGGGAGGGTCACCGCGGCACGGCGCTCCCGGGCGTCGAGGAAGCGGTTGCGGCTCGAGAGCGCCAGCTCGTCGCTGTCGCGCACGGTCTCCACCACCTCCACCCGCACGGGCATGTTCAGCTCGGCCACCATGCGGGTGACCAGGAAGACCTGCTGCGCATCCTTCTCGCCGAACAGCACCACCTGCGGCCCCACCGCGTTCAGCAGCTTGGCCACCACGGTGAGCACGCCGTCGAAGTGCCCCGGCCGGCTGCGGCCCTCGAACATGCCGCCCACCCGGCCCGCGGTGATGCGGGTGGCGATGTCGCCGTGCGGGTAGAGCTCACCCACCTCGGGCGCGAACACGATGTCGGCCCCGCGGCCGGTGAGGATGCGCACATCGGCGTCGAGGTCGCGCGGGTAGCGCTCGAGGTCGGCGGGGTCGGTGAACTGCAGGGGGTTGACGAAGATCGACACGACCACGACCTCGGCGAGCTCGGCAGCACGCTCCACGAGCGCGAGATGGCCGGCGTGCAGAGCCCCCATGGTCGGCACGAGGGCCACACCGGAACGGTCGCCCGCGGCGTCACCGCCTGCTCGCCCGACCCGGGCCGTGGCGGACTCGATCTCGCGACGCAGCTCGGCCACCGTCGTCACGACGACGGGAGCGTGCGGGGCGAGGGCGTCGGAAGCTTCTGCCACCGGTACTCCTTAGCTGTGCTCGCGGCCCGCCGAGACGGAACCGCCGCAACGATGCTACCCCGTCAGAGCGCGGGGCCGTCGTCGGCGCGAGCCAGCGCGTTCTCCACGGCGGAGCGCACCAGCGGTGCCAGCAGGCGGCCCGCACCCTCCACGCCCACGGCGCGCAGCATCCCGACCGCCTGATCGACGATCGCGGCCGAGAACCCGCTCGCGGTCTCGATTGCCTCGGCGTAGGCCGCGCGGTCGGCCTCGGCCACGACGACGGGCTCGCCGCCCATCTCCACCACCAGCGCCTGCGCGATGGGCAGCACGGGTGCGGGGGCGGTGACCGCGAAATGCGTGCCGGCCAGCCGCCCCACGTCGACGCTCGTGCCGGTGAACGACATGGCGGGATGCACGGCCAACGGGATGACGCCGGCCCGCCGGGCGGGCTCGAACACCTCCACCCCGAACCCGGCCGCGGTGTGGAGGGCGAGCTGCCCCATCTGCCAGGTGCCGGTGTCGGCGAGTCCGGAGATCAGCGCGGGCAGCTGATCCGAGGGCACGGCGAGCACCACGAGCTCGCTGCGCTCCACGACCTCGGGCACGGTGAGCAGCGGCACCCCGGGCAGCAGGGCGTCGGCCCGCTCACGGCTCGACTCGGAGATGGCGGCGACACCCACGAGTGCGTGGCCGGCTCCGGCGAGTGCGGCGCCGAGCACGGGGCCCACCCGGCCGGCGCCCACGATGCCCACGCCCAGTCGCCCCGATCGCTGGTCAGGTCTCATCCGATCTCCCCCTTTCGTCGTCGGGCCGCTCCGCCCAGCGATGGCTGCGGTCGGAGTCGATGGCGATCACCACGGCGGCCGACCACTCCTCGAACTGCTCGCGGGCCACCTCTCTGTCGACGACGGCGAGCTCGGGCCGCACCGGCCCCGCCACCGTGTGCACGGTGAGCTCCGCGAGACCCAGCCCGCGACGCACCGGCCCCTGCGATACCCGGATGCTCTGCACCCGCGCCAGCGGAACCACCACGAGCCGCCGCCACACGAAGCCGCCCCGCAGCAGCAACGCCGCCTCGCCGCGGGCGAACCCGGTGCGGCGCCACGAGAACGGGCGCAGCAGTCGGGCGCGACGCGGCGCATCCGTGAACCCCTCCCCGCGCCGAGCGGTGAGGCCGGCGTCGACGAGCCGCCCCGTCTCGGAGCCGGCCATCCCGGGCACGAGCAGTTCGAGCACCCTGCGAGCATCGTCGATCGTGCCCACCGGCAGCATGGTGGTGCTCGCCTGAGCGGTCGCCTCGCCCGCCGCGCCCGCGCGGTTGATGCGGATCATCCACCAGCCCGCCGGCCGCCAGAGGAGCGGCTGACTCACCTCGATGGCGTGGACGCGGCCGGGCGGGAGCGTGTCGTTGTTGGTGGAGAGGAGGCCCGAGCCCACGCGGATGCCGTCGGGCGTGCCGGCGATGCTGTAGCGCAGGGTCTTCGTGAAGCGGTTGACGTAGTAGCCGATCGCGGCCACCAGCCCCGGCAGCACGATGAAGGCGAGGAACTCGCGGCGCCCGAGCATCGAGGTGGTGAGCAGCAGCGCCACGGCGAGCACCACCATCACGGTGAAGCCGCTCAGCACGAGCGAGCCGATCAACCGGCCCGGGGGGATCTTCACGACCGATTCCGGCGCCGCCAGCGAGGGGTCGAGCTCGGGCGCCAGGAGTTCGCGCACACGCTGGTTGACGATACCCTCGCGCTCACCCGGGGGCGACGGATGTGCGGTGTCGACCTGCGCTTCCGCCGCCCGCGCGCCCGAGGCGAGTCGCAGCACCTCGCCGCGGAGGGCGTCGGCATCGGCGCCGCCCAGGTAGGCCAGCTGGACCTTCGCATCCTGACCCGCGACGCTGATGTCGACTCGGGCGGTGCCGAACAGGCGCGCGAAGAACGGCCGGTCGATCGCCACGCCCTGGATGCGGTCGATGCGAGCCCGACGGTGCGTGCGGAACAGCACGCCGCTGCGCACCTCCACCACGTCGTCGCCGATGCGGAAGGTGTGCAGACGCCAGGAGAGGAAGAACGAGGCGATGCCGAGCAGCAGGAGACCGGCGACGACGAGGGCCGCCCAGCCGAGCTGGCCCCGCTCATAGGCGGTCTGAAGGGGGTCGCCGGGGAGCTCCGGGGCGCCGAACAGCCAGTCGATGAGGCGTTCGCGGAAGTTCGCCACCACGAAGCCGAGGATGGCGATGAGCACGATCCCCCCGCGCAGCAGGGGCGTGGCGGGGTGGAGCCGGTGCCAGCCGCCGTCGGCGAGGTCGTGTGTCACCCTCGCGCCCCCGTCATTGCAACTCCCCCGTCACCGCATCCGGGGCCGTGGCCGGGTCAGAGGCCTGCACGGCGCGACTCCGCGAGGGCGACCAGCCGGTCGCGCAGCTCGGCCGCCTCGGCCTCGGGCAGCCCGGGGATGGTTACCCCGGTCGAGGCGGCCGCCGTGACGAACTTCAGCTCGGCGAGCCCGAGGGCGCGCGCCACCGGCCCGCGGTTCACGTCGATGAGCTGCATGCGGCCGTACGGCACGGCCACGACGCGCTGGAACATGATGCCGCGGGTGAACAGCAGGTCGTCGTCGCGCATCCGGTACCCGATCGCCCGCACGCGGCGCGGCGCAAGTGCCAGCAGCAGCACCGCCACCACGATCGCCACCGCGAGCGCCGGCCAGCCGAACCAGGTGCCGAGCACGATGAACGGCACTGTGGCCCCACAGAGCACGAGCCCGGTGATGAGGCTGGAGACGAGCTCCACGCCCACGTAGCGTGGGCTCACCCGGCTCCACTCCTGCCCCGAGATCAACGCCGCCGCCATCGCCGCCACCGCCTCACTTCGCCTCGGGCTCGTCGGGCGGGAGCGTGCAGAGCCGCTCGGCCACGAGACCGGCCACGAGCAGCACCGCTCCCGCCACGGCGGTGGCGATGCCCGGCCAGAGCGACCCGGCGTCGGCGATCACCGGGCGGGTGAGCAGGAACGCCAGCACCCCGACCCCGAAACCGGCCATCAGCGCACCCACGAGGCTCGACGCCTTCGCGAGCACGACCACCCGCATGGCCCGGAACGGGTCGATGCGCCGGGTCGACGTGCCACGGATGGCCCGCCGGATGGGGATGGCCAGTGCCAGCACGATGGCGCCGGCCGCCACGAGCGTGATCGCGATGGTGAGCGGCGGGTTCACCACGGCCAGCCCCGCCGAGGCGAGCGACACCTCCAGCACGAACCCGATGACGACACCGAGCAGCGCGAACAGCACGACCGTCACCGGCCGGGTGTGCCTCACCGGCGCTCTCCGACGTAGGGGCGCAGGGTGGTCTCCGGGATGCGCGTGACGAGGTCGGCCGCGCGGCCGGCGCCCGGGAGCTCGGCATCGGGGTCGATCTCGAGCCACGGCACCAGCACGAAGTCGCGCTCGGCGGCGCGGGGGTGGGGCAGGATGAGCCGCGCCGTGTCGAGCTGCAGGTCGCCATAGGCGATGATGTCCACGTCGAGGGTGCGGTCGCCCCACCGCTCGAGCCGCACCCGGCCGTGGCGGGCCTCGATGTCGTTCACGAGCGCGAGCAGGGCCTCGGGATCGAGGGTGGTGCGCACGGTCGCGACGGCGTTGAGGTAGCCGGGCGCCTCGTAGTCGATGCCCTCCGGCTTCACCGCCACCGTCTCGTAGAGCCGCGAGAGCCGCACCACCTCGAGACCCTCAGCGGCGTTCAGTTCGTCGACCGCGGCGAGGATGGTCGCTTCGCGGTCGCCCAGGTTGCCGCCGAAGGCGAGGACGGCCGGAACAGGGGGCAGGGCTGAGGCGGTCGGCGTGATCATGAGGCGGGGCCCTCCGGTGGGCTGGCGGGTCGGGATCGCGTGATGGTGACGGAGACGTCGGTGAAGGGCACCGGGATGGGGGCCCCGGGCTTGTGCACGACCACGCGCACCCGCTGCACCGGGCGGTGGGCGAGCACGAGGGTCGCCACGCGCTCGGCGAGGGTCTCGATGAGGTCGACGGGGTCGGCCGCGACCGACTCCGAGATCTCGACGGCGAGCTCGCCGTAGTGCACCGTCTCGGCGAGCGCGTCGCCGGCCGCCGCGGCCGTGGTGTCGAGCCAGAGCGCGACGTCGATCACGAAGCGCTGGCCGTTCTCACGCTCGAAGTCGAACACGCCGTGATGGGCGAACACCTCCAACCCGGTGAGGGTGAGGATGTCGAGTTCTTCGGTGCCGGGCGCGCTCATGACTGTGCCCCACTCTGCCATGCCCGGGCGACACCGAGCGCCTGACGGGTGGAATCGATGTCGTGCACCCGCACCCCCCACGCACCCTCACGGGCTGCGAAGGCGGCCACCACCGCCGAGGCGAGATCGCGGTCGCCCGGCCGGGTGCTGCCCGGTTCGAGCTCGCCGAGGAAGCGTTTGCGCGAGGCGCCCACGAGCAGCGGCAGGCCCAGGGCCGTCAGCCGGCCGAGGTGGCCCAGCAGGCTCCAGTTGTGCTCAGCGGTCTTCGCGAATCCGATGCCGGGGTCGAGCACGAGGCGGTCGGGCGAGACGCCCTTGACGATGAGCTGAGCCGCGCGCAGCTCCAGCTCGCCCGCCACCTCGGAGACGACGTCGTCGTACCGGGCGGCCTGCTGCATCCACTCGCTGTGGCCCCGCCAGTGCATCACGACGAAGCGCACCCCCGACGCCACGACCAGTTCGTCCATCTCGGGGTCGGCCAGGCCACCCGAGACGTCGTTGATGATCGCCGCCCCCGCTTCGATCGCGGCGGCGGCGGTGGAGGCGTTCATGGTGTCGACGCTCACCGTGATGCCGCGCGCCACCAGTTCGCGCACCACCGGGAGCACCCGGCGCTGCTCCTCGGAGATCGCCACCCGGGCGGCGCCGGGCCGGGTCGACTCGCCGCCGACGTCGATGATGGTCGCTCCCCTGGCCACCATGCCCTCGGCATGGCGGACGGCGCTGGCCCGGTCGGTGTAGTGCCCCCCGTCACTGAACGAGTCAGGAGTGACGTTCAGGATGCCCATGATCTCGGTCATGCGGCTGCTCCCCGCCCGTTACGCGGTGGCGGGGCGGGGATTGATGCGCGGTGCGCGCTTGGGCGCGGCCTCGGGTTCGGGATCGGAGTCGACCCCGCCGTCGACGGCGGCGCTGTCGATCGGCGCCTTGGCGGCCGGGAACTCCACCGGGGGCAGTTCGGAGACAGGGCGCTTGTCGCTGGAGAGCCACTGCGGTCGCGGCGGGAGCTTCTTCACGTCGGCGAAGATCTCGGCCAGCTGCTCGTGGTCGAGGGTCTCCTTCTCGAGCAGGGCCGCGGCCAGCTTGTCGAGGATGTCGCGGTTCTCGTTGAGCACCTTCCAGGCCTCGTCGTGCGCCGCCTCGATGAGGCCGCGCACCTCGGCGTCGACCTGCTGGGCGAGGCTCTCGGAGTAGTCGCGCTCGTGGCCCATGTTGCGGCCGAGGAACATCTCGCCCGAGGCGCTGCCGAGCTTGACCGCGCCGAGCGAGGAGGTCATGCCGTACTCGGTCACCATCTTCTTGGCGGTGCCGGTGGCCTTCTCGATGTCGTTGGAGGCACCCGTGGTCGGGTCGTGGAACACGACCTCCTCGGCCACGCGACCACCCATCGCGTAGGCCAGCTGATCGAGCAGCTCGTTGCGGCTGACCGAGTAGCGGTCCTCGAGAGGCAGCACCATCGTGTAGCCGAGAGCGCGGCCGCGGGGAAGGATGGTGACCTTCGTGACGGGGTCGGTGTGGTTCATCGCCGCCGCCACCAGGGCGTGACCGCCCTCGTGGTAGGCGGTGACCAGCTTCTCCTGGTCGCGCATGATGCGCGTGCGGCGCTGCGGGCCCGCGATGACGCGGTCGATGGCCTCGTCGAGAGCGCGGTTGTCGATGAGCTGCGCGTTGCTGCGCGCCGTGAGGAGCGCGGCCTCGTTGAGCACGTTCGCCAGGTCGGCGCCCGTGAACCCGGGGGTCTTGCGGGCCACCACGTCGAGGTCGACACCGGCGGCCAGCGGCTTGCCCTTGCCGTGCACCTCGAGGATCTTGCGGCGGCCACCGAGGTCGGGGGCGTCGACGCCGATCTGCCGGTCGAAACGACCGGGGCGCAGCAGCGCCGGGTCGAGGATGTCGGGGCGGTTCGTGGCGGCGATGAGGATGACGTTCGTCTTCACGTCGAAGCCGTCCATCTCGACCAGCAGCTGGTTGAGGGTCTGCTCGCGCTCGTCATGCCCGCCGCCCATGCCGGCGCCGCGGTGGCGGCCGACGGCGTCGATCTCGTCGATGAAGATGATGGCGGGCGAGTTCTCCTTCGCCTGCTGGAAGAGGTCGCGCACACGGCTCGCACCCACACCCACGAACATCTCGACGAAGTCGGAGCCCGAGATGGAGTAGAACGGCACACCGGCCTCACCCGCGACCGCGCGGGCGAGCAGGGTCTTGCCGGTTCCGGGAGGGCCGTACAGCAGCACGCCCTTCGGGATGCGGGCGCCGACGGCGAGGAACTTCGCGGGCTCCTTCAAGAAGTCCTTGATCTCCTCGAGCTCCTCCAGCGCCTCTTCTGCGCCGGCCACGTCGTCGAAGGTGACCTTCGGGGTCTCCTTCGTGACGAGCTTGGCCTTCGACTTGCCGAACTGCATGACGCGGTTGCCGCCGCCCTGCATGCCGGAGAGCATGAACCAGAAGAACGCCGCGATGAGGATGATGGGCAGGAACAGCCCGAGCGCCGAGAGGAACCAGTTCGGCTGCGGAACCTGGTCGTTGTAGCCGTCGGCGGGCGCCGCATCCGTCACCGCCTGCACGACCTCGTCACCGCGGGGGGCGACGTAGTAGAACTGCACCTTCGAGCCGTACTCGTCGTCGGGGTTGGTGAGCGTCATGTCGACACGCTGCTCGCCGTCGATGATGGTGGCCTCGGAGACCTTGCCGCTGGAGAGCATCGACAGGCCCTCCTGCGTGGTCACCTGCTGATAACCGGCGCCGGTGATCAGGCTGAACCCGATCCAGAGAGCGATCGCACCCAGGAGGATGTAGGGAATGGGAGATCGAAGGATCCGTTTGGCGTTCATGTCTCTTCATCGCTTCGGTGCCGCCTGCGGCGGTGGCACGGTGCTTGTGTCGGTGAAGAAAGGCTACCCGTCGCCGACTGGACGCCGCCTCCATGTTCCCCGTAGGCGAAACCCGAGCTCGCCAAGAACGTCCCTACGAGTAGACGTGGGGGGCGAGGATGCCGATCGACTTGAGGTTGCGGTAGCGCTCGGCGTAATCGAGGCCGTAGCCCACCACGAACTGGTTCGGGATGTCGTGACCGATGTACTTCACGTCGATCTCCACCTTGACCGCGTCGGGCTTGCGCAGCAGCGCGCAGATCTCCACCGACTCCGCCCCGCGCGAGCGCAGGTTGGCGAGCAGCCACGACAGCGTGAGTCCCGAGTCGATGATGTCCTCGACGATCAGCACCGTGCGCCCCGCGATGTCGGTGTCGAGGTCTTTCAGGATGCGAACCACGCCGCTGGACTGGGTGCCCGAGCCGTAGGAGGAGACGGCCATCCAGTCCATCTCGATGTGCATCCGCAGTTCGCGCGCGAGGTCGGCCATCACCATCACGGCGCCGCGCAGCACGCCCACGATGAGCAGGTTCTGCCCGGCGTAGTCGGCCTCGATGCGGCGGGCCAGCTCGGCGATCTTCTCGGCGATCTGCTGCTCGGTGAGGAGCACCTCGGTGATGTCGCCCTCGATGTCGCTGACGTCCATGCGCGTTCCTCCCTAGCCTTCGGCGCGATGCGGGGCCGCTCCGGTGAACTCCAGTCGCGAGCCCTGCCGCACCACTCTAATCCCCGGCAGGTCGACGCCCTTCTGGCCGTGCCAATCGGTCACCAGGGCGGCCACGGCGAGGGTCTGGGCGCGGCTGAGCGAGACGCCGAACTCGCTGGCCGCGACATAGCGGATGATGCGGTGACGCAGCGCCGGCGGGTTCGCCTCGAGCGCGCCCACCGAGACCGCGATCCCCGCCTCGGCGTGCTCGACGAGGTCTTCGATGGTCTCGATCGCCATGGCGTGCAGCGTCTCGTCGTCTTCGCGCAGCTGGTCGGCCGTGCGGGCGAGCGCCTCGGCGATGCCGGGGCCGAGCTCGGCCTCGAGCACGGGCAGCACGGTGCCGCGCACGCGCACCCGGGCGAAGTCGTCGCTGAGGTTGTGCGGGTCGTGCCACGGGTCGAGTCCGGAGTCGGCGCAGAACTGCAGGGTGGTGGTGCGGCGGATGCGGAGGAGGGGACGGATGCGCGAGCCGGCTGCCAGCGCGCCCGGGTCGCGGGCCTCGTGGGGGTCGTCGGCGCCGGGCGGGGGCGTGACCGCGGCCATGCCCGAGAGGCTGGTGGCGCCGGCGCCGCGGGCGAGGCCGAGCAGCACGGTCTCGGCCTGGTCGTCGAGGGTGTGGCCGAGCAGCACGGCGAGGGCGCCCGTGTCGGCGAGGGCGCGGTCGATGGCGGCGTAGCGGCCCGCGCGAGCGCGCGCCTCGGGGCCGCCGGCACCCGCGGCGGTGGGAACGCCCGAGTCGGGGGCGACCTCCGCCGCGAGGGCGAGACGGGTGACGAGCACGGGAGCAAGGCCGAGGGCGCGCGCCTGGTCGGCGGCGCGAGCCGCCACCTCGGCGGAACCGGATTGGAGAGCGTGGTCGACCACGATCGCACCGGCCCGGAGGCCGGCCGCGGGGGCTTCGAAGGCCACGGCGGCGGCGAGGGCCAGCGAGTCGGGGCCGCCGCTCAGCGCGACGAGCACGTGGGCCGCCGGCCGCGCATCCGGAGTCGTGGTGTCAGTGGGGGCCGGCGCCTCCACCGGCAGGGCACTCGCGGCCACGACGGCGAGGCTCTCGCGCACCGCGCGCCGCACGTCGGCGATCGCCGGGGTGAGACGGGGTCGGCGGTCGGTCGTGGGCATCAAGTAACGTTAGTGCAGTTTCCAGCCCAACCATCGAGGAGCAGTGTCATGGCCGAGTACGACGTCGTCGTCGAGATCCCCAAGGGAAGCCGCAACAAGTACGAGGTCGACCACGAGACCGGGCGGGTGTACCTCGACCGCGTGCTGTTCACGAGCTTCGTGTACCCCACCGACTACGGCTACTTCGAGAACACGCTCGGCCTCGACGGCGACCCCGTCGACGCGCTGGTGCTGCTGGAGTACCCGGTGTTCCCGGGCGTCGGCGTGAAGGTGCGGCCCGTGGGCGTGCTCAACATGAGCGACGAGGCGGGCTCCGACGCCAAGGTCGTCGTGGTGCCCTTCAAAGACCCGCGCTGGGCGCACATCCAGGACATCTCCGATGTTCCGGAGCAGACCCGCAAGGAGATCGAGCACTTCTTCGCCCGCTACAAAGACCTCGAGCCGGGCAAGTTCGTGAAGATCGAGGGCTGGGGCGACGCGGCCGAGGCCGACGCCATCGTGCAGGCGGGCTTCGCGAAGCTCGCGGCCGAGGGGCACTGACTCGGGTCGCGACCGACCGACCGCGTTCGTTCGTTCGTTCGTTCGTTCACGCAAGAATCGCCGCATCCGGCCCTGTGAGGGGCTCGGATGCGGCGATTCTTGCGTGTGCGGACCCTGCGGCCCGGGGCGGCCGGGTGGCCGGGTGGCCGGCCGCGGGTTAGAAGTTGACCCAGTTGCGGGGGTTCTGCGCGGTGCCGTTGACCCGGGTCTCGAAGTGCACGTGGCAGCCGGTGGAGAGGCCGGTGGTGCCGGCGAGCGCGATGAGCTGACCCTCGGCGACGTCTTGACCGCGGCTGACGTTGAGCGAGCTGTTGTGCCCGTAGACCGTGGTGACGCCGCCGCCGTGCGCGATGGTGACCGAGTAGCCGAGTCCGCCGTTGTAGCCGGACTGGGTGACCGTGCCCGCCGCCGCGGCCATCACCGGGGCCCCGCAGGTGCCACCCGGACGGCCGAGGTCGATCCCGGCGTGGAGCCGGTTGATCTTGAGGATGGGGTGGAAGCGCATGCCGAACTCGCCGTTCACGCGCACCGGGGAGAGCGGGCTCGACCAGCCGCTGGCCGACGGACCGCGGGGCACGTAGCCACCCGACTCCGCCGCCGCGGCTGCCGCGGCCGCCGCCGCTGCGGCAGCGGCCGCCCGCGCCGCCTCCTCGGCGCGACGTCGCTCCTCAACACCCTTCTGGTACTCGGCCTCGGTCGACGCGGTGGCCGCGGTGAGCGCCTTGAGCTGTTCTTCGAGCACCACGCCCTGGGCCTGCTGCTCGGCCAGCGCGGCCTCCGCGGCCGCCTGCGCCTCCTCGGCCGCGGCGAACGCGGCCTCGGCGGCGGCACGCAGCTCCTCGCGCTCGGCCCGGGCCACCTCGGCCTGGGCCGTGAGGGCCGACGCGGTGTTACGGTCTTGCTCGGCGAGCTCGGAGAGGCGGGCGGCCTTCTGCGAGAGCTGGCTCATCGCACCGAGCTGGTAGAGCAGGTCGTCACTGTCGTCACCCGAGACGAACAGGTTGATCGAGAGGTCGCCCCCGCCGGTTCGGGTGAACTGGGTGATGAGGCGGCCCGCGCGCTGGTTGGTGAGCTCGGCCTCCTCGGTGGCCTCGGCGGCCTGCACCTCGAGCTCGCCGGCGCGGAAGGCGGCGGTGTCGTACGCATCCTGGGCTTCGATGAAGGCGTCGCTCATCTGGAGGGCGTAGGCCTCGGCCTCCTCGGCCTCGGTGGCCAGCTGGGCGATGAGGCCCTGGATGCGGTCGACCTCGGCCTGCTTGGCGCTCTCGCTGCTGCGGGCGGCGAGCACGTCTTCCCAGGTGGGGTACTCGGCGGCCGCCGCCGCCTCGCCCGTACCGCGCAGCACGTCGACGGCCACGAGCCCGACGGCGAGCGCCGCCGCCGCGAGCAGCCGCGTGGGCGAGATGCGCCTCAGGCGGGCCTGGCGGGCGTGAGCGGTGGCGCCCGCGCGCCGGGTGTCGGGGCGTCTGGTGTCGGGGCGGGTGGTCGTCAGCTCGCGGAGCATGTCGCTGTGCCTTCCGAGTGGGTGCGCCGCGATGCTCTGCGGCGGTGCGGGGTCAGCCGAAGTCGATTCCGACGTTGGCCATGAAGGGGCGCGGGTTCACGGCCGTGCCGTTGACCCGCACCTCGTAGTGGAGGTGGCAGCCCGTGGAGTTGCCGGTGGTGCCGGCCAGCGCGATGGGCTGCCCGACCTGCACGTAGTCGCCGTTGCCGACGAGCAGCTGCGTGTTGTGACCGTAAGCGGTGGCGATGCCCCCGCCGTGGTCGATGCGGATGAAGTTGCCGTAGCCGCCGTTGTAGCCGGCGTAGTTCACGAGACCCTCGGCGGCAGCGTAGACATAGGCACCGCAGGTGCCCCCGTTGTAGACGAGGTCGATGCCGGAGTGGAGCAGGTAGGCGCCCGAGACGGGGTTCACACGCATGCCGTACTCGTCGGAGGAGTGCGACCCCGGGAACGGGCTCGCCCAGCCGCTCGCCGCGATGAAGGGGAGAGTGGGCAGGCCTGCTGCCGCCGCCTGGCGTGCCGCCTCGGCGCGGGCGTCGACGCCCTTCTGGTAGTCGGCCTCGGTGGCCGCGCGGTTCTCCCTCAGCACCTGCAGCTGGGCGGCGAGCTCGACCTGGTGGTCTTCCTGCTCCTGCAAGGCGACCTCGGCCGCGAGCTGGGCGGCCACCGCTTCGTCGAGCAGCCGCGCCGCCTCGTCGGAGAGTGCGCCGAGGGCATCGCGAGCCACCGCCGCCTGCGCGGTGAGCGCATCCGCGGTGTTGCGGTCTTGCTCGGCCTGCGCGTAGATCTGCGCCGTTCTCTCGGTGAGCTTCGACATGGCGCCGAGCTGGTAGAGCAGATCGTCGGTGACGGTCTCCGCCCCCACGAACAGGTTGAGCGTGAGGTCGTTGCCCCCGGCCCTGGCCAGCTGGGCGGCGAGCCGCCCAGCCTGGCGGTTCGACTCGTCTGCGGCCTCCGCGGCGGCGGCGGCCTGGGTCTCGAGCTCGCCGGCGACGTAGGCCGCGGTGTCGTACTTCTCTTGTGCCGCCTGATATTCGGTGCCCCGTTGCTCCGAGAGCGCCTGCGCCTCGGCCACGGCGGAGTTCATGGCGTCGATGAGGCCCTCGATGCGGGTGACCTCGGCCTGCTTCGACTCCTCGTTCGCCTGGGCGTTCTTCACGTCGTCCCACGTGGGGTACTCGTCGGCGAAGGCCGGGCCGGCGCCGAGCGAGAAGGAGAGCACGACCGCTACGACGCTCAGCAGAGCGGTGAGCAGCGATGCAGGCTTGCGCCCGGTCGCCCCTGGGCGTGGACGTCGGCGTGCGCGCCCTGCGCCGCGGTTCGTCGTGCTGATGATGGACCCCTGCCGTGCTCGTGGACGCCGGATCTGTGTGCCGGCGGAACGCGCGCATGCCAGGATGCGCATCCGTCACATCTGTCACAGCGCCTGCCGAGAATCTAACAAGGGCCCCGGCCAGATGCGCGGACATTCCCTCGCATGTGAGTAACTCGCTCTCGATTGGCGGCTGTGCAGGGGATGTGGCATACTCGTGGAGTTGTCGCAACGGCCCCATCGTTTAGCGGCCTAGGACGCCGCCCTTTCACGGCGGTAGCACGGGTTCGAATCCCGTTGGGGTCACGGCCTCCGGTCGCGAACCAGGGGTCGGCAACAGATACAATAGGAACACCAGTAAGGCCCTGTAGCGCAGTTGGTTAGCGTGCCGCCCTGTCACGGCGGAGGTCGCGGGTTCAAGTCCCGTCAGGGTCGCCAGGCGCGAAGCCCTTCCACTCGGAAGGGCTTTTCGCTAGAGCGGCGAGTGCAGTCAGATGTCCACGCCACTCGGCTCTGTAGCTCAGTTGGTAGAGCGTTCGACTGAAAATCGAAAGGTCACCGGATCGATGCCGGTCGGAGCCACCACCGCCCTCCCCAGCAATTACGCGGGGAGGGCTTCTTCATTTCCGGAGCTCGGTAACCTCGCCGGCCGGCTCTGCCCACATTCGCAGCGGCAGCACCGTCATTGAGCGCCGTCGCAACGGCGTCTAGGTCGTCGTCAAACAGGTCGGCGTAGACGTCGAGCGTCATCGCCGCAGAGGCGTGGCCGAGCATCCGCTGCACGGCCTTCACGTTCGCGCCGGCCGACACCGCCAGGCTGGCCGCGGTGTGCTGCAGGTCGTGCGGGGTGAACTTCGGGAAGGACGTGCTTCACATCCGGCCTCTGGCACTCTCAGTAGGCTCAACCATGTGAGCCACGATGACCCTCTTGACACCTTCACGCTCAAGAAGCGAACGACAGAGCAGCGTCTCTTCAATGCCGACGACACGCTCGCGGCGGCCACCCATGGACTAGAGCTGCTGCAACCCGAGCCCTTCATCATCGACGAGCGACTGTGGATAGACGAATTCCGAGCCGGCAGGTTCACGGACGTTCCCCCGATGACCAGACAAACCATCGGCCGTCGGCTGTATATGGGGCTACGAATCGCATCAGTGTTCGCAGTTTCAACGACTCTCGCACTCCAATCACTGCGTTCCACGGAGCCCAGTTTCGACGAATGGTGGGCACCTCGTAGCGCGGAACTCGCCGCGGATCCACTAGCCAAGTTTTACTGGGATATGCGCGTCGATCTAGCTCACCGCGGCGCATCCGTGCTCTACAACATCGTGAGCAAGCATGAGCTGACCGATCGTTCTGACCCTGACGCGATTGTGTATGGCAGCATCTACATGGCGTTCTACAAAGCGCCCCTGCCTGATGGCCGCGTGGACGCCTACGACCTGACGGCCGAGTACCTTGAGAAGCTCGGTGCCCTCGTGAGCGAGGCGTGGGCGGAATTCAGCCCTGAGACGCAGAGCACTGGGATTCGCTCGCCGCTCAAGGAGGGCGTGCCCGAGCTCACCATCACGCCCGACGGCGGAGAGCCCGAAGTGATCCAGTTGGTCCGCCCCGCCGAGGGCGAAATGAGTGGGGGTTCTGCGCAGGAAGCTCCTGGGCCAGCCTGACGTGTGCCCACATTTTGCCCACAAACCCCCGCAATACGGTGCAATCCGAGGGCATCGGTCGAGAAGTGGCATCGTGGAGATCCCGCCGTTCCACGGCGATCGCCGCGTGCTGGCGCGGCGCCCGTCTTCGACTGAAAATCGAAAGGTCACCGGATCGATGCCGGTCGGAGCCACCACCAGACCCCCGGCCCACCGCCGGGGGTCTTCTCGTTTCCCGGTGGTCACCGCCACCGACCGCTCTTGCCTAAAGCGAGCAACTCTCGATAAAGTCATAATCGTCGACACCCGCCCTGCGGAAAGACGAAACCCCGGCGATGTGGCTGGGCCAGTGATCGTTCCGGGGTCTTCGCCGCCACAATAACTGATGAGGGCTCGATGTCAATGCCGCAGCACCGAGCACACGCCGATCTCCATCGACACCTCGTGCGTGTGATCACATCACAACGTCTCAGCTCATACCTTCGCGCCTGTCGCGATGACGTGGTCGCGACGTTCGACCTCTACGAGTGGAACATGCGCGCGGCATCGAGCATCCTGGAACTCTCCTCGATGGTCGAAGTACTCGTCCGGAACGCGCTCGACCGCGAGTTGGGCGCGTGGGCACGGCGGCGGCATCCGGGGTCGTCGTGGCTCGATGTGATTCCACTCGATCATCAAGGCACAGCCGACCTGCGAAAAGCGCGCGACAGGGCGACGAGGCGGGACAAGCGCGCCGAACTGCGCGGCCGTGTGATCGCAGAGCTCCCACTCGGATTCTGGCGCTACCTGGTGGAGACCCGCTATCTGACGGCGCTCTGGGTTCCCGCACTCCACGCGGCATTCCCAGGCGGAGCGCCCGACCTCCGCACCCGCCGACAGGATGTCGCCTTCCGGATGCAGTAGCTCACGTTCATCCGCAACCGCGCCGCCCACCATGAGCCGATACACGAACGGGATCTCGCTCGCGATCTCAGCCTCGCACTCGATCTGGCGCGGTGGATCTCGGACGCCGCAGGACGCTGGGTCGAGGCGAACGAGTCGCTCTCCGCGAGCATCGATTCGCGACCGCCGCGAATCCAGTGAGCGGCGGCCAGCGAAACCTGCGGCCCGGTTGCATGGGCGGCAGACAAGTCGCCCCACGCAGCCGGGCCAGACCGCAGCGCGGCGCGCGTTCTTACCGAAGAGCGAGCCGAAGCCGATCGCGGTGTCTTCGTCGTGGATCTCGCTGAGCTTCATCACCAGCCGCCGCAGCGTTTTTCGGACTGTGTGTGTGCACTTTTCTGAACACACCCACTATGATGTGCAGTTAACTGATCATTCATCGGGGAGGAATCGTGGGTCGCAGCATCTTCGGCGACGTCATCGCCCGATCATCCGCGACCAAGTCGGAGCTGGCGCGCCGCGCCGACGTCTCCCGCACGACGGTGCTCTCTGTCACGGTCGATCAATCGCGCGCTCGCGTGGACACCCTCCGAGAACTCGCCCTCGCGCTGGGCTACGACCTGGTGATCGAACTCGAACACGCGAGCGATCCCCTCGCAGCAGCCGCGGCTCGCGTCATGCTCGGAGAATCCGATCTCCGAGCCACCGTCGATGACCGCGATCTCGACGCGTGGATCGCACGCCTCACACGCTATGTCGATGCGGATGCCGACGGCCGCCTCGACACCCTCGACCTCCTCACCGAAGCGGCGGGCGTCTCAGCCCCTCACCACCGCGCGGGCGCCGTGCTCCTGAGCGGGCGCAACGACACCGATCGCCTCGTTTCCGCCGGGCGCGCATCCGGAGTGGAGTGGGCGCTGTCGGGATCGGCATCGCTCGAAGCGCTCGGAGCCGACCCAGGGAAGACGGTCGTGTTCTGGGCTCAGGACGCGAAACTCGTCGCCGAACTGCTGGCCGGCACACACAGGCGGGTCAAGACCCCGACGGCTGCCGATGTCATCGTCGCGCCGGCGCACCCCACCGTGTTCGCGGGTTCCACCACGATCGAGGACGTGAATCTCGTGACGCCGGTCCAGGGCGTCATCGACGCCATCGCCACGGGCGGCGTCGACCGGGAGATCGCCATGACACTCGCGGGAAGCTGGTGACCGATGAGTACCACAACGGATGGTCCCGTCGACGACTTCGAGCCAGAGCGAGCAGCCGCCCAGCCCACCGGCCCCGCCTACGTTCGACGCCCCGTCGGCGGTACGGGTGCGGGCCGGCTGGACTCGCAGCGAACCGCAACGCCGGGCGATGACCTCAGCGGGCGGCAGAGACTCGACCTGCTCGGCATCGACTGGGACTGGTCAGGAGTCGACATCACCGTCATGGGCGAAAGCGATGGCGAGCTCGCCGTCGAGCGGGCCCTGACCCGCTTCCGAGCCGGCCTCGCTGTCATCATCTGGGACGCTGCACGACTGGAGGGGAACACGTTCACGCTGCCTGAGGTGCAGACGCTCCTCGACGGCGTCACCGTGGAGGGGAAGAAGATCGAAGAGCAGCAGCAGGTGCTCGCACTGAACGATGCCTACAACGAGCTCGACCGCCTGGTGCAGACGGGCGAGTTCAGGCTGAACAAGTCTGTCTCGGACAGCTTGCACGGCCTTGTCGCCCGCTACGAGGCGATCGAGTCCGGTCGCTTCCGGGGCGAGGGGTCGGTACGCGGCGGCGGGTCGGTACGACTGTCGTCGGGGGGAGTGGTGGAAGGACGAGCGCACGGCGACGAGGGTTCGCTCCTCGTCGAGGCGTTCCATGACTTGGTCGACTACCTCAACAGCGTCGACGACCCCCGGCGTCGAGCCCTCGTCTATGCCGCGTCGGCGACACGGCATCAGTTCTACTTCGACGGCAACAAGCGCACGGCGAAGCTCATGGCGTCGGGCATTCTTATGTCGGCGGGCTACGACGCGATCTCGGTGCCCTACAGCCGCCTGTACGAGCAGAACGTCGCCCTCGATCGGCTCTTCTCCACCAACGACGCCACGAGCTACATGAACCTGCTCGCCGACTGCGCCCGCTGACCATGCCTCCTGCGGCGTCAGCGGGCGCAGCGGCGGGGAAAGTGCCAGCAGCACTACGGGGTGAGCATCACCTTGAGCGCGGAGCGCTCGTCCATGGCGGCGTAGCCGAGCGCCACGTCGTCGAAGGAGACCGTGCGGTCGAACACGCGTCCGGGGTCGATGACGCCGTCGAGCACCTGCTGCACCGCGGCCTCGAGGTAGGCGCGCACGGGCGCCGGGCCTCCGGCGAGGCGCGCGTTCTTGCCGAAGAGCGAGCCGAAGCCGATCGGCGCCGACTCGTACTGGGGCACGCCGACGCGCGAGATGATGCCTCCGGGGCGCACGATGCCGAACGACTGCTCGTAGGCGGGCATATGCCCGACGGCCTCGATCACGACGTGCGAGCCCTCCCCGTTCGTGAGGTCCATCACCTCGGCGACACCCTCCTCGCCGCGGGCGGCGACCACGTCGGTGGCGCCGAACTCCACACCGAGGTCGGTGCGGGCCTTGTGGCGGCCCATGAGGATGATGCGCTCGGCGCCCAGCTGGCGCGAGGCGAGCACGGCACCGAGACCGACCGCGCCGTCGCCGACCACGGTGACGGTCTTGCCGGGTGCGACCTCGCCCATGTGGGCGCCGTGGTAGCCGGTGAGGTAGACGTCGGAGAGGGTGAGCAGCGAGGCCAGCAGCGACTCGTCGGCCGTCGCGGGGTCGACACCCGGCACCACGACGAGGCTGCCGTCGGCGAGCGGCACGCGCCCGTACTCGGCCTGGAGCCCCGCCGCGGCGGCGGTGCCGTACCAGCCGCCGTGCACGCACGCGGTGTGGAAGCCCTCGCGGCAGAACACGCAGATGTTGTCGCTGAAGGCGAACGGCACGATGACGAAGTCGCCCTTCTTCACGGTGCGCACCTCGGCGCCGATCTCCTCGACCACGCCGATGAGCTCATGGCCCATCGAGATGCCGTCGGGGGTGCCGGGAAGGGAGTGATAGGGATGCAGGTCGGACCCGCAGATGCAGCTGCGGGTGGTGCGCACGATGGCGTCGGTGGGAAAGAAGATCTCGGGGTCGGGAACGGACTCGACGCGGACGTCTCCCGCCGCGTACATGAAGGTCGCTTTCATGACTCCGAGTCAAGCGCCGGTCGCGCGCTCCCGGCAGTGTCTGCCGGGAGGGGTACCACGAGACCCCCTCAGCGCGGCTCCACCCGCAGCGTGGTCTCCTTGGCGAGGTCGCTCGTGATGGCCCGCACCGCAGAGCCTGTGCCGTACTTCGCCGCGTAGGCGGCGTCGATCGCGTCGTCAGGCGAGGGGTCGAGGATGAACGACACCGGCCGCGACGGGCCGCTCCAGTCGAGGAACCCCTCGAAGGTGTGCGCCACCCCTCGGTACCACTGGCCGGCCGGCCCTTTCACCGACCGCAGATAGACCGCATCGCCCACGACCACGTGCCACACGATGACCAGCGTGCGCGACGACCCGTCCGCCCGGCGCCCCGCCACCCTCACCTCGCCCACGTCGCTCAGCTGCCGCAGCTCCGCGGCCGTCCAGTCGCTCATGTCGCCTTCCTCTCCTCGCCGTGGTCCGTTCCGGCGACGCTGACGGCAGCATCCCACCGACGCCGGACCCGTGGGAGGGCGTGCCACACCCCCTCGCCGGCCACCGCGAGGGCCTCCCATCTGGGGTTTTCCGCACCGGAACCGGGTTCAGAGAAGACACCCAGCGGCGTCATATCTCGTCATCTGTCGAAGATGCCTGGTCATGGCTTGGGTTTCGGCAGGTAATCGTGCAAGATGGTGGGACACGTCGTAAGCGGAATCGGGACCGCGAACGGCGTCTCGCTCATCGAGCGGGGGGAGTGATGCGGGGTTCGGCTGAGCCGGGCCCCGCATCTTTTTTGCTCTCGCGCGTGACGCGCGGGCTGAGTGTGGTCGACTGGTGGCGTGAGCACCGGATTCGACCCCGAGTTCCTGCCGGTCGGCTGTCCCCTTCCCCGGGCGGCCGACCCCGCTCGGCGCCTCCGCATACTCCACTACACGCACTTCACAGTCGTGCTCGACCCCGGCCGGATGCTCGCCGCCGCGACCGCGGTGATGATCGACGGTCGGCTCCTGCGCGATCTTCCGCGAGACGACGGCTGGCACCTCGACCCCCGCGTCCTCGCCGACGAGCAGACCGGCCCCGAGCCGTACGCCCTCCACGACCTCGAGCCCGGCGAGCTCGTGCGGCGGCGTGATGCGGCATGGGGAACGGATGCGGTGGCCGCCTCCGCCGCGCACGACACCGCCGCCTTCACGAACGCGGTGCCCGTGGCGGCCGCGGCAGACCCCTCGAAACACCTCTGGAACACGCTCGAAGACCACCTCATCGGTCACGCCGTGGCCTACCAGCTGAAGTTCGCGGTGTTCACGGGCGCGGTGTTCGGCACCGCAGATCGCCTCTACCGGGGAGTCCGCCTGCCCGACCGGTTGTGGAAGGTCGCCGCCTGGTTCGATCCCGCACGGGAGGCGCCGGCGTCCGCAGGCTTCCTGCTCGACCAGTCCGCCGGACTCGGCCGGCTCGACCTCGGCGACGGCGGGAGACCCGACCCGAGCCCGCGGCGCGGCGACGTCCGGGTGTTCCAGGTGCCGGTCGCCGACATCGCGCGCGACACCGGGCTCGACCTCGGCTCGCTCGTCGCTGCGGATCGGTTCGTCGCCCCACTGAGGGTCGCGGGCCGGCGCTGGACCGAGTTGCACTCCCCCGGCGCCGTGCGACTCTGAGTCGCAGCCCGGCCCCGCTCGGCGGTGTCGGTGGCCGGGGGCATACTGGGCGCATGCCGGGTTCACGGGCGGCGGCCGAGCGCGAACTCCTGGGCCGTCGTCTCGCGGCACAGGGCATCGAACCTGCGTTCATCCGCAGCGAGGGCGAGCAGACGCCGGCGGCGACCCCAAATGCGCGGGGGCGCGCGGGTGGGCAGGCTCCGGATGCGCGGGCGCGCGCCGCGGCGATCACCGCCGTGGTGGAACGACTGCTGGCCGTGCAGGCCCAAGACTTCGGGCAGGCACTGTGGGCCCTCGGGGTGCGCGCACCCGGAACGACCACCGCCGACGTCGATGCCGCGCTGGAGTCGCGGTCGGTGGTGCGGTCGTGGCCGATGCGCGGAACACTGCACTTCACCGGGCCCGACGACCTCCGCGGGCTGCTCGCGCTCACCTCGGCGCGCACCGTGCGGGGCATGGCCGCCCGTCACCGCGACCTCGCACTGCACGACGACGACTTCTCCCGCGCCTCCGACGTGGCCCGTACCGAGCTCGCCGGCGGCGGAAGAGCCGGTCGCCAAGAGTTCCTCGACCTGCTGGAGGGCGCGGGCGTCGACACCTCGGGCCAGCGCGGCATGCACCTCATCTGGCGGCTCGCCCACGACGCACTGGTGTGCTGGGGCCCTCGATCCGGCACCCAGCAGGCGCTCGTGCTGCTCGACGAGTGGGCACCGGCTCTCCGCGCTCCGGCGGAGCTCTCCGAGGCGGCGGCATCGGGCGAACTGGCCGGCGGCTTTCTCACCCGCTACCTGAGAGGTCGTGGCCCGGCGACGCTGCGCGACTTCTGCTGGTGGTCGAAGCTCACCGTGGCCGAGGCCACCGCCGGCCTCGTGCACGCGGGCGAAGCGATCTCGCGCATCGACGTGGGTGGAGCCGAGTACCTGGTGGCGGAGTCCACGCGACCCGCGCATCCCGAACCCGTGCCGCCCGCCCCGCCGAGAAGCGCCACCGGCCACCACGCCCTTCCCGGCTTCGACGAATACCTCCTCGGGTACCAGAGCCGCTCCCCCGCGCTGGCGCCCGAGTTCGCCGAGCGCATCGTGCCCGGCGGCAACGGCGTCTTTCTGCCGATGCTCGTCTCGCGCGGCCGCATCGTGGGCACCTGGAAGCGCCGCACCGGCGCCACCGCCGTCACCGTCACTCTCGAGCCGTTCGAGTCGCTCAGCGGCACCGCACGCGCCGGTTTCGAACGGTCGCTCCGGCGATACGCCCGCTTCCTCGGCCTCGAGCTGCGCCTCGACGAGGTGCCGGCATGACGGTGCGAGAGGGCGGCCGCGCCCGCCTCGAGGCGGTGCTGCGGCCGAGCGGCTCACTCGCCGAGCTGCGGCCCGACCCGCTCGTGCCCGGCGCCTGGGAGCTCGCCATCGACGGTGTCGGGCAGTCGCACGTCGACCTCGCCGACCCCACCTCGCTCCGGCACGACTACGTACGGCGCATCGGCACCGTCATCGACCTGCTGCGGGCCCCGCGCATCCCGCTCACCGTGCTGCACCTCGGGGGCGGCGCCCTGACCCTGGCGCGCTACGTGCAGGCCACCCGACCGGGCTCGGTGCAGCACGTCGTGGAACTCGAGGAGAACCTGCCCGAGTTCGTGATCGGCACCCTCCCCCTGCCCTCGGGCAGCTCCGTGACGGTGCACCTCGGAGACGCCGCGGCCGAGGCGACCCGCCTCGCACCGCGCCTGCTGGGGCTGGCCGACGTGGTGGTGTGCGACCTCTACGTGGGCATCAGCACGCCCGCACACGTGCGATCACGCGCGTTCTACGAGAGCGTCGGGGCCCTCCTCGCGCCGGAGGGCGTTCTCGTGGTGAACGTGGCCGACGACGACGGACTCCCGGCGCTCGGCAGCCAGCTCGAGGCCATCCGGCCCGTGTTCGGGCGGATCGCGATCACCGGCCCCACCTCCGTCGTGCACGGGCGCACGGCGGGCAACGTGGTGGTGCTCGCGTCGCGCTCGCCCGAGGTACTGGAGGTCCTCCTGCCGGGGCTCCGCGCCGCAGGCCCGCATCCCGGCATGGCGGAACCCGCATGAGCGCCCGCCCGCATCCCGCCCCACCCCGACCGAGAGGAACCCCATGTGCGGTCGATTCACCATGAGCGCCGAGACCGACGAGCTCATCACCGAGTTCGTCGCACGCGGTGGCCGCCTCGAAGACTGGCGCCCCTCGTACAACGTCGCCCCCACCGAGGTCTCCCCCATCGTGCGCGACCGCGTCGTGGAGGGCGAGGTGGTGCGTGAACTCGACGGAGCATCCTGGGGCCTCAAGCCCGCCTGGGCGAAACCCGGCGGCCCCGCCCCCATCAACGCCCGCCTGGAGAGCGTCGCCACGAACGGCCTGTTCCGGGGTGCCTTCGCCCAGCGCCGGTGCCTCGTGCCGATGAACGGCTACTTCGAGTGGGAGGCCACCCCGACCGGCAAGCAGCCGCACTACATCCACGCCCCCGAGAGCATCCTCGCGGCGGCCGGCCTGTTCGAGGTGCGCAAGGTCTCGGGCGAGTGGGAGCTCACCTTCACGATCATCACCCGCGAGGCGGCCGATGCCTCGGGCGAGGTGCACGACCGCATGCCCGTCTTCCTCACGCCCGACACCTGGGACAGCTGGATCGAGCCCGTCAAGCTCGAGAGCACCGGCGACAAAGACGCCCTGGTCGCGATGCTCGACCGCTCCTCGCTCGCCGTGGCGAGCACCATCACCACCTATCCGGTGTCGAGACGGGTGAACAACGTGCGCGACACCTCTGTGGCCAAAGACGACCCCACCCTCATCGAGCCGATCGCCGTCTGACGCTAGCCCGCGGCAGCGTCCCCGGCCGACTGCGGCGCAGCAGGCGCGGCGGGCACGGCAGGCACCTCCCGATCGAGCCGCCCCGGCCCGAACTTGATGCGCCGCACCACCGCGAACGCCACCGTCGACGCCACCAGCCACGCCCCCAGCACGATGTAGGGCTCCGGATGCAGCGCCTCCGGAAAGTACGTGAGGTCGCGCAACGCGCTCACCGTCGCCCCGGTCGGCAGCCACCGCCCCATGAACTCGTAGAACGGCGGCAGCAGCTGCGGCGCCACCGCCCCGCCCGACGACGGATTGCTGATGAGGATGAACAGGATCCAGGTGGGCACGAGCGCCCAGCGACCCCCGATCGCCACCCGCCAGAAGCTGTACACCGCGCCCGCGATGAACACCGACATGGCCAGCACGCCCCACACCGGGAAGAACGGGAAGGTCTCGAACCCCAGCACCCCGGTGGTGAGCGCCACCACCAGCCCTACCAGGGCCGCGCGGCCCGCATCCCACCCCAGCTCCCCCGCGAGGGTGAGCCCGCCCGCGTTCACGCGGGTCTGGATGGCGCCGACGAAACCGATGATCGTGGAGGCGAGCGCCACGTAGAACAGCACGAGCCCGCTCGGGTCGGTCGGGTTCAGGGGGTTGAGGTCGGTGACGGTGAGGGTCACCCCGAGCGCCTGGCCCAGCTTCGTGGCGTCGGTCTCGATGATGCGGGCGATCGACGCGCCCGATGCGCTGGAGACGTAGAGCTCGGCCGACGGGTCCGAACCCGAGCCGGTGCCGGATGCGGTCACCAGCGCCGCGTAGATCTGCTGCTGGTCGATGGCCGTCTTCGCCGCCTCGGCGGTGGCGTACTCCGTCACCACGAACGAGGTCGACGTGGCGCTCTCGAGCCCCGTGGTGAGCTGAGCCGGCGTGACCGTCTCGGAGACCACGCCGATCGGGATGTCGTGCGGCTGCGGGTTGCCCATCGCGAGGCTGTAGGAGGTGACGAAGAGGGCCGCGAACAGCGACACCAGGAGGGAGACGATGAGCGCGGGCTTGTTGGGGCCCGTCACCACCTTGCGCGCGACCGCGATGCTGTTCGAGACCATGCTGCAACGCTAGCGCGCCGCGCGCACCCCGCCCTGCTGCCGGCCGGACCGCGGACCGGGGACCGCACCCCGCACCCGGGCGACCGTGACGGTGAAGCGGGTTCCCGCATCCGTCGACTCCACCTCGATCGTGCCGTCGTGCGCCTCCACGATCGACGCCACGATGGCGAGCCCGAGGCCCGAGCTGCCCGACCGCCGCGAGCGCGACGAATCGCCTCGCGCGAAACGCTCGAAGAGCTCGGGCTGGAACGCCTCGGGGATGCCGGGGCCGTCGTCGTCGACGGTGAGCACGACGGAGCGCTCGTCGGCCGAGAACGCGACGCGCGCGGCCACGTGCGTGCCCTCCGGCGTGTGCACGGCCGCGTTGGAGAGGAGGTTGAGCACCACCTGGTGCAGACGCTCGCGGTCGCCCGAGACGAGCGCGGGCGAGTCGGGCACCTCGACGGCCCACTCGTGCCCGGGGGCCGAGGCGCGGGCGTCGCTGACCGCGTTGAGCACGATCTCGCCGAGGTCGACCTCGTCGAGGTGGAGGTCCTGGCCCTCGTCGAGCCGGGCCAGCAGCAGCAGGTCGCTCACGAGCGAGTTCATGCGCTTGGCCTCGGACTCGATCCGCGCCAGGGAGTACTCGGTGATGTCGGGCAGGTCGGCGTTCTCCTGCCGGGTGAGCTCGGCGTAGCCCTGGATGGCGGCCAGCGGGGTGCGCAGCTCGTGGCTGGCGTCGGTGACGAAGCGCCGCATCCGCCGGTCGGTGGCCGCGCGCACCGCGAGGGCGTCGTTCACATGGGCGAGCAGGTGGTTGAGGGCCTCACCCACCTTGCCCACCTCGGTGCGCGGGTCGGTGTCGGCGGCCTGCACGCGCGAGGTGATGGCCACCTCGCCGCGGTCGAGGGGCATCGCCGCCACGTCGACCGCCGTGGCCGCCACGCGCTCGAGCGGGCGGAGGGCCAGCCGCACCACGATGATGACGCCGACCACCACCACGAGCACCGCGAGCAGGGCGAGCACCGCCATCACGATCGTCTGGCGCGTGGCCGCGGCATCGGCGGCGGCCATCGACACCCCGGCGACGAGCAGGTCGCCCTCGCTGTCGGACTGCACCGAGAGCCGGTAGCTGCCCAGCCCGTCGAGCGCCACCGTCTCCTGGGTTCCCGGCTGCAGATGGAGCGACTCGAGCTGCGCCACCACACCGGGGCGGAGGGCGGCGGCATCGGCGTCGGAGAAGTAGGCGGAGTCGACCACCACACCGTCGTCGAGCAGGGCGATGACCGACTCCGGTCCGTTGCCGGTGTACTCCGTGAACGGCTTCTCAGGGTGGGCCTCGATCTGCTTCACCCCCTCGGGGGTCTCGAAGTTGCCGTAGCGGTACTTCTCCACCGAGAAGCTGAATCCGGCCATCGAGCCGGAGAGCTGCGAGTCGACCACCCGGGTGACGGTCGCGTTGAGGGTGAGGATGCTCGCCACACCGATGAGACCGAGCACCACGGCCACCACGACGGCGGTGCCGACGACGAGTCTGCTGCGGAGGGTCCAGGGGCGGCGGCCGAGCGCGGTCTTCACTCCGCCGGCCTCAGCACATAACCCACGCCACGCACGGTGTGGATCATCGACGGGCGGTTCGCATCGATCTTCTTGCGCAGGTACGACACGTAGAGGTCGACGATCGACGCCTTCCCGGCGAAGTCGTAGTTCCACACCCGGTCGAGGATCTGCGCGCGCGAGAGCACCCGGCGCGGGTTGCGCATGAAGTACCGCAGCAGCTCGAACTCGGTGGTCGTGAGCTGGATGGGGTCGCCGCCGCGATTCACCTCGTAGCTCGCTTCGTCGAGCAGCAGGTCGCCCACGATGATGCGGGAGTCCTCGTCGGAGGTGGTCATCATCGAACGGCGGAGGAGGCCCCGCAGCCGGGCGACGAGTTCTTCGAGGCTGAAGGGCTTGGTCATGTAGTCGTCGCCGCCGGCGGTGAGGCCGATGATGCGGTCGTCGACCGAGTCGCGCGCGGTGAGGAAGAGCGTGGGCGAGGAGTCCTCGAGCTCGCGCAACTGGCGCAGCAGCGAGACCCCGTCGGTGTCGGGCAGCATGATGTCGAGAACCACGACGTCGGGGCGCTCGGCGCGGTAGCTCTGCAGCGCGGAGGCACCGTCGTGGGCGACGTCGACGGTCCAGCCCTCGTAGGCCAGCGCGAGGCTCACGAGGCTGGTGAGCACCACCTCGTCGTCGACGAGGAGCACGCGGATGGCCGATCCGTCGGGGCGGTACATGCGGGGCAGCTTCGCCAGCACGGCCCTCCGCCGCCCGGTGGTGGCCAGCTCGTCGGAGATCGGAGAAGTCGCCATCCTGCCATTGTTCCGGGGCCCCCGCGCCGCCGCCAGGAGTTCATCCGGATTCATAGAAACCACAAATCTTCACACACGGCCGTCATGTGCCGATTGCGTACGGTCACGGGATGACTCAGATCAGAGCCTCCCTCCCGGCCGACAGGTGGAACGCGGCATCCGCCGACCGCTCACCGGCCAACCCGCTGAGCGAGCGTCTGCGGAACACCGCGCGCAGCGCTCGCGACCTCGCCGCCTCGGCGGGGCTCCACCGGCCGCGGGCGATGCGAGGTGCGCGCACGGAGAAGCCCTTCGACGCGCCCGTGCTGCGCACCTCGCGCCTCCGTCTGCGCCCGCACCGGGTGAGCGAGGCCGACCTCGCCGGCTGGTTCGCCCTGCAGTCCGAGGCCTCCGTGCGCGAGTTCCTGCCTTGGCCCGAGCGCACCCGCCGTCAGTCCGAACGGCACCTGCGCGACCGCCTGCGGCACACCCGGCTCTGGCAGGCCGATGACTTCCTCGCCCTCGCGGTCGAGCTCGACGGCGCCCTCATCGGCGACGTCTCGCTGCACCTGCGCCGTGTCGCCGCCGAACACCGCTCCCTCGAGATCGGCTGGGTGCTGCACCCCGCCCACGGCGGCAGCGGATTCGCCACCGAGGCGGCGCAGGCCATGATCGACTTCGCCTTCGAGACCGTGGGTGCCCAGGAGGTGATCGCGGTGACGGATGCGCGCAACCGCCGCTCGGTTGCCCTCGCACGACGGCTCGGCTTCACCGAGCGATCGCAGGCGGCCACCGGCGACCGGGTCTTCGCGCTCTCGCACGAGCGCTGCCGCCTCCAGCGCGACCACCTCGCCGCCTGATATCCACCGCACCGCAGGCATCGGGATTCCCGGGTGTCTGCGGTTCGGTGTTTGATCGAGGGCATGGCCAGATACATCGCGCTGCTGCGCGGAGTGAACGTGGGCGGGATCACGGTGAAGAGCGCACCGCTCGCCGAGCTCTTCGGTGAGCTCGGCTTCGAGGCGGTGAAGACGGTGCTCGCCTCGGGCAACGTGCTGTTCGAGACGGATTCGGGCGGCACGCCGGCGAAAGACGCCGCGTTGAAGACGCGCATCGAGAAGGCCCTCGGCGAGCGCTTCGGGTACGACGCGTGGATCGTGCTGGTCGAGCACGACCGGCTCGCCGGCATCGTGGCGGACTACCCTTTCGCCGAGCACGTCGACCGGCAGCCGTACGTGGTGTTCGCCTCCGACGCCGAGGCGCTGAAGGCGGTGTCGGCCGAGGCCGAGGGGCTCGACGCCGCCGTGGAGCGGGCCGCATCCGGAGCCGGTGTCGCGTACTGGGACTGCCCGAAGGGGTCGAGCACCGACACGGCGTTCTCGAAGTTCCTGGCGAAACCGCGGTTCAAGGCGGTGACCACCACGCGCAATCTGCGCACGCTGCGCAAGCTGCTCTGACCCCGGGCGTTACTGCGCGGGGCCGGAGACCCCGAACCGGATGCGCGGCAACGGCCACACGCTCGCGAGCCACCTCGGCACGAACTCGTCGACCGCCGCTTCGGCCTCCGATCCGAGCAGTTCGTCGACCACCCACCACGACACCACGGCATCGATCTCGTGGGCCTCGCCCTCGTCGGCCGGATCGATGTAGACGCAGCCGAGCAGGGCGGTCTCGGCCTCGTCGAAGAGCGCGTAGTTGAACGAGCTGCCGGCCCGCATCTCGTCTTCGTGGTACTCGAGGTCTGCCCGGTCGTCGGCTTCGCTCAGCACGGCGGGAGGCCAGCCCCACGAGGCGCCGTAGACCTCGAACAAGCGCTCGCGCGAGCCGCTCACGGCGATGAGGTCGAGCTCGACGTCGTCGGCGCGGATGGGCCTCAGGTGCAGGTACAGCGGAACAGCCCCGGCGCGGGTGCCGACGGCGATCTCGGCACGCTCCGGATGCACGAAGCCCTCGGGCAGCCAGGCCATCAGGCCCCCTCGGCCTGGCGGGCCCGGTAGGCGATCACGTTCATGCGATTGCCGCAGTTGCCGGCGTCGCAGTAGCGCTTCGAGCGGTTGCGGGAGAGGTCGATGAGCACGCCGTCGCAGTCGTCGGCGGCGCAGTGCCGCAGACGCTCGCCCTCGTCGGCGCGGATCAGGTCGACGAACGCCATCGCGACCTCGACGCGCATGCGGGTGGCCAGCGGCGCGTCGGCGTCGGTGGCGTGCAGGTGCCAGTCCCAGTCGCCGTGCCGCTCGAGTCTCGGCAACGCGCGGGCCTCGCGCAGCATGCGGTTCACCAGGTCGACGGAGGTGTCGCGGTCGACCTCCCAGAAGCGCCGGAACTCGGGACGCAGGGCCTGCACCTCGGCCAGTTCTGCCGCGTCGAGGTCGCGCCGGCCGGAGTAGTCATGCTCGTCGAGCAGACGTTCCAGCGCGGCGACGTCGTCGAGGGCGTCGTCGTGCGAGCCGGCCACCCCCGCGGCGGTGTTGACCAGGGTGGCGGTGAACACGAGGGTCGCCTCGGTGTCATAGGCGAAAACCATGTTGACTCCTGACACGAGCGGCGGATACTGTCATCAGTGTAACCACGCGTGACTCCTGACAACAGCTCACCGCCCGCCCGCAGCCGAGAGGTGGCCCCATGGCAGCCGCGACCGCCCCCGCCGTGCCTGGCCGCGCATCCGGACTCGTCTTCGCGCTCGCCGCCTCGGCCGCCTTCGGCACCAGCGGCGCCTTCGTGAAGCCCCTGCTCGACGCGGGCTGGACGCCCGCGGCCGCCGTCGCCGTGCGCGCCGCCGCCGGCGGGCTCGTACTGCTCGTGCCGGCGCTCATCGCGCTGCGGGGGCGCTTCGGCCTGTTGGCGCGGTCGTGGCTGTTCATCGTGCTGTACGGGCTCATCGCGGTGATCGGTGCGCAGGTGTTCTACTTCGCCGCCATCGAGCGCATGCCGATCGGGGTGGCGCTGCTCATCGAGTACACCGCTCCGGTGCTGCTGGTGCTGCTCGCCTGGGCCCGCACGCGCATCCCGCCCGCACTCCTCACGGTCGCCGGCGCGGTGCTGAGCGTGGCGGGTCTCGCGCTCGTCATCAACCCGTCGGGTGCGGCCGGGCTGGATGCGCTCGGTCTCGTGTTCGCGCTGCTGGCCGCCGTGTGCCTCGCCGGGTACTACATCATCGCCGCCATGCCCACGGGCGAACTGCCCCCGGTGACGGTGGTGAGCGCGGGGCTCGTGGTCGGCGGCGTCTTTCTCGGTCTGCTCGGAGCCGTGGGGGTTGTGCCGTTCGCGATGAGCTTCGATGACGTGGTGCTGCCGATGGCGGGCGAGGTGCCGTGGTGGGTGCCGATGGGCGTGGTGGTGGTCGTGGCGACGGCCGCGGCCTACCTGCTGAGCCTGCTGGGCGCGGTGCGACTGGGGTCGCGCGTGGCGTCGTTCGTGGGGCTGGTCGAGGTGCTCTTCGCGGTGCTGTTCGCGTGGCTGCTGCTCGGGCAGGTGCCCACCTGGCTGCAGGGGTTGGGCGGAGTGCTGATCGTGGGCGGGGTGGTTCTCGTGAAGCTGCAGAAGGAGCCGGCCGCCGGCGGGACCGCGGCCGGTCTCGACGAGGTGGAGCTCGAGCCGCTGCCGGCGACCGGGGCGATCGCGGTGGAGCGGCGATCGCGGTAGGGCGCCGATCGCGGTAGGCAGGAGGGAGACATCCGCTTCGAAAGGACCCTCGTGAGCCAGCCCGCCTTCCCCGGACAGCCCTTCGTCACGCCCGCGGCGCCGGCCCCGCCCTCCGGCAAGGCCGCGGCCAACCCGCTGGGGTTCGTCTCGCTCGTGATGGGCACCGTGCCCTCGCTGCTCGGCATCGTGTTCCTCCTCGTGCAGGCCGCGCTGCTCGGGGTCGGCGATCCTGCGACCATCGGCTCCGTGAGCACGGCGAACACGGTGCTCTCCGGGCTGTTCGGCATCGCCGCCGTCGTGCTCGCCATCGTGGCGCTGACCCGCCGCGGCGCCTCGAAGGTGCTCGCCGCCGCGGGACTGGCGCTCGGCGCCGCCACGCTCGTGGGCGTGTTCGGCAACCTCCTCTACGTGGTGGTGATCGGCGCCCTGTACGGCTTCTGACGAGGCCATCGCTGCCCTACGCTGGGCGGGTGGACGTGCTGCTCTTCTCCTACGGAACCCTCCGCCAGCCCGAGGTGCAGCTCGCCACCTTCGGGCGGCTGCTCGACGGACGCGACGCGGCCATCGCCGGCCACCGGCTGGAGTGGCTCACCATCACCGACCCCCACGTCATCGCCACCAGCGGCAGCGACCGGCATCCCCTGCTCGTGCCGGCCGAATCCGGAGAGACGGTCTCGTCGGTGGCCGGAACCGTGTTCAGCATCACCCCCGAGGAGCTCGCGGCGGCCGACGAGTACGAGGTCGACGACTACACCCGGATCGAGGTCGAGCTCGACAGCGGGGAGAGCGCCTGGGTCTACGTCTTCGCCGGCTGACCTCCGGCACAGGCCCCGGGGCTCACCGGGTGACGGTCGTGGTGAGGTCGACCAGCGCGGGGCTCGCGGGGGCGGAGCCGAAGCCGAAGCGCACGGGCGGCGCGAGCGGGCCGAAAGCGCCGAGGTCGCGGCCGTCGAGGTGAGCCTCGGCCCACACGATCGAACGCACCGCGGTGACCCCGTAGTACTCGCGGCGCCCACCGCCCGCGGTCCCGGCCGTGCGCACCCCGGGCACCAGGATGCGCGCGACCGGGTCGACCGCGGTGAGCCAGGCCGGCGAGGTGGCTAGCCGGGAGGGCACCGCCCTCAGCACGCGGCCGAGCGGCGTGAGGCGCCCGGCCAGCAGGCGGGCGCGGAACGCGGGCGCGGCCCCGCCACCGGCATCGTGCATCCCGTCGCCCACGGCGAGCCCGCCGCGGATCCGCCACACCCGCAGGGGCACGATGCGCACCTCGTCGAAGCTGTACGTCGCCGCGACGAAGTCGGCGACCTCGGCGCGCGGCGCGAGCAGGGTGCGGTGCCCCCGCGCATCCTCGATCATGGCGTCGGCGAACGCCCCGAACGGCGACCGCTCCCACAGCCCGAGCACCACTCTCGTGCCCGAACCGGTTCCGAACGCCCCGATGCGACCGGTGAAGCGTTCGGCTCGCCGCGACCGCGCCGTCATCGCCCGACCCTCCGATCGGGTTCGGTCTGCGCGCGCACGTGGATGCGCTCGCCCGACTGGCTGAAGATGCACATGGCCTCGACCGGCTCGTCGTCGGCGCAGCCGAGCCAGTGCGGAATGCGCGTGGCGAACTCGGCCGCCTCGCCCGGCTTCAGCACCAGGTCGTGATCGCCGAGCAGCAGCCGCAACCGGCCGCTCAGCACGTACAGCCACTCGAAGCCGTCGTGCGTGCGCAGCTGAGGGGTCTCACCCACGGGCGTGAGCACCATGCGCACGGTCTGCGTGGGGGCGTCTTCGCGCGAGAGCACCTCGATGGAGGCGCCGGGCCGATGCGTCATGCGCGGTGCGACCCTCGGGTCGGGGACGGAGTCGCTCACGAGCTGGTCGAGCGTGACGTCGAGGGCTGCGGCGAGCGGGATGAGGAGGTCGAGGTTGGGCTGCCGCTTACCCGACTCGAGGCGCGACACGGTGCTCGGCGAAATCTCCGCCGTCGCTCCCAGCTCGGCGAGGGTGAGGCCGCGCTCCGACCTGGCGGCACGCAGTCGTGCGCCGATGCGCTGGGCACGACTCGACTCCATGTTGCTATTTCAGCACACTTCTTTGCCGAATGAGTAGTCAGCATCGAGCATGGACGCATGACACTCTCCGACTCTTTCACCTCTTTCACCGAACAGCCCTGGGACGTCGTGATCGTCGGCGGCGGCTCGGCCGGACTCAGTGCGGCACTCGTGCTCGCCCGTGCGCGCCGCCGCGTGCTCGTGGTCGACGCGGGACAGCCCCGCAACCGTTTCGCCCCGCACATGCACGGCTTCCTCACCCGCGACGGACTGTCGCCCCTCGAACTGCTCGAGCTCGGCCGGGCGGAGGTGACCGGGTACGGGGCGCAGATCCTCGAGGGGCGCGCGGTCGACGTGTCGGGCGAAGCCGGGAACTTCACGGTGACGGTGGAGCCGGCGCGCGCCGACGGTGACGCGCCCCGCGCATCCGGATCGCTGCGCCTCACCGCCCGCCGCCTCGTGATCGCGACGGGCCTGCGCGACGTGCTGCCCCGCATCCCGGGGCTCGCGGAGCAGTGGGGCACCGGGGCCGTCGCCTGCCCCTACTGCGACGGGTGGGAGGCCCGCGACCTGCGTATCGGCGTGCTCAGCACCTCGGCGCGCAATCTGCACCAGGCTCAGCTGCTGAGGCAGTGGTCGCACGACGTGACGCTCATCGGGCCCGCGGCCGGCGAGGTCGACCCCGAGGCCCTCGCCGGGCTGGATGCGCGAGGAGTGCGGGTGGAGCGGGCCGAGGTGACCGAGGTGGTCGCCGACGCCACCGGGTCGCTGGTCGGGCTGCGCCTCGGCGACGGCTCGGTGCGCGAGTTCGACCGGCTCTTCGTGGGCGGCGACATGGTGCCCAACGACGAGCTGCTGCGCAGACTCGGCGCCGAGCGCAGCACCGGCCCGATGGGCGAGTGGGTGGCGAGCGACTTCACGGGACTGACCTCGGTGCCCGGCGTGTGGGTGGCGGGCAACTCGGCGTTCGCGGGCGCGCTCGTGCCCGTGGCGGTGGGGAGCGGGGTGCTCGCCGCGACGGTCGTCAACGCCGACCTCGTCGCCGACGACACCCGGCTGGCCCTCAGCGCTGCCGCCGTGTGACCCCTGCCCGCCGCACCCGTGCATCCCGCGCAGCCGGGACGTCGAGCTCGACTAACCCTGCGCGAGCAGGGACACCTCGTTCCACTTCTCCCACTCGGCGATGCGGCTCGCGTAGTCGGCCTTCGCGGTCTGCAGCGGAGTCGCCCCGAAGAACACGCGCAGCGGCGGCTCCTCCGCGTCGACGATCCGCAGGATCGCCGCGGCCGAGGCGTGCGGGTCGCCCGGGTCGGAGACCCGCGTCCGCCGCAGCTCGGCGGCTGCGGCGTGCGCGGCCTCGTAGTCGGGCAGGGGCGTCGCGGTCTTCGCCGAGTCGCCGGCCCAGTCGGTGCTGAACCCGCCGGGCTCGACGAGCGTCACCTTCACGCCGAACGAGGCGACCTCCTGCGCGAGCGACTGCGAGAAGCCCTCGAGCGCCCACTTCGAGGCGTTGTAGATGCCGATGTTCTGGAACGCCGAGATGCCGCCGATCGACGACACCTGCACGATGTGCCCGCTGCCCTGCGCGCGCAGGTACGGCAGCGCCGCCTGCGTGATCCAGAGCGCCCCGAACACGTTCGTCTCGATCTGGTCGCGGGCCTCCTTCTCGCTCAGCTCCTCGATGAAACCGAACTGCCCGTAGCCGGCGTTGTTGACCACCACGTCGAGCCGCCCGAAGTAGTTGTAGGCCTCGGTCACGGCCGCGAAGTCGGCCTCGCGGTCGGTGACGTCGAGCTGAAGCGGCAGGATGCGCTCCCCGAACCGCTCCACGAGGTCTCCCAGCGAAGCGGTGTCGCGCGCGGTCGCCGCGACGCTGTCCCCCCGCTCGAGCGCCGCGATCGCCCATTCCCGGCCGAAGCCGCGCGACGTGCCCGTGATGAACCACACCTTCTGAGCCATAGTGTTTCCCTTCGAATCCTTCACTCACCTCAACGAACCATCCCCGCGGGAATTCCGCCAGGCTCCGCCAGTACCCCCTGACGGGCGGTAGCGAACGGATGCGGGCACGCCGCTACACTGACGCCAGACGATCGGGGGGCGCATGGTTGCGACGACCGCGCCGAACCGGCGCCTGCTGGTGGCGATCCTGCTCGGCGTCATCCCGCTCAGCCAGTTCCCGATCGACGTCTACTCCCCCGCTATCCCCACGATGGTGCGCGAGCTCGGCACCACCAGCACGCTCGTGCAGAACTCGGTCTCGGCCTACGTGCTGGGCATGGCGATCGGCCTGCTCCCGGTCGGCGTCATCGCCGACGCGCGCGGCCGCAAGCCGACCCTCTTGGTGTGCCTGGCGCTCCTCGTGGTGGCGAGCATCGGCATCGCATTCACGAACGACATCGCCGTGCTTCTCGCACTCCGCTTCGCGCAGGGGCTGGGCGGATGCGCGTGCATGGTGGTCGTGTACGCCATCGCCGCCGACACCTCGCGCGGGCCTCAGCTCACCTCGCTCTCGGGCTGGCTGGGCGCATCCTGGGGCCTGGCTCCCGTGATCGCCCCGGCCATCGGGGGCATCCTGGTGCAGTTCGTGTCGTGGCGGGGCATCTTCGTGCTCGTGGCGGTGCTCGGCGTCGTGGCCGGCCTCGTGGTGTGGCGGCTGCTGCCCGAGACGCTCGCCCCGGCCGCGGCCACTCCGGTGCGGCCGCGCGTGATCGCCGGAGTGCTGGCGAGCGCGTTCAGACGCAAACTCTTCGTGGGGCTCACCCTCGTGTTCGCGGTATTCGCGAGCGCGCAGCTGCTGTTCGGCGTCGTCGCGCCCCTGCTCTACGAGACCGGGCTCGGCGTGCCGCCCGCGGCCTACGGCCTCATCGCCCTGCTCGTGGGTGCCGCGAACCTCGGGGGCGAGCTGGCCACGGGGGCGCTCGCCACCCGCATCTCCTCGCGCACCCTGGGCTTCTCGGCCCTCGCGGCTTTCGCGGCCGGCACCGCCGTGCTTCTCGTGAGCGGGCTCACCGTCGGCCCGGACCTCGTGCTCATCACGCTGGGCGGGATGTTCGTCATGCTCGGCTGCGGCGCCCTCTGCCCGCTCGCCTACGGCCTCGCCCTCGGGCTCTTCGACCGCAACCTGGGTCTCATCGGGGGCCTCACCAGCGCCGTGTGCTATCTCTTCGTGGCCATCACGATGGGGGCGGCCGCGAGCCTGCCCGACGACACCCAGACCCCGATCGGCTTCGTCTACGTGGGCTGCCTCGTCGTGGGCGCCGCCCTGCTCGCGCTGTGCCTTCAGCCGGCGAAGACCAAGCGCTCCATCGCGGCGAGCAGCCACTCCTCGTAGCGCTCCATGCTCCAGCCGGACTGCTCGACCAGTTGCTGGTGGCTCTCGGGCGAGACGATGAAGGAGAGCACGTCGGCGAGCTCGCGGCGGCGCGCATCCGTCAGCCCTGCCGGCACCAGCTTGCGGCGCTCGAGCTCGGAGATGGCGGCGGCGAAGTCGACCCGCCGCCGGGAGAGGAGGTCGTCGAGCGACTCCTGCACGAGGGGATCGGAGGAGGCCGCGCTGAGGAAGGAGGCCCAGAGACCGCTGGTGCGGCGGTTGGCCTCGGCCACGAAGTGGATGTACCCGCGCAGGAACTCGGCGTGGTCGGAGACGGAACGGATGTCGCGGCCGACTTCGCGCTCGGCGATGGTCTCACGGCCCTCCGAACCCGAGAACGCCTGCTCGAACGCCCCCATGAGCAGCTCGCGCTTGGGCCCGTTGAGCTTGACGGTCTCGACCGACACCCCCGCCTCGGTGGCGATGTCGGCGAGCGAGGTGCCCGCGTATCCCCCGCGGGTGAAACAGAGGGCAGCGGCGTCGAGGATGCGCTGGCGGGTGTTCGCGGCCTGCTCGGCGCGCAGGGTGGAGGTGTAACTGCGAGGGGGCATATTGACTATCCTTCCGGTGTAGTGAATACTACTTCGGTATATTCAAGTTTAGAGCACAGAACTCCGAGGTCGTGTCATGTCGTCTTACCTTCTCTGCAGCACCCCCGTGCACGGCCACGTCATGCCGCTGCTCGCCGTGGCGCGGCACCTAGCCGCGTGCGGTCACCGCGTGCGGTTCCTCACCGGCGAGCGATACCGGCCCGCCGTGGAGGCGAGCGGCGCGACGTTCCTGCCGCTGCCTGCATCCGCCGACTACGACGACAGCGATCTGCCCGCCGCGTTCCCCGAGCGGGTCGGCCTCTCGGGCCCGGCCGGCATCCGCTACGACCTCTCCACCATCTTCCTGAAGCCGGCCCCCGCACAGCTCGAGGCCGTCGACGCGGCCCTAGCGGCCGAGCCCGCCGACGCGGTGCTGGTGGAGAGCCTCTTCCTCGGTGCGATGCTGCTGCTGGCCCGCCCGCTGGGCGAGCGGCCGCCCGTCGTGAACCTCGGCATCGTGCCGCTCGGGCTCGCGAGCGTCGACACCGCGCCGTTCGGGCTCGGCATCCCGCCGATGCGCGGGCCTCTCGGGCGCGTTCGCAACCGCGCGCTCGCGACGTTCGCCGAGAAGGTCGTGTTCAAGCCGGTGCAGCAGAGCGCGGAACGCATGATGCTCGAGGTGACCGGCAGGCCTCTCGACCGCTTCTTCATGAGCACGGCGGGCCTCGCCGACGCGATCGTGCAGTTCACCGTGCCGTCGTTCGAGTACCCGCGGCGCGATCTGCCCTCGACGGTGCACTTCGTCGGACCGGTCTCGCGCACCACCCCTTCTTCGACACCCCTGCCGGAGTGGTGGGGCGAGCTCGACGGCTCGCGCCCCGTGGTGCACGTCACCCAGGGCACGGTGGCCAACGACGAGTGGGAGTCGCTCGTCGCGCCGACGCTCCGCGGGCTCACCGCCGACGATGTGCTCGTGGTCGTGAGCACGGGCGGGCGACCGGTGGAGACGCTGCCGACACTACCCACGAACGCTCGCGCCGCCGCCTACCTGCCGTACGACAAGCTGCTGCCGCTCACCGATGTGATGGTGACCAACGGGGGCTACGGCGGGGTGCACTACGCGCTCGAGCACGGCGTACCCCTCGTGGTGGCGGGCGCCACCGAGGACAAGGTGGAGGTCACCGCTCGGGTCGCCTGGTCGGGGGCCGGCATCAACCTCGCGTCGAACACGCCGAGCGCGGCCGCCGTGCAGCGCGGCGTGCGCGCGGTGCTGGCGTCGCCGCGGTATCGCGAGGCGAGCCGGCGCATCGGCGACGACATCGCGGTGTCGTCGGGCATGCGGGGGCTGGATGCGGTGCTGCAGCAGGTGCAGGGGGCCGCGGCGCGCATCCGGTGACCGGCCGGGAACATACGCATGCATACTTTGGTTCACTAGAGCCATGAAGCGCATCGGCTTTCTCTCGTTCGGACACTGGTCGGCCACGGTCGGCTCGCAGACCCGCAGCGCCTCCGACGTGCTGCTCCAGTCGATCGACCTCGCCATGGCGGCGGAGGAGATCGGGATGGACGGCGCGTACTTTCGCGTGCACCACTTCGCGAACCAGCTCGCGAGCCCCTTCCCGCTGCTCGCCGCGGCCGGCGCGAAGACCAGCCGCATCGAGCTCGGCACCGGCGTGATCGACATGCGCTACGAGAACCCGCTCTATATGGCGGAGGACGCGGGTGCCGCCGACCTCATCGCCGGCGGGAGACTGCAGCTCGGCGTGAGCCGAGGGTCACCCGAGCAGGTCATCGACGGGTACCGGTACTTCGGCTACGACGCACCCGAGGGCTCGACCATGGCCGACGTGGCGCGCAGCAACACGGACGTTTTCCTCAAGGTGATCGACGGGGCACGGTTCGCCGAACCCAACCCGCGACCGATGTTCGCCAACCCGCATCCGGGGCCGCTGGGGCTGCAACCGCAGTCGCCCGGGCTGCGCGACCGCATCTGGTGGGGCGCCGGGTCGGACGCCACCGCGGTGTGGGCGGCCGAGAAGGGAATGAATCTGCAGAGCTCGACCCTCAAGGAGGACGAGAGCGGCGAGCCGTTCCACGTGCAGCAGCGCAAGCAGATCGAGAAGTATCTGGAGGCGTGGAAGGAGGCCGGTCACGAGCGCACGCCGCGCACCTCGGTGAGCCGGTCGATCTTCGCGCTGGTCTCCGACCAGGACCGCGCCTACTTCGGTCGCGGCGGTCGGGACGGTGACGACACCTTCGGTGTGATCGACGACTACAAGGCGGTGTTCGGGCGCAACTACGCGGCGGAACCCGACGTGCTCATCGACCTGCTGCGGGAGGACGAGGCGATCGAGGTGGCCGACACGCTCCTGCTCACGGTGCCCAACCAGTTGGGCGTGGACTACGTGGCGTCGCAGCTGCAGTCGCTGCTCACACACGTGGCTCCGGCGCTCGGGTGGCGGTGACGCGGATGCACGCGGTGCTGGAGTACGTGTACGGCCCGGACTACCTCGAGGCGCGCCAGGCGCATCGGTCGGCGCACCTGGTGAAGGCATGGGCAGCCGTCGAGCGCGGGGAGCTGCTGCTCGGCGGCGCCGTCGACGGCGACCCCGCGGCCGGGGCGAGCTTCGACGGCGACTCGGGCTCCAACCGCGGCGATGACGCCACCACCCGCTCCGACTCCGGGCACGGCTCCGACTCCGGGCACGGCTCCGACTCCGAGCACGGCTCCGACTCCGAGCACGGCTCCGACTCGAGCTCCGGCTCCGGGCACGGCTCCGGTTCCGGCTCCCGCGAGTCGGGCATGCCGGGCGCGCCGGCCGAGGCGAGCCGGTTCACCGGCCTGCTCGTCTTCCAGGGCGATGACCCCGTCGAGGCGGCCCGCCGCTTCGCCGAGGCCGACCCCTACGTCACGGCCGGCGTCGTGCGCTCGTGGACCGCCCGTCCGTGGACCACCGTCGTCGGCGCCGCTGCCACCACCCCCGTCCACCCCTAGTAGATACGGGGCGGGTGCATCCTTCACGAGATTCCGTTCTGGATGCACCCCCGCTGAGTGGGTCGAAGGTCGGCAACCCAGCGATCAGTAGCCGCAGTAGACGGCTGTGTCGTCGTTCACCACGACGCAGGTGCCACCCTTGTACTCGTTCAGATGGTCGACGGCGCCGCCGGAGACGTAGCCGCCGCCGATCGGACCGTAGTAGAAGCCGTCACCGGTGGCCTGGAACATCTGCCAGACCCCCACCATGTCTGCGGGCACGCCACCGTAGGTGTTGAAGCTGGGCACCCCAGCCGGATCCCAATCGGTGTAGGCCTGGGCCGGTGGGCTGGTCATCTCGGCGTTAGCCGCGGCGGCACCACCGCCGACGAGGGCGACGACAGCCGCAGTGGTGCACAGGGTCATCGCGAGGGTGCGCGAACGGGTCTTCATGGGTCTCTTCTCTCGTTGTCTCGGCACTGGCGGATGCCACTGCGGAAGACGACGATACGAGCACGCCCGGCCCGCCCGGTATGAGTACTTTGTGCTCCGATGCGAGCCGGGCCTGTCAGGTCGCCAGGAGGCGGGCGCGTTGGGCGGCGACGTCGTAGTCGGCGGTGGGCCAGGTGAGGTCGAGGGACTGCAGGGTCTCGAGCAGGAGGTTCTGCACCGCGAGCGCGGAGTACCACTTGTTGTCGGCGGGCACGATGTGCCAGGGCGCCTCCGAGGTGTGGGTGCGGTCGATCGCGACCTCGTAGGCGTCGTGGAACGACGGCCAGAGGGCGCGGTCGTCGACGTCGGCGGTGCTGAACTTCCAGTGCTTGTCGGAGCGGTCGAGGCGGCGCAGCAGACGCTTCTTCTGCTCGTCGAAGCCCAGGTGCAGAAAGACCTTGAGCACGGCCACCCCGTCGTCGACCAGCGCCCTCTCGAAGTCGACGATCTGCTCGTAGCGAGACTCCAGCTCGACCGACGGCACCGACTCGTGCACCCGCGGAACGAGCACGTCTTCGTAATGGGAGCGGTCGAAGATGCCGATCGAGCCGGGCCCCGGCAGTCGCTTCTCGACCCGCCAGAGAAAGGGATGCGCGAGTTCCTCCTCGGTCGGCTTCTTGAACGCGTGGTGCGAGATGCCCTGCGGGTCCATGGTGCCGGCGACGCGCTTCACCACCCCGCCCTTGCCCGCGGTGTCCATCCCCTGCAGCACCAGCAGCACGCGGCGCCGGCCACCGAACAGACTGTCGGCGAAGAGCTTCTCCTGCAACGTGGAGAGAGCCTTCGCGATGCCGGGCGACTCGGTCGCGGCGGCCTCCTTGTCGAGCACGCCCGGGGTGGCGCCGCTGGAAAGGGACGCGAGGTCGACAGGGGTGACCGCGCGAAGGCGGTCGCTCCACGGGGTGGGGGTGCTGGTGTGCTTGCTCATGGGCTCACCCTAGCCACGAGGTCGTGGCGACGGGTCAGAGCGGTTTGGACATGTTGATGGCTGTGACCCCGTAGCCGAGTGTGGAGTACAAGTGCTGGGCCACCGTGTTGTGCCCGAACACGTTGAGCCCCAGGCGTGTGGCGCCGCCCTCACGGGCGACCTCCTCCGCCAGCAGCATCGCCGCCCTGCCCAGCCCACGACCCCGGCGCTCGGCCTCGATCTCGATGTCGAACACCCACCAGTCGGCCGGATGCTCGGCCGAGAACGGCCCCAGCCAAAGCCACCCGACGGCGGCGCCATCATCATCGATCACCGCCAGCACACGGTGGCCAGGAGCCGGCGCACCGCCGGGGAAGTACTGCTCGTTGGCCTCCCGGGCACGCTGTCTGGCGTAGTCGAGGGAGTCTCCGGCCTCGACCCGCTCGCGGATGTACTCGGCATTGCTGCGCGCGATGAACGCGCCGAGCTCCGCCTCCGCGAGATCCTCCACCCGAACCACCATGGGCCGCACTCTACGCGCGACCGCCGCCCCGCGCATCCGGAGCCTACGTCTCCTCGTGAGCCGGCCCGCGCATCCGGAGCGTCACGCGCCCCAGCGCACCGGCCCCTCCCCCTCCGTGCCGAGCACGTCGTCGGGGTTCTGCAGCGCACACGCCGTGAGACTGAGGCAGCCGCAGCCGATGCACCCGTCGAGCTCGCCGCGCAGGTGCTGCAGGTCGGCGATGCGGGCGTCGAGCTCGGCGCGCCACTCCGCCGAGATGCGCACCCAGTCGGCACGGGTCGGCGTACGCCGCTCGGGCAGCGAGTCGAGGGCCTCACGGATCTGCGCGAGCGAGATGCCCACCCGCTGCGAGGTGCGGATGAACGCCACCCGTCGCAGCACGTCGCGCCGGTACCGCCGCTGGTTGCCCGCCGTGCGCTCCGACGCGATGAGGCCGTTCTGCTCGTAGAAGCGCAGTGCCGACACGCTCACCCCGCTGCGTTCCGAGAGCTGGCCGATGGCCAGCAGACTGCGGCCTGGGTTCACGCTGGGCATCGACTGCATCCTCCTTGACCTCGACTGTAGTTGAGGTTCTACGTTGGACATATGACTGAGTACACGCTGCCCGACCTCCCTTACGACTACGCCGCCCTCGAGCCGCACATCAGCGGCAAGATCATGCAGCTGCACCACGACAAG
>NZ_JANLCN010000014.1 GCF_024979255.1 Herbiconiux moechotypicola
GCCTTCCGGATCAGGCCACCAGTTAGCCACCGAAACTGGAACCCTTTCCGTGGGGCAGGTCAAGATGTCACCTACACGTGCAGCAGTCCCCGGCGCCACCATGAAATACTCCTCTTCTCTTCGTGTTCGCGTTGCCTGTCGTGGTGGCGTTCGCGGCCGAGGACATACTCACGCAGCTGCCAGTCAGAGCGAGCGAGTACCGCCGTTCAGTTGCCGGAACTCGCCCGGCGACCGACCGACATGTCTGCGGAACGCCACGCCCATGTACTCGGATTGGCGAAAGCCGAGGCGCTCGGCGATTCGGGTCAATGGCCAGTCGGTGTGCAGCAGGAGCTCTGCGACGCGGCTCATCCGCACACGAGTTATCTCGTCGTGCACTGTCCGGCCGAGGGCGCCGACAAAGCGGTAGTCGAGTGAGCGACGGGACAAATTCACTTGTCGTGTCACATCATCAACGCGGATACTCTCGTCGGCGTGCTCTCGAATCCAACGAAGCGCCTTCACGACCAAGGGATCGTCAACCGACAGAACGTCCGATGACAGGCGCGGTTCGATTCGGAGGGGAGGGATTGGATATAGTTCCGGGTCTACGACCGCGCCGACCATCATTGAATCTAGGAGCTGCGCAGCGAGGTATCCAGTGCTGGTCGCGTCCGGTTGGATGCTCGACATAGGCGGAGAGGTCAAGTTGCATATGAGCTCATCGTTGTCGACTCCGAGAACCGCCACCGAGTACGGCACCGCGAGGTTTGCGACCTTGCATGCTTCGAGGAGCTCCTGGCCAGCGATGTCGTAGCACGCCCAGATCCCTACTGGCTTGGGTAGCGAGTGGAGCCAATCGACCAGGGCTCGGCGGCTGTCTGCGGCGGTGCCTGAATCGCTCAACTCGAACAGGTGTGCGAGGCGGCCTTGTCCGTGCGCGCGCACCTGGTGAGAGAAGTGCTCCTGTCGATTGATGGACCAACCGAACCGCGAGTCTCCGCAGTAAGCGAAGTTGTCGATCCCTCGCTCGGCGAAGTGGCGAACCGCCCATCGCGCCATCATCTCGTCATCGGTCTCGACGCACGGGAACTCGAGAGCGAGTCTGGCTGAGCTGAGGTCCACGACGGGCACTCCGAGTTTGCGAACCTGCAGTGCCGTCTGTTCATTCTCGATGCGGGCTATGACGCCGTCGCCGTGCCACCCTTCGAGCCACGAAAGGTCCGTGTCCTGTCGGCTGTGCTCGCCGATGTAAATCGACCAGGCGGGCCGGGTCGCGAGGTACTTTCGCACTCCAACTAGCAGGCCGCGTGCGTAGGCGTTGGAGGTCTCAACTACGAGAGCGACATGTTTCGTGAGAGACAGCGGTAACTGGGGGCTCATGTCATCAAGCTAACGATACCGGGGCTTTCGTGGATGAGTTTCACGTGCGACTCCGAGTGCTGGTCGATGCGCGTGATGTGTATGTAAAAAATCTAACCTAGACAGCGATTTATCGCATCGCTTCGTTCGACATCCCCGCTTACCGTGGAGTCATCGCACCAGCCCGCCGCGACGTCACCCGCTCACGACAACGGAGTCATGATGATCAATCGAACTCAACCCCACAGTGCCCGCTTCGCACCTCGTCGGGGCCGACTGCTGACGGCGACCGCGGCGTTGGCTGCCATCGCCATCGTCCTCGCCGGCTGCGCCGGCGAGGCGGAACCGGATACTCCCGTTGGCGAGATCGGCGGAAAGCTGACCTACTGGATCGGCGTCGACTCTTCCAACCCCGATGCGGAAGCGGTCGCACAGCGCCTTCTCGCCGACCCGTTCATTGAGTTGTACCCCAATGTGGACCTTCAGCTTGTCGTTCAGCCCGAGACCGGTGCCGCACAGAAGCTGCAGACCGCGCTCGCGGCGGGCCAGGGGCCTGATTTCATCGAAACGCCGGGCTCGGCGACAGCGATCCCCTACGCCGAGGCAGGATATCTCGCCAATCTGGATGCCGTCGCTGAGGAGGAGGGCTGGAAGGACGAGATGCTGCCCTGGGCCTTGGACATGGGCGTCATCAACGGCGAGCTGGTAGCCATGCCGACGAACTACGAGACCCTCGTCCTCTACTACAACAAGACTCTGTTCGACGAGAACGGATGGCAGCCGCCCACCGACCGGGCGTCGCTAGAATCGCTCGCCGCCCAGATGGAGGCGAAGGACATCCTGCCATTCACGGCGGGGAACGCGGATTACGCCGGTGCCACCGAGTGGCTCGTGTCGGCCTACCTTAATCAGGTCGCCGGACCGGGCAAGATCCACGACGCTCTCGCGGGAGAGGTCAGCTTCGAGGACCCTGCCTTCGTCGACGCCATGCAGATGATGGTGGACGACTTCAACGCGGGCTGGTTCGGCGGCGGTGTCAAACAGTACTTCTCGACGACCGACCCCCAGAAGTATGCGAAGCTCGTCACGGGCGAAGCGGGCATGTTCGTCTCCGGGAGCTGGGAGATCCAGGCGCTCAACCAGTACTTCGGGGACAGTGACGCCGACTGGGACTGGGTTGCGCTACCTCCGCTCGCGGATGGGATCCCGAGCGACGTCTACCCACTCTCGGTCGGCGGGACGATCTCGATCAACGCTGCGACCAAGAATCTCCCGGCCGCCGAGGCGTACCTGAAGTGGAAGTTCTCAGACACCGACACTCAGTGGGCTGCCATCAAGGAGATTGGAGCCCTCCCGAAGCCGGTTCCCTTCGACACATCGGCGGTGCCGGACGGGATCGATCCGCGGTTCGTCGCGCAGTACAGCGCGATCAGCGATGCTTCTCTGGCCGAGCACGTCGGTTACGTCACGTGGACGTCATTCGGTGGCGCTGCGGAGGCCTTCATCTCCGAGAACCAGGACCGGATGCTGACCGGCGACATGTCGGCCGATGAGTTCTGCGCCGGGCTTGCGAATGCCTATCAGAAGGATGCTGACGCCGGTGTGGTCCCGCCCCTGTTCGACACGGCGGCACGGTGAGCGCGGTGCTCGCCCCTCCAGCGAAGGATGAGGCGACAGCAGCGACGTCCGCCCCTCGGCGGGTGGGCCTCCGCCGCCGCAGTCAGCTGATCGCGATCGCTTTCGCGCTTCCGGCGCTGGCGATCAACCTTCTGGTGATCGGCGGTCCTACGATCGCGGGGATCGGATACTCGTTCACCGATTGGAACGGCATCAGCGCTCCCGAGTTCATCGGTCTCGACAACTGGGTCAGGCTGCTGAACGATGAGGCACTGTGGAACGCCCTGGGCCACAACTTCGTCTATCTGCTGATCTTCTTGACAGTTCCCCTCGGCGTCGGCCTTGCCGGGGCTTTCATGCTCTCACGGATCCGACGGGGAGCCGCGCTGTTCCGGGTGCTCTTCTTCATCCCCTACCTCTTGCTGAGCGTCATCAACGCCCAGATCTGGCGCAACATCCTCGACCCCGAAGTCGGACTCGCCTCAGCGCTGAACAGGATCGGCATCCACTGGCTCGACGGCGTCTACTTCTTCGCCGATAAGGATCTGGCGCTCTACAGCGTTGCATTCGTCGACAGCTGGACTTTCTGGGGCTTCCTGGTGGTCCTCTTCCTCGCCGCGATGCAGGGCATCGACGCGAGTCAGTTCGAAGCGGCGCGCATCGACGGAGCCAACGCGTGGCAGGAGTTTCGCTATGTCGTGCTGCCGGGAATCCGACCCACGCTCACCTTCGCGCTCATGATCATCGCGATCGGCAGTCTGCTCACGTTCGACTACCCGTTCATCCTCACCAACGGAGGGCCAGCCGGTGCAAGCGATGTCGCGTCGCTTCTGGTGAACCGCACCGCATTCGTGGCCCGCGAAGCCGGATACGCGTCAGCTCTCGCGCTGTCGTTGTCTCTCCTCAGTGCGGTCTTCCTGATCCTGTTCAACTTCCTACGGCGCGGAGAGGAGAACTAATGGCCGTCCTCGCCACGCTGCGCTCCCCCCGGAAGAAGGCGGCAGTCCACGCGACGGGCGGGCTGGGGCCGACACCCGTGTCGTACACCGTCCTGATCTTGCTCGCCCTCATCGCCGCACTTCCGCTGCTCGTGCTGGTGTTCAACTCGTTCAAGACCAGCCTTGAGATCGGCACCAATCCGCTCGGCCCACCGTCGGAGCTCGACTTCGCCAACTTCGCGGAGGCGTGGGAACGCGGGAACATGGCACAGGGCTTCCGCAACAGCGCCATCATCGTCGCCGGAACCATTCTCGGCACCTGGCTCTGCGCGGGCTCAGCCGCCTACGCTCTGGCTCGGCTGAACCTGCCGTTCAAGCGCGGCATCGAGACGTACCTGTTCCTCGTGATCTCTCTGCCGGTGCAGATGTTCATCGTGCCCCTGTTCTTTCTGTGGGTGCAGCTCGGACTGATGAACACGCTGCTCGGGCTCATCATCATCTACGTCGCGCTCAATACGCCCTTCTCAGTTCTGCTTCTGCGCACGTTCCTCGTCGGGATCCCGCGCGAGCTCGATGAGGCCGCCCGCCTCGACGGCGCGAACGAGTGGCAGGTCGCGACACGCATCATCATGCCGATCGGGTGGCCGGGTTTCCTTACAGTCGGGCTCGTCTCCGGCCTCGGCGCGTATGGCGAGCTTCTGTTCGCCGTCAACTTCCTCGTCGACCCTGAGTTGATGCCGATCTCGACGTCGTTCCTGCAGTTCAGCCAGGGCTTCACCCAGCTCTACAACCTCGTCAACGCGGCGAGCGTCATCATCGTGATCCCTCTCATCATCCTCTTCCTCTTCATGCAGCGACGTTTCATCGCGGGGCTGGCGACGGGCGGGACCAAGGGATGACGAACCACCTCACACGAAAGGAAACCTCATGACGCGCGCAGTGCGCATCGGAATCGTCGGTCTTGGCTTCGGAGCCGAGTTCATCCCGATCTATCAAGCCCACCCGGGCGCCGAGCTCGTGGCCGTGTGTCAGCGGTCGGCCGCGCAGCTCGAGCGGGTGGCCGACCACTTCGGAGTGCACGCGCGGTATACGAGTTTCGAGGAGATGCTGGAGGATCCCGACATTGATGCCGTGCACATCAATACGCCGATCGGGTTCCATGCCGATCAGGCTGTGGCAGCCCTGGATGCTGGCAAGCACGTCGCCTGCACGGTGCCGATGGCCGTGAGCCTCGAGGATTGCGCACGAGTCGTCGGGGCGCAGCAGCGCTCCGGCAAGCACTACATGATGATGGAAACCGCCGTCTACACCAGGGAGTTCTTCTACGCGCAGGAGCTCGTCTCCAGCGGCAAACTCGGCCGAATCCAGTTCCTGCGTGGCGCCCATATGCAGGAGATGGCCGGATGGCCGGACTACTGGCGCGAGCTGCCTCCGATGCATTACGCGACGCACGCTATCGCGCCCTTGCTCGCGCTAGCGGAAGCGGAGGCGGAAAGCGTGCGCTGCATTGGCTCCGGCATGGTGCGGAGGGACGATGGATCGGGAGGTCCGCCCTTCGCCGTCCAGAGTGCGTTGTTCGCGTTGCGCGACTCTGACCTCGCGATGGAGGTCACCCGCTCGCTGTATGACGTCGCACGTGAGTACGTCGAGAGCTTCGACGTCTACGGCTCGCTGATGAGTTACGAATGGCAGCAACTCGAGCGTGAGGCTCCCGTCGTTTTCAGGGGCGAGGAAGGGGAGCGCGTTTCGATCCCCGACTACGCCGATCGTCTCCCGGACGAGATCCGTGCATTCACAACCCGGGGTGTCTACGACACAGCCGAGAACCAGCACCTCTCCTTCACGCAGGGAAGCGGCCACGGCGGATCGCATCCGCACCTCGCCCACGAGTTCGTCTCCGCGATCCTCGAGGATCGTGCCCCCTTCCCTGATGCGTTCACTGCGGCCAACTGGACGGCTGCGGGCATCGCCGCACATCACTCAGCCGTGTCGGATCTCGAAGTGGCTGTTCCCAACTTTCGAGGAGTTCTGCATGTCTGAAGGTGTCCGTCTTGAGTCTCACGCGCATCGCGTTGAAGTGTTCGCCTCCCACGCCACGGAACCATTGCTGGTGCACAACGCGCCTGTGAGTGGGCGTCCATTCCTCCACCCAATTCAGGCGCCAGGAGGCATCGGAAGTGTGACTGAGGATGCTCCCTCTCATCACCCCTGGCAGCACGGTCTCTACATCGGACTAAACGACGTCAATGGCGTCGGATTTTGGAGCGAGTCACTCAGTCCGGATACGGCGCACCTGGACGGGAGCTTCGCATCGCGAGTGACTGCTAGTGCGACGGCGAGTCCCGATGCGGTGAGCTGGATTGTGACCACGGACTACCTCGACCCCCAGGGCGAGCAAATGATGCACGACGCGCAGAACTGGTCCCTTACGCTGACCGACTCCGTGCTCGAGCTGCGTTTGCGGTGGACGTTAACTGCCGACCGCGACCTAGTTTTCGGTCAGTATGACTACGGTGGGCTGTTCTTGCGGATGCCCTACCGTTCAGACGTCGGCGGGACCGCGATCGACAGCGAAGGCAGCCATGGGCCTGCGAGCCGAGCACGATGGGTCGCCGTACGGATGCCGTTGCCGGAGAGCGGACAGACGGGCGCAGTGGCGATGTTTGATCATCCCGAGAACTTCGAGCATCCGGTGCCGTGGCGCATCGACAACCAATTGGGGATCTCTCCGTCTCCCTGCATTGCCGGTTCATGGGCACTCGCCCGGGGCGAGTCTCGTACCTTCGACTACGGCATCCTCGTCGGGGGATCCGACTTGACCGATGAAATGATCGACGCTCGCTGGGGCGACTACGCGAAGGAGCAGCGAGCATGAAGACCCGAATCGTCGTCACGCCGCGATTCGACGAGATCTGGCCTGTGTCGGCCGACCGTCTGAAGAGTCTTCTGGAGCCGAGTAGCGATGTCGAACTGATCCGGACGAGCGAGGGAGCGCCTGTCGGGTCGAGCAGCGTCGATCGGCTGTTCTGGCTCGGCGGCAGCCTCACTGACCTCGACCTGGACGGCTATCCGGCGCTGCGTGAGGCATTCACCACTCTCGGGTACGCGTCCGACCCGCTCACGGACGCCCTCCTCCGCGATCGCGGCATCCAAAGGATCGGTCATCCCTCCGAGGGATACTGGGCGCAGTCGGTGTCCGAGTTCGCGCTTGGTCTGACGATCGCGGCGCTCCGCCGGATACCCCAGCGCACGAGCCTGGTCCTCGACGGTCCGGGCGCCGGTTGGGAATATGAGGCGGAGCAGCTCAGCGATGATCTCCGCTTCGTCAGCGGCACGATCGCTGGCAAGCGGATCCGAGTCGTCGGCGCGGGCAACATCGCCAGCAGATATGCGAGCTTCACCTCGATGCTCGGTGCCGACGTGTCGGCATGGGACCCTTTCGCCGGCGAGCCCGCCTTCCATCGGGCTGGCGCACGTCGTGAGTGGAACCTGGAGAAGCTGCCGGTCGATGCGGACATCTTCGTGCCGATGGTTCCACTGATGGACTCGACACGGGGTCTTGTCACAGCGGAACTCATCCGGTCCATCCCCAATGGGTCGCTGGTCGTCCTCGCAACCCGTGCCGGCATCTGCGACGTCGCCGAGTTGCGGAGACGTGTCATCGCCGGTGAGCTGAGTCTTGCCGCCGACGTCTTCGATGTCGAGCCTCTTCCCGTCGGGGACGCGCTGTTGAGTCTGGATCACGTCGTGCTCTCGCCCCACATCGCGGGACGTACGCTCGACTCCGGATACCGGTGGGCCGAGGCACTGGCCGAGCAACTCCCGGAGTTCGAACCTCACGCCGTCGCGCCACCGGTGCGCCTTCGCCGATGAATCCTCGCGCGGAGGGTGTGCAGTTCCCATCCAGCGTGGATGGCCAAGCGGATGTAGAGTTCGGTCGCGTCATGGATGCCTTTCGTGACTCCTTTGCCGACCGCGGCCCGATGGGGGCGGCGCTATCGGTTTGGATCGACGGCCGTCAGGTGGTCGACGTCTGGGGTGGCGTGACCGCCGGAAACTTCGCATCCCAATGGACAGCAACAACGACTACCGTCGTCTTCTCGTGTACGAAGGCGCTTCTCGCCATCCTTGCCGCACGGCTCGTCCAAGAAGGCCGTCTGGACTACGAGGCGCCGGTGGCTCACTATTGGCCGGAGTTCGCGCAGGCGGGTAAGGAAGACGTCCTCGTCAAGCACGTACTTGCCCACCAGGCCGGCCTGTCAGCACCACGACGGTCCGTGTCGACCGATCAGGCAATCAGTTGGCCGTTCATGACCGAGCTGCTCGCCTCGCAGCGTCCTCTCTGGACACCAGGAACCGCCCACGAGTATCACGCACTCACGTTTGGCTGGCTCGTCGGCGAACTGATCCGAAGAGTCAGCGGTCGATCGGTCGGCGACGCGCTGCAGGAGATCATCAGCCAGCCGCTGAACGCCGAGATCTGGATCGGCGTCCCTCCCGAACAGTCCTTCCGGGTCGCAGAGCTGCTGCTTGAAGAGGGCAGTGAGACCGCACACGCTGCGGCTGGTGAGCGCACGCCGCAAGAACCTGACTGGGGGGTGCGCTCGTTGACGCTGGGTGGCGCCTTCCCAGTCGAACTCGCCGGGCCAGGAACAGGATTCAACGACCCAAGGGTGCGGGCCGCCGAGATCGCCGGCGCAGGCGGCATCGCAACATCACGGTCCCTCGCCAAAGCGATGTCGGCAACAGTCGTGCGCACGGACGGGGTTCGTCTACTTGATGACGCGATTCTCGCCCGCGCGACAGCGCCCGTGACGTTGGGGCCCCCAGCTTTCGGGCGCCCACCACCATGGTCAAAACGGGGTCTGGGGTTTCAGTTGCCCTCGCCAGGGCGAGGCTTTCTGTCCCCGCGATCTTTCGGTCATGACGGCGCAGGTGGTCAGATCGCATTCGCCGATCCTGACGCCCGCCTGGGATTCGCCTACCTTACGAATCGACTCGAGGCAGGGCCAGACGGGCGGGGCGCCTCGATCATCAATGCACTGCGGCGAGTCCTTTGCTGAGCACGCAATCAATCCTCGTCAAGAGTTCGGTCTGCTAATCAACAAGCTGGTTGTGGCTCTTGTGGAATCGAGCCGCCATTCGGATGCCCAACTACTCGAAGCGCTCATTGATCTAAGCCACTCCGAGTGGAGTCCCGCATAGTGGTGTAGCGCGCGGTGGCTGGGTTCGTCGCTTGGACGTAGGCGCGGTCACCGTGTGATCCTTCGAGGAAACTCTCACATCCCACTCGAAAGGCATCATCACGATGACCGCACCTCATATTGTCGACCCTTCCGGCCTGCTCACCGAAGCCCTTCTCGACGCGTCGCCCGATCTGATGCGGCAGCCTGCTGCAAACGATGATCAACGCGTTGCTGTCCGCGGACGCAGACGCTGTCGTCGGCGCGGAATGGGGCAAGCCCTTACCCGACCGCACGACCCAGCGCAACGGGTACCGGCACCGCGACCTCGATACCCGGGTCGGAACGATCGACGTCGCGATCCCGAAGCTGCGGCAGGGCACGTACTTCCCGGAATGGCCCCTTCAGCGCCGCAAGCGCGCGGAGACAGCGATGATCACCGTCGTCGCGGACTGCTACCTCGCCGGCGTGAGCACCCGCCGGATGGACAAGCTCGTCAAGACCCTCGGGATCCACTCCCTCTCGAAGTCGCAGGTGTCCCGAATGGCGGTCGAGCTCGACGAGCACGTCGACCAGTTCCGGCACCGTCCGCTCGACGACGCCGGCCCGTTCACGTTCGTCGCCGCCGACGCGCTCACCATGAAGGTCCGCGAAGGCGGCCGGGTCATAGGCGCCGTCGTGCTCGTCGCGACCGGGGTCAACGCGGACGGGCGCCGCGAAGTCCTCGGGCTGCGGGTCGCGACCAGTGAGACGGGAGCTGCCTGGAACAGTTTCTTCGCCGACCTCGTCGCCCGCGGCCTGGGCGGGGTCCGTCTCGTCACCAGCGATGCTCACGCCGGGCTCGTCGAAGCGGTCGCCGCGAACCTGCCCGGCGCGGTCTGGCAACGCTGCCGCACCCACTACGCCGCCAACCTGATGAGCGTGACACCGAAGGCCATGTGGCCAGCGGTGAAAGCGATGCTGCACTCCGTCTACGACCAGCCCGACGCCGACAGCGTCCACGCCCAGTTCGACCGGCTCCTCGACTACGTCGACGGGAAACTCCCCGACGCGTTCGAGCACCTCGACGCCGCCCGGGCGGACATCCTCGCGTTCACCGGATTCCCCGAGGGCCTCTGGCAGCAGATCTGGTCCAACAACCCGAACGAGCGTCTCAACCGCGAGATCCGCCGCCGCACCGACAGCGTCGGAATCTTCCCAAACCGGGACGCGATCATCCGCCTCGTCGGCGCCGTGCTCGCCGAACAGACCGACGAATGGGCCGAAGGCCGCCGCTACCTCGGGCTCGACATCCTCGCCAAGAGCAGGCTCACCCTCGTCGCCAACACCGGCATCGAGGAGGTGACCGACACCGTCCTCGAACTCAGCGCCTGACCCCTCAAACCAAAGGACACCGCGCTACACCACTACCCGGGACTTGACCATGACTCAGCCCCTCTCCCAGGACCCGACATTCAGTGGGTGGGTCCAGAACCGCACGCCAGCTGGCCGATGGGGGACCCCCGACGACCTGGTAGGCGTCGCAGTCTGGCTCTCCTCCTCAGCCAGCACATTCGTCAACGGTCAGACGATCTACATCGACGGAGGGCTAACCAGCGTTGTCTGACCCCACGAGTTCACGCCGCCCGGAAGTCCCGCCGGACTCCCACGACGCAGCCCACGTTCACACGGCAGGGAGCCTGACCCGGTTTCCCGGACGGTTCTTGTGTGTTGATCATGCCGCGATTTCTGCGGCGGTGTGAAGGGCTTCGAACTCGGCGGGGCTGAGGTCGCCGAGGCTTGTGTGCCGGCGGCGCGGGTTGTAGTGCCCCTCGATCCACTCGAACATCGCCGACGCGAGCTGCGCCTTGGAGTCCCAGGCCGTGCGGTCCAGGAGCTCGCGTTGCATCGTTGACCAGAAGCTCTCGATGAGGGCGTTGTCGACGCTGGAGGCGACTCTGCCCATCGATCCGAGGAGCCCGGCTTGGCGGAGCCGGTGGCCGAAGAGCCACGAGGTGTATTGCGCTCCTCGGTCCGCGTGAACCACGGTGCCGGGTTCGGGGCGCCGCCGCCAGCGGGCCATGTCGAGCGCGTCGACGACGATGTCCGCGGTGATCCGATCCGAGATCGACCACCCCACGATCCGGCGTGAGTAGGCGTCGATCACGGCCGCGCAGTAGACCCAGCCGTCTCTCGCCCGGTGCTGCGTGATGTCGCAGAACCAGAGCCGGTTCGGCGCATCGGCGCGGAACTGCCGCTTCACGAGGTCCTCGTGCGTGGCAGTGTCGGGCTTCCAGCCGCGCCGCTTCCGGCGATGGGAGACCCCGACCAGTCCGTCCAGTCGCATCAGCCGGGCGACGCGCTTGCGGCCCACGTGAACGTTGAGTCCGCGCCGCAGTTCCGCCAGCACCCGCGGCGCGCCATAGGTCTCCCGGGAGTCGGCGTGGATACGGCGGATTGTCGTGGTCAGCTCCGCGTCCGCGACCGCCCGCGGTGAGGGTGGTCGGCTCGCCCACTCGTAGTAGCCGGAGGTGGAGATGTTCAGGAACCGGCAGGCCACCGCGACGGGGATACCGTCCGCGGCGAGCTCCTGGACCAGCCGGAACCCTATTTTGGGAGCACGTTCTCCCTCGCGAAGTACGCCGACGCACGCTTGAGGATCTCGATCTCCATCTCCAGCACCCGGTTCCGACGCCGCAGCTCGACGAGCTCCTTGTGCTCGTCCGTCGTGACGCCGGCCTTACGGCCGGTGTCGACCGCGTCTCGGTTCATCCAGTTCCGAAGGCAGGACTCGCTGATCCCGAGATCACGGGCAGTCTGACCGACAGGGTTGCCCTGGGCGACCAGATCCAGGGCTCGACGCCGGAACTCCGGCGGGTGGGCAGCAGGCATCTCACGGACTCCTTCCGAGACGATCATCGCCTCAACTCAGGTGTCCGGGAAACCGGGTCAGGCTCCCAGACCTCGAATCTTAGGAGTGGTGTGATGGTTGCGTTCGTTATGATCGCCCGGCGGTGGCGTCCATCGTGTCGGGGAAGTTTCTTTCGGCTCTTCCCCGACACGAATGACTGTTCCTTACTGCGGCAGGGTCCATTTCTGGCTCGCACCGGCGTGGCAGCTCCAGACGTGGGCTTGGGTTCCGTTGGCGGTGGATCCGCCGACGAGATCGAGACACTTGCCGCTGAGCGCTCCGAATCTCGACGGCGTCGTCCGGGCCGCAATGGTCGCGGCGTTGGGCGAGGCATCCCGCATCAAGACCCGCCCGATCGATCGCATGGCCTATGTAAGCGCCGCGTCGCATACTTCTATACGCCGAGAGCTGTGCTGGTCGCTCAGGAATGCCGCCGGGCTCGCGACGATCCTGAGGGCGGCGAGTGCGAGCTCCCGGGACTCCCAGAGCCGGCTCACCGCGTCCATCCACTCCTCGGCCCGCACGTAGCGCTCGTCGTGTTCGAACATCCGGTCGTAGCCGTAGTTCTGCGCGACTCGGTGGCTGACCGAGGTCACCACGTTGAAGCCGATGCGGCCGTTGGAGATGTATGACGGCGGTCGGGCGCCGCTAGAGAGTTGAGTGCGACGGCCGGACAGCTGTGCAGTGCGAGAGTCGGCTGTGCGTTGTTGCTTCGACGACTCAGGAGAGCGCTTCAGCTCGGGAATTGACAAATGAAGTGCCTAGCGGGTTGCCATCAACAATCGGGACGGCATTCCGAGCACCTAGGCCTATTTAGGCCCGAATGAGCCACTTGACACTTCAACTTCAGATCACTAATCTGAAGTTGAAGCACGCGATGGCCATGAGAGATTCTGGTCGTGATGGGCTGCGACACAGACCGCAATGGAGGGGCGCATTATGGCGACGAATGAAAGCGACATCTTCGTCAAGGCGCGATTCGTCTACGCTTCGTTGCCGAAAGCGGAGCGCGGCGCGGCTGATCTACTCTTCGACGACGGCAAGGCGGCCGCAGGTTATACCCTGGCTGAGTACGCGATGAGAGCGGGCACCTCGGAGTCGTCCGTCATCCGATTCTGCCGACGGATCGGTGCCGCCGGATATGCGGAGTTCACCGAACTCCTACAGCACGCGAGTGAGGCGCCGAACGGGCACGGCGCCTATCGGATCGCCGCGAGCGACAGTGTGAAGACTGCGTTCGAGAAGGTTGCCCGCAACTACAACGACACGCTCACCGATACTTTGGCGCTGTACACGCCGGAGTACGAGCGGGCACTGGCGGCCATCCGCGACGCACGCATCGTGCACTTCTTCGGAATCGGCGACGCGCACCTGGTCTGCCAAGCGGCGCAGATGAAATTCACCCGCGTGGGGAAGCAGTCCACCGCCTACAGCGACTCCGCGTTGATGCTGGCGACGGGCAGCTTGGCGGAGCCGGTTGACGTCATCGTCGCTGTCTCGTTCTCGGGGCAGAGCCGCGTGCTCACGAACGCGGTGCGGTTGGCGAAGCAGAACGGCGCCACCGTCGTCGCGATCCTGCACAACGAGAAGAGCACCCTCGGAAAGCTGGCCGACATCAGCCTGTTCACAGCGACCACCGACCTCACCCCGACCCACGACGAGATCGCACGGAGGATCGCCGAACACGCCATCGTCGACACCCTCTACATGGCGATGATCTCGCAAGACTCCGAGATTTACGGTCCGAGAGGCGAACAGTCCTTGTCGGCGATCGAAGCTTACAAGTAGCGCCGATGAGCAGCCCTCAATAGCCCCAGAAGACGCAGTTCTTGCGAGCGCGGAAACGCGCTCGCCGCCCCGGCACGAGCAGGACGAGCCACCACTTCTCCTTGCCGCGCCCGAAAAGTGTGCCGATCGACGACGACGGCGCACGATCCCGAGAGAAAACCAGGAGAAAGAGGAAAACGATGCACAAGTCACTCGTACAGGGGGTCGGCACGGCCGTGATCGCGGTCATGCTGCTCGCGGGGTGTTCCGCGGGCGGAACCGACGCCGGACAGAGCGATTCGCCGACTGATTCCAGCAACCTGAGCATGGCGTTCTCCGGCTCCGAGCTCGCGAACCCGTGGGTGTCGACCGTCAAGGACGGCTTCGAGGCCGCCTGCAAGGACAACAACATCCGCTGCACCACCCTGAACGCCGGCAGCGACGTCGACAAGCAGGTCACCGATGTGCAGAACGCGATCAACGGCGGCCAGAACGCGATCATCATGAACCCCGTCGACGGCACCGCGCTCGAATCGGTGCTCACCGCAGGCAAGGAGAAGGGCGTCGCGAGCATCACGGTCGCCCAGACGGCGGATGCGTCGACAGGCTCGATCTACCTCGACGACGCAGCGTACGGCGAGATGATCGCGGAGAACGCGGTGCAGTGGATCAAGGAGGAGCTCGGCGGCAAGGGCACCGTGGCGATTCTCGGTGAGGAGAACATCGAGTCGTCGATCGCCCGCGGCGACGGGATCGAGGAGACGATCAAGCGTGAGCTCCCCGACGTGAAGATCGTCGCGCGGCAGCACGCGAACACACCGGATCTGGGCCTCAGCGTCACCCAGAACCTGCTGCTGCAGTACCCCGACCTCAACGTGATCGTCGCCGCGAACGACTCGGGTGGAATCGGCGCCTACCAGGCCTTCGAGAACAGCGGCCTCGCCACCGATCCGCAGCGTGGCATCTTCTCGGGCGACAAGACCGACGAGGCGATCAAGTACATGTCGATCCCCGACAGCATCTACCGCGGAACCGTCGACCTGCAGCCGTACAACGCCGGTTACGCGGCGGTCGAGATGGCGTTGCAGCAGTTGAAGGACGGGCTCCCCGCCGAGCAGGAGCGTCAGCAGCTGGAGATGACGCCGTTCACGCAGGAAGAGGCGCTCGCCACCAAGTAGTGCCTCCGGTGGCCCGCCCCGCAGCGGGCCACCGGATGCTCGTCCACCAGCCCGCAGCACGAGATCGGAGTCGACATTGGTGATTCTGCAGGTCGAGAATCTGAGTAAGAAGTACGGGAACTTCCTGGCCCTGGAGAACGCATCCTTCGAGGTGAAAGAGGGGAGCGTCCACGCCCTCTGCGGCGAGAACGGCGCGGGCAAGTCGACACTGATCAAGATGCTCTCGGGGGCGATCGTGCCCACCAGCGGGCGGTTCGTGATCGACGGGGTCGAATCCACGGGCATGACCCCTCGCGAGGCCATGAACCACGGAATCCGCGCGATCTACCAGGAGTTCAGCCTCGTTCCTTTCCTGACCGTCGCCGAGAACATCTTCTACGGCCGCGAGCCGACCCGGGCCGGCTTCTGCGACTTCGGGAAGATGAAGGACGACGCCCGCGCGCTGTGCCGGGAGATGGGTGTGGAGATCGATCCCGGGGCCAGGGTCGAGACCTTGGGTGTGGCACAGCAGCAGATCGTGGAGATCCTCAAAGCGGTCTCAAGCAAAGCGCGACTGCTGATCATGGACGAGCCCACGGCCTCATTAACCGTCGGCGAGACCCAGGTCTTCTACGACATCGTCCGCCGCCTGCAGGCGGCCGGCACCGCGATCATCTACATCTCGCACCGGCTCGAGGAGGTCTTCAGCCTGTGCGACGAGGTCAGCGTGCTCTGTGACGGGCGGATGACCGCGACCCGGCCGGTGGAGGACGTCACCCGGCGAGAACTCATCTCCCTCATGGTTGGACGGGACCTCGTCGAGTCCTACCCGGAATCGAGCACCGCTCCGGGAGCGGAGGTTCTGCGGGTGAGCAATCTCGAGAACGATCGGCTCCACGACGTGAGCTTCGCGCTGCACGCGGGGGAGATCCTCGGCTTCGGCGGGCTCATCGGCGCCGGGCGCACGGAGCTTGCGATGGCCCTGATGGGTGAGTTGAAGATCGACGGCGGAACCGTCTTGTTGCGGGGAGCCGACTACCGGCCGCGCTCGTCGCGATACGCGCTGACCCGGGGCATCGGCCTGATTCCGGAAGACCGGAAGCATCAGGGAGTCGTGATGTCGCTGAGCGTGAAACGCAACGTCTCACTGGGCATCTTGGACAAGCTCTCGAACGCCGCCGGAATCTTGAGTCGCGCCCGGGAGGACGAGTACTACGACAAATACGCCACAGAGCTCGCGATCAAGACGGCGACCCCGAACAACCTCGTGAGTACCCTCTCGGGCGGCAACCAGCAGAAGGTCGTGGTGGCGAAGGTCTTGGCGAGGGATTGCGAAGTGATCATCTTCGACGAGCCCACCCGCGGGATCGACGTCGGAGCGAAACACGAGATCTACGGCCTCATGCGCGAACTCGCCGACCAGGGCAAGGCCATCATCCTGATCAGCTCCGACATGCCCGAATTGCTCGGGATGTCCGATCGGATCGCGGTGATGAGCGCCGGTTATCTGGTGGCGGATCTCGGCCGCGGAGAGGCCGATCAGGCAACGATTTTGGAGCTCGCCTCCACGAAGCTCGCAATGGAAGAAGGAATGCAATGAGGTCTGTGAACCGGGATCGTCTCGTCCACTACGTGTTCGAGTACGGAATCGTCGTCGTCTTGGCGGTGCTGGTGCTGGTGTTCTCCCTGAGCTCGCCGTCGTTCTTCACGGCCAGCACCCTGACCACCATCCTCAGCCAGGTCTCCGTCATCGGCATCATTGCGATCGGCATGGCCTGCGTGATGCTCCTCGGCAGCATCGATCTGTCGGTGGGCGCCACCGCGGGTCTGGTGAGTGTGACCGCTGCGCTGCTCATGTCGATGGGCTTTCCAGTCTGGTCGGCGGTGATTCTCACCCTGATCGTGGGAATCGTGATCGGTCTCTTCAACGCTCTGTCGTTGACGTTGTTCCGCATCCCGTCGCTCATCGGCACCCTGGCCGTGATGACGGCGCTCCGTGGGCTGGCCTATCTGCTCTCTAACGGCATACCGATCTACGACATCGACGCCGGATTCAAGCAATTGGCTCAGGGCTCGTTTCTGTCGATCCCCATTCCCGGTCTCCTCTTCCTCGGCATCTTCGTCGTGGTCGCCATCGTGCTCAACCGGGCGAAGATCGGCCGGCAGATCTACGGCGTCGGCGGCAACGAGGAGGCCAGCCGCCTCTCCGGCGTGCCGGTGACGCGCATCAAGTACTTCGTCTTCGCCCTCAGCGGACTGCTGGCGGCGGTCGGCGGCCTGCTCCTGCTTGCGCGCACGAACAGCGGTCAGCCGAGCGCGGGCTCCGGCTACGAGCTGGATGTCATCACGGCGGTCGTGCTCGGGGGCGTGGCGATCACGGGCGGAAAGGGACGGCTCTGGTTGGTGCTCGTCGGTGTGCTCATCATGGGCACCCTCTCGACCGGAATGGTCATGAACAACGTCAACGACTACGTGCAGCAAGTGGTCAAGGGACTGATCTTGGTGGCAGCGGTCGCGTTCTCCCAGATCGCGGCGAGGTCGCAGGGCGGCCGCACCATCACACGGTGACCGGCGAAGACACGGTGACCAGAGAACGAGAAACGGGGTACAGCAGATGTTGGAAGAACTGAAGAAGCAGGTCGTCGAGGCCAATCGCGGGCTGAAGGACGCAGCTCTCGCGATCCTGACCTGGGGGAACGCGTCGGGTTTCGACCCGGAGTCGGGGCTCGTCGTCATCAAGGGGAGCGGCGTCGCCTACGAAGACATGGGCGTGGACGATCTGGCGGTCGTCGACCTCGACGGAAACGCGGTCGAGGGCGCGGCCACGCCGTCCACCGACCTCGCCACACACCTCACGCTCTACCGCAATTTCCCCTCGGCTCGGGGCGTGATCCACACCCACTCCCTGTACGCCACCGCCTGGGCGCAACTCGGCCGGGACATCCCCTGCTACGGAACGACGCACGCCGACTACTTCCCGGGCCCGATCCCGTGCACCCGCACGCTCGGGAGCGACGAGGTCTCCGGCGACTACGAGCTCGCCACGGGTGATGCCATCGTGCAGCGATTTGCCGATCTCGATCCGGCGAAGATGCGCGCCGTGCTGGTGCGCTACCACGGCCCGTTCGTCTGGGGGTCCTCGCCCGCCGACGCCCTTCACAACGCGATGGTGTTGGAGTACGTCTCGCAGCAGGCCTTCAACACCTCGGTTCTCTCCGGGGGTGCCGATCCGACGATTGATCGCGATCTCATGCACAAGCACTACGAGCGCAAGTTCGGAAAGGATGCCTACTATGGCCAGTCTCCCGCCGCACGCGTCCGTTGACCAGCAGGCCCGCGCCGTGCTGCGGGTGGAGTCAGCCGCGATCGCGGCGCTGGCCGACCGGATGGACTGGAGCGCCGTCGAATCGCTCGTCGACCTCCTACTCGAACCCGGCGGGCGTGTCTTCACCTCCGGCTGCGGCACATCCGGAGCCGCCGCTAAGAAGATCGCCCACACCCTGAGCTGCGTGGGTTGCTCGGCGTCGTTCCTCAACCCGTCGGATGCCCCGCACGGCGCACTCGGGGCGGTGCGGCGTGGTGACGTGGTGATTCTGATCTCGAAGGGGGGCGGTACCGAGGAGCTGGTGCGGCTCTTGCCCGCCCTCGCGAGCCTGGGCGTCCGCATCGTGGCGATCACCGGTGTGCCCGACTCCGTCATCGGCCGCAAGGCGGAGATCACGCTGCGGGTCGAGGTCGACGCAGAACCCGACCCGTTCAACATGCTCGCCACCGCCAGCACCCTGGCCGTGACCGCGGTGATGGATGCCGTGACCATCTGCGTGATGCAGCGCAACGGCTTCGACCGCCGGCAATTCGGCGTCATCCACCCTGGTGGCGCTGTCGGGGAACGACTGGCAGCGCACAGCTGATCGCGCCCGGCGCCCCCGAATCACAAACCACCACAGTAAAGGAATCCCATGACAAACTCATCGCGCGTACTGAAGTACGGAATGGTCGGAGGCGGCGACGTCTCCAGCGTCGGAGAGCTCCACCGGAACGCCCTCCGGTTGAACGGCGACGCCGAACTCGTCGCCGGTGTCTTCTCGCACGATCTCGAGAAGTCCCGGCGCACGGGTGCGGAACTCGGCGTCGACGCATCCCGCATCTATGCATCCGCCGACGAGATGGCGGAACGCGAGGCAGCTCGCGAGGACGGCATCGATTTCGTCGACATCTCGACGCCGAACGCCTATCACTACGCCGCGTCAAAGGCGTTCCTGGAACTCGGCATCCACGTCGCCTGCGAGAAGCCCCTGTGTCTCACCCCCGAGGAGGGCGTGGACCTGGAGGAGGTCGCTGCCCGCACGGGCGCCCTGTTCTGCCTGATGCACACCTTCACCGGGCACGCGATGTCGCGTGAAGCGCGCGCCCTCTACGAAGACGGAGTCATCGGCGAGCTCCGCACCGTGGTGGTCGAGTACCCGCAGGACTGGCTGGTCGACGCGCTCGAGAAGGAGACCGAGGAGACGAAGACCTGGCGGTCGATCCCCGCGCTCTCCGGTCGCGGTGCCGCGATCGGCGACATCGGATCACACATGGAGAACTGGGTGCACTACGTGACCGGGTTGGGCATCCACTCCGTGCTCGCCAACCTGGAGGCCCTGGGGTCGGGCACCATGCTCGACAACAACTTCCAGGTGATCACGAAGTTCGAGAACGGCGCGTCCGGGTTCTTCTGGGGCAGCCAGGTGGCGGTCGGCTACGACAACGCGTTCAAGGTGATGCTGCTCGGCGAGAAGGGGTCGCTGGAGTTCTGGCAGGAGAACAACAACTACCTCGTGCTGCGCCTGCGCGATCAGCCGATGCAGGTGCTGTCGCGGGGGAGCGCCTACTCCCGGCCCGAGTCGCTGAAGTACCTCCGCACCCCGAAGGGGCACCCGGAGGGCCTCACGGAGGCGTTCGCTAACATCTACAGTGCGTTCGCCGACGCGATTCGGGATCGTCGTGACGGAACGGTGAAGCCCGAGCAGGAGTATGGCTACCCGACTTTGGCCATGGGAGTCGCCGGCGTGCGCTTCTTCAACGCCTGCGTGGACAGCCAGGAGGCGGGGAACGCCTGGGTCGAGCTGTGAGCACCACGGCGGAGCCGCTGTACTCGATCGGCGTCGACTTCGGCACCCTGTCCGGGCGGGCGGTGCTGGTGGATGTTGCGAGTGGCGACATTGTGGCCACCAGCGTGCTCGACTACCCGCACGGCGTGATGAGCAGGCATCTGCCCTCGGGCCGGGAGCTTCCGGCCGACTGGGCCTTGCAGCATCCGTTCGATTACGTCGAGGTGCTGGCGACAACCATACCGGACGTGCTGGCCACCGCGGATGTCGACGGCTCGCGGGTGGTGGGGCTCGGCCTCGATTTCACCGCCTGCACCGTGCTGCCGATCCTTGCCGACGGTACCCCGCTGTGCACGCTCGCGGAGTTCGCTGACGAGCCGCACGCGTTCGTGAAGCTCTGGAAGCATCACGCGGCGCAGCCCTACGCGACGAGGATCACCGAGGTCGCGGAGGCTCGCGGCGAGGCCTGGCTGTCGCGGTACGGCGGGAGGATCTCGTCGGAGTGGATGTTCCCGAAGATCTGGGAGACCCTCGACCTGGCCCCCGCGGTCTACGCCCGCGCCGACGAGTTCATCGAGGCTGGCGACTGGGTGATCCGGCAGCTGACCGGTGTGCCTGTGCGCAGCGCCGCGCTGGCCGGCTACAAGGCCATGTGGGATGCCGAGAGCGGCTTCCCGGACAACTCCTTCTGGGCCGCCGTGGAGAGCGGGCTGGTCGGGGTCGGTGCGAAGCTCCCCGGCCCGTTTCGGCCGGCCGGCTCCCGCGCCGGATCCCTCCTCCCGGAGATGGCCGCGCTCACGGGGTTGCCCGTGGGCACGCCCGTGGCGGTCGCCAACAGCGACGCCTATGTCTCGGCGCCGGCGCTCGGTGTGACCGGAACGGGCGATCTCTTCTCGATCGTCGGAACCTCGAGCTGCACCTTGATCCTAGACGAGTCGTTCCGGCCGGTCCCCGGGATCTCCGGATGCGTGCACGACGGCATTCTCTCCGGATTCTTCGGCTACGAGGCGGGGCAGGCGGCGGTCGGGGACATCTTCGCGTGGTTCGTGCGGGAGAGCGTGCCGGCGTCATATGTCGAGGAGGCGCGGAGACTCGGCCTTGACATCTTCGTCTACCTGGAGTCGCTCGCCCGGGAGCTCGCGCCCGGCGCGAACGGTCTCGTGGCCCTCGACTGGTGGAACGGCAACCGGAGCGTGCTGGTCGACGCCGAGCTGTCCGGGCTCCTCGTGGGTTTGACCCTTCAGACCACCGCGGCGGAGGTCTATCGGGCGCTCCTGGAATCCGTCGCCTTCGGAATGCGGACGATCGTCGACACCTTCGTCGAGCACGGCGTCGCGGTCGACACGATGACCGTCACCGGCGGAATCTCGCAGAAATCGCCCCTGCTCATGCAGATCTATGCGGATGTGACGGGTCGAGAGATCCGGGCCTCGCAATTGGCGATCGGCCCGGCCCTCGGGTCGGCCATCTTCGGCGCCGTCGCGGCCGGCCTGGCGGGTCGGGGATACTCGACCATCTCGGAGGCGGCCGCGGCGATGGCCAGCCGGGACGACATCCGGTACCTGCCCGATCAGGGACGGCACCGGGCGTACGGCGAGCTCTACGAGCAGTACGTTCAGCTGCACGAGCACTTCGGTCGAGGCGGCAGCGACGTGATGCGCGCTTTGCGCCGCATCAGCGCCGCCGCGCGCGAGTAGGCGGCGTGCGCGAGCAGCCGGCTCGCGCGGTCAGTCCGCTTGCGTTCCGGCGTCGACCACTCGCCGCTGCGCGCGGAAGACGACGCGGTCGGCGCGCCACTGGCTGAGGCTGTATTCCCAGACCTTGCCCGTGTCGTCGGAGAGCACCTGATCGCGCATCAGGATGGGCGCCCCGGCCTCCACGTCGAGCAGCGCCGCGACCTGGGCGTCGGCCATCCGGGAGTCGACCGAGATCTCGATGCCGCCGAAGTCGACCCCGTACTCCACGGGGAACTGCCCCGTGAGCGGAACCTGGTGCTCGACCTCCTCGAAACGGGTGCGGCCGGACTTCGCCCCGGTGGGCGAGAAGGCGGTGTTGACCGCGACGATCTCGTCGTTCATCATCAGGTGGTGCTCGGTCACCACGAGGGTCCCGGAGGCTCCGAACTTCGACGAGAGGAACTCGCCGTCGTCGATCACGAACTTGTCGGTCTGGCGCCGGGTGAGGTGGAACCGGGGGTCGAGCGAGGTGAAGTCGAAGAGGTCGATCGGCACGGGTGCGGCCGCCACGAAGGTGCCGATGGACACCTGGCGGGTGAGGAGGCCCTCCTCGGTGAGCAGACGCAGCACCTCGCGCACCTCGGCGCGGGAGAAGAGCCATTCGTTCGAGAGCCGGCGTTCGTCGATCGGCGTGCTCGGATCCCAGTCGCCGAGCTTCACCGCCATCCGCAGCAGCGCATAGAGGCGATGGGCGCCGTGCTGCTTGGGCTGGCGGGTCTTGAACGGCCTCGGTGTCTCCATGAACCTGCCCTCCATCGACCTGCGCGTGCCACCGGAACGGAGATGCCGGCGGGAGTGGAGTCGTCCTCCATCCCGCCGGCATCGTCGTCCTGCCGATTTTAGCCCGTCGTCACTTGCTCTTCGTGATCTGGGTGTAGTCGACGAACTGGTCGGTGCGCCAGACGAACCCGTCGACCGTGGAGGAGTACGCCAGGGCCGGCTGGATCGCGGCCACGAAGTTCAGCGGCGACTCGTTCACGAGGTAGTTCTCCGCGGCGCTCCACTTCACCCCCGCGGCATCCGAGAGCGGGTCGGGCTCGGCCTCCGCCGCGGTGACGAGGTTCTCGAACTCCGTCGAGGTCCAGTCGGCGAGGTTGTTGCGCGAATCCGGATGCGTGTACAGCCGCAGCTCATAGGAGGGAACGAGGCTGATGGCGTAGTCGCGGGTGAGGAACGCCTGCGGGGTGTGGTCGCCACGACCCTCGAAGAACACCGACTGCGACACCTTCTCGATCGAGATGTCGAGGCCCGACTCGGCGGCCGCGGTCTTCATCTGCACCGCGGCGCTCTCCAGCTCCGGAACGGTGGAATCGACCGTCAGAGTGAACGAGATGCCATCCGGATGCCCCGCCTGAGCCAGCAGTTCCTTCGCCTTCGCGGGGTCGTAGTCGTACACCGTGAGGTTCTCGTCGGTGTAGCCGGGCGCATCCGGATCGAGCAGTCCACCCGTGCCGCGTGTGGCCCGACCGAAGTAGACGTTGTCGATGATCTGGTCGTAGGGAATCGCGTACGACATGGCCTGTCGCACCAGGGTGTCGTCGAACGGCGCCTTGTTGGTGAGCATCGACATGATCAGCCAGGCATTCGACTTCGCCGCCGTCGGCACGGTGATGGTGCTCGAATCGGCGAGCTCGGCCAGATCCTGCGGTTCGAGGTTGAGAGCCATGTCGACATCGCCCGACGACAGCGCGTTGAAGCGCGTGCCCGCATCCGGGATCACCCGCATCCGCACCTCGTTCGGTCCCGTTCCGAGGTCGCTCGGGAACCCGGGGTTCTTCACGAGGTCGACCGACTGGCCCGCCACGTAGTCGCCCACCGAGTAGGGGCCGAAGCCGAAGTTCGGGTTGGAGTCCGACCAGGCCAGGGCGTACGGGTCGTCGGCCGTCGCGTGCTCCTTCAGCAGCACCGAGTCGTAGATGTAGCCGGTGTAGTCGGCCATCACGGCCAACAGCAACAGGCCGTCGGACGCGGATGCGATGGTCACGGCGACGGTGGAGTCGTCGACCTTGCTGAACTGGCTCGCGCTCGTGATCGCTGGGGCGTTCACCTCGGGGGTCTGACCGCCCTCGGCGCCGAACTTGCGCTCGTACGACCAGATCACGTCGTCGACGGTGAGCGGGTTTCCGGCGGCGCTCGTGATGTCGTCGCGCAGGTGGAAGGTGTAGGTGAGGCCGTCTTCGCTCACATCGTAGCTCTTGGCGAGGTACGGGCCGAACGAGTAGAGATCCTGCCCGGGAACCGTGTCGGCGCCGGTTTCGACGTAGGGCTTGCGGATGAGCGTGGCCCGGACGTTCGTGAGGATGGGCAGGAGCCCGTCGTCGGCGGTGTCGGGCATGCCCCACTTGGAACCGAGAGCGGGGATGGCCACCACCAGGGTGTCGGAGGCGTCGGAGCTGCTGGAATCGGTGGGTGTGCTGTTGGCGGCCGGCGTGCAGGCGGCGAGCAGGCCCACCAGGGCCAGTGCTGCCAGCGCCCGAGGCAGGAGGCCTCGTCTGGATCGTGTCATTGCGGTGTCCTTTCGGGAACAGTGCGTGAGGTGGAGCGTCGGAGGTGCGAAGGGGTCGGAGTTCGTGCGAAAGCTGCGGGAGCCGATCTTCTGCGGGCCTCACCCCCTCCCGGTCGCCCGGCGGTTCGCGACCGAGACCACGAGGGCGTCGCGCACCGAGAGCGTGGCCAGCACGGTTCCGATCAGCGCCGCCGAGGGGAACAGGGCCGTCCACCAGCGGCCGACCGCGGCATCCGACGACCCGCCGGCGATCATCGCGCCCCACTCGGGTGTGGGCGGTTGGAGACCGACGCCGAGAAAGCCCAGGGCCGCGAGGATCATGATCGAGGTGGCGAAGATGAGCGGCAGGTTCTCCACCAGCGGCCAGACCGAGTTCGGCAGCACGCGTGACACGGCGATGCGGAACCGGCCGTAGCCGGCGATCGTCGCGGCATCGATGTAGCCGAGTTCGCGCACCCGCAGCACCTCGGTGCGCACCAGCCGGATCTGCGCCGGACTGAGCACCACGGCCAGGCTGATCACGAGCGAGGGGATGGAGAGCCCGAACGCCACCACCGCCACCAGCGCGGCGGCCATGATCGGGATCGCCTGAAAGAGGTCGAGTCCGCGGCCGATGAGCCGGGTGATCGTGCCCGTGACGCTGCGTTCGCCCTCGAAGAAGCCCACCAGCACCCCGACCGCACCGGAGATGACGGTGGTGAGCACCGCCACCAGGATGCCGAGCAGCACGTCGATGCGGAAGCTCGCGATGGTTCGGGAGAAGACATCCATTCCGGCGGAATCGGTGCCGAACCAGTGCACGCCGTCGGGCGCGCTTCCGGCCGCCCCCACCGACGCGGTCGGCGGGAACGGGAGCCAGTCGTTCGGCCAGAGCGTGAGCACGAGCACGATCGCGGCCGGAACGAGCCAGCCGGCGTGCCGGAGGGCGCCGGCGGAGGGGCGGATGCGCCGACCTGTGCGGCGAGCAGGGGTGCGGCCGGGCGTGGCGCTGAGGGTGAGCGTGTTCGGGGAGTCGGTGACCGTGAGGTCGGTGACAGTGGGGCCGGTGCCAGTCGGGTGCGTGCTCGTCGTTTCGGTGCTCATCGGGTCACTCCCAGGGATCGCCGCCGGTCGACCAGGGCGATGACCAGGTCGCAGATCAGAAAGACCACCAGGCAGATCGCGGCGTACACCACGAGGAAGCTCTGCACGATGACGTAGTCGGCCGATTGGACGGCCTGCACGGCGTACTGCCCGAGCCCGCCGAGGCTGAAGAGCTGCTCGATCACGATCGTGCCGCCGAGCACCATCACGGTGAGGTTGCCGAGGTTCGCCACCGTGGTGGGCGTGGAGTGCTTCAGCATGCTCCAGCGCACGTCGCGGGGGCGCATGCCCACCGCCACCATGAACAGGGTGTGCGGAGCCGAGAGCGCGGTGTCCATCGACACCAGCAGCACCTTCAGCAGCATCGGCGTGTAGGCGAACACGATCACGAGCACCGGCAGCCAGAGGTGCGCCAGCAGGGAGCCGAGGGCGGCGCTGTCGCCCGTGAGCACGGCGTCGATCAGCGGAAAGCCGGTGATGCGCGGCGGCATCGACAGCAGCGGATCGATCGGCCCGAGCGGGGCCGGCGCCATCCGGATCAGGGAATAGAACACGAAGATGAACAGCACGCCGAGCGTGAAGTCGGGGAATGCGCCGGCGGAGCGGCCGAACCAGCGGATCACCCGCCCGATCGGGCTCGTCGGGTGCAGCGAGCCCACGAACGCCAATGCCACCGACACGAGCAGTGTGGCGCCGAGCCCGAGCACGGTCAGCTGCAGGCTGATCGGCAGGCGCTGAGCGAATTGATCGGCGATGCTGGTGCCGTCGCTGATGCCCGTGCCGAGGTCGAAGGTGACCATCCTGAGCAGATAGGTGCCGAGCTGAACGGGCAGGGGGTCGTTCATGCCGAGCGAGTCCTTGACCGAGTCGACCTGTTCGGCCGAGAGGAAGGTGCTCGACGCGGCGAGCGGATCGCCCGGGATCAGTTTCGCGAAGAAGAACACGAACACCGAGAAGACCAGAAGGCTGAGCGGCAGCTGGAGGAGCCGGCGGAGAACCCAATGTCCGGGGATGCGCGGGCGGGACGGGCGGGCATCCGCTCGGGAGTCGGCGCCGGCGCCGGGTTCGCGTGCGGCGGTGGCCGGCAGGGTGGTCTCAGTCGACACGGATCATCTCCCGGTAGGAACGGAGCAGGTGCTTCGTGTAGTCGGCGGCGGGGTTCTCGACGATCTGGTCGGTGCTGCCGCTCTCCACGATGCGGCCGCGGTGCATGACCGCCATGGTGTCGGTCACGAAGGCGCAGGCCGGCAGCCCGTGCGTGATGAACACGAGGCCGGGACGGTGGCCGCCCGTGGGCTGCTTGAGCGCGTTGAGCACCCGCGCCTGCACCGAGACGTCCAGCGCCGAGGTGACCTCGTCGCAGATCAGCATCTCGGGCTCCACCAGCAGACTCCGGATGACCGAGAGCCGTTGCCGTTGCCCGCCCGAGAGCTGGCCGGGATAGCGCTGCAGCACGGCCGGGTCGAGCGCGAAGCGGTGCAGCATCTCGTCGAGCGCGTCGCGCAATCCGGTCTCGCTCGGCCGGCGCAGGTAGCGGGCCGCGAAGGTCACCGATTCGAACACCTTCCGGCCGGGCTCGAACGTGCCCACGCTGTCTTGGCTGACGTACTGCACCGCGCGCCGGAACCACCGCCGTGAGGTCGCGGACTTCAGGATGCCGGCGAGCGGCTTCCCGTTCACCAGCACCTGGCCCGTGGTCGGGGTCTCGAGGCCCACCAGCATCCGGCCCAGCGTGCTCTTGCCCGATCCGGATTCGCCGACAACACCGAGCCGGCCGTCGCCGGGGATGAGCAGATCGAGCTCGTCGACCGCCACGACGGCGGAGCCGAACCGCTTGCCGACGCCGTCGAGGCGGAGGGATTCGAGCGCTGCCGAGCCCGCCATGCCGTTCAGCTCTCCACCGTCGTCAGGAGCGGTCGCCGATAGGAATCCAGGTCCGGGATGCACGCGAACAGGTCGCGCGCGTAGTCCGACCTCGGGTTCTCCAGCACCTCGTCCGTGGGCCCGAACTCCACCATCTCGCCGTGTCGCAGCACCAAGAGACGGTCGACGTAGCGCCGCGCCACGGGGATGTCGTGCGTGATGAGCACGAGCGAGATGCCCCGGGCGCGGCAGGCGGTGGTGAGCAATTCCATCGTCATCACCGTCAGGCCCACGTCGAGCGCACTGGTCGGCTCGTCGGCGATCAGCAGATCGGGTTCGCTGAGCAGCACTTGCGCGAGCATGACGCGCTGACGCATGCCGCCGGAGAGCTCGTAGGGATAGAGCCGTTTCACCCGATCGGGGTCGTGCACGCCCACGTCGTTCAGGGCCGCGTCGATCCGCCGCTCCAGCTCGGCCGCGCCGACCCTCCCGCGGGCCGTGATCGCCTTCTTCACCTGGGCGCCGATGCGGTAGAGCGGATCGAGGGAGGTCATCGCATCCTGGAACAGCATCGCCACCCCCGGTCGGCGGCGCGGCATGGCCGAGCGCGTCGACGAGGAGCGGCGGTACTCGGTGCCGAGCACCCGGATCGACCCGCCGGTGATGGCCGCGCCCGAGAGGTGCTCGAAACCCGCGATCGTCATGCCGAGCGTGGACTTTCCCGATCCCGACTCGCCGATCACCCCGAGGGAGAGCCCGTGGTCGAGCGTGAAGCTCACGTCGTTCAGGGCCGGCCGCGCCGGGTCGCCCGCGGGGTAGGCGACCCGGAGCGCGGCCAGGCGCAGATCGGTGGTGGTGTCGGTCATGCGATGAGCTCCGAATTCCGGTGCGATCGGGTGGGCAGAGGCACGAGCGGGGCTACTCCCAGTCGTTGAGGTTCTCGCGGAAGGTCGAGCCCGAGTACGACTTGCGAATGAGCTTCTGCCGCTTCAGCTCGGGGCAGAGGCCCTCAGTGATCTCCGCCACCGAGCGGCGGCTGATGCCGTGCTGCACACCCTCGATGAGGAACCCGTCGGGGCGACCGGTGGCATCCATCACCTCTTTCATCTGACCGGCGATGGTCTTGGCCGAGCCGATGAAGTCCATGCCGCGGTAGTCGTGACCGGTGATCACCTCGCGCAGGGTCTTGTCTCCGGCGGAGTCGATGACCGCCTTGAGCGTGGTGGTCTCGCCGTTGCCGATCTCCTTGAACATCGGCTCGTCGAGGTCGAACGTCGAATAGTCGAACTCCCCGCCGCTGGCGTACGACATGCCCCACAGGCGCATCTCCATCTGGTCGGGGTCGTGGTTCTCGGCTTCGACGCCGTCGTACCAGGCCTGGCCGTCGGCATCCGTGGCGCCGATGAAGGCGTGCGCGATGTAGAAGATGTGCAGGTCTTCGGGCTTGCGGCCGAACGAGATGAGGCGTTCGTCCATGTCTTTGCGGAAGGTGATCATCTCTTCAGGCGACTGGACGAGCCCGAGCATCACGTCGGCGTTGCGGGCGGCGAGGTCGCGGCCCTTCGGCGAGCCGCCGGCCTGGGCGATGACGGGGCGGCCCTGCGGGCCGGGAGGGCTGTTCAGCGGCCCGCGGGTGCGGTAGTACTTTCCTTCGAAGTTCACCGGGTGCACCTTCGTGTGGTCGGCGAACCGCGGCTCCTCGGTGTCGAGGATCATCGCGCCGGGCTCCCAGGACTCCCAGAGCCGACTCACCGCGTCCATCCACTCCTCGGCCCGCACGTAGCGCTCGTCGTGTTCGAACATCCGGTCGTAGCCGTAGTTCTGCGCGACTCGGTGGCTGACCGAGGTCACCACGTTGAAGCCGATGCGGCCGTTGGAGAGGTGGTCGAGCGTGGTGCCGAGGCGGGCCGCGAGGTAGGGATGGTACTGCATGGTGGAGATCGTCGGCACGATCCCGATGTGCGAGGTCGCCTGGGCGATCAGCGGGGCGAGCGGCATCGGGTCGTTCTTGGGGGCCATCAGGGCGAACTTCAGCGCGACATCCATCGAGCCCTGGTAGGTGTCCTCGATCATGGCGGTGTCCTCCATGAAGAACATGTCGAATCCGCCGCGCTCCATCGATCGGGCGATGTCGACCCAGAAATCCGAGCCCGCCCACTCGCTGCGGTGCTCGCCCGACCAGGGCTGGTACCAGGTCTTCGGGCTGTAGCCGTCGACGAACCATCCGAGTTTGAACATGGGGCTTTCTCCTTCTTGTCGCTTGGTGCTTGGTGCGTCCGCTCAGTGAGCGGGGAACGTGGGGGATGCTGGGGTTGTCGAGACCGTGGAGACCCCAGAGATCCGATCGATGACGGAGGCGGCATCGATGGCGATCTGCTGTCGGTTCGGCAGGGCGAGCGCCGCCAGGCAGGAGTCGAGGCTCTCCGGGCGGCGCACGCCCGGAATCGGGCAGGTGCCCTGCTCGAGCAGCCAGAGCAGCAGCACCTGGTGGGGTGTGCATCCGTGGCGCTCGGCGAGCTCGCGAAGGGCGGGCTCCGTGTCGGGGCGGCTGCCGCTCTCGGCGCCGCCGAATCCGCCCCACGGCAAGAACTCGAGGTCGTGCTCGAGGCAGTGCCGGAGTTCGGGTTCGGCGGCGCGGTTCCAGGGCGAGTACTCGTTCTGCACGGCGGTGAAGCGCTCGCCGAGGATGTCGTGGGCGAGCGCGATCTGGTCGAGGTCGGCGTTCGAGATCCCGACGCGCTCCACCAGTCCGGTGTCGCACAGTGTGGCGAGCGCCCGCAGCGACTCGGCGTAGGGCACGGCCGGGTCGGGCCGGTGCAGGAGGTAGAGGGGGATGGCGTCGAGGCCGAGCCGGTCGAGCGAACGTCGGCAGGCCTGCTCGAGGTCGAGCGGGCTTGCGGCGCTGACCCGGGTGCCGTCGGGGAGGAGGCGTCGGCCGCCCTTGGTGATGACAGCGACCTCGGTGACGTCGCCGCCCCACCGCTCCAGTGCGGCTAGCACGAGGCGCTCCGCGTAGCCTTCGGATTCGCCGGGGAGGTGGTAGCTGTCGGCGGTGTCGATCAGCCGGATGCCGGCGTCGAGCGCCCGCGTGAGCAGCGCTGTGGCCTGCTCGGCCGAGGGCCGCCCGAGGCCGCTGACCGGGAAGGTCCCGACTCCGAGCCGCGGGGTTCCGGCAGTGTGAGATGGCATCTGGTGTCCGCATCCGTAGGTGAATGCTGACGATGCTAGGGAGGCGGGATTTCGGGTCGATTGCGCCAGTGGTGAGCGTGGTGACAGTCGTGTTGCGCCGAACGACCGATTCTTTCGTGGGTGTTACGCCGAGATGCGTTCAGCGAGAGCTGCGGGGGAGGTGAACTGACGAATACACCCGGCCCGAGGCCAGATCGATGAACGGCAGCGGGGTCCGCAGCTCACGGAGGGTGAATAGCATGTCGGCGGCGAGCGCGATCTTCCATCGCTAGGAGAGCTGCGGTCCATGAGAACAGCAGCAGCGCGACGCGCGTGAAGGCGAACAGCACGACGCGCCAGCCGTCCGGCCTGACTGCCGCGGGATCGCGCGCATCGGTGGCGGGGAGGATCAACCACCCCATGAGGAGCACGGCGACGAGCAGCTTGCTAATGGCCATCGTGGCCTCGCCCCGGGACGCGCGCTGGCGGAGACGAAGGTTCGGAGTCCTGATCCTCGGGTCGATAGGGTCTCTGATTGAGACGCTTGTCACGAGGATGCAGGCCACTGCGCTCATCACTACGCCGAGCGGGAGGGAATCTCGCTCTCATTCTAGACAACATAGGTGTGACCCCTGGTGGCGAGTTCCGATGAATGAGAGTGAGTGATCATTGGCGAACCCCGCATTTACCCCGCAGATTGAGAATGAACTGTGCGTAACAACGTGATTGATTCTGACGTCGGGGACATGAGGACAAAGGGTACGTGAGCCGGTTCGACCGAGATGAGGAGCAACGCATCTAATCGTGGGGTCGCGGGTTCAAGTCCCGCTCCCGCTACGGAAAACCCCCGAGATCTCGCCATCTCGGGGGTTTTTGCGTGGGTGGGGCGCAACCGGCCGACGGTCAGGGCTCACCCTCGTCAGGGGCCGAGCAGGGCGAGCGGCACGACTGCGACCCCATCCGCGCGCCGATACGCTCTGGCTCCGGTGGTGACGACGATCCGGTCCGTCAGGCGGTCGCCGAGGCGCTCCTTCAGCCAATTCAGGTGACGCACGTCGGAATCGTCGACTGCAGCGGCCAGCTTCACCTCGATGGCAAGGGTGCGGCCACGGGCCTCGACGATGAGATCGACCTCGTGCGTGCCCGCTTGGTCGCGAAAGTGCGACACTCGGGCTTCGGCCGCCTGAGCATACGTGTGCACGCTGAGAGCCACGAGCGCTTCGAACAGTTGACCGAGGGCCGTTCCCTGTTGGGGGCCGAGCATCGAGTGCGCACTGACGGAGAGGAGCTCGGTCTCGTCGAGATCCATCAGGCGCGCTGCAAGCGCGGGGTCGGCGAGGAAGTGCTTGGGAGCCTTGGCTGGTCGGCCGAGGTCGACGCCCTGCGGGCGCCAGGCCTCGATCGGGTCGAGCAACCAGAGTTGCGTGAGCACGTCGCGGTAGACGATCGTGGTGGGCTTCGAGGGTTTGTCACTGTCGCCGATCGTCGCGGCGTCGAGGATCGTCGTGTAGCTCGCCGTGGAAGCGGTGGCCATCGCGAAGGCCCGGAGCCACGCGCGCAGACTGGCCGGAGAGCGGACTCGATAGCCTTGCTCGACCATGTCGCGTTCCACGACGCGCTCGAGGTAGCCGTCCAGGGCGAGTCGCCGTGCGCGTGGCGCAAGGCCGCGGATGCCGGGGAACCCGGATGCCACGATCTCCTCCACGTACCGTGGCAACGCCCAGTCGGTGGTGGCACTCACCTCGGACTCGCCGCGGAGAAGGGCCGCCAGCGAGACTGCAGGCACGTGGTCCGACCTCTCGGCGACCGAGAGGGGCCGCATCCGCAGGCTCGCAATGCGGCCCGCTCCGGAATGCAGGGGCGCAGCGAGCGGTGCCGCGCTGCCGGCCAGGAGGAATTGACCGCCGCGCCGATCGCGGTCCACCGCTCGTCGCACCTGATCCCACACCTTCGGCAGGCGTTGCCATTCATCGATCAGCAATGGTTTCGCTGCTCGCTCGATGAATCCCGGATCGGCGGAGAACTCGTCGACCCGGGCCGGCTCGTCGAGCGGAACCACTGTCGCTGCGCGTCGCGAGGCCGTCGCCGTCTTGCCCACGCCCTTTGGGCCGTCGAGACTGATCGCGGCGAGCTCGGGAAAGACAGCGTCGAGCTCGTCGTCGACCACACGACGTCGATAGTCACCCATGCTTCTACTTTACCAAAAACAGGTACTTTACTTTACCGATCCCAAGCATTCTGCTTGTCGGATCCCAGGTGGCCCGCTGAGAGGCGCTTGCGCCTCGGAGCGCTCACCTGCCCGCCACGAACAGGTTCTCCGAGACCTGCTCCCAGGCGCCGTCAGCCGCGGGCTCGCCCCCGTCGGCGACGAGAGCGGCCCGGGTCTGGTGGGTGGTCAGCTCCAGGCCGCCCGCGAGGATGCTCGCGGCGGACGAGCAGGCGAGCGCGTACCCGTCGGTCGCTTCCGTCTGGTTCGCGATCAGGCAGATCTGGCCGTTCTCGGTCGTCGCGGCCCAGTAGTCGAACCCGCTTGCTGAACCCACGTGCCGGGTCTCGTCGATCGGCGACGCGGGCTTGAGTCGGTCGATCAGGCCGGCAGGCAGGGCGTCGACCGAGCTGGGGTCCGCGGCGAAGACCTGCACGTACTCGCTCCCGGATGCGGGTGGGTCGGACGTGCATCCGGCCAGGGCCGTCGCCCCGAGGAGTGCCGCGGCGGTGAATGCTGCGGCGGCGACTCGTCGAGAGTGCACTCTCGCGGCTCCTCTCGCCGACCAGCGGAGCCGAGGTGGCCGGCCGCATCATCAACAGGTGATGAACATCCTAACCGCCCGCACCCCGCCGCTCAGGCGTTGAACTCGTCCGGATGCGGTCCGGTGCGGCCGTCGCGGTCGAGGGTGTCGATCGACGCCAGTTCGTCGCCGGCGAGCTCGAAGTCAAACACGTCGAGGTTCTCGGCGATGCGCCGCGGGGTGACGGACTTCGGGATGACGATGCGGCCCTGCTGGAGGTGCCAGCGCAGCACGACCTGAGCCGGGGTCTTGCCGTGGGCGGCGGCGATTCCGGTGACGGTCGGGTCGTCGAGCACGGTGCCCTGCGCGAGCGGGCTCCACACCTCGGTCGCGATGCCGTAACGGGTGTCGGCGGCGACGACCGCGCGGTTCTGGAGGGCCGGGTGCAGCTCGACCTGGTTGACCGCGGGCACCACGGACGACCCGGCGATGAGCCGCTCGAGGTGCGCCGGCTCGAAGTTGGAGACGCCGATCGCCCGCACGCGCCCCTCGGCGTAGAGCGCCTCGAGCGCCCGCCAGGTGTCGAGGTAGAGGCCGCGCTGCGGGGTGGGCCAGTGGATGAGGTAGAGGTCCAGCGCCTCTAGGCCGAGCCTGCCGAGAGTGGCGTCGAAGGCGCGCAGGGTGCTGTCGTAACCCTGGTCGGAGTTCCACACCTTCGAGGTGACGAACAACTCCTCGCGTGCGAGACCCGAGTCGGCGAGGGCGCGGCCGACGCCGGCCTCGTTGCCGTAGATCGCGGCGGTGTCGATGCTGCGGTAGCCGGCGGCCAGGGCGATGGTGACGGCGGCGGTGGTCTCCGCATCCGGAACCTGGAACACGCCGAAGCCGAGCTGGGGGATCTCGACGCCGTTGTTCAGGGTGACGGTCGGGATGATCGGGGTGATGCTCATGAGTTCTCTTTCGTGGGGGAGGCTGCCGGGATGGGCCTGGTTCAGTTCGCGGCGACGGGATCGCCGATGGGCTCGGGTGCGGTCGTGCGACGCCGGGCGCCCGCGGCGGCGACCGCCATCACGATCAGCGCGGCTGCGGTGATGATCGCACCGATCCAGATGGGCGAGGTGTAGCCGAGTCCCGCAGCGATGCCCACGCCGCCCGCCCACGCTCCGAGGGCGTTGCCCACGTTGAAGGCTCCGATGTTCGCGCCGGAGGCGAGGGTGGGCGCGGCGCCGGCGTAGGTCATCACGCGGGTCTGCAGCCCGGGCACCGTGCCGAAGCCGAATCCGCCCATCAGGAACAGCGCGACGACGGTGGCCACGCCGGAGCCGGCGAGGAGGGCGAACAGGGTGAGCACCACGACGAGTGCGGCGATGAAGACGATCAGGGTGCCGTCGACCGAGCGGTCGGCGAAGCGTCCGCCGAGCCAGTTGCCGATGACCAGACCCACGCCGAACAGAACGAGCAGCCACGGGACGGTGCCGGAGGTGAAGCCGCTGACCTCGGTGAGGGTGTAGGCGATGTAGGTGAAGGCCCCGAACATCCCGCCGTAGGCGAGGATCGTGACGACGAGCGAGAGCCACACCTGGCCGGAGCGGAAGGCGGCCAGTTCGCGGCGGATGCTCACCCGCTCCCCGGGGCTGTGCAGCTTCGGCACCAGCACGGCGACCCCGATGAGGGCGAGCACGCCGATCGCCGAGATCGCCCAGAAGGTGGAGCGCCAGCCGAGCTGCTGGCCGAGGAAGGTGCCGAACGGCACACCGAACACGTTCGCCGCGGTGAGGCCGGTGAACATGAAGGCGATCGCGCCGGCCTTCTTCTCGGCCGGCACCAGGCTCGAGGCGACCACGGAGCCGATGCCGAAGAACGCGCCGTGGCAGAGCGCGGCGATGACGCGGCCGAGCATCGCGACGCCGTAGTCGTCGGCGACGGCGGTGAGCAGGTTGCCGACGATGAACAGCACGATCAGGCCGAGCAAGACGGGCTTGCGGGGCAGCCTGGTGGTCACGGCGGTGATGACCAGGGCCCCGACCACCACGCTGAGGGCGTATCCCGAGATGAGCCAGCCGGCGGTGGCTTCGGAGACGTCGAAGTCGGCGGCCACCTCGGGCAGCAGGCCCATGATGACGAACTCGGTCAGTCCGATGCCGAACGCGCCGAGCGCGAGGGCGATCAGTCCTAGAGGCATGAAGGTACTCCTGGTACGCTGAAATTAGTTGCGAACGCGGGATATTGCGTCAGCTGGCATTATCATTGCACACGCAACTATGCCGCGCAAGCAACTAATGCTGAGGAGTGTGCCGCCATGGGCATCGCAGACGACGCCGTCGAGATCCGGGCGCAGGGATGGCGCAGACTCGCCGCTCTGCACGGATTGCTGGAGTCCGCGCTGGAGCGCAGCCTCGGCGACTCGGTCGAGTTGTCGGTGGTGGAGTACACGGTGCTCGACGCGCTCGACCGGCAGGACGGGTGGCACATGCGGATGCAGCAGCTGGCCCGCGCCACCGCGCTCAGTCCCAGCGCCACCACGCGCCTGGTGACCAGGCTTGAAGACCGGGGCCTGCTCACCCGGGTGCTCTGCGCCGACGACCGGCGCGGCATCTACACCGAGCTCACGCCCGCCGGCCGCGACCTCTACGAGCGCGCCCACCCCATCCATGACGAGACCCTGCGGAGGGCGCTCGAAGACGCGGCGGCGCAGCCTGAGCTCGCCCCCGTGGTGGAGGCGCTGCACGATCTCGCGCTGGCTTGAGCCGCTGAACCATGACGGTCAGCTTGGATAGACGGCCTGCGTGATCGTGACGTTCTCACTTTGCTGGCGAGGCCGGTGCCGCCCTCACTCCGCGTCGTGGTCGATCTCGAGGAACGCGACCAGCTCGTCGAGCACGCGCTCGGCGCCTTCGCCCTCGGCCGACAGCGTCACCGTCTCGCCGTGGCCCACGCCGAGACCGAGCAGCGACAGGATGCTCCCCGCCGGCAGCGCGGGGCCGTCCGGCCGCGAGATGGTGACGGGGATGGCCTTCGCCTGCACCTCCTGCACGAAGAGCTTGGCGGGCCGGGCGTGGAGGCCGGTGCTGCTGGCGATGGTGGCGGTGCGCTCGGGCATGGGGTGTCTCCTGGTCGAACGGATGCGGCGGGGTGGGCAGGCGGGCGGGCGGGATGCGCGGAGTCGTCAGGCGACGGCGGGCGCCGGGGTCTTCGCGGTCGGCGCCTGCACCGGAACCGCCTCATCCGCTTCGAACGGCGCCTCGGCCTCGCGCAGCTCCTTCGGGGCCACGAAGCGCTTCAGCACGATCACCAGCACCGCCGAGACCACGGTTCCCGCCACGAGCGCGAGCAGGAACCCCCACAGCGGCGTGATGGCGAAGAACACGAAGATGCCGCCGTGCGGCGCGTACGACTGCACCCCGAACACCATCGTCAGGGCGCCCGTGACCGCACCGCCGGCCATCGAGGCGGGGATGACCCGGAGCGGGTCGGCGGCGGCGAACGGGATGGCGCCCTCCGAGATGAACGAGGCCCCGAGCAGCCATGCGGCCACGCCGTTCTGGCGCTCGAGCGGCGTGAACAGCTTGCGCGCCAGCACCGTCGAGGCGAGCGCCATCGCGAGAGGCGGCACCATGCCCGCGGCCATCACGGCCGCCATGATCAGGTACGGAGCCGTCTCACCGGGTGCGGCCGTGCTGAGGCCCGCCACGGCGAACGCGTACGCCACCTTGTTCACGGGGCCACCGAGGTCGAAGCACTGCATGAGGCCCACGATCACGCCCACGACGACGATGGCGCCGGTGGCGGCGAGGGCGTTGAGCCCCTCGGTCATGCGCTCCATGAGCCACGCGATGGGCCGCCCGAGGAAGAGGATCATGATGCCGGAGGCCACGATCGAGGCGAGCAGCGGGATGATCACCACGGGCATGAGACCGCGAAGCCAACGCGGGGCGGGGAGACGGGTCAGGTACAGCGCGATCACGCCGGCGAGCAGGCCGCCGATGATGCCGCCGATGAAGCCGGCCGACATGAGCACGGCCACGGCGCCCGCCACGAAGCCCGGGGCGATGCCCGGCCGGTCGGCTATCGCGAAGGCGATGTAGCCCGCGAGCGCCGACACCAGGAAGTTCATCGAGGTCGACCCGATCATGAAGGCGACCGAGCCGAGATATTGGCCGAGGGGACCGAGAGGCGAGGTGATGTCCTGCGTCGGGAGGTCCCACAGCGAGTTCTGCACGATCACGGTCGACGCGTGCGCGGTCACCTCGAAGCCGCCGAGCAGGAAGCCGAGGGCGATGAGCAGACCGCCTCCCGCCACGAAGGGGATCATGTAGCTCACACCGGTGAGCAGCACGCGCTGGATGCGCGCCCCGAACGAGCCGGTCGAGGCGGTCGATCCGGATGCGCCGCCGCCCGCCGACGACGCGGTCGCCGACCCCGCCGCCACGCGGGCCCCGTTCGGGTCCTTGGCCGCGGCGACCGCCTCCTCGATGAGCTGCAGCGGCTGCTCGATGCCCCGCTTCACGCCCGAGCGCACGACGGGCTTGCCGGCGAACCGGTTGAGCTCGCGCACGTCGACGTCGGTGGCGAACACGACGGCGTCGGCGTTCTCGATGATCGAGGGCGCCACCGCCTGGTATCCACTCGACCCCTGGGGCTCGACCACGAGGTCGATTCCGGCCTTCTTGCCCGCGGCGGTGAGTGCGTCGGCGGCCATGAACGTGTGGGCGATGCCGGTGGCGCAGGCCGTCACCGCGACGATGCGGGCGGGGCGCCCCTCGATCGAGAGGGCGTCGGCGACGCCGTGCCCGGATGCGGATGCGGACGCGGACGCGGATGCCGAGGCGCCCGGATCCGCCTGCGTGACCGCCGGGGCGGCCGTCGCCGCCGCATCCCCCTCTCCGAGTGCCCCGCCCACGATCCCGACGACCTCCTCCGCCGTCGTCGCCGCCCGCAGCCGGGCCGTGAACTCGTCCTGCATGAGGCTGCGGGCGAGCCGCGACAGCACGGCGAGGTGCGCCTCGGCGGCATCCGCCGGCGCGGCGATGAGAAACACGAGGTCGGCCGGACCGTCCGGGGCTCCGAAGGCCACCCCCGGGTCGAGGCGGGCGAACGCCAGCGAGGGCACCGTGACCGCCGGGCTCTTCGCGTGCGGGATGGCGATGCCGCCCGGCAGGCCGGTCTCGTCCTTCTCTTCGCGCGCCCACGCGTCGGCGAACAGTGCTGCGGCATCGGTCGCGCGGCCCTGCGCGACGACGCGCTCGGCGAGTGCGCGGATCACCGAGGCCTTGTCGTCGCCGAGCTCTCCGTCGAGCGACACCAGTTCGGTGGTGATGGTCTGGGACATGATGTGACCTCCATGGTCAATCGGTGAGGGTGCGGGTGGGGCGTGACGTCACGCCTCGATGCGGGAGACCGTGATCTCGCTGTCGGGGATGTCTCGCGGGGTGGGGATCTGGGTGCCGGGAAGCGAGGCGGCGGATGCGCCGTAGGCGACGGCGAGACGCAGGCGCTCGGCCGGCGGGGCGCCGGCCGCTTCCGCGATGAGGTAGCCCGCCAGGGCGCTGTCGCCCGCCCCGACCGTGCTCGCCACCGCGATCTTCGGCGCTCGTGCCGCGTAGCTGCCGTCGGCGGTGAGAAGGAGTGCCCCCTCGGCGCCGAGGGTGACGAGGGCGGCCCCGACGGTGTCGAGTGCGAGGGCCCGGCCGCCCGCGCGAGCCAGGGCGATCGCCTCGTCGGCGGTCGCGCATCCGGTCAGTTCGGCGAGCTCGAACTCATTGGGCTTGATGAGATCGGGCCGGCCTTCGGCGACCACGCGCGCCAGCGCCTCGCCCGAGGTGTCGACGGCGATGCGCGGGGCGGCGGTGCCCAGCCGAGAGCGGAGCGCCGCGATGGTGTCGGCGTAGAAGCTGCTGCCCGCGCCGGGAGGGAGCGATCCCGCCAGCACCACCCACGAGGCCCCCTCGGCCGCCGCGACGATGCCGTAGACGAGCGCCTCGCGTTCCGCCGCGCTCAGCTCGGCGCCGGGCAGGTTGATCTTGGTCGTCGTGCCGTCGGGCTCGGCCACGGTGAGGTTCGACCTCACCCGGCCGGCCACCTCCACCCGGCGCACGGCGATGCCGGTGCGGCGCAGCAGCGGCAGATAGGGGTCGTCGTCGGCGCACGGCACGACCGCGGTCACGTCGAGACCCGCGGCGGTCAGCGCCCGGGCGACGTTGACACCCTTGCCCCCGGCGTCCTCCCGGCTGCCGGATGCGCGCTGCACGGCTCCCGGCACGAGCGGGCCGTCGAGACCGACGGTGCGGTCGAGCGACGGGTTGGCGGTGACGGTGACGATCATGCGAGCCACACGTCGACGTTCGCCTCGCGCGCGGCCTCGGCCAGCGCGGCGGGAAGGGGGGTGTCGGTGACCAGCACGTCGATCTCGGCGAGCGCGGCGAACGAGACGAGGCGTTCGCGCTCGAACTTGCTGCCGTCGACCACCAGCACGACCCGGCGGGCGGCGCGCACGATGGCGATCTTGACCGCAGCCTCTTCGGGGTCGGGGGTGCTCGCACCGAATCCGGCGGAGAGCGCGTTCGTGCCGAGGAACGCCACGTCGGGGCGCAGGCCCGAGATCACCCGCACCGTCTCGGCACCGACAGCGGCCCCGGTCACGCCGCGCACGCGGCCGCCGACGATGGAGAGCGACACGCCCTCGGCCGCGGAGAGCGCGGGGGCGAGCGAGAACGAGTGGGTCACGACCTCGGCGCGGCCACCGACAGATGCGAGCCGCGAGCCCAGCCGGTCGGCCACGGCCGCCGTGGTGGTGCCGGCGTCGAAGTAGACCGAGCCCTGGAAGCCGTCGCCGAGCACCTCGAGCGCGCGCTGGGCGATGGCGTTCTTGGCCTCGCTGTGCTGCACGGCGCGATCGGCCGTCGACTGCTCGACCGTGCTGGTGCGGTCGAGGTGCACCGCGCCGCCGTGCACCCGCCGGAGCACGCCGTCGCGCTCGAGGGCGTCGAGGTCGCGGCGCACCGTCTCGGTGGTCACGTCGAACTGGGTGGCGAGCTCGAGCACTCCCACGCGGCCCGTCTCCGACAGCATCCGCGCGATCTGCTCCTGCCGCTCCGTTGCGTACATGCTCACCCTCTCCGTTCTGAGTCCACACAGTACAACACAAAACAACAGGCTATGCCAGAAGAAAACCAACTATTCCAACAATTCGACCTCGGGCCGTGATGGAATGGCTCCATGCCGATCCTCAACAAAGACATGACGCTCTGCATCTCGCTGGCAGGTCGTCCCTCGAACATCGGAACCCGGTTCCACAACCACCTCTACGACGAGCTGGGCCTCAACTTCATCTACAAGGCGTTCACCACCGACGACATCGCGGCGGCCATCGGCGGCGTGCGAGCACTCGGCATCCGGGGCTGCTCGGTGTCGATGCCGTTCAAGGAGGCCGTCATCCCGCTCGTCGACGTGGTCGAGCCCTCCGCCGCGGCCATCGAGTCGATCAACACGATCGTCAACGACGACGGCACCCTCACCGCCTCCAACACCGACTACGAAGCGGTGGCCGAGCTGCTGGCGCGGCACGAGGTCGAGCCTTCGGCCTCCGTGCTGGTGCGCGGCTCGGGGGGCATGGCCAAGGCCGTCGTCGCCGCCTTCCGTGGGGCGGGCTTCGACGACCTCACGGTGCTCGCGCGCAATCGCGAGGCGGGGGCGGCCCTGGCCGAGAAGTACGGCTACCGCTTCGCCTCCGAGCTCCCGGATGCGGGCCACGCGGTGATCGTGAACGTCACCCCGCTCGGCATGGCCGGGCAGGACGAGGACGCCCTCGCCTTCCCGCTCGAGCACGTCGCGGCGGCAGGGACCGTGGTCGACGTGGTGGCGTTCCCGTCGGAGACGCCGCTCGTGCGTGCGGCGCGCGAGACGGGAGCCTCGCTCATCACGGGCGCCGACGTGATCGCACTCCAGGCCGCCCGGCAGTTCGCCCGCTACACCGGAGTCACGCCGTCACGCGAGCAGGTCGAGCGGGCCTCGGCCTTCTCGCGGGCCTGACCGGCCGCATCCCGAACCGCTACGCGCACGGAGTGAGCGACTCGACCGAGGTGGTGAGCGTCGCCGGGCCGCCGAGCAGGGTGACGTGGGTCACGCCCTGTGCGCTCATCGCGGCGAGGGTCGCCTGCGGGACGCACTCGCTGGTGACCACGTAGAGCGGGGCGCCGATCGCGCCGGCCCAGGCGGAGCCGGCGAGCGCGTCCGGGAACTTCAGGCCCGTGGCGAGGAAGGCCCGGCCAGCAGTCGGGAACGCCCGGGTGTTGATGGCGGCCGAGGCGGCGTAGCGGTCGGTGCCACCATCGCGCACCACCGAGGTGACGCCCGAGACGGAGCCGAGCGAGGCCTCGATACCGGGGCTGACCGAGTTCGGGCCGCCCGCGATCACGATGTTCTTCACGCCGAGGCTCGTGAGCGTTGCGACGGTGGCGGAGTCGAGGCTGCTCGCCCCGCCGTTCACCAGCAGCACCGGCCCGTAAGCGCTGGCGGCGGCCGCGCCCGCGCTCAGTGCGTCGGGGAAGTTCGTGCCGGTCGCCACGTACGCGGTCTGGCTGGAGGGGCCGAAGGCGAACTCGCTCAGTGCGCGCGAGACCTCGAATCGGTCGGCGCCGTCGATGCGGACGGTGTTCGCCTGGATGCTCTTCAGGTCGTCCACCACGGCTCCGGACACCGAGTTGGGGCCGCCCACCACCACGATGCGGCCGGGCTGGAGCCGCTCGATCTCAGTGCGCACGAGGCCCGGGAGCCCGTCGGAAGGCGTGAGCAGCAGAGGAGCGTTGAGCATCGCGGCCGCCGGTCCGGCGGAGAGTGCGTCGGGGTAGTTCGCGCCGGTGGCGACGAAGACCGTGTAGGCGCCGCTCGGGTAGGCACGCGCGGAGACGTTCACGGCGACCTCGTAGCGGTCGGCGCCGGTCACGCGGTCGGGGCCGGTGGGTGGGGTGAGCACGGCCGAGGCGAAGAGATCGTCGCCCCCACCGCATCCGACGGGCCCGGATGACGGGTCGCACGAGGTGGCCGTGTAGAGGGCGACGACGAGCGGGTCGGCGCGGTCGATCCGGTAGTCCTGGGTGAAGTGGCCGGTCTGCCTGGCCGCCGAGCTGGACTCGAGGCCGAGCGCGGGCTCGTCGTAGAGCGGCGGCGGCCCACCGATGACCGGCGCCGGGCGTACCGGTGTGGAGGCGTCGCCGTAGTCGACCAGCAGGGTGACCAGCCCGCCGTAGAACAGGTTAGGGATGGTGGGGCTCGCCACGGAGGCGAAGTCGAAATCGACCGTGAACCCGTCGCTCGTCGCGGTGATCGCGAGGTTCGTGATCTCGGGACCGTTCCAGTCGTAGGGTCCCAGAGTGGGAGGGGTGGCGTAGCGGATCGGCAGCGGCCCGTTCGAATCGGCGAGTTCCTGCGCGTCGGCCGTCGTGGAGCTCTCGGCGACGACGGCGTCCGCTGACGCCGAAGCCGGTGCGATGAGAGCGAGGGCCACGGCGGCGATGGTCGCGGCGGCAACGGATGCGGTGGTTCTGAGCACGGACGGGTCCTTCCGGTGTGGCGAAGAGCTTTCGTACGCTATCGACTGGGGTCTCCGCAGCGGCAGCCCCACTTTCTGGGGCAGCCGGCTCTGCTCGCCGGACCGACCACATGGTGGGCACGACGGCGGAGATCACCCGACGGACGAAGTCTTGACAGGCAAGTGAATGCTTGCCTATTGTCGTCACCGTGACGGATGTCTTCAAGGCGCTCGCCGACGAGACGAGGAGGGCCCTGCTCGACGAACTCGCGCAGCGAGACGGGCAGACACTCTTCGAACTCTGCTCGAGGCTGGCCATGAACCACGGCCTCACCTCGTCGAGGCAGGCCGTCTCGCAGCACCTCGACGTGCTGGAGGCCGCCGGCCTCGTGCACACGGAGCGGCGGGGGCGCTACAAGTTCCACACGATCGACACCGCACCGCTCGCGCAGATCGCGCGGCGCTGGAACCCCGAAGGGACCTCACCGTGAGACTTCAGACCGTCAGCATCTTCGTCGACGACCAGCAGCGGGCCCTCGACTTCTACACCGGCCGGCTCGGCTTCGTGGTCGCCGCCGACGTGCCGCTGGGAGAGCATCGGTGGCTGACCGTCGTCGACCCCGCGCATCCGGAGGGCACCCAGCTCTCCCTCGAGCCGAAGGGCCACCCGGCCGTCGTGCCCTTCACCGAGGCACTCGCGGCCGACGGCATCCCGTTCCTCGTGCTCGGCGTCGACGACGTGCAGGCCGAGTACGAGAGGCTGCTCGCCCTCGGTGAGACCTTCACGCAGCCGCCGACGACCATGGGACCGGTGATCGTCGCCGTGCTCGACGACACCTGCGGCAACCTGCTGCAGCTCGCGCAGTGGGTCGGCTGACGCGGCCCGCGCGCCACGCGCATCCTCAGTCGTCGACGGCGACCATGACGTCGGACGCCTTCACGACCGCGTAGGCCTCTCCGCCCACCACGAGGCCGAGCTCGTCGACGGCCTCGTTCGTGATCGACGCGGTTACCACCGAGCCGCCCACGTCGATGCGCACGTGCGCCGTGGTCGCGCCCTTCGTGACCTCGACGATGGTGCCCTTGAGGCGGTTGCGTGCACTGATGCGCATGGCGGCTCCTTCTGCTCCGGCGCCAGCCTACGCCGGGAGTGCAGGCGGTGTCGTCGCGTCAGCTCACGCCGGCGACGGCGACGGCGAAGTCGTCGAGCTCGCGGAGAGTCGGGGGCTCCGCACCCACACGGGTGCACGTGAGCGCGGCGACCCGCATCGCGAAGGAGAGGGCCGTCGTCCACGCGGCCGAGGTCATCCCTCGAATGCCGCGCGAGCCGTCTGCGAGGAATCCCGCTCGATCGAGTGCTACGAGCAGGCCGCCGCAGAACGAATCCCCGGCGCCGATGGTGTCGGCCACCTCGACCGGCACACCAGGCACATCGATGCGATGGCCACCGTGCAACAGGACTGCTGCGCCGGCGGCGCCGGTGGTCACGACGACGGCCCTCTCCGGAGCCGTCCAGCTCGCGGCCGTGAGAAACGGATCGACCCCCGGGTGGAGCCACGCGATGTCGTCGTCGCTCGCCTTGACGATGTGCGCGAGCCGCACCTGCCGCTCCACCCGGTCGCGCTCGCGGGCGACCGCGAGACCGAGGCCGGGTCGCAGGTTCATGTCGTAGGAGATGAGGGTGGTGGTGGCGAGCTCGCGCTGCAGGGTCTCGATGAGCGCCGAGCCGGGTTCGATCGCCGCGCTCAACGAGCCGACGTGCAGAGCTGCCGGTTGCAGCTCGGCGACCCTGCCCAGCTCGGCCGAGGTCCACTGCCAGTCGGCCGTGCCCTGCAGGTAGAACGAGTAGTCGGCCCCGCCGGTGTCGCTCAGCGTGGCGACGGACAGCGTCGTGGGCTGTGCGGCCCCGGCGATGAGCGTGGTCCCGACCCCGTCGGAGCGGAGCCGCTCCAGGATCCGGGTGCCGAATGCGTCGCTGCTCACGCGGCCGGCGAACTCCACGGCTCCGCCGAGCCGTGCGATCGTGACCGCGGTGTTCAGCGGTCCGCCTCCGACACGGGCTTCGAACAGGCCGTCGGGTCGCTGGATGAGGTCGATGAGCGCCTCGCCGAGAGCGACGATCATCGCGCGGTCCTGGAGGAATCGCGCAGGATCAGCCGTGTGGGCAGGGTGACGGTCTCGTGGGGTCCGGGGCCGTTCTCGAGGCGATCGAACAGAAGTCCTGCGGCTCGTCGGCCCATCTCGGCTGGATCTTGCGCGACTACCGTGAGGGGTCGTGCCATCAGGTCGGCGAGCTCGAAATCGTCGAACGCCACGTGTGCGGGCAGGAACTCGGCGTAGGCGGCCGTGCGCAGGGTCGCGATCGTGTTCAGGGTGTTGCCGGTGAACAAGCCGGTCGGTTGCGTGGCGCCCGTGAAGCTGGTCCTGAGTGCAGCCTCCGAGCGGGCGGAATCAGGGTGACCCAGGAACACCAGGTCGCTGTCGAGGGGGATGTCGGCATCGGCGAGGGCATCGCGGTAGCCGGCGAGCCGCTCGGCGCCCGTGTAGATGTCTTCTCCGTCACCGATGTAGACGACCCGTCGACAACCCTGCTCGATCAGGTGGGTCACCGCGGCACGCGCGCCGCCCCTGTTGTCGGAGGTCACGGAGTCGGCGACGAGACCGAGCGGCGGCCGGTCGGCGAAGACGATCGGCAGGCCGGCCGCGAGTTCGGGCTGAAGGAATCCGTGGTCGAAAGGCGAGGGGATCACGATGAGCCCGTCGACGCGTCGGGCGATCAGCGACAGGGCCATCTCACGTTCGCGATCGATGTTGTCAGACGACGACGCGGTGAACAGGAGTGTGCCGTTCGCGATGGCCAGACCTTCCACCGCCCGGGCGAAGTTCGACTGGAACGGCTCCGCGATGTCCTCGACGATGAGCCCGATGGTCGCCGAGCTGCCGTGCCTGAGGCTCGCCGCGCCCGTGTTGCGCTGGAATCGCAGCTGCACGATGGCGCGTTCGACGGCGGTCCGTGTCTCTTCGCTGACGTAGCGCTCCCCGTTCACCACGCGGGAGACGGTCTTCACGCCCACCCCTGCGAGCGCCGCCACGTCTTTCATCGTGGCCCTTCCCACCCGGGGAAGGGCCCGCCAATCGCGGTCCTCATCGACGGACGTACTCATCTGCACTCCTCTGGCTTCGACATGACAACGTTATCGGAATCTCAACATGATCTGAGCTGCAACGTTTGACTATCAAATTGTGTTGTGTCAAGGTAGCGCATGACAACGATGTCAGAACATCGTGGACAACGCACCAGGAACCCCGCGAAAGGTGAATCAATGAAGATCAACAGAGGCGTCGCGCTGGTCGCGACGACGGCGGCCGTCGCGCTGCTGGCCAGCGGATGCTCGAGCAGCGACTCGGGATCGGCCGACGGCGGCGACGTCGAACTGCGCTGGATCATGTCGGCCGACTCCCAGGCGGAGGTCGACGTCTGGGAGCACCTCGCCGACATGGTGCACGAGCAGTACCCCGAGATCACGGTGAACTTCGAGAGCGCCCCGTTCAAGGACTACTACAACAAGCTCACCACCCAGGCCGCCAGCAACGACCTCGCCTGCATCGCGGGCCTCCAGGCTCAGCGGGTGCCCGACGTCGGATCGCTGTTCACCGACCTCGAGCCGTCGTTCGAGTCGACGGACTTCGACATCGCCGACTACGCGCCGTCGATCGTCGAAGGCCTGCAGAACGACGACGGCGAGCAGCTCGCCGTGCCGTACGACCTCGGCCCGTACGTGCTCTACTACAACAAGGACATGTTCGACGCCGCGGGTCTCCCGGTGCCGACCCCCGGCTGGAGCAAGGAGGAGTTCCTCTCCGCTGCCAAGACCCTCACCACCGACGGCAAGTACGGCTTCGCCGCCGACGGCACCCCCGACACCTGGCTGCCCTACGTGCTCAGCATCGGTGGCGACTACATCGCCGACGGCAAGCCCGACCTCACGAACGACAAGGTCGTCGAGGGCTTCACCTGGGTCACCGACCTCGTGACGAAGGAGCAGGTCGCCCCCGCGCCGCCCGCCACCGGCGCGTCGAACTGGACCGCCGACCAGTGGCGCAGCGGCAACGTCGCCATGTACGTCGACGGTCCGTGGCAGCTCATCAACGCCAAGGCGAACGTCGACTTCACGGTGGGGCTCGCGACCGTCCCCGCGACGGACGGCACCTCGATCACGACGATGTCGGGAACCGGCTTCGGCGTGACGCAGGGTTGCGACCACCCGGAGGAGGCCTGGAAGGCCATCTCGGTGATCATCGGCGCCGACGCGCAGAAGTACATCGCCGACGCGGGGCGGGGCTTCCCGGCCTACCTCGACGCCCAGGAGAACTGGTACACCACCGCCGGCGTCGACGGCGCTCAGGAGGCGATCGAAACGGCGCTCAGCACCGTGAACGTCTACCGCACGACGCCCAAGTGGAACCAGCTCTCCGCGCTGATGCTGCAGTACGGAGTCGAGGCGTTCAGCGGAGCGAAGACACCTGCGGAGGTTCTCGAGCAGGTGCAGAGCCAGGTCGGCAACTAGCCGCACCCGAGAAGCGGGGCCCCGTCAGCGGGGCCCCGCCCAGGGAGAGATCATGACAACCACACCCACCCAGACACCACCGCCGACCACGGTGCCGGAGGTGCTGAAGAAGGCCAGGCGCCGCGGCGTCGGGCGCTCCGACAGAGGCGCGGCACTGGGCTTTCTGGCCCCGAACCTGCTCGGCTTCGCCTGCTTCACCATCCTGCCGATCGGCGCCTCGCTGGTGCTCAGCTTCTTCGAGTGGCCGCTGATCGGCGAGGCGACCTTCACCGGGCTCGAGAACTTCATCACCCTGTTCACCGCTGATCCGGTGTTCTGGCAGGTAGTGGGCAACACCTTCTACTTCGTCGGCGTCTACGTGCTGCTGAACCTGATCGTGTCGCTCAGCCTCGCGCTGTGGCTCACCTCGAAGGTGCGCTGGAAGGGATTTCTGCGGTTCGTCTTCTTCCTGCCCGTGGTGAGCCCGATCGTGGCGAACGCCGTGGTCTGGCGTCTGCTCTACAACCAGGACGACGGGCTCATCGCCTGGTTCTTCCAGACCTTCACCGGAACCAGTGGTCCCAACTGGCTGGGCAGCTCGGAGTGGGCGATGCCGGCGGTCATCATCATGTCGGTGTGGGCGGGCTTCGGCTACAACATGATCATCTTCATCGCCGGCATCGAGGGCATCCCGAAGACGCTCTACGAGGCGGCCGAGATCGACGGCGCCGGCTGGTGGCGGCGGCTGGTCAGTGTGACCCTGCCGATGCTCACCCCGAGCATCTTCTTCGCCACTGTCATGACCGTCATCTCCTCGCTGCAGGTGTTCGCCCAGCCGTTCATCCTCACCGGCGGAGGGCCGGGCTCCTCGACCACCACTCTCGTGTTCTACCTCTACCAGCAGGGCTTCCAGGGCTACGAGATGGGTTACGCCTCCTCTATCGCCTGGTCGTTGTTCCTGCTCATCATGGTGATCACCTTCATCCAGTTCCGCAGTCAGAAGAGGTGGGTGCACTACTCATGACGACCCATCAGTTCCGGGCGCCTCGTCGCCCGATGACGCCGGAGCGCGCGAAGTCCGCCATCGGCGGCGTCGTCTCGCAGGTGCTCATCCTCGTGGCGGCGGTGATCACCCTCATCCCGTTCATCTGGATGGTCTCCACCGCCCTCAAGCCCTCCAGCGAGGTCTTCTCCAACCCGCCGAGTCTCGTCGGGTCGAGCATCGAGTGGCAGAACTTCGCCGACGCCTGGAACTATCTGCCCTTCGGGCGCTTCATGCTGAACGGTCTCATCGTGGCGGGCATCGGCACGGTGATCGTGGTCGCGACCTCGGCGATGGCGGCCTACGCCTTCTCCCGGCTGCGCTGGAAGGGGCGCGACGGCACCTTCCTGCTCTACCTCGGCACCCTGATGATCCCACAGGAGGTGCTCATCGTTCCGATGTTCATCCTGATGCGGGAACTGGGCTGGGTGAACTCCTACCAGGCGCTCATCGTGCCCTGGGCCTTCACCGCCTTCGGCACCTTCCTGCTGCGCCAGTTCTTCCTCACGCTGCCCGACGAACTCGAGGAGGCGGCCCGGCTGGACGGCGCGAACCGCTGGACCTCGTTCACCCGCATCATCCTGCCGCTGTCGAAGCCGGCGCTCGGAACGCTGGCCGTGTTCACCTTCATCGGGTACTGGAACAGCTTCCTGTGGCCGCTGCTCATCGTGAGCGACGTGAACATGGCCACCGTCCCGCTCGGTCTCAACATGTTCCTCGGCCAGACCGGCAACCAGTGGAACCTGCTCATGGCGGCGTCGACCATCTCGGTGCTCCCGAGCGCGATCATCGTGATCCTGCTGCAGAAGTACCTCGTGAACGGCATCGCCCTGAGCGGGATGGGCGGCCGCTGAGCGCCTCGCCCGGCAGCCCCGCGCAGCACGCTGCGCTCATCCGCACCCCTCGACAACACCCTCCATCCTGAAAGGACCGATCGCCGTGCACTCCCTCTACTACCAACCAGAAGGCACCTGGTTCGGCGACTGCATGCCGTACGCCGAGAACGGCGTGTTCTACCTCTACCACCAGCGGGACACCCGCAAGCCGGGGCCCTTCGGGGAGCCCTTCGGCTGGGCTCTCGCCACCACGCGCGACTTCGTGGACTACGACGACCGGGGCGAGTCGCTGCACCGCGGCGGCGATGACGAGCAGGACCAGTTCATCTTCGCCGGGAGCGTGTTCAAGGCGCGAGACGGCCGCTACTACGCGCTCTACACCGGGTACAACCGGGACTACCCAGCCCAGGGCAAGGCCTCGCAAGTGCTCATGATCGCCGCGAGCGACGACCTCGTGACCTGGGAGAAGACCGACACCAGGCTCGTCCCGCCGCAGGAGGGCTACGACCCCGACGATTGGCGCGACCCGTTCGTGCTCTGGAACGAGGAGGCGGGGGAGTACCTCATGATCCTCGGGGGGAGGAAGAAGGGGCCGAAGGTGCTCACCGGCTCGACGGTGGCCTTCACCTCGACCGATCTCGAGAACTGGGAGTTCCAGGGCGACTTCTGGGACCCGGGGCTCTACAGCATGCACGAGATGCCCGATCTGTTCCGGATGGGTGACTACTGGTACCTCCTCACCACCGAGTACAGCGACAAGAGCAAGACCGTGTATCGCATGAGCACCTCGCTCGACGGGCCGTGGACGGCCCCGGTCGACGATGCGTTCGACGGGCGCGCCTACTACGCGGCTCGCTCCGCGGCGGACGGCGGGCGCCGCTATCTCTTCGGATGGGTGCCCACCAAGGAGAACGACGACGACCTGGCCTCGTGGGAGTGGGGCGGCACCCTCGTGGTGCACGAACTGGTGCAGCGCGCCGACGGATCGCTGGCCGCCGCGATTCCGCAGGGCGTCGCGGATGCGTTCGGCGAGGCGGAGTCGCTGGGGTCGGACCCGCTCGAGCTCGCTTCGATCGACGGACTCGCCGAGCAGGTGCTCACGCCGGACTCGGGCACGCTGTTCCTGTTCGGCACCACCTTCACCGTGGCTCCGGGAACCCGTGCCCTCTCGCTCCGGCTCTACGAGGACTCGGTCACCGGAGCCGGATACGAGTTCGTCGTGACGCCGGGCGAGAACCGCCTGTTCTTCGACCGCCGGCCGAACTACCCCTGGCACCAGTACGCCAACAAGGGGCTCGACCGGCCGATCGTGCTCGACCCCGAGGTTCCCCACCGACTCGAGGTGGTGGTCGACGACACCATCGCCACCCTGTACGTCGACGGCGTGGCGCTCAACGCGCGCCTCAACACCAAGCCCGGCAGTGCGCTCACCCTCGGCGTGGTGGAGGGATCGGCCGTGTTCACCGACACGAGCATCCGCCGCAGCCTGAAGGAGCGTCGATGACCCAGGCTCTTTTCTACCGCCCCCTCGAGGGATGGTTCGGCGACGTCATGCCCGTCGTGCACGACGGCGTGTGCCATCTCTTCTACACGCACCTCGACTTCGACGACACGGGGTCGGCCGAGGTATCGAAGAAGTTGCGGTGGGCGCACCTCAGCACCACCGACTTCGTGACCTTCACCGAGCATCCGAACGCCATCCCCTCCGGGGCGCCCGGCGAGCAGGATCTGCTGGCCGGGGCCGGCTCCGTCGTCGGTCCTGCCGACGGCGTGTTCCACGCCTTCTACGTGGGCATCAACCCGCACGCGGTGGCGCCCGAGCGCGAGCAGGTGGTGCTGCACGCGACGTCGAGCGACCTCGAACGGTGGGAGAAGGACGAGGGCTTCGCCTTCGCCGCCGACCCGCGCTGGTACGACGCGAACGCGTGGCGTGACCCGTTCGTGGTGGGCGACGCCGAGCGGGGCTGGAGCATGCTGCTGTGCGCCCAACTCGATCTCGAGCCTGCCCGGCGTGGCGGCGCGGTGGGCGTGGCGACGTCGTCCGATCTCGTCACCTGGAAGGCCCAGCCGCCCTTGTTCGCGCCGGGCACGACGCTCGCTCCGGAGTGTCCCGAGGTCTTCGAACGGGATGGTGTCGAGTACCTCCTCTACTCCACCTATTCCGATCGCTTCGCGGTGCGCTATCGACGACGCCCGGCGGGCTCGCAGGAATCCTGGCGCGCCGCGGCCTGGGATGCGCTGGACGGTAACGACTTCTACGCGGCGACGAGTGTCGACGTCGCCGGGCGTCGCATCCTGGTGGGGTGGATCGCCACTCGGGCGGGCGACTCCGACCGTGGGCACCGGCAGTGGGGCGGTGACCTCGTGGTGCACGAGCTCGTGCCGCGCGACGACGGGACACTGGGCGTGCTGCCGCTCACCGAGCGGCTCGATGCGTTCGCGCCCGTCGCCCCGCAGATCGAAGCGCGCTCCGGTGACTGGCGGATCGAGGGAGCATCGGCCGTGCGCTCCCAGCCCTCCGCGGTGGAGCCGTTCGGGTGGGTGTCGGTGGCCACGCTCGACCGGCCCACTCTCGTGCGCGCGACGGTGGCGGCCCCCGAGGGAGCCGAGGAGTTCGGCATCGCCGTGCAGGCGAACGAGGACTTCACGGCTGCCTATCTGGTGCGCTTCGAGCCGGCCAGAGGGCGCTTCGTCTTCGACCGCCGGCCGCACCGCATCGACGTGCCGTTCGATCACGAGGTCGACCGCAGCTATGTCAGCGACCCCGACTTCGAGATCGAGCGTCCGCTCGACGGTGGCGCCGCCGCGTGGGCGGTCACGGTGATGGTGGAGGGATCGGTGATCTCCGTGTACGTCGACGATGTCGCGCTCACCACCCGCGGCTACGACCTTCAGGGCGGAGCCATCGGCTTCTACTCCGCGGCGAGCGCTCTCGAGGTGACGGAGATCGCCGTGTCCGTGCGCTAGGGGCCGCTGTCGTGGACCGAAGAGGAGAGGCGGAGATGAACGATGATCCCGTGGCAGCGGGGCAGGCGCCCGTCGACCTGATCGCCCGGATCCGGGCGGGGCGCGGGCACGAGGAGTCCGTGGCCGGGCTCCTGGCGGAGTACGGGCAGCACGTGTCCCGCTCGCCGGGCACCCTCCGCTTCGAGGTGTACCGCGACGCTGATGACAGCAGCCGGTTCGTGGTGCTCGAACGCTACGCCGATCAGGCGGCGTTCGAGCACCACCTCGCCGACCCCGCGAACGCCGAGTTCAACGGTGCGATCGCCGGGATGGTGACGGGTGCATCCGAGCTCCAGTTCCTGAGGTCGTGACGGGGCGGGTGGGACGGTGACCGCCGTCGGGCTCCCCGCCGGCACGACCCCAATCGTGTCCGGCGGGGAGTCCACCGCGACGCCGACGGCACCCCACCGGGTGCAAGCGGTGGAGTGCGATCGGAGCGGTGACGGGCCTTGACCGGGCGACCACGCTGTCGCCGAGCCCTCGAGTTCGAATGCCCCAAAATGTCACCCGCCTCGGTGCTTCGACGCTACGGGTGCGCAGGGCCGGGCGCCATATCCCCAACCGGGGTCACGCCCCGTGTGAGGGCGCTAGCCTGAACGCATGAGCGGGGAACGCGACATCATCGTCGGCTCGATCGTCGACCTGTCGGGGGTGGTGCGCGCGAAGGCCGTGCCCGCGGCGCGCGCCGAGGCGTTCGAGTCGGTCGGGATGGGGGCCTCGCCCAGCTGGAACGTCTTCTGCGTCGACGACCAGACCGCGTTCACGCCCACGTTCTCCGTCACCGGCGACCTGCGGATGCGCGTGGACCGCTCGCGGCTGCGCGAGATCGCCGAGGGGGTGCGCTGGGCTCCCGGCACCTTCCACACGCAGGACGGTGCCGTCGCCGCGGTGTGCACGCGGTCGGCGCTGGAGCGGCAGGTGGAACGGATGCGCGACCGCGGCCTCGAGGCGCTGGTGGGTCACGAGGTGGAGTTCGTGCTCGACGAGGCCGTGCCCCGCGAGCGCTGGTCGGCCTACGGCCTCGGTTCGCTTCTGGAGAGCCGCGGATTCGTCGCCGATCTGCTCGAGGCGGCCGACCGGGCCGGCCTCGAGGTGGCGCAGGTGCACGCCGAGTACGGCCCCGACCAGTACGAGGTGTCGCTCGCACCGCGGCCTCCGGTCGAGGCGGCCGACGACCTCGTGCTGGCGCGCATCCTCATCTCCCAGACGGCTCGACTGCACGGGCTGACCGCCTCGTTCTCGCCCGTGCCGGCCGCCGGCGGCAGCTCGAACGGCGCCCATCAGCACCTCTCGTTCAGCCGCGCCGGAGTGCCGCTGATCTCGGGTGGCGCCGAGGTGCATGGACTCACAGACGACGGCGCCGCGGCCATCGCCGGCGTTCTCGCCCGGCTGCCCGAGGTGCTCGCGGTGCTCTCGGGTTCGGTGCTCTCCACGCTGCGGCTGCGCCCGGGCATGTGGGCGGGCGCTTACGGCTGCTGGGGTCTGGAGAACCGCGAGGCCGCGGTGCGGTTGTGCGCCGTGACGCAGGGCACTCCCGAGGCGACGGTCGAGGTGAAGTGCATCGATCCCTCGGCCAACCCCTACCTCGCCACGGCGGTGCTGCTCGCCGCCGCGATCGACGGCATCGAGACCCGCGCGGTGCTCCCGCCCGAGGTGACGGTCGACCCCCAGCTGCTGGCCGAGGCGGAACGCGAGGCGGCCGGGGTGCGACTGCTGGCCGGCCAGACGGGTGCTCGCCTGGAGGCGTTCGCCCGTTCCCCGTTCGCCGCGGCGACACTGGGTGCCGAGATCGTCGAAGCCCTCGTCGCCGTCCGCTCCCGCGAGGACGACACCTACGGTGCCGTCGACCCCGCCACCGTCACGACCCGTCTCCGCTACGCCTGGACCTGCTGACCTGAACCGCGCGGGCCCGGCCGCGCACAGGGGCCTCATCGGATGCGCACAGCGCCGGCCCGGGATCGCCTGCGAGAGTGAGGCCATGTCCACCACCGCGCTGCTCAACCTGCTGTTCGCAGCGGTGCTGGTGGCGCTCTCGGCGGCGGCCGTCGTGCGTGCCGCCGCTTCTCCCGCTCCGTCGAGGCGCTTCGCGCCCGCGCTCATCGCGGTCTGGGCCGTCGCGGTCGGCTACATGACCCTGCGCCCGGGCACGGGCCTCGGCGTGCGGCTCAACCTCGTCCCCATCCTCTTCGACGGCACGGGGTCGGCCATCGACGCCGTGCTCAACGTGTTCGTGTTCGTGCCGCTCGGGCTGCTGCTGGCGGCGGCGGGAGTGCGGATGCGCGTGGCCCTGCCGCTGGCGTTCGCCGTGACCCTGGGCATCGAGACCACGCAGTACCTCACCGACCTCGGCCGCACCGCCGATGTCAACGACCTCATCACCAACACCCTCGGCGCGGTGCTCGGCTGGGTCGTGGCCCACCGCATCCGACTCTGGGCGCGGAGCGCGGCCCTCGCCGGTGCCCGTGACACGACCCCCGGGTGGACAGCTCCACAAAGGTAAGGCTAGCCTTACCTCGGAGAGGGGACCGGGGTGGCGAAGGGTGCAACGCAGGTCGAGGGCACCCGTCGCATCCCGAAGCGCGTCCGCTGGTTCGCGTTCCTCGCCGTCGCGGGCCCGGGGCTCGCGGTCATGCTCGCCGACACGGATGCGGGCAGCCTCATCACCGCGGCCCAGAGCGGCGCGCAGTGGGGGTACACCCTCCTCTCGGCGCAGATCGTGCTCATCCCGATCGTGTTCATCGCGCAGGAGCTGACCGTGCGGCTCGGGCTCGTGACGGGCAAGGGCCACGGCGAACTCATCCGCCAGCGCTTCGGCCGCGGCTGGGCCTGGCTGTCGGTGTCCACCCTCGCTGTCGCCTGCGCCGGCGCGATCGTCTCCGAGATGAGCGGCATCGCCGGGGTCGGGCTCATGTGGGGCATCCCCACCTGGGCGAGCACCGGCGCCGTCGGGCTCTTCCTCGTGCTCATGGTGGTCACCGGCAGCTACAAGCGGGTGGAGCGGGTGGCGATCGGCATCGGGCTGTTCGAGCTGGTCTTCCTCGTTACCGCGGTACTCGCGCGCCCCGATCCCGCCCAGGTCGCCGAGGGGCTGCTCGACGTGCCGGTGGGCGACAGCGGCTACCTCTTCCTGGTGGCGGCCAACATCGGCGCCGTCGTGATGCCCTGGATGATCTTCTACCAGCAGTCCGCCGTGGTCGACAAAGGTCTCGGCCCCACCCACCTGAAGGGTGCGCGCCTCGACACCGCCGTGGGCGCCGTGGTGACGCAGCTGGTCATGATCGGCATGCTCGTCACCACCGCCGCCACGCTCTGGGCGACGAACCAGTCGGCGGTCGATCTCGACTCGGTCGAGCAGATCTCCGACGCCATCACGCCGCACCTCGGCGACTTCGCGGGACGCATCCTGTTCTCGATGGGCATGATCGGCGCCTCCCTCGTGGCCGCCATCGTCGCGAGCCTCACCGCGGCCTGGGGCCTGGGAGAGGTCGCCGGGTACCGGCGCTCGCTCGAGAGCAGCCCCCGTCAGGCGCCCTGGTTCTACCTGGTGTTCGGCGGCGTGATGGTGCTCGGCGTCGTGGTGGTGGAGTCGGGCGTCAACCTCGTCGACCTCAACCTGTTCGTGCAGGTGATGAACGCGCTCCTGCTGCCGATCGTGCTCGGCTTCCTCTACCTGCTCGCGCTCAAGGCGCTGCCCGATCCCTACCGTCTGCGCGGCTTCTACGCCTGGTTCGTGGGGGTGCTGCTCGCCGTGACGGCCGCGTTCGGGGTGTACTCCGCGGTCGCGGGAATCCTGGGCGGGCCCTAGGCCGTTACTCCTCCGCATCCGTCACCTGAAAGGACCCCCATGCCCACCTTCGACACCCTCCTCGCCGAGCAGATCGGCCACGAGTTCGCCGCCTCGCAGCAGTACATCGCCATCGCGGTGTGGTTCGACGACCACGACCTGCCCCAGCTGGCCGGTTACTTCTACCGTCAGGCGGTCGAGGAGCGCAACCACGCCATGATGCTCGTGCAGTACCGGCTCGACAGCGGGATGGGCGTGGTGATTCCCGGGGTGCCGCCCGTGAAGAACGACTTCGCCGACGTGCGCGAGCCCATCGCGCTGGCCCTCGCGCAGGAGAAGACGGTGTCCTCGCAGATCCAGGCGCTGTTCGCGGCGGCCCGGGCCGAGAACGACGGTCTCGGCGAGCAGGCCATGCTGTGGTTCCTCAAGGAGCAGGTGGAGGAGGTCGCCTCGATGCAGACTCTGCTGAACATCGCCGAGCGCACCGACAACCTCTTCGACATCGAGAACTTCGTGGCCCGCGAGACCGCCGGCGCCAGCACCGCCGACGTCAGCGCCCCCGAGGCCGCCGGCGGTGCCCTGTAGGCGCCCGCCGGCGACTGTCCTCGTAGACTCGGGGGCATGCCCGTCGTGCCCGTGACCACGCTCGACGACCCGCGGCTGGCCGACTACGCGCACGCCACCGACGTCGCGCTCAAGAACTCGCACCGCGCCGCGCCCGGCCGCGAGCACGGGCTCTACCTCGCCGAGTCGCTCCTCGTGCTCGAGCGCGCCCTGCGGGCCGGCCACGTGCCGCGTTCGGTGCTGGCCCTCGGCTCGAGCGAGACCGAGGCGCTCGAGGCGCTCGCCGCATCCGGTCACCCCGGCGTGCCGGTGTTCGTCGGCCCCGACGCGCTTCTCGCCGAGCTCACGGGCTACACCCTGCACCGCGGTCTCATCGCCTCGATGCACCGGCCCGCGCTCGTGCCGCCCGTCGAGTTGCTGTCGGGCGCCCGGCGCGTGGTCGTGATCGAGAACGTGGCCGACCCCACCAACGTGGGCGCGATCTTCCGCTCGGCCGGGGCCATCGGCGCCGACGCCGTGCTCGTCACCCCGCGCTGCAGCGACCCCTTCTACCGCCGCGCCATCCGGGTGAGCATGGGCACGGTGCTGCAGGTGCCGTGGACCCGGGCGCCCGAGTGGCCCGAGCTGCGGCCCCTGCTGCAGGGGGCAGGCTTCCACGTGGCGGCGCTGGCGCTGACCCCGGATGCGGTGAGCCTGCGCGACTTCGAGCGCCGCGTGCCCGAGCGGGTCGCCCTGGTGCTCGGCGCCGAGGGCACGGGGCTCACCGACGAGGCCATCGCCGCCGCCGACACGGTGGTGCAGATCCCGATGCTGCACGGCATCGACTCGCTCAACGTCGCCGCCGCGAGCGCGGTGGCCATGTGGGCGGTGTCGGGCTGACCGACCTCGCCGCCGAGTGGCGTCGCCGGGCTCACTCCTCCCCGATGTCCTCGTTCCAGAGCTCGGGCTCGGCGGCGATGAACTCGGTCATCAACCGCACGCACTCGGCGTCGTCGAGCACGACGACCTCCACGCCGCGCGAGCGCAGGTAGTCCTCGCCGCCGTAGAACGTGCGGTTCTCGCCGATCACCACGCGCGGGATGCCGTACAGCAGGATCGCCCCGGTGCACATGTCGCAGGGCGAGAGCGTGGTGACCATGGTGGCGCGGGCGTAGACCGAGGCGGGCAGCCGTCCAGCGTTCGCCAGGCAGTCGGTCTCGCCGTGCAGGATCGGCGAGCCGAGCTGCACGCGACGGTTGTGGCCCACGGCGAGCACCTCGCCGTCGACCACGAGGGCGGCGCCGATCGGGATGCCGCCCTCGGCGCGGCCCTCACGCGCGGCGGCGACGGCGTGGGCGAGGAGCTCGTGGTCGGTGGGGGTCATGGAGTTCCTTCCGTCGGGCGGGGCGGGATGCGCGGGGCGCGGGCGGGATGCGGTCAGCGGTCGAGGCCGTCGAGGTAGCGCAGCAGGATGCCCTCGCGCAGCGCCCACGGCGACACCTCGAGCAGCTCCACGTCGTACAGCTTCATGGCGGAGTGCAGCACGATCGCGCCCGCCACGATCTGGAAGGTGCGGTCGGGCGTGATGCCCGGCAGCGCCTGCCGCGCTTCGGCGTTGATCTGACCGAGGCGGGGGATCCAGTCCTTGAGCTCCGAGCGACGGAGCGTCAGCCGGTCGTCGCCGGAGGAGGTCGCGAACGACGACCCCGCGAGGCGCGCCAGCGAGCGGATGGTCTTCGACGACCCGACCACGTGCTCGACCGGCGGCAGCCCCTCGAACAGCGGCAGCGCATCCGCCCTCATCACCTGCCGCGAGTAGGCCCGCAGCTCGAGCATCTGCTCGGGGGTCGGCGGGTCTTCGGGGAAGAACTGCACGGTGGTGCGGCCCGCGCCGAGCGGCAGCGAGACGGCCACGTCGGGGAACTCGTCGACCCCCTGGGCGATCTCGAGCGAGCCGCCGCCGATGTCGAACAGCAGCATCGTGCCCGACGACCAGCCGTACCAGCGCCGGATGGCGAGGAAGGTGAGCCGCCCTTCGTCTTCACCCGTGAGCACGCGCAGCGCGACGCCCGTGCGCTGCTCGATCAGCGCGAGCACCTCCTCGCCGTTGCGCGCCTCGCGGAGCGCCGAGGTGGCCATCGGCAGCAGCTCGTCGATGCCCTCCCGCTCGGCGACGGCCACCGCGGCGGAGATCGCGTCGACGATCGCCGCGACGCCCTCCGCGCTGATGGCGCCGTCGGGCTCGAGGTAGCGCATGAGCCGCAGCACCGACTTGTGGTCGGCCATCGGCACGGGGCGGGCGCCGGGATGCGCGTCGACGACGATGAGATGGACGGTGTTCGATCCGACATCGAGGACTCCGAGGCGCATGCTGCGACACTACCGGGCCGGGATCGGGCGCGCCGGTATCGGGCTCGTAGACTGGAGCGCGTGCCAGTGAACCAGGAGCTGATCGGCCGTGTCTTCGACAAGACGGCCCCGTACTTGGTCGGTCGCGAGAAGGTGCGCGAGTTCGCCCGCGCCGTGTTCGCCACCGACCCCGCGAGCCTCGACGTGGAGGCGGCGAGGCAGAACGGCTACGCCGACGTGGTGGCGCCGCCCACCTTCGCCATCGTGGTGCAGCAGCTCACCCTCGACCAGCTGTTCGCGGTGGAGGACGCCGGGCTCGAGCTCACCCACGTGGTGCACGGCTCGCAGCAGTTCGCCTACACCCGCCCCATCGTGGCGGGCGACGAGCTCACCGCGCAGCTCGTGGTCACGAGCATCAAGACCCTCGGCGGCAACGCGATGCTCACCGCCGAGACCGGCGTGTACGACGCCGCGGGCGAGCACGTGGTCACCGCCACGTCGACCCTGGTCGTGAGAGGAGACGCCGCATGAGCGACGAGATCGTGGTGCACCGCTACGAGGTGGGCGAGGTCGTGGCCGAGGCCCGCTACCCGCTCACCCGCGAGTCCCTCGTGCGCTACGCGGGCGCATCCGGAGACTTCAACGCCATCCACTACCGCGACGACGTGGCGGCCGAGGTGGGTCTGCCCGGCGTGCTCGCGCACGGGATGCTCACCATGGGTCTCGCGGTTCAGCCGGTGGTCGAGTGGCTGGGCGACCCGGCGCGGGTGCTCGACTACCAGGTGCGGTTCACCCGGCCCGTGGTCGTCGACCCGGTCTCGGGGGCGTCGATCGCGGTGAGCGCGAAGATCGGCCAGCTCGACGAGGCGGCCGGCACCGGTCGCATCGACCTCACGGTCACGGCCGGCGACGAGCCGGCGACGGTGCTCGGCAAAGCCCAGGTGCGCGTCAGCCTGCCATGACCGAGGCCTTCCCGGCGGTGACGGATGCTCCGCTCGCCTCGTTCACCACGCTGCGGGTGGGAGGGCCTGCCGCGCGTCTGGTGACGCCGGTCACCGAGCCCGGCCTGCTCGACGCCGTGCGCGAGCTGTGGAACGACGGCGACGACTGGTTCGTGCTCGGCGGCGGGTCGAACGTGGTCGTGGCCGATGCGGGGTTCGACGGGACCGTGGTGCGCGTCGCGACCACCGGCATCGCCCCCGTGATGGCGCAGGTGGGGCGGGTGCGGCTGCGGGTGCAGGCGGGGCATCCGTGGGACGACTTCGTGCGCCACACGGTCGAGAACGGCTGGAGCGGGGTGGAGGCCCTCTCGGGCATACCCGGCTCGGTCGGGGCGGCCCCCATCCAGAACATCGGAGCCTACGGGCAAGAGGTGGCCGACTCGATCGTGTCGCTCGACTTCCTCGACTTCGCCACCGGCGCGGTGCGCCGCATGCCGGTGGACGAGCTCGAGCTCGAGTACCGCAGCTCGGTGTTCAAGCGGGGCCTGCGCGGCGTGGTGCTGTCGGTGACGTTCGAGCTGCGGGATGCGTGGGGCGATGCGCTGGGGGTGGGCGCGGATGCGGGTGCTGATGCGGGTTCGCGTGCGGATGCGGGTGCGGACTCGACGCCGGCTCCGGTGCCGCTCGGTGCGCCCATCGCCTACGCGCAGCTGGCCGGCGCCCTCGGCGTCGAGCTCGGCGCACGACTGCCGCTGGTCGACGTGCGTGCGGCGGTGCTGAGGCTGCGGGCCTCGAAGGGCATGGTGCTCGACCCGGCCGACCCCGACTCGGTGAGCGCGGGCTCGTTCTTCACCAACCCGATCGTGACCGAGAGCTTCGCCCGCACGCTGCCCTCGTCGGCGCCGCGCTGGCAGGTCGAGCCCGACGAGCCCGACGTCGTGATAGCGCTGGAGCCGGAGGGCGACGCCGCGGCGGGGGTGGCCCTGGCCGGGGACCGCTCCGAGGCACCGCCCCGGGAGTACCACGTGAAGCTCAGCGCCGCGTGGCTGATCGAGAACGCCGGCATCGGCCGCGGCTTCGCGCTACCGGGTTCGACGGCGGCCGTCTCGTCGAAGCACACCCTCGCGCTCGTGAACCTGGCCGGCGCGGCCACCGGGGGCCGCGCCTCCGACGTCGCCGAGCTCGCCCGCTTCATCCAGAGCCGCGTGCAGGCCGAGTTCGGGGTGCTGCTGCAGCCCGAGCCCGTCTTCCTCGGGCACGCGCTCTAGCGGCGCCGGCGCATCCGGTTCAGTCCTGCGCCTGCCGCAGCATCTCGCGGTATCTCGCCGACTCCGACACCATCTGGTGCCCCTCGTCGTCGGCCGGGGGCTCCCAGTCGGGCTGCTCGCCGGCGAACACGAGCGCCCCGGCCTCGATCGACCCGATGAACTCGGCGAGCCAGGCCCGCTCCGTCTCCACGAGTCGCAGCTCGAGCTCGATGCTGTGGGCGACGTGGGGCGGTGCGAGGCCCCGGGCCACCCGTGCGATGCGATCGAGCAACCGTGCGCTCGTCTTCTCCGCGACACGGGCTCTTTCCCGCAGATCGGTGAGCATCGTCGGCCGCTCCACGAGGGGGATGAAGCTGAGCGCCACACGGAACGCCGACGGCTCCATCGCGTTCACCGTCACGGTGGCCTCGTGGAGCAGGCGCGCCAGTTCGGTCTGCCCCGCATCCGTCATCGTGTAGACGGCCACGGCGCGCTCGCCGTCGACCAGGTCGTGCCGCTCGAGGAGCTGCTGCTTCACGAAGGTCGACAGCATCGAGTAGATGGAGCCGGGGTGGATGTGCGCCCACTCCTCCACACCCCAGGAGAGCAGTTCGCGCCGCAGCTGATATCCGTTCACGGGCTCGAACAGCGTCACGACGCCGAGCAGCAGAGCGCGGGTCGTCGTGGTGGACATGTCGTGAGTATATGAGTGCGCATCCATCTGATGAAGCTCTTGACGGGAGTATGATCAAGTTTGAATAATGGTGCCGAGCGAAGGAGACCGCAGTGATTCACGCACGGGGCCTCGCGCGCACCTTCGAGGGGCGCGGGCGGGGCAGGAAAGACGAGGTGAAGGCCGTCGCCGGCGTCGACATCGATGTCGAGACCGGCGAGATCGTGGGCTTCCTCGGCCCCAACGGCGCGGGCAAGACCACCACGCTCCGCATGCTCACCACGCTGCTGAAGCCCACGGCGGGCACCGCGACCGTCGCCGGTTTCGATGTGGCGACGCAGTCGAAAGAGGTGAGGAAGAGCATCGGCTACGTCTCGCAGAGCGGCTCCACCTCGCCCGAGGCGCGTGCCGGTGAGGAGATCATGGACCACGGGATGCTCTACGGCATCAGCCGCAGACAGGCCGAGTCGCGAGGTCGCGAGCTGTTCGGGCAACTCGACCTCGAGGGCCTGTGGGAGCGTAAGCCGCAGGCCATGTCGGGCGGCCAGCGCCGCCGCCTCGACATCGCGATGGGGCTCGTGCACGACCCGCAACTGGTCTTTCTCGACGAGCCGACCACCGGGCTCGACCCGCAGGCGCGCGCCAACCTCTGGACGCACATCTCCGAGCTGCGCGACACCCGCGGTGCGACGGTGTTCCTCACCACCCATTACCTCGACGAGGCCGACGCGCTGTGCGACCGCATCCTGGTGATCGATCACGGGTCGATCGTCGCCTCCGACACCCCGGATGCGCTGAAGCGCCAGGTGGCGGGCGATCTGGTCGAGCTCGTGGTGGCCGATGCCGCCCAGGCCGCCGCGGCGGCCGAGCTGCTGGGCCGGGTGGCCGACGCCGAGCTCGCGGCCGAGGGCGCCACGGTGTCCGCGCGGGTGCGTGGAGCCGGCCACGAGATCGCGGGCCTCATCCGCGGGCTCGATGCCGCCGGCATCGCCCTGGAGTCGATCGAGGTGCGCCGGCCGACGCTCGACGACGTCTTCCTCGACCTCACCGGCCGCTCGTTGCGAGAGGATGCCTGACCGTGTTCTGGAGAGAGACCTTCATCGTCTTCCGGCGACAACTGCGCATCGCGCTGCGCAACCCCGCCTGGGTCATCATCGGGCTGGTGCAGCCGGTGCTCTACCTGTGTCTGTTCGGGCCGCTGCTCGAACCGCTGGCGGGCACGCTGGGCGCCGAGAACGCCTACACCCTGTTCGTGCCCGGACTCCTCGTGCAACTCGGGTTGTTCGGGGCCCTGTTCGCCGGCTTCGGGCTCATCGCCGAGTGGCGGGCGGGGGTCGTGGAGGCCGAGCGGGTCACTCCGGCGAGCCGCACCGCCCTGCTGCTGGGGCGCATCCTGCGTGACGTGCTGCAGCTGTTCGTGCAGGGCATCGTGCTGATCGGGCTCGCCTTCCTGTTCGGGCTCACGGGGTCGATCCCGGGCATGATCCTGGGGCTCGTGATCACCGTGCTGCTCGGGGCCGCGTGCGCCGCCGCGTCGAACGCGCTCGCCCTCACCACCAAGAGCGAAGACGTCATGGCGCCGGTGCTCAACAGCATCGCCCTGCCCGTGCTGCTGCTGTCGGGCATCCTGCTGCCCATGACCATCGGCCCGCAGTGGCTGCAGGTGGTGAGCGACTTCATGCCCACGAAGTACATCGTGAATGCCATCCGTGAGCTGTTCACGGGTGACTTCTTCACGATCACGACGCTGTGGGGCGTGGTGTGGACGCTCGTGCTGTTCGCCGCGGGGCTGTACGTGGGCACCCGCACGTTCCGCAAGGAGAACGCGTAGGGGGCGCCGCCGGGCCGTTAGTCCGCTAGCCGTCCTTGCGGATCCAGCGGAAGGTGAGGCGGCACACGATCAGGCCCGCCACGAGCCAGATGCCGAGCACCACGGCCACCCAGGGCAGGTTCCAGCTGCCGCCCTGCTCGGCCGCGGCGAACGACTCGGGCAGGAACGCCGCGCGCATCCCCTGCGCGATCCATTTGAGCGGGAACACGCTCGCCACCGTCTGCAACCACGACGGCAGCATGGTGAAGCTGAGGAAGACGCCCGAGATGAACTGCAGCACCAGCAGGGGTGGGATGATGACGGCGGTGGCGCTCTTGCCGGTGCGCGGCAGTCGCGAGATGGCGATGCCGAGCACCGCCGAGGTGGTGATGCCGAGCAGGTAGACCCAGGCGAAGGTCACCCAGTTCGCCGGATCGGCGGGGAGCTCGACCCCGAAGGCGACGCGCGCGAGCAGGAGCAGCAACGCCACCTGCGCGAGCGAGGTGACGAGCACCTGGCCCATCTTGCCGATGAAGTACGACAGCACCGGGAGGGGCGTGCCGCCCAGACGCTTGAGGGTGCCGTCGCCGCGTTCGATCGCGATGTCGACGCCGAGGTTCTGCACGCCGCTCAGCAGGATGCCGGCCGCGATCATCCCGGGCAGGTAGTAGGCGGCCTGGCTGATGCCGCCGGAGCCGTCGGGGTTCGTGCCCACGTTGCCCAGGCCGTCGAAGGCGACCGAGAAGATGCCGAGCAGCACCACGGGGAAGAGGAAGGTGAAAAAGACGGTGTCGCCGGCGCGAAAGTAGACCGTGGTCTCGTAGCGGATGCGCGAGAGGCCGAGGCGCAGAGTGCGGCCGGGGGTGAAGCGGCCGGGGGAGACGGGGCCCGTCGTGGGTGTGGCGCTCATGCGGCGGTCTCCGTCGGGGCGGGGGCGGGGGCGGTGGCAGTGGCGGTGGCAGTGGCGGCGGGTTCGGCGGTGGCGACCAGGTCGAGGTAGATGTCTTCGAGAGAGGGGCGTATGACCTCGAGCCCGGCCAGTTCACCATGCTCTGCGGTGAGCCTGCTCACCAGGTGAGACGGCTCCGAGGTGCGTTCTTCGCGCACGGTCGCGCCGTCGTGCCAGCGCACGATGGGCACCCGCGCGTCGGCGGGGCCGAGCTGGTCGATGGGGCCGATGTCGATGAGGCGGCCGGCCGCGATCACCCCGGCGCGGTCGCTCAGCTGTGCCGCCTCGTCGAGGTAGTGGGTGGTGAGAAGGATGGTGGTGCCCTCGGCGGAGAGCGAGCGGATGAGGTCCCAGAACTGCCGCCGCGCCTCCGGGTCGAAACCGGTGGTGGGCTCGTCGAGGAAGAGCAGTTCGGGCCGGCCGATGATGCCGAGGGCGACATCGACCCTCCGCCGTTGACCGCCCGACAGTGCCTTCACCCGCGACCCGGCCTTCGCCTCGAGCCCGACCGCGGAGATCACCTCCTCGACGTCGCGGGGGGAGGGATACAGGCCCGCGACGTGGCGGAGCAGTTCGCGCACCGAGAGGTTCGCCGACTCCCCGCTCTGCTGCAGCACGATGCCGAGCCGGGCCTTCCACTCCAGCCCGCCGTGCTGGGGGTCGACCCCGAGCACCTCGGCGACACCGCCGCTGCGGTCGCGGTAGCCCTCCAGGATCTCGATGGTCGTGCTCTTGCCCGCCCCGTTGGGCCCGAGCAGGGCGAAGGTCTCGCCGTGCGCGATCTCGAAGTCGAGTTCGGCGATCGCGGTGAACGAGCCGTAGCTCTTGTGCAGACCGGCGACACGGATGGCGGGAGGTGTGGGGGCCATGAGTCCATCGTGGCGGCTGCAGTCGACGACTTCCACCCGTCTTCACTGGCGCGCGTGTCGCGCGCTGATGTATCCTCATGTATGGATTCAGGAGGGGCCGTGATCACGAAATCGAGGGTGGGGCGGGAGGCGCGCACCGGCCTGAGGGCTCCGGTGCCCGAGCTCAACGTCGCCGTCGACGTGGGGTCCGGGCCGGTTGTGGTGCTCCTGCACGGCATCGCCTCGTCGTCGGCGAGCTGGCGGTCGATCGTGCCGCTGATCTCGCCGCTGTACCGGGTCATCGCCATCGATCTCCTCGGTTTCGGAGGGTCGCGTGCGAGAGACGGTGCGGAGTTCACTCTCGAGGAGCACGTGGCGGCGGTGCACAAGACGATCCGCAGGCTTCGGCTGCGAAAGCCGTTCACCCTGGTCGGCCACAGTCTCGGTGGTCTCGTCGCGAGCCGCTACGCGGCCGTCTATCGCCGCGAGCTGTCGCATCTCGTGCTCGTCGCGCCCCCGGTCTATCCCGAGCAGCGCTATCTCGACGAGATGGTGCAGCGACTGAGGGTCTCGGGCTACCTGCGCTTCTACCGCCTGGTGCGGTCGAGCCGGCCGACCATCGTCAGCAACGTCGGCCGCCTCTCCCGGTGGTTGCCGGGTGCGGCGATGGCGATCGACGACGAGGCGTGGGAGGCGTTCTCGCTGTCTCTCCAGCACTGCGTCGAGACGCAGACGGTCACCGCCGACATTGCGCAGGTCTCGGTGCCGATCGACGTGGTCTACGGGTCGCGCGACCAGGTGATCGTTCCGGCGACCGTCGAGGGGCTCGCGGCGATGCACCACGTCACCGTGCACGAGGTCGCCCGAGCCGATCACCTCATGCGCGAGCCGCTGGCGCGGGAGGTGGCCCGCCTGCTGCGGTGAGGGCGTCACTGGTGCTGGGAACGTGCGGCTCTGGCATGAGCCGGAACCAGAGCCAGATCGCGAGGGTGACGAGCATCACCGCGAGCCCGACGAGCGCCCACCGCAGGCTGTCGCCGGCCACCTCGTCCCACGACGACGCGTTCGGCACCACCACCAGCGCGAAACAGGCGACAGCGGTGCCCACCAAGCCCGTCCACCACTGCGGGAACTGCCGCACGATGTCGTGACCCTCGAGGAACCGCAGCGGCAGCAGTGCCACCAGAGGCGCGGTGAGCGAGGAGAGGGCGACCGCGGTGAGCACGTCGAGGGCGAAGGTCGTGACGGCCACGAGAACAGTGTTGCCCGGCGTCGGGTCGCTCGCGAGAAGCGCCGACAGAGACGAGGTGACGCCGCCTCCCGATTCGGTGGGCAGCAGCGGCCCGGCTAGCGCTCGCACAGCGTCGGCGCACAGCCACGCGCCGACTCCGAGCACGAGACAGAGCCCCACCGCGAGCCGGGCCAGCACGGCCACCGACCTCCGTGAGAGCACGGGCGCCAGCGACACCCCCACGACGAGACCGAAGAGGAAACCCGGGCGGAGGTCGGCGGCCCGCGAGGCGAGCACCGTGATGACCGTGAGGGGGAGCAGCCAGAGCTGCGCACGAATGGTCGTGCGCACCCCGCCCGGGTGGCCGAGCGCAGCCCGTCGCACGACCAGTGCGGGCAGCAGACAGCACAGTGCGGAGGCGGTGAACAGGGTGACGAACACCCGGATCGCAGTGGAGGCGTCGTGCGCGGCATCGGGGGAGACCGTGACCGATACGGCGGCCCCCGTGGCGAGAACCGCGACGATTCCTGCTCGTCTCCACCGCAGTGCGGTTCGCCGCCGGGTGGTGCGCGCACCGGGCCCGTCGAGCAGCGACGGCACGCCGGCCGGGCTCGGCGGACGTGCCGCACCCACCGAGGTGGGGCGGAAGACCGCGCGCACCCGGACGAGCAGTCGGGCGGTGCCGCGGCGGATGCGTGCCCGATTCGCGGAGAGCACGGATTCCAGCACCCCGCCCGGCAGGATGACGAGCACGACGATCGAGAGTGCCCCGGCGAGTGCCCGGAGGTGCTGCTCGGGCGAGCGGGAGAGGACCTCCCGAGCCGTGGGCAGCCAGGCTCCGAACGCCGGGGTGAGCGCAGTGTTCGTGGTGATCGCGGCGCCCTCGGCGGCATCCGAGCCGTCGTCGTCGCGAGATGTCCGTGGGTCACCCGATGCCCTGCGTCGTTCGAGTGGCTGCTCGACACCGAGGGCCGATGACGCGCCTTCCGCGCTCGTCGCGGGCGCCGGAGGGTGAGGCGTCGCAGAGCTCGTGCGGTCGGTGGCGGCCTCGGCCGCGGTCTGGTCTCCTCTGCCGGACGGCAGTCGACGCGCTCCAGGAGCACCGGCCCCGGCGTCGTCGAGCGACCCGGTCGCCGTCCCGTCGGCCAGGGACGACGCTGCGCCACCTGGTTCGGGCCGCAGTGCAGGATCCGCGGGTGCGGGCGTGGGGGCATCGATCGGCGGCCCGGGTTCCACGGTCGGCTCGGGTTCCACGGTCGGCTCGGGCGATGGACCGGGAGGCTCCGGCGCCACGGGGCTCCGGTCGAGCACGATGCCGACCTCGGCGCTCGACGAGACGGCCCCCGGCCTGCCGGCGTAGCTCTGGGAGGCCACGATCCGACGCGATGACTCATCGGCCGGAAGCTCGTCGAGAACGCACAGCCACGCTCCGTCGGCGGCGACCTGCGTGTCGCATCCGGTGCCGTCGCCGAAGCGCAGCGAGAGCGCTGCCCCCGGGTAGCCTGTGCCTTCGATCGGCAGTTCGGTCGCCTCTGGTTCGACGATGAGCGTGAGGGTGTCTCCTCCCGGCTCGTCGGTGCCGATGACCGGGGCGCGGAGCAGGCCGATGTCCAACGTCGTCGACTCCGTGCCGTTGGAGACCTCGATCGGCCCCTCGAAGTCGGGAGGGTCGACGAGCGTGCAGCTCCAGCTGTCGTCGGGCAGTGCCGTGGTCTCGCACAGCTCGACCATGGTGCCGCCGAGCTCGGTGCTCACCGTGATGGTGGCGCCGCCGTCGTCGAAGCCGGCGAGCTCGAATCCGGGGAGCTCGCCGGCCTCGGAGACGACCACCGTGCCGGCCGAAGGACTCGTCGTGACCAAGGGTGCGGCCGCCCGGGCGGGTGCCGCAGCGAGCGACACCGGCACCGAGAGCAGCGCGGCTGCTGCAGTGGCACCGGCCACGAGGGCGGCGTGCACCGCCGAGCGGTGCGATCGGGAGCCCTCATGCCGGAACATGAGCGAAACTCTACTGGATCAGAGGCGCATCCGGTGAGTTTTTCTCGTCGATCGCGGAATGCCGGATGCCGGTCAGGCGAACAGTCGCTGCAGTCTCGCCACACCCTCGTCGAGTGCGTCGTCGCCGAGGGCGTAGGAGAGTCGCAGGAACCCGCTCGGGCCGAAGGCCTCGCCGGGAACGGTGGCCACCTCGACCTGGTCGAGGATGAGGTCGGCGAGCTCGAGCGAGGTGGTGGGGGTGACCCCACCCCAGGTGCGGCCGAGCAGGCCGGTGACATCGGGGTAGACGTAGAAGGCGCCTTCGGGCAGCGGTGTGTGCACGCCCTCGATGGCGTTGAGGCCGTCGACGATGCGCCGCCGGCGGCGCTCGTAGGTGGCGCGCATCTCCTCCACGGTGTCCTGCGGGCCGGTGAGGGCGGCGATCGCGGCGCGCTGCGACACGTTCGCCACGTTCGAGCTGAGGTGCGACTGCAGGTTCGACGCGGCCTTGATGGCATCGGCCGGCCCGACCATCCAGCCCACTCGCCATCCGGTCATCGCGTAGGTCTTCGCCACACCGTTGACGAGGATGGTGCGGTCGGCCAGCGCGGGCACGGCCTCGACGATCGACACGGCGCGCACGCCGTCGTAGACCAGGTTCTGGTAGATCTCGTCGCTGATCACCCACAGTCCGTGCTCCTCGGCCCACTCGCCGATCGCCTTCGTCTGCTCGGGGGAGTAGACGGCGCCGGTGGGGTTGGAGGGTGAGACGAACAGCAGCACCTTGGTGCGCTCGGTGCGGGCGGCCTCGAGCTGCTCCACGGTGACGAGGTAGTTCTGGTCGCTGCCCGCGAACACCTCGACGGGCACACCGCCGGCGAGGGCGATGGCTTCGGGGTAGGTGGTCCAGAACGGGGTCGGCACGAGCACCTCGTCGCCCGGGTCGAGGAGGGTGGCGAACGACTCGTAGACGGCCTGCTTGCCGCCGTTGGTGACGATGACCTGCGAGGGCGAGACCTCGAGCCCGCTGTCGCGGAGCGTCTTCGCCGCGATGGCCTCGCGGAGGTCGGGGAGACCGGCCGCGGGCGTGTACCGGTGGTTGCGCGGATCGATGACGGCGGCGGCCGCGGCCTCCACGATGTGCTCGGGGGTGGGGAAGTCGGGCTCGCCGGCGGCGTAGCTGACGACCGGCCGCCCGGCGGCCTGGAGGCTCTTCGCCTTGGCGTCGACCTTGAGGGTCGCCGACTCGGCGATGGCGGAGATGCGTGCGGAGATGCGGGGGTGGCTCACGGCCACCAGCCTACCGACTCCTACTTGGTGAGCACCGGGAAGGCGTCGGAGAGTGCGCTCAGGATGGACTGCACCGCGATCGAGAGCAGCAGCAGCCCGAAGATGCGGGTGACGATGCTCATGCCGGTCGGCTTCACGATGCGGGCCACCTGCGGTGCGAAGTAGAGCGCCACGGCGATGACGATCGAGACGAAGAGGATCATGACGATTCCCGCGCCGTAGTCGAACAGGCTGTCGTAGGTCTCCTGGAACGTGATCACGAGGCTGATCGCGCCGGGCCCCGCGATCACCGGGATGGCGAGCGGTACCACCACGGGCGACTGCTTGTCGGAGACGGTGACGATGTTGCTCTTCGCCGTGAGCATCGCCCAGCCGATGGTGGCCACGAGCAGGTTGCCCGCGATGCGGAACGAGGTGAGGTCGATGCCGAAGGCCTGCAGCACGAAGCTGCCGCCGACCAGCGACACCGTGAGCACGGCGAACACGGCGAGACCCACGAGCAGGCCCAGGCGCTTCTGGCGGCCGGGATCGAAGTCCTTCGTGAGGTTGAGGAAGATCGGCAGGCTGCCGATCGGGTTGGTGATGGTGAGGAGGCCGATGGCGCTCGTGACGAGCGTGGGCGTGGAGATGTCGGTCACTGCAGGGCCTGTCTGGGCACGACGACCTGTTTGACGATGATGAGCAGGCTCGCCACCACCGGAACGGCGATGAGGGCGCCGAGCACGCCGAGGAGCGTGCCGCCCACGAGTGCGCCGATCACCACCAGGATGCCGGGCACGTCGACGGCCTTGTTCATGATGCGCGGACTGAACACGTAGGCCTCCACCTGCATGTAGACGAGGAAGTAGATGCCGATGGCGATCGCCTCGGTGGGCGAGTCGGTGAGCGCGATGAAGGTGATGAGGATGGCGCTGATGACGGTTCCGACGAGCGGGATGAGGGCCAGCATGAAGGCCACGACGGCCAGTGCGCCGGCGAACGGCACCCCGATGATGAGCATCGCGATGAACCCGAACACGCCGTTCGTGCCCGCGAGGATGACCTGGCCGCTGACGTACTTGCCGATCGAGCGCACGATCTGCTCGGTGATCGAGGCGACGCCCTCACGGCGGGAGGCGGGGATCAGGATGTAGAAGCCCGCCTTCACGGCGTCGAGGGAGCTGAGGAAGAACAGGGTGAGCACCACCACGAGGATGCCGCCGGTGAGGCCGTTGAGCAGGGCCATGCCGATCTTCAGCACCCCGCCGCTCAGGGTGGCGATGTTGTTGGGGTCGGAGAGGTAGGTCTCCAGGTCGTGCACGAGCTTCTGGGTGTCGACCGAACTGCCGAACACCTCGGTGAACCAGGCCTGCTGGCTCACGCTCTGCACGAGCTGGGGAAGCGCCTCCACCATCTCGGTCGTCTGGGTGACCACGGCGGGGATGACGAGGAAGAACACCAGCACGGCGAAGGCGATCACGAGGATGAACACGATGACGATCGACCAGCCGCGCGGGATGCGGCGCCTGGTGAGCCAGCGCACGAGCGGGTCGAGCCCGAGGGCCAGGAAGAGCGCGGCGAGGATGCAGATGACCACGGTCGACAGCTGCACGAAGGCGAAACCGAGGGCGATGGCGATCAGCCCGCCCAGTGTGGCGATGAAGCCGATCCTGAAGGCACCCGTGCGCATCCTGTGTCTCCGTCCCTGCCTTTTGCGGTGCCATCCGATCTGACCTACACTGTCTGTCGGTGGTTGAAACCTGCCAAGCTTTTCTATGCCTATTTTCTCGCCTCGGCCTGAAGTGAGTGTAGCGAAGCCGCTGGGTTTCGGCGCTTAGGGCGGTGGCTCAATTGGTAGAGCAGCGGTCTCCAAAACCGCAGGTTGCAGGTTCGAGTCCTGTCCGCCCTGCACCTGTTCGAAAGGTAATGACACGGTGGCACGAAAAGTAATCGACGAGCCTTCTGAAGACGTCGTCGAGAACGCCAAGAAGGAGCGGGCTGCGCGACGCAACCCGTTCTCCCGTATCGCCCTGTTCATCCGTCAGGTCTTCCTCGAGCTGAGGAAGGTCGTCACCCCGACCCGTCGCGAGCTCATCAGCTACACGCTGGTCGTGCTGGTGTTCGTGGTCATCATGATGGCGATCGTGGTCGGGCTCGACACGCTGTTCGGCTGGCTGGCCGTGGTCGTGTTCGGAGACGCATCCTGACCGGTGCCCCGGCATCCGCCACGACCCACCCGAACCAGGCCGACAGACCCAGACCCATCCGAGAAGTGGAAGCGAATTCATTGTCTGACGCAAAGCCCGAAGAAGCCGGTGTCCCGGCCGACCTCGACGCCCTCCTCGAGGCGATCGACGAGGCGTCCGACCCCGAGGCCGATGCGGTCGTCGACGACGCGCTGAAGATCGACGACTTCGACGAGGCCGCTGCGGTGCTCGACGTGCTCGAAGACCCCGATGCGGCGATCGACGAGGCACCCGCCGACGAGGTCGAGGTCGAGGAGACCGACGTGGAGGAGGTCGAGGTCGACCCCTACGACGCGTTCCGCACCGAGCTGCGTTCGCTGCCCGGCAAGTGGTACGTCATCCACTCCTACGCCGGCTTCGAGAAGCGCGTGAAGTCGAACATCGAGAGCCGCAAGACCTCGCTGGGCATGGAGGACTTCGTCTTCCAGGTCGAGGTTCCGATGGAAGACGTGGTCGAGATCAAGAACGGCCAGCGCAAGCTGGTCACCCGTGTGCGCATCCCGGGCTACGTGCTCGTGCGCATGTTCCTCAACGAGGACAGCTGGTCGGTCGTGCGGCACACCCCGGGCGTCACCGGGTTCGTCGGCAACTCGCACAACCCCACCCCGCTGCGGTTCGACGAGGCCTTCAACATGCTGAAGAGCCTGGTCGAGGTGAAGGACGCACCGGTCGCCAAGGCCGCGGGCAAGGGCGCGAAGGCCGTCTCGCGCGTCGTCCCCGCCGAGGTCGACTTCGAGGTGGGCGAGACCATCACCATCAAGGAGGGCTCGTTCGCCGGCCTTCCGGGCTCGATCAGCGAGATCAAGCCCGAGAGTGGAAAGCTCACCGTGCTCGTGTCGCTGTTCGAGCGCGAGACCCCGGTCGAGCTGTCGTTCGACCAGGTCACGAAGCTGTAGTAAGCTTCCCCAGTTCACCGCATCCTCCGGGATGACGGGAGAGTCGGTCATTCGGGCCGATTCGAAGAGAAAAGAGAAGAAATGGCACCGAAAAAGAAGGTCACAGGTCTGATCAAGCTTCAGATCAACGCCGGCGCCGCCAACCCCGCCCCGCCCATCGGCCCGGCGCTCGGTCAGCACGGCGTGAACATCATGGAGTTCTGCAAGGCCTACAACGCGGCGACCGAGTCGCAGCGCGGCAACGTCATCCCCGTCGAGATCACGGTCTACGAAGACCGCTCGTTCACCTTCATCCTGAAGACCCCGCCGGCGGCGGAGCTCATCAAGAAGGCCGCGGGCGTGGCCAAAGGCTCCTCCACCCCGCACACCGTCAAGGTCGCCAAGCTCACCCGTGAGCAGGTGCGTCAGATCGCCGAGCAGAAGCAGGCCGACCTGAACGCGAACGACCTCGACGCCGCAGAGAAGATCATCGCCGGCACCGCCCGTTCCATGGGCATCACGGTCGAGGCATAAGGAGGAGGCTGACATGGCACAGAAGTCGAAGGCCTACCGGGCCGCGGCCGAGAAGATCGAGGCCGGCAAGTACTACACCCCGAGCGAGGCGGTGTCGCTCGCTCGCGAGACCGGCTCGTCGAAGTTCGACAGCACCGTCGAGGTGGCGCTGAAGCTCGGCGTCGACCCCCGCAAGGCCGACCAGATGGTGCGCGGCACCGTCATCCTGCCTCACGGCACCGGCAAGACCGCCCGCGTCATCGTGTTCGCGACCGGTCCCGCCGCCGAGGCCGCCATCGCGGCCGGCGCCGACGAGGTCGGTGGCGACGAACTCATCGAGAAGGTCGCCGGTGGCTACACCGCGTTCGACTCGGCGGTCTCCACCCCCGAGCTCATGGGCAAGGTGGGTCGTCTCGGAAAGGTGCTCGGCCCCCGCGGCCTCATGCCCAACCCGAAGACCGGCACCGTCACCCCCGACGTGGCCAAGGCCGTGAACGACATCAAGGGCGGCAAGATCGAGTTCCGCGTCGACAAGCACGCCAACGTGCACTTCGTGGTCGGCAAGGCCGGGTTCACTCCCGAGCAGCTCGATGACAACATCAAGGCCGCTCTCGAAGAGGTCGTGCGCCTCAAGCCGAGCGCCTCGAAGGGTCGCTACATCCAGAAGGGCGCCGTCTCCACCACGTTCGGCCCGGGCATCCCGCTCGACGTCAACGCGATCTGAGTCGCCGCTTCTGCTGCACCGCACCGAAAGGGCCCGCCACACGGCGGGCCCTTTCCGCGTTCGCGGGTGACGCCGCTCGCGGGTGCGAGTGACTACTGAGTAGAAACCTCTCATGACAGTGGCGCACTGTCCGGCGCAAGGATCGTGTGTCCTCATTCCTCGATCCGAAGGTCTCACATGTCCCTTTCGTCTCCCAGCCGCGCCGCCTGGTCCGTCACGACGGTTCTGGCCGTCATCGCAGCGGGCGCGCTGCTGCCGGTCGCCGCCGGCTCCGCATCCGCCTCTGAAGGCCTGTCGCCCTCCGGGCGAGTCGTGTGTCCGCAGGAGTCGGCGGTCGTCGGATTCCCGATCGCGCAGACGACGGTGATCGAGCTCGCCGCGGGCGAGTCCGCCGCGTCGTCGATCTCGGGCACCCTCCCCGACGGGGTGCAGCTGCACACCGGTCGGAACTTCCTCTACGGGGAGCCCGCGCGTGTGCAGAGCGCTGCCTTCACCATCGAGGTGAGCGTGACCGGCCCGACCGGAACCACCGTCGAGAAGGCGAACTGCACGATGGCCGTCAAGGCCTCGCCGTCGGTCACGCGAGTCGCCGGTGCCGACCGGTACGACCAGAGCGTCGAGCTCTCCCGCGCGAACTTCACCTCCTCCGACACGGTGTACGTCGCCAGCGGTGAGAAGTATGCAGACGCGTTGAGCGCTGCCGCGATCGCGGCTCAGCATGAGGCGCCTCTGCTGCTCACACCCGGGGCCGACATCCCCGAAGGCGTCCTGAGCGAGATCGAGCGGCTGGGCGCCGAGCAGGTCGTGCTGGTGGGTGGAGAAGCCTCGGTGTCCGCCCGCGTCGTCTCACGGATCGAATCGGTGCGCACCGGTCTGACGGTGACGCGAATCGGTGGGGCGGATCGGTACGCCGTCTCACGCAACCTGATCGCCCACCCCGAGTTCGGTGCTCGGGAGTCCAAGCGCGTCTACATCGCCACCGGCGCGAACTTTCCCGATGCGCTGACCGCTTCGCCGGCGGCCGCGGCGTTCGACGCTCCCGTTCTGCTCGTCTACGGTCCTGAGGCCACGCTGACCGCGCAGGAGAAGGCGACCGTGTCGCGACTCGGTGCCGAGACCGTCGCGATCGCCGGCGGAGAGCTCTCGGTGAGCGCGGCCCTGCAACACGACCTGGAGAAGAGCTATCACACGGTGCGATTCGGTGGTCGCGACCGGTTCGAGGTAGGAGCAGCCCTCAACGCAGACGCCTTCCATGAGGCCGACACGGTGTATCTCGCTGCCGGCGCGACGTATCCGGATGCGCTGACGGGAGGGGCCGTTGCCGGAGCCGCGGGAGTGCCGCTCTACATCACACAGAAGGACTGCCTGAGTGGTGAAGCCGTCTATGGCATCGGACGTCTGGCGCCGTCGTCGGTGGTCATCCTGGGTGGTCATTCGACACTGGCCCCGGCCCTTGACACCCTCACGTGGTGCGCACTCGACTGACGATCCACCGCGTCGACGAGCAGAAGCCACTCGCGGTGTTGTGCACAGGGAGGTGACTACTCAGGTCGCTCGGTGGGCGGGAGGCCGCATGGTTGCGGCGGCGCTTCATCGGCGTCTCAACGAAAGGAATCCCGTGCATCAGAAGCCTCGTCGCCACTGGCGGCGATCGTCGATCCTGTCCCTGCTGGCCACCGCAGCGGTCTTCTCGAGTCTGGCGTCGGCCTCGGCCGCCGGCGCGACAGAACAGCCCGACGCCACCCCCGACGGTTCCACCGCGGGGGTGTCGGCCGGGCTCGTCGAGGCGGGGGCCAAGCCCGTCTGCCCCCAACCCGCTGCTGTGAAGAACATCCCGCTCGAACCCCGTCGGGCGATGAGCGAATACGATCCTCACGCGGAGGCCTCCATCGTGTCGGGCGCACTCCCACCCGGGGTGGCGCTCAGCGGCAGCATGGCAGCAGCCTCGCCTTACGCCTTCACCGGCAAGCCCACCTCGGAGGGCACCTATGCCTTCACGCTCCGCATCACACTCACCGATTCCGCCCGGCGCTCGGTCGCGTGCACCATGACCGTGCGCAAGGCGCCCACCGCGGTGCGCATCGAGGGTGCCGACCGCTACGACCAAGCGGCGCTCGTGTCGGCCTCGAGCTTCAGCAGCGCGGAGACCGTCTACCTTGCCAGCGGCGAGTCGTTCGCCGATGCCCTGAGCGCCGGCGCGGTCGCGGGCATCCACGGGTCTCCGCTGCTGCTGACGGCCGCGACGTCGCTGCCCGACCCGACGCGAGCGGAGCTCGCCCGCTTGCGGCCTGACGACGTGGTGGTGGTGGGCGGTCCCGCCTCCGTCTCGCCCTCCGTCGTGGCGTCCATCGAAGGCGCCTTCGCGGGCACGACGGTGACCCGCATCTCCGGCGCCGACCGCTACGCGGGCTCGCGCGCACTCCTCCAGCACCCTGAGTTCGGTGCGCCCGCATCACCGTGGCTCTACCTCGCCACAGGTGCGAGCTTTCCCGATGCTCTGGCGGCGTCGCCCGCCGCCATCTCGCTCAACGCGCCCGTGCTCCTCGTCGACGGATCGAAGTCGGCCGCGTCCTCCGACGAGCTCGCGCTGTTCAAGTCGTTGCGGGTCACCGACATCCGTATCGCCGGAGGTCCGGCCTCGGTGAGCTCGGCGCTGGAAGGGGCATTGCGCTCCGGCCCCTGGGCGGTCTCCCGTGTCAGCGGCGCCGACAGGTATGCGGGTGCGGTGGCGCTGAACAAGGTGTTCGACTCGGCACCGACGGTGTTCTTCGCCAGCGGAGCCGTGTTCCCCGACGCCCTCAGCGGTGCTCCGGCAGCCGGTCATCAGGGCGCACCCGTCTATCTCGTGGCCGACGACTGCGTACCCCACTCCGTGCTCCGCGACGTCGCCCGTGTCGGGGCGACCAAGGTGATCGTGCTGGGCGGCCGCAGTACCCTGTCGGCCGCGATCGAGAAGCTCACGCCCTGCTGACGCCCCACTCGTCCCGGTCTCCGCTGTGCGGCACCCGACACCCAGGGGAAGGGCTACATGGCCAGAGCGCACCGCGGAGACCGATTCCGCGCACCATGGGCGGGGCGGCGGGCGCCAGGGCGGCAGGCCGATAGATTCGAGCCATGGTCACGAGAGTCCGGCACGCGCGCCCCGATGATGCGGGGATCGTGGCGGCGGTGGCTGCCGAGACCTTCGAACTCGCGTGCCCGCCCGGAACCGGTCGCGAAGCGATAGCCGCGTTCATCGCGGAGCATCTCTCCGAAGGCAGGTTCCGCGCCCACCTGGGCGACCCGTCAAGGATCGTGCTCCTCGCCGACGTCGACAACGAGATCGCCGGCTACACGATGCTGGTGGCGGGTGAGCCTGCAGATCCCGACGTCGCCGCGGTCGTCGCCGCGCGCCCGGCCGTCGAACTGAGCAAGTGCTATGTGCGGGCGGCGTTCCACGGCCAAGGCGTGTCGAAAGCGCTGATGCAGTCCTCGATCGACTCCGCGAGGGAACTCGGGGGAGCGGCGCTGTGGCTCGGGGTGAATCAGCACAACGAGCGAGCCCAGCGCTTCTATCGCGCGAGCGGCTTCGAGCGGGTGGGAACGAAGCACTTCCTCGTCGGCGACGAACTCCACGACGACTACGTGTTCGAACGCTCCGTCTGACTTCTCCACAGAGTGGTCATTGCTCACGTCGCATGAGTGCCCTCCGCGACGAGCATGGGTCGCGAAGAAGGAGCACCCATGACGCGCAACCGATCACTTCGATGGCGGACGGCCCTCATCGCATGGCTGGCCGTCACGGCGGTGGGCTGGAGTGCGGGCGGCGAAGCCGCCGCAGAGGTGAGGCTGCCGCGACCCGGGCGCATCGCCGGTGCCGACCGCTACGCGCAGGCGGTCGAGGCGAGCCGATCGGTGTTCTCGGGGTCGAGTCTGGTCTATCTCGCCAGCGGCGAGTCGTTCCCGGATGCGCTGTCGGCGGCGTCGGTCGCGGGTGTGCGTGAGTCGCCTCTGTTGCTCGTTCCGCACGATCGCGCTCCTGACGGGGTGGTGGCAGAGATCCGGAGGCTGCGCGCCGAGGTCGCCGTGGTCGTGGGAGGGCGGTCGAGCATCGACGACGAGGTGCTCATCGCTCTCTCCCGTCAACTCCCCGGGGTGATCGTGAGTCGCGTGCAGGGCGCCGACCGCTACGCGACGTCGAGAACGCTGCTGGTCGACCCTCTGGCGGGCGCACCCGACGCGGGCTCCCTGACCCTGGCCACCGGAGCCGACTTTCCCGACGCCCTCGCGGCCGCGTCGCCCGCGGCCCGGCGGGGCGCACCCGTTCTCCTCCTCTCGTCGGAGGCGTCCGATCCAGCCGGTGCCGACGCGATGTTCCTCCGTGGGTTCGCCCCCGATGCCACGGTGATCGTGGGCGGGCCGCGCTCGATCACGCCCGAGGCCGAAGCGACTCTCGGCATGATCGCGCCCGCGTCGAGGCTGTCAGGAGCCGATCGCTACGCCACCGCCGTGGCGGTGAGTCGGCACGCCTACGCCTCGGCGCGAACGGTCTATCTCACGAGCGGCACCGGGTTCGCCGACGCCCTGAGCGGGGGGCCGGTCGCGGCCCACGCGGCGGCGCCGCTCCTGGTGGTGCGGCCGGACTGCGTGCCCGGGACGGTGCGGGCAGAGCTGGAGAGGCTGGCGCCCGATCGGATCGTGCTCCTCGGAGGAACGGCCTCACTCGGAGCCGCGGTGGAACGACTCGAGACGTGCCCATGAACCGGCGCCGAGGCGCCGCCGCCCGCTCAGAAAGGCAGCTCGCCGATCTGCAGCACGAGCTTTCCGCGGGTGTGGCCGAGCTCGAGCGCGCGATGCGCCTCCGCGGCATCCGACAGCGGGTACACCTCGTCGACGTGAACCCGCACGTCGCCCGAGTCGATCAGTCTCGCGATCACCGCGAGCGTGGAGGCGTCGGGTGCCACCTTGAACGTGGTCGCCCGCATGCCGGCCTCGGCGGCCTCGGCCTCGAAGCCGGGCCAGCTGCCGGTCGGTGCGTTCACGATGAGACCGCCGGGCCGCAGCACCCGCAGCGACCGGCTCCCGGTCTCGTCGCGGGTGTTCCCCACCAGGTCGATCACCACGTCGAAGTCGCTCAGCACCTCTTCGAACCGCGTCGCGGTGTAGTCGATCACCGTGGTCGCCCCGAGCTCCCGCAGCCAGCTCTGATTGCGCGACGACGCGGTGGCGGTCACCCGCGCGCCGAAGTAGGCGGCGAACTGCACCGCGAAATGCCCCACCCCTCCGGAGCCGGCGTGGATGAGCATTTTCTGTCCCTCATGCGCCTTGGCCAGGTCGACCACGAGACCCCAGGCCGTCAGGGCGGCCAAGGGCACCCCCGCCGCCTCCACGAGCGACAGTGTCTTGGGAGCCCGCGTCACCTGCAGGCTCGGCACCGACAGGTACTCGGCGTACGAGCCCGGCCCGCGCGGAACGGAGGTCATTCCGTACACCTCGTCGCCCGCGGTGAGCGGATGACCGGCGTACGGCGCCTCGACGACCACCCCGGCGAAGTCGTAGCCGAGGATGCAGGGCAGGTTCGACACGGCCGCCGCGACGCCGCCGCCGGCGCGAGTCTTCGCGTCGATCGGGTTCACCCCGGCTGCGGCGACCTTCACGAGCACCTCGGCGTTGATGCGAACCGGGGTGGGCACTTCGGTGACCTCCAAGACCTCGGGGGCTCCGAACTCGCGGATCACCGCCGCCGACATGGTCTTCGGCTGGGTCAGGGTGGGGCTGGTGGAACCCGATGTGCCACTCCACTGCTCGATCATCAACTGCCTTCCGTCATGGTGCGAGCGCAGACGGAGGGCTCGGGCTACCCGCCTCTCTGCGCAGCCGTCTCGGCTGCTGTCCACGTTATGGTCCGAATGATTCGCCGGTGTTACGCGCACATCACTGTGGTGCAAACTCGACAGGGCTGCGTTAACATTCAGCAACACAAGCACCCGGCCGCACGCGATGGATGGCGAGACCCGAACGATGAGCCTCACCCTGGAGAGCCGTACAACAGCCACCGTGACCGCGGCCCGGGTGGCTGGTCTCGCGGTGGCCGCGACCTCGGCGGCCACGGGGCTGGTGCTCATCTGGGTGGCGCGCCTGAGTGCCGATCGCTTCCTCTACGTCAGCGAGATGGGTGCGCCCGAGGAACCGACCGCCGCCGTGTTCCAGCTGGCGATGGTGCTGGTCGCCGCGTCGGCGCTCCTGGCCGCAGCGTCCGCACCGATCCTCAGGCCGTCGCTCCGCTGGCTCGCCGTGCTCCCCTCGGGTGCGGTGCTCGCCCTGGCCGGGGTGGCGTTCGGTGTGGCCTCGCAGGTCACGTGCACGCAATACTGTCCTCTTCCCGTGGGCGACGCGTTCACCTGGCAAGACCTCATCCACACCGGATGCGCGGTGATCGGCTTCGTCGCCGCGTCCTTCGTCATGCTCCAGGCCGCCGCGGAGCGGCGCTATCGGGGGCTGTCGCGCCTCTCGCTGGGGAGCGCGATCTCGGTCGCGGTCATCGCGGGTGTCGGTGGCCTGCTCTCACTCCTGCGACTGGGCACCGACCTCGGAGGGGTGCTCGAACTCATCGCGACCACGGTGGCCCTGGCCTGGCTCGTCGGCCTGGCGGTCTTCTTCGCCATCGAGCTCGTGCGGCGGCCCGCGCCTCAGGGTCTGCCGTAGCGGCCGCGCATCCACTGCAGCAGTTCATCGGCGCGGCGCACGAGCAGCTCGATCTGCGACTCGTCGCGCTCCACCCACTCGCAGCGGGGCTCTCCGCCCACCGGCACGAAATCCTGGTGCTGCTCCCACACCACCAGGGTGCGCTCGGCGCCCAGCACGTACTGCTGCCACCACACCTGCCGCAGGTAGCCCCGGGGGATGCGCGACCAGGGCTTGGAGGTGGTCTTGATCTCGGCGAGCTCGACGGTGCCGTCGTCGGCGCAGCGCACGCCGTCGGGGGTGGCGAGGTGTCGCGGTTCGCGAGCCGAGTGGAACAGTGCGGTGCTGGGCTCGATGCCGTGCTCGCGTCGAACCCAGGCAGCGATCTCGGGCTCGCGGGCCCGGCCGTGCTCGGTGAAGACGTTGCCCGTGAACCCCGAACCGTTGAGCTTCTCCCACGCGACGGCCCGCACGGCGGCATCGCTGGCCAGCCTCGCCGCATCGGTCGCGGTCACCCCCCGGCTCCGGGCGCGCATCCACGCCACGCGGTCGTTCGACGATGCCACCACCCTCGTCAGATGGGGTGGGGGAGCCGGTGGAGCAGGGGGAAGTCCGAGCTCCTGCTCCCAGGGGAAGGCGAGCATGGCATCGGACATGCACCTATTGTGCCTCCTCGCACCGACACGACCGCCGGGCACGCCGCACGCGCTTTCTCAGATGCACCTTGGGTCTTTCATAGACTCCTCATAGCCGACTGCCAATACTGGAACTGTGACTCTCGACCGATCCCTTCTCACCGGCGCCGCCTCGTCGGCGTCCTCCGCCCAGCCGCGTCTGCGCCGAGCCGACGGCTCACCGGTGCGGGCTCTCGTCGTCGACGACGAGAGCACTCTCACCGACCTGCTCTCCATGGCCCTCCGCTACGAGGGCTGGGAGGTCAAGACCGCCGCCGAGGGCCGCCAGGCCATCACGATCGCACGCGAGTTCCGCCCCGACGTGATCGTGCTCGACGTCATGCTGCCCGACATCGACGGGCTCCAGGTGCTGCAGCGGGTGAGGGGTGACGGGCACGAGACACCCGTGCTGTTCCTCACGGCCAAGGACGCGCTCGACGACCGGATCGCCGGGCTCACCGCGGGGGGTGACGACTACGTCACCAAGCCCTTCAGCCTCGAGGAGCTGGTCGCCCGCCTGCGCGGCCTCATCCGCCGGTCGACCCTCGTGATCGCCGACGCCGACGATCCGATCGTGACCGTGGGCGACCTCGAACTCAACGAGGACAGCCACGAGGTGTTCCGCGACGGCGAACCCATCGAGCTCACCGCCACCGAGTTCGAGCTGCTGCGCTACCTCATGCGCAACCCTCGCCGCGTGCTGAGCAAGGCGCAGATCCTCGACCGGGTGTGGAGCTACGACTTCGGCGGCAAGTCGAGCGTCGTGGAGATCTACATCTCCTACCTGCGCAAGAAGGTCGACGCCGGCCGCCCGCCGATGATCCACACCGTCCGCGGTGCGGGCTACATGCTGAAGCCGGCGCTGTGACCCTCCGCCGCACGCTGATCCTGAGCGTGCTCGGTCTCATCGCGCTCGCCGGGGTCATCATCGGCGTCGTCTCCACGGTCGCGCTCAACGGCTACCTCCTCGGCCAGCTCGACAATCAGCTGCGGGAGTCCTCCAACCGCACCGTGGGCTCGATCACGAACCAGTCGCAGGGCTTCGGGCCGGCCGGCGGGCTCACGCTGGGCCAGGCGTCCGGCACGATCGTCGCGGTCATCACCGCCGCCGGCGAGGCCCAGGGGCTCGTGCTCACCGAGGGCGGCCAGACCCAGGCGCTCACCTCGGCCGAGATCGAGGCGCTCGTGGCGGGTGCGCCGGGTCGCGAGCCCTCGAGCCTCACGCTGGGCGACCTCGGCGCCTACCGGGTCGAGGGCGTCACCGTCACGAGCGACGGTGGCCAGATCGTCACCGGCCTCCCGCTCGCCGACATCGAGAGCACCATCTCGCAGCAGATCGTCGTGATCGTCGCCGTCACGGCCGGCGCCATGCTCGTCGCCGGTGTCACAGGACTCCTCGTCATCCGCCTCGCCCTCCGGCCGCTCGACCGTGTCACCGCCACCGCCACCCGCGTGGCGCAACTCCCGCTCGACCGTGGCGACGTCGCCCTCGCCGAGCGTGTGCCCGCCACCGACCCGCGTTCCGAGGTCGGCCGTGTGGGACTCGCCTTCAACAGGATGCTCGAACACGTGGCCGCCGCCCTCATCTCCCGCCAGCGCAGCGAGAACAAGGTCCGCCAGTTCGTCGCCGACGCCAGCCACGAGCTCCGCACGCCGCTGGCGTCCATCCGCGGCTACGCCGAGCTCACCCGCCGCACCGCGCCCGACCTGCCCGACGACGTCTCGCATTCCCTGGGCCGCATCGAGTCGGAGGCGACCCGCATGACCACTCTGGTCGAAGACCTCCTCCTCCTGGCCCGGCTCGACGCCAAGCCCGAGCTCGCCCTCTCTGAGGTCGATCTCTCCCTCGTGCTCGTCGACGTGGTGAGCGACGCCCACGTCGCCGGCCCCGACCACACCTGGGAGCTCGACCTTCCCGAAGACCCGGTCCAGGTCTCGGGCGACCCGCACCGCCTGCACCAGGTGTTCGCCAACCTGCTCGCCAACGCCCGCGTGCACACGCCGGCGGGATCCACGGTGCGCGTCGCGGTGGAGCGCCGCGACCGCGAAGACGGCCGGGGATTCGCCCTCGTGACGGTGGCGGACAATGGCCCCGGCATCGACCCGGAGCTCCAGCCCGCGCTGTTCGAGCGCTTCGTGCGCGGTGACTCCTCCCGCTCCCGGCACGCCGGCAGCACGGGCCTCGGGCTCGCCATCGTGAAGGCCGTGGTCGACGCCCACGGCGGCGAGGTGGCCGTCACCAGCCGCCCGGGCGAGACCGTCTTCGCCGTGGCCATCCCGCTCGCGAGCTGACGGGCTGCGACGGGCGATCCGAGCCGAATCCCCCGAACGGGGGTAGGTTCGGCGGCATGAACATCCTGCTCATCATCATCGCCGTGATCGCCGTGGTCCTCCTGTTCACGGGAGGATTCGTTCAGACACTGAACTTCCTGCTCTGGATCGGGCTCATCCTTCTCGTGTTCGCCGTGATCGTCTTCCTCGTGAGGATGATCTCGGGCAACCGACGGGTGTAGCTCCCTCTCCATCCCGGCCCGCGCATCCGTGACTTGCACCGGATGCGCGGGCCGTCTATGCTTGTCGAGGCCAAAGACCGCCGGTCATCGGTGCGCGCTGTGAGAGCAGCGGGTTCCTATCTAAAGTTCGCACGAGCGAAGACCTGCGCAGGTGTACGAAGCAAGACTCCAGCATCCGTGCTGTTCTCCGAGCTCCGGCCTCCTGTGCCGGAGCTTTTTTCGTTCGAGCGGCGGTCGCCCCGGCTGAAACCAACACCCATTAGGAGCGCCATGGCGAACAAGGAAGCCTCGGTTGCCGAGCTCACGGAACTCTTCCAGAGCTCGACCGCCGTTCTGCTGACCGAGTATCGCGGTCTCACGGTCGCGCAGCTCAAGCAGCTGCGTGGCAACATCCGTGAGCACGCGTCATACGCCGTGGTGAAGAACACGCTGACCAAGATCGCGGCGAACAACGCCGGCATCTCGTCGTTCGACGACGAGCTCGCCGGCCCCTCTGCGATCGCCTTCGTCCACGGTGACCCCGTGGCCGTCGCCAAGTCGTTGCGTGACTTCGCCAAGGCAAACCCTCTTCTCGTCGTCAAGGGCGGTTACTTCGACGGTAACCCCCTGAGCGCCGAAGAGGTCACCAAGCTCGCCGACCTCGAGTCCCGTGAGGTGCTGCTGGCCAAGCTGGCCGGTGCCTTCAAGGCCTCGCTGTTCGGTGCCGCATATCTCTTCAACGCGCCGCTGTCGAAGGCCGTCCGCACGGTCGAGGCGCTGCGTGAGAAGCAGGAGTCCGCATCCTGAGCTCCTGCTCACGACGCGGTTGAACTAACTACCAAACAAGGAGAACATCATGGCAAAGCTTTCCACCGAGGAACTGCTTGAGGCGTTCAAGGAGCTCACGCTCATCGAGCTGAGCGAGTTCGTCAAGGCGTTCGAGGAGACCTTCGAGGTCACCGCGGCCGCTCCCGTCGCCGTTGCCGGCCCCGCCGCTGCCGGCGGTGGCGCTGCTGCTGAAGAGGTTGAGGAGAAGGACTCCTTCGACGTCATCCTCGAGGCGGCCGGCGAGAAGAAGATCCAGGTCATCAAGGAGGTGCGCGCGCTCACCAGCCTCGGCCTCGGTGAGGCGAAGGCACTCGTCGACGGCGCCCCCAAGGCCGTGCTCGAGGGCGCGAACAAGGAGACCGCCGAGAAGGCCAAGGCTCAGCTCGAAGAGGCCGGCGCGACCGTCACCCTCAAGTAGTCTCAGCCACTACCGTCGAATGCCCCGGGCCACGGCTCGGGGCATTCGCCCGTTAACGGGCCGGTTCAGGATGCGCGGGGGCGCGGGCGGGCCGTCGAGGAGCGGATGACGAGGCGGGCGGGCACCACGCTGTGCACGGGCGGGGGTGCCCAGCCGGGCTGCTCGAGCTGGCGGATGACCCATTCGACCGCCTGCTCGCCCTGCAGGTCGGGGCGCTGCTCGAGTGAGGTGAGGCCGAACATGGCCCCGAGCGGATGGTTGTCGATGCCGATGACCGAGAGGTCGTCGGGCACCGAGATGCCGAGCTCGCGTGCCGCGATGATGACGCCGATGGCCACCTCGTCAGCCGCTGCGAAGATGGCGGTGGGCCGCCGGCGGGGGTCGCCCAGGATCTGCTTGCCGACCGTGTAGCCGCCCGGGATGTCGAACCTGGTCGCCACGTAGGAGTGCTCGTCGGCAGGGAGGCCGGCGGACTGCAGGGCCTCGAGGAAGCCGCGCAGGCGCTTCGAGTGCACATGGAAGTCCATCTGCTCGTGCACGTCTCCGCCCACGTGCATGATCTCGCGATGCCCGAGCAGGATGAGGTGCTCCGTCGCCAGCCGGGCCGCCTCCACATCGTCGATGCTGAGGGTGGGGATGCCCTCGAGGGGACCGCCGATACCCGCGATCGGCTTGCCGAGGGCCAAGAGCTGCGAGGTCTCCTCGGGGGTGATCTCGAGCGTGACCGCGATGACCGCGTCGACCCGCTTGCGCACCAGGAAGTACTCGAACACCTTCGTGCGCTCGGCCTCGGTCTTGGTGACGTTGTAGAGCATGAGGTCGTAGCCGCGATCGAGGAGGGCGCGCTCGACCCCCTCGAGGATCGAGGCGAAGAACCACTGGTTGATCATCGGGATGATGACGCCGACGTTGTTGGTGCGGCCGGTCACGAGGCTCGACGCGCTCGACGAGACGACGTACCCCAGGCTCGACGCGGCCGCCTCGACGCGGGAGCGGGTCTCGGCCGAGACGTAGCCGCGGCCGCTGAGCGCGCGCGACACCGTCGCCTTCGACACTCCTGCCAGGGCGGCGACGTCTTCGATGCCCGTCATGCGACCTCCTCGTCTGCAAACGCTTCCACAATAGCAGTCGGCCGGTTGGGATGCGATCGGTCTCGACTCTTGCGCAGAGCCGCCGATCTGATATCGTGAGAGCGCTCTCTGCAACCTAATCGTTACCTTCGGAATCCACCGGAGGGGCGGGTTGTGATTTGCGAAGAGTTATGGAAAGGTTTCCCTAACGCGCCACCGGAGGCACCACTACGGGGGGCGTCACACACTCAATGAGGAGGAGAAATGCGGTCCATTCTGCACCGCCGCGTCACAGCGCCCATCGCCATCGCCACCGGTCTCGGTCTGGCTCTCGTCGGTTGTTCCGGCGGAGCGGGCGGAGGCGCGAACAGCGGTTCGGGCGACGCTGACGGCGTCGTCACCGTCTACGGCACCATCGCCGACACCGAGGCCGAGCTGCTCGAGCAGTCCTGGGCCGACTGGGAAGAAGAGAACGGCATCGACATCCAGTACGAGTCGTCGAAGGAGTTCGAGTCCCAGATCGGCATCCGGGCCCAGGGTGGCAACCCGCCCGACCTCGCGATCTTCCCGCAGCCGGGTCTGCTGGCCGACCTCGCCTCGCGCGGCTTCATCCAGGCCGCCCCCGAGGGCGTCGAGGCCAACGTCGACGAGTACTGGTCGGAGGACTGGAAGGCCTACGGCACCGTCGACGACACCTTCTACGGCGCTCCGCTGATGGCGAGCGTCAAGGGCTTCGTCTGGTACTCGCCCAAGCAGTTCGCCGACAACGGCTGGGAGGTCCCCACGACCTACCAGGAGCTGCTCGACCTCACCGCCACCATGCAGTCGACCCTCGGCACCCAGCCCTGGTGCGCCGGCTTCGGCTCGGGCGACGCCACCGGCTGGCCCGGCACCGACTGGGTCGAAGACCTGGTGCTCCGTCAGTCCGGCCCCGAGGTCTACGACGAGTGGGTCGCGAACGAGGTCACGTTCACCGACGCCCCCATCTCCGACGCCTTCACCGCGGTCGGCGACATCCTGCTCAACCCCGACTACGTCAACGCCGGCTACGGCGACGTGAAGTCGATCAACACCACCGAGTTCGGTGACGTGGCGACCGGCATGGCGCAGGGCACCTGCTCGCTCACCCACCAGGCCTCGTTCTTCGACGGGTTCCTCACCGACGCCGGTGCCACGGTCGGCCCCGACGCCGACATCTGGGCCTTCGTGACCCCGCCCATCGAGGCCGGCGAGACCGCCGTCACCGGTGGTGGCGAGATCGTGGGCGCGTTCTCGAACGACGCCGACACCGTGAAGGTGCAGGAATACCTCTCGAGCCCAGAGTGGGCCAACAGCCGCGTCGCTCTGGGTGGTGTCATCTCGGCGAACAAGGGTCTCGACCCGGCCAACGCGCAGAGCCCCATCCTGCAGCAGGCCATCGAGATCCTGCAGGACCCGAACACCACGTTCCGGTTCGACGCCAGTGACCTGATGCCGGGTGCCGTCGGCGCCGGCACCTTCTGGAAGGGCATGGTCGACTGGATCAACGGCACTCCGCAGGAGGACGTGCTCACCTCGATCGAGGCGGGCTGGCCCACCGAGTAATCGGGCCCCCGCTGCACCGAGGCCGTCCGGAGAGATTCGGGCGGCCTCGGCGCACCCCGGTGTACGGTGTCAGAACGACGCCAGTGCGTCGGGCCTGTCGCAGTTCAGAGTCGCACTCGAAAGGTTGTCATGTCAGAGTTCCTGCTCTGGGTGGGGGGACTACCACCGCTCGCTCAGATCCCCATCGTGGTGCTGGCGTTCGCCGCCGTCATCGCCCTGGTGCTGTTCTTCATCGAGATCGCGCCGCGCACCGGGCGCAAGTACACGATCATCCGTCTCGCCGTCTGCATCATCGCGCCGTTCCTGGCGTTGGTGCTCATCGGCTCGGTCTGGTGGGCTGCGCTCATCGCTGCCGCCTTCGGCCTCCTGTTCTTCTGGCTCGACCGCCGCTCCGCCCAGGGCGCGGGCTACCTGTTCCAGCTCTTCGGCTTCCTCGCGCCGGCGATCATCCTGCTGCTGGTGGGTCTCATCTACCCCACCATCAAGACGGCCGTCGACTCGCTGTTCTCGAGCCGGGGCGCCTTCGTCGGGCTCGACAACTTCGCCTGGGTACTCACCAACCCGCAGAACCTGCGGGTCATCCTCAACACCATCATCTGGGTGCTCCTCGTGCCCACCCTCTCCACGGTCTTCGGTCTGGCCTATGCGGTCTTCATCGACAAGAGCCGCGGTGAGAAGTTCTTCAAGATCCTCGTGTTCATGCCGATGGCCATCTCCTTTGTGGGCGCGTCGATCATCTGGCGCTTCGTCTACACCTACCGGCCCGAAGACCAGAACCAGATCGGTCTGCTCAACCAGGTCGTGGTGTGGCTCGGCGGCGACCCGCAGCAGTGGCTGGCGAACTCGCCGTGGAACACCTTCTTCCTCATCGTGGTGCTGATCTGGATCCAGACCGGTTTCGCGATGGTCGTGCTCTCGGCCGCGATCAAGGGCGTCCCGACCGAGCAGCTCGAGGCGGCTGAGCTCGACGGCACCAACGCCTGGCAGCGCTTCATCAACGTGACGGTGCCGGGCATCCGCTCGTCGCTCATCGTGGTGATCACCACGATCTCCATCGCCTCGCTGAAGGTCTTCGACATCGTGCGCACCATGACGGCGGGCGCGAACGAGACCAGCGTGCTGGCGAACGAGATGTACACCCAGTTCAAGAACTTCGAGTACGGACGGTCGGCCGCGTTCGCGGTCATCCTGTTCATCCTCGTGATGCCGATCGTCATCTACAACGCCCGGCAGATCAAGAAGCAGAGGGAGATCCGATGAGCGCCGTGCAGCCGATCGACCTGCCGGTCGATCCCGCCACCGAGAAGCAGCTCCGGCGCGGCGAGAAGGCGATCGAGCGCCAGGAGACGGTGACCAAGCGCACCAAGCGCAGGCTCACCAGCCGCTGGGCCACGGCCGCCGCGCTCGTGATCGCGGTGCTGTGGACCATCCCCACCTTCGGGCTGTTCATCTCCTCGTTCCGCGAGCGCACCGACATCCAGACCTCGGGCTGGTGGACGATCTTCGAGAACTGGGGCTTCACCCTCGACAACTACGCCGAGGTGCTGCAGTCGGGCAACTCGTCGGTCACCATCGCCTCGAGCTTCATCAACTCGATCGCCATCACCATCCCGGCTACGCTCATCCCCCTCGTGATCGCCTCGCTCGCGGCCTACGCGTTCGCGTGGATCGACTTCAAGGGCAAGGACATCCTCTTCATCGGGGTGTTCGCGCTGCAGATCGTGCCGATCCAGATGGCGCTCGTGCCGCTGCTGTCGCTGTTCTCGCGGGGCGTTGCGGTGGGCGACGACTGGATCTTCTCGGGCATCCCGTCGAGCGGAACCTTCTCGCAGGTGTGGATCGCGCACACGATCTTCGCGCTGCCGCTGGCGATCTTCCTGCTGCACAACTTCGTGTCGGAGATTCCGCGCGAGGTGATCGAGGCGGCGCGGGTCGACGGTGCGGGTCACGGGCAGATCTTCTTCCGCATCATCCTGCCGCTCACCATGCCGGCGCTGGCGTCGTTCGCGATCTTCCAGTTCCTGTGGGTGTGGAACGACCTGCTCGTGGCGCTCATCTTCGCCGACGGCTCGGTGGCACCGATCACCAAGCTGCTGGCCGAGATCACGGGTTCGCGCGGTCAGGACTGGTACCTGCTCACCGCGGGTGCGTTCGTGGCCATCATCGTGCCGCTGATCGTCTTCTTCGCGCTGCAGCGGTTCTTCGTGCGCGGGCTGCTGGCGGGCTCGACGAAGGGCTGACGTTCACCTACACAAGATTCGCGGCATCCGGCGCCCAGGGCGTCTCGGGTGCCGCGAATCTTGCGTGTACGAACCGCGCGGGGCGGGGCGGGTTCCGCCGTGGGCGGAACCGGACGGCGGGGTCGGGGGCGCGGCGTAGGGTGTGCCCATGAGCGGAGTCGGGCGGATGGGAGACATCGCCGCGGCCGGCGGGATGCGCGGGGGCCAGCGAGCGGGCGGCGGCACGCGCGGTGTGCTCGGCGGGCCTGCCGGAGCAGGCGGCCCGGGCGGCCCCGGAGGCCCCGGCGGCCGTGGCGGCGACCCGGACGCGATCAAGGCCGCCAACGCAGCCGCCCCGAAGATCCCGCACCTGCTGCGCCGCATCTCCGAACTGTTCCTGCCCTACCGCGCCGCGCTCATCACCACGGGCGTGCTCGTCATCGTCGGCGCCGCGCTCACCGTGCTGCCGCCTCTGCTCACCGAGCAGGCCTTCGACCTCGGGTTGTTCCCCGCCGGCGGCACCCCGAACATCCCGGTGCTGTTCGAGCTCGTCGGCCTGATGGTGCTCATCTGGGTCGTCTCCGCCGCCCTCGGCGTGTGGCAGACCTATCTCACCGCCCGGGTGGGCAACCGCGTCATGGGCGACCTGCGCATCCGGCTGTTCGAGCACCTCCAGCGCATGGAGCTGGCGTTCTTCACCCGCACCAAGACCGGCGTCATCCAGTCCCGCCTGCAGAACGACGTCGGCGGGGTGGCCAACGTGCTCACCAACACCGTCTCGAGCGTGCTCGGCAACACCGTCACGGTGATCGCGGCGCTCGTGGCGATGCTGCTGCTCAGCTGGCAGCTCACCGTGGTGGCCGTGGTGCTCATGCCGCTGCTCGTGTTCGTGCAGCGCCGGGTGGGGCAGGTGCGCGCCCGCATCGCCGCGAAGACGCAGGAGTCGCTGTCGGACATGACGGCGATCACGCAGGAGGCGCTCAGTGTGTCGGGCATCCTGCTGGCGAAGAGCTTCAACCGGCAGCGCACCGAGGTCGACCGCTACTCCGACGAGAACGGCAACCAGATCGAGCTGCAGGTGCGCCAGCAGATGAGCGGCCAGTGGTTCTTCGCGATCGTGCAGATCGTGCTCTCGGTGGTGCCCGCGGTCGTCTACCTCGTGGCGGGCTATCTCATCGCCGGCGGAGTCGACGTGACGGCGGGCACGATCGTGGCCTTCACCACCGTGCAGGCGCGGCTCATGTGGCCTCTGCTCGGGCTCATGCGGGTGGGTCTCGACCTGCAGACCTCGGGGGCGCTGTTCGCCCGCATCTTCGAGTACCTCGACCTGAAGCCCGCCATCACCGACGCTCCGGATGCGGGCGAGCTGCCCGACACCGGGCGGCCGGGCCGGGTCGCTTTCGACCACGTGAGCTTCGTGTACCCCGACGGCGATCACGAGCATCCCACCCTCGACGACGTGTCGTTCGAGGTGGAGCCCGGGCGCTTCGCCGCCTTCGTGGGGGCATCGGGCGCGGGCAAGACGACCATCTCCTATCTGGTGCCCCGGCTCTATGAGGCCTCGGCGGGCCGGGTGCTCGTCGACGGGGTCGACGTGCGGGAGGTGCGGCACGAGTCGCTCATCGACCGGCTCGGCATCGTGTCACAGGAGACCTACCTTTTCCACGCCACCATCGCCGAGAACCTCCGCTACGCCCGGCCGGGCGCGAGCGACGACGAGCTGCACGACGCGGCGCGGCGCGCGAACATCCACGACCGCATCATGAGCTTTCCCGAAGGGTATGCCACCGTCGTGGGGGAGCGCGGCTACCGTCTGTCGGGGGGCGAGAAGCAGCGCATCGCCATCGCGCGCGTGCTGCTGAAAGACCCGGCCGTGCTCATCCTCGACGAGGCCACCAGTGCGCTCGACACCGTGTCGGAGCGCGTGGTGCAGCAGGCGCTCGACACCGCGGCGCACGGCCGCACGACCATCGCCATCGCGCATCGTCTCTCCACGATCGTGCAGGCCGACGTCATCTTCGTGGTCGACGCGGGCCGCATCGTGGAGAGCGGCACCCACGCCGAGCTCATCGCGCGAGACGGTGCGTACGCTCGGCTCTACCTGCAGCAGCTCACCGACGTGACGGGAGAGGTCGTCTAGCGCGGCGCTCGCCGCAGCCGGCGCCGGACGGTGAGGGTCACGCCGACGGCGAGCGCGCCGACAGCCGTAGCCGCCGCAGCCGCCGCGGCGACGGAGAACCCGGCTGCCCCGTTCGATCCGGTCGCCGCCAGCTCGCCGGCGGACGGGGTGGCCACCGGCGTCGCGGTCGGTGTGATCGGCGAAGCGGTAGGGGTAGGAGTGGGGGTGCTGTTCGGGGTCGGCGTCGGTACCGGCCGGTCGAGGGCCTCCCGCATCACGGCGGCCCACCGCCACGGCTCCTCCTCGCCGCCCGGCAGGGAGTTGAAGTACTCCCATCCGGCGACACCGCCGAAGTCGGGATGCGCGGTGCGCATCACGTCGAACGACGCCGTGAGCTCGTCGAGCGGCACCCACCCCTCGTCGCAGTTCTCGGGGTTCGTGAGCACCGCGAGCACGATCTTCGACGCGGGTATGCCCGCACCCCGGGTGGCCTGGTAGCGCGCGATCGCATCGTAGTTCGCCGCCGTGGGGTCTCCCCACCCGCAGTAGAACTGCGTGTTGAACCAGTCGATCGACGCACCGCTGCGCCGGTAGAGCTCGTCGTAGTCGAGACCGGAGAGGTTGTCGCGCCCCATCAGCCCCGCGGTGACGGGCGAGAGCGTGATGAGGAAGTCCGGCCCGAAATCGCTCTCGAGATCGGCGATGACGGATTCCACCACGGCGATGTCGGTGCCGGTCTCCACGTCGAGGTCGACGCCGTCGAGACCGTGCTCGGCGACGAAGTCGCGCAGCCGGGGGTACTGCGTGTCGTAGTCGTCCTCGAGGTTCTCCCAGCTCGAGTTCATCGCTCCGCCGACCATGCCCACCACCGCGATGCCGTTCGCCTGCAACTCGGCGAGGTCGGCCCACATCCGGTCGAACAGCGGGCTCCCGGGCTCGAGGTCGTTGAGGTTCAGCACGTCGGCGTTCATGTGGATGGCGGCGAGGTTGACCACGTCGACCCCGGTGCCCTCGTGCAGGAGTGGGGCCGGGGAGATGTACTCGGCGTAGCCGTCGGTGAACTGCTTCTGGTAGTAGACGATGACGCGGTCGTCGACGGGCACGTCGGCGGCGGAGGCCGGCGGAACCGCCGAAGCCCCGGCCCACGCCGCGCCCAACGCCACTGCTCCCGCCGCGCCGGCCGCGAGCATCCGGCGTCGCCGGCGGGGCAGCCCGATCATCGCTCGGCCCCGTCCGGACCATCGGACGACCCGCCCGCCGCGCGCGCTCTCCGGCGCACCAGCACCACGACGACCACGCCGGCGGCCAGCACCACGACGGCGGCCGCGACCGCGGCCACGAGACCCGCGGTCGCGGCCCCGGTGTCGGCCAGATCGTCGCCCGAGGCGTCGCCGGAGCCGGTCGGCTCGGGTGCGGGGGCCGGAGGAGCACCGAACGACTCCAGCAGCGCGTAGGCGTCGAGCAGGCCCGCGCCCACCACCGAGGCGTCGGCGAAGCCGAACTCGGCGTAGGGATTCTCGAGCGGGCGCGCGGTGTCGAGCGCGGCCTGCTCGATCGCGGCGGCTCCGGCCTCCGGCGCCCACTCGAAGGCCAGCGCGAGCACGGCCGCCGCGTTCGGCGCTGCCGCCGAGGTGCCGTGGAAACGGTAGACGGTCTCGCCGTCCTCCTCCTCGTCCCAGCCGAAGAAGGAGGTGCGGGTGCCGTCGACCGAGACGAGCGCGGGGGCGTCGACGGTCTCTGGCGCCTCGAGTGCGGCCGCGGGAACGCCGCTCTCGGGGTCGACCGGCCCGAACAGCAGGGTGCCCGGCCCGATCGACTGGGTGTCGGCGATCACCTCGGGGGTGTCCCACGTGGCGGTGCCCACGGTGAGCGACGACCCGTCGGACTGGTGCCCGTACGTCACCGGCCCCACGACGTCGTCACCCGCGCTCGTGTCGTACTCGGCCGAGAGGATCACGTTCGTGTTCGTGGTCTGCCCGATCCAGACGGCGGGTCCCGACCCGGCCTCGGCGCCCTCGGGCGCGGCGAGTCTCACGACCACGAGGTCGTAGTCGCCCTCCTCGATCGTGGTCCCGAGATCGAGCTCCACGATCGGCCGGGCGGTGTCGCGCCAGTAGGCGTCTCCCACGGCCACCGGTTCCCCGTCGCCCGTGCGGTACAGCTGCAGCTCGAAGTCGGAGACCAGCCCGTCGACAGGCTCGCCCCACTGCAGGATGAACGTGGGGGAGTCGCCCGCGTCGATCGCGAGCGTGTCGGTCGGGTCGTAGCCCTCTCCCGGGTCGAAGTCGAGGCAGTCGACCGCCTCGCCGTCGGTGGGCTCGACCCACTCGGGACACTCCGTGCCGCGGTAGGCGGTCGTGCGCCAGCCGCCGATGGGCCGGCCCTCGCTCGCGGTGTCGCCGGCTCCCACCACCGTCTCGTTGCCGGCCGAGGTGAGGTAGCTCACGCTGTACTCGCTCCGCACCTGCTCGATCGCCGACGACAGCTCGCTGCGCTGGAAGGCCAGCTCACCCGCCGGGGAGACGTCGTCGACGATGATCGTGGCTCCCGCCTCGGCGAGGGCCAGCACCGACTGCGCGGCCGAGTGCACGTCGTCGCCGTCGGCAGCGAAGAGGATGCGTGCGCCCGGCGCGATCCCGTGCACGAGCTGCGCCATGGCCCGGCCCTCGTCGGCTCCCTCGGACCCTTCGACCAGCACCTCGACGGGGGTCTCGCGACCGCAGGGGTTGCCGGGGCCCGGGAGGAGACCGTCCGCGATGTCGTCCTCGGGGGTGGTGACGGCTGTGGCGAGCGCGTACGAGTCCGACATGATGCCGATCGTGGCCCCGGTGCCGTCGACGCCGAAGGTCGACCGCGCCAGGCCGGAGGAGAGCGGCTCATCGGCCTCGACGGGGATGGTGCGGCAGTCCTCGGCGGTGCTCGCGGCGGCGCTCGCCGTGGCGGTCGCGGTAGCGCTCACCGCAGGGGCGACCCCGACGGTGAGCAGCAACAGGGTGCCCGCGCAGGCGAGCGCGGCGAAGCGGATGCGATGAGTCCCCATGCCCCGATCCTTGCGCAGCGGGCCGCACCACTGCGAACTCTAGGCAGAACTACCTATCCGGCGACGCGTGCCCGACCGACTGGCTAAGGTGTCGTCCGTGACCATCCAGGCGGACCCCGCATCCCGTACACCGACGACCACGACGACGATCGTGTTCGTGGTGCTCACCGCCGTGGCGGCCGTGGTGTCGTCGGCCTGGGGGGCGTTCTGCTGGTTGTTGCTCCCCCTGTACTGCGCGCGGGGCGAGTGCGGTGCACTGATCGTGGGCCCGGTCGTCCTGCTCATCCTGGTGCCCCTCGCCGTCGCGGTGGTGTCGATCGTGCTCGCCGCGAGGCGGCTCACGCGCGGTCAGCGCTCGGCGCCGTGGGCCGTGAGCGGCTTCGCACTGGTGCTCGTGAGCGCGATCATCGGCACCCTGCTCAGCTTCACGGTGCGCTGAGCGTGACCGCCGGCTCGGGCCTGGCCGGGCTGGAGCGCGGAAGCGACGCGGTGAGGGTGGTTCCGGAGGCGACTCCGTCAGCACGCCGGTCGGCACGAGGACTCACCGTGAGCGTCCCTCCGCGGCCGTCGAGCTGACGACGCAGGCGGTCGAGACCCGACGGGGTCGCGTTCGCGGGCAGACCGCGACCGTCGTCGTCGACCGTGACCGTGAGCAGCCCGCCGGCGTGAGCGAAGGCGATCCGGATGCGCTGGGCCCCGCCGTGCCGCAGGGCGTTCGTCACCGCCTCCTCCACCAGGCGGAACACCAGCAGACGGTCCTCGAGCGGCAGCGGCCGGTCGGCCTCCATCCGCATCCCGCTCTCGGCGAACTCGTCGTCGACGACGATCGAGGCGGGGAGCCGGGCGATCAGCGCGCGCACGGCGGGCACCAGTCCGCGATCGAGATCGGCGGGGTAGAGCCCCGTCATGAGCTCTCGCAACTCGACATCGCGCACCGTGCGCACCGCCTCCGCGACCGACGCGAGCGCCTCCGCATCGGAGCCGGGGGTCTCGGCCAGTGCGAGCAGCCGGGCCTCCACGATCACGAGCGAGCTCTGCACCGTGCCGTGCAGCTCCTCGGCCACGTCGCGGCGCACCCGCAGCTCTTCGGCATGAAGCTCGCGGTGTGCCTCGAGCGCCTCGAGCTGGCTGTTCAGCCGCACGCGCTCCTCGGTGCGCAGGCGCCTCCACAGGGCCAGCAGGGCGAGACCGATGCCGAGGGTGACGCCGCTCGCGGCGGTCGTGGTGCCGACCTCGGCGAGCAGAACGGGCACCGCCGCCTCGCTGTAGAGCCCGCTCGACCACTGCGCCAGTGCCCGGGCACCGCCCGCCGCCAGCGCGATGCCGGCGAGCATCGGGAGCTGCAGCGCGAGCCTCCTGCGTTGCGGCGCCAGGAGCGCTGTCAGCGCGAGCACCACGGCGACCGTGCCGAGGTTGATCGCCGTGCGCGCGGCGATCTCGACCACGGGCGAGGAGTCCACCGCGCGCAGGCTCGTCGAGAACACGCCGAGCGCCATCACCGACTGCACGCTCGTGGCGGCGGCGAACAGCAGTCCGACCACCGCGACGGTGCCGAGAAGCACCCGCCTGTCGTCGCGCAGGTCGTGGCGCAGGTCGTGGCGCGGCTGGTGGCGGTCGCCGGATGCGCGTGGGCGCGCGATCGCGGTCACCGGGAGTGCTCCAGAAACAGCGCCGCGGCCGAGACCCGCGGGTTCACGCGACTCGTCGCGGCCACCCCGAGCGCCTCGTAGACCGCGTTCACGTGATTGTCGACGGAGCGCACCGCGATGCCGAGCTCCTCGGCGATGGCCGCATTGGTGAGCCCGGCCGAGAGCAGCCGCAGCACCTCGAGCTGACGGGCGGTGAGGGTGTCGAGAGGGCCCGAGCGCACGGGTGCGCGGCCCTCCAGCACCGACCGGTCGATCACGGACCGGCCCGAGGCGGCGCTGGCGATCGCTCCCACCAGCGACGACGCCGAGAGGGCCGAGGTCTTCGAGAGGTAGCTCCAGTGCCCGCGCTCGGACGCCGGGAGGGCGAGCAGCCGGTGACTGGAGTCGGAGGCGGAGAGCAGCACGATGGCAGTCTCGGGCCGGCGCCTCCGCAGCGCCAGTCCCAGGTCGATCCCGTCGCCGTCGCCGAGGTGGACGTCGACCAGCGCGACGTCGACGCTGCGCAGCTCCACTCGGATCGCCTCCGCGAACGAGTCGGCCGTGGCCTCCACCACCACGCCCGGGGCGGCCCCCAGCAAACCGGTGAGCATCTGGCGATAGAGCGGCTGGTCTTCGACGACGCAGACCCTCACCCCCACGCGGTCAGGCTACCGCACGGCCGCTCTCCTCCGAACGCCCCAGAAGGGGCGGCACGCGCCCGGCGTCGGCGCTACACTGGAGGCGTGTTCGTGATTCCCTCGTGTTGTCGTCGCTGAGCGACGACTCCGCCTGAACGCACCCGGATTCGTCACCGCCCCAGCCCGCGCTCTCGCGGCGCCCGTGCCGGTCGTGCACGAAGCGGTCGCGAGACACCACTGAAGGAACACCCATGAAGTACGCCGACAGCGTCATCGATCTGGTGGGGAACACCCCGCTGGTCAAGCTCAACAGCGTCACCGAGGGCATCCAGGCCACGGTGCTCGCGAAGATCGAGTACCTCAACCCCGGAGGTTCGTCGAAAGACCGCATCGCCACCCGCATCATCGACGCCGCCGAGCGGGAGGGGCTGCTGAAGCCGGGCGGCACCATCGTCGAGCCCACCTCCGGCAACACGGGCATCGGGCTCGCCCTGGTCGCCCAGCAGCGCGGCTACCGTTGCGTGTTCGTGCTGCCCGACAAGGTGGGGGAGGACAAGCGCAACGTGCTCACCGCCTACGGTGCCGAGATCGTGGTGACCCCCACGGCCGTCGCGCCCGAAGACCCCGACTCCTACTACTCGGTCTCCGACCGGTTGGTGCGCGAGATCCCCGGCGCCTTCAAGCCGAACCAGTACGCCAACCCCAACGGGCCGCTCAGTCACTACGAGACCACCGGTCCCGAGATCTGGCGCGACACCGAGGGCCTCATCACCCACTTCGTGGCGGGGGTGGGCACCGGCGGCACCATCAGCGGAACCGGCCGCTACCTCAAAGAGGTCTCCGACGGACGGGTGACCGTCATCGGCGCCGACCCGGAGGGCTCGGTCTACTCCGGCGGCACCGGCCGCCCCTACCTCGTCGAGGGCGTGGGCGAGGACTTCTGGCCGGCTGCCTACGACGCGAGCGTGGTGGACGAGATCATCGCGGCCAGCGACGCCGAGTCGTTCGAGCTCACCCGCCGCCTCGCCCGCGAGGAGGGTCTGCTCGTGGGCGGCTCGAGCGGCCTCGCCGTCGCTGCGGCGCTCAGGGCCGCCCGCGACCTGCCGGCCGACGCCGTCGTGGTCGTGCTGCTGCCCGACGGCGGCCGCGGCTACCTCGGCAAGATCTTCAACGAGAAATGGATGCGCTCCTACGGCTTCGCCACCGAGAGCGAGGGGTCGACGGTGCGCGAGCTGCTCGCCCTCAAGGGCGATGTGCTCCCGGCACTCGTGCACGTGCATCCGAGCGACACCGTGCACGACGCCATCGGCATCATGGCCGAGTACGGTGTCTCGCAGGTGCCGGTGCTCTCGGCCGAGCCCCCCGTCGTGATGGGCGAGGTGGTGGGCTCGCTCGACGAGCAGACCGTGCTCGACCAGGTGTTCGGGGGCAGCGCCGCGATGACCGACAAGGTCGGCGACATCGTGGGCGCCGCGCTGCCGCTCATCGGCATCAACGAGCCCATCTCCTCGGTGCGCCAGGCGCTCGTCGCAACACCGGCGCTGCTCGTCTCCGACGACGGCAAGCCGGTGACCGTCATCACCCGGCAAGACCTCCTCACCTTCCTCAGCGAAGCCTGACGGCTCGCGCATCCCGAACCGAAAGATCAGCATGGCCAGCAAGAACGACGAGCAGTTCGAGACCCGGGCGATCCACGCCGGGCAGCAGTTCGACCCCACCACCGGGGCGATCATCCCCCCGGTGTACCTCACCTCCACCTTCGTGCAGGACGGCATCGGCGGCTTCCGCGGCGGGTACGAGTACGCCCGTGGCGGCAACCCCACCCGCACCTCGCTCGAGACCCTCCTCGCCTCGCTCGAGGGGGCGAAGCACGGACTCTCCTTCGCCTCGGGTCTGGCGGCCGAAGACGCGCTGCTGCGCGCGGCACTCGGGCCGGGTGACCGCATCGTGCTCGGCAACGACGCCTATGGCGGCACCCACCGCCTGATCGACCGCATCCACGGCAAGTGGGGGGTCGAGAACGCCGTCGTCGAGATGGGCGACCTCTCGGCCGTGAGCAAGGCCGTCGCCGCGGGCCAGACGAAGATGCTCTGGCTCGAGACGCCCTCGAACCCGCTCATGAAGATCAGCGACATCGCCGAGCTCGCCGAGATCGGGCACGCGGCCGGAGCCATCGTGGTGGTCGACAACACCTTCGCCTCGCCCTACCTGCAGCAGCCGCTCGCGCTCGGCGCCGACGTGGTGGTGCACTCCACCACGAAGTACCTCGGCGGCCACTCCGACGTGCTCGGCGGCGCCGTGGTGCTGAACGACGACGCCCTCGAAGAGAAGGTGCGCTTTCTGCAGTTCGCCTCCGGCGGGGTCTCCGGGCCGATGGATGCGTGGCTCACCACGCGGGGCATCAAGACGCTCGCGGTGCGGATGGACCGGCACTCGGCCAACGCGCAGGCGATCGCCGAGCACCTCGTGGGTCACCCGGCGCTCGAGACGGTGTACTACCCGGGCCTCCCGGAGCATTCCGGTCACGAGCTCGCGAAGCGGCAGATGCGGTCGTTCGGCGGCATGATCTCGGTGGCGCTCAAAGGCGGGCCCAAGGCGGCGCGCAAGTTCGCCGAGTCGACCAGGGTGTTCCAGCTGGCGGAGTCGCTCGGTGGCGTGGAGTCGCTCATCGGCTACCCGTCGGAGATGACCCACGCCTCGGTGAAGGGCACACCGCTCGAGGTGCCCGAGAACGTCATCAGGCTCTCGGTGGGCATCGAGTCGGTCGACGACCTGCTCGCCGACCTCGACCGGGCGCTTCCGCGGCGCTGAGCCGCTGAGCCGCCGACCTGCTGACCGGCCGGCCCGCTGACCGGGCCGGCCGTCGCCGCGTCGAAGCCCCCGCGCCCTACAGCGCCGGCTTCGATGGCGTGAAGATCCACGCGTCGAAGAGCGCGCCGAGGTCGTCGCCCGAGACCGACTCGGCGTAGTCGATGAACTGCTCGGTCGACACCGAGGTGCCGGCGTGCCCGGCGGCCCAGCCCTGCAGGATGGCGAAGAAGTCGTCATCGCCCACCTCCGTACGCAGGGCCTGGAGGGTCAGTGCGCCGCGGGTGTACACCGGTCCGTCGAAGATGCCGGCCGGGCCCGGGTCGGCCACCACCGTCGACCAGAAGTCGGCGGGCGCGACGGCGTAGATGCGGTCGAAGGTCTGCTGCGGGGTCGGGCCGCCGGTGTGCTCGGCCCACAGCCACTCCGCGTAGGTGGCGAAGCCCTCGTTCAGCCAGATGTCGGCCCAGCGTTCCATCGACACGTCGTCGCCGTACCACTGGTGGGCGAGCTCGTGCACCACGACCGAGGCGTCGGCGTCGGCGGGGAACGACCAGCTCGGGTAGATCGGCCGGGTCTGGTTCTCGAGCGCGTAGGGGAGCGGCTCGCCCGGCGAGAGGTCGGCGATGGCGATGCCGCCGGCCTCGCTGAACGGGTACGGGCCGAACGACTGCTCGAGGAAGTCGATCACCTCGGGCTCGGTGGCGAACACGGCCGACGCGACGTCGCCCACTGTCGTGCCGCCCCCATCCGCCTCGACTGAGTAGAGGGAGGGGTCGATGGCGTCGTAGTAGGTGATGCCGTCGACCGTGCTGGTGGTGATGTCGTAGACGCCCACCGTGGCCGTGGCGAGGTAGGTCGCCATCGGCTGGTCCATCTCCCAGGTGAAGCTGCTCGTGCCCGCCTCGGTTGACCGCTCGGCCAGTCGCCCGTTGCCCACGACGGTGAGTCCCTCGGGCACGGCCATCGTGGTGGTGAAGGTGGCCTTGTCGGCGGGGTGGTCGTTGGCGGGGAACCAGGTGGCGGCCACCCGGGGCTGACCCACGATCACGGCGCCGTCGGTGGAGCGGAACACGCCGGCCGGGCCGAACGCGTCGTCGATCGTGATGGGCACGCCGCTGTAGCTCACCGTCGTGGTGATGGTGCTGCCGCTCAGGATGCCCGTGGCTGGGATGACCGTGAGCTCGGTGCGTGGCGGGGTGGCGTCGGCATCGGTCGAACCGGGCACCTGCGGCTGGGCGGTGACCATGCTGATCTGGGTGGTGGAGAGGTTCCACTCGGCGGGCGTGTCGTTCACCGTGACCGAGGCGACGGTGATCGCGTCGGTGCCGTCGACGTTGCGGGTGTCGAAGTCGAGGTTGAAGGTCTTGAGGTTCTCGGTGGCCGTGGCGGTGATGGTGGCCGAACCGGAGAGCACGCCGTCGGCGGGGTCGTAGGCGAGGTCGAGAGCGTAGTGCTGCACGTCGTAGCCGCCGTTGCCGTCGAGGGGGTAGTAGGGGTCGCCGATGCCGTCGGCGCCCTCGACGTAGTCGACGGGCGTGACGGTGGGGGTGGGGCTCGGCGTGGGCGCGACCGTGGGGGCGGCGGTGGCGGTCGACGGGCACGGCTCGGCGGCGACGGCCGGTTGCGGCGCGAGCCCGCCGGTCGCCAGGAGGGCGAGCACGAGGAGCGGGATGGCGGCCAGCGCCGCAGCCGAACGGCGACGGCGCCGCACCACGAGCCAGGTGACGCCGGCGCCGATGGCCACCACGGCCAGGGCGAGCAGCGCCAGCGGGAAGGGGCCCGAGCCGGTGGCCGCCAGTACGCAGTCGGTCATTGTCGTCCTCGCTATGCCATGGCTGTGGAGAGCCTGAGAGTGGTGCCGGAGCACCAGCATAGGGCGGCGGTCGCGCTGGTGACCATGGCTGCGCTTCGCTAGTCTCAGAAGTTAGGTCACCCTTACCCGAATGGAGCCGGGCATGAGCAACATCACCGTCACCCACGCCGAGTCCGGCCTCGTCACCGCCGAGGTGCTGCGCACCGAGCGCGTCACACCCCACATGGTGCGGGTCACCCTCGGCGGGGGAGGCCTCGACCGCTTCGAGTTCAAGGGCTTCGACCAGTGGTTCCGCCTCGCCGTGCCGGTCGACGACACCACCCGGTTCGACAACCTGCCCGACCGCTACGGCATGGCCGGCTGGCTCAAGTACCTCACTCTCCCGAAGGGCACCCGTCCCGTCATCCGCAACTACACGGTGCGGGCCTACCGCAGCGACCCGGCCGAGCTCGACATCGACTTCGTGGTGCACGGCACCTCGGGGGTCGCCGCGCCGTGGGCGGCTGCGGCGAAGGCGGGCGACGAGATCGCGTTCATCGACCAGGGCTGCGGCTGGAAGCCGGTGCCCTCCGACTGGCAGCTGCTGGTGGCCGACGAGACGGGCCTGCCCGCGGTGGCGGGCATCCTGCGCGACCTTCCGCGCGACGCACGCGGTCACGCGATCATCGAGCTCTTCGACTTCGCCGATCAGCAGGAGCTCGGTGCACCCGAGGGGTTCACCGTGCACTGGCTCCTGCGCGACGAGGGATCGGCGCCGGGCAGCGCGGCGCTGCCGGCGCTCGCCGCCCTCGAGTTCGAGGCCGGCTCGGTCTACGCCTTCACCGTCGGGGAGTCGGCGCTGGCGACGGGGGCGCGGCGTCATCTGGTGTCGGAGCGGGGGGTGCCGAAGTCGAACGTGACCTTCTGCGGGTACTGGAAGCGATCGGCGCACTGACGCCCGCTTTCGTGCGGCGCTGGCCGAGCAGAACGCCTCCGAGCACCAGCACCGTGCCCGCCAGCTGCGCCGGCCCGAAGTGCTCCCCGGCCACGAGGGTGCCGAGCAGCACGCCGGTGACGGGGTTGAGCAGCCCGATGAGGCCGACGGATGCGGCGGGCAGGCGCCGCAGACCGGCGAACCAGGCGAGGAAGGCCGCGGCCGTCGCCACGAGCGACACGTAGGCGAAGCCCAGCAGCTCGGTGCCGTCGGGCACCGGCGGTGGTCCCGAGAACACCGCCGCGACCGGGATGAGGACGGCCGACCCCGCGAGCAGCTGCCAGGCCGTGAGTGGCAGCACGCGCACATCGGCGCCCCAGCGCTTCGTGAGCACGAAGCCCACCGACGACAGACACATCGCGAGGAGGGAGACGGCGACGCCGACGGGATCGATCGCTGCGGCACCGCCCGCTGCGCCCGGCGCGAGCATGAGCACCACCCCCGCGAAGCCCACTGCCGCCCCGAGTGCGGGCAGCAGCCTCGGCCGTTCGCCGAGGAGAGGCCAGGCGATGAGCAGCAGAACGCCCGCCGAGCTCGCCATCACCGTTGAGGCGATGCTCGTAGGCAGCAGTTGCGAGGCGAGGTAGATGAGCACGAAGAAGGCGCCCACGTTGAGCGTGCCGAGCACGAGCGACTTCCACCACCAGGAGCCGTGCGGCCGTTCGCGGGCGAGCAGAAGAAGAAGGAGCCCTGCCGGGAGCGCGCGGAAGACGGCGCCCCAGAGCGGTTCGTCGGCCGGGAGGAGGTGGCGGGTGACGAAGTAGTTGGAGCCCCAGGCGACGGGGGCGATGGCGGTGACGAGCGCCCAGCGCCAGGTAGCTTCCATGGAAGTTAATGTAGCTTCCCGGGAAGGTAGTATCAAGGGGTGGACCCTTCCGATCGAGTGGCACGCATCCAGGCGGAGTGGCGTCGCGAGCGGCCCGACCTCGATCCGGAGCCGCAGGGCGTGATCGGCCGCATCCATCGGCTGGCCGCCCACCTCACGGTCGAGCTCGAGCGGGTCTACGCCGAGCACGGGCTGGGCGAGGGGGAGTTCGACGTGCTCGCGACCCTGCGGCGTGCCGGGGCCCCGTTCGAGCGGGCGCCGGGTGAACTCGCCGAGCACACGATGGTGACCACCGGGGCGATGTCCAAGCGGCTCGACCGTCTCGAGGCGGCCGGCCTGGTGGAACGCCGCGCGGCCGAGGGCGATGGGCGGCGGCGCGTGGTCGCACTGACCGCGGCCGGGCGCGAGCTGATCGACGCGGCGTTCGCCGACCACATGGCCAACGAGGCCGGCCTGCTGGCCGAGCTGCCGGCTGCCGATCGTCGCGCCCTCGAGCGCATCCTGTCGGCCTGGCTCGTCCGCGTGGAGGACTGATGCGCGACACGCCGGGGCGTGTCGATGTCGGTGGCTGGATTTATCCTCAGCGGTGAGGGCTGCGGCTCTCCACAGATCGGGCCGGAATGGCGGAATCCCGGCGTTCCGGGTGTGGAGAAACCCGTGGGTATCCCTGTTCACAGGTGTGGATGACCTGTGGATAATTACACGGGTGTAACACTTCATCTAGGGGTTATCGATATCGGCGACAACTAGATGTAGTATTGAACTCCCGACATCGAGGGGCCGCCCACAGTGGCGGAGACGGTGCCGGAACACTGCTTTTCTCTCTTTATCGTTCGCTCGCGAAAGGTGCGCCACATGGCAATCACGGTCTACACGAAGCCCTCCTGCGTCCAGTGCACGGCGACCTACCGCGCCCTCGAGAACAAGGGCCTCGAGTTCGAGATCTTCGACCTCTCGGTCGACGAGAAGGCGCTCGAGACCGTCAAGGAGCTGGGCTACCTGCAGGCGCCCGTCGTCATGACCTCCGAGGGCGACCACTGGTCGGGCTTCCGTCCCGACAAGATCGCCGAGCTCGCCTCCCGCGCCAGCGCCTGATTCGATGCGGGCTGATTCCGCCCGGATTGGGTCGTCGCGCCTGCTCTCGCCTCCCGCAGACCTCGTCTACTTCTCGAGCGTCTCCGGTAACACGCACCGCTTCGTGGAGTCGCTCGGCCGGGTCGCCTCGCGCATCCCGATCTACGCCCGCGAAGAGAAGCTGAAGGCCACCGCGCCGTTCGTGCTCGTGCTCCCCACCTACGGCGGGGGCAACGGGGCGGGGGCCGTGCCCAAACAGGTGATCCAGTTCCTCAACGACGAGGGCAACCGATCCCTCATCCGCGGCGTCATCGCCGGCGGCAACACCAATTTCGGCGAGGCCTACTGCCTTGCGGGCGACATCGTCGCGCGCAAATGCAAGGTCCCGCTCCTCTATCGATTCGAAGTATTCGGAACCCCGGATGACCGCGAGGCCGTCCAGAACGGATTGGACAGACTGTGGAAGCAACTCTGATCGACGCGCCCACCGCCGCGCCGGCGCTCGACTACCACTCGCTCAACGCGATGCTCAACCTCTACGACGCCGGGGGGAACATCCAGTTCGACAAAGACCGCGAGGCGGCCAAGCAGTACTTCCTGCAGCACGTCAACCAGAACACCGTCTTCTTCCACAACCTGCGCGAGCGCCTCGACTACCTGGTCGAGAAGGAGTACTACGAGAAGGAGGTGCTCGACCAGTACTCGTTCGAGTTCATCCAGCAGCTCAACGACCTCGCCTACTCGAAGAAGTTCCGCTTCGACACCTTCCTCGGTGCGTTCAAGTACTACACCTCCTACACGCTGAAGACCTTCGACGGCAAGCGCTACCTCGAGCGCTTCGAAGACCGCGTCGTCATGACCGCGCTCGGCCTCGCCCGCGGCGACGAGAAGCTCGCCACCGACCTGGTGGAGGAGATCATCGGCGGCCGCTTCCAGCCCGCCACCCCCACCTTCCTCAACACGGGCAAGGCGCAGCGCGGCGAGCTCGTGAGCTGCTTCCTGCTGCGCATCGAAGACAACATGGAGTCGATCGCCCGCGGCATCAACTCCGCGCTGCAGCTCTCCAAGCGCGGCGGCGGCGTGGCGCTGCTGCTGTCGAACATCCGTGAGGCCGGCGCCCCGATCAAGCAGATCGAGAACCAGTCCTCGGGTATCATCCCCGTCATGAAGCTGCTCGAAGACAGCTTCAGCTACGCCAACCAGCTCGGCGCCCGTCAGGGCGCGGGAGCGGTGTACCTCTCGGCGCACCACCCCGACATCATGAAGTTCCTCGACACCAAGCGCGAGAACGCCGACGAGAAGATCCGCATCAAGACGCTGTCGCTGGGTGTCGTCGTGCCCGACATCACCTTCGAGCTGGCCAAGAACGACGAGGACATGTACCTCTTCTCGCCCTACGACGTCGAGCGCGTCTACGGCGTGCCCTTCGGCGACATCTCCGTCTCGGAGAAGTACCGCGAGATGGTCGACGACCCGCGCATCCGCAAGACCAAGATCAACGCGCGCGAGTTCTTCCAGACCCTCGCCGAGATCCAGTTCGAGTCGGGCTACCCGTACATCATGTACGAAGACACGGTGAACAAGGCCAACCCCATCAAGGGCCGCATCAACATGTCGAACCTGTGCTCCGAGATCCTGCAGGTGAACACCCCCACCACCTACAACGAAGACCTGTCCTACGACCAGATCGGCAAGGACATCTCGTGCAACCTGGGGTCGCTCAACATCGCGCTCACCATGGACTCGCCCGACTTCGGCCGCACCGTCGAGACCGCCATCCGCGGCCTCACCTCGGTGTCGAACCAGTCGCACATCACCTCGGTGCGCTCCATCGAAGACGGCAACGACAAGTCGCACGCCATCGGCCTCGGCCAGATGAACCTGCACGGCTACCTCGCCCGCGAGCGGGTGCACTACGGCTCGGAGGAGGGTGTCGACTTCACGAACATCTACTTCTACACCGTGCTCTTCCACGCCCTGCGCGCCTCGAACGCGATCGCCATCGAGCGCGGCGAGCGGTTCGACGGCTTCGAGGACTCCACCTACGCCTCCGGTGAGTTCTTCGACAAGTACACCGACACCGCCTGGGTGCCGGCCACCGAGCGCGTGGCCGAGCTGTTCGCCGCGTCGGACATCCACATCCCCACCCAGGACGACTGGCTGGCGCTGAAGGCGTCCATCCAGTCGCACGGCATCTACAACCAGAACCTGCAGGCCGTGCCGCCCACTGGGTCGATCTCGTACATCAACAACTCGACCTCGTCCATCCACCCGGTCGCGTCGAAGATCGAGATCCGCAAGGAGGGCAAGATCGGGCGCGTGTACTACCCGGCGCCGTTCATGACGAACGACAACCTCGAGTACTACTCCGACGCCTACGAGATCGGCGCCGAGAAGATCATCGACACCTACGCCGCGGCCACGCAGCACGTCGACCAGGGCCTCTCGCTCACCCTGTTCTTCAAAGACACCGCCACCACCCGCGACATCAACAAGGCGCAGATCTACGCCTGGCGCAAGGGCATCAAGACCATCTACTACATCCGTCTCCGCCAGCTCGCGCTGGAGGGCACGGAGGTCGACGGTTGCGTCTCCTGCATGCTGTGACCGGCGCCCGCTGACTGCTGAATCCCCTCTGAATCGGATAGAGACATGACTCCTCCCCCCTCCGGGCCGCTGAAGCTCGTCGACCGCGTGCAGGCGATCAACTGGAACCGCATCCAAGACGAGAAAGACGTCGAGGTGTGGAACCGTCTGGTGAACAACTTCTGGCTGCCCGAGAAGGTGCCGCTCTCCAACGACGTGCAGTCGTGGGCCACCCTCACGCCGGCCGAGCAGCAGCTCACCATGCGCGTGTTCACGGGCCTCACCCTGCTCGACACCATCCAGGGCACGGTGGGGGCGGTCTCGCTCATCCCCGACTCGCTCACCCCGCACGAGGAGGCCGTCTACACGAACATCGCGTTCATGGAGTCGGTGCACGCCAAGTCGTACTCGTCGATCTTCTCCACGCTGTCCAACACGAAGGACATCGACGAGGCGTTCCGCTGGTCGGTCGAGAACCCGAACCTGCAGAAGAAGGCGTCGATCGTCCTCGACTACTACCACGGCGACGAGCCGCTGAAGCGCAAGGTGGCCTCGACCCTGCTCGAGAGCTTCCTCTTCTACAGCGGCTTCTACCTGCCCATGTACTGGTCGTCGCGCGCCAAGCTCACCAACACGGCCGACCTCATCCGCCTCATCATCCGCGACGAGGCCGTGCACGGCTACTACATCGGCTACAAGTTCCAGCGCGGCCTCGAACTCGTCGACCAGGCCAAGCGCGACGAGATCAAGGACTACACCTTCTCGCTGCTCTACGACCTCTACGACAACGAGGTGCAGTACACGCAAGACCTCTACGACGAGGTCGGACTCACCGAAGACGTCAAGAAGTTCCTCCACTACAACGCGAACAAGGCGCTCATGAACCTCGGCTACGAGCCGATGTTCCCGAAGGCGGTCACGGATGTGAACCCCGCCATCCTCTCGGCCCTGTCGCCCAACGCGGATGAGAACCACGACTTCTTCTCGGGCTCCGGCTCCTCGTACGTCATCGGCAAGGCCGTCAACACCGAAGACGAGGACTGGGACTTCTAGCGGGCCCGTGCGCCGCTCTGAGTCAGAGTCACCACGATGAAGCGTGCGAAAACGAGCTTTGATCAGCCTAGTCTGATAGAATCTCAGTATGACCGCAACTGCTCGACTCCGGGAGATCGCTGACGATCTTCGTGGTGTTGTGGGTGGGGTCGGGGCGGGTCTTGCGGGTGCGAGCGATGATGAGGTGCTTGAGCTGATGGCTGCCGTCGAGGTGGTTGGGCGGCTTGTGGGTGCGGCGCAGGTGTGGGTTGCCGGTGAGGTCGCGGTGCGGTCGCGTAGTGAGCTCGGTGATGAGGGGCTGAGCAGGTCGCAGAATTTCACGAGCCCGGTCAAGCTCGTCGCGAGCGTGACGGGCACATCGGCGCACGAGAGCAGAGCACGCCTGGAGGTCGGGCGCAGGATGCGCGGTGCGGTGCTCCTGGGTGGTGGTGAGGGTCCGGCCCCGTTCCCGCTGGTTGCGCAGTGGCTCGATGAGGGAGTCCTCGCCGTGGAGACTGCGGCCGTCATCGTGAAGCGTTGCGGTGAACTCGTCGACCGTGGCTGCTGCCCCGATGTCGTGGCCTCTGCCGAGCAGACGCTCGTCGACGAGACCCTCACGCATCGTCTGACGACCGATCAGACGGCCAGGCTCGCCCTCCATCTGCGGGAGCTCATCGACCCCGATGGTGCCGAGCCACGGGATGAGCGGCTCCAGCAGCAGCGCTCCCTCACTCTCGTGCAGGCGAGCGATGGCATGATCCGTGGCCGGTTCGCTCTTACGCCTGAGCAGGGTGGGGTGTGGTTGGCGAGCATC
>NZ_JANLCN010000015.1 GCF_024979255.1 Herbiconiux moechotypicola
GTGTTCCGGTGCGGGGTGTTCGGGTGCGGGGTGATCGGGACACGTGGTGATAGTGGTGCGGAGTGCTGGGGATTCGGGGTGCGGGGGTGCGGGGCTGCGGGGGTGTGGGGTGATTGGGGCGCGGGGGATGCGGGTGCTGGGGGTGCGGGGCGCTGGGGGTGCGGGGTACCGGGGGTGCGGGTTGAGAGGGGGTGGCGGCGTCCGGGTGTCTGGTCAGCTGGGGATGAAGGTGGCCTGGATTCGGTCGCGGGGGATGGGGGTGCCGGAGGTGTCGGTGTCGCGGTCGGTTCCGGTGCTGGTTCCGGTGCTGGTTTCGGCCGTAGTGACGGCGGGCACGACGGGGAGTCCGGTGGCAGAGTCGACGAACCGCATCGCGGCGGGGCGTGACGGGTCGGATGCGGGACGGTGGCGGTCGGCCCAGTCGCCGAGGGCCAGCAGCACCAGGGCGAGGTCGCGGCCGGCGTCGGTGAGCACGTACTCCTCGCGGGTGCGTCCGGAGGCGGGCTTGTAGCTCTGCCGTTCGAGCACGCCGCTCTCGACCAGGCTGGCGAGCCGCGCGGCGAGCACCTCGCGGGGAACGCCGAGCGACTCCTGGAAGGCGCTGAAGCGGGTGCTACCGGCGAGCGCGTCGCGCACGATCATGAGCGTCCACTTCTCGCCCAGCACGTCGAGCGAGCGGGCGATGGGGCAGCGGTCGTCGCCGCCGAGGATTCCGAGCATGGATTCATCCTAACTGAGTCTGAAACACGAATCCAGCATGCTATGTTCGAATTCCGAAGTCAGCCCGTCGAGAAAGAAGACCATGCGATGACACCCACCACCCCCACCGACCTGAGCGGCGCCGTCGTCCTCGTCACCGGCGCGAACGGCGGCCTCGGCACCGAGTTCGTGCTGCAGGCACTCGCCCGCGGGGCCGCGAAGGTCTACGCCACCGCCCGCACGCCTCGCGTCTGGAATGACGATCGGATCGTCCCCCTCGCCCTCGACGTCACCGACGACGCCAGCGTCGACGCGGCCGCCGCCCGCGCATCCGATGTCACCGTGCTCGTGAACAACGCCGGCGTCGGCGGCACCGGATCGTTGCTCGACTCGACCGTCGACGACGTCGAGCGCGTGTTCGCCACCAACGTGTTCGGGGCGCTGCGGGTGGCCAAGGCGTTCGCGCCGGTGCTCGCCGCGAACGGCGGCGGCGTGCTCGTCGACGTGCACTCGGTACTGAGCTGGCTCGCACTGGCCGGCGGTTACTCCGCCTCGAAGGCGGCGCTGTGGTCGATCACGAACTCGCTGCGGGTCGAGCTCGCACCCCAGCGCACCCTCGTGGTGGGTGCGCACCTGGGCTACACCGACACCCCGATGATCGCGAGCCTCGACGTGGAGAAGAACGACGCCTCGGTGATCGTGGGGCGCATCTGGGACTCCGTGGCGGCCGGCGAGCACGAGGTTCTCGCCGACCAGGTGAGCCGTGACGTCAAGAGCGCTCTGTCGGCTCCGGTCGCGGCCTTGTACCCGCAGCTGTCGGTCTGACGAGGCGCTGACATCCGCCGCCGGCTACGCCAGACTTGGGGCATGACCGACGAGCACACACCAGCCACCTCCGGTTCCCCGGTGGTGCTCGTGGTGGGCGCGGGGCCCGTCGGCCTCGTGCTCGCCGTGGAGCTCGCACGGCGCGGCGTGCCGATCAGGGTGATCGACCGGCTCGGTGAACCCACCACGCAGTCACGTGCGGTGGTGGTGCACGCGCGGAGTCTCGAGATGCTGGATGCGCTCGGCGGCTCGGTGCGCACGGCCGTCGAGCAGGCCGGGGTCATGACGACCGGCGTGCACCTGCACCTCGGATCGGACTCCGACGGCTCCGCCACCCACCGCTTCTCGTTCGAGGGCGTCGACTCACGTCACCCTTACACGGTCACGCTCCCGCAGACCGAGACCGAGCGCATCCTCACCGCCCGCCTCGCCGAACTGGGGGTGGCCATCGAGCGAGGCGTCGAGCTCACCGGGCTGGTTCAGGACGCGGCGGATGCGGGGGGTGCGGAGGGTGCGGGGGGTGTGGCGGGTGCGCCGGGCGCATCGGGCGCGGTGACGGCGGAGCTCACCGGGCCACACGGGCTCGAACGGCTCGACGTGCCCTGGGTGGTGGGCTGCGACGGCGCCCACAGCACCGTGCGGCACCTGGTCGGGGAGCGGCTCGAGGGCAGCTTTCACGGCGAGCGCTTTCTCATGGGCGACGTCGAGGCCGACATGGACGCCGACCGCTCGGCCATGCAGATGTACCTCGGATCGCCCGACGGACCGGGCATGGTGTTCCCGATGGCGGGCACCCGGGCACGCGTGATCGTGGAGGTCTCCGCCGAGGGCGAGGCGCCTCCCGCCACCCTCGACTGGCTGCAGCGGGTGGTGGATGAGCGCGGCATGGGCATCAGGATGCACGAGCCGCACTGGCTGACCACGTTCGACATCCATCACGCGCAGGTGGCGCGGTACCGCGTGGGCCGGGTGCTGCTGGCGGGCGACGCGGCCCACGTGCACAGCCCGGCCGGCGGGCAGGGCATGAACACCGGGATGCAGGATGCCTTCAACCTGGGCTGGAAGCTCGCGAGCGTGGTCGCGGGCGATCTCACGGGGTCTGACGCCGAGGCGGTCGTCGACAGTTATCACGCCGAGCGGCACCCGGTGGCCGCGCACGTCATCCGGTTCACGACGGCGCTCACGAAGGTGGGCACGCTCGACTCCGCGGCGGCACGGTTCGTGCGCGGTCAGGTGCTCGCCGCCGTGTCGCGCCTGGCGCCGGCGCGGGCGAGGCTCGCCGCCGAGATCGAGGAGACCCGGGTGAACTACCGCGACACCCCGCTCGCGACCGCGCGCGATTCGAGGCGTGGCGCGGCGCTCCGGGCCGGCGATGCGGCGCCGCCGTCGCTGAATGCCGTCGACGAGGTGGCCGGGAGCGCACTGCGGGCCATCACGGTGGAGGTGGATGCGGCGCATCCGGATGCAGGAAGGCTGGGTCTCGGCACGGCCGATGGTGTGGTGATCGTGCGGCCCGACGGCTATCTCGGGGGAGTGTTCGAACGGGACGATCCCGCTCTCGACGCCGCCCGCGCGCGACTCGGAGCCGCGAGCGCGTAGCGGGGGTGGTGCTACAGCGCGGCTAGCGCTGCTGCCGGCCTCCGAAGCCGTAGACGATGATGCTCACGATCGGCACCGCGAGGAAGAACACCCACGCCCAGGCCCAGGCGCCCGCGAGGAAGCCGAGCAGCAGGAACAGCACGAGCGCCACGATGGGCACGATCGAGACGATGGCCACGCCCGTGCTCCCGCCGAGCGGGGTCTTGCGTGAGAGCGGATTGGTGTACGGGTCGTTCTCGGTCATGACGTTCCCCCAGGTCGGCGGACTCCCCATGTCGGTCGGTCTGGGACATCCGCTGAGTCGAGTGTATCCCGTCTGGCGCTACTCGGCCGCCGTCTTCGGCGCCCCGCCCCAGCGCTGCGCCGTGCGGTGCTCGGTGAGCGCGCGCCCCGCGTGCAGCGCCGGGTAGATGCCGAGGAACACCGCCATCGGCGCCAGCAGCCGCAGGTCGTGGATGCCGTGGGCGTCGTAGGTGCGCTTGAACCGCTCCACGTAGTAGTAGTAGTCCTTGGGCGAGGAGTCGAGCCGCCTGGCCGACATGCCCACCACCATCGCCGAGACGTAGCCGACCTTGAGTCCCTTGAGCGCCAGGTGCACCGCGAGGTCGAGGTCTTCGTGCATGAGGTCTTCGCGGTCGGCGCACACCTCACCCCGCACGGCGAGCCAGGCCTCCTTGGTGATGGCCATGTTCGTGCCGAACAGGAAGACGTACTTGCCCGCCAGCTTCACCTGGATCTTGCGGAAGGTGTCGTCGGCGTGGTGCCCGAACGCCCGCATCGGCATGTCGTAGTACTCCACCGGTCCGCTCGCGGCCACGAACTCGCCCGTGGCGAAGGCGCGCTGCACCTGCTCCACCCAGTCGGGCGAGAGCGCGGAGTCGGCGTCGATGCGGCCGATGACGGTGCCGGTGGCGGCGTCGAAACCGGCGTTCCTGGTGGGGGTGATGCCCTGCTCCGCATCCTGTGTGACGAGGCGGATGTTCGAGTCGGGGAACGCGGTGATCATCGCCTCCACCGCGGCGCGAGTGCCGTCGGTGGAACGGTTGTCGACCACGATGATCTCATGCGCCGGCACGGTCTGTTCGATCGCCGCGACCAGGCAGTGCCGGATGCCCGCCTCCTCGTTGTAGGCCGGGATCACGATCGACACGGTCGGGAGGGCCGCCGGGCCGGGGTCTGCGGGGAGGAGGGTGCTGTCGGTCACGGCGTCGCCTTTCGGTCGAGGTGTCGGCGGAGGTGGTGCCAGAACGAGTGATACAGGCAGTGGTCGTTGAGGCCGGGAGGCGTAGAGACCAGGAGCCGTAGAGGCCAGTCTGGCAGACGGCGGGCATCGCGCGGGCGGGGTGACGGATGCGGAGAGGGAGCGCTCGAGATGGAGCAGGATGGAAGGGTGACCCCGACCGAGCTCCTCGCGCTGCTGACCGACGAGGAGAAGGTCGCTCTCACGGCAGGTGCCGACGCATGGACGACCCCCGCTATCGACCGACTCGGCATCCCGCCGCTGCGTCTCGGAGACGGGCCGCACGGTGTGCGCCGCCCACAGGAAGGGTCGGGTCTGTCGATGTTCGACTCGCACCCCGCGACCTGCTTCCCCACGGCGGCCGCGCTCGGCGCCAGCTGGGACCCGGCGCTGGTGCGGCGCATCGGGGAGGCACTCGGCCGGGAGTCGCAAGAGCACGGCGTCGACATCCTGCTCGGCCCCGGGGTGAACCTCAAACGAACCCCCATCGGCGGCCGCAACTTCGAGTACTACTCCGAAGACCCCCTCGTGTCGTCGACGCTCGGCTCGGCCTGGGTCGGCGGGGTGCAGAGCGCGGGCATCGGTGCGTCGGTGAAGCACTTCGCGGCCAACAACACCGAGCAGCGCCGCTACGGCATCGACTCCGTGGTCGACGAGCGGGCGCTGCGCGAGCTCTACCTGTCGAGCTTCGAACCCGTGGTCACCCGGGAGCGGCCGGCCACGGTGATGGCCGCCTACAACCGCCTGAACGGCACGCACTGCACCGAGAACCACTGGCTGCTCACCGAGGTGCTGCGGGAGGAGTGGGGCTACGAGGGGGTCGTGGTCTCCGACTGGGGCGCGTCGTGGGACAGGACGGCGTCGATCCCCGCCGGCACCGACCTGACGATGCCGGGGCTCGGCCGTGCCGATGACCGCTACGTGCTCGCTGCTCTGCGCGGAGGCGGTCTCTCGCGGGAGGCGCTCGATGCGGCGGTGCTGCGGGTGCTCGAGCTCGTGGAGCGCTACGGCGGCGATGAGGAGCTCGACCGGCCGGTCGACCTCGTCGCCCATCACCTCCTCGCCAAGGAGGCCGCCGAGGCAGGGACCGTGCTGCTGAAGAACGACGCGCTGCCGGGCCACGGCGTCGTGCTGCCGATGGCACCGGATGCGCGGGTCGCGGTGATCGGGGCTATGGCGGCCGAGCCGCGCTTCCAGGGCGCCGGCAGCTCCCACGTGGTGCCCACGCGCGTCGAGTCGCTGCTGGAGTCGCTCCGCGAGCGCGAAGCCGGCGGACTCCGCGTCGACTACGCCGAGGGCTACGACCGCTACGCCACCACCACGTCGGCCGAGCAGCTCGCGGCGGCCGTGCGGGTGGCCGGTGAGGCCGACGTGGCGGTCGTGGTGATCGGCCTGCCCGAGGTGTACGAGACCGAGGGCGTCGACCGCCGGCACATGCGTCTTCCGGAATGTTTCGATGCGCTGGTCGATGCGGTGGCGGCTGTGAACCCTCGCACGGTCGTGGTGCTGCAGAACGGGTCGCCGGTGGAGCTGCCCTGGGTGGCCTCGGTGCCCGCCGTGCTCGAGTGCTACCTGGGTGGGCAGGCCTCGGGCAGTGCGCTCGCCTCGGTGCTGGTGGGGGAGAGCGAGCCGGGAGGTCGACTGGCCGAGACCTTCCCTGTGCGCTACGAGGAGCATCCGGTGTCATGGCTCCCGGCCGGGCCGGCCACGGTGGAGTATCGCGAGAGCCTGTATCTGGGGTACCGCTACTTCGACACCGCGGCGGAGACCGTCGCATTCCCGTTCGGGCATGGACTGTCGTACACGGACTTCTCGTGGACGGAGGCCGTCGTGACGGGGACCCCGGAGACCGGCGTGGTGGTGCGGCTCACGGTGACGAACACGGGCGACCGCGAGGGTTGCGAGGTGGTGCAGGTCTATGTGCACGACGTGGTCTCGACGCTGTTCCGGCCCGAGCAGGAGTTGCGGGGCTTCGGGAAGGTGCGACTGACGGCGGGGGAGAGCCGCGAGGTCGAGATCGTGCTGCCTCCGAGAGCCTTCGCATTCTGGGATGTGGTGAACGGCGCGTGGGTGGTCGAACCCGGGCGGTTCGAGGTGCGACTCGCGCGCTCGTCGAGGGACGTGGTGCAGCGAGTCGTTCTCACCGCTGCGGGCGAAGAGCCGGCAACATCGGGCGGCGAGGGGCGTGCACGGGAGGTCGGCCCGGTGGCGGAGGGGTACCGCCGACCCGGACGCGATCGGGGTTTCGGCGCAGCGGCTTTCACGGCGCTGCTTGGCCGTGGCGCACCAGCCAACCGCTCCGACCGGCCGGGGGCTTTCACCCTCGACACGGCGCTCCGCGACATGCAGGGCACACGCACCGGGCGATGGCTGACGCGTTTTCTCACCCGTCAGGCGGTGAAGACGATCGGCGCCCCCGACCTCGGCCCGGTCGACTACGTGGCGGGAGAGGTGGTGGGGCAATTCAGCCTGCGCATGCTGCCGACGGTGAGCGACGCGGTCGTCAGCCGCCGCACCGCGGTGCTCGCGCTGCGGGTGCTGAACCGACTCACCCGGCCGCGCGGGGCGCGTGGCACGCGCGGCCAAGGCACCGGCGAGTCGATCTGACAAAGATCCAGGCGCATCGCCGAATAGTCCATGTGAGAGGGCTGTGAGGCGAGAACCGACCAGTGAATCGTCCAGGTATTGGGCAGCATCCACCATGTCTCCGGCGCTCGGGATGCACGTAACCTCAGTTCGCATCACATCCCGAACCCTCGCATCACACTTGCAAAGGAGCATGATGTTCGGACTCTCCCTGAACCGCCGGACACGCCTCGTCGTGGCCGGCACCCTCACCCTCGCACTGGCCGGAGGCCTCGCGGCCTGCTCGTCGGGATCCTCCGACACACCGAGCGACGGCTCGCCGGTCGAGCTCACCTTCCAGTCGTGGGTGCCCAACATCGACCAGGCGGTCGACGCGTTCAACGCCTCGCACGACGACGTCCAGGTCACCCTCGAGACCATCACGGCCGGCCCCGACGGCGGCTACGCGAAGATGCTCTCCGCGGTGCAGGCGGGTGAGCCGGCCGACGTGGTCCAGCTCGGCTACGACGCCATCCCCGACTTCCTCATCAACGACGCGCTCGAAGACATCACCGAGTACGTCGGCGACTCCGAAGACCTGTTCGTGCCCTGGCAGTGGGCCACCGGCAGCTTCGACGGCGCCGTCTACGCGGTGCCGCAGGCCTCCGGCCCGCTCGGCCAGTTCTACCGCAAGGACATCTTCGACTCGCTCGGACTCGCCTACCCCACCACCTGGGAGGAGTACTACGAGGCGGCCAAGGTCATCCACGCCTCCGACCCGAACAAGTACATCACCGCCTTCGCCTTCAACCAGGCCCCCTGGCTGATCGGGCTCGCCCAGCAGGGCGGCGCGAACTGGTTCGGTGTGTCGGGCGACGCCTGGGACGTGACCATCGACGACGAGTCGACCATGAAGGTGGCCGAGTTCTGGCAGAAGCTCATCGACGAGGGCCTGGTGAAGATCGAGGCCGACTTCTCGAGCGAGTGGAACGCCGACATCCAGAACGGGAACGTCGCCACCTGGATCTCGGGCTCCTGGGCCGACGCGATCCTCCGCGGCACCGCGCCCGACACCGCCGGCTCCTGGGCCGTCGGCGCCATGCCCCAGTGGGAGGCCGGCGAGAACGTCTCCGCCACCTGGGCGGGCGGCTCGGCAAGCGCCGTGCTGAAGGGCTCGGCGCACCCGAAGGAGGCGGCCGAGTTCGCGCTCTGGCTGAACTCCGACCCGGAGAGCGTGAACATCCTCACCAACGTGGGCGCCGGCTGGCCGGCCATCGCCGACACCAGCGAGATCACCTCGCTGCAGAGTGACCCTGAGGTGTTCGAGTTCTACGGCGGCCAGGACATCTGGGACGTGTTCGCCGAGTCCGACGCCGCGGTCGACACCTCGTGGATGTGGCCGCCGCTCTCGTCGACCCTGTTCGCCTCGCTCACCGACAACGTCAAGAGCGCGGTGGAGGGCGGCACGCCACTGACCGGCGCCTTCGAGGCCACGCAGACTGACATGGTCGACGCGCTCGAGGCCAAGGGCATCGCGGTTAACTAGCCGGACAGCCCGAAGGATGCGGGCGGGGCGCACCCAGGTCGCCCCGCCCGCATCCCGCATCACACCCCCTCGATCTCCACCCCCTCGACGACGAAGGACCGACGCTCTCCCGTGGCCACCATCGCTCCCGCACCCGCGACCGCACCCGCGACCAGGCGCAGACCCCCGGTCGCGCTCTTCGTGCTCACCGTTCCGTTCCTGGTGATGTTCGCCCTGTTCTTCGTGGCGCCGATCGTCTACGCCGTGGTGCAGAGCCTGTTCGCCACGAAGTCGTCGGGCCTCGGCTTCGGCGCGCCGGAGACCGTGTTCGTGTTCTTCGACAACTACCTCGCCGCGCTCAGCAACCCGTCGTTCGTCGAGAGCCTCGGCCGGCTGCTGCTGTTCTCGCTCATCGAGGTGCCGCTCATGGTGGTGACCGCACTCGGCCTCGCCTTGCTGCTCGAATCGGCGAGGGCACGTTTTCCCCGGTTCTTCCGGGTCGTGTACTTCGTGCCCTACGGCGTGCCCGGGGTGATCGCGGCCCTGCTCTGGGGCTTCCTCTACATCCCCGCCACCAGCCCGGTGCTGCAGGGGCTCGCCGCGATCGGCATCGACATCAATCCGCTCTCCTCCGACGGGGTGCTGTTCGCCATCGCCAACATCGCGCTGTGGGGGTTCGCGGGCTACAACATGCTCATCCTCATCGCCGCGCTGAACGCGATCCCCTCCGAGCTCTACGAGGCCGCGCGCATCGACGGCGCCTCGGAGTGGACCATCACCTGGCAGATCAAGCTGCCGCTGGTGCGGCCCTCCGTCATCCTGGTGACGGTGTTCACGATCATCGGCACGCTGCAGCTGTTCGTCGAACCGCTCGTGCTGAGGCCCCTCACGACGGCGATCAGTTCTGACTTCACCCCCAATCTCGCCGCCTACAACCAGTCGTTCGCCCAGGGCAACCCGAACCTCGCCGCCGCGATGGCGGTGATCGTGGCCGTGATCGGCTTCGTGTTCTCGTTCGGCTTCCTCCGCCTGGTGAACCGGAAGGGGAACCGCGCATGGTGACCACCGCACCCGGCAGCACGACCGCACCCAACAGCCCCACCGCATCCGCCGCACCCGCCGCCGCACCCGGCCGCGTGGCGCGTGGCCAGCGTATCCGTCAGCCCCTCGTGAGCACGATCGTGGTGAACGGCGTGCTCGTGCTGGCGGCGATCTACTTCCTGCTGCCCATCCTCTGGGTGCTCATCGCCGCCACGAAGTCGCCCGGGCAGCTGTTCAACAGCTTCGGGCTGTGGTTCTCCGACTCGCCGCAGGCGTGGCAGAACCTGGTGGCGGTGTTCACCCAGGACGGCGGCATCTTCACCACCTGGATCGTGAACAGCGTCATCTACTCGGCGGTGGGCGCCTTCGTGGCCATGGTCATCTCGGCCGCCTGCGGGTACGCCTTCGCGAAGTACGTGTTCAGGGGCCGCGAGACGCTGTTCTCGATCGTGCTCGGAGGGGTGCTCGTGCCGGCCACTGTCATCGCGCTACCCCTGTACTTCCTCCTCAACGCGGTCGACCTCACAGGCACCTACTGGGCGGTGCTGCTGCCCAGCATGGTGAGCCCGTTCGGGGTGTACCTGGCGCGCATCCACGCCAACGCGGCCGTGCCCGACGAGGTGATCGAGGCCGCGCGCATCGACGGTGCGGGCGATCTGCGCATCTTCGCGACCATCGCCACGCGCATGCTGATGCCGGCGCTCGTGACCATCTTCCTGTTCCAGTTCGTCACCATCTGGAACAACTACCTGCTGCCGCTGGTGATGCTCAACAGCCCGCGCACCTTCCCGCTCACCCTCGGTCTCACTCTCTGGAACTCGCAGACGCAGCGCGACCCGATGTTCTACCAGCTGGTCGTGACCGGCTCGGCCGTGTCGGCCATCCTGCTGGTGGTGCTGATGATCTCGCTGCAGCGGTTCTGGAAGGCCGACCTCACCGCGGGGGCGACGAAGGGCTGACCGGATGCGCGGCAGGCCGGCCGTTGCGACCGGCCGGTGCCGCTCAGCCCTTGCGCTGCGAACGGTAGGTGCTCGGGCTCACGCCGTGCATGCGCCGGAACTGGCGGGAGAAGTAGAACGGGTCGGCCATGCCCACCTCGCGGCCGATCTCGGCCACCGAGAGCGCGGTCGTGTCGAGCAGCCGGCGGGCCCTGGCCATCTTGAGCGAGGTGTGGTGCGCGAGCACCCCGCCTCCGGTCGCATCGCGGAACAGGGCGGAGAGATGCGACGACGACACCCCCACCAGTGCCGCGAGCTCGGGTACCCGGATGGAGCCGTCGACCCGGTCTTCGAGGTAGCGCATCGCGCGCTCGAGCGGCTCGCCCTCCTCGGGGAGGCGGCGGTCGACGGCCAGCTGGGTGAGCATCCGCCACGCCATCCCCGCCGTCGCCACCAGGCGGGCGGGGGACTGGTCGCGTTCGAGGGCGCTCACGATCTCGTCGAGCATCGCCGTGAGGCGGTCGACCGAGCGCAGCGAGACCGTGATGCGCGAGGGGTCGACGCCCGAAGCCTCCACCAGCTCGGCGACGTCGCTGCCGCGCACATGGCACCACCAGATCGTCCAGGGGTCGCTCTCCGAGGCGCCGTAGGCGTGCGGTACACCGCCGGGGATGACTGCGGCGGTCGACGAGCCGATCCTGTGGCGCACGCCGCCGGCCTCGATCCAGCCCGAGCCGCCCACGCAGACGATCACGATGGTCTCCTCGGCGCCCCGCGGCCGATGGCGGCCATGCGCGTCGGCGTGCGGAAAGTAGCCCGCGTCGGTGACGACGAGGCGCCTGGTGACCGGCCTCCCCAGCGCCTCGGCGACCAGGGGGCGCGGGAGTACGCAGAGACGCTGGTTGTCGAATCCGGTCGCGCGTTCGAGCGGGGAGTCCATGCTTCATCATGGCACGCGGGCGGCGACGGAGTGACTCCCACGCGAATCAGCGGATCCTCCATCCCGTGCCCATCATCTGCCATGGATGCCCCGGCCGCCGCTGCCTAGTCTCGAGCGTGTGAACACCGCCGTGACCCCCGCCCACACCCCGGCGACCCCCGCCCACGCCCCGGCGACCCCCGCCCACACCCCGGCGACCCCCGCCCACGCCCCGGCGACCCCCGCCCACGCCCCGGCGACCCCCGCCCACGCCCCCTCGAGCGTGCTGCGGCTCCCCGAGGCGCCGCCCGACCAGGCCGCGGTGCTCGCCGCGGGAGGGGTGGCGTGCTGGAGCGCCCCGCTCGAGATCGACACCTACGAGCCGGCCGCACCCGACCGCTACCCGGTGTTCCTCGACCGGCGGGTGTACCAGGGGTCGAGCGGCAAGGTGTACCCGATGCCGTTCATCGACCGCATCGCCACCGAGAAGGCGCCCCGCGCCTGGCAGGCCGTGCACCTCGAGAACGAGTATCTGCGCCTCCTGCTGCTGCCCGAGATCGGCGGGCGCATCCACCTCGGCTACGACAAGACCGCCGACTACGACTTCTTCTACCGCAACAACGTCATCAAGCCCGCCCTCGTGGGCCTCGCGGGACCGTGGATCTCGGGCGGCGTCGAGTTCAACTGGCCGCAGCACCACCGGCCGGGCACCTTCCTGCCCGTCGACACCCGCATCGAGCGCGGTGACGACGGCGCGGTGACCGTGTGGCACAGCGACATCGACCCGCTGCAGCGGATGCGCGGGCTGCACGGCGTGCGCCTCACCCCGGGCAGTTCGCTGATCGAGGTGCTCGCCGAGCTCACCAACCGCACTGACGAGCCGCAGACCTTCCTCTGGTGGGCCAACGTGGCGGCGCGGTCGCACGAGCGGTACCAGTCGTTCTTCCCCACCGACGTGCGCTACGTGGCCGACCACGCCCGGCGTGCTGTCACGGCGTTCCCGCGCGCAGACCGGCCGTACTACGGGGTCGACTATCCGGCGCTCGTCGACGCCGCGCATCCGGATGCCGACCGGCTCGACATCTACACCTCCATCCCGGTGCCCACCTCCTACATGGTCACCGACACGGTCGACGACTTCTTCGGCGGCTACGACCACGACGCGCAGGCGGGGTTCGTGCACTGGGCCGACCGCGCCATCTCGCCGGGCAAGAAGCAGTGGACCTGGGGCAACGGGCCCATCGGCCACGCCTGGGACGAGCAGCTCACCGACGGCGACGGCCCCTACGTGGAGCTCATGGCCGGGGTGTACACCGACAACCAGCCCGACTTCAGCTACCTCGCGCCGGGGGAGACGCGCGGGTTCAGCCAGTTCTGGTACCCGATCCAGCGGATCGGGCCGGCGCACCAGGCGAACCGCGAGCTGGCGGTGAGTCTCGAGGTGGTTCCGGATGCACGCGGTGCGGGTGCGGGCGGTGCGGGTGCGGGCGGTACGGGTGCGGGGGCGCGTGACGGGGATGCGGGCGAGACCGTGCGGGTCGGGGTGGCGTCGGCGATCGTGGTGCCGGATGCGAGGGTGGTGCTGGTGCGCCGCGCTGGGACGGATGTCGACGGTGCCGTGGGCGCATGGACCGTCGAACTCGCGCCCGGTGAGCCGTTCCTCGTGGAGGTGGTGCTGCCGGCGGGCGTGCGGACCGAGGAGCTGACGCTGACCGTGGAGCGGGAGGGGGAGACGCTGATCGAGTGGACGCCCCGGCCCGGCGCACCGGAGCCCGGCGAGGGGGCGGGCACGGGCGCGGGCATGGGCACGGGCACAGAGCCGTGGACCGCCAGCGAGCCACCCGCGCCCGAGGAGATCGTCTCGGCCGACGAGCTCTACCTCACCGGGGTGCACCTGCAGCAGTACCGGCATCCCACCCGCTCGGCGGTGCCGTACTTCGAGGAGCTGCTGCGCCGTGACCCTCTCGACTCCCGCGCGTCGACCGCGCTCGGGGCCTGGCACCATCGCCGCGGCGAGTACCGCGAAGCCGTGCGCCTGTTCGAGAACGCGCTGACGCGACTCACCGCGCGCAACCTCAATCCGGCGAGCGGCGAGACCAGCTACCGGCTGGGCCTGTCGCTCGAACGGCTCGGTGAGCTCGACGAGGCGCATGACCGGTTCGCGAAGGCGGCCTGGGACGGCGCCTGGGCGGTGCCGGCCGGTGTCGCCATCGCTCGCCTGGCCCTTCGTCGAGGCGACGCCGCTGCGGCGCTGGGCGCGCTGGCGGGGACGGGGTCGCGATCGGCCGAGCCGGAGCGGCTGAAGGTCATGGCGCTCCGGCGACTCGGGCGCGTGGCCGAGGCGGAGGAGCTGATCGCCGGGCTGATGGACGCCGATCCGCTCGACCCCGCGACCCGGGCGCTGGCGGGCGGGCGTGCGGCCACGGCTGCGGCCCTGTCCGTCGACCCCAAGGCCGCGTTGCTGGTGGCCTGCGACTGGGCACGGGCCGGGCTCTGGGCCGAGGCGGTGGCGCTGACAGACGCACTGATCGCCACGACCGGGGGAGACGGTGACGAGGGGGGCACCCAGGCCCCCGGGAAGCCGGCCTTCGGGAACGCGGCCTTCGGGAACCCGGTGCCGCTCGCGCACTACCTGCGCGCATCCTGGTTCGACCGTCTCGGCGATGCGGTCGCGTCCGCATCCGAGCGAGGGCGGGCGAGGGGCGCCGACACGCTGCACGCCTTCCCGGCCGGGCTCGACGAGTACGACGCCCTGCAGGCTGCGATCGACGCCGACCCGGGCGACGCCGTGGCTCACGCTCTACTCGGCGCCTGGCTGCTCGACGCCGGCCGCACCGATGACGCCCGTGACACGCTTGCCACGGCGACGCAGCTCGGCAGCACCGACCCGGTCGCCTGGCGCAACGCGGCGATCGCGCTGGTGAACAGCGGTGGGGATCCGGATCGGGCCGATGAGCTGCTCGCCCGCGCCCTCGAGCTCAGCCCGGGCGACGCCCGGCTCGTGTTCGAGCGCGACGTTCTCGCGGGCATCCGCGGTGTCGACCCGGCCGAGCGGCTGCTCGCCCTCGAGCGGGAGCCCGAGGCCGTGGCCAGGCGCGACGACCTCGCACTCAGTCACCTGGGCCTGCTGCTCGACGCGGGGCGGGTCGACGAGGCGCTCTCGATCCTCGGCACCCGCCGTTTCCAGCCCTTCGAAGGAGGGGAGGGCAAGGCGATCGCGGCCTACGACCGGGCGACTCTGGCGGTGGCGCGGCGGCTGCTCGTGACGGATGCGCGGGCAGCGGTCGAGCTGCTGCGAGCGGGCATCGAGGTTCCCGCGAACCTCGGTGAGGGCCGGCACCCCGCCGGCAGCATGGCGGAGCGGTTCGTGCTGCTCGGCGACGCCCTCGATTCGCTCGGCGAGACCGCGGAGGCCACCGCCGCCTGGCGGCGGGCGCGCTCGGGGGCGGGAGCCCTCGACGTCGCGCCCCGCCCGGTCGAGGCCGCCGACTTCTGGGTCGGTGTGGCGCACCTGCGCCTCGGCGAGACGGCAGAGGCCGACGCGCTGTGGGCGGCGCTCGACGCCCGGGCGGCCGTGCTCGAGACCGAGAAGCCGAAGGTCGACTACTTCGCCACCTCGCTCCCCGAGCTGCTGCTGTTCGACACCGACACGAGCGGCGCGCGTGCCCGCACCGCGGCGCTGCTGCGAGACTGGGCTGCGCGCGGTCGCTCGCTGGCCGCCGGAGAGGATGCGGCATGAGCGCGATCGACGGGACTGCGCTCACCGCGGCCGCGCTCACCGGAGTTGTTCCCTCCCACCTGCCGAGCCGTCTCACCGTCACGCTCTGGGACTTCTCCTGGTACACCAGGGCCGAACCGGGCGGGCCGTTCGACGACCTCGACCGCGCGTGCGCCGAGGCGGTCGACCGCGGGTACAACGCCATCCGCATCTGCGCGGCCCCCATGCTGCTCACGTTGCCCGAGCTCGCGGGCGAGGCTGCCGGTCTGGCGATCGAGGGGCTCGGGCGAACCCCGTTCGACGGCGAGACCTCCGACGGGACGGCGACGGTTCCGTACTACGGCGCCCGCACCCGGTGGTACGACACCCCCGGCGGGTACACGGTCGACCTCGGCGCGCGACTGATCGAGCTGTTCGACGCGGCGGAGCGCCACGGGCTCGTGGTGCTGCTGGCGAGCTGGGAGTACCAGCAGTCGCCGGCCTTCGCCCGCTCCGACGCGTGGTTCCGGGCGCTCGACGCCGTCCCGCTCGCCGACCGCTACACCACGCTCGAACTGGCCTGGAACCGCCTCCTCGCGCGGCTCACCGACGCGGGGCACCGCGAGCGCATCGCGATGGTCGAACTGCACAACGAGGTCGACTTCTCGTTGCTGCCTCCGCTGGCCGACGGCGGGGCTGAGGCGGTGCAGCGGCTGCGGGCCGCGCATCCCGACCTGCTCGTCACCGCGAGCTACGGCAAGCCGCCGCACCTCGCGATGCACCAGGTGCCCGAGGGTCTGGGTGCCGCTCAGTTCCACGTGTACAGCTACGGCGTGCTCGACGCGTTGCAGAGCGAGCTCGACATCCGCTCGGAGGGCAGCGACGACTTCCCCAACGCGGCACTGCGAGCGATGCTCGTGCCCGGGGCGCCGAACCCGGCCGAGTACGGCAGGGCCGCCGAGTGGAAGTACCGGGCCACCGTGGTGACCGACCAGATGTTCTACGGCTACGACTTCCTCGACGCCGACGCCTGGGACGCCTGGCTGTACGCCCACTACGGCGACTACCGTGAGGTGATGCTGCGCGAGATCGAGTCGAGGGTGATCGCCATCGCCGAGTGGGCGCGCTGGAAGGCGGTGCCCGCCGTGGTGGGTGAGGGATGGATCGGGTACACGCCGCTGCACGGCACCTTCGAGGAGGGGCCGGTGGGCCGGGCGCTCGCCGAGCACGGCATCCGCACCGCCCTCGAGCACGGGGTGTGGGGGATGGTGCTGTGCTCCAACGCGGCACCCCACCACCCGATGTGGGCCGACGTGGAATGGCAGCGGCGGATGAACGCCGAGATCCTCGCCGCGCCGCTGCCGATGCCGTCGGGGGTCTCGCGCTGATGCCCCAGTACGACCTGCCCCTGCCCGAGCTCGAGCGCTACCGGCCCGAGCGGCACGAGCCCGCCGATTTCGACGCGTTCTGGAGCCGCACCCTCGCCGAGACGGCCGCGCATCCGCTCGCCGCCGTGTTCACCGAGGTCGACGCCGGGTTCACCGAGCTAGTCACCGAAGACGTCGTGTTCGCGGGGTTCGGCGGGCACCCCATCCGGGGCTGGATGCTGCGGCCGCGTCACGCGGAGGGGCCGCTGCCCGCGGTGGTGACCTACATCGGCTACGGCGGCGGTCGCGGGCATCTCGCCGAGTGGACCGCGCTGCCGAGCGCCGGGTTCGCGCACTTCGTGATGGACCTGCGCGGCCAGGGGGCCGGGCACCGCAGGGCCGACACCGTCGACCCGGGGGTGGGAGGTCCGCACTTCGGGGGCTTTCTCACGCTCGGCATCGAGTCGCCCGAGGGGTACTACTACCGGCGCGTGTTCGCCGACGCGGTGCGGGCCGTGGAGGCGGTGCAGGGGCATCCGGCGGTCGACCCCGCCCGGGTCGTGATCTCGGGCGGCAGCCAGGGCGGGGCGATCGCGCTCGCCGCGGCCGCGCTCACCCCGGGCGCGGTGCCGGTGACACCGGTCGGGGTGATCGTCGACGTGCCGTTCCTCAGCGACGTGCGCCGGGCGGTGCGGCTCGTCGACACGGCGCCGTACTCCGAGCTCGTCAGCTGGCTCGGCGTGCAGATCGACCCCGAGCGGCAGGAGCGCGCGTTCTCGACGATCGACTACTTCGACGGGGTGAACCTCGCGGCGCGGGGCACGATGCCGGCGTCGTTCGCGGTGGCGCTTCTCGACGACATCTGCCCGCCGTCGACCGTCTACGGCGCCTACAACTCCTACGCGGGCGAGAAGACGATGACCGTGTACCCGTTCAACGGGCACGCCAACGGGGGAGCGGCGCGGATCGCGGAGCACATCGCGTTCGCGCGGTCGCTGACCTGAGTGCGCGCTGACATGAGGCGTGGTCGCGGGCGACCACGGAGCGCTCACGCGTGCAGGCGGGCGCCCTTGACGATCTTGTCGACGGCGTTGCGGGGGCCGCGCAGGGCGAGCCCCACGAGGTCGAGCTCCGCGGTGGACACAGCGGCGACGGCGGCGCGGTTGGCCTCGTCGTGGCCCGTGGAGAACATGTCGCGGGTGTAGACCGCCGCCCGTAGGCCACGGGATGCGGCGCGGTCGAGCGCTGCGGCGAGCATCCCGGAGTCGCCCGAGTACACGAGGACGGGCTGGCGCAGCAGCGGGAGGTACTCGCGGCCGTCGGCGTCGCGGTAGGGCTCGCCGACGAGGTCGGGCTCGCTGGTGGCCACACCGCTCAGGAGGAAGGCGGTCACGTTGAGCTCCTGCCAGGGGAGCAGGTCGTCGCGGAGCAGTACCGCGACCTTGGTGTCGAATCGCATGCGTTCAGCCTGGCGGCGCGGGCGGGGTGGAGTCTTGTACGTTTCTTGCACGGGATGCGAGGGAACGGGATGCGCGGGCACGGGATGCGAGGGGGTGGTCGGCGATGAACGAGCAGGTGCGGGCGTGGCGGCCTCGGGTGCCTCTCGTGCGCGAGGTGCTGCACGCGACCTTCGAGCAGCACGCCTATCCCGCGCACACCCACGACGTGTGGACGGTGCTGCTCATCGACGAGGGCGCCGTGAGCTACCGTATGGACGGCGCGGCCCACGAGGCGCGGCCGGCCTCGGTGAGTCTCCTGCCGCCACACGTGCCCCACGACGGGCGCTCGGCCGTGCGCGGCACGGCGTTCCGCAAGAGGGTGCTTTATCTCGACGAGGGTTGGCTGCCCCCGTCGGCCGTGGGGGCCGCAGCGGCGCGGCCGTTCGCCGCCGACGCCCGCGTGCAGCCGCTGATCACCGCGCTGCACGCGACGATCCTCCACCCCGGGGACGAGCTCGTCGCCGAGCACGGCGTGCTGCGGCTGGCCGACCTGGTACAGCTCGGGCTCGGCGGTGCCAGGGCGCATCGGCACGACGCCCCGATCGCGCGGCGGCTGCGGCAGCTTCTCGACGACCGGTTCACCGAGGCGATCACCCTCGACGAGGCGGCGCGGATGCTCGGGGCCCACCCCAGTCACCTGGTGCGCTCGTTCTCGGCCGCCTACGGCATCCCGCCGCACCGCTACGTGACGGGACGCCGGGTCGACCTCGCGCGCCGCCTGCTGCTCTCCGGGCACACGGCGGCCGCGAGCGCGGTGCAGGCCGGATTCCACGATCAATCGCATCTCACCCGGCATTTCCGCCGCACGCTCGGCACGACGCCGGCCGCGTTCGCCGCAGCCGGCCGGGCGGCCTGAACGGCGAGGGAACCCGGCCGCCCCATCCGGACATCACGGGGTAGGAAGGGTGTGGGGGTGCTGATGGCTGGTGAGTCTGCGGGCGAAGAAGCTTCGGATGGGGGCGGAAGTGGTGGACCTCGTCGATCCGTACTCGCGACGACGGCCGTCGTCGTCGGGGCGGCGACGGTTCTGGTGGTGCTGATCGTCGTGGCGTTCTTCTGGCCGACGTACGCGGCCGACACCGGCGGGGTGGGCGCCGGCGGGAGTGGAGTCGCCGAGACGGCGGCCGAGATGCCGGCCGACCAGGCGCTCGAGACCACAGCCCTCTCCCCGGCGGGAACCGGGGCGGACCCGGCGGCGGGCCTGTTCGGGGACTGGCGGATGAGCGGGGCGCCGGCAGAGGAGGGCGACTGGCTGAGGATCCACAGCAGCGGACTGCAGGTGGTCAGGGCGTGCGGTCATCTGGGGTGGTCGTTCGCGGCGGCCGACGGGCTCCTCGTGACGGCGCTCGGCGCGGGATCGGAGGCCTGCTTCCGTGGTGCGGAAGGCGGCTGGCTGGCCGAGGGGCCTGACCAGGACTGGGGGCTGTCGCTCCGGGGATACCGGGCGACGGAGACGGGGTGGGAGCTGCTCGACGCCACGGGCACGGTGGTGGCCACGCTGCATCCGCCGGTCGGCCCCGACGGCTCACCGCTGGCGTCTCCCTGGGAGGTGGAGGGGGTGCCGCTGCTCGACGACGAGCTCGACGACGCCCTGGTCGCCTCGCTGTATGAGCGGCCGGCGCCGCTCGGCGACGGGCTCGTCGCGGCGCGGGCGGATCAGCTGCTCGGCACCTGGAAGGTCGTGGGAGACCAGGGCGTCGCGCAGGACGGCGGCGCGGGAGCGGGGGACGCGGGAGAGGTCGGCGTGGGCGACGACAGCGTGGCCACGATCACCATCACGCCCGAGGGCGTGCGCACGCGGGACTGCCACTCGCTGTCGTGGCCGGGGAGGCAGGGCCCGCTCGACCCGCCTCTCGCGGAGCCGGCCGGCAGCGGTACGCCATGGGCCGGGGACGGATCCCTGTTCCTCATGCCCTTCGTCGCCTCCGATGCGATGGCCTGCGTGCCCACGTTCCCGGTGCTGGCCGGATGGGTGCGCACGATCGCCTACGACGAGGGGCAGCTGGTGCTCTTCGACCCCGCCGGGGTGGAGCTCGGCCGTCTCGAGCGAGCCGGGTAGGGCGATCGTGTTCCGATCACTCCTCGAGGGCGCCGCCGAGCGAGCGCAGGTGCTCCCGGAACGTCGTGCCCGACGCGGCACGCGCCCGCAGGTACTCGCCGAAATGCAGTTGGTGCCGCAACGAGACGCCCGAGGCCACGAGCTCGGCCTGCCGGCGCTCGGTGTCCCGGATCTCCCGAGCGCGCTCGGCGACCTCGACCACGCGGTCGAGCGGGAGGAACACGATGCCGTCGTCGTCGCCTAGCACGACGTCGTCGGGGGAGACCGTATGGTCGCCGACGCGGGCCGAGCGGAGCGCATCCGGATGCTGAGGGTCGAGCCGGAGGGGACCGGTGGGCAGCGCCCCCTCGCTGAACACGGGCAGACCGATGGCGTGCAGCTCGCTCGTGTCGCGGTGCAGGCCCCACACGACCATGCCCGCGAGCCCGGCGCCCTGCACCTCGAGCGCCGTGAGATCGCCGACGCAGGCCTCGCCGCGGCGGCCGCCGTTGTCGACGACGAGCACCTCGCCCGGCGCGGACTGCTCGAGTGCCTCGAGGAAGACGTCGACGCTGCCGGCGTGACGGGCCGGTCGTACGCGCCCCGCCACGCGGGTGCCGGGCTGCAGTGGTCTGACCGTCGCCGGGGCGCAGCGCACGGGCAGGCCGAGCCGCAGCAGTGCGTCGGCGACATGAGGGGTGGTCAGGCCCTCGAGGAGGTGAGCCGGAGTGGAGGAAGCGTTCATGGCGCCACGCTACCGAGCCGTCGATCGCCGAACGGGCATGCGGATGGCGCGCGGGTCGCGGCGAGGAGTGCCGTGAGCGCGGTGGGACTCGCGACGGCCGTTCTGCTGGCCGGCTGCACGATCGATCCGCCGGCACCCGCGCCCATCTCCGCCTCCACCGATGCCGCGAGCGAGGGAGTGCTCTGGCGGCAGGTGGAGTACGACGCGACCCGCCCGCCGGAGGACTGGGTGGACACGGTGGAATGGGTGGATGCGGCGGAGGGGGTGATCCGGCTGACGGTGATGGGGTCTCCCCACTGCGACGAGCGCCTCGACCACGTGCGATCCTTCGAGTCGGGCATCGACTTCGTCACCGAGTGCGATCCGCCCGGAGGCCCCGACATCGGCGAGATGAAGACCTTCCTCACCGAGCTCCCCGTCGGCTTCGACCGCACGGTGCCCGTGCTGGTGTGGTTCGACACCCGGGTCGTGGGTGAGCTGACGCCGGCCGACGAGATGCTGGACAGCGACAGCGACGCGAACTAGCCTGATCGTGCTCGACAGGTGTGCACGCCGTGCGCCCACCCCCTGTGCTCACCCCCTCCGTCCGCATCCGCCGGAAGGTCGCCATGCGCCGCGTCCGTCCCACCTCCGCCGCCGTGACGGCGCTCGTCGGTCTCGTCGTGGCGGCGCTCCTCGCCGGCTGCGTCGCGGTCACGCCCACCTGGTGGAACCCCGGAGGCGGAGGCGGAGGCGTCGTCACCGAGCAGCAGTTGACCGCCGCCGGAATCGAGATCGTCGACGACGAGACCGCCGTCACGACCGAGACGATCCCGACCGCGTACACGGTCACGCGAATCCAGGCCGAGCGGATGCTCGCCGAGGTACGCGCGGGCGCCGGCCGCACCGGGGCCGAGATCGACGCTATGGTGCCGCTCGACCCCACCCTGCCCCGCATGAGCTACCTGCTCGCGGCCTACCTCAGCGCCGACGACCTGCCCGGCGACCCCGCGGGCCAGCGGGTCGCTCGCACGCTGTACCCGGGCGACACGGACTGGACGCACCCCGAGGTCATCGTCTTCCCGATGGCGGTCATCGCGCTGTTCGAGCAGGACCTGATGACGGCGGCGCTCGCCGAGGGCTCGTTCGAGGCGGAGACGCCTGCCGCCGAGGGGATGGGGCTCGGGCCCGCCGCGATCACGCCGGCCGTTGCTCCCGCCCTGGCGCCCGCCGTGATCGACTCCCCGTGCAGCACGGTGACCGCCTTCATCTCGAGCACCATCCAGAGCCTGTTCGACGTGCTCCGGGTGATCCCGCGCGAGATCACGAAGATCAGCGAGCTCGGCATCTTCGGTGTGCTGCTCGGCGCGCTCGTGGAGAGCGCCATCGGGCTCGCCCAGGGAGTGGTCGAAGGTCTCGTCGCTGTGGTCACCGGACCCGTGCTCAACGCCCTGCGTGTGGGGCTCTCCGGTCTCGGCACGGCCTCGCTCGTGCTCAGCTACTTCACCAACGAACGGCTCGTGGTGAAGGTCACGCCCGCCGACCACACCTCGTTCGGCATCCAGCCCGCGCCCGGAAACACCGGCACCTTCACCGCCAGCACCCTCTCGCTCACCAAGGACTGGCCCTCCGCGCTGGCCGACTGCGCCAAGGTGAGCGGGGCGAGCATCCCGGAGCTCATCAGGGCCGGCGACGCCGCGGAGTGGACGCTCACCCAGGGTGTGACGCTCATCAGCCTCGACGGTACGCAGTCGACGGTCACGAACGACAAGACCGCGATCATGAGCTTCGTGACGGCCACGGAGGATGCCGAGACGGCCAAGGGACCCGAGATCACCGAGGCCGCCCGGGTGACGGTGAAGGTGCCCCGCAAGGAGGTCGGCGACTTCCTCGACCTCGCCGCGAAGCAGGTCGAGACGGTGAAGGCCGACATCCTCGCCAAAGTGCCCGACCTGTTCAAGAACACCGCCTCGACCGTGCTCGACGCGGCCATCGACCCCGTGGTGTCGAGCCTCCGTTCGTCGCTCGAGGGCGCCGCGGGGGAGGTGGGGATGCTCAACCTCAAGGGCGACGGGACCGTGTGGGTGACGCATCACCAACCGAAGGAACCAGACCCCCCTGCCGCGCCCGAGGAACCGGTCGAGCCCGGCGACGGCGACGGGGACTTCTGCACGCAGTTCAGCGAGCAGGCGGCGATCGGGGCTGCCTCGCTCCCGAGCGCGGGGGACCCGTTCAGCTGGGCGGCTTCGTTCGCGGCCGGGTTGCACTCCATCACCGCCGAGCCGCCCGCCGAGCTCGCCGGCGACTTCTCGACGGTGGTGCAGTTCTACGACATCGCGGCCAGGAGCAGCTTCTCCGACGCGCAGGAGCTGGCCGACTTCGTGGCGTCGCACGACATCGACAACGCCCGAGTGCGCCTCTGGGCGGCCTGCGACGCCCCTCAGATCGACGGTTTCTGAGCCAGACTCCAGCCCAGGTGACGCGGCCGATGGGTTCGCCGCCGGTACCAGGGGTCAGGCGGCGGGGATCTCGCCGGTCACGACGAGGGTGGCGCGCGCCAGCAGGTGGGGCACGGCGTTGAACTCGGCGAACGCCGGTGTGCTGTCGGCCGGCAGGTCGAGGGTGGCGACGTCGAGCGCCTCGACCGAGACGAAGTACCGGTGCGGCCCGTGGCCCGCAGGCGGGGCGGCGCCGTAGAAGCGCGGAGCGTCGGCATCGTTGGGGAACTGCACGGCCCCTGCGGGCAGACCCTCGACCGAGGCGTTCTCGGGCAGCTCGGTGACGGCGGCCGGGATGTTCGCCACGGCCCAGTGCCAGAAGCCCGACTGGGTGGGCGCATCCGGGTCGTAGACGGTGACGAGGTAGCTCTGCGTGCCCTCCGGCGCGCCCGACCAGCTCAGCTGCGGCGACACGTCCTCTCCGCCCGGCACGCCGAACGCTGCCGAGTACTGCGGCGCCGGCCAGGTGCCGCCGTCCACCACCGTGGTGCTCGTGAGGGTGAACGTGGGCACCTCTGCCGCACGTGCGAACGGATCGTTCCCGGTCATCGTCGTCCCTTTCCGGTCGCGCTGTCGCGCCGACCTCCTTCCACCATCGTAGGAACCTCCGCGCCCTGCTCGCACTGACCTCCCGGGAACCCGGGAGCCGGATGCGGACATCACTGTGCGGGAACTGGAACCGGAAGGGCGATGCCGGACATGATCGATGTGTGGGGTCTGAGATCGACGAGGGGGCGCTGTGGTCGCGCGTGCGTGACGGCGATGCGGAGGCCTTCGGTGCGGTGTTCGACCTGCATCACGCTCGGGTGTTCCGGCAGGCCAGGAGGGTGACGGCGACGGTGCACGACGCGGAGGACGTGACCGCACTGGTGTTTCTCGAGGCCTGGCGGCGGAGGGCCTCGGTGCGGGTGGTCGACGGCACGGCGATCGGCTGGCTGGCGGTGACCGCGACGAACGTGGCCCGCAACGTCACCAGGTCGCGCAACCGGCAGCGCGCGCTGATCGCGCGGTTGCACGAGGTCGACCGCGAATCGGCGTGGGCCGAAGACCACGCCGTCGAGGTGGGGGAGCGACTCGACCGTGAGGCGGGCGCCGCAGCCGTGCGGAGGGCGCTCGCGGCGCTGCCGGCCCGCGATCGTGACGTGATCACACTCTGTGTGCTGCAGGAGATGAGCACCGCTGAGGCGGCCAAGGCGCTCGGGGTCGCTCCCGGCACCGTCAAGTCGCGGCTCTCGCGGGCGCGCGCGCGGCTGAGCGCCGAGGTGCTCGCACGGCTGCAGCCGCGCGGGGGAGAGGAAGAGGCGGGATGAGCGGCGACGAGATCGATCCGCGGCGACGAGAGCGGATGCGCGCCCTGTTGGTCGAACACGCGCGGCGCTCCGGGTCGACGGTGGGGCACCGGGCACCCAGATGGGTGGGCGTCGCGGCGGCCGTGGCGGTGCTGGTGGGCCTGGCGGGAACGGCCGCGATCGTGTCGCGGCCCGTCAGCGGCGGCGAGGCGTCGGCCGGTGCGACGTCGACGCCGTCCGCCGAGGCCGGCGCGGAATCCCATCCGCTCGACCCCGCAGGAGTGCCGTTCGCGAACACCTCGTCACCGCCCGCCGGCGGCCCTCAGAGTAACGGAGAGGCCGCGAGCGCCGGCGACGCGGGTGATTCCGGGGCAGTCGCCGATGCCGCCTCAGCGTACGCGTGGTGCGTCGAGGCGTCCGACGTGTGGGACGCACCGGTGGACGCGGGCGAAGGGATGCTCCCCGCCGCACCCACGCTGAGCGTCGCTTCGCTCGCTGACAGCGAGGTGCTCCAGCCCTCACCCGGGGTCTGGACCGTCGTCATCCCGGTGGTGCGCCTGCACCCCGAGGGCGAGCGCGTCGGCGTCAAGGTGTGCACGATCACCGGGCCTGCCGATCAGCCCGTGATCGAGGTCACCGACGCCCTGGACTGAGCCGGTTGTGATGGGCGCGGGTATCCTGGGGGCGATGACCAGACACCGCATCTTCGGCATGAGCTTCGCCCGCATCTACCCGCTCTACGTGGCGAAGGTGGAGCGGAAGGGGCACGGCCAGGCCGAGGTCGATCAGGTGATCGAGTGGCTGACGGGCTACGACGACGCAGGACTCGCCCGGGTGATCGCCGACGGCACCGACCTGGAGACCTTCTTCGCCGAGGCGCCCGCCTTGAACGAGAATGCGCCGCTCATCACGGGCGTGATCTGCGGGATGCGGGTGGAGGAGATCGACGACCCCCTCATGCAGCGCATCCGGTGGATGGACAAGCTCGTCGACGAGGTCGCCCGCGGCAAGAAGATGTCGTCGATCCTGCGCGGCTCGTGAGACTGCGCGGCTGAATCAGGCGGCGACGTCGACCACGAGCGAGATCGGGTCGACGGAGGTGTCGGTGGCGACGATCGAGAGCGTGCGCGAGAACGGCCGGGAGTCGGAACCCGTGAACGAGATCACGAGGAAGAGCGCCGCGCTCGAGCCGCCCGCGGCGATCTCCCCGGTATAGGAGAAGGTCACCGAGCTGTCGCTCTCTCCGGACACGTAGGCCCAGCCGGTGCCCGGGAAGGAGCCGGCCGTGAAGCCCTCCGACATGCCGCTCACCACCACGGTGAGCTCGGCGATCTCGTCGGTGGTTCCGGTGTTGCGGATGGTCAGGCCTGAGGTGGTCCCCGTCTGGCCGCTCCCCATCGCGGCGGGGTTCGGCGAGGCCTCGAAGGCCCAGATCGAAGCTGTTCCTCCGCTCGCGGCAGCGCCCGGCGCCGCGACCGCCACGGCCACGACGGGAACCGCCCACGCCGCCCCCAGCACCGTCCTTCGCGCGAGCGTGCCGGATGGATTCGTGTCTGTGTTCCCCATGGTCTCACCGTAGCGGAGGCGGAAGACCGCCTGTGACCGTCGTTCTCCACATCCGTTCACCACCCGTTCGTGTGCGGCGGTTAGGGTGCCGGCATGCGGGGGCGGGCAATCGGGGTGGCGGCACTCATCGGGCTGGCAGGCCTGCTGCAACTGGCCCCCTCGCTGGAGCGATGGGTGGTGCTCGCCCCGGCCTGGGGTCGCACCGACATCTCGATCGAGGACCACCGCTTCGACTACACGATGCCCTCCGACCCGTGGGAGAACCTCGGCGTGACCGCCCAGGTGCACGGGCTCGGGATGCTCGTACTGTCGGTCGGCGTGCTGCTGCTGCCGATGTCGGTGGCCCTGTCGGTGGGGGCGCGGTCGTCGGCGCTGGAGCGCGTGGTGGCCGCCGTGTGCGCGACGGGCTTCGCCGTGAGCGGGATGCACGCGCTGGTGTCTGGATTCCTCGGCGTGCCGACGCCCCTTCAGGCCATGCCGGTGCAGCTGCTGGCGACAGGGCTGCCGTTCCTCGCTCTGCTCGTGCTGGCGGGAGTGTGGCTGCGGAGCGCGTGGCCCGCATCCGTGACCTGCGTTCTGCTGCTCGGGAGCACCCTGCCGGGGTATCTGGTGGCGACCTTCCTCATCGCACCCGGGATCGCCGGGTACCAGTCGCACGACACGACGCCGTGGAGCGAGACGATCGCCGCGATCGCCACTCTCGCGGCGGCTCTGGCTACGGCTGGTCTCGCGACGACTGCGGAGAGCCGTGGGCCGCGGTCTGGCCGTGTGCCACCGAAAGCAGCAGGCGGCAGCCGAGAGGCCCCGGCACCCACCGGTGCGGCACCGACGACGGATGCGTCACCGCGCCGCCGGGCTTGAGACTGAAGCTCCTGCCGTCGTCGAGCTCGACGGTCACCGAGCCCTCGATCACGAACAGCGTCTGCTCGCCCGGGCCGCTGAACCAGCCACCGAGCGACTCGCCGGGGGCCACGCGGTACTCGACGACCTCGAGGGGATGGCCGGCGCCGATCGTGAGCATCCGGCCCGAGGCGGAGCCGGGCTCGGCCGAGACCGGGATCATCCGGCCGCCGTCGGCGCCGACCTGCAGCACGTCGCCGGCCGAGACGGCCTCGGGCAGCAGCGCGCTCGCCGGAACACCGAGGGCGTCGGCGAGGCGGTAGAGCGTGGCCAGCGAGGGGTTCGCCCTGCCGTTCTCGACCTGGCTGAGAAAGGGCTGGCTCACCTCGACGAGCGCGGCGAGAGCTCTCATCGAGAGCCCGGCCCGCGAGCGGGCCTCCCGCACGAGCTCGCCGATGGTGGTGGCGCTCACACCGTGTACCGGGCACCCGGGTGGTCGGCGGGCAGCCGGGCCGAGCCGCCGGTGAGCATCTCGCGCAGGGTGCCGCGGCGGGGCTCGTCGGGCAGCAGGCCGCGCGAGCGGAGCAGCGGCATGACCTCGTCGATGAACCGGCGGTAGGTGGCGACGCCGCCGACGGAGTGCTCCACCAGGAAGCCGTCGACGTCGGTGATCCGCACGATCTCCTCGATCTGGTCGGCCACGCTCTCCGGGGTGCCGGTGACCTTGAACCCGCCCATCGTCTCGCGCAGCCGGTCGAGCACGCCGCCGACGGTGAGCGTGGGGTCCTGGTATTGGGCGAGCAGTGACTGGCCCACCTCGGTGCGGATCTCGGCGAGGGTCGCATCCGGGTCGAGCGAGAGCAGGTCGACGCCGCTCCAGCCCATGAAGAGCGCTCCCATGGCTTCACGGCTGGGCGCTGTGGTGAGCGCCTCCCGGGCGACGGCGGCCTCCTCCTCGGTGTCGGCGATCACCAAGGAGAGACCGTTCACGAGCTTGATCGACTCGGGGGCGCGGCCGTGAGCGGCGGCACGCTCGCGCAGTTCCTGCACGAGCGCCGCGCCCTTGGCGAGGTCGCGCTCCTGGATGAAGACGCACTCCGCGTAGGTCGACGCGAAGTCCTTGCCGCGCGAGGAGGCGCCGGCCTGGAACAGCGTGGGGGTGCGCTGCGGCGATGGCGGGATGGGGTAGTAGCCCTCGAGGTCGAAGCTCTCGCCGTGGTGCTGCACCTCGTGCAGGCGCTCGAGGTCGACCAGCTCACGGCTCTCCTTGCGCATGACGAGGGCGCCGTCCTCCCACGACCCCTCCCAGAGCTTCAGCGACAGGTCGACGAACTCGGCGGCGCGGCGGTAGCGCTCGTCGTGCGGGGTGATGCCCTTCTCGCCGAGGAGCTTCACCATGGCCTCCTGGTTGTCGGAGGTGACGATGTTCCAGCCGATTCGGCCGCGCGTGAGGTGGTCGACGGTGGAGAACCGCCTGGCGTTGGTGAACGGCCGCTCGGCGGTGGTGGAGGTGGTGACGACGAAGCCCAGGCGGTCGACCGTCGCGGCGAGGCCGGTGATGAGGGAGAGCGGCTCGAGCACCGGGAACTGCACACCCTCCCGGAGCGCCACCTCGGAGGCGGCGCCGTCGGCCGTCATGGGGTAGCCGAGCGCCTCGGCGAAGAAGAGGAAGTCGAAGCCGCCGGCGTCGAGCGCGCGGGCGAGCTCCTGCCAGTAGGCGAGGGTGGTGAAGCCGCGGGTGTCCGAATCGGGGTGGCTCCAGGCGTTGCTGAGAAAAGTGGGGCCCACGATCTCGAAGGCGCCGAGCACGATGTTCTTCATGCCCCGATTGTGTCAGTGATAAGTGGTACTTATCAAGTGGACGCGCTGAATTCGGGGCGGAGATCGGCGCCGTGGTGCTCGGCTGCGAGATGCGGGCCCTTGCCGATGAGCCGTTCCCGCAGGGTCGTGCCCTCGGGGGCGGGGTCGAGTCGGCCGCGCCGCCGCAGCTCCGGCAGCACGAGGTCGATCACGTCGCGCATAGAGGCCGTGTTGAAGACCGCCTCCAGCATGAAGCCGTCGAGATCGGTGAGGTCGATCATCCGCTCCAGCTCGTCGGCCACCTCGACCGGGTCGCCCGTGATGGCGAAGCCGCGGGTGCCCTTGCCCTTGAGGTCGTCGAGGATCTCACGCACCGTGGGCGCCGAGCCGTCGGGGCGGGTGTAGAAGCGCTCGATGTTGCTGACGCCCATCTGGCCGGCCAGGCCGTCGTCGGGCAGCTGGTCTTTGAGGGGCCGGTCGAAGTCGTATTCGAGCAGGTTGAGGCCGGTGTTGCCCGAGTAGTAGTGCGCGGCCAGCTCGTCGCTCTGCAGCGCCTCGAACTCGGCCCGCAGGCGGTGCGCCTCGGCGCTCGTGGGCGCGGTGATGACGGTGACGCCCACGATGAGCTTGAGGTCGGCCGGGTCGCGGCCCTCCTCGGCGGCGCGGCGGCGGATGTCGGCCACGTTCGCCGCGGTCTGCTCGTAGGTGGTGCCCTGCACGAACACGGCCTCGGCGTGCCGGGCGGCGAACGCGCGACCCGCAGCCGAGGTGCCGGCCTGGAAGAGCACGGGGGAGCGCTGCGGCGACGGTGGCTGCGTGTGGTAACCGTTCGAGCGGTAGTACTCGCCCTCGTGCACGACGGGGTGGATCTTCTGCGGGTCGGCGAACACCCCCGTCGCGCGGTCGAGCACCACCGCGTCGTCGTCGTTGCCGCCCTCCCAGAACTTCAGCGCCACCTCCACGTACTCGGCCGCGGCCTCGTAGCGCTTGTCGTGCGGCACCATCTCGGTCTGGCCGAGCATCTTGGCCATGGTGTTCTGCGAGGCGCCGGTGACGATGTTCCAGCCGATGCGGCCCTTCGTGACGTGGTCGAGCGTGGAGTACTTGCGCACCGTGTGCAGCGGGTGGTCCGACCCCGTCGTGGTGGTCACCACGAAGCCGAGGCGGGAGGTGGCGGCGGCGAGCGCGGGGATGATGTACGAGCCGTCGAGCCCGAACATCATCCCCTCGCGCACCAGCACGTCGGAGAGCTCGCCCTTCAGCGAGGCGTAACCGAAGGAGCCGCCGGCGAAGAAGAGCAGGTCGAATCCCGCGTCGTCGAGCATCCGGGCCATCCCGATCCAGTACTCGATGTCGCGGTAGTCGCCGTTCTGGCTCTTCGGGTGGGCCCAGCTGGTGGTGCCGCCCACCTGCTGAGTGCCCGCCTCGAAGACGCCCAGGATCATCCTCTTCGCCATCGTCGGGCTCCTACTCGGCCGCGATCTCGTCGAGCAGGCTGAGGTCGACCGCGTCGGCGACGGGCGGCAGGTCGGTGATGCCCGAAGCCTCCATCGCCGGGTACATCTCGGTCTCCACGCGGTCGACATCCATGTAGAGCAGGCCGTGCTCGTCGGTGGTGGGGCTCTCCATGAGCTCGGCGAAGGCCTCGCCCGAGAGGGTCTGCTGCTCGAGGTCGAGGCCGAGGTCGGCTCCGAAGTCGTTCACCGCGAGCTCCGCGCCCGACGCCGGGTCGGCGAGGAAGTCCTCCCAGCCCTTGATCGAGGCGCGCAGGAACTTGAGGTAGAGGTCGCGGTTCTCCTCGAGCGCGGTGTCCTTCGCGAAGATCGACGAGGCGTAGGCGGGAGCGCCCAGGTCGCCCGAGAGGGTGCAGCCGAAGTCGTTGCCCGGCTCCAGGTCGAAGCTCAGCTCGAGGGTGATCGGCTGGTTCGTCGAGTACGCCGTGTACACGTCGCCGTCGCCGTTCACGAGCGGTGCGGGGTCGAAACCGGTGGGGATGATCGTGACCTGGTCGAGCGGGATGTCGTTGAGGGTGAGCACCTGCTCGACGGTGGCCTCGCTCTGGGCCAGGATGCGCTTGCCGATGAGGTCTTCGGGCGTCTCGATCGGGTCGTCGGCGAGCCAGAGGAAGCAGCCCGGGTTGTCTTGGAAGACCGATCCGATCACGGCGAGCTCGTCGTCGGCCATCGCGGCGAAGGCGCTCGACATGCCCGCGGTGATGCCCGCGTCGGCGGCGTCGGCCGCCACCTGCGACTCGGCGGTAGGGGCGTCGGGGCCGCCGGGGAGCCACTCCACCTCGAGCCCCTCGTCTTCGTAGTAGCCGTTGGCGGCGGCGAGCCAGAAGCCGCCGTACTCCACGTTGGAGATCCACGACATGGCCACCTTGAACGGCACGGTCTCGCCGGCGGCCGACTCGGTGGACTCGGTGCTCGAGGCGCCGGTGCTGCAGCCGGCGAGGAGGAGGGCGCCGGCGGCGAGGGAGGCGCCGGCCGCGAGGGCGCGGCGACGGCTGCGGTGAGGGGTGGGGGAACGGTGCATGACGGTGCTCGCTTTCATCGTTGGTGGTGGTACGGGCATCTCAGGGGGGTGGTGCGGGTGACACCGGTGGTGCGGGGTGACACGGGTGGTGCGGCGGGGGGTCAGGTGACGCGGTCGACGACGCGGCGCTCGAGGCTCTGGGCGAGCCCAAAGCAGAGCACCGAGAGCGCGGTCGCGACGAGGGCGGAGGCCCACTCGCGCTCGAACTGCAGGCGGTCGGCCGATGACCGGAGCAGGTCGCCGAGGCCCACTCCGGAGATGAGGTACTCGGCCAGCAGCACTCCGAGGATGGCGATCGGGGCGCTCAGCCGCAGTGCGAGCATGATGCTCGGGATGGCGGCGGGCAGGTGCAGTCTGAGCACCCGGGTGAGCAGTCCCGCACCCAGCACGCCGAACAGGTCGCGGCTCGACTTCGCCACCGACGACATGCCGGAGACCGTCAGCGAGAACGCCGGGAAGAACACCAGGATCACCACGATCACGACCACCGTGCCCGAGCCGTACCCGAACAGGCGGGCGAGGATGGGGATCATCGCGGTGACGGGCACGACGCGCAGGATGAGGGCGCTCGGCATGAGCAGGCCCGAGGCGAGCGGAGACATCCACACCAGTACTCCGAGCACGACGCCCACGAGCATCCCGAGCGCCAGGCCTCCCACCGCGAACAGCGTCGTCCAGAGCACGGGCCACACGTAGACGTCGGGGTGGAGCACGAGGTCGGTGGCCACGTCGAGCGGCGAGGGTGCCACGGCACGGCTGTAGCCGTTGGCCCAGAGCCACACCGGCCAGGCGATGAGCAGCAGGATGATGGGCCAGTAGCGCTGCAGCACCACGAGCAGGAACCGTCCGACGGCGCCGCCGACGCGGCCGAAGAGGCCGCCGGTGGTGCGGGCGGCCGCCACGCTGAGGCTCTGGGTCATGCGAACCTCCTGGCCACGGCGCGCTGGGCGGCCACGGCGATGCCGTAGATGATGAGCGAGCAGATCACCGAGAGGGCGGCCGCCGCCCAGAGCAGGTCTATGCGGTAGTTCTGCATCGCGCTGATGAAGAGCACGCCGAGCCCGCGCTTGGCCCCGAACCACTCGCCGATCGTGGCGCCGAGGATCATCGCGGGCGCGGCGAGCGCGAGGCCGTCGAAGAACTTCGGCAGCGCGGCCGGCAGGTCGACCAGACCGAGTCGCGTGCCCCGGCGGGCGCCGAGCACCGTGAACAGGTCCTGGTAGGGGTGGCTCGCGACCGAGAGGCCCGAGCTCATCGAGATGTAGATGATGAAGGTCACCGAGAGTGCCACCACGAGCACGGGGGTGCCCTCGCGGCCGAGGATGAGGATGAGGAAGGGGGCCAGCGCGACGGCCGGTACGGCGTCGATGACCGCGGCGAAGCGATCCAGCCCGGGCGCCAGCACCGGCACGAGCACGGCCAGCAGGGCGAAGAAGACGCCCGCGGCGATGCCGATGGCGCCGCCGATCAGCGCTTCGGTGACCGTGGCCGCGAGCGCGTTGCCGAGCAGGGTGTGGTTGTCGGGGTCGAGGAGGAAGGCCACGACGGTCGACAGCGGCGGCCAGGTGGTGCCGAGCAGCCCCAGCTGCCCGATCAGCTCGGCCAGCACGAGGAGCACGACGACCCCCGAGACGCCGTACAGCACGGGTCGCAGACGCGAGGTCATCGGATCAGGCGTCCTTCGGGGCGTCGAGGAGGCCGGTCAGGCGGTCGACGATGTCGTGGAACTCGGGGGAGCGGGTGAGTTCGGAGTGCTCGCGCAGCGGGAGGTCGACGTCTTCGATGTGGCGGATGCTCCCCGGGCGCCCGGTCATCACGACCACGCGGTCGGCGAGCAGCACGGCCTCATCGACGTCGTGGGTGACCAGCAGTGTGGTGATGCGCAGTTCGCTCCAGATGCGCCCGAGCTCGCGGTTCATCCGCCGCCTCGTGACGGCGTCGAGCGCCCCGAAGGGCTCGTCGAGCAGCAGCACCTCGGGGTCGAGCACGAGGGCGCGGGCGATCGAGGCGCGCTGGCGCATGCCGCCCGAGAGCTGCTTGGGCCTGGCGTCTTCGAACCCCGCGAGTCCGACGAGGTCGATCAGTTCCTGCACGTGCGCGGTGTCGACGCTCCGCCCGGCGACGCGGTAGGGGAGGGCGATGTTCTGGCGGATGGTGAGCCAGGGGAGCAGTGAGTGCTCCTGGAAGGCGACACCGAGCCGGTGCTCGCGCGAGAGTGCCTGCGGGGTGGAGTCGCCGACCGTGACGGTGCCGGAGCTCGGCTGCTCGAGGCCCGCGACGATGCGCAGGATGGTCGACTTGCCGCATCCGCTCGGCCCGAGCAGGGCCAGGAACTCGCCGTTGCCGATGGTGAGCGAGATGTCCTGCAGCGCCGTGAGCGTGGCGCCGCGCTTCAGTGGATAGCTCTTGCTCACCTCGGTGAGGGAGATCTCCCGCGACGGCGTGCGGGTGACCTGCTGAAGAACCGAACTCACGGGCACCACGCTTCCGATTGATGAACTGTTCGCTTCAGAGTAGGAGCGCATTGTTACCGCGGCATTACGATCGCTTTTCGTTCTGTGCGCTACTGTCGAGACATGCCAGCGCCCCTGTCCAAAGAGCGCCGCAGACTGCTCGGACTGGTGGCCGACCACATCCTCGAGCACGGGGTGAACGACATCAGCCTGAGCTCGCTCGCCCGTTCGATCGGCTCGAACAACCGCATGCTGCTCTATTACTTCGGCTCGAAGGAGGACTTGCTCGACGAGGCGTCGCTCACGGCGCTCGAGCGGTTCCCCGGCATCCACCACCTGATGGGCGAGCTCGACGAGGACGGCGAGCCAGAGGTGCTGCTGAACCGCGCGTGGACGCGGATCGCCGACAAGCGCAACCGTCCGTTCCTCAAGCTCTTCTTCGAGCTGTTCTCGCTGCACGCCCGCCGGCCCGAGCGCAACGACGGGTACTTCCGGCGCATCGCGACGCAGTGGCCGGAGGGGGTGGCGCGACTGCTCGTGCGGGAAGGCGCCGATCCGGCCACCGCCGAGGTGTGCGCCGTCTCGATCGTCGGGCTGTGGCGCGGGCTGCAGATCTCGCTGCTGGCCGGGGTCGACGCCGACGAGCTCACGGCCGCCCATCGCCGCTCGCTCGCGGCGCTGCTGGCACCCGTGCCCGCATCCTGAGTCAGATCGTCACGCCGATGTGACGAGGCCGAAACATCGCGCGTCTAGATTGTGAATCGATCAGTTCACTTTCGCAGTACGGACGACTCGGGAAGAGGTGGCGGATGCCGGCTCCGTGGACCATCGGCATGTTCCAGACGGCGGGTCTCATGGGCACCTGGCAGCTGCCGGAGAACCGGTCGACGAGCTTTCTCGAGCTCGGTCACTGGCTCGCGATGGCGCGGTCGCTCGACGCCGCAGGGGTCGACTTCCTCTTCTTCGCCGACGACTACGGCTACCCGCTGATCGACGGGGCGCTGCCGGCGCAGGCGATGCGGGGCGGCATCTCGTTTCCGCGGGCGGATCCGATGGCGATCCTGCCCGCCCTCGCCGCCGTCACCGAGCGGCTGGGGCTCGTGGTCACGCTGTCCACCACCGTGGAGAAGCCGCCGATGGTCGCGCGGAAACTCGCCACCCTCGACCACCTCACCGGCGGCCGGATCGGCTGGAACATCGTCACGGGAGCGGGCCAGAACGCCTCCACCCGGCTCTTCGGCGAGGCGATGACGCCGCACGATGAGCGGTACTCGATCGCCGACGACCACGTCGACCTCACCCTGAAGCTCTGGGAGGGCAGCTGGGACGACGACGGGTTGGTCGTCGACCGCGAGGCCAATCTGTACGCCGACCCGGAACGGGTACGCGAGATCCACCACCGGGGGTCGCACTTCTCGGCCGACGGCATCCTCACCACACCGCCCGGTCCCCAGCGCACACCGGCGCTGTTCCAGGCCGGAGCCTCGGAGCGGGGGCGTGAGCTCGCCGCGAAGTACGCCGAGGGGGTGTTCATCGCGGCCGAGGTGCCTGCCATGCGCGCGCAGATCGCCGACATCCGGCGGCGCGCCGCGGAGAACGGGCGAGACCCGGAGGCCGTGAAGTGCCTCATCGCGGGCACCATCTTCGTGGCCGAGACGGGCGCCGGGGCCCAGGAGCTGCGTCGCCGCACCGAGTCGGTGCGCAGCCTCGCCGACGCCGCGGTGCAGTACGCGTTCTTCACGGGCCTCGACCTCTCGCGGATGGACCCCGACCGGCCGCTCGAGGCGAGCGCCGCGCTCACCGAGACCGGGCGCACCAACGTCGAGCGGTTCCTCGGGCCGGGCGCGCCGACGGTGCGCCAGATCCTCGAGGAGTTCCAGCGCAACAGCGTCATGGGCTCGCCGCTGATCGGAGACCCCCGCGAGATCGCCGATCGGGCCGAGGCCGTGATGGCCGAGACCGGGGCCGACGGGTTCCTGGTGCAGCCCGACGCGTTCGGGGTGTTCGACTCGTTCGTCGAGCTGGTGCTGCCGGAGTTCCGGCGGCGCGGCCTCGTGGCGCCCGTGCCGGCGGCGGACGAACCCGTGCTCACGCTGCGCGAGCGCCTGGGTGGCGGCCCGCACCTCGACCCCGCGCATCCGGGGGCCGCTCATCGCGTGCCCTCGCGCGTCGCGATCGCGACGTGATCCCCGTCACGACGACCTGACACACCACGAAGGAGACGCACCATGACGAAGAAGCTGGCCATCGGCATGTTCCAGGGCGGAGGCGTGCGTCAGAGCTGGAAGATCGCCGGCCGCGAGAACGACCCGAACTTCACCGACCTGGGTTACTGGATCGACCTGGCGAAGAAGTGCGAGGCGGCGGGCGTCGACTTCCTGTTCTTCGCCGACTCCTACGGTTACCCCACGCTGCACGGCGAGATCGTGCCCACCGCGGTCGAACGCAACGTGCAGTTCAGCACGGTCGACCCGCACACGCTCATCGCCGCGCTGGCGGCGGTGACGACCAAGCTCGGGCTCGTCACCACCACGTCGACCATGGTGGAGGCCCCGCCCGCCCTCACCCGCCAGTACCGGTCTCTCGACCACTTCTCGGCGGGACGCGTGGGATGGAACATCGTGACGGGGTCGGCGCAGGCGGCTTCGGCGATGCTGTTCGGAGAAGACCTCATGCCGCACGACGAGCGGTACGCGAAGGCGGCCGAGCACGTGGAGCTGTCGCTGAAGTTCTGGGAGGGATGCTGGGAACCCGACGCCCTGGTGCGCGACGGGGCGAACGGCGTGTGGGCCGACCCCGCCAAGGTGCACGAGATCGTGCACGACGGCACCTACTTCAAGGCCAAGGGGGTGCTCGTCACGCCGCCGAGCCCGCAGGTGACGCCCGTGCTCTTCCAGGCCGGTGCCTCGAGCGCCGGCCGGGCCCTCGCGGCGCGCTACGCCGAGGCGGTCTTCCTCGCCGCGGAGTCGAAGGCACTGGCGGCGCAGATCGCCGACATCCGCCGGCTCGCGGTGGAGAACGGGCGTGGGGCGGATGCGGTGAAGTGCCTCATCGCCGGCACCTTCCGGGTGGCCGACAGCCGCGCCCAGGCGGAGGCGGAGCACCAGGCGATCATCGACCGCATCTCGCTCGAGCACGCCGCCACCCTCTACGCCTACTTCACCGGAATCGACCTGCTCTCGCTCGACCTCGACAAGCCCATTCCCGAGAGCGCGGCGAACGGCGACAACGGGCGCACCAACATCGAGCGCTTCCTCGGCCCCGACGCGCCCACGGTGCGCGAGGTGCTCGAGGAGTTCCGGGCCAACGGCGTGATGGGCAAGCCGTTCCTCGGCACACCGGAGGAGATCGCCGACCAGGCCGAGGCGATGATCGAGGAGACCGGTGCCGACGGCTTCCTGGTGCAGCCCGAGTTCGACGGCGGGCACGACCTCTTCTTCGGCCGGGTGATGCCGGAGCTGCGGCGGCGTGGGCTGCTGAAAGACGAGCTCGAGGGGGCGACGCTGCGCGAGCACCTGTTCGGAGAAGGGTCGGTGCTGCTGCCGGAGAGCCACCCGGGAGCGGGGTTCCGCGCCGCGAACGCGCTGGTGTAGCCGGTGCGGTGGCCGACTGGCTTCGTGGCCGACCGGCGCTCTGTGTCGTAGCCTGGCGGTGTGACGGGGGTCGCGACGGGCGCACCGGCGGGGTCGCGCATCCTGCCGCGGTTCGCGCGCCTGCCCGTGCTCTCGGCGGCGGGTGCGCTCGCCCTGGTGCTCGCGCTCACGGCCGGAGGCTACGGGTACCACCGTGATGAGCTCTACTTCAGGATGCTCGAGCCGGCCTGGGGCTACCTCGACCAGCCGCCCCTCACACCCCTGCTGGCCAAGCTGAGCACGCTGATCGCCGACGAGCCCTGGGCGTTGCGGCTGTGGCCGCTGCTGTTCGCGGTGGCATCCGTCGCGGTGGTGGCTCTCCTCGCCCGAGAACTCGGCGGTGGGGCCTTCGCGCAGGGGCTCGCCGCGTGGGGGTACGCCTTCGGGTCGTTCACGCTCACCTTCGGTCACGCCCTCTTCACGGCGTCGCTCGACCTGCTCGTGTGGCCGCTCGTGGTGCTGGCCGTGCTGCGGGCGCTCCGAGGCTGGCCGGAGCCCGCGCAGCCCTGGTGGTGGCTCGTGGCCGGAGCGATCGTGGGGCTCAGCCTCGACAACAAGCTGCTGGTCGCGCTGCTGCTGCTCTCGCTCGCCGCGGGCATCCTCGTCGCCGGGCCCCGCGGCGTGCTGCGCACACGCTGGCCCTACCTCGGGGTCGCGGTCATGTTCGTGCTCGGCGCCCCCGCCCTGGTCTACCAGGCGCTGAACGGATGGCCGCAGCTCGCGATGGGCGGTGCGCTCTCGAGCGGCAACGCCGGCGAGGTGCGGGTGCTGATGTGGCCGTTCCTCGCGCTGCTGCTCGGGCCGCTGCTGGTGCCCATCTGGGTGGCCGGCCTCGTCGGGCTGCTCCGCCGTGCGGCCTGGCGTTCTGCGCGCTTCCTGGCGGTCGCCTTCGGTGTGCTGCTGGTGCTGGTGGCGATCGCGGGGGCGCAGTTCTACTACCCCTACGGGCTGCTGGTGTGCGTGTACGCGGCCGGATGCGTCGTGGTCGCCGACTGGGCGGGGTCGTGGCCGGGGCGGAGGCTGCGGCGGGTGCTCCTGGTTGCGGCCGTTGCGGTGAACTCCGTGGTGAGCGCCGTCATCTCCCTGCCGATCGTGCCGGTCGACGTGCTCGGGGCCACGCCCATCCCGGCGATGAACCAGTCGGTCGCCGACCAGGTCGGGTGGCCCGCCTACGTCGCGCAGGTGGAGCGTGCCGCCCTCGACTCCGGAGCCGACGTCGTGATCGCGAGCAACTACGGCGAGGCGGGCGCGCTCGACCGGTACGGGGGTGATGCGCTCCCGCCCGTTGTGAGCGGGCACAACGCCCTGGCCGCGGCCAGACGCCCGGCGGCCGACGCCGAGGCGGCGGTCGTCGTCGGTGGTCAGTTCGAGCGGGTGCGAGATCTGTTCGCCCGCTGCGCCGTCGTCGACGAGCTCGACTCGGGTCTCGGCGTCGACAACGAGGAGCAGGGCGAGCCGATGGCCGTCTGCTCCGGCCCCGTGCGCCCGTGGGCCGAGCTCTGGCCTTCGTTCGCCCACCTGAACTGAGCCAGGTTCAGGGTCGGGGCGCGCCGGCTGCCGCCACATGTCGGAGTATGCCGGGCACGATGACGTCCCAGCTCGGCGGAGGCGGGAACTGGTGGCCAAGCCCGGGCACCTCGAGCAGGCGGGCACCGCGAATGCGCCGGGCGAGCGAACGCCCGTGCTCGAGGGGGAACAGGGGGTCTTCGGTGCCGTGCACCACGAGCGTCGGGGCCACGACACGGGCCAGCCGGGGGCGTTCGCTCTCGCTGCCCCCGAGCATCCCGTGGTTGCCGGCGGCGGCGAGGTCGACCGAGCGGTCGAAGACGGAGTCGGAGATGGCCCGGAGGCGGTCGACGTCGATCGGGAGGGTGCCGCCGAAGGCCCGCTCGTCGGCGAGGGCGGCGCGGAACGCGGATTCCCGGTCTGCCGGAGCCGGCCGCTCCGCGAGCACCTCGAAGTACTCCTCGAGCTCGGGGGTGATGCCGGGCAGCTCTTCCGCCGGATCGGACGGGTCGATCGCCGTGGTCGACAGCAGCGTCAGCGAGGCCACGCTGCCGGGATGCTCGGCCGCGAGCTGCTGGGCGAGCGCTCCGCCCATCGACAGGCCCGCCACGTGGGCGGGGCCGCGGCCGAGCACGGCGACCAGTCCGCGCAGGTCGGCGACCAGGTCGTCTCCGCCGTAGTCCGGGCTCCCGGGTGGCCGGGTGGTGGACTCGCCGGTGTCACGCAGGTCGTAGCGCACCACGCGGTGGCCCCTGCTGGAGAGCGCGGAGCAGAAGCCCGGGTCCCACCAGTCCGAAGCCGACGACGCCCCGGGCACCAGAACGATGTCGCCCGCGGGGCCGCCGCGCGGCGCATCCGGACCCTCGTTCGAGAAGATCTCGACCGAGAGGTCGACGCCGTTGACCCCGACCCGGTGGTGGATGCTCGGGCTAGCGGTCGAAGCGGGCTCCGGCGGGCACGGGTGCGAGGAGGGTGAAGACGAGCAGGATGATGCCGCCGACGAAGGGCACGAAACCGATGAAGATCCAGCCGGCGCTCCGGTCGGTGTCGTGCAGGCGCCGGGCGAGCAGGGCCAGCGAGGGCACGATCACGGCCAGCGCCCAGAGGCCCCAGAGCACGAAGATCACGACGGCTCCGGCGCTCGGCGTGGCGTAGGTACCGTCGAGCTGCATGCCATAGCCGCCGAGGGTGAAGGCGAGGATGTTGAACACCGTGTTCACGATCACCGAGATGAGGTACCACCACCAGTACTCGCTGCGGCTGGCCCGGCCCGAGAAGGTGCCGTACTTCGTGAAGAACCGGGTGAACGCGGCTCCGATGGGAGCGTTGTAGTACGGTGCGTCGAGCGGCACGGCGGTGGCTGGCACGGTCATCTGATCTCCCCCTGGAGTGTGTCGTTGCTCGGAGGCTACCAGGCCTGCTGGATGAGCGCTGCCACCGCGCCGACGTCGTCGTTGGCGCTGAACACGCCGACGGCGTCGTCGAAGAAGCCCTGGTTGACGGCGATCGTGAAGGCCAGGTGCCGCCCGTCCTCCGAGTCCATCACGCCGCCGAGCGCCTTCGTCACCAGGCGGTAGCGATCGTTGAAGGCGTCGTAGCCGAGCAGGGTTCCGGTCTTGGCGAACACCTTGCCCGCGGCCGGGCTGTCAGACGCGACGTCGGCGAGCGAGCCGTCGACGCCCAGGATCGGAAGGGTGTCGCGCCACCGCTCGGCGTCGGGGCGCTCGGCCAGGAGGGTCTGGATCTGCACGGCGTTCTCGGGTGTGATGACGTTCCCGTCGAGCCCCGACCCGTCGACGAGGGAGGCGCCGAGCACGTCGAGCCCCGCCTCCTTCCAGATGCGGTTCTCCTCGGCCATGCCGTCGTCGCAGTCGTCGGAACCCGCCTGCACCGCGAGCCGGCACACCAGGGTCTGGGCGCCGCGGTTGTAGCTGATCTTCATCACGTAGGTGATCTCCTCACCGAGCGGAAGCGACTCGATCTCGGCGACCGAGGGGAGCGCTTCGACGTCGGCGAACGCAGGCAGGGCGGCCGTGGAGTTCGTGGCCAGCGGGTCGGTGGTGACGGCCACGCCGGCGCGGCCGAGGGCCTCGATGAAGGCCGTCCGGGCGAAGGTCGCGGGGTCGTCGAAGGCGTAGACCTTGAGCTGGGGTCCTGCGTCGGCGGCCACCGTGCCCGTGACGGTGAGGGTGCCGTCGGTTCCTTCGACGGGCGCCGAGATGGCGGTCTCGCCGCCGGCCTCGACGGTCTCGACCTCGCTCACCACGGTCCAGGGAGCCACGGCGGGGGTGAGCGCCGCGGTCGCGGTCTCGCCCACGGCCCCGGGCGTGATGAGCACGTCGAGGATGTTCTGGTTGATGATGATCGGTGAGATCGGCTGGTTCTCCAGCTCGCCCGAGAACAGGCGGTCATCGACCAGCACGTCACCGGCCACGCTGTCGATGCCCGCGGCCTTCACCTGGGCGGCCAGCTCGTCGAGCCCGGCGAGCGGGTCTTCGGTGGTGAGCGTGGCGCCCGGCAGCGGGTTCGCGTCGTTGTGGTCGAGGTTGGTGAAGTCGACGGTGCCGTCGGGCTTCGTGCGACCACCCATCGTGAGGTCGCCCATCCCCACCAGCACGAGGTCGCCCGCGAGAGTGCCGTCTGCCACGTCGCCGGTGCGCTTGACCGGGGTGGTGATGGTGTGGTCGGGGCCCCAGGTGAGCCAGGCCGCACCGGCGCTGTAGGTCTTCACGAAGGAACCGGGCTCCACCATCTTGTCGGCGTCGAGGTCGATGAGCACCTCGCCGGTGTCGATGTCCTTCACCGAGATGAGCCAGCGCCCGTGGGCGTACTGCGGCTGGTTCATGACCGCGAGAGCGCCCTCGGGCAGGCCGTGCACGTCGGAGTAGGGCACCGGTGCCGCCTGCGGTTCGGCGGGAGCGCCGGACACGCAGCCCGCGAGCAGGGAGGCCGCGGCGGCCAGCGCCACGACACCGGCCGGGCGGCGGAGGCGGGCGAGGCGGGCGATCACAGCACGCCCTGCGCGGTCAGCACCTCGGCCAGGCGGCGGAAGGTCTGGTCGGCGGGATGCGCGTCGTCGACGTCGGACTCGTTCATGAACACCACGATGCTCGCCCCGCTCTCGGACTGATGGAAGACCGCCGCCGTGAAGCCGACGCCCTCGCCGTTGTGACCCCACCAGCCGGCGGTCTCGCCCATCCCGAGGGCATAGCGGTCGTAAGGAGGCCCCGCGTCCAGCGGTGCGCCTTCCTGTCGCTCCGCCTGGGTCTCCGGCGTGAGGAGGGTTCCGTCGCCGAGCGTGTCGGCCCACACCCGGGAATCGTCGAGGGTGGAGAACATCGCGCCTGCCGCACCGAGGATCGACGGGTTCTGATCCTGCGCCTCCGGCCCCGTGGCACCCGGCTGGTAGCCGGTCGGATGCGGGCCGGTCCAGTCCGCCACGTCGACGATGTAGTGGGTGCCGGTCTGGCCGAGCGGGTCGAGGATGCGTTCCTGCAGCACCTGGTCGTAGTCCGCTCCGGTGACCTTCTCGATCACCGCGCCGAGCAGATTGGTGTTGGCGTTGGTGTAGACCTTGGCGGTACCCGGCTCGAACTGCGCGGGCAGGCCGAGCATGAAGCCGTTGAGCTCGTCGATCGTGTAGATCTTCGTGGTGTCCTGGCTGAAGTCGGCGAGGAACGCGTCGTTCGTGTAATCGGCGTTGCCGCTGGACATGTCGGCGAGCTGGCGGATGGTGATGCGGTCGCCGTCGGTGACTCCCTCGACGTACTGGTCGATGGTGTCGTCGAGGCTCAGCTTGCCCTCGTCGACGAGCTGGAGGATGAGGGTGACGGTGTACGACTTCGTCACGCTGCGCAGGGGCCAGCTCATCTCGGTGGTGACGGGCACGTTCCCGGCGATGTCGGCCAGGCCCGACGCGGTGGTCCACGACCCCACCCCGGGTATCCACACGCCCACGGCGGCTCCCGGCACGGAGTACTCTGCCATCGTCGACTCGAGGGTGCTCTGCAGTTCGCTCTGCAGCTCGGCGGGCAGCTCGCCCTCCGGGGCCGCGGGACGGGTGGGCTCGGGCACGGCGGCGGCCTCATCGGAGACCCCGGCGGGTGCAGCGGTCGAGGTGGTGGTGCCGCCGCCCGCCGAGCAGCCGGCGAGCAGCAGCCCTCCGGCCGCGATCACCGCGAGCGCCCCCATCGTCTTCGATCGCCGAACCGTCAACCTCGCCATGTGCAACCCTCGCTGTCGTGGGCGCGCACCTGACCGGTCACGCACCTCTGAGGTCATGCTCCCAAGTCGGTCGTCGCACTCGCAAGGGACCTAGGTCTACGCCTGCGCGGTCGTTGCCGATTCGAAGTCCGTGGGCAGGCCCAGATCGGCGGCCAGGCGCAGGAGCACGGCATCGAAGTAGTCGTCCCGGTCGCTGACCGATCCGACCAGGTGGCCGAACAACTCGAAGGAGATCGTGCCGAACACCGTGGTCCAGGCCAGGAGGGTGCGGATGACGAGCTCGGCGGGAACCGCGACCTCGGGCGCGACCAGGTCGCGCATCCGCACCCATCCGATAGCGTCGGCGACGGCGGCCTCGTCGCGCCGGAGGTCTGCCGAGGGGGGAGGCGGGCTCGGCTCGGCACCGGCCGCCGCGCCGTCGAGCACGATGCCGAGGATGACGAGGATCACCCTCGCGGCAGGCTCGACCGTGGTCTGCGGTGCCGCGTAGCCGGGCACGGGGGAACCGTAGAGCAGGGCATAGTCACCGGGGTTCGCCAGGGCCCAGCGGCGCACGGCGCGCAGCGAGACGAGCCAGCGGGCGCCGAGATCGCTGCGATCGGCCACCGTCGCATCCGCCCGCTCGGCCGCGAGGCCGAGGTCGTCGTAGGCGAGCACGAGCAGGGCGGTGAGCAGCTCGTCACGACTCGCGAAGTAGCGGTACACCGCCGAGGAGACCATGCCCACGTCACGGGCGACGGCGCGCAGCGACAGCCCGGCGGGCCCCTCTGCGGCGAGCCGGATGCGCGCGGCGGCGAGGATCTCGGCCGTGATCTGATCGCGGGCGCGCGCCCTGGCCGACCGGGCGGGCGCGGGGGAGTCGTCGCTGTGCATCCCCTCACTCTGGCCTCTTGAGAGAGCAGGCGCAACAAACGAGAGCAGTGCTCTTGCGATCGGACCGGCGATCTGCGAGAGTGATTGCGAGAGCAGTGCTCTCCGTTCGGATCGGCTCGCGGTCCGGACCGGTTCATCAGGGAGGATTCATCATGTCGGATCGTCACGTCGTCGTCGGGGCAGGGCCGGTGGGGCGGCACGTCGCCGCGCTGCTCGCAGAGCGGGGGTCGGAAGTGGTGGTCGTCACGCGGTCGGGCACCGACGTGGGTCTGCTGGGTGTGCGGTCGGTGCAGGCCGACGCGAGCGACGTCGAGCAGCTCACGCGCGCGGTGGAGGGAGCCGACGTGCTGTACAACTGCGCCAACCCCGGCGACTACACCACCTGGGACACCGTGTGGCCGCCGCTCGCGAGCTCGCTGCTCGAGTCGGCCAGGCGCACCGGTGCCGTCTACGCCATCACGGGAAACCTCTACCCCTACGGTCCCGTCGACGTGCCGATGACCGAGGAGCTGCCGGATGCGGCGACCGACCACAAAGGGGTGCTCCGCGCCCGGCTGTGGGCCGATGCACTGGCTGCGCACCGCGCGGGCGAGGTGCGTGCCGTGGAGGTGCGGGGTTCCGACTACGTGGGGCCGGGTGTGGGGGCCAATGGGCATGTCACCCGCCAGCTGCCGACCGCCCGGCGGGGCAAGCGGGCCTGGGTGATCGGCGACCCCGACCAGCCGCACAGCTTCACCGACGTGCTCGACGTGGCGCGCATCCTGGTGGCCGCCGCCGAGGACGGCTCGGCGCACGGGAGGGTGTGGCACGTTCCGTCGAACCCGCCGCGGTCGCAGCGGCAGGCGCTCACCGAGGTGCTCGCCGCCGGAGGGCTGCCGCCGGTGGCGGTCAGCGCCATCCCGCGCGCGGTGCTGCGACTGGGTGGCCTGGTCGTGCCGATGCTGCGCGAGATCGGCGAGCTGTCGTACCAGTGGACCCGCCCGTACGTGCTCGACGACAGCGCGTCGCGGGCGCACTTCGGCCTCGCGCCGACCCCGTGGGAGGACGTGTGCCGGCGTACCCTCGGATCGGGGATGGCGCCGGCGGCCATCTGAGGGCACAATCTGTCGCATGAGCGATCCGTTCACCAACCTCGTCGAGAAGACCGGCCGCGACATGCCCGCGTGGATCGCGATCGTGGGGTCGTCGGGTCTCGAGAAGCACGGGCAGATCGTCGCCTGGCTCAAGTCGGAGCACGGGCTCACGCACGGGTTCGCGAACGGCATCGCCCAGGCCTACCTGAATCGGGGTGCCTCCACCGACGCCGACGACCTCGTCGCCGCGCAGTACGCCGGGGCGAAGGCGGCGCTGCGGCCCGTCTACGGCGGTCTTGTGGCCGCGGCGCTCGCGCTCGGTGACGACGTGGAGGTCGCGCCGAAGAAGACCGGAGTCTCCCTGCGGCGCAGCAAGCAGTTCGCCCTCATCGAGGTGCCGAGCGCCGCGCGGGTACAGCTGGGCCTGCAGCTGAAGGGGGTCGAGGCGACCGAGCGCCTGCGGGCCGGTAACACCATGTGCTCGCACCGCGTGGTGCTCACGGGCGTCGACGAGATCGACGACGAGCTGCGGGGGTGGCTGCGCGAAGCCTACGCCCGGGCCTGAGCCTGGGTGTCGTCGGGGCGCGCGGCGTTGTCGCTGGTGAGGTCTACGCCGTGCGTTCGGCGGCGACGCCGCGGAGCTCGGCGGTCGGCGGGTGGGCCCACTCCGCCGCGAGTTCGTCGAGCGACAGACCGAGGGTGGCGGCCAGGGCGGCGACCACACCGAAGGCGGGGCTCGGCAGGCGGCCGGTCTCGATCTTGCGGAGGGTCTCGGGCGAGATGCCCGAGAGGGTCGCCACTTCGTTGAGCGACCGTGACCCGCGGGCGGTGCGCAGGGCCGTGCCGAGCCGTCGCCCGGCCTCGAGCTGCTCGGGGGTGAGTGGTGCGCGCACCATCATGTGAGTCTCCGGTCTGCCATCGCAGCGGTATTATCATCCCGCATTCGGTATTATCATACCAGTCATGATCGAACTCCACACGCCCGCCGAGATCGACCGGATGCGCGCCGCGGGCGACTTCGTGCGCACGACGCTGGCCGGGCTGGCCGCCCGCGTCGAGGTCGGGGTCAACCTGCTCGAGCTCGAGCACGCCGCACGCCGGGCCATCGAGCGACGTGGTGCGGTCTCGTGCTACTGGGACTATGCACCCTCGTTCGGCGAGGGACCGTTCCGTAACGTGATCTGCCTCTCGGTGAACGACGCCGCGCAGCACGGCCTGCCGCACGACTACGTGCTGCGCGACGGCGACGTGCTCAGCCTCGACTTCGCTGTCTCGGTCGACGGCTGGGTGGCGGATGCGGCGGTCACCGTGATCGCGGGGCGGCCCGATCCCGACGACGAGCGCCTCATCCGCTCCACGCGCGAAGCGCTCGAGGCCGGCATCGCGGCCGCGGTGCCCGGCAACCGCATCGGTGACATCTCCGCGGCGATCGGCGCGGTGGCGGCGGCCTATGGCTACCCCGTCAACCGCGAGTTCGGCGGGCACGGCGTCGGCCGCACCATGCACGGCGACCTGTTCATCTGCAACGACGGCCGCCCCGGTCGCGGCTACCGCATCCGGCCCGGACTCGTGATCGCCCTCGAACCCTGGTGGGCGAAGACGACCGCGCGCATCCGGATGGACCCCGACGGCTGGACCGTGCGCTCGGCCGACGGCAGCCGGGCCGCCCATACGGAGCACACCCTCGCCGTGACCGAGGACGGCCCGCTCGTGCTCACCTGAGGCGACCGCCGGCACGGCACTTGACACCGGCGGGGGTGAGGACGAAGGTCGCTGCATGACCGGACGAATCGAGATCGATCTGTTCACCACGCTCGACGGGGTCTCCCAGGCGCCGGGCGGGCCCGACGAAGACCGCGACGGAGGCTTCGCCTTCGGCGGGTGGCAGGCGCCGTTCGACGACGACGAGATCGGCGCCGACGTGATGGCGGGCATCGGGCGGCTCGACGCGCTGCTGCTCGGGCGAAAGACCTACGACATCTTCGCGTCGTACTGGCCGCACCACCTCGACGGCCCGGAGGGCGAGATCGGCCGCACCTTCGACGAGGTGCCGAAGTACGTGGCGTCGCGGCACCGGCCCGAACTGACGTGGCGAGGTGCGCGGCTGCTCGACGACGATCCCGGCAGCGGCGGCAGCGGGCGGACTTCCGTGCTCGCCGGCCAGGTCGCCGCGCTGCGTGAGCGGCACCGCGAGGTGCACGTCATCGGCAGCATCGACTTCGCGCGCTCGCTCGTGGCCGACAACCTGTTCGACCGGCTCACCCTGTGGGTGTTCCCGATCGTGCTCGGGGCGGGCAAACGGCTCTTCCCCGACGACGGCCCGGCGAACCGGCTCACGCTGCTGGAGCCGGCCGTGAGCACCCCGGCCGGCATCCTCATCCTGCGCTACGGCCCCACCGGAGAGACGCCGGCGACCGGCGACATGACGCGCTGAGGCTCAGGATCCGCTGTCGCTGTCGTCGGAGGGCGTGTCGTCGTCGGGCGTGGTGTCCCCGGCCTTGGCGTCGTAGAACGCCGCGTCGGCACGCTCCTGCGCGGCCCGGCCGGCTGCCTTCTCATCCTCGGTCGCCTCGTCGGAACCGCTCATCACCGGTTCGTCCTGGGTGTCGCCGGTGCCTTCGGGTGTGCTCGCATCGCTCATGCGCGCGACCCTACTCCTCGCGGAGCTCCAGGTACTTCGCGATCAGCGACTTCGTCGACGAGTCCTGCGACTCCAGCGCGGCGGCGTCGCCGTCGACCGCGGGGGCGATCTGCAGCGCCAGCTGCTTGCCGAGCTCGACGCCCCACTGGTCGAACGAGTCGATGCCCCAGATGGTGCCCTCGGTGAACACGATGTGCTCGTAGAGGGCGATCAGTTGACCGACCACGCCCGGCGTGAGAGCCGGAGCCAGGATGGAGGTGGTGGGCCGGTTGCCGCTGAACACGCGGGCGGGCACGACCGACTCGGCGGTGCCCTCGGCGCGCACCTCGTCGGCCGTCTTGCCGAAGGCGAGCGCCTTGGTCTGGGCGAAGAAGTTCGCCAGGAACAGCGAGTGCACGTCGGCGTCGCCGTCTTTCAGCGGATGCGCGGGGTTGGCCACCGCGATGAAGTCGGCCGGGATGAGCCGGGTGCCCTGGTGGATGAGCTGGTAGAAGGCGTGCTGACCGTTGGTGCCCGGCTCGCCCCAGAAGATCTCACCGGTGTCGGTGGTGACGGGCGATCCGTCCCACCGCACGCTCTTGCCGTTGGACTCCATCGTGAGCTGCTGCAGGTAGGCGGGAAACCGGTGCAGGTACTGCGCGTAGGGCAGCACCGCGTGGCTCTGCGCCCCGAGGAAATTGGTGTACCAGACGTTGAGCAGGCCCATCAGCACCGGCACGTTCTCGGCGAGCGGGGTGGTGCGCATGTGCTCGTCGATCGCGTGGAAGCCGGCCAGGAACTCGCGGAACCCGTCGGGGCCGATGGCGATGGCGACGCTCGTGCCGATGGCCGAGTCGACCGAGTAGCGGCCGCCCACCCAGTCCCAGAAGCCGAACGCGTTCTCGGGGTCGATGCCGAAGGCCGCCACCTTGTCGAGCGCGGTCGAGACGGCCACGAAGTGCTTGGCCACCGCTCCGGTGCGAGCGCTCTCGTCGTCGGCGATGGCTCCGGATGCGGTGAGCCCCTTCCACAGCCACTCGCGCGCCAGGCGGGCGTTGGTGAGCGTCTCGAGGGTGCCGAAGGTCTTCGACGCCACGATGAAGAGAGTGGTCTCGGGGTCGAGGCCGGCGGTCTTCTCGTAGATGTCGGAGGGGTCGATGTTCGACACGAAGCGGCACTCGAGCCCGGCCTGCACGTAAGGCTTGAGGGCCTCGTACACCATCACCGGGCCGAGGTCCGACCCGCCGATGCCGATGTTCACCACCGTCTCGATGCGCTTGCCGGTCACACCGGTCCAGGCACCTGAGCGCACACGGTCGGCGAAGGCGAACACCTTCTCGAGGGTCGACTGCACCTCGGCGTCGATGTCGGCGCCGTCGACCACGAAGCCCGAGGCCGGGTCGAGGTCGGCCGCGGCCGGCGTGCCGGGAGCGGGGCGGCGGAGGGCGGTGTGCAGCACGGCGCGGTTCTCGGTGACGTTGATGTGCTCGCCGGCGATCATCTCCTGGTAGCGCGCGGCCACCCCGGCGTTCTCGGCGAGGGCGAGAAGGTGACCCAGGATCTCCTCGGTGACGAGGTTCTTCGACAGGTCGACCGTGAGGTCGGCGGCCTGGAAGGTGTAGCGGGCGGCCCGCTCGGGCTCCGCGGCGAACCAGGCCCGCAGGTCGGGCGCGAAGCCGGAGGCGATGCCCTCGAGCTCCTTCCACGCGGTGCTTGCAGTCGGGTCGATGGGCGCCGTTCCGGCCATGGGTTCTCCTGGAGACTCGAGCGTCGCATCCGGAGTCGTGAGCGGACGCGCTTACCTCGAACCTACCGCTTCGGAGTGACCCGGAGGTGACCGCCGGGAGACCGGGCGCTGACGCGCGTCAGTCGGCGTAGACCTCGTCGACCAGGTCGAGCGCGATCGTCGAGGCCGGGGCGCGGCCGTCGGCGGCCGGAGCGACGTTGGCCCACACCACGAGCGTCACGTCGTTCACCGGGTCGTAGCCCATGAACGAGTTGTAGCCGGGCAGCTCCCCGGTGTGACCGAAGAACGGACCGAGCCTGGCCAGGCCCCATCCGTATCCCGCGGCCGGGGCGCCGGCCGTGTCGGGGCTCGCCTCGGTGGTGGGCGCGATGCTGTCGAGCCGGGCCTGCTGCAGCTCGGGATCGAGCAGGGCGACGGGGGTGCCGGGCTTGCCGCCGAGCGCCTCGACCCAGTCGGCCAGGTCGGTGGCCGTCGAGATGCCCGCCCCCGCCGACCAGGCCCACGACGGATTGTCGACGGTGCTGTCGTTCGGCTGGAGCGTGCCGGCCTCGGCGGCGGCGAAGAGGTCGGCGGGCAGGGCCGGGTTCGACATCGTGCCCACGTTGGTCCACCAGTAGTAGCCGTCCGAGCGCGGTTCGGGCAGCTGGGCGTCGTCGAGGGCGGGGAGCGAGGTCTCGTCGAGTCCGAGCGGGCCGAACAGCCTGTTCTCGAAGATCTGCGGCAACGGCTTGCCGTCGAGCTGCTCGGCGATGAGTCCGAGCAGCACGGTGTTCGTGTTGGAGTAGTGCCAGCCCTCGCCCGGCGCGAAGTAGGGCGGCAGGGAGAGACCGATGGCCACGAGCTCTTCGGGGTTCCAGACCCGCTCCGGCTCGTCGTCCATGGCCGCGTTGAGCTCGTAGGTCTCGGTGTAGTTGAACAGTCCGCTGCGCATCGTGAGGAGCTGCTCGATGGTGATGTTCTCGCCGTTCGGCACGTCGGGGCGGTAGAGCGATACCGGGTCGTCGAGGGCGATGCGGCCCTCGCCGACGAGCTGCAGGATGACGGTGCCGGTCCACGTCTTGGTGTTCGACCCCACCCGGATGTGGTCATCGATCGAGACGGGGGTGTCGCCGCCGCGGGTGGTGGTGCCGAAGGTCGCGGTCACCTCGCCCTCCGGCGTGCGCAGCAGCAGGGCGGCGCCCGCCTGCCCGAGGTCTTCTGCGGTCGACTCGAACAGCGAGACCAGGCCGTCCCGGTCGAGGGGCGCCAGCGTCTGGTAGACGCGCGCCGCGTCGCCGCCGGCGGTGGCGGACGGTGTGGGCACAGCGCTGCTCGAGGTGGGCGTACCCACGGTGCACCCCGCGAGGAGGAGTGCGGACACGGGGAGCACCAGGAGGGGGTGCGCTGCGGTGAGGGCGCGTCTGATCACCCCACCACGCTCCCATCCGGCCGGGATGCGCGGAATAGACCCAGGTCCCCAGGCGCGGAGAAGGGATGCTGGGGTTCGGCGCTCCGGCTGGGTATCGTATGGTCACCGGAGGTGCCGATGACCGCACAGAACTCGAGCGCAGCGACGACCGTCGCCGCCGCGCGGATGCACGAGGTGACCGAGGAGAACCGCGACATCGTCGACCGGGTGCTCGACTACTCGCGGCAGCGGCTGCTCATGGTCGACACCCCACTCGACAAGCCCCAGAGCGCCACCGAGCTGAGCCGTCTGGCGGGGGCGACCGTCACCGAGCAGGGCATCGGCGCGGCGAAGGCGCTGTCGATCTTCGAGCACATCCTGGCCCCGGCCTGCATCACCACCGACGACCCGCGGTACCTCTCGTTCATCCCGAGCGCGCCCTCGAAGGCCGCCGCCGCGTTCGACGTGGTGGTGTCGGCGAGCGCTCTCTACGGCGGCTCGTGGCTCGAGGGCGCGGGAGCGGTGCACGCCGAGAACGAGGTACTGCGCTGGCTCGCCGCCGAGTTCGGCATGCCCGCCGGTGCGGGCGGCGTGTTCGTGCAGGGCGGCACGCTCGGCAACCTGTCGGCCCTGGTCGCGGCCCGCGAGGCGGCCCGCGATCGGGCTCGTGAGGCGGGCGGCCCGCTGCCCGAGCGCTGGCGGGTGGTCTGCAGTGCGGAGGCGCACTCCTCGATCGCCTCGGCCGCGCGGGTGATGGACGTGGAGGTGGTGGCGGTGCCGGTCGACGCCGACGGCACGCTGCGCGGCCCGGCCGTGCGCGCCGCGCTGGAGGAGCACGGCGGCAGCGTGTTCGCCGTGGTCGCCACGGCGGGCACCACCAACTTCGGCATCGTCGACGACCTCGCCGGTGTCGGCGAGGCGGCGGCCGCGCACGGTGTCTGGTTCCACGTCGACGGGGCCTACGGGCTGTCGGCGATGCTGTCCCCGGAAGCCCGGCCGAGGTTCGCCGGCGTGGAGCGGGCGGACTCGCTCGTGGTCGACCCGCACAAGTGGCTGTTCGCCCCCTTCGACGCCTGCGCCCTGCTCTACCGCGACCCCGAGCTGGGCCGCCGGGCGCACACCCAGCACGCCGACTACCTCGACACCCTCACCGAGACGACCGACTGGAGCCCCTCTGACTTCGCGGCGCACCTCACCAGGCGCCCGCGCGGGCTGCCGCTGTGGTTCTCGCTCGCCAGCTACGGGGCTGCGGCATACCGCGAGGCCATCACCGCCTCACTCGTGCTGGCCCGCGAGGCGGCCGAGCTCATCCGTGAGCGACCCGGATTCGAGCTGGTGCGCGACCCGCAGCTCTCGGTGGTGGTGTTCGAACGGGTCGGCTGGTCGAAGGCCGACTACTCCGCCTGGTCGGCGAGACTGCTCGACGAGCAGCTCGCTTTCGTCACCCCGAGCGCCCACCACGGCAGGGCGAACGCCCGGTTCGCCATCGTCAACCCGCGCACGACGCTCGCCGACCTGGTGCTCATCCTCGACACCATGGACGCCCACGGCACCGCCGGGGGACAGTCGTGACCTGGCGCATGCCCGTCGAGGGCGCACCGCACGAGCGCACCTGGATGACCTTCCCGCGCGTCGGAGAGACCCTCGGGCGCACGCCCGCCGAGACGGAGGGCGGCTACGCCGCGTGGGCCGCCGTGGCCAACGCGGTCGCCGGCTTCGAGCCGCTCTCGATGCTCGTCGACCCCTCCGAGACGGCCCGAGCCCGGTCGCTGCTCGACGGGGCGATCGACCTCGTCGAGACCCCCGTCGACGAGTTCTGGATGCGCGACTCGGGCCCCACCTTCGTGCTCGACGCCGAGAGGCCGGGAGCGCTCGGCGCGGTCGACTGGATCTTCAACGGCTGGGGCGCCCCCGCCTGGGCCGAGTGGCAGAAGTCGGCGAGGCACGGAGCCTTCGTGGCGGACGCGGTCGGTGCCGAGCTCGTGAGCTCGCTGCTCGTGAACGAGGGCGGGGGCATCCACGTCGACGGCGAAGGCACGGTGCTGCTCACCGAGACGGTGCAGCTCGACCCGCGCCGCAACCCGTTCGCCGACCGGGGGCGCGTGGAGGCCGAGATGCTCCGCACCCTCGGCACCCACCACCTGGTGTGGCTGCCCCGCGGGCTCACCCGTGACTACGACGATTTCGGCACCAACGGTCACGTCGACATCGTGGCGGCGATCCCCTCGCCCGGGCGGCTGCTGCTGCACGCGCAGCCCGACCCCGCGCATCCCGACCACCTCGTGGTGCAGCAGCTGCGCGAGGTGCTCGCCGGCCAGACGGATGCAGCCGGCCGCGCCTTCGAGATCGTCGAGCTGCCCGCACCGGCCACGCTGACCGACGAGCACGGGCCGGTCGACTGGAGCTACGTCAACCACTACGTGCTGAACGGCGCGGTGATCGCGTGCGGCTTCGGCGACCCGGTGGCGGATGCGCGGGCGGCGTCGATCCTGGCCGAGGAGTACCCGGGTCGTGAGGTGGTGACGGTCGACGCGCGCGAGATCTTCGCGCGCGGCGGGGGCATCCACTGCATCACGCAGCAGCAACCCGCGCTGCCCGAGCTGCCCGCGCGCGAGGCGGGGACGGGCGCCGGCGCATGAGCTTCGACGTCGTGGAGGCGCCGATCGCGGTGCTCCGCTCTGCGCTGGAGGAGGGCCGCACCACGAGCGTCGAGCTCGTGAACGCCTACCTCGCCAGAATCGAGGCCTACGACCGCGGGGGGCCGCGGCTGAACGCCCTGGTCGAACTGAACCCCGGAGCGCTCGACGAGGCACGCGCCTCCGACGCGCGGCGGGCAGCGGATCCTGTGCTCGGGCCGCTGGACGGCATCCCGTACACCGCGAAGGACAGCTACCTCGTGCGAGGCCTCACGGCGGCGGCCGGCAGCCCGGCCTTCGCAGGCCTGCGGGCACAGCGCGACGCCTTCACCGTGGAGCGGCTGCGCGCCGGCGGTGCGATCTGCCTCGGCCTCACCAACATGCCGCCGATGGCCAACGGAGGCATGCAGCGCGGACTCTACGGGCGCGCCGAGAGCCCCTACAGCGCCGGGTACCTCACCTCGGCCTTCGCCTCGGGGTCGTCCAACGGATCGGGCACGGCCACCGCCGCGAGCTTCGCGGCCTTCGGCCTGGCCGAGGAGACCTGGTCGAGCGGCCGGGCGCCGGCCACCAACAACGCGCTCTGCGCCTACACGCCGTCGCGCGGGGTCATCTCGGTGCGCGGCAACTGGCCTCTCGTGCCCACGATGGATGTCGTGGTGCCGCACGCCCGCACGGTCGCCGACCTGCTCGAGGTGCTCGACGTCGTGGTCGACGACGACCCGGATGCGCGGGGCGACTTCTGGCGGTCGCAGCCGTGGGTCGAGATCCCGGCCGCGTCGAGCATCCGGCCGCCGTCGTTCCCGGCGCTGGCCCCGGCCAGCGACGACCATGCGCAGGCCGCCCTTGCCGGCGTGCGGTTCGGGGTGCCGCGCATGTATCTCGGCACCGACGAGCACGCGGGTACGGGCACCGGGATCGGCGGACCGACGGGGGAGCGGATCGTTCCGCGGCCGAGCTCGCTCGAGCTGTTCGGGCGGGTGCGCCGGGTGCTCGAGGCGGCGGGTGCGGAGGTCGTGGAAGTCGGCTTCCCCGCGGTGACGAACTACGAGGGCGACCGGGCCGGCGCGCCCACGATCGCGACGAGGGGCTTGGTGTCTCCGGAGTTCCTGAAGCGCGAGATCGTCGACCTCTCGGCGTGGGCGTGGGACGACTTCCTCGCCGCCAACGGCGATCCCGCCCTCTCGACGCTCGTCGGAGTCGACGGCTCGGCGATCTTCCCGCATCCGGCCGGCGCGCTGCCCGACCGGTACACCGGCTTCGACGACGACATCGCGGGCTACCCCGAGCAGGTGCGCGAGCATCCGTACTCCGCGTTCACCGACATCCCCGCCCTCGCCGACGGCGTGCGGGGCCTCGAACGCACGAGGGAGCTCGACCTGGAGGAGTGGATGGACGACCTCGGGCTCGACGCCGTGCTCTTCCCCGCCGTGGCCGACGTCGGGCCGGCCGACATGGACGTGAACCCGGAATCGGCCGACGCCGGGTGGCGCAACGGGGTGTGGGTGGCGAACGGCAACCTCGCGGTGCGGCACCTCGGCATCCCGACCGTCACCGTACCGATGGGGGAGATGGCCGACATCGGCATGCCCATCGGGGTCACGCTCGCGGGGCCGGCCTACTCCGACGTGCTGCTGCTCCGGCTGGCCGCGGCCCTCGAACGACTGCACCCTGCGCGCACCGAGCCGCCGCGCACCCCGCGGCTGTGAGCACCGGGCTCACCCGCACGCTGGGCGGCTTCCAGCTCTTCGCGGTCTCGTTCGCGTTCATCTCGGTGGCGGTGGGGGTGTTCGGCACCTACGGCGACGTGCTCTCCTCGTCGGGTCCCGTGGGCATCTGGCTGTGGGTGGTGGTCGCCGTGGGCCAGACGCTGGTGGCCCTGGTGGTGGCGCAGTTCGCCGCGCGGATCGCGCTGAGCGGCTCGTCGTACCAGTGGGCGTCGCGGCTCGCCACGCCGCGGGTGGGATGGTTCTTCGGCTGGCTCGGGTTCTGGTTCCTCGCCATCGCGGTGGTGGCCGTCGACAACGCGCTCGTGACCCAGGCGATCACGCCGCTGTTCGGCCTGCCCGACGACGAAAGCACCGGCCGGGTGCTGACGCTCGCCGTGCTCGTGGTGCAGGCCGCTCTGGTCATCGCCTCGACCCGGCTGCTCGGACTGGTGAGCTCGACGGCGGTGGTGGCCGAGCTCGCCATCGTGGCGGTGCTGGTGGTGGCCCTCGTCGTGGCGATGCTCGTGTCGGGCAGCGCGCATCCCGAGAACCTGGTGTCGCAGGGGTCGGCCGCGGGCGACCCGGCCTACTTCGCGCTCGGCGGAGGGCTGATGGCGGGCGCTCTGATGGGTCTCACCACGCTCGTCGGCTTCGATTCCGCCGCCAACCTCGCCGAGGAGGCCCGCGAGCCGTTCCGTGCGGTGCCGCGCGCGATCGTGTTGTCGGTCGTCGCCGCCGGCGTGGCCGGGCTGGTGTTCGTGGTGGTGCTCACCCTCTCGATTGACGACCTCGACGCGGTCACCCGCGACGCCTCACCGGTCGCCGCGATCATCCGCGAGCAGCTGGGGCCGGTGTGGGAGCGGCTGCTGCTGGCCGTGATCGCCTTCGCGATGTTCGGGGCGGGCACGGTGACGATGGCCGCCTGCGCGCGCCAGGTGTTCGCGATGGCGCGCGACGGGCGATTCCCCGCGGCGAGGCTGATGTCGCGGGTGAACCCGCGCACCCGCACGCCGATCGCCGCGACGGTGCTCATCGTCGTGGTGGGTGCGGTGCTCATGCTGGCGCTGCCGGGAGCGGCGCTGCTGCAGCTGATCGTGGGGAGCACCATCCTGCCGGCGCTGCTCTACGGCGGAACCATCGTGCTCTACCTCGCGGTGCGGCGACGGCTCGACCGGCGGGAGGGCGGCTTCGCCCTCGGCAGGCTGGAGGTGCCGGTGGCGGTCGCCGCGCTGGTGTGGGTGGTGGTCGCACTCGTGGTGCTCGTCACCCCGCCCGACGCCCTGGTGCCGGCGCTGATCGTGGGCGGCATCGTGGTGGTGGGCGGTGTCTACTTCACGGTGAAGGTGCTCACCAACCCTTCGGTGTTCGATCACGAGGAGGAGGCCGGCACCGCTCTCGCACCGAAGCGCGCGGAGAGCTGAGCGTCCAGCGTTCGCTGGTCGTCGCCGGCCCACACCACGTGGCCGTCGGGCCGCAGCAGCACGGCGGTCGCGGTGGGCGCGGCCGGGTCTCCGGCGAGGGGGTCGGCCACGAGGTCGACGCGGTCCTGCCAGCCCTCCACCGAGAGGGTGCCGGTGCGGTCGAGCAGCAGCCCCCGGCCGCCGTGCATCCGCTCGTAGAGGCGGCCGTGCGCGAGCGGGAGGTCGCGGAGGCGGCGGCCGAGGAGCGGATCGGACGCGCCGGCGGCGGCGGGGTCAGGGTCGGGACCGAGGTCGTAGCGGATGCCGATACCGCTCACCCGTTCGGCGAGCAGGTGGGCGACGTCGTCGAGCTGCACGAGCTCGGCGAGTAGGCGGCGCACGGCCTGCGGTCCGGGCTCGGGGGAGAGCAGCTCGCTCTGCGCCCGGGTGAGGCTCAGCACCTCGGCCGCGACCGGATGCCTCTCGGCGCCGTAGCTGTCGAGCAGTCCGGTGGGCGCCCATCCGTTCACCGTCGCGGCGAGCTTCCAGCCGAGGTTGAAGGCGTCCTGGATGCCGAGGTTCAGCCCCTGGCCGCCGAGCGGGGGATGCACGTGGGCGGCGTCGCCGGCGAGCAGCACCCGGCCGTCGCGGTAGCGCTCGGCCAGCCGGGTGGCGTCGGTGAAGCGGGTGAGCGCGCGCGGCGAGTGCACCCCGAAGTCGGTGCCGGTGTACTCGCGCAGGCGGGCGCGGAACTGCTCCAAGGTAGGCGCGACCGAACGATCGGTGCTCACCTCGGCCGCTGGCACGACCGCACGGAAGAGCGGGGCGCCGTCGCCGGCGGTCTGCCCTGCGGGGCCGATGCCGAAGCCGAGCCGTGTGCGGCGCACCTCCTCCGACACGCGGGCGATCTCGTCGGGGGCAGCCGTGACCTGCACCTCGCCGAGCATCCACTCCGTCGTCGCGGCGTTGCCTGGGAACAGGATGCCCGCGGCCTTGCGCACCGTGCTGCGGCCGCCGTCGCAGCCCACGAGCCAGCCGGGGCGCATCCGCTCGCCGTCGGCCAGCTCGACCGTGACACCCTCGGGATCCTGCTCGAGTCCGACGACACGCGCGCCGCGGCGCAGCTCGGTGCCCAGGTCGAGCGCGTGATCGAGCAGGAGGCGGTCGGTGACGGGCTGCGGGATGCCGAGGATGTAGTCGTGGGCGGTATCGAGCACCACCGGATGCGCGGGGGCGAGACCGGCGAAGCGGCCGCCCGCCCCGGGGTAGCGGGTGCCGTGCTCGAGGAAGCGTTCGAGCAGGCCGCGCTGGTCGAGGATCTCGACGCTCCTCGGGTGCAGACCCAGCGAGCGCACGAGCGGGGTGGGCTCCGTCTCCCGTTCGAGCAGCAGCACCCCGACCCCGTGCAGGCGCAACTCGGCGGCCAGCATCGCCCCCGTCGGCCCCGCCCCGACCACGATCACGTCGTGCATCCGTTCTCCTCCCGTGTGCCGCGCGCGACGTGTATCTGGCGCGCGATCAGCCATTCTGCCCCCTCGTGGGGTGCTTGCCGCAAGCCCCGTGCCTCGCGATATCCTGGATACGGCGGGAATCACGTGACCCGTCGCTTGTGACGCACTACTGTTTTGTCTGACAGTCCTACCAAGTTGAGGGCTGGGAACAGTGAGGTTCTCATGGGCAGCAGTCGTGCATCCGTTCTCGTGGTGGGCGCCGGTCCGGTCGGACTCCTGACGGCGCTGGCGCTGGGCCGTGCAGATGTGGCCGTGACGGTGCTCGAACGTGGCAAGTCCCTCAACGATTCGCCCCGGGCCGCTGTCTACCACTGGTGCGTGCTCGAGGTGCTCGACAAGCTCGGTGTGCGGGAGGCCGCCGAGGCCGAGGGAGTGATCGTGCGGGCGAACGCCTTCCACCGGCCGTCGACGGGGGAGTCGGTGCAGGTGTCGCAGGATGCGATCGCCGGCGTGGTTCCGTTCCCCTACAACCTCAACCTCGGGCAGGACGCGCTCGGCGAGATCGTGCTGAGGCACCTGGCGCGTCTCCCCGCAGTTGAGGTGGACTGGGGCGCCGAGGTGGTGGGTGTGTCGCAGGAGGCGGACAGTGCGTCGGTGACCCTGGCCGACGGCCGTGTGCTCTCGGCCGACTGGGTGGTCGGTGCCGACGGCGGCCGGAGCGCCGTGCGCAAGGCGCTGGGTCTCGACTTCGAGGGGATGACGTGGGGAGACCGTTTCGTGGCCACGAACGTGCGCTTCGACTTCGAAGCGTTCGGCTACGGGCGGGCGAACATGGTGATGGATGCGGAGCTCGGCTGCATCGTGGCGCTGCTCGACCGCGAGAACCTGTGGCGGGTGACCTTCGCCGAGAGCGAGGAGCTCGCCGAGGAGACCATCCCCGAGCGCATCGACGCGTTCCTGTCGAGGCTGCTGCCCGCGGGTGAGCGGGCTGAGCTCGTGCAGTACTCGCCGTACCACATGCACCAGCGGTCGGCCTCGAGCTATCGGGTGGGGCGCATCCTGCTCGCCGGAGATGCGGCGCACCTCACCAACCCGACCGGGGCGATGGGGCTCACCACCGGGGTCTTCGACGTGGAGCTGCTGGCCGACAGGCTGCTCGCGGTGATCTCCGGCGCCGAGGGCGACTCGGCGCTCGACGACTACGCGCGGCGGCGGCGCACCGCCTTCTTGGAGCACGCCTCACCGGCGGCCACACGGTTCAAGCACCTCGTCTACGACGGCGTGCAGTCCGACATCGACGAGGCGTTCGAGCTGTACCGGCGCGTGGCGGCCGACCCGGTCGCCTCCCGCGACTTCTTCCTCGGCATCCAGTCCGTGCGTGAGCCCGAGTTCCGCAGCGCCGCGCTCTGATCGTCTCTCGACTGACCGTCTCGCTCCTGATCGCCTCTACCGGAGTCGTACCCGCACCTTGTTGAGCGGCTTCTGTGTGGCCGGCGGATGGCGCAGCAGGCGCACCGAGGAGTGGGCGTAGGCGGTCGCGATCAGGCCGTCGAACAGGAGTCCGCTGACGGCCTGGGCGGGATGCGCAGCGCTCAATCCGGTCAGGGCGAAGACCACGCCGGTCACGGTGAAGACGGCGAACAGGCTCGCCACCACGAACCCGGCGGTGGGCCGCGAGGTCATCCGCCACCAGGCCCGAGGGGGCAGCAGCGGTTCGTCTCGACCGCGGAACGAGCGGGTGCCGACGGCGAACACCAGCACGAAGAAGGCATTGCCCAGCACTTCGGCGACCACCCAGGGAGTCGCGCGGAGAAGGGTGTTGACGAGGAAGATCGCAACCACGGCACCGACGATGTAGAGCAGCTTCCAGCCGGTCTTGACGATGCGGGGCACGGGGTGATCGTAGCGGCGGATGCGGGTGGGGTGTCCCCATTCGACGGGTGTTGGACATACCAGGATGTGAGTATGGATTCCGGGGATGAGATCGCGGTGGCCGATGAGGCGGACGCGGTGTTGTGGGGGCGGTGCCTCGACGGGGACGGCGAGGCGATGGCGATGCTGTTCGACCGGCATGAGCGGCGCCTTTTTCGCGCGGCGCTGAGGGATGCGAGTACGGTGCACGACGCGGAGGACATCGTGTCGACGGTGTTCCTGGAGCTGTGGCGGTCACGGGCACGGGTGCGGGTGGTCGACGGTTCGCTGCTGCCCTGGCTGCTCGTGACGTGCGCCAACGTGTCGCGCAATGTGGCCCGCAGTCGGCGCCGCTACCGCACGCTGCTGGCGAAACTGCCACCCGACGAGCACGAGCCCGACCCGGCCGACGGGGCGCTCGACGCCATCGAGGCGCTCCAGCGCGACCGGCGGGTGGCCGCCGCGCTCCGGGAGCTGCGGCCGGCCGACCGGCAGATCCTGGTGCTGTCGGCGGTGGAGGGACTCTCGCTCGCCGAGTGCGCGTCGGCGCTCGGCATCGGCCACGACGCTGCCAAAGCACGGCTGACCCGGGCGCGGCGACGCGCCAAGAGCCTGCTGACCGAGAGCATGGGCGACCCTTTCGTCGCCGTGCGGATGGAGGAGACACGAGCATGAGCATCCCCGAATTCGACCTCCGCCGCCGCGCCGCGGTGCGGCGGATGCTCGCCGACACGGTGTCGGCGCCCCGCCGCGCGCGGCGTGTCCCCTGGGCGGGCTTCGCCGCCTTCGTGCTCGCGGGCCTCCTGGCGGGCGGCGCCGTGACGGCGGCGTCGGCGAGTTTTGGCCCGAGCACCGTCGTGGGTTCCGTCTCAGGCGAACCCGTCGATCCGGCCGAGGGTCTCGACGGCATGCCCGCACTTGTGGGCACACCACCCGGCGCGCCCATCCCGGTGCTCGTCGGCGGTGCGCAGTCGGTGATCATCGAGGCCGACGGCAGCTCGCTCTACCCGGCGCCGGAGGGTTCGGGATGGACGGCGGTCATTCCGCTGGCACCACCAGAACGGGCCACCCACATGCGCGTCGCGACCCAGTGCCTCACACCAGGAGCGGTTCGCGCGGGGCAGAACGCCGACGGCAACAACGGGTCATCGACGTGCGGAGGGCCGTGGGAGGGGCCGGTCACCGGCCCGCGCACCGGCCAGGACGAGCCGCTCTCCGACGGCCTCATCTACTACGTCGACCTCGACCCCGGCACGAGCGTCGTGCTCACGTTCGAGTTCCTGCTGCATGTCGAGACCACGTGGGGTGTGAACGCCCGGGGCGAGACCTACGGCACCTACAAGGAGGGCGCCGGCGAACCCGATCTTCTGTCGGCGAGTGGCACGAACGGCGCCCGCGGTTACGTGCGCCGAAGCGAGCTCGCATTCGTCGACGGCACCGCCGCGATGGAAGGCTTCCGCAGCTTCGACGACGTGACCCGCTGGCAAGAGGAGACCGCCGGGAGGACCTACCTCGTGCCAGTGTACGAGTCCGACGGCGTGACCGTCATCGGCGAGATGCAAGTGGGCGGATGAGCCCGCCCGGATCGCGTCAGACCGTCGCCTGCGGCAGCACCCGCTCGAAGGCGTCGAGGCTGATGCCCTGGTCGAGCACGTGCTTCGACCACTCGCGGGCCGTGTGCAGAGAGTGGTCGCGGTAGTTGCCGCACTCGCGCGCGGTGACGGCCGGCACATCCGACTCGACGGCCTCGAACGCGATGAACCGCAGGCTCGCGTCGAGCGCGGCCACCACGTCGGCCACCTCGGGCTCGCCCCACATGAGCAGGTGGAACCCGGTGCGGCAGCCGAACGGCGAGATGTCGATGACGCCGTCGATGCGGTCGCGCAGCAGCCCGGCGAGCAGGTGCTCGAGGGTGTGGATGCCCGCGGTCGGTATCTCCTGCACGTTCGGCTGGGTGAGGCGCACGTCGAAGTTCGTGACCGTGCCGCCGCCCGGGCCGTGCTCCACCCCGATGCGCCGCACGTAGGGGGCCAGCACCGCGTTGTGGTCGAGCGTGAAGCTCTCGATCTCCGCCATCAGTCGTTCTCCTGTCGGGTGGGGCCGGGCGCGACGATCCGCCCGGAGGTTCTCGTGAACGCGTCGAGGCGCTCGATCAGCTCGTGCAGGGTGGCGTCGTCGCTCACGAGCCCGAGCCGGATGTGCCCGGCGCCACGCGGTCCGAAGCCTTCACCGGGCGCCACGGCGACCCTGGCCTCCTCGCGCAGCCGCGCCGCGAATCCGATCGCCCCGCCCTCGGCGGCAGCGGCCTCGGGCAGCCGCACCCACACGAAGAAGGTGCCCTCGGGCTCCACCACGTCCCAGCCCAGGCGTCGCAGGCCCGACACCACGAGGTCGCGCCGGCGCTGGTAGACGCCGACGAGCTCGCGCGCCGCCGTCTGGTCGCCGCCGAGAGCTGCTGCCGCGGCCTCCTGCGAAGCGCCGAACATGGTGCTGAAGGCCTGCGACTGGTACTTCTTCATGGCCGTGACGAGCGAGGTGTTGCCGGCCGCGAAGCCGATGCGCCAGCCCGCCATGCTGTAGGTCTTCGAGAGCGTCTGCGCCTCCACGGTCACCGCGAGCTCGCGGTCGACGGCGAGCGCCGAGAGGGGCGCGCGCCCGTCGAACCCGAGCGAGGAGTAGGCGAAGTCGTGCACGAACGACGCTCCCGTGCGCAGCGAGAAGGCGATCGCCTCCTCGAACGCGGCCGGGGTGGCGAGCGCACCCGTGGGATTGTTCGGGTAGTTGAGCAGCAGCAGTGCGGCCTCGTCGAGACCGTCGAGCGCGGCGAAGTCGGGCTGGTAGCCCGGCTCCGACAGAGGCACGGATGCGATGCGCCCGCCCGCGAGATCGGTCGCCGAGGTGTACATGGGGTAGCCGGGATCGGGCAGCACCACAGTCGTGCCGGGGTCGACCCGGGAGAGCACCGCGGCCATGATGGCCTCGTGCGACCCGTGGAAGACCGCGACCTGCGCATCCGGGTCGATCTCGACGCCGTGGTCGTCGCGGTAGCGCAGCGCCACCGCCTCACGGAAGCGGGCCCGGCCGGCGTAAGAGGGATAGCGGTGGTTGGCCGCATCGGCCACCTCGCGCTGCATCGCCGTCACGATGTGCTCGGGCGTGGGCAGGTCGGGGTTGCCCTTCGAGACGTCGATCATGCGGGGACCCGGCTGGGCGCCGAGCCGCGCGATCTCGCGGTCCATCTCACCCCAGAAGTTCGGGGGCAGCGCCTGCACGCGGGCGGCGGGTGCGAACTCGACCACCGTCACCGCCTCCGGAACCGGCGGGCGATGACCGTGCCGAGCAGCTGGATGCCCTGCACGAGCACGATCAGGGTGACCACGGTGATGACCATGGCGAAGCCGTCGTAGCGCTGGTAGCCGTAGGAGAGCGCGAGGTCGCCGATTCCGCCTGCACCCACGGTGCCGGCCATCGCGGTGGCGTCGAGCAGACCCACCGAGGCGATGGTGATGGCCAGGATGAGCGAACCGCGCGCCTCGGGCAGCATGAACCGCCAGAAGATCTGCCAGGGCGACGCGCCCATCGCCCGCGCCGCCTCGATGACGCCGCGCGGCACCTCGAGCAGGGAGTTCTCGACCAGGCGGCCGATGTAGGGCGCGATCATCACCGTGAGCGGCACGATGGCAGCCCACACGCCGATGCTCGTGCCGACCAGCAGCCGCGTGAACGGGAGGATCGCCACGAGCAGGATGATGAACGGCAGCGAGCGGATGAGGTTGACGACCACCGCGAGGCCGAGGCTGATCGGACGGTTCTCGAGCACTCCGCCCGCCCGAGTGAGGGCGAGCACGGCGCCGATGATCACACCGAGGATCGACCCGAGCACGAGCGAGACGCCGAGCATCTGCAGCGTCTCGCCGAGCGCCTTGAAGAACAGCTCGGGGGTGATGAGGGTCCACTTGTCGCCGTTCACGGGCGCACCTCCTCGAGGTGCACGACGCGTTCGGTGAGGAAGGCCCGGGCGGCGGCCACTCGGTCGGGGGCACCCGTGACCTTCACGATCATCTGGCCCACCGTGTGCTCCTGGATCTCGGTCATGTCGGCGTGCAGCATGTTCACCTCGACACCGAGCTTCGAGATGAGGTCGGAGAGCAGGGGCTGCGTGACCTGCTCGTCGAGCAGCAGCAAGCGCCAGAGGCCGTCGCCGCCGAGGTGGTCGATCACGCGGTCGGGAAGTCCCTGCGGCACCACGGTGGTCACGAAGTCGCGCGTGATGGGGGAGCGGGGGCGCAGGAAGGTGTCGAGCACGGTGCCCTGCTCGACGACGGTTCCGTCGGCCACGACCGCCACCCGGTGCGCCAGGTCTTTGATGACGTCCATCTCGTGGGTCACCACGAGGATCGTCGTGCCGTACTCGCGGTTGATGCTCCGCAGCAGCTCGATGATCTGCGCGGTGGTGGTGGGGTCGAGTGCGCTGGTCGCCTCGTCGGAGAGCAGGATGCGGGGGTTGCGCACCAGGGCGCGGGCGATGCCCACGCGCTGCTTCTGCCCGCCGGAGAGGTCGCCGGCGAAGCTGTCGGCCTTGCTGGAGAGCCCGACGAAGTCGAGCACCTCCTCGGCCTTGGCCCGGGCCGCCGCCGCACCCACTCCGTCGAGCCGCAGCGGCATCGCGACGTTGTCGCGCACCTTGACGGTCTCGAGCAGATTGAACTGCTGGAAGATCATGCCCGTGCGCTTCTGGGCCTCGCGCAGCCGGCGGCCCTTGAGGGTGCCGACGTCGAGGCCGTCGACGAGCACCCGGCCGGTGCTCGGGCGTTCGAGCCCGTTCACCAGCCGGATGAGCGTCGACTTGCCGGCCCCGCTGTAGCCGATGACTCCGAAGATCGACCCGGGGTCGACCGTCAGACTGATCTCGTGCAGGGCGGTCGTGGTGACGTTCTTGCGAGGGCTGAACGACTTCGAGACGGACTCGAACTCGATGCGGCCTGACTCTGAGGTCACTGGAACCATTCGGGGAGGTTGTAGCCGTCGTACTGCGGGTCGGCCTCGATGAAGTCGATGAACTCCTGCGACTCGTAGGCCGCCTTGATGGCCTGGGCCCAGTCGGAGTCGACGTCCTCCGAGCGCACCGCGACCACGTTCGAGAACTCGATCGGCTGGTCTTCGACCGCGAGCGCGTCGTTGTAGTCGAGCCCGCCCGAGATGATGAAGTTGCCCTGGATGGTGGCATAGTCCACGTCCTGGAGCGCGGGCACCTGCTGGGCGTTCTCGATCGGGGTGATCTGCAGGTTGTGCGGGTTCTCGGTGATGATCGAGAGGTCGGCGGTGTTGGGGTCGTCGACGTCGTCGAAGTCGATCAGGCCGGCCTCGCGCAGGATGAGCAGGCCCCGGTAGAGGTTCGAGGGCGAGTTCGGCACGGTGACGGTCGCGCCGTCCTTCACGTCGTCGAGCGACGTGGACTTGCCGCCGAACAGCGCCATGCGCGGGGTGGGCACCTGCACCAGGGCGGCGTTGTCGATGCCCTCCTGGGCGTTGACGAACTCGAGGTACACCGGGTGCTGCATGATGTTGGCGTCGATCTCGCCGTCGGCGACCGCCACGTTCACCACGATGCCGTCGGTGAAGTCCTGCGTCTGGACGGTGTAGCCCTCCGACTCCAGGATGGGCTGGATGCCGCCCTGGAACATCTCCAGGTAGGGGCCGGGGTTGAAGCCGACGGTGATCTCGGTCTTCGCCGCCGCGGTGCTGTCACCTGCCGTGTCGTCGGAGGCCGTTCCGCTGCTGCTACAGGCCGCCGTGCCGAGGAGGACGGCGACGGTGGCTGCTCCGAGGAGCGCGGTGCGGAAGGTCTTCATGGGGGCCTCTTCTGTGGGATGGGGTGGGCGTGCTGTGCCTGGGGCTCAGGCTACCCATCGCGAGAAGGGGGAGAGGATTCGGAGCGTCACACTCCGCAACATGACAGCGGAGGGTGCCTCTCATGCGGCCAGATGGAAGGTCGTGGCGAAGCGGCCGAGCAGTGCGTCGTCGCCGTGCCGCAGCCGCACCACGCCGTCGCTGACCGCCCGGGAGGCGTCGAGCTCGCCGGTGATGAGCCGCCGGATGCGGGCGTCGGCCTCGAACGCCAGATCGGCCGGGCCCTCTCCCGCGCTCACGTCGAGGCGCTCCCCATTCACCCGGATGAGCAGTTCGGCGCCCCCCAGCCGCGCCGAGTAGGCGGTGGCGGGCAGCGCCCCCGCCACGTCGGCCCGGAAGGCGCTGCGCAGGTCCATCGTCATCGACTCCGGGGTGATCAACTGGTCGTCGCGCGCATCCTGCAGCGCCTTGAAGCCCCAGGCGCCGAGGGCCAGCACCACCGGCTCGAGCTCGCGGCCGTACGGGGTGAGCTCGTAGACGATCACGCGCGAGCGCGGCGCGCGGCGGATCACCCCCGCGGCCTGCAACTCCTTGAGGCGCGAGGCGAGGATGTTGCTCGGGATGCGCGCGAGACCCGTGGCGAGCTCGCCGTAGCGCCGCGGGCCCACGAGCAGGTCGCGCACGATGAGCAGCGCCCACCGTTCGCCGACCAGCTCCATCGCCCGCGTGATGCCCGAGAACTGGCCGTAGTCGCGCGACGCCATCGCCGCATCCCGCCCTGTCGTGCCCGGCCCGCGCCTACGCGCCGGTGCTCTCGGTGTAGGCCTCGGGGCCCTGCTCGGCGGCGGTGGGGTCCATCCAGCCGAACTCGATGATGTTGCCGTCGGGGTCGGTGAGCTGGCGCTGGTACATGAAGCCGTAGTCGGAGGCGGGGCGCGGTTCGCTGCCACCGGCGCCGAGGCCCGCGGTGACGGCTCCATCGACCGCCTCGCGGCTGTCGAGGAAGATGGCCGTCGAGACGCTGGGGCTCGTGGCCGGGTCGCCGATGGGCAGGTCGGTGAAGGTCTGGAAGTACTCGCGCTTCAAGATCATGAAGTAGTTGTGGTCGTCTTCGACCACGACGCAGGCGGCGTTGTGGTCGGTGAAGAGCGGGTTGATGCTGAAGCCGAGCGCCTCGTAGAAGGTCTTGGCGCGGTCGAGGTCGGTGACCGGCAGGTTGACGAACATCATGGGCATGCGATTCTCCTTCGTGATCTCCTCGGGGGAGGACGCCCGCGATGTGGACGCTGTACACACACTTGCAAAAAACAAGTGGGGCGTCAAGAGGCTGCGAGCACGGGTCGCGAACCGGCAGAATCGCTGTATGGACGAGCGAGTCGAGCAGGGGTTCAATCCGTACTACCGGGTGCGCCGGTTCGATGACGAGGCGAAGCTGCCCGCACTCACCGAGGCGGAATGCTGGGAGCGGCTCGGCGAGGCCGAGGTCGCGCGTCTCGCGGTGGTCGACGACGGCGGGGCCGACATCTTCCCGGTCAACGTGCTCGTACGCGAAGGAGTGGTCTACTTCCGCAGCGCGCCCGGCGGCAAGATCGTCGACCTCACCGCGCATCCGGGAGTCGCCGTCGAAGTCGACGGACGGCACGCGACGGGGTGGTGGAGTGTCGTGGTGCGGGGCGCAGCCAGGCGGCTGAACGACGACGAGGAGATCGAGGCCGTCGGTATCGCGGCGCTGCCGACGCTGGCCCCCACGAACAAGTGGAACTACTTCGCCATCACCCCCACCGCCGTGACCGGCGTGCACTTCGACACCGCGCCCAGCTGATCTGGGCGGGTCAGTAGTGGTAGCGCGCCTGAAGGATCACGAGATGGGAATCCGTCACGACATAGACGAGGCGGTGAGTCTCGTCTATGCGTCGCGACCAGCATCCCGACAGCAGGTGCTTCAGCGGCTCGGGTTTGCCGATGCCCGTGAACGGATCCTGGAGCGTGTCGGCGATGAGCTGGTTGATACGCCTCAGGGTCTTCTTGTCCTGAGTCTGCCAGTAGACGTAGTCTTCCCGCCCCAGTCTGTCGAACGCCAGGGCGCGGCCCGTGGGTCCCGATCCGGTCGAGAGTGGCGGTCGAGTCACTCCTGAATCAGATCGTGCGAGTGGAACTCGCCACGGCGGGCTCGCTCGGCGGCTTCGATCAGACGCTCTGCGTTGGTTGGGCTGCGCAGCAGGTAGCCCGTTTCGACCATCGCATCGTAGTCGTCCTTCGACATGAGGACGGCATTGCCGTGCTTGGAGACCACTTCGACGGTCGAGTGGTCGTCGTTGACGCGCTGGATGAGACCGAACAGCGTCTTTCGCGCTTCGGTTGCGGTGATTGCAGACATCGAGCCTCCCGGTGTGGTACCGGAAAGTGTACTAGTCGGCGGCTCCATGAATGCGGCTAAGACCATGACATGACGATAGTGAGCATTGATCGACTCGGCAAGGGGGTTCCTAGCCCGGGAGCGGGCCGGCGTCGCGGGGGAGCTGGGGGCCGCCATGGTCGTCGACCACGATGAGTCCGCCGCGGATGGCCTGGGCGCGCAGCGCGAACTTGGTGCTGATGTCGATGCCGGCGGCGAGGTGGCGCGCGCGGATGCGCTTGAGGTGCGAGCGGGTGGTCTGCTCGGTGATGCCGAGCATCGACGCGATGCGTTTGGCCGACTCGCCGGTGCTGTAGAGCGCCATGATGCGGCGCTCCTGAGGAGAGAGCAGGGGTGAACCGGCCGGGGTGCCCAACTGGGCGCGCAGTCGCGGCGACAGGTGCACCTCGCCCTCCACCGCCGAGCGCACGGCGAGCACGAGGGTCTCGGTGGGTTCGCTCTTCGCGACGTAGCCGAGCGCTCCTGCCGCGAGCGCATCCCGCACCACCGCCGGCTCGGAGTAGGTGCTCATCAGCACCGTGCGCACGCCCATGGTGTCGAGCGCGCGCAGCTTGACCGACACCGGCAGCTCGTCGCGCAGATCGAGGTCGAGCAGCACCACGTCGACCGGAAAGGCGGGATGCGCGAGGAGCGCGGGCCAGGTCGACACCTCGGCCGCGACCTCGATGCCGTCGTCGGCCGCCCTGATCCAGTCTCCGAGAGCGGTGAGGAGCATCCGGTGGTCGTCGACGACGGCGAGACGGATGGGGGAACCGGCCATGCTGCCACCCTGCCACGGCCGGGCCGCCCGCGGCCGCCCCCGATCGGGTCAATCGGGCGTCCGCATCCGCCGGACCGGTCGTGCGACGTGGCGACCGCGCTAGGTTGCACAGGTGACGTCAGCACGGGAGACCCACCCAGCGCCGCGGGATGCGGGCGGCACGGTCACGCCCGAGGCGCGGCGGCTGGCGGTGGCGAGCGGCCGGAGCCTCGGTCTCGTGTTCACCGTCGCGGCCATGGTCAACCTGGTGCTGCCGGCGCTCGACCGGTTGCCGAGCGTGCTGCCGGTGCTGGCCGGGCTGACTCTGGTGGCCGTGGGCTTCGCCGTGCCCGACGGTAAGCGGTCGAGGCCGCTGCGGATCGCGGGAGTGTACCTGGCCGGGCTCCTGGCGCTGACGGCCTTTCTCGTGCCCGGCGCCGGGGTGGTCGACGGCTCGACGCTGGCGACGGCGACACTGCTCTCGTCGTGGGCCATCCCGTCGTTGATCGTGGGGCTCGCCGACCGCGGCGTGCATCCGTGGTTCGTCGTGGGCGCCGGAGTGCCCGTGCTCGCGCTCGCGGTGCTCGCGACGCTGCCCAGCGGCCGGTCGGCCTTCGTGGCGCTCTCGGTGGCCGGAGGCTGGACCGGCATGTCGTTCGCCGCGCTCTGGCTGGGGCGGAGCATGGCGCGCATCGAGTCGGGCGTGGAGCGGCTGCGCGAAGCCTACGTCGCCGAGCGGCGGTCGACCGAGGCCGAGGCGCGGCTGCGATATGGCGCCAGGGTGCTGCACGACACCGTGCTCGCGACGCTCTCGGTGGTGGCGCACTCGGGCGAGGGGGTGTCGGCGGCTGCCCTGCGGGCGCAGGCGGCGGCCGACGGGGCGCTGCTCGGGCGGTTGCGGGAGGGGGATGCTCCGAGAGCTCCGGGTGCTGCGGGCGCTCCGGGCGCTCCGGATGCGCGGGTCGCGCGGACGGGTGGTGGTGCGGCGGAGTCTGCGAGCGGTGCGGGCGGCGAGAGCCTGCGTGAACTCGTGGGGGAGAGGTTCGCTCAGGCGGGGTTCTCGGTGGTGTGGCACGGCTCGGACCAGAGCGGTGGTTCGGCCGAGGCGAGGGAGGCGCTGGCCGGGGCCGTGGCGGAATGCCTCGAGAACGTGCGGCGGCACTCCGGCCGGAAGACCGCCGAGGTGACGATGAGCGGTGACGGGGACGTCGTGCGGGTCGTGGTGACGGACACCGGCGTCGGCTTCGAACGCGAGACCGTACCGCGCGGGAAGCTCGGACTCGCCGAGTCTGTGGAGGCACGGATCGCTTCGGTGGGCGGCTCGGTCCGCGTGTTCTCGGCGCTCGGACGAGGGACGACCGTGCTGCTCGAGGTGCCGGCGTGACGCGCGGTGCGGCGCCGGATCCGGCGGGCACGATTGCGCAGCTCGTCGCCGCCTACCGCGACGGGCCTGTGTCGATCGGGCGACTGAGGGCGCGCATCCGCCAGGACCGGCGGTTGAGCGCGGGCTATCTGGGTGCGGGGTTCGCGGTGCTGGGCGGGCTGCTCTTCGTGCGCGGACTGGCCTCTCTGGCCTGGTCGTGGAGCGATGAACCCGCCCGATGGCTCTCCGTCGTCGCCTGGGCATCGCTGCTCGTGGCGTTCGCCGGGGTGGTGCTCACGGCGCGGTGGAGTGGGGGACTGCTGCCGGGCCGGGTGTCCGTGCTGGTCACGGCCATGGGTCCGGGGGTGGTGGCGCTCGATCTGGCGGCGTTCCTGCTCGCCGGTGCCGGCACGGCGTTCTACCCCACGACCACCATCGGCTACGGCGCCTGCCTGCTGGCGTGCCTTCCGCTGCAGTCGTTGCGGCGGAGCGTCGTGGCCGCGACGGGGTTGGCTGTGAGCGGCACTCTCGCCGTCGTGGTCGGCTGGCTGGCCGAGCCGGCGAGCCTCTCGGCGGGAGTGACGGGTCTCGTGCTCGGGCTCACGCCCGTGGTGGCGTGCCTCGCCCTCATCCACGGTGCCGACCGCTCGCTCGGGCGCAAGATCGAGCAGGCCGTGACGGAGAGCCTGGTGACGGCGCCGGCGCTCGGGCACGGGGTCACGGCGGTCTCGGAGCTTCGGCGTATCGACGGCGACGCCGAACGCCTGCTGGCGACCGTTGCGCGGCTCCCCGCGTCCGCGCCGATTCCCGGCGGAGTCGCCCGGGATGCGCAGCGGGTGAGTGAGGAACTCAGGTTCGCGCTCATCGCCGATCACGAGCAGAGCTGGTTGCAGATCGCGGTGACGGAGTCCGATCACCTGCGCCGCACCGTGCGGGTGATCGACCCGGGCGTGCTGGCCGCCGGCCTCGACCCGCGACGGCGCAAAGACCTGCTCGCGCTCACGTGGCTGTGCGTCGACCAGGCGACGGCGCCGGCGCTCGACCTCACCCTGCTGCCGGCCGCGTCGGCCGCGGGCACGCAGGCGAGCGCGGGCGCGGCGCTCACGATCGTGTTCTCCCTCACCGGCACCCACCGTCGCGGTATCGACGCCGCCGTCTGGCCGTTGTTCGCCCGACTCGGCCGGCACACGGTCGATCTCAGCGCCGATCGCGCACTCGTTGTCGTCGAGGTCGAGTGAGCCGTCGCCGGTCCGCGGCCCAGGTTCTGATCGGAGTGGAAAACAGAGCGGTGCTCATGCGTATCGATTTCGATACGCTTGGAGATCGAAGGGAGATTCCGATGACGACAGTCGACGCCATGACGCGAGCGCGACGCCGCAAGCGGCTGAGCGTCGCCGAGGTCGCTCGCCGGAGCGGGTTGCAGCCGAGTAACCTCTCGGCGATCGAGAGCGGTTCCCGCGAGCCCACGGCACGCAACCTCGAACGTGCCGCGCGTGGCGCAGGGCTGCATCTGCTCGTGGTCGATCTCCATGGCAGGTCGAGTGCCGCCGACATCGCAGGGGAGATCGCCGAGGCCGAACCGACTGGTGATCGGTGGCGGCAGGCGCGCCTGTTCGTGCAGCTCTCCGACGACCTCGTCGGTGCCGATCCCTTCGTCAAGGTCCTCATCGCGGCTGAGCCGCCGCGCCCGATCGATGCGGAGTGGGATGCGGCGATCGCCGGGCTCGTCGAATGGCGGCTGACGCAATTCGGTCTCCCTCTGCCCGAGTGGGTGTCGGATGCTCTCGGAGACGTCGAGAGCCGCTGGTCGATCTGGCCGGGCGCCGTCCGTGTCGACGCAGCCGAGGTTCCTGCTCCACTGTTGCGGCGAGGCGTGTGGGTCTCCGGTGCAGAACTCGAGTCGGCATGACGGTGGGGGCACTGACGCGCGATGATGTGGTGATCGGTCTCCGCGAACTCGTCTCGGCTCTCGCGGCCACGGGGCGAGACCGTCACGGTCAGGCTCGTCGGTGGGGCGGCGATCTCGCTGGTGTTCGATCCCGAACGACGCAGCACGGTCGACATCGACGCTCAGCTCTCTCCCCGCCTCGCCGTGCTCGGAGAGGCCGCGGCGATCGGTGCCCGTCACGGCTGGCCCGACGATTGGCTCAACGACGCGGCGGCACAGTTCATCCCCGCCGGCTTCGGTGCACGTGATCCCGAGTGGCAGACCGTCTACGACGACGGCCGCTGCACGATCGCGGTCGGCTCGGCCGAGATGCTGTTGGCGATGAAGCTTCTCGCGGCACAGCGGAGAGGCATGCGAGAGTTCCGCGACCTCGCGGTTCTGCTCGACGCCTCAGGCGTCATGACCGTCGAAGCTGCCGAGGAGCTGTTCGACGGGTTCTACCCGGGCGACGGTCTCACGCCACGCACGATCGCGATCGTCGAAGACGCGCTGGCCTCCGGGCACGTCGGCACGCGCCTTCCTGTACCACCGTTGGGGTGACGCCAAGACAGCGGCGGCCCCGAGCGAGGCCGGCGCGGCGACGGCGAGCGACCCCGCATGTCAGGGCCCCCGCGCATCCTGTCGCCGTCTAGAATTGACTCCCAAGCCGAGACCAGCCGGAGACCCAGTGCCCTCGAACGATTCCTTCGTGCACCTGCACGTCCACAGCGAATACTCGATGCTGGACGGTGCGGCGAGGGTCAAACCCCTCATCGAGGCGGCCAAAGAGCAGGGCATGCCCGCGGTCGCTGTCACCGACCACGGCAACGTCTTCGGCGCCTTCGACTTCTGGCGCACCGCCACCGAGGCGGGCATCAAACCCATCATCGGCACCGAGGCCTATCTCACCCCCGGCACCCACCGCGGCGACAAGACGCGCGTGCGCTGGGGCAACGGCGGCGGCGACGACGTGTCGGGCGCCGGCGCCTACACGCACATGACCCTGCTCTCCGAGACCACCGAGGGCATGCACAACCTGTTCCGCCTGAGCTCGAAGGCGTCGATCGAGGGCTACTACTTCAAGCCGCGCATGGACCGCGAACTGCTGAGCGAATACAGCAAGGGCCTCATCGCCACCACCGGATGCCCGTCGGGTGAGATCCAGACGCGCCTGCGCCTCGGGCAGTACGACGAGGCGGTCAAGGCGGCCTCCGACTTCCGCGACATCTTCGGCCGCGAGAACTTCTTCTGCGAGATCATGGACCACGGCCTCGAGATCGAGCGCCGCATCATGGGCGACCTCATCCGGCTCGCCAAGCAGCTCGACCTCAAGCTCGTCGCCACCAACGACCTGCACTACACGCACGCGCACGACGCCACGAGCCACGCCGCGCTCCTCTGCGTGCAGTCGGGTTCGACCCTCAGCGACCCCAACCGCTTCAAGTTCGACGCCGACGAGTTCTACCTCAAGAGCGCGCAGGAGATGCGGCAGCTCTTCCGCGACTACCCCGATGCCTGCGACAACACCCTGCTCATCGCCGAGCGCTGCGAGGTGGAGTTCGACACCAAGGCGAACTACATGCCGCGCTACCCGGTGCCCGAGGGCGAGACCGAGGCCACCTGGTTCGAGAAGGAGGTCGAGGCGGGGCTCAAGGAGCGCTACCCGGGCGGCATCTCGCAGGAGGTGCGCGAGCGCGCCGACTACGAGGTGGGCGTCATCAAGAGCATGGGCTTTCCGGGCTACTTCCTCGTCGTGGCCGACTTCATCAACTGGTCGAAGAGAAACGGGATCCGCGTGGGGCCCGGGCGCGGATCGGGCGCCGGCTCGATGGCCGCGTACGCGATGCGCATCACCGACCTCGACCCCCTCGTGCACGGCCTCATCTTCGAGCGCTTCCTCAACCCCGACCGCGTCTCCATGCCCGACTTCGACGTCGACTTCGACGACCGTCGCCGCGGCGAGGTCATCAAGTACGTCACCGAGAAGTACGGCGACGAGCGCGTCGCCCAGATCGTGACCTACGGCACCATCAAGGCGAAGCAGGCGCTGAAGGACTCGGGCCGCGTGCTCGGCTTCCCGTTCAGCATGGGTGAGAAGCTCACCAAGGCGATGCCGCCGCCCATCATGGGAAAAGACATCCCGCTCTCGGGCATCTTCGACAAGAACCACCCGCGCTACAAAGAGGCCGTCGACATCCGGAACGTCATCGAGACCGACCCGGAGGCGCGCACCGTGTTCGACACGGCGCTCGGCATCGAGAACCTCAAGCGCCAGTGGGGCGTGCACGCGGCCGGCGTCATCATGTCGAGCGACCCGCTGATCGACATCATCCCGATCATGAAGCGGGAGCAGGACGGCCAGATCGTCACGCAGTTCGACTACCCGGCGGCCGAGTCGCTCGGTCTCATCAAGATGGACTTCCTGGGGCTGCGCAACCTCACCATCATCGACGACGCGCTCGACAACATCCGGGCCAACCGGCAGCAAGACCTGGTGCTCGAAGACCTCGAGCTCGACGACGCACCGAGTTACGAGCTGCTCGCGCGCGGCGACACGCTGGGTGTGTTCCAGCTCGACGGCGGGCCCATGCGCGGCCTCCTGCGCCTCATGAAGCCCGACAACTTCGAAGACATCTCGGCCGTGCTCGCGCTCTACCGGCCGGGCCCGATGGGTGCGGACTCGCACACCAACTACGCGCTGCGCAAGAACAAGATCCAGCCCATCACGCCCATCCACCCCGAACTGGCCGAGCCGCTCGCCGAGGTGCTCGGCGGCACCTACGGCCTCATCGTCTACCAAGAGCAGGTCATGTCGATCGCGCAGAAGCTGGCCGGCTTCACGCTCGCCCAGGCCGACCTGCTGCGCCGCGCGATGGGCAAGAAGAAGAAGAGCGAGCTCGACAAGCAGTACGAGGGCTTCAGCGCGGGCATGCACGCCAACGGCTACTCCGAGGCCGCGGTGAAGACACTGTGGGACATCCTGCTCCCGTTCTCCGACTACGCCTTCAACAAGGCGCATTCGGCCGCCTACGGCGTCATCTCGTACTGGACCGCGTACCTCAAGGCGCACTACCCGGCCGAGTACATGGCGGCGCTCCTCACGAGTGTCGGCGACTCGAAGGACAAGATGGCGATGTACCTCAACGAGTGCCGCCGCATGGGCATCAAGGTGCTGCCGCCGGATGTGAACGAGTCGATCGGCTTCTTCACCGCCGTCGGCGCCGACATCCGCTTCGGTCTCGGCGCGGTGCGCAACGTCGGGATGAACGTGGTCGAGCTCATCCGCGGCGCCCGCGAGGAGAAGGGGGCGTTCACCTCCTTCGGCGACTTCCTCAAGAAGATCCCGCTCGGCGCCACGAACAAGCGCACCATCGAGTCGCTCATCAAGGCCGGAGCCTTCGACTCGCTCGGGGCCACCCGGCGTGCGCTCATGGAGGTGCACGAGGCGATGATCGACAACGCGGTGAGCGAGAAGCGCAACGAGGCCAACGGCCAGGTGGGCTTCGACTTCGACTCGCTGTGGGATGCGCCCGAGGCGGTGCACGACATCCCGGTGCGCCCCGAGTGGGCCAAGCGCGACAAGCTCGCGTTCGAGCGCGACATGCTGGGGCTCTACGTGAGCGACCACCCGCTCGCGGGGCTCGAGGTGGAGCTGGCCAAACACGCCTCCACGAGCATCCTCGACCTGCTCGAGTCCGACCATGTCAACGACGGCGACCAGGTCACGGTGGCGGGACTCATCACGAGCGTGCAGCACCGCACGGCGAAGAACTCGGGCAACCAGTACGGCATGATCACCGTCGAGGACTTCGCGGGCGAGATCACCGCGATGTTCATGGGCAAGACCTACCAGGAGTTCGGGCCGGCGCTCTCGAACGATTCGATCGTGGTGGTGCGCGGGCGGGTGTCGCTGCGCGACGACGGCATGAACCTGCACGCGTTCAGCATGTTCCAGCCCGCGCTCGGCACGGCCGGTGGGGCTTCGGGTCCGCTGCACATCTCGCTCGCGGAGACGAGGGCCACCACCGACACGGTGCAGGCGCTCAACGACGTTCTCATCCGGCACTCCGGCGACACCGAGGTGCGGTTGCGGCTCGTGAAGCGCGACAACGTGCGCGTGTTCGAGGTGCCGTTCCAGGTGTCGGTCACGGCCGATCTGTTCGGCGAGCTCAAGTCGCTCCTCGGCCCCAACTGCCTGGCCTGATGCGCGCGGCGGCGCCGATCCCCGGCGAATCGTGGCCGCACGAGATGGTCATCGCGGTGGAGGACTCCCCGCATGCCCTGCTCGAGCTGCTCTGGGTGCGGGAGGCCTGGCAGCTGAGCCCCGAGGGCGGAGATCTGCCGCCGCTGCTGGACCGCACCCCGGAACTCGAGGAGCGGACGGCGGTGACGGTCGAGGAGCGCGCTTCGTGGACTCGTGGGTGGCCTCTGCTGTGGCGATCCGCCCTCGCCTTCGCGGGGAAGGAGTTCGATCAAGAAGCGGCTGCCCTGCTCCCGCGAACCGTCGATGCCTCTGCGGAGCGGGCTCGTCTGATCGCTCGACTCACCGGGCCGCGGTGGCTCGACCGCTTCGGCCCCCGGGCGCTCACCGCGTCCTTCCTGCGCTGGCAGGAGCGGGAACGGACGGTGCTCGGGCTCCGCAGGCCGCTCTCCCTCGACGACACCCCCGAGCGTCGGTCTCTCGACGCGCTCGTGCCGGCGTGGAGGCGGGGGCTCCGTACTGTGGTGGTGGTGCCGTGCCGCGGTGCCTTCGCCCGGCCGGTGGGAGCATCCGCGCTCGTTCTGACGGAGCGAGATCGGCGCGACGAGCGGCGATTCACCGAGGTGCTGCAGGGTTACCGGACGGAGTGAGGTGTGAGGGACGGTGGCTCGACCGTGACGGCTGGGGCTGCGGACAGGTTGCGGCGGGCGCTCCTGAGCGAAGACGCGTCGGCTCGCTTGCAGGCGGCGCTGGCGGCTGGAACGCGTCCGCAGGGCGACTACGTCGAGGTGCTGGTGGCGCGGTCGGCGGTGGAGCCCGATTTCTTCGTGCGGGAGATGCTCACCTGGGCCCTGGTGCGGCATCCCCCGTCGCTGACCGTGCCGCGACTGATCGCCGAGCTGGGCGCTGTGGGCGGGCCGGCGGATGCGGTCGGCGAGCGGTCGCTGGCTCGCAGCCAGTCGCTGCACACCCTGTCGAAGATCGGCGACCCGTCGGCCTGGCCCGCCATCACGTCCGACCTGCTGCACGACGGCGACGACGAGGTGGCACGGGCCGCCTGGCGGGCGGCGGTGGTGCTGGTGCCGGAGGGCGGCGAGCCGCAGCTGGCCGCCGAGCTCGTGCGAGAACTCGCACGGGAGGGCCACGGCGACGAGGTGCAGCGGAGCCTCGCGCGTGCTCTGGCCGCGCTCGGTGAGGCGGCCCGTGCTCCGCTGGAGGAGGCGAGGGAGTCCTCCCGGGGCGAGACGCGCGTGCTCGCCGCCACCGTCCTGCGCCTGCTCGACGACCCCGACGAGGCCTTCGAGTCGGCGCTCTTCGAGGCGAGGCGCTCAGGCGAGCGGTGACCGCGGCTCCATCCCGAACGCCGCCGTGCGGTCGATGCGGCCGCGCACGAAGATGATGGCGAGGATGCCGAAGATCATGACGGCGTAGTTGGCCAGCCCGGCGATCGGGGCGAGGGGCCCGGGATGCATCGCCGAGTTCGTGGCGTCGACGCCCCCGGTGAGCAGGAACAGACTCGGGTCGGTGCTGGCGTGCAGCAGCACGGGCCAGATGAGGTTGCCGGTCACCCGCAGTGCCACGTACATGGTCACGCCGAAGAGGAAGGTGTAGACGACTGTGAAGGCGACGGTCACCACGCTGTTGCCCGAGAGGAGGTTGCCCGAGTGCAGCGCGGCGAACAGCAGCGACGACAGCAGCATCACGGAGCGTTCGCCGTAGCCGCCGCGACGCAGCAGGTTGACGGCGAAACCCCTGGTGAGCACCTCTTCGGCGAAGCCGACGCAGAGCCCGGCGAGCAGCACGGCGATGACGGCCCCCGCATCCCACGCCCCGTAGTCGGCGCTGGCGAAGCGCAGCACGTTGAACAGCAGCACCACCGCGACGCCGATCCACATCCACCAGGAACCGCGGATGGGCTGCCGGCCGAACAGCTGCTTCAGCCAGCCAAGCGAGAGTGCGAACACCACGAGCAGCACGCCGCCCACGAAGATGGGCGCGGCCAGCCCCACGATCACGCTCAGCCCGTTGGCGAAGAGGTTCTGCTTGTCGACCAGGTGGCCGAAGAGCGCACCGATGGCGAGCCCCGCGAGCTGGTAGAGCACCCAGTAGACGCCGACCACGAGCAGCGCCTTCCACCACCCGCCGCGGTTCCAGAACCGCCGCCACGGCGACTCGACCGCCCTCGTCGTCGCACCGCCGCTTGCCGTCGTGCCGCTCTCGTCGCTCATCCGTCCCCCGTCCCTCACCCGCCAACCGGTCACCTCACCCTATCGGCGGTAAGCCGCTCGGGTCAGTCGACGAGGGACTGGGTGCCGACGACGAGGGCGAGGGCGAGGAGGTCGGAGTCGCGGGTGCCGGGCTCGGCGGTGTAGACGAGGATGCGCAGGTCGTCGGCCGTCACCACGAGGGTGTCGCAGTCGAGCCGGATGCGCCCGACCGTGGGATGGTCGATCAGCTTCGAGCGACCGGGTTCTGTCGCGTCGGCGATCTCGACGGTGTTCCACAGGCGCGCGAACCTCGTGCTGGCCGCCGTGAGCTCGCGGACGAGCCGGCCCAGCTCGCGGTCGGCGGGGTAGCGGGTGACGGCCCAGCGCAGCTGGGCGACCTGGGAGGCGTGGAACGAGTCGCGCTCCTCGTCGGTCATCACTACGCGGGTGCCCGGCCCCATGAGGTTGCGCCACACCGCGTTGCGCTCGAGGCCACGGGCCTGGCGGTCGACGCCGAGCAGCAGCTCGTACGGACGATTGGCGTCGACCAGGGTGAGGGCCGCGTCGAAGACCGCCACCGGCGTGCCGTCGAAGCGGTCGAGCAGTCTCTGCACGCTGGGCGGGATGCGCCTCGGCACCAGCTCGGGGCCGGGCGGTACCAGCCCGGCCAACTGGAACAGGAGCGCCCGGTCGTGGTCGCCGAGGCGCAGTGCGCGGGCGAGTGCCTCGACCACCTGCGACGAGGGGGAGACGGCTCGGCCCTGTTCGAGCCGGGTGAGGTAGTCGGCCGAGATGCCGGTGAGCGCGGCTAGCTCCTCCCGCCGGAGTCCCGTGGCCCGGCGCCGGCCGCCGTCGGGCAGTCCGACGGACGCGGGTGCGAGCCGGTCGCGCCAGCGACGTACCGCGCGGCCGAATTCGGTGCTCTCCATGGTTCCAGTGTGCTCCGGCGGGCGTCATCCGTCCTGGGTCTGCGAGTCCTACGACAACGAGACGGATGGTCGCGGGAGCCGCGCCGGCCGAAGCTGGTGTCGCATCCGGCCATCACCACGGGAGGACACCATGACCCATTCCACTGACACGCGCATCCACGACTCTCGCATCCACGACTCTCGCATCCTCGTCACCGGCGGCTCCGGCTTCATCGCCGGCCATTGCATCCTTCAGCTTCTCCAGCGCGGTGACCGCGTGCGCACCACGGTGCGCGACCTCGGACGGGTGGACGCCGTCCGCACTGCGCTGGCCGCCGCCGGCGCCGGGCCCGAGCAGCTGGCGCGGCTCGAGTTCGCCGCCGCCGACCTCTTCTCCGACGACGGCTGGGGCGCGGCGCTGGAGGGAGTCGACGGCGTACTGCACGTGGCGTCGCCCGTGCATCCCGGACCGGTCGACGACGAGGACGAGCTGATCGTGCCCGCCCGCGACGGCGCGCTCCGGGTGTTGCGTGCGGCGCGTGCGGCCGGTGTGCGGCGAGTGGTGCTCACCTCGGCCTTCCACGCGGTGGGCTGGGGGCACCCTCACGACGACCACGTCTTCACCGAGGACGACTGGACCGTGCTCGACGGCCCGGGTGTCGACGCCTACGGGCGCAGCAAGACGCTCGCCGAGAGGGCCGCGTGGGAGTTCGCCGCCGAGGCGGGCGACGGCTTCGAGCTGGCGACGGTGCTGCCGGTGGCCGTGATGGGCCCGGTGCTGGGCGGCACGGTCTCGGGCGCGAACCACATCGTGCAGCGCCTGCTCGCCGGAGCCGTGCCGGCCTATCCCGACCTGTGGTTCCCGATCGTCGACGTGCGCGACGTGGCCGCGGCGCACATCCTGGCCCTCATCCGGCCGGAGGCGGCGGGCCGCCGGTTCCTGCTCGCGAGCGACCCGGCCATGCCCATGAAGGAGATCGGCGCCCTGCTCCGTGAAGCCCTCGGCGCCGCCGCCGCGAAGGTGCCGACGCGGTCGTTGCCGAGCGCCGTGGTGCGGGCCTCGGCCGTGGTGTCGCCCGAGATGCGCGCCATCGTGCCCGACCTCGGTTACGCGCGGCGGATGTCGAGCGGGCGCGCCCGCACGCTCCTGGGGTGGGTGCCGCGCCCGTCGAGCGAGGCGGTCGTGGCCGCGGGGCGGAGCCTCACGTCGTCGTGAGGCGGGCGTCGAGCCAGTCGTACATGCGCTGAGCGGTGAGGGTGCGCGCCAGCGGCTGGCAGTGCCCGGCAGCGCCCTCCTCGGCCGTGAACGGCTGGAGGGTCGACACGGATGCGGTGAGCTCGGCCAGCCGGGCAGACTGGCCGGGCCAGAACTGCTCACCCTCGGGGTCGGTGATGAACAGCGGGGTGGTGATGCGGTCGGCCACGTCGGCCATCGTGTACCGCCGCACCTGCTCCAGGGTCTCGGCGTAGCCGAGCGCGACGCCGCCGCTGCCGTACGGTCGCGCCCGGAACTGCCAGGTGCGCGCCGTGGCGGGGGAGAGCTTGAGGCCGAAGGCCATCTCCTTGTCGAACTTCTCGGTGTCGCCGGCGTCGAGCAGCTTCGTGAGCGAGTGCGGCAGGTGCGCCGTCCACGACGTCGACACGTCGACCACGCCCGGGTCGGTGACGGCCGCGGCGAATCGGTGCTCGTAGGCGAGCGCCCGGGCGACCCAGTAGCCACCCTGGCTGATGCCGTAGAGCCCTACGCGCGCCGCGTCGACTCCGGCCTGGGCGGCCACGAAGTCGTAGACGGGGGTGAGCACGTTCTCCCAGTCGGGGCGGAAAGGGACGCCGCGCTCGAACAGCTGCGACTGCTGGCCGGGCCCGTCGAACACGAGCACCGTGTAGCCGCGGCGGAGGCCGGCCGCCACACAGCTCGCCCAGAGCCCGCCGAGCGACCCGTCGCTCCCGTTGACGGCCACCAGCGCCGCTCCCGTCGGCTCGGCCGGCCGGAACAGGTATCCCGGCATCGAGTCGGACTCGAGGGGGATGGCGACCCGCTCCACCGGCACGGGCGCGTGGTTCACGAACGCCTCCCACGCATCCTTCTGCTTCGCGAAGGTGGGCGCCAGCGCGCTCGAGTCGGGCAGGGCGCTCACGGCGTTGACCGCCACCCCGTAGTAGGTGCTCGCCCGCAGGTACGCCCCGGAGGCGCTCGCCCGGTGGCCGGCCACGGCAGCGGCGTCCGCGATGGCCGCGACGCGGTCGCCGAGCCGGTCCCACGCGGTGAACCACGCCTCGTGGTCGCCCTTGCCGATGCCGGCCACCGCCGCGAGCACCTCACCGGGCTCGGAGGAGCCCTCCACGGCGTGACCCAGCACGGTGCGGATCTCGAAGTCGTCGTCCTCGTTCGGCGAGAACGGGGCGATGCGGTGGGCGTCGTGTCCGGGAAGGTGCGGCATGCTCCGATCCTGTCGCGGATGCACGATCTTGTCGATGGGCGGGCCGCCGACGACGCGACGCGGCCGAGCGCATCCGCTCGCTAGGCTGGTCGGGAGATGATCCAGACCATCGACCTGCGCGGTCAGACCCCGTCCCGAGCCGAGCTCGCCACCGTCGTGCCCCGTGCCGACACCGATGTCACGGTCGCGGCCGAGGCCGCCGCCGCCCTGGTCGAGGCGGTGCGTGTCGACGGTCTCGCCGCTCTGCGCAGCCAGGCCGAGCGGTTCGACGGGGGCGCCCCGGAGCACGTGCGGGTACCTCAGCAGCACCTCGACGAGGCCCTCGCAGGGCTCGACCCCGCCGTGCGCGCCGCGCTCGAGGAGACCATCTCCCGTGTGCGGCAGGCCACCGCGGCGCAGATCCCGGATGCGCGCGTCACCACCCTCGCCGACGGTGCGGTGGTGGAGCAGCGCTGGCACCCGGTCGAGCGTGTCGGCCTCTATGTGCCCGGCGGTAAGGCGGTGTACCCGTCGAGCGTGGTGATGAACGTGGTGCCTGCCCAGCTGGCCGGGGTGGGCTCGCTCGCCATCGCCTCGCCCCCGCAGAAGGAGTTCGGCGGACGGGTGCACCCGACCGTGCTCGGTGCCGCGGCGCTGCTCGGCGTCACCGAGGTGTACGCCGTGGGCGGCGCAGGAGCCATCGGAGCGCTGGCGCACGGTGTGGCCGAGATCGGTCTCGAGCCGGTGGAGGTCATCACCGGCCCGGGCAACGTGTTCGTGGCCGCGGCCAAGCGGGTCGTGCGCGGCCTCGTGGGCATCGACTCCGAGGCGGGCCCCACCGAGATCCTCATCGTGGCCGACGCTTCGGCCGATGCGGCGTTCGTCGCCGCCGACCTGGTGAGCCAGGCCGAGCACGACGAACTGGCTGCCGCCGTGCTCGTCACCGACTCCGTGGAGCTCGCCGAGGCCGTGCAGCGCGAGCTCGCCGGCGCGGCGGCCACCACGACGCACGCCGAGCGTGTGGCCGTCGCCCTCGACGGGCCGCAGTCGGCGATCGTGCTCGTCGACTCCATCGAGGCGGCCTGTGCCTTCAGCAACGCCTACGGCCCCGAGCACCTCGAGCTGCAGACCGCCGATCCCGACGCCACGCTCGCCGGCATCCACAACGCGGGCGCGATCTTCGTCGGCGCCTATTCGCCGGTGAGTCTCGGCGACTACCTGGCGGGCTCGAACCACGTGCTCCCGACCGGCGGTCAGTCCCGCTTCTCGTCGGGGCTCGGCGCCTACACGTTCCTCCGCCCGCAGCAGCTCATCCGCTACGACCGAGGTGCACTGCGCGAGGTGGCCGACCGCATCGTGGCTCTCGCCGACGCCGAGAACCTGCCCGCCCACGGCGACGCCGTGACGGCGCGATTCCGCTCCGGCGACAGCTGACGCGGGGTGCGCACGGGGGAGCGCCGCGACCGCGGCGGGGTGGAGCGCGGTCTGATGCGGGTGAGAGGGATGCACGTGGAGGGATCGGTTCGAGTGCGGGGGGATCGGATGAGGGAACACGGAAACCGGGCGACCAGGATGCGCCGGGTCGGGGTCGCGGTGGTCACGGGCTGGGCGGCGCTGACGGCGGCGCTCGTGCCGGCGACGGCCGCGACGGCCGCGACGGCGGCAGGGTCCTCCCTTCCGGTGCCGGAGACGGTCGTCTCCCTCGAGTTGCCGGGCACGGCCGAGTCCGCCTGGGTGGAACTGGAGCAGGCCGGCCTGTCGGCCGACGACGTCTCGATCGAGACGGCGACGAACGACGACGACTGGCTGGTGCTCGCGGTCACGCCGACCACGTTCGGGCTGCACGGCGAGATCGAGACCGACGGGTCGGAGGCGCTGCGGGTGCGCGTGCGGCTGCTGGGTGACACCGCGGGCATCCGGCCCGATCTGGCGGTGACCGGCTTCGACGCGGCCGGGACCGTCGTCGCGGCCCACGACGAGCGGCTCGATCTCGAGGCCGAGCCCTCGTCTCCCGGCACCCCTTCGTCTCCCGGCGCTCCGGAGCCCGCTCCGACGGGACAGCCGGGCGAAGGGTCCGACCCCGGTTCCGGCTCCGCCCCGTCCACAGAGGTGTCGACGGCCCCTGACGGCGGGTCGAGCGTCCTCGGGGCGACCGGTCTCGCGGCGGCGCCGTGGGCGATCGCCGCGGTGCTGCTGGTGGCCGGCGGGGTGGCAGTCGTCCTCGTGCGCCGTCGTCGCGGGGGTGCGCGATGACCGGCCGCCGTCAGAACACCGTGCGCGCCGTGCGCGCCGCAGTCAGCGTCGTGACCGCCGCGGCTCTCGTGGCCGGTGCCGCTCTGCTGTCGGGAGGTGCCGCCGCAGCCGCGGCCTTCGGCACCGGGAGCGGGATGGTGGCCCTCACCGCCGTGCCCGAGTCGACACCCTTCTCGGTGCCCGACGGTTCGGTGCCCGCCGTCGATTCCGAGATCGGCTTCGGGTCGGCCCTCGGCACCTCGCCCGATGCCACCCTCGATCTCTCGCGATCCCTGGTCGGCACAGGGCTGGACACGGCCGACGGCGCCGCGCTCGTGCGCCTCTCCGTGCTCTCGCCCGCCACCGACGTCGTGGTGTGGGCGGGGGCCGACACCGAGAGCGGTGCCGCCCCCGTGCTGAGCACCGCGGCGGGGCGCTCGTCGTCGACGGCGGTGCTGCTGCCGGTGGCGGCGGGCCGCGTCGGCGTGCACGCCTCGGCCGAGGTGCAGCTGCGGGCGGAGGTGCTCGCGGTGTTCCCGGTCACGACGGGCGGCACCGAGGGCAACGCGGGCGTCGTGGCTCCGGCTCCCGGAGCCACGACGGCACTGCCGAACCCGGTGACGAGGGCCGACACCGCCCACGGTCTGGCGGCCACCACCCTCGGTAGCGAGCCCGTCGCCATCGGGTTGGTCGGCGACGGCGGAGTGCCGGCCGACGACGTGCGGGCCGTCTACGCCACCGCGACCGTGACCACGCCGACGGCGACCACTCTCGTGCTCGACGCCCAGAGCATCCCGCTCGCCGCCGGCACCACCTCGGTCACCACGATCATCACGCCCGACGGCGACGGCCGCACCTTCGCCCACCTCACGGCCGGCGAGGCCTCTCTGCGCCTCGACGTGCGCGGGTGGGTGGCCGACGCCGCTGACGACACGGCGCGGGCCAACGTGGCAGGGGGGTACGTGCCCGCCGCCGATACCGCACCCGTCAGCCTCACACTCGGCGGTGCGCACGACTCGTCGGCCGAGGTTCAGCTCGCCCAGGTCGACGACGCGGCCTACAGCGTGGCGCTGGTGTCGGCGACCGGCGCGGGGGAGACGACCCTGATGCAGCTCGGCGCCCCGTACGAGGGCCGGGCACGCGGCGTGGTGGTCGACGGCGACGGCGGAGCGCAGCCTCAGCTCGTCGTGGCACCCGTCGCGCAGGGCGACGGTGCCGTGGCAGCGGGGACCGCCGCGCTCGAGCTCCGCCGGGGAGCGGGGGCCGCCACCGTGGCCCCGCTGGGTGACATCCTCGGCGCCGCGCCGGCCCGCGCATCCGGCGACCTCCCCGCCATCACGCTCGACTCGCACGACGACCACGACACGGTCGATCTCGGGATGCACGGCTCGGTCGAGCTCTCCGGCGTCGTCGACCCGCAGGGAGCCAGTGTCGACCGGGTGGAGGTCTCCGGCCCCGACGGCCTCATCGGCACGGCCGACCTCACCGTGGGCGAGGACGAACGGCTCACCTGGTCGTACCGGGTGTCGGCCCCTCGCGACGGCGATCACCGCTACACCGCCACCGTGTTCGACCGCGCGGGGGAGAGCGACTCCGACGACGTGCTGCTCGCCGTGCAGGCGGTCGACGCCGACGACACCGTCATCGCCCCCGACGTCACGGTCGCCGGAGGCGGCTCGTCGGGGCTGCTGACGCCGCAGGCGGGCGTTCTCCAGGTGACCGAGGGGCCGGAGGTCGCGGAGTCCACCGAGGAAGAGGCGTGGTTCGACGCGGATCCCGGTGTCTCACCGGGAGATGTCATCGTCTCGGGCACCACCGAGGGTGCGCCCGAGGGCGTGTTCGTCGAGGTCACCGCCGTCGACCGAGTCGGGTCACGGTGGCGGGTCGCGACCGTGCCCGCGAAGATCGACCAGGTCTTCCTGCAGGTCGACACGAGCGTGGCCGTGCAGCCCGACGACCCCGCGGGGGTCGTGGTCGACGACACGCCGGCTCCGGATGCGGAGTCGACGCCGGTCGACGAGGTCGTTGACGAAGGATACAGCGCGGCCGAGGTGCTCGAGGGCGACGAGGTCGACCTCGCCGACTTCGCCGAGCAGCCGTCCGAGCCGCTCAGCGATCCGGCCTACGACGCGCCGGGCGTGGAGGACCCCGACGACTACGGGCACGTGGCCGACCCGGCCGGCGCCGGAGACGCCGTGGCCGCGTTCGCCGCGTCGGCTGCGGCCGCCGAGCCCGACCCCGACGACGTCGGCCCCAGCGACTTCGGCCTCTCGATGCGCTCGAGCGTCAACCTCAAGGCCACCTACGACCGCGAGACCAAGTCGCCCCGGCTCACCGACCTGACGGCCGCATCCAGCGACCCGCAGAAGCTGCTCGACACCCAGTTCCGCGAGATGACGCGCGTCAATGAGACCGGCCTCGTGCTCTCGGCCACCGCGCAGGTCGGCTTCGAGCTCACCTTCACGCTGCGCACGCACCTCACCTACTCGTGGTTCGCCGTGCACGTGGTGGTCGACGAGCTGACCATGAAGATCGAGACGAAGGTGAAGGTGACGGCCAGCGCCAAGATCTTCATCTCCTCCACCCTCGAGCACGCCATCCGGAACAAGATCGCGGGCTTCACCCTGCCCACGTTCACGGTGCCGGTCGGACCTGTTCCGGTGGTCATCACGAACGAGGTCGGGGTGGCGGTGAAGATCGCGATGGCGTGGCAGGCCGCCGCATCGTTGCCGTCGATCGGTTTCACCCGCGTCGACGTGTCGGGCTTCACCTACTCCACCGAGGCGGGCACGCGATCGCTGTCGAAGGCGCCCGCCATCACCACCACGCCGCTGCTGCCCCAGAAGCTCGACGACGTGGAGTTCAAGCTCTCCGGCGACTTCTCGGTGGGCCCCGAGGTGACGGTCACCTCGAAGATCTACGGGGTCGCCGGCCCCGAGTTCGCCCTCTCCGGCATGGCCGCGCTGAGTGGCTCGGTGAGCAACGTGGGCTCGGTGGTGGGGCTCGACCTCTCGTTCGGTCTCGTCGTGACCTTCGGCGGGCGACTGCAGGTGAAGATCTTCTCGTGGAGCCTCGCCGATCTGGAGCTGTTCACGATCGCGGCGAAGTTCCCCCTGTTCGTGAAGCACTGGGACCTCGTCGACCTCGGGACGAGTCCGCCGCAGTCGCCGACGCCCACACCCTCGCCGTCGCCCGCGCCCTCGGGCTAGGCTCCCGGCATGGCCGAGATCAAGACCCGCCCCACCGGTGCCGACGTGACGGCCTTCCTCGACGCGGTCGAGCCGGCCAGACGGAGCGCCGAGGGTCACGTGCTCCGCGAGCTGTTCGAGGCGGTGACGGGGGAGCCTGGCACGATGTGGGGTCCGACGATGGTCGGTTTCGGGCGGGCGGAGTACACGAACACCTCGGGCGCCCACGAGATGTTCGTCGTGGGTTTCTCACCCCGTCGGGGCGCGCTCACCCTCTACGGCGTGCACGACGGCTACGCCACGGAGCCCGACCCACTCCTGCTCAGTCTCGGCCCCCACACCACCGGCAAGGCCTGCCTCTACATCACGCGCCTCGACGCCGTCGACCGCACCGTGCTCGAGGCCCTCGTCACCCGGGCCTGGGCCGCTCACACCACTGCCTGACCGTTGTGGCGCCGTCCGCACCGGCGCTAGCGTGGGAGTCGAGCTGAGGGGAGTGTGCGATGGCGCGCACGGATGACGAACGACTCGAGCCTAAGCCGGCCACCGAGCACACCCGGGCGGCCAACGCCGCGGCGCGCGAGACGCTGCCGTTCGGCGACCGGCGCGATTACCACGACGCCGCGCGCGGATTCGTGGGCACGCTCGACGACCCGATCGTGAGGGCGGCGGACGGCCGGGTCGTCTACGACGCCTCGAGCCATGACTTCGTGATCGAGACCGACGACGCTCCCGACACCGTGCATCCGAGTCTCTGGCGGCACGCCCAGGTCAACGCCCACCACGGCCTGTTCGAGGTGCAGCCGGGGGTCTACCAGGTGCGCGGACTCGATCTCGCCAACGTCACCTTCGTGGAGGGCGACGCGGGCGTGATCGTGATCGACCCGCTCACCTTCACCGAGACCGCCGCCGCCGCGCTCGCGCTCTACCGTGCCCACCGCGGCGACCGGGTGGTGAAGGCGATCGTGTACACGCACAGCCACCCTGACCACTACGGTGGCTCGCGCGCCATCGTGGAGGGGCAGACCGAGCCCGTGGAGGTGATCGCACCGAGCGGATTCCTCTACGAGGCCGCCGCCGAGACGGTGTACGCGGGCACCGCGATGACCCGGCGCGCCCTCTACATGTACGGCCCGCTGTTGCGGCCCGGCGTGCGCGGGCACGTGAACGCCGGGCTCGCGAACGCCCTCTCGAACGGGGGCTACGCCACCATCGTGCCTCCCACCGACCTCATCGAGCGCACGGGGGAGACCCGCACGGTCGACGGCGTCGAGATGGTGTTCCAGATGGCCCCGGGCACCGAGGCACCGGCGGAGTTCCTCATCCACTTCCCGGCGCTCCGCCTGCTCGATGCGGCGGAGGACGTCAACCACCTGATGCACAACCTCTACACCCTGCGCGGTGCCCAGGTGCGCGATGCGGCGACCTGGTGGAAGACGCTCGACGAGACGGTACGGCTGTTCTCGGCCGGCACCGACACCGTCGTTGCGCAGCACGGCTGGCCGCGCTGGGGTCGCGACGACGTGCGCGAGTACCTCGAGAACCAGCGCGACCTCTACAAGTTCATCCACGACGAGTCGCTCCGGCTCGCGAACCTCGGCTACACCATGACCGAGATCGCGGAGCGCATCGCGCTGCCCGAGGGTCTCGAGCGGGAATGGTACAGCCACGGCTACTACGGGTCGCTCAACCACAACGCCAAGGCCGTCTATCAGCGCTACCTCGGCTGGTACGACTCGCATCCCGCCCACCTTCACCCGCTCCCGCCCGAGCAGGCGGGGAGCCGCTACGTCGAGTTCATGGGCGGTGCGGACGCCGTCGTGGAGAAGGCCCAGGCCGCCTTCGACGCGGGGGAGTACCGCTGGGTCGCCGAGGTGCTCACCCACGTGGTGTTCGCCGATCCCGGCCATCGCGGGGCGGCGCTGCTGCAGGCCGACGCGCTCGAGCAGCTCGGCTACCAGGCCGAGAACGCGACCTGGCGCAACGAGTACCTCATGGGCGCGCTCGAGTTGCGGAACGGCGTCACCGACCTCGGCCGGATCGAGCTCGCCACGCCCGACGTGTTCGCCGCGATGACCCCGGAGATGCTGCTCGACTTCGCGGGCATCAAGCTCGACGCCGTCAAGGTGGCGGGGGTGTCCGCGGTGATCGAGTGGACCGTCACCGACGATGCCGCCGGGCCGGCCGTGTTCCTGCTCGAGGTGCGCAACGGCGTGCTGGTGTATTCGCGGGTGACGGGTCCTGGCGAGGGGCCGGCAGCGGACGCGCGCGCCTCCTCGACCAAGGCGGTGCTCGCCGAAGCCCTCTTCAGCGGCCGCCCGTTCGACGACGTGCAGGGCGGTATCGACATCGAGGGTGATCTCGGTGTGGTGCGCAGGCTGTTCGGCGCCTTCGACGAGTTCCCGCTCTGGTTCCCGATCGTGCAACCCTGACCGGGCGGTGGAACCGGTAGCCTGGAGGCGCCATGTTCTGCCCCTACTGCCGCTACCCCGACTCCCGCGTCGTCGACTCCCGCACCACCGACGACGGTCTCGCCATCCGCCGGCGCCGTCAGTGCCCCGACTGCGGGCGGCGGTTCAGCACCACCGAGACCGCGTCGCTCAACGTCATCAAGCGCTCCGGCGTGGTCGAGCCGTTCAGCCGCGAGAAGATCGTGAGCGGCGTGCGCAAGGCATGCCAGGGCCGTCCGGTCACCGACAGCGACCTGGCCGTGCTCGCCCAGCGAGTCGAGGAGACGGTGAGGCTCTCGGGCGCCGCGCAGATCGAGGCCAACGACATCGGCCTCGCCATCCTGCAGCCGCTCCGCGAGCTCGACGAAGTGGCGTACCTCCGCTTCGCGAGCGTCTACCAGGGCTTCGACTCGCTCGACGACTTCGAGGCCGCCATCACGCTGTTGAGGGTGGAGCACGAGGCCAGGGTGAAGGATGCGGATGCCGCGTCGGCCGGGGTGGCCGGCTCGCCGGCGGGGTCGGCCGAGTAGCCCGCCGTGTATCCATTCCTCTTCCGGCATGTCCTCACCCGCCTCGACCCGGAGCAAGCGCACCACCTCGCCTTCCTCGTCATCCAGGCCATCCCCGCGCTGAAGCTCGACCGCCTCGTGGCGCGGTTCACGCATCCGGCCACCGACCTGTCGGTGCAGGCGCTCGGGCTCACCTTCCGCACGCCGTTCGGGGTGGCGGCCGGGTTCGACAAAGACGCCAAAGGCATCAAGGGGCTCTGCGCGCTCGGTTTCGGGCACGTCGAGGTGGGCACCATCACGGCACGCGCACAGCCGGGCAACCCCCGGCCGCGCCTGTTCCGGCTCGTGCCCGACCGCGCCGTCATCAATCGGATGGGGTTCAACAACGGGGGAGCGGCCGAGGCCTCGCTGAGGCTCGCCCGCGTGCGCTCGAGCCGCGGCGCCGGGCCCGTGGTGGGGGTGAACATCGGCAAGAGCCGGGTCGTCGACGTCGACGACGCGGTGGGCGACTACCTGCAGAGCGCCCGCGCGCTCGCCCCGATGGCCGACTACCTCGTGGTGAACGTGAGTTCACCCAACACGCCGGGGCTGCGCGGGCTGCAGGAGCTGGACAAGCTCGCGCCGCTGCTCTCGGCCGTCAAGGCCGAGGCCGGCCGCACCCCGCTGCTCGTGAAGATCGCTCCCGACCTCAGCGACGACGAGGTCGTGAAGATCTCCACGCTCGCGGTCGAGCTCGGGCTCGACGGCATCATCGCCACCAACACGACCATCTCGCGCTCGGGTCTCACGACCGATCCCGCCGTCGTCGAGGCTGCGGGAGCCGGGGGGCTCTCAGGTGCGCCCCTCGCGGCCCGGGCGCTCGAGGTGCTGCGGATCATCCGGGGCGTGGTGCCGGAGTCGCTCTGCGTGATCTCGGTGGGCGGGGTCGACACCGCCGCCGACGTCGACGAGAGACTGCGAGCGGGCGCGACGCTTGTGCAGGGGTACACGGCGTTCCTCTACCGCGGGCCGCTGTGGGCGCGGGGGATCAACCGGGGCCTGGCGCGCATCCGTCGCCGGTGACCCTCGCCCGGCGGGCGTCGGTGCGGCCGCAGGCGCTCAGCTCGGGTACTGACCGCGCTTGACCTGAGGCTTCGGGAGGCGGAGCCGGCGGAATTGCAGGGCGCGCATGGTGGCGTACCAGCGCACGCCGCGCTCCACCTTGTCGGCGCCGAACTTCTCGCGCAGCTTCTTCATGAGGCGGAAACCCAGGAAGATCGAGTCGGCGATGACGAGCACCACGAAGGCGTAGAGGCCGAGCATGACGCCCGCCTGGATCTCGGGAGCGGGCACCAGCGTGAGCAGGATGACCACGAACATCGCCGGGATGAGGAACTCGCCGAGGTTGAATCGCGCATCGACGTAGTCGCGCACGTAGCGGCGCTGAGCGCCTTTGTCGCGCACGGGGAGGTACTTCTCCTCGCCGTTGGCCATGCCCACGCGAGCCTTGTCGCGTAGCACCATCTGCTTCTCGCGGGCCTCGCGGGAGGCCTGCTTGCGGTCGGTGGGCACGAGCGGGCGCTTGTTCGCCGCCTCGCGCTCCTTGCGGGTGGGGGTGGCGTGGCCCTTGCCGATCGTCTGCTCCTCCACAGGAGTCTCGATCACGGGTTCGGGTGCACTGCTCTTCTTGGCCACGGTTTCCTCGTTCGTCGTTCTCTTAAGATTACCTGCATGACCGCACCATCCGACTCCCCGTTCTCCCAGGAAGCGGCGCTCCCCCCGCGCGACGAGCAACTGCTGGCCGCCGTCGAGGCCGCGCTGCCGTCCACCATCGCCGAGCTCGCCGGTCTGGTGCGCATCCCGTCCGTCTCCTGGGCGGCGTTCGACCCGGCCCACGTCGCTGCCAGCGCAGAGCGGGTGGCCGAGCTGGTGCGCTCCACGGGGGTGTTCGACGAGGTGCGGGTGCTGCGCTCCACCACGGCCACCGGCGAGACGGGCCAGCCGGCCGTTCTCGCCTCGCGGCCGGCGCGCAACGGCCGGCCGACGGTGCTGCTCTACGCCCATCACGACGTGCAGCCCCAGGGCGACGACGCGGAGTGGGAGTCGCCGCCCTTCGAGCCGACCGTGCGGGGCGACCGCCTCTACGGGCGCGGCGCGGCCGACGACAAGGCCGGCGTGCTGTCGCACGTGGCCGCCATTCGGGCCCTGGTCGCTGTGGCCGGAGACGACTTCGACCTCGGGCTGGCGGTGTTCATCGAGGGCGAGGAGGAGTTCGGCTCCAGGTCGTTCGCGAACTTCCTCCGCGAGAACCGCGAACAGCTCGCGGCCGACGTGATCGTGGTCGCCGACTCCGACAACTGGAACGAGGTGACGCCCTCGCTCACCGTGAGCCTCCGGGGCAACGTCACCTTCCGCCTCACGGTGCGCACGCTCGAGCACGCCTCCCACTCGGGCATGTTCGGGGGAGCGGTGCCCGACGCCATGATGGCGGCGGTGCGGCTGGCGGCCAGCTTCCATCATGACGACGGGTCGGTCGCGGTGCGCGGGCTGGTCTCGCGCGAGGCCGAGACCCCGGAGTACCCGGTCGAGCAGCTGCGGGCCGAGACGGGCCTCGGCGAGGGCGTCTCGCCCATCGGCACGGGCAGCATCCTCTCCAGGCTGTGGTCGCAGCCGGCGCTCACGGTCACCGGTATCGACGCGCCGAGCGTCGCCAACGCCTCCAACACGCTCATCCCCGCGGTGTCGCTCCGGGTGAGTGTCCGCATCGCCCCCGGGCAAGACCCGGCAGAAGCACTGGCCGCTCTCGAGCAGCACGTGCGCGAGCACGCGCCCTTCGGCGCGCAGGTCGCCATCGACGACGTCGACACCGGCAGCCCGTTCCTCGTCGACACCTCGGGGTGGGCCGTGGGCGAGGCGCTGGGTGCCATGCGCGACGCGTGGGGCGCCGAGCCCGTCGAGGCGGGCATCGGCGGCTCCATCCCGTTCATCGCCCAGCTGGTCGAGGAGTTCCCCGCCGCGCAGATCCTCGTCACGGGGGTCGAAGACCCGCACACCAGGGCCCACAGCCCGAACGAGTCGCTGCACCTCGGGGTGTTCAAGCGGGCGATCGGAGCTGAGGCGCTGCTGCTGGCGAGGCTGAACGATCGCGCGTGACCGGGAACGCGGGTCGGGAATGTCCTGACCGTGCTCCCGGTTTTCGGAGTTAGACTTCCCACACCGTCTCTCGCATAGGAGTGCTCATGAGTGAATCAACCCTCACCGCGGCCGTCGAGGCGCCCGCGCACAAGGTCGGCATCACCGCGGCCGCCGGCAACAAGGTCAAGAGCCTGCTCGAGCAGGAGGGTCGCGACGACCTGCGTCTGCGTGTGGCCGTGCAGCCGGGGGGTTGCTCGGGCCTCATCTACCAGCTCTACTTCGACGAGCGCATGCTCGACGGCGACGGCGTAGTCGACTTCGACGGCGTCGAGGTCGTGGTCGACAAGATGAGCGTGCCCTACCTCGAGGGCGCCACCATCGACTTCGAAGACACCATCCAGAAGCAGGGGTTCACCATCGACAACCCCAATGCCTCGGGCAGCTGCGCCTGCGGCGACTCGTTCCACTGAGTCGCGACACGCCGAGTGATTCAGGGCCGTTCCTTCGGGAGCGGCCCTTTTTCGCGCCCTAACACACCCGCCTGCCGTGTGGCTGTGGCGACGGCGGGGAAATCGACACAGTAGGCTAGGAGAAGGTCAAATACACTGAGGTGTAGCTTCCCGAAAGGTTCCAGGTGCGCTCGAAACGACGTCTCCGCTGGGCCGCGATTCCCGTCGCGGCGTTACTGTCCGTTGTCCTGGCGGGATGCACGCAGCAGCAGCTCCAGGGCTGGCTCCCCACGGAGCCCGGCACCACCAACAACGTCGACCGTGTCATCGGCCTCTGGGTCACGTCGTGGATCGTGCTGCTCGCCGTCGGTGTCATCACCTGGGCGCTCATCATCTGGGCGATCGTGGTCTACCGCCGTCGCAAGGGCCAGACCGGCCTGCCGGCCCAGCTGCGCTACAACATGCCGATCGAGATCTTCTACACGATCGTGCCCCTCATCCTGGTGCTCGGCTTCTTCGCCTTCACCGCGCGCGACCAGGCCGCCATCGAAGAGCCCTACGCCGACCCTGAGGTGAAGATCCAGGTCTTCGGCAAGCAGTGGGCGTGGGACTTCAACTACGTCGACGAAGACGTCTACTACGCGGGCGTGCAGGGTCAGGCCGACCCCGACGACGACAACGGCGAGCTCGTCGAGTCCGAGATCCCGGTGCTCTACCTGCCCGTCGGCAAGACCGTCGAGATCCAGCTCGAGTCGCGCGACGTCATCCACTCCTTCTGGGTCATCGACTTCCTCTACAAGAAGGACATGCTGCCCGGCAAGACGAACTACATGTACGTCACCCCCGAGCGCGAGGGCACCTTCTCGGGCAAGTGCGCCGAGCTCTGCGGCGAGTACCACTCGATGATGCTCTTCAACGTGAAGGTCGTCTCCCAGCAGGAGTACGACGACTACATCCAGTCCCTGCGCGACTCCGGCAACGAGGGTCAGCTGGGCCACGAGTACGACCGCAACCAGAACCTCCCGGGCATCGGCACGCCCGCCCACGAGGAAGAGTAGGAACGCGACAATGACTGCAACCGTCGACGTTGCGCCCGCGGGCGGCGCACCGGCTCCGCTCCCGACCCCGTCGAGAACCGTCGGCCGCAAGGGCAACATCCTGGTGAAGTGGATCACCTCCACCGACCACAAGACCATCGGGTACATGTACCTGATCTCGTCGTTCCTGTTCTTCTGCCTCGGCGGTGTGATGGCCCTGGTCATCCGCGCCCAGCTCTTCGAGCCCGGTCTCGAGCTGCTGCAGACCAAAGACCAGTACAACCAGCTGTTCACCATGCACGGCACGATCATGCTGCTCATGTTCGCCACCCCGCTGTTCGCGGGCTTCGCGAACGTGCTCATGCCGCTGCAGATCGGCGCGCCCGACGTGGCCTTCCCGCGTCTGAACGCCTTCGCTTTCTGGCTGTTCCTGTTCGGCTCGCTCATCGCCGTCTCCGGCTTCCTCACCCCGCAGGGTGCGGCCTCCTTCGGCTGGTTCGCCTACGCGCCGCTCTCGTCGACCACGTTCACCCCGGGGGACGGCGGAAACATGTGGGTGTTCGGCCTCGGGCTCTCGGGCTTCGGCACCATCCTCGGTGCGGTGAACTTCATCACGACGATCATCACGCTGCGCGCCCCCGGCATGACCATGTTCCGTATGCCGATCTTCACCTGGAACGTGCTGGTCACCTCCATCCTCGTGCTGATGGCCTTCCCGGTGCTCGCCGCGGCCCTCTTCGCCCTGGGTGGCGACCGCGTGTTCGGCATGCACGTCTACGACGCGGCCAACGGCGGCGTGCTGCTCTGGCAGCACCTGTTCTGGTTCTTCGGTCACCCCGAGGTGTACATCATCGCGCTGCCGTTCTTCGGCATCGTCTCCGAGGTCTTCCCGGTGTTCAGCCGCAAGCCGATCTTCGGGTACAAGACGCTCATCTACGCGACCATCTCGATCGCCGCCCTCTCGGTGACGGTGTGGGCGCACCACATGTACGTCACCGGTTCGGTGCTGCTGCCGTTCTTCGCGCTCATGACGATGCTCATCGCGGTGCCGACGGGTGTGAAGATCTTCAACTGGGTCGGCACCATGTGGCGCGGCTCGGTCACCTTCGAGACGCCCATGATCTGGGCCATCGGCTTCTTGATCACCTTCACCTTCGGTGGTCTCACCGGTGTCATCCTCGCGTCGCCGCCGCTCGACTTCCACGTCTCCGACACCTACTTCGTGGTGGCGCACTTCCACTACGTGGTGTTCGGCACGGTCGTGTTCGCCATGTTCTCGGGCTTCTACTTCTGGTGGCCCAAGTGGACGGGCAAGATGCTCAACGAGCGTCTCGGCTACTGGCACTTCTGGTTGTTGTTCATCGGCTTCCACACCACGTTCCTCATCCAGCACTGGCTCGGCGTCATCGGCATGCCCCGTCGCTACGCGACGTACCAGCCTGAAGAGGGTTATGCCTGGATGAACCAGCTGTCGACCATCGGTGCCTTCGTGCTCGCGGCCTCGCTCATCCCGTTCTTCCTCAACGTGTACATCACGGCGCGCAAGGCTCCGAAGGTGACGGTGAACGACCCGTGGGGTTACGGCCGCTCGCTCGAGTGGGCCACCTCGTGCCCGCCGCCGCGGCACAACTTCACGTCGATCCCGCGCATCCGTTCGGAGTCTCCGGCGTTCGACCTCAACCACCCCGAGGCAGGCATCCCCGTCGGCGTCGGACCGGCGAAGGATGCGCCCGACGCCCCTACCTACGACGTCTCGCAGGGAAAGGTGAAGTAGAGCCGTGAGAGTCAACACCAATCTCTTCTGGATCCTGTTCGTCTTCATGCTGCTGGCCGACGTGGCCTACACGATCTGGTCGCTCATCTGGTACGACGGCGAGGTCGAGTGGGTCGGCACCGTGGCTATCGGCCTCGCAGCCATCCTCTCGGCGTTCCTGGCCTTCTACCTCAGCCGTGTGCACAAGGCGCAGGGTGCCGAACTACCCGAAGACCGCCTCGACTCCAACATCGATGACGGCGACCCCGAGATGGGCTTCTACAGCCCCTGGAGCTGGTGGCCCATCATGCTCGCGGGTGGTGGTGCCCTGCTCATGCTCGGCCTCGCCGTGGGTATCTGGATCTCCTTTATCGCCGCCGCCCTCACCCTCGTGGCAGTCGTCGGCTGGACCTTCGAGTACTACCGCGGCAACTTCGCCCGCTGAGCCGAGTCGCGCTGCGTCGCGCCCGCGCCGCAGCAGAAGGCCCGCACCCCACTCGGGAGTGCGGGCCTTCTGCGTGCCGGTTCACCCTCCCTTGGAGTCATACTCAATGAGAGCGGCGAGGATATCTTGCTTCTCTGGTGAGCCTCCGTGTGATTGATTCAATTCCAAGTTGAACAGGACCATCTCGTCGTCCACATGGTGTGCTACGTAGCACGCGAATTCGGTTGCCGAGATCGAGGGAGATGTGTAGAGCGCGATCGCCACGGTGGTGACCGCTTCGCTGGTCCCGTGAAGATCAGCGATCACGCGAGCGAGCTCGTAGCCGCGATCGAGATGAGCGAGCGCCTCCACGGCGAGCCCTCGCTCGGCGAGCATGAGAAGTGATTTCATGGGCACTCGTGGGTTGAGGACGACTGTTGCGATGACGTCTTCACGCCCATCACTCGTAAGTCGTTCGATCAGCGCAGCGAAATCGCTCGCGGTGCCCTCCATTGCCGGAATGCTCAGTTGCAGATCAGACCAGGCGTTGATGCTCGACTCGGGATGGTCAAGGGCCTTGTAGGCATGTTTGAGCGATCGGTGCTGCAGCAGCGATTCTGCCGTCACATGTTCGAACACGAGTCCTCCGGCGCCGAGCTGGTCGAGAGGCGCGCCTGTAAGGGCAGGTCGAATGTGACTACTCTCGGTGCGTACATCGGGGGCGCTGTCGCGACGGCCGTCATCTCAGTTGCAGATCGGCAGTCTGCCCAGCGCGGCGTCGAGGGTGTTGGGGCCACCCAGGAGCACGAGGTGCTGGGGCTTGAGCCGGGTGATCTCCGCGGCGGTCTCCCTGGTCATGCAGCTCTTGCTGACGAGGAGGATGGGCGCATGATTCGCACCTGCCAGTGCTCCTCCAGCCAGGGCGTCGGGAAAGTCCGTGCCGGTGGCGAGATAGACCGTGTCGCTCGGGATGGTGGACGGGAAATGCTTCGCGACAGAGCGAGCAGCAACCGCATAGCGGTCAGCACCGTCGATGCGCGAAGAGGCACCTGCCGCCGCGGCCAGACTGTCGTTGAGTCCCCGACTCAGCGTGTCTTCGCCGCCGAACACGGTGACCTTCTTCACCCCACGTCCTGTGACCAGTGAGTGCTCGGCGGCCGTGAGCGTGGGTTCGGCTCCGTTCACGAGCAGAACGGGTGCGGGGATGGTGGCGGCTGCCGGACTCGCGCTGAGGGCGTCGGGGAACTTCGTTCCGCTCGCCACGAACAGCTCTGTCGAGGGCTTTGCCCCGAAGGTGGTGTCGCTGATGAGCTTTCTCGACGTGTCGTAGCGGTCGACGCCGCCGATGCGGGTGACGGTGGCGGACGTACCGACGGAGAGGAGGGCCATGCCGGTCATGCTGATGGAACTCTCACCCCCGACCACGACGATCTGTCGCGCCTTGTAGGCGACGATCGCCTGGGTGACGACTTCGGGCACTCTGTCTGTGGTGGTGAGGAGCAGCGGAGCACCGCGCTGCGCTGCGACCGACGCAGCGGAGAGGGCGTCGGCGTACTTCTCGCCGCTCGCGACGTAGACGAGAGGAGCGTCGGCCCCCTTGGTCACCTGGTCGCCGATGAGGACAGACTCGTGGTAGCGGTCGAGTCCGCCCAGACGTGACACTGTGGACCCGACCGGCAGCACATCGGTCATACAGGTCTTCTCGGCGTATCGCCCGAGGTTGTCGGTGAGCTTGATCGAGTAGACGAATGATCCGAGGGTGGTTGGAGTGCCGACGACCTGGGCGGCGAGTGGAGCCGGGTTGACGAGCGCCAGGCCGGTGGGGAGTGTGCCGGCGGAGATGCTCGGAGTGAACGAACCGCCGTCGGTGTCGTAGATGTCGGTGCTCGTGGGAACGCCGATCGTCATACTGGCCGGTGGGCAGAAGATCTCCGCGGAGATCCCCGGGGCGGCGGACGCGGGCACGGACGAGATCGCGACAGCGACGGTGAGCGGGATGGTCGCAGTGAGGAGCAGCGCCTGAGTGCGCCTTCGGCCGGAGCGGTGGGGTGTGGGCGAGTTCATGGGTGCATCCTCGCCGAGCAGCGCGGATGACGGTTATAAGCAGTTGGTACTCACGACAAAGGGCCCGCACACTGGAGTGTGCGGGCCCTTCGGGGGAGCGGAGTGCAGCGTGGGCTAGTGGCCCTTGCCGCCCTCGAGCTCGCCGTGGGTGTCGTCGTGGCCGTGACCGAGCTCGCGCTGCTGGGCGGGAGCGATGCGGTCTTCGAAGAACCAGCGCGAGACGCGGGCACGGAATCGCATGCCACCGGTGATCTTGCCCTGCGCGTTGGGGCGCAGCATGATCGGCTCGTACTGCTCGAAGTCGACGAGCTTCCAGCGGTCGTACTCGTCCATCTGTTCGTGCACCTCGATGTACTCGCCACCGGGGAGACGCACAATGCGGCCGGACTCGTAGCCGTGCAGCACGATCTCGCGGTCTTTCTTCATGAGGCCGATGCACACACGCTTCGTGATGAAGTACGCGATGAACGGACCGAGCACCGCCCAGGCCTGCACCACGTGGATGACGCCCTCGATCGATAGCTGGAAGTGGGTGGCCATGAGGTCGGACGAGGCCGCCGCCCACAGCGCCGCGTAGAAGGTGACGCCGGCCGCGCCGATGGCGGTGCGGGTCGGGGCGTTGCGCGGGCGGTCGAGGATGTGGTGCTCGCGCTTGTCGCCGGTGACCCAGCTCTCGAAGAACGGATACGCTGCCACCGCACCGAGCAGCACCAGCAGCGCCAGCACGGGCACGATGATGTTGAACGACCAGGTGTGGTCGAGCCAGACGAACTCCCAGCCCGGCGGGATGAGTCGCAGGGCGCCGTCGGCGAAGCCGATGTACCAGTCGGGCTGGGTACCGGCCGACACGGGGGAGGGGTCGTAGGGTCCGTAGTTCCAGATCGGGTTGATCGTGAAGAACGAGGCCATGAGGGCGATGACGCCGAACACCAGGAAGAAGAAGCCACCGGCCTTCGCGGCGTACACCGGGAGGATCGGGTAGCCGATCACGTTCTTCTCAGTGCGGCCAGGTCCCGCGAACTGCGTGTGCTTGTGTACGACGACGAACACGAGGTGCAGGGCCAGGAACGCGACCAGGATCGCCGGCAGCAACAGGATGTGCAGCGTGTACAGACGCCCCACGATCGCGGTGCCCGGGAACTCGCCGCCGAACAGCAGGAACGAGGTCCAGGTGCCGATGAACGGGATGCCCTTGATGAGGCCGTCGATGATGCGGAGGCCGTTGCCCGAGAGCAGGTCGTCGGGGAGAGAGTAGCCCGTGAAGCCCTCGGCCATGGCGAGCACGAAGAGCATGAAGCCGATGACCCAGTTGAGCTCACGCGGCTTGCGGAACGCACCCGTGAAGAACACGCGGAGCATGTGCAGACCGATGGCCGCGATGAACAGCAGCGCCGCCCAGTGGTGGATCTGCCGCACGAGCAGGCCGCCGCGCACGTCGAACGAGATGTGCAGAGCCGACTCCATGGCCGCCGACATCTCGACGCCCTTCAGCGGGATCCACGCGCCGTCGTAGTGGGTCTCGACCATGGAGGCCTGGAAGAAGAACGTGAGGAAGGTGCCCGAGAGCACGATCACCACGAAGCTGTAGAGGGCCACCTCGCCGAGCATGAACGACCAGTGGTCGGGGAAGATCTTGCGGCCGAACTCCTTGACGACGGCCGAGATGCTCGTGCGCTCGTCGAGGTAGTTGGCCGCGGCACCGGTGAAGCCACCGCCCTTGGGGGCGGGCTTCGCGTCGGCCGGTGCCGAGGAGCCGTGCTCCGTGCGGTCGATGGTGCTGGTCATTGACGCTCCCAGAAACTAGGGCCGACGGGCTCGTGGAAGTCGCTCTGCGCCACGAGGTAGCCTTCGTCGTCGACGGTGATGGGCAGCTGCGGAAGCGGCCGCTTGGCCGGGCCGAAGATGACCTCGCACTCGTTGACCACGTCGAAGGTGGACTGGTGGCAGGGGCAGAGCAGGTGGTGCGTCTGCTGCTCGTAGAGCGCCACCGGGCAGCCCACGTGCGTGCAGATCTTGGAGTAGGCGACGATGCCGTCGTACGACCAGCTCTCACGGCCGGGCGTGATGTTGAGGTCGTCGGGGTTGAGGCGCATGAGCAGCACGGCCGCTTTGGCCTTCTGCTCGAGCCAGTCGTGCCGGTCGTTCAGCCCCTCGGGGATGATGTGGAACGCCGAACCGATGGTGACGTCGGAGGCCTTGACCGGGATGCCGGAGGGGTCGAGCGTGAGCCGCGCGCCCTTCTCCCACATGGTGTGGCTGAGCAGCTCCACCGGGTCTTGGTCTTGCGGCGCCAGGCCGCGGAAGAGCACGAGACCCGGAAGCGGGAAGGCGATGATCGCACCGATGAGGGAGTTGCGGATGAGCGTGCGGCGCCCGAAGCCCGACTCCTGGTCGGCTTCGTGGAAGATCTCGACGGCACGGGCGCGGGTCTCGTCGGTGCCCCGCACCGGGTGACGCTCGTCGATGCCCTCCTTGTCGTACATGAGGGCCTTGCCCCAGTGCACGGCGGCCAGACCGATGCCGAACAGCGCCAGGGCGCAGCCGATTCCGATGAACATCGTGTTGAGCCGGATGGCCGAGATGTCGCCGTCTTCGATCGGGAACGCCATGTAGGCGGCCAGGGCGAAGATGCTGCCCGCGATGGAGAGGTAGAACAGCGTGTAGATGGAACGCTGAGCCTTCTTGGCCTCTTTGGGGTCGAGATCCGTGATCCGCTCGCGGTGCGGCGGCTCTCCCGGGTTGGCGACGTCGGAAGCGATGACCGCGGTACCGGTCGACGTGCCTCGACTCGCCTCGACGGCCGACGAATCGGAGGCGGTCGCGTCGTGGCCGCTCACCTCGTCATGTGCCATTGTTGTCCCTTTCGAGCTTCAAGTGTTGTGGAGACCACGGGGCCTAGTTCGACTTCGCGGTGAGCCAGACCATGAGGCCGATGACCGCACCGAGTCCGAAGATCCAGACGAAGAGGCCCTCCGCCACGGGGCCGAGCGAGCCGAGCTCGTTTCCTCCGGGGGAGGGGTTGGCCTCGAGGTACTTCAGGTAGGTGATGATGTCGCGCTTGTCTTCGGGCGAGAGGTTGTCGTCGTTGAAGACGGGCATGTTCTGCGGGCCGGTGAGCATGGCCTCGTAGATGTGCGTGGGCAGCACGCCGGTGAGCTCGGGCGCGAACTTGCCCTCGGTGAGCGCACCGCCGGCGCCGTGCACGTTGTGGCACATGGCGCAGTTGATGCGGAAGAGCTCGGCACCGTTGGCCGCGTCGCCGTCGGCCTGCAGGAGGCTCTCGTCGGGGATGGCGGGACCGGGGGAGATGGAGGCCACGTAGGCGGCGAGGGCGGCGATCTGCTCGTCGGTGAACTGCGTGGGCTTCTGCATGGCCTGCGGGCCCTGCATCGCCATGGGCATGCGGCCGGTGCCGACCTGGAAGTTGACGGCCGCGGCTCCCACGCCGATGAGGCTGGGGCCGTCGGGCGTGCCCTCGAGGCTCATGCCGTGGCAGGTGGCGCAGTTGGCCGCGAAGAGCTTCTCGCCCTCGTCGATGGTCGACTGGCTCACGGTGGTCTCGGCGGTGGCGGTCGTGGTGCTGCTGAAGAGCGCGTAACCGCCACCCGTGAACGCCAGGCCGATCGCAATCAGCACGACAGTTGCCAGCGGGTGGCGTCTGTTGGCTTTCCTGCTCTTGCGGGGCATGCTCTCTACTCTCTGTTCGGGTCGACGTCGGTGAAGCGGATGGGCGGTGCTACTTGAGCACGTAGATGACGAGGAACAGGCCGATCCAGACCACGTCGACAAAGTGCCAGTAGTACGAGACCACGATGATGCTCGTAGCCTCCTTGTGCCCGAAGTTCTTGACCGCGAACACGCGCCCCAGCATGAGGAGCATCGCGATGAGACCGCCGGTGACGTGGAGGGCGTGGAAACCGGTGGTGAGATAGAAGGCCGAACCGTAGGCGTCGCCGTCGATGGTGATGCCCTCGCTGACGAGCGTGGCGTACTCGAGCACCTGACCGCTGACGAAGATGGCGCCGAAGGCGTAGGCCAGGAACATCCACTCGGTCACACCCCAGTCGCGGGGCTTCCAGCTGGTGCGGTGGGCCTGGCCGCGCTCGGCGGCCCAGACGGCGAACTGGCACCAGAACGACGAGATCACCAGGATGATCGTGTTGACGAGCGCGTACGGCACGTTCAGGATGCTCGCCTGTTCGGCCCACGCGGCCGGGTTGGTGGAGCGGAGCGTGAAGTAGATCGCGAAGAGGCCCGCGAAGAACATGACCTCGCTGCCGAGCCACACGATGGTGCCGACCGCCACGATGTTGGGGCGCTGGACCACGGGGGCAGTCTGAGTTGAGGTCAATGAGCTGCTCGTCACTCCTCCATTATGTCCGAATTCACAGGCTCGTTTTGCATTTGGGGGTGCGGCGCACCCCGCTCACCGCGTCGTTCCGCGCCACGACGGGCAACACGCCGCAAGTAGGATCGCAGACATGATTGACGAGCTCAGCTGGCCCACCCTGATCGCCCGACTCCTCTCCGGAGCGGATCTCAGCATCTCGGAAGCCAGCTGGGCTATGAACGGCGTGATGGAGGGCTCGGTCACCGAGGCCCAGCTGGCGGCCTTCCTCGTGGCTCTGCGGGCCAAGGGAGAGACTGTCGACGAGATCGTCGGCTTCCGCGACGCCATCCTCGACCACGCTCTGCCGCTCGAGGTCGACCCGATGGCACTCGACATCGTGGGCACCGGGGGCGATCGCTACGGCACGGTGAACGTGTCGACGATGGCCTCCATCGTCTCGGCGGCCTCCGGCGTGCCGGTGATCAAGCACGGCAACAAGGCGGCGAGCTCGCTCTCGGGGTCCTCCGACGTGCTGCGCAGTCTCGGCATCGACCTGGACCTCGAGCCCGGGCGTGTCTCCGAGGTGCTCACCGAGGCCGGCATCACCTTCGCCTTCGCCGCCAAGTTCCACCCCGGCTTCAAGAACGCCGCGGCCGTGCGGTCGCAGCTCGGGGTGCCCACGGTGTTCAACTTCCTCGGGCCGCTCTGCAACCCCGCGCGGGCCGAGGCCTCGGCCGTGGGTGTGGCGCACCTCGACCGGGTGCCGCTCATCGTGGGCGTGTTCCAGACCCGTGGCGCGACCGCGTTCGTCTTCCGCGGCGACGACGGTCTCGACGAGCTCACCACCACGGGGCACAGCCACGTCTGGGAGGTCTCGCGCGGCTCGGTGAAGGAGCACGACCTCAACCCCCGCGATCTCGGCATCCCGACCGCGCGCATCGACGATCTCCGTGGTGGAGACGCCGACCACAACGCCGAGGTGGTGCGCCGGGTACTTGCGGGCGAGGAGGGCCCGGTGCGCGACATGGTGGTGCTGAACGCCGCCGCGGGCCTCGCCGCCTTCGAACTCGCGGGTGACCCCGCTCAGGTCGACCGTCCGCTGCTAGAGCGCCTGGCCGAGAAGCAGGCTCTCGCGATCGAGGCCATCGACTCCGGTGCGGCGGCCGCCACCCTCGACAAGTGGGTGGCGGCCACCGCCCGGTGACGGGCGTCCAGTGACCCGGATACGCGGGGCGTGCGGCCAGGTCAGCTGACGTCGTCGTCGACCCAGTCGAGGGTCTTGGTGACGGCTTTCTTCCAGTTGCGGAGTTGGCGGTCGCGTTCGGAGGCATCCATCTGGGGG
>NZ_JANLCN010000016.1 GCF_024979255.1 Herbiconiux moechotypicola
CTCACCCACGTCCACGACGCCGGCAACCCGGTCGGAATCTCCACCACCACACGGGACGCCACCGACGCGAGCCCGGACGCGGTCGAGGATGGGTATACCGAATCGAACTCGACGACAACGATCTCGCTCCCGATGATGACCTACCCAGTGGACCATTCATCAGCTTCCAGCTCCCCATGGCACGCATCGCTGCAATCCTGGATCGGGGCGTCAATCCCGACGATCCACGCCACGCTCGCGAACTGCAACGCTTCGTCAACCTGATCGGCTGACCCCAAGCGCGCAACAATCTGTCGCGCGACTCATCGCCTCATCAATGCTGACGACACCGCTAGCTGCTCCGTGACCCTCGCCACCCTCAATTCTTCATCCCACTCTCTGCCCCACTTTTCACTTTCTTCTTCTCGCCTGCACCACTGCCACCCCTTTACTTCCCAACCTCCGTCAAACTGCAACGAAGTTTGGGGGAGGTTGGGAAGCGCGCCCTGCGCGGGGGTGGCAGTGGTGCAGGCGAGAAGAGCCACAGACCCTTCCGCCGCCTATTCTGGCTCGGGGAATACCCACGGGAACACCCAGCAGAGCCCCGATTCTTCGGAGGAAAATCGCTCGCGCGTACTGCTCTAGTTTTGTTCTGTCCTGTTCCTTCCTGTTAAAGGGACGAATAATTGGCCCCCTGTACGACAAATAATTGGTCCCCTAAGGGGGCCAAAGACTCGCCCCCTAGAGGGACCAAAGATTCGTACCCTGCCCGATGCAGAATGGACACCAGAATCGGAACGGGGTGACAGCGGCTGATGGCGAGCATCGAGACGTACTACGTCAAGGGAGAGCTCACGAAGAGCGGGCGCCCGCGTGACGCCGATCGGCGCTACATGGTTCGCTACCGGAAGCCCGACAACAAGTCGACCGACAAGCGCGGCTTCCGCACCCGGCGCGAGGCCGAGATCTTCCTGCACGCCAAGGAGACCACGAAGCATCGCGGGGAGTTCATCGACGTGAGCGCGGCCCGGTCTCCGATCGGGACCCTGGGAGAGCACTGGTTGGCCACGAAGGTCGGGCTCAAGCCCTCCGCCCTCGCACCCCTCGAGTCAACCTGGCGCCTCTATGTCGAACCGCAGTGGGGTACGCGGCCTGTCGCTTCGATCCGACACTCTGAGGTGCAGCAGTGGGTCGCGGAGCTTGCCGCCGGCACCGCAACGACGAAGCACACGAAGCCTGGCACGCGGAGCGCGACGCATGTGATCCGGGCGTACGGCATCCTGGCCGCGATCCTCGACGTCGCCGTGAAGGACCGTCGCATCGCCTCGAATCCGGCTCGTGGCGTCGAACTGCCTCGGAAGGCGAAGCGGGCTCATCCGTACCTCACCCACTCCCAGGTCGAGCTCTTGGCGCTCTCAGCGAAGCAACACGGCACGCTCGTGCGGTTCCTGGCGTACACGGGCGAGCGGTGGGGAGAGGCTGTCGAGCAGCGGGTCATGGATCTCGACATGCCACGCCGACGAACCAATGTCCGGCAGAATGCCGTGCTCGTGAACGGGAAGATCATCGTCGGCACTCCAAAGAATCACGAGGCGCGCAGCGTGCCCTTCCCGGCCTTCCTCGCCGAGGAGCTCACTGCGCAGTGCGAGGGCAAGTCGCAGACTCAGCTCGTGTTCGGGTCGGGTGACGCGCACGTCCGGACGCCCTCCACTCGCGACGGGTGGTATCGCGCGGCGATCCTGCGTGCGCAGGCTGCGGATGCCACGTTCCCGAGGCTCACGCTCCACGACCTGCGGCACACGGCCGCAAGCCTGGCCGTGTCCTCTGGTGCGAACGTGAAGGCCGTGCAGAAGATGCTCGGTCATGCATCCGCCGCGATGACGCTCGACATCTACGCAGACCTGTTCGACGACGACCTCGACGCCGTGGGTACGCATTTGGATGCGGCTCGGTCACAGGCGCTCGTGGGTATCTCGTGGGTGCGGAGCGCCTAGCTCGGATGTCCCCCACCCTGAGATCCGCGCCGTTTCAACGATCTCGCTCGCAGATCTGACGTACCCCCACTGGGACTCGAACCCAGACTGAAACGATTTTAAGTCGTCTGCCTCTGCCGATTGGGCTATGGGGGCGGGGGCCGTCACCGGGCACGGATGCGCGGGGCGGCCTCCCGTGAGAGGTTACTCCGCGGCGGGGGCGGCGTCGGACGCCGCAGCCTTGGTCGCGCGGGGCTTGGTGGTGCGCGGCGCCTTCTTGGGAGCCTCGGCCTTGCCGTCGACGGCGGCCTCGGGGGCGGGGGCCGACGCGGGGGCACCGACGAGCTGTGGCTCGGCGGCCTTCTCGGCGGCCGCGGCGGGCGCGGACGCGGACGCCGCGGCGACGGCGGGCGCAGCAGCAGGGGCCGCCGGCCGCGGGCGCGCCGCGAACTTCTCGAACGCCTCGCGCGGGTGCACACGGGCCTCGAGCGACACGTTGTCGCGGCCGAGGAAGAAGTTGTTCACCCAGCCCCAGATGACGCGGAACTTGCGCTCCCACGACGGCATGGCCAGGCCGTGGTAGCCGCGGTGCGCGAACCAGGCCAGCAGGCCCTTGAGGGCGAGCTTGCCCGACTGGAACACGCCGATGCCGAGACCGAGGCCCGCGACCGCGCCCATGTTCTTGTGGTAGTACTCCTTGACGCCCTCGCCGCGCAGCTCGGCGACGATGTTCTTCGCGAGCAGCTTGCCCTGACGCACGGCGTGCTGGGCGTTGGGCACGCAGTAGCCGCCCACGCCGCCACCGGTGAGGTCGGGCACGGCCGACACGTCGCCGGCGCCCCAGGCGCCCTCGACGATGCCGTCGTCGCCCTCGACCCGCAGGTCGGCGCGCACGCGGAGGCGACCGCGCTCCTCGATGGGGAGGTCGGAGTTCTTGATGTCGGGCGTGGCCATGACACCGGCGGTCCAGATGATGAGGTCGCTCTCGAAGCTCTCACCGGTGGAGAGCTCGACGACGCCGCCGACGGCCGACTTCAGCTGGGTCTCGAGGTGCACGGTGGCGCCGCGCTGCTTGAGGTTCTCGATCACCCAGAGCGAGGTGGGCAGGCTCACCTCGGGCATGATGCGGCCCATCGCCTCGATGAGGTGGAAGTGGGTGTCTTCGAACGCGATCTCGGGGTAGCTCTCGATGAGCGCCGACACGAACGAGCGCAGCTCGGCGAACACCTCGATGCCCGCGAAACCGCCGCCGACCACGACGACGGTGAGCAGCCGGTCGCGCTCGGGGCCGTCGGGCAGCAGCGCCGCCTTGTCGAAGTTGGTGAGGATGCGGTCGCGGATGGCGGTCGCCTCTTCGATGGTCTTGAGCCCGATGGCCTCGTCGGCCACGCCCGGGATGGGGAAGGTGCGCGACACGGCACCCGCGGTGACGACGATGATGTCATACTGCTCCTCCCACGGCTCTCCTGCGCCCTCGACCGGCGTGATGGTCGCGGTCTTGGTGGCGTGCGAGATGTGCGTGACCTTCGCGGCGATGACGCGGGTCTTCTTGAGGTGACGGCGCAGGCCCACCACGGCGTGACGCGGCTCGATGGAGCCGGCGGCGACCTCGGGGAGGAAGGGCTGGTAGGTCATGTACGGCAGCGGGTCGACGACCGTGACCTCGGCCTCGCCGGATCGGAGCCACTTCTCGAGCTTCCACGCGGTGTAGAACCCGGCGTAACCGCCGCCGACAATCAGGATCTTGGGCACAGTGAAACGATCTCCTCAGGACAGGTGGCCACGTACAGGCTACTACTTGCGGAGCAGTCGCTTGAACTGGGCCACCGCTCCCAGGACGAATGTCGCGACGAGGATGAGGAATCCGAGCAGGAGCCCCAGCGGCACCGCCCAGTGCACAAGATCATACACCTCGGTGCTGGGCGGGGCCGGGGCCGCGACCGCCGTGGGCGAGGGCGTGGCCGTGGGCGGAGGGATGACGAGCGTGTCGACCGACACCGTCCCCGACGAGGGGCGATAGGTCGCGATCCACGCTGCGAGATCGCCGATCGGGTTGGCCGACACGGCCGGCACCTCGTCGGTCACGGCCGCCTCGGCGTCGATCAGGCCGTAGCCGTAGATGGGGCCGGGCACCGGCTCCCCCTTCGGCGTGGCCGTGGCGATGATGCGGTTGATGACGTTGGCGGCGTCGAGCTCCGGATGCGCGGACTTCACCAGAGCGGCGAGCCCGCTCACCAGAGGGGCCGCGCCGCTGGTGCCGTCCCAGATGACGTAGCCACCACCCGGCACCACGGCCACGAGCTGCTCGCTCGGGGCGGCCACCGCGATCGTGATGCCCTGCGAACTGGCGTCGAAGCTGGCGTCGCCCTCGGCGTCGACCCCCGCCACGGCGACCACGCCGGGGATGGTCGCCGGAGCCCCCACCTCGTCGGTGCCGTTGATGCGATTGCCGGCGGCTGCCACCACCACCACGTCGTTGTCGAAGGCGTAGCTGAAGGCGTCGTCCCAGCTCTCCGGCCAGTCGATGCTGTTGCGGGTCAGCGACATGTTGATGACATCGGCCCCGTGGTCGACGGCCCAGCGCACCGCATCCGCGATCTGATCGTCGGAGCCGGGCGCTCCGTCACCGAGCGCCACCGAGATCGACAGGATCGATGCCTCCGGCGCGACACCGATCACGCCGCTGCCGGCCCCCGTGCCGCGACCGGCGATCATCGAGGCCACCATCGTGCCGTGCTGGGAGTTCTCCCCCACCGGCGTCTGACCGTCGGCCGACCCCATCCCCGACATGTCGGCACCGTCGACCACCACCCCCTGTAGCTCGGGCACGCTGCCGTCGACACCGGTGTCGATGACCGCGACCGTCGCACCCTCGCCGAGCGTGGTGTCCCAGGCGTCGTAGAAGCCGTAGTCGTCGAGCCAGTACTCCATGTCGCGGATCGAGTCCGCCCGCGCGGGCGCGGCCACCGCCGCAGGCAGCCCGAGAGCGACGACGACGCCCACGGCCACCGCCACGGCGCGACGCCGGCGCCCGCCCGTCACGGCTCGATCGGGTACGCGACGCACTCGCAGACCTCCGGCGACCAGTCGCCTCTGGCCAGCGCCAGATCGCCCACCGGGTTGAGACCGGGGCCCGCGGCGAGCGCGTGCGCGGCGAGGGCGTGCAGGCACTTCACCCGCGTGGGCATGCCCCCCGCCGAGATGCCCGCGATCTCGGCGACCTCCCCGAACAGCGCACGGTCGGCGAGGTAGGACTCGTGCGCGGCGAGGTACGACGCGGCGAGTTCGCCGTCGGCCAGAGCATCCTGGAACTCCACCATCACGTGCTCGGCCTCGAGGTCGCTCATCGCGGCGGTCGCCGCCGGGTGGCTGAGGTAGTAGAACGTGGGGAAGGGCGTGCCGTCGGGCAGTCGCGGAGTGGTGGCGAGTACCGTCGGGTTGCCGCACACGCAGCGTGCCGCGATGCCCACGACGCCGCGCACGGTGCGGCCCAGCTGGGCAGAGGCCACGGCGAGGTCGCGCTCGGTCGGCTGCTCGAACGGGGGTCTCATTGCACGGCTCCGTCATTCTCGAGCTGCTCGGGGGTCTGGGTCGACAGCCCGGCCGTCACGCCCGAGACGAGCAGCGAGGACAGCCAATCCACCTGGGTGGCGGTGATGGTGTCGCTCACCGCGGCGGCGTCGCCGGATGCGGCGGGCGCGTCGTCGATGACGAGGAAGCTGATCTCCCCCGGCATCACGTAATAGAGCCGGTCGCGCGCCTCGGCCTTGATGTAGGCGGGATCGCTCCAGCGGGCCACCTCGGCGGTGAGCCTGTCGTTCTCGGCGCTGCGGTCGTCGACCGCGGCCTGCAGCTCGGCCAGCTGCTGCCGCTGTTCGATGAACACCCGGAGGCCGGGCGCGACGATGATGACGAACATCACCACCACCACGAACATCAGCACGGTGAAGCCCGACAGCCGGCTGCTGCGCAGCCACGCGGCCGGGCCGGAGACGATCTGCGGCAGCGCGACCGGCACCCGCTCAGGGCGTGATGACGGTTCGCGCTGCCGCATGGAGACCACCTCGGAGGAGTGCTCCCGGCCGAGTGCCGGGGTTGCTAGGCGGAGAACCGGGGGAACGCGGTGCGGCCCGCGTACAGCGCGGCCTCGCCCAGCTCCTCTTCGATCCTCAGCAGCTGATTGTACTTGGCCACGCGCTCGCTGCGGGCAGGCGCACCGGTCTTGATCTGACCGGCATCGGTGGCGACGGCGAGGTCGGCGATCGTGGTGTCCTCGGTCTCGCCGGAGCGGTGGGAGAGGATCGCCGTCATGCCGGAGCGCTGGGCCAGCGACACGGCGTCGAGGGTCTCGGTGAGGGTGCCGATCTGGTTGACCTTCACGAGGATCGAGTTGCCGGCCTTCTTGGCGATGCCGTCGGCGAGACGGGTGGGGTTGGTGACGAACAGGTCGTCGCCCACGAGCTGCACCTTCGAGCCGAGCTCGGCGGTGAGGTGGGTCCAGCCCTCCCAGTCGTCTTCGGCCAGCGGGTCTTCGATCGACACGAGGGGGTAGTTCGCCACGAGCTCGGCGTAGTAGGCGGAGAGCTCGGCCGACGAGAGCGACTTGCCCTCGAAGGAGTAGGCGCCGTCGGCGAAGAACTCAGTGGAGGCCACGTCGAGCGCGAGGGCCACGTCGCGGCCGGGGGTGAAGCCCGCCTGCGCGATGGCCTCGAGGATGAGGTCGAGCGCCTCGCGGTTGTTCGGCAGCTCGGGGGCGAAGCCGCCCTCGTCGCCGAGGCCGGTGGACAGGCCCTTCGACTTCAGCAGCGACTTCAGCGAGTGGTAGGTCTCCACACCCCAGCGAAGCGCCTCGGAGAAGGTGTCGGCACCGAGCGGCACCGCCATGAACTCCTGGATGTCGACGCCGGTGTCGGCGTGGGCGCCGCCGTTGACGATGTTCATGAGCGGCACGGGCAGGGTGTGCGCGTTGGGGCCGCCGACGTAGCGGAACAGCGGCAGGTCGGCCGAGTCGGCCGCCGCGCGGGCCACGGCGAGCGAGACGCCGAGGATGGCGTTGGCGCCGAGACGGTTCTTGTTGTCGGTGCCGTCGAGCGAGATCATCGCGGAGTCGACCAGTCGCTGGTCGGTGGCGTCGATGCCCTCGATGGCCGGGCCGATCTCGTCGATGACGGCGTCGACGGCCTTCTCCACGCCCTTGCCGAGGTAACGGCCCTTGTCACCGTCGCGCAGCTCGTAGGCCTCGAAGGCGCCGGTGGAGGCGCCGGACGGGACGGCCGCGCGCGAGACGACGCCGTCGTCGAGCAGCACCTCGACCTCGACGGTGGGGTTGCCCCGGGAATCCAGGATTTCGCGGGCGCCAACGGCTTCGATCAATGCCACGGGTGGTATCTCCTCTGGTGTCAGGAAGGGGGGAGCGCGTTCAGCGCCACCGGTGGCTAGTCTAACGATTCGCGCGCGAGGCCCCGCATGGCGTCGACGGCGGCGAGCAACCACTCGGTGAACTGTTCGGGGCCGTCGCCGATCTCGACCTGCTGCGGGCTGTGCAGCGCGCAGTCGACGGCACCCATCACGAGGGCCACCGCGAGCCCGGCGCGCTCGGGCGTGGTGCGCAGCGCGGCCAGCGCCACGACCTCCTTGCGCAGCTCGCCGGCGAAACGGATGACGTCGGCCGCGAGCTCGGGCCGGGCGGCGAGCAGGTCGCGCACGGCCTCGCGGTCGGCACCCTCGCGCACGGTCTGGTTCATGATGTCGGAGACGAGGATGCAAAGGTCGCGCACCAGCCCCGTCTCCCCCGTGCCGGTGAGGAACGCCGCGCGTCCCGCATCCGTCACCCGGAACGACGACAGGCCCACGATGGCGGCGACCTTCGAGGGGAAGTAGTTGAAGAAGGTGCGCGAGGAGACCCCGGCCTCGGAGCAGATGGCGTCGACCGAGGCATGGGCGATGCCGTTCTCGGCCACGAGCCGGAGCGCGGCCTCATGGATGGCCTGCCGCGTCTCGCTCTTCTTGCGCTCCCGGAGGGAGGGCCGCGCTGCCCCGGCCATGGCGGTCACCGGCGTTCCAGCCCTTCGGTGAACATGCCCAGCAGCCGCACGAACTCGGAGAGGTCGCCGTCGCTCCACTCGGCGAACAGCTCCTCGTAGACGGTGTGCGTGCGCTCCCTGATCTCGGCGAGGCGCCGGACGGTCTCCTCGGTGGGCGAGAACAGGCTCGAGCGCCCGTCGGCGGGGTCGGCCTCGCTGGTGACGAAACCGAGCTCCTTGAGGGTGCGCAGCTGGCGGCTCAGGGCGCTCTTGTCGATGCCCATGCGCGCGACGATGTCGCCCGGGGCGGTGGGGTGATGCTTGGCGATGTGGCCGAGCACGAGATACCCCGAAGGCTGGAGCTCCTCCGAGAACAGGCCCGCGTTGCGGTGCACGATGGTGCGCACGGCGCGCAGCACCTTCGTCATCTCCCCCTCGACGCCGAGGATGGCCTCGGAACGACCGGAGGTGCTGGTCTCGGGGGCGGGGGCGCTCACAGCCTCCAGGGTATCGGGTGTCATGCGCGGGTTCCTGCACCCCCGCGCGGTTCGGAAGCCGGCGCGGAGCCGGACTGTACTCGCTGCGCTTCCTCCGCATCCTCTTCGTCGATGCTCAGCGAGACGCCCTCGGTGTCGCCGGCGATCTCGGCGCTCGAGACGGCGATCGCCGTGGCGCCGGCCGCCTCGCGCTCGGCGAGCTGCTCGACCGAGGTCTTGGTGCCGAGCGCCCGGTTGGGCAGCAGGGCGATCGCGATGATGGAGATGACCGCGAGCGGCACGGCGATGAGGAACACATCGGCCACCGCCTCGCCATAGGCCGACTCCACCAGGATGCGGATGGGGTCGGGCAGCGTGCTGAGGTCGGGGATCGATCCGCCCTCGAGGCCGCCGGTCTGCGAGGGGTCGACGCCGAGCTTGGTGAGCCCCTCGGTCACGAGCGTGGTGATGCGGCTGCCGAGCACGGCGCCCATCACGCTCACGCCGATGGTGCCGCCGAGGCTGCGGAAGAAGGCGACCGAGGCGCTCGCGGTGCCGATCTGCCTCGGGTCGACCGCGTTCTGCACGATGAGCACGAGGTTCTGCATCACCATGCCGACGCCGGCGCCCATGACGAACATGTACACGAACACGAGCGCGAAGCTGGTGTCGTAGCGGATGGTGCCCATGAGGGCGAGGCCGATGGTGAGCAGCACGGAGCCGAGCACCATGTAGCGCTTCCACTTGCCGGTGCGGCTGATGACCTGGCCGATCACGATGCTCGACAGCAGCACGCCGCCGATCATGGGGATGGTGTAGAGCCCCGACTCGGTGGGGGTCTTGCCGCGGGCGAGCTGCATGTACTGGCTGAGGAAGACGCTCGTGCCGAACATGGCCACACCCACCGAGATGGAGGCGATGACCGCGAGCCAGAAGGTGCGGTTTTTGAAGAGCGTCATCGGGATGATGGGCTCCTTCACCTTGAGCTCGGTGAGCACGGCGAGGCCGAGCAGAACGACGGCGCCCACCACCATGCCGATGCTCGTCACGGAGCCCCACTCGAAGTCGTTGCCCGCGAGGCTCACCCAGATGAGCAGCAGCGACACACCCGCCGCGATGAGCACGGCACCGAGGTAGTCGATGGTGACCTTGCGCTTGTGGGTCGGGATGTGCAGGGTGCGCTGCAGCACGATGAGCGCGGCGATCGCGAAGGGCACGGCGATGTAGAAGTTCCAGCGCCAGCCGATGGAGTCGGTGACGACACCGCCGAGCAACGGACCGCCGACGGTGGCGACGGCCATGACCGCACCGAGCAGACCCATGTAGCGGCCGCGCTCGCGGGGCGGGATGATGTCGGCCATCACGACCTGCACGAGGGCGGTGAGGCCTCCCGCGCCGAGACCCTGCAGCACCCGGAAGAAGATGAGCATCTCGGTCGACTGGCTGAGCCCGGCGAGGGCGGAGCCGATGACGAACACGAGCAGGGAGAGCTGGATGAGCAGCTTGCGATTGGTGAGGTCGGCCAGCTTGCCCCAGATGGGCGTCGAGACTGTGGTGGCCAGCAGGGTGCCGGTGACCACCCAGGTGTAACCGGCCTGGGTGCCGCCCAGGTCGCCGATGATCTTCGGGAGCGAACTCGACACGACGGTGCTGGCCAGGAGGGCCACGAACATGCCGAGGAGGAGACCCGAGAGCGGCACGAGCACGTCGCGCCGGCTCTTCGGGGAGGCGTCGGCGAGGGCCGGCGCGTCGGAGGTGAGGGACACGGTTCTCCAAAGAGGTAAGAAGTTGATCTTCGTCAACCATACTCTCTTGGTTGACGAAGATCAACTAATTACTGCACCGCGTGCAGATTCGCAGTCACTGCACGATCAGCGCTCTCGCGCGATCAGAGCGACTCGCCGGCCGTGATGGCCTCGGCCTCGGCGAGTTCGCTCTCCTCCTCGTGGTCGATGTGGGCGATCGCACGGTGGCCGAGCACCGAGATGAGGGCCGCGACGAGAACCGAGCCGGCCGCCAGATAGAAGGGCGCCGCATCCGTGACCGCCGCCGCCACGAGCGACGCGATGGGCGGGGCGACGGCGCCGCCGATGAAGCGCACCGCCGAGTAGGCCGACGAGGCGACCGGGCGCGGCAGATCGGTGGCGGCCATCACCGACTCGGTGAGGACGGTGTTCATCACACCGAGCAGGGCTCCGCCCACGACCACGCAGGTGATGAGCCCCGCGGTCGAGGAGACGAACAGCCCCGCCGCCACGAGGTCGAGGGCGAGGAGGGCGAGCACCACCCAGAGCACCCGGGTGCGCGGCATGCGGGCCGTGAGCCAGGGGGCCAGCCACACCGAGGTCACGGCCACCGCGATGCCCCAGCCGAAGAAGGTGAGGCCGAGGCCCATCGCGTCGAGACCGAGGGGGAAGGGCGTGTAGGCGAGCAGGATGAAGAAGCCCACGTTGTAGAACAGGGCCGTGACCGCGAGCACGGCGAGTGCCGGGCGGGTGAGCGCCTTGAAGGGCGCCGAGAGCGGTGTGGGCGTGGGCTGCTGGGTCTCCTTCTTCATGAGCACGAAGATGGCGATGAAGCCGATGGCCATGAGCGCCGAGGTGCCGAAGAAGGGGCCCCGCCAGCTGATCGAGCCGAGCAGGCCGCCGAGCAGCGGCCCGATCGCGATGCCGAGGCCGAGGGCGGCCTCGTAGAGGATGATCGCCGAGCTCGCTCCCCCGCTCGCGGCGCCCACGATGGTGGCCAGCGCGGTCGAGATGAAGAGGGCGTTGCCGAGTCCCCAGCCGGCGCGGAAGCCGATGACCTCTTCGACCGTGCCCGAGAGGCCGGCCGCCAGCGCGAACACCACGATGAGCGCGAGGCCCACGAGGAGGGTCTTGCGGGCGCCGATGCGGGTGGAGAGCCAGCTCGTGAAGAGCATCGCGAAGCCGGTGATGAGCAGGTAGCTCGTGAAGAGCAGGCTGGTCTGGGTCTGCGAGGCGTGCAAGCTCTCGGCGATGGCGGGGAGGATGGGGTCGACCAGGCCGATGCCCATGAAGGCGATGACGCAGGCGAAGGCGACGGCCCAGACGGCCTTGGGCTGGCGGAGGATGGAGGAGCCGGCGCTCTGGCCGGTGGCTGGGCCGTGGCCGGTGGCTGGGCCGATGCCCGTGCCGGTGCCGGTGCCGGTGCCGTGGGCCATCAGGCGGCCCTCGCGGCGGAACCCTCCGAGGCGGCGCCGGCCGCGCCCGAGCGCAACTCGGTGCACTCGTGCAGCAGGTCGACGGCGCGGCTGATGATGTCGATCTCGGTGGTGTCGAGGTCGTCGAACATCGGGGTGAGCGCTTCGCCCAGGCGGTCGCGCCACTCCGCGAGTGCCTTGATGCCCTTCGGGGCGAGCGCGATCTGCCAGCCGCGAGCGTCGTCGACCACCGCGATGCGGCGGATCCACTCGACCTCGTTGAGGTTCGCGACGATCTTCGTCATGGTGGGCTGGCTCACGCGGCTCTGCTTCGCCAGCTCGCCGAGCCGCATGGGCCCGAAGGAGCTGAGCACGCTGAGGGTGCGCCAGGTGGCGGGTGAGGTGGTCTCCCCCGTCGCCTGCGCGGCGATGCGGGTGAGGCGATGCGTGACCGAGACGAGGTCGGAGAGCAGGGCGGAGAGTTCGGGTGTGGTGGTTGTCGTGTCGTGTGTCACGGACAACTAGTTTACATAGCCAAACTATCGATCGGTCACTCCGCGCCGAATCTCTTGATCTCGAGGGGTTCACCCGGCGTGTGGTCGCGGCTCACGATCGCGAACCCGCCGAATCCGGCCTGCTCGGCCCGCTCGAGGAGGGCCGTGAGATTCTTCGTGCGCCGCTCGAGCCGCACGCGGTAGCCGTCGGCCACGAGCGACTGCTTGAGCGTGAGCAAGGTCTCGGGCGCGAGCGCCTTGTCGTGCACGAGCACGAGGGAGCGGTCGTCGGCCGCCGCCGGGTCGTCGACGAGATCGATGATGCGCTCGAAGCCGATCGAGAACCCGCAGGCCGGCACCTCTTCGCCGAGGAAGCGGCCGATCATGCCGTCGTAGCGGCCGCCGCCGCCCAGCGAGAAGCCGAAATCCGGGTGCTCGATCTCGAAGATAGTGCCGGTGTAGTAACCCATGCCGCGCACGAGGAAGGGGTCGAACACGAGCTCACCGCGCACCCCGGCCGCCTCGAGGGCCGAGCCGATGCCCGCGAGCGCGGCCACCGCATCCGGAGCCACCCCGTCGGGGAGCACCGAAGCCACCGCGTCGGCGGTGAGCGCGGTCGACTCGGCCGCGACGGCGTCGCCGGGGGCGGATGCGGGCGGCTGCGACGCGAAGTAGGCCTCGAGCGCGTCGACCGCGGTCGCGGTCGCACCCTTGGCGCGGAGTTCGGCGACCACACCCTCGGTGCCGACCTTGTCGAGCTTGTCGACCGTGATGAGCACCGAGGCGTGCTCGTCGGCGGCGAACCCGAAGGCGGCGAGCATGCCGAAGAGGATGCGGCGGTCGTTGATGCGGATGCGGCAGCCGGTGAGCCCGAGCTCGGCCAGCGTGGCGAGGGTGGCGGTGAGCAGTTCGATCTCGGCGAGCGGGCCGGCCTCGCCGATGATGTCGATGTCGCACTGCACGAACTGGCGGTAGCGGCCCTTCTGCGGGCGCTCGGCGCGCCACACGGGGGCGATCTGCACGGCCCGGAACACCTGGGGCAGCTCGGCGCGGTGGCTGGCGTAGAACCGGGCCAGCGGCACGGTGAGGTCGAAGCGCAGGCCCAGGTCGGCGAGCTCGTCGGGGGCGTCGGCGCCGGCCGCCGCCGCGAGGTCGGCGGCGGAGAGGCCGCGCTTCATGACGTTGAAGGAGAGCTTCTCGTTGTCGCCGCCGAGGCCGGCGTGCAGGCGGTCGAAGTCCTCCACCACGGGCGTCTCGATCTCGTCGAAGCCGTGCCGGGAGTACACCGAGCGGATGACGCCGAGCACACGTTCACGCTTGGCCTTGTCGGCGGGGAGGAAGTCGCGCATGCCGCGCGGGGGTGAGACGGGTGAAGCCATGCCCTCCAGGTTAGCCGTCGCGCGCGCCCGCCTCGGCGGCGAGGGACGCGGCCGCCCGGGTCTCGGCGGCGACGACGTCGGCGCGGAGGGTGCGGAGGGTGGTGCGGAGGGCGCGTTCGGGGTCGAGGCCGCGGGTTCGGGCCGAGGCGACGATGCCGAGCAGCAGCTCGCCGAGCTCGCCCTCGTCGTCGACGTCGGCTGCGGCCGGCGCATCCGGAACCGTCACGCCCACTTTCCCGGCCTTGCCCAGCAGCTTGTCGGCGAGTGCGAGCGCGGGCATGCCGAGGGGAACACCGTCGAGCACGCTCGAGCGGGACGGCTTCTCGGCGGCCTTGAACGAGTCCCAGGCGCCTTCCACGTCGCCGGCGGTGCTGAGGTCGAGGTCGCCGAACACGTGCGGGTGGCGGCCGACCATCTTCTGGGTCATGTGGGCGGCGACGTCTTCGATCGTGAAGTCCTCGCCTGGGGTGTGGGCGGCGATGTCAGCGTGGAAGACGACCTGGTAGAGCACGTCGCCGAGCTCTTCGAGGAGCTCTTCGCGGGAGCCCGACTCGATCGCGTCGATGAGCTCGTGGGTCTCCTCGGTGAGGTACCGCACCAGCGACTCGTGCGTCTGCTCCGCATCCCACGGGCACCCGCCCGGCGCACGCAGCAGCGCCGTCACCGCCACCAGTCGCTCGAGCTCGCTCCCCGCCTCCGGCACGTCCACCATGCCCCGAGTCTAGGTGGCGGGAGCGCGACGGGATGCGGCGGGAGCGCGGCGCGAGGCGGCCTCAGGGGGCGGGGGTGGCGGGGGTGGCGGCCTTCGCGGGGGCGAAGAGAGCGTCGAGCAGGTTCTGCACCCAGGCGATGAGGTCGGCGTCGGCCACGGGGCGGCCGTCGACGACGGGCAGGGGCACCGAGACCGAGGAGGTCTGGGCGAAGTACTTGCCGCCCGGGTACATGCGCTTCAGCCGCACCTGGATGGAGTCGGGCAGCTCGGCGGGCGCGACGCGCAGGTTCGACCCCATGGCCACCACCTCGCTGAGGCCCGACTTCTGGGCGGCGCGGCGCAGGCGCGACACCGCCACGAGGTTCTGCACGGGCTCCGGCAGCTCGCCGTAGCGGTCGGTGAGCTCCTCGATGACGCGATCGATCGAGTCGTCGGAGGCGGTGGGTGCGCTGGCCGTGGAGAGCTTCTGGTAGGCCTCGAGCCGGAGACGCTCGCTGTCGACGTAGTTCTCGGGGATGTGCGCCTCCACGGGGAGCTCGAGCCGCAGCTCGGTCTGCCCCTCGGCCACGTCGCCGCGGAACGCCGACACCGCCTCGCCGATCATGCGCAGGTACAGGTCGAACCCGACGCCGGCGATGTGACCGGCCTGCTCGCCGCCGAGCAGGTTGCCCGCCCCGCGGATCTCGAGGTCTTTCAGCGCCACCTGCATGCCCGAGCCGAGCTCGTTGTTGGCGGCGAGGGTGGAGAGGCGGTCGTTCGCGGTCTCGGACAGCGGCTTGTGCTCGTCGAAGAGCAGGTAGGCGTAGGCGCGCTCCCGCCCTCGGCCCACGCGCCCGCGCAGCTGGTGCAGCTGCGACAGGCCGTACTTGTCGGCCCGGTCGACGATGAGCGTGTTCGCGTTGGCGATGTCGATGCCCGTCTCGATGATGGTGGTCGACACCAGCACGTCGAACTTGCGCTCCCAGAAGTCGACGATCACCTGCTCGAGCACGTGCTCGTTCATCTGCCCGTGCGCCACGGCCACCCGCGCCTCGGGCACGAGCTCCGCGATCTGCGCCGCCACCCGGTTGATGCTCGACACCCGGTTGTGCACGAAGAACACCTGCCCCTCGCGCAGCAGCTCGCGCCGGATGGCGGCCGCCACCTGCTTGTCGGAGTACGGGCCCACGAAGGTGAGGATGGGGTGCCGGTCTTCGGGCGGGGTCGCCAGCGTCGACATCTCGCGGATGCCCGTGACCGCCATCTCGAGGGTGCGCGGGATGGGCGTGGCGCTCATCGCGAGGATGTCGACGTTGGTCTTGAGCTTCTTCAACGCATCCTTGTGCTCGACGCCGAAGCGCTGCTCCTCGTCGATGATGAGCAGACCCAGGTCTTTGAACGACACGTTGTCGCTCAGGATGCGGTGGGTGGCGATGACGACGTCGACGGTGCCGTCGGCGAGCCCCGCGATGGTCTCGCGCGACTCCTTCTCGGTCTGGAAGCGGCTGAGCGCCTTGAGGTGCACGGGGAACCCGGCGAAGCGCTCCTGGAAGGTCTCGAGGTGCTGCCGCACGAGCAGCGTGGTGGGCACGAGCATCGCCACCTGCTTGCCGTCTTGCACGGCCTTGAACGCGGCGCGCACCGCGATCTCGGTCTTGCCGAAGCCCACGTCGCCGCTCAGCAGCCGGTCCATCGGGATGGGCCGCTCCATGTCGGCCTTCACCTCGTCGATGACGGTGAGCTGGTCGGGCGTCTCCTGGAACGGGAAGGCCTCCTCAAGCTCGTGCTGCCACGGGGTGTCGGGCCCGAAGGCGTGGCCCTTCGAGGCCATGCGCGCCGAGTAGAGCTTCACGAGCTCGACCGCGATGTCGCGCACGGCCTTGCGCGCCTTGCCCTTCGCCGCCGCCCAGTCGCTGCCACCCATCTTGCTGAGGCCGGGCGCCTCGCCGCCCACGTAGCGGCTGAGCAGGTCGAGCTGGTCGGTGGGCACGTAGAGCTTGTCGCCCGGGTAGCCGCGTTTGGAGGGCGCGTACTCGATGACGAGGTATTCGCGAGTGGTCTTGATCGCGTTGCGACCGCCCGAGGAGACCTCGCGCTGGGCCAGCTCGAGGAACTTTCCGATGCCGTGGGTCTGGTGCACCACGAAGTCGCCGGCCTTCAGCTGCAGCGGGTCGACCACGTTCTTGCGGCGGCTGGCGAGCTTCTTCACCTGCCGCGTCTCGTAGCCGACGGTGCGGCCGTAGAACTCGGTCTCGCCGATGACGGCTAGCTGCAGCTCGGGCAGCTCGAAGCCGTGCTCGACGGCGCCGAGCAGCAGGTAGGCCACCCCGGAGTCGGGGTCGGCCGGGAAGTCGTCGGCGATGCGCGCGGGCACCTCCCGCTCGGCGAGCACGTCGGAGGCGCGCTCCACCAGGCCCTGGCCCTTGGCCACGACCGCCACGGTCCATCCCGCGGCCAACCGTGACGCCACGTGGGCGACGGCACCGTCGGCGTTGCCGTGGAAGGTCGGCACCGCGTCGGCCTGGATGCGCAGGGTGAGGTGCTCTTCGAGCTCACGATGCTCGGGCAGCACCTCGGCATCGTCGGGGCCGAGCTGGAACTCGCTCAGCGTCCACCACGGCCGCCCGGTGCCCGCGGCGTGCCGCAGCTGCGTGAGGCTGATGAACTCGCCCGAGGCCAGGTCGATCGGCGCCTCGGCCCCTGCGGTCGCGGCCGTCCAGGCCGCGGCGAGGAACTCGCGGTTGGTCTCGGCGAGGTTGATGGCGCGAGTGGCCACCCGCTCGGGCGACACCACGGCGATGGCGGAGGCCTCCGGCAGATAGTGCGCGAGCGTGACCAACTCGTCGAGCAGCGCGGGCGCTAGCGACTCCATGCCCTCGACCGGGATGCCCGCGGCGATCTTCTCGAGCATGCCCGCGAGGCTCGGGAACTCGTGTTGCATCTCGCGCGCCCGCTGCCGCACCGGCTCGCCGAGCAGCAGCTCGCGGCTCGGCGGCAGCACGATGCCCTCGACGGGCTCGGGCAGCGACCGCTGGTCGGCCACCGAGAACGCCCTGATCTCGTCGACCTCGTCGCCGAAGAAGTCGACCCGGTAGGGGTGGTCGGCGACGGGCGGGAACACGTCGAGGATGCCGCCGCGCACCGCGTACTCGCCGCGGCGGGTGACCATGTCGACGCGCGAGTACGCGAGCTCGACGAGCGTGAGCGAGAGCTGCGAGAGGTCGAAGCCGCGCGCGCCCTTGGTGAGCTCGACGGGCTCGAGCTCAGTGAGGTTCGCCGCGATGGGCTGCAGGGCGGCACGCACCGAGGCCACCACGATGACGGGGGCGGGATGCGCGCCCTTCCCGGCCGCGGCGGCATCGGCGTCGCGCTGCCAGGCGGCGAGCCTGCGCAGCGCGTCGATGCGGCGGCCGACGATCTCGGCGCTCGGGCTGAGCCGCTCGTGCGGCAGCGTCTCCCAGGCGGGGAACTCGACGATCTGCGCCTCGGGCAGGTAGCTCACGAGCGACTCGCGCAGCTTCTCGGACTCGCGACCGGTGGCGGTGACCACGAGCATCGCCGCGGGCAGGCCCCGCTCCACCCGGCGCTGCATCATCGCGGCGAGGAAGGGGGCGCGGACGCCTTCGGGCAGCGAGAAATCGCTGTCGCGACCGGCGTTGGCCAGGGCTCGTTCGAACGTGGAGGCGCGCGAAAGCGCAGGAATCAAGCCCTGAAGCATACCCACGAGTTTACCGGCCACCACCGACACCGAGGCCGCGCGGTGTCGGATGCGCGGGGTCAGCCCGCGGTGTGCACCTTCAGTTGCGCGGCGGTGAGGCCGTCGGCCGCGATGAGCTCCACGGCGTCGGCGGCGTCGACCACGAGGTTCGGCAGCGTCTGCCGCTCGGTCGAGGAGAAGGGCTGCAGCACGAAGTCGGCGGCCTGCTGCCGGCCGGGCGGCCGCCCGATGCCGACGCGCACGCGCACGAAGTCGTTCGAGCCGGTGGCGGCGATGATGTCGCGCAGGCCGTTGTGGCCGCCGTGGCCGCCGCCCTGCTTGAGCTTGAGGGCGTCGAACGGGATGTCGAGCTCGTCGTGCACGACGATGAGTCGCTCCGGAGGCAGACCGAAGTACTTCAGCAGCCCGTTCACCGGACCGCCCGACACGTTCATGTAGGTGTTCGGCAGGGCGAGCACACAGCGGGGACCGCCAGGCACGACGCGCCCCTCGGCCACCCTGGCGTTGGCCTTGTGCGGCTTGAACGCCCCGCGCATCCGCTCTGCCAGTTCGGCCACCACCATCTGCCCCACATTGTGGCGGGTGGCGGCGTACTGCGCGCCGGGGTTGCCCAGACCCACGACGAGCCAGGGATCCGAGCTGCTCATGCGATCAGACCTCGGTTCCCTGGCTCGTGCTGCGGATGCGGGTGGTGTGTGTGCGGAGGGGTCGCCTACTCGGCGTCGCCCGCAGCGGCCTCCGCGGCCGCCTCGGCGTTCTCTTCGCTCTCGACGGCGGCGGGCACCGAGATGCCGACGACGACGGTGTCGGCGTCGGTGACGAGCACGGCGCCGCGGGGCAGCTCGACGTCCTTGGCGTGGATGAGGGTGCCGTCCTCCAGGCCCTCGATCGACACGACGAGGCGCTCCGGGATGTGGGTGGCCTCGACCTCGAGCAGGATCGCCGCGGCGTCCTGCGTGGCGATGGTGCCGCCGAACGACTCGCCCTCGAGGTGGATCGGGACCTCGACCTGCACCTTCTCGCCCTTGCGCACGACGATGAGGTCGATGTGCTCGATGAGCTGGAGCACGGGGTCTTTCTGCACGTCCTTGACCAGGGCGAGCTGCTCTTTGCCGTCGATGTCGAGCTCGAGCACCTGGTTGGCCTTGCGCAGGATGAGCGAGGTCTGGTGACCGGGCAGGGTGATGTGCTGCGGCTCGGTGCCGTGGCCGTAGATGACGGCGGGGATCTTCTTGGCGGCACGGATGCGGCGGGCCGCGCCCTTGCCGAACTCGGTGCGGATCTCTGCGGAGACCTTATTGTCGTCGCTCATGGTGTTCTCTCTTTTCGTCTGGTGTTCAACTCGACCGCGTGAGCGGGAGGAAAGACCTGCGAAGACTCACCCACCGCGTCGATAACGGATGCTCGTGCATCCCTCGCCGAAGTACAGTCAGGCAGTCTAGCGCATCCGCTCCACTACGCTGGAGGGGTTCGACCTACGAGGAGCTTGTTCATGTCATCAGCCGCTGGAACCGCCAACATCGGAGTCGTCGGGATGGCGGTGATGGGCTCCAACCTCGCCCGCAACCTCGCCAGCCGCGAGGGCAACACCGTCGCGGTGTACAACCGCTCCCCCGAGCGCACCCGCAAGCTCGTCGCCGAGCACCCCGAGGCCGGTTTCGTGGCCTCGGAGTCGGTCGACGACTTCGTCGCCTCGCTGGCGAAGCCCCGCACCGCGATCATCATGGTGCAGGCCGGCGCCGGTACCGACGCGGTCATCTCCGAGCTCGCCGAGCGCTTCGAACCGGGCGACATCATCGTCGACGGCGGCAACGCGAACTTCCACGACACCATCCGGCGCGAGAAAGACGTGTCGGCCACGGGCATCCACTTCGTCGGCACCGGCATCTCCGGCGGCGAGGAGGGCGCGCTGAAGGGCCCGTCGATCATGCCCGGCGGCACCGCCAAGGCCTACGAGACCCTGGGCCCCATCCTGGCCTCCATCGCGGCGGTCGCCGAGGGAGAGCCCTGCGTCACCCACATCGGCACCGACGGCGCCGGCCACTTCGTGAAGATGGTGCACAACGGCATCGAGTACGCCGACATGCAGCTCATCGCCGAGGCCTACGACCTGCTCCGCGCCGTGACCAAGCGCACGCCCGCCGAGATCGCCTCCGTGTTCGAGACCTGGAACTCCGGCGACCTCGAGTCGTACCTCATCGAGATCACCGCCGAGGTGCTCAAGCAGGTCGACGCCGAGACCGGTCAGCCGTTCATCGACGTGGTGCTCGACCAGGCCGGCGCCAAGGGCACCGGCGCCTGGACCGTGCAGAACGCGCTCGACCTCGGCGTGCCGGTCGGCGGCATCGCCGAAGCGGTGTTCGCCCGGTCGGTGTCGTCGAAGCCCGAACAGCGCGCGGCCGTGCAGGCCGTCGTCACCTCGCGGCCGGCGGTCGTCGAGGTCGACGTCGACTCGTTCGCCGACGACATCCGCGCCGCCCTCTACGCCTCGAAGGTGGTGGCCTACGCGCAGGGCTTCGACGAGATCATCGCCGGCGCGAAGGAGTTCGGCTGGGAGATCGACAAGGGCGCCGTGGCGAAGATCTGGCGTGCGGGCTGCATCATCCGCGCCCAGTTCCTCAACCGCATCGTCGAGGCCTACGAGAACAACCCGTCGCTGGCGACCCTGCTCGAAGACCCGTATTTCGCCTCGGCCGTGGCCGACGGCGAGGCCGCGTGGCGCCGCGTGGTGTCGACCGCGGCGCTCTCGGGCGTGCCGATCCCGGGCTTCGGCGCGGCGCTGTCGTACTACGACTCGCTCGCCACGAAGCGCCTGCCGGCCGCCCTCGTGCAGGGTCAGCGCGACTTCTTCGGCGCGCACACCTACAAGCGGGTCGACAAGCCCGGCACCTTCCACACCCTCTGGTCGGGCGACCGCACCGAGGTCGAGACGGAGCCGTCGACGCACTGAGCGGGACCTCGCGGATGCGCGCGGCGGCCTGAGAGGGGATGGACATGGGGTCGACGGTGTTCGAGCGGCAGCCGCCCGCGCCCGGAGTCGTCTCGGAGGCGCTCAGGGGCACTCGGCAGTCGGTGTTCTGGCTCGATTCCGACGGCCTGCCCCCGGGGTTCCGCACCGCGCATCCGTCGCTCGTGGGCGACCGCACCGCCGACCTCGTCGTCGTGGGCGGCGGCTACACCGGGCTCTGGACGGCCGTGCGGGCCAAGGAGCGCGACCCGTCGCGGTCGGTGGTGCTGCTCGAGGCATCGACCATCGGATGGGCGGCGTCGGGCCGCAACGGCGGGTTCTGCGAGGCGTCGCTTACGCACGGGCACGAGAACGGCGTCTCGCGGTGGCCTGACGAGATCGACACGCTCGAGGCGTGGGGGCTGCAGAACCTCGACGACATCGCGGCGACCGTCGAGCGGTACGGCATGGACGTGGAGTTCGAGCGCACCGGAACGCTGTCGGTCGCGGTGGAGCCGCACCAAGTGGAGTGGCTGCGCGAAGAGCCCGACTTCCGCGACGCGGCGGCGACGCGTGCGCTGGTGGACTCGCCCACGTACCTCGCGGGGTCGTGGGAGGAGTCGGGGACGGCGCTCGTGCATCCCGCGAAGCTGGCGCTCGAGCTCGCCCGGGTGGCGGTGTCGCTCGGGGTGGAGATCTACGAGCACTCGCGGGTGACGGCGCTCGGCGACGGGGTGGTGACCACGACGCGCGGGTGGGTGCGGGCGTCTCAGATCGCGCTGGCCACCAACGTGTTCCCGTCACTGCTGCGGCGCAACCGGCTGATGACGGTGCCCGTGTACGACTACGTGCTGGTGACGGAGCCGTTGAGCGCGTCGCAGCGGGCGTCGATCGGCTGGGACGGGCGGCAGGGGCTCGCCGACCTGGCGAACCAGTTCCACTACTACCGGCAGACCGCCGACGGGCGCATCCTGTTCGGCGGGTACGACGCGGTGTACTACCCGGGCGGGAAGGTGCGGTCGTCGTACGAGGACCGGCCGGAGTCGTTCGCGCGGCTGGCGTCGCACTTCTTCACGACGTTCCCGCAGCTCGAGGGGCTGCGGTTCACGCACAAGTGGGCGGGGGCGATCGATTCGTGCTCGCGGTTCTGCGCGTTCTTCGGTACGGCGCGGGGCGGGTCGGTGGCGTACGCGACCGGGTACACCGGGCTCGGGGTGGGGGCGTCGAGGTTCGGGGCCGACGTGATGCTCGACCTGCTGTCGGGGTCGGCGACGGAGCGCACGGCGTCGCGGATGGTGCGTGAGCGGCCGCTGCCGTTCCCGCCGGAGCCGGCTGCCTCGGTGGGGATCTCGCTGGTGCGTGGTGCGATGAACCGCGCCGACCACCGCGAGGGCCGTCGCGGCCTCTTCCTCAAGACGCTCGACGCCGTGGGCATGGGCTTCGACTCCTGACGCGACGGCGCCGCGCGGCGCGCCCCGTGTGCGCTGTACCCCCCGCGCGCTGCGGCCCACGCGCGCTGCCGCCCACGCGCGCTGCGCCTGACGCGCGCTTCGCCTCCACCTCACACCCACACCCCTCGCGCCCGTCACCGCGGTCGACCCGTCGCAAAGTGCCCCCTTTTCGACGCGAATGGGCACTTTGCGACGGGTCGATTGCTGCTGGGTGTCCCGGCCGCGCCTGCAGTGAGTGCGAGAAGGCGTGAGGTGATGGCGGGGCCCTCGGGCCGGCCGGGCGGGGTCAGGCGGTGGCGGCTTCGGGGACGACACGCTGGCCGACGACGGCGGAGACGCCGTCTTGGCGCATGGAGACGCCGTAGAGGGCGTCGGCGATCTCCATGGTGCGCTTCTGGTGGGTGATGACGATGAGCTGGCTGGTCTCGCGCAGGTCTTCGAAGATGGTGAGGAGGCGGCCGAGGTTGGCGTCGTCGAGGGCGGCCTCGACCTCGTCCATGATGTAGAACGGGCTGGGGCGGGCCTTGAAGATGGCGATGAGCAACGCCACCGCGGCGAGGGAGCGCTCGCCGCCGGAGAGCAGCGAGAGGCGCTCGATCTTCTTGCCCGCGGGCTTGACGCTCACCTCGATGCCGGTGGTGAGCATGTCGCCCGGGTCGGTGAGAGAGATCGAACCCGTTCCGCCGGGGAAGAGCACGGGGAAGACCTTCGTGAAGGCCTCCTGCGTGTCGGCGAACGCGCTCTCGAAGATGGCCTGCATGCGCTCGTCGATCTCCTCGATGATGGTGACGAGGTCTTTGCGCGTGTTCGTGAGGTCGGTGAGCTGCTCGGTGAGAAAGCGGTGGCGCTGCTCCAGGGCGTCGAACTCCTCCAGCGCCAGCGGGTTCACGCGGCCGAGCTCGGCGAGCTTGCGCTCGGCCCGGCTGAGGCGCTGCTGCTGCTCGGCCCGCACGAACGGGCGACCGGTGGGCTCGTCGATCGGGATGTCGGCCTCGGGGGCGATGGTGTCGGTGGGGTCGGGCCCGACATCGGGACCATCAGCCGCGCGCGAGACACCGGAACCGTCGGCGGGTTCGGTTTCGGCGGCGGCACGGTCGGCGGCCAGCTGGGCCGTGGCCTGGGCCACCGCCTCGTCGCTCGTGTCGATGAGGGCCACGCGGTCGTCGTCGGGGATGAGCTGGTCGGGGCCGTACTCGGCGACGAGCACGTCTTCGACGAGCCCGAGTTCGGAGGCCACGCGCTCGAGCAGGCTCGACAGGTGCAGCTTCTTCTCGTAGATCTGCAGTTCGAGTCCGTGCACGTTCTCGGTGATGGCCTGCAGCCGCTCGCGAAGGGCCGACTCGTCGCGGCGCAGCGCCACGAGCTCTTCGTTCTGCTCGGCGCGCTCGGCCTCGCGCTGCGACAGCAGGATGCGCGCCTCGGCCACCGACCGATCGACCGATTCGAGCACCGCGGGCAGCGCCTCCGCCACCTCGGTGGCCGCGGCGAGCTGCCGGCGCCGGATGACCGCGCGCCGGGCAGCCGCCTCCGCCGCCGCCCGGTCGGCCTCGAGCTGCCGTTCGAGCGAGGCCGTGCGAGCCTGTTCTGCTCGCACGCGCTCGCGCGCCGTCTCTACACCCAGCCTGCCCTCGACCTCGTGCTCGCGCGCGGTCTCGAGCTCGGCGAGCAGTCCGTCTCGCGCGCTCACATCGAGCACCGGGCGAGGGCGCTCCCGTGCCACCTCGAGTTCGCGACGCGACTTCTCGGCTGCCTGCTCCGCCTGGGCGACCGTGTCTTGAGCGAGCTGTAGCGAGCGACCCAGCCGCTCCCGCTCGCCCACACCGGCCTCGACCTGCGCCTTGAGCCTGCTGAGACGCTCCGACCGGGAGGCCAGAGTGGCGTCGTGCTCACGGAGCGCGGTGAGCGCGGTCTGGGACTGCTGCTTCGACTGCTGCACGCTCTCGCGCTGCTCCGCGAGAGCGAATCGGGCGCGTTCGATGACCGAGGTCTCCTCGTCGAGGAGGGCGGCCGCGGAGTCGCGCTCGGCGAGCAGCTCGATGCGCGACCGTGTGGCGCCCGACCCTCCGCGGAGCACGAATCGCGTGAGAACGTCTCCCGCCCTCGTGACCACGGTGACGGCGTCGTGCGAGACGGCGCCCGCGGCCCCGGCTGCACCGTCCTGGGCGGCGTCGAGCTCGCTCCACGCACGCTGCGCGGCCTCGAGGTCGTCGGCGATCGCCACGCCTCCGAGCACCCCGAGCAGACCACGCGGACCGCTCACCACCTCGACGGCGGCCACCACCCCGGGCACCGCGAGCAAGGCGGTGGGGAGCGTGAGCGCGCGCATCTCGGCGGCCGGCTCGGCGATCACGATCTCCACGCGGCCCATGTCACCCGCCGCCGCCGCGCCGGCCGCGGCCACCGCGGCCTCGACGTCGTCGGCCAGCACCGCCTCGGCGAGCGTGCCGAGCGCCGCGGCCACGGCCGCCTCGAATCCCGGCTTCACCTTGACGTGCTCGGCCACGAGCCCCCGCACGCCCGCGGGCCGCGAGGCGACGAGTTCGGCGGAGCCGTCCCGCTGGTCGAGCGCCATCGTGAGCGCGCTCGACCGCGCCGCCAGGGCGTCGCGCTCGCGCTCGTGGGTGTGGAGTTCGTCGCGCAGGCGCTCGATCTCGGCCTCGGCCTCGAACACCTGCGACTGGGCGAACTCGTAGGCCTCGTCGAGCTCGGTGGCGTCGACCCCGCTCTCGACCGATTCCGCCTCGGCCACCGCGTACTCGGCCTCCGCCGCGGCCCGGCGGCTCTCGGCCGCGTCGAGCGCGTTCTGCTGGCGCAACACCTCTCCGCGCACCGCCGCCAACCGGGAGTTGGCCGACTCGAGCTGCCCCGTGAGCTTCGACAGCTCGAGGTCGTGCTTCGACACCAGCGAGCTCTGGTAGGCGATCTGCTCGTCGAGCGCGTCGAGCGAGTTGCGCGCCGTCTGCGTGGCGCGGCGCGCGGTCTCCCAGGCCGCCTCGGCCGCCCCCACCTCGCCGTGCAGCCGGACCGCCTCGTCGCGCGAGTCGGCGACCATGCCGGGTGTGACGCCGGGCGCGGTGTCGGGCAGGGACTCCTCCCCGCCGAGCAGCGCGAGCCTCTGACCCGCCAGGTTGTGCAGGCTGCGGAGCCGCTCCTGCGCCTGCTCCAGCCCGAAGGCGGTGCGCCGGGCCTGATCGACGGCGTCGCCCACCTGGGCCTGCTCGAGGCGGGCGATGCGCAGACGGTGCTGCTCGAGCCGCTCCTGCAGCACGATGCGCTCGGTGTGCCGCTCGCTCTCGCTGCGCGTGTGGGCGTCGAGCGCCGTGCGCAGGCCGACGATCTCGTCGGCGAGGAGTCTCGCCCGCGCGTCGCGGACGATGGCGGCGATCGACTGCGCCTGCTTCGCCACCTCGGCCTGACGCCCCAGCGGCTTCAGCTGCCGCCTGATCTCTCCGGCGAGGTCGCTGAGGCGGGTGAGGTTGGCCTGCATGGCCTCGAGCTTGCGCTGGGTCTTCTCTTTGCGCCGACGGTGCTTGAGGATGCCCGCCGCCTCTTCGATGAAGCCGCGCCGGCCCTCGGGGGTCGCGTGCAGCACCGCATCCAGCTGCCCCTGACCGACGATGACGTGCATCTCGCGGCCGAGCCCGGAGTCGGAGAGGAGCTCTTGCACATCGAGCAACCGGCAGCCCTCGCCGTTGATGGCGTACTCGCTGCCGCCGTTGCGGAACAGCGTGCGCGCGATGGTGACCTCGCTGTAGTCGATGGGCAGCGCGCCGTCGGTGTTGTCGATGGTGAGGGTGACCTCGGCCCGGCCGAGCGGGCCCTTGGTGGAGGTGCCGGCGAAGATGACGTCTTCCATCTTGCCGCCGCGGAGGGTCTTGGCGCCCTGCTCGCCCATCACCCAGGCCAGGGCGTCGACCACGTTGCTCTTGCCGGAGCCGTTCGGGCCCACCACGCAGGTGACTCCGGTCTCGAAGGCGAAGGTGGTGGGGTTGGCGAAGCTCTTGAATCCCTTGAGGGTCAAGCTCTTCAGGTACACGGAGGCCTCTCGGTCGGACAGGAGCGAACTGGTGGGACTACGGTACCGGGTCGGGAGCCCCTTCGCCGTGACCTGTGGACAGCGCGGTTCGCTTACGCTGGTTGTGCAGGAAAGGATCCCGATGCCGCTCCAGGCCCTCGTCTCCCCCGGCGCCGAACTCACGCGCGCCGAACTCGCCCGCTACGCCCGCCAGATCTCGCTGCCGCAGATCGGCGTGGACGGCCAGCGCAGACTGAAGGAGTCGCGGGTGCTCGTGCTCGGCGCGGGCGGCCTCGGCTCACCGGTGCTGCAGTACCTCGCGGCCGCGGGCGTCGGCACACTCGGCATCGTCGACCACGACACCGTCGAGACCTCGAACCTGCACCGTCAGATCGTCCACGCGGATGCGGCGGTCGGCACCCGCAAGACCGCGAGCGCCGCCGCGGCAGTGCGCACGCTCAACCCCTTCGTCGAGGTGATCGAGCACGACGTCGAGATCAGCCCCTCGACCGTGCTCGAACTGGTGTCGGAGTACGACGTGGTGGTCGACGGCACCGACACCTTCGAGGTGCAGTACGTGGTCGACGCGGCCTGCGCCCTCGTGGGCAAGCCCGTCGTGTGGGGCTCGGTGCTGCGGTTCGACGGGCAGGTGACGGTGTTCTGGGCCACCGCTCCCGCACCGCTCGCCCGCACGATCGCCGACCTCTACCCCGAGCAGCCCGCCGCCGACCCGGCGGAGAGCTGCGCCGTCGCGGGTGTGCTCGGTGCGGTGTGCGCCTCGGTCGGCGCGGTCATGGCCACCGAGACGCTGAAGCTGCTGGGCGGCTGGGGCGAACCGCTCCTCGGCCGGCTGCTCGTGCTCGACGCCCTCGACTCGTCGACGCGCGAGGTGGAGTTCGGCGCGGCGCCGACGCGGGCGGGCACGCCGGGGTCGACGCGCGGGGCCGCCAACATCGGTGAGCCGTATCGTCCGTCGGTGCAGGGTGCGGGTGCCGCGGGGCCCGCGACGAGGCTGTTCGACCGACAGGCGGCCGAGGCTCCGGATGCGCGCGACGCGGCGCAGACATCGCTGACACCCGAGGGCGCGCATCCCGAACCCTCCTCCCCCGACAGCGTCTCGGTGGCCGAGCTGAAGCAGCTGCTCGAGGCGCGCGAGCGTGACGAGGCCGACTTCGTGCTGGTGGATGTGCGCGAGGGCTACGAGTACCAGATCGCCTCGATCGAGGGTGCCGAGCTCGTGCCGCTGTCGCGCATCCTGACCGACGCGGCCCGCGAGATCCTGCCCCCGCAGGAACGCGTGATCCTGCACTGCCACCACGAGTCGCGCTCGCAGTACGCGGCCGCCCAGCTGCGGGCCGCCGGGTGGGAGGACGTGGTGTTCGTGCGCGGGGGCATCGACGCCTGGTCGCGCGAGATCGACCCCACAGTCCCGCGCTACTGAGAACGGCCGCAGCACCCCGCGGCACCCCGCGAGGCGTCAGCCGCCGGCGAACGGAGGCAGCACGTCGAGGGTGTCCCCGTCGGCGAGCGTGATCGCGCGGTCGGTCGTGGCGACGCGGTTGTGCAGGAACGAGCACCGCGCGAGCACCGCGGCCGCCACCTCGGGCGAGGGCGCCGCAACCGCCGCCTCCGCGAGCGCCTCGGCGATCGTGACGCCGCCCGTCCGCTCTTCCCCGCCCGTGCCGAGGGCGGCCTTCGCCGCGGCGAAGTACCGGATCGCGACGCCCATCAGCCGCCGATCGCGCTCATCGGCCGCGCGGGCTGCGCGAAACCGATCTCGTTCATCTGGTGCCCGGCGGGCTTGTCCCACATGGCTCCGCGCCACAGGTCGGCCACCTCGGCGTCGTCGGCCCCGGCGCGCATCGGGCCGAGCAGGTCGGTCTCCACGTGCGAGAACAGGCAGCTGCGCACGGCTCCCTCGGCCGTGAGCCTGGTGCGCCGGCAGTCGCTGCAGAAGGGCTCGGTGACGCTCGCGATGATGCCCACCAGCCCGAGCATCCGGCCCCCAGGGCCACCGTCGCCGCCCCCGTCGGACCCCTCGAGGGCCCGCACCTGGAACAGCTCGGCCGGCGCCCCGTCGCGCGGTGCGTCGTCGGGCGTGAGCAGGTACCGCTCTCCCAGCCGCGCCCGGATCTCGGCCGCCGTGATCATGCTGTCGCGGCTCCACCCGTGATCGGCGTCGAGGGCCATCTGCTCGATGAAGCGCAGCTGGTGCCCGCCCGCGAGCGCCCACTCCAGCAGGTCGACGGCGTGGTGGTCGTTGATGCCGGGCATGAGCACGGCGTTGATCTTGGTGTGGGAGAGCCCCGCCGCCCCGAGCGCGTCGATGCCGGCGAGCACCCGGTCGAGGAAGGGCCTCCGGGTGATGGCCGCGAAGGTGTCGGGGTGGATGGAGTCGAGCGACACGTTCACCCGGTCGAGCCCCGCGTCGGCGAGCGCCTGCGCCCGTGAGGCGAGGCCGATGGCGTTCGTGGTGAGCGAGATCTCGGGCCTCGGGTCGAGCGACGCGACGGCCCGCACGATGTCGACGAGGTCGCGCCGCAGCAGCGGCTCACCGCCGGTGAACCTGATCTGCCGCACGCCGAACTCCGTCACCGCGATGCGCGCCAGCCGGGTGATCTCGTCGAGCGACAGTAGAGCGGGCGGCGCCAGGAACGGCAGGCCCTCGGCGGGCATGCAGTAGGTGCAGCGCAGGTTGCAGCGGTCGGTGAGCGAGATGCGCAGGTCGGTGGCGGTGCGCCCGAAGCGGTCGAGAAGAGCGGATGCGCGCGGCCGATCGGCGGGCAGGCGCACCACGGTGCGGGGCGCTGTCGCCATCGCGGTCGTGGCTGAGGCGCCGGCGTCTGCGGGCGCGCCGGGGCGGCGTCCGGGGATGCCGAGTGCGACGCTCATCCCCTCACTCTACGGCGGCCGTCGGCCGGCGACGCCGGCTCAGACGAACCTCACCGGGAACAGGCTGCCGTCTGGGCCGCCCCCGCTGAGGTTCGTCTCGAGGGCGCCCCCGCGCATCCGGTGGGGCAGGATGGGAGCCGTGCGCACGATCGACGACCACCTCCGCGAGGTCACCGCCCTGCTCGCCCCTCTGGCGGCAAGACTCGAAGCCGAGACCCTGCCCGTGTCGGGCGCGGCGATCGCCACCGACCCGGCGCGGTACGCGCATCGCGTGCTCGCCGCCGATCTCGTCTCCCCCTCGGCGCTCCCCGCCTTCGACAACTCGCAGATGGACGGATACGCCGTCGTCGCGGCCGAGCTCACCGGCGCCACCGAGGCCGCGCCCGTGCGGCTCGCCGTGGCCCCTCGCATCGCTGCGGGCGACCCGGGCGCCACGCACCGGTCGGGCACGGCCACCCCCGTGATGACGGGTGCACCCGTGCCACAGGGGGCGGATGCGGTGGTGCAGATCGAGCGGGCGATCCCTTCCCGATTCCCGGCAGACGGCGAGACCGCGACGGTCTCCTTCGCCGCTGCCGTCGCACCCGGTACCTTCGTGCGCCCCGCGGGCAGTGACGTGGCGGCGGGCGAGCTGCTGCTGGCGGCGGGCAGCGAGCTCCGGGGGCCGCAGTACGGCGTGATCGCGGGCACGGGGGCCACCGAGATCGAGGTGCGCCGGCGGCCGCGGGTGCTGCTGGTGTCGACGGGCCACGAGATCCGGGATGCGGGCACCGCCCTCGCCCCCGGCCAGATCTACGACGCGAACACCGTCGCCCTCACCGTCGCGCTGCAGGCCGCGGGGTGCGCGGTCACGCCGCTGCCGTGCCGCTCCGACGACGCCTCCGATCTGCTCGGCCTCCTCGCCGAACACGCCGCCGACCACGACCTGCTCGTGACGGTGGGCGGTGTGAGCGCGGGGGTGCGCGAGGTGGTCCGCGATGCCCTCGGGCCGCGCGGGGTGGCGTTCATGAAGGTGGCGATGCAGCCCGGGGGCCCACAGGGGTTCGGGATGCTGCGCCTCGACGACGAGGAAGGGGCCCCGGTGGCGCTGCCCGCCGTGTGCCTTCCAGGCAATCCCGTCAGCGCGCTGGTGTCGTTCGAGGCGTTCCTGCGACCCGCGCTGCGGAGCGCACAGGGTCTGACCGCACCGCTGCGCGAGCTCCGGAGCGCGCCGGCCGCGCATCCGTTCGACTCGCCCCCGACGCACCACCAGCTGCGGCGCGGGGTGCTGAACGACCAGGGGGCGCTCGAGCTGGTGGGCGGGCCGTCGAGCCACCTGCTGCACTCGTACGCGACCTCGACCGTGCTGGTGCACGTGCCCGTCGGCGTCACCACGGTCGCGGCGGGCGACCGATTGGACTACTGGAGGATCGATGGCTGACGGAACCGAGCTCACCCACGTGGGCGCCGACGGATCGGCGCGCATGGTCGACGTGTCGGCCAAGGCGGTCACGCAGCGGATCGCGACGGCGCAGGCGGTGCTCTCCACCACCCCCGAGGTGATGCGGCTGCTCGTGGCGGGCGAGCTGCCCAAGGGCGAGGCGCTCGCGGTGGCACGGGTGGCGGGCATCCTGGGAGCCAAACAGACCTCGTCGCTCATTCCGCTGTGCCACCCGCTGCCGATCTCGTCGGCGAAAGTCGACTTCGAGCCCGCCGAGTCGAGCGTGCGCATCGTGGCGACGGTGAAGACGACCGGGGTGACCGGGGTGGAGATGGAGGCGCTGACCGCGGCGTCGGTGGCGGCGCTGACGCTCTACGACATGATCAAGGCGGTCGACCGGGGGGCGGTGATCGGCGAGTTGCTGGTGGTCGCGAAGTCGGGCGGGGCGAGTGGCGAGTGGTCGAGGGAGGTGCCCGCATGAGCGGGGAGCGCGCGGCACGGGTGGTGGTCGCGTCGAGCCGGGCGGCTGCGGGCGTGTACGACGACACGACCGGGCCCGTGATCGCGGAGTGGCTGGAACAGCGCGGATGGAGCGCCTCGGTCGAGGTCGTGCCCGACGGGGCACAGGTCGGCGAGGCGATCCGCGGCGCCGTCGAGGCCGGAGCCCGTCTCGTGATCACGACCGGGGGCACCGGGGCGAGCCCCACCGATCGCACGCCGGAGCAGACCCGGGCGCTGCTCGACTTCGAGGTGCCCGGAATCGCCGAGGAGCTGCGCCGTCGGGGTGCGGCGCACACGCCGCTGGCGCTGCTGTCGCGGGGCGTGGTGGGCGTCTCGGGGGCGGCCGTGGTGGTCAACCTGCCGGGATCGCGCGGCGGCGTGCGGGACGGGCTCGAGGTGCTCGGCGAAGTGCTCGATCATCTCGTGGACCAGGTGGCGGGAGGCGATCATGTCCGCATCGGATGAGCCCGGGGTGACCCGGGTGCGGGTCGCGCGGATCGCCGAGACCGCCATCGCGCTGGAGGAGTGCGAGCGGGCCGTCGAGAGCGCGGCGGCGGGTGCCGTGGTGACCTTCGCGGGGGTGGTGCGCGACCACGACGAGGGCCGCGGCGTGGCCGCACTGTCGTACACCGCGCATCCGGAGGCGGAGGCAGCCCTGCGGGCCTCGGCCGAACGCGTCGCCGAGGCCCATCCCGAGGTGTCGATCGCGGTGGTGCACCGCGTGGGCGATCTCGTGGTGGGCGACCTCGCCCTCGCGGCGGCGGTCGCGTCGGCCCACCGGGCCGCGGCGTTCGCGGCCTGCGCCGCACTCATCGACGACGTGAAGGCGAGCGTGCCCATCTGGAAGGAGCAGTCGTTCGACGACGGCAGCTCGGAGTGGGTGGCCTCACTCGGCTGACCTCAGACCTGTCCTGCACAACTTCTCGAGCGGCCGGGTTATCCCCAAAACGGGGGTTTCGTTACATCCGGGACACAAACCTGCGCTTCACTGAGGGGAGCACCACAGGAACGGAGAACCACGTGGATCTCACCACCATCACCGCCATCGTCCCGGCACGCACCCGCGCCGACCTCGCCGCCCTGGGCGCCGGGAGCGCTCCGCTGGCGGGCGGGTCGTGGCTGTTCTCGGAGCCGCAGAACCACCTCACCTCGCTGGTCGACCTCATGGCGCTCGGCTGGCCGTCGCTCGTGGTCTCAGGCGAGGGTCTGGAGGTGGCCGCCACCTGCACCTTCGCCGAGCTCGCCGCGCTGCCCGACGACCAGGGCTGGCCCGCGCATCCGGTGCTCTACCAGTGCTGCACCGCCCTATTGGGGTCGTTCAAAGTCTGGAACGTGGCGACCGTCGGCGGCAACATCTGCGCGTCGCTCCCCGCGGGCCCGATGACGTCACTGTTCTCCTCGCTCGATGCGACGGCCCTGGTCTGGCGTGCCGACGGTGGCGACGAGCGGGTGCCGGTGGCGGAGTTCGTGACCGGCAACGGGTCGAACGTGCTGCGGCCGGGCGACGTGCTGCGGTCGGTGCAGGTGCCGCAGTCCTCGCTCACGGGACGCACCGCCTACCGCAAGATCGCGCTGTCGCCGCTCGGGAGGTCGGGTGCAGTGATCGTGGGGCTGCTGCGCGCCGACGGGTCGTTCATGCTGACGGTGTCGGGGGCCACGGTGAAGCCCGAGCAACTGCGGTTCGACCGCCTGCCAGGCGCCGGGGAGCTCGCTGCCGCCGTGGAGGCCGTGACCACCTGGTTCACCGACCCGCACGGCGCCGCCGACTGGCGGCGGGCGGTGTCGACGGCGCTCGCGCTCGAGATCCGCGACGAACTCGCGGCCCCGCCCGGCGAGGCTCCGCCGTCGCACTACACCACCGACCGATACGTGTCCGAGGAGGCCGCACGATGAGATTCATCGTCAACGGCGAGCAGCTCGAGGCCGATCCCGCACCCGGCCAGTGCCTGCGCACCTTCGTGCGCGACCAGGGTCACTTCGAGGTGAAGAAAGGATGCGACGCGGGCGACTGCGGCGCCTGCTCGGTGATCGTCGACGGCACGCCGGTGCATTCCTGCGTCTACCCCGCCTACCGCGCCGAGAACCGCATCGTCACGACGGTGGCGGGTCTGGGCGAGCCCGACGACCTCAGCCCCCTGCAGCAGAGCTTCGTCGACAACCTCGGCTTCCAGTGCGGCTTCTGCACCGCGGGGATGGTGGTGACGGCCACCACGCTGAAGCCCGAGCAGCTCGGCGACCTGCCCCGGCTCATGAAGGGCAACCTGTGCCGGTGCACAGGGTACCGGGCGGTCGAGGCGTCGATCCGGCAGGGCGTGTGCGCGTCGGCGCGCGCGGCGGAGGGCGGCGGTCACGACGACGGGCCCGGCTCCGGATGCGCGGGGATCTGCGGGTCGGATTCCCACGGAGCGGTGCGGGCCACAGGCAAGTCCCGCGCGAGCGAGTCGGCGACGACCGCAGAGGCGGCGAGTGCCGAGGGCGTGGCGAGCGCCGAACGCGTGGCGCTGCTCACCGAGTCGCCCGCGAGCGAGCTTGCGACCGTCACGGTCGGCACCTCGGTGCGGCCGCCGGCCGCCCGGCGCATCGTGACGGGCCGGGAGGAGTACACGCTCGACACAGCGGTGCCGGGCGTGCTGCACCTCAAGCTGCTGCAGAGCCCCCACGCGCACGCACGGGTGCTCTCGATGGACACCAGCGCCGCCGAAGCCCTGCCGGGGGTGCACGCCGTGCTCACGGCGGCCGACTCGCCCGCCACCCTCTACTCCACGGCGCGGCACCAGTGGCGCACCGACGACCCCGACGACACGACGCTCTTCGACACGGTGGTGCGCTATCGCGGACAGCGGGTCGCCGCCGTGGTGGCCGACAGCATCGGCATCGCCGAGGCCGCGTGCCGGCTCATCGAGGTGGAGTACGAGGTGCTCCCCGCCGTGTTCGACCCGGAGGCCGCCAGGCAGCCGGGCGCCCCGTTGCTGCACGCAGACAAGTCGCCCACCGCGTCGCGCATCGCAGAGCCCGAGCGCAACGTCATCGCCTCGGTGCACAGCGAGATCGGTGACGTCGAGGCCGCCCTCGCCGAGGCCGATGTGACGGTCGCGGGCACCTGGCAGACCCATCGTGTGTCGCACGCCGCCCTCGAGACCCACGGCTCGGTGGGCTGGCTCGACGAGCAGGGCCGGCTCGTGCTGCGCACCAGTTCGCAGGTGCCGTTCCTCGTGCGCGACGAACTCGCCCACATCTTCGCGCTCGACCCCGCGGCGGTGCGCGTCTACACCGCACGGGTCGGCGGCGGCTTCGGGGGAAAGCAGGAGATCCTCACCGAAGACGTCGTCACCGCGGCGGTGCTCGCCACCGGCCGCCCGGTGCAGTTCGAGTTCACCCGCAGCGACGAGTTCAGCATCGCGCCGTGCCGTCACCCCATGCGGGTGAAGGTGGCACTCGGAGCCACCCGTGACGGTCACCTCACCGCGATCGAGCTCGATGTGCTGAGCGACACGGGGGCCTACGGAAACCACGGGCCGGGCGTCATGTTCCACAGCGTCGGCGAGACGGTGAGCCTCTACAACGCCGCGAACAAGAAGATCGACGCCGAGGTGGTGTACACCAACAACATCCCCTCGGGAGCGTTCCGCGGCTACGGTCTCGGGCAGGTGCTCTTCGGCGTGGAGTCGGCCCTCGACGAGCTCGCCCGCGAGCTCGGCATCGACCCCTTCGAGCTGCGCCGCATCAACGCGGTGAGGCCCGGCGATCCCCTCGTGGCCTCGCACGTCGAGGGCGACGACCTGGTGTTCGGCAGCTACGGACTCGACCAGTGCCTCGACCTCGTCGAGTCCGCCCTGGCCCGCGACGGCGCATCACTGCCCGTGCCGCACGGCACGGAGTGGTCGGTGGGAACGGGCATTGCGGCGGCCATGATCGCCACCATGCCGCCGCGCGGCCACTTCTCCACGGTCTCGATGACGCTGGAGTCCGACGGCGGCTACCTCGCCTCCGTCGGCACCTCCGAGTTCGGCAACGGCACCACCACCGTCCACACGCAGATCGCGTCGAGTGTTCTCGGCACGGCGGCGGAGAGCATCCGCATCCGGCAGTCCGACACGGATGCGTCGGGTCACGACACCGGGGCCTTCGGCTCGGCGGGGAGCGTGGTCGCGGGCAAGGCGCTCTACTCGGCGGCGCTGTCGCTCAAAGCCGCCATCCTGCGCACGGCCTCCGAGATCGCGGGCGAGTGGAGCGAAGGCCACCTCGGCCCCGACGGGGTGACCATCGGCGAGCGCCTCGTGCCGCTGGCCGACATCGCCGCCGCCGCGGGCGGCACGCTGACCGCCTCCGGCAGCGAAGACGGCGCGAAGCGCTCCCTCGCCTTCAACGTGCAGGGGTTCCGGGTGGCCGTCAACGCGACCACCGGCGAGGTGCGCATCCTGCACTCGGTGCACGCGGCCGATCCCGGCGTCATCCTCAATCCCGAGCAGCTGCGCGGCCAGATCGAGGGCGGGGTGGCGCAGGCGATCGGTTCGACACTCTACGAGGAGATGATCCTCGACGAGGGCCTGGTGAAGACCCAGGTGTTCCGCAGCTACCACTTGCCGCAGTTCGCCGACGTTCCCGTCACCGAGGTGCTGTTCGCCGAGACGGAGGACAGCGTCGGCCCCTTCGGTGCCAAGTCGATGAGCGAGGCGCCCTACAACCCGGTCGCCCCCGCCCTCGCCAACGCGGTGCGCGACGCCGTGGGCGCCCGCCCGCACGTGCTGCCCATCTCCCGCGACCGCGTCTGGAGGTCGATCAACGCCTGACCCGGATCGGGTTGGGCAATCCGCCCGAGCCGGCGGTCCCGGTCACCCGGTAACCCGGTCACGTGCCGGTCGTCGCCTGACCTCGCGCCACAGGTCACGCGCCGGCGAGCCACGCCGTCTCGCGCAGCAGCTCGGCGTCGGCCGCGGCGGTCGCCGACTCGGCCGCGCGCTCCGACTCGGCGTCGTCGAAGGGGAGGCGCGGCCACTTCTCGGCGTCGGGATGCACCTCGAGCGCCCGCACCCCGAGCTCGGCACCCGCAGCGAGCAGCGCTCGGCGCACCGCCGAAGGGTCGATGTCCCGCACCTCCGAGCCCCCGGCCAGAGCAGTCAGCGCCGCCGCCGTCCCCGCCGCCTCACCCGTCGCCAGGCAGATCGGGATGACACGAGCCGACCCCACCGCCTCGTGCGTGGCCGACAAGCACTTGCCCGCCATGAGGAGCCCGCTCATCCCCCGCGCCACCAAGGCCCCCAGCGGAATGCCGTAGGCCCGCACATTGGTGGAGCTCACCCACGTTCCGCTCGGTCGGTGGATGTCGATGTGATAGCCGCCCATCGCCACGTCGTCGGGGTGACGCCTCCCCTCCACCAGGTCATCGGCCGTCAGCACCGCATCGCCCACGATGCGCCGGCTCTCACGCACCCCCAGCATCGGAGCGATCTCCACCAGGTAGGCGTCCGCGCATCCGGGCACGTAGTCGCGGAAGAACCGCACGATCGGCGGGATCTGCTCGTACACCCGCCCGTAGGCCTCGCTCATCGACCCGACATCGACCGGGTCGAGCCCGAGCACCCGCGTCATGACCACACTGATCTCGTGCGGCGTCTCGGGCGTGGAGAGCTTCACGCCCACGATGCGGCTCTGCGGGATGTCGAGGTCACCAGCCGCCCGAGCGCGCTCCACGAGCCCCGCGAATCCACCGAGCACCCACACGTCGACCTCGTCGAGCCGCTCAGCCAGTCGGGCGAACAGCTCGGGGTACGGAACGAACCACTCGCGATACGCGAACGATGGATCCTGGCAGGCCTTCCGGAACGCGTCGTCGTCGATGCCGCCGAGCCGGAAGACGAGGGTGGGCGACTGCACGAGACCGTCACCCGTTCGGCCCTTCTCCCAGTCCGCCCCGGCGCTGACCGCCACGTCGCCGTCGCCCGAACAGTCCACGACGACCCGGCCGTCGAACCTCGTCCTGCCCGACTTGCTCTCGACCTCGACCCCCGTGACGCGGGTGCATACGCCCCCGCGTGCACCCTCGCCCGCGTCCTCCACCCGCTCCACGATCGCCCGCACGAACAGCGCGTGCAGTAGCACCGTAACACCCGCTTCGCGCAGCAGCCGGAGCGCGAGCACCTTCCAGTAGTGCGGATGCACGGCCACGAGCGATCCGCACTTCGGGTCGAGCGTGATCGGCGAGGCATGACCTTCGGCCGCCAGGGTGTCGGCGAACTCTCCAGCCAGCCCTCGCACCACCCGCTGGAAGTCCTGATCGTGGAACCCCAGCCACGGCAACGTGGCCGAGATCCCGCCCACGAATCCCGATCGTTCGAGCAGGAGGGTGCGCGCTCCCTGCCGCCCCGCGGCGATCGCGGCGGCCACACCGGCCGCGCCGCCGCCCACGACGATCACGTCCCACTCCCCCGAACTCTGCACGCCCATCCCGTTCACTCCGCCCGTCCCCGTCCCATCCATCTCGTGTCCTCCCTGGGGCCGCCGGCCTCAGTACGCCGCCACCGTCGGCCAGTGCAGCTCGACCCCGCGGGCGGTCAGCGCCCGCTGGAAGTCCTCGAGCAACCCGTCATCGGCCCGCACCGCCGCGGGTACGTGCCCGCCGGACACGCAGAACGCCGCGAGCGCTCCGGCCGACTCGCCGATGTTCCACTCCACGGGGTGCACCCGGTAGCAGCCGTTCGTGATGTGCGTGGTGCCGATGTTCTTGGCGGCGGCGATCAGGTTGTCGGCCTCGTCGCCGATCAGCGCGCCGAGCGGAATCTCGAACGGCCACGCCGCGTCGTAGCGCCGCTCGCCGCCGTTCGTCGAGGGGTGCAGGTCGATCTTGTAGCTGCCCACGCCCACGCTGTCACGGTATCGGGTCGCTCCGCGATCGCCGCGCACCGACCGCGCGATGTCGTTCTGGGTGATCGTGACCGCGGCGCGCATCCGTCGCCCCTCCCGGATGTACGGCGCCATCGCGAGTCCGTCGTCGGTGCCCATCACGTCGCCGCGGGGGCGCAAACCGGGGAATCCCGTGCCGCCGTCGGCACGAGGCGCCTCGGTCTGCAGCCAGTAGAGGAAGCTGAGGCTCTGCTGCCGGGCCCCTTCGAGACTCGCAGCCGCAACGTCGGCGGAGACGTCGACGATCGAACCGTCGACGTAGTCGTTGGCCGGGCAGTTGATGAGGGTGATGTCGCTCGGCGGCGCCGGATCGAAGTTGCCGCGTGCCACGAGCCGCCGGAACCGCCAGAGGTCGGCGATGGGGTCGACCGTGCGCGGCCCGAACCTGCCGGCGAGGCTCGACGGCACGACGACGGCCGCGTCTCCCGCCGGGTCGGGGTTCGGGTCGAGCACCCCGCCCGACCCCATCCACCCGACGGCGGGGTACGCACGCACCGGCGCACCCGGAGAGGTCCAGTAGTCGTACTGCTCAGGCCGGTCGATGGTGTGGTCCTCGCCGGCCAGATGGTCCATCGCGAAGCAGACCGTGAAACCCTGCATCATCTGCGGGTCGCCGGTCTCCGGGGCATCGGGCTCGCCGGTCTCGTGGTGCGACTCGGTGCCCGTCACGTACGGCACCCCGGCGAGCGGCAGCAGGTCACCGGTCTCGGTCGCGTCGAGAACCACGGATGCGGTGACGCGGCGGGCAGACCCGTCCCTGTCACGCAGTTCCACCGCGGCGAGGCGGCCCCCGTCGCGTTCCACCGCCGTGGGCGTGCAGCCGGTCAGCACCACGAGGCGCCCGTCGCGGCGGGCGGGCTCGAGCATCGCCTCGAGCACGGCCAGCGCGACCCGGGGTTCGTGACAGATGGCGCTGACGGTTCCCGAGCCGGGGTTGAGGTACAGCGATCGCCGCGCACGCCCGGACAGCGGGTACCAGCGCCGATAGTGGTCGCGCACGGCCGCGCGGAACCGGCGGTAGGCCGCCGTGGCCCCGAACTGCTCGATCCACGGGTGCTCGTCGGGCGGCACGGCCTGCGAGGTCAGCTGTCCACCGATCCACTCGGTCGGCTCCGTGAGCACGACGCTCGCCCCCGCCTCGGCCGCGGCGAGCGCTGCGGCGACTCCCCCCGTGCCGCCGCCTACGACGAGCACGTCGGCATGCAACTCGACCGCGGCCCGCTCACCGCTCGCGTACCCGCTCACGCGGCCGCCCCGTCGAGAATCCCGGGCACCGCGGCCAGACGCTCCCGCAGCACCCGCGCCTGCCCGGGCTCGAGCGCGGGCAGCGCCTCGCCGAGAGCAGGTCCGATGACGCCGAGCTCGGCGAGCGCCCCCTTGAGCGACGACAGCCAGAACCCGGCACCGTAGATGCCGCAGGCGACGTCGAGTTCGGCCTGCAGCCGCGCGGCCTGCTCCGTGTCGTGGGCGAGTCCCGCCGCGACCAGGCGGGAGGCGAGCCCGGGAACGAGGTTCGCGATGCCGGGAACGGCGCCGTCGGCTCCCTCGGCGAGACTCCGGGCGATCAGCGCCTCGGCCCCCTGGAAGACGCCCAGCCCGTGCTCCCGAGCCGTGTCGGCGAGCGCCGAGAACACCTCCCAATCGGCCGACGACTCCTTGAGGGCGATGACCGCGTCGATCCCCGCGATCTCGGCCAGCGCATCCGGAGTGATCGGCGAGTGCGTGAGGTGCGGGATGTTGTATGCCACGAGCGGTGACGAGGTGCGCGCCGCCACCCCCTCGAAGTGGCGCACCACGGCGCCGTCGGTCTCGGTGTCGAAGTACATGGGAGCCATCACCACGAGCGCGTCGACGCCCGCCTCTTCGTAGGCGGCCGCCGCGGCGACGGCGCGCTCGGTGCTGGTCTCCCCCACCCCCGCGAGAACGGGCACGCGGCCGTCGACCGCCTCCACGAAGCCCGCGACGACCGCGCGCGCGACCCCCGGCTCCAGCGTCGGGCCCTCTCCGCAGGAGCCGAGCACGAACACGCCGGAGGCGCCGCCGTCGAGCAATCGCTCCGTGAGACGGCCGATGCCCTCCCGATCGGCCGTTCGGCGGGCGGTGAGCGGTGAGACGGCGGGCGGGATCATGCCGGAGAGCTGAAGGGGCACGAGCGAGGTCCTTTCGGTAGGGAGGGGTGCGGTCGAGTTCATGACTTGACCGCACCGGCGGTGAGACCGCCGATGAAGTGGCGCTGCATCACGAGCAGACACACGATGAGGGGAACGGTGGAGATGACGGTGCCGGCCGTGATGGCACCCCAGGGCGACTCCTCGACGATCGAGAAGTTGAGCTGGGAGTGCAGGAAGGCGAGCCCGATGGGCATGGTGAACTGATCGGAGCTCGTGAGCATGACGAGGGGCAGCAGATAGGCGTTCCAGGCGTTAAGGAAGAGCAGCAGCGCCGCTGCGCCGAGACCCGGCCGCACGAGCGGGACCGCAACCGTCCAGAACAGCCGCAGCTCCCCCGCGCCGTCGAGGCGGGCGGCGTCGAACAGCTCTTCGGGCAGCTGTGCGAAGTACTGCCGCAGCAGGAACAGCACCAGCGCGTTGGCGGCCAGCGGGAGGATGACCGCCGCCCAGGTGTTGAGCAGCCCGAACTGCCGCATGATGGTGAACTGCGGCAGCACCAGCGCGTACTCCGGGATGGCGAGACTCGCCAGCACGATGCCGAACAGGATCGTGCGACCGCGGAAACGGTACCGGGCGAAGCCGAACGCGGCGAGCGACGCGACCGTCACCCCGAGCGCGGTGGTGCACAGCGCGATACCGATCGTGTTGAGCATCCACCCGGGGATCGGGCCGGCCAGGGCCGCGCGGTAGTTGTCGAGGGTGAGCTGCGAGGGGATGAGCGACACCTCGCCGAGGAGCGTGCTCGGCTTCAGCGACGAGATCACCAGCCAGTACAGCGGGAAGGCGATCACGACGACGAGCAGCACCACGACGACGGCGCGCACGACGCGCGACGAGAGGCGTTCAGCGATCACGGTCGTCACTCCTCAGCAGGCGGTTGGCGAGCAGGGTGCTCACGATGATGGCGACGGCGAGCACGGCCGAGGCGGCGGCGCCCTTGCCCAGGTCGAACTGACCGAAGGAGGCCTGGAAGATGTACATGACCGCCGTGAGCGTCGACCGTGCCGGACCGCCGTCGGTGAGCACGTCGACCTCGGCGAACAGCTCCCACGCGGCGATGGAGGCGGCCACGAGCACGAACAGGGTGACCGGTTTCAGCAGCGGGAAGGTGATGTGGCGGAAGCGCTGCCAGGCGTTGGCGCCGTCGAGCGCGGCCGCCTCGTAGTACTCGTCGGGGATGGACTGCAGCCCGGCGAACAGGATGACCGCGTAGTAGCCCAGCACCCGCCAGATGCGCAGCAGGATGATCGACCACGGCGCCAGGCCGGCGTCACTGAGGAACGGGATCGGATCGAGCCCGAACTGCGCGAGCACTCCGCTCACGAAGCCCACCCGCTCGTTGAGGATGAGGTCGAACACCAGGGCCACCGCGATGAGCGACATGGTGATGGGGGCGAACACGAGCACCTGCACGATGTTCGCCGAGCGCTTGCGCAGCTGCTTGAGCAGCACCGCCACGAACAGCGCCAGGGGCATGAGGGCGAGGAGGAAGCCCGCGAGCATGTAGACGGTGTTGCCCATCGCCTTGCCGAACAGCGGGTCGGTGAGCACCGTGGCGAAGTTGTCGCCGCCCACGAAGACAGGTGCCTGGCCGAGCGGCCAGGTGACGAAGGCCATGCCGAGGGCCAGCAGCACACTGCCCGCCCCGAACGGCAGGAAGACGACGAAGAACGGGGCGATGAACAGGTACGGCGCCGACCGGGGGTGGCGCCGCAGCGCTCGCCGACGCCGGCCGGGCGCGGCAGGGGCGGGCCGGTTCGGCCCCGCCCCCGTCGCGCCGGGCTCCACGTCGAGCCGGGACTGCAGCGCGGTCACAGCGATCCGAGCTCCGCGACGATCTGGTCGATCGCCTCGCGTGGAGTGAGGGTTCCGGCGTAGGCCGCGTCGACCGCCGCGGTCACCGCCCCCTCCGTCTCGGGCCAGTTGAAGAAGTAGAACGGCGGGTAGGGCACGCTCGACAGGTCGGAGATGACCGTCTGTCCGCCGAAGTAGGGGTCTTCGAAGTCGAGGTCGATCTCCTCGGCGGCCGGCTCGTAGGAGACCAGGCCGAGGGTGTCGACCGTGGCCTGCAGACCCTCCGGGGTGAGCCACCAGAGGATGAAGTCCTTGACCCCCTGGGGGTTGTCCGACGCGGCCAGGCCCGCGAAGAGGCTGCCGCCGAACACGCCGGTGGCCTGCTCGTCGCCGGCCTCCCAGGTGGGCCAGGTGATGAGCCGCCACTGCCCCGACTGCTCGGGCACGTTCTTCTGCAGGTTCGTGCTGCCCACTCCGTAGTTCATGGTCCAGCCCACCACCTGCTCGCTGCGGATGGAGTCCCAGAAGGTCGGCTCGGTCCACACCCCGTCGTAGACGAGACCGCGCTCGTGCAGGTCGACCAGGAACTCGAGCGTGTCGGCGGCGAGGTCCTCGTCGACGGCCAGCTCGCCGTTCTCGTCCCACCAGGTGCCGCCCCTCGAGTTGAAGAAGGCGTTGAACATGTTCGCGCCGTTCGCGCCCGGGGGCTGGATGAACATGTACTGCGTTCCCCCTGAGGCCTCCTTGAGCTGCTCGGCGACCGCGACGATGTCGTCCCAGGTGGGGTTCTCGGGCACGGCGAGCCCGTGCTTGGCCAGAGCGGCCTCGTTCACCCAGAGGCCCATGTTGCCCGACCCCATCGTGAACGTGTTGATCTGATCGCCCGTGCCGAGCAGCGCACCGTCGGGGAAGTCGTCCGCCATCGGCCCGAGCTCGGCGGTGAGGTCGAGGAACTGCCCGGTCGAGAGCAGGCCGCCGCTCTCGCGCAGCGGCAACTGCACCACGTCGGGCAGACCCTCGCCACCCTGCAGGGCGACCACCAGGCGCTGGGTCATGTCCCCGATGGGAATCTCCACCACCTCCACGTCGTAGTCCGGGTACGCCGCCTGGAACTGGTCCTCGATCACCGCCGGCATCGAGCTCGAGAACAGCCACACCTCGAGGCTGTTGTCGGTCGGGGTCTCCGCGGGTGTGCCTGGCGAGGCGCATCCGGCGAGGGTGAGAGCGGATGCGGCGACCAGGGCCGCGGTCGCTGCGAGTCGTCTGCGGGTGTTCATGAGCTCCTCCTTGAGCTGCTCGGGTGAAGGGGGCGCGGCGCCGGGCCGCGGGTCAGGCCTCGTGGTCGAGGCGCACGCGGATGTCGTCGAAGTGCCGGCTCATCGCCTGCACCACGTCGCTCTCGTCGGCGAGGGCGTCGACGATGTTGAGGTGCAGGCGGGCGAGCTCGGCGCCCGACGGCGCCGAGGTGACCGTCTGCTCCTGCATGCGGTGGAAGATCTCCCAGAACAGCTCGATCATCTGGTCGACGAGCGGGTTGTCGAGGGGTTCGTAGAGCCTCAGGTGGAACTGCCGGTCGAGCTCGGCGATGCGTTCCGGCGTGGCGGTCTCCATCGACACGGCGAGCTCGCGCAACGCCTCGAGATCGCGGCGCCGGATCCACTCCGATGCGCGGCCGATGAGTCCTTCCTCGAGGGCGGCCCGCACCTCGAGCAGGTTGCGCAGGTCTCGCGACTGCAGCTCGATGGCGTAGGGCAGGTTCTCGAGGATGGGCGAGAACGAGAACGGCTCAACGTAGGTGCCGCCTCCGTGCCGCGTCTTCAGCACGCCCACCGTCTCGAGGCCCTTGATGGCCTCGCGCAACGAGAGCCGGCTGATGCCGAAGCTCGCGGCCAGATCGGCCTCGGCGGGGAGCTGGTCGCCCGCGGCGAGGCCCTTCTCGGAGATGTAGCTGCGCAGCCGCAGCTGCGCCTCGCGGTACTTGGGTGTCGGCATCGTCGTCCTCGAAACTCGGTGTGCCGCCCACCCTACGATCAAGAGATCAGATGAGTCAAGAGTATTGATCTGATCACTTCCCCACTCATATGATCCCTGCGTGGACCCGCACTGTCGCCGTCTTCGGCCCGAACCTCTCGCCATCGCCCTCGCCGATGCCCGCGAGCCTCGCCACAGCGAGCCCAGCCTCATCGAGATCGACGCGGGCGGCACACCCGAGCTGCTCCTGGCCTGGTCGGCGTTCTCGGCGAGCTCCCGCGCTCGAGGAGCGACCGGCGCCGCCGCGCGGGAGTGGGAGTTCTCGCGCGACAACAACGCCGCCGAGATCCGGCTCCTCCGCTCGCGCGACGGCGGCCTCTCCTGGTCGGAGCCCGAGCTGCTGGTCGCCGACTCGGGCGGCATCAACACGATGCAGCCGGCGTTCATCGGCCTGGCCGACGGTCGTCTCGGGTTGAGCTGGTCGGTCCGGGACTCCCCGAGCCGGGCGCGCCGACTCTTCGCCACCAGCGAAGACGGAGGGCGGACCTGGTCGGAGCCCGTCGACATGACGGGTGACCCCGGCTACGTGACGGCCGCCCACCACCGCCTCGTGCGACTGCGGACGGGCCGGCTGCTGCAGCCCTGCCACCGTCTTCTCGGAGACGAGCTCCAGACGGTCGTGGCCCTCTCTGACGACGACGGCCGGAGCTGGGTCGCGTCCGACCCGATCGCCCTGCACGGCGGCGGTGGCGGCGCGGGCCACCAGCACGGGCTCTGGGAGGCCTCGGTGGTCGAGCTCGACGACGGACACCTACTGCTGGCCGGGCGCACGGCCACGGGGCGGGTGCATGCGTCACGATCCCACGACGCCGGCGAGCACTGGTCCGCACCGGAGCCGCTCGACGTCGTCGCCCCCTCGGCCCCGTGCATCCTCGTGCACCGCGGCGGAGGCCGTGTGGCACTCATTCACAACCCGGGCTTCGATGCCCACGCCGTGCTGGCCGGTGCCCGAACCCGCCTCACCACGTCGATGAGCGCCGACGGCGGCCGCACCTGGTCGCCCGGCCGCACGCTCTTCGACGATACCCATCGCTGGTTCCACTACCCGGCGATGCTCCCCCGCGCCGACGGCGGGCTCCTCGCGCTCAGCGTCACCGATCCCCGCACACGCCTGTGGAACCTGGTGCTGACCCGCGTGGCCCTCGATCCGGCACCGAACCATCTCGTCGAAGGAGACGAATCATGACCGAACACCAGCCACCCACCGCCCTCGCCCCGGCCGGCCTCACCCGACGCGGCTTCATCGCGCTCGGTTCGGGGCTCGGCGCCGCAGCGCTCACCGGGCTCTCGTTCGCGAACGGCCCCCGCGCATCCGCCGCACCCCTGTTCGACGACGTCGGCGTGGTGTCGAACGATGTGCACCACCTGCCCACGATCATCCACGTCGAAGGATCGACGCTCGTGATCGCGGCCCAGCGCCGCCGCGCCGTCGCGAGCGGCGTGCACCCCGACAAGGGCGCCGCCGACATCGTGACCTTCCGGAGCACGGACGGCGGGGCGACCTGGGGCCCGATGCGCTACGTCTACCAGACCTCGGGCACCACCGGCGACTGCGGGTACGCGCCGGTGGTGACGATGATCGACGGGGAGCTGTCGATCCTGCACACCGTCGGACCGCAGGACTGGGCGGTGACCGATCTCGAGCCCCACCAGCGCTTCAGCCCCGACGGCGGCGACACCTGGGGAGCCGATTCGACGCCCGTCATCACCTCGGCCCACGACAACGGGCTGCCCACCAACGGTGGCAAGGGCTTCCAGTTCCCCACGGGGCGGGTGGTGGCACCCGGGCGCAACTGCCTGCTCTACAGCGACGACGGCGGTGCGAGCTGGACGGCCACGCCCGAGATCCTCGGCAACGTCGAGACCAAGACCGTGCCGTACTTCCTCTCGGGGGCCATCTCGCGCACGGCTCTCGCTCCGTGGCGCACGAGCTCCACCACCTCGGGCCGCATCGGCAAGGCGCGCCTGGCCGACTTCTACCAGCAGGCCGCCACGGTGAACCACACCTTCGGGGCCGACTTCAACATCGGGTTCTCGCGCTATGACGGCACCCGCCTGCTGCAGACCGGATCGCGGTCGAACCAGCTCTACGCGCGGCTCAGCGCGAACGAGGGCGTGAGCTGGACGAACGAGAAGAACATCACCGGATCGGCGCCCTCCGCGCGCTACTCCGACGTCGCGGTGACCGACGACGGCACCATCGTCGTGGTGTTCATGCAGAACGGATCGCCCGGTGCGGCCCTGCGGGTGGTGCGGTTCAACCTGGAGTGGCTGACGAGCTGACCGGCGAGCGGAGGGCGGCCGGCGCGCGCAGGGCAGCGGATGCGGCGGCCGCCACCGCGGCGGCGGTGCGTGCCAGCGGGCGCGTGTCGAGCTGCCACTGCTGCCAGTGCAGCGGCACGTCGATCGCGCCGCCGGGGTCGAGGTCGACGAGCTCGTCGTGCTGACGGAGCTGCAACTCGGGCACCAGCCCCCACCCGAAGCCGAGCCTGATCGCGTCGACGAAGTCGGCGGAGGAGGGCACGTGGTGGTTCGGCGGGAGTGCCGGGTCGACTCCCCGCGACTCGAGGTAGCGGTGCTGGAGCGTGTCGGCGCGGTCGAACACCACGACGGGAGCGACCGCGAGCGCGGCGGCCGAAGGCACATCCGCCCCGAACCTCCGCCGCACGAACTCCCCCGACGCCATCGGGCGGTAGCGCATCGCCCCGAGCAGCAGGGAGGAGCACCCCTGCACGGCGGTGGGCTCCGTCGTGATGGCCGCCATCACCGACCCCTGGCGCAGGAGCTCGGCGGTGCGGCTCTCGTCGGCGCGCACCAGCTCGAACGCGATCTCGCCCGCGAGCGGCCGGAGTGCGGCGAGCAGCCAGGTGGCGAGCGAATCGGCGTTGACCGCGAGCGGAAGCGGCTCCAGCCGGGGTGCGGAGCGATCACCCGTGGCACCCGCGCCGGCTCCGAGGGCGACCATGGCCTCGCGCGCGAGTGCATCGGCCTGACGCGCCAGGCGGAGCAGCACCTCGCCCGACTCGGTCGCCTCCACGGGTCTCGTGCGGCGCACGAGAACACGGCCGGTCTGCAGCTCCAGCGCCTTGATGCGCTGGCTCACCGCCGACGGGGTGATGGCGAGCGACCGTGCCGCGGCCTCGAGCGTTCCGGTCTCGACGGCAGCGCGGAGGGCGGCGAGTCGGTGCGGGTCGAATTCCATGCAGTCATGCTAATGATTCCTAAGGAAGATTAGCTGGACTGGGCGCGATCGCTCCTCCTATGGTCGCAGGGTGACCCTCGACCCTCTGGCAGCCCTCGCGGGCCTCGGCTTCGGCCTCTCCCTCATCGTCGCCATCGGCGCGCAGAACGCCTTCGTGCTGCGGCAGGGTCTGCTTCGCCGGCACGTGCTGGCGGTCGTCGTGGTGTGTGCAGCGTCGGATGCGGTGCTCATCCTGCTCGGCATCGCCGGCGCGGGCGTGGTGTTCGCCGCCATCCCCTGGCTCACCACCGCGGTGCGCATCGCAGGAGCCGCGTTCCTGCTCGGCTATGCCGTGCTCGCCGCCCGGAGGGCAGTGCGCCCGCGCGCGCTCGAGGCCGGCGACCCGCAGGCCTCCCCCGGGCTCGCCGCCACCGTGCTGGCGTGCCTGGCCCTGACCTGGCTCAACCCCCACGTCTACCTCGACACCGTCGTGCTGCTCGGCTCCGTGGCCAACACCCACGGCGACTCCCGCTGGCTGTTCGGCGCGGGCGCGGCCGTGGGCAGCGTGCTGTGGTTCACCGCGCTCGGCTACGGCGCGCGCCTGCTCCAACCCGTGTTCGCCCGTCCGGCGGCCTGGCGCATCCTCGACGCCGTGATCGCCGTGGTGATGGCCGGCATAGCGGTCTCGCTGCTGCTCGGCCTCTGAGAAGGGCGGCCCCGCGCCCCCGCACCGCGGCACCGCCCGCCCCGCGCATCCTGCGCCTCAGCCGAGCAGCGTCGCGACCGCCCGCTCCACCCCGCGCGCGACCTCGCGCTCGTCGGCCCGCACCAGCCGCCCCTCCCGCACCACCGGCGAACCGCTCACCAGCAGCAGCGACAGCGGCGGCTGCGCACCCAGCGTGAGCGCGGCGACCGGGTCGGCGATCCCGGCGTGCGCGACGCCGTCGACCCGCCAGAGCGCCAGGTCAGCCAGCTTGCCCACCTCGATCGATCCGAGCTCGGCCTCGCGCCCCAACACCCGGGCACCCCCGCGCGTGGCGACGTAGAGCGCATCCCGCCCGCTCATCGCCCCCGCCCCACCGCGCAGCCTGTTGACCAGCACCGACATGCGGATCTCGGTGCCCAGCTCACCCGACTCGTTCGACGCCGAGCCGTCCACCCCGAGCCCCACCGGCACCCCCGCCGCGAGCAGCTGCGGCACCGGTGCGATGCCGGCCGCGAGTCGCGCGTTCGACGCCGGGCAGTGCGCGACGCCCGTGCCGGTCGCCGCGAACCGCGCGATCGCGTCATCGTCGAGGTGCACACAGTGCGCCATCCACACGTCGTCTCCCAGCCACCCCTGGTCTTCGAGGTACTGGGTGGGGGTGCGGCCGAACTTCTCCAGGCAGTAGGCGTCTTCTTCGACGGTCTCCGAGCCGTGGGTGTGCAGTCGCACGGCGCCGTCGAGCGAGCGGGCGAGCACCGCCGACTCGCGCAGCAGCTCATCCGTCACCGAGAACGGGGAGCACGGCGCGATCGCGATCTTCACCATCGCCTCGCGCGAGGGGTCGTGAAAGCGGGCCACCGCATCCGCGCTCGCCTGCAGCGCCTCGGCCGTGGTCTCGACGGCGAAGTCGGGCGGCAGGCCGCCCTGCGAGGCTCCGAGGTCCATCGAGCCGCGTGTGGCGTGCAGACGGAGCCCCAGCGTGGAGGCCGCGTCGACGATCGAGCCCAGGATGTCGCCCCCACCGCGCGGGAACACGTAGTGGTGGTCGCCCATGGTGGTGCAGCCCGAGAGCGCCCCTACGGCCATCGCACCGAGCGCGCCGGGCCCGACCGTGTCGGCGGTGATACGCGACCAGGTGGGGTAGAGCGCGGTGAGCCAGTCGAACAGGATGGCGTCTTGCGCGATGCCGCGGGTGAGCCACTGGTAGAGGTGGTGGTGGGTGTTGATGAGCCCCGGCGTCAGCAGGTGGCCCGTGCCGTCGACGCGTTCGATCGCGACGCGTCCGCCGCCGTCGTCGTCGTCGCGCAGCGCGGCAGGTGCAGGTCCGGCACCGACGGCCACGATGTCCGTCCCCTCCACGACCACGTGTCCCGTCGGATGCTCGGTGCCGGCGGGGTCGACGGTGGCGACGTAGGCGTTCTCGATCACGGTGCGGACGACAGGGGTCACGGGATGCTCCGGGTGGGTCGGCCGGCCGGTGCGGCGGCGAGGCGGTGGATGGGTCCTTCGACGGAGCGGAGGGGGCGGCCCGACGACGCCGTGCGGGTCGCGAGCACCTCGGCGAGGATCGACACCGCCGTCTCCTCGGGCGACGAGGCCCCGAGGTCGAGCCCGATGGGCGAGTGCAACGATGCCAGGGCGTCGTCACCCAGTCCCCGCTCCCGCAGCGCCGCCACCCGACGATCATGCGTGCGCCGCGATCCCATCGCGCCCACGTAGGCCACCGGCAGCGCGAGCGCGGTCTCGATGAGCGGCACGTCGAACTTGTCGTCGTGGGTGAGGATGCACACCACCGTGCGCTCGTCGACCTCGGTCTCGGCGAGGTAGTCGGCGGGCCAGCGGTTCACCACCTCGGCACCTGGAAAACGCTCGGCCGTGGCGAACACCGGCCGCGCGTCGCACACGGTCACCCGGTAGCCGAGCAGCTGGGCGGCCGCCGACAGCGCCACCGAGAAGTCGACCGCGCCGAAGAGGATGAGCCGGGGCGGCGGAGCGCTCACGAGCAGCACCACGGTGCGCAGGGCGCCGTCGCAGGAGAGCTCGCGCCGTTGCGGGCGACCGGATGCGAGCGCGCCGTCGAGCGCGACCGCCACGTCGTGCAAAGCGGGCCCGTCGGTCACCGCGAACTCGTGCGGGGTCAGCATGCGCACCGAATCGTCGTCGTCGAGCACCAGCGCCAGGCCGGCCGCGCGCCGTGCCGCCGCGCGCTCGAGCGCGTCCCGCACCTCTGACGACAGCTCGCCCCGCTCTCCCGGCAGCCCCAGCTCCTGCACGAACACGGTGATGCGGCCGCCGCAGGCGAGCCCGACCGCGAAGGCGTCGTCGTCGCTGAACCCGAACGAGCACACCTCGGCGTCGCCGCTCTCGAGCACCCGGGTGCAGGCGTCGTAGACCGCACCCTCGACGCACCCGCCCGAGATGCTGCCGATCACGCTCCCGGCCGAGTCGACCGCCATCGAGGTGCCGAGGGCGCGCGGGGCGCTGCCGTCGACCTCGATCACCGTGGCCACAGCGAGCCTGCGACCGTCGGCGAGAGTCGTCAGCAGTGGCGCGGCGAGCTCGAGCACCGGCCCCTCCCTCCGTCGAACGTCTGCGTCATCAGCCTGACACATGAAAGTGTTAGAACTGCACCATGCTCCTGATCCACGACGCCGCCCACCTGGTCATCGACTCCACCACCGAGGCGAGCGACGCCGATCTCGCCGTCTCCGACGTCGTTCTCACCCCCGAGCAGGCCGCCTCCGCCCAGGCGGCGGAGAGCGGTGCGAGCACTCCCGTCGACCGCCTCGACGCCTCCGGCTGCGTCGTCACCCCCGGGCTCGTCAACGCCCACCACCACCTGCTGCAGAGCGCGTTCCGCACCCTTCCCGGCACCCGCGGCGTGCCCATGCACGTGTGGCTGCCCACCATGGCCGCCGAATATGCCGCGATCGGCATAAACCCCGAGCTCGCCCGCGCGGCCGCCCTCGTCGGCGTAGCGGAGGGCCTGCTCAGCGGCGTCACCACCGTTGCCGACCACCACCTCACCTGGCCCTCGGGCTCAGACACCGTCGGCATCGCGACCGCGACCGCCACGGCGGCCCGCGAGCTCGGCGGCCGCCTCGCCTTCGTGCGCGGTTCGGCCCGCGACGACCCCGAAGAGGCCGCGGCCTCGGCCGAGGCCATCGCCCAGGCGCTGGTTCCGGATGCGCCCGGCGGCATCAGCGCCGACGGCCTGCTGCAGCTCGCGGTCGGCCCGGCGGGCGTGCACAGCGACAGCGAGCAGACCTTCCGCCTGCTGGGCGAGGTCGCGGCCCGTCGCGGACTCCGCCGCCGCACCCAGGCCAATGAGCAGGTCGACGTGGCGATCGCGCTCGAGAAGTACGGCAAGCGTCCGATCGAGCTGCTCGAGGAGTGGGGCTGGCTCGCCTCCGACGTCACCCTCGCCCACCTCTGCGCCGTCACCGACGACGAGATCGCGCTCCTCGCGGCGCGCGGCGTGACCGCCACCCACGCGCCCGGGTGCGACCTGCCGATGGGCTGGGGCATCGCCCCGGTCGCCGCGCTGCGTGCCGCGGGCATCCCGGTGGGCCTGGGCACGAGCGGCGGCGGCAGCAACGACGCCGGGCACCTGCTGGCGGACGCGCGCCTGGCGATGCAGGTCGCCCCGCTGGCCGGCCCTCCGATCGATGCCCGCAGCATCCTGTCGATGGCGAGCGAAGGGTCGGCGCTCGGCCTCGGCCGCACAGAGCTCGGCCACCTGCGCCCCGGCGCCGCGGCCGACCTCTGCGTGTGGGACGTGACCGGTGCCGCAGACGCCGGCGTCGCCGACCCTGTGGCCGGCCTGCTCTGGGCCAACCCCGGCCGCCGCCCCAAGCACGTCGTCGTCGCGGGCCGCGTGGTCGTGCGCGACTACGAGCTCGTCGCCGCCGACCAGCGCGCCGTCGCCTCCGAACTCGACGCCCTCCTCACCGCCCGCCGCGCCTCCTGACCCACCCGCGCATCCCCCCTCCCTCTCCCTCGAGTAGGCGCAATCAGTCGCTTCGCCGCGCTGGTGGCGACCGATTGCGCCCACTCGATGAAGTGGGGTGGGGTGAGGGTGGGCGGGATGCGCGAGCGCGGGGCGCCGCGGGGTCAGAGTTCGAGCACGAGGCGGGGGCAGGCGGCGCGGGAGACGCAGATCATCATGACCTCGTTGGCCTCCTGCTCGTCGGGGGTGAGCACGGAGTCGCGGTGGTCGACCTCGCCCGAGACCACGGGGGTCTCGCAGGTGCCGCAGGTGCCCTCCCGGCAGGAGGAGAGCACGAGCACCCCGGCGTCCTCCACCACGTCGAGGATCGACCGGTCGGGCGGCACCTCGAGCGTGAGCCCTGAGATCTCGAGTTCCACCTCGAACGCCTCGTGCCGCACGGGCTCGGCCATCTCGCGCGCCTCGAAGCGCTCGAGGTGCAGCGTGCCGCTCGGCCAGGCCGCCGCCGACGACACCGCCTCGAGCTCGGTGAGCATGCGCGCCGGACCGCAGCAGTACACCGCCACCGGCTTCGACACCGAACCTCCCGAGATCGACGACAGATCGACACGGCGGCCGTCGTCGGAGCTGTAGACCGTGACCCGGTCGCCGTACTCGGCCACGAGCTCGTCGACGAACGGCATCTTCTCGAGCGAGCGCCCGGCGTAGTGCAGCTCCCAGGGCACCCCGGCCGCGGCGACCGCGCGCACCATCGGCAGGATCGGCGTGATGCCGATGCCGCCGGCCACGAACACGTAGTGCGGCAGCAGCGGCGTCGAAGCGGGCGGCAACGACAGCTCGAAATGGTTGAGCGGGCCCCGCACGCGCAGCTCGCTGCCCTCCACGACGTGGGCGTGCAGGTGCTCGGAGCCGCCTCGCCCGTCGGGCTCGCGCAGCACCGCGATCTGGTACCGGGTGCGATCCGCCGGGTCGCCGCAGAGCGAGTACTGCCGCTCGACCCCGGGCTGCACCACCACGTCGAGGTGCGCACCGGGCGTCCACGCGGGCAGCGGCGACTCGTCGCGGGCCCGCAGGGTGAGCAGCACGACATCGGTCGCCACCACCCTCGCCTCGGTCACGATCGCATCGATCTCGGTGAGGGTCACGCCGGTCATGACGAGGGTCTCCGCTCTTTCACGATGAACAGGTGGTACTCCCCCTCGCCCCGCGAGCACCAGCGGTGCAGCGTGCCGCCCGCGTAGTGCACCGAGTCCCCCGACTCCAGCTCGTACTGCCCCTCGTCGGCGAGGTCGACCAGCACCGACCCGCTCACGACGTGCAGGAACTCGTCTTCGTCGTGGCGGTAGAACTCCCCGAGCGACCGGTTCGTTCCCCGGAACTCCATCGGCACGAAGCTCACCTCGCCCCGCACCAGGATGCGCGCCTCACCGCCGCCGAACGGCCCCTGAGGACCCTCCATCTGCCGCACGAGCGACACGCGCGCCGTGCCATGGCCGGGCACCAGGTCGTCGGTCGCCGCGGCGATCAGCTCGATCTGGCTCGAGCCGAGGGCCCGCGCGATACGTTCGAGCGACACCATCGAGGGTCTCGCCTGCCCGCGTTCGAGCTGGCTGAGGAAGGGATGCGAGAGTCCGGCCATGCCCGCCAGCTCCACCAGGGTGAGTCCGCGCGCCTGACGGAACGAGCGGATGCGCGCGCCGAGGCGCACGGTCTGCTCATCGATGGCGACGCTTCCCGACGTGATGGCGCACCCCTCTCGATCATGGTCCGGCTCGGAATCCACACCGACAGTAACCACAGCAGACGTCAGGTGCGAAATCGCGACGAGGTGAAATTTACAGAGGGAAATGTTTGCGTTACGCGCCCGAAACGAGCCGTCCGTAGCGTGGCCCATGTTGAGCCCATCAACATCCGAGCATGCCAAGAAGCAGGGAGATCCGCAGCATGAACGCTCTCCCCCGCCCGATCACGAGGCTCACGGATGCGACGCTTCCGGACGGCTCCCGCGTCGACGTCGAGATCGCGGGCGACACCGTCGTCTCGGTCTCGCCCGCGGCGGCCGACGGGGCCAGAACCGACTTCACGGCAGCGCCCGAATCGACGATCAACCTCGACGGCTTCCTGCTGCTCACCGCTCCCGCCGAGCCCCACGCGCACCTCGACAAGGCGCTCTCGTGGGACGTCATCAACCCGCCCATGGGAGACCTCGACCTCGCGGTGGAGTCGTGGAAGGCCTACTCGGCCATCACGACCACCGACGACATCGCCGACCGCGCCCGGCGCCAGGCGCTGGCCATGCTCGCGAACGGCACCACGAGCATCCGGTGCCACGTCGACGTGCTGCACGGCGGCGACCCGATGCGCGGGGTGCGCGCCCTGGTCGCGGTGCGCGACGAGCTGCGCGGGCTGGTCGACATCGAGCTCACGGCCCTCAACGGCCCGCACTCCCCCACCGAGCACCTGCTCGAGGCGATCGACCTCGGCGTCGACCTGGTGGGCGGCGCCCCGCACATGGCCGACGACCCCGAGGCCGACCTGCGGCGCCTGCTCGCGGTGGCCGCCGAGCGCGGCATCGGTGCCGACCTGCACACCGACGAGAGCCTCGGAGGCGCGATCACCCTCGGCCTCCTCGCCGAGATCGTGCGCGACTGGCCTGAGAGCCAGCCTGTCACCGCCGGCCACTGCGTGCGGCTCGGCACCCTCGAGCGGGCCGAGCTCGACGAGATCGTCGACGCCGTCGTGGCCGCGGGCGTGGGAATCGTCACGCTCCCCATCACCAACCTCTACCTGCAGGGCTGGGAGCACCCGGTGTCGACGCCGCGCGGGCTCACCGCGGTGCGGGCGCTGCTCGACGCGGGCGCGAAGCTCGGCGCGGGCGCCGACAACGTGCGCGACCCGTTCAACCCCGTGGGCCGCAGCGACGCCCTCGAGACGGCGTCGCTGCTCGTGACCGCGGGGCACCTCACCCTCGACGAGGCTTACACTGCTGTCAGCGACGGGGCGCGCCGTGTGATGAGTCTTCCACCGGCCGGGGTCGCCGTCGGCGCCAAGGCCGAACTGCTGGCCGTCCGCGGCTCGAACCTGTCCGACGTGATCGCGAACGCGCCGGCCGACCGCTACGTCATCCACGGCGGGCGGCTGGTCGCGCAGAGCGAGGTGACCCGGTGGATCGCACCGGCCGCCGCATCCGGAAACCTGTCCACCACCGAGCCCCTTTTCGAAACGAGGTGAGAAGCTCCATGTCCATCGCCACCAGCCCTGTCGCTCCTTCTACGAAGACCGATCAGCTGCTGCACTTCGAGGATGTCGCGATGACGTTCCCGAACGGCACGACGGCGCTCTCGGGAGTCAACCTGACCGTCAACCGCGGTGAGTTCGTGACCGTCGTCGGCCCCTCGGGCTGCGGCAAGTCGACGCTGCTGCGCATCGCCTCCGGCCTGACCCCCGCCTCCGAGGGCGTGACCCAGGTCGACACCAGCCGCATCGGTTACGTCTTCCAAGACGCCACGCTGCTGCCCTGGCGCGACGTGCAGTCGAACGTCGAGCTGCTCGCGGAGCTCAACGGCATCCCGAAGGCCACCCGCAAGAAGACGGCGAAGGAGGCGATCGACCTCGTCGGCCTCTCCGGCTTCGAGAAGCACCTGCCGAAGACCCTCTCGGGCGGTATGAAGATGCGCACGAGCCTTGCACGGAGCCTCACCCTCGACCCCGAGCTGTTCCTCTTCGACGAGCCGTTCGGCGCGCTCGACGAGATCACCCGCGAGCGTCTCAACGACGAGCTCATCAAGCTCTTCACCGAGCAGCAGTTCGCCGGCCTCTTCATCACGCACTCGGTCTCCGAGGCCGTCTACCTCTCGACCAAGGTCGTCGTCATGTCGGGTCGCCCCGGCAAGATCGTCGACACCTTCCCGGTCGACTTCTCCTTCCCCCGTGACCCCGAGATCCGCTTCACCGCCGAGTTCGCCGAGCTCTGCGGCCAGGTCTCCCACGCTCTCCGAGAGGGACACCACTGATGACCACCACGCCTCCCGCTCCCCCGAAGAACCGCACCCTGATGCGGCCCGCGACGGTCAAGTCGACCCGCAAGAAGTCGGCCACCTGGGTTCCGCCCATCCTGGTCGCCCTCGGCATCATCGCCATCTGGTACTTCGTCTCCTACGTCGTGCTCGACGCGCAGCGCCGCTTCCTGCTGCCCCCGCCCCACGAGGTGTTCACCGAGGCCTTCTTCCAGCCCGACGTGTTCGGCGACATCATGGTGGCCCTCGGCCGCACGGCGATCGTCGCGCTGGTCGGTCTCGCCATCGCGATCGTCATCGGTGTCGCCTGGGCGGTCGCCATGTCGCAGGCCCGCTGGATCGAGCGCTCGACCTTCCCCTACGCCGTCATCCTCCAGTGCATCCCGATCCTCGCGCTCGTGCCGCTGATCGGCTTCTGGTTCGGCTTCGACTACCCGGCCCGTGTGATCGTGTGCGTGATGATCGCGCTGTTCCCGATGGTGTCGAACACGCTGTTCGGCCTCCAGTCGGTCGACAAGGGCCAGCGCGAGCTGTTCCAGCTGCAGAAGGCCGGCCGCTGGACCGTGCTCAGCAAGCTCGAGTTCCCCGCCGCGCTCCCCGCGATCTTCGCCGGCATGCGCATCTCGGCCGGACTCGCGGTGGTCGGCGCGATCGTCGGCGACTACTTCTTCCGTCGTGGAGAGCCGGGCCTGGGTTCGCTCATCTCGAACTACCAGTCCCGGGTGCAGTCGGCGGAGCTGTTCGCCGCCATCATCACCGCGTCGCTGTTCGGCGTCGTGATCTTCATCTTCTTCGGCTGGCTCGGCAAGCGAGTCGTCGGAAAGTGGTACGACTTCAGCGCCAGCTGACGGTCGTCCGGAACCGCCCACAGCAGTTCCATCCCGCATCACCCCGCACCACCCTTCCTGCATCACAGATCTCAAGGAGATGACATGCGCAGCACCCGAAGCCGGCTCGTCCTCGCAGCCGGACTGGTCGCCACGACCGCGGTCGCACTGACCGCCTGCAGCAGTGGCACCTCGGCCGACACCGAGTCCACCGCATCCGCCGACCTCACCGTGGGCTCGGTCGACCTGGCGGCCGCCGGCTGTCCGGCCACCGTGGTCATCCAGACCGACTGGAACCCGGAGGCCGAGCACGGTCACCTGTACCAGATGCTCGGTGACGACTACACCATCGACGCCGACAACAAGCTGGTCTCCGGCCCGCTGATGTCGGCCGGTGAGTACACCGGCGTCGACGTCGAGATCCGCTCCGGCGGCCCGGCCATCGGCTTCCAGACCGTGTCGAGCCAGCTCTACACCGACGACGACATCCTGCTCGGCTACGTCTCCACCGACGAGTCGATCCAGCTGTCGGCCGACATGCCCACCACCGCCGTGTTCGCGCCCCTCGACATCAGCCCGCTGATGATCATGTGGGACCCGGCCACCTACCCCGACGCCGAGACCGTGCAGGACATCGTCGCCGACGGCGCCGTCATCCGCTACTTCAGCGGCTCGGCCTACATGGAGTACCTCCTCGCCGCCGGCATCGTGCCGCAGGCTCAGGCCGACGGCTCGTACGACGGCACCCCGGCCTCCTTCGTGGCCGCGGGCGGCAAGGATGCGCAGCAGGGCTTCGCCTCCGCCGAGCCGTACATCTACGAGAACGAGGTCGCCGACTGGGGCAAGCCCGTCAACTACGAGCTCATCAACGACACGGGCTACCCCTTCTACATGTCGTCGATGGTCACCCGCACCGGTGACCTCGAGGCCAACAGCGAGTGCCTCTCGGCTCTCGTGCCCGTGCTGCAGCAGGCCGAGGTCGACTACTTCGCCGACCCCGCCAAGACCAACGCGCTGATCCTCGACCTGGTCGACCAGTTCGACACCGGCTGGGTGTACTCGCAGGGCGTCGCCGACTACTCGGTGGAGACCATGCTCTCCGAGGGCATCGTGGGCAACGGCCCGAACGACACCATCGGTGACTTCGAAGACGCCCGCGTCTCCGAGCTCTTCGACAAGGTCGTTCCGATCTTCGAGGGTCTGGGCACCGCTCCGGCCGAGGGTCTGACCGCCGAAGACCTCTACACCAACGAGTTCATCGACACCTCCATCGGCCTCCAGTAGTCCGATTCCCGTGAGCGAGGCATCGGCTCCCCGTGAGCCGGTGCCTCGCTCCACGAGAGCCCGCACCATCCGCATCAGCCCGCACCACCCCGTACCACCCGTACCAAAGGAAGCGCCATGACCGCCACCGCCGACCAGATCGCCGCACTCGCCGAGGAACTCGCCGGAATCCTCGGACCGCGAGGTGTCACCACCGAACTCCGGGGCCGCGAGAAGGCGTCGGTCGACGGCGCGAAGATGTCGCCCATCCTCGCCGAGCAGCTCCCCCTGGGGCTCGCCGACCTGGTCGCCTTCCCCGCCGACGCCGAGCAGATCGCCCAGACCGTCGCCGCCGCTGTACGCCACGGCGTCTCGGTCACGCCGCGCGGCAAGGGCACCGGCAACTACGGCCAGGCCATCCCGATGCAGGGCGGCCTGGTGCTCGACATGTCGAAGGCCCGCGCCATCGTCGAGGTGGGCGAGGGCTACCTCACCGCCGAGGCCGGCACCCCCATGATCACCATCGAGCAGGCCGCCCGCGACGCGGGCCAGCAGGTTCTGATGTACCCCTCGACCGCACAGTCCTCCATCGGCGGATTCCTCTCCGGCGGCTCCGGCGGCACCGGCTCGATCAAGCACGGCAGCAACATGAGCGGCGACTACGTGCTCGCCCTCGACGTCGTCTACGCCGACGGCGAGCCCGGCCTGGTGCACGTGGAGGGCGAAGAGGCCCAGCCCTACGTGCACACCTACGGCACCGCCGGCATCATCGCGCGCGCCACCATCGCCCTGGAGCCCCTGCAGGAGTGGGTGGGCTTCTACGCCAGCTTCCCCGCCTTCGACGACGCCACGAGCGTCATCCGCCAGATCGGCTGGCTCGAGCCCACCCCGCGCCTGGTCTCGGCCGACCTGCCCACCATCGCCAACGCCCTCCCCGCCGACACCGCCATCCCGAAGGACCGCGCGTCGCTGCGCGCCATCCTCGACCCCGCCACGATCGAGGCCGCCACGGCGCTCGTCGAGGGCGCCGGGGGCCGCGTGGAGGAGGTGCGCGAGGGCCCGCAGGCCACCGTCAAGATCTCGATGATCAGCTACAACCACCCGATCGAGTGGCTGCAGAAGTCCTCCGACCAGACGTACTTCCACGTGGAGGTGTCCGGTGCCGCCCTGGTCGAGCGTCTCGACGAAGTGCATCAGGCCTACCCCGGCGCCATGCTGCACATCGAGGCGCAGCGCGACCACCCGATCGGGATGCTCGCCGCCCCCTACGTGAGCCCCGAGGAGGTGTACGCCGGGTTCGACCGCCTCACCGCCATCGACGTGGGCTACCACAGCCCGCACCAGTGGTTCGTCGACTGGAACGTCGAGCGCACCCGCGACCTCGCCGCCACCACCGACCCCTCGGGCCTGCTCAACCCGGGCAAGCTGCCCGAGCCCGGCACTGAGTCGACCGCGGGGAAGAAGGCATGAGCCGCCGCCTCGTCGAGCTCTCCGGCACCGCCGCCGCCGCAGCGCTCTCGCCTGACTCCGTCGTCGTGCTGCCCACCGGAGCGATCGAGTTCCACGGCCCGCACCTGCCGCTCATGACCGACTTCCTCATCGCCGACAGCATCGCCAACGCCTCCGTCGACGCCGCGGCCGCCGCCGGGCAGGACGTCTGGATCCTCCCGACCCTCGCCTATACCAAGTCCGACGAGCACCACTGGGCGCCCGGCACGATGTGGATCAGCTGGGACACCCTCATGCAGACGGTCGTGGAGCTCGGCAACTCGATCGCCGCGACGCCCGCGAAGAAGCTGGTCTTCTTCAACGGCCACGGCGGCAACGTGGCCCTGCTGCAGGTGGCGTGCCGCGAGCTGCGCCGCCGCTTCGGGCTGGAGACCTTCCTCATGGGCGCGACCGTCCCCGCTGGATCGCACGACGGACCCGAGGAGCTCGGTCTCGGCATCCACGCCGGGCACGCCGAGACCTCGCTCGTGATGCACCTCCGGCCCGAGCTCGTCGACCTCGGCCTGGCCGAGCGCAGCGTGCCCGAGCACCTCGCGGAGTTCGAACACATCGGCTTCAAGAAGCGGGTGACCTTCGGCTGGCTCTCGAACGACTTCGGCACCAACGGCACGCTCGGCGACCCCACGGGTGCCACGGCGGCCTACGGCGAGCAGTTGTTCGACGCCGCCGTGGTGGAGGCCGTGGCCGCGTTCGAGGAGATCGCCCGGTTCAGCCACGACGGGAGCGCCCGATGAGCGGCGAGGCGACGGACACCCCGCGTCCCGGTGCCGCCGGCGTCTTCGCCGACACCACCGCGGCACCCGTCGTCACCCGCAGCCCTTCGGCCGAGGCCGCGTCGACCGGTATGGCGCCCGACCCCTTCGCCCTGCTCGCCGACTGGCTGCCCGCCAACGACGACCCCGCGCGCCCCCTGATGACGCTCTCGACCGTCGCGTCGAGCGGGTATCCGGATGCGCGCACGGTGCTGCTGAGCGAGTTCGGCCCCGAGGGCCTGTACTTCCACACCGACTCGCGATCGCGCAAGGTGCTCGACGTCACGGCCACGCCGCGTGCGGCGCTGACGATGGTGTGGCCCGGCCGACAGCTCGTGGTGCAGGGCGACGTGTCGCGCGCCTCCGCCGAGGAGCAGACCGCGGCCTACGGGCGGCGTTCGCGCTACCTGCAGATGCTCGCGTGGCTCAACACCGACGACTTCGCGGCGCTGCCGCTCGAGGAGCGACTCGCCACCTGGGCGGCCTTCGGCGAGCAGCATCCTGACGGCTCACTCGAAGCCCCCGGCACCTGGGCGGGTTTCGTGGTCTCGCCGGTGCGCATCACGTTCTGGGAGGGCCGTCCCGACACCGCGGGCATCCGCACCGAGTTCACCCGCGCATCCGGTGCCGGAGACAGCTGGGGGTGCGGGGTCATCGCCGGCTGAGCCGGACGACCCCGCACCCCCGGGTGCGCCTCGCGATCAGGCCTGGTGGGCCAGCGCCTTCGCCTTGAGCAGCTCGTACTCGTCCTGCGTGATGGTGCCCGCGTCGAGCAGCGACTTCGCCTTGGCGATCTCGTCAGACGGGCTCGAGCCCGCCACGGTGCGGATGTAGTCGTCGGCGGCGGTCTGCGCCTGCTTCACCTCTTTGTTCTGGCGCTCGGCCATGCCGCGACCACGCGCGATGAGGTAGACCAGCGCGGTGAGGAACGGCACGAAGATGAGGAACAGGATCCACAGCGCCTTCCACCACCCGTTCAGCTTGTGATCGCGGAACAGGTCGCCGATGATCGCGAACAGCGCCATCAGGTAGGCGATGAACACGAACGCCCACAGGAACCAGCCGATGACGTCCCAGAAATTGCCCCAGAAGCTCATGATGATGATGAACCTTTCAGTGCGCCCACGGTCGGGTGCGGGTGCTCCCCCGGGTTCCTGAATCGGTCCCCCGGATGCGATTCTAGGGCTTGACAGACGCCGCTTTCGCTGCAGCGGCAGAGATCGCCTGGGTGAGCTCGGTGAGCAGGCGCGGGGAGTCGAGCGCCGGCAGCACGACCTCGATCAACACCGCCTTACCCGTGGTCTCCTGTGCCGTGGCGAGTGCGGCCGCGAGCTCGTCGTCGGTGCGCGCCGTGGCCGTCACGATCCGGTCGGCCGCCCCGAACGCCGCCGGCACGAGGGTCCAGTTCCAGGGCGTGATGTCCTGGTAGACCGCTTCGGGGCTCTGGATCTTGCGCTCGACCGTGTACCCGTCGTTGTTGAGCACGAACACCACCGGGGTGAGGCCGCGATGCAGGATGGTCGCGAGCTCCTGCACGGTGAGCTGCGCCGCGCCGTCGCCGACGAAGAGCACGGCGCGGTGGTCGGGCTGGGCCACGCAGGCGCCGAGCGTGGCGGGGATGGTGTAGCCGATGGCCGACCACACCGGCTGGCCGAGCAGGGCGGAGTCGTCGGGCAGCACCAGGTCGAGCGCGCCGTAGAAGGAGGTGCCCGCATCCGCCACCACCGTCGTGCCGGGCTGCAGCCACTCCTGCACGGCGGCCCAGAAGTGGGCCTGGGTGAGTGCGCGGCCCGGCACCACCTCGGGCGCCTCGGGCACGGGCGGGTGGCCGACAGGTTCGACCGCCGGGCGGTGGGAGTCGCCGAGCACCCGGTGCAGGGCCGCCAGCGAGTCGGTGAGCCGCACCCCGTAATAGGTGGTGTCGGCGATGCGGGCGGTGGTCAGGCCCAGTTCGATCGCCGCGTCTTCGTCGAAGCGCTGGGTGAAGAACCCGGTGAGGAAGTCGCTCATCACCGTGCCGGCGAGCACCAGCAGGGGCGCGTCGTCGACCGCCTCGCGAGCCTCGTCGATGCGCGTGAAGGCACCCATGTAGGTGCCGAGCGAGGCCGGGTGCGACTCGTCGAGCACCGCCTTCGACATGTTCTGGGCGGCCACGTACACCCCGTCGTGGTCGGCGATCGAACGGATGAGCGGTTCCAGTCCGGTGCGGTGCACCTGCGGTCCGACGAGAAGGGTCACCCGCGACTGCGCGGCCACGGCCTCGGCGAGCGCCTCGGTGAAGCGCTCCAGCTCGCCGAGGTCGGAGCGGGCGGGCACGAGCGGGGTGCGCAGGTTGGCGGCGTGCACCGGCGCGATCGCGACATCGGCGGAAATGCCGAGGTAGACGGGCTTCGACTCGCGGAGCGCGGTCATGAGGGCCGCGTCGATGTCGCGCGTGGCCGACGCCGCGCGCAGGAGGGTGGCCGAGGCGGTGACCTCGCGGTAGGCGCGGTAGAAGTGCTCGTAGTCGCCGTCGATAAGGGTGTGGTGCAGGTGGAGGCCGGCCGCCTTGGCGCTGGTCGACGGCATGCCGGTGATCTTCACCACGGGCACGTCTTCGGAGTAGCTGCCGGCCACCCCGTTGATGGCCGAGAGCTCGCCCACACCGAAGGTGGTGACGAGCGCGCCGATACCGCGGGTGAGGCGGGCGTAGCCGTCGGCGGCGTAGGCGGCGTTGAGCTCGTTGGCCGTGCCCACCCAGGTGAAGCCGTCGACCGTCACCATCTGGTCGAGCAGGCTGAGGTTGAAGTCGCCCGGGAGCCCGAACACGTGGTCGGCGCCGAGCTGCACGAGACGCGTGGCGAGGTACTGGCCGACCGTGACGGTGGGTGCGGTGGGAGCGGTGGTGTGCTGGTCGGTCATGCCGTCAGCCTTTCGTTCGAGGACGGAGCGCTTGTGGCGCTGATGGGCGACCGCCGGGGTCGGCGGTCACGACTGGAGTGCGAGGCGTTCGGCGACCGTGCCCATGGCCTCGGCGAAGGCGACCTCGGCGCCCGGGTTCGCACCCCCCGAGAGGTCGACGCCCACGACGCCCTCGAGCTCGAGCAGCTGCTCGCAGAGCCGGGTGGCCGCGTCGAGGCCGGCGCGCAACGGGTCTGCCGAGGCGAGGATGCCGTCGAGATACCCCTCCGGCAGCACGAGGGTGGTGAACGACTTCAGCAGGGCCGCACTGCCGTGGTCGACCACCATCGGTACGCACGCGATGAAGCCGGGCGCCACCCCGAGATCGTGCGATTCCGCGATGAAGCGCCGCACCGGCTCGACCCCGCCCGCGTGGTTGACGAAGCAGAGGTCGGCCCCGGCCCGCACCTTCTCGGCCAGACGGGCGGCCCGGCGGTCGGTGGGCGGGGTGGTGGGCGACTCGCCCACCGACACGAGGTGGCCGGCCTGGCGGGCGAGAGCGGCGACCTGGGTGCTGTCGAGGTCGAAGACCGGGAGCGCATCCGGCCGGTTGCCCGTGGCGGTGTGGTCGCCCGTCACGCAGTGCACACCGGCCACGCCCACGTCGGCGAGCCCGGCGAGCTCGCCCTCGAGGGCCACGCGGTTGCGGTCGCGGCAGTTCAGGCCGGTCCAGACGGCGAGACCGCGCTCCTGGATGAGCAGAGCGCGGTAGGCCGGCGGGAACTGCACGCGGCTCCGGCCTGAGTCGCCGGCGAGGGTCGCGTCGACCCGGCCTGCCAGGGCGTCGGCGCACTCCGCGAGGGAGGCGCGGTCGAGGGGCCGGCCGGGGAAGTCGGCGATGACGATCTGGCGCGTGGCGAGGAGCTCACGCAGGCGGGCGGCACCGGGCTGCGGCGCGACCGCGATCTCGTGCGCATCGCCGAGGTGGTGCACCTCGATCCCTGAGGCAGAGGAATCGCCCGTGACCGTGGAGGCGTCGCGCACAGGAGGTGCGACTCCGTGCCAGAGTACCGTGGGCGTGTCGAGGAAGACGCAGCGGAAGTCGCCCACCTCGCAGCTGCCGTCGAAGTCGACCCCGCCGCAGGGGCCGTACTCCATGTGCTTCGGGCAGGCGGTGCGGCGCTCGAGTGTCACGCTCATCCGCACATGCTATCCACGGTGAGTGTCGGGGGTGTTTCAGGCGCGCACCGCTGTCGGCGGCGGCGTCTAGGGTGGTCGCATGACCAGCTACGACTTGGCCGTGCGCGCCCGATCCGTGTTCGTCGACGGCGGATGGCGGCCGGCCACCGTGGCGGTGCGCGACGGGATCGTCGCCGCCGTCGCCGACTACGACGAGGAGGTGCCCGCCCACGAGGTGGTCACCCTGCCCGAGGGTCAGGTGCTCATCCCCGGCATCGTCGACACGCACGTGCACGTGAACGAACCGGGGCGCACCGAATGGGAGGGCTTCGGCACCGGCACCCGCGCTGCCGCCGCCGGTGGCGTCACCACCATCGTCGACATGCCGCTCAACAGCATCCCGCCCACCACCACCGTGGAGGGGCTCGCGGTCAAGCGCGAGGCCGCCTCGCCGCAGGCGAGCGTCGACGTGGGGTTCTGGGGCGGAGCCGTCCCCGCGAGTCTCGGCGCGCTCGAACCCGTGTGGAACGAGGGGGTGTTCGGGTTCAAGGCGTTCCTCTCCCCCTCGGGCGTCGACGAGTTCCCGCACCTGTCGACCGCGCAGCTGCGGGCGGCCCTCGAGGAGATCGCGGGTTTCGGCGGCCTGCTCATCGTGCACGCCGAAGACCCCGACGTGCTCGAGGCCTCCGTCAACCAGGGCGGCACCGACTACGCCGCGTTCGTCGCGTCGCGCCCCGAGCTGGCCGAGCAGGATGCGATCGGTCACGTCATCGAAGGCGTGCGCGCCACCGGGGCCAGGGCTCACATCCTGCACCTCTCCAGCGGCCGGGCGCTCGAGGCCATCCGCGCCGCCAAGGCGGAAGGGCTGCCGATCACGGCTGAGACCTGCCCGCACTACCTCAGCTTCTCGGCCGAGCACATCCCCGACGGGGCCACGGCCTACAAGTGCTGCCCGCCCATCCGCGACGAGGCCAACCGCGAACTGCTCTGGGAGGCCCTGCTCGACGGCACGATCGACCTGGTCGCGAGCGACCACTCCCCCTCCACCGCCGAACTCAAGTTCGCCGGCGACGGCGACTTCCAGGAGGCGTGGGGCGGCATCTCGGGGTTGCAGCTGAGCTTCCCCGCCGTCTGGAGCGGCGCGCGGCAGCGGGGCATCCCGCTCGAGCGGGTGCTGGGCTGGATGGCGTCGTCGACCGCCGCACTCGTCGGTCTGGGGCAGAAGGGCTCCATCGAGGTGGGCGGCGACGCCGACCTCGTGGCGTTCGCGCCGGAGGAGTCGTTCGCGGTCGACGCCCGGGCACTCGAGCACAAGAACCCGGTGAGCGCCTACGACGGCAGCACCCTGCACGGCGTGGTGCACACCACGTGGCTCGGCGGCACGGTCGTGCACCAGCTCGGCGTGGCGCCGGGTGCGCCGGCCGGAAAGCTGCTGAGCCGTTCCACCGGGTGACCGGCCACGTAAACAGATCGTAAATTCCGGGGCCGGCCCCGCGCATCCGTTCACCCGTCTCCGCGCGGGGCGGGAGACTGGTGTCGCGCGCCCCAGTCAGACCCGCGCAGTGAGTAGGGAAACCATGTCGATCGTGCTCGGACCTCATCAGTACGGCAAAGCCGAGAACCGCATCGTGCGGGTGTACCGCGACTCGCCACGGCACGAGATCCACGACGTGAACGTGTCGACGGCGCTGCGCGGCGCGTTCGATCCCGCGCACCTCGTCGGCGACCAGGGTGCCGTGCTCCCCACCGACACGCAGAAGCAGACCGCCTACTCCTACGCGAAGGAGAAGGGCCTCACCTCGATCGAGAAGTACGGACTCGAGCTCGGCACTCACTTCGTCGACGACGTGGAGCCCGTGAGCGGCGCCCGCATCGAGATCGAGGAGTACGCCTGGGAGCGCGCCGTGGTCGACGGCGCCGAGCACGACTTCGCGTTCGTGCGCAAGGGCCAGGAGGTGCGCACCGCCGCCATCACGGTCGAAGGCAAGGGCGACGAGCAGAAGACGTGGGTGGTGGGCGGTCTCAAAGACCTCGTCATCCTGAAGACCACCGGGTCGGAGTTCCACGGCTTCCTGAAAGACGAGTACACCGTGCTGCAGCCCACGAGCGACCGCATCATGGCGACGTCGCTGGTGGCGAAGTGGCGCTTCATCACGCCCACCGAGGGCGGGGCCACCGGGGCCGCGGCGTGGGAGGGCTTCGACTGGGAGGGCACCTACGCGGGCATCAAGCAGACCATGATCGAGGTGTTCGCCACGCTGCACTCGCTCGCCCTGCAGCAGACGCTCTATGAGATGGGCAAGGCCGTGCTCGAGCGCTTCCCCGCGATCGGCGAGGTGCGGCTGTCGGCGCCGAACAAGCACCACTTCCTCTACGACCTGTCGCCGTTCGGAGTCGCCAACGACAACGAGGTCTTCAACGCCGACGACCGGCCCTACGGCCTCATCCAGGCCTCGGTACTGCGGTCGGACGCCCCCGACGCGGGCCCGGCGTGGGACATCGCGGGCGGTTTCGCGTAGGCCGCGCGGGCGGCGCACCTCGCTCGGCCGGCACGCGCCGCTCGGCGGGCGCGCCTCCCTCAGGCGGCTCCGTCAGCTGCCGCGGTAGGTGCTGTAGGCGAAGGGGCTGAGCAGCAGCGGCACGTGGTAGTGCGCGGCCGGGTCGGTGAGCTCGAACACGATCTGCACCTCGGGGTAGAACGCGCGGATCTCCTGCTCGTGGAAGTACACCGCGGTGTCGAAGGTGAGCCGGTAGCGGCCCTCGGGCAGCTCCGTCGGGCCCAGCGCCGAGGCGCGGCCGTCGGCGTCGGTCTCGGCGGAGGCGATCATCACCCAATTGCCGAGCTCGTCGTGCTCGAGCCGCACGGGCACGCCGGCGGCAGGGAGGCCGATGCTCGAGTCGAGCACGTGGGTGGTGACCTTGCTGCGGGAGTGGGCGTTCATGCGGCTCCTTCGGATGCGTCAGATGCGGGCGACTCGGCGGTGTCGTCGCCGTCGGGGTACAGCGACCCCAGCCGCAGCAGGGTGATGTCGTGCAGCTCGGAGGCGACCGTGGCGGCCTCGGTCGCGTCGTCGAGCTCGAGGCGCCGGGTGAGCTCCGCGAGGATCTCGGGCCGGCCCCGGCCGGCGGCCCGGATGAGGAACACCCGGTCGAACCGCTCCTCGTAAGCGGCGTTCCCGGCCGCGATCGCCGCGGCGAGCTCGGAGTCTGAAGCGTCGGCGGCCGACTGTTCGGAGCGGCTGAAACGCTGGGCCCGACCCTCGCCGCTGGCCCGCTCGCCGATGCGGGGGTGGTGGGCCAGCGCAGCGTCGACCTCGGCGGGAGTGAGCGTGCGAGCCACCCGGCTGGCCGTCTCGAGCAACTCGGCGCGGCTGCCGAACGGCGCCGCCGCGGCCACCTCGTCGACGAAGCGCTCCACCCCGAGACACGATCGCAGGGCCTCCCGGAACTCCGGGCTGTCGACGGGCTCGGGGCTCTCGCTCATGATCCCCAGTCTACGATGTGAGCATGCCCGATCCCGCGCCCGCATCCGGCGCCGAGCGCCCAGCGCGGCCGGTCGTGGGGATGCTGCTCGCCGCGGGAGCCGGGCGGCGGATGGGGCGGCCGAAAGCCCTCGTGAGCGACCCCGAGTCCGGGGTTCCCTGGCTTCACCAGGGCGTCCGCACGCTCCTCTCCGGTGGGTGCGACGAGGTCGTGGTCGTGCTCGGGGCCGAAGCCCACCGGGCTCTCGCGCTCCTCGCCGAACTCGGCCCGGCCCCGGTGACGTCCGTGACTGCCGCCGACTGGGCCGACGGCCTCTCCGCCTCGCTGCGAACGGGTCTCGACGCTGCGGAGCGGATGCGCGCCGCCGCAGCGCTCGTCACACTGGTCGACCTGCCCGGGCTCACCGCCGCATCGGTCGCCCGCGTGCTCGCGACGGCCCAGCGCCCGGCCACCGCCCTCGCCCAGGCCACCTACGACGGCCGGCCCGGGCATCCAGTACTCATCGGCTCCGACCATGTCGGCGCGCTCAAGGCGACCCTCCACGGAGACCGCGGCGCCCGCCCCTACCTGCGCACCCACGCCGCCCTCGCGATCGACTGCACCGACCTCGGCGGCGGAGACGACGTCGACACCTTCCACCCCGCATCCGGGAACAGCTGAGGGGTGCCGCCGGTTGCATCGGACATGACTGCAACAGGACTTTCCACGATCGGATTCATCGGCTCGGGCAACATCGGCGGGCAGCTGGCGCGGCTGGCGGTGGCGCACGGCTACGACGTGGTGGTGAGCAACTCCCGCGGGCCTGAGACGCTGGCGGCGCTCGTGGCCGAACTCGGGCCGCAGGCGCGCGCGGCCACGCCCGAGGAGGCGGCCGCGGCCGGTGACCTCGTCGTGGTGACGGTGCCGCTGAAGGCCTACGAAGCCGTTCCCGCCGCACCACTCGCAGGGAAGATCGTGATCGACACGAACAACTACTACTTCGAGCGCGACGGCCGCATCCCGGTGCTCGACGCCGGCGAGGCCACCGTCTCCGGGCTGCTGCAGGCACACCTCCCGGGAGCCTCGGTCGTGAAGGCGTTCAACAACATCATGGCCGCCGACCTCACCACCACCGGGTCGCCCGCCGGGTCGGCCGACCGGCGCGCGCTGCCCATCGCGGGCGACGACGCGGCGGCGAAGGCCACCGTGGCGACCCTGCTCGACGAGTTCGGCTTCGACGCGGTGGACGCGGGAGGGCTCGACGACAGCTGGCGCTTCGAGCGCGACCGCCCCGCCTACGTGGTTCGGATGAACGCGGCCGAGATCCCGGCGAAGCTCGCGGCGGCGGGCGAACGCTAGGGAGTTGAAGGCTCGAGTTCGCCGAGGGAGTCGTAGAGGGTGTTGATGGCGGCGATGCGCGTGCGGGCCTCGCGGGGGCGGGCGGCGAGCGCCCCCGAGGCGAGCACGTTCGCGAGGCTCATCGCACTCGCGTAGCTGTCGAGCGGCGAGACGCTGTCGATGGGGCACTCCAGCCACACCGACGCGAACTCGGCGTAGCGGCGCGCCGACGGGTCGCCGATGAGCACCACCGACACCCCGCGCGCGGCGATACCGGCGACGAGGCGCCCGAACCCGGCCGGACGGCGACGGAAGCCGAACACCACGGCCGTGTCGCGCGCATCCCGGCCCGCGAACTCCTCGCCGAGCGTTTGGCCCGGCTGCGGGGCGAGCAGCACGCCGTCGCGACCCTGAGCGAGCTGCTCCCGCAGGTGCACGGCCACCGAGTAGCTGTTGCGGAGTCCGACGACCGTCACGGTCCGCCCCCGCACGAGCAGGTTCACCGCCTGCTCCAGCCGCTCGGGCGTCAGCGCGTCGAGGCAGCGCCGCAGGTTCTCGACCTCGCGCACCAGGTGCGCCGAGAGATCCGCAGAAGCCCCCGCGGGCCCTCCCCCCACCGGCACCCCCGACGACCGGAGCGACCGGGCGTGCTCCCGCACCTCCTGCGCGTTCTCGAACCCGAGGCGCCGGAACAACCGCGAGACCGTCGCCTTCGACACCCCGCTGCGCTGGGCCAGCTCCGTGCCGGAGTACACCGCCAGGTCGCTCAGGTGGTCGAGGATGAAGTCGGCCGCCCGCTGCTCCTGCGGAGACAGCTCGCCGTAGGAGCGGTCGATACGCTGCCCGATGCTGAGCGGGGCGGAGCGACCTGAGGGTGCAGAAGGTGCGGCGACGTCGGTGGTCCTCATCTCCCGGCCGCGGCCTCCGCCTCGTGCGCGTCGGCGAGGGCGAGCACCGCCCGCTCGAACGCGTCGATCGTGGCCGCCACGTCGTCCTCCGTCACGTGCTCCTCGGGGTTGTGGCTCACCCCGCCCTCGCAGCGCACGAACAGCATCCCGATCTCGGAGATCTCGGCCACCGCCATCGCGTCGTGCCCCGCTTTGGAGAACAGCGACATCGGCCGCCGGTCGCCGGTCGAGCGGATTCCCTCCGCGATCACACCGCGGAGCCTCGCCGAGCACGCGGCCGCCGGGGCGTTGTGCGTCTCCACGCTCTCCCAGCGCAGCCGCCGCTGACGGCAGATATCGGTGAGCAGCCCCTGGATGACCGTCCAGATGCGGTCGCGCTCCGAGTCGTACTCGCCGCGCAGGTCGAGACTGAACTCGACCTTGCCCGGGATGACGTTGACCGCGTCCGGGAACACCTGCAGGTGCCCGACGGTCGCGATCAGCTGGGCCGAGCGCGCGAGCCGTTCGATGGCGACGATGGCGTCGGCGGCGCCGGCCAGCGCATCCCGTCGCCGTTCGTAAGGGGTGCCCGAGTGCCCTGCACGGCCCGTGACCGTGATGATGAAGCGGCGTGCCCCCGCGATCGACGAGACGATGCCGAGCGCCTTGTTCTCGTCTTCGAGGTAGGGGCCCTGCTCGATGTGGGCCTCGAGGTAGCCGATCAGCTCCTCGGGCTTGCGCGCGGCCTCGCCGATGCGCTCGGGGTCGAGCCCCCAGGCCACGAAGGCATCGCGCAGGTTCACGCCGTCCTCGCCCTCGAGCTGCCACCACGCGTCATCCCAGGTGCCCGCGAGCGCTCGGCTGCCGAGCAGGGCGCGGCCGAAGCGGGTGCCCTCCTCGTCGGCGAACGCCACCACCTCGAGCGCGAACGGCAGCGCGCGACCCGAGGCGTGGATGCGCTCCACCACCGCGATCGCGCTGAGCACCCCGAGGATGCCGTCGTAGCGGCCCGCCGCCGGCACGGTGTCGAGGTGGCTGCCGAGCAGCAGCGCGGGCAGCCCGGGAACGGCTCCTTCGAGGCGGCCACACTGGTTGCCCGCGGCGTCCTGCCACGTGGTCATGCCGGCCGCTTCCATCCAGACCGCCGCGATGGCGTTGACCTCGGCGTGCTCCTTCGAGAGGTAGACGCGCTCGATGAGCCCGTCAGGCATGGAGGAATGCGTGGCGAGCTCGTCGCAGCGGTCGAGCAGGGTGCGGGCGCTGGTGGTCTCGAGCACGGTCATCGGATGCTCCCCTCGGGTCGGGCGGTGACGGATGCGGCAGCGACGGATGCGGCGGGCTCGGATGCGGCCGACTCGTCGGCGTACACCTCGTAGGCCGCTCCCACTCCCCCGCCACCGGTGACCGCGGCGCCCTGCCGCCTCAGCACCTGCTCCAGCGCCGCGAGCGTCGTCAGCACCGCATCCTTGCGGGCGTTGTAGCCCATGGTGCCGATTCGCCACACCTTCCCGTGCAGCGGGCCGAAGCTCGTGCCGATCTCGATACCGAAATCATTCAGCAGCTCGCCGCGCACGGCGTCGCCGTTCACGCCGTCGGGGATGACGACCGCGACCACGTTGTTCATCTTCACCGCCAGGTCGCCGAAGGTGGCGAGCCCGAGTCCCTGCACCCCGGCGAGCATCGCCGCGCCGTGCAGGCGGTGCCGCTCGACGGCGGCGCCCATGCCCTCTTCCACGAGCAGGCGGGCGCACTCGCGCGCGCCGTAGAGCATCGAGGTGGCCTCGGTGTGGTGGTTGAGGCGCTTCTCGCCCCAGTAGTCGAAGATCATGGCGAGGTCGAAGTAGTTCGACCGGATGCGCGTGGCATGGATCTCGGAGGCGTCACCGGCGATGCCCGCCTCGATGCTCTTGCGGCTGTCGATCACCTCGACCGCCTTCGCCGAGAAGGTGGCGGGCGCGGAGCCCGACGGCCCGCCCAGGCACTTCTGCAGGCCGGCCGTGACCGCGTCGAGGCCGAGCGCATCCGTGTCGAAGGCGTTGCCGCCGAGGCTCGCGGTGACGTCGGTGTAGAAGAGCACGCCGTGTTTCTCGCAGAGCTCGCCGAGGCCCTCGAGCGGCTGCGCGACGGTGGTGGAGGTGTCGCCGTGCACCACGGCGAGCAGCTTCGGCTTCACGCTCTCGAGGGCGGCCTCGATCTCGGCGAGGGTGAAGACGGTGCCCCACTCGCGCTCGATCACGTGCACCTCGGCTCCTGCACGCTCGGCGATCTCGCGCAGAAGGTGCCCGAACCGGCCGAAGATCGGCACCAGCACGCGGTCACCCGGGGCCACGAGCGACACGATGGCCGCCTCGATGCCGGCGCGGGACGTGCCGTCGATGAGGAGGGTCTGCTCGTTGCGGGTCTGGAAGACGGTGCGGTAGAGCTCCATGGTCTCGTTCATGTACGCCGTCATCGCGGGGTCGTACTGACCGACCAGTTGCGCCGACATCGCGCGCAGCACACGCGGGTCGGCGTTGATGGGACCGGGGCCCATGAGCAGGCGGGGCGGCGGGTTGATGGGCTGCGCGCTGATGACGGCTCCTCGAAATCGCTGTTTCTCTCCCCCCACCCTACGAAACGCGTGTTTCAACCGTGTTTCGAGTCGACAACCGCGGCAAGCTGACGTATTCTCACATGGTTTCCCTGTGACCCAAGGACCATACCCATGAATCCATCCCGCACCACCTCCCCTTGGCGAAGGCTCGCCGTGATCACCGCGGCCGCACTCTCCTTGTCGGCCCTCCCTGCTCTCGCGGCGCCGGCAGGGCCTGCCTCAGCACTCCAGATCGACTGCAGTTACAGCCCGGGCTTGAAGGACTTCATCGACGCTGGCGGCGCCCCGGGTACGAAGTGCATCGGCTCGGGAGGATCAGGCGGCAGCGGTTCTTCGACAGGCTCATCCGGTTCAAGCGGAAGCGGAGGTTCGAAGAACGGGACCAACTGTCAGCCTCACCAGAACCTGCTGCCCCCGTTCTTCCTTGAGAACGCTACGCGGGGCGACAGCACCAGCTATTCGAACTGGGTCGATCACGCAACCGGTGCCGGCACGACGACGGTTCGCAACTACCTCAACAATCGCTTGCACGGATCGCTCCAGTTCTATCGTCAGTTCAAAGACGGTCGAATCTCCTTCTTGATGATCTATTCGCTTTACGAGGGCGGCAAGGTCAGCCAGGCGATCTACTCGTCCACGCAGCCGTGCGGAACGGGATACACCTACATCGAACCGACTCCGGCAACGGCGCCGTCAGGGTCCGGTGACGTGCGCGAGCACCTCGCCGCGCCCGGCGCGCCCACTACACCACTGCTGGGAAGGCTGGAGACCAGAGGCTCACTCACTCCGATCCCGGGATCGAGCGATCGATACTTCGTGCGCATCGACCTCACCAATCCTGCCGGCGCGCTTGCGACACCCGCCGAGGTTCTCGCCGAGTTCGGCGGCGCGTTCGACCTGGAATCGATCGCTTCGATTCCCGGAGATGCCGAGTGCGACCTCGCGGCTCGAGCGATCGAGAAGTGCTCGGTGGGCGCCCTCGACGGAGGTGCGACGAGGTCATTCCTGTTCACCGCCAGAGCGAAACCCGGTGTGGCTGCCGACGCAGAACTCCCCGTCACGGTCTCCAATCTCGGCTTGGCGGATACACCTATCGAGTTCACCGAAGGTCTCGTACGCACCCAGAGATTGGCTCGCCCCATCACCAACCTCTACTCGCTCGTGCGGCCGGCGCCGGTCGTGATCGAAGAGGCGCCGACGACTCCGGTGTGCGTCACGGAGACCGCGCCGGGTGCGACCGTTCTCCCGGGCACGGAGTCCGATCAGAACGTGCTCACCGGCACGGCGACGAAGCTCACCCGCTTGTGCAAGAACGCCGGTGGGCTGCCCATGTCGGCGACTGCACTGCATGGCACGGCAACGGTCGACGACTACGGATGGGTCACCTACACGCCGACCGCCGGGTACATCGGGCCCGACACCGTCTCGGTCGTGTCTCACGCGCGATCGGGAGGCGCGACGAGCGCGCCGGCCACCATTCCCGTGAACATCGTCGCTCAGGCGCAGGCCTCCGACGATGCGTACACCGTGGTGTCCGGCACCAGCCTCACGACCGCGCCGAGCATCCTGGCCAACGACGCGGTGCCACCCACCGAGGGATGGATGATCCAACAGGGCACCACCCCGCCGGCGCACGGAACACTGGCGCTCGACACGAAGACAGGGCGGTTCACGTACACCCCTGCCCCCGGGTACGTCGGCACGGACAGCTTCCGTTACCGCCTGAGCGGTCCTGCCGGAGCCGCGTCGAACGTCGTCACCGTGACGTTCACCGTCACCGCCGCATGAGCCGACCGGTGCGTGGAGACCGGGTCTCCGCGCACCGGCGCGGGCGGCAGCCTCAGGCGGTGATCTGGGCGGCGACGGTGGTGGCGAGGTCGATGAGGGCGAGGTCGGAGCCCCGGGGGCCGACGAGGCAGAGGCCCACCGGTGCCGTGCCGCCGGGGGCGGGAACCCGCAGGAGCGGCGCCGAGACGGCGGGGAAGCCTCCGGCACCGGCCACCGACGTCATGCGGAGCGTGGCCGCCCGCACCGTGGCGATCTCGTCGGCCGAGGCCGTGAGCTGCGGGGCGGCCGACGAGGCCGAGGGCAGCAGCAGGACGCGGCCGGCGAGCACCTCGTCGAAACGGTCACGCGCCGCGGCCAGCACCTGACGCGCTGCGGCTTCGGCGTCGGGGGTGATGCGGGAGCCGAGCTCGAAGCGCTCCGCGATGTCGGGCCCGAGCACCCCCGGGTGCGCCGTGATCCACTCGCCGTGCACCCGCCACGCCTCGGCGCCCTGAACCGTGCGGAACGCCGCGAACACCTCGTCGAGGTCACCCAGGTCGACGTCTTCGACGAGCCCGAACACGAGTTCGTCGGTCAGCTCGTCGAACGCCTCCTGCACCTCGGGCGCGCACGAGGCCACCAGGTCGTGCGACACGACGAAGCGGGCGTCGAGCGCGGCCCCCGCGCCCGACGGGAGCGTGGCCGCCGCGGCCGCCCGCAACATCTCAGGCGTGCGCGTCAGCCACCCCACCGTGTCGAAGCTGGGCGCGAGCGGCAGCAGACCCTCGGCCGACACCGCACCGTGCGTGGTGCGGATGCCCCACAGCCCCTGATACGACGCCGGCACCCGGATCGACCCCCCGGTGTCGGTGCCCAGTCCGATCGTGGCCTGCCCGAGCGCCACCGCCGAGGCGGGGCCGCTCGACGACCCGCCGCCGATGGCTCCGGGCACGGCCGGGTTGGGCGTCGTGCCCGAGTGCACGTTGCGCCCCGCGATGCTGTAGGCGAACTCGTCGGTCTGCGCGATGCCCACCACAGTGGCTCCCGCCCTCCGCAGGGCTGCGACCGCGTCGGCGTCGACCGTCTCGAGCGGCGCCTCGGCGAGGTACTGCGGCACGCCGCCGCCGATAGCGAACCCGGCCACGGCGAACAGGTCTTTCACGGCCACGGTCGCTCCGTCGAGGGGTCCGGATGCGGCGGCCGGCACGAGCGGAGCACCCGCGACCCGCCACACCCGCCCGTCGACGGCGGGTGTCGCCCCGTGCACGTGGGCGGCGGAGATGACCCAGGCCGGCCCCGCCGCGATCGCACCGGCGGTGTCGGCGGCGCGCTCCTCCGCATCCGCCGTTCTCGTCCAGAGCTGCGTCTGCAGGCCCGAGCCGCCCTTGGCGGGCACGCTCACCGACACCACCAGCACGGCGAGCGGCGACGACCCCGCCACCACCCGCAGGTGCACCTCGGTGATCGTGCGCGGCGGCACGCCCCCGCGCAGACCCCGGAAGGCGCTGATGCGGTCGTGACCCACGAGCAACGCCGACGGGTCGCCGCGGAGCGTCGACGGCCCGGGCGCGAAGTAGAGGTCGAGGGCCTCGAGGTCGTTGCTCATGAGCGCGGCCTCGTAGCCGTGGAAGGCGTCGAGCAGTTCGAGCAGCACGTTCTCGTCGAGCTCGCCGTCGATGCTCGTGACGCCGAGCGGTGCGGAGTGCCTACCCACGGCGCACCCCCGCGAAGTCCGAGACGCGGATGCGGGCGTGCACGCCCTTGACGATGTCGACGACCTGCGAGATGTCGAAGTCGGTGGCGGCGCTGAGGTAGGCGTAGGCGATGGCACGGTCCATGCCGTAGCGCGCCTCGAGGAGGGCGAGGGATGCGCGCACGCAGTTCTGCACGGCCACGTCGAGGTCTTCGTCGAGCCCGGTCGGCACGAGGAACTCGCTGGTCTCGGCCAAAGGGCCTGCCACGGAGCCGAACTCGTTCAGCGCATCCGCCTGCGACAGCAGCTCGAAGCGGAGCGTCACGCGCAGCGACGCCTCCATCGCGGTGAGCGCCACTTCGCCATCGCCCTGCGCGAAGTGCGGGTCGCCCACGTAGGCGAGCGCGCCGGGCACCTGTACCGGGAGGTAGAGCGACGACCCGACGGTGAGGAGGTTGATGTCGATGTTGCCGCCGTGGGCGCCGGGCGGCACGGAGTGCGGGCGTTCATCGCCCGCCACCGCGACGCCCATGATGCCGAGGAAGGGGTTGAGCGGGAAGCGCACCGAGCGCTCACCTCCCGGCACGAGCGGGAGGGTGCCGTGCCGGGTGCCGTCGAGCGCATCCTGAAGCTCGGCGAAGACGCTCACCGTGCCGTCGACCGCGGGCAGCTCGCCCGGCAGGGCGCCCTTGCCGTGACGGTTGGAGATGACGCCGTAGGGCACGCGCGGCGAGGTCTCGAGCACGGTGATCTTGAGCAGGTCGCCCGGCATCGCGCCGCGCACCCCGATGGGGCCGGTGATGACGTGGGGGCCGTCGGTGGCGGCGCGCGGGTGGTGGGCGGCGAGCGCGACCGCGTCGTCGAGCACGAAGTCGCGGTCGACGCCGTGGGCGGCGAAGAACGCGATCGGGTCGCGGCCTTGGTCGTCGAGCACGCCCTCGTGGCTGATGGTGTCGATGGTGACCTCGGTGCCCGGGTCGATCTCGAGCACCGGCCGGTCGGTGGCGCAGGGCAGCCGGCCCCAGAGCACGTTGTCCCGGGTGGCGGCGAGGTACTCGGTGGCGCGGATCTCCCCCGCGCCGGGCTGCAGAGCGGCCAGCATCGACATCGTGTCCCATCTCGAAGGTCGTCAGGTGGCGGGCGCCGCTCGGGTGCGAGCGAGCACCGCCCTGGTGCGAGGGTATCGTGATCCCGTGCTCACCAACCTCCGCGCGAATCGCGAGAACCTCCACCTGGCCCTCATGCTCGCCCTCACCTTCTCCACCGGCGTCGTCGACGCGGTGGGGTATCTCGGGCTCGACAAGGTGTTCGCCGGCAACATGACCGGCAACGTGGTCATCCTCGGCATGGCCATCGCCGGCGCCGACGACCTGCCCTGGGTCGGGCCGCTGCTGGCGCTGTTCGCGTTCATGTTCGGCGCGGTCATCGGCGGGCGGGTGCTGCGCCCCGTCAAGGCGGGCTGGACCACTCGTACCACCTGGCTCTTCCTCGTCGTGGGGATCGTGCTCGCGGCGCTGGCGGTCACCCTGTTCGTCACGGCGGGGCGGCCGCCGCAGCCGTGGGAGCTCGTGGTCACGTTCTTCCTCGCCGCCGCGATGGGCCTGCAGGCGGCCACCGCGCGCCACATCGCCGTGAAAGACGTGACGACGGTGGTGGTCACCTCCACCATCACGGGCTTCGCCGCCGACTCGCGTCTCGCCGGCGGCAAGGGGCAGCCGTGGTTCCGCCGCGGTGCCGCGATCGTGCTCATCGCGGCGGGCGCGGCCGTCGGCGCGCTGCTGCTGCTCCTGCACATCGGATGGGGCGTGGCCGCCGCCGCGATCATCACACTCCTGGCCGCCCTCCTCGGCCACATCGCCGCCCACGTCAAGCACGCGACCCCCGCCACAGCCGCGGAGACCCCCGCCGCGAGCTAGACGACTGGAGGGCGCTCCGGGCGCTCGCACCGGGAGTGCGCGCCTCGAGTAGGCGCAAACTGCCGCCTCGAGGCCCGCAATCCGACCATTCGCGACTACTCGACGGGAGCGACGGGGCGCGCGCGGGGACGGCGCTGGCAGTGGGGGCAGAGGTGCGAGCCGCGGTTCATGAACTGTTCGCGCACGAGCGGGGTGCCGCAGCGCGCGCACGGCTTTCCCTGCTGCCCGTAGGCGTTGAGGCTGTGGGAGAAGTAGCCCGAGGCGCCGTTGACGTTGACGTACTGCGCATCGAAGCTGGTGCCGCCCTCGGCCAGGGCCTTCTCGAGCACGAGCCGCACCTCGGCGAGCAGGCCGCGGGCGCGCGGCCTGGAGAGCCGGTCGGCCGGATGCTCGTAGTGCAGCCGGGCCGCCCAGAGCGCCTCGTCGGCGTAGATGTTGCCGATGCCCGACACCAGCGTCTGATCGAGCAGGGCCCGCTTGATGCCGGTGCGCTTGCGCGCGAGCGCCGCGAAGAACGCGCGCTCGTCGAACGCCGGGTCGAGTGGATCACGCGCGATGTGCGCCACCTGCGACGGCACCAGCGCGGCCGCGGTGCGCGCCGTTCCCGCGAAGCCGGCGGGTGCTCCGTCGAGGGTCGGCACCAGGCGGTCGACGGCCATCGAGCCGAAGATGCGCTGGTCGACGAAGTTCACCCAGAACTCCCCGTGCTGCGGGTGCTCGATGTGCAACCGGATGCGCAACAGCCCCGCCTCCTCGAACCCGGGCGTGCGCAGCAGCACCTGGCCGCTCATCCCGAGGTGGGCGACCAGCGCCTGAGGGCCCGACTGCGGTGACTCCGAGAGCGGAAACCACAGGAACTTGCCGCGCCGCACCGCTCCGAGCACCGTGCGGCCCTGCAGCAGTCGTTCGAAGTCGCCCTCGACGGGCGAGTGCCGTTTGAGGGAACGGCGGTCGAACACCTCCACGCCGTGGATGGCGGCACCGGTGACGGCGGGGTCGAGTCCCGAGCGCACCACCTCGACCTCGGGCAGTTCAGGCACGGGCGCTCACGGCGCGAGCGGCGCCGACGGCACGAACGGCGCGAGCTTCTCGAACAGCTCCGCGGCGGCCACGGATTCCGCCTGCTTCTTGCTCGAGCCCTCCCCGCTCGACGACAGCTCCACCAGCGACTTCTTCGCCCCGGGCGCCGGAGTGACGGTGACCGTGGCCGAGAACGATTTGCGGTGATCGGGCCCGCTCTCGGCGATGAGGTAGACGGGCGCGGCATAGCCGCTCAGTGCGGCGCGCTCCTGCAGGGAGGTCTTCGGGTCCATCGAGACCCCGAACCGGCGCGGGTCGTTGCGCAGCGGAGCGACGAGGCGCAGCACGAGTGCGGTCGCGATCTCGGGGCCCCGATCGAGGTACGTCGCCCCGATGACGGCCTCCATGGTGTCGGCGAGGATGGAGGCCTTGTCACGGCCTCCGGTGCGCTCCTCGCCGCGGCCGAGCTTGAGGTGCTCTCCGAGGCCAATGCCGCGCGCGATGTCGGCGAGCGCGACGGTCGACACGAGGGAGGCCCGCCGCTTCGCGAGCTCACCCTCCCCGAGGTCGGGGAAGTCGCGGTAGAGCATCACCGTGACGGCCTGCCCCAGCACCGAGTCGCCGAGGAACTCGAGACGCTCGTTGGTGGGCACGCCGCCGTGCTCGTAGGAGTACGAGCGATGCGTGAGCGCGAGGTCGAGCAGATCGGCGTCGAGCTCGATCTGCAGGGTCGCCAAAAGGTGCGACCGCACATCTCCGGATTCAGAGGTCACGGTCGCACCTTTCAGGCGTTTTTCAGACGTCGGCGACCTTACGGCCCTTGTACTCCAGGAACAGAGCGGTGCCGGCGGAGTCCTCCACGACCTTGGCGCGGTGCGGGAGGCTGTAGGTGGTCTTGCCGTTCTCGACGGTCTTGACGAGCGTGGGGACCTCGGCCTTCCACTGCGAACGGCGCGCGTGGGTGTTCGACCGAGACTTCTTCCGCTTCGGAACAGCCATGTGTCTCTCTCTTCTTCTCTGTCGGGCCGCGCTCTCGCGCGGCACCGGCGGTCATGACACCGGGTTGTCGCCCTGCGTGTCCGTGTCTTCGGAAGCTCCCGAACCCTCCGGGGCAGCCAGGCCTGCCAGCGCCGACCATCGCGGGTCGATCGGCTCGGCCACGGTGGCCACCGGACGATCGACCAGACGCTCCCCCGTCACCGGGTCGAGGCCTGGGCAATCCGGCGTGCACACCGGCTGGAACGGCAGTGACAGCACCACCGCATCCCTGATCAGCGGTTCGAGATCGACATGGTCGTCGTGAACCTCATGATCGAAAGCTTCGTCAGAAGAATACGCGAAAAGCTCCTGGAATTCGACTTCGACAGGCTCGCGGATGTCGCGGAGGCACCGGCCGCACTCTCCGACGGCCTCGCTGGAGACCTCGGCGCTCACCAGAACGCCCTCGTGCACCGACTCGAGCCGCAGCTCGACGTGCAGTTCTTCGCCCTTCTCGACGGCGATGAGACCCTCGCCCAGCTTCTCGGTGACCGGGATGTCGAGCGAGTGCTCCCGCATCTCACCGGGCTTGTGGATGAGGTCGCGCACGTTGACCGTGTAAGGGGTCTTCTTGAATGTGCTCACCACGAGAGTGTACTCGCGCCCGGGCGCACCGGTGTCAGGATGCGCGGGTCAGGATGCGCGGGGCCCGGAATGCTCAGGATGCGGGCGGGTTACGGTGCGCGTTGGCCTCCACCACAGCCGCAGCTTCGGCACGGAGCGCGTCGATCACCGTGCGCACCGCCAGCCGCTCGGCCCGGTCGGGCCGCATGAGCGCGAAGATGTGCCGCTCGGCCACCACACCGCGCAGGTTCTTCAGCACGATCTCGCTGCGGTAGGCGCCACCGGCCGTGTAGCAGGGCAGGATGGCGATGCCGAGCCCGGCGGCGACGAACGCCTCGGTGACCCGCGTGTCGCCGAACCGCTGCACCACGTTCATCGGCGAGCCGGCCGCCGCCGAGATGTCGTGGATGGTGCGCTCGAACGGGTACCCCCAGGGCACGCCGATCCAGCGCTCCCCCACGAGGTCTTCGGGGTCGAGCAGGTCTTTGCCGGCCAGCCGGTGTCCGGGCGGCAGGGCGATGTCGAGCGGCTCGGTCATGAGCTTCACCATCACCACGTCGCGCTCGCCCCAGTTGGTGGCGGCGGGCGTGGGCGTGTGGGCGAGCACGATGTCGTAGTCGGCCGTGAGGTCGGGGAAGTCGTCGCTCTCGGGATCGCGGTCGGAGCAGTGCAGCAGCAGTCCTCCGACGGCGTCGAGGCGCTTCACGACGCCGGGCAGCAGCATCTGCCCGCCGGTCGGGAAGGTGGCCAGCGACACCTCGCCGGTCGGATCGTTGCGGAACTCGTCCCACAGGGCCGTGGCGTGCTCGATGGCCACGGCCACGTCGGTGGCGCTCCGGGCGAGCGCCCGGCCGGCATCGGTGAGCACGATGCCGCGCCCGGCCCTCTCGGTGAGCGGGAGCCCGGCCTCCCGCTCGAGCACCCTCAGCTGCTGCGAGACGGCCGAGGGCGTGCGATGGGTGGCCCGGGCGACCTCGGTGATGCTGCCACGCTCCGCGAGTTCGCGGAGCAGCTCGAGCCTGCGCACATCCATGAAGAAATACTACATCGACACCACAGATCTCTGCGATTGATCTTCACTACCGGCGCTGCCACGGTGGGCACATGATCACCGTACTCGTCATCGCCGGCGCACTCGCCGCATCCGGAGTCATCGCCACCGTCGTCGAGATCGCCCGCGACGGCTACCGCCCCGTGCCCACCGCCACCGACGAGAACGCCTCGTCGTAGATCGCCAGCGCCTTCTCGACCTCGGCGTCGGTGACGACGCACGGCGGCACCACGTGAATGCGGTTGTCGGCCACGAACGGCAGCAGCCCCCGTGAGAACAGCGCCGACTTCAGCGCACCGACGACGGATGCAGCCACCGGCTCCCGAGTGGACGGGTCGCTCACGAGGTCGAGCGCCCAGAACACGCCGAGCCCTCGCACCTCGCCGATGATCGGGTGCTTCGCCGCGAGCTCCGCGAGCCCCGGCGCCAGCAGGTCGGCACCCACGTGAGCCGCGTTCTCGACGATGCCCTCCGAGGCCATCGCGTCGAGCGTGCCCACGATCGCCGCCATCGCCAGCGGGTGCCCCGAGTAGGTGAGCCCGCCGGGGAACACGGCGTCGTCGAAGTCCTCGGCGATCGCCGGCGAGATGATCACGCCACCCGCAGGCACGTAGCCCGAGTTGACGCCCTTGGCGAAGGTGATGAGATCGGGCTCCACGAGCCCGCCCTCCTGCTCGGCCAGCGACTGGAACGCGAACCACCCACCCGTACGACCGAACCCGGCCATCACCTCGTCGAAGATGAGCACGATGCCGTACTTGTCGGCCAGCGCCCGCACCCCCGCCAGGTACCCGGGCGGCGGCACCAGCACACCCGCCGTGCCCGGCACGGTCTCGATGAGGATCGCCGCGATCGACGCCGCCCCCTCCGACACAATCACCCGCTCCAGGTGGTGCAGCGCCCGCTCGCACTCCTGCTCCGGCGACTCCGCCCAGAACTCCGACCGGTACGAGAACGGCCCGAAGAAGTGCGCATGCCCCCGCGCATACTCATTCGGCACCCGCCGCCAGTCCCCCGTCGCCACCACGGCAGCCCCCGTGTTGCCGTGATACGACCGGTATGTCGACAACACCTTGTCCCGCCCCGTGTGCAACCGCGCCATCCGGATCGCGTTCTCGTTCGCATCCGCACCCCCATTGGTGAAGAACACCTTGCTGAACGACCCGCCGGCCCGATCGAGGATGCGCTGAGCCGCCTTACCCCGCGTCAGATTGGCGTGAGCAGGCGCCACGGTGGTCAGCACCTCCGCCTGCTCCTTGATCGCAGCCACCACCGCCGGATGCTGATGCCCGATATTCGTATTCACCAACATCGACGAGAAATCGAGCCACTCATTCCCCTCGAAGTCCCACACGGTAGACCCGAGGCCCCCCGCAATGACCATCGGCTTCAACGCCCCCTGCGCCGACCACGAATGAAACACATGAGCCCGATCGAGCTCCAACGCCAACTGCTGATCCGCAGCATCCAGTGCCATCTTCTTGCCGTTCTCTCAGTACCGCATGTATCTCTCGGAGGTGACTTCAGGGGGTTCTCGACCCCAGCCGCCTTTGAGCTCCGCTCAACCCTTAGGCTGGGGGCGAGAACCCCCTGAAGTCACCGGACAGGACCTAGACCCCGCCCTCCTTCAACTCAACCGTGATCGGCGCGAAGTCCGCCCCCTTCACATCGACCCCTTCTTCCTCGAGCTCAGCCAACGCCTTCTCCACGTACTCGTTCGTGAACGCCGACGCCGGCGGCTCCTCGGTGATGACCGTCGCACCCGTCTCGTTGGGCGTGTCCATCGCGATCTCCACCGTCTGGTCCCACTGGTCCTGGTTGATCGTGCCCACACCGGAGGTGGAGGGCCAGATGAGCTTGTTGACCTCGTTGGTCATCCAGAGCTGGTGGCTCTCGCCGAGCTGCGATCCCGCGTCGGTGACGATGGTCGCCGCCTCTTCGGGGTTGTCGCGGGCGTAGGCCCAGCCCTTGATGGAGGCCTTGATGAACTTCACCGCGGTGTCGGCGTAGTCGGCGTCGTCGGCGAGGCGGTCGCTGTCGGCCCAGATGGCATCCTGCAGCATGGCGGTGCCCTCGTCGTTCCAGTCGATGACGTTGAGTTCGTCTTCGGTGTAGAGCTCGCCGGTGGCGGGGTTGACCGTCTCGAGCACCTGCGCGTACTCGTTGTAGGTCATCGCCTGGGCGGCCTGGATGTCGCCGGAGAGGAGGCCGGTCATGTCGAAGGCCTGCTGCACGAGCGAGATGTCGTCGAGGGTGACCCCGGCCTTGTTCATGCCGGCGAAGAGTTCCCACTCGTTGCCGTAGCCCCAGCTGCCCACCGTCTTGCCGGCCAGGTCGGCCGCGGTGGTGATGTTCTGGTCCTTGAACGAGACCTGCGTGGTGCCGGAGCGCTCGAAGATCTGCGCGATGTCGGTGACGGCCGCGCCCTGCTCGATCGAGCCGAGCACCTTCGGCACCCACGAGATGGCGAAGTCGGCGTCGCCGCCGGTGAGCACGTCGATCGGCACGATGTCGGCCGCGCCCTCGAGGATGGTGACGTCGAGTCCCTCGTCTTCGTAGAAGCCCTGGTCGATCGCGGCGTAGTAGCCGGCGAACTGCGCCTGGGCGTACCACTGCAGCTGCAGGGTAACGGGGGTGAGCTCTCCGCTGTCGGCCGAGTCGGTCGACGTGGTGTCGCCCGAGCCTCCGCTCGAGCAGCCCGCGAGGGCGAGCGCCGTGACGGCGAGCGCCCCGACGCCGGTGATGAGCCTGGTGCTGTGTTTCATGTGTGCTCCTCCTGAATGTGCGATGAGGTGGTGCGTGGACGGGGAAGGTGGTGCGGGTCAGGTGGCCGGCTTGTAGTGCCGGGTGGCGACGGTCTCGATCGCGAGGGTCGCGCAGTAGAAGACGAGGCCGACGATGATGGCGCCGAGCACGTAGGCCCAGGCGAGGTTGTAGTTCGAGCTGGAGGCGGCCGAGGTGATCGACTTGCCCAGCCCGCCGACGGGCCCGCCGAAGTACTCGGCGATGAGAGCGGAGATGACGGCGAGGCTCGAGGCGATGCGGAGGCCCGTGAAGATGAAGGGCAGCGCCCCGGGCACGGTGACCGTACGCGTGAGCTGCCAGGGCGTCGCCGCGTACACGTGCATGAGGTCGCGATGCACCGGCCGCACCTGCCGCAGGCCCCGGAGGGTGTTGATGTAGACCGGGATGAACACGGCGATCGCCGCCACCAGCTGGCGTGCGGTCTCGGCTCCGGCCCCGAACATGTTGTAGAGCACCGGCGCGAGGGCGACGATGGGCACCACCGCGATGGCGGCGACGATCGCGGCACTGAGCTCGTCGATCACCCGCACCAGGGCGGCCAGGATGGCCAGCAGCACTCCCGCGACTCCCCCGAGCACGAGGCCGACGAGCGCATTGCCGCCGGTGACGAGGGCACCCTGCACGACGGTGGCGATGTTCGCACCGAACTCGCCGCCGATGGCCACGGGCCCGGGCACGATGAACGGCTTGATGTCGAAGGCCACCACGGCCGTCTGCCACAGCGCGAGCACCACGAGGCCGAGCAGCACCGGCGCTAGCACGGTGCGCACGGGGTTCGCGCGCGTGGACCTCATCGGTTCTCGACCCCCTTGATGCCCACGGGCGCCTCGCCGTGCAGCAGCTCGCGCACCTTGCTCACGTTCTCGAAGAACGACTCGTCCTCGCGCAGGGCCTCGCCGCGCTCGGTGCTGCTGCCGAGCGAGACCGTGAGGATGTCGCGGATGCGCCCGGGCCGCGGCGACATGACGACGACGCGGTTCGAGAGGAAGACGGCCTCAGGGATGGAGTGGGTGACGAACACGACGGCCGCGCCGGTCTCGCCGGCGATGCGCACGAGTTCCGTCTGCATCCGTTCTCTCGTCATCTCGTCGAGGGCACCGAACGGCTCGTCCATGAGCAGCAGCCGCGGGCTCTCGGCGAGCGCGCGGGCGATGGCCACCCGCTGCTGCATGCCGCCGGAGAGCTGGTCGGGGTAGCTCTCGGCGAAGTCGGAGAGCCCCACCAGCGTGAGCAGCTCGGCGGAGCGGGCGCTGCGGGCGGCCCCGCTCATCCCGTGCAGCTCGAGCGGCAGCTCGATGTTCTTCGTGACGGTGCGCCACGGCAGGAGGCCCGCCTGCTGGAAGGCGATGCCGTACTCCTGGTCGATGCGCGCCTGCTTGGCGGTCTTGCCGAACACGCTCACCGTGCCGGTGCTGGGGGTGTCGAGGTCGGCGATGAGCCGCAGCAGGGTCGACTTGCCGCAGCCCGAGGGGCCTATGAGCGAGACGAACTCGCCGGGCGCGACCGTGAGGTCGACGGCCTGGAGCGCCGTGACGGTGGGCTTGCGCTTGGCCGTGAAGAGCTTGTCGACGCCCTTCACCTCGACGGCGGGCACCTGGGGGGCGGGGACGGATGCGGCGGATGCGTCGCTCATGCGGGCACCTCTCCTCTGCGGTAGCGACGGAGCAGCACTCCGAGAAGGGCGATGAAGCCGGCGGCCACGAGGCCCACGGCGATGGCGCCGAAGATCGGCGCCCAGGTGCGGGCGGGGTCGCCCGAGGCCTGTTGGGCGAACTCGATGATCATGCGGCCGATGCCGCCGCGCAGGCCGATCGACACCTCGGCGACGACCGTGCCGATGACCGCGTTGGCGGCGGCCAGCCGGAGCGCGGGAAGCAGGTAGGGCACGCTGGCGGGGAACCGCAGCGTGAACAGGGTTCGCCACCAGCCGACCCCGTAGCTGCGGAAGAGCTCCACGTGGATGGCGTCGGGCGAGTTGAGGCCGCGGAGCGCCCCGATCGACACCGGGAAGAAGGCGAGGTAGGAGGCGATGACCGCCACCGACATCCAGTTCTCCCAGGTGAAGTCGCCGAGCTCGATCTGCGAGCCCCAGCGGCGCACCAGCGGGGCGATGGCGATGAGGGGCACGGTCTGGCTGAGGATGATCCACGGCAGCACGGCGGACTCCGCGGTGCGGAAGCGCTGCATGAGCACGGCGAGCGCCAGGCCGACGACGACGCCGACAACCCAGCCGACGGCCGCGACCCCGAGGGTGAACACGGCGGCCTGACCCACCAGCAGCCAGATCGGCGCCCGGTTGCGGCCGGTGCCGCCCTCTTCGAACAGGCGCGCCACCATGTCCCACACGTGCGGCATGGCCAGGTCGGTGGTGCGCGGCAGCACCGTGAGGTCGCCGATCATCACACCCGTGGCCGGGCCGAGCGCCTTGTAGAGCTCCCAGACGACGACGAGCAGCACGATGCCGCCCGCGCCGAGAAGGACCTTCCGCACGCGCGTTACGCCTTCGCCGTGATGTGGTCGCGGAGCGCGGGCATGACCGTCTCGCCGTACACGCGGAGGGTCTCCTCCTTGTTGTCGTGCTGCAGGTAGCCCGCGAACTGGGTCACCCCGATCTCGGCGTACTGCTTGAGCTTCTCGATGTGCTGCTCGGCGGTGCCGAGCACGCAGAAGCGGTCGACGATCTCGTCGGGCACGAACGCAGTGTGGCTGTTGCCGGCCCGGCCATGCTCGTTGTAGTCGTAGCCCTCGCGGTCTTTGATGTAGTCGGTGAGCGCCTGCGGTACGGCGCCCTCGGTGCCGTACTTCGCCACGATGTCGGCCACGTGGTTGCCCACCATGCCCCCGAACCAGCGGCACTGGTCGCGCATGTGCTCCCAGTCGTCGCCGATGTAGAACGGCGCGGCCACGCAGAAGGCGATCTCGTCGGGATCGCGGCCCACGTTCACCGCCGCCGCGCGCACGGTGTCGATCATCCACTTCGCGATGTCGATGTCGCCGCACTGCAGGATGAAGCCGTCGCCGACCTCGCCGGTGAGCTTCAGGGCGAGAGGTCCGTACGCGGCCACCCACACGTCGAGCTGCGAGCCGTGGCTCCACGGGAACTGCAGGGTGGAGCCGTTGTACTCCACGGGGCGCGAGTTGCCGAGCTCACGGATGACGTGGATCGACTCGCGGAGTGTCTTCAGCGTGGTGGGCGCGCCGTTGGTGACCCGCACCGCCGAGTCGCCGCGCCCGATGCCGCAGATGGTGCGGTTGCCGTACATCTCGTTGAGGGTGGCGTAGGTCGACGCCGTCACGGTCCAGTCGCGGGTCGCCGGGTTGGTGACCATCGGGCCGACCTTGATCTTGTGGGTCTCGGCGAGGATCTGGCTGTAGATGACGTAGGGCTCCTGCCAGAGCAGGTGCGAGTCGAAGGTCCAGAAGTAGTCGAAACCGTACTGCTCGCTGAGCTTCGCGAGCCCGACCGTCCGGGCTGCGGGAGGATTGGTCTGCACGACCGCGCCGAATTCCATGCTGTGTCTCCTTGGTGCGGGGCGGATGGGTCAGATGAGGTACTGGCTGAGGCCGCGCTTGAAGTAGGCGCCGTCGCCCTTGCGGCCGAGATACGCGTTGTCGTCGACGATCTTGCGTCCGCGCGAGAACACGGTGTCGACGTGGCCGTCGATCTCGAAGCCCTCCCAGGCCGAGTAGTCCATGTTCATGTGGTGGGTCTTGTCGACGCCGATGGAGGTGTGGCCCTTCGGGTCGTAGATCACCACGTCGGCGTCGGCACCGGGCTGGATGACGCCCTTCTTGCCGTGGATGCCGAACATCCGCGCCGGAGTCGTGGAGGTGAGCTCCACCCAGCGCGGCAGCGAGATCTCGCCCATCACCACGCCCTGGTAGATGAGGTCCATGCGGTGCTCCACCGAGCCGATGCCGTTGGGGATCTTCGCGAAGTTGCCGATCCCCATGTCTTTCTGGCCCTTCATGCAGAAGGGGCAGTGGTCGGTGGAGATGACTTGCAGGTCGTTGGTGCGCAGCCCCTGCCACATGTGGTGCTGGTGGCCCTCGTGTTTCGAGCGCAGCGGCGTGGAGCACACCCACTTCGCACCCTCGAAGTCGCCCCATTGCTCGCTCACCGCGCCCAGCTGGTCTTCGAGCGAGAGGTACAGGTACTGCGGACAGGTCTCGGCGAACACGTTCTGCCCGTTGTCACGGGCCGCCGCGATCTGCTCCACCGCCTGCTTCGCGCTCACGTGCACGATGTAGAGCGGCGCACCGGTGAGGTTCGCGAGCATGATCGCCCGGTGCGTGGCCTCCTCCTCGGCCTGCCAGGGTCGCGAGATGCCGTGGTAGTAGGGGGTGGTCTCGCCGCGCTCGAGGTGCTGCTGCACGAGCAGGTCGATGACGGAGCCGTTCTCGGCGTGCATCATGATGAGCGAGCCGTTGTCGCTGGCCTTCTGCATGGCCTTCACGATCTGGCCGTCGTCGCTGAGGAACACGCCCTTGTAGGCCATGAACAGCTTGAAGCTCGTGACGCCCTCGTTGATGAGCTCGTCCATCGCGGTGAGCGAAGAGTCCTGCACGTCGGAGAGGATCTGGTGGAAGCCGTAGTCGACGGCGCACTGACCGGCGGCCTTCTCGTGCCAGAGCTGGTACTGGTCGAGGATGTTCTCGCCTGCGTACTGCACCACGAAATCGATGATGCTCGTGGTGCCGCCGTGTGCGGCCGCGCGCGTGCCGGTCTCGAAGGTGTCGCTGGCCTCGGTGCCGCCGAAAGGCATCTGCATGTGGGTGTGCGCGTCGATGCCGCCCGGGATGACGTACTTGCCCGTGGCGTCGACGACCTCGTCGACGTTCGCGGCCACGTCGAACCCGAGCAGGGTGCTGCCGGGGGCGAGCACTGCGGCGATCGTGTCGCCGTCGAGCAGCACGTCGGCCTCGGCCGTTCCGGTCGCGTTCACCACGGTGCCACCGGTGATGAGGGTCTTCGCCATGTTGTCGCTCCGTTCAGCTGGGTGGTCGGTGGTGGTGGTCGGCGCTAGGGCTTCGGGATGCTCGTGTACGACTCCGGACGGCGGTCGCGGTAGAACTGCCAATCGTCGCGCACCGCGCGGATCATGTCGAGGTCGAGGTCGCGGATGACCAGCTCCTCGGCGTCGCCGGAGGCGTAACCGCCCACGATGTTGCCCTGCGGATCGGCGAACTGGCTCGTGCCGTAGAAGGTGACGGCGAGGTCGCCGTACTCGTTGTCCTCCCGGCCTACGCGGTTGGGCGCGGCCACGAAGTAGCCGTTGGCCGCGGCGGCGGCGGGCTGCTCGATCTCCCAGAGGCGGTTCGAGAGGCCGGGCTTCGTGGCGTTCGGGTTGAACACGATCTGCGCGCCGTTCAGGCCGAGCTCGCGCCACCCCTCGGGGAAGTGCCGGTCGTAGCAGATGTAGACGCCGATCTTGCCGACCGCGGTGTCGAACACCGGGTAGCCGAGGTTGCCCGGGCGGAAGTAGAACTTCTCCCAGAACCGATCGACGTGCGGGATGTGGTGCTTGCGGTATTTGCCGAGGATCGTGCCGTCGGCATCCACCACCACCGCGGTGTTGTAGTAGACGCCGGGCTGGTCCTCCTCGTAGATGGGGAGCACCATCACGAGGCCGAGCTCTTTCGCGAGCGCCGCGAAGCGCTGCACGATGGGGCCGTCGGCGGCCTCGGCGTAGGCGTAGTACTTCTTGTCCTGCGTGATGCCGAAGTAGGGGCCGTAGAACAGTTCCTGGAAGCTGATGACCTGGGCGCCCTGAGCGGCCGCGTCGCGCGCGAACTGCTCGTGCTTGGCGATCATGGACTCCTTGTCGCCCGTCCAGGTCGCCTGCGTGATCGCGGCTCGTACTGTCGTCATCGGCTCATGTCCTTCCTCACCGGTTTTGTTATTATTCGGCTTGAACATTTCTCGTGTGTTTCAGCGTGTGACGCGAGAGTAAATATGTCAAGAGGGGGCATCGTGCTCGACCGCATCACCGCTGCCGTCGACATCCGCACACCGGAGGGGATCGCGGCCGCCGTCTCCCGCCTCATCCGCACCGGTGCGCTCGGCGCGGGCGACCGGCTGCCCACGGTGCGCGACGTCGCCGCCTCGCTCGGCGTGAGCCCCGCCACCGTGAGCAACGCCTGGCAGGCGCTCTCCGGTGTGGGTCTCATCACCTCGCGCGGCCGCGCCGGCAGCTTCGTGCTGCAGGCCTCCACCACCTGGATGCCGCCCCACTTCGGCGGGCTCGCCGGCTCGCACGTCGAGGCGAGGCTCGACCTCTCCACCGGTACTCCCGACCCCGAACTGCTCCCCGACCTCTCGGCCGCGCTCACCAAGGCGCCCACGCGGGCCGACACGGCGAGCTACCTCAGCTCCCCCGTCCTCCCCGATCTCGAACTCCACCTGCGCGCGTCCTGGCCCTATGCCGTCGGCGCCATCACCATCGTCGACGGCGCCCTCGACGCGGTGTCGCGGGCGCTCGACTCGCTCGTGCGGTTCGGCGACCGGGTGGTGGTGGAGAACCCCGGGTTCCCGCCGTTCCTCGACCTGCTGGAGCACCTCGGCGTTACGCGCATCCCGGTCGACGTCGACGGCGAGGGCCTCGTGCCCGGGCAGCTGGCCCGGGCCCTGCGGCTGGAGCCGGTCGCGATCATCCTGCAGCCGCGTGCGCACAACCCCACCGGCATCTCGATGAGCGCGGACCGGGCGCGGGAGCTCGCCCGGGTGCTGCGCGCCTCGGAGCACATCGGGGCCCCCGTCGTCATCGAGGACGACCACTCGGGCGAGATCTCGAGCGCGCCCGCCCACAGCTTCGGCACCTGGTTGCCGCAGCGCACGCTGCACATCCGCAGCTACGCGAAGTCGCACGGGCCCGACCTCCGCATCGCGGCACTCGGCGGGCCCGAGGCGCTCGTCGACCGCATCGTGGCCAGGCGGATGCTCGGGCCGGGCTGGACCTCGAGGATGCTGCAGACCATCCTCTTCGAGCTGCTCACCGCCACGCCCTCGCTCACCGCCGTGCACGACGCGCGGCGCATCTATCAGGCCAGGCAGCGGCTGCTCGCGGAGGCACTGGTGCGGCAGGGTGTCGAGCACACGGTGTCGGACGGGATCAACACCTGGATCCCGGTCGCCGACGAGAAGGCGTCGATGCTCACGCTCGCCGCGGGGGGCGTGCGGGCCGCGGCCGGGTCGACCTTCGACGCCTCGCCCGACGGGTCGCTCGCACCGCACCTGCGCCTCACCGCGGGGCGCGTGCGCGACGACTTCGACGACCTCGCGGCCCTCCTCGCCGCCGCGGTACGCGCCACCTGAGCATTCTTCTCTTTCCCCTTGTGAAGCGTCGACAGCATTGCTAGCATCATCGCGACGAGAGACGAGGAAGGACATGGCCACCATCACCATCAGAGACCTGAACGACGCGACTCGCGACAAGCTGCGCGTCAGAGCGGCGCGCAACGGCCGCTCTATGGAGGCGGAGGCGAGGTCGATCCTCGATCACGCCGTCGCCGCCGAGCCCTCCGACGATTCCGGGCTCGGAACGAAGATCCGCTCGATGTTCGCCGAGATCGGGTTCATCGACGAGGTCGTCGACCAGATCCCTCCGCGGGCCACCGAGCGGTACTTCGAACAGCAGCGGGCGTCAGCCCCGGGCGCACAGCCGAGCCCGTGATCATCCTCGACACGAACGTCATCTCCGAGCTCGGTCGCGATCACGCCACCAGCGCCGCGGCCGAGTGGCTCGACCGGCAGCCTCGCGACGAGCTCTACACCACGGCCATCACCATCGGCGAACTGGCCTACGGGGTGGCACGGCTTCCCGCGAGCCGCCGCCGGGCCCAGTACGCGGCCACCCTCGCCGAGATCCTCACGGAGGCCTTCAGCGGCCGCATCCTGCCCTACGACCACCTGGCGGCCGTCGAGTTCGGCGACCTCCAGGCCCGCCGCGTCGCGATCGGCCGACCGTGCGACGAGCCCGACGTGCAGATCGCCGCGATCGCCAAGCTGCACTCCGCCACCATCGCCACTCGCAACACCGCCCATTTCGACCACGACGGCGTCGAGGTCGTGAATCCGTGGGGAGACGGCCGAAGGGGTGCAGACTGGCAGGGTGAGTGAGCAGGGCGCGGGCGGGGGCCCGAAGGGGTCGCGGCGCGGGCGAGTGGTCGTGACCGTCGTGCTGGCGGCGCTCGTGGGAGTGGTGGTGGTCGGGGCGATCGTGGTCGCCTTCACCGGAGGCGGGTTGTTCGGTGGGCCGGCGACAGCGCCGACCGGGCCGACGGCGGTGCCGACCGCGTCGGTGACCCCGGCAGAGCCGACACCCACCAGCGCGCCCGACGAGACCGAGCAGCCGAGCCGGGTCCCGACGAGCTGCGATGAGGTGCTGCCGCAGGCGACCGCCGAGCAGATCCTGGGGGTGCCGCTCCAGTCGACGATCCCGGACGCGGAGACGAACGGTCCACCGAACCCGCTGACTTTCACGCTGGAGCGCGTCGGCGGGCTCGGATGCTGGTTCTCGACCGGCGAGCCCGGGGACGGCTACGCCACAGTGTCGGTGCAGATCGTGCCCGGCGTCTCCGACGAGCAGTTCGAGCAGACCGTGCAGAAAGACGGAGCCTACCTCGGGCCCGAGAACGTCGAGGCGTCGATCGGCCCGGAGACGTACAGCTCGTGCCCGCCGAGCGATGGCACGCTGTCGTTCTGCAGCTACCTCGGCCGGGTGAACGGCTACGGGGTCACGGCCTGGGCCGGCGCCGATCCGGCGACGCTGCTGGCCGCGCAGCCCCTCCTCCGCGACGTGTTCGTCGCCGCACGCGATGCGGCCTCGAACTTCGACCCGCCCGCACCGCTCTGGCAGCCCGACGGCCCCGGCGTGGCCGGTGCCGTCGACTGCGACGGACTGATCACGCCGAGCGAGCTCCAGTCCATCACCGGCGACGTGGCTGGCGTCTACCGGCAGGAGGGCGGCGAGAACACGATCGCTCCGTTCGCCAGCTCCGGTCAGGTGGGCGCCTACTACTGCCGCTACCTCACCGGCGAGCAACCGCTGCCCACCGGAGTCGCCGTCCTGCCCGGCGGCGCGGCGTACCTCGCCGAGGGGCTCACACGCTCAGACCTGCCCTCGGCTCCCGCACCCGACTACCCGGGCGACGCCTACCTCACGGTGATCGGCGACGGCGCCTCCCGGGTCGACCTCGCCCTCGACGGAGCCTGGATCTCGGTCGAGGGGCCCGATGAGTGGCTTCCCGCGATCGTGGCGACCGTGGTGGAGCGGCAGACGGCGGGGTGACCGCCGCGGATGCGGTTGAATGGGGACCGTGAAGGTCACGGTTCTCGCGGGTGGTGTCGGGGGTGCACGGTTCCTCAAGGGGCTCCGCACCGAGCTGCGGAGGGCGTACCCGAACGGGGACGGCGGGTCGACCGCCGAGATCACCGCGGTCGTGAACACCGGCGACGACATGTGGCTGACCGGCCTGCGGGTGTGCCCCGACCTCGACTCCATCATGTACGCCCTCGGCGGCGGCAACGACGAGCAGCGCGGCTGGGGCCGCGCCGGCGAGACCGAACGGGTGAGCGCCGAACTCAGCGCCTACGGCATCGGCTGGCCGTGGTTCACGCTCGGCGACCTCGACATCGGCACGCACATCGCCCGCTCCAGCTTCCTCCGTGACGGGCTCACGCTCACCGAGGCCACCGCGCGCCTCTGCGAACGCTGGAACCCGGGCGTGCGACTCCTGCCGATGAGCGACCAGCCGGTGGAGACGCACGTGGAGTTCATGCTCGACGGCAAGCGGCACATCGTGCACTTCGAGGAGTGGTGGGTGAAGCACCGCGCCGCCGTTCCGGCCAAGCGGTTCATCCAGGTCGGAGTCGAGGCGGCGCATCCCACACCCCAGGTGCTGAGTGCGATCGCGCACGCCGACGTCGTGCTGTTGGCCCCGTCCAACCCGGTCGTGTCGATCGGCACCATCCTGGGGGTGCCCGGGATGCGCGAGGCGCTCCGGGCGACGAGGGCACCGATCGTGGGGGTCTCCCCCATCATCTCGGGTGCCGCCGTGCGCGGCTACGCCGACGCCTGCCTCACCGCGATCGGGGTGGAGACCAGCGCGGTGGCCGTGGCGAAGCACTACGGAGCGCGCCCCCGCGGCGGCCTGCTCGACGGGTGGCTGGTCGATGAGGCGGATGCAGTGGCGGTGCCGGTGCTCGAGGCATCGGGCCTGCCCACACGGGCGGTTCCCCTGTGGATGCGCGATGCCGACACGAGCGCGCAGCTGGCCGCCGACGCCCTCGCGCTGGCCCGGGTGCCGCGCTAGGCGGAGGCGCCCGCCCCCGCTCCCGCCGCGAGCCTCTCGGCGAGATAGGTCGCGGGCTTCAGCTCGAGCCGCGGCTCGGCCTCACGCAGGGCCCGCACCGCCGCGACGGTCTCGCGGCGCGCATCCACCCGCCTCTCGGCGAGCACTCTGCGACCCCACGCGAACGCGTCGGCGTCGCCCTCGGGCCACTCGATCTCGGCCAGCGCCACCCGGGGGTCGCGCCGGTCGCCTTCCAGCAATCTCTGCAGTCGTCCCACACCCCGACGCTACGACGGGCGCGCGAGCAGCGCATCCCCCGCGCGACGGATACTTGGACTGTCCCTCAGACGGACGCCGCGACGGTCACTCAGCTGTACCAGACGGGCCCGAGCGAGATGAGCCAGGCGTACACGGCGATCGAGACGGCGTACAGCGCCACCACGATCGCGTAGCCGTAGAAGTGCACGCGCGGCGGCCGGTCGCGCTTCACCCACCAGCCGAACAGCTTGAACGCCCACGGCACGAGGATCCACCCGAGCAGCTGGGTCGACACCACGTTGCCGATGAACAGCGACAGCCAGAACGGCACCCCGTGGTTGGCCAGCAGCGGGTCGGCGATGAAGTAGCCCCAGAGGAACACGATCGGGTAGAGCATCAGCAGCACGAGCAGATTGCTCTTGAAGATGGGGTCGGGCAGCGCCGTGCGGTTGCCGGTCCAGAAGCCGAAGCCGTAGCTGGCCTTCGTGAGCGTGAGCTGCTCGTTGTAGGCCTTGCCCTCGTCGAGCAGCTCGCGCCGCTCGGGCGAGTCGATCCAGGCGTTCAGGTGCTCCTCGGTGTCGAAGCTCAGCACCACCACCCAGTCGTCCTGCACCCCGGGAACGGGACGCTCGATCTTGTGGCCGAGAAAACCGTCGAAGCGCGATTCGGCCGCCATGATCTGCCGCTGCCAGTCGAGGAACTCCTCCTCCTGGTCGGCCGGCACCCGGCTCGAGATGAGCACCGACGCCGCTTCGGAGGGGTGCTTCGCCTCCTCGGTGAACAGGTGCACGTCGTCGTTCCCGACGAACTCGCCCTTGATCTCGTTCATCAGCCGCGCCCGCTCCGCGCTCTGCAGCCAGCCGCGGGCGGACTCCACGTCGCGGAAGCGCTGCACGATCACCCAGTCCACCTGCAGCGGCGGCTTCGGCGGGATGACCTGGCGATCGAGATAGCCCGGCCAGTTCGAGATGCGCGCGCCCACCTTCTCCTGCCACGCGGCGTACTTCGCGTAACTGGACTCGGCCAGCCGCCGGTGCACGACGAGGGAGACCGCCCCGGGCACCTGGCCCAGGGCGGGTGGAGCGCCCGCTGTGGAGGTCACGGGCGTCAGGCCTTCTGGTAGGCGAGCTCGCCCATCACCCAGGTCTGGTCGACGGCGCGCTCGTCGGCCACCATCATGATGCCGAAGAGCAGGTCGGTGACGGTCTCGAGCGACAGCTCGTCGCCGCCCTTCTCGAGCAGCAGCGACGCGTGCCACGGGGCCGCGGGCGGGCCGGCGGTCCAGTCGAGCGCCACGAAGTCGGCCTCCTTGCCGATGTCGAAGGTGCCCACCTTGTCGTCGATGTAGAGCGACTCCGCACCTCCGCGGGTGAGCAGGTAGAACGCGCGGAGCGAGGAGAGCTTGTTGCGCTCGGACTCCTCGAGGTCTTGATCGCTCGGCACGATCGATCCGTCGAGGATGGTGTTCTGCAGCATCCCGACCTTATAGGCGTCTTCGAGGGAGTTCAGCAGGCTGAAGCGGTTGCCGCCGCCCATGTCGGTGCCCACCGAGATGAGCACGCGATGCTCGGGGTCGAGCGCCCGGCCCAGCCGGAACAGGCCCGAGCCGAGGTAGAGGTTCGACGAGGGGCAGAACGCCACGGCGGCGCCCTTCTCGCTGAAGCGGCGGAACTCGCTGTTCGAGAGCCACACACCGTGACCGCCGGTGAACTTGGGCCCCACGAGGTCGAACTTCTCGTACACCCCGAGGTAGTCGGTGCAGTCGTCGTGGAGGGCCAGCACGCCGTGGATCTCGGCGGGGTTCTCGGAGATGTGGGTGTTCACCCAGAGGTCGGGATGCTCCTGCTTCAGCCGGCGGCAGGCCTCCATGAGCTCCACCGAGGCGCCGAACGCGAAGCGCGGCGTGATGGCGTAGAGGTTGCGGCCGGTGCCGTGCCACTTCTCGATGAGTGCCTTCGAGTCGGTGTAGAACTGCTCGGGCGTGTTGGCGAAGTAGTCGGGCACGTGGGTGTCGATGCCGGTGAGCCCGCCGATCATGCGCATGTTGCGCTTGCTCGCCTCTTCGAAGAACACCTCGTTGCAGGTGAGGTTGCCGGTGGTGAAGGTCTGCGCGGTGGTGGTGCCCGAGGCCAGCAGGTTGTCGAAGAAGTGCTTCGTGCCCTCCTCCGCGTAGGCGCGCTCGGAGTAGCGGTGCTCCTCGGGGAAGACCCACTTCTGCAGCCACGGCAGCAGCTGCTCGCCGTAGGCGCCCAGCACGCGGGTCTGCGGCAGGTGGATGTGCCCGTCGATGAAGCCGGGGAGGATGATGCGGTCGCGGATCTCGGTGATCTCGACACCGGGGTGGCGGGGCGCGACCTCGTCGTAGACACCGAAGTCGGCGACGATGCCGTCCTCGATCACGAGCAGTCCGTCGCGGTGGAACCGGGTCGCCGCGGCCTCGTCGCCGACGTGCTTCCAGGGGTCGTCGATGAAGTCGAGGAAGGTGCCGCGAATTGCTTTCGTGCCCACGGAGGAACTCCTTATTTCGGTCTGTGCCGCAATCGTCCCACAGGGCCGCCTCGCACCGGACCTGCACGGACCGCCCCAAAGGAGGGGGTAGGCTCGGGGTACTTCGATTCCGGGTCTGGCTTTGGGCCCTCCTCTCCTGTTGACGACGCTCCACGTTCCGATGAGGTCTCCCCGTGCCCGAAGATCTGCCCATCCCCACCCGCCGCAAGCGTGAGCCGCAGCCGGTGGTGCAGTCGTTCATCCCGAACGCCTCGGCCATCCGCCGCGCCCTCAAGCGCGCCGACGAGGGTGTCGCGCTCAACGCCACCGAGGCCGAGACGCTGCTGCACGCCCGCGGCGACGACCTCGAGCGCCTGCTGACGGCCGCCTCGAGGGTGCGGGATGCGGGGCTCGAGATCGCGGGCCGGCCCGGCGTCATCACCTACTCGCGCAAGGTGTTCATCCCGCTCACCCACCTCTGCCGCGACCGCTGCCACTACTGCACCTTCGTCGAGACCCCCGGGGGCCTCGCCAAGCAGGGCAAGGCTCCCTACCTCTCCCCCGACGAGGTGCTCGCGATCGCCCGCGAGGGCGCGGCGCTCGGCTGCAAGGAGGCCCTGTTCACCCTCGGCGACCGGCCGGAGGACCGCTGGCCGGCGGCGCGGGAGTGGCTGGATGCGCACGGCTACGACTCCACGCTGGCCTACCTCAGGGCGATGGCCATCCGGGTGCTCGAAGAGACCGGGCTGCTGCCGCACCTGAACCCCGGCGTGATGAGCTGGGAGGAGATCCAGCGGCTGAAGCCCGTGGCGCCCTCGATGGGCATGATGCTCGAGACCACCTCGGTGCGCCTGTGGGCCGAGAAGGGCAACGCCCATTTCGGCTCGCCCGACAAAGATCCGGCGCTGCGCCTGCGCGTGCTCGAAGACGCCGGCCGGTCGACGGTGCCGTTCACCACGGGGCTGCTGCTCGGCATCGGCGAGAACTACGAGGAGCGCGTCGACGGCCTGTTCGCCATCCGCGCGGCGGCCCGCCGGCACGGGCACGTGCAGGAGGTCATCATCCAGAACTTCCGTGCCAAGCCCGCCACCGCCATGATGGGCGCCGACGACCTGGAGACCCAGGAGTACGCCGCCGCCGTGGCCGTGAGCCGGCTGGTGCTGGGGCCCAAGGCGCGCATCCAGGCCCCGCCGAACCTCACGGATGCGCGGGAGCTGGCCCTGCTGGTGCGCGCCGGCATCGACGACTGGGGCGGCGTCTCGCCGCTCACGCCCGACCACGTGAACCCCGAGCGGCCGTGGCCGCACATCGACGACCTCGCCCGGCTCACCGCCGAGGCGGGCTTCACCCTGCGCGAACGGCTCACCGCGCACCCGCACTACGTGCGCGCGGGAGAGCCCTGGATCGACCCCCGCGTCATGCCCCACGTGCGCGCCCTGGCCGACGCCGACGGGCTCGCGGTGGAGGGCCGCATCCCGGTCGGCTCGCCCTGGCAGGAGCCCGACTGGGGAGCCTCCTCGGGCCGCACCGAGCTGCACACCGAGATCGACACCGTGGGCCGCACGGGCGACCGCCGCAGCGACTTCGACGATGTCTACGGCGACTGGGCCGAGCTCCGCGAGAAGGTGGGGGCGAACGCGGCCAACGAGACCCGCGTCGCCGGAGACCCGGCCGTGCGGGCGGCGCTGCGGCGCGCATCCGTCGACCCCGCCGGGCTCACCGACGCCGAGTACCTCACCCTGCTCGGGGCCGACGGCCGCGACCTCGACGCCCTGGCGGCCCTGGCCGATCAGGTGCGGCACGACACCGTGGGCGACGAGGTCGGCTACGTGGTGAACCGCAACATCAACTTCACCAACGTCTGCTACACCGGCTGCCGGTTCTGCGCCTTCGCGCAGCGGCGCAACGACGCGGATGCGTACACGCTGTCGATGCAGCAGGTGGGCGACCGGGTCGACGAGGCCTGGTCGATCGGCGCCACCGAGATCTGCATGCAGGGCGGCATCCACCCCGACCTGCCGGGCACCGCCTACTTCGACCTCGCGCGCACGGTGAAGGAGCGGCAGCCCGAGATCCACCTGCACGCGTTCAGCCCGATGGAGATCGTGAACGGGTCGGCCCGCACGGGGCTGTCGTTCCGCGACTTCCTCACCGAGGCCAAGGCGGCGGGGCTCGACACCATCCCGGGCACGGCCGCCGAGATCCTCGACGACGACGTGCGCTGGGTGCTCACGAAGGGCAAGCTGCCGGCGGCGCAGTGGATCGAGATCGTGACCACGGCGCACCAGGTGGGGCTGCGGTCGTCGTCGACCATGATGTACGGGCACGTCGACAACCCCACCCACTGGGTGGGGCACCTGCGCACGCTCTCGCGCATCCAGGACGAGACCGGCGGGTTCACCGAGTTCGTGCTGCTGCCGTTCATCCACATGAACGCGCCGGTGTACCTCGCGGGCGTGGCACGACCGGGCCCGACCCTGCAGGAGAACCGGGCGCTGCACGCCGTGTCGCGGCTCATGCTGCACGGGCGCATCGATCACGTGCAGACCTCGTGGGTGAAGCTCGGCGAGGGCGGCACGCAGCAGATGCTCCAGGGCGGTGCCGACGACCTCGGCGGCACCCTCATGGAGGAGACCATCAGCCGCATGGCGGGCGCCGACAACGGCTCGGAGAAGACGGTCGACGATCTGGAGAGCATGATCCGCCGCATCGGCCGCACGCCGGTGCAGCGCACCACCACCTACGGCCGGCCCACCGCCGAGCGCGCCGCCGTCGCCCGCGAGTTCGCCTCGCGCGGCTTCGCGGCGACCGGAAAGAAGCTGCTGACGCTGCTCAGCTGAGGGCGCTGGTGCGGGTCGCGCGCTCAGCGCGGGTCGCGGAATTCGCTCAGCGTGAGCTCGGCACCCTGGGGGTCGCGGATGCGCGCGAGCAGGCTCCAGGGGGTGTCGACGGTGGAGACCACGGTGGCCCCGAGCCCTTCGGCGCGCGCGAGCGACTCGGCGCGCGAGGCGACGCTGAACACGACCTCCCAGTGGTCGGTCTCGCCGTCGGCCGCCCGCTGCACGGCTCCGATCACGTCGGCGAACCCGGCGGGTGCACCGGCTTGGCGGTCGAAGATGCCCGGATCGACGGTCGCGGCGAGGTGATCGCCGTAGCCGTCGACCGCGATCATGGCCTCGACGGTGTCTCCGAGGTCGAGGTAGCTCCACCCGAACAGCTCGGCGTAGTACGCCTTCGACGCCGCCGGATCGGTGCTGCGCAGGTTGCTGAAGTTCCAGCTGCCCGGCTCGTTCACCCGTTGCGCGCCGAGCCGGCGCCTGGCCTGCCACAGGCCGAACTCGGCACCCAGCGGGTCGCGCCCGGCGGCGGCCCGGCCGCCGGGCCCGGCGTCTTCGGGGGCCGAGACGAGCGTGCCGCCCGCGTGCACCACGGCGGTCGCATCGGCGTCGGCGTCGTCGACGGCGAAGTAGGTGTTCCAGCCGGCCCCGCCCGCCTCGGGAGAGGCCGACCCGATGGCCGCGACGTCACTGCCCTGGAGCGTCGCAATGAGGTACACGGCCGGTGCCCCCGGGGGCATCGCGTTCTCGAACTCCCATCCGAACAGCGCTCCGTAGAAGCCGCTCGCGGCCACTGGATCGGGCTGTTCGGTGTCGACCCAGCACGACACGCCCCGCGGATAGCGGCGGGCCGGGCCGGACATCAGCGGTCGCCCACGTTGTTCACCGGGAGGGTGGAGCTCGTGGTGGTGCCGTCCTGGGCCATGACGGTCAGCGTGTAGACGTGGTCGTCGTAGCAGGTGTAGTCGATCGTGATGGTGCCCGAGGCGGCGTTGACCTCCTGGTAGGGCGCGGCCTGGGCGTCGCTCGTGTCGATGCCGATCCAGCCCTTGATGGCGCCGGTGCTCGACCACGAGATGGTGAGCGGGGTGCTCGTGAACCCGGATGCGGGGGCGTCGGGCTGCGGGCGGGAGCAGGTGACGGTGCCGGGGCTCACCGAGAACGAGGTGATGGCCAGGGCGGGGCCCGCCGGCGGCTGGTCGGGGGTGTCGGGTTGGTCGGGGGTGTCCGGCTCGTCGGGGGTGACGGGCGTGGTCGCCGTCGGGGTGGGGGTGATGGTCGGCGTGGGGGTGGGTGTCGGCGTGGGGCTGGGTGAAGCGGATGCGGTGGGCGTGGCCACGACGGGAGTGCCGCTCCCACGGGTGAAGAGCATCACCGCGAGCACGATCACGGCGATGGCGAGCACGGCGATGATGGCGGTGATCCAGATCCAGCGCCGGCTCTTCTTCGGGGCGGCGCCGGGTGGGCGTCCACCGGGGCCGCCGGGCACGAGCGGGCCGCGGCCGCCCTGCCCCGCCTGCGGCGCGGGGGTCTGGCCGGGATTCGGGCCGTAGCCGGGGTGCCTGCCGTTGGGCTGCTGGTTGAGCACCTGCGTGGGCTGCGTGGGCTGCGCCGGTGGCTGGGAGAGCACCTGCGTGGGCGGCAGCGTCTGGGGCGGCGGAGCCGGCGGCGTGAGCGGAGCCGCAGGTGCCCCCGCCCCGCCGGGCGGGAACGCGGGGAGCCCGTTCGTCGTGGCCTGCGCATCCGGTGCCGGCGCATCCGCGTCGCCCGCGCCCGCTGCGGGGGTCTCGGGCTCCTCCGGAACCGGAAAGGGCGGCAGGTCGTCGTTCGGGCGGTCGCTCATCTGTGTCCCCGATCACGGTCGAAGTGCAAGTGACTCCACTGTGACACCACACCCGTCGAAAGAGAAGAACCGCGACCCGCCAGTAATCCTCCTCTCCCGGGTGTCGGGGAAGGATTTCTGGCGGATCGCGGCTCAGGGGATGCGCGTGGGGTTACTGCACGTCCTCGTCTACCCAGTCAAGGGTTTTGGTGACGGCTTTCTTCCAGTTGCGGAGTTGGCGGTCGCGTTCGGAGGCATCCATCTGGGGG
>NZ_JANLCN010000017.1 GCF_024979255.1 Herbiconiux moechotypicola
AACGCCCGACGAAGAATCTCACCCCGCACCCGCGGAGCCGTCGCCGCCCACCCATCCGCCGCACCCACCGCCGCATCCAGAGCACGGATCGCGTCGTCGGGAGTGGCGTCGGCGATGGACTTGATGACCGCTCCAGACGAGGGGTCGATCACGTCGAGCGTGCGCCCGGTCGACGAGGGACCCCACTTCCCTCCGATGAACAGGCCGTCGGGCACGGAGGCCAGCAGCGCGGCCTCGGCGGCGGAGGCGGCGGAGGGCACGAGGAGGTCGGTCATGGTGTTCCTTTCACAGCGGTGTGAGGTCGGGTGATTCGGGATGCGCGGTGCAGCGCGGTCGGGTCAGTGGTCGTGGCGGTGGTCGGGTCAGCGGTCGATGAGGTCCGAGGTCACCAGGTCGGCCCCCGCCCGCGCGAGCTCGGCGATGGCCTCGCGTGACGCATCCGGAGACACCCCGGCGACGAGGTCGGTGATGATGCGCACGTGCCGGCCGTGCTCGATCGCGTCGAGCGCCGAGGCACGCACGCAGTAGTCGGTAGCAAGGCCGGCCACGTCGATCTCGGTGACGCCGTTCGCGTCGAGCAGCTCGTGCACGGTGCCGCCCTCCTCGGTGGTGCCCTCGTAGATGGAGTAGGCGGGCTCGCCCTGCCCCTTGCGCACGTGATGGTCGATCGCGCGGGTGGTGAGCTCGTCGTGGTATTCGGCCCCAAAGGTGCCGGCCACGCAGTGCACGGGCCAGGTGCTCTCGAAGTCGGGCTCCGCATCCGTGGCGAAGTGCCCGCCGTTGTCGTTGTCGGGGTCGTGCCAGTCGCGCGAGGCGATGACGAAGTCGTAGCTGTCGGGATGCTCGGCGAGCAGTCGCGAGATGCCCTCGGCCACAGCGGTGCCGCCTTCGACCCCGAGGGCGCCGCCCTCGATGAAGTCGTTCTGCACGTCGATGATGAAGAGCGCTCTGGCCATGTGTACAGTCTAGGTATACACGCGGCCGGGCGACACCCGGTCTCGATCGGGAGGCTCTCAGAGGGTGGAGAGGCCGTTTCCGCACTGGTAGACGCCCGTGGTGAGAGCGTCGAGGGCCGTGCGGGCGCTGTCGCCCACGTCGTCGAGCGCGAAGAAGGCGAAGGTGAGCACCGCGCCGTCGGGGGCGTTCACGATCCCCGCGAGGGTGTATCCGGTGTCGATCCACCCGGTCTTGGCGATCACGCTGCCCGCGGCGGGCGAGTCGGTGAAACGGCCGGCGAGCGTACCGCTCACCCCGGCCACCGGGAGCCCGTCGCGGATGATCGCGAGCTCGCCCTCCCCCGCCTGGATCTTCACGAACAGCTCGGTGAGGAAGTCGGGCGACACCCCGTTGTCGTCGCTCAGCCCCGACCCGTCGGCGATCACGAGGCCGCTGGTGTCGAGCCCGTAGCGCGCCAGCGCCTGGGGGATGGCGGTCTGCAGCGCTGCGAAGTCGCTGCCCACGCCGAGCTCGATGGCCACCAGGCGCGCCAGCATCTCGGCCTCGGTGTTGTCGGAGCGCAGCAGCGCATCCGGGATCATCGTGCCCACCGGCGCCGAGAGCACCTGTCCGAGCTGCGCCGCGCCTGCCGGCGCGACCCCCTCGGTGAGCGTGGCTCCGGAGGCGCCCAGCGCGTCAGCGAAGGCCTCGCCGGCCGAGAGCACGGCGTTCTCACTGCGTTCGGAGACGTTCGATGACGGGGAGGCGCGGTCGCCGTCGACCTGGAGGGCGGTGACCTCGGAGGAGTAGCCGTCGTAGAGCTCCTTGCGGTTCCAGCTCGGCTGCCACCGGTCGCCCGAGAAGGCACCGGCGTCGAGCACGATGCTCGTGATGGCGGTGCCTGCGGTGGAGGGGTCGGCGTTCCAGGCGGCGTTCACCTGGTCGGCGAGGTCGAGCATGCTGGCAGAGCCCGTGTAGATGTTCGACGAACCACTGGCGAGGGTGATGTCGCCGCCGCCCACGAGCACGACCTCGCCCGGGTTCGCCCCCTTCACCACGGTGGTGGGCACCTGGTAGGCGGAGCCGAGCACGGCGAGGGCCGCCGCGCTGGTGAGCACCTTCATCACGCTGGCGGTGCGCGCGAAGGTCGAGCCGCTCCGGTCGAAGAGCACCTCGCCGGTGGTGGCATTGCGCACCTCGCCGAGGAAGGTGCCGAGGCGGGAGTCGGCCGCGAGGTCGGCGACCGAGCAGGTGCGCACGGGGGCCGGGGCGGAGCCCGCGGCGGGGACGGGGCGCGGATCAGGGGTCGGGGTGGGAGTCGGGGTGGCTGTGGCGGTCGAGGTCACGGCTCCGGTGGCGCCATTGTCCTCTGCAGCCGCGGTCGAGGTCGGAACGGCAGGTGCCGCCGTGGCGGCCCCGACGGCGAAAGCACCGCCGCCGAGCACCACGACCGCGACCGCCGCCGAGACGATCGCGGTGAGCCGCGGCCGTCGCCGGAGAGCCGCGACCGCGCCGCCGCGCTTCGCTCCGTCGCTGCTCATCGCTCGATCCCGTTCACGCAGCCCATCCAAGCACGGGCCCCGCGCATCCGCCTACTCGCCGGCCGGGCTACTCACCCGGGTAGCGCAACCCGATCTGCTCGCGGGCGGCGTCGAGCACCCCCATGATGGCCACGGTCTGCGAGAGCGGGAGCAATGGGCTCTCCGATTCGCCGGCCGCGATGACGCGCTCGATCTCGGCGGCCTGGAAATCCATGCCCCGGGCGCCGACACCGGAGTCGGGCGTCTCGTAGCGCTCGAGCACCGTGTCGTCGGGCGCGATCACCGTGAAGGAGGTGGGGTTGTACCACCAGGAGTCGATCTCGATGCGGGCCTCGGTGCCCATGATCGACGCGGTCACCGGGCCTCGGGTGTCGAGCGCGCAGTGCAGCAGCGACTGGCGGCCGCCGTCGTGCTCGAAGATGAGGGCGGTCTGCCGGTCGACGCCCGTCGCGGTGAGGGTGGCGTGCGCGATGATGCGCTCGGGCAGACCCAGGATGTCGACCGCGAACGAGACCGGGTAGATGCCGAGGTCGAGCAGGCTGCCGCCGCCGAGCGCCGGGTCGTTGAGCCGGTGGTTCGGGTCGGAGGGCAGCTTCTGGTCGTGGTCGGCGATGACGGTGCGTACGTCGCCGAGGGTGCCCGCGGCGATGATCTCGCGGATGCGCGCCATGTGGGGCAGGAACCGCGTCCACATCGCCTCGAGCACCACCACGCCGGCCTCGGCGGCCGCGACGGCCACCTGCTCGGCCTCGGCGGCGTTGAGGGTGAAGGGCTTCTCGACCAGCACGTGCTTGCCCGCCGCGATCGCGAGGAGCGCATTCTCGGCGTGATAGGGGTGCGGCGTCGCGATGTAGACGATGTCGACCTCGGGGTCGGAGACCAGCGCCTCGTAGCTGCCGTGCGCCGCCCCGATGCCGAAACGCTCGGCGAACGCGTCGGCCGACCCCTGCGAGCGCGAACCCACGGCCGTGACCTCGCGGCCGGTGAGCTGCAGGTCGCGTGTGAAGGTGGCGGCGATGCCGCCGCTGCCGAGAACGCCCCAGCGGAATGATGTCATCGATGACTCCCTAACTCTCGTCACCTCGACTCTAGCGGTCGCCACCGACACGACCGGGCGCTCACTTGTACACGAGCGCCGCCCAGGTGAGGATGCCGGCGAGCAGCACGAGCAGAGCGACCAGACCGATGGTCAAGAACAACCGCAGGCGCGGCCGCTGGGGACGATAGTACTTGTCGTAGTGGCGACGTCGTGACCTCCGACGTCTCTGCGTCGAAGGCATGGCGCCAGGTTAGACCCGCGCGACGCGGCCCCGGTGTCGAGCGTGTGAACGGAAGCTGAGGGTTACTTGGACGACGACAGTCGAATTAGAAGCGCTCGATCGCGAAGACGACCAGAACGCCCGTCGCGCCGACGAGAACGGTCCACCCGGTGATGCGCACGGCGAGGTTCTCGCGGAAGCGGGTCCAGCCGGAGTGCAGGTCACGGCGGTAGAACTCGCCGCGCCGCTCAGAAGCCGAGGCGCGCACGCGGGAGGCCGGTGCCGCCATCGGCGCTTCGACCGTCGGGGTCGTGGCCGGCTCAGCGGCGGGCTCGATCGCGGAGCGCTCCGCAGCGACACGTTCGGCTGCCGCACGTTCGGCGGCCTCCCGCTCGGCGGCCTCCCGCTCGGCGACCGCACGCTCGGCGGCCTCCCGCTCGGCCGCCGCAGCGCGCCGAGGCGAGATCGGAGCCGCTTCTGGCACCGCAGGGGCTGCGGGCACGGCGGCCACCGGAGACGCGACCGCGACCGGCTTCTCGGTCACCTGCAGGTCGACGATCTGCAGGTCCGTCGAGTCGAGCCCGGTCAGACCGAACAACTCGTCGAAGGAATCGCTCTCCGCACCCTCGAAGCCCTCGGCCACGTGGCCTGCTGGGAAGGTCGTCTCCTCCGGCTCCACCGCGCGCAGCCGCCGTCTCGGACCGGGGTTCACCTCGGACGCCGCCGGCACGGCCGTCGGCTTGTCGAACCTCATGAGGTCGTCGAACGACAGTTCTGCGTTGCTCATGATCCTCCGGGTAGATCGGCAGGTGTCGCGCCCGCATTTTCGTAACTGGTGTGCTAGATGGTGCTGAAGAAACGCGAGTTACACCCTACGTGACAGATGTCGCCGATGCCAATCGGGCTGAACCCGCCAGATGCGCCATCGTGACGCGATGCGGCCGAGAAGGGCCGGGTGCCGTGTGAGGGCCGCCTGTGGGAATCGAACCCACGACCTATTCATTACGAGTGAATCGCTCTGCCGACTGAGCTAAGGCGGCCTGGCCTGCGTCGGGCGCAGGCACAGCTACACAGCATAGCCGATCACCGCGACGCCCGCGCACGCCGACCGCGTGCAGTGCACCGGTCTCAGCTGGTGCAGCGCGGATCGGCCGACGGCACCGTCCCGTCGAGGAAGTACGCATCCACTACCCCGGCCACGCAGCTCGACGAGTTGTAGGCGGTGTGACCCTCGCCCTCGAAGGTCACGAGCTGCCCGTTCTCGAGCTGCTCGGCCAGCGCCTGCGCCCAGTGGTAGGGCGTCGCCGGGTCGCCGGTCGTACCCACGACCAGTATGGGCTGCGAACCGGCCGCCGTCACCGCGGCAGGCACCCGGGTGCTCGGGTAGGGCCACTCCGCGCATCCGATGTCGCCGTACGTCCAATACGGCCCCACGGTCGGCGAGGCCGCGACGAGGGCGGCGTTCTGCTCGGCGACGACCGCCGGGTCGGTGGTGAACGGGTAGTCGGCGCACGAGATGGCGGTGAACGACTCGATGAGGTTGTCGGCGTAGGTGCCGTCGTCGTTGCGGCTGTTGTAGGCGTCGGCCAGCTGGAAGGCGAAGTCGGCGTCGCCGTCTTCGACCGAGCTGAACAGCGTGTCGAGGTAGGGCCAGTTCGATTCGCTGTAGAGCGGGAAGAAGAGGGCGGTGAGCAGGTTGCTGGCCCCGAGCTGCCGGCCGTCGGAGGCACGGATGGGGCTCGCCTCCACCTGCGCCAGCAGCTCCTGCACCCGCGTGAGCGCCGCATCCGCACTCCCCGAGAACCAGCAGTCGTCGCGCGTGGCGCAATCGGCGAGATAGTTCTTCAGGGCGTTCTCGAAGCCAGCGGCCTGGGAGATGGTGATGTCGAACCCGCTCGAGCTCGGGTCTTCGGCGCCGTCGAGCACCATGCGACCGACCTTCTCGGGGAAGTTCTCGGCGTAAACCGCCCCGAGCAGGGTTCCGTACGAGTAGCCGAGGTAGTTGAGCTTCTCGTCGCCCACCGCGGCGCGCAGCATGTCGAGGTCGTGCGTGGTGCTCTCGGTATCGACGAACTCCAGCAGCGGGCCGGTGTTCTCGGCACACTTCTCGGCGAAGTCGCGCGACGACTCGGTGTACGCCTCGATCCACTCCTCCGAACCGCGCTCGCCGGGCACGAGGTCGTAGAGCCAGGCGTCGCGCTCACTGTCGGTGAGGCACGAGACGTGGTCGGAATGCCCGGTGCCCCTCGGGTCGTAACCGATGAGGTCGTACGAGGACTGGAGTGACGGATGCGCGGCGTAGTCTGCCGACTGCTCCACGAAGTCGTAGGCCGACGCACCCGGGCCACCCGGGTTGACGAACAGCGAACCCAGCCTGGTGTCACCGGTCGCGGGCTTCTTGATGAGCGCGAGCTCGATCGTGTCTCCACCGGGGTTCGACCAGTCCAGCGGCGCGGTGGCGGTGGTGCACTGGAAGCCGCTGCCGCACGGCGTCCACACGAGCTCCTGCGTGTAGAAGGGTTCGAGCTCGGCCGCGACCTCCTCGCCTGTCGGGGTCGAGGTCGCGGGCACCGCCGCGGAACCCCCCGGTCCGGCCGCTCCGACGATCCAGGGTACGCACCCGCTGAGAACGAGCGCTGCGGTCGCCGCGAGCGCCGTCAGGGCAGCGAGGCGGCGAACGGAGGAGGGACGGTTCACGACTGCACCTTTCGCGCCGCGAGACGGTTCGCCTCGGCGACCGTGACGAGCATCGCCTCGAGGGCGAGGGCGGGGGCGACGTTGGCGGCCACCCGCCGGCGGGCATCGGCGACGGCGTCGATGACGCCGAGGGTGGTGGCGGGTTCCCCCGCGCCCGCGAGCGAGGCCACCTCGCCCGAGATCGCCTCGTTCACGAGCTCGACATGGGCACCGAGCTGCACCACCAGCACGTCGCGATACAGCGAGTGCAGGTCGGTCAGGATGCGGTCGATGCCATCGCGAAGGCTCCGGGTGGCCCGGCGCTTCTGGTCGTCTTCGAGCGCCTTGATCTGCCCGCGGAGCGCCGGTGGCACGGCCTGCCCCGGCTCCACACCGAGCGAGCGCAGGGCGGCGGCTCGCTCCTCGGCGTCGCGCTCCTCGGTGATGGCCTTCGCATCGGCCCCCGCCACCTCGAGCAGGGTGGCGGCCCCCCGCACGGCGTCGCCGACCGACGTGACCGACAGCGCGAGCCTGAGCGTCTCCGCCCGCCGCTCACGGGCCTCCTGGTTCGTGGCGAGCCGGTGCGCCATGCCGATGTGGCTCTGAGCCTCGCGCGCCGCCCGCAGGGCGAGCTCTTCGTCGACGCCGTCGCGCCGCATCACGATCGCGGCGACGTCGGCGGTGCTCGGCACCCGCAGCCGCACCGATCGCACGCGTGACCGGATGGTGGGCAGCAGATCGGCCTCGCTCGGCGCGCAGAGCACCCACACCGTGCGCTCGGGCGGCTCTTCGAGCGCTTTGAGAAGCACGTTCGAGGTGCGCTCGGCCATGCGGTCGGCGTCTTCGATGACGACGACGCGATACCTCGACACCGAGGGCGAGAACTGCGAGGCCGTGACGAGCCTGCGCACCTCGTCGATCGAGATGATCACGCGCTCGGTGGCCAGCACCGAGAGATCGGGATGCGAGCGGGCCGCCACCTGGCGGCAGTCGGCGCACACTCCGCATCCGCCGTTCGCGCAGAGGAGCGACGAGGCGAAAGCGTAGGCGAGATTCGAGCGGCCCGAGCCGGGTGGGCCCGTGACGAGCCACGAGTGGGTCATCGAATCCGGATGCGCGGGGGCGGCGGCCTCGTCGGAGACCAGGGTGGCAGACGGATCGCGCGGCGCGGCGGCCGACTCGGCGGCGGCACGGAACACCTCGATGGCGGCCTCTTGACCGGTGAGGTCGTCCCAGACTGTCATGCGGTCAACCTATCGGCACCCGCTGACAGCGCGCCGAGGGCGGCGCCGCTCACGGGTGCGCGAGCAGGAACTCGACCCGGGCACGGATGCTCGCCGCGATCTCGTCGGGCGCGCCCGCCGCGTCGACCACGAGGAATCGCGCCGGCTCGGCGTTCGCGAGGCCCAGGAAGGCACCGCGAACGCGCCGGTGGAAGTCGGACTTCTCGGCCTCGAGCCGGTCGAAGCGCTTGTTGGCGCCGTCGAGGCGCGCGCGGGCGGCGTCTTCGTCGAGGTCGAGCAGCACCGTGAGGTCGGGCAGCAGGCCGTCGGCCGCCCACAGCGAGAGGGAGCGGATCTCGCCCCCGTCGAGAACCCGGCCGGCACCCTGGTAGGCCACCGAGGAGTCGAGGTAGCGGTCCTGCACCACCACCTCGCCGCGCTCGAGGGCGGGCCTGACCTTCATGGCGATGTGCTGCGCGCGGTCGGCGGCGTAGAGCAGGGCCTCGGCGCGCGGGCTGATGTGGCCGCGGCTGTGCAGCACGATCTCGCGGATCTCGGTGCCGATCTCGGTTCCACCCGGTTCGCGCGTGCGCACGACGGTGCGGCCGGCCGCTACGAGCCAGGACTCCAGGAGTGCGGCCTGGGTCGACTTGCCGACGCCGTCGCCGCCTTCGAGGGTGATGAACAGCCCGGTCACGACTTCGTCGCGGCCCGGCTGCCCGTCTTTCGGGCGGCAGGCTTCTTGGCCGCCGTCGACGACGCCTTCGCCCGGGGCTTCGCCGGGCCCTTGGCACGCTTGTCGGCGAGTAGCTGCACGGCGCGGTCGAAGTCGATCTCCTCCACGGTCTCACCACGCGGGATGGTGGCATTGGTCACGCCGTCGGTGACGTAAGGCCCGAACCGTCCGTCCTTGACCTTGATCGGCTTGCCGCTCTCGGGGTCGGCCTCGAACTCCTTGAGCGCCGACGACGCCCGGCGAGCGCCGTACTTCGGCTGGGCGAAGAGCTCGACCGCACCGGGGAGGTCGATGTCGAAGATGAGGTCCTCGCTCGTGAGAGAGCGAGTGTCGGTGCCCTTCTTGAGGTAGGGGCCGAACTTGCCGTTCTGGGCGGTGATGGGCTCACCCGACTCCGGGTCGTCTCCGACGGTCCGCGGCAGCTCGAGCAGCCGGAGCGCTGTGGTGAGGTCGATGGTCGCGAGGTCCATCGACTTGAACAGCGAGGCCGTGCGCGGCTTCACCGCGGCTGCCTTCTTGGGGGCTACCTTCTTCGTGGCCTTGGCCGCCGTGGCGCCTTCGGCAGGCGCCGCGGGTGCTGCCACGGCTGCCGCTTCCGTCTCGGGTGCGGCGGGCTCGAGCTCGGTGACGTAGGGGCCGAAGCGGCCGTCCTTCGCCACGATCTCCTTGCCGTTCTCGGGGTTGACGCCGATGACGCGGTCGGTCACGACCGGTGCGTCGACGATCTCCCGCGCCCGCTCAGGGGTGAGCTCGTCGGGTGCGAGGTCTTGGGGCAGGTTCACTCGGCGCGGCGGCGCGTCGAGGTCGCCCGAGGGGTCGAGCACCTCGAGGTAGGGGCCGTACTTGCCGATGCGCAAGGTGATGTCGTCGGCGATCGCGACGGAGTTCACGGCCCTCGCGTCGATCTCGCCGAGGTTGTCGATGACGCTGCGCAGGCCCGGGTGCCCCTCGCTGCCGAAGTAGAAGCCGTTCAGCCAGTCGACACGGTCCTCCTCGCCGTCGGCGATCTTGTCGAGGTCGGCCTCGAGCGCCGCGGTGAAGTCGTAGTCCACAAGCTCGGTGAAGAAGTCTTCGAGCAACCGCACCACCGAGAAGGCGGTCCAGCTCGGGATGAGAGCCTGGCCGCGCGGGGTGACGTAGCCGCGGTCGATGATGGTGGAGATGATCGAGGCGTAGGTCGACGGCCGGCCGATGCCGAGCTCGTCGAGCGCCTTCACGAGGCTGGCCTCGGTGTAGCGCGGCGGCGGCGTGGTGTCGTGGCCGGCGGCGGCCACCTCGACCGCGGCGAGCTGCTGCTTCTCGGTGAGGGCGGGCAGCTTGGCCTCGGCGGGCTCGGCGGTGGCGTTGCGCTCTTCGTCGCGGCTCTCCTCGTAGGCGTGGAGGAAGCCGCGGAAGGTGATGACGGTTCCCGATGCCGAGAACTCCGCGTTCGTGGCGCCCCCGAGTTCGGCGACCTCGACCGGGCCGGCCGCGATGGTCACCGTGGCGGTCGATCCGCGCGCGTCGGCCATCTGCGAGGCGACCGTGCGCTTCCAGATCAGCTCGTAGAGCCGGAAGTCGTTGCCGCGCAGCGTGGAGGACAGCTCGGCGGGCGTCTTGAACACCTCTCCGGCCGGGCGGATCGCCTCGTGCGCCTCCTGGGCGTTCTTGCCCTTGCCGCTGTAGAGGCGGGGCTTGTCGGGGATCGTCTCCGGACCGTAGAGACTGCTCGCCTGGTTCCGCGCGGCGGTGATGGCCTGCTGCGACAGCGACGGGGAGTCGGTGCGCATGTAGGTGATGTAGCCGTTCTCGTAGAGCGACTGGGCCACGCTCATGGTCTGCCGAGCCGAGAAGCGCAGCTTGCGGGCGGCCTCCTGCTGCAGCGTCGACGTGGTGAAGGGCGCTGCCGGGCGCCTCGTGTAGGGCTTGGACTCCACGCTCGTGACCCGGATGTCGACGCCGTCGGCGGAGAGCGCCTCGGAGAGCGACTTCGCGGCGGCCTCGCCGAGGGCGACAGCCTTGCCCTTCAGCACGCCCGACTCGTCGAAGTCGCGACCGGAGGCGACCCGCTCGCCGTTCAGCCGCACCAGGCGGGCGTCGAAGGCATCGGTCTGGGGCGCCGAGGCATCGGGAACGAGGGTGGCCGTGAGATCCCAGTAGTTCGCCGAGACGAAGGCGAGCCGCTCCCGCTCGCGGTCGACCACGAGCCTCGTGGCTGCCGACTGCACCCGCCCCGCCGAGAGACCGGGACCGACCTTGCGCCAGAGCACGGGCGACACCTCGTAGCCGTACAGACGGTCCAGGATGCGCCGGGTCTCCTGCGCGTCGACCAGGGCGTCGTCGATCTGCCGCGTGTTGTCGCGCGCCGCCTCGATGGCCTCGCGGGTGATCTCGTGGAACACCATGCGGTGCACCGGAACCTTGGGCTTCAGCACCTGCAGGAGGTGCCACGCGATGGCCTCCCCCTCGCGGTCTTCATCAGTCGCGAGATAGAGTTCGTCGGCTCCGGCGAGCGCCTTCTTGAGTTCGGCGACGGTCTTCTTCTTGGCGTCGGAGACGACGTAGTACGGCTCGAACTTGTTCTCGACGTCGACCGAGAACTTGCCGAGCGACCCCTTCTTGAGCTCGGCGGGGAGGTTCTTGGGCTCCACCAGGTCGCGGATGTGCCCGACCGACGCCATCACATCGAAGCCGTCTCCCAGATACTGGGCGATCGACTTCACCTTCGTGGGGGACTCCACGATGACGAGCTTTCTCGGGCCTGGCACAGTCACTCCTTATATATGCGACACGGGGGACGTGTCAGCCACACCATACACACCTCCGGCTGGAGGGTGCCTAATCGCCTGGTGCACGCCGCGCGGCTGGAGCACAATGGTAGCGATCACTTCGATGATGAAGGGAAGGCACCATGACGCCCATCGGCTCCGGCAGCTACACCGCCAAGCTCACCGACGGCCCCCTCGAGGGCAAGACCATCCGCACGGATTTCACCTCGTCGGGTGAACCGCAGGCGCGTCTCACCGTTCCGGCCGGCAGCACCGCCAAACACTACCTCTACCGCCGTGCGGCCGGGGTGGAGTTCACCGACTCCGAGCGCCCGAGCGCGGTCGACTACCGCTACGTCGAGGCCGTCGTGCGCTGACCGGCTCCGGCCGGACCGGCTCCGCCCGGCCGCGGCGGGGCTCCGGCCGGCCGCGGCGGCTTCATCCACGAGGCCCCGCCCGGGCCGACACCGTCAGGTCGACGAGGTCGGCGACCCGCGCGCCCAGTCTCACGACCACGTCTCCACCGGCCCCCGCCTCACCCGCTGTGTCGACGGCGTGACAGTCGACGAGCCGCGCCTCGAGGGCGCTCGCCACCTCACCGGCGACGCCGCACGGTTCCCCGGCGACGCGGCCCGCCAGCACGTCGGCGGCCGCGAGTGCCGCGGCGTCGGCGGCGCCCTGGAGCCGCTGTCGCTCAGCGAGTGCGGATCCCAGCAGGAAGCCCGTCCCGGCGAGCGTCGCGGCGACGACCAGCACGGCGATCGCGAGCACGGACCCCGAACCGCGCTCGCGGGTGACCTCGCGCAGCAACCCACCGTGGCGATCAGCCATCGGGAGGCCTCGAGTCGTCGAGCGCGCACCCCGTCGCCGTGAGTTCGACGAGGGAGCCGAGCCCGCTCGCTCCCGCCCGCACGCGGGTCGCGACGCACACGAGACCGCCGCGGTGCTGAATCTCCAGACTGGCACCCGGCACCGCCCCGGACAGCCGATCCTGCGCAGCGTGCGGCTCGCCCCTCGCCGCGAGGCGGGCCGCGTCGGCGGTGGCGTCGGTGAGCATCACCTGGGTGGCACCGAGCTGGGCGCCCACCGCCCCGAGTGCCAGCAGCACCGCAACAGCCGGCAGCATCATGGCGAACTCGGCGGTCACCGAACCCCGCTCGAGATCTCGCCGCGAGAGGGACCGGTCGATCCTGTGCACCGGACTCACCTACCCGGCACTCGTGAGTGCACGGCTGATGAGCTCGGTGAGCATTCCCTTGACCTCGTCTCCCCGCAGGATCACCACGAGCAGCCCGGCGAGCCCGACCGCGGCGAGGGTGGCGATGGCGTATTCGGCGGTGGCCGCTCCGCTGTCGTCGCCGAGAAGCTCGGCGAGGCGTCTCCGGAGCATGGCGGGGGCGAACCGCTGTCGATCGAGGGGGGATGGGATGTCGTTCATGTCGTCCTTCTTTCTGTGAGGCTCTCTGTTTTCTGGGGGGCTCTCTGTGGAGTGGTGTTCCGGCGTGGTCATCCCGTGACCCGGCCCAGCACACCGAGGAACATCGGAACCACGGTGAGCACGAAGAACGCGGGCAGCACGCACGCGCCCAGCGGGAGCATGAGCCACACGGCCAGCGAAGCCGCGTCGGCGCGGCCTCGCGCGACGCCGGCGCGCCGCTGTCGTGCCGCTTCGCCGCGGAGCAGTTCGGCCGGCGCGGCACCGGACCGACGGGCGAGCTCCACGACCCCCTGCACGCGCTCCACCCCGAACGACCCGCCGAGGCCGAGCCGTCGCCACTGCCGCTCGACGCGGTCGACCGCCGTCTCGAGCGGGCCTCCCCCACGCACGGCCACGGCCACGAGATCGAGCGCGAGCCCGGTCGTCATGCGATCGCCCGAGCCCGCGGCCTTCGCCAGGAGTGCAGCAGACCACGCCCGGCCCGCGAGCATCAGCCCCAGGCCCAGAACCAGACAGATCCAGCCACCGGCCGTGGCGATCAGGATGTGGACGGTGTCGAGGCCGATCAGGGTTCCGCCCAGCACCGAGATCAGGGGCAGGACGGTCACCAGCCGTGCCGTGGCACGGGGACCCGCCAACGCGACGGCCCGGTCTCTCTCAGCTGAGGCCGCGTCGGCGAAGGCCGCGGAGGCGTCTCGGAGGCACACCGCCAGCGGAGCACCCGATTCCTCCGCCACCGCCCACGTCACCCCGAGCATCCGCCACGCACGACGCACGGGCAGCCCCTGCCGCCCCTCCTCTGCGACGGCACAGAGAGCCTCCGGCACGGCCATCCCCGAAGCGAGAGCCTCCGCGATCGTGTGGATCGCGGCGCCATTCCCCGCCACACCCGAACCCGATCCCGCACCCGACCGCTCCCGCTGCCGAGAACGCGTCACCGACCCCTTCTCGGGCTGCGCCCACTCCACCGCGGCCAGGTGCCCCCAGGCCGCTCGCGGAGAGACACCGGCCGCCAACAGCGCGGCCACCCGATCGGCCACCGCCGAGACCTCGTCGAGAGCGGTCGGCACCGATGCGCCGTTCACGGTGAGACCTCCCGCACGACGAGCCGGTCTCGATGATCGAGCTCGAACCGACCGAATCCCTCCAGCACCCGCTGTGGACCGCGTCTGCCGAGGTGGCACAGCAGCCCGATGGCACTGACCGCCTGTCGCGCAACAGCCACCGCGTCGAGGCCCGCGAGCGCCCCGAGCGCCTCCAGCCGGGCCGGCACATCGCCCAGGGCGTTGGCGTGCAGCGTGCCCGCACCCCCGTCGTGGCCCGTGTTCAGGGCGGCGAAGAGTTCGCGCACCTCGGCGCCCCGGCACTCACCGAGCACGAGCCTGTCCGGCCTCATGCGCAGCGCCTGACGCACCAGTTCGGGGAGGCCCACGGCCCCCGCCCCTTCGAGGTTCGGCTGCCGCGCCTGCAGCGCCACCACGTGGGGATGCGTCACGCGCAACTCGGTCACGTCTTCGATCACCACGATGCGCTCCCCGTGGTCGGCCGCGCTGAGACACGCGCTCAGGAAGGTGGTCTTTCCGCTGCCCGCAGCACCCGAGACGAGCAGGTTCGTGCGCTCCCCCACCGCGAGCCGCACCCGCTCGTACGCGGCGCTCGAACCGAAGAACCCCGACTCCGCGAGCTCGTCGAGACCGAGCTCCCTCGCCCCGGGCACCCGCACCGACACCAGGGTGCCTCCGACCGCGACCGGCGGCAGAACGACGTGCACGCGCCGCCCCGCGACGGTCACGTCGACGCACGGCGCCGATTCGTCGAGGTGGCGGCCGCCGCGGGCCACGAGCCGCACGGCGAACTCCCGGAGCTGCGATTCCGTGGGGCACGTCCACTCGAGCACCCTCCGGGCACCGCGGCCGTGGTCGACCCAGAGTTCGCGATGCCCGTTGACGAACAGGTCGGTGACCGAGGGGTCGGCCAGGTGGCGTGCCAGCGGCCCGAACGCGGCCAGGTCGGCGAGCTGCAGCCGTTCGCCGGCCCCGGGCAACGGTTCGTCGCCGGTGCCGCTCACTCGGTCTGAAGAGATGGTGGACATGCGCCCACGCTAGGAAGACGACCACCCCCAGGTCTGCGTCTGCACCCACTCGGTGGAGAACGCGTGCACCATTCCGCCCTGTGGAGGAGAAGTGCTGTGGAGGAGAAGTGGCAGAACGCCCGTGCCGATGAAGGCGACCCCGGGTCGAAGAAACCGACTTAAAGAAGAAGGGGCGGCACCCAATGGGGGGAAAGGGTGCCGCCGCAGCAACGCTGGATTGGGGGGAATCGCTAGTGCGTTGCATCCGAACACGAGGTTCGGTGAGATCGAGTTTACCCGCTCGAAACAATTGCGCAATTCGGCCCAGCGAATTCCCAGCGATCCGGGCCCGCAATCCGATGCAACCGCGCGGCCGAACGGGTGCAGTATCGTCATATCCGCCGCACACCACGGGGCACAGCACGGGTTCGCAAAGGAGCGACAGCGAAGATGACAGCCACCACCCCTCACATCGACAACCTGCTGCACGAGAGCCGCCGCTTTCCGCCGAGCGACGCCTTCGCCGAGAGCGCCGTCGCGACGAGCGACCTCTACGAGCGGGCGGCCGCCGACCGCGAGGGATTCTGGGCCGCTCAGGCGAACGCCCTCCATTGGCACACGCCCTTCACCCGGGTGCTCGACTGGTCGAACCCGCCCTTCGCCCGCTGGTTCGACGACGGCGAGCTCAACGTCGCCTACAACTGCCTCGACCGTCACGTCGAAGCGGGTCTCGGCGACCGCATCGCCGTCCACTGGGAGGGCGAGCCGGGCGACAGCCGCAGCATCAGCTACGCCGAGCTCACGGCCGAGGTCAAGAAGGCCGCGAACCTCCTGACCGCCCTCGGTGTCGGGCAGGGTGATCGCGTGGCGATCTACCTCCCCCTGATCCCCGAGGCGATCATCTCGATGCTCGCCGTCGCCCGCATCGGCGCCATCCACTCGGTCGTCTTCGGCGGCTTCAGCGCCGAGAGCCTGCGGGCGCGCATCGACGACGCGGATGCGAAGCTCGTCATCACCGCCGACGGCGGCTACCGCAAGGGCCGGGCCTTCCCTCTCAAGCCGACCGTCGACGCCGCGCTCGCCCCGGATGCGGACGGTGCCACGACGAACGTCGAGCATGTGCTCGTGGTCGAGCGCACGAAGGGCGAGGTGCAGTGGCACGAGGGCCGCGACCTCTGGTGGCACGACGAGATCGCCGTGGCCTCCGCCGAGCACGTCGCGAAGCCGTTCCCCGCCGAGAACCCGCTGTTCATCCTCTACACCTCGGGCACCACCGGCAAGCCGAAGGGCATCCTGCACACCAGCGGCGGCTACCTCACCCAGGCGGCCTTCACCCACAAGAACGTCTTCGACCTCCACCCCGAATCCGACGTCTACTGGTCCACCGCCGACGTCGGCTGGATCACCGGCCACTCCTACGTGGTCTACGGCCCCCTCGCCAACGGCGCCACCGAGGTCATCTACGAGGGCACCCCCGACACACCCCACCCCGGGCGGTGGTGGGAGATCGTGCAGAAGTACAGGGTGAGCATCCTCTACGCCGCCCCCACGGCCATCCGCACCTTCATGAAGCTCGGCCGTCAGATTCCGCAGCAGTTCGACCTGTCGAGCCTGCGCCTGCTCGGCTCGGTGGGCGAACCCATCAACCCCGAGGCCTGGGTCTGGTACCGCGAGGTCATCGGTGGCGGCCTCACCCCCGTGGTCGACACCTGGTGGCAGACCGAGACGGGCGCCATCATGATCTCCGCGCTCCCCGGCGTCACCACGCTGAAACCGGGCAGCGCCCAGGTGCCGGTGCCGGGCATCGAGCTCGACGTGGTCGACGAGCGCTTCCGTTCGACACCGGCCGACGAGGGCGGCCTGCTCGTGATCACCCAGCCCTGGCCCAGCATGCTGCGCGGCATCTGGGGCGACCCCGAGCGCTTCAAGGAGACCTACTGGTCGACCTTCGGCCCCACCACCTACTTCGCCGGCGACGGTGCGCGGCGCGACAAGGACGGCGACATCTGGCTGCTCGGCCGCGTCGACGACGTGATGAACGTGTCGGGCCACCGTCTCAGCACGGCCGAGATCGAGTCGAGCCTGGTGTCGCATCCGATGGTCGCCGAGGCCGCCGTCGTCGGCGCGAGCGACGAGACCACGGGTCAGGCGGTCGTGGCGTTCGTCATCACGAAGGCCAGCCACGCGGATGCCGCGGCGGCCGAGGATGCGGCGGCCACGCTGCGGGCCCACGTCGCGCAGCAGATCGGCGCGATCGCGCGGCCTCGGCAGGTGTTCATCGTGAACGAGCTGCCGAAGACCCGCTCGGGCAAGATCATGCGGCGCCTCCTCCGCGACGTCGCCGAGGGCCGCGAGATCGGCGACACCACCACCCTCGCCGACACCCACGTGATGAGCATCATCGCCACGACGGTGCGCTGACGCCCTCCCCGCCGTCGAGTGGGCTCAATCGGTCGCATCCAGCACGCGGAGCCGACTGATCGAGCCCACTCGACGGTCAGAGGATGCGCACGGCGCTACGCGAATTCGGCGATGAGCTCGACCTCGACGGGAGAGTCGAGGGGCAGCACGGCGACGCCGACGGCGGAGCGCGCGTGCACGCCTGCGTCGCCGAACACGTCGGCGAGGAACTCGGAGGCCCCGTTGATGACACCGGGCTGGCCGGTGAACGACGGGTCGCTCGCGACGAAGCCCGTCACCTTGACGATGCGCACCACCCGGTCGAGCGAGCCGAGCACGCTCTCCACGGCCGCGAGCGCGTTGAGGGCGCTGGTGGCGGCGTAGCGCTTGGCGTCGGCCGGCGAGACGAGTCCCTCTCCCTCACCGACCTTGCCGATGGCGGGCAGCGCGCCGCCCACGAAGGGGAGCTGACCTGCGGTGTAGACCAGCCGGCCCGACACCACGGCCGGGATGTAGGCGCCCGCGGGCGCGGCGACGGTGGGCAGTTCGAGCCCGAGCTCGGCCAGTCGGGCGGTGACCTGGGACATGATCAGGCCCCCGTTCCGGCGACGGGGCGCTTGAGGTAGGCCACCAGACCGCCCTCCGGCCCGGTGACGATCTGAACCAGCTCCCAGCCCTCCGAGCCCCAGGTGTTGAGGATGGCGGCGGTGTTGTGGATCATGAGGGGCGTCGTCACGTACTCCCAGGCAGGTACAGCGGGCACGGGCGCCCCTTTCTCGGGTTTTCACAGAGTCATCGCTTACCATCGATCTTATGTCTGCCCCGAAAGCCACTGCTACGGGTGTGGTCGGAGCCGTCCTGGGCATCGTCGGTATGAGCGCAATCGCGGGCATCCTGGTGACCGCGATGGTGACGCCCGCGCTCGCCGTCACAGGTATCGCCGCGAACAATTCGATCGGCATGTTCGAGAACCTCCCGAGCTACATCAAGCCCGACGCGCTCGCCGAGAAGACGAACATCTACGCCACCCAGAGCGATGGCACGCCCATCCTGCTCGCCTCCGTCTTCGAGCAGAACCGCGAGGAGGTGGGGTGGGACCAGATCTCGCAGTTCGTGAAGGATGCGGTGGTCGCCACCGAAGACCCGCGCTTCTACACGCACGGCGGCGTCGACATCGCGTCGACCCTGCGCGCGGCGGCGGGCAACGCCCTGGAGACCTCCGCGAGCGGTGCGTCGACCATCTCGATGCAGTACGTGCGCAACATCCAGGTGCAGAAGGCCGAGGCCATTCAAGACGAGGCGCAGCGCCAGGCCGCCTACGAGGAGGCCACGAAGACCACCCTCGACCGCAAGCTCAAGGAGATGAAGCTCGCGATCGGGCTCGAGAAGGAGTACTCGAAAGACGACATCCTCCTCGGCTACCTCAACATCGCCCCGTTCGGCGGGCGCGTCTACGGCATCCAGTCGGCCGCTCAGTACTACTACGGCGTCAACGCCTCCGACCTCACGCTCGCCCAGGCCGCGAGCCTCGTGGCCATCGTGAACGCCCCCAACGACCTGCGCATCGACGTGCCGGCCGAGGAGGGCACGAACATCGCCGACAACCAGGCCCGGCGCGACAAAGACGTGCTGCCCGCCATGCTCAAAGAGCACAAGATCACGCAGCAGCAGTACGACGAGGCCATCGCCACGCCGGTCACGCCGAACATCGTGCAGCCGTCCACCGGCTGCCAGACGGCCAACGCCATCGCCGCGGGCTTCTTCTGCGACTACGTGACGCACATCGTGAAGAACGACCCCACGTTCGGTGCCGACGAGGACACCCGCTGGACCAACTTCAAGACCGGCGGCTACCAGATCTACACCACGCTCGACGTCGACCTGCAGAACGCGGCGATGTCGGCGATGAACACCTACGTGCCGAAGACCTACGACTTCGACCTCGGCTCCTCGCTCGTGACGGTGCAGCCGGGCACCGGCCGCGTGCTCGCGATGGTGCAGAACAAGGACTTCAGCGACGACCCCGAGGTCACCGCCACCAACCTCGGCGCGAGTGCCGTGAACTACAGCACCGACTTCGAGTACGGCGGCTCAACGGGCTTCCAGGTGGGTTCGACCTACAAGATCTTCACGCTCGCCGAATGGCTGAAGACCGGCCACTCGCTGAACGACATCATCAACGGCAACGCCGGCACGCTGAACCTCTCGCAGTTCAAGGACAGCTGCACCGGTGGCAACGGCGGCACGTACTCGGTGAAGAACGACGGCGGCTCGAACCCGGGCAACGTCACCGTGCGCACCGCCACCGCGAACTCGGTGAACCTCGCCTTCCTCCGCATGGCGCAGAAGCTCGACCAGTGCGAGATCCGCAAGACGGCGGAGGCGTTCGGCGTGCACCGCGCCGACGGCAACCCGCTGGGCGAGAACCCGGCCGACGTGCTGGGCACCAACGAGATCGCACCGCTCACCATGGCGGCGGCGTTCGCGGCGGTGGCCAACGACGGCATTTACTGCACCCCGGTCGCGATCGACAAGATCCTCGATTCCTCGGGCAACGAGCTGCCGGTTCCGTCGAGCACGTGCACCGAGGCGGTGGCACCGAATGTGGCCGCCACCATGATCGTGGCGCTCGGAGACGTCATCAACAGCGGCACGGCCACGCTCTCCAACCCTCGCGATGGCATCCCGCATTTCGGTAAGACCGGAACCACCGACTCCGAGAAGGACACCTGGTTCGTGGGCGCCTCCACCGAGCTCGCCACGGCGGTCTGGGTGGGCAACGTCGTCGGTACCGTCTCGATCCGCAACACCTCGATCGCGGGCAACAGCGGCGGAAACCTGCGCCACTACATCTGGAAGCAGTACATGACGGATGCGGATGGAAAGTACGGCGGCACCGACTTCCCCGCACCCGACAGCACCTTGCTCAACGGTGTGCGCGTGCAGATCCCGAACATCGAGGGCATGAGCCTCGACGCAGCCCGCGCCGCTCTCACCGCGGCCGGCTTCGACTTCGACGACGGCGGCACGATCGACTCCACCGCCGCGGCGGGCACGGTCGACTCCAGCTCGCCGAGCGGCACGGCCACCCGCGGCTCGACGATCACGGTCTACACCTCGAACGGCGAGCTCCGCACGGTGCCGAACCTCGTGGGCCTCTCACCAGATGCGGCGCGCAAGGCCATCGCGGCTGCGGGCATCGATTCGGGTCAGGTCACCTTCTCCGGCCCGACCGACGGCAACGCCAAGGTCACCGGCTCGAGTCCGAGCGCCGGCGAGCCGATCCGCTACGGTCCCGATCGCCTCAGGGTCACTACGAAGGCCGGCTGACCGTGACGCCCGTGGCACGGGCCGCCGTGGGCGCACTCGGTGCGCTCGCGGCGGCCGGAGCCGGCGCGTTCGCCTACGGAACCTTCGTCGAACGCAAGCGCTACACTCTTCGCACCGCGAGCATCCCGGTGCTGCCTCCTGGCGCCTCCGACATCAGGGTGCTCCACCTCTCCGACCTGCACATGGCGCCCTGGCAGCGCGACAAGCAGGCGTGGATCCGGAACCTCGCTCGACTCGACCCGCACCTCGTGGTCGACACCGGCGACAACCTGGGTCATCACGACGGGCTCGAGGGTGTGCGTGCGGCGCTCGATGTCTTCAGTGGCGTTCCCGGCCTCTACGTGAACGGCTCCAACGACTACTTCGGTCCCAGCTTCAAGAACCCGCTGCGGTACTTCCTCGGCCCGTCGAAGCACAACAAGAAGGTTCAGCGGCTCGACACCGAGGCGCTCGAGAGCTACTTCGACGGACTGGGCTGGACGAACCTCAACAACACCGCCACGACTCTCGAGGTGCAGGGCACCATCATCGACGCGTTCGGGGTCGACGACCCCCATCGCGGCTTCGACCGACTCGACCGCATCCCCGCGGCCCTCGACGAGCTGCGCGAGGAGGACGAGCGGGGCCCCCGGCTCACGATCGGTGTCGCCCACGCGCCCTACCAGTACGTGCTCAACTCCTTCCTCACCCACGGCGCCGAGGTCGTGTTCGCGGGCCACACCCACGGCGGTCAGGTGTGTGTGCCCGGCTACGGCGCCATCGTCACGAACTGCGACATCCCGCGCAAGCAGGTCAAGGGCCTGAGCCTGTGGCGCCACGGATTCCGGTCCGCGTTCCTCAACGTCTCGGCCGGGCTCGGCACGTCGATCTACTCCCCGTTCCGGTTCGCGTGCCCTCCCGAGGCCACTCTCCTCACGTTGACGGCCGCCCGCTGACGCACGCGGTCTCGAACGCTCCGTTTATCAGCTATCCTTGTTGAGGCCTCGGCCGCGAAGGCGGTCATCCATTTTCGGGGTGTGGCGCAGCTTGGTAGCGCGCCTCGTTCGGGACGAGGAGGTCGTGGGTTCGAATCCCGCCACCCCGACAGCAGAAGCCGGGCGGAGACCCTCCGCCCGGCTTCCGTCGTCTGATACCCTCCATCAGGGTCTTCCCAGCCGACGCGCCGTGGTCATGCAACCTTCCGCAACCTCGTGGTCTTACGCTGTGGCCAACAGGCAGTAGCATCGCGGTATGACAAGGAGGTCATCGTGGAGCTCATCGGAGTTGCAGCACTCATCGGTACGGGTTGGTTCGTGAGCGCCACGGTGTTCGCCGTGGTCATCGGGAGGTCGATCAAGATCCGCGACCGCGTGCGCTGAGCCGCGGAGCCGCGGAGCCGCGGAGCCCGAGCCTGCGCTGAACCGCAGAGCGGGCTACGGGCGGCCGAGCACGCCGCCCGACTCCTCGAGGTAGCACGATCCGCACAGTGACTCGTAGGTCACGTGCTCGCCGTCGATCGCCACCTGGTCGCCGTCGAAGACGTACCTGTCGCCGATGCGCCGGGCGTTGAAGATGGCCTTGCGGCCGCATCGGCAGATGGTCTTCAGCTCTTCGAGGCTGTGGGCGATCTCGAGCAGGCGGATGCTCCCCGGAAAGCCCTCCGTCTGGAAGTCGCTGCGGATGCCGTAGGCGAGCACCGGCACGTCATCGAGGATCGCGATGCGCAAGGCGTCGTCGACCTGGCTCGCGTTCAGGAACTGCGCCTCGTCGATCAGCAGGCAATGCACGTCTTCGCCCGTCCGGGCGCGCACGGCGGCCCTCCGCTCGGCGAACTCCTCACGCACCGAGGTGGTGGGCGCGATGAGGAAGTCGGCCTCCCGCGTCACCCCGAGGCGCGACACGATGCGCAGCTCGCCCTTCGTGTCGATCGCGGGCTTCGCGATGAGCACGCGCTGGCCGCGCTCTTCGTAGTTGTAGGCGGCCTGGAGCATCGCGGTGCTCTTGCCGCTGTTCATCGCTCCGAACCGGAAGTACAGTTTCGCCACCCGATCACCCTAGAACAGCAGGGGCTGCGCGTCGGCCACGGGCCCGAAACTCGGCGGCGAGCCGCCGCTCCCGGGAGTGAGCGGCCCGAGCCCCTGGTCGACCGCTTCGGGCAGCACGTGCCCGGTGACCCCCACGGGGCGGCCTCGGTGCAGGCGGTGCTTTCTGATGAGGGGCCGGATGCGCTCGGCCAGCCAGTCGGTGTACTCCTTGGGCGCGTAGGTGCGGGCCCCGTAGAGCTTGCTGTACGCGGGCAGAAGCTCCGGATGCTCGCGGCCGAGCCAGGCGAAGAACCACTGCTTCACCCCCGGCTTGAGGTGGAGCGCCGAGTACACGACACTCGAGGCACCGGCGTCGGCGATGCGGCCGAGCGCATGGTCGAGCTGGTCGACACCGTCGGTGAGCAACGGCAGCACCGGCATGAGGAACACCTGGCAGTCGAGCCCCTTCTCGCGCACCGCGCGCACGGTGGCCAGCCGCGCGGCCGTCGAGGGAGTGCCCGGCTCGATCGACTGCTGCAGCTCGTCGTCGTAGACGGCGATCGACAGGGCCAGGCTCACCGGCACCGTCTGGGCCGCGGCGGCGACGAGGTCGAGGTCACGGCGGAGGAGCGAACCCTTCGTGAGCACCGAGAACGGCGTACCCGACTCGGCCAGCGCGCCGAGCACGGACGGCATGAGCGCATAACGCCCCTCCGCCCGCTGATACGGGTCGGTGTTGGTGCCGAGCGCCACGGGCGGACGCTGCCATGACGGCCGGGCGAGCTCTCGGCGAAGCACCTCCCCCACGTTCACCTTCACCACGATCTGCTGATCGAAGTCGCGCCCCGCGTCGAGCTCGAGGTACTCGTGCGTGGGCCGGGCGAAGCAGTAGACGCAGGCGTGCGTGCACCCTCGATAGGGGTTGACCGTGTAGGCACCCGCCATCATGCGGCTCGCCGCCGACACGTGGTTGAGCGCACTCTTCGCGAGCACCTCGTGGAAGGTGATGCCGGCGAACTCCGGGGTCTGCACGCTCCGCACGAGGTTGCTCAAGCGCGCCAGCCCGGGCAGGGCCGTCGCCGATTCTGCCTCGAGTGCCTGTGCCGTCCATCGCATGCCGACATTCGAACACAGTTTCGAATGTCGGTCAAGCCCGCGCGCGCCCCGCCTCAGCGCTCGTAGAGCTCCAGCGGCAGCCCGTCGGGGTCGGCGAAGAACATCATGGCCCTGCCGGTGTGCGGATCGGTGCGCAGCTCTTCGCAGGCGACGCCCTTGGCCACGAGTTCCTCCCGCGCATCCGCCACCGAGTCGACCTCGAAGGCGAGATGCCGAAGGCCGGTCGCCTCGGGTCGAGTAGGGCGGGCGGGCGGCGACGGGAACGAGAACAGCTCGATGAGGTACTCGCCGTTCAGGGCCAGGTCGCCCATCCACGAGTCACGCTCAGCCCGGTACACCTCGGCGAGGAGCGTGCATCCCAGCACGTCGAGATAGAAGGCCTTCGACCGTTCGTAGTCGGTGGCGATGACGGCGATGTGGTGCACGCGATTCAGCTTCACGGTGCGACCCTACCCGAGCCCCACCAGAATGAATTTAGCGGGATGAGAGGACCCGATACTCTCATCCCGCAAGGAAACACCTGCGAGCCCGTCGTGTTGAAGCCGTTACCCTTACGGCCACGACGGAGCGCGCGTTCGGCGTCCCCGTTGGCCTTACATTACACTCCCACAGCACTCCCAGAAACGGGATTGCACGAACACGCCGGGCGTGCAATGCACTCGCCTCGAAAGTTCTTCTGCCCGTAACAATCGGAGGCCCCGACCCGGATATGGTCACTGTCATGAATGAGATCGTGCTCCATCACCAGACAGAGACCATCGCCATTCTCATCGGTGAGAACGACGACCCGGAGACCGTGCGTCCCCTGGCCACCGTCTACCGCCTGAAAGACGGGTGGCACATGAAGCTCACCCACCGTCACGACCGCTTCGCCTGGTCGGGGCCGTTCGCCGCCCCCGAGGAGGCGATCCACCGCTACACCCCGGCCGACGTCACCGGCCCCCTGCAGCGCATCGCGGTCTGAACACCCTTACGGTCGCAGGTACCACCCGCGCCACCGGAACACGCACGCGACGGCGAGCCAGAACCCGAGCATCAGGATGCTCAGGCCCAGCTGAGGATCGCCGGTAACCGCCACGATCTCGGCGAGTCTCACCGCCGCCGTGCCACCGCCCTCCAGAGGGCGCGTGAGCACGCTCATGAGCGCGTGCGACCCGAAGTAGACCAGCAGCGAGTTGCGCCCCAGCGCCTCCAGCGGCCAGACCAGCGCCCGCAGCGGCGCCGACAGCCGCGGGCGGTCGACGATCACGTGCGCAACGCCGAGCGCGACGACGGTGCCGGCCGCCACCCAGAGCGCGAACGGCGGGGTCCAGAGCCTCTTCATCACGAGAGGGTGCACCGACCACACCGCTTCAGGGGCCGTCACCAGCACCCATCCGAGTAGGGCCATCGCGCACGCCGCTCCGAGCAACGACGGAAGATCGGCGACGGGCCCCGCCACCCGGCCTCCCCGCGCATCCCGACGCTCCCGCAGCCACAGCATCAGGTGCCCCGCGGTCGCCCCGGCCGACGCACTCACCAACGCCCCGAGCAGTGCCACCAGCCCCACCGGATCATGCCCGAACGCGCCCTGGTGGTACACGTGGGCGACCCCGAACACGAACGGATCGATCGCCCCGGAGGGATTGCACTCCGGGGAGAGCACACCGCCTGCGCAGCCGGTCGCCCACACACCCTGGAGCGTCGCATCCGCCGCCCCGAGCACGACCGTCACGATCGCCCAGCCCCACCATCGGCGGGTCACCAGGTGCAGCAGGGCGAGCACGGCCACGACCCCGGCATAGAGCTGCAGCACGCCGGTCAGCCACCAGTCGCCCAGGCTCCACGAGTTCATCGCGATCGCGTTGTACAGCAGCCCAGCCAGCACGAGCACCAGCACCCGGCGCGTCATCGGCCACGCCGGCACCCGGCGATGCATCGCGAACGCCAGCCCGCATCCGGTGAGCGTGACGAACACGGGGAACACCAGGTCGAGCGGGTGCACACCCTCCCACACCGTGTGCCCGAACCATTCCTTCTGAACGAGGAGCGTGTCGCTGACCACACTCGCCACGAGCATCACCCCGCGCACCACGTCGAGACTCCGGATGCGTGTGGCGGCAACAACGAAGGACACCGGGCGAGGATACCTCATCTCTGCCGTCGGTTCGTGTCTGCTCCTCCCATTTCTCCCGCGGCGCGCCGACGAGTAGCGTGGTCGCATGGGACGACGGCGCAGCTTCGACGAGACGGCGCTGCTCGACCGAGCCCAGGAGCAGTTCTGGACCAACGGCTACGGCGACACCCGCCTCGAAGACATCGCGGCCGCATCCGGAGTCGGCAACGGCAGCATCTACGCCGCCTACGGCAGCAAGCTCGGACTGTTCCTGGCCGTGTTCGGCCGCTACTGCGATCACCGCATCGAGCTCGTCGAGCACGCCGCTCACGAGGCCGAGGGGTCGTTCGAGGAGGCCGTGGCCCACTTCCTCGACGTGATCGTGGCCGACTGCACCTCCTACGACGACCTGCGCGGGTGCCTCATGCTCAACAGCCTGACCGAGCTGGGAGCGAAGCACCCCGAGGTGGTGGCGATCGGCGCCCGCGCCAACGACCGGATGGAGCACAGCATCGGCACCCGGGTGCAGAGCGCCGTCGCCGACGGCGAGCTCGATCTCGAGCCGGCCGAGGTGCAGGTGCTGAGCGCGCACATCCTGCTGGTCTCGCAGGGACTGGTGAACCTCAGCAGGCTCGGGGTGCCGGCCGAACGGCTGCGCGCACTGGCACACACCTCGAGCCGCATGTCGGCGCTGCTCGGCGCCGCCTGAACGGCAGACCCGCGACCGGCCGAGAGGGGCTGGAGCAGGGATACGACACCGGCACTCCCCCGGGCCGATGATGAGCGTGTCCCGTTCGCAGCGCCCACTGGAGAGACACGATGCCGTACTTCACCACCTCCGACGGAACCGAGATCTACTACATCGACCAGGGCGCGGGTTCGCCGGTCGTGCTCAGCCACGGCTGGCCGCTGTCGTCAGACGCCTGGCAGCGGGAAGTGAAGCTCATCGCCGACGCCGGCTACCGCGCCATCGCGCACGACCGCCGGGGCCACGGCCGATCGTCGAAGACCTATGCCGGCAACGACATGGACACCTACGCCCGCGACCTCGCCGAGCTCATCGAGCACCTCGATCTGCACGACGTCGTGCTCATCGGCCACTCCACCGGCGGCGGCGAGGTGGTGCGCTACGCCGCGCGGCACGGTGCCGGCCGCGTGAAGAAGCTGCTCACCGCGGGAGCGGTACCGCCCGTCATGGTGAGGTCGGAGTCGAACCCCGAGGGCACTCCGATCGAGGCCTTCGACGCCATTCGCGAGGGCGTGCTCGACGACGCGTCGCAGTTCTACCGCGACCTGGCGGCGCCCTTCTTCGGCGCGAACCGTGAGGGCGCGACTGTGTCGCAGGGGGCCGCGGACGACTTCTGGCGCCAGGGCATGCTGGTGAACCTCGCGGCGGCCTACGACTGCGTGAAGGCGTTCTCGGAGACCGACTTCACCGACGATCTCACCTCGCTCGACGTGCCCATCCTGATCGCGCACGGCGACGACGACCAGATCGTGCCGATCGCGGCGGCCGCCGAGAAGACCATCACCCTCGTGAAGAACGGCACCCTCAAGGTGTACCCCGGCGCGCCGCACGGCATCGCCGGCGATTATCAGAAGGCGCTCGACGCCGACATTCTCGCCTATCTGGCCGAGTGACGCCTGGTGGACTGGAACCGCCGCTGGTACTCCGACGGCGTCAGCGTGAACCGCGACCCGAAAGCGCGGCGGAAGGCGATCGGCGACCCGAAGCCCGCCCGCTGAGCGGCCTCGGTCACGCTCGACCCGGAATCGAGGTACGACACGGCGAGGTCGAGGCGCATGGAGGTGACATACTCCCGAGGCGTGGTCTGCAGTTCGTCGCGCATCACCCGTGTGAGGTGCCGCACGCTCACGTTGACCTCGGCGGCGAGCGCCGCTGCGGTGTGCGGCCGCGCTGGGTCGGCGTCGATCACCTCCGTGATGCGTTTCACGAGCGAGGTGCGCAGCGGCCTGCCCCGCAGCGACGCCGAGAACTGCGACTGGTTGCCCGATCGCTTCATGTAGACCAGCAGCAACTGCGCCACCGAGCGGGCGATCTCGGGCCCGTGGTCGTCTTCGACCAAGGCTAGGGCGAGGTCGATGCCCGCCGCGACACCGGCCGACGTCGAGATGCGGCCGTCGATGGTGAAGATCGCTTCGGCCTCGACCGTGATCGACGGATGCGCGGCGGCGAGTTCGTCGGTGAACTTCCAGTGGGTGGTGGCACGGCGGCCGTCGAGCAGGCCCGCCGCGGCGACGCCGAAGGCGCCCGTGCAGATGGCGGCCGTGCGGCGGGAGCGGCCGTCGAGCATCCGGATCGCCTCCACCACGCGGGCGTCGGCGAACACGCTGAGCGGCGCCTCGGTGCCCGGCACGATGAGGGTGTCGAGACGGCCCGCGTCTGCGGCCGAGGCCTGCACGCCGACACGCACCCCCATCGAGCTCGTCACCTCGCGCCCGTCGGGCGAGATCATGACGATCTCGTAGCCACCCGAGCGCTGCCCCGCCTCCAGGAAGACCTCGGCCGGCCCCACGAAGTCGAGCATCTTCACGCCGTCGAAGAGCAGCACACCGATGCGTGGGCGCTCTTCGTGACTCCGGTTGCGCATCCCGATGGCCCCCTCATTCTGGATTGATCACTCCATTAAAGCATCCGGATGGGCGGAAGCGGTGCACGGGCTCGGTTAGGCTGAGGGGGTTCCAGCGAATCTCATGGGGAGGATCGCGCAGCGACAGATCGTGGGGATGACCTTGTCGGCCGAGCACACCGAGTCCAACGCACCGTCACGCCGGGCGGTGCTCACCGCCGCGTGGACGGTGCCCGTCGTCGCACTCGCGGCGGCCGCACCCCACGCCGCCGCCAGTGGAGACACCCGACCCTACGTGGCCCAGACCGAGCTGTGGTGGGAGCGCGACAACAACCGCGGCCACTTCGAAGCGCGCGTGAGCGACCCTCCCGGGCCCGAGATCTTCGCCGAGTACATCACCTTCGACGACGACTCGATCTCGGTGAGCAACCTCTTCTACGAGATCGACCAGGAGTTCTTCTTCTTCGACTTCGGCAGCAGCGCCGCCGACCCGCCGTACGAGTTCATCATGTACATCACGCTCCCCGGCTACCAGCCGTTCCAGGTGGAGGTCGTCGCCATCTGGTGAGGGTGAAAGGCCGGGTGAAAACGGATGCTCGCGGCCAGAGCGCCGCCGCGTGCCCACCAGGCTGATCATGAGAGTTCTCTCACCCGGGGGTGACCCGCCTCCGGTTCCCGTCATCGCCGATCCTCTGTGCACACGCCGAGGTCGCGACACGCACAGGAGGAGCGCGTCCATGGACGAACTGAACCAGACCCCGGTCTCTCCGGTCACCGATTCCCCGGTCACCGCCGAGAAGCACACCCTCACCCGCCGCCAGGTGGCCGTCGGCGCCGCTTGGGCCGCGCCGGTGATCGCCCTCGCGGTCGCCACCCCGCTGGCCGCCGCCTCGACCGGTCCGGTGTCGGAGCCGGCCGCCGCGATCAGCGGCGCGCTCAACGCGTCGTTCGCCGGCGGCGTGCGCACCGTCAACTACAGCGCGGGTGCCGTCACTTACGACCCCGACGGCAGCGGACTCACCACCGGCAACATCACGGTGGCGCTCTCGCTGTTCGGCGACAGCCCGAACTTCCCCCTCACCGTCGACAACGCCTCCTGGACGAGCCTCGGCTGGACCCGACTCTCCGACCGCAACGGCACCGCGCGCTTCCAGCACGCCGCCATCTCGAGCGGCACCATCCCCACCGGCACCGCTTCGTGGTCTGGCGCCGACTCGGACTACGTGAGCGTGGCCGTGAACCTCGCGGTCGCCCAGGCCGGCATCGGCGCCGTGGGCCTCACCTACACCTTCGACCCCGACGAGGGCTGATCCAGCTGCTCACCCGAGCATCCGTTCATCGCCCGCCGTTCCCGCGCAGCATCCCCATTCAGCGCGTGGAGCGGCGGGCGATGTCGTCGTGGGTGTAGGAGCCCTTGGGGTTGCGGCCCAGGCGGTCGCGTAGCGCGGCGACGATCACGCTACGGAGGTGCGCGGCCCGTCCGGCGCGGATCGTGCGGCCCTTCATCGTGTACGCGTCGAGCAGCGCCAACCGCGGTGCCCACACAGGGCGCACTCGGCGATTCACGATGCCGGCCGCCGCCGTGAGATGCAGGAAGGCCTGCGTGGTGCCGATGGCGCTCGCGAGGTCGACTCCCGGTGAGATCGACGGGAGCGACACGCTCGACCCGTCGGGCGCATCCGTCGTCATCGCGATGAGGCCCCGCAGATCGCTGTACGGCGGTATATAAGGAAGGAACCGGGTGAAGTCGACCTTCGCCCGGGCGATCTCGTCGAGGGGCGCCGTCTCCGACAGGCCCATGAACCGCTCGAAGGTGTGGTGGCTGCGCGGATGGAACGCCGTCACCTGAGCGGCGAAGCCCACGTTCACCACGAGCACGTCGGGGATGCCGAGCCGGCGCGCGGTGCGGGCGATGGTGGTGCCGATCTCGGGATGCGTCGTCTCCGACTCGTCGAACACGAGCGTGGCCCCGGCCAGGAACTCGTCGACGTTGTCGACGGTCACGCCGTCGCGGTAGACGTGCACCACCGCGCGCGGGTTGATCTCGCGCACCTGCTCGCGGAACACGTCGGCCTTCGACCGGCCGTAGGTCGCCGTGGTGGCGCCGGGGACGCGGTTGGCGTTCTGCGGCTCGAAGTCTTCGGGATCGGCGATGCTGAAGCTCGACACGCCCATGCGCGCGAGCTTCGTGCCGACCTGGAAACCCACTCCCCCGACCCCGGCGATGGCGACTCGCGAGGAGATCAGCGCCTGCTGCTCGGCTTCGCTCCAGAAGCCGTAGTTGCGCGAGAACTCCGGGGAGTCGACGGACTTCATCCGCCCTCGGTGACGCTCTCGGGCTCAGCGGTCTCGAGCTCGGTGTCGGCTGCCGCCTCGGCGTCGGACGCCGCCGCCTCGCGCTGCTGGCGGGGGATGCGACCGAAGTACTCCAGCTCTCCGTCGGCGGCAGCGAGCTGGCCGAGGATGGTGGCGTTGCGCTCGGTGATGCGCGCCGCCGAGCCGGCGAGGTCGAACTCGACCGGCAGGTTGTAGTCGAGGTAGTGCTCGATGTAGCGGGGCTCTCCGATGCGGTCGATGGCGAGCACGCCGGCGAGGTGCCGCTCGAGCCACGGCTCGATGATGGCGAAGGTGCGCCCCACATCGTGCGACGAGAAGTACGACGACATGAGGGCGAACAGGTGCCATTGCACGAGCTCCTGCATCGCCACCCGCTCGTGCCGGGAGATCATGCGCGACACCTCGACGCTGCCCGGGGCCAGCGGATGCTCGGCGAAGAGCTCGGGACAGAAGTCTTCCACCGGGAGGGGGCGGTCTTCGCCGTCGGCTCCCTTGATGATGGTGCGGGCGACCCCCACGATGCGCACACCCTCCGGCGCGTTCTCGAGCACGGCAAACGTGACCGAGCGGGAATCGTCGTCATCACGGTCGAGGCCGTCGTCGGACAGGTCGGCGGGGTCGAGCTGGCCGGTCTGCTCCACGTAGACACGACGACGGAACTCGAAGTGCTCGCGGTAGACGGCCTCGAAGCCAGGACGGGCTACGCCGTTGACGCCGATGATGCCCGTGGCGAGGCGTGCTTCGGGTTCGGATGCGAACGCGGGTGACTCGGAGACGACGGGGATGACCGCAGCATTGGAGACGGTGCGATCAATCCTCGACACCGCACGGCTTTCTCGTGGCCGGAGTTCTCGTTTTCAGGCCCTTGCGCGCGACATTCCGGAGCACTCGCGATCCTCCGTTTTCAAGGGTAGATGGGGCCTCCGGCGCGTCCTCCTGACGAGCCCTGCCGTTGACCCGAGCATAGAAGCGCGGCTAGTCGTTTGCAACTTGGGACGCCTTGTCCCAAGATAGTGTCGAGAGGGGCATGTATGTCTGAGACCAACTGGGCGAAGTCGCCGACGCCACGTGTGCGCGTGCCCAAAGACGAGGAGCGTTCTGCCCTTCTGAACGCGGCCCTCGAGCATGTCGCGGCCGACGGCCTGACGGCCGGCTTCAGCCACCTCGAACTCGACGAGCTGGTGCGCGAGGCAGGTGTCTCCCGCAACGCCGTGAACCGCATCTGGGAGTCGAAGGACGACTTCTACAACGAGCTCCTCGGCGAGGTCGCGAACCAGGTCTCCCCCGGTCGCGCCGACGAGGAATCACTCATAGCCACGTGGGAATATCTCGGCTTCCGCGCCGACGAACTGCGCACCCCGGAGGGCCGTCGCCGCATCCTCGTCGACGTCATCGGCCTGGCCGCCGAGCAGAACTTCGAGTCGGTCACCTCGTCGGTGCAGTGGCGCACCTACGTGGCCCTGTCGTCGACCGCGAACTCCTACCCCGACGCCCGCCTGCGGGAGCGCATCATCGGCGCTCTGCGCGCCAGCGAGCTCGCCTTCCTCGACCAGATGGAGGTGTTCTACCGCAACATCGTGCCCGCGGTGGGGTACCGCCTCCGCCCCGACCTCAACGACGACTACCGCCCGCTCGTCGTGGCCGCCGCCGCCATCATCGAGGGCCTCGGCATCGCCCGCACCACCATCCCCGACCTGGTGGAGGCGCGCTACGACGTCGACAACGAGGGCCGCCCAGCCGAGGTGTCGCTGGCGGGCCTGTCGTACCACGCCATCATCACCGCGTTCATCGTGCCCGATCCGGCCTACGACGCCGAGGCGGCCATCGCCCGGCTCTCGGGCGGCATCGACGAGATGCCCGTGGTTCAGCCGCGCAGCCGCGACCTCGACGGACTCGCCGACGACTGACTGGCAGCTCTCTTGAACGCCTGAGCGGCGGATGACCCCCTGACGGGGACTGTGCGACGACTGTGGTCTCCTGCCATCCTGGCTGCGTCGCTCGACGCCTGGGGGGAGCAGTCGAGCGATGCGGTCGCCACCCACGATCGCCCGGGCTCCCTCCGCCCTGTGCCGCGTCTCCGCGGCCATCCGCAGAGGACCCGTCATGAGCCCCGCCCCCCGTTCGCGCCGCCCGCTCCGCACCGCCCGCCTCACCGCGACGGCGCTGGCCACCACGGCCGCCCTCATCCTCACCCTCGCCACGCCCGCCAACGCAGCCACCCCGGCACCCGCTCCTGAGCCCGTGCCCTCTGCCACCGCTACGCCGACCGCGACGCCGACCCCGACCCTGACGCCGACGCCGGCCCCGACAACCGCTCCCACAGCCAGTCCCACACCCACCCCCACCCGCACCCCCGGCGCCCCCGTCACCCCCCTCGCCACCCGCACCGAGATCGAACCCAACGACACCCCCATCACCGCCACCGCCCTCCCGCTCGGCGACACCGTCACGGGCTCCGTCTTCACCGCCGGCCGCACCTACGAGTACGACTACTACGCCCTCGACATCCCCGCCGACGGCCGCCTCACCCTCGATCTCCGGTTCGATGAGAATCTCGGTGCCGGCAGCGCCTACACGCTCACCGTGCTCGACGACGCACGCAACTACCTCTACGACTACACGCTCGACGGCTACCAGTTCGACGGCAGCTTCCTGCGCGACCAGGCGACCTTCCTCGCTCAAGGCCGCTATTACGTGCAGTTGAGCGCACGCAACACCTGGGCGAGCTGGGGAAAGACCTACACCCTGACCGCGAGGAACTCCCCCGGTCTGGTCGAGACGGAGTTCAACAGCAACACCTCGTCGGCCGACGCCCTGCCGCTCGGCAAGACGCTCGGCGGTTCGTCGCTGGTGCACAGCACCTACGACTATGACTACTACGCCCTCGACGCCCCTGCCGCCGGCCGCCTCACTCTCGACTTCCGTTTCGACGGAGACCTCGGGGGCGGCTCCGCCTACGGCCTCACCGTGTACGACAGTTCGCAGAACTACCTCTACAGCTACGACCTCGACGGCTTCGACTCCGACGGCAGCTTCCTGCGCGACCAGGCCACTTACGCGGCCAAGGGCCGCTACTACGTGCAGATCTACGGCCGCAACACCTGGGCGAGCTGGTCCAAGCCGTACACCCTCGCCGCGCAGGTGACGCCCGGGCTGGTCGAGACCGAGCTGAACAACAATCGCGGCTCGGCCGACGCTCTGCCGCTCGGCAAGACGCTCGCGGGCTCCTCGCTCGCCCACGGCTCGTACGACTACGACTACTACGCGGTCGACGTCACGACCGCCGGCCGCCTGGGCATCGATTTCCGCTTCGACAAGAATCTCGGGGGCGGCTCCGCCTACTCCCTCGCCGTCCTCGACGACGCGCAGAACTACCTCTACAGCTACGATCTCGACGGCTTCGACTCCGACGGCAGCTTCCTGCGCGACCAGGCCACCTTCGTGGCCAAGGGCCGCTACTACGTGCAGATCTTCGCCCGTAACAGCTGGGCCAGTTGGGGCAAGCCCTACTCGCTCACGCTCACCAACACGCCCGGCGCGGTCGAGACGGAATTCAACGACACCTCGAATTCCGCCGACGCGCTCCCCCTCGCCACCACCGTCACGGGTTCGAGCCTCATCCACCGCTCCTACGACCACGACTACTATGCCGTCGACCTCCCCGCCTCCGGCCGGGTCACGCTCGACTTCCGCTATCCCGCCGGCCTGGCTGGTGGAAGCGTCTACGAGTTCTGGGTCACAGGCCCCACCGGCGCGCAGCTCTTTTCCCACACGTTCTCCGGTACCGAATTCGGCGGAGCGAACGGCCAGTGGCTGCGCGGCCAGACCATCGAGCTGCCCCGTGGCCGCTCCGTCATCACGGTCTTCGCGCGGCAGAACTGGTCGAGCTGGGGCAAGCCGTACAGTCTCACCGTCTCCTACCCGTGGAAGGCGACCCCCACCCCCACGATCTCCGGCACCGCGAAGGTGGGCAGCACCCTCACCGCGAAGCCCGGCACCTGGAACCCGTCACCCACTCTCAGCTACCAGTGGTTGCGGGGCGGCAAACCGATCTCAGGAGCCACCAAGCCGACGTACACGGCCACGGCGTCGGATGCGGGTGCCAAGCTGACCGTGTCGGTCACGGGCAAGAAGTCGGGCTACACCACCTCGACGAAGACGAGCGCGGCCGTCACCGTCGCCCCCGGCACCCTCACCGCCACCCCGACCCCCACGGTCAAGGGCACCACGAAGGCGGGCAGCACCCTCACCGTCACCACCGGCACCTGGACGCCCGCACCTGTCACGCTGACCTACCAGTGGCTGAGGGGCGGCAAGCCCATCTCGGGCGCGACGAAGTCAAGCTACACGCTCACGACCACGGATGTGGGCACCGCGATCACCGTCACGGTCACGGGCCGCAAAGCCGGCTTCACCACCGTGACGAAGACGAGCGCGAAGCTCGCGATCCCGGTTCCGGCCCTCAGCGCCACACCCACCCCGAAGATCTCGGGCACCGCGAAAGCCGGCAGCACTCTCACGGCACAGCCGGGCACCTGGTCGCCCGCGCCGGTCTCACTCACCTACCAGTGGAGCCGCAACGGCAAGGCGATCACCGGTGCGACGAAGTCGACCTACAAGCTCACGACGGCGGATGCGGGAACCACGATCACGGTGACGGTCACGGGCAAGAAGGCCGGCTACGCCACCGCGAGCAAGACCAGCGCGAAGCTCGCGATCCCGCTCGGCACCCTGACCGCCACGCCCACCCCGAAGATCTCGGGCACCCCGAAGGTGGGCAGCACGCTCACGGCTCAGCCGGGCACGTGGTCGCCCGCGTCGGTGGCGTTGCGCTACCAGTGGTTCCGCAACGGCGTCACCATCTCGGGCGCGACGAAGTCGACCTACAAGGCCGCCACCGCCGACGTGGGCAAGAAGCTCACCGTCGTCGTGGTGGGCTCGAAGGCCGGTTACGCCACGGTGAAGAAGTCGAGCGCCGCGGTGACGGTGAAGGCGAAGTGATGCGGCGCCTCCTGCTCGCTTCCCTCGCGTCGGCCGCCGTACTGATCACAGTCGCGGCCTGCTCCACGGGTGCGCCCGCACCCGACGATGCACCGGATGGCACCGCGACCGACTCGACGTCGGCCGCTGAAGCCGCCCCGAGCATCCGGGACTTCGATTTCGGCAACACCACCTGGCACCAGCTCATGGTGGCACCGAGCGCGGCGGCCCTCATCGACGGCACCGCGGCCACCGCGAACGGCACGCTGAGCCTCGGCGAGATCGTGTACGGCGACGCGAACGGCGACGGCGTCGAGGATGCCGCCGTGTCGGTGTCGCTCACGGGCGACACCTGGGCGTTCCACGAGTGGTACCTCTGGCTCACCGGCGCCGACGGCGTTCCCGTGCAGCAACCGGGTTCGATCTCGTCGGGCAGCCGCTGCGGCACTCTCGCCGAGAGCGTCACCCCGGGGCAGGGCGGGTTCGTGGTGGTGGAGAGAGTGCGCACCAGGGCCGATGAGGATGCGGGGCTGCCGTGTTCGGATCCCGGCACGGCGGTCGTGGAGCGGCTGGTCACGGCGCGCACCGCCGACACGCTCGACTGCGACTCCCTGGTGCCGTCGTCGCGCATCTCGAAGACCGCGGCCGAGGGGCAGTCCATCCAGTCAGGATCGCCCTCCCTCGTCATGATCGGGAGCACGACCGGTGAGCGCATCCCGCTCGAGGGCCTGCACTGCTCGATCGCCTCGGACTGCCTCGACGGCTGCGCCGGCGGCTGGGGATACGCCGCCATCGACGACGCCACTCGGGCGGCCAAGGAGGCCGATCTCGCCACGTTCGGGTTCACGGCCACCCCGAGCGGCACGGGCACGTCATACGCCTACGCGGGCGAGGCGAACTCGATGGAGACGGACTGGTACGGCTCGATGCACGACCTCTTCGACAGCGGCTACTGGTTCTACGACTACACCTACGCCTCGCCCGAGGTGGAGGTGCTGCGAGACATCGTGCTGGGCGCGCTCGGGCCCCAGAGCTGAGTGTCACCTGTTCTGGGTCCCCATCCCTGACGTGCGTCCGACACTCGGAGAGAACCCAGGGTCGGATGCTCGGGACTGGATAGGGTCGAGGTTCCACTGAGGAGGAACGCTCTGACCAGATCGCCCAAACTGCAGCTCGTCGCCGGCATCCTGCTCGCGCTCTATGTGCTCGGGGTGGCCTACGTGGTGTTCTGGCCCACGCCGGTGGACTCCGGGTCGCGGGGGGACCTGCTGCGCTTTCTGTCGGTGCTGCACGATCACGGACTACCGCGCTCGATCGGCTACTCGGAGGTGGAGTTCGCCGCGAACGTCGCGATGTTCGTGCCGCTGGGGGTGCTGCTCGGCCTGACGCTCGGGCCGCACTGGTGGTGGATCGCGCTCGTGGTCGGGATCGGGTTCTCGACCTCGATCGAGTTGCTGCAATACTTCTTCCTCCCCGAGCGCTTCGCGACCTACGAAGACGTGGTCGCGAACTCCTTCGGCGCCGCGCTCGGCACCGTCGTCGCGGGGGCGGTGTATTCGGCGCGGCCGTGGCGGCGGTCTCGCTTGTGAGAGAACGCGTGTGAGGACCTGAGCGATGACACCTCGGCCACGGTCTCTACAGTTGAGCGCTCCCGCTTGGATTTGCCACTGGGACTTCCACACAGGTGTTGCTTAGTCCTAGTATTCGCTGCATGGAGCCTCCAAAGCAGGTGCAGCGCCGCACCGTAATCTCAGCAGCTGCATGGTCGTTGCCTGTCATCGCCGTCACGGTCGGCACACCGTTGGTAGCGGCGAGCGTGACAGAGGACGTCGTAGTTGCGATCACCACGTATCCGCTCCTTTATGGTCAGCAGGAGGTGACGTTCACCGTATTCAACGACAGCGCCTACGAAACCCAGGGTGGCGTCACCTTCAGCATCTTCCGTCGCGGCCAGACGACCTTCACAGCCTCTCAGGTACCCGGGGGCTGGCCAACCGTGACCGAACGACAGAATCCCTCGTCCCTGAGCATCTCCGGGCGAAGGATGGCCGCCGGAGAGGCCTACACGGTCACCCTTGACGCCAATCTGATCCCCAACAGCGTTTACGGAGCAGTGCTCGAATACACGCTCATAGTCAACGGCATCATGCTCCACTCCAACGCGGTGGGACTCGACGAATAGCGGAGAAGCCAAGTTCTTGGACCGGTTTGCACAATCAATGGCCGCCCGTCGCACCTGTATCTGGGCACTGCTCGAGCGGACGGCTGGTTGGCCCTTCCCCCGCACTGGTGGCTCGAAGAACGCATCAACAGCGGTCGGTGGTGATCCACTTGCGAAACTCAGCTCGCGTCGGCAGAAAGAGCCTGCAGATAGGGCCGGCGTTTGGCATTTCGCGTGCCTGATTGGTGTGCCGCTAGCGTTCTCGCACATCGATCACGGGGAGCGGTAAAGGTGGCACATCAGTCGGAGCAGCCTGTGGGTGGCAATCTGAAGCCAGCGCTGTTTCATGATACCGAGCCCGAGAGGTGCCCGCTGTGCCTCACGCCAGGCGTGGACATGACTAAAGAAGACGTGTTCAACTCCTGGCTTCGTAAGTTTCTTGCGGACAAGTCAACGAATCCGACGGGCTTCCCACCGCGAGTAGTCATCCATATCTGTGAACGGTGCAACAACGAGCTGAGCCGAGTGTTCGACACGCCTGCGTCGAAGGTTCTAAAGCACATGATGAACCGGACTCCAGGAGTGCTGACTCGTGAGGAACAGCTAGTTGTGGCCCGCTGGCGCGTGAAGACTGATCTGCTGTACAACCTTCTCCGCACCGAGACCTTCTACATCGAGGGACCGGAGCCGAAGACTGACGAATCCTATGAGCGTGACCGCGCTATGGTGATGCGAATGCTCGACTCCGAGGGATCCGACCTGCCCGAAGCGAGCGTTAGAGTCGGAATTGTCGATCCGCTCAATACCACCACGCCTCCGAAGCTCCTGGCGCCCAATTGGCCAAAGGAGTGGAATAGTCACGTTCTCAGCAGCGTCGAACCGCTCGGCATTCTTCTCTTCGAGAGCGTGATCTTCTTTCCCGGCCAGCGCGTCGCCTTCACTAAGGACAACCCCCCTAGGGATGATTTCCCATATCTCGCACCGACGGTGAAAGAGTCGATCCGATGGCCATGCCAGGATCTTCCTGCTGGCACGACGCAGTCGCTTCGTCAGAAAGAGTGGAAGCACTCTCCCTTCAACATCGTGGGAAAGCATGACGTCTCCGTGATGTACAGTCCGGTGAGCAAGACTCTAATCAGTCCGTTTTCCACGCCCGCGCGAGAAGAGCAGTGATCTCGTCATAGAGGGTGTCACACGGACCCCCCCCCGCTTCGCTCGGCGATTGTGCGATGAGGCACATTCGCGCGGCGGGGATTGCTGATACCTCGGGCTGCTACTCTTCCCGCAACATCTACAACCCGGTGTGCACCAGCGATGTTGACATCGCATCGATGGATGGCTGTCAGATCACAAACAACGCGTACTTCGCGACCGAGCGCGATAACAAGACACCTCATTGTTCGACAGATGTGGCCCCCCAATGGGGAGATGCAGGGATCAGCGATCGGTCCGTAGTCTTCCGTTGGGGGTTGAAGATGAACCGAACGATGATGGGGATGTCGAAGAAAACGCTCGGCGCGGCAATTTCAGTGGCCGGCCTGATCGCTGTGTTGATTGTCCAGATTCCGCAGTCTGCAACAGCTGCGTCGTCGAAAGTGTCGCCTCCGATGACAGCAACGGAGGCGACCGTGTCGCCGTGTGCGGATGTGCTCTTCATCGGAGCACGCGGATCTGGAGAGAGTTACGACACTTTCGATGGCTACGGGCACATGGTCGCGAAGGTACGGGATGGTTTCGTTTCAACGTTGCGAACGGATGTGCGAGTTCGGCAGCTTGCCGTCGATTATCCTGCTCCTCCGACAGAGCAGGCCGCCAATGACGTCCGGGACGGCACTAATATATACTTCGATTCGATGGCCGAGGGCCGTCGCAAGATCGAAGATGTGATCGCTGACTCGCAGCAGAGGTGCCCGTCAGAGAAGCTGGTGCTGGCGGGATACTCGGCAGGTGCAGGCGTCGTTCATTCTGCACTTCTGACTTTTGGTGACGTAGAGAAGCTCGTCGGTGTCGTGTTGATCGCAGACCCCTCCCGTCACAAGAATCACGCGAACGCTGTCACATTCGGCAACCCGGCGAAGGTCGGCGGCCTGCTGTACGGGCTCGGTGTCCAGTTCGGCAGTATTCCGAAAGCGACGCGGATGAAGACGATTGAATATTGCCTGGCTTATGATCCCGTGTGCGATGTGGCGAACACGTCGCTCCTTGGGCCAGCATTTGTTCCTGCGGCTCTCGCACAGGTGGCGATCGGGAAGAGCATCCACGAGCAGTACGGTCGCAATCTTGACAAGAGTGGCGCCGAGATGGCGAAGGTGATGAACTCCATCAACGGCCCAAGGCCGACAATCGGAGGCAGCCCCTTCGGTGCGAACAAGTTGCTCACCGCAAAGATCGGCGCCTGGGCAGCTGAGTCCATCCCGGTGACCTATCAGTGGTATCGAGGGAACCAGCCAATCGCAGGCGCAACGGCACAGACCTATACGCCAGTATGGGATGACTACCTCACACCAAGTCCCACCCTGCGTGTCGTTGTCTCAGGGCCAGATTCCGGATACGCCAACCACACCATCAGTTCCGATCCGATCGCGCTCATTCCGACGCCGAACTACACCATCACGAAACCAACGGGTGGGGTCCTGCCATGGAACGGAACATTGAACGCCAAGACGGGCTCGTGGGATGCGTCGCCTTTTCAGATCGGATACCGCTGGTCAAAGTACGACTGTCAGGGGGAGGGGGCCGTCAACGCACCTGATGGCATCCCCGGCGCAATCAAGAAGTCCTACAAGATCGATGGTTCGGCTGACTACGGATGCATGATGAGTCTCAGCTTTTTCATTCGGGACGCCGATGGCTCAGTCTCCTGTCGGTGGCGGTGCAGTTCTGAACGGTTGTGGCGGTTGAAAAGTGAACGGTTGCGGGCAGTC
>NZ_JANLCN010000018.1 GCF_024979255.1 Herbiconiux moechotypicola
CTCACCCACGTCTACGACGCCAGCGACCCGGCCGGAATCTCCACCACTCAACGGGACGTCACCGCGATTCATGCATGAACATTCAGGTAAGAACTATCCTCTTCGCCGGTCCGTCTGGTGCCAGCTCGCTAGTCACAGAGCTGAAGCCACGCAGCAGTCCAGCCGGCGAGCCGATCGCTCTGACTTCGAGCGCCAGGACCAGAAGTGAATAGCACGCGCAACTGCGGATATGGTAGCTCGACTTCATCATCAGACATGTTTAGTGCGAGTAGGGTGCCGACATTCCTGTAGAGGAGGAGGTTCTCGTCTCCGGATTCGAGCTGTTCGAATTCACCCGTTCCGAGCCCAAGTTGCTTCCGTAGACGAATTGCTGCTTTGTAGAGCTCGAAGGTGGAGCCCGGCACGCCACGCTGTCGATCTGCGGAGAGCGCGCTCCAATCTTCGGGCTGCGGAAGCCACGGTGTCGCAGTGGAGAAGCCGAAAGCGGGGGCATCGGCTATCCACGGCAGTGGGATACGGCAGCCGTCTCGCCCTCGAACCGTGTTTCCGCTGCGGGCCCACGTCGGGTCCTGTCGAACGTCGTCATCGAGCGTGGTGTGCTCCGGGAGCCCCAACTCCTCGCCCTGATAGAGATAGGCCGACCCCGGAAGGCCGAGCATGAACACGGTCGCCGCCTGCGCCCGGCGCAACCCCAGCGCCCGATTGGGCTGAACGTCATCTGCTCCGATTCCGTTCGGCTGCGTCGCCCACCGATCCGGCAGACCGAGCCGTGAGGTGTGCCGCACGAAGTCGTGATTCGAGAGCACCCACGTGGGTGATCCCCCGACACGAGAAATCGCGACGATATTGCTCCGCACGGCCGCAGCAATCGCCTCGGGCTCCCAGGGCGTGTAGATGAGCGCCGGGGAGAAGGCCTGGTGCATCTCGTCAGGGCGGACATAGTCGGCTTGACGCTCCGGCGGATCGACCCAGGCCTCTGCGATGAGAATCCGGTCGTCTCCGTACTCCGCGAGAACCGATCTCCAGCCGCGATAGATCTCGTGCACCTCGTCCTGATCCCACATCGGCGCATAGCCGTCTGCGGCATCGGGAAGTCCGGGTGCTTTGATGAGCCCGCTGGCGACGTCGACCCGGAATCCGTCGACCCCTTCATCGAGCCAGTAGCGCAGGATGTCGAGGAATTCCGCCCGCACCTCGTCATCGCCCCAGTTGAAATCGGGTTGCGAGCTGTCGAAGAGATGGAGGTACCACTGGCCATCGGGGATGCGCGTCCAGGCCGGACCCCCGAACATCGACGTCCAGTTGTTCGGCGGGAGTTCACCCTGATCTCCGCGCCCGTCGCGGAAGACGTAACGCGATCTCGCCGCGGAGCCCTTCGCGGATGCGAGGGCCTCGACGAACCATGGATGCTCGCTCGACGAGTGATTGGGCACGATGTCGACGATCACCCGGATTCCTTGGCGATGCGCACGAGCGATCAGGTTCCGGAAATCCGAATCGGTGCCGAAGATTGGATCGACGTGTCGGTAGTCGGCGACGTCGTACCCGGCATCGTGCTGCGGCGAGACGTAGAAGGGTGACAGCCAGATCGCATCCACGCCGAGGTCGCTGAGGTGGTCGAGGTGGTCGGAGATGCCGACGAGGTCTCCAATTCCGTCGCCGTTCTGGTCGGCGAAGGAGCGAGGATAGATCTGATAGATCACGGCCGACCGCCACCAGTCCGTTTGCTCTCTCGCCGGGGTGAGCACCAACGATTCAGAAATGTGGTTCATAAGCCTTTCTCCATCAACACGTGTTGATAGTAGTGTAGAGGTGCCGATAGGAGAAACATGAAAGTTTTGCTCGACACTGACCTTGCCTTGGGCGAGCGGGGTTCCGAAATCGACGACGGCGTCGCCTTCGCCATGGCGGCGGCAAGCGACGCCGTCGACCTGGTCGCGGTGACGACGGTCAACGGGAACACGCACGTCGAGACAGCCACTGCACTCGCCGCATCACTCGGCCGCACGCTGGGGCTCGACGATGTGCCGATCTATGCCGGCGCCGAGCATCCGCTCGTCCTGCCCCGGCATCAGCTGGGGCCCGCGCAGCTGAGCGGAGAGCAGCGGGATGAGTTCCATCGCATCAAGAAGGAACGAGCATCGGCCGCGTCGGCGATCGTCGACCACGTGCACCGGTTTCCCGACGAGCTCACCATCGTAGCCATCGGGCCGCTAACCAATCTGGCCCTGGCGTTGCGTCTAGACCCGAGCATCGCCGAAAAGATCGCCAACGTGTTCGTGATGGGCGGGTACTACTTCGGGCAGACCAACCGGATGGATCTTCCCGGCGAATTTAACGTCTGGGCCGATCCACACAGCTTCGATGCGGTCTTGACCTCGGGTGCTCCCCTGAGCCTCGTGGGCATCGACGTCACCAGCAAAGTGACCCTCTCCCGGGAGGACGCCGCATCCTTGTCAGCGGGAGGGCCGGTTGCTCGACTGGTCGGCGAGCACGCCCTCGCGTGGATCGACCACCTGAACGCAGAACAACCCAACGCCGCGACGCCCATCGACTCGTGCGTTATGCACGACCCCTTGGCAATGGTGGCAGCGATCAGCGAAGACGTCCTTATCTGGAAAGACGCCTACGTGCGGGCTGAATCATCATCAGAACTCACGCGCGGCGTCACGATCGCCGACTTCCTCTCGTCAGCCAATCCGCCGCCCGCGAACGCGCGAGTAGCGGTGGAGGTCGACACCGGCGCCTTCTCGGAATTCTGGGACGCGCTGTTCCTCGGACACGATCGGGCATGAGGGGCAGCGATTCCGAAAGCACGCAGGGGTGCGTGATCGTGGTCGGATCCATCAATCACGACACGTCGTTCACCGTGACGGAACTACCGGCACCAGGTCAGACCGTGGTCTCCAGCGAGGTCTCGATCTCCACCGGCGGCAAAGGGGCCAACCAGGCCATCTCCGCAGCCAGACTGGGAGCGCGGACGGCCTTCATCGGCAGCGTCGGACGCGATCTGGCCGGGCGTGAAGCGCTGGCCGTCCTCGACGCCGAAGGTGTGGACACGGTCGACGTCGAGTTGATCGCCGGTTCGCAAACGGGACGCGCGACTGTCGCCGTCGCCGCCACGGGCGAGAAGGTGGTCTTCGTCGCGCCCGGCGCCAACGCGCAGGTCAATGGCCGACGGGTCGTGCATACGTTGAGCCGGCGAGCCTCGGTGTCCGACGTGGTGGTGCTCCAGGGCGAGTGTGGCGCAGCGGTGATCGATCAGGTGGCACGTCATGCCGTGCACGCAGGCATCCGGCTCGTCCTGAATCTGGCGCCGTTCGTTCCGCTCCTGCCTGAGGTGGTCGCCTCGGCGGACCCACTCATCGTGAACGAGCGTGAAGCCGCAGAGCTTCTCGGCCATCTCGGCAGTTCCGTGGACGACCTCGACTCTCTCACTCGTCTGGCGCGATCCGTCGTCGTGATCCATGGCGCCCGAGGTGCTTGGTACGCGGGTCCCGATGGCGCAGCGGCCGTTCCCGCACCGCCTGCAATGGCGATCGTCGACAGCACGGGGGCCGGCGACGCGTTGGTCGGCGCCCTCGCCAGCGCCCTGTCGATGGGGCGATCATTGCCTGACGCCGTCACGCTGGGGGTCGCGGCAGGGGCGTTCGCGGCATCACGTCGAGGCACGCACGCCTCATATCCCTTTCGCAATGACGTACGCCTGGGCGCGAACAATTAGAATTCGTCTAACCTGTGCGCGGAGGAGGGTCTGGTGAGAGCGACACGTGCTGACGTTGCTCGTCGAGCCGACGTCTCCCCGGCGCTCGTCAGCTACGTCTTGAACGGCGGTCCGCGGTCGGTATCCGATGCCGCGCGGGCCCGGATCGAAAAGGCCATCGCCGAGCTCGACTATCGGCCGGACTCGATCGCTCAAGCGTTTCGTGGCTCGACCACCAAGACCGTCGGGCTGCTGACGGCCAGTCCGAGCAACCCGTTCTTCGCCGAGCTCGCCCAGGCGGTCGAGAACAGCGTGTATCGCCGAGGGAACACCCTCCTGATCGGCATCACCGACGACGATCGAGCGCGCGAACAAGACTACGTACGCACCTTCGTCGATCGCCGCGTCGACGGCATCCTTCTCCTGACGTCGCACCTGGCACGGAACCTCGCGCTGATCGAGCCCTACCAGATACCTGTGGTCGTCCTGGACCGAGTGCGAGCTGAGTACCGGAGTCCCGTCTCGTCGGTGCACATGGACAACGTGGCAGGGGCCGTCCGCGCCGTGGAGCATCTGCAATGGCACGGCCATCGCCGGATCGGGTGCATCACGGGAAACGCCGGCGATCCGGTCTCGCTCGAGCGCGTGGACGGGTGGCGCCGCCAGCAGAACGCCGCCGGATTCGACGCCGACCCCGACCTCGTCGCCTATGCGGGATTCACCGCCCCTTCCGGTCGAGAAGCGGCGCACCGTCTGCTCGCAGCGGTCGACGGGGCAGACCGGCCGACCGCGATCTTCGTCGCATCCGACGTTCAAGCGTTGGGCGTGCTGCGGGCATGCAAGGACATCGGGCTCAGCGTCCCCGACGACGTGGCGATCGTGTCGCTCGACGGCACGCACCTGAGTTCCATGCTCGTGCCCTCGCTCACCGCTGTCGCTCAGCCGATCGAGTCGATAGCGGATGCCGCCATCGAGGATCTCCTCGCGCGGGCGGAGAATCCTGAGATCGCACCCGCGGCTCACACCTTCGAGGGTCGGATCGTGATCGGGGAGAGTTGCGGCTGCCAAGCCGGCTCGTAGACGCAACTCTCCCCTCACGGACTCACCCGGTCGTCATCGACCGCTTGCCGCCCACTGGATCGTCCAGGTCTCGCCGCTGGTGGCGCCCGGAATCACGACATCGAAGCCGGACGTCGAGATCGAACCGACCGAGGGCGCCGCGGTAGCGGTCGTGCTGCCGCTCGTTCGTGCTGAGAGCAGCACGCGTGGGATCGAGTGGAAGAACGCACCCGCCGTGCCGGGCTTCACGGGGAACGTGATGTGGCCGGAGCCCGTCGCCGGGACCACGACATCAACCGCGGCATCCACCGTCACGCGTCCGTTCCGGTCGACCGCCCCCGTCAGCGTGTCGGAGTTGATCTGCCCGAACACGGATTGGAACGACTGCACGTTCGAGGAATCCGTCACGATCGCGTTCACGAAGGTTCCGACGCCGTGCACGAAGGTCTGCTCCTCGAAGACCTGGCGTGGATTGACGTCATCCGCGACGGCGAACACTTCATTCCACGACGCCCAGTTGGTCACGGTCGATCCGATGATCCGAATCGCTTCCGTGATGGAGCCGGTGACAGAGACGCCGGTCACGTTGGATGTGACCGCGCCATGGTGTTGGCCGTCATCCGCGTCGGGAATCGTGAAGAACTCGTTGCTGTCGACGCAGACGTCCTGGCAGTCGGAGAGGGAGATCACCGAGCGCGGGTTCGTGTAACGGTCGGTGACGAACAGACCGTCAGACACCCTGACGTTCTGGATGCGGTGGAGATCGACGCACGGCCCTTTGCCTTGCCAGCCGCAGCCGGTGATGAGGTAATTGGGCGGCATGTATCCCGCGAGGTCGTTGTGGGCGTAGATCAGCCCGCCACCCTCGTAGGCCTGGCAGTAGTCGAGCCAGACGCTCTCGATCGAGTTGCCCGACGTCTTGTCGAGGTAGCCGAAGGTCCAGCCGTAGTTGTAGCCGACGACGGTGCAGTTGACGGACTTGCGGAAGAAGGACGAGCGGGTGGCTTCGTTGACATGGGCGTCTCCCGCGAGCGGCTGGAACGCTTTGCCATACCCGATCACGTCGCTCCAGCTCAGCCCGGCCGGCATGTCCTTGACGTAGGTGAGGCGGCTCCAGTAGTTGTACCGCTGGTCGCCGTAGCCCTGGAAAAGCACTCGATCAAGGTTGTGGCACTGGCTCAGAGCCGGTGTATCCGGATCGAAGATCGCGGCGACACCCGTGCCGCCGATGAAATCAGATCCGTCGGTCCCGGCACCCCCGGTCTGAAAGGCGAGGTCCCGGATGGTGATTCCACCGTCGGCCGGCGAGTCGTAGCCGTGCCTCCACCCGTCGATGCCGGCCGTGACGAATCGCAGAGTGCACAGGTCTCGACCGGCTCCCTCCACCACCACGGCGTGAATCGAACGGATCGTGGCCGTGCAGAGGGCCGTTCCGGGAGGGATGCAGACGTATCCCCCGCCACCGTTCTCGTCGAGGAGAGCTACTTGAGCGCCCCTTGAACGATGCCTCCGACGATCCACCGCTGAGCGATGAGGTAGATGATCAGCATCGGCGCGAGGGCCAACAGGTAACTGGCGAACGCCAGGTTGTAGTTGGTGCTGAACTGACTCTGGAAGGCGTATTGCACCAGTGGCAGCGTGTATGACGAGTCGTCGCTCAGGATGACGAGCGGCCCGAGGAAGTCGTTCCAGGTTCCGAGGGCTGTCAGGATCGCGACGGTCGCGTTGACCGGCATGAGCAGCGGGAAGATCACGCGCCAATACGTGGTCCACACGCCGGCGCCGTCGATCTTGGCCGCTTCCTCGAGCTCTTTCGGGATGGTCTGGAGGTACCCCGTGTAGAGCAGCACGTTGAAGGCCAGGTTAAACACGACGTACATCACGACCAAACCGATGAGGTTGTCGAGATGCAGGATACTCATCTGCTTGACCAGCGGCAGCATGATGATCGGGAACGGGATGAACAGCGCGGAGACGAAGTAGAAGAAGAGGAACTTGAACGATCGCTTGTGCATGTTGCGTGCGATGGCGTAACCGACCAGCGAGTTGCTCAAGACCGTCAGGACGACGGTCAGAATCGTGACGAATGCGCTGTTGGCGAGCGCCCGCGGGAAATCGGTGACCGAGACGGCGGTCGCCAGGTTCTCCCAGTGCCACACGGTGGGCAGGCCCCAGAGGTTGGTGCGCATCTCGGCTGGCGTCTTGAGCGCCGTCACGATCGTCAGATACAGCGGAACGAGAATGACGAACGACCCCGCGAGAAGGAGCGCTGTGAGCAGCCAGTTCGAGCGGCGCCGGATCGTGGCTGTTGTGGTGAAAGTGGTCATGCGCTGACCTCTCTTTGACGGAGTAGGCGAAGCTGCACCAGGGAGAGCGCGGCGATCACGATGAAGTAGATAACCGCGTTGGCCGACTGATAGCCGAACTCCCCCGCGGTGAACCCGTTGCGATAGATGAGGAAGGAGATGGACTGTGTCGAGGTTCCGGGCCCGCCACCGGTCAGGGCGATGATCTGATCGAAGATCATCAGGAATCCCTTGAACGACAAGATGACGTTGACCGTCACGAACGGTGCGATGAGCCGGAAGGTGATCGACCAGAATCGCTGCCATCCGTTGGCTCCGTCGATGGTGGCGGCTTCCAACAGCTCTTCGGGAACCGTCTGCAGTCCGGACATGTAGATGACCGTCGTCACGGCGCATCCTTGCCAGACCGTCACGAGCACGATCCCGATCCAGGCGAGTGACTGGCTGCCGAGGATGTTGGTGGACAGTGCCTCCACCCCGGTGGCCTGACCCACGGCGGGCAGCGCGGTCGAGAAGACGAAGTTCGCGACGAAGCTCACCACGACGACGGCGAGCACGGCGGGCAGGAAGTAGACGCTGCGGAGGAACCCGCGGAGGCGGATGTTCGCCGTCAGGCCGAGCGCCAGTAGCAGGCTCAGCGCGTTGACGGCGATGGTGGACACGATGGCGAACTTGAACGTGAATGCGTAGCTGTTCAGGATGCTCGGGTCGGAGAACAGGTCGATGTAGTTCTGAAGCCCGACGAAGTCGAACGTGCCATACCCTCGACTGTTCGTCAGGCTGTAGAAGAATCCCTGCAGTGCCGGGAAGGTGTGGAACGCGAAGAACAGGATGGCTGCTGGTATGGCGATCCAGTAGAACGGCGCAGCGGTTCGTTTCATGAACGACTTTCTGGTCACGCTGCCCGCTCCCGGGTGGGAGCGGGCAGCAGGGGATTATGGGCGAAGTCCGTTCGCTTGCCAGTCCTGATCCAGAGCGGCGAGGAACGCGTCCACGTCACCGTCCTGCAGGAACACCTGCACCACCCCGGAGAGATCGGATGATCCCGTGAACATGGCGTCCGGGTAGGTCGCGACCTTGCCGGTGTCGATCCATTCCGCCTTCAGCGGCGCGAGCACCGGATCGTCCGACGAGACATCCGAACGCACCGAGAAGAGGTGCTGATCATTCGTGAACGTCGCCTGGGGCTCCTGCTCGAGCAGGAAGTCGAGGAACTCTTGAGCCTCCTCGGGGTGCTGCGACTGGGTGGTGATGCCGATCAACGAGTCGACGCCCGACAAGATTTTCGTCTGGGACGGATCGTCGGTGACCGGCATCACGAACGCACCCAGATTGATGTCCGGGTTGGACGCGAGGATCGGCGGAATCGCCCAGATTCCCTGCACGTACATGGCGGCCTCGCCGTTCGCGAAAGCAGCGTTGCCGTCGTCGTACCCCTTGCCGAACGGATCGGTCTGGCCGTACTGCTTCAGCTCAAGGAGCTTCTCGGCGGCTTCGGAGTAGAACGACGAATCAGCGAACGTGGAATCGCCGCCCTGCAGTTCGGTCAGGAAATCCGCCGGCTGCAGGCTGCCCGCGACGCTGTTGAAGACGGTCTTCGCCGTCCAGGCATCCTTCCAGGTGAAGAAGAAGGGGTTCTGGCCCGCGGCCTTGATCGCCTCCGCGTTCGAGATCATCTCCGACCAGGTGGTGGGAACCTCGAGTCCGAGCTGGTCGTAGATGCCTTTGTTGTAGAGCACGACCTGTGCGTTGACACTCCAGGGCAGGGCGAGTGTCTCGTCGGTCTGGCCTGACATGTGCATGTAGGCCGTCGCCGCGTCGTCGGTCACGGATTCGGCCGCGGCGGTTCCGGAGAGATCCGTTAAGATCTGCGAGTCGATGAGGTTGCGGTACACCGAGACGTTCAGTGCGACCACGTCGGGCGCCTTGTCTTTCGCAATTCGGGACTGGAGCACCGTCAACGCATCCGGTGAGCTGTTCTGCTTCACCGTGATGTCCGGATGGGTCGCCTCGAACTCCGCGATGAGAGCATCGACGGTCGCGACGGCCTCCGGCTTGCTCTGCAGGAACTCCAGCTCGACCTTGCCGCCGGAATCACCCCCGCTCCCGGAACAGGCGACCAGACCGGCGACCAATCCCCCGACCACGCCGAGGGTGATCAAACGCCTCGTATATCCAAACTTCATTCCATGCCTCCGTTGCCATCGGTGAAGAGCGCGAGTCCCTCAACCACTATCAACACGTGTTGACTCGAATGCCGACGGTAACAGATTCTTCTGTCAAACCACAAGTAGAAGAACCGTTGTGCGAAACTGAGCACGCCTTCACGGCTGGTGTGTGGCGATGATGCGCAACAACTCATCGACGAGGTTGTCACTGATGGCCCCGTTGGTGAAAAGCGCTCGGTGATAGAGCGGGGCAAAGAGCACATCGATGTGCACATCTGGGTTAGCGGGAATGATGGTGCCGTCGCTGATGCCGCGCTCGATGAGAGTCCGGGCCGCTGCCCGACGTGGCGCGAGCCAATGCTCGTAAAAGGCGGCGTGCGCTGCGTCTTTGGATAGCGCCGCTGCAGCTAGTGCGCGCAGCGGCGCCCACGTAAGCGGATCGGTTAGTATCGCCGCGGCCGAGTCAAGATGTGTGCGGAGCTGCATGAGTACCGGCATGTCGGGGGCGATAGCAATCGAGGATTGTACCGAATCCAGGAGCGCATCGAGAAGCAGCTCTTCCGGGCTTGACCACCAGCGGTAAAGCGTCGTTCGGCTCGCCCCCGCGGCCTGTGCGATCGCCTCAAAACCGACATCCGCCCCAGTCTCGGAAACTACACGAGCGCCGGCGTCAAGAATGCGTTTGCGCAACTCTGCACTGCGGGGGCGGCCGCGCACACGAGGCGCCTGTGTCGCGTCTTTACTGAACACTCTGCACACTACATAGTGTCCGCTGCCTTCGAGGGGAGCCTGATGAAATCCGTGCGCAATCGTGACGACACCGGTCTCGGTGCGATGGAAGCTGTCGGCGATCTCCCCCAGCCCCGAGGCAAATCCCCGCTCAAGTGATTCGGGGTTGCATAGCAGCCGTCGATGGAGGACGGCGTCCGGCGTCGCTCATGATCCAGCGACGCACACGTTCCGCAATCGCGTGGGCTGGCTCATTGATCTCGAAGGTGACGCCGCGCTCGTCCTGGTCGAGTGGCTCGAGAATACTCAGTTGCGAGTCGAGGAGACTCGGAGGCATGAAGTGACCTGTGCGTTCCTGGGCACGGCGACGTAGTGTGTCCGCGGGTCCGGTGAGGTGGATAAAGCCGACGGATGCGTGCAGTCGGAGGCGGTCGCGATATGACCGGCGGAGCGCCGAGCAAGCGACGATGAGTCCTGTTCCTCGGCTTGCTGCAGCGAGGCGAGCACCCACTTCGTCGAGCCATGGCCATCGGTCTTCATCGAGGAGCGGAATTCCACTGCTCATCTTCCGAATGTTTGGCTCCGGGTGGAGATTGTCTGCGTCGATCCAATCCACCGTGAGGACATCCGACAACGCGGCCGCGACGGACGATTTGCCAACCGCCGTCACGCCCATGACGACATACAAGGGCGCTGCCGCGTCAACCTGGACCGCCCTATGGGCCTCCGGCAGGATCTGGCGGCGGAATGCGCTCGTGGGTTCAGACAACGGTCGTGAGCCCTCCGTCGACGAAGATCGTCTGACCATTGACGAATGCACTGGCCGGAGACGATAGCCAGATGGCGGCGCCTACCAGATCGTCGGGGGTTCCCCACCGGCCAGCGGGCGTGCGGCCCTGGAGCCACTGGCTGAATGCCGGATCTTGCGACAGGGCATCGGTCATGTCCGAGCGGAGGTAGCCAGGGGCGATGGCATTGACTTGGAGGCCCGCGGGAGCCCACTCGGCTGCCATAGCCCTCGTGAGGTTCCGCAGTCCGCCTTTCGCGGCGGTATAGGGTGCGATACCCGGGCGCGCGAGTTCACTTTGGACAGAACAGATATTGATGATCTTCCCGCGCTCCCGGGGCAGCATTCTGCGTGCGACCCCTCGCCCGACGATGAACGCGCCGGTCAGATTGACGTCAATCACACGCCGCCAATCCTCGACAGAGATGTCAAGCAGCGGTTGCCGGTGTTGGATGCCTGCGTTGTTGATGAGGACGCCGATCTCACCAACCTCATTTTCGAGGCGGTTGATGGCGGCGGTGACTGCGGGTTCATCGGTGATATCGAAGGCGCAGGCAGTGACATCAGCACCGGTTTGCGTATGCACGCTGCTCGCCGCATCCTCTGCCGCGTCGAAGTTGGTGGCATGAACGATGACTCGAGCTCCCGCAGCGGCGAGGCCTCCGGCGAGGGCGCGGCCGATGCCGCGCGCCGACCCCGTCACCAACGCGGTCACACCGGAAAGGTCGAAGGAACTGCTCAACGCGCATCCTTTCGATAGTTGATCGCCCGCAGGTTGTAGGTGGTCAGCTGGGCTCCTGGGGGCGCCTCGAGTCCAAGGTCGACTCCGTCGGAGAGGCGAAGAGTGATCGCGGGACCGCGACTGCGGAACACTTCACAGACGGAATGGTCGAGAAAAATCCGCACCTCCTCCCCCACCCGGAGGTGCAACTCCGTCCAGGACTCCGACCCCGGGCCCAGCCGAAGCGTCCCACCCGACGGCGCCACGACAGAGACCTCCGCCGGAGCACGGAGAGAGCGACGGTGTGCCGTGTGTGCCGTGGCGCCCACCCGTGCCTGCGCCCCGTCTACGTCGCGCAGCGCGGTCAGTTCGCGCGCAGGCCGGATGCACACGTGCCCACCTTCGAGACTGAGCTCGCGCGGCACGCTGAGCACGCCCGCCCACCCGTCCTCCCGTCCGGGTTCTCCCGCTTCTCGGCACCATCCCCACAGGAGCACCCGGTCTTCCTCAACGAGGGCATGCGCGGCATAGAACAGGGGGCTCTCGTCGAGAACAACAGGCGTGTCAGGGATGAAGGCGAGGCCCTCGCCCTTCTGTTCCAGGTCCCCGAGGAGGGCGGCGGTGCCGTCGAGGCGCCGGTCGCCGTTGCGGTTGACCCATCTGCTGACGATCAGCAACCAGCGATCGCCGAGGCACACAAGTTGAGGACACTCCCAGATGTCAGCGTCCATGCCAAAGCGAGCCGGCAGGTCCATGCCTGTAAGGATCTCTCCTCGCGGGACCCATTCGTGCGCGCCGCGGACCTGGTACAGGAGGATCGCGGGGCCGTTCGCGTCGCCGGCTCCTTGGATGGCCCAGGTCTGGCCGTGTGCGGTGAACAGGAACGGGTCGCGGATGCCTCGCAGTCCAGATCGGATGGGGACACCGACGACAGGGTCAGCATCGACGTGCCATTCCACGAGGTCGCGGTCTTGCGCGACGGCGTGTGCCACGACCGCGAGGCCGGAGCGATCGACGACGGCGGAGTAGAAGGCGTGGACGTCGTCGCCGCGACGCCAGGTCACCCCGCTCCAGCACCCCGCAGCGTCGATCTCGCCAGGACGGGGGGTCAATGCGACGGGGTGCTCGGTCCAGTCGATGAGGTCTGGTGTGCTCATGTGTCCCCAGCGGATCGACTCCGCGCGCACGGCGTCGGGATTGAACTGGAAGAAGAGGTGATACCTCCCATTGATGTGGATTGCCCCGTTGGGGTCATTCATCCAACCTGTCTCTGGGCGGGGGTGGAATGCGGGGAGTGGGCGGGGGGTCATTTGATTGCGCCGCTCGTCAGCCCGGACCGCAGCGCGCGTTGGCCGAAGAGGAACACGATGATGGCGGGGAGGGCGGCGAGGACAACTCCTGCGAGGACGACCGAGACGCTTCCTGTGCCGAGGTTCCCTTGTAAGGTCACGAGCCCGAGCGGCAGCGTGAAGTTCTTCTCGCTGAGTTCGAGGACGAGGGGGCGGAAGAACTCGTTCCAGTGCGAGTTGAACGCCAGAACGCCCACGATCGCCATGGCGGGCCATCCCAACGGCAGATACACCGAGAAGAAGGTCCGCCAGGGCCCGGCGCCGTCGACCATCGCCGCTTCCCCGAGCTCCGCGGGGACCGAGCGGAAGTGCTGGCGCATCAGGAAAGTACCGAATGCGGTGGGGATGGCGGGGATGATGAGCGCAAGAAGGGTGTCGGACAGGCCCATTCCGCGCACAATCATGAACACCGGAATGATAGTGACCTGGATCGGCACCATCAAGGTCACGAGCACGAGGGCGAACGCTGCACTCATCCCGCGCGACGGGTACCGTGCGAAGACATACCCGGCGAACGCGGCGCTGAACATCTGGCTGGCGGTGATGAGTGCCGTGACGAGCACGCTGTTGTATACCAGCATCCAGAAGTCTATGGAGGCGAACACTTGTGTGTAGGCGTCGATCGTCGGCGACGCGGGGAACAGTTGGGGCGGCAGGGTGAAGGACTCGGCCGGGGTTCGGAAGGACGTGGACACCGTCCAGATCACCGGCCCCAGGGTCAGCACCAACGCGACGACGAGGAGAGAGGCCTTCCCGACGTTGCCGAGGAGACGACCTGGAGAGGGTACCGAACGGGGTCGGGCCGGTGCGGGGCCGTTAGGGCGGAGTGTGGCGGGGGCGTGGGCAGTCATGGTGGACCTCACTGGTAGAAGACGAAACGACGGCTGAGGCGGAACTGCACCGCGGTCACGAGCAGGATGATCAGCAGGAGGACAACGCCGATGGCGGAGGCGCTGCCGAAATCGAGGTCGCGGAAGCCTTTCTCGTAGATGCTCATCACCATCGACTGCGTGCTGTCGCCGGGGCCGCCCGCGGTGAGGACGAACGGCTGTTCGAATATCTGGAACCCGCTGATAATCGCCATGACCGACGCGGTGAGCGTCGTCGGGCTCAGCAGCGGCATCGTCACGGACCGGAATCGCTGCCATGGACCGGCTCCGTCGAGCATCGCCGCCTCCCGGACGTCCTCCGGGATCTGCGCGAGGCCCCCGAGGAACAACAGGAACGTGAACCCGACGTTCTGCCACACATAAACGATGATCACAAGCGCATATGCGCCCACTGGCGAGGTGAACCACGGAACGGCCGGGACTCCCAGGACGGAGAGGAACCAGTTCACGACGCCGAAGTTCTCGTCGAAGAAGTACTTCATGAAAATCGACACCGACGCCGCCGACAGCACCAGCGGGAAGAAGAACACCGACCGGGTGGCCGCCTTTACCCACCGCCACCGCAGACTGTCGACCAGCAGTGCGAGACCCAGCGAGATCGCGATCTGGGCGATGACGCCGATCACGACGTAGCCGAGGGTGTTCACGAGCGAACTCCACAGCGATGCGTCCTGCACCAGCGCGGCGTAATTGTCTGCTCCCGCGAATGTCGGTGCGGACAGGAGGTCCCAGTGAAACAGAGAGAGCACGACCGAGGCAACGATCGGGACGAACGCAAACACACCCAGCCCGACCACGGCCGGCGTGAGGAAAACGAGCTTCAACAGGGCGACTGACCGGTTCATGCCGCACCTCCCAGAATGGTCTCAAGGCGTTGCTGCAAGACCCGCATGGCGGGGACGACGCCGGCGACGTCGCCGCTGAGCGCAGTGCCGATCTGGGCGATGACAGCGGACTCGAGCGCCGGCTGCTGCGGCGGCGCCGGAATCGGGAGTGGATCAGGGGTGTCATCGAGCAGACCGTAGAAGACTTGCCAATGCTCCGGTCCGGTCCCGGCGTATCGCGTGGCGTTCGCCAGCGACCGCCGCGCTGGGGTCGTGTTCTGCGTATCCAACGCCATCGACATCGCTTCCGTGGTGGTGGCGAACTTGATCCATTCCCACGCGGCGTCCTGTTTCGTCGAGGAACGCATCACCGCGTACCCGCTGCCGCCGAACTGATGCCGGTGGGTCCGCCACTGGGGAAACAGCGTCGCGTCGAAGGTCCCTTTCTCCATGCCGGACAACGACAGCGCCCTCGCCCACGCTCCACCGGCTGGAGTGAAGCCGACATTATGAGATGCGAACAACCCCAGCGTGTTGTTCGCACCTCCCGCGGTGGGCCGGGACGCGAGACGCTCGTTCACCAGCGAGCCCAGCAACTTCACCGCTTCGATCGACCGATCGGCGTCAGCGGTCGGTGTCCGCCACCGATACCCGCCACCACGCCCGGCCGCAAAGGGTTCACCTGCGTAGAACGAGTCCCACAGCCACGAACCCCCGGAGCTCTGCTCCGCCTCGACGAAGTTCGAGTCGTTGAGCATCAACCACGGCAGCGCCCCGCCCCACAGCCCATTCTGCCAGTTGAACGGGATCACGCCGGGCGCCGCCTTCGCTTTGATCGCACGCAGCGACGCCACAAACTGCTCGAGCGACCAGTTCGGCTCCGGATACTCAAGCCCTGCCGCGCCAATCACGGTGGTGTCAACGAAGATCCCCGCCCCGTTCCAATCGATCGGCAACGCGAACAGCGACCCCTGATACATGTTCGCCTCGACCAGGGCGGGATGGACATCGGAGAAGTAGTCCGTCAACTCTCCAGCGTCGCGACGCACCCGATCATCCAGCGGCACCGCCAGACGGTCCGCGAACAGCTGGAGGCCCTCGGTGGCGACATACACCACATCCGGGGTCGTGCCGGCCGCGATCATCGTGAGGATCTTCGTGAAGAAATCGTTCCACGACGCGCCCTGAATCGCGATCAACCGAATCGGGATGTCCGGATGCAACTCAGAGAACCGCTGAACGAGCGCCTGCCGAGCCTGCGTATTCGCGGCCGTCCCACGGATCGCGACAACCAACTCGTCAGTCGACCTGCCCGGCACATCCCAGCCAGCAAGCCGCGGCCACGACGCCGCGATCCCCGCAAGCGCAGCAACCCCCGCGGCACCAAGAAACGTGCGGCGCGCCATCTCCGTGACCATTGATCATTCTCCCTTGAATCAAGACCTGACACGTGTTAGGTACACTAGAGTGGTGACCAAACACGTGTCAAGTGGTGTGAGGAGTCCGATGAGTATCACCGCACTGGTCCCAGCCAACCTGGGGTTCCTTCCCGCCGCTCCCGGGGTTCACGTGATCCCCTTCGACCCATTCCGTCCCCTCCCGGACGAGCACCATGGTGCGGATGCTCTCGTGGTGTTCGAAACACCCTTCCCGATCCTGCAGAGCTACGCTCACGACCTGACCCGGGTGCGGTGGGTGCAGTCTCTCGGCGCGGGGGTGGATGCGATGTTCAGCGCCGGTTTCCGGCCCGGCACAGCGATCGCATCCGGACGTGGCCTGCACGATCGCCCGGTCGCCGAGCACACGATCGCCCTCCTGCTGGCAGCCGCCCGACACCTCCCCCAAGCCGTTCGCGCCCAGATCGGTCACCGCTGGGCGAGCGAACTCGGCGGCCGACAGCCCTTCCCCGACACGGAGCGGTTCTCCAGCCTCATCGACGCTCACATCGCCATCTGGGGACACGGATCCATCGGACGGCACCTGGCAGGGATGCTCCACGCCCTCGGCGCACGCACGACCGGCATCACCCGACGTGGAGGCGAAGACGGCACTGTCGGTATCGAGCAACTCCCCCAGGTCCTGGCGAACAGCGACGCGCTCGTGCTCCTGCTGCCAGCGCGCCCCGAGAACGAACGCATCGTCGACGCTGCGGTGCTGCGGATGCTACCGCACCGCGCCTGGGTTGTGAACGTGGGTCGCGGGGCGGTACTCGACGAAGAAGCGCTCGCCCACGCGCTGCAGCGCGGGGAGCTGGGCGGCGCGGCGCTGGACGTGACCACCCAAGAACCCCTCCCGGTGGACTCACCACTGTGGGACCTGCCCAACGTTCTCCTCACCCCACACGCCGCCGGCGGTCGACCCCTTGGAGCTCAAGCCCTCATCGAGAACAACCTCCGCGCATGGGCCGAAGGCACTCCCATCCGGAACGCCGCAGGGACGACGGAGTGATCCGTCACTAACAGTCAACGACACCCCACGTCACGCAACGTGGAGCAGGCTCAGGTCGAAGCGGCCCCGGTCGACCCGCGAACAACGAGTTCGCACGGCACGCGCACGATCTCCGCACCCTCCTTCCCCTGACCACGCACTCGGTCGATCAGCGCTGCCATAGCCAAAGACCCCATCTTTTCATGCGGCAACGCGACAGTCGTCAGCGCCGGCACGGCGCGGGAAGCAACTCGTTCCTCGTCGTCGTAGCCGACCACGGACAGGTCTTCCGGGACCCGTCGCCCCACTGCTGCCGCCGCCAAGAGCACACCGACCGCCACACGATCATTCGCGCACAACACCGCCGTGACCTCCGGTGCCCTCGCAAAGAGCGTTCTCGCGGCGGCGAACCCGTCATCGATGTCCCACCCGGTAGAGATGACACGGCCGGCTGCAGCCAATCCTCGTCGCATCAGCGCCTGCTCGAAGCCCCGCTGCCGAAGCGGCATCGCCGCCACCGCGCGAGTACCCGCAAGCAGGTAGACCTCCGTGTGCCCCAAGTCGAGCAGATGCTCCGTCGCCTGTCGCCCACCCGCGACTTCATCCGGGACGAACGCAGCGACACCGCCAACCGACGGCATACAGTTCGCCAGTGCGACAGGCACCCCTGTGAACTCCTCGGGCATCGAGACGGTGTGCATGCTCTCCGTCGCGATCAGGAGACCATCCACCTGTCGATTCAGTAACTCCATGCCCGCGAAACCGATGTCCGCATCACGGTGACCGGTATCGATGATGAGCGGAAAATAGCCGGCCGCATCGGCGGCCCGGTGCGCTCCCGTCATCAAACGCCCGGCGAACGGACTGGTCAGAACGTCCGTGACGATCCCGACAGTCTGCGTTCGACTGTTCCGAAGACTGACCGCGATCGAGTTCGGCACATAGTTGAGCTCGCGCGCGGCACGTAAGATGCGCTCCTGCGAGGGTTTGGCGACCATCCCGTCAGCCCGACCGTTCAGCACCATCGACACGGCGCTGCGCGACACCCCAGCACGCTCGGCCACATCCTTGGCCGTAGCTGACTTCTTCATAACGTCACACCCTACCCACCACGTGTCACAACTCTTGGATCCTTCGACCTGTCTCTGTCACCGTTACTCGGACCCGATGCGCGGAGCAGGTGGAACTGCTGAGGTCCCAGACACTCGACAGCGCGTTGACTACTGTCCTCGACAGCCCTGCCGTGGTGCAGCGACGGCAGTAGTGGGAGCGCCCGAGGGCGCGCGAGTCGGACGACTTACCGACTCCAAGCACGCGCGAATCAGGCGCCCGGACCGATCCTCAGCGAGTCGGGCAGGGTGAACATCTTCTCGAGCAACGGCCGGAGATGTTCGATCGCGACGCGGTGCTCCTCGACGGTGAAGTCCTCGACCACCGGCGGCTCGTCGTGTGTCCAGCCGATCGCTTCGGCCGCGATGGTCAGGTCCCAACGGTCCCACCGCAAGCGGCCCTCGTCGCGCAGCTGCTCTTGGAATTGCGCCTCGACACCGACGGGCCGGAAGCCTCCGGGATGATCGGATGAGAACGCTTCTCGCACTTGCTCGATTGCCATGGTGTAGCCGTTGACGTAAGCCGTCACGCGATCGAATCGAATGGGCTGGCCGAGGTACATGCCCGGCCGTTTGATGAACGCGCCCGCCATCATCGACGGGGAGAACTCAGCCACGTCGGCTCCCGTGGGCGGCGTCCTGCGCCGCATCGTGCTTGGCGAGAGCGCGCGCGACGGACGACTTACTCACGCCCAGCACGCGTGCGGTCTGCACCAAAGTCAGCTGTTCGTGGTCGCGCATCCTCACTGCGGCCGCGACGCGCTCCGGTGTCATCACGGAAGGTCGGCCGCCGACGCGCCCCTCAGCGCGGGCGTGGGCCAGGCCGCGCACGGTGTTGTCTCGAATTGTGTCCACACGCAGCTGCGCAAACACCGCGACGATGCCGAAAAGGGCTCGCCCCATCGGGGTCGTCGTGTCAATTTCCGGCTCGGTGAGGCTCCTGATGTTCACACCCCGCTCGTGCAGGTCGGTGATCGTCTCAATGGCCATCTTCTCACTACCCGCGAGGCGGTCGAGCCGGCGCACCAACAGGGTGTCACCAGCACGCAGATAGTCCAGGCACGCGAGCCACTGCGGGCGGTCCTGGACCCGAGCGGACTCGCCATGGTCGACGAACACACGGCCCGCTCCGGCCGCGCGCAGCTCGGCCTCCTGAGCGGCCGGGTTCTGGTCATGACGCGACACCCGCGCGTATCCGACGACGTTGCTCATCGTCCCTCCCCTCGATCGCTCCCGTACCGTGCGTCCGGCAGATACGGCCCACTCCCCCGCGACGTCGGCCCGCCTGCAGGCGGGGTGTCTCGCATCGCATCCGGCGACGACAGAGGCGACCGACTACCAGGAGGGGCAAGCCAGCCCTGAGCCCGCCGTAAGGCCTGCAGGCCGTCGAGGCGACCCGCACTGGTCGGAGGCGCCCCGCGATCCGCGGCGCTCACGTCGAGGGCCGGAGCGGCGGCGCGCAGCGCCGCCACGGCCTCAGCTTGTGATCGCTCGTCACCAAGGAAGGCGATCCGCACAACGCCGTCGGCGTCCTCGAACGCGAGGCGGCGTGCGACACTCACCAGGTCGGGATCACTCTGACGCAGCTGCGCTGTATCGCGCAGCGCCCCGGTCGTGTAGTCGATCCAACCTCTCGACTGCTCAACGGTGAGCGAGCGCACGTCGCGCGCGATCCACCGCGGCCCGCGCGCTCGTCGAGGAACACACGTCCGTCGCGGTCCTGCACCACGACCCGATCGACCACGCCAGCGGCGACGAGCTCGCGGACGGTGCCACGCACGTTCGCAGCTGCCTCATCGTGAGCGGCACCAGGTGTCCACCGGCCGGTGCCATAGTCCCTGACCTGCTCGATGTAGCGGGCGACAGTGCCGGCGCGCGAGACAGGCAGCGGCACCGCGACCACCCGTAGCTCAGTCTCGAACCCCGCCGCGCGGAACGCCTCGAACTCTCCACGCAGCATCGTCTCGTTGCGCAACGTCGTCTCGACGATCGCGCTCGTCCGAACTGCACGCAGATATTCCGTCGACATGCCGACCCACGCCCCGGCGGCCGCCGCGGTGACCTCCAGCATCCGGAACGGGTCATCGTTCATTATCTGCTCGTATGCGGGGTGGAATCGGCGCAGGTCATCACCATTCACCACCACGGCGCCGGGCACTGCGCCTTGCATCGCCGCAAGCACTCCACCCTTGCCAGCTCCGGGCTGTCCTCCGACCGAAATGAACCGCGGGCGACCGGTCGCAACCGGATCGCGTTGGGGTTCGAGGTAGACGGGAACGATCGTGCGATCGAACCGACGAAGAAGCTGCTCCGGGCTTAGCTGCTCGCTCACGCAGCCATGACCGGCGCGTGCGCCGGCATCGTCGCCCACAGCTCGCGCAACTCAGCGCGCTTGGCCTCGATCGCCTCGGCATCGTTGGGATCAACCTGGCGCACCTGGCGCTGCATCTCGATGTGCGCGTAGGTCCAGTGCCGGCCTGCGGCCTCGCTCGGAGCCTGGTCGACCCAGGAGACGTACCTGCCACCGATCCGCGTTGCCAGCTCGAGCAGGGCGTCATAAGCCATGGGGTTTGAGGACTCGGCCCTTAGTGTCGCTCATCGCTGCTCCCTCTTGCCGGCTGTGATTCGCTTCTATCGAAGCTCCCAAAAACGGTACAGGGGGCGTTTTGAGACGACAGTGTTTCGGGACGGGGTTTCGGGACGGAATTTTTCGGCTTGTCGAGGTCGGTGGCGGCGGCGCCCGCGTCGTCCCAGAAACAATCGTTTTCGGTCATCCGCATCGGACTATGCCGAAGTGTCACCATTGCTGTGTGAGTGAGATCCCTGGTCGGAGCTTGGAGGGTGCGGAGCACCGCGATTCCGTCGATGCCGAGCGTGGAGCGGATCGGTTGGCGTTCTTCGACGCGGTGTGTGCGATCGCGATCACTCTCGTGGTTCTACCGCTGCTTGACACGGCTCGCGATCTGAGTGTCTGCCACACGCCCTCCGCATCGGCGATCGCACGGAGACCCGACGTCGTTCGGTGACGCCGACGACGTGATCGGGCTCATCGTGAAGCGGAGCCGCAACCGAGTTCGCGGCCACTCCGCCAACCAGCGAGACGAACCGGTGACGCGACGAGATGCGCACCGTCGACATCTGCCAGACCTCAGCTCGCAGGCGTGAACTCCAGGACACGAGACGTGCGCAACCGCCACCGCAGGAACGCGAGCCCCAGTCGCGTGCGTCCGATCCCGCTCATCGGATCGAATCCGAGCGTCGCGGTGATGATCTCCGTCCGATCGGTCATCGTGCTGTGATGCACGCCCGCGATACGGGCCGCTTCACGAAGTGACCCGGCGCGTACCAGAGCATCGATCGTGCTCGCGCCCCACTTGTGCAGCGTGACCAGTTCCACCGCGGCCTGATCGCCGTCCTCACGGCGATCGTCGGGAAGGTCAGCGAGCATCTCAGCCAACCCGCCGAGGTCGTCGGCGCGACTGGGGCCGTCACTGGAGCCGCCATGCAGCCGCAGTGCGATCATCGCGGTGCGGAACGAACGGTCGATGTCGTCGATCGCCGCGATCGAACCGATGCCGAGGGGCGATGCCACCGGGGTGGCGTCGATGGCGACGACCGCGGCATGGACAGGGCCGAACGGTGTCGCGACGACGTCTTCGGGTCCGCGCGGATGGTGCGTCCAGGTCGCGAACAGGGGGGCTGCGACGACCCGGAACCGGCCATTGGCGGCCAGGCCGAGCCGAGCGGCCACCTCTCGTCGGTCGATGCCCGGGGTGCTGCGGTCGAGCAGCACGGACATGTCCCGTGGTGGCACCGTCGAGGTGCGCTTGGTGTCCAGGCGGATGAGGAGTGCGAGAGCGAGGCGCTCGAGGATGATCGCATCCAGGTCGGTCGTGTCGTCTGCGGCATCCTCGATCCAGACCGCGACATCGTCGAAAACGCGGTGGACGTGAGCTGGGGGCAGGCTCGACTCCAGCGGCTCACCACGTGGGTCGATCCGAGTGACCACACGACCCCGGATGAGGCCGACCGGGCGACCGGACAGCGCCGCGGCCGCCGACAGCAATCCGTGAACGCCGACATCTCCTGCGATGAGCTCGTCGAAGCAGGCGATCACGCGCAGGCTCTGTGACGCGGCAGGATCCAACGCCGTCAACCGGCCGAGCAGCTCCTGCATGATGCGACTCCTTCGTCTTCGAGACGATTATCGTTCCCGCTCCGATCAATCCACCAGCATCCGCCGCAGCCATTCCCGGCGGGCGGCGATCATGCGACGTGACACACCGGCGTGCGGCGCGAAGATGTCGCAGGCGTGGAATGCACCCGGCCACACGTGCAGCTCCGCCTCTCCGCCTGCCGCCCAGATCCTGCGGGCGTAGTCCACGGACTCGTCGCGGAAGATCTCCGCCGCGCCGACGTCGATGAACGCCGGGGGCAGCCCTCCGAGGTCCTTCGCTCGAGCCGGGGCCGCGTACGGCGAGACCTCGGCCGCGTCACCGAGGAGCGCTGCCCACCCGGTCTCGTTGCTGACGCGGTCCCATACCCCGATTCCGTCGAACATCCCGGTGGAGGGAGTCGGCCGGTCATCGAGCATCGGATAATCGAGAAGCTGTCCACGGATGGCCGGACCCTTCCGGTCCCTTGCCGCCAGCGTGACCGCGGCGGCCAGGCCCCCGCCGGCGCTCGCACCGCCGACGACGATGCGGCCGGGAAGGATCCCGAGCGCGCCGGCGTGCTCGACCATCCAGACGAGTCCTACGTAGCAGTCGTCGAAGGGGGCGGGGTGAGGATGCTCGGGGGCGAGGCGGTACTCGATCGTCACCACTTTGATGCCGAGATCCAGGACCCAGTCGAGCGCGTCGTCCAGGCCGCTGAATCGGTCGCCGAACATCATGCCGCCCGAGTGCAGCAGATACACCGCCCCGCTGTCTCGTTGCGCATCCGTGGGCGAGATCATGGAGGCATCCATCTCGCCTGCCGGGCCAGGGATGACGAAGTCGACGATGTCGATCGCTCGCCCCGCGAGCAGCTGGGCGCGTGGGGCGGAGGCGTACGACTGTCGCATGAACCCGATCAGCTCCGGGGTGATGGTCGGCGGGAAGACACCGCCCACCACGGCGAGGGCCCCGCGCAGCTCGGGGTCGAAGACACTGCGTGCGTCGGACATGGTTTCCATTCGTACCAGCCGGAGGGCACTCCCGGACTGTCTTCAAGGACTCGCGGAGGTGCTGCGCGACGCCGACGGCCCTCGCCCGCCGGAGTTCTGCGAACGAGGGCCGCCGACGTGCTTCGGGGTCAGTGACCCACGAAAGCGTTGTATGCGGCCGTTTCGAACTCGACGAAGCCGCCGAACGACGGTCCGTCGGCGAACGGGAGGATCTGCGTCGCCCAGTACCCGCCGAAGCCGTTCTCGCGGTCGATCCAATAGAAGAGGTTGGCGAGGCCGGCCCACCCGATCGCGCCGGTCGGGCGACCCGTCGGCCACGGGTCCTCGGTGTACTGGAACGTGTACGACCACGTCTTCTTCAGCCCGGGGAAGAACTCGGCGTCGTTGGACAGCCAGCCGATGACGCCCGGGAGCATCGTCACCTGCAGGTTGTCGGGGAGCTGATTCGTGAAGCCCAGCTCGACGGATGCCGGAGAGAGCACCTGTTCGCCGGATGCACTGCGTCCTTCGTTCAGCCACATCCGGATGAACTTCAGGTAGTCGGGGACGGTCGAGAACAGCGCGTGCCCGCCTAAGTCGACCTCGGGGGTCGTGGGGACGGCGAAGTCGCTCGGCGTCAGCGTGCCGTCGGCTTCACGCTGGTGGTGGCGCACGTGACGCGCCAGCATCTCCGACGACGGGGCGAATGCGGAGTCGTCCATGCCGAGGGGTGCGAAGATGCGCTCCTGGAAGACCTCACCCAGACGCTTTCCCGTGATTCCCTCGACGACCTGACCCGCCCAGTCCATGTTGCTGCCGTACTCCCACTTGGTACCCGGGTCGAACAGCAGCGGCGTGTTCAGGGCTGCGCGGCTGGCCGTCGCGACACTGGGCTGACCGTGCTCTTGCGCGAGCCGGCTGTACGTCTCGTTGAAGAAGTCGTAGCCGAAGCCCGCCGTGTGGGTCAGCAGCTGGTGCGTGGTGATGTCGCTGGCCGGCGCGCGAAGGATCGGCTGCCCGGCGGCGTCGAAACCGTCGATCACCTGCAGCTCACCGATCGCGGGCGCGTACTCCTTCGCCGGGGCGTGCAGATCGAGGTCGCCTGATTCGACGAGCTGCAGGCACGCGGTGCCGGTGACCGCCTTCGTCGTCGACCAGATGTTGAACACCGTGTCTGTGGTCATCCCGACGCCAGTGGACAAGTCCCGGACACCGGATGCGCCGAGGTAGATGTTCTCGTTGCGGTCGGTGACACCCGCGACGACCCCGGGAACGCGTCCGTCCCCGGAAACCGGCCCTTCGGAAGCGCGCTGCACGACGGCGTCGACGGCAGAAGCAAGGCTTTCGCTCATGACTGTCCTTTCATAGGTGTCTCCACCTCAACCTCCTCGTTGAGGTGTCCACTGCAGACTCGCCGTCCCCCGCTGACGCGGACAACCGACAATGCGACGCCAGTTACCCTCCACCCGCCGACACGTGGCGGGGGCGATCGGATGCCCCACACCGGCCGAGGGCGCAACGTCCCGAGCCCGCGGTCCGGCGTAGGTTGACGTTCTACGCCGTCGCCTGGATCCCGAGTATCCGCAGATCGGACGTCAGCCGCCTCAACCAGCGGCGCGGATTGAGCGGATCGCTGTGGTCAAGCGACCGGAGAAGATCACCAGGACTCGAGTGGACCACGCCCACCATCTCGGCCGACACCGTACTGAAAGACGCCAACGCATCCTGCGGCTGGTGAGCGATCGCATGCCGCACCCCCGCCATCTGCCCAATCCCTGTCTCCGCACCACGCAACGCGAGCTCCAGAGGAGAGCCGGTCACGTGTCCGGCGATCCGATCAGCAGCGACCTTCGGGTCATACCAGAGGAGAAATCGGCGACCGTTCAGCAGTCGCGTACGGGCAGCCGTCAGAGACGGAGACTTCGGTGGCGCTGCGATCGTCGGGACGTAGCTTGGGCACCCCTGCCCGGCAAGCATGCGGACCGTGCAGTCCTCGATGAAGTTCTCCCAGTGGCCGAACACGGTCAGGAAATCCATCTCATACAGTGCGCCGAGCTGCCCCTCCGTGATCTGCTGCCGCACGTGCGACCCGATCGGAGCGGTCTACCAGAGGGCTTCCACGCTCGAAACGATCTGTTCGCTCTCGGTGACCCGATTCTCGAAGAGCCGCCGCGCGATGCTCAGGTCTGCCACCTCGCCGCCCCAGAGCGCGTTCGCGACCACGCCCAGCAACGAAGCCAGCCGGTTCGCTCGCGGCTCGACGTTGTCGGTCTGCTGAGACGACGCACCATAGAACGACGACAGGTGCTCGTTGCGCGTCTTCCCGTCGTTCGCGAACACGTCCGCCACATCCGCGTGTCGCGTGATGTGATCTCGGATGAAGCGTGGGCTGTGATCGGCCCGTTGTTCCCGCACGCGAAGTCGACGGGCCGACCTCCGGTGGATCGTCGCACGGTGGTGGAGGCGACGGCGTGGCGGTTCCGGACGGGGGCGCCGTGGCGGGACGTGCCGGAGCGGTTCGGGAACTGGAACACGATCTACAAGAACTTCAACCGGTGGTCCGAGCAGGGCGTGTGGGCGCGGGTGCTGGAGAAGACGCAGTCGCTCGCGCAGCAGTCCGGGGACCTGGATTGGGTCGCGTCGATCGACTCCACGATCGTGCGCGTGCATCAGCACGGCGCGACACTTCCCCGCACCACAGGGGGCTCTATCGAACTACAAGAAGTTTGGTGACGAGCCGCCCGATCATGCGATCGGTCGCTCCCGCGGCGGGTTGACGACGAAGAATCACCTGGTCTGCGACGGGAAGGGCAGAGCCCTCGCGTTCATCCTCACGCCCGGGCAGGCGGCGGACACCAGCATGCTGACCGCGACGCTGAGCGAGATCCGCGTCTCGGGCGCGAGGGGCAGGCCACGGTCGAGGCCGGACCGGGTGCTCGCGGACAAGGGCTACCCGTCCAAGGCGAACCGGGCCTGGCTGCGCGAACGCGGAATCGCCGCGACGATCAGATCGCCTACCGACGCAAGCGCCGCGGACGACCGATCGACTTCGGCGACCAGCAGCGGACCCGCTACCGCGGCCGCAACGTCGTCGAGCGGTGCTTCAACAAGCTCAAGCAATGGCGCGGGATCGCGATGCGCTCAGACAAGACCGCGCGGAACTACCAAGCCGGCCTCTGCCTCGCCGCGACACTCCACTGGCTCACCAGCACCTTTAGCAACACGACCTAATCCGGTCTGGGACACCGGGTGGGTAACCGACACCAGCGCGGCGGTGAATCGCCCTGGGTTTCGTTCCTATCGGGTCCCTGTCTGGCGGTTGCCGGCTGGGGTGATTCTTGGTCAGCGTAGTACGCGGCCTCGATCTCGGCGGGGGTGCGGTAGCCGAGCTCTCCGTGGAGGCGGGAGTTGTTCCACCACCACACGTATTCGAGGGTCGCGAGCTCGACCTGCTCGACCTTGCGCCACGGGCCGCGGCGGCGGATGAGCTCGGTCTTGTAGAGCCCGTTGACCGCCTCGGCGAGGGCGTTGTCGTAACTGTCGCCCACGGTTCCCGTGGAGGGTTTCGCGCCGATCTCTAGAGGTTGCCGCAGATCCGTGACACCTCGGACTTCGAGATCCCGGTGTCGGCGCCGAGCGCTTT
>NZ_JANLCN010000019.1 GCF_024979255.1 Herbiconiux moechotypicola
CTCACCCACGTCCACGACGCCGGCAACCCGGTCGGAATCTCCACCACCACACGGGACGCCACCCGCATCAACCGGGCGACATGGTGCCGACCGACCCGGATTCCTCTTCTGACGAGCTCACGGTGCACCCGCGGTGACCCATAAAACCGGAACGCCTCATGAATCGCCTGGATCTCCCGCAACACTTCCAGGTCACGGGCCGCTCGACCCGTGGGCGCAGAACCGATCCGTTTGACCCAGCCGTAATACCCCGATTTCGACACCCCGAGAACACGACACATCACGCTGATCCTCACCGGACGGGTGGCCTTCTCCGCATGGATATACGAGTAGATCTCTACTGGTCCCTGCGGCGTGCGAAGAAGGCCAGAGCTTTTCCCAAGATCTCGAGCTCCTCCTCGCGCTGCGCGAGTTCTCGCTTCAACCGGGCTATCTCCGCCTTGTCGTTGCTGGGCTCGACTGGATCTCGCTTCGAGAGCCGACGCTCCCGATTATCAGCCGCCCTGACCCAGTTCGCGACCGTCGTCGGCGACAGGTTGAACTCCTTACCGATATCAACGAACGTTCGCCCACCACCCCGAAACACCTCGATGATCTGGACCTTGAACTCCTCCGAAAAAACCGATCCCATGACGACACCCTTCCGTGGCCATCACGACCACTCTGACGGTGTCCGCCAAACCAGGGCAACTCCAAAACCCATCATGCAGACGAATGGGTCTCCGCCGATCATCCACCAGGCCGCACCGACATCGACAACGGCGTCCTTCTCTGCCACTTCCACCACAGCCACCTGCACCGCTCATCGTGGACACTGATCATGCGCGCAGGCGTCCCCCACCTCATCCCACCCCGCTGGATCGACACCACCCAAACACCCATCCCCACCACCCGCCGACGCACCACCCAACGCCCAGCCGCCTAACCCGCGGTGCCCACCAGCGAGACCCGGCCCGCACCCATCGTCGGCAAGCGCGCAGCGCGCGGCAGCTCACCGTCATCCCGACCATCTCCCCAACCCGCCGGACGAGACTGCCGCGCGCTCCGCGCTTGCCTTCGATGGTCACGGCTGGGTCACCGACAGAAGACCAGGCCGAGCCACCAGGATCGATGGCTCACGCTATCGAGGCAAGAGCGTGAGCGGTGAGAAATGGAGGAGACGAGCAGCAGCGCAGCCCGACGAGAAGCGCCCCCGGAGTCGAATCGACACCCACGGGCTCATCTCACAGCACTTCGTCAGCGCCCTACGCCGCCAGCTCCGCCCGCAGCAGCTCCGCACCCGCGGCGAGCGCCGCCAGCTTCGCGCGCGCCACACCCCGCGGCAGCGGCGCCATGCCGCAGTTCGTCGACGGGTACAGCTTGTCCGCATCCACGAACTCGAGCGCCCGCCGCAGCGTGTCCGCGACCTCCTCGGGCGTCTCGATCGTCGACGTCGCCACGTCGATCGCACCCACCATCACCTTCTTGCCCCGGATGAGCTCGATCAGGTCGATCGGCACATGCGAGTGCTGGCTCTCGAGCGACACGATGTCGATGTCCGACGCCTGGATCTTCGGGAAGATCGCCTCATACTGACGCCACTCCTCCCCCAGCGTCGACTTCCAGTCGGTGTTCGCCTTGATGCCGTAGCCGTAGCACACGTGCACCGCCGTCTCGACCGTCAGACCCTCGATGGCCCGCTCCAGCGCGGCCACGCCCCAGTCGTTCACCTCGTCGAAGAACACGTTGAACGCGGGCTCGTCGAACTGGATGATATCGACCCCCGCATCCTGAAGCTCCCGGGCCTCCTGGTTCAGGATGCCGGCGAACTCCCACGCGAGCTTCTCGCGACTGCCGTAATGGGCGTCGTAGAGGGTGTCGACCATGGTGAGCGGCCCGGGCAGCGCCCACTTGATGGGCTGGTCGGTCTGCGCGCGCAGAAAACGCGCGTCGTCGACGAACACGGGGCGCGAGCGGGTCACCGAGCCCACGACGGTGGGAACGGATGCGTCGTAGCGGTCGCGGATCTTCACCGTTTCACGCTTCGAGAAATCCACCCCGTCGAGGTGCTCGATGAACGTGGTCACGAAGTGCTGACGGGTCTGCTCGCCGTCGCTGACGATGTCGATGCCCGCCTGCTGCTGGTCGGCGAGCGACAGGCGCAGCGCATCCCGTCGCCCTTCGGTGAGCTCTTCACCGTCGAGCTTCCAGGGCGACCAGAGTTTCTCGGGCTCGGCGAGCCAGGCGGGCTTCGGCAGGCTGCCGGCGGTGGAGGTGGGAAGTAGCGTGGTCATCACCGGGCTCCCTGCTGTGCGAAATCGTGGGCGTTGGGCTGGTCGTTGAGGCGTGCATCCGAAGCCGCGAATTCGCGCGACCACTCGTCGAGCGCCTCCTGATGCGGCGTGATGAAGTGCTCCTCGGCGAACTTGCCCTGCTCGACGGCGAGGCGGCTGCGCTCTTCACGGTCGTAGACCACCGAGGTGCCCTCGAAGTCGGGGTTCGTGAGGCTGCCCTGGTAGGTGGCGCCGGCGGGAGTGGTGGCGGTGTAGATCTCGGGACGGTAGATCTTCTGGAACGTCTCCATCGTGGCGATCGTGGCCGCCAGCTCGAGGTCGGTGTAGTCGGCCGTCAGGTCACCGAGGTGGTAGAACGCCAGCGGCGCACGGCTGCCCGGCGGCATGAAGAACCGTACCTGCAGGCCCATCTCGGCGAAGTACGCATCCGTGAGCGAGTAGGCGCTCTGGTGGTACTCGACGCCCAGCACCGGATGCTCGACCTCGGTGCGCTGGTAGGTCTTGCTGGTCGAGACACTCAGGGCGATGACGGGCAGCTTGGCGAAGCGCTCGGCGTAGACCTCGGAGGCGAGGAACGCCTTGAACAGGTTGCCGTGCAGTTCGCCGAAGCCGTCGGGCAGGGGCGCTTCGGATGCGGTGGCCACGTGGGCGGGCAGCAGGATGCTGAAGTCGTAGTCGCGCACGTACGACGAGAAGTTGTTGCCGACGATGCCGTCGATGCGGTCGCCGGTGCGGGTGTCGACGACGGTGGTCTGCAACACCTCGATGAGGGGGACGGCGTCGTGGAGGCCCTCGCCGTCGATGTCGACGCTCACGGAGATGATGTCGAGTTCGATGGCGTAGCGGGAGTCTTCGCCGGCGCCGGCCAGCTCGTTCAGGCGGCCGTTGATCATCCCGAAGGCGTTGCGCAGATTCTCCTGCCGCTTCTCGCCGCGGGCGAGGTTGGCGAAGTTGGTGGTGATGCGGGAGTTCGCGAGGGGGCTGTAGTCCTCGTCGAAGCGGGTGCTGTCGATGGAGAAGGCGAGAGTGGTCATCGACAGAACCCCGCCCGGGCGAGAGCGGCGGATGCGCTGGTGAGGGGGGTTGTCATCATCGTGACCATGTCAGTGTGCTCCTCGAATTCGGAGCCACGACGGCGCGCGACTCCACGGATGGGGTGTCGCAGGCGTGTCCCAGACCGGGACGCGAGGCTTCGTTGTGCGCACTGCCCTACCAGGCTACGCCAGCCCGCGCGCAGCCAGGCACCGCATGACCTTGCGTTACGTCTCGCGTCAACAGGCGCGGTCTCCGGTCAGTTATCCACAGCGCGACCCGCAGCCCGCCCGGTCTGCACGGTGACCCGATAGCGTGACGCCAATCCCTACAGCGCATCTTCCTGTGTCAGAGACGGCGGGAGCGGAATTGAAGGGACCAAGTGATCAAGCTCATGCGCGCGTGTCAATTGCCGACTAGACAGGCTTGTCAAGTGGCAGGTAGACACCTATCATGAAGAGGCGCCTGGTACTAAAACGGGTACGCACGGCCGCTCGGCAAGCTGGCCTCGACTACGTTGAGACCGAGCTCACGAACCACACGGGAATCACTGTCGGCGGCACCAGGTCGACACTTGGGCGTCATCGAGAGATCGACGAGGTGACGGTGCGCAAATTCTGGGCTCAGTTCGACGAGGTCTTCGGAAAGGGATGGTGGAGATGACTCACTACGCGGTGACCGCTGAGTGGACAGGGCGGTGGTGGGTGCTGCAAGCAGTCGACGCTCCCGGCGCCATCTCTCAGGTACGCCATCTCGCGCACGTCGACGAGATCATCGAGGCTATCGCCTTCGTGACCGGCCAGCACGAGAGTGAGATCGAGGTCGATCTGGAGCCGACCATTCCGGGGCCCGTGGCAGATGAGCTGGCGCGAGCCGACGAGGCTCGGGCGCTTGCGCGCCACCACAACGCGGTGGCCGCTTCGAAGTCACGGGCGGCGGTGCAGTTGCTGCGGTCGAGCGGGATGTCGCTCGACGACATCGGCGCGATGCTGCACGTGTCGAAGCAGCGGGTGAGCCAGCTTCTCAAGGGACGCACGGAGGCTACCGCGGCGTGAACGTCTCGCTCAGCGGCGCGCGCGGGCGGTGCGGCGACTGCGGAGGGCGGCGACAAGCGCGAGGACGAGTCCGGCGAGCACGACCGCACCGGCGGCCCATAGGCCTGTTGAGACCGACCCGATGCCCGTGGCGGCCAGCGTCGACGGGCCGCCGGCCGCATCCGTCGGCTCGGTTCCGGTCGGCGCGGGAGCGGGAGAGGGCTGCGACGGGGAGGGCATCGGCGAAGGCGCCGGCTCGGCAGGCTCCTCCGCGCCGACCCGCACCAGGTCGAAGGTCATCCCGTTGTACCGTGCCGTCGTCACCGCGCTCGTCACGGTCGAGACGGTCGCGAGATCGGCGTACTTCGCATCCATCGAGCAGGTGAGATAGACCTCGGTAACCAAGGGCTCCGGGATGCCCCCATCCGGCGCCCACAACCCCAGGTCGAGCGCGATCTGGGAGGGTTCGAACACCGTGGTCTGCGGCGCGGTCGCCGTGATGCCGCCGCGCCCGGGCACCCAGCCCGTCCACGTCACGTCACTGGTCGTGATCGCCACACCCTCCTCGGCCGAGTTCGGGGCCCACGTCGGCAGCGAGCAGATCCCGCTCGAGGGCCCGAACACCCACGGCGTGACCACCGGTGCCGCTGTCGGCTGCGGCCCAGGCGCGGCCGGGTTCGGGATGTTCGCCTTCAGCCAGGCGTCCATCGACGCCCCGCAGCGGGTCGGCACGCCCCAGCTCGTCTTGCCGCACTCCGCGGGCACCGCGGTGACCGGCCAGAGCGTGTGCGCGGCGGAGGGAGCGTCGATCGTGGTGCCGTCCTTGAGCGTCCATGCCGCGAGCCACTGCGGGGCCTTCGTGACGCCGCGGTCGAACGTCCACTCGCATCCGGTCGGGTAGATCATCGACGCCTCGCGCCATCGCTCGCAGCGCACGTTCTTGTTCGCGTTGCCCTCGAAGTCGCCCAGCACCGGCGAGCTCGGGCGCACCTTCATCACGCCGCCCTGGTTCGACCAGTCCGCCGACTGCCGGGCGATGAACCACGACGCGATGGTCTCCTCGCCGCACAGCAGACCATCGACCGGCGCCACCATGCACCGCACCGAGATGCCGTTCTCGGTGAACCAGTGGTAGTCGGCGTTCTTGTCCTGCCAGCCCGTCGCCATCGACGGCGCGAACGCGAGGTTGCCGGTGGCACCGTAGAGCTTCCTGTCGACGTTGTACCACCACGCCCTGATGTAGCGGGTGGCCGTCTCGTTCGGCAGCCACACCATGTCGACGCCCGTGGTGTCGAAGGCACCGGTCGTCTCGCCCGGGGCGACGTTCTCGCGCATGAGGGTCAGCAGGTCGAACGGCGCGAAGGGCTTCACGCCCGCGGTTCTCCACGTCGCATCCGTCGACCCGTCGAGCTTCTGCACCGGCGTCTGCACGAAGGGGATGACGTTCGTGTGCGACGTGACGTACTGCGACTGCAGCGCACCGAACTGCGCCGAGTTCGCGGGCAGGAACCCCGAGAGGCCGTCGTAACTCACCGCACTCGCGGCCGCGTTCCAGGTCGACTGCACCCACGGCGCGGAGACGTTGCCGGGCTTGCGCGCCCACACGAGAGACGTCGTCGCGGCGCCGTTGTCGGTGACGCCCGTGAGGTCGGTGCCGAGGCTCATCACGACGTTGTCGTTCGAGATGGGCAGCCCCACCTGCTTCCATTCCTCGACGAGCATGACGTGGAACGTGTTCGCGAACGTGAGCGAGGTGGTGCACACGAAGCGCGCGTTGCCGGCCCGGTTGTCGATCGCCGACTTGCACACCGACGCCGACTCGCTAGGCGCGAGCGCGCGTCCGTCAGCCACCGTGTATTGGATCGCCGCCTGCATCAGCGACGCCTGCTGCAAGAAGAACAGCCCGTGCGCCTCGGCGGTCTGCCAGAACTGCACCATCTGCTGCAGCGGCTCGTAGTACTGGCGGTCGTCGAGCCAGATGCCGCGCTGGGTCTCGGTCGTGGCACCGCGCGCGGCGGCGGAGGTCTGCTGCAGCTTCCACTGCTCGAAGTACGCGGTTCCGCAGCTCTGGATGGCGCCCGGCCGCCCACCGCTCGTCACGAGATGCTCGTGCACGTTGCCGATCCTCTGCGCCATGATGCTGGTGGAGGCGTCGACGTGATCGGCCGATCCCATGGTCGCGACGATGAACGAGTTGATCGCCCGCGTGAGGTCGATCGCCCGTGTGCTGTCGGTGCGTGCCTCGGCGAGCTCGTGCAACACCTCCTCATACGCCCGCTGCGCGGTCTTGAGGTCGGTGAGGTAGTCGGGCAGCGTCACCGTCTGCGTCACGCAGGTGCCCTGCAGCACACTGAGGTCGACGTCGAGGATGCTCTGCTTGATGTCGACGAGCTCGCTCTGCATGACGTCGAGCTTATTCTCGATGTCGTCGAGCTCCTCGAGCTTGTCGAGCACGTCCTGAATGCCGGGGCCCGAGTGCGAGTCACCGAACAGCGACGAGATGATCGGTCCGAACAGGTTCATCGCGAGGTCGAAGTCCTTCGCGATGGCCTTGCCGCCGAAGAGCTCGGTGGCGGTGCCGACGGTGTTGTTCAGCGTGTCGGCCCAGCGCGGCAGGTCACCCTTCGCCTGCGCGGGCTCGGGCGCGTCGAGCACCACGGCACCGCCCACCACGACGGCGGCGATCGCCACACCGGCGACGATTCGGGTGCCGACTCCCGCGAGAGAACGACGGATGCGCGGGGCGCGGCGGAAGGGAAGGCGCGGCATGGGCGGGTCACTCGAATCTGATCGGGGTGGTGATGCTTCAAGGCTCACCAGATCGAGGCTGGGCCGACAGCCCCCTATGTGGGCAACGGGGTAGCGTGAAACAACCGGCCCCCGGGGGCCTCTGACGAGGGGATGCATGTGGCACAGATCAGCGGCGAGACGACGATCGACGACGGGCGCATCCGGGTGACACGCTGGGCGTTCGACCGGGCGGGCGACAAGACCGGCTTCCACGTGCACGAGTTCGACTACGTGGTGGTACCGATCACCGGCGGCCGGCTCACGGCGACGGATGCCGACCGTGCGACGACCGAGATGGTGCAGGTCGCGGGCGCGAGCTACACCGGCCCCGCCGGTCGCGCGCACGACGTGGCCGCCCAGGAGGACGGCGTCGTCTTCGTCGAGGTCGAACTGCTGCAGGACTGATCGCGACCTACCCGCTACACCGGCGGGTGTGCGCGGAGCGGGACCCGGAGTACGGTGCGGGCATGGCATGTCGACTCTCTGAACTGGTGCTCGAGGCTCGTGATCCGGAGGCGCTGGCGGCGTTCTGGTGCGAGGTGCTCGACTTCGTGGTGCTCGATCGGGAGGACGACGGGTCGGTCGAGATCGGGGCGCGAGACGGATTCGGCGGGGCGCAGCCGACGATCATCCTCAGCAAGAACGACGAGCCCCGCGTCGCGAAATCGCGGCTGCACATCGACGTGAACGCCACCGACCGCGAGCAGGATGCGGAACTCGAGCGCCTGCTCGCCCTCGGCGCCCGCCCCGCCGACATCGGCCAGACAGGCGAGGAGTCCTGGCACGTGCTGAGCGATCCCGAGGGCAACGAGTTCTGCCTCCTGCGGCCACGGCTGGCACCCGTGCCCGGCACATGAGCACCGCACCCCCGAAAGCGGGCTACACCGGGCATCCTCGACAGTCGTAGTGTTCGTCAGGTGACGACTGCGCCGAAGCCCGCGGGCTGGTACCCCGATCCCTCCGACTCGCGCCAGCAGCGCTATTGGGACGGAACCCGGTGGACGGAGTTCACGACGGCGTGGAACGACCCGAACCCGGCCACTCCGCCACTCGCACCTGTCACGCCCGCCAAGCGCGAACGCCGCACCCGCACCGCCGTGATCGTCGGTGCCGCCGCGGCAGCGGTGCTCGTGATCGGTTCCATCGTCGGCGTCCAGGCGAGCTCGCGGGGCGGTGACGGCGCGGGCACGGGCGATGCCGTGCTCGTCGCCGAATCCGTGGCCCCCGCATCCGCGACCCCGAAGCCCACGGCGACACCCGCACCGGCGAAGACACCGACGCCCACGCCCACCCCGACCCCGGTGACGACCGTGCAGCGCGTCGAGACCTCCGAGGCCATCGGCTTCGGCCAGACCAGCTACGACGACCCGAACGTCGACGCCGGCACGAACGTGATCGTCACCGCGGGCGCGAACGGCACCAAGGTCTCGACCTGGGAGATCACGCTGGTCGACGGGGTCGAGACCGGTCGAGCCCTGGTCTCCGAGGTGATCACGGTCGCTCCCGTCGACGAGGTGACCGCGATCGGCACCCGTCAGGCGCCGCCTCCCCCACCGGCGGCCGCCGAACCGGCTCCGGATGCGGGCGGCGGCTGCGACCCCAACTACGCCGGCGCCTGCGTGCCCATCGCCTCCGACGTGGACTGCGCAGGCGGCAGCGGCAACGGCCCCGCCTACGTGGCCGGCCCGGTGCAGGTGATCGGCTCCGACATCTACGACCTCGACCGTGACGGCGACGGGATCGCCTGCGACTGAGCGGTCAGACGCACCGGCACCTAGTGCGCCGCGTCGGCCGCGTGCGCTGAAGCCGGCACACCGCGCATCCGCTTCACCAACCGCGTGATGCCCAGCACCACCGCGACCACCACGAGCCCGAGCAGCAGCCCGAACACCGCCGAGTACGCGGTGTCGGCGATCCACACCACCACGGGCCCCGCCGCCTCGATCGCGTGGGTGAACGCGTGCAGCAGCTCGTAGGGCCCGGCCCAGATCGTCTCGGCCAGGTTCGCCACCACGAGGTGTCCACCCACCCAGAGCATCGCCACCGTTCCGATGACACTGATCACGCGGAACACCATCGGCATCGACGCCACCACCCGCGCCCCGGTGCGCCGAACCCGCCGCGCCGGGCTCTTCATGAGCCGCAGGCCGATGTCGTCGATCTTCACCAGCAGCGCCACGGCCCCGTACACCACGCCGGTCATTGCCAGCGCGATCACGGCGAGCGCCGCCAGCGTCATCCAGATGGTCAGGCCCGGTTCGAGGCTGGCGAGCGCGATGAGCATGATCTCAGTGCTCAGGATGAGGTCGGTGCGGATGGCCCCGAACACCAGGCTGCGCTCCGACTTCTGCTCGGTCTCCTCGGCGCCGTGGTGGAAGCCGAACCACTCCATCACCTTCTCGGCGCCCTCGTAGCAGAGGAACGTTCCGCCGATCACGAGCAGGAACGGCAGCACCCACGGCGCGAACGCCGACAGCAGCAGGGCGAGCGGAATGATGATGATGAACTTGTTGCCGATGCTGCCGAGCGCGATCTTCCACACCACGGGCAGCTCGCGCGCCGGGGTGAGGCCCTGCACGTACTGCGGCGTGACAGCGGCGTCGTCGATGACGACACCCGCGGTCTTGGCGCTGGCCTTGAGGGCGGCGGTCAGGATGTCGTCGACGACGGCGAGCAGGCCGACGGACATGGGCTGGCTCCTCGAGGCTCGGGGCGCCACGCGTGAGGCACCGGATGTGCTCCCACAGTACGCGAGAGACCGGGGGTGGTGACCCGAACACCACCCCCGGAGCCTGTGACGCGGCGCACGCGCCGTCGTGCGGTGACCGCAGCCGGTCAGAATCCGTCGGTCGCGAACACGAGGGTGAATCCCCCGTCGTTCTCCCGCACCTGGAATCCCACGCCCGGTCCGCTCCCGTCGAGCGAGTCGTACCCCGTCCCGTTCTCCTCACCCGAGAAGCGCTCGAACGAGTACTCCGAACCGAGCGACGACTCGTAGTGGGCGAGGATCTCGTCGATCGCGAGCGGCGACGCGTACGCCGCCGTCTCGGTCGAGCCGCCCCCTCCTGTGCTGCACAGGACGGAACCCGAAGGCGGCTGCGGCCACGAGGCGGGGATCGACTCGACGTCGGCGAGGTCGGCTCCCGGCCACGAGGTGACGGAGACCGCGAGACACTCCTCGGGCACGTCGCCCAGCGGCTCCTCCGCCCCGGCGCCGTCATCGGCCGCCACAGCGGGCTCGTCCACCAAGGGCTCATCCACCACGGGCTCATCCACCCCGAGCTCCGTGCCCGCCGAGAACGAGCAGCCCGTCAGCGCCACGGCGAGCGCGCCGGCCGCACCGAGCAGCAGAACACGGGATGCGGCGGCCCGGATGCGCACGGTCATCGCGTGATCTCCGCATCCGTAACAAGGCTTCGCCCGAGCGTCAGCCAGAGACCGGTGACGGCGAGCCACACCGGCATGAGCACGCCCGGCAGTCCAGGCACCCCGGTGGCCACCACCCCGACGAGGAGGCCGATCGCCATCACACCGCTCACCGTACCGAGCAGCCGCGACACGCTGCGCTCCACGAACGCCATCCAGGCGAGCGCCAGCGCCGAGACGAGCGCCCCGAACCAGGGGAGGTAGGCGCCGAAGTCGGTGAGCATGTAGTACACGAACAGGCCGTCTTCTCCGTAGAGGCCCGCCTCCGGGCCGAGGTAGTTCGCCAGCGCGCCGCGCCAACCGTAGCCGAGCAGCGCCGCGCCGGCAGTGGCGAGCAGCCCTGCCGACACCACGCGGGCAGCGGTCGATCGCGCGAAGGGGCGCTCGACCCGGCGCCGCCAGGCGGACAGGAACACGAGCAACCCGATGATCGCCACCAACCCGGCCACGTGCCCGATGCGCCCGAGGAACGGATCGAGCTCGAGCATGTCGGCCGGGGTGACGGTGTACTCCGCTCCCGCCTCCCAGGCGGCGAGCTCGGCGGGTGGCCTGAGGTCGGTGCCGACGGTCGCGACTGCGCCGGCGACCCCGGCGAGCACCGCCCAGAGCGGCCACACGGTGAATTGGAATCCGCTGCGGCGGACGAGGGGCGCATCGGCGCTGAGGGCCGCCGTGGGCGCGGCACCCTCAGGGGCCGCACTCGGTGACTCGGGCAGGGAGGTCATGGTCTTTCGTTCGCTTTCGTGTCGAGGTGAGAGCGCCGGAACGGGCGCATCTCGACACTTCCGGGCCCGACGGCCCGACCCCCAGATGCCGATGTCCTCGATCGCTCAGGACGCGTCGACCCCGAAGCCGGCCTCGCGCGCCATCACGATGAGCGCGCTGCGGTCAGCGGCCCCGAGCTTGCTCACGATGCCGTAGACGTAGTTGCGCACCGTCTTGCTGGTGAGGAAGAGTGTGCGGCCGATCGACCCGTTGTCGAGTCCTCGGGCCACGAGCTCGAGCACGTCGTTCTCGCGCTCCGTGAGCTCGGGGAAGGCCCGCGCGGGCGACTCCGGCCCCGCGCCGCTCAGGTAGGCGACGGCCCGGGCGGCGACGTCGGCGCCGAAGAGCACCTCCCCCGCAGCGACCGCCCTGATGGCCCGCTCCACCTCCTGGGGCGACGCCACCTTGAGCAGATAACCGCGGGCCCCCGCCCGCATCGCCGCGAACAGCGACCGGTCGTCACCGAGCATCGTGAGCACGAGCACCGCGATGCGCGGATCGAGGTTCAGGATGCGCCGGGTCGCGTCGATGCCGGAATCCTCCCCGAGGTCGAGGTCCATGAGCACCACGTCGGGGTGGGTCGCCTCGGCGAGTGCCAGCGCCTCCTCGAGCGAGGCGGCGTCGCCGACCACCACCACCTGGGGAAGCGTCTCGAGCAGTGACACGATGCCCCGGCGGAACAGCGGGTGGTCGTCGACCACCGCCACCCTGATGCCGGGCGCGACCGCATCCTGCTCGATCATCAGCCCTCCCCGCACGGATCGTCGTCGCCGTGAAGCCCATTATCGCGGGCCAGCGCCACGACCGGACCGACGGCCGGTGCGAACGCGCCGAGCGCCCCGGCCAGGCCGGGGGCGTGCGGGGCGAGCTCGGCGTCGCCGTGCAGCTGCAGACCGTCGTCCTCGATCGCCTCGGCGACCGCGCGACCCAGTCCGTCGGCGGTGAACGGTACGTCGCGGAGGTCGAGCGGTGCTCCTGCGCCGAACACCCGCTCGTGACCGTCGGAGCCGCGCAGGGCGAGCGAGAAGGTGAGCCTCAGGTCGACGTCGAACCCCGTGACGGGGTCGCCGGTGAGTTCGGGAACCCACGGTGCCCCCACTGCCGTGGCCACAAGCTCGGTCGAGGAGCCGTCGTCGTGCACGTACTCCTGCACGAGCGTGATGAGGAGGCGCGGCGTGGCGACTCCACCGCCGGCCGCCGCCTCGGCGCCCGCGCACAGCGGCAGGCCGATCGCCGCTTCGTGCCACCACCGCTGGCCGCCGGGCCGCGGCTCGTACACGGCGAGGCCGTGCACGGTGGTGGCGCGCAGCCACCCGTCGTCGACCGAGGCCGAGGCTGCGGCGTGGGTGCCGGCCTCACCGAGGGGCGAGTGCACCGCGCGTGCCGAGGGCGGCTGCGAGTCGGCACCCGCCGCCGGCAGACCGGATGCGAGGAGTGCGCCCGCGAGATCGGTCACGTCTGCACGTACCGGCTCGAGCAGCTCCCGCCACAGCTCGGCCTCCGCGCCCGCAGCGAGCACCGCCGACGCCGTCGAACCGAATGGTGGAGATCCGAGCGTCGTCTGCACCACCGTGCGGTCTGCCGCGCATCCGGCCAGCCCCACGGCGAGGGCCAGTGCCATCACGGCACCGGCCCCGCACATCCGCATCGTCATTCCGCTCACGACAGCTGGCTCAGTACTCGGCGATGAAGCTGCCGAGCACGCGGTCGATCGCATCGAGATCAGCCTCCGACACCGCCTGCACGGCGACGAGCACGATGTAGTCGTTCGCGGTGGAGGTGGCACCGACCACGAGGAACTCCGCCTTCTCGGGGCCGCAGTCGGTCCAGTACTCGTAGATGCCCACGTGGTAGCCGTCGTCGTAGTCGTCGGTGCCGGCGGAGACGCAGCCGTGCTGCGGCAGCGCAGCCGCCATCTCGGCCACCAGATCGGCCGGAGAGGTGTTCGCGACGGCGGACTGCGAGGCCAGCACGTTCACACCCGGCACCGACCAGCCCGCCGTGTAGGCGGCGAGATCGGGGCTGGCCACGATGCTCTGGTAGGTGTTGCCGCGCTGGTCGTCGAAGGGTGAGCCGTCGACCTGGGTCCAGGCGGCGGGCACCTCCACCTGCACCGAGCCGGAGTCGTCGGTGATGGTGGTGAACTCCCCCGTGGCCTGGCTGGCGCCGCCCGCGGAGCCCAGCACCGACACCGCGGAGAGCGGGTCGCCGTTGAACTGGCCTCGGTAGTACTGCCCGTCGGCGGGACGGTAGACCTCCACGTCGATCGACGCGTCCTGGCCGTGCGTGCGCAGCACGTCGCAGTAGTCGGCGAGGGTGCCGTCGAGGCCCACCGAGACGCCCTGCATGCGGGTGATGAGGTCACCGGGCTCCAGGCCCGCCGCATCCGCGATGCCGCCCGAGGCGAGCGAGCTCACCCAGATGCCGAGCCCGTTGCCCTCGTCGTCGCTCAGGCCCTGGGCGTTGATGCCGAGGCTCAGCACGTTCTCACCGGCGACGAGCTCGTCGATCACCGACAGCACCTCGTCGCGGTGGATGGCGTAGTTCTGGTCGTAGAGGTTGCTTCCGGCGTAGTTCACGCCGAGCAGCCGTCCCGAGGGATCGACCAGCGGGCCTCCCGAGTTGCCCGAGCGGATGCGGGCGTCGTGCTCGATCACGCTGTCGAGCGATGCCCAGGGGGTGTCGGCCGGGGTGGAGGCCTTCGACACGATTCCGCGGGTCATGGTGAACACCGGGTCGCCGAGCGGGAACCCCGCCGAGTAGGCATCGCCGGCGGTGACGATGTCGCCGTCGGCCCAGGCGAAGTAGGGGAAGTCGTCGCCCTGCAACTGGATCGCGGCCAGGTCGAGGCACTCGGAGGAGCCGAGGACCCGTGCGTTCAAGGTGGTGGAGGTGTCGCCGCCGAGCCACACCTTCAGCGTTCCCGCACCCGTCACCACGTGGTTGTTGGTGAGCGCGATGCCGTCGGGAGAGACGAGGAAACCCGAGCCGAAGCCGGCGGCCTCGTAGCCGCCGTAGGACGGGTCGACGAAGGTGCCCACGGCCTCGATCTGCAGGGTCGCGGACTGCACGCCGTCGAAACCGACGGCTCCGGAGTCGTCGCCTCCGACCGCGGCAGGGCCTGAGGTGGCGGCCGGACCGGCGTCGGTGCCGGGGAGGGCGAAGCAGCCGGTGAGCAGCATGAGGGGCACGACGGTGGTCGCGACGAGCGCGGTGGCCCGGGCCGCGGTGCGGCCGGCGCCCGTGGGGCGGCGATGCGGATGGGTGGACATGATGACGCGGTACTCCTCGACTCGGGTGGCGGACGCACTCCGCGTCCCTCTGCGAGCCTCGCCGTCCCGGCGTCCCGGGCGTCAGGGGTCGATGTCCCCGATCGGCACGCGATGGCCCCGCTCGAGCGGGATGCGGAGAGTGACGACGGTCCCGCCGCCGAGGTGCTCGCCCTCTGCCGTGAGGGTGCCGCCGAGCGCGGTGGCCCGCTCGCGCATCGAATGCAGGCCGACTCCCGGCACGGCGCCGACCATGCCTCGTCCGTCGTCGGCGACCTCGAGCCGCGCGTCGCCCCCGACCGTGTCGAGGGCGATGGTCACCGTGCCTGCTCCGGAGTGGCGCGCGGCGTTCGACAGGGCCTCCGCCGCGACGAGGTAGAGCGAGCTCTGCACCTCCTCCCGCAGCGCGTCGCCTGCGAGGGCACGTGCATCAGTCACCCTCAGCCGCACCCGTCGGCCGGGCACGGTGAAACGGTCGGCGAGCGCACCCAGCCCTTCCACGAGCGACGACCCACCGAGCGGTGACGGCGACACCTCGGCGGCGAGGTCGCGCAGGTCTCGTGCCCGGCGGGTGATGTCGCGCCCGAGTTCGTCGAGCAGGATCCCCGCACGCTCCGGGTGCTCCCGCACGAGGTTCTGGGCGGCGGCCAGACCGAACCCGGCTCCGGCGAGCTCGGGTCCGAGACCGTCGTGCAGCTCGCGCCGGATGGCACGCCGTTCCGCGGCCCTCGTGGCGGCGAGTTCGGCGCGGGCCCGCTCGAGAGCGTGCGCCGACTCGACCAGACGCACCGCCACCGCCACTAGCCCCGACACGTCGTCGATCGCCGTGAGGGTGCGACGGTCGAGGCGCTGTCCCTCTCGGGGCCACACCCGCAGCTCGCCGATGAACCCGTCGGTGCCGCGCAGCGCCACCACGCGGGCGGGTGCCGGATGCTGGGGCGGTGCGGACGGCGCAGGCGGCGCGGACGGCTCGGCCCGCAGCTCCGCACCGGAGGCCGCGCGCAGCTCCGATTCCGCGGACACGATCTCGACCCTGCCGAGCCTCAGCACCCGGCGGAGCGCCCCGCTCACCTGTGTCAGCCCCGCCTCACCCGGCTCCAGCTCCCCCACCTCGTCGCCGATCCTGCCGAGCAGCACGCCCGCATCCGCCGCCTCCCCGTAGACGAGGCGGTCGATGCGGCGCTGGAACCAACGGCGTGCCGGTTGCACGGCGAGCGCCAACGCCAGCGGCACCACGATCCACACCCCGTCGGCAGCGGGCATCACGCCACCCGCGATCACCACGACCACGAGATAGACCGTCACGCCGCTCAGGCTGAGTAGCGCCCAGAGCACCACCCGGCTCACCACGATCTCGACGCCCCAGAGCCGCTGCCCGAGCACCACGACGAGGAGCGCCGTGGGATAGAGCACCTGTCCGAAGGCGGGGGCCACCAGGCCGACGGCCACCACCCACTCCGGTGGATCGAGTTCTCCCGGCAGCACGAGCAGCAGGTACGACAGCGTGAGGAACAGCTGCCCTATGCCGAGCCAGGCCACGGCCACACGCTCCCGGGCCCGCGCCCTCCACCAGCGGGCGAGCAGCACGGCGCACGAGACGAACGACAGCGCGACCCCGAGGTACGACAGCGCGGCGTAGAGCTCCGGCAGCACGGACTGGTAGGTGGGATCGGGCACGGCGAACGGGTTCGCGGGAACGCCGCTGCCCTGCTGCGTGACGCTCACGAACCAGGCGACCAGCGCGTTCGCCCCCGCGAGAACCACGACGGCGAGCTGCCAGGGCGGGATGCGCCGCCGCGTGACGAGCAACGGCAGCGCCGCCGTCATGAAGGTTCCCGGCACGAAGCCCCACCCGGCGGCGAAGGCGAAGAAGCCCCACAGCGGCAGTCCGGGCACGCTCTGGCCGAGGATGCCCCACTGCACCCCGAACGCCGCGAGGCCCGAACCGACCGCGTGCACGGCCAGCACCACGCCCACCGGATGCGGACGGCGAGCCAGGATGAGCGCGCTCACCGGGCCGTAGACGATCGCCACCACGATCCCGATCTCGTCGAAGGTGGCCTGCATGCGCGGCGGGGCCTGGGAGAGGAACACGCCCTCGACCGGGGTGTTCGGCAGGCCGGCACCGATGAGAAGCACGATCGCCGCCGCGGCGAAGGCCCACGAGATCGCCCAGACGGAGACGGCCAGGATGCGGCGCGTCATCGGGTCAGCTCCACGTCGATCGAGAGGGCTGCGCCCACGGCCTCGACCCGCACCCGGCCCCCGAGATCGGCTGCGCGGGTGCGCACCGCGCGGTCGAGCGCTCCGGCGAGGTGAGACGCCACACCTTCCGCCTCGATGTGCACCGTGGTGCTCGGCTCCGACGAGACGACCGTCACGTCGACGTCGACCGCGCTGCCGGCAGCCGTATCCTCGCCCGGGTTCCTCCCGGCACCGCCGGCGAGCGCCGAGAGCGCCTCGGCGACGACCAGGTAGACCACCACCTGCACGGCGGGGCCGAGGTCGTCTGAGCCGTGCGAGCTCACCGTCACCGTGCGCAGGCCGGCCTCCTGAAAGGAGTGAGCCAGCTCGTGGAGGGCCGCATCGAGATCGCCCGAGTCGAGGGAGACGGGAAGCAGCGACCGCGCCAGGCGTCGAACGTCCTCGGCGCGTGCCGAGGTCTCCACCCGGAGTGCGGCGATGGCATCGGCCACCCCGGGGTCACCGGCGCCCGCGGAACGCGCCGCCGCCGTCATCGCGAAGCCGAGTCCCACCAGGGAGGGGGCGAGCTCGTCTTGGAGGGCCCGGTGCAGCATCCTCCGCTCCTGCACCCGCACGTCGAGCATGCGTGACCGCGTGGCCTCGAGGTCGTGGTTGAGGGCGGCCAGCATCACGGCCACGGCGAGCAAGGGCTCGATCTCGTCGAGCACGGGTTGCACCGAGATGGTGAAGTCGTCTTCGTCGGCGGTGAGCTCGATCGTGCCCACCACGCGGCCCGCGACGGCCAGGCCGGAGCGGAGCCGGTGTCGCCCCGGTCTGCCCGAGGTGACGGGATCGACGCCCTCCGCGGCGAGCGTGACCGAGGAGAGCCGCCAGGTGGAACGGAGCGACTCGGCGATCGCCCCGAGTGCTGAGACGGGATCGGGTCCGGCGGCGGTGGTGGTGGCGGCGATGGCGCCCGTGACGGTACGTGCCGGGTCGTCGCCCATCGTCGCCGGCCGGAGGGCCGCGAGATCGGCGAGCACCCTCCGGGCCGAGACGCGGCGCGGAAAGTAGAGCCTCAGCGTGAACTGCCGGATGCGGTCGTTGAGGGTGCTCACCGTGAGGGCGAGCGCCGCGGCGGCCGCAGCACCGGCGATGGGAGCCGGCAGGGTCACGGCGACAAGGAGCTGCTCGACGAGAAGGTAGACCGCCGCCGCGACGGCAAGCGACTGCGCGGCCACGATCCCCGCGACCAGTCGACGGTCGTTCGGGCGCTCACGGCCCTCCAGCACGAAGGCCAGCACCGCGGTCGGCAGCATCGCCTGCGCCGCGAGGAACGCGGCGTCGCCCACCGCCGCCGCCGCACCGTCCAGCGGCACGAGCACACGGCCGTAGCTCAGCACGAGCAGGCCGGCCCCGACGGCGAACCACACGAGCTGCCGTCGCTGACGCTCGTCGCCACGCCGCCACTCGCCCGCGAGTACCACGGCGGCGCCGACCAGCCCGGCCACGGCCACCCCGAGCGGGGCGATCACGAGCGCGCGGGGAACGTCGGCGCCCAGTCCCCTCGCGATCGAGAGGGAGAGGTCGAGCGCGATCGCCGCCAGCCCCACTGCGATCCCCGCCCGGCGCAGGCTCGGGGAGCGACGCACCACCAGCCAGGGCATCACCGCGAGCGCCGCGATCTCGGCCTGTCGCGCGAGGACGAGCAGCACGTCGATCACGGCATCGAAGGCAGGCCGCACCCCGGGCTGTTCGCCCAGCACCACGATCACCGCGAGCAGCCCGCTGGCCACGGCGAGCGCACCCAGGATGGTCGACAGGGCACGGGCCTGCCGGTTCAGGGCGACGGCGGCGACCGGTGCGTAGACGACCGCGGTGACGACCAGGCGCAGCACCGGCGTCCAGTCGAGCGAGTCGGCCACCGACACGACGAGCGCCGCCGCTGCGAGCACCCACGACACGAGCACCACCGCCACGCCCACCGGGGCCGTCCGGGGTGCGGTGTCGGCGGTCATGCGACCAGTATCGGGGTGCCGGTGCGGGCGCCACCACCCGCACGGCGGGAACGAGACCGTCCGCACGAGAGTGCGCAGGCCCGGTCATGCCAGCCTTCCCCGGTCAGGCCTCGGGTGAAAAGGCGACGCCGGCGAGCTTCTCCGACACGTCCCACACCCGCGCCGCCTCCTCTGGCGAGCGCAGCCGCGAGTAGAGCTTCTGCTCGGCCGGCGTGCCGCCCAGGTGCCCCGGGCCCGACGGGCCGAAGAAGCGACCGCCCGCATCCGGAGCCGTCGCGGCGAGGAGCGCCGGCAGACCGGCCGACTGCGGGGTGCCCACCAGGATGCCGCGGCGCGACATCGCCTCGATCAGGCGCCGGCCCGCCGTGTCGCGCGGGCGCGCCAGCTCGGGCCGCGCGGCGAGCAGGCTCGTGGGTGCGACGCCCGGGTGCGAGAGGGTGCTCGAGAGACCCCATCCCTCCGCGCGGCTGTGGCGGTCGAGCTCGAGCCCGAACAGGCCGAACGCGATCTTCGACTGGCTGTAGGCGCGCATCCCGTCGTACGAGCGCTCCCAGTTCAGGTCGTCCCAGTGGATCGAGCCCTGGTTCGCCGCCACGCTGATCTGCGAAGTCACGCGCGCCCGGCCGGCGACGAGCAGCGGGAGCAGGCCCGCCACGAGCGCGACGTGACCGAGGTGGTTGGTGCCGAACTGCAGCTCGAAGCCGTCGGCGGTGGTCTGCCGGGTGGGCGGGGTCATGACGCCGGCGTTGTTGACGAGCAGGTGCAGGGGGCGCCCTTCGGCGCGGAGGGCGCCGGTGAGGTCGGCGACGGAGGTGAGAGAGGAGAGGTCGAGGTCGTGCAGCTCGACCTCGGCTGCGGGATGCGCGGACTCGATCGACGCGACGGCCGCCTCTCCCTTCGCGCGGTTGCGCACCGGGAGCAGCACGTGCGCACCGGCGGCGGCGAGTCGGGTGGCAATGCCGAGGCCGATGCCGTCGCTGCCGCCGGTGACGAGGGCGCGGCGGCCGGTGAGGTCGGGGAGGTCGAGGGTCCGGGACGAGGATGCGGATGCAGATGCAGATGCGGATGTGCGAGTCATGGGGCGATCCTCGCGGCCCCGCGCATCCGGAATCAGGGCCGTGCGATCCTGGGATCGGCGATCCGTGGATGGCGGCGCCGGCACCCGGTAAGAAGGAGTGCATGAGCATCGATCGCGCGGGCCTGGCCGAGTTCCTGCGGCGCCGGCGCGAGTCGCTGCAGCCGAACGACGTGGGGCTGCCGCGCGGCGAACGCCGCCGCACCTCGGGGCTGCGGCGCGAGGAGGTGGCGGCGCTCTGCCACATGTCCACCGACTACTACTCGCGGCTCGAGCGGGAGCGCGGCCCGCAGCCATCGGAGCAGATGATCGCCGCCATCGCCCAGGGGCTGCACCTCACGCTCGACGAGCGCGACCACCTGTTCCGGCTCGCCGGGCACAACCCGCCCGCCCGCAGCGCCTACGGCGACCATGTCTCGCCGGGTCTGCTGCGCATCCTGGACCGGCTCGACGACACGCCGGCCGAGATCGTGACCGAGCTCGGCGAGACCCTGCGGCAGACACGGCTGGGGGTGGCGCTCACGGGCGACACCACGCGGTTCAGCGGGCCCGAGCGCAGCCTCGGGTACCGGTGGTTCACGGTGCCGGGGGCGCGGTCGCTGTATGCGCCGGAGGAGCACGAGTTCTTGAGCCGGATGTTTGCGTCGGGGCTGCGGCAGATCGCGACGCTGCGGGGGCCGGGGTCGCGGGCGGCGTCGTACGTCGAGTTGCTGCGGGGGCGGGCGGATGCGGGGGGCGAGGAGTTCAGGCGGGTGTGGGAACTGCACGAGGTGGGGGTGCGGCCGCGGGAGGTGAAGCGGTTCGTGCATCCGGAGCTGGGGCTCATGGAGTTGACGTGCCAGAGTCTGCAGGATGCGGAGCAGTCGCATCATCTGCTGGTGTACACGGCGGCGCCGGGGAGCGAGAGCTACGAGAAGCTGGAGCTGCTGGGGGTGATCGGGGCGCGGGAGCTGCGCTGAGGGTGGCGCGGGCGGCGCCTGGTGCAGGCGGCGTCTCCGCCGCGCTCAGCCGATGCGGTTGCGCATCTCCATCGCGATCTGGGAGGCGTCGAGGTTGGCCAGCTCCTGGGCGAGCAGGTCGGCGTCGAAGGTGCCGTGGTCGCGGGCGTCGAGCAGGGCCTCGCGCTGGGCGGCGAGCACCTCGAGGCGGTACCTCTTCGCGAGGTCGAACACCTCGGGTGAGCGGTCGCCGGCGCGCAGCTCGGGCGGTTCGGGGATCGAGGCGGTGCTCTCGCGCAACAGGTCGAAGATCTGCGACTGCTCGGCAGCCTCCTCGGCTAGCGCCGCCTTGGCCTCGTCCGATCCCGGTGCCGGCGGCGGGCTGATGAGGCGCAGCAGCGGGCCGATCGTGCCGCCCTGCACGAGCAGCGACAGCGCCGCCACCGCGAACGCGATGAGCACCAGCGTGGAGCGGTAGGGGGTGTTCTCGGGCAGGGTCTGGGCGGCGGCGACGGTGACTGCGCCGCGCATCCCGGCCCACACCACCGCGGTGCCCTCGCGCCAGCCGAGCGGCTGGTCGAGGAAGTACTTCACGTCGGCCAGGCCCTGCCGCACCCGACGAGCGAAGCGGTCGAGCTGGCGTTCGGTGACGGGGCGGGGGCCGCGGTCGGTGCGCGCTGCGCGGCGCTCCGGGCGGGTCGGGCGGTGTTCCAGCTCGGCGGGCCCGCGACCCCGGTCTCGGTCTCGGTCTCGGTCTCTGCCTCGGTCTCGGCCGAGCTCGGCGAGGGCCGCCTGGCCGCCACCGGGGCCGTCGATCTTCTGCTGGATGTCTTGCAGGCGCGTCTGCAACCGCCCCATCCGCTTCGCCCGCCGCGACAGCACCGCGAGCAGAGGCCCCACGTAGGCGGCCCGCACGAGGATCGTGAGCAGCAGCGCCCCCACCGCGATGAGCACGGCGGTGCCCACGCCCGCGTGGTCGCGCTCGACGCCCGTGACGATCGACGAGATCTGCAGCCCCATCGTGAGGAACACCACGCCCTCCAGCACGAGCTCGACCGTGCGCCAGTTCTGTGAGTCGGAGAGGCGGTTCTGCGGAGACAGCACCCGCGGCGCCCTGATGCCGGTCACGACACCCGCGACCACGGCCGCCACGAGTCCGGATGCGCCGAGCAGCTCGGCGGGCACCGCCGCCACGAACGGCACCGCGAACGAGATGACGGTGTTCACCGTGGGGTCGGTCACGCGTCGGCGCACCCAGAGGTTGAGCCAGCCGACGGCCGCTCCCACGATCACGGCCACCACGACCGAGTAGGCGAAGGTGCCGACCGCGCCCCAGAACGAGAACGACGCCGCGGTGGCGACGATCGCGGTGCGGAGCAGCACGAGGGCGGTCGCGTCGTTGAGGAGACTCTCGCCATCGAGGATCGCGACGACCCGTTTCGACACCGGGGTGCGTTTGATGATGGAGGTGGCCACCGCATCCGTCGGGCTCACGATGGCGCCGAGCGCCACGCCCCAGGCGAAGCCGAGATCGGGGATGACGAGCATGAAGAACACGCCCAGGATGAGCGAGCTGGCCACCACGAGCAGCACCGCCAGGCCGCTCACCGCGCCGAACTCGCGGCGGAAGTTCATGGCCGGCATCGACACCGCCGCCGAGTAGAGCAGGGGTGGGAGAACGCCGGCGAGGATCCACTCGGGGTCGATCTCGACGTCGGCGAAGAGCGGGATGAAGCTCGCCGCCACCCCCACCGCCACGAGCACGAGCGGCGAGGCGATGCGCAGCCGCGGGGCGAGCAGGGTGGCCGCGGCGATCACCACGAAACCGCCGACGAGCACGAGGAGGAGTTCGGTCATGCCTCCGAGCCTGGCACGGGGGTGGTGACGCGGTGGTGACGGAGCGCTGACGCGGCGCGGATGCGGGGGCGTGGCACCCGCACCGTTGAGCGACGAGTCCGCTGAGAGACTGCTGGAGACGGTGGGACCGCA
>NZ_JANLCN010000002.1 GCF_024979255.1 Herbiconiux moechotypicola
CTCCAATCGTCGAGTGTTCACTTTTCACCGCCACAACTGTCCAGTTTTCAACCGCCGCCGACAATCAAGAACTGGCAGCAAACTCTAGGATCGGGCCGTGGACTTCGCTGAATTGACCAGGGGCGTGCTCGCGACGCTCGCGTCAGCAGGAATCATCGCACTCGTTGCGCTCATGATGCCCGCTGTACGGTGGTCGCGTCAGTTGGCTCGCGAGGTGAGCATCGTCAATGGTTTACCCAAAGGGGAAGAACGGACGGCTTGGGAGGAGCGGGTCAACGCTCACGCACGACGGCTGCGACTCTTCAACGAGGTAATGCCTCTGCGGCACAAGATCACTCCCTGGGTGCCGGTTCTCCTCTTCGTCGGGTCCGTCGTCTGGCTCATTCTGGATCCGAGGCAGATCGACGGTGTTATTGCCGAAGGGCCGATAATGATCCCCTTCGCACTCATGGCGCTGCTCAGTACTGGCGTGTTCGTAATGACGGGAGTCCTCGGACTCACGCCCAATGCGCGCTCTGCGGAGGATCTCGCGCGGCAACGCGGTCTGGTAGTCGATGAAGCGATTCCGCAGCAGCCCCCAAGTCCCGATGTCGAGCCGCCGCCACCGGGCCAGTGACGGCTAGAAACCAGGACGTCAACCCACCTGATCTTCGACCATTTTGAGTGTCGCCGACGTGGAGCAGATCGCGACAAAAATGTAGTCACGTCCCCGAACTGGGAGAGCTAGCGCCTCGGCACGACTGGCGGAATGCGAGTCACCTGACGCAAGCACAGGAGGCCTGATGGCCAGCAATGTGGATCGCGGAGCGGTTGAGCGCTCAAGTCGTCAGAGGGCGCCTCCCAGTGGAGCAGGCATGAGCGACACGCTCAAATCGCGGACCGCATTGGTGACGGTTCGACGAGCAACATCGGCAAGGCGATCGCGCTGCAGTTCGGTGCGGAGGGCGCCCTGGTGATCACGGCTGCGCTCAGACGGTGTCGATTTCGATCGGCAGCTGCAGGTCAGTCGCGATCGGCGTGTAAAGATCGACGTCCTGTTCTTGAGACTTCAGAGAAACGATCAACGAGTAGCGCACAGGTAGGTCGAGTCGATCCTTTCGCTGATTGCGCTTCCACCATCCACCGACGGGATACACGCCGAGCACGCCGCTGGCTGCAAGTTCTTGACCTGAGCCCTCCCAGATATCTTGGTGGAGCGATCCCAGGTTGCGCTGATTGGGACCGATGAACCAATGGTCAGACCCCGACGCGGGCGAACCGGCGGCAGCATCCTCGTCGTTTTCCGCCTCCCGATTGATTCGAGAGATGAACTCGGCCTCGGTCTCCGTCGGCGATTTGAGTTCGAAGCGAAGCAGATGGGACGCATAGGAGTACCGCTGTCTCCAACCGCGTCGGGAGGCCGACGGCTCCACAAAGTAAGACAGCGTGACCTTAAGTGAAACGTCGCCGGGCCCGATTTCCTCTAGAACTTCCGTAGGCCATGGCATGGCGTGAAGTCTGAATCTGCGCATCTTGTACTCAGTTCCCTCGAACGGGACGAATGTGTCCTGCGTCACGAGAGTCACTGATTGCCGGGACGAACGCAGAACTGCATCCTCGGTGGGCACACCCCACCCGTACCGCCTGAGGAGTTCAAGCTTCGGTTCCTTCTTGGTGCCAGTCGCGTCGAACTCGGCACGCATGGCAGGAGTCCACTCGGCAGCATGTACCAGAAGACCTCGAACAGTTTCCGGCCAGTATTCGGGGTATTGCGCCATCGTGAGCGCGGCAAGGCGTGATGCTTGTGCTGTTGCCGCACTCGTAGCGTTGGCAGAGGTGAGGGAGAGGTCGTTGTGGAATCCCGTCGATCGCAGGGAGAGCAGTGGGTGACGATCCTCGAACCCCATCCCCCCGTCGGTTAGCACGTTGCCGCCCTCGAAGCAGATGTCGGGCTTGATCGGCCACGTTCTCTTGCCGAAGAGAAGTGAGGTCCGGCTGTGCGGTGATAGCTCTCCTTCTGCAGCCATCGCGGTCCATCCGGCATATTCGGGGTCACCAGGGACCGCGACGAGTTCTGTGTGCGCGCCGACGGTCAGGGCATTCCAGGACTGAGCAGGGTCTTCTACGGGAGACGTGTCGGACTCGAGTCGGTGATCCGAGTGGTACCCATCCACGTTCCCTGTGGCAATGACCAGCAATCGGCTGGCAGCGTGATCGGGCGCCGAGAGCAACCGGAGTTGATTACCGTCCCGGACGATTTCTGTTCCTGCTGCCAGGGCATCGACGCTCGCAGACCAGAGGGTGGGAACTCCTGGTCGGTCCGGATCTGTAGAGATCGGCATGCAGAACACGCGCCTACGCTGGGCTGTAACCTCGACGAGCGCTACTGCCTCGACAGTGACTGTCCCATAGTCGAGAGGATCGGTATCCGGCTCCCCAGGCTCAGGGAGGATGCGCACAGATTCGAGTCGGTGATGAAGGTGGACCGTCCCTGCGCCCGTGAGCAAATCTTCGAGGCCGCCGAACAACGCCAATCCGGCCATCGATGTACCGTGACCTTGCCTGTCGAACCCTGACGTTCCGACGACGGTGTGCATGTCCCCCGTGTTGAGAGAGTCGGCGAGTAGTCGGTGTGTGCGGGCGACACCCGTGTCGAGGTGACACACTGCTGGGGCATCGGTGGGCGCTGCCACCACCCGCATCACAAGATCTTCGACGTATTCATCTTGCTCATCCGGAAGAAGATCTTCGATGGTGTCGACGAACTCCGGGCGTCGGATTTCGGCAACTGGGATGCTCGTGAATGGCAGCACTTCCAACTGTTGCCATGTCGCTCTGATCCAGGCAACAACTCTGTCGTTCAGCGCGAGCGAACGGTCGAGGAGCCCGAGGTCGTAGGCGGTCGCGAACTTTTGGAGGAGGGTGATGTTCTCCTGCGAGGGATCAAGCCACAGTTCCCACCACCGGACTCCGCTCTTGGGCGGTTCACCTTCGGATTGCCAGAGATCGTCGAGTATCGCTCGTCGGATGCGGGAGATGTTGGCAACTAGCGCACGGTTCGCAGGATTGCCGTCGGGCGTCTCCCATGCATTTTCAGCTGCTCGGGTGCTCTTCTTCGCGAGATAATCTTCAAAGATCTTGAGGAACCGCGAACGGTAGGTGTCGGCAATCCAGACGACGGCCAGCTCCGGACTGGTCTCTGTCGCGGGTTGAACCGACAGCAGCAACCACTGCGGCACCTTCGGTGTTTTTCGGTGTCTCGAGAAAGCCTGAAGCGACTCGATCTTCAGTGGATACGCTGCATCGTCTCCTTCGAGAGTCACGATGGTTCCGAGCGCCTTAAGTTCGTCCGCGCTCAGGCTCGTGCGGCCACGCTCGTCGTCGACGTCGGAGAACGCTTGTTGAAGTTGTCCTTTGATCGCAAGACCATGGGCGCGGAACTCCACCGGTCGGATCTTGGGGTTGCCTTGCCCACCTCGGGAGAAGTTCTCATTGCGTGCTCGATCGAGGACGTAGAGATGGGTGAGGTGCCGTAGCCCGTCAGCCAATGCTCGCCGTTCGCCGGGTCTTCAGCGCAGCGATGAGATCGTCCGCCGTGACCTGCGTGTGCCCACGCATGAGCACAGACTTCGCCGAGGCTTCGGCGGCTTTGACCAAGTCGGCGTGGCTGAGTCCGTCGGTGTGAGAATCGACGATGTCCCAGCGCAGTCTTTTCATCAGTGAGCCCAGCCTGCCCTTGATGACTGACCTCGCCTCCATCCTGTCCGGGAGGTGGTAGGTGAGCACCATGTCGAAGCGCCGGAAGAGCGCCTTGTCCAGAATCGAACGGTGATTTGTCGCAGCGATGACGATGCTCTCCGGACTCGACTGCTCCAGGAAGACCAGAAAGGAATTCAGGATCCGTCGAGCTTCGCCGACATCGTTGCCAGACCGATCGGCTCCGAGAGCGTCGAACTCATCGAAGAGATATACGCCTCGACGTTCTGCTACCTCGTCGAACACCAACCGCAGCTTTCCCGCGGTCTCACCCATGTATTTGCTCAACAGGCTATCCAGCCGAACAGTGAACATCGGAAGTGCGAGCTCCCGCGCGAGAACCGCCGCAGTCATAGTCTTGCCGGTGCCCGGTGGGCCTTCGAGAAGAAGCCGGTGGGTGGGCTCAAACCCATGCTCGAGCAGGGTCATCCGTTGGCGTTGCTCTGCGATGACTTGCTTGAGGCGTTCGACGAGCTCGCTCGGACCCACCAGATTCTTCAGCGTGACTTCGGGGTGAGAAGTCTCGATGAGATCCGCGACCTCACCGCGAGGCTTCGCCAGTTTTGTGACATTGCTGCGCGGAGTTACTTGCCGAGAAGTGTCAACGGCCTTCTTGATGTCGTCCGCGAGCACGTGGTGACCCTGCCGGGCCTCACGTGCAGCGATCTGCAACGCCACCGAGTAGAACGCCGAATCGTCGCCTGACGCGTGGCTACGTACCATGGCCGTGATGTGTTCCCCCAAGCCAGCCATCACGCCTCCTCGCAAGTTCTGCTGATTCTGTCACTATCCCCGAGCCGAGTGTACGTGATGGGGATCCCTGAATCTTGATGACTCGATGGGGGAATCAGTATCGCAGTCGGCACCGACAGTGGGGGACCCGTAATCCCTTCCCCATCTAGGTGGCCCTCAATCTTCGGAGGACGGCAGCAGACGACTGATCTCGGGCACCACGATCTCGGGGTCGTTTGCGTGATCTCGCATATCCGAAGACGCGTCTTCTGCGAAGCGAGCATTGTGCCTACGAACGCGTGGGGGCCGGTGATCTTGTCGTTGACACCCACGACGAGGGAGCCACCTGCAGCGTTCGCAAGACAGGCGACCGCTTCTCCAAAGTTTTGCACAACCCTACACAGTGAAGGGTTCGGCAAAACTATTGCAAAACTCGAACACACGGTAGCGAACCGTAAACGGCATCGCCCGCGCATCCGGCGGACGGCGGATCGAAGGCCACCGGGCAACCCTAGACGAGGTCGACCCAATCTTCGAAGGCATTCACACAATCAGCTAAGACACGGAATGGCGGGAGTGCTCCGGCATGAAGTGTGGGCGAATTGTGGGCAAGAGCATACGAAAATCACCGCCTGACCAGGGATTCTACTGCGGAGACGGTGGGATTTGAACCCACGGTGCCCAATAAAGGGCACTCCACCTTAGCAGGGTGGTGCACTAGGCCGAACTATGCGACGTCTCCTTGGCTTGCGCCTTGGCCATCATAGCCGATGGTGTGCGTGAACTCGGCCACCGCATCCGCCGCCGCAGCGAGGTGTTCGGCGTGGGTGTGCCCCGAGATCTTCACGCGCGGCTTGAACTCGTGCTCGCCGTCGTCGAGCCAGAACACGCGGATGCTCGGCGGCAGCCCGTACCCCGGCACCTCGTCGATCGTGCCGAAAGGGTCGCGGGTGCCCTGGCAGATGAGGGCGGGGGTCTGCAGGTCGAACAGGTGGGCCGTGCGCGGCTTCGCGGACGACCCGGGCGGATGGAACGGATAGCCGAGGCAGACCAGACCCGCGACCGGGCCCGTCCCGCCGCCGTGCAGCTCGTCGGCGACGAGGCTGGCGACGCGACCGCCCATCGACTTGCCGCCGATCAGCAGGCGTGGTCGCGCATCCGGAGTCTCGGCTGTGAGCTGGGCGACGACCGCGTCGACGGCGTCGCGGTACTCCCCCGCGAGCGTCTCGGCCCGCGGGGGCGGCTTGCGCGCACCGGTGCGGCGGGCCGCCATGTAGGCGAACTCGAAGCGGGCTGTGCGCACCCGGCGCTCGGCGAGGAGCTCGGCGAAGGTGGTCATCCAGGCCGAGTCCATCGCGGCGCCCGCGCCGTGCGCGAGCACGAGCACGGGGGCGTCGACGGGGCCGGTCCAGAGGAGGTCGGTCATCGCACGTCTAATCGTTGCCGACCGAGCAGGTGTAGTCGGCGGCGCTCTGGCCCTTGACCGAGTCGGGGAGGACGGTGACTCCGGATGCGGCCGGGTCGACGGGCGCGGGGGTCGCGGCCGGGTCGACGGGTGCCGCAGGGTCGACGGGCACGGCAGGATCGACGGGCGCAGCCGGATCCGCCGTCACCACCGGCGCGTTCGGGTCGGGTACCGATGCGATCCCGCCCGCCGCGGCCACGGCCACCGGCTGGTCGGCCTGGATCGCCGCGAACAGGATGGCCGCCGCCTCCTCGTCGGGCGCCACCTTGCCCGCGGGCACCCAGTCGGCGTAGTAGTTCGGGTAGGCCACGAAGGTGAGCCGCGAGAGGTCCATGTCTTTCAGGCTCAGCGCGATCGACACCATCGTGTCGGGCGAGGCGAGCCGCTGCGAGAGGATCATGTTGCTCGCCGCCGCCTTCGCCAGCCCGTAGAGCTTGCCGAAGTCGGTGAGGGTGGAGTCGCTTGTGACGGTGCGCACGAGTGACGACAGGAACACCTGCTGCGACGAGATGCGCCCCAGGTCGCTGCCGTCGCCCACGCCGTGCCGGGTGCGCAGGAATCCCAGCGCATCCGCCCCCTGCAGCGGGTGCGTGCCGGGCTCGAGGTACACCCCGGTGTACGGGTCGTCGATCACCTCGGCCACGCACACCGGCACGCCGCCGAGCGCGTTCGACATCTCGATCACGCCGTTGAACTGGATCTCGGCGGCGAAAGGGATGCTGAGCCCCGACAGCGCCTCGACCGTCAGCACCGTGCAGGCGAGCCCGCCCTGCGAGAGCGACTCGTTGATCGGAGCGGTGTAGCCGCCGCCCTCGGGGCAGTCGGGGATGTCGACGACGAGGTCGCGCGGAAAGCTCACCACGGTCGCGTTCGAGTGGTCTTCGGAGATGTGGAGCAGCATCGTGACGTCGTTGAGCTCGCCGCCCTCGTCCTCACCGTAGGCGTCGCCCTGGCCGGTGCGGCTGTCGCTGCCCACGAGCAGCAGGTTGACCCCGCCGTCGATGGCCGAGATGGCCGGCGGGGGCTCGGCGCCGGCGGCTTGCGCGACGGCGGCCTCGTCGTCGGAGACGAGCGAGACCGTGGTGATGGAGCTCGTGACGTCCCACATGGCGTAGGCGGCGATCGACACCCCGCTCACGAGCACCACGGCGAGCGCGGCGGCGAGCATGGTCACGATGGCGCGGGCCGGATGCGGGGTGTGCTGGCGCCCGTGGCGCGCGACCGGCGCCGAACCGTCTCCGTGCATCCCCACCCCCGATGTCGTTCCGATTCTGGCAGAACACGACCCGCAACCCGGCATTGACGGGATGCGGGAGACGGCATACGCTTTATTCAATTAGTTAGTTGATAAAGGATGAACGCGATGGTCACCGACGACGAGCACCTCGACCGGGCCTTCCTGGCCCTGGCCGACCCCGTGCGCCGGGCGATCGTGGCCCGGCTCAGCAGAGGGCCCGCCACCGTGAACGAGCTCGCCGAACCGTTCGCCATCTCGTTGCAGGCGGTGTCAAAGCACATCCAGGTGCTCGAGCAGGCAGGCCTCGTGACCCGCACGCGTGACGCCCAGCGCCGGCCCGTGCACCTCGCGCCCGCCGCCCTGGAACGGCTGACCGCTTGGATCGACGGCTACCGACTCGCCCACGAGCAGAGCTTCCGCCGTCTCGACGCCGCACTGCGCTCATCCGCCACCCCACCGGCGACGCCGTCGTCGCCCCCGTCGAATCACAAGGAGAAGGAATCATGAGCAACCCCGTCACCATCACCGCCCCCGAGGGCCTGCCGTTCATCGAGATCGTGCGCGACTTCGACGCACCGGTCGACGCCGTCTACCGCGCCTACGCCGACCCCGAGCTGGTGCGGCAGTGGGTGGGCCCGAACGGTTACGAGACCACCGTCGACACCTACCGCCTCGAGACCGGCGGGCGCTGGCGCTACATTCAGCGCAATCCGGCGGGCGACGAGTTCGCGTTCAACGGCGTGTTCCACCGGGCGGTGCCGAATCAGGAGATCGTGCAGACGTTCGAGTGGGAGGGCCTGCCCGAGTTCGTCTCGATCGAGACGATGCGCTTCACCTCTCTCGGCGACGGGCGCTCGCGCGTGACCGGCTGGAGCGTCTTCCCCAGCGTCGAGTCGCGCGACGGCATGATCGACAACGGCATGGAGCACGGCGTCGTCGAGGGCTACGAACGCCTCGACGCCCTCCTCCGCTGACGCCTTCGCACCATGTCACCAAACGGCACATCTCGACCAACAATGTCCGTGATCGGCCCGTAGACTGACATTGTGGATGTGACTATGTTCGTCAAGGGCGCCCCGGGGGCACTTGTGCCCATCAGCGGCACCGACCCGACGCTGGGCGCCTGGACACACCGCGCATTCGTTCCCGACCCGCTCGCGCTGTCGATGCCTGCATTGACTCCCGAGACCTTCTTGGCGGTATCCGAAGCGCGAGCCGCTCTGGCCGCGCTCGACAGCACGGCACGGCAGCTGCCGAATCCGACGCTCCTCCGCATGCCGACCCTCCGCAGGGAAGCCCAGAGCACCTCCGCGCTCGAGGGAACCTATGCGCCTCTCGCCGATGTGCTGACCGCAGACGAGGATTCACCCGCGAGCGCAGAGCTGACGGAGGTCTTGAACTACGTGCGGATGGCGACCACGGGCTACGACCGCGTCGCCGAAGGACGCCGCCTCACACCGTCGCTCATCAGCGACCTCCAAGGCATCCTCATGAGAGGCACACCACTCGAATCCGTGTCGGGCCGCATCAGGGACGGTCAGGTCGTAGTCGGGAGGCGGCCGTCCGCCGACCCGTTCGGATTCCCCGTGCACGCCGCGAGATTCGTCCCCTCCCCGGCGGGACTTCCTTTGGAGGCAGGCGTTCGGGATCTCACCGACTGGATGCTCACCGATCACACCGGCCGAATCGATCCCGTCGTCGTGGCGGCGATGTCGCACTACCAGTTCGAGACCCTCCACCCGTTCCGCGACGGCAACGGCAGGTTGGGGCGCTTCCTCGTCGTGATCCAGCTGCTGCTCACAGGCGTCCTGAGCGAGCCGACTCTGACTGTGTCGCCTTGGTTCGAGGCACGGCGAACCGAGTACTACGACCACCTCCTCGGCGTGAGCGCCCGAGGGGATTGGGACTCGTTCGTGCGGTTCTTCGCCTCTGGCCTGCAGGCCGCCGCGCACCAGACGCGCGAGCAGATGATCGCTCTCGTGAAAACGCAGGGCGAACTGAAAGAGATCGTTTGCTCTTCGCGCCTGCGCGCAGACACCGCCCACGCCCTGGTCGACCTGGCTATCGCGAACCCGTCGTTCACAGTCCGCCGAGTGCAGGCAGAACTGGCCATCTCGTACGGCAGGGCGAACGCACTCGTGGCGCAGTTGACAGAGCTGGGTGTACTTGCAGTCGTCGACGCCCAGGCCTATGTTCGTCGCTTCTACTCACCCCAGGTTCTGGGCGTACTCACCTCGAACTGATCCGTCGGCAGCCGCGCGCGGTGTTTCGCGCGCATTTCGCGTTTTTCGGCCGTCGGGGGCGTGCTGGGCGTCTCTGCGGTGGAGCGGCGGATCCGTAGCGTCTCAGCTACCACAGCGGGTGGCCGCATCGAGAGCGGGCCACCCCTCACGAGGGAGCGAGATACGACATGACGGAATTCGTCCTGATCCACGGATCGTGGCACGACGGCGCACTCTGGGAGCCGGTGGCGACGCACCTGCGCGACGCCGGCCACACGGTGCACACCCCCACGGTCGCCGGGCACGGCGTCGGGGTGGACAAGGCGGTCGACCACGCCGACTGTGTGGCCTCGATCGTCGACTGGATGCTCGAGGCCGACCTGAGCGACGTGGTGCTGCTCGGCCACAGCTACGGCGGCACCATCATCGCGCGGGTGTTCGAGGAGATCCCCGAGCGCATCCGCCGACTCGTCTTCTGGAACGCGTTCGTGCCGGCGCCGGGCAACAGCCTGCTCGACGAGGTGCCGCCGCACTACCGCGAGCTGTTCTCGCAGCTGGCCGCCGCCTCCGACGACAACACCGTCTCGATGCCGTTCCCCATCTGGCGCGAAGCCTTCATCCAGGACGCCCCGCTCGAGCTCGCCCAGTCCACCTTCGAGCAGCTCTCCTCCGAGCCGTTCCAGCCCTTCGTCGACAAGCTGCCGCTCACCCGCTTCTACGAGCTGCTGCCCACCGTCGGCCGCAGCTACATCAACGCGACGGAGGACACCGCGCTGCCTCCGGGCGAGTGGGGCTGGCACCCGCGCATGTCGGGCCGCCTGCTCGGCGCCCGCCTGGTGCAGCTGCCGGGCAGCCACGAGGTGATGTTCACCGCGCCCGCGCTGCTCGCGCAGAAGATCATCGAGGCCGGACGGGACTGACGCGGGCACCCCGCCCGTGCAGCGCCTCATTCGGCGACATCCCGAAGGCCTCGCGATGCAGCTGCGCGAACCGGCCGAGGTTGCCGAACCCCCACGTCGCGGCCACCGACGACACGGTGACGGCGGAGCGGCCGTACGGATCGGCGTCCAGGAGATCCTGGTGCGCCCTCCGCAGCCGCTCCGCCCTCAGCACCGTGAGCGGTGTGGTGCCGAGGTGGCGTCGGAACCCCTCCTGCAGCGACCGCGGACTCGTGTGCACGGCCGCGGCGATGTCGGCGAGCGTCACGTCGTCGGCCGCCGAGGCCTCGATGAACTGCACCGCGCGGTCGATCACGGCCGACGGGGCGGCCGGCGCCACCTCTGCGGTGAGCACGGGGTAGGCCTGCAGCACGGCGGCGATGAGCAGCCGCTTCAGCTCGGTGCGGATGAGCGGGGCCTGGTCGAGCAGGCCCGTCTCGACGAAGTCACGCACCAGCACCGTGCTCACCTGGTTCCAGGCGGCCATCAGCTCGGGCGGGGGCGGCGCGACGGGGAAGGCGAGTGCGGCCCTCGAGCCCGAACGGCCACGACGGGGTCCGATCGCCGCCTCGACGTCGGCACGGTCGAGACGGACGGTGAGCAGCTCGCAGCCGTCGAGCCACCGCATGCGATAGGCCGACGACGGATCGAGTGCGACGGCCTGGCCGGGCCCGAGCACGGCCGACTCCCGGCCGCTGCTCACGGCGAACCTTCCCCGCAGCGGCCTGGACAGCAGCACGAAGTCACGGAACGGCTCCGCCTGCACCTGGGCGACGCCCTCGCCGTACGACAGACGGTAGAGATCGAGCTTCGCGGTGCCGCCGTGGAACTGGGTGGCCCGGAACCGTCCGGAGCGGGGCGAGACCGCGAGGGAGTGGGGGCAGTAGCTCGTGCTGAGCCGGCCTCGCGCCTCGTCGACGTCGGCGGTGTCGACCTGGAGGCTCATGCCTCGCGGAGCCGTCTGCGAGCGGTCGTGCATCAGGACCTCCCTCATCGGGCTCGAGGCCCGTAACGAGAATCTGACTCTCGTCAAAACCGTAACATGCTCCTATCATGGCGAAACATAACTGAAATTTGACGATCGTAGTGTCGGAGATGCGATCAATGAGCCCCACCGATGACAGTGAGGAAGTGGATGATGAACTCGGCGTTCTGGAACCCCAAGACGGAGACCCTCGAGCGCGACGAGCTGCGCGCCCTGCAGCTGGCGAAGCTGCGCCGGGTGGCGACCTGGGCCCAGGAGCGCAGTCCCTTCTACAAGAAGCACTTCGCGGCCGCGGGCTTCGACCCCGAGCAGCTGCGCACCTTCGCCGACATCGACCGCATCCCGTTCCTCACCCGTGAGGCCTGGATGGCGAGCCAGCTCGCGTTCCCGCCGTTCGGTGAGCTGCCGGTCGCCGGTGCCGACTCCGCCATCCGCCTGCACACCACCAGCGGCACCAGCGGCAAGCAGCCCCTGCGCGCGCTCGACAGTCGCAAGGACTGGTCGTGGTCGGCCGAGATGTGGTGCTACGCCCTCTGGGCCGCGGGCGTGCGGTCGACCGACATCGCCTACGTGGCGTTCGGCTACGGCTCGTTCATCGGTTTCTGGGGCCTGCACAACGGCCTGGAGAAGATCGGCGCGCTCACCATCCCGGGCGGCGCCCAGACCACCCCCGCCCGCGTGAAGCAGATCATCGACTTCGGCGCCACCGTAGTGGCCTCCACCCCCACCTATGCCCTCCGCCTCGCGCAGGAGGCCGAGGCCCTCGGCTACGACCTCGCGGCCTCACCGGTGCGTGTCGTGATGCTCTCGGGCGAGCCCGTGCCCGAGTCGACGCGCCAGCTGATCGAGCAGCAGTGGGGCGCCATCGCCCTCGACACCGCCGGCATGACCGAGATCTCGACCATCTTCATGTTCGAGCCCGCCGACAAGCCGGGCGGCTGCCACATCATCGAGGACAGCTTCATCGAGCAGGTCATCGATCCCGAGACCGGCCTCGAACTGCCCTACGGCGAGGCCGGCGAGCGGGTCACCACCTCCTTCGGGCGCGGCATGATTCCCCTGCTGCGCTATCGCACCGCCGACCTCGTGGTGAAGCTGCCGCACACCGCGGCGGCCAACGGGCGCACCTGGGACTTCTACGAGGGCGGCATCATCGGCCGGGTCGACGACATGAAGCTCGTGCGCGGCACCAACGTGTACCCGCGGGCGATCGAGGGCATCGTGCGCACCTACGCCGAGGTCGACGAGTTCCAGATCGAGATCCTGCGCGAGGGCATCCGCGACGAGATCGTGCTGCGGCTCGAGACCGTCGAGGCCTTCGACGACGAGCGCTGGGACTCGCTGCACGAGTCGCTGCGCGTCGACCTCGCCGACGCCCACGAGGGCCTGCGGTTCAAGATCGACCGCGCCGCGGCCGGCAGCCTGCCCCGCTACGAGCTCAAGGCGCGCCGCCTCACCGACTCGCGCCCGACGAACTGACCACCCGGACGAACCGACCACACCGGCGAACTGACCCCAGGGAGAAGAAGCAGATGACCGCCACCGACCTGATCGGCAACCCCCTCACCGCGCAGGAGCAAAGCCTCCTCGCGATCTACCGCGAGCTCGAGAGCTTCGCCGCCGACGACACCCTCGCCCCCACCACCCACGCGAACGTGCTCGCCGCCCTCGCCCCGCTCGGCGTGGCCGTGACGGGCCTCGGCATCACGCTTGAGCACCTGGTCGACATCGGGGCCTGAGAAACCCGGATGCGCGGCGCACCCGCCGCCGCATCCCACCCAGAGAGGAAGAACACCATGACCGATCAGCGAGGGCTCGACGTCGAGCCCGTCGTCACCCGAGCCGGGCACGAGTACGGCGACACCGGACAGTCCGGCGGAGCACACCGCGTCTCCGGCGTGAGCGTGCAGCACACGCCCGCCACCCGCATCTGGTTCGGGCGAGTGAGCAACGAACCCGGGTTCCGCTCGCTGCCGCACCACCACGGCGAGGCCGAGACCGGCGGCTACGTGCTCACCGGCCACGGCCGCATCTACTTCGGCGAGGGGTTCACGCGGTTCGTCGACCTCACGGCGGGCGACTTCGTGTTCGTGCCGCCGTTCATGCCGCACGTCGAAGCGAACATGTCGACCACCGACGAGCTCGTGTGGCTCACGGCGCGCACGCCCGACAACATCGTGGTCAACCTCGACGACGTGCCCGACGAGAGCCTCGAGGGGTACCGGCGCGCCTGATGAACACTCTCCCCTTTCTCTCGGCCATCGAGCTGACCGAGCTCCCCGGCACGGCTGAGACCAGCAGCACCGCCGTGTTCAGCGCGCGCACCCAGCACGTGCCGTGGCCGAAGTCGTACGGCGGCGACGTGCTGGCGCAGGCTGCGGCCGCGGGCATCCGCACCGTCGGCGACGACCGGAGCCTGCACGCGATGCACTCGCTGTTCGTGGCGCCGGCCTCGGTGGGCGAGGAGATCGAGTACCGGGTCACCTCGCTGCGCGACGGCCGCTCGTACTCCTCGCGCGAGGTGAAGGGATACCAGCACGGAGCCGTGGTGGTGTCGAGCGTGCTCTCCTTCCACGTGGGCGAGGAGTCCGCCACCGTCGCCGTGCCACTGCCCGAGGTGGCACAGTCGGAGGATCTGCCGTCGGCGGCCGAGGCGGTCGAGGCGCTCGACCGTGCGAACCCCGGGCGCATCCCGGCCGCCGCGGCCGCGTACTGGTCGGCGACGGGCGAGGGTGGGCGCAGCTTCGACCTGCGGCACGTCGAGGGGGCGCTCTACGCCTCGCCCGCGCATCCTGCCCACGCCTCGGTGGAGACGCCGACAGGCACCCCCACGGGCGCCCCCACCGTCGACCACGTCTGGGTGCGGCCGTTCGCGCCACTCCCCGCCGACCAGATCGTGCACGACCTCGCCCTCGTGCACGTGTGCGACTACTCCATCCTCGAACCCGTGCTGCGCGGCCAGGGTCGCGCCTGGACCGACCCGGGTCTCACCACCGCCAGCCTCGACCACTCGTTCTGGCTGCACGAGCGGGTGCCGTTCGACGACTGGGTGCTCTACACGCAGACGGTCGAGTCGTACGGCCACGGGCGCGCGCTCGTGCGCGGCACCATGCACAGCCGAGACGGGAGGCTGCTCGCCTCCGTCGCCCAGCAGGGAATGATCCGCGACCGCGGGCCGGAAAGGAACGAACGCTCATGAAGGTGGCCGTGATCGGCGGAGGCCCCGGAGGCCTCTACTTCGCCTGTCTGATGAAGCAGCTCGATCCCGAGCACCGCATCACCGTCTGGGAGCGCAACGCCGCCGACGACACCTTCGGCTTCGGCGTGGTGTTCAGCGACGAGACGCTGCAGGGCATCCGGGGCTCCGACCCCGTGTTCCTCGGCGAGATGGAGCGCTCGATGGCGCAGTGGAACGACATCGACATCGACTACCGCGGCGAGACCCACACGGTGGGCGGCCAGGGCTTCGCGGCCATGAGCCGGCGCGACCTGCTCGGCCTGCTGCAGGCCAGGGCGGTCGAGCTCGGCGTCGACGTGCGCTTCTCCACCGTGGCCCCCGACGTGGAGGAGCTCAGCCGCGACTTCGACCTCGCCATCGCCGCCGACGGGCTCAACTCGGCGGTGCGCACCCGCTTCGCCGACACCTTCCGCCCGGACCTCGACGTGCGCAAGTCGAAGTACATCTGGCTCGCGGTCGACGAGCCCTACGAGGCGTTCCGTTTCATCGTGAAGCAGACCCCCTACGGTGTGATGCAGGTGCACGCCTACCCGTACTCCGACACGGAGAGCACCTTCATCGTCGAGATGCACCCCGACGTGTGGGAGCGGGCCGGATTCGCGGCGTCGGCCGCGCAGACCCCCGCGGTGCCCGGGGTGAGCGACGAGGGCTCCATCGCCCTCATCCACGAGCTGTTCGCCGAGGAGCTGGGCGGAGCCCGCCTGCTCAGCAACAACTCGAAGTGGATCACCTTCACCACGGTGCGGAACGCGAGCTGGCGGCACGGCAACATCGTGCTGCTCGGCGACGCCGCGCACACCGCCCACTTTTCGATCGGCTCGGGCACCAAGCTGGCGCTGGAGGACGCGCTCGCCCTCGCCGCGAGCATCCACGAGAACGACACCCTCGACGCCGCGCTCGACTCCTACGACGCCGAACGGCGACCGGTCGTGGCGTCGATCCAGCGCGCGGCCCAGGCGAGCCTGGAGTGGTTCGAGAACATCGGCGTCTACGCCGACCAGGAGCCGGAGCAGTTCTGCTTCAACCTGCTGACCCGCAGCCGCCGCATCACGCTCGAGAACCTCAAGCTGCGCGACCCCGAGTTCGCCGCGCGGGTCACCTCCCACTTCGGGCGGGGCCAGGCCGATCCGAGCGCCCCGCCGATGTTCCAGCCGGTGTCGATCGGCGGCCTCGAGCTGCCGAACCGCGTGGTGCTTGCCCCCATGGACCAGTACTCGGCGGTCGAGGGCCTCGCCAACGACTTCCACCTCGTGCACCTGGGCTCGAAGGCGCTGGGCGGCGCCGGTCTCGTCATGACCGAGATGGTGTGCGTGAGTGCCGAGGGCCGCATCACGCTCGGATGCACGGGGCTGTACACGGATGCGCAGCGCGACGCCTACACGCGCGTGGTCGACTTCGTGCACGAGCGGTCCTCGGCCCGCATCGGGGTGCAGCTCGGCCACTCGGGCCGCAAGGGCTCCACCCGGCTCATGTGGGAGGGCATCGACGAGCCGCTCGACGAGGGCGGCTGGGAGCCCGTGGGCCCGTCTGCGGTGCCCTACGCATCCGGCGGCCGCCCGCCGCGCGAGATCTCGCGCGCCGAGATGGACGAGGTGCGCGAGCAGTTCGTGGCCGCCGCCCGCCGCGCGGGTGAGGCCGGCTTCGACCTGCTCGAGCTGCACGCCGCGCACGGCTACCTGCTCTCGTCGTTCCTCTCGCCGGTGTCGAACCACCGCACCGACGAGTACGGCGGCACGCTCGAGAACCGGCTGCGCTTTCCGCTCGAGGTGTTCGACGCCGTGCGCGCCGCGTTCCCCGCCGACCGCCCCGTCACCGTGCGGCTCTCCGCCGTCGACTGGGTGGAGGGCGGCAACGAGATCGACGACGCGGTGGCCATCGCGCGCGCCTTCGTCGAGCACGGGGCCGACGCCATCCACGTCTCCTCGGGCCAGGTGGCCAAGGAGGAGCGGCCCGCGTACGGGCGCAGCTACCAGGCGCCGTTCGCCGACCGCATCCGCAACGAGGTGGCGGCCGCCGCGGGTGTGCCCGTCATCACCGTGGGCGCGATCTCGTCGTTCGACGACGTGAACTCGCTCATCCTGGCGGGGCGCGCCGACCTCTGCGCGCTCGGCCGGCCGCACCTCTACGACCCGCAGTGGACGCTGCACGCCGCCGCCGACCAGGAGTACCGCGGGCCGGGAGCCGAGTGGCCGCTGCCGTTCCGGGCCGGGCGCCGCAAGCCGCCGACCGGGCGCACGGAGGCGGTGCGGCCGAGGCTCGAGCTCGTGCGCGCCTCCGCAGGCGACTCCTCCTCCGACGCCGCCGGCGCGGAGCACACCCGCTGGCGCCCGGCCACGCGCGTCGAGCCCGCCCGCTGACGCGGCATCCGCCTTTCACTCGCAACCGAACGGAGTCCTCTATGACCCACCGACTCGTCAACCCCGCCGAACTCGTCAAGCCCTCGGGGTTCGCCCACGCCGTGGTGGCCGGCCGGCACGTGCACCTCGCCGGGCAGACCGCCATGGACGCCTCGGGCTCGATCGTGCCGGGCGGCATCGTCGAGCAGTTCGCCCAGGCGTTCGGCAACCTGCTCACCGCGCTCCGCGCCGCCGGCGGGGCGCCGGACGACCTCGTGGAGGTGACGATCTACCTCACCGACGTCGACGACTACCAGGCCAACGGCCGCCGCATCGGGCAGGTGTGGCGCGAGCTCGCCGGTGCGCACTTCCCCGCCATGGCGGGCATCGGCATCACCCGGCTGTGGCAGCCGGAGGCGATGATCGAGATCGCGGGGGTCGCCATCCTGCCCGAGGATGCGCGCCAGGTCGTCGAGGGCGTCGAGGGCTCGGGCGACGGGGCCGACGAGGCGGCCGCGTGAGGCTCGCGACCCTGAGGATCGACGGCGGCACCCTGGCGGTGCGCGTCGACCCGGAGCACAGCTCGGCCGTCGCGATCGAGGGCGTCGCCGACGTCGGCGCCCTGCTCGCGGCCGGCCCCGACTGGCGCGAGCGCGCCCTCGCGGCCGACGGCCCGCGCATCCCGCTCGACTCGCTCGGCACCACGGCGTGGGCCCCGGTCGTGCCGCGGCCCTCCAAGATCGTGTGCGTGGGGCTCAACTACCGCGACCACATCCTCGAGATGGGGCGGGAGCTGCCCGCCTACCCCACCCTGTTCGCCAAGTTCGCCGAGGCCCTGATCGGGGCGGGGGACGACATCCGCGTGCCGGCGCACTCCGCAGAGGCGCTGGACTGGGAGGGTGAACTCGCGGTGGTCGTGGGCCGGGCCGTCCGCGACGTCGACCCGGCCACTGCGGCCTCCGCCATCGCCGGGTACAGCGTGCTCAACGACGTGACCATGCGCGACCGCCAGTACCGCACCACGCAGTGGCTGCAGGGCAAGACTCTCGAGGGCAGCTGCCCGTTCGGCCCGGTGCTCGTCACCGCCGACGAGTTCACGCCCGGCGCCGCGCTCACCACGAGCATCGACGGCGAGACGGTGCAGCACGCCGCCACCGACGACCTCGTGTTCGGGCCGGCCGAGCTGGTCTCCTACATCTCGTCGATCGTCACCCTCCAGCCGGGCGACGTGATCGCCACCGGCACCCCGGGCGGGGTCGGTCACGCCATGCCGACGCCCCGCCACCTCGCCCACGGCGAGACCGTGCGGGTGGAGATCGCGGGGATCGGGGCGGTCGGGAACCGCGTGGTCGTGCTCGACGGCGGGCACTGAGCCGGGTCTGCGGACTCGGTAGTGTGGAGCGCGATGAACCAGGAAGCACCGGCCAGGGGTATCGGCGCCCGCGACCTCCTCGTGGAGTTCCTCGGGGCGTTCGTGCGCGAGGAGGGCGACTGGTTCGCCGTCGCCCCGGTGGTGGCGCTGCTCGGCGAGGTGGGCATCGACGACTCGTCGGTGCGCATGGCGGTGTCGCGCCTCAAGACCCGCGGCTGGCTCGAGCAGAGCCGCCGCGAGGGCGCCTCGGGCTACTCGCTCACCCCGACCGCGCTCGAGCTGCTCGAGCAGGGTGACGCGTTCATCTACCACTCCCGCACCCTCACCGACCTCAGCGCCGGCTGGGTGATCGTGGCGTTCTCGGTGCCGGAGCACTCGCGCTCCAAACGCCACGCCCTCAAGTCGCGGCTGGTGTCGGCGGGGTTCGGGCACGCCGGGCCCGGTCTGCTGATCGCACCGGCCGGGATGCTCGGGGAAGCCCGCCGCATCGTGCACGAGCTCGAGGTCGACGAGTTCGTCGACCTGTTCACCGGCCGCTACGAGAGCGACGACCTCGCCCGCCTGGTGGCCAGGGGATGGGATCTCGCCGACCTCGGTGACCGGTATCGCGGTTTCCTCGCGGCGACCGATCCGCTCGTGCCGCTGTGGGCGGAGCCCGAGGAGAGGTCGGAGCGGTCCGGGCGGGAGGCGCTGCGCGACCTGCTGTCGGTACTGCACGAGTGGCGCACGGTCGCTTACTCCGACCCGGGTCTGCCCCGCGACCTGCTCGGCGAGGACTGGCCGGGCGACACGGCGCAGCAGCGCTTCACCGACCTCGTCTCGCGGGTGCAGCCGATCGCCACCCGCTACGTGCACGCCCGGCTGCGGCCTGCGCCGGAGGCCTGAAGCCGCCACGCACGCGCGATCGCGCTCCCGCCTCAGGCGGGCAGCGACCCCGCCACCACGCGCCCGCGCGAGACCACGGCGACGATGTTCGCCGTGTCGAGGTCGTCGAGGCGCTCCCACGGCCGGCCCCGCAGCACCACGAAGTCGGCGAGGTGCCCGGTGTCGAGACGGCCGATGCTCGACTCCCGCCCGATCGCGCTCGCGGCCCGAGTGGTGGCCGCCTGGAGGGCGCGTTCGGCGGTCCAGCCGAACACGGCGGCCATGTGCCGCACCTCCTCCATCTGGTCGCCGAAGCGCACGTGGTGGCCGTTGGCGTCGGTGCCCAGCACGAAGTCGACTCCCGCGGCCGCCGCCGCGGCGAAGAGCGCGTCGCGCGCCGCGATCAGCTCGGCGGCCTGCCCGGCCTGCTCCGGCGTCACCCCCGCCTCGCCGGCCGCGATGCGGTCGTTGATGAGCAGGGTGGGCGCCACGGTGATGCCCGCCGCGGCGATGCGCTCGGCCTGCTCGAGCGTGAGCTGCGTGGCGTGCTCGATGGAGTCGACGCCGTGCGCGATCGCCACCTCGATGCCGGCGGTCGTGTGCGCGTGGGCCGCCACGCGCATCCCCAGTGCGTGCGCCTCGTCGACGATCGTCTCGATCTCAGCGGCGGTGTAGTTGCGCCAAGCGCTCTTGTCGCCCACCGAGAGCACGCCGCCGCTCGTGGCGATCTTCACGCCGTCGGCCCCCGCTCTGGCCCAGTGCCGCACCAGCTTGCGGCATTCGTCGGGGCCGTCGGCGAGGAGCTTGCGCAGCGGGAAGGCCGGCGGGGTGAACAGGTCGCCGTGGCCGGCGGTCATGCTCACCATGCCGTGCGCCAGGGTGCGCGGGCCCTCCACCACGCCGTCGTCGATGGCGCGGCGCAGCGAGAACTGGGTGTCGTCGGCGGCGAGGTCGCGCACCGTGGTGACGCCGTTCACGAGCGCCGTGCGCGCGTTCGCGAGGCCGTGCAGGGTCTGCTCCTCGGGCCGGGTGACCAGCGGCCAGCTGAGGAAGTCGACGCGCCCGCGGCCGGCGTAGCCCATGAGGTGCACGTGGGTGTCGATGAGGCCCGGGATGACGCTGAACGGCGAGGCGGCGGCGCTCGCGCCCGCGGTGTCCGCAGCGCTCGTCCCGTCCGCGGGTGCGATCCCGGTGATGACCCCGTCGGTCTCGTCGGTCGCCCACGTCAGCGTCGAGGGGCCGAGGTCGCGCTCGCCGTTCCAGAGGTGTGCGGTGATGCGGTGCATGATGGTGCTCTTTCGGTGGATCGGGGGATCGGCGGGTCGGAGGGTCGGACCCGGGCTCAGCCGCGCGAGTTCTTGCGGGGGAACAGCTGCCCGAGCGCCGCCGGTGGGCGCATGGTGGTGCCCGCCACCACGAGCACCGCGAGGGTGACGAGGTAGGGGGCGGCCGTGGCCAGGGCGCTCGGCAGCGGCACGAACAGGAACACCACGAGCAGCACGACCCCGAGGGCGAGCGGCGCGATGCCGGCCTTGCGGGCGCCGCGGTAGACGCGCAGCAGACCCAGCACGATGAAGATCACCGCGAGGATGAACAGCAGCGCCCGGAAGGTCTCGGGCCGGCCGAGCCCGACGGCGTCGCTGAAGCCGAACAGCGACGAGCCGAGGAACACGCCCGAGGGCATCCAGTTGCCGAAGATGAGCGTCGCGAGGCCGATGAAGCCACGACCCGCCGTCTGGTTCTCGACGTAGGCCTGCGAGATGAGCGCGAGGTAGCCGCCCGCGAAGCCGGCGAGCCCGCTGCCCACGAGCAGGGCGATGTAGCGGGTGCGGTGAACCTTGCCGCCGAGCGCCTGCAGGGCGGCCGGCTGCTCGCCCGCCGCCCGCCAGCGCAGACCGAAGCGGGTGCGCCAGAGCACGTAGGCGGTGGCCGGGATGAGGAGCAGGCCGATGATCGCCGCCAGCGACACGTCGTGGGTGAGTCCGCCCACGATGCCGCCGATCTGGCTGACCACCGGGATGCCCGACGCCTCCATGGTGCGGGTGAGATCGGGGGTGCCGAGGCCGCCCGAGAGGAAGGGCACGCTGAGGTTCGGCAACGAGCCGTCGATGCGCGGCGAACGCGCGATCGTGCCCCCGTCGACGCCGTTGAACACGATGTCGGCCATGAACCGCGCGAGCGCGGCCGCGATCACATTGATGGCCACACCCACCACGAGCTGGTTGAGCCCCATCTCGATGCAGAGCACCGCCATCAGCAGCCCGAAGATCAGCCCGCCCACGATGCCGCCGCCGAGGGCCGCCCAGGGCCCCCACCACCAGCCGAACAGGCCGGCCACCCAGGTGCCGCCGATCATCATGCCCTCGAGCCCCACGTTGATGATGCCCGCGCGCTCCGAGTAGAGGCCGCCGATGGCGACGACCGCGATGGGGACGGTGAGCCGCAGCGCCGAACCCCAGGTCGACGAGGCGGCGATGCCGGGGGCGTCTGCCACGTACTGCGCCACGATGATGAGCCCGAGGCCGAGCAGTCCCCAGCGCAGCGCGGCGCGCATCCGCTGACGGCTCGGCGTGAGCGAGCGGGGCGCCGCAGCAGGGGCGGAGGGGCTCGCCGTGTCGAGGGTGCCGGTCATCGTGCCGTCTCCAATCCGGTCGTGGCCGCATCCGTTCGCCGGCGCCGCCGGAGGGCGTTCCAGAGGGCGATGCGCTGGTCGGCCCGCTCGGTGAGCCAGTAGCCGATGGCCGAGCTCAGCAGGATGACCGCCATGAACACCGAGCCCACCTCGGTGGGGAGCTTCACCAGCCCGAGCACCTGCGAGCTGCGCTCGACGAAGGCGAGGATGAACGCGCCCACGGCGATGCCGATCGGATGCGAGCGGCCGAGCAGCGCCGCGGCGAGACCGGTGAACATGAGGTCGGTGGGGAGGGTGCCGTCGAAGCGGAACGCCGTGCCGAGCACGTGCGGCAGCCCCACCAGGCCCGCGATCGCGCCCGAGCCGAGCATCGCCCAGATGATGCGGCGGTTCACGCCGATGCCGGCCGACTCCGCCGCCTCGGGCGAGCGGGCCGCCACCTGCAGGGTGAAACCGAACACCGTGCGGTACTGGAGGAGATAGAACAGTACGCCCACGACGATCGCGAGCACCAGGAAGCCCGAGATGGAGGTGCGGTTGCCGATGCCCAGGTCGATCAGCACCGGCATCGCGCCGTCGGCGCCGATGATCGCGGTGCCGGTGTTCTGGCCGCCCCCGTCGCGAAAGACGTCGGCGAGCAGGATGGCCACCACGGTGGTGGCGATGGCGTTCATGAGGATGGAGGTGATGACCTCGCTCACACCCCGGTACACCTTGAGCAGCGCGGGCACGAGCGCCCAGAGCGCACCCACCAGGCAGCACACGAGCAGTGTGATCGGCAGGCGCAGGTAGAGCGGAAGTGGCAGGTTCGCCGCCACGACGGCGCCCGCGAGCGCGGCGACGCGGTACTGCCCGTCGACGCCGATGTTGAACAGCCCCATGCGGAGGGCGAAGGCGGCGGCGACGCCGGCGAGGTAGAGCGGCACCGCGTTGTTGAGCGCCGAGACGAGGGAGGCCGGCTCGATGCCGTAGTTCCACATCACCTCGTAGGCCGAGGCCGCGGAGTAGCCGCTGAAGGTGAGGAAGAGGGTGGTCACCAGGAGAGCCAGCAGGACCGAGACCACGGGCCCGGCGAGGGTGACGGCGATGCGCCGGATCATGCGACTCCTCCCGTGCGGGTGCGCACACCCGTCATGTACTCCCCGAGCTCCTGGGCGTCGACCGCGCGCGGGTCGAGCTCGGCCACGATGCGCCCGCGGTAGAACACCAGCAGGCGGTCGGAGAGGGCGAGCAGCTCGTCGAGGTCGGCCGAAACGAGCAGGGTGCCGAGGCCCTTGTCGCGCGCGGCGGTGAGCTCGCTCCAGACGGCCGACTGGGCGCCGATGTCGACGCCTCGGGTGGGATGCGCGGCGATGAGCACGCGCGGGTCGGAACCGAGCTCGCGGCCCACGATGAACTTCTGCTGGTTGCCGCCCGAGAGCGCGGAGGCCGGAGTCGACACGTCGCCGCCGCGCACGTCGAAGCGGGAGATGATGGAGCGCGCCACACCCGCGGCGCCGCTGCGGCTGAACCACGGGCCCCGCTTCACGGGCGGTCTCGCGTGGTAGCCGAGCGCCGCGTTCTCGCGGAGCGCCATCGAGAGCACCACGCCGTCGCGGTGCCGGTCTTCGGGGATGTAGGCCATCCCCCGGGCCCGCCGGGTCTCGGTGGGCAGCGCGCTGATGTCGCGACCGCCCATGGCGATGGTGCCGGTGTGCCTGGCCCGGCCGAGCAGGGCCATCAGCAGCTCCGATTGGCCGTTGCCCTCGACACCGGCGATCCCGACGATCTCGCCGCTGTGCACGGCGAGGCTCACGTCGTCGAGCGCCGGCACCTCGCCGGCCTCGCCGACGGTGACGCCCTTCGCCTCGAGCACCACGTCGTCGCCTACAGGCACCTCGCGCGGGGCCACCGTGGGCATCGCCACCTTCACCATGAGGGCTGCGAGGTCGGAGGCCGACGAGTCGGCGGGGGTGGTGCGGCCCACGACCGCACCGGCCCTGATGACCGTGATCTCGTCGGCGAAGTCGAGCACCTCGTCGAGCTTGTGCGAGATGAAGATGACCGCGGCGCCCGCCTCGGTGAAGCGGCGCATGGCGGCGAACAGCGACTGCGCCTCGCTCGGCACGAGCACGGCGGTCGGCTCGTCGAGGATGATGATGCGCGCGTCGCGGTAGAGCACCTTGAGGATCTCGACCCGCTGACGGCCGCCCACCCCCAGGTCGCGCACCACCGCGTTCACGTCGACCAGGAAGTCGTTCTGCTCGGCCAGCGAGGCGACCCGCGACCGGGCCGCCTTGCTGTCGAGCCTGAACGCGGAGCCCGGCTCGTCGGCGAGGACGACGTTCTCCCACACCCGGAGGGCGTCGGCGAGCAGGAAGTGCTGGTGCACGATGCCGATCCCGGCCTGCTGGGCATCCCGCGGCGAGCGGAACGAGCGCGGGGTGCCCGCGATCTCGATCGTGCCCTCGTCGGGATGCTCCTCGCCCGCCAGGATCTTCATGAGAGTCGACTTGCCCGCGCCGTTCTCGCCGACGATCGCGTGCACCGTCCCCGCCTTCACGGTGAGGTCGATGCGGTCGTTGGCGACGAAGGCGCCGAACCTCTTCACGATGCCTGTGAGGCGCACCAGCACGTCCTGCTCCATCCGGATGCTCCCGGTGCTGTCCGCTAGACGGCCGACGGCACGGTGACGGTGCCGTCGATGATGTCCTGCTTGGCCTGCTCGAGCTGGTCGGCGTAGGCGTCGAGGAACCCGCCGCTGGTGGCGTAGCCGACACCGTCGTTGGAGAGGTCGAAGGCCTGCTCGCCGGGCTCGAGAGTGCCGTCGAGGTAGGCCGCGATGGAGTCCTCGACCGCCACGTTCACGTTCTTGATGGCCGAGGTGAGGATGAACGGCTTGATCGAGTCGTCGACCTGGCTGTAGACGTCGCCGTCGACCCCGATGGCCCAGTTCTTCTGCGCATCCGTCGAGCTGGCCGCGGCCTGCTCGTACACGCCCTGGCCCGAACCGCCGGCGGCGGCGTAGATGACGTCGGCGCCGCCGGCGTACATCGAGGCGGCGGCCTCCTTGCCCTTGGTGGGGTCGGAGAAGCCGGTGAAGTCGCCGAGCGGGGCGAGGTAGGTGGAGTCGACCACGATGTCGGGGTCGACCGACTTCGCGCCGGCCTCGTAGCCCACGAAGAAGTTCTGGATGCTCGGCTGGTCGACACCGCCGATGAAGCCGACGTGGCCGGTGGTGGAGGCCAGCGCCGCCGCGACGCCCACGAGGTACGACGACTGCTCGGCCGCGAACGAGATGGTGGTCACGTCGGGGATGACGGTGCCCTTGTCGATGTCGACGGCCACGAAGGCGGTGTCGGGGTGGTCGGTGGTCTGCTCCATCGGGGTCGCCCACTGGAAGCCGATGCCGATCGCGAGGCCGGCGTTCTGCGAGAGCGCGAGGTCGAGGCGGTCCTGGTAGTCGTCGGTGTTGGGGCTGGAGAGGTCGAGCGGGGTGAAGTCGAACTCGGCCTGAGCGGCGGTGAAGCCCTCGTAGGCGCTGTCCATGAACGAGAAGTCACCCGTGGTGCCGTAGAGCATGGCGATGGTGGGGCCGTCCGACGAGGCGGTCGACGAGGTGCTGGCCGTGGTGCCTGAACAACCGGTGAGCACGAGGGATGCGGCGAGGACGGTGCCGCCGAGGGCTGCCATCTTTCGGGTGAATGACATGGGTCTCCTTGGTAATCGTTTGCAAGACGAAACGTAGCTTAGTGCGCTGATGGAACCCACTCAGTGTTCGTGCTGGCCGTTGCAGCCTGATTTCTCGGATGTTTCCGGCGTGTTTAAGCTCGGCAAAAGCAGGCAAACGATTACCAGTCACTTGCCCCGGGTGCCCTAGTGTGTGGGTGTGGATCCGCACGAGCAACCGACCCTGGCCGACGTCGCCGAGCGCGCCGGAGTGAGCGTGGCCACGGCGTCGCGGGTGCTCACGGGTGCCCGTCCGGTGAGCGACGACCTCCAGCGTAAGGTGCGCGATGCGAGCCGCTCGCTCGGCTACCGGCGCAACACCGTGGCGAGCTCGCTGCGGCTGCAGCGCACCGAGACCGTCGGTCTCGTGCTGCCCCGCTACGCCACCAGCTTCCTCTCCGCGCTCATCGAGTCGGTCAGCACCGAGCTCGAACGCCACGAACTCTCGCTCGTGCTCCGCTACTCCGAACCCGACGCCCTGCACGACGCCGACAACATCGTCTCGCTGCTCGACCGGAGGGTCGACGGCATCATCGTGTGCCCGCCCTCGCTCGAGGTCAGCCGCGAGTCGATTCAGGCGGCGGCCTCGGTGCCGGTCGTGCAGGTGGGCCGCTTCGTCGACACCGACCGGTCGGACTCGGTGGGGCTCGACGAAGACCGCGCGACGGCCCTGCTCGTCACGCACCTCGCCGATCGCGGTGCCACGAGCATCCGGGCCGTCGGCTTCGACGAGTCGGTGCCCGCTGACGCACGCCGACTGCAGGCGCTCGGGTCGGCGGGGGCACCCCTGGGGGTCTCGCTGGCGGCGGCGCCGTTCACCCCCGCGGTGCTCGAGGGCGGCATCCGCGCGGCCGAGCGGCTGCTCGACGAGGGCGCCCTCCCCCGAGCGATCGTCTGCGCCAACGACGACGTGGCGTCGGGTGTGCTCGCGGTGCTCCGGATGCGCGGGGTCGCGGTGCCGGGATCGGTGCAGGTCGCGAGCATGCTCGACCTCTCCCCCGGTCGTGAAGACCACTCCATCACCACGCTTCGGCATCCGTGGCCCGAGATGGGCCGGGAGGCGGTGCGGCTGCTCGTCGACGCCGCCGCTCGCGGGAGCGACGACAGGATCGCGCGGCGGGTGAGCCTGGCGCCACAGCTCGTGCCGGGTGGGTCGACCCTCCCCTCACCCGTCATCACCCCGCAGGAGCAGAGCGCATGATCGAGGCGTACCGCGCGGCGTGGACCGACCTGGAAGCGCACTTCGCCGGCGCGACCGCGGCAGCCGGTCTCGCCTTCCTCCCCTTCGGCGCCCTCGAGCAGCACGGCCCGCACCTCCCGCTCGGCACCGACACCGCCACGGCCTCCGCTGTCGCGCGGCGGCTGGCGGAGCGGCTCGACGGCGTGCTGCTGCCGCCTGTGCACTACGGCGACACCTGGAACAACGCCGGCTACCCCGGCACCGTGGGTCTCTCGCCCGCCACCGTCACCGCCATCGCGGTCGACCTGGGCCGGGCTCTGGTGGGTTCGGGCGCCCGCGGTCTCGTCATCGTGAACGGCGACTGGGGCAACCGGCTGCCTCTCGCGTCGGCCGTGCGCATCCTGAACGACGAGGGCGTGCTGCCGGCGATCGCGCTCGACTACCCAGGCATGGCCGAGGCGATCGAGCTGGTGAGAGAGAGCGTTCCGGCGGCCCCCGGGCTCAACCACGCCGAAGAGGTGGAGACCTCGATCATGCTGGCACTCGAGCCGGAGCTGGTGCGCCGGGAGCGGTTCGTGGCGGAGTATCCCGAGTTCCCGAGCGACTTCGGGGTGCGGCCGATGCAGCTGCACGGGTTCTCGGCGTCGGGGGTGTTCGGCGACCCGGCGACGGCGTCGGCCGAGAAGGGCCAGGCCATCCTGGGCGCGACCGTCGAGGGGTCGCTCGCGGTGCTCGCCGACTTCATCCGGGGTCTCTGACCGGCTCGTTGCGGGCTCGCCCGCTCAGGCGTCGTAGTTCTGGATCGACCCGCCGTGGCTGCGGTCGGTCAGTCGCGCCAGGCGCGGCTGCAGCTCTGCCACGACCGCGGGCACGTCGACCGTGAGCAGCTGCTTGCCGCGCATGAGCACGCGGCCGTCGACGATGGTGGTGTCGATGTCGTTCGAGCGGGCGCTGTAGACAAGGGTGTTCGCGAGGTCGTGCACCGGTCGCGTGCGCGGCTCGGAGAGGTCGACGAGCACGAGGTCGGCGCGGTAGCCCGGGGCGATGCGCCCCACCGAGGAGCCGAGCTGCACCGCTTGGGCGCTCTGGGTCGTGGCGTGCTGCAGCAGCTCGCGCGAGGTCAGCCAGGAGTTGTCGTTCTCGGTGGCCTTCTGCACGAAGGCCATGTAGGTCATCGACTCCCACACGTCGAGGGTGTTGTTCGAGGCGGCGCCGTCGGTGGCGAGCCCCACCGGCACCCCGCCCGAGCGCAGCAGGCGCACCGGCGTGGTCTCAAGTCCGTTCTTGAGGTAGCCCTTCGGCCCACTGCCGATGCCGACCCGGCCCTCGGCGGCCGCCGGTGCGAGTAGCGGGATGTCCTCCGGCACGATGCCGATGCCGTGGGCGATGAGGGTCTTGCCGTCGAGCAGGCCGGTGCGGTGCAGCACGCCGATGGGGGTGGCGCCATGGCGCTCGCGGCTGTGGACGGTCTGCGAGCGGCCCTCGGAGGCGTGGATGTGCACGAGCAGGTCGTGCTCCTGGGCCGCGCGGGCGGTGCGCTCGAGGTCGTCGTCGGTGACGGTGTAGGGAGCGTGCGGGGCGAGCGCGGTCGTGATGCGGCCGCCGGCGGCGCCGTTCCAGCTCGTGGCGAACTCGAGCGAGCGCTCCAGCCCGGCCTGGCCGTCGGAGGAGAAGTAGGTCGAGCCGAGCACGCCGCGGAGGCCGGTCTCGTCGGTGACCCGGGCGATGCGGTCCATGCTGAAGTAGTGGTCGGCGAAGGTCGTGACACCGCTGCGGATCATCTCGGCCGCGGCGAGGCGGGCCGCGAGTTCCACGTCGTCGGCGGTGAGGTTCACCTCCATCGGCCAGATGAACTCGTTGAACCAGCGCTCGGGCTCGATGTCTTCGGCGGCGCCCCGGAACATCACCATGGGCGTGTGCGTGTGGCAGTTGATGAAGCCGGGCATCGCCACGAGGCCGGTGGCGTCGATCGTCTCCCGCGCCGGGGGAGTGACCGGTGCACCCGCGGCGTCGCGCGTCTCGCGCGCGTCCAGCACCGCGTCGATCGCGCCGTCGCGGACGACGATCACCCGGTCGGTCTCGAACGACACCGCCCCCGCGTCGTCATGCACGAGCACTGTCGCCCCCGTGATGACGAGATCGGCGGGCGGAAGCGACGCGACCTGCGCCGCCGAGTCAGAACGAGAAGCCATACGTCCTATTCTCCGCGACCCGGAGCCGCACCCGAGCGCACCGGCCTACCGGCCTACCGGCCTACCGGCCTACCGGCCTACCGGCCAGGCGTCGCTCAGGGTTGAGGTCGAAGCGCGAGAACCCTCCGCACACGATCGAGGTCCTTCAAGGCGAGAGCAGCCCCGGGGTTGATGCTGCGCAACAGCAGGGTGGTGTCTTTGAGCCGCCTGGCGTGTTGGACCCGGAAGGTCTGCTCGTGGTGGCCGACCCGATTGCGGAGTCGTCGCAGCCGCTCGAGCGCAAGCCCGACCGCATATCCGTCTTCGACACCGGCGGGGAGGCCCGCCGGGAGATGAGACTGCCAGCTCTTGGTCAAGTCGGGGGTCAGCCCGGGAAAGGCGGCACTCAGTCCGTGGGTCCAGAGATTCTCTCGTCCACTCCGACCAGACCCGCGCCGGCTGCGTTGGGTGGGCGGATCGACAGGAACAGATAGACGAGGCTTCCGAATTCGAGCTGCGCGACACGATCGTCCAGCACCACGGGAGCCTTGTGTCGGGGATGTGTCGGGCCAGTCGCGCAGCGTGCGATCCACCGCATGACGGACGATCGCTTCCGTGTAAGCCAAGACCTCGTACCAAGCGGAGCTGAGCGACACCTGCCACGCGTAGAGCGCCGCTAGCGCAGGTCTGCTGACATCAGCTGGCGTGGTGTTCGCGGCCCGGGCCCATTCCCCAGCGTAAGTCGCCAGGCGGGCGTCGTTCATCGCAGCAATCAGTCTCTGCGGCACTCTGCTTCCCCTTTGAAACAGCGAAAGCCCCACCTGATGTGGGGCTTTCACACTAATAACGAACAGATCCTGCCTGCCGTTGTTCACGACAAGAATAGCACGCGGTGTGTATCTTGTCGTGTTTTTCTCAGGAATTAAGGCGAGCTCGGTCGGGACGGACGAGAACCGTGGTGGTGCGCAGTATGGCGGAGGGCGTGGGATTCGAACCCACGAGACATTTCTGCCCACCAGTTTTCAAGACTGGCTCCATCGGCCGCTCGGACAGCCCTCCTTGCGCCTAACTTTAGGGCACATTGCTGATCCCTCTCGCGACTCGGCATGGCCGAGCAGCGTCGAGGTGCGAGACGGTCCGCCGCCGGGCGGTTACGATTCACCTGATCGGCCACCGTGGGCCGTAGGGGTGTCAGGGGCAATCATGGCGTCGGCCACATCGCGGGAGATGAAGTACGCAGCACCCGGGGAGAAGTATCCGGGCAAGACGCTGAGCACCATGGGAGTGATCTTCGTCTTCTTGGTCAGCCCTGTCGGCATCGTGTTGTGCATCATCGCCCTGGTCAAGTCACGCGAGGCCGGCTACAAGAACAGTCGCGCCTTGAGCGGGCTGATCCTGGGCAGCCTCCTGTTCCTCCTGGGCGTCGCGCTCGCCTTCGCCAGCGTTGCGGGCTACGGGAGCGCGTAGATACGTTCGCCGGGGTTCCGCTGCGCGCGGGGGTGGCCTACTCTGAGCGGCACGAGTATCCGTGGGGACGGAGAGGCGCATGACCGAAGACGACGGGCGACAGGGCGGAGTGAGCCGCCGCACGGTGGTGACGGCGGGAGCGTGGGCGCTGCCGGTGATCGCGGTGGCGGTCGGAGCGCCGGCCGCGGCGGCGAGCACGACCGGCGGTGTGTTGTATGTGACCGGGAACGCGTTCGGCGGTGCCGGCATCTTCTTGAGCGGGTCGAACTACAACGGGTTCGGTGCCAGCGGTGACTATGCGCCGGGTGAGGTGACCATCACGTTCGTGCTTCCTGAGGGGGTGGAGTTCACCGTGGACTCCCCCGACCTGTGGCTGGTGACGGTCACCGACAACGTCGTCACCATCTCCAACGGCGCCGCGCTCACCCCGAGCGAGACCGGCGATCTCGGAGACTTCTCGATCACCGGCGACTTCGCCCAGGGCAGCACCTACGACGTGAGCTCGGCGCCGCCGGGGCTCGACGTGCAGTACGTGGGCAACGTGGGCGGTGGAGTGTTCGCCTGAGCGAAGGATGCGCGTCGCGACCGGATGCGCGCAGCCGCTCAGAGGGTGGCGAGCACCTGGGCCACGCCGTCGTCGTCGATGGAGGCGGTGACCTCGGTGGCGACCGCGAGCACGTCGTCGGGCGACTGCGCCATCGCGACGGCGCGGCCCTGGGCGCCCGCCCAGCGGAACATGTCGATGTCGTTGCGGCCGTCGCCCACCGCCATCACCCTGGAGCGCGGAACGCCGAGGATATCGCGCACCCGCTCGAGCCCGGTGGCCTTGTTCACGCCGTCGGGGGCGATGTCGAGCCAGGCGGTCCAGCCGATGGAGTAGCTCACGCGGTGCAGGCCCATGCGCTCCACCACGGCGAGGAAGTCCTCCATGTCGTGGCCGGGCGAGATGACCACCACGCGGGTCGCCTCCACCTGCTGCAGCTCGTCGAAGCTCACCAGGGTGTTGCCCTCGCCGAGCACCGTCTCGGGAAAGGCCTCGGTGTGCAGGAACTGCCCGTTCGAGTCCTCCACAGCGAACAGCGCCTCGGTGAGGTGTGAACGGATGCGCGTGAGCACGGGGCCCGGATCGAACGTCTCGATGTGGAACGAGCGGTAACCGAGCGGCGCCTCGGGGTCGCGGATGAGCGTGACCGCACCGTTCGCGCACACGACATAGCGCGGTGTGATGCCGAGACGGTCGAGCACGGGCAGGGTGGAGCCCACCGAGCGCCCGGTGGCGAGCATGACCTCGTTGCCGTCGGCGACGACGCGGCGCACCTCGGCGCCGACGATGTCGCTCAGCGTGCCGTCTTCGTGCAGCACCGTGCCGTCGATGTCGAGCGCCACCAGCCAGCCGGGCGCCTCGACGCTCACGGGGCCTCGATCAGCTCGAGCCCGCCGAGGTAGGGCCTCAGCACCTCGGGCACCACCACGGTGCCGTCGGCCTGCTGGTGGGTCTCGAGCAGGGCGACGATCCAGCGCGTGGTGGCCAGCGTGCCGTTGAGCGTGGCGACGGGAGCCGTCTTGCCCGACTCGGTGCGGTAGCGGGTGTCGAGCCGGCGCGCCTGGTAGGTGGTGCAGTTCGAGGTGGAGGTGAGCTCGCGGTAGGTCTCCTGCGTGGGAACCCAGGCCTCGGTGTCGAACTTGCGCGCGGCACTCGACCCGAGGTCGCCGGCCGCCACGTCGATGACCCGGTAGCGCAGGCCCAGGTCGCTGAGCATGCCCTCCTGGTAGCCGAGCAGCGCCTCGTGCTCGGCCTCGGCGTTCTCGGGCAGCACGTAGCTGAACATCTCGAGCTTGTTGAACTGGTGCACGCGCAGGATGCCGCGGGTGTCTTTGCCGTGCGACCCGGCCTCGCGGCGGTAGCAGGTCGACCAGCCGGCGTAGCGCTTGGGCCCGGTGGACAGGTCGAGGATCTCGCCCATGTGGAACCCGGCGAGCGCCACCTCGCTCGTGCCGGTGAGGAACAGCTCGTCGGCCTCGAGGTAGTACACCTCGTCGGCGTGCTCGCCGAGGAAGCCCGTGCCGTCCATGGTCTCGGGGCGCACCAGCGTGGGCGTGATGAGCGGGGTGAAGCCGGCGGCCAGGGCGCGGTCGAGCGCGAGGTTCATGAGGGCGAGCTCGAGGCGCGCACCGACCCCGGTGAGGAAGTAGAAGCGGGCACCCGACACCTTCGCGCCGCGCGCCAGGTCGAACAGCTTGAGCGACTCGCCGAGCTCGACGTGGTCGCGCGGCTCGAAATCGAAGGTGGGCATCTCGCCCACCTCGCGGAGCGTGACGAAGTTCTCTTCTCCGCCCTCGGGCACGCCCTCGATGACGATGTTCTGAATCTGGCGGGCGGTCTCGGTGAACGCGCCCTCCGCATCCGTCACCCTCTGGTTGGCGGTCTTCACCTGGGCGGCCAGCTGTTGGGCCTGGGCGACGAGGGCCTTCTTCTCGTCTTTGGGGGCCGACGCCACCTGCTTGCCGAAGGCGTTCTGCTCGGCTCGCAGCCGCTCGAACTCGCCGATGGCGGCGCGTCGCTCGGTGTCGGCGGCGATGGCCGCATCGACCAGGGCGAGAGAGGAGCCACGCGCCCTCTGCGAGTCGCGGACGACGTCGGGGTTCTCGCGCAGGAGCAGGGGATCGATCACGCCCGACAGTCTACTTCGTGGCTCTCGCCGCACTCGCGGCCGACCACAAGCTGTGGAGAGGTACGTTATGCCTGGGACTTGTGCAGGAGGGGTGGATCCGATGGCTGACGAGACGGCCGGCCCGGCGGGCGACAGGCACGCCGCGATCGTGGTCAACCCCGTGAAGGTCGACGCCGAGAAACTGCGGCGCCTCGTGGAGGCCGCCGAGGAGCAGTCGGGCTGGGCACCCACCCGCTGGTACGAGACCACCGTCGAAGACGCGGGTGACGAGGTGACCCGCCGCGCGATCGCGGAGGGCGCCACCGTGGTGATGGCCGCGGGCGGAGACGGCACCGTGCGCGCGGTGGCGGAGGGCCTGCGCGGCTCGGGCGTGCCCCTCGGCCTGCTGCCCGTGGGCACCGGCAACCTGCTCGCCCGCAACCTCGGCCTCACGCTCACCAACGTTGAGCAGGCCATCGGCACGGTGTTCACCGGCACCGAACGCGCCATCGACGTGGGCGTCGCGCACTACACGCGCGAAGACGGGTCGGCCGGCGAGAACGTCTTCCTCGTCATGGCGGGCCTCGGGCTCGACGCGAAGATGATCGCGAAGACCAACACCAGGCTCAAGAAGGCCGTCGGCTGGCTCGCCTACGTCGATGGCATCGGGCGCGCGCTGCCCGAGCTCAAGCCGGTGAAGCTGCGGTTCAGCCGCGACGGCGGGCCGTGGAAGTCGACGACGGCGCACACGGTCATCGTGGGCAACTGCGGGGTGCTGCCCGGCGGCATCCTGCTGATTCCGGATGCGCGGCCCGACGACGGACTGCTCGACGTGGTGGCGCTGCGGCCGCAGGGCTGGTTCGGCTGGGTCAAGGTGTGGAACAAGATCGCCTTCGAGAACGGCGTGCTGCGCAAGTCGGCGGCGGGCCGGCGCATCATCGACCTCAACCACGACGTGCGCTCGGTGCGCTACAGCACCGCCCGGGAGTTCGAGCTCACGCTCGACGGCACCGAGGACATCCAGCTCGACGGTGACGCCTGGGGCCGCGCGACGGCCGTGCACACCTGGGTCGACCCGGGTGCGCTCCACGTGCGCGTGCCGCACGGCAGCACCGGCGAGCTCACCGGCGCGGCGAGCAGCGAGCTCGACGCCGCCGCCCCCGCGGCCTAGTCGGCGGACGCCGCCACCCGCTCAGCGCCCGCGGCCCCTCCCGCGCCCTCGGGCCGCGGGAGGGCGAGGACGCTTCTTCGATGACGGGGAGCCGCCACCGGACGCCTTCTGCTTCTTCGACCCCCCACCGCCGGCGGCCGCGGCGGCCCGCGCCTCCGCCGCCCGCGCCTTGGCGGCGGCGGTCGGCTTCTGCGCCGACGCCGCCGCGATCGCCGCCGTCGTCTCCGCCCCGCGCGTGCTGTTCGTGGTGCGCCCGCGCACCACCCCCACGAAGTCGTCCACCATCGCCGCCCGGTCCTCGCCCAGACCCCGCCGCCACACCAGCGCCACGCGCCGTCGCCACGGCTCCGCGTCGGCCTCGTCGAGCGCCCGCGCCACCACGTCGCGCCGCGAGAAGGCGCGCGCCACGGCCTTCGGCAGCACGAGGTACCCGACCCCGGCCGCCACCAGCTCCACCGCCGCCGCGACGTCGTCACCCGGCTCCAGCATCCCGAGCCCGGGCGCCCCGTTCTCGCGGTCGACCCGCGCCAGCTCCTCGAACGCCCCGAACGACACCGTCTCGAGCAGGGTCGCCTCGTGCTCCTTCGGCAGCACCACCACGGGCTCCTCGGTGTAGAGCGGGATGGCGTGCAGCTGCGACGCTGCGCCGGCCGAGAGCGGCAGCCTCACCAGGGCGACGTCGAGCTCGTCGGCGGCGAGCATCCGTTCGGCCTCGGCGGTGGCGTCGAGGTAGGAGGCCAGCGGATGCGCGTGGGCCGGGTCGTCGGGAAACCGCTCGTCCCAGATGCGCAGCCACTTCGCCGGCATCACACCGGGCGCGAACGCGAGTCGGAGTCGCATCGGCCGTTCCTCCCGTCGCTCAGCCACCACCCTACTCACCCGGCTACGCTGTGCAGATGAGCGCCGCGAAGACCCCGCAGACGATGAAGCCCGCCACGGCGGCCAAGAAGCTCGGCATCTACCTGCCCGCCGCCCCCGCCGAGTTCGCAGCGGCCCCCGTCTCCCGCGCCGCGCTCGACGAGCTGCTGCAGTCGCCGCCAGAGTGGCTCGTGCAGCTGCGGCTCGAGGGCCCGCACCCGCGCGACGTGGTGGCACGCAAGCTCGGCGTCTCCAACTCGGGCCTGGCCAGGGCGGGCGTGACGGATGCACTCACCACCGCCGAGATCTCGGCCCTCCTTCAGGCCCCGCCGGAGTGGCTCGTGACCGAGCGGGCGATCCAGGCGCAGGTGCGCGCCGAGAACCGGCGCATCAAAGAGGAGCGCCTCGGCAAGGCCGCCGCGGCGGTGTTCGACGACGAGGACTGACCGCCGCACACCGCGCCACTCGCCCCTGGCCCCTCGCACCGCGCGATGCACCGCGCATCCCGCCCGGCATTCTGAGGGGATGCCCAGGCCCGGGCCCCTGGCCGAACCGCCGGGCTCGGCGTAATGTCCGAGCATGAGCGTCTCTACGGTGAGCCTTCCTCCCGCCCGGAACGTGCGACCCGCGCTCGCCGACTGGATGCGAGCGCAGCGCTGGTTCACCTCGCCGCCCGACGCGGAGCTCATCCGCGTGGGGGTGTGGACGCTGCACGACCACCGGCATCAGGTGGCCATCGAGGTGCACCTCGTGCGCGACGACTCCGAGCCCGCGCCGACCGTCTACCAGGTGCCCCTCACGCTGCGCACGGCACCTCTCCTCGGCGGCGAGCGGGCCGCCATCGAGACCGCCACCATCGGCACCCGTCAGGTGTACGTCTACGACGGGCCGCATGACCCCGCCTTCACACGCGCGCTGCTCGCCCTCATGCTCGACGACGAGAGCGAGCAGGCCGGCGGCATCGACGACGTGGAGGTCGCCGGCCACCACTCGCTCACGACTTCCGACGTGCGGGTCGCCGACTCGCACGTGCTGCGCGGCGAGCAGTCCAACACCTCGATCGTCTACGACCTCGTGCACCCCAACGGCAAGCCGGCCGGCCCCGTCATCTGCAAGGTGTTCCGCACCCTCGCCGACGGGCAGAACCCCGACGTGGTGATGCAGTCGGCACTCTCCGACGCGGGGTCACGACTCGTGCCCCGGGCCGTCGGGCACGTCACCGGCGACTGGCTCGACGAGCGTCGTGAAGGAGGACGCGCCTCGGGGCACCTGGCGTTCGCGCAGGAGTTCATCCCCGAGGTGGAGGATGCGTGGCGCGTGGCGTTGCGGGCCGCCGACGCCGGGGAGTCGTTCCAGGCGCTCGCCGCGGCGCTGGGCGAGGCGACCGCGCAGGTGCACGCCGAGCTGGCGCAGCTGTTCCCCGTGCGGGCGGCCTCCGCGGCCGACGTGTCGACGATCGTGGCGAGCATGCGGCAGCGGGCCGCGCTGGCGGTGGCCGAGGTGCCCTCGCTCGCGGCGGAGTCGGAGGCGGTGGAGCGCGTGTTCGGCCTCGCGGAGGCCGCGGCGTGGCCCGCGTTCCAGCGCATCCACGGCGACTACCACCTCGGCCAGGTGCTGGCCGTGCCGGGCCGCGGGTGGGTGCTGCTCGACTTCGAGGGCGAACCGCTGCGGCCTCTGGCCGAGCGCCTGGCTCCGGATGTGACACTCCGCGACGTGGCCGGCATGCTGCGCTCGTTCGACTACGTGGCGGGGTCGCTCGCCGCCGGCGCCCACGCCGAGCGGGCGCGGGCGTGGGCGCACGAGGCGCGCGACGCTTTCCTCGACGGGTACATCGCACGGTCGGGCGTCGACCTGCGCGCGCAACGGGCGCTGCTCGACGCCTTCGAACTCGACAAGGCCCTCTACGAGGTCGTCTACGAGGCGCGCAACCGCCCCGACTGGGTCTCCATCCCCGCGAGCGCCATCCACTACCTAGCCCACCGGCCGCGCTGAGGCCCGGTCAGCGGTCGCGCAGGGCACCCTCGAGGTACTGGGCGACACCGTGGGCGTGGTTCATGGCGGTGACGACGCTGGCGGCAGCGAGCACGGGCGGCTGAGCGTTGGCCACGGCGACGGCGGTGCCCACGACGGCGAAGGCGGGGAGGTCGTTGTGGTTGTCGCCGAAGAACACGCACTCCGACGCGGGCACGCCCAGCGACTCCGCCACGGCCAGCACGCCAGACCCCTTCGAGCACGCGGCGTTCGCGATCTCGAGGTAGGTGGGCTTCGAGCGGTACCCCACGACCCCCGGCAGCCCGTCGACCACGGCGGCCATCGCGTCGATCGCGGCCGGCTCCCCCATCGCCATGATCTTGTGCGGCGGCCGCTGGTCGACGAGCCCCGACGAGACGTATTCCATCGCCGGCATACGCTCGGGATGCACGCCCGTGTTCGCGACCTCGCGCTCGGTGAAGCGATCATCGGCCCACGCGAACCACGAGTCGCCCGCGTAGAAGCTGCCGTGCACCCCGAGCCGGGCGCACGCCTCGTGCACCACCCGCGCGTCCGGGGCCGCGATCGGCACGTCGAGCACCACCGCGCCCGAGCCGTCGAGCACGAGCCCGCCGTTGTAGGCGATGAGCGGCCCAGCGGCTGCGGCCGACTCCCCCGGGGCACCCCACGCGCTCTCCACCAGCCGCATCGACTCCGGCATGCGAGACGACGCGAGAACGAAGGGATGACCCGCCGCCACCACCGCGGCGACCGCCCGCGCCGTGCGTTCGTTCACCCGCCGGGTGGAGTCGAGCAGCGTGCCGTCGATGTCGGAGAAGAACAGCGTCACAGCTCGGGCTCGCCCGACACGATCCCGCGCAGCCAGTCGCGCGCCTCGATGAACACCTCGTTGTCGTACCGGGCCACGTACTCCACCGGCACCCGGTCGGCGCGCGGATACGACCCCAAGAAGATGACGCCCGGGCTGAACCTCCGCACGCCGAGCAGGGCGTCGGCCACGCGCTCGTCGGTGACGTGCCCATCGGCGTCGATGACGAAGCGGTACCGCCCGAGCGCGTCGCCGATGGGCCGCGACTGCAGCAGCGACAGGTTCACCCCTCGGGTGGAGAACTGCTCGAGCAGCTCGAGCAGCGCACCCGCGCGATCGGCGGGCAGCTCGGCGATGATGCTCGTCTTGTCGGCACCGGTGGCGGCAGGGAGCGCGGTCGACGTCGACACGAGCACGAAGCGGGTGACGGCGTTCGCGTTGTCGGAGATGCCCTCGGCCAGCACCTCGAACTCCCCCTGCGACACGATCTGCGGCGGGGCCACGGCCGCGTCGGCGAGCTCGCTGTCGAACAGCGACAGCGCCGCGGCCACGTTCGAGGTCGACGGGATGTGCCCATGGGTCGGCAGGTGCGCATCCAGCCACCGCCTCGTCTGCGCGTAGGCGACCGGATGCGCGTTGACGACCCGCACATCCTGCAGCCGGGTGCCGGGCCTGGCCACCAGCACGAACTGCACCTTCACGAGGTACTCGCCCACGATGCGGAGGCCGGGGATGTTGGCGAGCGCGTCGAGCGTGGCGGTCACCCCGCCCTCGATGGAGTTCTCGATGGCGATCATGGCGGCGGTGGAGCGGCCGGACACGACGTCGTCGAGCGCCTCGCCCACGTTGTTCACCGAGCGCCAGGGCTTGCCGGCGGCCTCGGGCACCTGGGCGAGAGCGGCCTCGGTGAACGTGCCCGAGGGCCCCAGGTAGCTGTAGCTGTCGGACATGTACCGAGCCTATCGACCGTGCCAGACTTGGGGCATGCATGAGCGCGCCGGCACAGTCGCCCTTCCCGAAGACCTGATCGATCTCAACGCCCTGGTGAGCGCGTACTACGACCTGCATCCGGATGTCGACGACCCGGAGCAGAAGGTGATCTTCGGCACCAGCGGCCACCGCGGCTCGAGCCTGAAAACCGCGTTCAACGAAGACCACATCGCGGCGATCACCCAGGCGATCGTGGAGTACCGGGCCTCGCAGGGCATCACCGGCCCGCTCTTCATCGGCCGCGACACGCACGGCCTCTCCGCCCCGGCCGAGCACACCGCGCTCGAGGTGCTGAACGCGAACGGCGTGACGGTGTGGAACGACTCGCGCGACAGCTGGACCCCGACACCCGCCGTGTCGCACGCCATCCTGGCCTACAACAGAGCAGGGCACGACGACCAGGCCGACGGCATCGTCGTGACGCCGAGTCACAACCCGCCCGCCGACGGCGGCTTCAAGTACAACCCGCCGCACGGCGGCCCGGCCGACTCGGATGCGACGGGCTGGATCGCCGCGCGCGCCAACGAGCTCATCGCGGGCGGCCTGGCCGACGTGAAGCGCGTGGGGCGGGGCGAGGGCGTCGCGACCGCGGGCTACGACTTCCGCGAGCACTACGTGGCCGACCTGGTGAACGTGATCGACCTCGACGCGATCGCGAAGTCGAAGATCCACATCGGCGCCGACCCGCTAGGCGGGGCGAGCGTGGAGTACTGGGAGCTCATCCGCGACCGCTACGGCCTCAACATGGAGGTGGTGAACGAGACGGTCGACCCGCGCTGGGCGTTCATGACGCTCGACTGGGACGGCAAGATCCGGATGGACTGCAGCTCGCCCTACGCCATGGCCTCGCTGGTGTCGCGTCGGCACTCCTACGACATCGCCACGGGCAACGACGCCGATGCCGACCGGCACGGAGTGGTCACGCCCGACGCCGGCATCATGAACCCGAACCACTACCTCGCGGTCGCCATCCAGTACCTCTACTCACGGCGCGAGGGCTGGCAGCCGGATGCCGCGATCGGCAAGACCCTCGTGTCGTCGTCGATGATCGACCGCGTGGCGGAGTCGCTCGGGCGCACCCTGTGGGAGGTGCCGGTGGGCTTCAAGTGGTTCGTGCCCGGGCTCATCGACGGCTCGGTCGGCTTCGGCGGCGAGGAGTCGGCGGGGGCGTCGTTCCTGCGCTTCGACGGCTCGGTGTGGACGACCGATAAGGACGGCATCCTGCTGGCGCTGCTGGCGTCGGAGATCCTGGCCGTGACCGGAAAGACCCCCTCGCAGCTCTACGCCGAGCTCACCGAGGAGTTCGGGGCTCCCGTGTACGAGCGCGTCGACGCTCCGGCCTCGAAGGCGCAGAAGGCGGTGCTCGCGAAGCTCGACGGCGAAGCCATCACGGCGACCGAGCTGGCGGGCGACCCGATCGTGGCGAAGCTGTCGCACGCGCCGGGCAACGGCGCGGCGGTGGGCGGCGTGAAGGTCGTCACCGAGCGCGCTTGGTTCGCAGCTCGTCCGTCGGGAACCGAGGACGTGTACAAGATCTACGCCGAGAGCTTCGTGGGGCCCGAGCATCTCGCCGAGGTGCAGGCCGAGGCCAAGCGCATCGTCGACGCCGCCCTGGGGGCCTGACTCAGCGCCGCCGAGCGCGCGCCGCCCACGAGATGACGGCGACCCCCACGATCACCACAGCGCCTCCGAGCAGCTCGGCGGGGACGGGCAGCTCGCCGAGCCACACCCACGCGATCAGCACCGCGACCGGCGGCACCAGGTAGAGCAACGAGGTCGACACGACCACGGGCATGCGCGCCACCGCGTAGGCCCACAGCACGAACCCCGCCGCCGAGGGCAGCAGCCCCAGGTAGACGGCGGCCAGCCACGGGCCGGGCCCGGCGCCGAGGAGCCCCCCGAGATCGAACGGCACCAGGGGCAGCGTCATGACCGTGCCGGCGACCATGGCGTAGCAGGCGACCTCGACGCTGCTGTACCGCGCCAGCAGCGGCCGTTGCAGCGGGTGGTAGATGCCCTGCACCACCATGGCGGCGACCACGATCCACACCGAGGCCGACAGCGACACCCCGGTCCGGGCGAGGCACACGAACGCCACACCCCCGAGCGCGATCGCACTGCCGGCGATCATGACCGGCGAGACGCGCTCGCGGAACAGCACCCGGGCCACCGCGACGGACACCAGCGGCGCAGCCGCCACGATGATGCTGGCGGTGCCGGCCGGCACCGCCAGCTCGCCCGTGTTGAGCAGCAGCTGGTAGGCCGCCATGCCGAAGAAGCCGCACGCGGCGATCCAGCCCAGGTCGCGCGGCCTCGGCAGCCGGGCCCGGGTGATCGCCGCGAACGCGACCAGTGCGACCGTCGCCACCGCGAGGCGCGCGAACGACAGTCCGATCGCCCCCATCGCCGGCGCAGCCACCTGGATCGCCGGGAACGCCGAGGCCCAGAGCACCACGACCGCCAGGCCCGCCCACACCGCACCATGTCTACTCACGCGACCGATCGTGGCAGCGCAAAATCATCAGCACCAGTGACTATTTGTGATTGATGACCAAATTTGCGCTGAGCATAGACTGACGGCGTGATCGACGTCAGAAAACTCCGGATGCTCGCCGCGCTCGAGCGTCTGGGTACGATCGCGGCCGTGGCCGAGGAGCTCCACCTGACGGCCCCCGGGGTGTCGATGCAACTCGCCGCCCTGGAGCGAGAGCTCGGACTCGCGCTCACCCGGCGACAGGGCCGGCGGGTCGTGCTCACCCCGGCCGGCACCGTCCTCGCCCTGCACGGCCACGACATCCTCGACCGCCTCTCGATGGCGGAGCTCGAGCTGGAGGCGCTGCGAGCAGGATCGTCGGGGCGGTACGCACTGACGGCGTTCCCCTCGGCGGCCCGCACCATCATCGCCGAGGCCTGTCGTCATCTCCTCACCGACCCGGGCTCGGGACTCGAACTCACGCTCACCACCCTGGAACCCGAGGATGCGCTGAGCGCCCTCGCCACGGGAACGGCCGATCTCGCGGTCGTCCACTCCTACTCCAACGTCGCGCGCGAGCTGCCCGCGGGTGTGAACAGCACGATGCTCGGCTCCGAACCGGTGCGGCTCGCCGTGCGTTCGGCCGACCGCCGGAGCTCGACCGGCGGCACCATTGAACTCGGCGAGTACGACCGCACCCCCTGGATCACCCCGACCCGCGACGTCACCTGCTTCGACATGGTCGATCGCGCCTGCGGTCTGGCGGGGTTCCGCCCCCGAGTCGTCGCCGAGACGATGGACTTCGCCGTTCAGCTCGAACTCGTCGCCGCCGGTGTCGGCGTCGCCCTGGTGCCATCGCTCGCCGTCGAACGGCTCCCCGACGGCGTGGAATTGCTCGACCTGGCACACCCGGTCGAGAGGGCGCTGGCTCTGGCCGTCAGGGAGCCGAGCCGCGCCGACGCGGGAGTGCGCGCCATCTCGGGCGCGATCACCGCCGCGGCGGCGGCGCGGCTCACTCGGTGAAGTGGTGGGCGCCGCCGAAGTGCATGGTGGTGGAGCCGCCGCCGTGCTCGGCGAGGCGTTTGGCGATCTCGTGGGGGGCGGCGAAGCCGTGTCGGCCCACGACCGCCCACACCGAGACGCAGTCGACACCGTAGGGGTTCGCGATGCGGTGCGGCACCGCGGCGTCGAAGGTGAGGCTGTCTCCGGGCTGCACGGTGTCGTGGTCGAAGCCGACCTGCACGTCCATCTGCCCACTCACCACGTGCATGTACTCGAGGCCGGTGTGCCGCATCATGTTGTCGGCCGGGCTGGACTCGCTGCCCGGTGAGTAGGTGACCCGCACGAACTCCACGAGCGGGTCGTCTCCGGGCGTCAAGCGTTCCCAGCGCACCCCGCCGATGCGGATGTCGGGCGAGGTGCCTGCCCGGCGGAGGCCCGGGATGCCCACGGTGGTGAGACGCTCGGGTGCCGCCGCGCCGCCCGGCGCGAGGGCGGGGTCGCCGTTCGAGACGGTGCCGAGCAGGGCGTCGAACGAGAGGTCGAGCTCCGACACGATGGTCCACAGCGTGCCCATCGAGGGCATGGCCCGGCCGAGCTCCACCTGGGAGAGGAAGCTGGCCGAGACGCCGACCCGGCTGCCGAGCTCGCGCAGGGAGATGCCGGCGGCCTGTCTGGCCTCCCGGATGCGCTCTCCCACTCCCGCCGTCGCCCCCTGCGGTGTGCTGCTCGACATGGCCGCTCCTCGATGATCGTGCTCTCCAGGGTAGACCGAAGCACCCGCTACTCCGGGATCGCGCGCCTCCTCCGCAGCCTCAGCGCCATCGGCAGCACCGCCGCCACGAGCACGAAGATGCCCTGCAGCCAGTACTGCCACGACAGATTCACCCCGAGGAAGGGCAGCGCGCTCGTGATGGTCTGCAGCATCAGGGCGGCCGCGGCCACGGCGAGCGCCGACCCCGATCCACCGAAGATGCTCACCCCAGCGATCACGATCGCGGTGACCGAGGTGAGGGTGAACGCCTGCGCCGCCCCCGCGTCGCCGAGCCCGGTACGGGTGTAGAGCACCACGCCGGCGATCGCCGCGAGGGTGCCGGACCCGATCGTGGCGACCAGCCGCATCCGGCCCACGTCGACGCCCATGCGCGTGGCCTTCACCGCGTCGGAGCCGGCGGCGCGGAAGCCGCGGCCGAGCCCCGTGTTGGCGAGCACGAACCAGAGCAGCACCGCGACGAGCACGGCGACGACGAGCACGAGCGGCACCCCGGCGACCGCGGTGCCGAGAGCGGTCATGAGGTCGGCGCTGGCCTGCCCGCCCGGCTGCGGCCGCAGGAGCTGGGCGATGCCGAGCACGGCGATCGACGACACCAGGGTGGCGATGACCGGCGGCATGCCGAGGCGGGTGACCAGGATGCCGTTGACGACACCCACGACCGCACCGGCCACCAGTGCGAGCACGACGCCGAGCGCTAGCAGACCGGGCCCGCCCTCACCGAAGAACGAGAGGATGACCGCCGAGAGCGCCACCACCGACCCGATGGAGAGGTCGATGCCGCCCGTGATGACCACGACGAGCTGCGCGAGGCCGACCAGCACGAGGATGGCGGCCGAGGCGAGCAGCTGCCCCATGCTCAGCGGGCTGAGGAACGACGGCGCGATTCCCGTGGTGACCGCGGCGAGCGCCACGGAGATGAGCACGAGCGCCACCGTCTGCACCTCGCCGCGCTGCGTGAGGGGCAGCCCCTTCTTCGAGGTGAGCTCGGCCGCATCCGTCTCCTCCGAGATCGAGGTCTCCGTGGCGAGCACCGCGGCACCCGTGATGGCGCGCTCGGTGAGGGCCGAACCGGCGAGCTCGGCCTGCACCCGCCCGCGCGAGAACACGACGACCCGATCGCAGAGCCCCTCGAGCTCGACGGCGTCGGTGGAGAGGATGACCACGGCCACGCCGTCGTCGGCCATCGCCCGCAAGAAGGAGTAGATCTCCACGCGGGCACCCGCGTCGACACCCTGCGTGGGGTCTTCGACGAGCAGCACCGCGGGGCTGCCGAGGCGCGCCCGTGCGAGAAGCACCTTCTGCTGACTGCCGCCGGAGAGGGAGGTGATGGGGGTCTCGATGGTGGGGGTCTTCACGGCGAGGCCGCCGATGGCCTGGTGCACGAGGCGTTCCTCGGTGCGCGGGGCCACCACGCCCGCGGGCATGGCCTGCCCGAGGTTGGGGGCGATCACGTTCTCGCGCACGCTGAGCTGGCCGAACATGGCCTCGCCGATGCGGTCGCCGGGCAGGTACACGATGCCCGAGCCCGCCGCCCGCTTCGCGGTGAGCCCGCGCAGCTCGCGGCCGTTCAACCGCATCCCGCCCGCCGCCCGCACCGAGCCCGCGAGCGCCTTCATGAACTCGCGCTGCCCGTTGCCCTCCACCCCGGCGAGGCCCACGATCTCGCCGCCGCGGGCCGCGAACGACACCTCGCGGAAGGCCCGTCCGGTGAGCCCTTCGACGGTGAGCACCTCGGCCCCCTCGCCGGCCGCCTTGGCCGGGAAGGTGGTCTCGAGCGAGCGCCCCACGATGAGTTCGACGATCTCGTCGGCCGTGAGGCCCTCCACGTCGCCGCGCCCCACGACCCGGCCGTCGCGCAGCACCGTCATGCGGTCGCCGATCTCGAGCACCTCGGGGATGCGGTGGGTGATGTACACCACGGCCGCGCCCCGGGCCAGCAGCCCGCGCACCTGCTCGAACAGCCACGCCGTCTCGTCGGCGCCGAGCGCCTCGGTCGGCTCGTCGAGCACGAGCACCGTGGGGTCGGAGGCGAGCGCCGCCGCGATCTCCACCAGGTGCGCGTCGCGCTGCGAGATGGCCGACACCCTCCGCCGCACGTCGATCTCGAGCCCGAGCCGGGCGAACAGCTCCGCGGTCCACCGGGTGGCCTCGCGGCGGCGGGGCCGCACGGCGTCGGGCAGCAGGAGCAGCATGGCGTCGACGACCGTGAGCGAGGGCGCGAGCGCGGGGATCTGGTAGACGATCGCCAGCCCGCGCTCGCGGGCGTCGCGCGGGTGCATGCGCGGCGCCGAGACCCCGCCGAAGTCGATCGTGCCCGTCGTGGGCACGACCGACCCGGCGGCGATGCCCACCAGGGTCGACTTGCCGGCGCCGTTCTCGCCGAGGATCGCGTGCACTTCGCCGGGCAGCACCGCGACGGAGACGTCGTCGAGCGCCCGCACCCCCGGGTACTGCTTCGTGATGCCCGAGAGGGTGAGGAGGGCGCCGCCCGGCGCACCCGGCGCGGGGGATGCGGCGGGCGCATCGGATGCGGCGGGTGCGGCCGGAACGACCATGGCGGTTGTCTCCTTCATCAGTTCGCGAACGTCGTCTCGACCTCGTCGGGCGTGAGCAGCGACGACGGCGAGCCGTCGGCCGGCGCACCCTCGGAGCACACCTCGCTCGGCGTGGAGGCCCCGGCGGTGCCGCCGGTCGAGTCCTCGGCCAGGGAGAGGTTGTAGATCGAGGGCTCGGTGTCCGACTCCCCGGCGAGCGAGGCGAGTGCCTTGCGGAGGGCGACGCGGCCCACCCAGGTGCGCGACGAGACGGTCGCGAGCTCGTAGGTGGGGTTGTCGGCCTTGAGCGCGTCGAAGCCGCAGCTGAGGCTGTTCTGGTCGGTCGTGGCGATGGGGGGCAGCGGGATGCCGGCGGCCTGGTAGGCGCGGATCACGCCGTCGGTCGACGCCCCGTAGTCCACGATCACCGCGTCGATCTGCGGGTACTGCGAGAGCAGACCGCTCATGGCCTGCTGGGCCTGGGCCGGGTCCCAGTTGGTGGTGACGGGCTCGTCGGTGAGCAGGGTGATCTGCGGGTTGTCGGCGAACACCGCCTTGATGCCCTCGAGCTCCTGCGCCGCCACGGCGCTGCCGGCCGGGCCGCCGAGGAAGACGACGTTGCCGCCGGCCTCGCCCAGCTGGTCGACCACCCACTGCGCCCAGGTGCCGCCGCTGAAGGTGGGCGACCAGTCGGTGTAGTCGAGGTAGTCGGCACCGGCCGAGCCCTCGGGGTCGGAGGCGAAGGTGACGACGGTCGAGCCCGACGACACGGCCGTGCGGAGGGCCGACAGGTGCGCCTCGCCGGGTCCCGCATCCGGGATCACCAGCACGATGTCGGTGCCCTGGGCGGCCATGCTCGTGATGGCGGCGGTGGTGGCCTGCAGATCTCCGCGGCCGGCCTCGTAGCTGATGTCGGTGATGGCCGGGCACTTCGCGGCCTCGGCCTCGATCTCGGCGCGCACGGTCTTCGACCACGAGTTGGTGCCGAAGCCGTCGACGATGCCGAGCGTGTACTCGCCCTCGGAGGGGCAGATGTCGCTGATGTCGATCATCTGGTCCATGGTGCCGACGCTGCCCACGGCGATGTCGGCGGCGGATGCGGTCGACGCGGCCCCGGAGGAATTGGTCGACGAGCACCCCCCGAGCGCGAAGGCGAGCGCGGTGACCGTGACGGCGCTGCCGACGACGAGAGGGATGCGGTGGCGGGGTGCTGTGTTCATGATGACTCCTCGTTGAGTGCTGTGGATTTCTTGGACGGGGACCGGGTGACCATCGCGCGCAGGCGCGAGGTGTTGCCGCCGAGCTTGATCTGCACGACGATGCCGACGGCGATGATGACGGCCTGGATGATGTTCTGGGCCGCGGTGGTCTGGGTGAAGGTCTGCACCAGCTGACCGAGCTGGCCGAGGAAGAGGGCGCCGAGTGCTGTGCCCACCACGCTGCCCTTGCCGCCGGTGAGGGCGGTGCCACCGAGCACGACGGCTGCGATGGAGGGCAGCAGGTAGGCGTCTCCGGCGGTGAGGGTGGGCGAGCGCAGCAGCCCGGCGAGCAGCACGCCGCAGGCGGCGGCGAGCAGGGCCGACAGCGTGTAGGCGCCGACCACGTAGGCGTTGGTGGAGAAGCCGATGGTGCGGGCGGCGCGCGGGTTGGCGCCCACGAGCTCGAATCGTCGGCCCACCCGGATGGCCTTGAGCAGCACGTGCACGACCAGCACCACGATGGTGGCGATGATGGCGAGCACCGGGATGCCGAGCCAGCGCGAGAGCGAGAACTGCGAGAGCGAGTCGACCACCTGCCCGCCGTAGCCGCCCGACACCGCCTGCACGGTGCCCACCATGAGCGCGTTGCTCGCGATGGTGACGACCAGCGGGGGCAGGCCGAACAGGGCGATGACCAGACCGCTCAGCAGACCGAAGAGGGCGGGCACCACGAGCGCCACCACGATGGCGAGCCCCAACCCGAGCTGGTCGGGGCCGCCGAACTTGGCCACGATGAGCGCGCCGAGCGTGATGGCGCCGGCCACCGACAGGTCGAGACCGCCCTGCATGATGACGAGGGTCTGCCCCACGGCCACCACCGCGGTGAGGGCGGCGAACGGCAGCATCGACGACATCGCGGTGGCCGACACGCTGCCGGGCGCGATGAGCGGGCTGATGGCGAAGAGCACCGCCACGGCCACGAACGCCCGGGCCGCGGGCCACGACGCGACGCGGGCCCACGGGGTGACCGGCTTGATCGGCGGCCTCCCGCCTCCCTCCGCCACGGCCGCGGGCCCGGCCGGAGGCCGCGCCGAGTCGATGCTCATGCGTGCGCCACTTCGGGGTGCCAGGCTCCGTCGACCGAGGCCGCCGGCATCTGCGACAGGATGTAGTCGCGCGCCTCCGCCGCCTCGTCGCGCAGCTTCTTCACGTCGACGCCCACGAGCCGGCCGTCGCGCTTGCGCACGACGCCGTCGACGATCACGTCGGTGACGAGGCCGGGATGCGCGTTGTAGACGATGCCGCCGAAGGGGTTGTTGAGCGGCGACATGGCGAGCGAGTTGCCGCTCACCACGATCACGTCGGCCTTCTTGCCCACCTCGAGCGAGCCGGTCTGGCCGCCGAGGCCCGCCGCGTTCGCACCGTCGAGGGTGGCGAACTGGATGACGTCGGCGCAGCCGAGGCCGATGCGCTCGATGATGACGCCCGCGTCCACCAGCTCCTTGTTGTCGGCCGCGCGCTGCAGGCCGATGGCGGTGCGCATGGTGCCGAACATGTCGCCGCCGTTCGACGAGCAGACGTCGATGGAGAAGGAGGGACGCACCCCGGCGGCGAGCAGCCGCCCGGTGGCGGGGTAGCCGTGCCCCATCTGCGCCTCCACGTCGGGCGCCACGGAGGCGGATCCTCCGGTGGCGGCGATGATGCGCAGCTCCTCGTCGGAGAGGGTGGTGCAGTGCACGTAGGTGATGGTGTCCGAGAGCAGGCCGTCCTCCTGCAGCATGATGATGGGGCGCATCTTGCCCCAGTGGCCGTCGCCCACGTGCACCGTCACGCGCAGGTCGAGGTCGCGGGCGAGGGCGAAGTCGGCTCGGTTCACCTCGCGGGTGGTGAACTGGGGGCCGCGGAGCGCCAACGCCATCGTCACCAGGCCGTCGTTCGAGGCGAAGTGCTCGGTGCGCAGTCGCGTGGCGTCGTCGCGCGGGTGCTCGACCGGGGAGGGCATCTCGCCGCCCCACTGCGCCGCGCCGCCGCCGTGGGCGAACACCGCGCGCATCCCGGTGTCTTCGAGGGCCTTCACCGCCGCATCCGCGTGCTCGGTGGTGCGCAGGTTGTGCGACCAGTCGACGAGGGTGGTGATGCCCGAGTCGAGCGCCTCGAGGGCGCCGAGGTAGTTGCTCACGTAGGTGTCTTCGGGGCGGAAATGGCGGCTGAGCCCCACGTGCAGGCCGGCCATGTACTCGTCGAGCGACCAGTCGGAGGCGATGTTGCGCACGATCGCCTGCCAGGTGTGGCGGTGGGTGTCGACGAAACCGGGCATCACCACGCTGCCGGCGGCGTCGATCACCTCGGTACCGGCCGGCACGATGCCCGTGGCCGCGAGGTCGGGGCCGATCGCGGCGATGCGGCCGTCGAGAATGAGCACGTCGGCGCCCGGCTGGGCGGGATCGGTGGCGACGCCCGTCAGCACGGTGCCTCCGGTGATGAGGATGTCTTTCGACTCGGTCATTCCATAGCTCCTTCGGGATGGATGTGAGGCGGAGAGGTAAGCGTTCAGGCCCGTTCGCGGTAGAGCGGGATGTCGATGGGAGGCTGCGGGATGAACCCTCCGTGGCGGTCCATCTGCTCGTAGAGATAGTCGTGCGAGGCGCGGGTGCGCGCCAGGGCGGCGTCGACGTCGACGTGAACGAGCCGCCCGCCGCGCTTCACGACCCGGCCGTCGACGAGCACGGTGTCGACGTCGCCGGAGTTCGCCTGCGAGATGACGGCGCCGGTGGGGTCGCGGCGGTTCCATCCGGCTTTGCTGATGCCGCCCATGTCGAGCAGCACCACGTCGGCGCGCTTGCCCGGGGTGAGCGAGCCCACCTCGTCGCCGATGCCGGCGGCCACGGCGCCGTTGAGGGTGATCCATGAGAGCGCGTCGCGCGTGGTCCAGCGCATCTCCTGCGGGGCCACGAGCCGCTCGTAGCCGGCGGCGTCGTCGCGCCAGCGGGTGGCCTGCAGCACGAGACGGGCGTGCGAGAGCATATCGCCGCTGTCGCCGCTCACGCAGTCGATGCCGAGGCTCGGCCCGGGCGTGAACTCGGTGGCCTCGCGGATGGCGGGGAACCCCATCCCCATCTGCATCTCGGTCTCGGCGCACACCGACACGGTCGTGCCGGTGCCGCGCAGCAGCTCCCACTCCTCCGGGGTGTTGAAGGTGCAGTGCACGAGCAGCAGGTCGGGGCCGAGCAGGCCGTGCTCGGCGAGCACCTTGACGTCTTGGAAGAGCTGGCGCACGGCCACCTGGTTGGCGTGCATCGTGAGGCGGGCGCCGAGCTCGCGGGCGAGGGCGAACTCGGTCGCCACGTCGGCCACGGGGGCGATCGGCAGCTCCTGCGGGGCCATCCCGAAGCGCAGCGGCTGCGACTCGTCGCGGAAGTACTGCTCGCGGATCTCGCGGGCCAGCCGCGCCCGCGGCTCGAACGCGGCGGGGTCGGCGACGCCCTCGCGCCCGCCCGCGCTCTCCGACCAGGTGTTCGAGGTGACCGGCGTCATCCCGTGCCCGTAGAGGCCCCGGATGCCCGCATCCAGCAGACCCGTCACCGCGCCGTGGGCGCACTCGGGGTCGAGGATGTTGTGGCAGTAGTCGACGATCGAGGTCACGCCGCAGTTGAGGGCGTCGAGGGCGCCCGCGTAGTTGCCGGCGTACATGTCCTCGGCGCGGTAGCGGATCGCCATCTGCAGGCGCATGCCGCGGAGGTAGTCGGGGATGGTGCCGTCGGCCAGGATGCCGCGCAGCTGCGCCTGCCAGGTGTGCCGGTGGGTGTCGACGAGTCCGGGGATGGCGATCATCTCGCCGGCGTCGATGACCTCGGCGTCTCCACCCGCATCCTGGCCGGCGGTGTTCAGGATGCTCGTGCCGGTCTCGGCCGACCACCCCTCGACGGCGGCGATGCGGTCGCCCTCGATCAGGATGTCGGCCCGCTCCAGGTCGCCCAGGGCCGGGTCGACCGTCGCGACCGCCGCGCCCCGGATGAGGGTGCGGTGCGCGGGGACTCCGTCGTGTGCAGCCATGATTCTCCTCGTTGAGCAGCTGGTTCTGAATCAGTATGTGAAGTGAGACGACGTTTGTCAATCAGCACTTTACATTGTCATACAGTCTGAATTCACACTGTGGTGGCGGGCGCGAGCAGTAGCTCGATGTTCTCCGGGGCGGGGCGCAGTTCGCCCGCCTCGACTCGGGCGGCCAGCTCGACGACGAGCGCGTTGTACGGCGCTTCGGCGCCCACCGCGGCGAGCTCCTCCACGACGCGGCCGTTGATCTCGGCCACCTCGCTGCGACGGCCCTTCAGCCAGTCCTGCAGCGACGTGGTCTTCGTGTCGGGCAGCGAGTACTGGGTGAGCACGATGTGGAACAGCTGCTCGGCGAAGGCGTCGGGGTCGCCCACGTTCTCGTCGCCCATGCCGAAGATCGGCCGCACCCTGCTGCCGCTCGCGGTCGCGGCGCGCACGGCCTCCTTGCCGCACTCGAGCATGAAGTCGTACATGCCGGGCACCTCGGCCGCCGTGTTGAGCTCGAGGTTCAGCAGGGCCGAGGGCACGAGCTCGGCGGCGTTCACCACGAGCTTCATCCACTTCGAGGAGCGGATGTCGTCGGAGACCTCGACGGTGCCCGCGTGGCCCAGCACCGCGGCCACCTCGTGCACGCGGTCGGCCGTGGCGGGGTGGATGCTGCCCACGGCGAACCAGGCCTCCTCCGGCGGGTTCTGCCGGTTCGTGATGCCCGGCTCCCACATGTTCGACGCCATCTCGATGACGGCGCCGATCGTGCGCTCCGGTCCCACCACATCCGCGATGTCGTCGACCGACATGCCGTTCTGGAGGCCCACGACGAGGCTGTCGGGGTTCAGCAGGGGCTTGATCAGCTCGCACGCCCAGCGGGTGTCGTAAGCCTTCACACCGAGGAAGACGAGGTCGAAGCGGTCATGGAGCGTCGCGACCTCGCAGAGCTGATAGGCGGGCACCTTCGTGATCTCGGTGCGGTTCGGCATGCGCACCTCGATGCCGCGCTCCCGGATGGCGTCCACGTGCGGCGGCCACTGTTCGATGAACGTCACGTCGAGGCCGGCCCTGGCCATGTCTGCCCCCACACCCGCTCCGTTGGCGCCCGTTCCCAGCACGGCGATCTTCATCATCGAATCCTCGCTTGTCACTTATTAGTTCACAACCAGTGTGAAGTAATAGTACACACGAGTGCAGGTGGAGCCTAGGTGCGCCCCCGAACGGCAGAGCGGATGAGGGCCGCGGCCGCGCCGCGGGCCCAGTCGTCGAAGCTGTGGGGGCGCACCTCGATGGCGCAGCGGACCGCGGCACCGAAGGCGTTGTCGGCGAAGGCTTCTCGCAGCGCCGGCTCGTAGAGGTCGAACTCGTCCGTCCCCTCGCCCGCCAGCACGATGGTGTCGGGCCCGACGAGGTTCGCCACGGCGGCGAGCGCCGTTCCGATGGCGGCCCCGGCGCGGTCGAACACCGCCCGCACGACGGGGTGTGCGCCCGACCGGGCGAGCTCCGCCGCCTCACCCAGAGCGAGCTCCGGATCGCCGGTCGCCTCCCGCGCCCCGCGAAGGATCGCCCACGTCGCCGCGACCGCCTCCACGCACCCGCTCCGGCCGCAGCGGCAGGGCGCTCCGCCTCCCCCACCGCCCGCGCCGGCAGCTCCGCCCGCGCCGGCCGCGAGCGGCAGGTGGCCGAGTTCGCCGGCCACGCCATGCGCGCCCGACACCACGTCGCCGTTGACGTACAGACCGCATCCGATGCCCGCCCCGATGGTGACCACCGCGAACGTGGTCGACCGCACGCCGAGTCCGAACCAGTGCTCGGCGATGGTGAGGGCCCGCACGTCGTTCTCGAGGCGCACCGGCAGCCCGAGCCGACGTTCGAGCAGCGCCACGAGCGGCACGTCCTCCCACCCGAGCAGCGGGGAGTGCCGCACGACGCCCGCACCAGAGTCGATGTCGCCCGAGACCGCGACGCCCACCCCGAGGAGCGACGCAGGTGCGGAGTCGAGCAGCGTGCCCGCCACCTCGCCGACAGCCTCCACCACCGTCGGCACCGCGCTGTCGGCGAGCGACACTCGGGCGACCCGCTCCACCTCGGCCGTGAGCCCGGTGACCACCCCGATCACCTCGTCGTCGGTCACCTTGACCCCGACGGCCGACCTCGCCCCGGGCACGGCGGCGAGCGGATGCACGGGGCGACCGGGTGCGGGGACGCGGACGGGGGCACCCGAAGGCCCGGCGGCCGTGAGCGTCCCGTCGTGCCGCACGATTCCGGCCTCGAGCAACGGCGCCACCGCCTTCGTGACGGCGGCCTGCGAGAGCCCTGTGCGGCGTCCCACCTCGATCCGTCCGAGGGGACCCTGCGTGAGGATGCAGGTGAAGATCGCCACCGACGCCGGAGAGCGAAGAGGGAGGTCGCTCGCGCTCATCGCCGCCTCCCTTCCCGCTTGCGCTCCAGCCTACGGGATGGTTAATTTACATCGTCAATTAAAGCGAGGAGACGCGCCCATGGGCCTGCCCACCACGACCATCGTGCACCTGCGTGCGGCAGGGGTCTCGCTCGCGCTCGACCTCCGCGGCCCGCACCCCGAGGTGCTGCACTGGGGCTCCGACCTGGGCGACCTCGACCACGACGCACTCGAGGCGCTGGCGTTCACCGCCGGAGCGGCCCGGCTGCACAACGCTCCCGACGTACCCCGCCGGTTCGGGCTGCTGGCCGGTGAGGACACCGACTGGGCCGGCACCCCGAGCCTCGCGGGCCACCGTGCCGGGCGCGGCACCACGCCGCGGCTGCGGGCGACGGATGCGGTGGTGACTCCGTCCGGCGCAGCTGACGCGACCGGCGGGGGTTCCGTGGAACTGCTCTACACCGACGAGGTGCGGATGCTCGGCCTCCGCGTGCGCATCGCGCTCACCCCCGAGGGCCTGGTGGAGCTCGACCAGACGCTCACGTCGACCGCGTCGCCTGAGGCGCCGGTCTACGACCTGAGCCGTCTGACCGCCCGCCTGCCCGTGCCCTCCCGAGCGGCCGAGCTGCTCGACTTCACGGGGAAGTGGAGCCGCGAACGCCAGCCCCAGCGCATCCCGCTCGTCGACGGCTCGCACGTGCGAGAGAGCCGGCGGGGCAAGCCCGGCGCCGACTCGGCCTACCTGATGGCGCTCGGCACCCCCGGGTTCGGCTCGCGCCACGGCGAGGTGTGGGCGGTGCACGTGGCGTGGAGCGGCGACCAGCAGTGGTTCGCCGAGCGGCTGCCCGAGGGCGCGGGCGTGTTCTCGGCAGCGCTCGGCGGCGGCGAGCTCGTGCGTCCCGGCGAGGTGCGGCTGACGGGCGGCGAGAGCTACACGGCACCGCGTCTGGTGTTCTCGTACTCGGGGGAAGGTCTCGACGGCGTGGCCGACCGATTCCATGGGCGGGTGCGGTCGACCAGGCGCCGGGCCGGGGCGCAGCCGCTCGTGCTCAACACCTGGGAGGCGGTGTACTTCGACCACCAGCTCCCCCGCCTGCTCGAGCTCGTCGACCGCGCCGCCCGCGTGGGCGTGGAGCGCATCGTGCTCGACGACGGGTGGTTCCGCGGGCGTCGCGGCGACGACGCGGGGCTCGGCGACTGGCAGATCGACGAGGCTGTGTGGCCCGGCGGGCTCGATCCGTTCGTCGACCGGGTGCGGGAGCACGGCATGCAGTTCGGGCTGTGGTTCGAGCCCGAGATGGTGAACCTCGACTCGGAGCTCGCCCGCGAGCATCCGGAGTGGATCCTCGGGCCGGCAGAGGGACTTGGATCGTCGTTCCGCAACCAGTACGTGGTCGACCTCGCGCATCCGGAGGCCTTCACCTACCTGCTCGAGTCGATCTCGGCCCTGGTGTCGCGGTACTCGATCGACTTCCTCAAGTGGGACCACAACCGCGAGCTCGCCGAGGCGGTGCGGCGTTCGGACGGCGGGAGCGTGGGGGTGCGCTCGCAGACGCTGGCGCTGTACGCGCTGCTCGACGACCTGCGGATGCGGTTCCCGCTGCTCGAGATCGAGTCGTGCGCCTCGGGCGGCGGGCGGGTCGACCTCGGGGTGCTGGAGCGCACCGACCGGGTGTGGACCTCCGACTGCAACGACCCCGTCGAGCGGCAGTCCATCCAGCGCTGGAGCGAGCTGCTGCTGCCGCCCGAGCTGCTCGGCTCGCACGTGGGCGCCCCGCGCTCGCACACCACGCACCGGGTGGCCGACCAGTCGTTCCGGCTCGCCACCACACTCTTCGCCTCGGCCGGCGTCGAGTGGGACCTCACGGCGTGCACCGACGCGGAGCTCGACGATCTGGCGCGCTGGGCCTCCCTCTACAAGGAGACCCGCGCGCTCGTGGCCACAGGGCGCCGCGTGCACGCCGACCTCGCCGACGCCGAGACCGCCCTGCACGGGAGCGTCGCGGCCGACGGGTCGCGGGCGCTGTTCGCGTGGGTGCGGCTCGGCACCTCGCGGGCGGGGCAGGCCGGGCGGGTGCCGTTCCCGGGGCTCGCCGAGGACGCCGTGTACGAGGTGCGCGTGCGCGACGAGCTCGGGGCTGTGGCGCTGCACGAGGTGTCGGGCCCGGCCTGGTTCGAGGCGGCCCGCGGCGCCGGCGCGGCCGCCGCCGGTGCCGCTGCCGCGGCTGCGCCCGGTGCGGACGCCGCCGGTTCCATCGCGCCCGCCGCTCCACTCCGCGTGCCCGGCAGCATCCTCGCCCGCGTCGGCCTGCCCCTCCCCACCCTCGAGCCCGCGCAGGCCCTCCTCCTCGACTTCGTGCGCGTCGCCTGAGCCGCGGCGGCACCCGAGTGCGCAGTTCTGCATAAGATTCCGGGGTGGCGAGCTCTCAGGGGGCCTGCCACCGCGGAATCTTATGCAGAACTGCGCGGGGGCCTCGGCCGAGGGCGCACGGTCAGGAGGGGCGCCAGCCGTCGTCGGGGCGGACGGCGCGGGCGATGCGCTGGGCGATGTCGCGGAGCTGGCGGCGCTGGGCGGCGGTGAGGGCGTCGAGCACGAGACTGTCGACGGACTGCACGTGCACGGGAGTGGCGCGCCGGTAGACGGCGTCGCCCTCGTCGGTGAGGGTGACGAGCATCGATCGGCCGTCGTCGGGATCGCGGGCGCGGTCGGCCCAGCCGCGCTCCTGCAGCCGCGAGACCGCCCGCGAGACGCGCGAGAGCGAGCTGTTGGCGTAGTCGGCCAGGGTGCCGATGCGCAGTCGGCGGCCCGGTGCGGCGGCGAGCGCGTAGAGCACGCCGTACTCGAAATGCGTGAGGCCGAAGTCGCGCATCAGCGGCGCGTCGAGCGCGGGCGGCAGCCACTCGAGCACCGTCGCGAGCGCCGCCCAGGTCTCGAGATCGTCGCCCTCCAGCGCCTCTCGCCCGCTGCTTTCCACCATGCCGCACAGCTTAGCCGTTATTTGACTGAGCAAATGAGTCCGTCTACAGTTAATTTGACTGAGCAAATAAATGTGAAAGGTGGATCGGCATGGACATGCGACTCGCGGGCGCGAAGGCGTTCATCAGTGGATCGACCCAGGGCATCGGATTCGCGATCGCCAGAGCCCTCGTGGAGGGAGGCGCCGAGGTGACGATCTCGGGGCGGGACGCGGCGAGGGTCGACGCATCCGTCGCCGCGCTGCGCGCCAGTGCCCCGGGCGCGACCGCATCCGGAGTCGTCGTCGACTTCCGTGACGCGCACGCCACCACCGCCCTGGCCGACGAACTGGCACAGAGGCGGCTCGACATCCTGGTGAACAATGTCGGCCTCTTCGGCGTCGCCGACTTCGCGGAGATCTCCGACGAGGAGTGGCTCGACTACCTCACGGTCAACGTCATGAGCGGCGTGCGGCTCTCCCGCGCCGTGCTGCCCGGGATGCTCGCGGCGGGCACCGGGCGCATCCTCTTCGTCAGCAGCGAGTCGGGCGTCAACGTACCCGCCGACATGGTGCACTACGGCACCACCAAGGCGGCCATGCTCGGCCTCGCCAACGGGCTGGCGAAACTCACCCGTGGCACCGGCGTGACGGTGAACACCATCCTCGGCGGCCCCACCTATTCCGACGGCGTGGCTCAGGCGGTCGAGCAGATCGCGGCGGCGCAGCAGACGTCGCCCGAGCAGCTGAAGGCGGCCATCGCCGAGGGGCACCCCACGTCGCTGGTGCGGCGATTCCTCGAGCCCGACGAGATCGCGCGGCTCGCCGTCTACCTGGCGAGCCCGCTCTCCGGTGCCACCAACGGCGCGGCGTTGCGGGCCGACGGGGGCGCGCTCACAGGCACGCTGTAAGACCGGGAAGCCGGGGCGCCCTGCCGACCGATCGCGCGGAGCTCGTCCTCCTCTGCCCGGCTCAGGTCAGCAGCGGTGCCAGCAGCTCGCCCAGAGCACGCTCGGTCTCGGCCGGGTCGAGCCCGCCGTCGAACCTCAGGATGCGCCAGGTCGTCGCGTCGCAGATGGCCACCACCTGCGCCGACCGCACCCGGTGAAGCACCGGATCGTCGGTGGCGATCCGCGCATCGAACACGCGGCGGCACCAGTCGACGTGAAACCCGCGGCCCTGCACCGCCAGTTCGGGCAACCCCTCCACGAGCGGCGCCTCGGCGTAGAACTTGAGGATCAGCAGGCCGTAGTGCTCGTAATGGTCCACCAGTGCCGCCAGCGTCTGCGCGGCGGAGTCGCGCATCGTCCCCTCCCGGGCGGCCGCGATGCGGCCGAGCTCGCGGGCCACGACGGCGCGCAGCACCCCCGCCTTTCCACCGAAGCGCCGGATGACGGTCTGGACCGTCACCCCGGCCTCGTTCGCGATCTCGTCAAGGGTGATCGCGTCGAAGGGCGCCACGGCGAATCTCGCGAGCATCGCGTCGAGGATGCGCTCCCCCGTGACCTCCGCCGACCGCGCCCGCGCCGACATGCGATACGGCCGCGCCGCACCGACCCGACCCGGCGTGGGCGACTCGGGCTCGAGCTCGTACATTTTCATGTGAATTAGGCTAACATCTAATTTCATGTCAATTCAGCACACTTCGAATCCGGGCCGGGATCGCGTCGAGACGCGGCTCGGTCACCTGCACGTCCGCCACTACGGCGGCGACGGGCAGGCCACCGTGCTGTGGCCGTCGATGTTCGTGGACGGCCACAGCTGGAACCTCCTCATCCCGCTCCTGCTCGCCGCCGACCACGACCGCCACCTGATCGTGGTCGACCCTCCCGGGCTGGGCGCGAGCGATCCCCTGACGCGGGTGAGCTCGATCGCCGAGGCCGCAGACGCCGCGGTCGACCTGCTCACGGCGTCGGGACTCGAACACACCGCGGTCGACTGGGTCGGCAACGCCTTCGGCGGCCACGTCGGGTTCGAGCTCGCCACCCGGCCCGGCGTCGTGCGCAGTCTCGCCGCCATCAGCTCTCCCGCGGAGGCGATCCCGGCCGGCCTCCGCCGCCAGATCACCCTGCTCGCGCCGCTGCTGCGGACGTTCGGCCCCATCGGCCCCGTGCGCCGAGCCGTGGTGACGGCGATGCTCACCGAGCGCTCCGCGGCTCGCCCCGAGCTCGTGCGGATCGTGCGGGAGAGCCTCGAGCGGCCCACCCGCCGCAGCCTGGCGCGGGCACTGCGGTCGTTCATCCTCGACCGCGTCGACGTGTCGGAGAGCCTTGGGCGCATCCGGGTTCCCGCCCTCTACCTCGCGTCGGACGACCGGGGAGACTGGAGCCCGTCCGACGCGGCACGATCGGCCGCCGCGACGCCGCACGCCCGTGCCGTGACGATCGCGGGGGCGCGCACCCTGATTCCGCTCGAGCAGCCCGAAGCGCTCTGCCGCGAACTTATGCGGTTCTGGAAGGGGCTCTAGACGCGACCCGGACGATCGCGACCAGGTCGCCCGCGAATCAGGCGATCGACCAGAAGTGCGCGGTGCCGCCCGGCTTCTCGACCGTCACCGCGTTGTCGAGGTCGCGGTAGGTGGCATCGAGCGTGTGCCCCACCATCGCGATCGAGATGGAGCCGTCGGCGTTGGTCGTGACCTTCGAGATCATCATGGTGTGGTCGACCCCGTTGTCGTTCTGCGGGTCCCAGTCGAACATCACCACGTCGCCGATCTTCAGCTGCGACCGGTCGGAGAACTCGTACCGCGTGGTGTCGGGGCGCGAGGCGTAGTAGGCGTCCATCTGGTTGCCGCGGATCCAGCTGTAGCTGTAGTCGCCCGTGGCCACGTAGTCGCTGTACCAGTCGGCGTTCTGCTCCCAGCCGCGCTGCAGCATGGTCTGGTTCACGAAGTTGCCGCAGTCGTTGTCGGGGAACTGGCCCCACTCGGCGAGGTTGTAGTCCTGCCAGTAGGTGAAGGCGTACTGCATCTGGGCGTCGACGGGGGTCTGCACCTCGTAGGCGTAGGCCGCATCCGCCACCACCTGCGTGCCGTCGGCGAGCACGACGGTCACGGGCACGGCTCCCACGGCGAAGTTGAACGAGGCGGGGGTGGTGAGCGTGATGGTCGAGTCGTCGACGACGGTGAAGGATGCGGCGGGCTCGCTGCCGAACGAGACGGAGGCGACGGCCGAGTCGCCGTCGAAGCCGGCGCCGCTGAGGGTGACCGCGGTGGAGCCTGCGAGGGCGCCGACGGCGGGGGTGACCGCGCCGAGCGAGACGCGCTCTCCGGCGGCCGCGGCGTCGGCTGCGGATGCGGCCCCCGCGCTCCCGGAGCCGCTCGCGTCGCCTGCGGAGTCGGTCGCGCATCCGGCCAGCGCGAGCGCCGTCGCGGCGGCGAATCCGGTGAACAGGGTGCGGCGGGAGATCTCGGGAGTCACTCCACCATGCGAACACATCAACATTTGTGTCCCCTATGAGGGGGACATCACGCGCTTGGGAGTGGGAGTCCCATCGCATTCCCGCTAGCCTCACCACATCTGTTGAAGAGAGGGGGAGCGGGATGCGCCTCACAGCCGTTCGACTCGCGCTCGGCCCGGCACCGAGCCGTGCACTCGTGGCGCTCGCGGCCGTCGCCTTCCTCGGAGGGTGCGTGGCGACCTCGAACGCCGACGCGGCCACCTCGGCCACCCCGCCCACCCCGGGCGGCAGCGCGCATCCGGTCGCTGGCGATGGCGATGACCTCCACTACCCCGACGGCGCCGATGCGACGACGCCCGCGTGCCAGCCGGCGAGCGCGGCCGTGGTGACGGCGGTGAACGCCGCGATGACGCCGCCCGACTACCACCCCGAGGGCACCCCGCTCTGGGTCTCGTCGCTCACGGCGGCACCCGATCCCGAGCATGCCGTGTGGCTGCTCTCCGGCACGGTGCGGCAGGACAGCACCACCGACGGATACGTGGTCGCCTGGGCCACAACAGCCGACCCCACCCTCGACGACTTCGACGCGCCCCTCCGCTCCATCGGCTACGCCACCGCCGCGATCACCTCGGCGCCCGCGCTCCAGTTCGCCGACGGCGACGTCGCGGGCGGCCTGCCCCCTGCCGCGCTGGCGTGCGCGGCGCAGTCTGCGGCCCGGGTGGGCTGACGCCCGGCCTCAGTAGCCCGGCGCCGGCGGCAGTCCGAAGAACTCCTCCAGCGTGGTGACACCGGTGGCGTGCATCTCGGTCGCGAGCTCGACGCCCACCCACCGGTAGTGCCACGGCTCGAACTCGTAGCCCGTGATGGGCGTGGCGCCGTCGGGGTAGCGCAGGATCCACCCGAACCGCCACGCGTTCGCCGCCAGCCACTGTCCGGAGGCCGCCGTCGAGAAGCACGGGCCGTCGTCGAGGGTGCACGAGGAGTCCTGCCCGAGGATGTCCATCGCCATGCCGGTCTGGTGCTCGCTGTAGCCGGGGCGCGCGCTGGTGAGATCGGCCCCGTCGACCCCGAGCAGGTTCACGTAGTAGTTGTACGCATACACCTGGGAGTCGTAGGAGCGGTAGCCGCTCTGCGCCACCAGCTGCACCCCGATCTCGGCCCGCGCCGCGGCGAACATCTGCTCGAGCGAGGCCGCGGCGTCGGCGCGCAGCAGGTGCCCGTTGGGGTTCGGGATGTCCGGGGCCAGTTCCACGAGATCGGGCGGCACGTAGCCGGCGGCACCGGCGAGCGGTCTCAGCTTGTCCACCACCACCCACGGGCTCGTGGGGTCGTCGATCGACTTCGCGGCCTTGTCGAACGCGGGTGGCGGTGGGGGTGAGGCCGGTTCGGATGCGGGGGGTTCGGATGCAGGGGGCGACTGCCCGGCATCCGTCGCCGGCGCCTCGGTGAAACTCGGCGCCGGGATCGTGGTGGTCGCGACCCCCGTGGCCGACACGGGCGTGCCCGCCGGCGCCGCCCCGAACCGGATGACACCGCCCGCCGACAACGCCCCGACCGTCACGACCGCCGCCACGAGCACCGTGGCCCCTGCCGCGAGGAGCGCCTGCCGCGTGGCCCGCTTCCTGCGCGCCGCCCGCACCTGCGCCCGAGTGCCGGCACCGGCTCCCGCCCGCACGCCGCGCCCGGAAGGCACGTCGCTGTCGCTGCGCCAGGCGGAGCGCTCCCCTGACCCGCGCTCACCGCCCTGCCCCGACACCGCCCCAGCCTATCCACCCGACCTCGCTCTCCCGACCGGGCAGCGCTGCGGGCCGTGCGACGCAGCACATCACCTGCGGGCAGGATGGGGGCATGGCCGACGAATTGGATGCGCCTCACCCGCGGGATGCGCGCGACGGGCTCGTGCTGGCCGAGCGCCGCAACCTGCTCGGGCTCGGGTACCGCATGACGGGAACGCTCGCCGACGCCGAGGACGTGGTGCAGGAGAGCTACGCGCGCTGGTACCGGCTCACCCCCGCCGAACGCGACGCCGTCCTCAATCCCGCGGCGTGGCTCACCCGCGTGGCCGGCCGGGTGGCGCTCGACCTGCTCGGCTCGGCGCGCGCCCGCCGCGAGCACTACGTGGGCCAGTGGCTGCCCGAACCGCTGCCCGCCGGCCTCTTCACCGGTACCGGTTCCGCAGCGCCGGCCTCGCTCGACCCGCTCGAACGCGTCGCCCTCGACGACACCGTCGGGTCGGCCCTGCTGCTCGTGCTCGAGACCATGACCCCGGCCGAGCGGGTGGCGTTCGTGCTGCACGACGTCTTCGCCGTGCCCTTCGACCAGATCGCCTCGATCGTCGACCGCTCCCCGGCAGCGGCGCGCCAGCTCGCGAGCGCCGCACGCAGCCGACTCCGCAGCACCCGCACCGCTACCTCCCGCAACCCCAACCCCGTTTCCCCGCGCCACCACGACGACACCGTCCGCGCCTTCCTCTCTGCAGCCCGCACGGGCGACCTCCTCACCCTCATGGCGGTCCTCTCCCCCGAGATCGAGCTCCGCTCCGACGGCGGAGGCGTCGTGAACGCCGCCCGCCAGGCCGTGCACGGCACCGACCACGTGGCCCGTTTCGTGCTCGGTGTGCTCTCCAAGAACCCGCACACCACGTTCACCGAGCAGCCCACCGCCGACGGCCTCGGCTACCGCCTCGACGTCGGCGGCCGCCTCTACGGGATCGTCACCTTCGACGTCGCCGACGGCCTCGTGACGTCCGTTCGCCTGATGCTCAATCCCGCCAAACTCACCAGCTGGCCCTCCCTCCCCTGACCCCTCAGCACATCCCGCACCGGATGTCACATGGGGACTTCTCCCCAGACGGCCGTTTTGGCGACCTCTCGCCGATCATGCTTGAATGACCCCTGTACGGGGTACGCCCGACCCGAAGGGCCGTACCGAAGGTCGCTCCCGGGCGACCCCGCACAGTCTTGCCCTCGCCGTGACCACCCGACGATCGGAGACCGTGTGAGGCTGTTCCAGGCCATCCGCCGCCACAAGGCCACCAGTGCCTCTGTCGCCACGGTCGCCGCGGCCTCGATCGCCGTCACCACGATGGCCTTCCTCTACGAGGGCGTCGAGACCGCCGACGTCGATCTCAACGACGGCGGCGTCTGGGTCACGAAGCCCTCCGCCCTGCTACTCGGGCACCTCAACCACCCGGCCCAGGTCATCGACGGCGGTCTCCGCACCTCCTCCACCGACTTCGACGTGCTGCAGAACGGCGACACCGTGCTGCTGCTCGACTCGGCCGGCGCGACGCTCACCCCGGTCAACCCCATGACGGTGGCCCTCGAGTCGCCCGTCAACCTCCCGCCCGAGGCCTCGGTCTCCCTCGGCGGCGACTCCGTCACCCTGCTCGACCGCCAGACCGGCGGCCTCTGGGCCGTCGACTCGGCCCAGGTCGGCTCATTCACCCCCGACCCCGAGGAGCCGATGGCCGAGCTCGGCGCCGGTGCCGCCGCGGTGGCCGACTCCGAGGGCACGGTGCACGCCCTCTCCACCTCCGACGGCCGGCTGCTCAGCTACGAGCGCGACGAGGCGACCGGCGCCTTCCCCGAGGAGCCCACGGCCTCGACCGCCTTCCCCGAGGTCGAGCAGAGCGCCCAGCTGACCCTCACCACCGTCGGCGACCAGGCCGTCGTCTTCGACTCCGCCACGGGCACCCTCTACCTGCCGGGCGGCGGTGTCGCCGAGCTCCCGGATGCTCAGGGCGGCATCGTGCAGGCCTCCGGCCCCGCCTCCGACGACGTGCTCGTCTCCACCGCGACCACCCTCATCCGCCAGCCCCTCGCCGGCGGCGAGCCGGTCGTGCTGCAGACCACCGGCGAGCCCGGCGACCCGGCCGCGCCCGTCTTCCTCAACGGATGCGCCTACGCGGCCTGGTCGGGCTCGGGATCGTACCTGCGCGACTGCGCGGGCGACGCCGACGACGTCGAGAGCGAGGTTCCCGATCTCGCGGCGAACGCCTCGCTGCGATTCCGCGTGAACCGCGACGTGGTGGTGCTCAACGACGTGGCGACCGGCGTGGTGTACCTGGTGAACCAGGACATGAAGAAGGTCGACAACTGGGACGACATCGCCCCGCCGCCCGAGGAGAGCGACTCCGAAGAGGAGGAGGACAGCACCGAGGAGGAGCTGCAGGTGCTGCTCCCCGACCGCTCCGAGGAGAACACCCCGCCCACCGCGGTCGACGACTCGTTCGGCGTGCGGGCAGGCCGCACCGTCATCCTCCCGGTGCTGAACAACGACACCGACCCCGACGGCGACGTGCTGACGGCGTCGCTGAGCGGCAACGGCCCCTCGTTCGGCGAGGTGCAGCGCATCCTCAACGGCGCGGCGTTGCAGGTGGTGGTGGAGCCGGATGCGCGGGGCGCGTCGAGCTTCAGCTACACCGCCGACGACGGCCGCGGCGGCACCGACACGGCGACGGTGTCGCTCACGGTGCGGGGCGACGGCGAGAACTCGCCGCCGAAGCAGCGGCAGGTCTCCGACGTGCTGGTGGAGCTCGGCGCCACGGTGAAGCACAACGCGCTGCCCGACTTCGAGGACCCCGACGGCGACGACCTGTACGTCACGGCGGCGTCGACCGGCACGGCCGACCAGGTGCAGTTCCGGCCCGACGGCGAGATCACGTTCACGAGCATCGACCCCAACACCGGGCCGAAGGACGTGACGGTCACGATCTCCGACGGGCGCTCCGAGATCGAGGGCACCATCCGGTTCGTGGTGCGCGACAAGGGTGCGCTCGCCCCGGTGACCACGCCCGACGCCGTGGTGGCCACGGTCGGCGAGCGGGTCACCGTCGCCCCGCTCGAGAACGACCTGAGCCCCTCCGGCGCCCCGCTGCGGCTCGCGAAGGTGAACGAGACGCCCGGGCTCACTCTCGAGCCCGACTACACGACCGGCACCTTCGCCGTGACGGGCGCCTCGGTGGGCGTGTTCTACGTGCAGTACCTGGTGGCCGACGGCCCCAAGACGGCGGAGGGACTCGTGCGGGTCGACGTGGTGGCCGATGAGGACACCGAAGACCCGCCGATCGCCGTGCGCGACACCGCGCAGCTGCCCACCGGGCGCACGACGCTCGTGAACGTGCTAGCCAACGACACCGACCCGAACGGCGGCATCCTCGCCGTGCAGTCGGTGCAGACCGACCCCGACTCGGGTATCTCGGTGGAGGTGCTCGAGCACCAGATCCTGCGCATCGCCGACCGGGGCCTCGTCGGACCCACGACCGTGCGCTACACGGTCTCCAACGGCTACGCGAGCGCGGTCGGCGAGGTGTTCGTCACCCCGATCGCCTCGCCCGAACGGCTGCAGCCGCCGGTCGCGGTCGACGACACCGTGACCGTGCGGGTGAACGACGTCGCGACCATCCCGGTGCTGGCCAACGACTATCACCCCGACGGCGACACCATCCGCCTCTCCGAGACCCTCATCGAGCCGCTCGTTGCCCCGGCCGACGGGCAGATCTTCGTGGCCGAAGACGTGGTGCGGTTCCGCGCCGGCCCCGAGCCCAAGACCGTCTACGCCACCTACGAGGTGGTCGACTCGCAGGGCCAGAAGGACGCGGGCTACATCACCATCCGCGTGGTCGGCGACGACGGGGCGAACTCCCCACCCCGTCCGGAGGACGTGACGATCCGCGCCCTGCAGGGCACCAGCGTGCGCATCCCGATCCCGCTCGACGGCATCGACCCCGACGGCGACTCCGTGCGCCTCGTGGGCCAGAGCTCGGCGCCCGCGAAGGGCCGCATCACCGAGGTGGGCGAGTCGTGGCTGGTGTACGAGGCCTACCCCGACGCGACCGGCACCGACACCTTCACCTACGCCGTGCAAGACCGCCTCGGCGGCCTCGCCACCGCCACCGTGCTGGTGGGCATCATCCCCGCCTCCGACGCCAACCAGGCGCCCTACGCCCAGAAGGACACGGTGCAGGCCCGCCCCGGGCGCACCCTCGCGGTCGACGTGATGGCGAACGACTCCGACCCGGACGGCGACCCGATCGCCATCCGCGAGAACGGCCTCGAGGTGCCCGACGGCGTCACCGCGGAGGTCGACGGCGGCCGAGTGGTGGTCACCGCACCCGACCAGGCCGGCGACTACACGGTGCTCTACACGATCGTCGACCGCTGGGGCGCCGCCTCGACCGGGTCGCTGCTCGTGAGCGTGAGCCCCGACGCGCCCCTGCAGGCCCCGATCGCCCGCGACGACACCGTCCCCGTCTCCGATGTGCTCGACCGTCCCTACGTCGACATCGACGTGCGCGAGAACGACGACGACCCCGACGGCACCATCGACGAGTTGGTGGTCTCGACGGCCGACGCCACGGCGACCGTGCAGCCGAACCAGAACCTGCGCATCGAGCTGCTGCCCACGGAGCAGATCGTGAGCTACACGGTCACCGATCAGGACGGCCTCACCGCCTCGGCGTTCGTGACCGTTCCGGGCATGGACACCCTCCCGCCGGTGCTCCGCCCCGGCATCGAGCCGATCGTGGTGAACGACGGCGAGACCATCGACCTCGAGCTCGGCGACTACGTGCTCGTGGCCGAGGGCAAGTCGGTGCGCATCACGGAGGCCGAGAAGGTGCGTGCCTCGAACTCCAACGGCGACAACCTCGTGGCGGGCGAGACCACGCTGCGCTACACCCCGAAGGCGCGCTACGACGGCCCGGATGCGATCAGCTTCGAGGTGACCGACGGAACGGGCCCCGACGACCCGGCCGGACACAAGGCCACCCTCGTCATCCCGATCCAGGTGGTCTCCGACTACAACACCCCGCCGAGCTTCGTGAACACCGCCGTCTCGGTGGCGGCCGGCGACGGCGAGGGCACGGTCGACCTGCGCGCCAACTCGCAGGACCCCGACGAGGGCGAGCTCGACGCGCTCACCTACACGATCGCGGGCGACACCGGAGCGGGCGTGAACGCTCGCATAGAAGGCGCCACCCTGGTGGTGACCGCCGATGTCGACGCCCCGCGCACCTCGTCGCCCGTGGAGATCGACGTCTCCGACGGCGTGAACCCGCCCGTGCGCGGCACCGTGACGGTGACCGTGCTCGCCACCACACGCAACCCTCCGAGCGCCACCGACGACGTGGTGCCGCAGGCGAACCAGGGCCAGACGGTGACGGTCGACGTGCTGAGCAACGACTACAACCCCTTCCCCGAGTCGCCGCTCGAGATCACCCAGGTAGTGGTGGAGACCGGCTCGGGCAACGCCTCGGCGAACGGCTCCTCGGTCGACGTCACGCCGGCGGGCGACTTCGTCGGCACCATGGTGGTGCGCTACCGGGTGGCCGACGTCACGGGCGAGCCCGACCGCGTGGCCGACGGGCGCATCCGCCTCACCGTGCAGGGCCGGCCCGACGCGCCGGCCACGCCGACGGTCACGAGCATCCAGGACCGCACGGTGGTGCTCTCGTGGTCGCCGCCCATCAACAACGGCGCCGAGATCACGGGCTACACCGTGACGAGCCCGCAGGGCTACTCGAAGCAGTGCGCCTCCACCACCTGCACCCTCGACGGGCTTACCAACGACGTGGAGTACACCTTCACGGTCACGGCCACGAACTCGGTCGGCGTCTCCGACGCCTCGCCGCCCTCGGCGGTGGCACGGCCGGATGCGCGGCCCGACCAGCCGGAAGCCCCGAAACTGGTGTTCGGCGACGAGAGCCTCACGGTGACCTGGGTCACCCCGCCCACGCCCGGCTCCGCCGTGGAGTCGTTCAATCTCGAGATCTCTCCCGCCCCGGCCCGCGGTGCCGCCACGCGCTACGACGTCACCGGCAACTCCCTGGTGTGGGAGGGGCTGGAGAACGGCACCGCCTACCAGGTGCGGGTGCAGGCGGTGAACCGGGCTCCCGAGCCGAGCGAGTTCAGCACCTTCTCGGCCGAGGAGATCCCGGCCAGGGCCCCGGATGCGGCGGCCGCGCCCACGACGACCCGCCTCAACCCGGTGGGCGACCGCGCCCAGCTGCAGGTGGCCTGGACCCCGCCGGCGAACAACGGCGACGCCATCAGCGCCTACACCCTCGAGGTGCTGCGCGGCGGCAGCGTGGTGAGCACGATCGACGCGGGCACCTCCACCGAGCAGGCCGTGCCGCTCGACATCTCCGAGACCGACTACACCTTCCGGGTGACCGCCGAGAACAAGGCGGGTGCGGGCGAGCCGTCGCCGCAGTCCGCCCCGCGCCGCGCGTTCCTCGCGCCGACCGCGCCGGGCGCCCCGTCTCTGGCCGAGGGCGACCGCCAGATCACGATGACCGTCGGCTCGCCGGCCGACGGCCGCGGCGCGCGGCAGGACGAGTTGACGTACCAGTACCGCCTCAACGGCGGCGGCTGGAGCTCGCTGCCCTCGGGCGGCGTGATCGGCGGGCTGCAGAACGGCCAGAGCTACTCGGTGGAGACCCGTGCGGTCACCCCGCTCGACGGCACGAACTACGAGGGCCCGCCGAGTGCGGCGTCGAACACGGTGGTGCCCTACGGCCCGCTCGGCCAGCCCAGCGCCTCGGCGTCGGGCGGGGCGACCACGGTGTCGCTGTCGTGGCAGGCTCCGCAGCCCAACGGCCGCGACATCACCTCGATCCAGGTGCTGGTCGACGGTGCCGCCTACTCCAGCGCCCCGAGCGGCTCGGTGACGGTGGGCAACGGTTACAGCCAGACCCACTCCGTGCGCATCACGGTGACGGATGCGGCCGGCCAGACGGTGTCGGCCGAGGCGAGCGCCACGAGCGACCCCGAACCCCCACCGCCCCCGAAGGGTGCGTTCCTCTCGTCGTGGACCTCGTGCGATGGCGAGAACCTCGTGAACGGGCCGCCCTGCGTGCGCATGAAGCTCACGGTCGAGAACTTCCTCGGCCAGGGCAGTGTGCACTGCACCTGGTCGGGCGGCAACAACCTCTCCACCGACATCTCCGTCGACGGCAACGGCAACGGCTCGAAGAACCTCAGCTGGTTCACCCAGGACAGCGGCGCGTACTCGCTCGAGAACCAGGCCGCCCGCATGCAGTGCGACGGCGTGCAGGTGGTGGCACGACGATGACCCGACCCCTCCCGCTCCCCCCGAAAGGAAGCCCCCTCCCATGACGATGACCCCCGAGCAGGCGAGCTGGTTCGCCGGCACCTTCGACCGACTCGTGCAGAACGTCGGCCTGGCGGTGCTCGGCAAGGAGCACGTCATCCGTCTCACCCTCATGGCCATGATCTCCGAGGGCCACGTGCTGCTCGAAGACGCCCCCGGCACCGGCAAGACCAGCCTGGCCAAGGCGATCGCCGCCACGGTGCAGGGCACCCACCAGCGCATCCAGTTCACCCCCGACCTGCTGCCCTCCGACGTGACGGGGGTGACGATCTACGACCAGGAGACGCACCGCTTCGACTTCCACAGGGGGCCGATCTTCGCCTCGATCGTGCTGGCCGACGAGATCAACCGGGCCTCGCCCAAGACGCAGTCGGCGCTGCTGGAGGTGATGGAGGAGTCGCGGGTGTCGGTCGACGGCGTCACGCACGAGGTGGGCCGCCCGTTCCTCGTGATCGCCACGCAGAACCCCATCGAGCAGGCCGGCACCTACCGGCTGCCCGAGGCCCAGCTGGACCGCTTCCTCATCAAGACGAGCATCGGCTACCCCGACCTCGCCTCGGCCGAGCAGATCCTCGCGGGTTCGTCGAACCGCAACCCCTCGTCGTCGCTCTCGCCGGTCATCACCACCTCCGCGGTGGCCGACATGGCCGACCTCGCCTCCACGGTGCACGTCGACCCCGCGGTGCTGCGGTACACGGCACAGCTCGCCGAGGAGACGCGGCTGGCCACCGAGACCCGCCTGGGCGTCTCGGTGCGCGGCGCGATGGCGCTCGTGCGCGCGGCGAAGGTGTGGGCGGCCGCACAGGGGCGCCACTACGTGCTGCCCGACGACATCCGCGAGCTGGCCGGGCCGGTGTGGACCCACCGCTTCGTGCTCGACGCCGAGGCCGAGTTCCAGGGCGCCACGGCCGAGCGCGTGCTCGCCCGCGTGCTCGCCGACGTCGCCGCTCCGCAGTCGAGGCAACCGGCCGCATGAGACGACTGCTGCACCGGATGCGCGCGGCGCCCGTGTGGGCGGCGTCGCGCGAGCGCGTGGCCGCCGGCGGGCGGGGCGTACGGCGTGCGGCCGGCCCGGTTCTCTCGACCGTCTCGGGCTTCGGCTGGGGCGTGCTCGCGGCCACGATCGTCGCCCTCGTGGCCGGCGTGGTGCTGGGCTGGCGGGAACTGCTCGTGGTGGGGGCGGTGCTGCTCGCGGCTCTGCTCATCGCCGTGGGCTTCGCGATCGGCCGTTCGGCCTATGCGGTGTCGCTCGACCTCGCGCTCACGCGGGTGGTCGTGGGCGAGCGCGCGGTGGGCCGCGTCGCGGTGGCGAACACCGCCTCGCGGTCGATGGCGCCCGCCCGCATCGAGCTGCCGGTGGGCGCGTCGTTCGCCTCGTTCGCCCTGCCGAGGCTCGCACCGGGTGCCGAGCACGACGAGCTCTTCGGCATCCCGACCCACCGCCGATCGGTCATCACGGTGGGCCCCGTGCGATCGGTGCGGGGAGACCCGCTGGGCCTCCTGCGCCGCGTGGTGCGCTGGACCGACCCGGTCGACCTGTACGTGCATCCGAAGACCATCTCGCTCGGCGGCTCGTCGTCGGGCTTCCTGCGCGACCTCGAGGGCATCGAGTCGCGGGTGCTGAGCGAGAACGATGTGTCGTTCCACGCCCTGCGCGAGTACGTGCCCGGCGACGACCGGCGCTACATCCACTGGAAGACCTCGGCGCGCACGGGCACCCTCATGGTGCGCCAGTTCGAGGAGACGCGGCGTTCGCATCTCGCCGTCGCGTTGTCGACGAGCACGGCCGACTACGCCGATCCCGAGGAGTTCGAACTCGCGGTCTCGGTGTGCGGGTCGCTCGGCGTGCAGGCCCTGCGCGAGGAGCGCGAGCTCACCGTGCTCACGCAGACCAGCACGCTGCGCACGCAGACGGGGCGACTGCTGCTCGACGACCTCTCCGGCGTCGAGACGGCCGAGCGGCGCGGCACGGTGACCTCGCTCGCTCAGTCGACAGGCTCGGCGGTGCCAGGGGCGTCGGTGGCCTTCCTGCTCTTCGGCGGGCCGGTGTCCGCGCGGCAGCTGCAGGCCGCGAGCGTGCACATCCCGCTCGGTGTGCGGGTGATCGCGGTGAGCGCCCAGCCGGGCGCCGCGCTGTCGCTGCGGCACATCGGCGACGTGACGCTGCTGACGGTGGGCGAGCTGAGCGAGTTCCCGCTCGCGCTGCGGAGGGCGAACAGCGGATGAGTGGCGATCGGATGAACGGGCGGCCCCGGGCGGGCGAGCGGTCGGCGGGCGAGCGGCCGGCCGGGGAGCGCAGGCGCGCGCGGCCACGGCGAGCGCCCGCACGGGTGCGGCCGGCCTGGGCGAAGGCCGTCGACTGCGGCGTGCTCGCCGCACTGCTGGTGATCGGCGTGCTCGGTTTCGGGCCGGCCTTCGGCGGCTCGGGTTATCTCGTCGCGGGCGTCGGAGGGATCGTGCTCGGTCTCGCGCTCGGCGTCGCGGGAGCCCTGCTGCGCTGGAACGGCATCGTGCTCACCGCCGTCGCGCTCGGCGTCTATCTCGTGTTCGGCGGGCCGCTCGCCGCACCCGGCACCACGATCCTCGGGGTCGTGCCCACCCTCGACACGCTCCGCACCCTGGTGCTGGGGCTCGTGTTCTCGTGGAAGGACGTGCTCACCCTCGTCACCCCCGTGGGGCAGTTCGACTCCGTGCTCGTGGTGCCCTTCGTCTCGGCGCTGGTCACCTCGGTCGTGGCCGTGAGCCTCGCCCTCCGGCTGCGGCCGTCGCGCGCCGCCTGGGCGCTGGTGCCCGCGGCGGCACTGCTCGTGACGGGTATCGCCTTCGGCACGCGCGAGGCGGCCTTCCCCGCCGTGCTCGGGCTCGTGTTCGTGGGTCTCGCGCTGTGCTGGGCCGCGTGGCGGCGGCAGGATGCGCGGGCCTGGGCAGCGCGCGAGACCGCGGTCGGCGGGGCGGACGGTTCCGCGCCACCCGCGGGGAACGGCACTTCGGCCCGGCGCACCCGGCTCGCCGCCGCGGCGGGGATGGTGGTGGCCGCCCTCGCGGCGGGTTTCGTGGCTGGAGGACTCCTCGTTCCCGCCACGGCCCGCGAGGTGCTGCGCGATCACATCGAGCCGCCGCTCGACCTGCACGACTACGCCAGTCCGCTGGTCGGGTTCCGGAGCGTGGTGCGCGACCAGGGAGACGAGTCGCTGTTCGAGGTGACGGGCCTGCCCGATGGCGCGCGCATCCGGCTCGCCACGCTCGACGGATACGACGGCACGGTCTACGACGTGGCGGGCGACGGGTCGAACGGATCGGGACAGTTCGTGCGGGTGTCGAGCGACATCGCGAACGACGCCGAGGGCGAGCGCACCACCCTGGAGGTCAGCATCACCGGCCTCGACGGCGTGTGGCTGCCCGACGCCGGGCAGCTCGACTCGCTCGAGTTCACCGACGGCCGGGTGGAGCAGCTCGAGGGCGCGCTGCACTACAACGCCGCCACCGGCACCGCGCTCGACACGGCGGGACTGGCCGAGGGCGACTCCTACACGCTCGAGACCGTGCTGCCGCCGGTGTTCAACGACGAGCAGCTGTCGAGCCGAGCCGTCTCGTCGGTGACGCTGCCCCGCGCATCCGGAGTGCCCGACGACATCGGCGCACTGGCCGCCGAGTACGTGGCCGATGCCGAGACGCCCGTGCAGCAGGTGCGCAACATCGCGGCCGGGCTCGCGGCCGACGGGTTCTTCAGCCACGGGCTCGAGGGCGAGGCGGTGTCGCGGGCCGGACACGGTGCCGAGCGCATCGCGAGCCTCGTGGGAGCCGAGCAGATGGTGGGCGACGACGAGCAGTACGCCGTGACGATGGCGCTCATGGTGCGCTCGCTGGGGATGCCGGCGCGCGTGGTGATGGGCTTCTATCCGTCGCAGTACGCCGCCGCGGGCGAGTCGCTCGAGATCACCGGCGACGACGTGCACGCCTGGGTGGAGGTGCCGTTCGACGGAGCCGGCTGGGTGGCCTTCGACCCCACGCCGCCCGAAGACCAGGTGCCCCTCGACGAGGCGCCCCAACCGAAGTCCGACCCGAAGGCGCAGGTGCTGCAGCCGCCGCCCCCGCCGCAGGAGCCGGCCGAGCTGCCGCCGGACATCCGCACCGAGGACACCGCGCAGGACGAGGTGGAGGAGGAGGGGTTCGACTACCTCCCCGTCTTCCTCGCCGCTGGCGGGGTGCTCGGGCTGCTGATCGTGGTGTTCGGGCCGCTCGTCGTGATCGCGCTGGTCAAGCTGGCGCAGAGGCGCCGCCGGCGGCGAGCGCCGCGAGCCGCCGACCGCGTGAGCGGAGGCTGGGACGAGATCGTCGACCGTGCCGGCGACCTCGGTTCTCGCACCCCCGCCGGTGCCACGCGCCGCGACGACGCCCGGCAGCTGTCGGCGGCCTACCCCACCGCGGGCCTCGTGGCGGTCGCGGAGCGTGCCGATGGCACGGTGTTCGGCCCCGGCGAACCGACGGCGGCCGAGGTGGAGCAGTATTGGACGGAGGTCGACGCGGCCGTGCGCAGCATGACCCGCTCGACCCGGTGGTGGCGACGGATCGCGGCGAGGTGGTCTGTGCGCTCGCTCGCACGACGGTCGCGCGAGCGGCGCCAGGCGGCGAGAGCGCGCCGCGCCGCCGCCCGGACGGCGCGAACAGGAGACGACCAGTGACGGATGCCACCTTCCCGTGCGTGCAGTGCGGCTCGGCCGTACCGCGGAGCGCGCAGTTCTGCCTCGTGTGCGGCACTCCCGTGTCGTCGCGGAGCCAGGCAGCGGCGCTCGGAGCGGCCGCGGGGCAGGCACCGGCGGCCGGCGCAGACGGGCGACCTCTCGACAGCTGGCGGCCCACCCCCGCCGCCCCTCCCATCCGGCGCGGCGATCTGATGCCGAGCGGCTACGGCCGCCGCGTCGTGGCCTTCCTGCTCGACGGCGTGATCGGCGCCGCGGTGTGGCTGGCGGTCACGATGCCCCTCATCGGGCTCGGTGTCATCGCGGTGCAGACCACCGAGTCGGCGATCTCGGTGTCGGGTCTCAGCGCGGTGCTGCTCATCCTGCCCGCCGTCCTCTACCCCGTCGCCGAGCTGCTGCTGCAGGCCTTCCTCGGCTTCAGTCTCGGCAAGCTCGCGCTCGGGCTGAGGATCGTCAACGTCACGTCGCTCGGCAGACCCGGGCTCGGCTGGATGCTGCTGCGCGACGTGTTCGTGGCGGCGGCGTCGCTGGTGTTCTTCATCGGCCAGTACATCGTGTACCTCTCGCCGCTCTGGGATTCCGAGCGCATCGGGCGCGGCTGGCACGACCGGCTGGCGCGCACCTGGGTCATCGACGTGAAGGCCGGGCCGAACCCGCTCAAGGCCCGGCCGGGGCAGCTGGTGCTCGACGAGCCGGTGCAGGATGCGGTGGAGCCGGCGGGGTTCGGTGGCGGGCGGGCGTTCACGCCGGGGTCGGCGGCGTCGACGGCCGCGATGGCGGGGGGAGCCGCTCCGGTGGCGTCTGCTGCGCGTGTGGTGCCTGCGCCCGTCGTTCCCGCTCCTGTCGCGCCTGCGCCCGTTGCGCCCGTACCCGCGGCGCCCATCGATCGCGTGCCGGGATTCGCGCCGCCGGTCGACGACGACGCGGAGAGCACCCGGCTGTCGCAGCCCCGGGCTGCCGTGCGCGCATCCGCACCCGGTGCCCTGGCGCTCGCCTTCCGGCTCGATACGGGGGAGCTCATCCCGATCGTCGGGCACGGCGTGCTCGGGCGCGACCCCGTGTCGCCCACGGGCGACGCCGCCGACCTCGTCGTCGCCCTCACCGGCGACACGCTCTCGGTGTCGAAGACGCACCTCGAGTTCGGGCTCGACCGCGCCGCCGACGGGAGCGCGACCGCGGTGTGGGTGAGCGACCGCGGGTCGACCAACGGCACGGCGCTGGTGCGGGCCGACGGGGAGAGGCTGCCCCTCGACCCGGGCGAGCGCATCCCGGTGCAGGCGGGCGACCGGGTGCAGGTGGGTACGCGGGTGATCTCGGTCGTGGCGGCGGGTGGCGACGCGGCGGCGGGCGGCGGGGCTACGGCATGACCGATCCCGCCACCATCCCCCTCTCCGAGCTGCGCCTCGGAGCCGGGAGCGCGACGCATCCCGGTCTCCGCCGGCGCAGCAACGAGGACTCCCTGCTCACCGCCTCGCCCGTGTTCCTCGTCGCCGACGGCATGGGCGGTCACGAGGCGGGCGAGGTGGCGAGCGCCCTCGCGGTGGAGTCGTTCGGCGCGCTCGCCGGCCGGCCGTCGGTCGCGCCCGCGGAGGTGCGCGACGCCTTCGACCGCGCTCGCACCGCCATCGCACGCCTGGCCCACGCGGGATCCCGGCGGGCCGGCACGACCGTCTCGGGCGTCGCCGTCACCGATGTCGACGGGGTGGCGCACTGGCTCGTCTTCAACCTCGGCGATTCGCGCACCTACCGTTTCGGAGGGGGTGAGCTCGAGCAGATCAGCGTCGATCACTCGGTCGTGCAGGAGTTGCTCGACGAGGGCTCGCTCGACTCCGCCGCGGCGGCCGTGCACCCCGAGCGCAACGTCATCACCCGCGCTCTCGGCGGAGGCGGGGCCTCGCAGCCCGACTACTGGGTGGTGCCCGTGCAGCACGGCGACCGCATCCTGGTGTGCTCCGACGGCGTCTCGGGCGAGCTCGACCGGGCGGCGCTCGAGCGGGTGCTCCGCGAGGAGCCCGTGCCGCAGGAGGCCGCGGTGCGGCTCGTGCACGAGGGGGTGCTGCGCGGAGGGCGCGACAACCTCACGGCCGTGGTGGTCGACGCGACGGATGCGCGGGTCACCGCCGCAGAGGGCGACGGGCAGGATGCGCAGCCGGGTTCGGCCGAGAGCGGGAGCGCGCACGACGAGGACACCATCCCGCGGGGCCGCGTGGGTGCAGGGGGCAGGAGCTGAGATGACGACCATCCACTACACACCGGGACCGTGGCGCGCCGCCGTGACGCCGCAGGGCGTCGCCGTGCTGCCCTCGGGGGTGACCGGTGAGACGCTCGAGCGCATCCGCGCGTCGCTCGCCGCCGGACACGGGCTGGGCGCGGTGCTCGAGTCGCTGACGGGGGCGTTCGGCACTAGTCTGCGGTCGATCCCGCCGTTCGCCGTGGCTGCGGTGGAAGGCGGGTCGGTGCGGCTGGCGGTGCGGGGGCCGCTGGTGGCCGCGGTGACCGAGTCGGGCGGCGGCTACGAGGTCTCCGGGGCCGACGTGACGACGTGGAGCGAACGCGTGGTGGCGTCGGCGGTCGGCGTGGTGATCGAGACGGGTGCGGAGACGCACGCGCCGGGCGAGCGGTTCGTGATCGCAGACGGCGTGGTGCTCTGCTCGCGGGTGGAGCTCACTCCGGATGGGAGCGGCGGTGCTGTGGAGGTGCAGCCGGATGAGGCATCCATGGCAGCGGCCCCCACGACATCGATCCCCACCCCGCCGGCCCTCTCCACCGAGGCACCCACCGGAGATGCGCCCACGTCGGCCGCCTCCCCGGTCGCTTCGCCGGCCGTCTCCCCCGCGGTGGAGGCGGTGATCGACGATCTGGAGAGCACGCGCGACGAACTGCCCGACGACGCCTACGACCACCTCTGGGGGGCCACCGTCGTCAAGTCGGTCGAGGACGCCGCCGTGCGCGACCTCGACGACGAGGAACCCGTCGAGGTCGCGCCGGCACCGTCGACCGCGCCCGACATCGTCGCCGCGGCTCCGTCGTCATCCACGACGGCCCCGGAGCCGCCCGCACCGGCGGCACCGGCGGCACCTGTGGCGCCGAGCACGGGACTCATCGACTCGCTCCCCGACTTCGGAGCAGTGGGCGCCCCCACCCCCGGGTTCGATGCCCGCACCGTGCCCCCCGCGCCCGCCGCGCCCGCCCCTGCCCTCGCGCCCGAAGCCTCCGCCGTCACGCCCGGTGCGGCGGCGGTCGCCGACGACGACCACGACGGCCTGACCGTGACGGTGTCCGAGCTCGAGGCCCTGCGCCGGCTGGAGTCGGCCGCGCCGGCGCCGGCCGCGGATTCCGGCGACGGAGCCGACGCGGTCTCGCTGGGGCGCATCGTGCTGAGCACCGGCGACGTGCATCCGCTCGACCGCCCGGTGGTGATCGGCCGGCGCCCCCGCGCCAACCGGGTGCAGCCCGACCACGTGCCGCTGCTCGTCACCGTGCCCAGCCCCGAGCAGGACATCTCGCGCAACCACCTCGAGGTGCGGCTGGAGGGCCGGCACGTGCTCGTCGTCGACCTCGACACCACGAACGGTTCGGTGCGCCACCGCGTGGGCGCTCCCCCGCTGCGTCTCGCCCCGAACGAGCCCGTGCTCGTGCTCGACGGCGACGTGGTCGACCTCGGCGACGGAGTGACCGTCACCTTCGAGGACATCCCGTGAACGCGCGCCGGCCTCCCTCCTCGCCCCCGAGCATCCCGGGGTTCGACTACGTCGAACTGCTGGGCTCCGGTGGATTCGCCGACGTCTTCCTCTACGAGCAGCGACTGCCCCGTCGCCGTGTGGCCATCAAGGTGCTGCTGAGCGAGTCGCTCACCCCCGGGGCGCGGGAGAGCTTCGACGCCGAGGCGAACCTCATGGCGCAGCTGTCGACGCATCCGTCGATCGTCACGATCTACCAGGCGGGCATCGCCGACGACGGCCGGCCCTACCTCGCGATGGAGTACTGCCCGAAGCCGAACCTCGGTGCGCGCTACCGCCGGGAGCGCATCGGCGTCGCCGAGGCGCTGCGCATCGGCGTGCAGGTGGCGGGCGCGGTCGAGACCTCGCACCGCGCGGGGATCCTCCACCGCGACATCAAGCCGGCCAATATTCTCGTGACGGAATACAACCGGCCCGCGCTCACCGACTTCGGCATCTCGGTTGCCCTCGTCGGGGGCGGGGCCGAGCAGGAGTCGGTCGGGATGTCGATCCCGTGGTCGCCGCCGGAGGTGTTCGCCGCCGATCCGTCGTCGGGTGCACCGGCCGACATCTACTCGCTCGGCGCCACCGTCTACACGCTGCTCGCGGGCCGCTCGCCGTTCGAAGTGCCCGGTGGCGCGAACTCGGGGCTCGACCTCATCGCCCGCATCCAGACCGCCCGGCTGCTGCCGACCGGCCGCGCCGACGTGCCGCCCTCGCTCGAGCAGGTTCTCGCGACGGCCATGGCTCCGGCCGAGGCCGGTCGCTACGACTCCGCGCTCGAGTTCGCGCGCGCGCTGCAGAAGGTGCAGCTCGAGCTGAGCATGGCGGTGACGCCGGTCGACGTGCTCGACGAGCACGTTCCCGAGGCCCGCGACGACGAGGAGGACGAGGGCAGCACGCGCGTGCGCGGGATCGTGACGATCGATCCGACGGGTCCGTCGCGGCCGACCGCGGGGGCACCCGGACACACGCAGACCCGCCCGGGTACGCCGCCCGCGCCGGCCTCCGCGCCCTCGTCGCCGCACTCGCCTTCGTCCCCGTCCTCGCCGAGCCCGGCGACCCTGCCGCCGACACCGGCCCGCCCCTCCCCTACCCCCTCGAGTTCACCAGGCGCATCCGATCCCGGCCCCCGGCCCCGCGCATCCGCCTCTCACGCCGTGCCGCTCGAACCGGCCGTCGACACCACTCTGCGCCGCCCGCCGGCCCTTGCCGGAGAAGTCGGCGACAGCGCGCATCCAGACACCCACCGCCCGCCGCGCCGGCGGGCCCTCCCCTACCTCGTCGCCGGCGCCGTGGTGGTGGTGCTGCTCGGTGTCGGTGGACTCGTCTTCGCCCTCTCGCCCGCCGGCTCCCCGGCGCAGCAGAGCGCCGACGACGCCGAGCAGGCCTCGAGCGCCCCGGTCGACGAGATCGCGGTCGAGACTGTCGCGGCACCGGCCGAGCTCACCGGCGCTCTCTCCCCCGCGGGCGACTCGGTGGAGTTCACCTGGACGAACCCCGACCCCCGCGACGGCGACACCTACTCCTGGGCCCAGACCACCGCGACCGAGACCGGACAGGCCTCGCGCACCGACCAGCCCATGGCCGTGCTGCCCACCACCGCCGGCGCCCCGGTGTGCATCGAGGTGGTCGTCGTGCGCGGTGACGGCCGGGCCTCCGAACCGGCGAGAGGATGCGCGCCATGACCGAGACGGCACCCGCGACGAGCGTCGAGTTCTGCGGCGAGTGGTTCGCGCTCGACCCCGCGCGACCGTTCGAGATCGGGCGCGACGCCGATCTCGACATCGACGACAACCAGTACCTGCACCGGCGTTTTCTGCAGATCTCGCAGATCGACGGCATGTGGTGGCTCGCCAACGTGGGGTCGCGACTGTCGGCGACCGTCTCCGACTCGTCTCGCACCATGCAGGCTTGGCTCGCACCGGGCGCCCGCATGCCGATCGTGTTCGGTCTCACCACGGTCGTGTTCACCGCCGGTCCCACCAGCTACGAGTTCACGGTGCACACCTCGGCGCCCACCTTCGTCGACCTGGCCCCCGTCGTCGACGCGGGCGGCGCCACCACCGTCGGAGCGGTGACCTTCACCGCCTCGCAGAAGCTGCTCATCCTGGCCCTCGCCGAGACGATGCTGCGGCGCGAGGGCACCGGCACGAGCGAGATCCCGTCGTCGCAGGCGGCAGCGGAGCGGCTCGGGTGGGCGCTCAGCCGCTTCAACCGCAAGCTCGACAACGTGTGCGACAAGCTGAGCCGCAGCGGTGTCGAGGGACTCCGCGGTGGCGTCGGCGCTCTCGCGACGAACCGCCGGGCGCGCCTGGTGGAGTACGCGGTGCTCTCGCGCCTGGTCACCCGGGCCGACCTCCCGCTGCTCGACGCCCCCCACCCCGACACCGACGACAGGCAGTAACCCGGATGCGCATCAAGGCCAGCTTCGTCCGCCCCGGCGGCAGCACGAGTCAGCTCCAGATCACGGCCGACGCCACCGCGACCGTCGGCGACGTGGCGGCGGCGATCGCGCTGGCCGATCCCCAGCGGAGCACTCCTGCACAGGCACCCGCGGCTGTCGGATCGTCCACAGATTCGGTCGCTCGCGCCGAGGCTCTGCCTGCAGGGCTCACGCTGAAGGTCACCGACATCAGTGGAGGCCAGCGCGTGATCGACCCCGCATCCGACCTGCTCGACTCGGGCGTGCGGTCCGGGGCCGTGCTCGAGCTGGCCACGCACAGCCCCGAGTTCGCGTCGCCCGGCGCGACCGGTCCTGCCGCGGCCACGCTGCGCGTGCTGAGCGGGCCGGATGCGGGGGCCGAGTTCGCGCTGCCGTTCGGCACCAGCTACATCGGCCGCGAGCGCGGCATCGACGTGCGGCTGAGCGACGGCCTGGTCTCGAAGCGGCACGCCAGGGTGACCGTCGGCGACCAGGTCGAGATCTCCGACCTCAACTCGGCCAATGGTCTGCTCATGGGCGGCGAGCCGGTCGCCCGTGCCGCGCTGTCGTCGGCCGACGTGGTGGTGCTGGGCGACACGGCCGTGAGCGTGGTGCCCTTGCGCCGGCTCGGCGGCACCGCACCGTCCACTCCCGTGGTCGAGTTCAATCGGTCGCCGCGTGTGGTCGCGCGCTACCCCGGCGACGAGGTGCCCGCGCCGGTTCCTCCGAAGAAGCCGCAGCCGCTGCGGTTCCCCATCATCGCGCTCATCGCCCCGCTGCTCATGGGGCCGATCCTCTTCCTCGCCACCGGGTCGGCGCTCAGCCTCGTCTTCATCGCGCTGAGCCCGCTCATCATGATCGGCACCTGGGCCGACCACACGCTGCAGAGCAGGCGGCAGCTGCGCGACGCCATCGCGCAGTTCACCTCCTCTCTCGACGCCTTCGTCTCGTCGATGCACGAGCGGCAGCGGGTGCAGCGCGCCGTGCGGCTCACCGAGGCGCCCGCCGTCGGCGCGACCATCGACGCCGTGGAGCGCCTCGGGCCGCTGCTGTGGACGCACCGGCCCGAGCACCCCGCATTCCTCACGGCGAGGCTCGGTGTCGGCACGGCCCCGAGCCGCGACCGCATCCGGCTGCCGAACGACAACGACGCCCTGCCCGAGTACTGGGCGCAGGTCTCCGAGACGGCCGAGCGGTTCGAGCGCATCGACGGGGTGCCGATCGTCGTGGAGCTGCGGCGCGCGGGCGCGCTCGGGGTGGCCGGCGCCACCGCCGACCGCGCGGGCGTCGCCCGCGGGCTCGTGGTGCAGCTGGCGGCCCTGCACTCCCCCGCCGAGCTGGTGCTCTGCGGTCTCGCCTCGCCGTCGTCGAGGTCGGAGTGGGAGTGGCTGGAATGGCTGCCGCACACCAGCTCGCCGCACAGCCCTCTCGACGGAGACCACCTCGCCGACAGCCCCGGCAGCGGGGCAGCCCTCCTGTCGCGGCTCGAGCACCTGATCGACGAGCGCGGCGCGGGTGCTCCCACCCTCCGCGGACCGCTCGGTGAGAAGGGCGCCGGCGAGAAGGAGGAGCTGCCCCGACCGCACGTGCCCACGGTGGTGGTCGTGGTCGAGAACGACGCGCCGGTCGACCGCGGCCGGCTCACCCGGCTGGTCGAGCGTGGCGCCGACGCCGGCGTGCACGTGCTCTGGTCGGCACCCTCGATCGGCGACCTGCCCGCGGCGTGCCGCAGCTTCGTCAGCCTCGACCAGGGGGCTCCCGGCAGTGCCACCGCGGGCCAGGTGCGGCTGGGCGAGCACACCTTCCCGCTCGACTGCGAGACCGTCGACGACTCCACGGCCTCGCGGCTCGCCCGGCGCCTCGCCCCGGTGGTCGACGTGGGGGCCCCGGTCGACGACGAGTCCGATCTCCCCCGGTCGGTCTCCTACCTCGCCCTCACCGGGTCGGAGCTCGCCGATGTTCCCGAGGCCGTGATCGACCGGTGGCGGGAGAGCGGCTCGATCGCGGCCCGCGACGGCGCTCCCCGCGTGCGCCGGGCGAAGGAGGGGTCGCTCAGGGCCCTGGTGGGCCACACGGGCACCGAGCCGTTCCATCTCGATCTGCGCGCCCAGGGCCCGCACGCCCTCGTCGGCGGCACGACGGGTGCGGGCAAGTCGGAGTTCCTGCAGTCGTGGGTGCTCGGGATGGCTGCGGCGCACAGCCCCGACCGCGCCACCTTCCTCTTCGTCGACTACAAGGGCGGTGCCGCCTTCGCCGACTGCGTCGATCTGCCGCACACGGTAGGCCTGGTCACCGACCTCAGCCCCCACCTGGTGAGACGAGCGCTCACGAGCCTCCGTGCCGAGCTCCGCCACCGCGAGCACCTGCTCAACCGCAAGAAGGCGAAAGACCTGGTCTCGCTCGAGAAGACGGGAGACCCCGACACGCCACCGAGCCTCATCATCGTCGTCGACGAGTTCGCCGCGCTCGTGCAGGAGGTTCCCGAGTTCGTCGACGGTGTCGTCGACGTCGCGCAGCGCGGGCGATCGCTCGGGCTCCACCTCGTGCTCGCCACCCAGCGGCCGGCTGGGGTCATCAAAGACAACCTGCGCGCCAACACCAACCTGCGCATCGCCCTGCGCATGGCCGACGCCGACGACTCCGCCGACATCCTGGGCGATCCGATGGCGGCCTACTTCGACCAGTCCGTGCCCGGCCGCGGCGCGGCGAAGACGGGTCCCGGCCGCATCGCCGCCTTCCAGACCGCCTACGCGGGCGGGCACACGAGCTCCGAGCCCGAACCCACGCGGGTCGATCTGGTCGAGTTCGGATTCGGCACCGGCGCCAGCTGGGAGCCGGCGCAGTCCGGCGTCGCGGAGGAGTCCGAACCCGGCCCCACCGACATCGCCCGGCTCGTGCGATCCATCGGCACGGCCGCCGAGCTCGCCCGGATCCCCGCACCCCGCCGCCCCTGGCTCGACGAACTCGCCTCCGTCTACGACCTCTCGCTGCTCCCGAACCCCCGCACCGACGAGCGGCTGCTGCTCGGTGTCATCGACGATCCGGCCCATCAGAGCCAGCCGACCGTGTTCTACGAGCCCGACCGCGACGGCAACATGGCCGTCTACGGCACCGGGGGCGCCGGCAAGAGCAGCACCCTGCGCACCCTCGCCGTCGCCGCCGCGATCACTCCGCGCGGCGGTCCGGTGCACGTCTACGGGCTCGAATTCGGCTCCAGCGGACTGAGCATGCTCGACGAGCTGCCGCACGTGGGTGCCGTCATCTCGGGCGACGACGAGGAGCGGGTCATCCGCCTGCTCCGCATGCTCCGCGACCTCGTCGACGACCGGTCGGCCCGGTACTCCGCGGTGCGCGCCGGCAGCATCGGCGACTACCGCCGTCTGGCCGGCAAACCCGACGAGGCGCGCATCCTGGTGCTCGTCGACGGAATCGGTGCGTTCCGCGAGCAGTACGAGTTCGGCGGGCACTCCGCCTGGTTCACCACGTTCTCGCAGATCGCCACCGACGGGCGGCAGGTCGGCGTGCACATCGTGATCGCCGGCGACCGGCCGAACTCGGTTCCCGCCTCGCTCGGGTCGACGGTGCAGAAGAAGCTCGTGCTGCGCATGGCGAGCGATGACGACTACACCCTGATGGGCGCCCCGAAAGACACTCTCTCGGCCGTCTCGCCCCCCGGCCGCGGCGTGCAGGGCGGCGACGAGGTGCAGGTGGCGGTGCTGGGCGGCGACTCCAACGTCGCGGTGCAGGCACGCGAGATCGCCAAGCTCGCCGAGGCCATGACGAGGCAGGGGATTCCGCCGGCACCACCCGTGCTGACGCTGTCCGAGTCCATCCCGCTCGGTTCCCTCCCGGCGACAGCGGCGGGCCGGCCCGTGGTCGGAGTGCGCGACGACGACCTCCAGCCGTTCGCGGTCGAGCCTCGGGGGGCTCTGCTCGTCGCCGGCACGCCCGGCAGCGGCCGGTCGACGGCGCTGGCCACGGTGGCCTCGGCGCTGCGTCGAGCGAATCCGGGCATCCGCCTGGTGCACCTCTCACCGAGAGCTACCAGCCTCACCGCACTGCCGCTGTGGTCGCTGAGCCTCCACGACCCGGCGCAGATCGGGGCCTTCGCCGACGACGTGGCCGCCCAGCTCGACGCGGGCACCCTGCGGCCCGAGCAGTTCGCGGTGTTCGTCGAGAACGTGGGAGACCTCAACGGTTCACCCGCCGAAGCCGACGTCGACCGGCTGGTCAAGCGCGCGCTCCGCGACGACGTCTTCGTCGTGGGCGAGAGCGAGAGCTCCACCTGGTCGGCGGCGTGGACTCTCGCGGCACCCTTCAAGAACTCCAAACGGGGCCTGCTGCTGGTGCCGGGAGAGCTCGACGGCGACTCGCTTCTGGGCACCTCGCTCGGACGGTTCAAGCGGGCGGATCTCCCGGCTGGCCGGGGGTTCTTCGTGCAGGGGGGCCGGGTCTCGAAGGTGCAGGTGGCGCAGCATGAGGGATGAATGGGGAGTTCTCCCCATCGCCGTCTTCGACACCCGTCCGTATGGTCTTTCTCGTGGGAACGCCCCACAGGAAGTAGCGGGTCCGGAATTCCCGGCCCGCGGAGAGTAAGGAGAGAACAATGGCCGTCTGGGGTCTCGATGTCGAACAGGTCCGCTCGCTCAGCAAGCAGCTGAACACGCAGTCGCAGCAGGTGCAGCAGATCCTCACCACCCTCACCAGCGCCCTCCAGAGCGTGCAGTGGACCGGTCCCGACGCGGAGAACTTCCGCAACGAGTGGAACACCACGCACACCGCCGCGCTCAAGCAGGTCATCACCGCTCTCGAAGACGCCTCGCAGAAGGCCGCGAAGAACGCCAACGACCAGGAGGCCACCTCCAACGTCTGATCGGTCACCTCGACCGATCGCGTGTTCGCCTCACCACTCGCCCCATCCGCCCCGCACGTCTGAGAGGAAGCCATGACCGGAGGTTTCTACGGCGCCGACGTCGCCGAACTGCGCCGCCTGGCGAAGCAGTTCGAGTCGGCCGCCGACCGGCTCACCACGGTCGGCACCACGCTCACCACGAGCGTGAACCACACTCAGGCGTGGCAGGGGCCGGATGCGGTGGAGTTCCGCTCCGAGTGGAACTCCACCTACGCCTCGCAGCTGAAGGCCGCGGCGCAGGCTCTTCGCACGGGCGGCGGCGACCTGGTGCGCAACGCCGACGAGCAAGACCGCGCGTCGACCGACGCCGGTGCATTCGGTGGCGGGTCGGGCGGACTTCCCGGCATCCCGGGCCTCCCCGGGGTGCCGGGTGCACCGGGCGTGCCGGGTGGCGGCAGCACCGGTGGCGGCTCGGCGGGCGGCGGCGCAGGTGGCGGCGGCGGGGGCGGCTTAGGCGATTTCGCCACAGGCACCGGCTCCGGCGACCTCTACGGCGGCGAGGGCTACGCGAACGCCGACAGCACCTACGGGCCCGGAGGCGAGGTCGATCACCGCGCCTCTGCGGGCTGGCAGTGGGGAGCGGGCGCCGAGGCGTCGGGCGAGTTCCAGTCCGGCCACGTCTCGGGTGAAGGATCGGCCGACGCCTTCGCGGGAGTGGAAGGTCTCGCCGAGGCCGGCGCCGGGGTCGACGCCAACGGCAACTACGTCGCCGATGCGTCGGCCGAGGCACTGGTCGGTGCCGAGGCGAATGCCGAGGGGTCGATCGACACGGGCATCGGCAGCGTGGCGGGCGAAGCCCACGCGATGGCCGGCGCTGAGGTCGACGCCGAGGTCGGCGGCACCATCGGCCCGAACGGCGTCGGGGTGAACGCCGGTGTCGATGCCTTCGCCGGCGCCCGCGCCGGAGGCGACGTCGATCTCTCCGTGGGAGGTGTCGGTGCCGGGATCGGCGGCGAGGTCTGGGCCGGAGTCGGCGCCAAGGCCGAGGCCGACGTGCAGCTCACCTACGAGGAGATCAGCTTCTCGATCGACGCCGGTGTGGCACTCGGTGTCGGAGGCAGCGTCTCGATGGACTTCTCCCTGAGCCCCAAGCAGTTCGTCGAGGGCCTGGAGTCGGTCTGGCCGTTCTGACGCACCCTCCCCTCCACCTGACCCTCTCCGTGCAGAAAGGCACATCATGACCCACACGATCTCCTTCCCGAGCGAGGCCGCTCCGGCGTTCCCCTCCCTCTCCCTCTCGGTCCCCGATGACTGGAAGCCGCTCGCCGTGTCGGGCGCCGTGCTGGCGGCGGGCAAATCGGTGGAGCAGGGCCAGTTCCGACCGAACGTGGTCGTGGCCGTCTCCCGCTTCGCTCCCGGCTATGCCCTCGCCACCGCCGTCGAGGGCGTCATCAAGCGTGTCGAGGCGATCGAGGGCGTGGCCGAACTGGGGCGCGACGAGCTCGACGTGCTCGGACAGCCCGGCTACCGGATCGAGTTCAGCTATCCCGATCCTCGCGTCGGGCTGCTCATGCAGGCGGTGCGGATCGCCGTGATCGATCACGGCACCGCCGTCGACCTCGTGCAGATCACCGCCACGGCCTCGGGGCCCCAAGCGCAGGAGTACTGGGGCGAGCTCCGCGAGGTGCAGGCGAGCGCATCGCTCGGCGGGGCTACCGGGGCGGCCTGAGCCTGTGACCGCCACGTTCGACCAGGTTCAGGCGAGCATCCTCGCACTCAACGGCCCCGAGCGTCCCTTCGTCTACGAGGCCACCCCCACCGGGGTCGTGGGGCGCTGGAACTACGCCGACCAGAAATGGGCCGCCCTCCTCGGCGCGGGCTCGGTCGACGCCGACTACGTACTCGAGGTCGTGCTCGACGAGACCGAGTCCACCTTCGCGTTCGAGGAGGCCGAGGTCGTGGAGGAGACCGGCCTCACGGCCGGAGGCGACGGCATCGGCTTCTCCTACGAGCGCTCGACGTTCAAGGGCCACAAGAAGTCGTACAAGTTCGACCTGGGCGCGGCCATCCTCGCCAAGGTCACCGACCGGCAGGGCGACCACGTCGGCCAGAGCTACGGCTACCGCTTCGACACCGACGAGATCAAAGACCCGCTCCTGCGAGTGTTCGACGAGGCCGGCTGGGAGCCCCGGCGCAAGGGCCTGTTCTCGCGTCTCTTCGGCGGCTGAGGGTGCCCTGCGTTGAGCAGATAGTTGACCGGGTGTAACTTTGCAGTGTGCGCACGTTTCGCGCCCTCCCCCTCCGCTTCGTCCTGAGGACACCCATGTCTCGCACCAACCCCTCGTCGTCCGCCCAGGCCCGCGCCGATCAGCTGCGCGAGTCCGGCGGCAAGATGACCCACCGCCAGATCCTCTTCATCATCTTCGGGCTCATGGCGGGCATGTTCCTCGCCTCGCTCGACCAGACCATCGTCGGCACCTCGATGCGCACCATCGGCGACGACCTCGACGGCATCAGCCTGCAGGCCTGGGTCACCACGGGCTACCTCATCCTGTCGACCATCTCCACCCCGCTCTACGGCAAGCTCTCCGACATCTTCGGCCGCCGCCCGCTCTACATCATCGCCATCGCCATCTTCCTCGTGGGCTCCCTGCTCGCCGGCCTCGCGATGGACATGTACCAGCTCGCCATCTACCGCGCCATCCAGGGCCTCGGCGCCGGCGGCCTCATGTCGCTCGCGCTCACGGTGATGGGCGACATCCTCGCGCCGCGCGAGCGCGCGAAGTACCAGGGCTACTTCCTCGCCACCTTCGGCATCTCGAGCGTCATCGGCCCGCTGCTCGGCGGCCTGCTCTCCGGCGCCGACCAGATCCTCGGCATCACCGGCTGGCGCTGGATCTTCCTGCTCAACCTGCCCATCGGTGCCATCGCGATGGTGATCGTGCTGCTGTTCCTCCACATCCCGCACACCAAGCGCACCGTGCGCATCGACTGGTGGGGGGTGGCGGCCGTCGTGCTCACGGTCGTGCCGATCCTGCTGGTGGCCGAGCAGGGCCGCGAGTGGGGCTGGGGCTCGTGGGGCGCCATCGCCTGCTACGTCATCGCGCCGCTCGGCCTCATCCTGTTCATCGTGGTCGAGCGCCAGATGGGCGACGACGCCATCATCCCGCTCAAGCTGTTCAAGTCGTCCACCTTCTCGATGGCCACCATCCTCGGCGTGCTCGTGGGCTTCGGCATGTTCGGTGCCATGATGACGCTGCCCAACTACCTGCAGATCGCCACCGGCGCCACGCCCACCGAGGCGGGCCTCATGATGATCCCGATGGTGCTCGGTCTCATGATCGCCTCGATCGTGTCGGGTCAGCTCATCTCGCGCACCGGGCGCTACAAGCTGTTCCCCATCCTCGGCACCGGTCTGCTCGTCGCTGCCTTCTTCTACCTCACCTTCGTCTCGGCCGACAAACCCGTCTGGTACGTGCTGCTCGGCATGCTCGTGATCGGTCTCGGTCTCGGTCAGCTCATGCAGACCCTCACGATCGCCTCGCAGAACTCGGCCGGCCCGCGCGACATCGGTGTGGCCACCTCGGCCTCCACGTTCTTCCGCTCCATCGGCGGAACGCTGGGCACCGCCGTGGTGTTCTCGGTACTGTTCTCGCGCCTCGGCACCACTCTGCCCGCGGCGTTCACGAACCCCGACATCATCGCGGGGGCGCAGGCCGCCGTCGCCGACCCGGCCGTGCAGAGCGACCCGGCCAATGCCGCGATCCTGCAGATCCTGGCCAACGCGCAGACCGACCCGTCGTCGATCGGCGACGCCCTGAGCGGCGACACCTCGTTCCTCGTCGGGGCCGACCCACGGCTCACGCTGCCCTTCGTCGACGCCTGGGCGAACGCCACCTCCACCGTCTTCTGGGTGTGCCTGGCCGTGGTGGCCGTCGCGTTCATCCTGAGCTTCTTCCTCAAGGCCACACCGCTGCGCGCGAAGTCGGCCCTCGAGGAGGCGCACGCCGACGACGCCGCCATCCAGGCGCAGCTGGCGGCCGAGGAGATGGGCGCGATGGTGCTCCCCGACACCGCGAGCACCCCCGTGCAGCGCCCTGCCGCCCCCGACTCCGGCAAGTAGGTTCACTCACGCAGGAATCGCGGAGCAGGCGCCGTCAGAAGTCGCGGAGGTTGCCGCGCAGACCGCCGGCACCGTAGCTGCGGCGGAGCACGCCGCGGCGGCGCAGCTCGGGCACGAGCTCGTCGAGCATGCGGTGCACGGTCACGGGGTGCAGGTCGCCCGAGAAGATGAAGCCGTCGTTGTCGGCCTCCTCGCCGATCTCCTCGATGAAGTCGGCGATCTCGCCCGCCGTGCCCACGAAGCCGTCGCGCGTGGCGATCCGCCCGAGCCGCGCCTTGGCGGTGAGCAGCTCGCGCAGCGTGGCGTCGGCGAAGGAGTCGAACCCGCCGAGCAGCCCCTTGATCGACCCGCGCGAGACGTGATCGCCGAAGATCGCCGGGTCGACGGGCCGGTCGAGGTCGAGCGAGAGCAGGTCGGTCTCGAGGTCGCTCGACTGCCCCGCCGCCACCGACCGCAGCACGTCGTCATCCGGCGACGACGACGCCTCGACGAGCCGCCGCGCCTCCTCGGCGCTCGACACCACGATCGGCTTGAACACGAAGAGCACGTCGATGTCGGCCGGCGTACGCCCCGCAGCGGCCGCCGCCTCGTGCACTCGGGCTCGGTAGTCCCGGATGCTCGCCGCATCCAGCGATGCCAGCGCCAGCTGCACCTGCGAGTTCGCGCCCGCGAACCCGAGCCCGCGCGGCGATCCCCCCGGCGACACCACGATCGGGTCTCCCGCATCCCCCGCGCCCCCGAACGGCAGCGCGTTGAGCGGCCCGTCGAACGAGAACGCCGCCCCCCGGTGCTCGAACGCGTCGAGCCGCGACCCGTCGGCGAAGTGTCCGGTGGCCGCATCCGCCACCAGCGCATCCTCACCCCAGCTCGCCCACAGCCGCTTCACCGCGGCGAGCCACTCCTCAGCGCGGTCGTAGGCTCCGTCGTGGTCGAGCGCGGGCACGCCGAAGTGCCGCGACGATCCCACATCCGTCACCACGTTGATGCCGAAGCGCGACCCGCTGAGGTGCTGCAGCGTCGCGAACTGCCGCGCCGCCTGATAGGGCGAGTAGGCGAGCGGGTTCACCGTGGGGGCGATGCCGATGTGTGACGTGACGTCGAAGAGGTAGGGCGCGAGCAACAGCGGGTCGTGCTTCGGCCCGCCGTAGGCACTCCGGATGCGCAGGTCGAGCGTCTCGGCGTTGCCGAGCGAGAGGGCGTCTTCGATGATGACGAGGTCGAAGCCCGCCTGCTCGAGCGTGCGCACCGACTGCTGGTAGAGCTCGGGGCGGGTCCAGTCGTAGTCCCAGTCGAGGGAGGGGTGGCCCCACCCGTGCGGCCCGAAGCCGCGCGAGAGGAACCAGCCGAAGTGCTGCAGCCGGCTCACGCCGCCCCCGCGAACAGGGCGGTGTCGGATGCGCGGGGCGCGTCGGTGCCGGATGCACCGGGCGCGTCGGCTTCGGTTCCGGATGCACGGTGCGCATCCGCCGCGGCCGCGACGGCACGGCCCGCCTCGCCCGCGAGCACCGCGCCGAAGGCCTGCTCCAGGTCGTCGAGCAGGTCGTCCACGTCCTCCACCCCGATCGACAGCCGCAACAGCCCGTCGCCGATGCCGGCGGCCGCGCGCTGCTCGGGCGTGCGCTGCGCGTGCGTGGTCGACGCCGGGTGGATGATGAGCGACCGCACGTCGCCGAGGTGGGTCATGCGGGTGAACAGCCCGACCGAGTCGAAGAAGGTGCGCGCCGCCTCGGCGCCGCCCCGCAGCGTGAACGCGAACACCGAGCCCTGCCCCCTCGGCAGGTACCGCGCGGCCAGCGCCCGGTAGGGGCTCGACTCGAGTCCCGCGTAGTCGACCGACTCCACGAGCGGGTGGCGCTCGAGCCAGCGGGCCACGGCGAGCGCCGACTCCGACTGGCGCGACACCCGCAGCGACAGTGTCTCGATGCCCTGCTGGATGAGGAAGGCGTTGAGCGGCGAGGGCGTCGGCCCGAACCGCGACACCACCACGTCGCGCGCGTAGACGGCGAGCGCGTCGCGCCCGAACCGCTCGACGTAGCTCGACCCGCCGAGCGCGGCCACCGGAGAGGTGAGGTGCGGGAACCGCGCGCCCCGCGCATCCGTCACCGCCCAGTCGAAGCCGTCACCCGTCACCACCACGCCGCCCAGCACGGTGCCGTGACCGGCGAGGAACTTGCTCGCCGAGTGCACCACGAGGTCGGCGCCGTGCTCGAGCGGGCGCTCGAGATAGGGCGTGGCGAAGGTGTTGTCGACGATGAGGGCGATGCCGTGGCGGTGCGCCACCTCGGCCACGAGGGCGATGTCGACGATGTCGTTCTTCGGGTTCGGGATCGACTCCACGAAGAACGCCTTGGTGGAGGGGCGCACGGCGGCGTCCCACTCGGCAGCGTCGTTGGCGTCGGCCACGAAGGAGGTCTCGATGCCGAGGCGGCCGAAGTTGTCGAGGAAGAGGCCGCGTGAGCCCTCGTAGATGCTGGTCGCCGACACGAGGTGGTCGCCTGCGGCGAGGAGGGCGAGCACGGCGGTGGAGACGGCGGCCTGCCCGCTGCCGACGAGGATGGCGCCGCGGCCGCCCTCGAGCGCGGCGATGCGCCCCTCGAGGGCCGAGGTGGTGGGGTTGCCGATGCGCGTGTAGGTGAAGCCGTCGTCGGTGCCGGCGAAGCGGTCGCGGGCCTGCTCGAAGTCGTCGAACACGAAGCCCGCGCTGAGGTGGATGGGGGTCGCCCGCGGGTTCACGCCGCCGGCCTGCGGACCGCCGGCGACGGCGCTGCCGTCGGCACCCGCCCCCGGCACCCCGGCGTGCACCTGCTGGGTCGCGAAGCCGGGTCGGCGCGAGGTGGGCGGGAGGTGCTGGTCGGTCATGATGCATCAGACTCGCACGACCACCTGCGCGGGAGGCCCTTTGTGGACTTCTGTTACAGCGACAGCGGGCGCGCGGGCCTCACGCTAGGCTGGGAGAGCGCTCTCACCGCCGACCAGCGCAGCGGCGCATCCGTTTCGAGGAGTATTCCGATGACATCGTTTCCCCCTGGTTTCCTCTGGGGTTCCGCCACCGCAGCCGCCCAGATCGAGGGCGCGGCCTTCGAAGACGGCAAGGAGGCGTCGATCTGGGACGCGTTCGCGCGCATCCCAGGCGCCATCCTGAACGGCGACACCCCCGACGTGGCGGTCGACCACTACCACCGCATGCCGGCCGACGTGGCGCTCATGAAGGAGCTGGGGCTGCAGTCGTACCGCTTCTCGACCAGCTGGGCGCGCATCCGGCCCGGTGACGCCTACACCAACCAAGCCGGGCTCGACTTCTACTCGCGGCTCGTCGACGAGCTGCTGGGCGCGGGCATCCTGCCATGGCTCACGCTCTACCACTGGGATCTGCCGCAGGCGCTGGAGGAGAAGGGCGGATGGGCGAATCGCGACACCGCCTACCGGTTCCGCGACTACGCCGAGGTCGTGTACGAGGCGCTCGGCGATCGGGTGCAGCACTGGACCACCTTCAACGAGCCGTTCTGCTCGTCGCTGCTCGGCTACGCCTCGGGCGTGCACGCGCCCGGGCGCCAGGAGCCGGCGGCCGCCGTCGCCGCCGTGCACCACCAGCACCTCGGGCACGGCCTGGCGGTCGCGCGCCTGCGCGAACTGGGGGCTCAGAACCTCGGCATCACGCTCAACCTCACCAACGCGGTGCCGCGCGACCCTTCCGACCCGGTCGACCTCGAGGCGGCGCGGCGCATCGACGCGCTCAACAACCGCATCTTCCTCGACCCGCTGCTGCGCGGCGAGTACCCGGCCGACATTCGCGCCGACCTCGCCGAGTTCGGGCTCGACACCGTGAGCGAGACCGGGCTGGTGCGGCCGGGCGACCTGGAGATCATCGCGCAGCCGCTGGAGTTCCTCGGGGTGAACCACTACCACGACGACCAGGTGAGCGGTCATTCGCTGGGCGGCGGCGGCGCGGACGACGCCGGCGACCCGCACGGCGTGAAGGGCGGACGAGCGGTGTCGTCGCCGTTCGTGAACGCCGAGTACGTCACGTTCCCGCTGCGCGACCTGCCGCTCACGGCGATGGGCTGGGAGGTGCACCCCGCGGGGCTGCGCACGCTGCTCGTGCGGCTGGGGCAGGAGTATCCGACGCTGCCGCCGCTGTACGTCACCGAGAACGGTGCGGCGTACGACGACGTGGTGTCGCACGACGGGGCCGCGGCCGACGGTTCCGAGGGTGCCGAGGCCGTGCACGACGAGCTGCGCACGAGCTACATCGAGCAGCACGTCGCCGCGGTGTCGGACGCGATCGCCGACGGGGCCGACGTGCGCGGCTACTTCGTGTGGTCGCTGCTCGACAACTACGAGTGGGCCTGGGGCTACGGCAAGCGCTTCGGCATCGTGCGGGTCGACTACGACACCCTCGTGCGCACCCCGAAGGACAGCGCCCACGCCTACGCGGCGATCATCGCCGCCGCCGGGTGAGAACGCGCTTCGCGAGCGGGTACGGTGGGCTCGTGAGGGCGTGGAGATGAAGGGCGCGGCGCCGGGCGGGCGCACGCCCACGCTCGAGATGGTGGCGGCCGCGGCCGGGGTGTCGAGGGCCACGGTGTCACGGGTGGTCAACGGCTCGACCTCGGTCGCGCCCGAGGCCGCCGCGGCCGTGCACGCCGCGGTCGAGGCGCTCAACTACGTGCCGAACCGCATGGCGCGGTCGCTCGCGAGCCGCCGCACCGACGTGATCGCGCTCATCGTGCCCGAGTCGACCTCGACCGTGTTCGCCGACCCGTTCTTCGCCCCCGTGGTGCGCGGTGTCGCCCGGGCGCTCAGCGACACGGACTACACGCTGAACCTCCTCATAGCGTCGGAGTCGCGCCCCGAGAAGACCCGCCGCTACCTCCTCGGCGGCAACGTCGACGGCGCCCTCGTGGTGTCGCACCACGCCTCCGACCACTCCTACCTCGGGCTCGGCGACACCCTCCCGATCGTCTTCGGCGGCCGGCCCGTCAACCCCGAACTGGCCGACGCCTGGTTCGTCGACGTCGACAACCGCGCCAGCGCGCGCCTCGCCACCGAGCACCTGCTCGCGCGGGGGCGCACCCGCATCGCCACGATCGCCGGCCGGCAGGACATGCCCGCCGGCATCGACCGCCTCGAAGGGTGGCGCGACGCACTGGGGGCGGCCGGCGCCCCCGCCGACCGCGTGGAGTTCGGCGACTTCACGCAGGCTTCGGGTGCCGCCGCGATGGAACGACTGCTCGCGGCGACGGAGTCGACGGGGGCGGCTACGGGCACCGGGCTCGACGGCGTGTTCGTGGCGAACGACCAGATGGCGGCGGGTGCGATCCGCACGCTCCTCTCACACGGGCTGTCGGTGCCGGGTGACGTCGCGGTCGTCGGCTACGACGACGATACCTTCGCCGCCACGATCACGCCGCCGCTCACCACGGTGCACCAGCCCTCCGCCGAGCTCGGCGCCCAGATGGCGCAGGTGCTCGTCCGCCGCCTCGCCGGCGACACCCCGCCGCACCGCACCCTCATCCCCACCCACCTCGTCGAGCGCGACAGCAGCTGACCCGCCGCGGTCGCGCGGATGCCGGACGTCACACCACCCGCACCCCGGGCAACCGCTCCCGGATCACCCGCACCGCATCCGCACTCTCGTCGACGAGCACGTAGTTCCGCCCGAGCGCCGCCGCCACCGCCCCCGTCGTGCCGCTGCCCGCGAAGAAGTCGAGCACCCAGTCCCCCTCGCGCGACGACGCCTGCACGATCCGCCGCAGCACCCCCTCCGGCTTCTGCGTCGGGTATCCCGTCTTCTCGCGCCCCGTCGGCGACACGATCGTGTGCCACCACACGTCGGTCGGCAGCTTGCCCCGCGCCGCCCGCTCGGGCGTCACCAGCCCCGGCGCCATGTACGGCTCCCGGTCGACCGCCACCGAGTCGAACCAATACCCCTTCGGGTTCTTCACGTACACCAGGATCGTGTCGTGCTTCGTCGGCCACCGGCTCTTCGACTTCGCCCCGTAGTCGTACGCCCAGATGATCTCGTTGAGAAAGCTCTCCCGCCCGAACAGCGCGTCGAGCAGCACCTTCGCGTAGTGCGCCTCCCGGTAGTCGAGGTGCAGGTACAGCGTGCCGTCGTCGGCGAGCAGCCGCCACGCCTCCACGAGCCGCGGCTCGAGAAAGGCCCAGTAGTCGTCGAACCGGTCGTCGTAGCTCAGCAGGTCGCCCTTGATGCGGTCATAGCGCTGGCCTTTGAACCCGGTGACCCGGTCGCGCCGGCGCTCCTGGGGCTCCGCATCCGGTGCCGTGCGCGTCGAGGTGATGGGCTGCCGGCCCTGCTGCCGCCCCGTGTTGAACGGCGGATCGAGGTAGATGAGGGTGAAGGATGCGTCCGCGAACGCGGGCAGCACCGAGAGGTTGTCGGCGTGGTGCAGAAGGCCCTCGCCGCGTGCGTCGGGCGCGAACTCCGCCCGGGGGTCGAGGGGCGGATCTCCGACTGGCACCGTGCAATTCTGACAGTTCCGAGACTCGGGGCGTATCCTCGCCTCACGATGAGCACCTCCATGAGCACCTCGATCCGCAACGACGTCCGCCGCAATCGCTACACGATCGCCCTCGACGACGAGCTCGCCGGCTTCGCCGACTACCGCCTCGAGGGTTCCCGCATCGTGTTCACCCGCACCGAGGTCGACCCCGCCCGCCGCCAGAGCGGGCTCGCCGGCCGCCTCGTGGAGTACGCCCTCGACGACGTGCGCACCTCGAGCGCCCTCACCGTCGTGCCGCAGTGCACCTTCGTCGCCCACTTCATCGACGAGCACCCCGACTACCAGGAGCTCGTCGACCGCGGCTGACGCTGTCGGAACCCCACAGCCCGGATGCGCCCGGCCACCGGATGCGCTGCAATGGGCGCATGCCCGACGACGCGCAGCCCGCAGAACCCACCCCGTCCGTTCCGTTCGCGATCGACGCGGGCGGCGACGTCTCCGCCGGTCCGCTCGAGCTCGAACTCGCCGCCACGCAGGCCGAGGCGGCCGGTTTCGACGGGGTGCTCGGTGTGGAGCTCGGGCACGATCCGTTCGTCGCGCTCGCCCTCGCCGCCCGCGCCACGAGCCGGGTGCGCCTCACCACGTCGATCGCCGTGGCCTTCGCCCGCAGCCCCATGAGCACCGCGGTGCTCGCCAACGACCTCCAGCTCGTGTCGTCAGGCCGTTTCGTGCTGGGGCTCGGGTCGCAGGTGAAGCCGCACATCGAACGCCGTTTCTCGATGCCGTGGTCGCGGCCCGCCGCCCGGATGCGCGAGTACGTGCGCGCGCTCCGTGCGATCCAGGAGGCGTGGGACACCGGAACCCGCCTGAACTTCGCCGGCGAGTTCTACACGCACACGCTCATGCCCCCGATGTTCAGCCCCGGCCCGAACCCGTTCGGGCCGCCTCCCGTCACGATCGCGGCGGTGGGGCCGGGCATGGCCGAGGTGGCGGGCGAGGTGGCCGACGGGATGCTCGCGCACCCGTTCACGACGGAGCGGTACCTGCGCGAGGTGAGCCTGCCCGCCATCGCGCGCGGTCGCGCTGCGGCGGGCGACTGCGCCGTCGCACACCGCACCTTCGAGGTGAGCCTGCCCGCGTTCATCGCGATCGGCGACACCCCCGACGCCGTGCGGAAGGCGCAGCGCGCGGTGAAGCGGCAGATCGCGTTCTATGGATCGACGCCCACCTACCTCCCGGTGCTCGAACTCCACGGGTGGGAGTCCGTGCACTCCGCCCTGCACGCGGGCTCGCTGCGCGGGGAGTGGGAGGCGATGGCCGACCTCGTCACCGACGAGATGCTCGACGCCTTCGCCATCTCAGGCACTCCCCCCGAGGTCGCCGCGGGGCTCCACGCCCGCTTCGACGGGCTGGTTCAGCGCCTGTCGTTCAGCGCGCCCTACCGGGTCGCACCGGAGCTGTGGGGCGAATTGCTACGTGAGCTGAGGGGCTGAGGCGCGGCGCGCCAGGAAGGCGGCCACCGCATCCGCCGTCGTCTGGTGGTCGATGACGTCGGGCTCGCCCGAGGTGGTGATGGTGCCGACGAGCTGGCCGGCCGCGAAGATCGGCACCGAGCCGCCGTGGGCGCGCATCACCTCGTGGTCGATGTCGGGGTCCTCCGCCTCGGTGAACTCGCGGCCCGCCTCTTCGAAGCGGCGCTTCACCAGCAACGACGGCACCTTGAAGTGCCGCACCACCGCCGCCTTGCCCGCGAGCCAGGGATCGTTGCCGAGGCCGGTGTCGCCGAGCTTCGCGCGGTATACGGTGTCGTCGCCGAGCAGCACCTCCACCGCGAGGTCGAGACCGCGCTCGCGGATGAGGTCGACCGCGATCGACCCGAGCTCGACCGCGTCGTCGTTGCCGAACTCCGGCACGTCGAGCGGGGCGACCGCCTCGAGGTCGGTGGTAGTGAACACCGGCAGCGAGGGGTCGTCGAAGGCGTATTTCATGGAACTCGTCCTATCCATTCGGGGGTGGAGAACTTGGTGCGCACCAGCTCTTCGGCGGCCGCGCGCTCCGCATCCGTGATCTGCGAGGGATGCGCACCGTAGAGGCCGGTGAAGGTCGCGACGAGGCGGTCGATGATCTCGGCGCGCGGCAGACCGGTCTGGCTGCGCAGCGGGTCGACGCGCTTGGCGGCCGAGGTGGTGCCCTTGTCGCTCATCTTCTCGCGACCGATGCGGAGCACCTCCGTCATCTTCTCGCCGTCCATGTCGTAACTCAGCGTGGCGTGGTGCAGCACGGCTCCGTTGCCGAGGCGCTTCTGGGCGGCGCCGCCGATCTTGCCCTTGGTGGAGGAGATGTCGTTGAGCGGCTGGTAGAACGCCTCGATGCCGAGCGACTTGAGGGCGGTGATGACCCACTCGTCGAGGAAGGCGTAGGAGTCGGCGAAGGTCATGCCCTGCACGAGGGCCGCGGGGGCGTAGATGGAGTAGGTGACGACGGAGTTCGCGTCCATGAACATGGCGCCGCCGCCCGAGATGCGGCGCACCACCTCGAAGCCGTACTTCTCGGCGTTGGCGGGGTCGACCTCGTTCTTCAGCGACTGGAAGCTGCCGATCACCACGGCGGGCCGGTTCCACTCCCAGATACGGAGGGTCGGTTTGCGGCGGCCCTCGCCGACCTCGTTGGTGAGCACCTCGTCGAGGGCGAGCTGCATCTGCGGGGTCTCGGGGCCGGAGTGGATGAGCTGCCACTCGTAGGCGTCCCAGCTCGTGGCCTTGGCGAGGGCGCGGCGGATGGCGACCGCGACGGCTTCGGGCGAGAAGCCGAGCAGCTGCGCGCCCTCGGGCAGCGCGCCGCGGACGGCGGTGGCGAGGGTGGCGGCGTCGCTGTCGCTCGGCAGGCCCTCGACGGCGGCGTCGATCAGCGGGAGCGCGCTGTCGGGCTCGAGGAAGAAGTCGCCCGCGAGGCGGAAGCCCGTGATGCGGCCGTCGACCTCGTCGAGGTCGACGACGACCAGCTTCCCCCCGGGCACCTTGTACTCACCGTGCATTCCCCCAGCGTATCGGCGGGCGGGTGGCCATGGGGCGCAACTCGAAACGCACCGATAACACGGTGTTCACGCCCACCCCGTAACGTTGATCGCATGACCGAGACCGTGCTGCGCGACGCGAGCCGCCTGCAGACCGCCCGTGCCCTCCTGTTCGACCTCGACGGGGTGCTCACCCCCACAGTCGAGGTGCACATGCGCGCGTGGGCCAGACTCTTCGCGCCCTACCTCGAGGCCCAGGGCGCCGCCGCATACACCGACGACGACTACTACCTCTCCATCGACGGCAAGCCCCGCGTCGACGGCGTGCGCTCGCTCCTGACCTCCCGCGGCATTACGCTGCCCGACGGCACCGCCGACGACCCGGCCGGCGAAGACACCGTCTGGGCCCTCGGCAACCGCAAGAACGACGCCTTCGCCGCCGAGCTCGCCGAGAACGGTGTGGCCCCCTACCCCGGCTCGCTCGACTTCCTCACCGCGGCCCTCGCCGCCGGGTACGAGGTGGCCGTCGTGTCGAGCTCGCGCAACGCCGAGCCCGTGCTCCGCGCCGCCGGCATCCGCGACCGCTTCGAGGTCATCGTCGACGGCCTCGTGGCCGCCGCCGAAGGCCTCCCCGGCAAGCCGGCACCCGACACGTACCTCCGCGCCGCCGAACTCCTCGGCCTCACCGCCGACGAGTGCGTGGTGGTCGAGGATGCGCACTCCGGCGTGCAGGCGGGCCGCGACGGCGCGTTCGGGCTGGTGGTCGGCATCGACCGCGGTGTCGGGGCGCAGGAGCTGCTCGACTCGGGTGCCGACGTGGTGGTCGAAGACCTCGACGAACTCGTGGCCTCGCTCCGCTAGCATCGCAGACACGCCACGTCGCGCATCCCGCTCGCCGCCGGCCGCGCGGACCTCCGCGCCCGCCCCGCCCCGTCCCGCCGCAGCTCGCGCATCCGCACCACCACCGCCGCCCCGCCCGCTCGCCACGAAAGAGCCCGATGAACCCCATCACCGACGACCCCATCGACCGCTCCCAGTTCCCGCTCGACGAGTGGGCGCTCACCGAGGCCGAGTTCCACACCTCGACGCAGGGCCGCACCGAGACGCTGTTCGCGATCGGCAACGGCTACCTCGGGCTCCGCGGCAACTTCGAGGAGGGGCACAAGGCGCACGCCGAGGGCACCTTCATCAACGGGTTCCACGACACCTGGCAGATCCGTCACGCCGAGGAGGCGTACGGGTTCGCGCGGGTCGGGCAGACGATCGTGAACGCTCCGGATGCGCGGGTCATCCGCCTCTACGTCGACGACGAGCCGTTCGTGCTGGCCGACGCCGACACCATCGAGTACTCGCGCACGCTCGACTTCCGCACGGGCGTGCTGGAGCGGGTCGTGGAGTGGCGCACGCCGTCGGGCAAGCGCGTGCTCGTGCGCTCGCGGCGGCTGGTGTCGTTCACCGACCGGCACCTCGCGGTGATCGACTACGAGGTCACGATGCTCGATGCGGATGCGTCGATCCTCATCTCGAGCCAGATCCTCAACCGGCAGGACAAGGTCGACGAGTTCTCGGCGGCGGGCGGCGCCGCGACGGGCGGGGCCGGTGGCGCCGGCGGGGCCATCGCCGACCCGCGCAAGGCCTCCGGTTTCGCCGACCGCGTGCTGCTCCCCCGCTTCAAGTGGGTGCACGAGGGCCGCTACGTGCTCGGCTACCGCACCGCCAACTCGGGCATGACGATCGCCTGCGGCGCCGAGCACCACCTCGAGACCGACAACGAGTGGGACGAGACCTCCCAGATCGACGACGACATCGCCAAGCACGTCTATCGCGTGCGCGCGAAGGCCGGCCAGCGCATCCGTCTGGTGAAGACCCTCGCCTACCACACCTCGTCGACCGTGCCCACGACCGAGCTCGCCGACCGCACCAACCGCACGCTCGACCGCATCGGCGAAGCCCCCATCGAGGAGGTGTTCGAGCGCCAGCGGGAGTGGCTCGACGACTTCTGGCGGCGGTCGGACGTGGTGATCGCCGGGCAACCGGATGTGCAGCAGGCGGTGCGCTGGAACATCTTCCAGCTGGCGCAGTCGACGGCCCGCACCGACGGCGGCGGCATCGCGGCGAAGGGCGTGTCGGGCTCGGGCTACGGCGGGCACTACTTCTGGGACACCGAGATCTACGTGCTGCCCTTCCTCACCTACACCTCGCCGCAGGTGGCGCGGAACGCCCTCCGGTTCAGAGAAGGGATGCTCGACGCGGCCCGCGACCGGGCGGTCGAACTCAACCAGAGGGGCGCCCTCTTCCCGTGGCGCACCATCAACGGTCTCGAGTCGTCGGCGTACTACGCGGCGGGCACGGCGCAGTACCACATCGACGCCGACATCTCGCACGCGCTGTCGCAGTACGTGGCGGCCACGGGTGACCGCGACTTCCTCAACCGCGGGGCCATCGACATCCTGGTGGAGACGGCGCGCATGTGGGCCGACCTGGGGTTCTGGCGCGGGCGCGGCAGCTCGCGGGGGCCCGGCGGACGCGGCGCTCCCGTCTCGGAGACGTTCCACATCCACGGTGTGACCGGACCCGACGAGTACACCACCGTCGTCAACGACAACCTCTTCACCAACGTGATGGCGCGCGCGAACCTGCGCGCCGCGGTGCGGCAGACCCGGCGCATGGCGCTCGAGGAGCCGGCGGCCTACGAGGCCATGGTGAAGCGGCTCTCGCTCGAGCCGGGCGAGATCGAGGAGTGGTCGGCCGCGGCGGAGGCGATGCACATCCTCTACGACGCCGACCTCGGCATCCACCCGCAAGACGCGCAGTTCCTCGAGAAGGAGCTGTGGGACCTCGACAACACCCCCGACTCCAAGCGGCCTCTGCTGCTGCACTTCCACCCGCTGGTGATCTACCGCTTCCAGGTGATCAAGCAGGCCGACGTGGTGCTCGCGCTGCTGCTGCAGGGCGACGAGTTCACCACGGCCGAGAAGCGCGCCGACTTCGAGTACTACGACGCGCTCACCACGGGCGACTCCACCCTGTCGGCGTCGACCCAGTCGATCATCGCGGCCGAGGTGGGCTACCGGGAGCTCGCGCTCGGGTACTTCCGCGGCGCGCTGTTCGTCGACCTCGGCGACCTGCACAACAACACGGCCGACGGCATCCACGTGGCGTCGACCGGTGGCGTGTGGAGCGCGCTGGCGTTCGGGTTCGGCGGGATGCGCGACTACCTCGGCAAGTTCACGTTCGACCCGAGGCTGCCCGAGGAGTGGGAGTCGCTGGTGTTCCACGTGACGATCCTGGGGGCGCTCGTGGAGGTGACGCTGACGCAGGAGGCGATCGCGTTCGCGATCCTGTCATCGTCGTCTCACGATTCGGTCGAGCTATGGGTGCGCGGCGAGCGCGTGCTGGTGACCCAGGATGCGCCCATCACCGTCCCTTTGAAAGACGACCGCCCCACCATCGAGGGCGCCCCCACCACCTCCGACATCGAGGGCACCGTCCGCGCCGACGGCACCGTCATCACCGCCTCCATGCCCACCATCGTCTCCGACCTCGACGACCTCCCCGAGGGCCTCGTCGGCATGGACTGAGTAGTTTTTACTCGGGTGCCCCCTACGCCCTAACGCGATACATTCTCAGCTCGACCGGAGCGACCCACGCCCCGCCTCACGCCGGGAGTCCCCATGCGCACCCGCCCCGCCCCTTTTCTTTCGGCGTTCGCTGTGCTGGCAGTGGCGGTTGCGTCGCTGGCGCCAGCACAACTCTCGCTAGCGGCACCCTCGACGCTGGGTTCGCCTCTGCTGGTGAGCGTCGCCCCAGATGGCACTACTCCAGGAAACAACGCCTCGGGCTCTCCCTCGGTCTCCGCGGACGGTCGGTTCGTCGTCTTCGCGTCGCAGTCCTCGAATCTGAGATCCGTTCCTGGTTCTCGCACGAGTCAGGTCTATCTGCGCGATCTGCGGTCCGGCGAGACTGAGATGGTCACCGAGTACGGCGGTGCTGAGGGAAACGATGAGTCGGTCGACCCGGTGATATCAGCTGGAGGCGACTTCGTCGCTTTCGCCACTTCGGCCACGAACCTCGGCATCGCCATCCCCACGGGCACGAGGCAGATCGTGGTCTGGAACAGGAAGACAGGGGTGTTCGGAGTTGCCAGCCTCAGTGGAGGGACCGGCTCGATCGCCGCGAACTCGGGAACAGGGCACCCCACGATTTCCGATGACGGATCAGTGATCGCGTTCGAAAGCACCGCCTCGAATCTCACCCCGGAATCGAACTCCGGGGTCCAACAGATCTTCGTTCGCGATCTCGCCCGCGAGACGACGACATTGGTGAGCATCGACGAGACGGCCGGGACAGCGTCAGGAGGAAGCAAGGTCTCCACTTCGCCTTCGATCTCCGGCGACGGTCACACAGTCACCTTCATCACTGAATCGCTGCTCACGAGCACTCCAACACGAGGCTTCGTCCAAGCGTACGCACGCAACCTCTCGCTCCGGCAGACGACGATGATCAGCATCGATACCGCCGGCACCGGAGGTGCGAATGCGCAAGTCTCGTCCGTTGACATCTCTGCCGACGGAACAAAAGCCGTCTTCGATACAGCAGCTACAAATCAGACTCCCGATCACCTCGTCGGCGGTAGCCATGTCTTCTTGCGTGACTCCGGGCTGCGGGCCACGAAGATCGTCAGCAGAGACGAGTACGGCGACCTCGCTCTGGGCGTCCTTCCAACGATCGCGGGGTCGGGGGCGGTTGTAGCGTTCTCTTCCTCATCCTCAGGTGTGACGAGCGGCCTGTCCTCGTCAAGCATGCAGGTGTTCGTAAGAGACCTCACAACGGCCGATACGACTCTAATCTCTGGCCCTCTCGGAATCGGGGGTGGCGCAGACCCGGGCAATGTGAACCCCCTTAGTGTTGCGCTCTCGGAGGGTGGCGATTTCGCGGCCTTCACAATGACAGCGAACAACCTCGTCAGTGGGGGAGCATCCATCTTCTCCCAGGTCTATGCGCGAGGGGTAGCCGATGATCCTTCAGTCGTTCGAGTTTCTGGACCCGACCGGTACTCGGTCGCCGAATCGATCGCCACGCGGCTGTTCACCGCGGATAGTCATTCCATCGTGTTCGTGACCTCGGGCGAGGGCTACCCAGATGCACTCTCGGCTTCCGCCGCTGCTGCGTCCATTCGTGCGGTCGGCGCGCCTGTTGTACTCGTGCGCCGAGACTCAGTGCCGACGGGGGTTGCCGCCGAGATCCTTCGAGAAGGTCCTCGCAATGTGGTGATCGTGGGAGGGCCTGCCACAGTCAGCGAGGGTGTCGTGGACGAGCTCCGCAGATTGACTGGCAAAAGTCCAATCACGATCGATGGAGCGAACCGGTACACCGCTTCGACGGCGACGTCGGCGTTCTTCTTCCAGCCCGGAGTGCCGGTTGCGTATGTGGCTTCGGGGGAAGGGTTTGCGGATGCGTTGGCGGGTGGGGCTGTGGCGGGGGCCGGGAAGGGGCCCGTGCTTCTGACGCCGAAGGGTGGGGTGACGGCGGAGGTGAAGGCGGAGCTGGAGCGGCTGAAGCCGGGGAAGATCGTGGTGCTCGGTGGGGCGGGGACGGTGAGCGATGCGGTCGTGACCGAACTGCAGGGCATCGCGCCGACGACGCGGGTGGCCGGGGCCGATCGGTTCGCGACCGCGGTGGAGGCGTCGAAGTCGGTGTTCGGGGCGAACACGAGGAACGTGTACATCGCGTCGGGCGAGACGTTCCCCGATGCGCTGTCGGCGTCGGCGGCTGCGGCTGCCAGCCACGGGCCGTTGCTGCTGGTGGCGAAAGACGGGATTCCCGCGTCGGTGGTGGCTGAGCTGAAGCGGCTGAATCCACGGAAGATCACCGTGGTGGGCGGGCCCAACACCGTGTCCGACCGGGTCGTCACCGAGCTGAAGAACTACCTGCGAAAGGAGTAGTCACGACGCAGGGGCCGCGAGGCCGAGGCGCGGGTAGAGGATCTCGAAGCCCTTCTCGAAGCCGCCGTGGAGGGCGTCGAGCACGTGGCCGGCGTCGGGGATGACGTAGTACGTGGTCTGCCAGCCCGCCGCCTGCGCCGCAGCAGCCGCCGCCTGCGCCGCCGGGATGAACACCGGGTCGGCGCCGCCGACCGTGAAGATCCCCACGGTGTCGGGATAGGCGTGCGCCCCCGACGCCAGGATCGACGCTGGCTTCGTCGCCTCGAACGCCGCTGCGTCACCCCCGAACAACTGGTCGATCACGGTCGACGGATCCTCCGACCCCGGGTACTCCTCCCCCGAGATCGACAGCACGTTCTCCCACAGCTCCGGATACTCCGCCCCGTACTTGAACGCGCATCCGCCCCCGTTCGAATACCCCGCGATCACCCAGTGCGCCGGATCCTGATCGATGCGCAGATTCGCCCGCGCCCACGCCACCACGTCCTGCACGATGAACGTCTCCGCGTTCCCGTACTTCGCCGTGTCGGCGCACACCGGGTCGATGCTCTCGTCGCCCAGCTGATCGGCCACGATCACGATCGGCGCCAGCCCCTGGTGCGCGGCCGCGTACTCGTCGAGCACCGACGCCACGTACTGCGGGTCGGGGTCGCCGGGCTGCCCCATCATGAGGATCATCAGCGGCAGGTCGGGCGGGTCGGCCACCTGCGCGGCCGGCGGCAGGTAGATGCCCGCGGGCCTCGACGAGAACCCGGATGCGGTGGCCGGGATCACCTGCGTGCCCGTCGTCCCCGTGGCCGGCATGTCCGCGGGCGGCGTCCATGTCTCGTACACCGGCCGCCCTGCATCCGGGTCATCCGTGGGCCGCGGCGTCGGCGACCCCGTCGGCCGGTTGATGTCGATCGGATGCTCCACCACGATCCCGAGGAACGACGCCACCGTCGGCTTCAGCCCGAAGTACGCGTTGATGCCGAGCGTGCCCGACAGCGCGAACAGCACCGCTCCCACCGCCGCCACGACCTTGCGCCACCACCGCGACCGCCACAGGTTCACCACCGCGAGCCCGATCGCGGCGAAGGTCACGACGACCCACGCATCCGTCTGCACGGTGAGCGGCACACCGAACAGGTTGAACGCCTCGACCACCCAGATCGTAGCGAACGCAACAAGGGCACCCGCGAGCAAGCCGATCAGCGCGGTGAGCACCCACCGGATGCGCGGGGGCCGCGCGAGCAGGTACACGAACGCGACAGCGGAGAGGGTCCACACGATCCACGGCAACGGCCCGTCGATGATGGGCAGCTCGAGCAACCAGGTCACACGTCACCGCCCGCCGGCCCCGAGGAACCGGCGCCACCCGCAGCACCGCCACCCGAGCCACCCGAGACACCACCCCCGACCCGCTCGTCGAGCCACGCCACCAGATCGGCAACCACCTCGGCCCGGTTCGTCTCGTTCAGCACCTCGTGCCGCGCATCCGGATACACCCGCAATGTCACGTCACTCAGCCGCGACCGCCGCGTGAACACCCCCACGAGCTTCTGCGCCGACCGCTCCCCACCGAGCGTGTCATCGGTTCCGACGAGGATCAGCACCGGCACGTCGGCCACGAGATCGAGCCGCCGCCCCGGCCGCCCGAACAGCCGCAACCCGTCGACGAGCCCGAACAGCTTCGCCACCTCGGCCGGGAACATCAGCGGATCGGCCGCCGCCCCCTCCTGCACCGCCACGTCGCGCGACAGCCACTCGTACCCGTTGCCGGCCGAACCATCGGTGGGCTTGTGCTTGCGGTTGAGGTCGCCGCCGTCCATGTGCCCGGGCATCCGGTAGGCGGTGCCCACGAGCACCACCCCCGAGTAATGCGCGAGCGCGGGCGTGTTCATCAGCTTCTGCAGCATCAGCGACCCCCAGCTCTGCCCCATCGCCACCAGCGGAACCTCGGGATGCTCGCGCGCGATCACGAGACCGAACTGGCGGATGTCGTCGATGGTCGCCCGCAACCCGCCGACCCCGAGCCGGCCGAGCCGGGAGTGGTCGCCGCCGTGCTGGGCGAGCCCGGTGGCACCGTGCCCGCGCTGATCGGCGGCGTACACGCTGTAACCGGCGGCGTTGAGGTCGCGGGCGAGCTTCGGGTAGCGTCCGGCGTGCTCGCCGAGGCCGTGCACGAGCTGCACGACGGCCCGCGGATGCTCGACCGTCCACCCGTAGTAGGTGATCTCCACCCCGAGCTGATCGACGAAGCTGTCGGTGAAGTGGGCAGAACGCGGCGCCGCGGGCTCAGACATGCCTCATCCTCCCACGCCCCCGAACGCCCGCGCGATCACGCGCGAGGCACCGTCACGACTCCCGCGTGATCTCGACCTTCACGAACAGCTCCGACCCGAACGGCCCCGCGTACACGCCCCGCAGCGGCGCGACGTCGTTGTAGTCGCGCCCGCGCCCCACCACCACGTGCCGCTCGCCGATGTCGATGAGGTTGGTGGGGTCGAACCCGCGCCAGTCCCCGCAGAACCACTCCACCCACGCGTGCGACTCGCCCGCGATGGTCTCGCCGATCGCCGCATCCGGCTTCGGGTGCAGGTAGCCCGACACGTACCGCGCCGGAATCCCGACCGACCGCAGCGCCCCGAGAGCGATGTGCGTGATGTCCTGGCACACCCCCCGCTTGTCGGTCCATGCCTCGTGCGCGGTCGACTGCACCCCGGTCACGCCCTGCACGTACTCCACCTGCCGACCGATCTCGGTGCAGATCTCCAGCGCCGCCTCGCACGGCGACACGTGCCGCGCCGCGATCTCCTCGGCGAGCGCCGCGAGGTCGGGCGAGGGGTCGGTGAGCTTGGTCTGCTTGGTCTGCTCCACGTAGCTGGTGGAGGTGGCGGCCTCGTTGGCGAGCAGCTCCCAGTCGACCGGATGCGCGGCGTGCGGCCGGTTGCGCACCTCCACGAGCGAGGTGGCGGTGAGGGAGAGCTCCTTGTGCGGCGTGAGTACCTCGAACGAGGAGACCCTGGTGCCCCAGTAGTCCACGTAGTTGTGCGACGACGACACCGGTGCGATCTCGAGCGAGGAGTGCAGCACGAACTGCCCCTCCGAGCTGATGGGCAGCATGCGCGCCTCGTTGTAGGAGGCCTGCACCTCGCCCTCGTAGCGGTAGCCGGTGATGTGGCGAACGCGGAGGCGGTTCATGCGCTCTCTCCGATCCAGCTGGGGGCGTTGTTCGTGGGGAAGTACCGCTGCCGGATGGCCTCGGAGGCGGCGCTGGTGGCGTCTTGCACGCTGTCCATGTGCCGTGGCAGCTCCTGCAGGATGTCGGTGATGGGCCGGTACTCCAGCTGCGAGCGGATCTGCCCGAGCAGCCGCTGCGCCGAGTCGGTCACACCGATGCGCTCGTTGCGCGGGCCGAGGTCGCGCAGGCACTGCTCGGCGCGAGTGACCGAGTAGAGGATGGAGCGGGGGAACAGCCGGTCGAGCAGCAGGAACTCGGCCGCGTTGCGGGCCGACGGCACGCCGCGGTAGGTGCGCAGGTAGGCCTCGTAGGCGCCGCAGGAGCGCAGGATCGTCGTCCACGACGGCCCCGAAGCCTCGGTGAGGCTGCGAGTGGCGAGAAGGCGCGCGGTCATGTCGGCGCGCTCGATGGAGCGGCCGAGGGTGAAGAAGTGCCAGGCCTCGTCGCGCGAGGCCGACGACTCCATGATGCCCACGGCGAGCGCCGCGCGGTCGCGCACCCAGCCGAAGAACTCGTGCGTCTTCTCCCCCGTGACCTTGCGGGGCATGCGCGCCCGCGTGGTGTTGAGGCACTCCCAGAGCTCGGTCGACACGATCTCGCGGGCTCGTCGCGCGTTCTCGCGGGCGGCTCCGAGCGAGTAGGCGATGGAGGCGGGATGCGTGCGGTCGACCGCGAGCGAGGCGAGCACGTCGGCACGGGTGAGGGAGCGCCCGTCGTCGGGCACGTCGGAGCCCATGACGCTGAGGAGGGACCGGCAGGCGAGGTTCTCCTCGATCCACGGGTCTTCGAGCAGCAGCTGCAGGTGCACGTCGAGGATGCGCGCGGTGCCGTCGGAGCGCTCGATGTAGCGGCCGATCCAGAACAGGGACTCCGCGATGCGGGAGAGCATGGCCATCAGAGCACCTCGCCTTCTGCGGTGGGGCGCGCATCCTGAGCCCGCGACTGCTGTTGCTGCTGCGCCTGGTCCTGGTTGCGCGGCCGGTCTTCGGGCGAATGGTCGGGCACGTGCCCGATGATCGGTATCGCCTGCGTCACCGCAGCCTGCTCGGCCACGAGTCCCTGGATGTTGTGCCCGTCGTTCGACGAGAACAGCGGCTCCTGCCCCACCACCCAGGTGTCCTTCGACCCGCCGCCCTGCGAGCTGTTCACCACGAGCTGGCCCTCGGGCAGCGCCACACGGGTGAGCCCGCCGGGCAGCACCCACACGTCGGTGCCGTCGTTCACCGCGAAGGGGCGCAGGTCGGCGTGGCGCGGGCGCATGCCATCTTCGACCAGTGTGGGGATGGTCGACAGCTGCACCACGGGCTGCGCGATCCAGCCGCGCGGGTCGGCGATGAGCCGGTTGCGCAGCGTCTCGAGCTCCTTGGCCGACGCATCCGGCCCCACCACGAGACCCTTGCCGCCCGAGCCGTCGACGGGCTTCACCACGAGTTCGTCGAGCCGGTCGAGCACCTCCTCCAGCGCGCCGGGCTCCTCGAGCCGCCAAGTGTCGACGTTCTTGATGATGGGCTTCTCGCCCAGGTAGTACTCGATGAGGTCGGGCATGTAGGTGTAGACGAGCTTGTCGTCGGCCACGCCGTTGCCGACCGCGTTGGCGATGGTGACGTTGCCGAGGCGCGCCGCCATGAGGAGCCCCGGGCTGCCGAGCATGGAGTCGGCGCGGAACTGCAGCGGGTCGATGAACTCGTCGTCGACCCGGCGGTAGATCACGTCGACGCGTTGCGGTCCGGCCGTGGTGCGCATCCACACCTTGCCGCCCGAGCAGAACAGGTCGCGGCCCTCGACGAGCTCCACGCCCATGAGCCGGGCGAGCAGCGTGTGCTCGAAGTAGGCCGAGTTGTAGACGCCCGGGGTGAGCACCACGACGGTGGGGTCGTCGATGCCGTTGGGGGCGGATGCGCGCAGCGCCTGCAGGAGCTTGTTGGGGTAGTCGCCCACCGGCCGCACGCGCATCGACACGAACAGCTCGGGCAGGGTCTGCGCCATGACGCGGCGGTTGGAGATGACGTACGAGACACCGCTCGGCACCCGCACGTTGTCTTCGAGCACGCGCCAGTCGCCGTGCTCGTCGCGGATGAGGTCGATGCCCGACACCTGGATGCGCACGTTGTTGGGCGACACGATCCCCGCGGCCTCGCGATGGAAGTGCGTGCTCGAGCTGATGAGGGCGGCGGGGATGACGCCGTCGCGCACGGCGACCTGGTTGCCGTAGATGTCCGAGAGGAAGGCCTCGAGCGCCTTGACGCGCTGCTTGATGCCGGCCTCGACGTCGACCCACTCCTTCTGCTCGATCACGCGCGGCACGGCGTCGAGGGGGAAGGGCCGCTCCTCGCCGGCGAAGTCGAAGGTGACGCCCTGGGCGAGGTACGAGCTGGCCAGCGCGTCGGTGCGGCCGCGCAGTTCCTCCTGCGTCATGCGGGCCAGGGCGTTGTAGATGTCCTTGTAAGCTGCGCGCGCCTCCACCGGGTCCTGCGACTTCGGCTCGGGGAACATCTCGTCCCAAGGGGAGGAGCTGCCACGCCGCTTGGCCGGGGTGAGTGTGGCGCCGTAGCCGTCGAACAGGTCAACCATGAGGGCGAGCCTACTGCCCGGGTGTTGCGGCGGTGTTTCCGCCCGATTCCGGATGCACGGCCTGGCGCGCGCGTTCGAACCTGAGGTACGCTCGCTTCATGAACACGAGTCGCACTCATCTTCATCGGGTCACCCGTCGGGCCATCGCGCTGGGCATCGCGGCCGCCGTGTGCGCGGGTGCGACCACGCTCGGCGCCGTGGCCACCGATGCGAGACCGGCGCAGGCCGCAGTCACGCGCGCCATCTCCTTCACCGCCACCGCCACTCTCCACGACGCAGCGTCGCGGTCGCTCGTCTCGCTCGAGGTCGACCCCGGCACGGGCCGCGCCTACGCGATCGAGCGGCCCTCGGGCGATGTAGTGGTGTACGACACCTCGGGTTCCGGCCTCCGATCGGTCGCCCGGGTGGCGGTGGGAGGAGACGCGGTCGACCTCGCGGTCAACACCGCCACCCACCAGGTCTACGTCTCCGACCACGCGGGCGACTCCGTCGTCGTGATCGACGGGCACCCCGCCTCTCCCACGGCGAACACCGTGGTCGACAGCATCCCCACGACAGGGAGCGGGGCGCGCGGCATCGCAGTGGATTCGGGTGCCGGCGTGGCCTACGTCGCGAACGAGGACTCGGTCGACCTCAGCCGCATCGATCTCGGCACCCGGGCGATCGCACGCATCGCGATGCCGAACGTGCCGTTCGACGTAGGGGTCTCCTCGAGCGACCACCGGGTGTACGTGACGAGCCAGGTCGCGGGCACGCTCATCCCGGTCAGCTCCGACGTGGCGGGCAGCCCGGTCTCGCTGGGCGGTGGTGCGATCCCGACCGCGCTCGACGTGGGCGCGGGTGAGGTGCTGGTGGGCACGTCGGCGGGATCCGACTACCGGGTGCGGCGTTTCGATGCCCTGCTCGCCCCGGCGGCCACCTCGACCCCCCTCGACGCACCGGCCACCACCCTCGCGTCCGACGGGTCGGTGCAGCTCGCCTACGTGACCACCGGGTCGGGGGCGCTGCGCACCTTCCTTCTCGACACCCTCTCCGACGTCGGCGACTCCACCACCTATCCCGCGGACCTCAGCGCGATGACCGTCGATCAGGGCAGTCACCATCTCCTGGGCGTCACCGCCTCGCTCACGGGCGCCACCATCACGTCGTACGACGTCGCCGCCAGCCCACTGATCCTGTCGCCGCGTGATCTCGCGGGAGAGGTGGGCGCCGCCTACACGTCGGCAGTGGTGGCGTCGGGCCGCCCCGAGACCACCGCGTTCTCGGTGACGTCGGGCACTCTCCCGCCCGGCATCTCCCTCGACACCGCCGGCGTGTTCTCCGGCATCCCCACGGTCGCGGGCGTCTTCACCTTCACGGTCACCGCGGACAACAGCTCCCCCACCACCGATTCGGTGACCTTCACGTTCACCGTCGCGTCGAAGGCACCATCGGCTCCGGTCGTCTCGAGCACGCCGCCGCCCGGGGGCACGGTCGGCGCGGCCTACGGCCCGTTCACCTTCACCGCATCCGGTGTGCCCCAGCCCTCGCTCATCGTGAAGGGCGGGACACTGCCTCCGGGCCTCCTGTTCGACGAGATCACGTATCAACTGCGGGGCACCCCGACGACGGCGGGCAGTTACACCTTCGTCATCACCGCCGACAACGGTGTGGGCTCGAACTCGCGGCCGTTCACCGTGGTCATCGCACCGGCCGCGGGCACCGCACCCACCATCACCTCGGCGGCCCCGCCGGCCGGCCGAGCCGGCGAACCCTACGGTCCCTTCAGCGTCACGGCATCGGGCGCGCCCGCACCGACCATCTCCATCGTGGCCGGGTCGCTGCCCACGGGTCTTACCCTCGACCCTCGCACCCATCAGCTGAGCGGCACGCCCACCGAGTGGGGCACGTTCCGCTTCCGCATCGAGGCGAAGAACGCCCTCGGCACCGACTCGCGCTTCTACGCTCTCGTCATCGAGGAGGGCACGCCCACCCCCGCGACGCCCACACCGACGCCCACCCCGTCGCCGAGCGCGTCAGCGACCCCAGACGACGGTGGTGACGGCGACGGGCACCGGGGTCTGGGTGGTGCCGGTGGGGCGGGATCGGGGGCCGACCCGCTCGGCGGCGGCACCGTAGCGGGGTCTCAGCCTTCCGCGGCGCGTGCATCGGGCTCCCTCGCACAAACCGGCCTCTCTCCGGTCACCGGTCTGACCTGGGGCACCCTCGCGCTCGCAGGCGGTCTCTTCCTGGCCACCCTCGTCACGGTTCGCCGTCGCCGCCGTTCGTGAAGATCGCCCCCGCGCCTCTCGCGACGCGGGGCGGTCAGGCGGCGGCGCAGTTGGGGAGGGTGGGGCCCGTAGGGTCCGGGTACGCGTAGGTCCAGGCGATCTCGGCGAAGTCACCGGTGCTGCCGAGTACGACGTCGGCGCCGAGTTCGCCGTGGAGGCCGGCAGCCGGAGCCTGCGCGATCGTGATGAGCAGCGTTCCGGAGTAACCGGCCGTGATCGCGGTCGCGTTGAACACGAACACCTCGCCGCCCTCGAAGCCCGCCGACCCGTCGGTGAACGCCCAGCCCACGCCGTCACCTGAGCTCGCACCCGTCACTTCGAGTCCCTCGGGCAGACACAGAACCACCAAGAGACCTACGAAGTCGCCGTCCTCCGAGGCGGGCTGTGCCGGAACCTCGCTCATGAGGAGCGGGAACACCAGTGAATCCGGCTCGCCGCCCACGGTCAGCGGGGCGAGGGTGGTGAAGCTCGGCTCCCCCGTGCTCGCGGATGCGCGCGGTGCGGCCACGGCGAGTGCCACCACCGGCAGGGTCCAGGCGCCCGCCCCGAGCACCGCCCTCCGCGAGACCCGCGCCGGGTGCGGCACCGCATCCGGCACCGAGCCCCCGTCGAACGTCATCGCACCAGGCTACGAACCCCACCCACCCCGGTCACTCCCCAGAACAGGTCACCCCGCAGCCGCGCCCGCCACCAGCAGCGGCCGCCACCAGCCGCGGCTGGCACCAGGCGGGCGGACAGGCCGCGGCCGGCACGGAGTGGGCAGGCTGCGGCCGGCACGGAATGGGCAGGCCTGGGCCGGCGCCGGGCGGGCGAGCTACGGCCCGCACCGGGCAGGCGGGCCGCGGCGAACCGAGCCCGCCAGCGCCGAGCGCGACCGCCGCGTCAGAACCCGATCGCGGGGTCGATGAACTCGTTCGTGACGAGGTCGTCGGGCGTGAGTCCGGAGGCCGGCGACGAACCGAGCTTCTCGAACAGCGGCGTGGTGATGTCGACGATCTCCTGCACCCGGTCGAGATCGAAGTCGCCCACGGTGTCGTTCGATCCGTTGCCCACGAGACCGAGATCCACCTGTGCCTGCACCGAGTACGCGGCGACCCCCGGTGTGTACACCCATCCGTTGTCGAACTCCTCGACGGCCCGCAGGATGAGCTCGTTCGTCGCGGCCGGGTCGGCGTAGTAGTCGACGGTGGCCTGCTGGATCACCGGCACCAGCTCCGTGAGGCACGGCGACAGCGCCTCGAGCTCACCGGTGCGCACAGACAGCGCCGAGGCATAGATCGGGTAGCCTGCGTCGTGGATGAGCTGGAACGCCACCGGCTTGCCCCAGTCGGCGATCTCGTTCTCGTACACGTACGGTTCCACGGTCGCGAAGCCCTGCTGCGCATCCGCCCCACCGGCCGCGATGAACGACGCGGGCGTGCCGTCGTAGCTGCCGTCGACCTGCGCCGGGTCGAGGATGCCCGAGCCCGTGAGGTACTCCATGTACGCGGCGCCGCCGAAGTAGCGCACCACCGCGTCGGTCTCGCCGAGGTCGGCGATGGTCTCCACCTCGGGGTAGGTCTCCGGGTCCCACATGATGATCTGCGGACCCACCTCGAACGGCGCGAACACGGCCGTCGTGGGCATCTCGGCCGAGAGCTGCACAGCCTCGTCGGTGTTGGCGTAGCCGAGCGTGATCGAGGGGTCGGTGTACTGCTGACTGGTGACGGTCTGGAACCCGATCGCCGGCCCGCCCGAGCGCACCTCCACGTTCACACCGGTGTACTCGCCCGCCGCGAAGAGCGGGCCCGAGACGGCCTTGTTCTGGGCGTCGATGACGGCGCCGGGCCCGAGGAGCTGGTAGAGGTTGCCCTGCTCGGCCTCGGGGTTCCAGTCGGTCTGAATGACGACGGTGGCCGGGCAACCCGCCGCCGCGAGGTCGACCGCTCCGATGGGCAGGTCGGTGGCGGCGGCGGCGGCACCGGTTCCGGATGCGGGCGCCGAGCACGCGGTGAGGGCGAGCGCCGAGAGGGCGAGGGCCCCCACGGCCGCGGGCCGGAGGCCACGGCGGGAGAGGCGGGATGCAGTGCGATGGGACATGGGGTTCTCCTTGCTGAAGGGGTGGGTGCAGAACAGGCGGTGCGGGAAGAGACGTTCAGAGCTCGTCGATCGCGGTCGCGGCGGGTGCGTCGCGCACCGTGAACCGCTCCCGCGTGGTGGTGTAGAAACTGGCACCGAACCGCGCCACCGGTGCGTAGTCGGTGAGCCGCACCCGCCAGCGCTCCGTGTCGACGAGCTCGTCGCGGGTGTGCAGCGACACGATCCGGCCGATGATGATCTCGCGGCTCGCGGTGTCGAGCTTCTCGTGCAGCACGCACTCGAAGGCCACCGGGGCCGCGGCGATCGTGGGCGCCGACACCCGCAGCGACGGCCGTGTCGCGAGGCCGACGGCCGCGAGCTCGCTCACGCCGTGCGGCAGGGTGTCTCCGCACCGGTCGGCGGCCGCGGCGAGCGCCTCGTCGACCATGTGCACCACGAACGAGCCGGTGTCGTCGATGTTGCGCGCGGTGTCGCGGCGCCCGTGCTCGCCGCCGCGGTTGAGACTGATGAGCAGCAGCGGCGGCTCCTCCCCCAGCATGCAGAACATGCTGAAGGGCGCCGCGTTCACGGCCCCGGAGCCGTCGACCGTGGTGACCAGCGCGATCGGCCGCGGCACGATGAGACTCGCCATGAGCTTGTAGCGCTCGTACTCGCCGAGCTCCCCGAAGTCGACGTCGAATCCGCCCGCGCGACCGGCGACACCGCCGACGCCGCCGTCAACTGCGTCACCGACGCCGGCCGCGATCACACCTGCCCGCGCATCCGCGACCCCCACCTCACCCACGATGACTCGCCGCCCACCAGCTGAACACCACGTCGCGCAGTGCCTCCCCGGCGTCGCTGTACAACTCCCGCCGCCACAGCTCCTCGAGCGCCGACGCGCCCGCGGCCGACAGCGACACCGCAACGCCCTCGTAGGCGATGGGCGCGTTCGCGAACGCCGGAACGTACGACGGGTCGCGCCGCAGCGCCCGTTCCGAGCGGATGCGCGGCTGCGCGAACTGCGCCACCGTGCGCTGCGTGTCGTAGGCCACGAGCGGCGGCACCGCCTCGAGGTCGGCCGCAGACGCCCGCCACCGCTGCACGAGCACGGGCCGGATGGCGTAGTTCGACGTGGGCATCACGTCGGCCCCGCACACGTTGGGCACCGCGAGCACGTCCATGAGCGCGAGCAGTTCGACGTGGTCGCCCGGCACCGAGGCCTGCCGGCGGATCGCGGGCATCCCGTCGTCGACGACCGTGGCCATGAAGAGGTTGAACGAGTCGTGCACGTCGTCGGGCGTGAGCCCGTACTCGCGCTGCGCCTCTGCCTGGATGTCGGCGCAGTTCGTGTGCACCCCGAAGCCGTAGACGCTCTCGTAGAGGTTGGCGCTGCAGCGGGGGAACACCACGTCGTTGCAGTGCGCGGTGTCGGCGACGATGGCCATCATCGCCCGCTCCCGCGGCGGCGCCGACCAGAGGAAGTCGCCGGCGCCCGGGTTGATGCCGTGCAGCGTGCGGGTGCGCCCGGTGTGGAAGGCCTCCCGGTAGTCGTGCAGGTTGAAGCAGTTGAAGTCGACGCACTGCGCCCCGTCGATCTGCTCGATGCGCACGAGCTCGCCGGCCGGCACCTCGAGCGCCTTGCCGGTACCCGGCTGCAGCACGATCTCCTCGAGCAGCTCCCGCTCGGCCCCGACGGAGTGGCGGATGCGCGACCGCCAGTCCTCGGGCCGCGCCGAGGAGGCGGGCACCGGGAACCGCGCGAACTCACCCGCGAGCGACTCGGCGAGGGCGCGCTCGACCAGCGCATCGAGCGTCGCAGCCTCGCCCGCGGCCACGCTGCGCGAGAGCAGGGCGCGCTGCTGCTGATTGAGGCGCAGCTCCAGGATGCGCGGGGAGAGCAGGGTGTCGGTCATGCGTTAAGTATGCATGAATTCAGATTTTGGTATACGTAAACACTATGTTTCGTATTCCTGAGAGTGTTCGGCGCTTCGCGCATCCGTATACTGGCCCCATGTCCGATCGCAGCGCGACCGCGTACTCGGCCCTGCGCGAGGCGATCATGGAGAACGCGCTGAAGCCGGGCACCAAGCTCCCCGAAGAAGACCTCGGGGTGCACTTCGGGGTGAGCCGCACCCTCATCCGCTCCGCTCTGGCCCGACTGTCGGCCGAAGGCCTGGTCGACGTGGGCAAGACGAAGTCGGCGACGGTCGCACAGCCGAGCCCCGACGACGCGCGGGAGGCCTTCGAGGTGCGCCGCGCCCTCGAGCGCGAGGTCGTGCGCCTCGTCGCGCAGCGCTGGACGCCCGAGCTCGACGAGACCCTCACGACCCACATCGACGCCGAGCGCGAGGCCAGCGAGGCAGGCGACCACAAGCGCTCCGTGCGGCTGGGAGCCGAGTTCCACATCCTGCTCGCCGAGACGACCGGCAACTCGCTGCTGCGCCGCTACGTGTTCGAGGTGGTGGGCCGCACCACGCTCATCCTGGCCGTCTACGGGGTGGCGCACCCGCAAGACGAGAGCCTCGCCGAGCACGTCGAGCTCGTGGCCGCCCTGCGCCGTGGGGATGCGGCCGCTGCCGAGGCGCTCGTCGACGCGCACATCGGCTCGGTGCAGAGCCGCGCGCTGCCGGCCGAGGAGGAGCCGACCGACCTCGCGGGCGTTCTGAGAAGATTCACACACTGACAGTTCAGGCGACGGCAACCCCGTCGTGCCAGAATGACGTCGCTACCGCAACATCGTCAGCCGGGTCATCCCGACAGCCCCCGCAACAGAAGGTGCGAGCAACGAACGACATGGCACGCGAACTGAACATCGTCAGCTACAACCTGCGCAAACACCACGCCAGCGGTGAGCTGAACGATCTCGCCTCGCTCTACGACGTCGACATCCTCTGCCTGCAGGAGTGCGACACCGACGACATGCCCGAGCGCATCAAGCACCTCGTGCTCGCCGACTCCACCAAGACCAACCGCCTCGGCCTCGCCGTCTACCACCGCGAGTCGCGCTTCGAGCTGCAGGCCACCCGGGTGTTCGCGCTGCGCAAGTCGATGCACGACCGCGTGATGGCGCCGGCGCACGAGCGCCTGCTCGCCGCGAAGCTGTTCGACCGCGAGATCGAGAAGGAGATCCTCGTGGGCTCCTTCCACGCCGCGCCGCTCACCGCGTCGAACTCGCTGCGCCGCAAGCAGATCGCGGCGGCGCACCACGAGCTGCGCGTGATGGGGCCGGGGCTGCCGACCGTGATGGTGGGCGACTACAACTACCCCTGGTTCCGCTCGAGCCTCAGCGAGCGCATGGAGGAGTCGGGCTACCTGCTGTCGTTCAGCGACAAGCCGACCTACGCGCGCTACAAGTACTTCAAGGGGCACTTCGACTTCGTCACCTCGGCGCACACGCGCATCGACTCGATCGACACGCTGCCGCAGGGCGAGAGCGACCACCTGCCGATCCTCGTGCGTGCGGGCGTGGAGGAGTAGGGGTCAGGCGCCCTTCGGCACCGGGCCGGTGGAGTCGCGCACGAGCAGCGCGGTGTGCAGCCGCTGGTGGTGCACGGGCGGCTCGCCGGTCGACGAGATCGCCTCCACGAGATACTCGGCGGCGAGGCGGCCCTTCGTCTCGATCGGCTGCCGCACCGTGGTGAGCGAGGGCGACGCCCAGTTCGCCGCGACCGTGTCGTCGAACCCGCTCACCGACACCTGACCCGGCACCGACACGTCGGCCTCACGGGCCGCGTCGAGCACACCGAGCGCGATGATGTCGCTGAACGTCACGATGGCGGTCGGCCGCTCCCCCTCGGGCGCGCTCCACAGCTGCTGGAACGCCTGGGCACCCCCCGCCCGCGTGCACGCCACCTCGATGAGCGTGATGCCGGGGCTCTCCGGCGTGAGGTCGAGCGCAGCGAGAGCGGCGATCGCCCCCTGCATCCGCCTCAGCACCGGCCCGCGCCACCCGCGGTGCCCGCCACCCGTGCCCGACTCGAAGGCGACGAGCGCGATGCGCCGGTGCCCGAGGTCGAGCAGGTGGGTGACGAGGTTCTCCATGCCCTCGCTGTCGTCGATCTCGACCGAGGGAACGTCGCCGTGCAGCTCGCTGTCGACGAGAACGAACGGGATGCGCCGCTGCCGCAACGCGTCGACCTCACCTCGGTCGTGCTCCAGCCCGCTCACGATGAACCCGTCGACGGCCGCGTAGGGGATGGTCTTCAGCATCGATCCGCGCAGCGGCGGCGCGAGCAGCAGGGTGAAGCCCTCGCGCTGGCAGGTCTGGCCGATGCCCTGGAGGAACTGCGTGTAGTAGGGGTTCTCGAGCACCCGGTCGAGCTGCTGCGGCAGCAGCAGGCCGAGGCTGTCGGTGCGGCGGGTGCGCAGCATGCGCGCGGCCGGGTCTTGGGCGTAGCCGAGCTCGGCGGCCACCTCGAGGATGTTCTTCACGGTGGCCTCGGAGAGCCGCGTGGAGTTGTTGAACGCCAGCGACACCGCGGTCTTCGACACGTTGGCGCGGTCGGCCACGTCTTGCATGGTGACGCGGCGGTTGCGGGCGCTCATGCGGCGTCCGTCCGCGCGGAGTCCGCCCGAGCCGCGTCCGTCCGCGCGGTGAGCAGCACCGACGACCCGGCGGGCACGAGCACGGCGTCGCCCGCCACCCCCCAGCTCTCACCCGCGGCCAGCGGAGGCAACTCGGTGAGCGGCACCTCGACGGCGCCCCCGCGGTTCACGATCCGCACCGCGGTCTCGCCGTCCTGCATCCTCCGAGTCACCACTACAGTATCGCCGCCGATCGCCGACACCCGCTGCGAGCCCCGGCGCAGCGCCGGCGTCGCCCGCCGTTCGGCCCCGAGCGCGCGCACCCCGGCGAGCAGCCCCGCATCCCACACCGACTCGTCCCAGGGCATGGCCCCCCGGCAACCGGGATCGTTCTCGCCCACCAGCCCCACCTCGTCGCCGTAGTACATCATCGGCGCCCCCTCGGCCGAGAACAGCAGGGTGTAGGCGAGCAGCGCCGCCGCCCGGTCGCCACCGTGCCGGGTGAGCACCCGCTCGGTGTCGTGGCTGCCGAGCAGGTTGAGCATGCCGGTGCGGTAACCCTCGGGGATGCGGTCGGTGAGCCGGTTCATCCCCTCGGCGAACTCCGCCGCCGTCACCGAGCGGTCGGCGGTGAAACCCAGCACGAGGTCGCGCAGCGTGTAGTTCATGGTGCCGTCGGCCAGGTCGCCCTGCAGCCACTCCTCGGGCTCGCGCCACTCCTCCGCCACGATGTAGAGGTCGTCGCCCTGCTCCTTCACCACCTCGCGGAACCCGCGCCAGAAGCTGTGGTTGATGAAGTAGGGCACGTCGAGCCGCCAGCCGTCGATGCCCTGCTCGATCCAGTACCGCGCCACCCGGTGATGGTGGTCGCGCACCTCGGGGTTGTAGGCGTTCCACTTGGGCAGGTAGTAGCAGCCCGAGCAGGTGCGGTAGTTGGGCACCGGATGCGCGGTGACCGGGAACCCCTCCACCGAGAACCAGTTCACGTAGGCCGAGTCGCGCTCCTTCTCCACCACGTCGCGGAAGGCCCAGTGGCCGTCGCCGCAGTGGTTGAGCACCGCGTCGAGCACCACCCGCATGCCCCGCTCGTGCGCCGCGGCGAGAAAGGTCTGGAAGGCGGCGAGGTCGCCGAGCCGGTGGTCGATCGCGAAGTAGTCCTTGGCGTCGTAGCGGTGGTTGGTGTCGGCCTCGAAGATCGGCGTGAGGTAGAGGGCGTTCGCGCCGAGCGACTCGATGTGGTCGAGGTGGGCGGTGATGCCGGCGAGATCTCCCCCGAAGAAGTTCTCCCGGGTGGGCTCGGCGTTCCACGGCACGACGCCCGGCGGGTCGAGCGAGGGGTCGCCGTTCGCGAAGCGCTCGGGGAAGATCTGGTAGAAGGTCGCGTCGGCGACCCAGTCGGGTGTGCTCATCAGTCCTTGAGTCCTGTCGTGGCGATGCCGCGCACCAGGGCGCGCTGGAAGAAGAGGAAGACGACGATGCTCGGGATCGTCGCGGTGAGGGTGCCGGCCATGAGGTAGTTCCACGAGGTGCCGTAGCGGCCCACGAACGAGGCGAGGCCGATCTGGATCGTCCTGACCTCATCCGTGTTGGTCACGAGCAACGGCCAGAGGAAGTCGTTCCACGCGAACAGGAAGCTGAAGATGGCGAGGGTGGCGAACGCCGGCGTCGACAGCGGCACGATCACCCTGAAGAAGGTGCCGATGCGGCTGCAGCCGTCGATGCGGGCCGCGTCTTCGAGCTCGACGGGGATGGTGGAGAAGAACTGCCGCAGCAGGATGATGCCGAACACGTCGGCCAGCCGCGGCACGATCAGCGCCCAGTAGGTGTCGATCCAGCCCAGGTCGGCCACGATGGCGTAGGCCGGGATGATGGTGACGAAGGTGGGCACCATCAGGGCGGCGAGCAGGATGACGAACAGGGCGTTGCGAAACGGGAACCGCAGCCGCGCGAAGGCGTAGGCGGCGAACGCGTCGAGCACGAGGTGGCCGGCCACGATCCCCACCGCCATCACGATGCTGTTGAGGTAGTACTGGCCGAACGGCGCCGCCTCCCAGGCCTTCGCGTAGTTCTCCCAGTGCCATGAGGTGGGCAGGATGGAGGTGTTCGTGTAGGTCTCGGCGCGGGACTGCAGCGAGGTGGTGAACATCCACAGGAACGGCACGATCACGAAGGCGCTGCCGGCGATCAGCACCGCCTGCCGCAGAACGGTGAAGCGGGTCGCGCGCCTCATCGCAGCGACGACTTCCCGGCGCCCGAGACACGCCAGTTCACGAGCGAGACGCCCAGCACGAGCGCCAGCGTGACGAAGGCGATCGAGGTGCCGTAGCCGAAGTCGCCGAGCCGGAACGCCTCGCGGTACATGAGCATGCCGAGCACCTCGGTGCCGCCTTGCGGGCCCCCTCCCGTGAGCACGTAGACCAGGTCGAAGGCCTGGAAGCTCGTGATGAGCGCCTGCACCACCACGAAGAAGGTCATGGGCGCGAGCAGCGGGATGGTGAGGTGCCGCAGCCGGTGCCAGAACCCGGCGCCGTCGAGCTGGGCGGCCTCGAACACGCCCTGAGGCAGCGCCTGCAGGGCCGTGAGGTAGAGGATGGCGTTGAAGCCCAAGTTCTTCCACACCGTGAGGGCGGTGAGGGCACCGAGCGCGAGCCAGCGGTCCTGCAGCCAGTCGGGGCCGTCGATGCCCACGAGGGCGAGCAGGCCGTTCACGAAGCCGGCCGGGTCGAGCATGTACTTCCACACGATGGCGGCGGCCACCGAGGAGGTGACCGCGGGCAGGAAATAGATGCCGCGGTAGAACCCGCGACCACGCAGCGGGGCGTCGAGCAGCAGGGCGATGGCGAGCCCCGTGGCCACCGAGAGCACGCACACGCCGACGGCGTAGACGCAGGTGACCAGCAGGCTGTTCCAGAACTCGGGGTCGTTGAACAGCCGCACGTAGTTGTCGAACCCGATGAACTCCTTCACGGGGTCGAAGCCGTTCCACGAGGTGAGGCTGATCTGGCCCGCCGCGACGATCGGGTAGACGACGAAGACGCCGATCACGGCCAGGGCGGGCAGGAGGAAGAGGGCGGCGGTGAGCACCTCGTCGCGGGCGTAGCGCTCGCGGCGCGCGCCGCGCATCCGGCCCTCGTCGCGGGGGTGGGAGGGGGGAGCCCCGCCCCGGCCGCCAGCGCGACCGGGACGGGTGCCCGATTCGATCACGGCCACGGAGCCGCTCAGCCCTGCTCGATCACGTCGTCGACCGCGGCCTCGGCGGCGTCGAGCGCCTCCTGCACGGTGGCGTCGCCGCTCAGCGCCGTCTCGATCGCCGTGGCGAAGGCCATCGAGATCTTCGGGTAGAGCGGGGTGTTGGGGCGGGCGTGGGCGTCGGCCATCTGCTCCACGTAGGGCAGCAGCCGGGGCTCGGTCTCCTCCACCCAGCCGAGGTAGTCGTCGCTCGTGGCGACCGAGGTGGTGACGGGCAGCATGCCGGTCTGCTCGCTCCAGCTCGTGACCTGCTCGGGCTCGAGGAACCAGCTGAGGAAGTCGGCCGCGGCCTCGGTGGTCTCGTCGGAGTTGTCGAACACCATGGCCTGCTCGCCGCCGAGGTTCGTGGCCGGCACCCCGTCGGAGGGGTACGGCGCCTTCGCCGTGCCGAACTCGAAGGGCGGGTCGGCGGCCCAGATGCCCACCATCCACGAGCCCTCCTGGGCGGAGCCGCCCTGGCCCTTCTCGAACTCGCCCCACTTGGCGTACGGGCTCACGCCCGACTCGATGAGGTCGACCCAGAACTGCAGCGCCTTCTCGCCCTCGGGGGTGTTGAAGGCGGCGGCGGAGTTGTCCTCGGTGAGGAACTCGCCGCCGGCCTGCCACAGGTTCACCTGGAAGTTCCAGGTGAGACCCTCGCCGTTGTCGCCGGCCTGGGTGAACAGGTCGTAGCCCGGCAGGCCCGTCTTCTCGAGCACGGCCTTGCCGTCGGCCATCAGCTCCTCCCAGGTGGTGGGCGGGTCTTCGGGGTCGAGGCCGGCCTCCTCGAAGAGGGTCTTGTTGTACATGTAGGCCAGGTTGTTGGCCGAGACCGGCACCGACACCTGCTTGCCGTCGATCGTGCCGAACGAGGTGAGCGCCGGCGTGATGTCGGCGAGCGTGTCGGCCGGGATGTACGGGGTGAGGTCGGCGAGGCTGCCGATCTGCTCGATCTGCGGCACCCACACGAGGTCGCCGATGGCGAGGTCGGGCAGGGTCTTCGAGGTCGCCGAGGCGCGCAGCTTCGTGAGGAAGTCGGCGTTGGGCACCTGGGAGGTGCTGATCTCCACGCCGGGGTGCGAGGAGTTGTACTCGTCGACCATGGCGTCGAAGGTGTCGGCGTTGGTGCCGTCCCAGTAGTGCCACACGGTGACCTCGGTGGTACCTCCGCCGTCGCCGCCCGAGGCGCTGCAGCCCGTGAGGGCGAGCAGGCCCGCGGCCCCGATCGCGGCGAGTGTGAGTGGTGTGCGGTGCATCGTTGCTCCTTGGTGTGATCGCGGGCTCAGGCGCCTGCGGGGTGGTGAGGGGAGGGGTGCGAGTCGTCGTCGACTCCGTGGTGCGCCCCGGCGGTCGCCTCCGCGTCGGCGGCCGTGGGGTGTCGCGCGAACCAGGCCGCGCTGTCGGGCTCGACGAGGTAGGCCTCGCCGGGTCCGGGGTCGTGGGGGCCGCTGTGGGTGGCGGCAGGGATGGGCGGTGCGGAGTGGAGCACCGGGCGAACCGCCCAGTCGGCGGGCACCGTGACGGCGGCGTCGCCGAAATTCACGACGCAGACGCCGTCGCCGCGCCGGAAGGCGAGCACGTGAGGGTCGGGATGCTCGAGCCACTCGAGCGCAGGGGTGGCGGTTGTCGAGAAGAGCGATCGACGCAGCCGCAGCAGCTCCTCGGTGAGGCTGAGCGTGGAGGCGGGGTCGGACCGCTGCCGATCCACCGCGAACGCGTCGAACCAGCCGGGTTGCGGCAGCCACGGCGACGCGTCGGAACCCTCCGGCGTGAAGCCGAAGTTCGCGGCGCCCGCCTGCCAGGGCAGGGGCACGCGGCAGCCGTCGCGGCCGATCTCCTCGCCGCCCGAGCGCAGCCAGATCGGGTCTTGGCGCGCATCCGGTGGCAGGTCGAGCACCTCGGGAAGGCCGAGCTCCTCCCCCTGGTAGAGGTAGGCGGTGCCCGGGAGGGCGAGAAGGAGGAAGGCGGCGGCGCGGGCGCGGCGCATCCCGAGCTCCACGTCGACGGCGCCCGTGCGGCGGGCGGCCGAGATCATGTCGGTGGGGTCGGGGGCGCCGAGGTGCTGCTCCTGGCCGTAGCGGGTGGTGGCGCGGTGCACGTCGTGGTTGGCGAGCGCCCAGGCCGGGGCGCCGCCCGTGGCCGTGCCCTGCGCGAGCCCCGCGGTGACGGCCGCGCGCATCCGTTCGGCGTGCCAGGGCTGCACGAGCAGGTCGAAGTTGAAGGCCTGGTGCAGCTCGTCGGGGCGGAGGTAGGCGCCGAGGCTCTCGATCGAGGGCACCCAGATCTCGCCCACGAAGTACTTCGGCTCGGGGTGCCGTTCGCCGAGCGCGCGCCAGGAGCGGTAGATCTCGTGCACCTCGGGCTGGTCCCACATGGCGTAGTTGTGGCCGCCGGTGCCGTCGTCGGCGCCCGGCCAGTCGGCGAGTTCGGCGCTCTTCACGTGACCGTGGGCCACGTCGATGCGAAAGCCGTCCACGCCGCGGGCGAACCAGAAGTCGAGCACGCGGTCGAAGTAGTCGGCCACCTCGGGGTTCCGCCAGTTGAAGTCGGGCTGGCCGGAGTCGAAGGCGTGGAAGTACCACTGGCCCGGCCGGCCGTCGCCCTCCACCACCCTGGTCCACGCCGGGCCGCCGAAGACGCTCTGCCAGTTGTTCGGCGGGGTGTCGCCGCCGGGGCCGCGACCGTCACGGAAGAGGAAGCGCTCGCGCTCGGCGCTGCCCGGGCTCGCGGCCAGCGCATCCTGGAACCAGGCGTGCTCGAGGGAGCAGTGGTTGGCCACGAGGTCCATCAGCACGCGGATGCCCCGCTCGTGGGCGGCTTCGACGAGCTGTTCGAGGTCGGCCACGGTGCCGTAGGCGGGGTCGATGTCGAAGTAGTCGGAGATGTCGTAGCCGTGATCGCGCTGCGGCGAGACGTAGCAGGGGTTGAGCCACACGGCGTCGACGCCGAGGCGGGCGATGTCGTCGAGGCCGTCGCGGATGCCGGCGAGGTCGCCGATGCCGTCGCCGGAGGAGTCGCGGTAGGAGCGCACGTAGATCTGGTAGACGACGGCGTCGCGCCACCAGGGTGCGGGCGGGGTGGGTGCCGGGGGTGCGGTGGTGGCGGTGCTGGCGGCGAGGCCGCCGGTCGCGCTAGCGGTATCGGTGCCGGTGGTTGTCGTGTTCACGGATGCGGGCTTTCGGGTCAGGAGGCTGGGTGGCCCGTCCGGGCGGCGCCGTTCGCGGCCGCGCCGCCCGGACGGGGGCTGGGTTCCGGGTCAGAAGGTCGGATAGACGTCGATCACGTCTCCGCCCGTCCCGGTGAAGTTGGAGCCCGTCGACCACGTGGTGTCGTCGATGAGCGCCTTGAACTCGAAGGTCTCGCCGTCGGGGATGCGCTCCACCTCGAACTCCCACACGTCGGAGGCCACGTTGCGTGCGCCGCGCCCCGCCGTCCAGGTGAAGGGGTACTCGTCGCCGCGGATGGCGATGGAGTGCCCGAGACCCACGTTGTAGTGCACGCGGATCTTCGTGGTGTTGCGCGCCTCGGGCGAGTAGCTCGACACCGGGGTGCCGGGGGCGTACACCTTCGACTCGTGCTCGCCGAGGCTCACACTGATCTGCTTGCCCGTCACCCCGCCCGAGGTCACCGTGACGGTGTCGCTCGTGTTCATGAGGTTGGTGAGCACGGTGCCGACCGTGATGGAGCTCTCCGACCGCAGCGGGATGGTGCGGGTCTGGGTGCTCCACGAGTTCGACGACAGCGTGATGGCCTCCGCCCCGGTGGTGTCGACGCGGCGCGAGAAGCCGTACACCGAGGTGTCCGACCACATCTCGCGCTGGGTGCCCACCTGCAGGGCGGGGTAGGCCGCCTTGATGGTGGTGAGGCGCTGGATGTGGTTGTAGAGGTTGGAGTCGTCGTCGAACGTGGTCATGTCCTTACGGTTGTCCTTGTTCGCGATCGGAACCTCGTAGGGGTTGCCGTTGCCGTCATCCGCCTGCTCGGTGCCGTAGTAGATGACGGGCACGCCGCGGCTCGTGAGCAGGAAGGTGAGCCCGGAGCGCAGTCGCTGGTAGTTGTCGTCGGCCCAGGTGAGGAAGCGCGCCCGGTCGTGGTTGTCGAGGAAGGTCTCGAGCCGGTTCGGGTTGGAGTACTTGTAGTCCTGGTCGAACAGGTCGCCGAGGGCGTTCATGTCGGTGTCGGCCGAGAAGGCCTCGCGCACGGTGAAGAAGTAGGGGAAGTCGAGCACGCCCCACTCCGAGTCCTGGTACTCCGACACGTAGTCGACGTCGCCGACGAACACCTCGCCGAAGGTGGGCACGCCCATCTCGGTCTCGAAGTCCTCCAGCCAGTCCTTCGGAACCGAGCGGGCCGCATCCACCCTGATGCCGTCGAAGCCCATGTCGACCCAGTCCTTGTAGGTCTCCATGAGGTAGTCGTTGACGTCGGGATCGGACTGGTCGAGGTCGTCGAGGCCACCCAGGTCGCAGTTCTCGATCTGCGTCTGGGTCTCGAGACCGTTGAAGAGGCAGTCCCCGTTGTGGTGGAAATAGGACGGGTCGTCGAGCGGCGCGGCCGGCTTGTACGTGGAGGGCGAATAGGTGGTCGAGGTGCCGGCCAGGTAGTCGGCCGTGTGGTTGGGCACGGCGTCGAGGATCATCTTGAGGCCGAGACCGTGGGCGGTGTCGATGAGCTCCTGCAGCTCTGCGGTGTCGCCGAAATGCTCGTTGGGGGTGGCGAAGTCCTTCGTGAAGTAGCCGTGGTAGCTGGCCTCGAGGCCGTCGCGCGAGAGCGGCTGCTGCTCGGAGACCGGGGAGAGCCAGATGGCGGTCACGCCGAGGCCGGCGATGTAGTCGAGCTCCTCGGTGAGGCCGGCCCAGTCGCCGCCGTGGTAGAAACCGAGGTCGTCGGGGTCGTACTCGCCGTCGCCCTGGTCGTTGTTGGTGGGGTCGCCGTCTTTGAAGCGGTCGACGAGCACCTGGTAGATGACGTCGCCCTCGGCGAGCGGGCCCGGGGAGACGGGCGGGTCGGCGTAAGCGGGGGTGGAGAGTGCGGGGACGGTGAGCGCGGTGGCGCACAGGGCGAGCCCTGCGGTGACCGCGGTGGTGCGGCGCACGCGCTGCGATGCGCGTGCCCTCTGGCGTGTGGGTGACATTCGATACCATCCTGACTTCGTCGTCGGAAATGCATCTTGGCCGCGAGATACACAATTTACTAAATCGATAAAACAGGATGGCGTGGAGGTGTGTCAAGGGGGTGTTTTCGGGGGGTGCGGCCCGCGCGGCGGGCCGCGACCGAGCGCTACGGGGTGCTGCGGCGGCTGCCGGCGCCGTACACGACGATGCCGGCGATGGGGATGAGGGCGAAGAAGATCCACGACCAGCGGAAGCCGTCGGGGATGAAGTACCCGCAGAGGAAGAACAGGCCGAGCGCGATGAACGGCATGATGCTCACGATCACGACACCGGCGCTGCCCCAGAGGGGGCGACGCCGGGCGGAGTCGTAGTCGTCGCGCGGCGCTGGCGCGGCCGGGGCCGCCGCCGGCGCGGCGGGCTGGAAGCCCGAGGCCGGCGCGGGCTCACCCTCGTGCACGGTGTCGGGCAGATCGGCGAACAGCGGCGCGAGGTCGCCGCGCGTGACGGCGGCGCGGGCCGAGGCCGACCGCTCGGTGAACTCGTCAGCGGTGATCCGCCCGTCGGCGAGCGCACGCGACAACGCCGACACGGCAGCGTCGCGATCGGCGTTGCTCAGCCGCAGAGCAGCGGTCGCGGGATCGTCGTAACTGGCCATACCCCCACTTTGCCGCATCCCCCCACCCCAGCGCATCACCCCTCTGGCGATTTCCACCCACCCCGTCGCTCGCCTCACGCACACGGTTCTGCATAAGAATCCGGGGTGGCGTGTGCATAGTGTCGATGCCACCCCGGAATCCTATGCAGAACCTACGCGCCCCTGACCGAGCAAGCGGTCGACCGCCGCGACGGCTGCCGCGCGGCGCGACTCAGGGGTGGCGGAGGGGTCGGTGGCGAGCAGGCCGGCGGGCGCGAGCTGCCACGCCTGGGCGATGGCGTAGATCATGACGAGCAGGTCGACCGCCGTGAACACTGCCGGCACGCGCATCCGCACGGCCTCGGCCTTGGCGAGGTAAGTTTCGAGGGGTTCCGACGCCGACTCGGGACGCTCGAGCTGCGCCCAGAGGCAGATGCGCAGCACCTCGGGGCGGCGCTGGTGGAAGTCGAAGAGCTCGCCTGTCCACGCCGCGAGATCGTCGGCGCGCGGCGGCACCTCCTGCGCCATGCTCTCGATCGCGTGCGTGAGAGCGGCGTCGAAGAGGCCGCTCTTGTTGCCGAAGTAGGCGTAGATCATGCGCACGTTGCTGCCGGCGTCGCTCGCGATGCGATCGACCCTGCCACCCGAGTGCCCGTGGGCGGCGAACTCGGCCACCGCGGCGGCCAGGATGCGCGCCCTCGTCGCCTCCGCATCTCGCTGGACCATGCCAACCCCTCCCACTGCCGTTTGACAGCTCCGCTCTCCGCGCCTAGCCTATAAGTAAATAGATACTTACTTAGGAGCATGATGGATCCGCGAATCGCGCAGGCGCTCGCCATCACCCCGGCTTCACGCGCCCGGGAACGTACGATCGACATCACCACCACCGGAGCCCGCACGGGTCGCGCCCGCCGCATCGAGGTGTGGTTCTACCGGGTGGACGAGCAGGTGTACCTCAGCACGTCGCCCGCATCGCGGAGCTGGTACGCGAACATCCTCGCCAACCCGGAGTTCCTGTTCCACCTCAAGCACGGCGTGCGGGCAGACCTCCGCGCCATCGGCACCCCGGTGCTCGACCGGGCCCGCCGAACCGCCGTGTTCTCGGCGATCGTCGACGACCTCAATCAGCCGTGGAACCCTGCCGGCATCCGCCAGCCCGTCGAACCCGTCGAGGAGTGGGTTGCGGTGAGCCCGCTGGTCAGCATCCGCTTCCCCGACCTGGAAGAGTCCGACCGCGCCACCCCCGAAGGAGACCCACGATGACCGAGCCCACTGGGCCCACCGACTCCACCGCTCCCACCCCGAAGATCGCCACCGTCACGGGCGCCAACCGCGGACTCGGGCGCGCGACGGCGCTGGCGCTCGCGGCGGCGGGTTTCCGGGTGGTGCTCACCCACCGCGGCGGGTCCGACGAGGCCGATCGCGTGGTGGCCGCGATCCAGGATGCGGGTGGAGACGCGCTCGCTCTACGACTCGATCTCGCCGAGGTCGAGTCCTTCCCCGCTTTCGTGACCGCGCTCCGCCAGCAGATCGACATGCGATGGAACGCCACCACGATCGACGTGCTCGTGAACAACGCGGGCATCGGCCTCTTCGGCCGCCTCGAAGACGCGACCGTCGCCGACTTCGACACGCTCATCGGCACCAACCTGCGCGGCACGTTCTTCCTCATCCAGGCCCTGGTGCCGCTCATCGGGCAGGGAGGACGCATCATCAACGTCTCCACCTCACTCACCCGGCACGTGAGCCCCGCGACCTCGCTCTACGCCGCCTCCAAGACCGCGGTCGAGGCGCTCACCCGCAGCCTGGCCGTGGAGCTCGGGCCCCGCGGCATCCGCATCAACAGCATCGCGCCCGGCCCGACGGCCACCGACTTCAACGGCGGCGCCATGCGCGACGACCCCGAGCTGCGCAGCACTCTCGCGGCCCACACCGCTCTCGGCCGGGTCGGGCAGCCCGACGAGATCGCCGACGCGATCACCGCCCTCGCTTCCGTCGGGATGCGGTGGGTGACGGCCGAGCGCATCGAGGTCTCGGGCGGCAGCCTGCTGTAGGCCTGCGGCTTCGCACTGGTGCGGTGCCGGCGGATACTGGAGGCGTGCCCCTTTCCGGACCGATGGCTCAGGGGATCGCCGTGATCCTGTCGGTCGTCGCCGCCATGGCCGCCGGAATGCTGTTCCTGTACCTGTTCTACAGCCACGGGTACGAATGCCCGACTGTGGTGATCGACGGCGTCTTGGAGGCGACCGAGGCTCGCACGGGCTGGTGGCCGGTGGGAATCTCTTGCCAGCGATCGGACGGATCCGGCGCACCCGATTGGGGCCTCACCCTGTTGCTGCTCATCGGGCTGGGCACGGGTTTCGCCTCCATCCCGCTCTGGGTGCGCCTGGCCAGGACGCGCGGCACGGTCGGGGCGTAGCGGCGGATCGGCTGACGCGATCAGTGGCAGGAGTCCTCGGGGATGCCGCTGCCGTCAGGGTTGTTCACGACGAGCGAGATGGCGGGCGCGGTCGAGATCGTCGCGGCGGCCTCGCCCACGCTGCGCAGGGTGCCGGTGAAGCTCGGCGTGGTCGGATCGGCCGTGGTCGCCCAGGCGACTTCGACGGTCGCTCCGAAGTCGGTCGAGAGGTGGCCGGTGAGAATCCAGACGGCGGCGTCGGGGTCTGGATGCGCGCGGAGGCTGCCGACCGAGGCGGCTTCACCCGGCTGCGGGGTGGTGATGGTGGCGTTCACGGCGGCGACCGTGGCCGCACTCGCGTCTGTGCAGCGAGGCGTGTCCGGCGAGGCGCCGTCCGGCCAGAGGTCGCCGCCGGCGGGTGTCGGCGACGAGGGCGAGCCCGGTCCTGATGCCTCAGCGACAGCGGCAGGGGTCGCCGTTCGGCCCAGAATCAGGTCGCAAGGAAGCACGGCGTCCCATCCCTCCGGTGCCGTGGGGATCGTGGCCTCCGAGGCGCCGGCGCGGCAGCTCTCCAGCGCGGCGGCGTAGCCCGTCCCCCAGGCCGGGCCGTCGTCGCGGCGAGTGACCGGCGCGGTGAAGTTCAGCAGCTGCACCGCGACGCACGCGACCAGCACCACGGCACCCAGCACCCTGACCGCGATCGATCGGAAGGCGAGGAGCTTGTCGGCGGCGAGCACCACGAGTGCCAGCAAGAACATGGAGGGCACCAGACCGTATCGGAGGATGAACACCGATGCCAGCTGCTCCTGCGTCTGTTCCGAGTAGAGCAGTCGCGGGCCCGCGTTCGCCACGGCGCTCGCGACCCAGGTGACGGTCGCGCCCGCGAGCAGGGCGAGAAAACCCGGGTAGTCGGGCCACCGCGATCGCGCGGCTATGAGCCCGGCGGCGAGCACGAACGGCAGCGCGAAGACGAGCCCGATGGCCCATCCGTAGGTCGTGAGCAGCTGCCCGGTGTCGGCGGCGGAGCCGGTCATCCCTCCGACGAGAACGTTCTGAACATAACCGAGAAGCGCATTGAGGGCCGTCATGGGCGGTCCCGAGCTGGGATCACGCGGCGAGATCAGGGTGCCGATCACCTGAGCCGCGCCGCCCACGAGAAGAGCTGCCCCGACCGGCCAGGTCTTCTTGTGCCGGATCTGGAACGCGACGAGCGGAAGGAACAGCAGCGCCTGGATCTCGGTCAAGACCGTCGCCATCATGAGGGCCGCCAGAATCGCCGACTGCCACCATCGACTCGGTCGGAACAGCAGCAGCCACGGTGCCAGCCAGAGGCACAGCCAGTGGATGTTCGCGGAGTTGCCCAGCACCTCGAAAGGCAGCATCGGGGCGAGCACGGTGATCAGGGCGAGAGTCGCACGCGCCCAGAGCGACGAGACGACGTCTCGACTGAGGAGGAACACGAGACCCGCGATGGCACCGGTGAGGAGGCAGATGAGCCTCGTGACGGTGAGGCCGTAGTCCGACAACGGTGCGATCGCGGTGGCGGCGTCGGTCACGAGGCGGGGCACGAACTGCAGGTAGCCCTGGTAGACGTGGAAGAGGCTGCCCAGCATGCCGAGGTCGTACCGTTGCTCGAGGAAGAAGCGCCCGTCCTCTGCCCAGACGACCCCGCGGGCTACGGCGGGGATGCGCGCGTAGGCGATGAGCGCGCAGGCGAGGGAGATCGCGGCGGTCAACGTCGGGATGACCCATGGCCGGCCGGCTCGGCGCGCGCGATGGCGCTGGGGCTGGGGCTGGAGCTGCCTCGCTTCTGGCGCGGTCACACGAGGGCCAATCGAACCCGGCGGGCGGCGGTCTCCACGACAGCGGAGCTCGCTGAGAAGACCCCGAACCGAGCCCACATCACCACCGGAAACTCCCGCGCCTGGCCATCCACCACGATCGCTAACCAGAGCGCGCGTAGGGTCCAGAGCCCCTCTCTCGTGGTGCCTGCTGTCACGCTCACCACGCTCGCCGCATCCATCACCGCGTCGGCGGGCTCACGCCCACCGTGCCTGACTTGCAGCCCGTCGGGCGTCACGACCAGAAGGAAGTATCGGCCCAGCGGTCGCCGGGCAGCAAGCACCGAGCGCATCGTCCTGTCCTCGTCGAGCAGCCGCCTGAGGTGGGGTGATGCTCCGGCTCGCACGATGACCGCATCCGGTGTCTCTGTCGCCACCGCGCGGGCCGCCGACCACGACCAGGCCGAGATGAGTCCCACGGCCAGGCCGTAGATCGCCAGAGACCCGACGACCAGGCCGAGAATCGTCGTCAGCCGGTCGATGGCCTCGGACTGCGTCGCGTGGCTCAGGGCGAGGATCGTCGAGCCGGCCCCGATGATGCCGAGGGCGGCGAAGTACACGGCATTGCCGGTTGCGGGGTCGGCGTTTCGTGCCATGGTCACATCCTGCCGTCTTCGGCTGCCGTCGCTGCGCTCAGCACGGCCGAGATCTCGGCGGCCAGCGTCGAGGTCGCTGTCCCGCCGCGGGTCAAGATGCCTGTGCGGCCAAGCGGCGCGAGCCGCACGGGTTCAGCCAGCCCCGTGACGGTGATTTCGAGCACGTGCACAGGACTGGTGGTCGCGAGTGCGGCGTAGCCGACTCCGACGCTCGCGACATCGGATGCGGGGATCACGGCGACCGGCCTCGCTGCGGTGCCGCCCCACCACAGTTCGATCCCGTTCGAGCCCACGTGGACGGGCGTGAACACGTGGGGGCTGTCGGACGCACCAGTGCCGTAGCGAGTCCAGGCTTCGTGGATCGATCTGTCGCGGGCGGCGATGAAGCGGACGCCCGTGCCGGACCGTTCGCGCGTCATCACGCGAAAGGCGAGGCGGCCCGGTAGGAGCACCGCGAGGCCGACGGCGGCGCACAGTCCGATGGCGGTGAGCGCACCCCAGAGCGGCACCCAGAGGTCCGGCGTGCCTGACGAAGTCGACGAGCGGACGAGCGCCACGACGATGAGGAGTGCGACAGCAGCACCCCCTACCGCTACTGGCACGAGAACACGGAACCTGGACAATCGCCTTCAGCCTCCCGTGAATCGCACGACCCGCGCCTCGCGAATCCGAAGCCGCGTGTTGGTTCGGGTCACGCGCCGACCTTCAGGATTGCCGCGGTCAGGACAATGACGCTGATGAGGAGGAGCGAGCACCCGTAGAACACGAAGAAGCTTGGCGTCGACTTCTGTGCGGAGTCTCTGGGCAGGGGCGTCCGCTTCGTCTCGATTGTCACGGCAAGGAGTTCGGCGAGAGAACGTCGGAAGGCAATCGCAAGGACACCGGCTACCCCCGCTATAAGACTGAAGACGATCATTTCACCTCACTCTGATGGGTCGAGATCACGGAAGTGCTTGTCACATGGGTCGCGCGCCCGTCACCAGCACTCCGCACGATCGCCGCTATGGTCGCTCCCGCAGGATCAATTCGCCTGAAGACTTTCGCAGTTGATCCATGTGCGTCGACTGCGCAGGATCAAGGGGCCGAAAACCGGTCGGAACGGGCTGAGCAATCGGGAGTTCGAGTAGCACTTCGGGGAGCTGAAGTGCTAACGCGGCAAAGCGGTATGACCGCACTCCTTTGGTGCTCACGAATCCGACTACGACAGTATCGAGATCGATCCTCGCCAGTTCGACGGGCTCGCCCTCATCCGATTTGCTCTCCCAGAACACCAACGCTCCACCCTCAACAGTTGCAAGCCAGAACAAGCGACCACCGAGATACACGCTTGGCACCTTCGACTGCGAGAACGTTGCAAGTACAGCCGCGGTTTCGGGAGTGTTCATGACGATGAAACCGCGCTCAAACAGCTCCTTCGCAATCTTCGAATCGGATCGGGATCGGAGCATCCAGATGGCACCGACTCCTGTCACGACGATGGGCCCCCAGACGAGCCGGAAGACCGCGCTCGACGACCATGTGTCCAGCGACAACCCTCCGACCAACAGGCTGACCGAAGCGGGAACGATGTACGACAGCACGACCCCCACGATGAATCCCCAGCGCCGTTGGTTCGAGTGCACGGGCGATCTCCTCGAGCGCACGATCGATAGTCCGCTCTGACGTTTCAGAGCGATTGCCTCGGCTCTTCGCGCACGCCTGGTCGCAGGTGAGAGCCGCGGAGTACCCGCTTCGCGAATCACGTACCCGGTGCGCGGATCCACTTCGTCCAGATGAAAGTAGCCCACCGGGCTCGTTGTGTACCCGTTCGCAATCTCGGACTTCACCTTCTTCTCCAAGCGATTCACGGCGAACCAGACGAGGCCAACCCCAAAACCTGTCGTTGCCAAGGCCGCAAGAGCCAAGGGATTGTTCTGGATGACGACCTTGCCGCTCACGATCGCGAGCATCGCAAGTGCGAGGAAGATTGCAACAATCACAATGCCCACGATCATGAGCCTGTACCACGCGATTGAGCTGAGCCCTGGCACTTGTTTCACGAGCTTCATGTGGCTACCCCGCGTTTCCCGAGAACGACGTGTACGCGTCGATGTCGATACCCGTGTCAAGATAGCCCACTCCTGGCCCTGCCCCTGCCCCTGCCGCTGCCCCTGCCCCTGCCCCTGCCGAGATTCCCAACAGAGCGAAACGGAGTGCATGCGGGCACCCATCTCGATCGTGGCGATGGTTGAGGCGTGCCCGTACAGCTTCGAGTTCGCGCCCTGGCGCCGGGGCCACTCGTAACTACACGGACGCCGTTCGCGGCTGTCTTCATATGGATCTGTCCCTCAGCAGTCACGTCCTTGCCGCACAATCCACTTACGGGCAAGGAACGTCGGATAGCGATCCGTCAGAGAGAAGCCAGGTGCTCGAATCGACAGGGACGTCTGCGCTGAGGAACGCGGCCCTCATTGGGGGCTCCATGTAGTTCTCGTCACGATCCCAGATGGTGACTTCGATCACCATTCCGGGTGTGGGGGTGAACGGCGTGGCGTAGGAAACCCACTCCTCCGGATATCGCGAGGGTGAAAGCACATCCCCCTTGGTGAGCTCCGCGTCGTGGCCGGCATTCCAATACCCGCCCACCGTGGTCGCGGTTGATCCTTCTCGACTGATGGAGACAGAGATCCCACTCGACTTGAAATCGGCGCACACGGCGATCTGCAGTTCATCCCCTACAGCTCGCACCGCGAGCTTGTCATAGTCCGTGTAGCTGCACGCCGCTAGCAACATGGCGGCCGCTGCTACGCCGACGACCTCTCCGAGCCTCCGAAGAACTATCACGCGCACCATCTCGAACGCACACCGAACAGCTTCAACACAGAGCCGACCCCGCCTTGCAGTGCGAGAGCGGTCTCGCGCCCCCTGCGCTGCCCCTGAGCACTGTAGAGGGAATATAGGGTGCTAGAACCGACGAGCACAAATCTTGAACACAGAGTTCATTTTCGCTTCGCACATGAAAGGTCATACTCAGACTTTAATGATGTTTCGTCGCTTTTATGAGGGGCCGGCACGTTGACGCTCTCGCGCATCGGCGAGACCAAAGCTCGTCGGCACAATCGTCTGAGCAGGCGCGCCGGTTTTCGCGCATCCTGAACACGCCGAACCCAGAGAGTGCGACGCCCCGTGAACTGCGAGATCGCGCTGGCCACCCGACGGTCGGCCATTTCCCGACCGAAGCCAGCAATCCGCCAGGCGTCACGACTAGCCCGGCAAGAGGCCGTTTATCAGTTCCTTCAGGAGTGGAGCCTGGTCTGACTTCTTGAGCACCGACATCCCGGTGATGCCTGCCCCGTTCGGCGCGACGAACAGGTCACCTTCCGGATCGGCGAGCGAAATGCGGATGCCGGGGAAGGTCGCGCCCCGCTCGTACCTGATAGCTGGCTCGATGCTTGATATCTGTTCGGCCCGAACAGCGAAGATGCGGCGATAGCGGCTCCAGCCGTACCAGAATTCGAGTCTGCGTCCGTCGGCGACCACGGTGTAGTAGCGGGGCAAGAACCGCTCCGCAGGCTCTCCGTCCAATCGCTCCAGTCGGCGCAGGAATCGCAGTGTCGGGGAACCCGCGGCGAATCCGAAGACCACCGCATCCGTGTATCTGCGGGCGAGTGAACTGTCCCGTCGGCGAGCAGCCACAAGCACAGGCGTCACGGCGAGCGCGATCACGACACCGAGGAGGATGGCTCCGCCGACGGTCGTGATAGCCGCGCGGACGGCCTCCGGCCAGTCCGCCGCTGGGAGGCTTTGTGCGAGTACGAGTGCCCCGAGTCCACCGATTCCCGCCATGGCGAAGCACAAGACGACGAGCAGTGCTCGTGCTCTCGCTCGTCTCTTCTCACTCACGGGCAACGGCACTTCACCGACTCTCCTTGCAGTCCTCACGAAAGACCTCAGATTTTGGCACTCAGTGAATACAGTGCAGCCACGTCGTGAGCTAGATGCGCGACGTTTCTCTTGCTGGCAGTCAAGTATCCTGTCGGGCCGCGGACGACGAACGAGATCGTGTGCACTCCGTCCTCGGTGGCGACGTCGATATCGATGGTGTTGAACGGCCAGATGCCGTCACTAGTCCTGCCCACAGACACGCGCTCGATGGAGGTTCGCTCTACACTCCCGGTCAGTGCTCCCCGACCCGACCCGTGCCAGATCTGAATGTCGTCGACATCGAAGACCACGAGAAACTGCATGAACGGTGGGCGCCCTCGAGCGAGCGCCTTGCGAAGGGGTTCGCTCGATTCCAGAACACTCTTGAAGGCAGGCGACGAGCCGCTTCGGACGATGATGGCCGCGGGCCGTTCGCGGCGAATCCTCTTCGCCGCGCCGTAAGCCCAGAGCGAGATGAGGAAGAACAGCAGGAACGCAGAGGCCCAGATGACGAGTGACCATCCCAGGATGAAGCGCCAACGCTCTATGCCTTCACCGGGCGGGCCGCCGCGGAGGTTCACGATCGTGAATCCGATGCCGCCGAGCACGACGAGACCGATGCCAATGAGATACGTGCCAGGCGACCTATTCCCGGTCATTGTGTCCGGCTCCACATCCCGAAAGCTCCATCTGGATGGCTAATGCCGTCCGCACCGAGGCTGGCGATCATCCGTCGACCCGGCCGAGACGCACCGCCGCACGCAGATACGCCTCCAGCCCCTGTCGTCGACCGACGGCCACCGCCTCGACTGCAACCGCCTGGACCTCGTTGGGTGTAAATCGATAGACCAATCGAAAGCGCGGCTTGCGTGACCCGTCGGGATCGAAATAGAGCTTGAAGCAGTCGCCGAGGTCACCGGTTACGGCTCGCTCCTCGAGCGCCACCCCGCGCACGCGACCCGAGCGAACGTGCACGAGCATGTCGATCGCCATCTTCCGGGTCGCCAGGTCTGGCAGGTCGTTGATGTCGTCCTGGAATCCCGCCAGCGCGACGAGTGCGAGCTTGCGCCCCATCTACTCGTAATCGGCGGGATCGAGACCGATCGAGGCGGCCACCTCGGAGAGTGGAGTCACCGGACCAGCGGCGGATCGCGCACGAACGATCTCAGCGATCTCGAGGTCTTCAATCGCTGGCAGCAGCCGCGCGTACAGCTCGAAGGGGATGACGACGGCCTCAGGCTTGCGGTGCGACCCGAAGATCACCGGCGCGGCCAACTCCTTCTCGACGCGAAAGCGCCTGAGAACGGCCGGCAGTTGCTCGCGCACCTCACTGCTGGGCCACACGAGAGGCACCGAATTGGAGATCGACATGAAATGATCATAGTTTCCGTGCACTAAGTTGTACATATTATTGTGGATAAAGATGGATGCTTTAGCGCGACGGGCTGCGGTTATTCGAGGTGGCACGCAGCGAGAGTAGCCCGTATATGACTCTTCGTCACTATCGATCCCAGCCTACGATCGCCACCCAGTCGGGCTCGGCACCAATGAAGTCCCCGGAACCATCGGCTCCTCTACGAATGTCTCCATCGTCGCGGATTCGTCGCCCGAGGAGTAGGCGCAGGACCACTCCCAGCGACGGTCTGCCCGGTTCGGGTTGTCGGCGACAGTCTGACCGGTCACGACGAATCCGGTCGGAACGGTATTCACGGCGATCTCGTCGGACAACACGAGCACGGGGATCTCATTCGGCCAGTCCTCTGCCATTTCCAGCGCAAGCTCGCCACACGCTTTCGCTGGCAGCGGGAACTCGCCGGAGTAGTCGACGGCCACCCCATCTCTAGACTCGACACCCACGCATCACTGGCAGCCGAGAAGGATGGCCCCGCCGAACACCGAAACCACGATCGCCCGCCGCCATGTCACGCGCATCCCCCCTCGAACCCACGACGTCGCTCATCAAACCACTTCCGCGTCGGCGGAGTAAGTTCTGCATAGGAATCCGGGGTGGCGAGCGCTTATACGGCTTGCCACCCCGGACTCTTATGCAGAAGTTACACGCGCCCGCCCCAGCGAGCACGCACGATCCACCTTCCGCCGCGGCGGCACGCGGGTGTAGCTTCGCCGCATGGAGACGGTGGTGCGCACCGAGGCCCTGCGCAAACGGTACGGCCGCTCGGCCGCGCTCGACGGCCTCGACCTCGAGGTCGCCCATGGCGAGGTGCACGGCTTTCTCGGACCCAACGGCGCCGGCAAGTCGACCACCATCCGCATCCTGCTCGGCCTGGCCCGCGCGAGCGGCGGCACCGCGACCGTGCTCGGCGGCGACCCGTGGCGGGATGCGGCACGCCTGCACCGGAGGATCGCCTCCGTGCCCGGCGACGTGAGCCTCTGGCCCAACCTCTCGGGCGGCGAAGCGATCGATCTGCTCGCCCGGCTCCGCGGGGGCGCAGCGGCCCGCAGCGACACCTACCGCCGCGAGCGACAGCGCCTCGTCGACGCCTTCGAGTTCGATCCGCGCAAGAAGGGCCGCGCCTACTCCAAGGGCAACCGGCAGAAGGTCGCGCTCATCGCCGCCTTCGCGCTGCCCGCCGAGCTCTACGTGTTCGACGAACCCACGAGCGGACTCGACCCCCTCATGGAGCGCGTCTTCCAGCGCGAACTCGCCAGGGTGCGGGATGCGGGGGCGAGCGTGCTGCTCTCGAGCCACATCCTCTCGGAGGTGGAGCAGCTGTGCGACCGGGTGAGCATCATCCGCGCCGGTCGCGTGGTGGAGACGGGCACCCTCGACGAGCTACGCCATCTCACGCGCACCGAGGTGTCGTACGCGGCGGCCCCGGATGCGCGGGGCCCGACTCCAGGCGCGGAGGCAAGTGCGGCATCGGATGCGCACGAGGCGGTCGCAGCGATTGCACCGGAGGCGGACGGCGCGATCGCAGCCGCGGAGCGCATCCCCGGCGCCCACGACGTGACGGTTTCCGACGGACGGGTGCACCTCACCCTCGACTCCGACGCGGTCGCCGCCGCCCTCCCCGCGCTCGCGGCGCTCGGCGTGCGCGGGCTCCGCATCGAGCCGCCGTCGCTCGAAGAGCTTTTCCTGCGTCACTACGGCGAGCATCCGGCCGACACCTCTGTCGAGGGCAGAGACCCCGCCAAAACCACCACCCACCCATGACCGGCTTCCTCCCCCTCCTCGCCCTGCGCATCCGGCGCGACGCCACCCAGCTCACCCTTTGGATCGTCGGCACCGCCGCCCTCGCCGGCCTCAGCTACGTCGGCGTCACCGGCTCCTACGGCACCGAACAAGACCGCGCCGCCCTGCTCGCCGCCGCCGTCGCGAACCCCGTCATCCTCCTCTTCCGGGGTCTGCCCTCGGGAGCCGGCGAGGGCGCGTTCCTGGGGTTCCTCATCCTGCCGTTCCTCGCGATGCTCGCCGCCTTCATGAGCAGCTTCCTCGCCGTGCGCCACACCCGCACCGAAGAGGAGCAGGGCCGCGCCGAACTCGTCGGCGCCACCGCCGCCGGGCGCATCGCCCCGCTCGCCGCCACGGTCGCGCACGCGGTGCTCGCCAACCTCGCACTGGCCGTGCTCTGCACGCTCGCCCTTCTCGCGACGGGGCTCGGGATGCGCGGTGCCATCACCTCAGGCCTGGCCACCGCCGCCGCCGGGGTCGCCTTCTTCGCCCTCACGCTCCTCGCCGCCCAGCTCGTGCGCACCTCGCGCTCCGCGAACGCGGCGGGGGTGTGGATGATCGTGGTCACCTTCGTGCTGAGCGGCATGGGCAACGCGGCCGGCACTCCGAGCACCGACGCCACCCGGATCGAGAGCGGGTGGCTCGCGTGGGTGTCGCCGTTCGGCTGGATCGAGAACACCCGGCCGTACGCGAGCGACGACCTCGCCCCGCTGGCGCTGTGCATCGGGGTGCTGGTGCTCGGGTTGGGGGCGGCGTTCGCGCTGCAGGCCGGGCGTGACGTAGGCGGGAGCCTGCTGCCCGAGCGGCGCGGGCGTGCGAGGGCGAGCGTCGCACTGGGCAGCGGACTCGGGCTCGCGTGGCGGCTCAGCCGGGGTGCGGTGCTCGGGTGGGCGGTCGGCGGGCTCCTCACGGGCGTCCTGGCGACGCGGCTGTCGGCGGTGCTCGATCAGGTGAGCACCGAGATCCCGTCGGTGGCGCAGCTGACAGAGGCGCTCGCGCGGGGCGGGTCGCTCGAGCAGGCCGCCGTGGTCATCTTCTTCACGATGCTCGGGGTGCTCGCGTCGTGCTGTGCGGTGCAGGCCGTGTGCCGCGCGCGGCAGGAGGAGGTGCACGGTACGGCCGAGCCCGTGCTCTCGGCCGCGGTGGGGCGGGTGCGGTGGCTGGAGGCGTATCTCGTGGTGGCCGCCCTCGGGATGGTGGCGACGGTGGCGGCGGGTATGGTTGGGGCTCTCGCGGGGATCGCGTCGCTGCCCGAGCCCGACTGGTCGCTCACCGAGACCGTGGTCGTGACCGCGGGCGGGCAGGTGCTGGCGGCGGGGGTGTTCCTCGCGGTGACGGCGGTGGTGTTCGTGCTGGTGCCGCGCGTCACGGTGCCGGTGGGGTGGGCGCTCGTGGTGGTCGGGATGCTGCTGGGGCTGTTCGGGCCGCTGTTCGGGTTTCCGGAGTGGCTGGTCGATGTGTCGCCGATCGCGGTGGCGCCGACGGTGGCGGGCGACTCCGTCGAACTGCGCGGGGCGGTGTGGCTGGGGGTGGCCGTGGTCGCGGGGGTGGGCGGCGCGCTCGTGCTGATGCGGCGACGGGAGCTCGCGCCCGCGGACTGAGCGGGGCACCGCTCGCCTGCCGAGCCCGCCCGATCGGCTGGGTGACGTGTGTTGCGGACGGCTTCGGCGCATCCTGTACTCGGTCTTGCCAAGTAGTGGTACTCGGCGTTACTATCTAGCGGTAGTCAGCATCACCGAGTAGAGAGGGCCGCGATGGCGAAACTGATGACCGAGATGCTCAAGGGCACGCTCGAGGGCATCGTGCTGGCGATCCTCGCCGAGCGTCCGGCGTACGGGTACGAGATCACGGTGCGCCTGCGCGACGAGGGGTTCAGCGACATCGTGGAGGGCACCGTCTATGCCCTGCTCGTGCGGGTGGAGCAGCGCGGGCTGGTCGACGTGGAGAAGGTGCCCTCCGAGAAGGGCCCGCCGCGCAAGGTCTACTCGCTCAACACCGCCGGGCGCGGGTACCTCGACGAGTTCTGGGCCAGCTGGTCGTTCCTCGCCGCGCGCATCGACGCGCTCGCACCCACCGCCCCCACACCCGCACCCCGCGCCACGATCGAAGGAGACCACTGATGGCCGCGAAATGGATCGAGTTCCTCACCGGATCGCTCGAGCAGAAGAAGCAGTACCGACAGGCGATGGCGCGCATGGAGTCGCTGCCCGCCCCCTACCGCGACTCCGCGAAGGCCCTGCACCGCTACTTCATGTACGCGGGCGGACTCACCGACGGCGACGTGCTCGTGACGATGGTGGTCGACCACGTCGACCTCTGGGAGCGCGCGGCCGTCGACGGCACCCCGGTGCACGAGATCGTCGGCGACGACCCGGCCGAGTTCGCCGAGACCTTCGTGCGCTCCTACGCCGGATCGCAGTGGATCGACAAGGAGCGGGCACGGCTCGTCGCCGCGATCGAGGCCGCGGAGAGGATCGGCTCATGAGCGGGGCAGCTGCCGCCACGCTCACCCGGCCGGCCATCCGCATCCGGGGTCTGGTGAAGTCTTTCAAGGGTGTGGAGGTGTTGAAGGGCGTCGACCTGGAGGTGGCGCCCGGCAGCATCGTGGCCCTGCTCGGCTCGAACGGGGCGGGCAAGACGACGCTGGTGCGCATCCTGTCGACCCTGCTGCGCGCCGATGCCGGAGAGGCCGCCGTGAACGGGCACGAGGTGTCGGCCGAGGCGGCGGCCGTGCGCGAGCAGCTGAGTCTCACGGGGCAGTTCGCCGCTGTGGACGAGGTGCTGAGCGGGCGCGAGAACCTCGTGCTCATCGCACGGCTGCGGCACCTGCCCGACCCCGGGTCGATCGCCGACGATTTGCTCGATCGGTTCGGGCTCACCGAGGCCGGGCGGCGGCGCGCCGGCACCTACTCGGGCGGGATGCGGCGCAGGCTCGACATCGCGATGAGCCTCATCGGCGATCCGGCGGTGATCGTGCTCGACGAGCCCACCACGGGCCTCGACCCGCAGGCGCGGCTCGACGTGTGGGCGACCGTGCGGCAGCTCGCCGCCGGCGGCACGACCGTGCTGCTCACCACGCAGTACCTCGACGAGGCCGAGCAGCTCGCCGACCGGATCGCGATCCTGCACGAGGGCGTCATCGTGCACGAGGGCACGCTCGCCGAGCTCAAGGCACTGCTGCCGCCGGCGCGGGTGGAGTACGTGGAGAAGCAGCCCACCCTCGAAGAGGTCTTCCTCGCGTTGACCGGAGGTGCACGATGAGCACGCTCGCACTCGCCGACACCGCCGCCCTCACGGGCCGGTCGCTGCGGCACATCCTGCGTAGTCCCGACACCATCGTCACCACCGCCGTCACGCCCGTCGCCCTCCTGCTGCTGTTCGTCTTCGTGCTCGGCGGGGCGATCGACACCGGGTCGGCGGGTTCGTACATCGACTACCTGCTCCCCGGCATCCTGCTCATCACCGTGGCTTCGGGCGTCGCATACACCTCGTACCGACTGTTCCTCGACCTGCAGGGCGGCATCGTCGAGCGGTTCCAGTCGATGCCGATCGCCCGGCCCAGCGTGCTGTGGGCGCACGTGCTCACCTCGCTGGCGGCCAACCTCGCCGCCGTCGCGATCGTGACGGGGGTGGCGCTGCTGTTCGGGTTCCGCAGCGGGGCGTCGGTGCTCGCGTGGCTGGCGGTGGCGGGCATCCTGGTGCTCTTCACGCTCGCGCTCACCTGGATCGCCGTGGTCGCCGGCCTCACCGCGAAGAGCGTCGACGGGGCGAGCGCGTTCAGCTACCCGCTCATCTTCCTGCCGTTCATCAGCTCGGCGTTCGTGCCGACGGACTCGATGCCGGGGCCGGTCGCGTGGTTCGCCGAGAACCAGCCGGTCACGTCCATCGTCGACACGCTGCGGGCGCTGCTCGCGGGCACCGCCGTGGGGCCGGAGATCTGGGTGGCGCTGGCGTGGCTCGTGGGGATCGGAGCGGTGGCGTACGGGGCGGCCGCGGTGCTGTACCGGCGGCGGATGCGGTGAGCTGTCGGCCAGAAGTCGAGCTCGGGGTGCGGCTGGTGGTGTCTCCGATACCAGTTCAGCGAGTGCAGGAGGGTCATGCCACCGCCCTCCCCCGCAGGTGACGGCAGCACACCGCGCCGCGGCAGGGGACCGAGACGAGGTCGCCCGCACGCACATCGGCGGGCAGCACCATGGCGCCGTTCCCGACGGCGAACGCGGTGGCCCTCCGCGTCGACGCCCTGCCGATCAACCGGGCCTCGTCGAAGTGTGCGGCGACCTCCGAGAGCTCGGCGTCGAGCACGAGCATCCCGTCGCCCGTCACCTCGAGCACCTTCGTCACGACGACCGACGCCTGCTCCCGGTCGGAGGGGCGCCCGCCCGATCCGGGCACCACCGCGGCGGCGACGTGCACGCAGGGCGTCTCGCAGATGTCGACGAGGCGCCGCAGCGAGACACCGCCCACGACCACGTCGTCGACCGTGGGGTGCGTCTGCTCCGGCCAGCGGTCGAGCGCGATCGGGTCGGGGAGGGTGGTGCGCAGGCTGGGGAGGATCGTCGTGAGTGTCACATCCGGAGGTCTACGCCGCGGCCGTCGGCCGCACGGCGATCCTCACGGAATCCGAACGGCGGCGGGCCCGAATCCTGACGGGATGCGCCCCGCTCGCGGTTAGTGTGAGGTCGTGAAGCAGGGACGGCTGAGAGTGCTGCTCGGCGCCGCGCCGGGTGTGGGCAAGACCTACACCATGCTCGAAGAGGGCCGGCGCCTCAAGTCGGCCGGCCGCGACGTGGTGATCGCCGTGGTCGAGACCCACGGGCGCGCGGCGACGAAGGCGATGACACTCGGCCTCGAAGCGGTACCGAGGCGCCTCGTTCAGCACCGCGGCGTCTCCCTCGACGAGATGGACCTCGACGCCGTCATCGCCCGCGCCCCCGACGTGGCCCTCGTCGACGAGCTCGCCCACACCAACGCGCCCGGCAGCCGGCACGAGAAGCGCTGGCGCGACGTCGACACCCTCCTCGACGCCGGCATCGACGTCATCACGACGGTGAACATCCAGCACATCGAGTCGCTGAACGACGTCGTCGAGCAGATCACGGGCGCGCCGCAGCGCGAGACGGTTCCGGATGCGGTGCTGCGGGCCGCGGATCAGATCGAGGTCGTCGACCTGGCCCCGCAGGCGCTCCGCGACCGCCTCGCCGAGGGTGTGGTGTACCCGGCCGCGCGCATCGATGCCGCGCTCTCGAACTACTTCAGGCTCGGCAACCTCACGGCGCTGCGCGAGCTCGCCCTGCTCTGGCTCGCCGACGAGGTCGACTCCGCCCTACAGAAGTACCGCGCCGAACACGGCATCGGCGAGAAGTGGGAGGCCAGGGAGCGCGTCGTCGTGGCGCTCACCGGCGGGCCCGAGGGCGAGACGCTCATCCGGCGCGGGGCCAGGATCGCCGCCCGCTCCGCCGGGGGTCGTCTCGCCGCGGTGCACGTGGTGAGCCAGGACGGGCTGCGCGGCCCCGACCCGCGCGCGCTCGCGGCGCAGCGCACCCTGGTCGAATCCCTCGGCGGCACCTATCACCAGATCGTCGGCGACGACATTCCCGAGGCCCTCGTGCAGTTCGCCCGCAGCGCGAACGCCACGCAGCTCGTCATCGGGGTGAGCCGCCGCTCGCGCCTGGCCGCGCTGCTCACGGGTCCCGGCATCGGGGCGACCGTCGTCCGCGAGTCCGGCGACATCGACGTGCACATCGTCACGCACTCCGCCGCGGGTGGCCGGTTCGCCCTGCCCCGGCCGCACGGGTCTCTGACTCTGAGGCGGCGCATCCTGGGCTTCGCGCTCGCGCTGGCGGGCGGGCCGCTGCTCACGTGGTTGCTGACCGTCTTCAGGTCGGGCGAGTCGATCACCTCCGACGTGCTGAGCTACCAGCTGCTCACCGTGGTGGTGGCGCTCGTCGGCGGCATCTGGCCGGCGCTGTTCGCGGCGGTGCTCAGCGGGCTGACTCTCGACTACTTCTTCGTCGACCCGCTCTACACGGTGACGGTCGACGAGCCGCTGCACCTGCTCGCGCTGGTGCTCTACGTGGTGATCGCGGTGCTCGTGTCGATCGTAGTCGACCAGGCCGCGCGACGGATGCGGGCGGCGCGACGGTCGTCGGCCGAGTCGGAGCTGGTGGCGAGCGTGGCGGGCGAAGTGCTGCGGGGGCGGGATGCGCTGCAGGCGTTCGTGACGCGCACCCGCGAGGCCTTCGGGCTGACCGAGGTGCGGCTCGCGGTGGCGGGGCAGGAAGTCGCGTCGGCCGGGGAGGAGACGGCCCCGGATGCGGATGACCCGGATGTGGATGACCCGGATGCGGGTGACCCTGATTCCGGAACGAGAGACGGTGCCGCGGCGGCGCACGGGATGCGGGTGGACCGGGTGCCGGTGAACGACACGGCGGTGCTCGAGCTGGTGGGGCGGCCACTGCGATCGAGCGACCGACGGCTGCTCGCGGTGATCGTGGCGCAGCTCGCCTCGGCGCTCGAGCAGGCCGACCTCGAACAGGCCGCGCGCGAGATGGCACCGCTCGCCGCCGCCGACCGGGTGCGCAGCGCCTTGCTCGCAGCGGTGGGGCACGACCTGCGCCGCCCCCTCGCGGCCGCGACCGCCGCGGTCACCGGGCTCCGCGCATCCGGTTCTTCGCTCTCGGCCGCCGACCGCGACGAACTGCTCGACACCGCGGAGACGGGACTGCGGTCGCTCACCGAGCTGCTCACCGACCTGCTCGACGTGAGCCGTGTGCAGGCCGGTGTGCTCGCCGTCACCCCGCAGAGCGTCGATCTCGCCGACCTCGTTCCGTCGACGCTCGACGAGCTCGGAGTCGGGCCCGACTCCGTCGAGATCGATCTGCCCGCCGAGCTGCCGGCCGTCGTCGCCGACCCGGTGCTGCTCGAGCGGGTACTGGTGAACCTGCTCTCGAACGCGCTCCGGTACTCGCCGGCGGGCGAGCGGGTCGTCGTGGCCGCCTCCGAGTTCCACGGCTCGGTGCAGATCAGGGTGATCGACCGGGGGCCGGGGGTGGTGGCCGAGCGGCGCGACGACATCTTCCTCCCGTTCCAGCGGTCGGGCGACACCGACAACACGACCGGTCTCGGATTGGGGCTGGCGCTCTCCCGCGGTTTCGTGGAGGGTATGGACGGCACGCTCGAGTTCGAAGAGACCCCCGGCGGAGGTTCGACGATGGTCATCACCCTCAGGGCCGCGTCGTGAGAATCCTCATCGCCGACGACGACCCGCAGATCCTGCGCGCCCTCCGGGTGACGCTCGGCGCGCTCGGGCACGAGGTCGAGACCGCCGCCGACGGGCGGGAGACGATCGCGGCCGCGGCCGCGCATCCCCCCGACCTGCTCGTGCTCGACCTCGGCATGCCCGAGCTCGACGGGGTGGAGGTGATCAAGGCGGTGCGCGGGTGGTCGGCCGTGCCCATCCTCGTGGTGTCGGGGCGCACCGACTCGGCCGACAAGGTCGACGCGCTCGACGCGGGGGCCGACGACTACGTGACGAAGCCGTTCGCCATCGACGAACTGCTCGCGCGCGTGCGTGCACTCACCCGGCGCACACCGGCCGCCTCGACCGCGCCGGCGCCCGTGGTGACGATCGGCGACGTGACGATCGACCTCGCCGCGCACCTCGTGACGCGGGAGGGGGTGCGCGGGTCGGTGCGGTTGACGCCGACGGAGTGGAAGATCCTCGAGCTGCTCGTGCGCAACCCGCACCGGCTCGTGACGCACGCCGACCTGTTCACGCAGATCTGGGGAACGGCCGACGTGCGGGAGACGGGGTACCTGCGCCTCTATATAGGGCAGCTGCGCAAAAAACTCGAGGCCGACCCGTCGCGGCCGGTGCACATCCTCACCGAGGCGGGGATGGGGTACCGGTTCGAGGCCGACCCGGGGGCGTGAGTGCGGTTCTCGGAGCGGCCCCGCGTCAGCTGCGCTGGAGCTCGTGTCCGGCGAAGTACCGGGCATGGGTGCGACGGACGGTCTCGAACGAATCGCTGTTCAACGAGACGATCTCCACATCGTCATCGACTCGAGCGTCTTCTCGCTTCAGCCTCTCGAGAAGCGCATCACGATGACCATCGGGTCCGGGGAACTCCTGAACCGACCACTCCCCGCTCCGGCGGTGGTACTCGACCACGAATCCAGGCATCGGCTAGCCCTCTCCTTCATGTCGCATTCCCGCGAACGCTCTCTCCATAGCATTGATCTGGGTGCGCAGTTCGTGTTGCATCTGGAGGACGGTCGCTCGGAGCGACTCCAGACTACCGCCTGCTTCCTCATCGGAGCCTGATCGAAAGAACGCCTCCGCGCGTGGCGTCTTCTGCTTCTGGGCGATGTTGAGTTCCAGGAGATGAATCTCATTCCTCTGGCGCTCGATGCTCCGCACCCTGTCGTAGGAGAGCTCCTGCAGTTGCTCCACTAGAGTGCGGGCCGGCTCTTCGCGCGGCACCTGTCCATAGCGAATACCCCTGCCCAGCACGTCGGCCGCACGCTCGTACATGTTCGCCCACTCGCCTTGCAGAGTCGTCCGTACCTGCACTTCTACTCTGCCTGTCGTCTGGATCCAGACATGCACGGCCCGATAGCCCGAGTGGTGCGCATCCCGCAGGTCGTGGATGTATTCCGACTCGGGCCGCAACCCGAACACGCCCGCGATCGCCACTGCGACCGCCATCTGCTCGTCGAGAGTCATGTCGGCCTCGAACCTGACGCCCGCGATGTCCTGCACCCGGTGCAGAGGGATCGACTCCTCTCGCCGTAGCTTCTGCACGAGGGTGTCTCTCGTCTTTCCGCGAGAGGTGATGTTCGGCGTACGGGTGTCGAGGAGACTGCTCCAGTCGAGGTCTCGGATGCTCTTCTGCACGCTGGCGGCAAGCTCGTTGTACCAGAGCATGACGTCGACATAGTTCGGAAGAGTCGCCGGTACCTCTCGATCATGTTTGAGGCACGTGCCGAGGCGCCGCAGCTGGCTGTCGCTCCAGGGCCTCGTCATGAAGGGAGGTTACCTCATCTTAGGCCCTGAGGAGAGGCTACTTTGGTGCGCCGCAGCAGGGGCGGGTCAGGCGCCGGCGCGCTCCGCGGCCGCGAGGGCGGCGGGCGACACCGCGCGCGGAACGAGGCGCTCGAGCTGCGTCACGTGCGACGGGTTCAGCTCTTCGAGCGCGTTCACCCCGAGCAGCCGCATCGTGCGCGTGATCTGCTCCGACAGGATCGCGATCATGCGGTCCACACCCTCGCGCCCGCCGGCCATCAGTCCGTACAGGTACGCCCGCCCCACGAGCGTGAACCGCGCCCCCAGCGCCACCGACGCCACGATATCGGCGCCCGACATGATGCCCGTGTCGAGGTGCACCTCGTAGTCCTTACCGAACTCGCGCGCCACCTCGGGCAGCAGGTGGAACGGGATCGGCGCCCGGTCGAGCTGCCGCCCACCGTGGTTCGAGAGCGTGATGCCGTCGACCCCGAGCTCGGCGAGCCGCCGTGCGTCGGCGAGCGACTGCACGCCCTTCACCACGACCTTGCCCGGCCACTGCTCCTTGATCCACGCGAGGTCGTCGAAGGTGACCGTGGGGTCGAACATCGAGTCGAGCAGTTCGCCCACGGTGCCCGACCAGCGGTCGAGCGACGCGAAGGACAACGGCTCGGTGGTGAGGAAGTTGATCCACCACTCCGGCCGCGGGATGGCGTTGATGACGGTTCCCGCGGTGAGCTGCGGCGGGATGGAGAACCCGTTGCGCTTGTCACGCAACCGCGCGCCCGCGACCGGCACGTCGACCGTGACGAGCAGCGTGTCGAACCCGGCCGCCGCCGCGCGCTCGACGAGCGCCATCGAGCGCGGCCGGTCCTTCCACATGTAGAGCTGGAACCAGTTGCGCCCCGTCGGGTTGGCCGCTTTCACGTCTTCGATGGCGGTCGTGCCCATGGTCGACAGCGAGAACGGGATGCCCGCCGCACCGGCCGCACCGGCGCCTGCGACCTCGCCCTCGGTCTGCATCATGCGCGTGAACCCCGTCGGCGCGATGCCGAACGGCATCGACACGGGCGCGCCGAGCACGTCCCACCCGGTCGAGACCGTGGAGACGTCGCGGAGGATCGACGGGGTGAACTGGATGTCCTCGAACGCCTGCCGCGCCCGCTGCAGGCTGATCTCGGCCTCTGCCGCGCCCTCGGTGTAGTCGAAGGCGGCTTTCGGCGTGCGGCGCTTCGCGATGGCCCGCAGGTCCCACACCGTGAGCGCCGAGTCGAGCCGGCGCTTCTTCGCGTTGAGTTCGGGCGCCTTGAACTGCATGAGCGGGGCGAGGTCTTTGATCTTCGGGATTCTGCGCTGAACCATGGGGGCTCCTAGTCGGTGGTCGGGGTGTGGGGTGGAGATGCGACGAGGGTCTCGGCGTGGTACTCGAGGATGTGCGCGCGCACCAGCGCGCTCGCGAGTGCGGGATCTCCCGCAGCGACGGCGTCGACGACGGCTCGGTGCTCGGCCTGGAGCCGAGCACGCGTGACAGGCCACGAGGGCAGTGAGTCCGCACCGGCACGCACGTAGGACTCGATCGAGTCGCGGAGCCCGGTCATCATCGCCGCGATGACCGCGTTGCCGGATGCGTCGGCCAGCGCCGCGTGGAAACCCTGGTCGAGCGAGAGGAACTCGTCTCGCAGCTCGCCCTCGCGCGCGCCGGCGCCGTCATCCGTGCCGACCGCGCCGACCGCCTCCATCGCAGCCAACAGCTCGCGGACGGGAGCCAGCAGGGAGTCGGACTCCGCATCCGCATCCGCCACCCGCACCGCGAGCGCAGCCACGATCTCCGACTCGAGGGCCACGCGCGCCGCCACCACGTCGGGCACCGAGAACCCCTGCGCCGCCACCTGCAGCCGCAGGAATACCGCCATGCCGCCGGAGGGGCGCGCGACGATGACCGCGCCCGACTGCGGGCCCGAGCCTGTGCCGGTGCGGATGAGGCCCATCACCTCGAGCACGCGCAGCGCCTCCCGCACCGAGGAGCGGCCGACACCGAGTTCGACGGCGAGCGTGCGTTCGGCGGGCAAGTGGTCGCCGGGGGCGAGGGCGCCCGACACGAGATCGGCCTCGATGCGGCGGAGCACGGTCTCCCACGCGCGACCGCCGCCGTGGATGTCGGCCGGCGACGCTGAAATCAGCCCCGCATCCGGAGCAGCGGCGAGAGCACGCGCCGACACCGACCGATCGCTCACCGCGCCTCCTCCTGTGGTCTGACCATGTGGTCCGACCACAGTACCACGCCCTCGCCGGGCGATACTAGGAGCGATGTCCCGCCCCACGATCCCCGCCCCGCTGCTCGCCGTCGCCGCGATCTTCAGCGTGCAGTTCGGCAACGCCTTCGCGGGATCCTTCTTCGCCCAGGTCGGCCCGCTGGGCGCGGCGGCGATGCGACTGGCCTTCGCCGCCGTCATCCTCGTGGCGGTCGTGCGCCCGTCGCTGCGGGGGCGGGATGCGCGCACCTGGCTCGGCATCGTGCTGCTCGGCGTCGGACTGGCCGGCATGAACTGCCTCATCTATCTCGCGATCGCCGAGATCCCGATCGGGGTCGCCGTCACCGTCGAGCTGTTCGGCCCGCTCGCGGTCGCGGCCGCGGGCATCCGGCGCCCCCTCGACGCCCTCTGGGTGCTGCTGGCCCTCGGCGGTGTCGCTCTGCTCGGTCTCGAGTCGAGCGGCGGACTCTCGCTCGCCGGGCTCGCGCTCGCGGCGGCGGCCGCGGCGTTCTGGGCGCTCTACATCGTGGCGTCGTCGAAACTCGGCCCGCGGGTGCAGGGCGTCGACGGCATCGCGCTCGCGATGGTGGTCGCCGCGGTGATCGTCGTTCCGCTCGGCGCGGTGCCCGCGACGACGGCGGTGGTCGGCGCGCCGTGGCTGCTCGCCGTGTTCGCGGGAGTGGCGCTCGTGACCTCGGCGGTGCCCTACGCCCTCGAGTTCATCGCCCTGAAGTCCATGCCCGCCCGCGTGTTCGGCGTGCTCTCCAGCCTCGGGCCAGCCGTCGCCGCCCTCGCCGGCCTCCTCGTGCTGCACCAGCTGCTCACCCTCCCGCAGCTCGCCGCCATCGCCCTCGTCATGGCCGCCTCCATCGGCGTCGTGCTCACCGCCCGCCGCCGCGGTGCCCCACCCGCCGATCCCCCGCTCACCGCATCCGAACCCTCCCCCACCCCCCAGCTCTGACCCATCCCAATCCCTCACGATCCGCCAGAAAGTCTGCACATTCGCGCCTTCATCGAAGGATTTCTGGCGGATCGCGGGGTGGTGCCGGGCGCGTCAGCGCGCGGGGCGCGGGAGGTACCGGCGCGGCGGGTGGGTGCGCGCAACGAGGGCGCGGAGCGCCTCGAGCGAGCCCGACACGAGCCCCCGAGCGCGGGCCTGCACCAGCACGTTGCCGATCGCGGTCGCCTCCACCGGCCCGGCGAGCACGGGCAGCCCCGTGCGGTCGGCGGTCAGCTGGCACAGCAGCTCGTTCTGCGAGCCGCCACCCACCACGTGCACCACCGACACCGCGGCGCCCGACAGCTCGACCGCCGTACGGATCGACACGGCATACGCCTCCGCGAGGCTCTCCAGGATGCTCCGCACCACTTCGGCCCGCCCCGACGGCGCCCGCAGACCCCGCGACCCGAACCACCCAGCGATCCGCCCCGGCATGTCCCCCGGCGCGATGAACACGGGGTCACCCGCCGCGAACACTCCCACCGGATGCGCGACCGCCGCCGCCTGCGACAGCAGCGTCGGCAGGTCGAGGGACTCGCCGCCCTCCCGCTCCCAGGTGCGCACCGACTCGCTCAGCAACCACAGCCCCGACACGTTCTGCAAGAACCGCACACGCCCGTCGACGCCGCCCTCGTTGGTGAAGTTGGCCTCCCGGCTGGCGTCGGTGACCACCGGATGCTCTAGCTCCACACCCACGAGCGACCACGTGCCGCTCGAGATGTACGCGAAGTCGGGCGCCGTCGCAGGTACGGCCACCACGGCCGACGCCGTGTCGTGCGACCCGATCGCGATGACGGGCAGCGACGGCCCGGCAGCACCAGCGCCCGCGCCCGACCCCAGCCCGAGCTCCGCCCGCACCGACGGCAGCAGCTCCCCCACCACAGCGCCCGGCCGCACCAGCGGCGGAAACAGCCGCCTCGGCAATCCGAGCCGCGCGATCAGCCCCTCGTTCCACTCCCCCGTCGCCACATCCACGAGCCCCGTGGTCGACGCGTTCGTCGCCTCGGCCCGCCTCTCCCCCGTGAGCTGGAACGCCAGCAGATCGGGCACGAGCAACGCGGTGTCGGCCGCATCCAGCCACCCACCGTCGCGATCGGCCGCGAGCTGGTACAGCGTGTTGAACGGCAAGAACTGCAGCCCGTTGGCCCGGTACAGCTCCTCGAACGGCGCCACCTCGTGCACGAGCTCCACTCCCCGAGCCGTGCGGTCGTCCCGGTAGTGGAAGGGCGCCCCGAGCATCCGGTCACCGCGCAGCAGCGCGTAGTCGACCGCCCAGGAGTCGATGCCGATGCTGCTGACCCCCGGCTCCTCGCGCACCGCCGAGGTGAGCCCGGCGATCACGCTGCGGTACAGCTCCAGGATGTTCCAGTGCAGCCCGTCGACCGTGCGCACCGGCTGGTTGGGAAACCGGGCGACGGGCACGAGCCGCATCTCGTCGTGCCCCACGTAGCCGAGCATCACCCGGCCGCTGGTGGCTCCGAGGTCGACGGCGGCGACCGCGGCGGTCATCGGCGGGGCTCCGGATGCGGGAGACGGCTGGTCATCGGCGGCTCGCTGTCATGAGGGGAGAGGGATGAGGGAGACACGGTGTGAGAGGAAGAGGATTCCGCCGTGCCACCCACCACAGCGCACGGCGGAAATCGAGGAGGGGCGCAGAGCCCCGCGGGCTACGCGCCCCAGCCGGCCTGCACGCCACCGGCGCGCTCGGCCACGATCTTCTCCTGGTAACCGGAGGCCTTGAACGCCGCGATCGGATCGGCCGGCAGCTCGCGCGACTCGCGCCAGGCGGCGAGGTCGGGGCGCACATCCGTGTAGAAGGCGTCCATGAGGATGGCGTTGGCACCGAGCACGTCGTTGGCGTTCTGCGCCTCGAGCAGCGCGGCGCGGTCGACGAGGAGGGCGCGGGCGGTCATCTCCTGCACGTTGAGCACGCTGCGCAGCTGACCGACGATCTTCTCCTCGATGTTGTGGCACTGGTCGAGCATGAAGGCCACGGGCGAGTCGACGTCGTAGCCGCCGCCGCGCACCACCTCGTAGAGGATGCGGAACAGCTGGAACGGGTCGGCCGAGCCGACGATGAGGTCGTCGTCGGCGTAGAAGCGGGAGTTGAAGTCGAAGGAACCGAGCTTTCCGAGCCGCAGCAGCTGCGCCACGATGAACTCGATGTTCGTGCCCGGCGCGTGGTGACCGGTGTCGAGGCAGGTGAACGCCTTGGGGCCGAGCGCGGTCACGTGCGCGTAGGAGGTGCCCCAGTCGGGAACATCGGTGTGGTAGAACGCCGGCTCGAAGAACTTGTACTCGAGCACGAGACGCTGCTCGTCGCCGAGCGCGTCGTAGATCTCGCGCAGCGACTCGGCCAGCCAGTCCTGCCGCGAGCGGATGTCGCCCTGACCCGGGTAGTTGGTGCCGTCGGCGAGCCAGATCTTGAGGTCGCGCGAGCCCGTCTGGTGCATGATCTCGATGCACTCGAGGTGGTGGTCGATCGCCTTGCGGCGCACCGAGGCCTCGCCCGAGCTCAGCGAGCCGAACTTGTAGGCCTCGTCTTGGAAGGTGTTGGAGTTGACGGTGCCGAGGTCGACCCCGAGGTCGTTGGCGTAGGAGCGCAGGGCGGCGTAGTCGTCGACCTTGTCCCACGGGATGTGGATGGCCACCTTCGGGGCGAGGCCGGTGTAGGCGTTCACCTGGGCCGCGTCGGCGATCTTCTCCTCGGGCGTGCGCGGGGTGCCGGGGGTGCCGAACACGCGGAAGCGGGTTCCCGAGTTGCCGAAGGCCCAGCTGGGCAGCTCGATGGCCTGCCGCTCGAGCTCGGATGCGATGTCACTGAACTGCACCATTGGAATTCCTTTGCATCATGGCCGTGGACCGTTCCGCAGCCGAAATGAATCGTTTCACTATACGATCGGGCCCCCGGATGCGCAAGCGATCCGCTCGCAGAACACGAGATAGCGGCGCTCGAGTTCGGCGCTGAGGCGCTCGTCGGGGTCGACCTCGGTGCGCACGCCCGAGAAGCGCTCGGCGATCTCGGCGAGGGTGCCCGCGCCCGGCAGCGCCGAGGCCGCCAGCGCCGCCGCTCCCCGCACACTGCCCGCACCCTCCACCACCACGACCGGGCAGGCGAGGGCCGAGGCCCGGATGCGGTTCCACAGCGCGCTGGCCGAGGTGCCGCCGGCGAGGTGGTGGCGGCTCTGCTCGACGCCGAGGGCCGCGAGTCGCTCGAGTCCGAGGCGCTCGACAAAGGCGACCCCCTCGAACACCGCACGGAAGCGCTCGACCGGCGTCGCCGCATCCCGCGCATGGCCGTGGAGGTCGGCCGAGAACCCCGCGAAGGCCGGGTCGGCGACCGGGAAGCGCTCGCCCCGTCGCGCCAGCGGGTAGGTGACCACGGGCGCCGGGCCGAGAGCCTCGATGGCGGCGGCGACCACCGGGTCGGCGGGGTCGATGCCCTCGGTGAGACCGGTGCGCAGCACTCCGGCACCGGTGTTGGAGGCGCCGCCCGGCCAGAACAGGCCGTCGGGCGAGCCGTGGGAGTAGATGCCCGCGGCAGTGTCGATCACCTCGTGGGCCGAGACGGCCTTGAGCACGAGAGTGGTGCCGAGCACGCCGACGGTGTCGCCGGCCGCGACGGCGCCGGTGGCGATCTGGCCGGTGGAGCCGTCGGTCATGCCCGCCACGATGAGCACACCCTCGGGGAGGCCGAGTGTGCCGGGGTCGGCGACTTCGCCGATGACGGTGCCGGGTCGCAGGAGGTCGGGCAGCACCTCGCGGGGGAGGTCGAGGGCGGCGAGCGCCGCGTCGTCCCAGGTGGCGGTGACCGGGTCGATGCCGCTCTTCAGCGCGTGCGAGGTGTCGGACGGGAGCAGGCGCCCGGCGAGCGCCGCGGCGACGATGTCGGGGGTGAAGAGGTAGCGAGCGGGGAGGCCGTCGGAGGGCAGCACACCAGGAGCGGCGAGCGCGCGAGCGGCGGGTGAGGGCGCACGCTGCGCCACAGCCTCGGTGTGCATCCAGGAGGCGCGGGCGAGCGCGGCCAGCGGGCGGCGGGTGAGGCCCGCCTCGGCGAGCCGGCGGAGCTCGGCGGCCCCGCGCGGATCGTCGTAGAGCACGGCGTCGCCGAGCGGCCGGCCCGCGTCGTCGGCGGGGACCACGGTGCCCGAGGTGCCCGTGATCGAGAGCGCCCGCACCTCACGGGCGCGGCCACCGAGGTCGTGCGCCACCGCCGCGACGAGGTCGCGCGCCAGATCACCGTGCCGTGCGGGCTGCTGCCGCGCTCCCGGCTCCGCACCGGGCTCGCCGGCCGCGCGCACGGGCAGCGGCGCCTTGCGCTCGGCGAGCGCCGCCCCCGTCTCCACGTCGACGGCCTGCACCCGCACGTCGGCGGTGGCGAGGTCGATGCCCAGTACGACGGTCACGGGCGGCTCCCCGCAGTCCCGGCAGAACCGCCTCTCACGCCGCACCCCGCGAGGCGACGAGCGACTCCAGGCGCGGCGCCAGCCCCTCGAGGCCGGGCACCGCGATGTCGGGTTCGGCCAGCTGCTCCGCGGTCGGCTCGTCGGGAGCCTCCCCCCGCAGCACCCACACGGTGCCGAGCCCGAGCGCCGCGGCCGGCCGCACGTCGGTGTCGAGGCGGTTGCCGATGTGCACGGCCTCGTGCGGCTGCACTCCGGCGGCGTCGAGCGCCCAGCGGAAGAGCTCCGGCGACGGCTTCTCGTAGCCCACGATCGCCGATACCCCCCACACGTCTATATAAGGGGCGACGCCGTCGCGCTCGAGCGCCTCGACGACCGGCGCCTCCTGGTTGGCCAGCACCCCGACCGCCACGGGCGAACCGAGCGACTCGGCCACCTCGCGCAGGGAGCGGAAGAACGGCAGCACGTCGTCGTAGAGAGTTCCCGGCGGGTGGAACCAGTGCTCGCGCGTGCGCTCGTGCAGCTCGCCGCGCCGAGACGCCGACCCGAGGAACTCCTCTGCCAGCGCTCCGCGCAGCGAGACGCCCTGCGCCGCACGGCTGCGGTCGTAGAGCACCCGGAAGGCCCCGCGGTCGGCCGGGCCGAGCCCGTCGGCCGCCCGCAGCTCGTCGAGCGCGGTGAGCACGGCGGCCACGAAGTTCTCGTCGTCGTAGATCGGCCCACCGACGTCGCAGAACACGGCGCGCAAGCGCGCACCGGCACCCGCGCCGACACCCGCACCCGCACCCGCACCCGTCATCAGGCCGTGCCCGCCAGGTTCTTGCGCCGCTCCACCATGTCGGTGCGCTCGAAGTAGTGCGCCACGGTGTCGTCACCGAGCCCCTGCACCCCGCCGATCGACAGCGCGTCGAGACGCACCCGCGCGCCCTTCACGGTCATGAGCGTGATCGCCTCCGCCGCCTGCGCGCTGCCCGCCACCGCCACCATGCCGTGGTTGCCGAGCACGATCGACGACGGCAGCTCGCCGCGCTTCTCGGTGTACTCGCGCAGCCGCGACAGGAACACCCGCCCGAGGTCGATGCCCGGAGCAGCGTACGGCACGAACAGCGGCACCCCGATCACCACGGCCTCGTCGGAGTACACCCACTCGTCGAACGCCGTCTCGGCGTGCACGCTCGCGAGCAGCCCCACCACCGGGGTGGGGTGCGTGTGCGCCACGAACGCCGTCGGCGCCACCGACTGCACGGCGGCGTGCACGAGCGTCTCGATCGACCCGCGGCGACGCGCCCCGGACTGCACCCCCGCGTCGAGGAGCGCCGTGAGGTCCTCCTGCGTCTTCGAGGCGTCCTCCATCATCGCGATGAGCGGCTCCACCTCGGTCACCACGAAGTCGTCGCGCGTGGCCGACGACATGTACGAGCCGGAGGCCTTCACCACGATCCGCCCGTCGGGCAGGCGCTCGGAGGTGTTGCCCTCGGCGAGGATGACGAGGTCTTTCGCGGGGTCGCCGAGCGTGGTGGTGAGGGCGACGAGCTCGTCGCTCACGAGTTCGGGCTGCCAGGTGGTTGCCATGGGGTGTGTCCTTCGATGGGGGTTCGGATGAGGGTGTTCAGCGCCCGGGCGGTGCCGTCGACGACCGCACCACGAGCTCGGGCTCGAGCAGCACGTGTCCGTGCCGGTGCTCGTCGCCGCGGTCGATCTCGTCGAGCAGCAGCCGCACGGCCTCGCGCCCGAGTTCTTCGCGTGGCTGACGCACGGTGGTGAGCGGAACGGCGGCCGCTCCCGCCCAGGTGAGGTCGTCGAAGCCGACGACCGACACGTCGCCGGGCACGCTGATGCCGTGGCGGGCGAACTCGAGCAGGATGCCGAGCGCGATGAGGTCGTTCACGCACATGACGGCGGTGGGCAGCTCGGCCCGTGGCCGTTCGGCGAGCAGGGCGCCGACGCGCCTGCCGTCCTCGATCTGCCACGACTCGGTGGGGATGCGCTCAGGAACGACGCCGGCGGCCCGTGCCGCCCGTTCGAAGCCCTCGAAGCGGTGGTCGGTCTGGGTGGTCTCCCCGAAGCTGCCCGCGAAGGCGAGCCTGCGGTGACCGAGGCCCACGACGTGTTCGCCGGCGATGCGCCCGCCGGCCGCGTCGTCGGTCTTCACCCAGCACCGCGGCGAGGTGGAGGAGACCCGGTCGACGTAGACGAGCGGGATGCCCCGCGCATCCAGTTTGTCGAGCTTGGGGTCGTCTTCGTGCACGGGGGTGATGATGATGCCGTGCACCCGCTGCTGCACGAGGATGTCGAGGTTGTGCTGCTCGCGCGCGGCGTCTTCACCGTTGTGGATCATGACGACGCCCACGCCGAGGCTCTTCGCCTCGCTCTCGGCGCCGAGCGCCACGTCGACGAAGAAGGGGTTCGCGAGGTCGGCCAGCGCGAGGCCGAGGGTGCGCTGGCGCCCGGTGCGGAACCGGCGCGCCTGCTGGGTGGGGCTGAAGCCGAGGTCGGCGATCACGTCGAGCACCCGCTCGCGGGTCTCGGCGGCCACGTAGCTGGGCCGGTTGAGCACGTTGCTCACCGTGCCCGCGGAGACGCCGGCGCGCACTGCGACGTCGCGGATGGTCGCCATGGGCCGGCCTCCTCTCGGGGTGAGCCGGGGCCCGCCACGCGCGATGCGTCACGGGCCCCGGTTCTGGCTGATCGGTGTCAGAGAACGACTAGAACGAGAAGTCGCCCACGTTGTCCTTGTCGAACACGAACATCGGGCCGAGCACGATCTCGCCGTTCTCGCCGACGGTGTACTCGCCGAGCTTGCCCGCCTCGAAGGTGTCGCCCTCGGCACCGGTGATGGTGCCGTTGATGAGCGCGTCAGCCGCGTAGGAGGCCAGGTAGCCGAGGTCCTCGGGGTTCCACAGGCCGAACTGCTCGACGATGCCGCTGTTCACGTACTCCGCCATCTCGCTGGGGAGACCGAGGCCGGTCACCCACACCTTGCCCTGGTACTCCGGGGTGTCGGCGAGGTAGTGGGCCGCTTCCTTCACCGAGACGGTGTCGGGGGCGATGATGGCCTTGAGGTCGGGGATCGACTGCATGAGGCCCTGGGCCTCCTGGTAGGCCTTCTCGTCCTGGTCGTCACCGTAGGCGACCTTGGCCACCGTGATGTTCGGGTGGTCCTTCTCGATCAGCGCCTGGATCGCGTCGACCCACGCGTTGAGGTTGGCCGCGTTCGCGCCACCGGAGAGGATGGCGATGGTGCCGCCCTCGTCTCCGAGGTGGTCGGCGGTCAGCTGCACGAGACCCTCGGCGATGCCGTCGACGGTCGCCTGGTTGACGAACACGTCGCGGCAGTCGGTGTCGGTGTCGTAGGCGACGACCTTGATGCCCTGGCTCTGCGCCTGCGAGAGGTCGTTGCAGACGGCGGTGGGGTCGTTCGCGGCGATCGCGATCGCCTTCTGGCCGGTCTGGATGGCGGTCTGGATGAAGGGCACCTGGTCGGCCGAGCCGGTCGCCGTGGGTCCCTCCTCCTTGAACGTCATGCCCAGCTCCTCGGCGCCTTCGGCGGCACCCTTGTCGGAGGCCTCGAAGTACTTGTTGCCGAGGCTCTTCGGGATGAAGGTGACGCTCGCGTCACCGCCTCCCGCGCTGTCGGTCGACCCGGTGGTGCCTCCGCCGGCACAGCCGGCCAGCAGCAGCGCCGACGCGGCGAGCGCGGTGGCCCCGAGGACGGCCTTGCGGGAGAACCCGCGTGATGTGAACCTCATTGTTCTTCCTTCCCTTGCGGTGTGTGGTGCAGGTGTGTGACTCGTGATGGATGGATGGATGTCATGCCGCCGCGGTGACCGCGGAGGCCTTCGACCGTCGGCGCCGCGAGATGAATCCCGCGATGCTCGCCACGACGACGGAGAAGATGAGAGCAGCACCGGTGACGATGCTGATGGTGTCGGAGCCGATTCCGGCCAGCTGGAGAGTCTTGTTGAGGGCCGCGATGAGGAGGCCGCCGGCGAGGGCGCCGAGCAGGGTTCCCTTGCCGCCCCAGATCGAGACGCCGCCGAGCACGATGGCGGTCACCACCTGCAGCTCGAAGCCGAAGCCGTTGGTGCCGATGGCGTTGGAGTACTGGAGCGTGAAGTACACCCCGGTGGCTCCGGCGACCAGCCCGCTCAGCACGAACAGGATGAGGCGGGTGCGGTTCACCGGCACGCCCGAGAACGCGGCGTTCTCGGGGCTCAGGCCGATGGCGAACACCCCTCGGCCGAACGGCGTGAAGTGCAGCAGCAGCCCGAACGCGATGGCGAGCACGATGATCGCCACGGTCACCACCGGGAACGGCAGCCCGAGCAGCGGGGCGGTGAGGAACCGCGGGATCTCGGCCGGGAAGTCGGTGATGGAGGTGGTGCCGAGCAACCCGACCGCGATGCCGCGGAACAGCGCCAGGGTACCGATCGTGACCGCGAGGCTCGGCAGCCCCACCACCGTCACGAGCACCCCGTTGAGCACGCCGACGAGACCACCGGCCACCACGCCGATGACCGCGGCGAGCCCGACCGGCACGCCGGCCTGGAAGGCCAGGCCGAACAGCGCGCTCGAGAACCCGAGGATGGAGCCCACCGAGAGGTCGATGTCGCCCGTGATGATGATGAGCGTCACCGGCAGCAGCATGATGAGCACCGGGGCGGCGTTGAGGATCATCGTCTGGTAGGTGTACGGCTGCGCGAAGAACGGCACGGTGAGCGTGCCGACGATGAGCAGCAGCACGATCGCCAGGATGATGACCGACTCCGGCCGCAGCAGCGCGCGGCGCCAGAGCGGCCGGCCGTGGCGCAGGTAGCGCGTGGCGTCGGTGGGCGCGGTGGTCGTGGCGGCGGTCATGATGCGCTCCCGCTTCTCTTGGCCCGCCGGGTGCGGGTGATGAACAGGATGCGGTCGAGCAGGATCGCACCCACGATGAACAGACCCACCAGCGCCTGCTGCCAGAGGCTCGGCACTCCGAGTACCGGGAGGGCGCTGGAGATGGTGGCGAGGAAGAAGGCGCCGAGCGCGACGCCCCAGATGGTGCCGGAGCCGCCGACGATCGCGACGCCGCCGACCACCGCGGCCGCCACCGCCTCGAGCTCGTAGCCCGTGCCGACCTTCGCGTCTCCCGTGGCGTAGATGGCCAGGTAGACCAGGCCCGCGAGACCCGCGAGGGCACCACTGGTGGTGAAGGCGGTGAGCGTGAGCCGACGCTCGCTGAGACCGAAGAGCGTCGCCGCCTCGGGGTTCGAGCCGAGCGCGTAGAGGTCACGTCCCGCCCGCCGGCTCGTCATGAACCAGCCGACCAGCAGCACCACGATGAGCACCACGATCAGCAGCAGCGGGATGGTGAGGAAGGGCGTGGTGCCGAACTGGCGGAACTCGGGGGGCAGCCAGCTCGAACGGATGAAGTGCGGTCCGATCCAGAGGATCGCGATGCCCCGGTAGGCGTACAGCGTTCCCAGGGTGATCACGAGCGATGGCACCTTGAGGAAGGCCACGAGCAGACCGTTGATGAGACCGAGGAACGCGCCCAGCGCGACACCGATGAGCACCACCAGCGGGATCGGCATGCCCTCCACGTTCGCGAACAGGAATCCGGAGGTGTAGGTGGAGAGGCAGAGGATCGAGCCGACCGAGAGGTCGATGTTCCTCGTGATGATGACGATCGCCTCGCCGATGGCGATGAGGATGAGGATGGTCGGCTGCCGCAGCAGCTCGCGCCACCCGCCGTCGGAGAAGACGAAGGTCGGCTGGATGGCCGCCGTCACCGCGACGAGCGCGATGATGAGCACGACCAGGCCGAACTCGCGGGCTCTCAGCAGCTTCTGGATCCAGGATCTGCCCGCCTCGACGGGCGGGACGCTGTGGGTGACGCTCATGCGGCGGCCTCCCCTTCTTCGGTGGCGTGGGTCGCGGCGTACATGACGTTCTCGGGGGTGGCCTGTTCTCGGGAGAGCTCCGCGGTGATGCGGCCCTCGCGCACCACGAGCACGCGGTCGGCCATGCCGAGCACCTCGGGCAGCTCCGACGAGATCATGAGCAGGGCGACGCCCGTGCCGGCGAGCTCGGAGAGCAGGCGGTGCACCTCGGACTTGGTGCCCACGTCGATGCCGCGGGTGGGCTCGTCGACGATGAGGAACTTCGGCTGCGTGGCGAGCCACTTGCCGAGCACCACCTTCTGCTGGTTGCCGCCGGAGAGCATCGAGGCCTCGGTGTCGAGCGCGTGCGTCTTCACCTGCAGCCGCGATGCCCAGGTGCGCGCCGCCGGCTCCTCGAGCGACGAGGTGATGAAGCCGAACTTCGCCAGGTTCTCGCGGATGGCGAGGGTGATGTTCTGCTGCACCCCGGCCGCCATCGCGAGACCCTGCTTGCGCCGGTCTTCGGGAACGAAGCCCATCCCGAGCCGCATGGCGGCCATCGGGTTCTTGGGCGGAACCGCCTTGCCGCCGATCGAGACCGATCCGGAGTCGTAGCGGTCGACGCCGAACACGGCGCGGGCGATCTCGCTGCGCCCCGCGCCGACGAGTCCGGCGAAGGCCACGATCTCGCCCGAGCGCACGGTGAAGCTCACGTCGTCGAACACCCCGGCGCTGGTGAGGTTCTTCACTTCGAGCACGGGCTCGCCGATGGTGGTCTCCTGCTTCGGGAAGAGGTTCTCCACGCTGCGGCCCACCATCTGGCGGATGATCGCGTCTTCGGTGACCTCGGCCGCCTTGTTGGTGGCGATGTAGGTGCCGTCGCGCATCACGGTGATGGTGTCGCAGAGCGAGAACACCTCGTCGAAGCGGTGCGAGATGAAGATGAGCCCGCGGCCCTCGTCGCGCAGCTGCCGGGCGATGCCCATCAGCCGGTCGACCTCCACGCCCGAGAGCGCCGCGGTCGGCTCGTCCATGATGATGACCTTCGCGCCCACCGAGATCGACTTGGCGATCTCCACCACCTGCTGGTCGGCGATCGAGAGCCCGCGCGCCTCGCGCTCGGGGTCGATCGGCACGCCGAGCCGGCGGGTGAGCTCGAGGGTCTCGCGGCGCATCTTGGCGCGGTCGAGGCCGCCGAAGCGGGTGTAGGGCTGGCGGCCCACGAAGATGTTCTCGGCCACCGTGAGGTCGGGGAAGAGGGTGGGCTCCTGGTAGATCACCGCGATGCCCGCCTCCTTCGCCTCCTTCGTGTTGTGGAAGTCGACGCTCTGGCCCTCGAGGGTGAACTCGCCGTCGTCGCGGTGGTAGAGACCGCCGATGATCTTCACCAGCGTCGACTTGCCGGCACCGTTCTCGCCCACGAGCGCGTGGATCGATCCCGCCTCGAGGGTGAGATCGGCGCTGATGAGGGCCTTGACGGCGCCGAACGACTTGCTCACGCCGGTCAGCTGCATCAGTGGGGTGGTGTCGGTCATGCGGTCACCTCGATCTGGATGGAGTAGGAGCGGCTCTCCCCGGGCTGGAGCTCGGGGAGCCGGCCGTTCTCGCGGGCTGCAGCCCGGCCCTGAATCTCCGGCGTGTTCGCCGGCTCCAGGCCGAGCACGAAGTGTTTCGTGGCGGTGAGCTTCCACTGGAAGACCGCCGGGAGGGTGTCGGAGTACCGGAGGGTGAGCGCCATGCCGCGGGTGGGGTTCACCACGCGCGCCACGCGCTCGTCGCCCGCCTCGTGGATGTAGACCTGCTCACGGAACCCGACGGTCGGCTCGCCGATGCGGGTGCGCTCCTCGAAGCCCTCCACCGCATCCGGGTCGCGCGGCACGACGCTGCGGGCCGGGATGTCGACGGTGGTGCCGGCCTCGAGCAGGGGCCAGCCGAGGTTCACGTGGTAGAGCACCATGTGCGGGCTCGGGTTCTCGCCCTCGTTGGTGACGGTGTCGTCGATGGTGAACGAGTTCGACCCCACCTCCGACCAGATGCGGCGGGTGAGCACCAGGTTCTCGTGGAACACGGCGGTCTGCCGCACCTGGCCGCCCACGGCCACGATCTCGGGGGTGGCGGTCACCTCGCCGACGCGAGCCGGGATGCTGCCGATGCGTCCGTGCATCCCGACCACACCGGCCTCGTCGTCGGCCGGTGGGCCGAAGCTGTCGAGGCCGCAGGTGGTCACCAGGCCGCCGCCGAAGGTGCGCAGCCAGCCGCGGCCCTCGGGCTCGTAGGCGTCGGGCCGGGTGATGCCGGTCGACGAGATCCACGCCAGCGGCACCCCGTTGTATGAAGCGGCACCGATGTCGAGACCGCGGTCGGGGTGCACGTCGAACTCGAGCCCGCCGCCGTTGACCACCCTGAAGCGCCGGGCGCCCCGGGCCGGACCGTCGTCCTCGACGAAGCGGTCGACCCTGGCCACCTGCTCCAGCGAGCCGATGCGGGGCAGCGCCTCGGGCAGCGCTGTTCCGAAGATGTCAGCCAATGTGCCCCAGCTCCTGGTTCTCGGGCCCGAAGTGCTTCAGCACCACGAGGTCGTCGGTGGCGCTGCGGTTCGAGATGGTGACGCCGGCGCGGGCCGCCTTCTCCGACACGAAGAACTCGTCCTGGCTGAGCTGGCCGAAGCGGATGAGCGTGGCGGCCTGGGCGTCGTGGTCACCGAAGGTGCCCGCCCCCTGCACCACGATGGCGCCGTAGGCGTCCTGATCGGTGATGGTGACGGTCTGGCCGGGCTTCACGGTGAGCTCCTTCGCGCTGAAGGAGGTGGAGCGGAAGACGATCCAGTTCTCGACGTAGGCCGAGCCGCCGTCGGCCGCCGAGGCTTCCGTGGCGTAGGGGCGCATGAAGCGGTTCGCCACGAAGTCGGCGTCGACGTTCTTCTCCCAGTCGAGCAGGTCGAGCACGAAGTCGTAGTCGCCGTGGTGCTCGTGCGGAACGTCTTTCCAGAGCAGCTCCTCGGGCACCTCGCGGTTGTTGCTCCACGACTCGCACATGCAGAACACGTCGCTGGCCGACTGGGGCTCGTAGGTGCAGATGCTCGCGGGGGCGTGCAGCACGCCCGAGGGGATGTCCCATCCGGTGCCGAGCTGGGTGCGGTAGCCGAGGGAGTAGTCGGTGATGCGGTTGTCACCGCCGCGGGTGAAGCGCTCGAGGCGCTCCTTCAACTGCTCGCGGGTCGTAGCCGGCTGGAGGCCCAGGAACGACACGGCCTGGTCGCCGGTGTAGTTGTTCATGTGCGGCGAGTAGTAGTAGGCCTCCGGCTTTCCGACCTTGTCGACCAGCGCGGCCTTCTCGTCGCTGTGGTGCACGTGGAAGGGCAGCGGCTGCAGGTTGTCGTAGAACTTCGAGTACATCGTCCAGCCGCCGAACTTCTCCTGCAGGCGGGAGCCGATGACCTCGGCCTTGTGGTGCGACACGAACTCGTCGAAGGGCAGCAGGCCGCCGTCGGGGTCGACCACGAGGCTGAGGCCCTCCCACGGGCCGGTGAGCGGGCCGTTGTCGGCGCGCACGGTGGAGGCGAGCCAGCGCTCGTCGACGCCGCCGCGGGTCTGCTGGAAGGGGAAGTAGTCGTCGGGGTGCAGGCGGATGCGGCGGCCGGGAGTGCAGAACGCCCTGGGAACCCAGGCGGGTGCGAAGCGCACGATGCCGTTGCCCGCATCCAGTGCTCGATCGAATCCGCTCGCCGAGGAGGAGACGTTCTCGTAAGGCTCCGAGGTCATCGTTGACGCCCTTCATTGGGTCGAGGCGTCGACGATTCCCACCGCGACGCTGCTTACAGGAGATGGTTCAATGAACCACGTCGGAAATGTAACACCGGCCATTTTGTGTGTCAACGGTTTTTCTCAACACACGTTCGATCCCCGGTTTTTCAAGCGTTATAGACCTGTGATGTTAGATTTGCGTAAGATGTAACATCAATCTCACAGCAGGGCGGAATCACATGGCCACCACCAGCAGCACCGAATCCGAAGAGCGCCGCGCGCAGCTGCTCACCATCCTCGAGCGCGACAACGTCATCCGCCTGGCCGAGGCCGCGGAGTCGCTCGGCGTCTCGGCGATGACCATCCGGCGCGATCTGGCCGACCTCGAGGCCGACGGCATGCTGCGCCGGGTGCGCGGCGGAGCCATCTCCGTCATCGGCCCCCGCCCCTACAGCGACCGTCAGTCGGTGCACTCGCGGGCGAAGGACATCATCGCCGAGAAGGCGCTCGCCTTCGTGCCCCGCTTCGGCTCGGTGGCCTTCGATGCCTCCACCACGGTCGGCACGCTCGCCGCCCGGGTCGGCCCGCGCTCCGGTCTCGTGGCGAGCACGAACTGCTACCCCACCTACGCCACCCTCAAGGGCACCCACGGGGTCACCCCCATCCTCATCGGCGGCGAGACCGAGGAGTCGACCGACACCTTCGTGGGCCCGCTCGCCGTGCAGGCAGCGGAGTCGCTGCGGTACCTGCGCTTCTTCTCCTCGGCGAGCGCCGTCGACTCGAGCTTCGGCACCACCGAGGTGTCGCTCGCCGAGGCACAGATGAAGCGCGCTTTCGCCCGGGTGTCGAAGGAGGTGGTGCTCTGCGTCGACTCCTCGAAGCTGCAGCAGGAGGCCACCGCCGCGTCGCTCGAGCTGGGGCGCGTGTCGGTGCTCATCACCGAGCTGGCGCCGGGCGACTCGCGGCTCGACGAGTTCAGGGACGTCGTCGAGGTGAGGTGAGCGCATCCGGGGCCCGTGCATCCGGAGTTCACGCATTCGTGTCTTGTCCGCGACGTGATTACTTGTTACATTTCACATCGAAACGCACGTTTCGTAACAACCACAGCCGACATCGAGGTCGGACCATGAGCGGATTGAGGCCATGAGCGACACCAGAGCAGAACTCGTCGGGCGGTCGAACCGCCTGGGGAGCGACCCGAAGAACACCAACTACGCCGGCGGCAACACCTCTGCGAAGGGCGTCGACACCGACCCCGTCACGGGCGAGCCGGTCGAGCTGATCTGGGTGAAGGGCTCGGGCGGAGACCTCGGCACCCTCACCGAGGCGGGCCTCGCGGTGCTGCGACTCGACCGCTTCCGCGCCCTGCAGAACGTCTACCCCGGCATCGACCGCGAAGACGAGATGGTCGCGGCCTTCGACTACTGCCTGCACGGCAAGGGCGGCGCGGCCCCCTCGATCGACACCTCGATGCACGCGCTCGTCGACGCCGACCACGTCGACCACCTGCACCCCGACTCCGGCATCGCGATCGCCACCGCGGCCGACGGTGAAGCCCTCACCGCGACCATCTTCGGCGACAAGGTCGTCTGGGTGCCGTGGCGCCGGCCCGGTTTCCAGCTCGGGCTCGACATCGCCGCCATCAAGCGCGACAACCCGGATGCGGTGGGCTGCATCCTGGGCGGCCACGGCATCACCGCGTGGGGCGACACGAGCGAGGAGTGCGAGAAGAACTCGCTCTGGATCATCGACACCGCCGCCGCCTACATCGCCGAGCACGGCGTGGCGGAACCCTTCGGCGCCGTCGTGCCCGGCTACGAGGCCCTGCCCGAGGCCGAGCGCCACGCCAAGGCGGCGGCCCTGGCCCCCACCATCCGCGGCATCGCCTCGCGCGACAAGGTGATGGTGGGCGACTACAACGACTCGCCCGAGGTGCTGGAGTTCCTCTCCCGCGAGAAGCTGCTGCCGCTGGCCGAGCTCGGCACCAGCTGCCCCGACCACTTCCTGCGCACCAAGGTGAAGCCGATGGTGCTCGACCTGCCCGCCTCGGCCGGCATCGAGGAGTCGATCGCGCGCCTCAAGGAGCTGCACGAGCTCTACCGCGCCGACTACCAGGCCTACTACGACGCCCACGCCGACGCGTCGTCGCCCGCCATCCGCGGCGCCGACCCGCTCATCGTGCTGGTGCCGGGTGTCGGCATGTTCAGCTACGGCGCCAACAAGCAGACCGCGCGCGTGGCCGGCGAGTTCTACCGCAACGCCATCAACGTGATGCGCGGCGCGGAGGCGCTCTCGACCTACACCCCCATCTCCGACGAGGAGAAGTTCCGCATCGAGTACTGGGCGCTCGAAGAGGCGAAGCTGCAGCGCATGCCGAAGCCGAAGACGCACCAGGGCCGCATCGCCTTCGTCACCGGTGCCGCCTCCGGCATCGGCAAGGCCATCGCCACCCGGCTGGCCGCCGAGGGCGCCTGCGTGGTGGTGGCCGACCTCGACCTCGAGAAGGCGCAGGCCGCCGCGGCCGAGATCGGCAACGCCGATGTCGCGGTGGGCGTGGCCGCGAACGTGGCCGACGCGGCCGCCGTGCAGGCCGCCCTCGACGCGGCCGTGCTCGCCTTCGGCGGCGTCGACCTCGTGGTGAACAACGCGGGCCTGTCGATCGCGAAGACCCTGCTCGAGACCACGGAGGCCGACTGGGACCTGCTGCACGACGTCATGTCGAAGGGCTCCTTCCTCGTCTCGCGCGCCGCGGCGTCGGTGCTCATCGAGCAGGGCCTCGGCGGCGACATCGTGTACATCTCGTCGAAGAACTCGGTGTTCGCCGGCCCCAAGAACATCGCCTACTCGGCCACCAAGGCCGACCAGGCCCACCAGGTGCGGCTGCTCGCCGCCGAGCTCGGCGAGTTCGGCGTGCGCGTGAACGGCATCAACCCCGACGGCGTCGTGCGCGGCTCGGGCATCTTCTCCTCGGGCTGGGGCGCCGACCGCGCCAAGACCTACGGGGTGAAGGAGGAGGACCTCGGTCAGTTCTACGCCGACCGCACCCTCCTCAAGCGCGAGGTGGTGCCCGAGAGCGTGGCCGACGCGGTGTTCGTGCTCACCGGCCCGGAGCTCAGCCGAACCACCGGCGTGCACATCCCGGTCGACTCCGGCGTCGCCGCCGCGTTCCTGCGGTAGCCGGCCGTGCCGAACGGATCCGTCGCCGCCATCGATCTGGGGGCGACGAGCGGGCGCGTGGTCGTGGGGCGGATCGCCTCGGGTGCGGGTGCCGGCTCGGTCTCGCTCGAGATCGTGCAGCGCTTTCCGAACAACCCCGTGCACCACTGGGAGGGCAGCGCCGAGGGGCTGCACTGGAACCTGCTCGAGCAGTACCGCGCCATCAGGATCGGGCTGCGCGCCGCACTGAAGTCGGAGGGTGCGCTCGCGAGCGCCGCTGTCGACTCGTGGGGGCTCGACTACGGGCTGCTGCGGGCGGGCGGCGAGCTCGCCGGCAACCCCTTCCACTACCGCGACGAGCGCACGGCGCGCGGGGTGGAGGCGGTGTCGGCGCTCGTCTCCGACGAGGAGCTCTACGCGATCAACGGGCTGCAGTTCATGCCCATCAACTCGGTGTACCAGCTCGCCGATGACCGCCTGCAGGGGCGGTTGACGGCGGAGTCGCGGGCGTTGCTCATCCCCGACCTCATCACCTACTGGCTCACCGGGCAGCTCGTGGCCGAGCGCACCAACGCCTCGACCACTGGGCTGCTCGACGTGACCACGCGGGCGTGGGCGACCTCGTTGTTCTCCCGGTTGGGGCTGCCGACGGGGCTGTTCCCGACGCTGGTCGATCCCGGCACCTCGGTCGGGCCGCTGCTGCCGGGGCTCGCCGCCGAGGTGGGCGCGTCGATCCCGGTGCACACCGTGGGGTCGCACGACACCGCATCGGCGGTGGTGGGGCTTCCCGTCACCGACGAGTCGTTCGCCTACGTGTCGTGCGGCACCTGGGCGCTGGTGGGCGTCGAGCTCGAGCAGCCGGTGCTCACCGAGGCCGGCCGCCTCGAGAACTTCACCAACGAGGGCGGCGTCGACGGGCGCATCCGGTACCTCAAGAACATCATGGGGCTGTGGATCCAGTCGGAGAGCATCCGCACCTGGGAGCACGAGGGGCAGACCATCGACCTGCCCGTACTGCTCGCCGAGGCGGCCGCTCTGCCCGGAGGGTCGCACTTCGACGCGAACCACCCGCGGCTGCTCGCGCCCGGCGACATGCCGGCGCGCATCGCCGAGTGCTGCGAGGAGGCCGGGCAGCCGGTGCCGCGCACGCCCGCGGAGTTCGTGCGCGCCATCAACGAGAGCCTGGCCGATGCGTTCGCGGCGGCCGTGCACTCGGCGGCGGCGCTCTCGGGCAAAGACGTACGGGTGGTGCACATCGCCGGCGGCGGGTCGCAGAACGAACTGCTCTGCCAGCTCGCGGCCGACCGGCTCGGGTTGCCCGTCGTGGCAGGGCCCGTGGAGGCCACCGCGCTCGGCAACGTGCTCGTGCAGGCGCGCGCGGTGGGGCTCGTGCCCGCCGACGGCTCGCTCGAGTCGCTCCGCGCTCTCGTCGCCGCGAGCGCCCACACCCGCCGTTACGAGCCCCGCGCCCGCACATCCTGATCGCGGCGGCCCACCCAGCCCGCCGCCGACCCCCCTCCTCCCGCCCCCTGACCACGTCGGCCCACCCGGCTGCCCGGTGACCAGCCCACCCCCACCGCGCATCCCCGCACCCCACCCCGCACCCGCGTGCTGTGAACCGCCAGAAAGTTGTGGATGCGGGGGTTCAGTGAAGGAGTTTTGGCGGGTCGTAGGAGGTGGGGAAGGGGCTGGGGGATAGCGGCGCGGCGAAGGTATGCAGGTGGAGCCGGAGCTGGGCATGCGGGTGAGCGCGGGATGCGCGAGGCTGGATGCGGGCGGGGATGCGCGAAGCGGGTGGGATGACGGGATAATCGGAGGATGCCGGCTGCGAACGTGCGCGATGTCGCCGCCCTCGCGGGCGTGTCGGTGGGGACGGTGTCGAACGTGCTCACCGGCACCAAGCGCGTGTCGCCCGCGACCGAGCGCCGCGTGCTCGACGCCATCGAGAGCCTCGGGTTCGTGCGCAACGACGCGGCACGACAGCTGCGGGTGGGGCACTCGAGCACGGTCGGGTTCATCGTTCTCGACGTGGCGAACCCCTTCTTCACCGACGTCGCCTCGGGCGCCGAGGAGGAGCTCGCACCCGCACGCCGCCCCCTGCTGCTCGCCGACGGCCGCGAGAGCGCGGAGCGCCAGTTGTCCTATCTCGAGCTGTTCGAGGAGCAGCGGGTGTCGGGCCTGCTCATCACACCGGTCGGCGATCTGCGCGCCCGGCTCGAGCGAGTGCGATCACGCGGCATCCCGGTGGTGCTGGTCGACCACCACGACGACGCCTGGCCGTTCCCCTCGGTGTCGGTCGACGACCGCAGGGGCGGCGAGCTCGCGATGGGGCATCTGCTCGACACCGGCAGTCGGCGGCCCGCCTACCTGAGCGGGCCCTCCGCGATCCCCCAGATGCACGCCCGGTGGCAGGGCGCCCAGGCCGCCGCGGCCGCGCGCGGCGTCGCCGCACCGCTGCTGCTCGAGCTCGACTCCACCAACGCCGCGGCGGGCCGGGCCGGTGCGCGGCGGCTGCTCGACCTGCCCGCGGCATCGCGCCCCGACGCCGTTTTTGCGGCGAACGACCTCATCGCGCTCGGTGTGCTGCAGGCGCTCACGCTCGCCGGCGTGCGGGTGCCCGATGACATCGCCCTCGTCGGCTACGACGACATCGCGTTCGCCGAGACCGCGGCGATCCCGCTCACCTCGGTGCGGCAGCCCGCCGCCGAGATGGGCCGCGCCGCCGCAGGGCTGCTGCTCGGCGCCCTGGACGGGTCGACTCCTGATGCCGACGACACCCAGCCCGCAGCGGGCGCCACCGCCACCGAGGCCGCTCCCCCGCGCATCCGCTTCGACCCGGAGCTGATCGCCCGCGCTTCGACCGCACGCTGAGCCACCCGTCGCGTCCGTCCAGCCCGACCCACCCGAAGGCACCGGATGCGCCGCCTCAGTCGGCGCGCAGGAGCCCGCGACGATGCAGCACCAACGCCACCACGGCGGCGGCGAGCGCCGGCACGCCGCCCGACACGAGCATCCCGATCTGCGGCCCGACCGCCTCGACGAACGTTCCCATGAGCGGGCCGCCGACCGCCTGGCCGCCGAGCAGCACGAGCATGTACAGCGCCATCACGCGGCCGCGCACGGCCATGTTCGTCGACATCTGCACGAGCGTGTTGGCCGCGGTGATGAACAGCAGCCACGCGAATCCCGAGACCACGAGCGTGGCCCCGAAGGCGAGCTCGGCGGGCATCAACCCCGCCACCCCCTGCGCCACCCCGTACACCGCGGCCATCGCCACCACCGTGCGCAACCGCACCGCGCGCCGCCGCGTCGACAGCAGCGCACCCGTGAGCGCACCCACCGCGACCAGGGTGTTGAAGAGCCCGTACCCACCCGCGCCCGTCGAGAACACGTCGTCGGCGTAGGCCGCAAGCAGCACGGGCAGGTTCTGTCCGAACACGGCGATGACGGCGAGCAGCACGATGGTCCAGAGGATGGCGGGCTTCGCGAGCGAGTAGCGGATGCCCTCGCGCAGCTGGCCCTTGGCCCGCACCGCGCGAGGTGCCCGGTGCAGTTCGGCGAGGTTCATGCGCGAGAGCGCGAGCACCACGAGGGCGCAGGCGAGGGCGTTCACCGCGAACGACCAGCCGGCCCCCACCGCCACGAGCAGCGCCCCGCTCACCGCCGGGCCGATGAGGGCGCCGAGCTGGAAGGTGCTCGAGTTGAGCGAGATCGCGTTGCGCAGCAGCGACGGGCCCACGAGCTCGTTGGTGAACACCTGGCGCGCCGGGTTGTCGACCACCGTGATGAGGCCGAGCACCACGGCCACCACGTACACGTGCCACACCTCGATCCAGCCCGTGAGGGCCAGCACCGCGAGGGCCGCGCTGGTGAGCGCGGAGGCGCTCTGCGTGATCATGAGCAGCGTGTGCTTCGGGTAGCGGTCGACGATGAGGCCGCCGAGCAGTCCGAGCACGAGCATCGGCGCGAACTGCAGTGCGGTGGTGACGCCGACGGCGACCACGCTGCCCGAGAGCTCGAGCACCAGCCAGTCCTGCGCGATGCGCTGCATCCAGAGCGCGGTGAGCGCCACCAGCGAGGTGCCCGCGAAGATGCGGTAGTTGCGCACGCTCAGCGAGAGCAGCGTGTGCTTCCACGGCGGGCGCGTGGCGAGCACGGTGATGGGTTCGGTGGCGGGCGAGGGGGCGGCGAGCGTCGAGGTCACGTATGAGGGTCCTGGTTCCGTAGTTCTTCATCGACGTTAACGTTTCCGCGGCCATTCGCTGCCATAATCGTCCCTATAAGTGCCATTGGATATTCGAATGGAGCGCGCATCCGTGTTCGACCCCGCACTGCTGGCCACCTTCCTCGCCGTGGCCGAGACCCACTCCTTCACCCGCGCCGCCGAGCAGCTCGGGCTCAGCCAGCCCACCGTCAGCCAGCAGGTGCGCAAGCTCGAGAACGCGGCCGGCCGCATCCTCATCAGCCGCGACACCCGCGACTTCGTGCTCACCGACAACGGCGACGCGATGGCCGGCTTCGCCCGCACCATCCTGGCCGCGAACGCGGCGGCGTCGAGCTACTTCACCGGGTCGGCCATGCGCGGGCGCCTGCGGTTCGGCGCCGCCGACGACCTCGCGGCCACGCAGCTGCCGCGCATCCTGAGGCACTTCAGGCAGCTGCACCCGCAGATCAACCTCGAGCTGACGGTGAACCAGAGCGTGCCGCTGTACCGCCGGCTCAAGGCGGGGCACCTCGACCTCATCTTCATCAAGCAGATCCCGGATGCGGGCGACCCCAACCTGCCCGAGACCGGCACCGTCGTGCGGCGCGACACCCTCGTGTGGATGGCCGAGGAGCGCACGGTGATCGAACCCGGCGACCCCGTGCCGCTCATCGCCTACCAGGCCCCCTCGATCTCGCGGCGGCTCGCGATCGACGCGCTCGAGGCGGCGGGCCGCACCTGGCGCATCACGTGCAACACGCGTGAGGTGAACGGGATGCTCGCGGCGGTGCGGGCGGGCATCGGCATCGCTCCGCACCCGCACACCCTCATCCCCGACGACCTCGTGAAGGTGAGCAACCGCTTCTCGCTGCCCGACCTGGGCGAGGTCGACTTCACGCTGCTGTCGAACCCATCGGCGCCGGCCGAGGCCGTGGACGCGCTGAAGTCGGCCATCATGGGCCGCACTCTCAGCCGCACGACCTGAGCGCCGCGCCGCGTGGCCGCATCCTGTTCACAGGCGCAAGGGTGGGTGCTCGCGTGCCGCTCACGCCGTCGGATGCGCGCATTCTTGCGCGTGCGAACCCGACGCCGGGCGGATGTAGGGACTAGGACGGGGGCGGAGGCACCTCGGCGAGCGTCGGCGGGTTGGCGCCGGCGCGCGAGACGGTGACCGAGGCGCAGCGGGCGGCGAAGCCGCCGAGCGCTTCGAGCGCTTCGACCTCGAACGCGGATCCGTCGCGCAGCGCAGCGGCGGGGGTGCCGCCGTCGAGCAGCGCGGCGAGGCGGGCGATGAGGGCGCTCATGAAGGAGTCGCCGGCGCCGATCGTGTCGACCACGTCGACCGGGCGCCCGGCCGCACTGCAGGCGGCGCCGGTGGCGGCGCGCAGGAGGGCACCCTCCCCGCCGCGGGTCATGACGGCGAGTGCCGGCCCGAGACGCAGGATGCGCGCCAGCTGCTCGTCGGGCGTCTGCCCGGGGTAGAGCCAGTCGGCGTCTTCGTCGCTGAGCTTCACCACGGTCGAGAGCGCGGCGAGCTGCTCGAAGCGGGCGAGCGTCTCGGCGTGGGGCGGCACGATGCTCGGGCGGATGTTGGGGTCGAAGGTGACGACGGGCGCATCGGCGAGCGGTGCGGCGGCTGTCAGGAGCGCGACGAGCTGGCCGGCGCCGGGTTCGAGGAACGCGGCGATCGATCCGACGTGCACCAGCTCGGGCAGCTCGGGTGTCTCGGTGGGCAGCGACCAGCGGAGGTCGAACTCGTACTCGGCCGAGCCGTCGGCGCGCAGGTGCGCGGTGGCGGTCGACGTGGGTTCGTCACGCACCGAACCGTCGGCGATCGTGACGCCGGCCGCGGACAGGCGGTCGACTATGCGCCGGCCCCGCGCATCCGCCCCCACCGCGGTGAGCAGGGTCGACGGCACCCCGAGGCGGGCGCAGCCGAAGGCGATGTTCATCGGCGAGCCGCCCGGGTGCTCGATCGGTTCGGCCCCCGGCACGTCGGGAACGACCACGTCGACCAGCGCCTCGCCGATCGCCAGCATCCTCGCCGTCACTCCGACCTCCCGCCACCGCACCTGCACGACCGCCTTCAGTGTAGGCCGGGCCGTCGCGCAGGCGGAGCCGGCGGGATGCGCGGGGCGGCCGGGGTGGCTGCCCCGGGGCCGGCGGGGCGCGGCATAGCCTTGAGCGGTGCCTCAGGACTACGACCGCTACGGATCAGACGTGCTCGCCGGGTTCAACCGGCGCGCCAAGCCCGCCGAGCTGCCGAAGGTGGAGGCGGAGTTCGACCTGGTGGTGGAGGAGGTCGCGAGCGACTTCTGCGGCAGTGTGGTGAGCACCGAGGGACGGCTGGTGGAGCTCGAGGACCGGCACGGCAGGCGCCGCACCTTTCCGCTCGGCGCGGGGTTTCTGCTGGAGGGCCGGCCGGTGCAGCTCGTTCCGCCGAGAAGCGCCGCCGCCCGGGCCGCGGCGGCGGGAGGCGCGCCCGCGCTCCGGCGCACCGCCTCGGGCTCGATCGCGGGTCCCGAGCAGCGCGCCCGGGTGGCGCGGGCGAGCCGCATCTTCGTGGAGGGCCGGCACGACGCCGAGCTGGTGGAGAAGATCTGGGGCGACGACCTGCGCGGCGAAGGGGTCGTGGTGGAGTACCTCGAGGGGGTCGACGACCTCGACGCGATCGTGCGCGAGTTCGCACCGAGCCGCGAGCGCCGCATCGGCGTGCTGGTCGACCACCTGGTGACCGGGTCGAAAGAGAGCCGCATCGCCGAAGCGGTGCAGCACGGGCCGTTCGGGCGCGACGTGCTCGTGGTGGGGCACCCGTTCATCGACATCTGGCAGGCGGTGACCCCGGCCGCCATGGGCATCCGCGCCTGGCCGACGGTGCCGCGAGGCGTGGAATGGAAGCACGGCATCTGCGAGGCGTTCGGGTGGCCGCACGCCGACCAGGCCGACATCGCGCGTGCGTGGAAGCGCATCCTGGGCCGGGCCCGCAGCTACACCGATCTCGAGTCGGCGCTGCTCGGGCGGGTGGAACAGCTCATCGACTTCGTCACGGAGCCGGTGGCCTGACGGGCGCGCCGGGCCGGCCGCCCGGCCAACTCAGCGCTCGGCTTCCTCCGCACCCGCCAGGAACACCGCGAGCTCGGCCCGGCTCGGCAACCGCTCCCAGTCGCCCCGCCCGGTGACCGCGAGCGCCCCGAGCGCCGCCCCGCGCCGCAACCGCGCCGCCTCGTCGAGCCCGTCGAGCAGCGCAGAGAGGTATCCCCCCACGAAGGCGTCGCCCGCTCCGATGCTGTCGACCTCGGTCACCGGATGCGCGGGGCACTCCACATGCCCGTCCGGCCCGAACGACTCGGCGCCCCGCTTGCCGTGCTTCACGACCACGGTCGAGACACCGGCCTCGCGGAGCGCAGCCGCCCTCTCCTCGGTGGAGGAGCCCTCGGCCACGAGCGGCAGTTCGTCGGCCGATGCCACCACGATGTCGGCCGAGACGGCCACCGGCGTCAGCGCCCGCGCCGCATCGGCGCGGTTCCAGAGCCTGGCGCGGTAGTTCACGTCGAAGCACACCGCGGCACCTCGCACCTGCCGGGCCGCGTCGATCGCGACAGATACGGCGGCGGCGGCCTGCGCCGAGAGCGCCGGGGTGATGCCGGAGAGGTGCAGCACGCGCGGCTGCGCGCCGGCGACGGCGCGAGCGGCCAGATCGGCGTCGAGGCGCGAGCCCGCCGAGCCCGCCCGGTAGTACGTGACGGAGGGAGGGAGCGGGTGCCGGTCTTCGACCACCATCGTCGCGGTGGGCGCCGTCTGGTCGACGATCGCCCCCGTCACGTCGACCCCCTCGCCGCGGAGGGTGGTGAGCACGAGGCGGCCCACGGGGTCGTCCCCGACGCGACCTCCCCAGGCGACCGGGTGCCCGAGCCGCGCCAGCGCGATCGCCACGTTCGACTCCGCCCCCGCGACGGCGAGCCCGAACTCGGTGCCCGCGGTGATGCGACCGTGCGAGCGGAACGACCCGAGCGTCTCGCCGAGGGTGAGCACCGCTCCGACCGCGGCCGTCACCCCCGCACCTCCTCCGCCAGCGCGAGGAACGCATGCGACCGCTCCGCGAGCGCGGCGAGCGATCCCCCCTCGGCCGCGTCGCCGAGCAGCGGCGACCCCAGCCCCGCACCGGCGGCACCGCGCCGGAAGTACTCCCGGGCCGACTCGACCGTCACGCCCCCGACGGGCACGAGCGGAATGCCGGGCAGCGGCGCCCGCACCGCGGAGAGATAGCCGGGCCCGCCGAGCTCTGCGGGGAAGATCTTCACCACGCTCGCCCCCGCGGCGTCGGCCGCGATGATCTCGGTGGGCGTCAGCGCGCCGACCGCGGTGGGCAGGCCGAGGGCGTGTGCGGCCTCGATCGAGGGCACGAGCCCAGGGGTCACCACGAACTCCGCCCCGGCGTCGGCCACTCGGTGCGCGTCGTCGGCGGTCAGCACGGTACCCGCCCCGATCGAGACCCCGCCGCCGATCGCGGCCAGTTCGCGGATCAGGCGCACCGCATCCGGGGTCGTCAGCGACACTTCGAACAGACGGAATCCTGCGTCGATCAGCGTGTCGGCCGCCGCCCTCACGTGCTCGGCCGTCGAGGCCCGGATGATGGGCATGAGCAACTCGCTGCGGAGCCGCTCGCGAAACGCGTCAGAGGGGGTCACGACCACGGCGCGCTCACCACTCCGCGAAGGAGCCGTCGGCGTGCCGCCACACCGGTCCCCGCCAGGCGTGGCCCCTGAGCGAGGCGTCGCGCACGGCCTTCTCGTCGACCTCGATGCCGAGGCCCGGCGCGGTGAGGCGTTCGATCGACCCCGTACCGAAGTCGAACACCGAGGTGTCGGTCACGTAGTCGAGCACCTCGCCGTCGTCGTTGTAGTGGATGCCGATGCTGTGTTCCTGGATGACGTGGTTCGGTGCCGCGAACGCGATCTGCAGGCTCGCCGCCAGCGCGATCGGCCCGAGCGGGCAGTGCGGCGCGAGCAGCACGTCGAAGGCCTCGGCCATCGCCGCGATGCGGCGCACCTCGCTGATGCCGCCGGCATGCGAGAGATCGGGCTGGATGATCGCCACCCCCGACTCGAGCACGGGCAGGAACTCCTGCCGGGAGTAGAGCCGCTCCCCCGTGGCGATCGGGATGGACGTGGAGTCGACCAGCGCGCGCAGCAGGTGGCTGTTCTCGGGCACGATGGGCTCCTCGACGAAGAGAGGCCGCAGCGGCTCCAGCTCGGGGAAGAGGCGCCGGGCGTCGGGCAGGGTGACGCGGCCGTGGAAGTCGACGCCCACGTCTCCGGTGTCGCCGAGCACCTCGCGGGCACTCGCCACCCGCGAGACGATGCCGTCGAGCTCGCGCAGCGGCGCCAGCTTGGCCAGCCGTCCGCTGGCGTTCATCTTGACGGCGGTGAGTCCCTGCTCCATCCGGGCCGCGACGGCGTCGGCCACCTCGTCGGGCTCGTCGCCGCCGATCCAGCCGTACACGCGCACACGGTCGCGCACCGGCCCGCCCAGCAGCACGTGCACAGGCACACCGAGTGCCTTGCCCTGGATGTCCCACAGTGCCTGGTCGAGCCCCGCGACCGCGCTGGAGAGGATCGCTCCGCCGCGGTAGAACGACCCCTTGGTCATCACCTGCCAGTGGTCTTCGATGCGCATGGGGTCGCGCCCGATGAGCAGTTCGGAGAGTTGCTCGACGGCGGTGCGCACGGTCTCGGCGCGGCCCTCGACGACCGGCTCGCCCCAGCCGACCACGCCGTCTGAGGTCTCGATCCGCACGAAGAGCCAGCGCGGAGGCACCAGGAAGGTCTCTATTCGGGTGATCGTCGACATCGTCGTCCCTCGTGAAGGATATGTTTTATGCACACATCGGAGTCAATAAAGCATACGTAATGTATCCAAGATTCTTGATATCGTGCAAATGTGGATTCGACGCCGATGAAAGCCCCCGCCCAGCGGGCATCCCTCCGCGGACAGCACTCGCGGGTTCTCGAGGAGCTCGGCTCGGAGATCTGCTCCGGCCGCCTGGCCCCCGAGCAGGTCATCACGCTCGAGGAGATGGAGACGCGCTACGGGGTCTCCCGCTCCGTCGCCCGCGAGACCATCCGCGTGCTGGAGTCGATGCGGCTGGTCATCTCGCGCCGCCGCGTGGGCGTCGTGGTGCTGCCCCCCGAGGAGTGGAACCTCTTCGACCCGCAGATCATCCACTGGCGGCTCGCGTCGGCCGACCGGGTGTCGCAGCTGGAGTCGCTGGTGGAGCTCCGCACGGCGATCGAGCCCGAAGCGGCCCGGCTGGCCGCCACCCGCGCGAGCTCGGCCGAGGTGAGCGATCTCATCGGCCTCGCCGGCCAGCTCTGGGCCGCCGGCGAGGAGGGCGACGCCGACCGCTTCCTCGCGCTCGACGTGAAGTTCCATGCCGCCGTGCTCACCTACTCGGGCAACCCGATGTTCTCGCGGCTCGACTCGCTGATCGGCGAGATCCTGGTGAGCCGCACCGAGTACGGGCTGGTGCCGGAGCGGCCGGACCCTGTGGCGCTCCAGCGCCACGTCGACGTGGCGAACGCCATCCAGCGGCGCGACCCCGAGGTCGCCCACGCGACCATGCGCTCCATCCTGGTGCAGACGATCTCGGAGATCGGCACGCTCGCGGCGGGCGCTGACGAGGCTTCGTAAAAAGCATACGTATTGGCCGCAAGGCTGTGTTATCGTATCCTCACAGTTCACCGGGATGCGGGTCTCCGCCGCCCGGGGGCAGCGGCCGAGCGGTCGCGTCAGTGTGCGTCGTGGCCCACCCGTCGACGCGCATCCGGCGCCCTGCCCGCCGATCATCCCGCCGTTCGAAGCAGAGCGGCGCACCGAGAGGATCACGAACCCATGCTGAAACCCCGACACCGCAGCGTCGCGCTCGGAGCACTGTCGCTCGGCCTGACCGGAGCCCTGCTCGCCGGCTGCGCGTCGAGCTCCGACGCCGGCGGCGGCTCGACCGACACCGCCACCATCACGCAGGAGCAGATCGACGAGGCGATGTCGACGCCCACCACGATCGACTTCTGGTCGTGGGTGCCCGACATCCAGAACGAGATCGACCTGTTCGAGGCGAAGTACCCCGAGATCACGGTCAACCTCTCGAACCAGGGCGGGGCCACGGCGCAGTACCAGAAGCTCCGCACGGTGATCGAGTCGGGTGACGTGCCCGACGTCGCCCAGATCGAGTACTCGTTCCTGCCGTCGTTCACCCTCACCGGCAGCGTGCTCGACCTCACCCCCTACGGCGCCGCCGACCTCGCCGACCAGTTCGTGCCGAGCACCTGGAGCCAGGTCGCCACCAACGGCGGCGTCTGGGGCCTGCCCCAGGATGCGGGCCCCACCGGTCAGCTGTACCGCACCGACCTCTTCGCCCAGGCGGGCATCGAGCCCCCGGCGACCTGGGAGGAGTACCCCGCGGCGGCCAAGGCATTCAAGGACGCCACCGGCTCCTACATCACCGACCTGCCGGGCAACAGCTTCTCGCCCATCCTGGCGCTGCTCTGGCAGGCAGGCGCCCGCCCCTTCGGCTTCGACGGCGACAAGACGGTCACCATCGACTTCGACAGCGACGAGGTGCAGCAGGTGATCGGCTTCTGGAACGACCTCATCCAGCAAGACCTCGTGGCCACCGAGCCGCAGCTCGACGACAACTGGTACCAGAGCATGTCGAACGGCTCGTACGCGAGCTGGCTCGCCGCAGCCTGGGGCCCCGTCTTCCTGCAGGGCACCGCGGAGAACACCTCCGGCCTCTGGCAGGCCACCGAGCTGCCGCAGTGGGAGGGCGCCGAGCCGGCCTCGGGCAACCAGGGCGGCTCGGCGGTGACCGTGCTCGCCGACAGCGACGCGAAGATCGCCGCAGCCGAGTTCGTGAAGTTCCTCAACACCGACCCCGAGTCGACGCTGAAGTTCGCCACCGAGCAGTTCATCTTCCCCGCCACGGTGGCCACCCAGGAGGCCCCGGAGTTCCGTGATCAGGAGCTGCCGTTCTACGGCGGCCAGAAGGTGAACAGCCTCTTCGTCGACATCAACGCGACCGTGGCCGAGGACTGGCAGTGGCTGCCGTTCAACGACTTCGCGAGCTCGAGCTTCAAGGAGACGCTGGGGGCGGCGATCACGCAGAAGACCGACCTCTTCGCCGCGCTCGACGAATGGCACGCCCAGCTCGTCGAGTACGCCGAGCAGCAGGGGTTCACGGTCGAGTGACCACCGCACTCGCACGCACGTCGGCGGCGCCCCGGAAACGGGGCTCCGCCGACCGGCGCAAGAAATCACTGGCCGCCTATGCGATGATCGCCCCGTTCATCCTGGTGTTCGTGGCGATGCTGCTCATCCCGCTCATCTATGCCGGCTACCTGAGCCTGTTCAAGGTGCAGCTCGTGGGGGGCGAGGCCTTCGTCGGCCTCGACAACTACCTCCGGGCGCTCCAAGACCAGAAGTTCATCGGCGGCGTGCTGCGCATGTGCCTGTTCCTCGTGATCCAGGTGCCGATCATGCTCGGCCTCGCCCTCGTGTTCGCCCTCGCGCTCGACAGCGCCCGGGTGCGAGGCGGCAAGTTCGCCCGGCTCGCCATCTTCGTGCCCTACGCCGTGCCCGGCGTGGTGGCCACCCTGATGTGGGGCTACCTCTACGGCAAGAACTTCGGGCCGATCGCGCAGGTCTTCGAGTCGGTGGGCCTCGCTGCCCCCGACCTCCTGGGCCCGCAGAACATCCTGGGCTCCATCATGAACATCGTCACGTGGCAGTTCGTGGGCTACAACATGGTCATCATGTACTCGGCGCTGCGCGCCATCCCCACCGAGCAGTACGAGGCGGCCCGCATCGACGGGGCGGGCCAGTTCCGCATCGCCTGGAGCATCAAGATCCCCTCGATCCGCTCGGCGATCATCCTCACCCTGATCTTCTCGATCATCGGCTCGTTCCAGTTGTTCAGCGAGCCGAAGCTCCTCTACGAGATCGCCCCCGCCGCCATCGGCACGGACTTCTCCCCGAACCTGTACGCCTACAACCTCGCGTTCATCAACCAGGACGTGAACTACGCGGCCGCGATCGCGTTCCTGCTCGGCTTCTGCATCATGATCGTCTCCTACGTCGTGCAGCTGTCGACCGCTCGTCGCGAGAAGCGCGAAAGGAAGGCACGATGACCTCCCTCCTCGAGAAACCGGCACCCGCATCCCGGTCGGCCGCCGCACCCGAGTCTCCGCGCGAGACCCGGCGCGCGAAGCGCCACACGGGCCTCCCGCCCGGCGAGAAGCGCAGCACCGTGCTCACGGTCGCCCTCTGGGTGGCCGCCGGCTACTTCCTGCTGCCGCTGTTCTGGCTGGTGGTGTCGTCGACGAAGGACAACTCGGGGCTGTTCTCGAGCTTCGGCCTCTGGTTCGACGACGAATTCCACCTCTTCGACAACCTCGCCACCCTGTTCACCCAGCAGAACGGCGTGTTCGTGCGCTGGATCGGCAACACGGTGCTCTACGCGGGCGTGAGCGCGGTGGGGGCGGCGTTCCTCGCGGCGGCGGCGGGCTACGCCTTCGCCAAGTACAGCTTCCGCGGCAAGAAGCTGCTGTTCGCGATCGTGCTGGGCTCCATCATGATCCCCACCACGGCGCTCGCCATCCCCACCTACCTGCTGTTCGCCGAAGCGGGTCTCACCAACACGGCCTGGGCCATCATCGTGCCCTCGCTGGTGAGCCCGTTCGGGGTGTACCTCATGCGCATCTACGCCGAGGAGTCGATCCCCGACAGCCTGATCGAGGCGGCGCGCATCGACGGCGCGGGCGAGTTCCGCATCTTCGCCCAGATCGGCCTGCGCATCATGGTGCCCGGCTTCATCACCGTGCTGCTGTTCGCCCTGGTCGCCACCTGGAACAACTACTTCCTGCCGCTCATCATGCTCTCCGACCCGTCGCTGTTCCCCCTCACGCTCGGCCTCGCCCAGCTGCAGGCGGCCTCCGAGGCCGGCGGAGGCGCGTCCGCTCAGTTCTCCACCGTGATCACCGGCTCGCTCGTCTCGATCCTGCCGCTCATGATCGCCTTCCTCTACCTCCAGCGCTACTGGCAGTCCGGCCTCACCACCGGCGGAACCAAGGAATGACCTCGTCGATGACCAGCACCACCGCTCTTCCCGCACTCCCCTACTACGAGCAGTTCGGCCGGCGCACCGGCGGTCTGCCGCCTCGCGCCCAGGCGCGATCCGACGCCCCTGAACTCTCGCTCGACGGTGTGTGGCGCTTCCGGCTGCACCACGATCCGGATGCGCCGGTGCAGGGTGTCGACGCACCGGTCGACGACAGCGCCGAGAGCGGGTGGGGCGACCTCGCGGTGCCCGCGCACTGGCAGCTCAATGGACATGGAGCGCCCTGGTACACCAATCGCGCCTATCCCTTCCCGGTCGATCCGCCGCACGTGCCGCGGGCGAACCCGACCGGCGACTACCGGGTGTCGTTCACCGTGCCGGCGGAGTGGACGCCGGCACAGCGCGAGCGCGTGCTGCTGCGTTTCGACGGCATCGACTCCTGCGGTCGCATCTGGCTCAACGGGCACGAGCTCGGGGTGACGACGGGCAGCCGCCTGCGGGTCGAGTTCGACGTGACGGATGCGCTGCGCACCGACGGCGAGAACGAGCTGGTCGTGCGGGTGCACCAGTGGTCGGCCGCGACCTACCTCGAAGATCAGGACATGTGGTGGCTGTCGGGCATCTTCCGGAGCGTGACGCTGCTGGCCCGCCCGGCCGGCGCCATCGACGACCACGTGGTGCACGCTTCGTACGACCATGTCAGCGGGCTCGGCACGCTGAGGGTCGATGCCGTGCTCTCCGAGGCATCCGGCGCATCCGCGCGTGTGGTGGTGCCCGAACTCGGCATCGACGTGCCCGCGGGCGAAGAGGTGCGGATCGCGGTCGAGCCATGGTCGGCGGAGTCGCCGCGCCTCTACTCCGGCACGCTCAGCAGCGCGGGCGAGTCGATCTCGCTGCGCATCGGGTTCCGCACCGTCGCCATCGTCGACGGCGTGTTCGAGGTGAACGGCGCCCCCGTGCTCTTCCGTGGCGTGAACCGCCACGACTTCGACCCCGACACGGGTCGCGTGGTGACGGTCGAGTCGATGCGGCGCGACATCGTGCTCATGAAGCAGCACAACATCAACGCCGTGCGCACCAGTCACTACCCGCCGCAGGCCGTCTTCCTCGAGCTCTGCGACGAACTGGGGCTCTGGGTGATCGACGAGTGCGACATCGAGACCCACGGGTTCTTCCCCATCGACTGGTTCCACGAGCTGCGGGGCAACCCGCCGGAGGACCCGCGCTGGGAAGAGGCGATGGTCGACCGGATGCGCCGCACGGTGCATCGGGACAAGAACCGGCCGAGCGTCATCATGTGGTCGCTCGGCAACGAGTGCGGTTCGGGCCCCAACCTCGGCTCGATGGCGCGGGCGGCCAAGGAGATCGACTCCACCCGGCCCCTCCATTACGAGCGCGACTGGACCTGCGAGTACGTCGACGTCTACAGCCGCATGTACACGACACAGGCCGAGCTCGACCGCATCGGCCGCGGCCAGGAGGATCCGCTCGCCGACCCCGACCTCGACGCCCGCCGGCGCGCCATGCCCTTCGTGCTCTGCGAGTACGCGCACTCCATGGGCAACGGGCCCGGCGGCCTCGCCGACTACCAGGAGGTGTTCGAGAAGCACCCCAGGCTGGCCGGCGGCTTCATCTGGGAGTGGTGCGACCAGGGCATCCGTCAGGTGCGCGACGACGGCACCGAGTTCTTCGCCTACGGCGGCGACTTCGGTGAGCGGATGCACGACGGGAACTTCGTGGCCGACGGCATCGTCTTTCCCGACCGCACGCCCTCTCCCGCGCTGGCCGAGGTGAAGGCGGTCTACGCGCCGGTCAAGCTCCGCTTCTCGGGCGACGGTCGTCGTCTCGCGGTCACCAACCATCACGACCATGTCGGGCTCGACGGCCTCCGCCTCGAGCTCGTCGTCTCGCGCGACGGCGAGGTGGTGTCCTCCGAGCTGGTCGGCCTCGGCGAGGTGGCGCCGGGGTCGACCGTCGAACTGCCCGTGGGCGCCCTCCGGGCCGGCGAGCTGGTCACCGCATCCGTGGCGCTGTCGTCGGATGCAGCGTGGGCGGATGCCGGACACGAGATCGTGCTCGCCCAGTACGAGGCTCCTCGCGCGATGGCCGCATCGGCGAGCGGCGAATCGGGGCCCGGGATGCTCGAAGCGCGTGAACGCGACGGGGTCGTGACGCTCGGTGCCGGCGTGTTCGACGCCCGCATGGGGGAGCTGCGCACCCTCGGCGGGGTGCCGGTGTCGTCGGCCCGACTCGACACCTGGCGGGCGCCGATCGACAACGACCGCTCGTTCTCGTGGGACCCGCTGGAGCCGCGCTGGCGCCAGATCGGTCTCGACCGCCCGGAGTTCAGGGTGAGCGAGGTCGCGCCCGGACCAGGTGGGCTGCAGGTGCACGGGCGCCTCGGTTTCGCGGCGAGCGACCTGGGCTACCACGTGAGCCTCCGCTGGACGTCGACGAGCGAGGACCGCCTCGACCTCGACGTCGACGCGCGGCCCGACGGCGCCTGGGACGTCCCCCTCGCGCGCTTCGGTCTGCGGCTCGGGCTGCCGGCCGCGTACTCGTCCGTCGACTGGTTCGGGGCCGGGCCAGGCGAGTCGTACGCCGACAGCGACCACGGGGTTCGGCTCGGGCGCTGGCAGCACACCGTGGAGCAGTTGCAGACTCCGTACGTGTTTCCGCAGGAGAACGGCAACCGGCGGGATGTACGGTGGGCGACGCTGTCGGGCGACGGCGTGCCCGCGATCGAGGTGGCAGGGGCCCCGTCGTTCGAGTTCTCGGCCAGGCGGTGGACCTCGGAGGATCTCGCGGCGGCCGCGCATCCGTTCGACCTGGTGGCGGGCGACACCCTCTGGGTGAATCTCGACCACGGGCAGAACGGGCTCGGGTCGGGGTCGTGCGGGCCCGGCGTGCTGCCGGCGGAGCGGTTGCTCGCGGCGTCGATCTCGTACTCGGTGAAGCTGCGCGTGGTGCGGTAGGGCGGGTGGGGGCAGGACCTCGGCGGCACGGTCGTCGGGACCTGCCGCGGGCTGGCGCGGTCGCCCGTCAGTCGTCGCCGAGCAGGATGGCGGCGGCGGCGATCATCTCGAGCATGCGCTCGCGCATGTGGCCGATGTGCTTCTTCACGGCCGGCTCGATGGCGGCGGCGTCGTTCGCGACCATGGCGCGGTAGAGCTCGTCGTACTCCTCTGCACAGGAGCGCAGGCGGCTCTGCAGCGAGGCGGCGCGCAGCCAGAAGCGCTGGATGCGGCGGCGGGTCTCGCGCACGGTCTCGGCCACGAGCACGTTACCGGCGAGGGCGTTGGCGGAGCGGTGGAACAGCTGGTCGGCCAGCGCCCAGGCGGCGCGGTCGTCGCGCCCGGCCGCCGCATACATGTCGTCGACGTAGCCCTTCAGCACGGCCGCGTCGGCGTCGGTGAGCGTGGAGGCCGCCTTGCGGCAGATGTAGGTGTCGAGCAGCTCGAGCAGGTCGCAGGCGTCGTTCACCTCGGTCGCGGTGAGCTGAGACACGGTGAAGCGCGCGTTGTCGGTGCGCTTGACCAGCCCTTCTTTCTCGAGCCTCTGCAGGGCCTCGCGCACCGGAGTGCGGGAGATGCCGAGCTGCTGCGCGAGCCGGTTCTCTGACAGCGGTGAGCCGGAGCGCAACCGGAAGCCCGTGATCTCGGCGAGCAGCCATTCGTAGGCGTCGTCGACCCTCGTACTCGATTCCGCTGCCGCCATGTCCACCCACCTTCCGACTCCAGTGTAGCCGGGCTTGAATACAGCTCGGTCGACGGGCGCGATGGCGTACCATCAGCGGAATGGACGCCCTCGATCACCGCATCATCGATCTCCTCAAGATCAACTCGCGCAGCGGCTACGGCGACATCGGTCAGGTGGTGGGCCTCTCGGCCTCCGCCGTGAAGCGCCGCATCGATCGGCTCGTGGCCGACAACATCATCACGGGGTTCACCATCCAGCTGAACCCCGCCCTCGACGGTTCGGTGACGGAGGCCTACGTGGAGCTGTTCTGCCGCGGCACCGTGGCGCCGGCCGAGCTCAAACGCATCCTCTCGGGGGTGCCCGAGGTGGTCGACGCGGGGACGGTCACGGGCAGCGCGGACGCGATCGTGCACATCCGCTCGCGCGACATCCCGAGTCTCGAAGACGCGCTGGAGCGCGTGCGCATCGCCCCCAACGTCGACCACACGCGGAGCGCGATCGTGCTCTCCAACCTCATCCGGCGCTGAGGCCGACCGTGGCAGAGCTGCTCGGCATCGCGGTCGAGATCGACCCGTCAGCGTCGACGCCGCCGTTCGAACAGCTGCGGGTGCGGATGCGCGACGCCGTGGAGAGCGGCGAACTGGCTGCGGGGGCCCGGCTGCCCACGGTGCGGGCGCTGGCCGGGGAGCTGGGTCTCGCCGTCAACACGGTCGCGCGCAGCTATCGCGAGTTGGAGGCCGACGGGGTGATCGAGACCCGGGGGCGCCTCGGCTCGTTCGTCTCGACCACGGGCTCACCGGCCCGGCGCGAGCTGCAGCGGGCCGCGCGCGCCTACGCCGACCGGGCTGCCGCGCTCGGCATCCCTGCCGATCACGCCGTGGAGTTGGTGGAGGCGGCGCTCCGCTCGCCGTCGGCCTGACCTCGCCGGTGCGCCTCGGTGCGCAGCGGGGCGTCAGCCGCCGTAGACGGTGGGGAACAACCGCGCGCCGAGCCCGGTGGGCGTGCCGAAGCGGTGATCGGTGACGCTGACGGACTGTTCAACGAGGAACGGCAGCAACTCGATGCGGCCCGAACGCGTGGCCTCGCCCGCGTACACCGCGACGTCGCACCGGCCGTGGAGCGCCTCGGAAAGCGCCGCCGCGTCTCCACCGATCGACCGTACCCGGCCGACGCCGCCCTGCGCATCCACCCCTGCAGCGGCGTCGCCGCGGCCAGACCCGACCAGGGCGTCGACCCGCCTCAGCCAGGCCTCGTCGTTCTCGATGACCACCGTGATGCCCCGCTCCTTGAGGTGCAGCCGCAGCGGTTTCGGCAGCTTGAGCGCCGAACTCACGCTGACCGCCGACCGGGCCAGGGTCGCGGCCGCCAGCACCCGCACGAGTTCGTGCAGCGGCCGGCCCTCGGCCAGCCTGATGGCCACCGGAACCGCCCGGTAGCGCAGCACGTCGGCTTCGACCCCGAGCGCCGAGGGGTCGGCGGCGGCGTAGGCCGTGCGCCACACCGCCTCGTCGCTCTTGGCCCCCCGGCGTGCGGCATCGAAGTCGCTCCACTCCAAGCCGGCCGTGGAGGCCTCCAGCAGTGCGACCACCCGCGGATCGAGCCCGGCCAGACTGAGTCCGTCGCTCGACTCGCCTGGCTCGTTCTCCCACGAACCCAGCCGGATGAGATGGTTCGGCCCACCGGCCTTGGCACCCGGACCCACGACCGAGCGCTTCCAGCCACCGAACGGCTGACGGCGCACGATCGCGCCGGTGATGCCACGGTTGACGTAGAGGTTTCCAGCCTCGACACCCGCGATCCACCGCTCGATCTCCTCGGGGTCGAGCGAGTGCAGCCCGGCGGTGAGCCCGAACTCCACGGCGTTCTGCTGTTCGATGGCCTTCTCGAGGGTGGAGACGTGCATGATGCCGAGCACCGGCCCGAAGTACTCGGTGAGGTGGAAGGCCGATCCCGGCAGCACACCCTGCTTCAGTCCCGGGCTCCAGGTCTGGCCTTCAGGGTCGAGCTTCTTCGGCTCGACCAGCCAGCTCTCTCCCCCGCCGAGGGTGGTGAGAGCCTCGAGGAGCTTCCCCTCGGCCGGCTCGACGAGAGGGCCCACCTGTGACAGGGGATCGGATGCCGGACCGACGCGCAAGGACCGCACCGCATCGACGAGCTGCCGCCGGAACCGCTTCGACCGCGCCACCGACCCCACCAGGATGACGAGGCTCGCCGCCGAGCACTTCTGCCCCGCGTGCCCGAAGGCGCTCGCGACGATGTCGGCCACCGCCAGATCGAGGTCGGCACTCGGCGTGACCACGATCGCGTTCTTGCCGCTGGTCTCCGCGTGCAGGGCGAGCGAGGGCCGCCACGAGCGGAACAGCTCGGCGGTCTCGTACGACCCGGTGAGCAGCACCCGCTCGACGCGCTCGTCGACCACGAGCGCCCGGCTGAGCTCCCCCTCCTCGACGTCGACCAGCGTGAGCACCTCGCGCGGGACCCCGGAGGCCCACAGAGCCTCGACCAGTACCGCGGCTGACCGGCGGGACTGCGGCGCGGGCTTCACCACGACCGCGCTCCCCGCGGCGAGCGCCGCGAGAATCGACCCGGCGGGAATGGCCACGGGGAAGTTCCAGGGTGGTGCCACGAGCGTGACCGCCACCGGCACGAACCGCGCGCCGTCGACCCGGTCGAGTTCCAGGGCGCTCTGGGCGTAATAGTGGGCGAAGTCGACCGCCTCGCTCACCTCGGGGTCGGCCTGGTCGAGGGTCTTGCCCGTCTCGGCGACCATCACCTCGACGAGCCGATCACGATCGGCCTCCAGAGCGTAGCCGGCGCGGCGCACATATCCGGCCCGCTCCTCGGCGGAACGCTCACCCCACTCGCGACCGGCCACCACCGCGCGGGCGAGCACCTCGTCGAGTCGCTGCACATCGTCGACCCGGCTCGCGCGAAGGGTGTCCTCGCCCAGATCGTGCTCCTCACCGGCGGCGGCCACGCGCGCGAGGATTCGGCGCCCCCACTCGCGGTTGCCGGCCAGCGACGGATCGGTGTCGGGCGTGTTGTGGAACTCCCCCGACACCCGCACCAGGTCGTCGGTGAGCCTGTTCTGCGTGCGATGCGGCGGCCCTGGTTCGTCGTCGGTGTCGGCGAAGAGCTCGAGCGAGGCGAGGAAGCGGTCACGCTCTTTCGCGAACACCGCGGGGTCGACCCCGATGTCGAACAGCGACGACATGAAGTTCTCGGCCGAGGAGTTCTCTTCGAGCCTCCGCACCAGGTAGCCGATGGCCACGTCGAACTCGGCAGGTGCGACCACCGGCGTGTAGAGCAGCAGGGAGCCGACCGTCGCCCGCACGGCCTCGGCCTGAGCGGTGGCCATGCCCAGCAGCATCTCGACGTCGATCGCCTCGGTGACACCCCTGCTCTCCGCGAGCAACCACGCCCAGGCGAGGTCGAACAGGTTGTGGCCGGCGACTCCGATGCGCAGGGCGTCGGTGTGCCCTGGCCGCAGCGCCCACTCGAGCATGCGCTTGTAGTTGGCGTCGGTCTCGACCTTCTCGCCGTAGGGTGCGGGCGGCCAGCCGTGCAGCGCCGCATCGACCCGCTCCATGGCGAGGTTGGCGCCCTTCACCACGCGCACCTTCACCGGTGCGCCTCCCCGCGCGCGCCGCGCCGCCGCCCAGGCCTGCAGGCGCTGGAGTGCGTCGAAGGAGTCGGGCAGGTAGGCCTGCAGCACGACCCCTGCCTCCACGTCGAGCAGCTCCTCCTGGTCGAGCAGCTTCTGGAACACCGCGAGGGTGAGGTCGAGATCGCGGTACTCCTCCATGTCGAGGTTGAGGAAGGTGCGGCCGGCCGCACCTTCGGGCGACTCGACGATCCCCTTGCGCGAGGCGACCCGGTACAGCGGTGTGAGGGTGTGCACCACGCGCTCGACCGTCTCGTCGAAGGCCCACATCGACAGTCCCGCCGCGATCGACGACACCTTCACCGACACGTAGTCGATGTCGGGACGCTGCACCAGCCTGGTGATGCCGGTGAGCCGTCGTGCCGCCTCCTGCTCGCCGAGCACCGCCTCGCCCAGCAGATTGACGTTGAGGCGCACCGACCCCCCGTCGGGCCGCTCCCGCAGCTTCGCGATGGCGGGACCGAGCTTGGCCGGCCTCGCGTCGACCACGAGGTGCCCCACCATCTCTCTCAGCACCTTGCGCGCGATCGGCACCACGACCCCGGGCACTACCTCGCCCATCGCGCCGCCCGCGCTGACCGCGGCGCGCAACGGCGCCGGGAGGAAGCGCGGAGTGTGCGCGGCGAGCCCCGAGAGGCTCCGGCCCGCGACGAACAGGTCTTCAGGGCGGGCGACGCCATCGACGAAGCCGAGGGTGAAGTCGAGCCCGTCAGGGTCTTTCAGAACCCCCGCGAGCCTCTGCGCCGCCGCGTCGGGCTGCTCGGCCCCCGCCGCATCGAGCCACTGCCGCGCCAGCGCCACTGCCGCGTCGCCGAGATCGGCGGGGGCGGGCTGCGGTGAGGCGGTGCGGGGCTCGGTCATGCTCCGAGGATAGGTCGTGCACCGCGCCAGTAGGCTCAGGGCATGCAGGCTGTGGAGAACTTCGATGCCGTGATCGTCGGTGGAGGACACAACGGGCTGGTCGCCGCCGCCTATCTGGCCTCGGCAGGTCTCTCCGTACTGCTCCTCGAGCGCTCCGGGGAGCTCGGAGGAGCCGCGGTCTCCTCATATGCCTTCGAGGGCATGGATGCGCGCCTCTCGCGGTACTCCTACCTGGTCAGCCTGCTGCCCCCGCGCATCATCGACGACCTCGGGCTCGACCTCACCCTCAAGCGCCGCCGCTACTCCTCCTACACTCCCGTGCCGCACGGTACCGGCGGCCTCCTCATCGACAACGACGACTCCGCAGCCACCCGGGCATCGTTCGCCTCGATCGACGCGGAGGCCGACCACGCCGCCTACCAGCGCCTCGCCGCCGACCTCTCCCGTATCGCGACGGTGCTCTGGCCCACCCTCGCCGAGCCGCTCCCCACGCGAGCCGAGGCGCGGCGGATGCTCGGCGACGACGCCCTCTGGGAGGAGTTCTTCGAGCGCCCGCTCGGCGAGAGCATCCGTCGCCGCTTCACCCACGACCTGGTGCGCGGCGTGGTGGCCACCGATGCCCTCATCGGCACCTTCGCGAGCGTCGACGACGACTCGCTGGCCCAGAACATCTGCTTCCTCTACCACGTCATCGGGCAGGGCACCGGCGACTGGGACGTGCCGGAGGGCGGGATGGGCGCCGTGAGCGGCGAGCTCGAACGCGCCGCCCGGCTGGCCGGCGCCCGCCTGCGCACGAACTGCGAGGTGGTGCGCGTCACACCCGAGGGCGAGGTCGTCTACCTCGACCCCTCGACCGGTGCCGAGGTGACGGTGACGGCCACGCGCATCCTGTCGAACGTGGCACCGACCGTTCTCGACGCGCTGCTCGGCGAGACGGGCGGCACCGCCCCCGGCGAGCCGGCGCCCGAAGGTGCTCAGGTGAAGGTGAACCTCCTGCTGTCACGTCTGCCCGTCCTCCGCGACCCCGCCGTCGCGCCCGAGGCCGCGTTCGGCGGCACCTTCCACATCAACGAACGGCTGAGCGATCTCGAACGCGCCCACGCCGAGGCCGCGGCGGGAGCGCCGCCCGCCGTCGTCCCGGCCGAGATCTACTGCCACTCCCTCACCGACCCGAGCATCCTCTCGTCCGAGCTACAGCGGGCGGGTGCCCACACCCTCACCGTGTTCGCCCTGCACGTGCCGCACAGGCTGCTGCTCGCGGGTGCGACCGACCGCGAGCAGCTCCAGAGCGCGGTTCTGGAGTCGCTCGACAGCGTGCTCGGCGAGCCGATCGAGCCCCTGCTGCTGACGGATTCGCGGGGCCGGCCGTGCATCGAGACCAAGACCACCGCAGACCTCGAGGAGGCGCTCGCCCTGCCCGGCGGCAACATCTTCCACGGGGCACTCGGCTGGCCCTTCGCCGAGGACGGCGAGCAGCTGGATTCGGCCGCCGAGCGATGGGGCGTCGCCACGCGGCACCCGCGCATCCTGCTCTGCGGATCGGGCTCCCGCCGCGGCGGCGCGGTGTCGGGCCTCGGCGGCCACAGCGCGGCGATGGCGGTGCTCGAAGAACGCCTCGACTCCGTCTGAGCGGAGGATCTCGACGACAGCGCCTCAACGGGAGGCGCCTCCGCAGCAGCGCCTCAGCGCGTCACTCGCCCTCCCACCGGCTGGGTGCCGGCGTCTTCGTCGACGGCAGTTGCGCATCCCGCCCCCACTCGAGCAGCCACGCAGGCATGCGCGACGACTCCAGCTGACCGGGCGCCGACTCGCCCGGCGCGAGCCCGGCCAGCGCACGAAGCTCGTCCATCGGCACGATGCCGCCCGAGCGCTTGAGGAAGCGCGCCTTGATGTAGGCGCGGGCGTACACCTCCCCGCCCACCACGAAGCGCTGCTCCATGTAGACGGCCCGGTCGTCGAAACCGAGCGTGCGGGTCTCCACCGTGAAGCGCTGCCACAGCTGCAGCGAGCGCCGGAACGAGATGGTCTCGGAGACCACCACCGGGTACCAGCCGCGCTCCTTCAGCTGCGGCCAGGTGCGGCTGCGCAGCATGAGGTCGAGTCGCGCGATGTCGAGGATGGACAGGTAGACGCCGTTGTTCATGTGGCGCAGCACGTCGAGGTCGGTGGGCAGCACCCGGAACGGGGTGCTCGCCGTGTCCCAGAGGCCGAGCGGCGAGCGGAAGCGGGCGAGCAGCCCCTGCCAGAGCGTTCTGAAGAAGAAGTGCACGGGTCGATCGTAGAGATCGGCACCGGATGCGCGCGATACGTTGCGGATGTGCACAATCAGCGCGGTGATCTCACCGAGGCGATCCGGCGACCCCCGACTAAGATCGCCGGGTGGCCACCCCGAAGATCATCCTCTACTACGTCTTCGCGCCCGTGGCCGACCCCGAGGCCGTGCGGCTGTGGCAGCGCGACCTCGCCGAGTCGCTGGGGCTCCGCGGCCGCGTCATCCTCTCCCCCCACGGCATCAACGGCACGCTCGGCGGCGAGCTCGACGCCGTGAAGCGCTACCTACGCAAGACGCGCGAGTTCGCACCCTTCCGCGAGCTCGACGTGAAGTGGAGCGAGGGCACCGGTCTCGAGGCCGGGCCTGCCTCGCGGCACACCCCGTATCGCGCGAGCATCGACTTTCCGCGGCTGAGCGTGAAGGTGCGCGACGAGCTCGTGAGCTTCGGCGCTCCCGAGCAGCTGCGTGTCGACGCGGACGGCGTCGTGGGCGGCGGCGTGCGACTCGATCCGGATGCGCTCCACGCGCTCGTCGACGAACGGCGGGCCGCGGGCGAGGAGGTGGTGTTCTTCGACGGGCGGAACGCCTCGGAGGCCGCGATCGGCCGCTTCGAGAACGCGATCGTGCCCGAGGTGTCCACCACCCGCGACTTCGTGGGCGTGCTCGACTCGGGCGAGTATGACCACCTGAAGACGTCGACCGTGGTGACGTACTGCACGGGCGGCATCCGCTGCGAGGTGCTCTCCGCGCTGCTGCGCGACCGGGGGTTCGAGAACGTGTACCAGCTCGACGGCGGGATCGTGCGCTACGGGGAGCGCTTCGGCGACTCAGGGCTCTGGCACGGGTCGCTGGCGGTGTTCGACGGCCGCGAGTCGATCGCCTTCACCCCCGAGGCCACAGTGCTCGGCCGCTGCGTCGCGTGCGGCGCGCCCACCTCCCGGCAGCAGAACTGCGCCGACCCGTCATGCCGCGTGAGGCTGGGGGTGTGCGAGGGATGCGCGACTGTCGCGCCCCGTTGTCCACAGCACGCCGGCGCGGACGAATAGTCCACAGGTTCCCGGCCGCGCACCCGCGACGGGTCGCCCGCCCGTAGGCTCGGGCCATGAGCGAGCACAGCACCGACCCCGCCCCCTCCGCCACCGGCCCCGCCTCGGCCGTCCCCTCCTCGGCTGATGCGTACGACTCCTACGATCCGAGCTACGCCCACCCGAGCCACGAGCTCGTGCACGACCGCGCCGACACGTTGCTCGCCCTGCACCACGCGCCCGACATCCTCACGCTGGTGAACGTGTGGGACGTCGCGAGCGCCACGGTGGTGGCCGACCTGCCCGAGACGAAGGCGCTGGCGACCGCCAGCCACGCCATCGCGGCGTCGTACGGCTACGAAGACGGCGAGCGCATCCCGGTGTCGCTCATGATCGAGGCGGTCGGCCGCATCGCGCTGTCCACCTCGCTCCCGGTGTCGGCCGACCTCGAGAGCGGCTACGGCGATCCCGGCGAGACCGTGCGCCGTGCCATCGGCGTCGGGGTCGTGGGGGCGAATCTCGAAGACGGCATGCGCCCCCACATCGAGTCGGTCGAGAACGTGGCCGAGGTGATGCGCGCCGCCGAGGCGGAGGGCGTGCGCTTCGTGCTCAACGCCCGCACCGACGCCCTGCTCAAGCGCGGCGACCGCCCGCTCGACGAGGCCATCGACGACGCGATCGAGCGCGGGAGAGCCTACCTCGACGCCGGTGCCGCCTGCGTCTTCGTGCCCGGCCTGGTCGACGAGCACACCGCCGGGCGCCTGGTCGAAGGCCTCGGCGAACGCAGGGTGAGCGTCATCGGCGTGCCCGGTTCACTCGCCCCGCAGCGCTACCAAGACCTCGGCATCGCCCGCATCTCCTACGGTCCCTGGCCCCAGCGCGTGGCGCTCACCGCCCTGCAGGAGTCCGCCCTCGCCCTCTACGCCGGCGGCGCGCTCCCGGCTAGCACCCAGGTGCTCACCTGAGCCGCAGCAGGCGCCGCTGCACCCGCCGCTGACGGCGCCGCTCGGCCTGCCGATGGCAGAACCGGCGCGCCTCGGTGCCCGAGAGCGCGAGCAGCACCAGCACGTCGAACGACAGCCCCACGAGGTTGGTCTGCAGCGTGATCTCGGGCCCGCCGTTGATGAAGTCGAACGCGGTCACTACCACTGCCGCCGTGCTGATGCCCATCGCGGTGAAGCGCGCCCAGTTGTGCCCGTGGTAGATGAGGTAGGCGAGCACCGCGTAGAGCGCCACGACCGCCAGCCCGACCGTCACGAACGCCGCGGTCACGACCGAGTTGAGGTAGGCCGCGTCGGCCGGGGTGAGCGCACCGGTGAGGGTACGGAAGTCGAGCTCGCCCTCACCCAGGGTGAACCCCACCACCGCGAGCGCGATGAGCCCCGAGATGATGCGGAGGCTCATGAGCAGCACACCCAGGTAGATCGGCGCCGGCCGCCCCACTCCCTCGAGCGGGTTCGACGAGAACACGGCGGCCGGGGTCGGAGCCACCGGCCGCTCCTCCTCGAGGTCCTGCACGTCCCACGTCGGCACCTTGCGCAGGTCGACGATCGGCAGGTCGCCGTCGGTCACGATGGCGTCGCCCCCGCCGTTCACGTGGTGGTAGCCCGTCGAGAAGTTGCGGATGACCTTGACGGTCGCCCGCTCGTTGCCCTCCGCGAGGGTGGAGACGATGTGGTCGCGCTCCCGGTCGGTCTCCTTGTCGATGCGGTGGGTGATCTGCAGGGTGAAGAAGCTCAGCCCGATGCTGCGGTCGTAGGTGCCCGCGGCCATCCAGTCCGCCTTGTGTCCGCCGGGCAGGCGCCATCCCTTCGGGCATCGCCAGAAGCGCACGTGGTGCCGCTTGGCCGGGTTGCCCTCCACCTCCTGCTGGTAGGTGAAGCTCTGCAGCTGACCGAAGAGGTACAGGCGCGACACCGGTGCGCCCGGGTAGCTGCGCCGCAGCAGTGTAGCGCGCACCGTGCGCAACGCCGAGGTGAGCCCCATGTCGTCGGCCTGGTGCCATCCGGCCCGCCGCATGGCCTCGTGCACCTGTTCCTCGGTGCCGCGCAGCGCCACGTTCACGGGGTCTCCGAGCAGCCCCTCTCGCGTCTTCGCCCGCCCGATGAAGTAGTCGGGCACGTAGAACAGGGTGAGGATGCTGTGCACCCGCGGCAGCAGCAGGTAGGCCACCACGAGCCAGAACACCACGAGGAACCACAGCTGCTGCCACCCCTTGGCGAACGACTCCGTGGCCACGAGGAAGGCCAGCCACCCGGTCGAGAGCGTGCCGACGAAGAAGAACGCGCTGTCGACGACGAGCCCGACCGACCCGCGGAGCGTGCGGCGCCTGATGTGCTCGACGAGCCCGGCGTCCTCCAGCTCCGCGTCGCGGTCGACCGCCATCGGGCAGGCCCCTTTCTGCGCCGGTCGCACTCCGGTCACACGGGGATTGTCTCAGGATTGTGTGAAAGCTGTGACAACGCCAGGCGCCGCGCCTAGGCTGGAGAGCGAGACGACTCGCTCGTTCATCCTCAGGACACCGACAGGACACGTGATCCATGCCCACCGGCGTACCCCTCGAATTCTCAGGCCTCTCCAAGAGATTCGGCACCGTCGCCGCCGTCTCCGACCTCACCCTCACGGTCGAGCCCGGGCAGGTCACCGGCTTCCTCGGCCCCAACGGCGCGGGCAAGACCACCACGCTGCGCATGCTGCTCGGCCTCACCCGCCCCACCAGCGGGCAGGCCACCTTCGGCGGCACCGCCTACTCGGCCCTGCCCTCCCCGCTCACCACCGTCGGCGCCTCGCTCGAGGCCGCCAGCTTCCATCCGGGGCGTTCTGCCCGCAACCACCTCGCCGTCTACGCCCGTGCCGCCGGCCTGCCGAAGACGGCACCGGATGCGGCGCTCGAGCGGGTGGGGCTCTCGGCCTACGCGAACCGCCGCGTGGGCGGCTACTCGCTGGGCATGCGCCAGCGGCTGGGGCTCGCCTTCGCGCTCCTCGGCGACCCGGGAGTGCTCGTGCTCGACGAGCCGATCAACGGTCTCGACCCTGAGGGCATCAAATGGATCCGGCTGCTGCTGCGCGGCATGGCCGCCGAGGGCCGCACGGTGCTCATCAGCTCGCACCTGCTGAGCGAGGTGCAGCAGACCGTCGACGAGGTCGTCATCATCTCGCACGGCTCGCTCGTGCACCGCGGCGAGCTCTCCAGCCTCGACGTCTCCGACTCGAAGCAGGTGCAGGTGAACGCCGATGACCGCGACCGCCTGGCCGAGGTCATCCGCTCGGCCGGCTACGAGGTGTCGTCGCTGCGCTCGGGCGTGCTGGTCGAGAACGCCGAGGCGGGTGAGATCGGCCGGCTCGCCTTCGAGGCCGGCATACCGCTCACCGCCCTCTCGCAGAAACGCACCGGGCTCGAGGAGTCGTTCCTCACCCTGGTCGGAGAGGAGGGCGCGCTGTGAGCCGCCCCCGCACCAGCGTCGCCACCGCGATCGCCTCCGAGACCACGAAGCTCCTCACCACCCGTCTGTGGTGGGTGCTCGCCGTCATCATGGCGGGCTACGTCGCCCTCTGCGCGGGCGGCATCGCCGCCATCCTGGGCGGACTCGGCAGCGCGGCGAGCGGGCCGCAGATCCCCGAGGCCCAGCTCCCACTGCTGGTCTACAGCTTCGCCACCTCGGTGGGCTACGTCTTCCCCGTGCTGCTCGGGGCGCTGGCCGTCACGAGCGAGTTCCGCTTCCAGTCACTCACCCCCACCTTCCTGGCCATCCCGCGGCGCGGTCTCGTGCTCACCGGCAAGCTGGTCACCCTGCTGGTGGCGGGTGCCGCGTTCGGTGCGATCGCGCTGGCCGCCTCGATGGGCGTCGGCGCGGGCATCCTGGCCGCCGTCGGAGTCGACCCCCTGCTGGGCGAGCCGGAGGTGTGGGCCTTCGTGGGCCGCAGCATCCTGGCCATGGCGCTCTGGTCGGCCATCGGCGTGGGCCTCGGCACCCTCGTGCCGAGCCAGGTGGCCGCGATCGTGATCGTGCTGGCCTTCACGCAGTTCGTCGAGCCGCTGCTGCGGCTCGGGGCGAGCTTCACCGACTGGTCGGCGCAGGTGGCGCAGTACCTCCCCGGGTCGGCGAGCGATGCGCTGGTGGGGTCGAGCATCTACACCGCGATGTCGGGGGGCACCGGGCTCGTGTGGTGGCAGGGTGGTCTCGTACTGGCCGCGTATGCGCTGGTGACGACGGTGATCGGTTTCTTCACCAGCTGGCGCCGCGACGTGTCATAGCCGGAACAGCTACCTCAGCTGCCGCAGCCGAACGAGGAGGAGCACCATGGCCCAGGCGATCGTCTCGACCCTGAAGGGCGAGCCCGCGACCCTGCTCGAGATCGACGAGGACGAGTTCTTCGAGGGCACCGGCGGCGAGGAGGCCGTCGACGTGGAGGTGCTCTACTCCAGCCTCAACTACAAAGACGGGCTCGCCCTCGCGGGCCGGCCCGGCGTGGTGCGGGAGTGGCCGCTCGTGCCCGGCATCGACCTCGTGGGCCGCGTCTCCGCATCCCGCTCGCCCCGGCTCTCGGCCGGCGATCTCGTGGTGCTCAACGGCGACGGCCTGGGCGAGTTCCGCCACGGGGGCTTCGCGACCCGTGCCCGGGTGCGACCGGATGCGCTGCTCCACCTCCCCGAGGCGATCTCACCCTGGCGGGCCGCCGCGATAGGCACCGCTGGTTTCACCGCGATGCTCGCCGTGCTGGCGCTCGAAGACGCGCGCGTCACCCCTGATGACGGAGAGGTGCTGGTCACCGGCGCGGCCGGCGGCGTGGGCTCGGTGGCGATCTCGCTGCTGGCCGGCCGCGGCTACCGGGTCGTCGCCTCCACCGGCCGGGCCGAGGAACAGGGCGGCTATCTCGAAGGGCTCGGTGCGACCCGGGTGATCGACCGCGCCTCCCTCGGCGAGCCGGGCAGGCCGCTGCAGAGCCAGGCCTGGGCGGGGGCGATCGACTCCGTGGGCGGCGCCGCCCTCGCGAACATCCTCGCCCAGACCCTCTACGGCGGCACCGTGGTGGCCTGCGGGCTCGCGGCGAGCGCCGACCTGCCCACCACGGTGATGCCGTTCATCCTGCGCTCGGTCACGCTCACCGGCGCGAACTCGGTCGAGGCACCGCTGACGCTGCGGCAGCGCGCGTGGCACGACCTCGCCACCGAGCTCGACCTCGAGGCCCTCGACGGCATGACGACCACCCTCGGCCTCGCCGAGACCCTCGACGCCGCCCCGCGCATCCTCGCCGGCCAGGTGCGCGGCCGCACCGTGGTCGACCCGAACCGGTAGCTCGCGCTCCGCGTCAGCCGGCGCGCAGCACCTCGGCCAGGCGCGCGACCTCGGCCTCGGTCAGCCCACCCGAGCGCAGGTACCCGGCCGCATCGCCGTGCTCGGCCGCGACCCAGTCGAGCGCGGCCTCGATCGCCGAGGCCGGCGACTCGGTCGCGAGCGTGCGGAGCCGGGGGGTGAGCGGAACGCCGAGGCTGGTGACCAGGGCGATCAGCGCCTCCGCCAGCCCTCCGGCCAGGTTGGTGCCGGTCTGCACGTAGTCGGCGACGATCGCCTCACGCGGCACGCCCGCCACACAGAGGAGCAGGGCGGCGGCGAGCCCCGTGCGGTCCTTGCCAGCCGTGCAGTGGAAGACCACTCCGGGCCGATCGGTGTCCGACGCGGTGATCACGGTGCGCGCCACCTCGGCGAACTGGACGGCCGAGCTGCCGAGGATGGCGCGGTAGAGGTCTTCGAGGGTGGGGATCTGCTCGGCGATCGCCGCGATCTGCTCGTCGCTGAGCGCGGTGTCGGAGCCGGCCGTGGGCAGCAGGCTCTGCACGAGCTCGTCCATCGCGCCACCCTGCACGGGCAGGGGCACGATCAGCACGCTGCCGTCGGCCGGCAGGTGGTCGGCCGCCCTGGCCCGCTCGGCGTCGGTGCGGAGGTCGACGATGGTGCCGATGCCGAGCTCCGCGAAGGCGGCGACGCCCTCCTCGGTGAGCGTCGACAGCGCGTCGGAACGGTACAGCACGCCCGGCGCGACCGACCCGCCTCCCGAGATCGGCAACCCTCCGAGATCGCGGGAGTTGTGCGTGATGCTGAGGCGTGCAGTCGTGTCCACCGGGCGGGATCCTCTCGAGTCGGTCCCAGCGTAGTGGGCCCGCCCCGACTCCGACCCGCCCATTTCCCTGCCCCGGCTCACCGCGCGATGTACGCTCCCAACTGCGACTTGACCGCATCGGATACCGTCTCTGTGCCGCCCAGCACCGCAATGTGCAAAGGCTTAAGCCGTGTCAACTCATCCCGAACCGAAGGGGGGATCACGTTCTTTCCAACGAGCAGAATGGGAGCCCCGCGTCGAATAGCGGCAGCCGACCCAGAGAGTGCGTCCGGAAAGTTCTCGCCGGAGGCGACGTAGACGCTGGCGCTTCCTGCGGGGAACGCGAGCTTTGAGATCGCGCTCGCTGATTCGAAGCGATCCGCGCCGGCGATGCGTGTCACGGTGGCCACAGTGCCCAAGTCTTTGGCAGTGGCCTCTGAGACGGAGTTCCGACCGCCGACTATGACAAGGCTTGCTGGCTTCAGCCGCGCGAGTTCCTTGCGGACAGCCTCAGGAACCGAATTGGTGTCCACCAGGAGGACCGGCCCCTTGGCGGCTCCCGCGGCGGCCGAGGCGGATAGTGCGTCCGCATAGCCGCGCCCCGACGCGACGTACGCCACCGTAACACCTGAGGCAAAGGTCCTGGCGGAGACGGCAGCGGACACGGAGAATCGGTCGGGCCCATCTATGCGCTCGACGGCTCCTGTCGTGTAGTCACCCAGTTCTCTGATGACTGCAGGGCTCACCGTCCGCTCACCGCCAATCACAACGATGCTCCGCGGTTTCAGACGACCAAGTTCCGCGCGAATAGAGGCCGGCACATCATCGCGTGGGGTCAGGAGGAGCGGGGCTCGACGCAACCCCGCGGCAGCGGAGGCGGCCAGAGCGTCAGGGAATGTTTCCCCCGATGCGATGTAGGCCACCCCTACCCCCGTGGCGAATGCGTCAGCGGAGATCGCTGCCGAGGCCGCATAGCGGTCGGATCCGCCAAGACGAGAGACTCCAATTGGCGGATCGACCGTGATGTCGAACATCGATAGTGTCGAGCCACCACGGGTGAGAAGACGTTCCGAATCGGCGGCCATCGCGATTCCTGCGACGACCGGAGTTGCTGTGTTCGAGCCCTCGTCCTCCAGCCCGCTCGCACGGAGGAAATTGATGCGCCGGCTACCGACCGCCACGAGTATCACGTCGTCACTACGATCGATCGCGATGCCACTGGGCGCAGAGCCCATCGAAGGAGAAGTCGCCCGCAGAGTCAGGTCTGAGTCGAATCGCTGAAGATAGTTGTCGTTCGAGGCCACCTCATGAAGCCCGAGATACAGATGCGTGTCAACCCAGTCGACAAGCGACACCTCTCCGGACATCGTGTGCGTCACCGGCGACGACCCCGGCTTCACCTCGACCAGGAGGTTCGACGAGAAGCCCGCCGCGAAGACGGTATGCGTGACGGGATCGACCGCGAGATGATTGGCGCCGATGCCGATCGGCACACTCGTGACCGTGCCGCTGTCGAGATCGACCGTCGTGAGCGCGAAGTTTGGACCGGTGACGTGCATCTCTCGCGCTGACTCGTCAACGGTCACCGCGAAGGAGGGCGACCCGACAGGTATGGACGTGACGACTGTCTCCGACGTGGGCGACAGCGGATTAGTGTCGATCACTCGGATTGAGCTGTCGACTCGATCGGCCACATAGAGCTTCTGAGACGCCCTGTCGAGCGATATCGCCACTGGTGCAGCCCCGACCGTCACCGTGGATCGGTGCATAACTGCATCTCCGGCCACATCGAAGACTTCGATGCGGCCGCCCTCGGTATCGACGGCGTAGGCGCGACTCCCCGAGTCATCCAGCACTAGATCTGCCAGGCTGGTCGCGGGTCGCGGAGTGGACCGCGCATCGACAAGCGTCAGATGAATGCCTCGTGGCAGAGCCCACGAGGCGGCCGGAGCGAGAAGGCCCGAGACCAGGACAGCGACGACGGCCGCCGTGGTGCGAATCAAACGACGACGGAACATCGCCATATCTTGATGATTACTCACAGCACCAGTCATGTGGTGATGATAACTCATCTCATGGGTAATCGGTGAGTTCTAGTCGATGATCTCGGTGCGCCCCTCGAGCGGTGGCAGCCGCAGGGCGCGCAACAGCTGCACGGAGTGCGCCGTGGTGACGATGATGCGCGAGAACTCGTCGTTCTCGAGGTCGATCACCACCGAGGTGCGGGTGCCCTTGACGAGCAGGAAGTCCTTGCCGTCGTGGAACTTCCAGGTGCCCACCGCGAGGGTGAGCGGGATAGCCGCCCCGGGCGCCCGGATGCCGCGCACCCACACCCACGGGTCGTCGGTGAGGGCGGCCGAGCGGATGTTCTCCAGCGGCACCACGATGTCGGTGCGGCGGAACGAGATGAGCTTCTCGGCGCGCGTCAGACGGATCTCGAGTCGATCGGTGTGAACGAAGAGAACGGCCATGCCCTCTATCCTGCCGTGGCCCGCCTGAGAACGGCACGATTGCCCGGGAGACCCCTATAACGATTCGGGAATGTCTCTCGGCCGACAGTCTGCCGAACGCCTCAAGCCTCCGCCTGGGCCGCGGCCGCCGCCGCGGCGGCCTTCGGCAAGGCCTCCAGGATGCGCGCCACGGCCGCCTCATCGTGCGCCGCCGTCACGAACCACGCCTCGTACACCGACGGCGGGAGCGAGACCCCTTCCTCGAGCATGGCGTGGAAGAACGGGGCGTAGCGGTAGCCCTGCTGCCGCTGCACGTCGGCGTAGTCGCGCGGCGGCACGGCCGAGCCGAAGGTGAAGCTGAACAGACTCCCTGCCCGCTGCACGCTGTGAGCCACACCCGCGTCGGCGAGCGCCTCCGACACCGCCGCCGAGACGGTGGCCGCGGTGCGGTCGAGCGCCTCGTACACTGCGGAGTCGGCCAGCCGCAGCGTGGTGAGCCCGGCGGCAACGGCGACCGGGTTACCCGACAGCGTCCCCGCCTGGTACACGGGACCGAGCGGGGCGAGCGTGTCCATCACCTCGGCGCGGCCGCCCAGCGCGGCGAGCGGCATGCCCCCGCCCACGACCTTGCCGAAGGTGAGCAGGTCGGGGACGTAGGCCGGCACGTGGTGCGCGTCGGGCGCATCCTGATGCACCTCGGCCACCGGGGAGCCCACGTTCTCGAGCCCCCACCAGCCCGCGGGGCCGACCCGGAACCCGGTGAGCACCTCGTCGACGATGAGCAGGGCCCCGTGGGCATGCGCGATGTCGGCCAGCGCGGCATTGAACCCGGGCGCGGGCGGTACGACTCCCATGTTCGCCGGCGCCGCCTCCACGATGATCGCGGCGATCTCCTCGCCCCGCGAGGCGAACAGCGCCCGCACGGCATCGAGGTCGTTGTAAGGCAGCACGACCGTGAGTGCGGCGACGGCCGCGGGCACACCGGCCGAGGCGGGCAGCGCCAGGGTCGCGAGACCGGAGCCGGCTTCGGCCAGCAGCGAGTCGGAGTGGCCGTGGTAGTGGCCGGCGAACTTCACCAGCAGCTCGCGCCCGGTGTAGCCCCTGGCCAACCTGATGGCCGTCATGGTGGCCTCCGTGCCGGTGGAGACCAGCCGCAGCTTCTCGACCGGGTGCACCCCGCCCGCCACCACGCGCTCTCGCACGAGCTCGGCGAGGTCGGTCTCGGCCGGGGTTGTGGCTCCGAACGAGAGCCCGCGCGCCGCCGCCTCCTGCACCGCGGCGACGACCTCGGGATGCGCGTGGCCGAGGATGGCCGGCCCCCACGAGGCCACCAGGTCGACGTAGTCGCGCCCCTCGGAGTCGGTGACGTAGGGACCCTGCGCGGCCACCAGGAACCGCGGGGTGCCGCCCACCGAGCGGAAGGCCCGCACGGGCGAGTTCACCCCGCCGGGGATCGACTGCTGCGCGCGGTCGAACTCGGCGGCGTTCGTGGTGTGCCCGCTCATGCCGCACCCTTCAGTCCGCGGGCCACCTCGACGGCCCAGTAGGTGAGCACGGCGTCGGCGCCGGCCCGGCGGATGCTCGTGATCGACTCGAGGATCGCCCGCTCCCGGTCGATCCAGCCGTGCGCGGCCGCGGCCTCGATCATCGCGTACTCGCCCGACACCTGGTAGGCCCACACCGGCACGGGCACGGTGGCGGCCACGTCGGCGACGAGGTCGAGATAGCTCAGCGCCGGCTTCACCATGACGATGTCGGCGCCCTCCTCCACGTCGAGCACGGCTTCGCGCAGGCCCTCGCGACGGTTCGCCGGATCGAGCTGGTAGGTCTTGCGGTCGCCACGGAGCGTCGACCCCACCGCCTCACGGAAGGGGCCGTAGAACGCCGAGGCGTACTTCGCGGAGTAGGCGAGGACGGCGACGTCGTCGAACCCGTCGGAGTCGAGCGCCGCGCGCACGGCCGCGACCTGGCCGTCCATCATGCCGGAGAGCCCGAGGAGCTGCGAACCCGCCCTGGCCTGCTCCAGCGCCATGTCGCGGTACCGCTCCAGGGTGGCGTCGTTGTCGACCGAGCCGTCGGCGGCGAGCACGCCGCAGTGGCCGTGGTCGGTGAACTCGTCGAGGCAGAGGTCTGTCTGCACCACGAGGGCGTCGCCCACCTCGGCGGCGACCACTCGGGTGGCCGCGTTGAGCACACCATCGGGGTCGGTCGCGGCGGTGCCGAAACCGTCCTTGGCCGAGTCGGCGGGCACCCCGAACAGCATCACCCCGCCGAGGCCGAGCTCGGCGGCCTCGGTCACCGCCGCCTTCACGCTGTCGAAGGTGTGCTGCACGACACCGGGCATCGACTGCAGCGGCTGCGGCTCGACGATGTCGTCGCGCACGAACAGCGGCAGCACGAGTTGCGCCGGGTCGAGCCGGGTCTGGGCGACGAGCCGCCGCATCGCGGGCGTGCCGCGCAGCCGGCGTGGACGCACCACGGGAAAGGAGCCGAAGGAGCCGGTGGTCATGCCCTCCAGCCTAGATCGCCCGGCTGAGCTACTGCCCCTCGGCCGCCCTCCGGGCGTTGGCCACCTCGATCACGGCATTGATGAGCGACTCGGCCGAGCGCCCCTTGGCGATCACGTCGACCCGGAGCCCGTAGGTGGTGGCGTCCTCGGCCGTGCGCGGGCCGATCGCTGCCACCAGCGTCGACTCGGGGATGGGGCCGAGCTGCTTCTGCACCTGTTCGGCCACCGAGCCCGAGGTCACGAACACGGCGTCGATCGCCCCGGCGGCCACGTCGGCCCGGATGCGCGGGTCGACCTCCACGCCGATGGTGCGGTAGGCCACCACCGACTCCACGGTGTGGCCGCGCTTGATGAGCCCCTCGGTGAGCACCGGCTTGGCGATGTCGCTGCGCAGCGTGAGCACCCGCAGCTCGGGCCCGAACTGCTCGAAGCGCTTGAGCTCGCGCAGCAGGCCCTTGGCGGAGTTGTCCTCCGGCGGCACCAGGTCGACCTTGTAGCCCGCGGCCGAGAGGGCGGCGGCGGTGGTCTCGCCCACGGCGGCGATGTGCGTCTCGGGCGGCACCACGGCCTGGTGGGCGGCGAGCACGTCGACGGTGGTGGCACTCGTCATGGTGAGCCAGTCGAACGAGCCGGCCGCGAGCGCCGCGAGCGCGCGCTGCAGGGTCTCGGCGTCTTCGGTGGCCGCGAAGTTGATCATGGGCGCCACGATCGGCCGCGCACCCACCGCGCGCAGGTCGGCCGCCACACCGTGCCCCCAGGGTCCGCCGCGCGGCACCAGGATTCGCCACCCGCCGAGCGGGCGCTGCGACCAGGCCGTCATCGCCCACCGCCCACGGGTGCGAACTCCGCCGCACCGTCGTCGAGCAACTGGGTGGCCACCGCCTGACCGAGAAGTTCGGCCACCACGAGGTCGTCACCGAGCATCCGGGCCGACCGCTCGCAGCCGAGTTCGGCCGCCCCGTCGGCCTGGTACACCGTGGCCGAGAGCGTGAGCTCGTCACCCGAGACCGTCGCCCGCGCGCCCACCGGCGCCGCGCATCCGGCCTCGAGCGCGGCGAGCACCGCGCGTTCGGCGAGCACGGCCGTGCGCGTGGGGGCATGTTCGATGCTGAGCAGCTCGGGAATGCTGTCCCCCTCACGGGTCTCGATCGCGAGCGCACCCTGACCGGGTGCCGTGGGCCACAGGTCGAGCGCGAAGAGTTCGGATGCTGCGTCTAGCCTATCGAGCCGCGCAAGCCCCGCCGACGCGAGCACCACGGCGTCGAGGTCGCCCTCCTGCACACGGCGCAGCCGGCTGTCGACATTGCCCCGGATGTCGACCACCTCGAGGTCGGGCCGGAGCGAGAGCAGCTGGGCGACGCGGCGCGGCGAGCCGGTACCCACCCGCGCGCCCTCGGGCAGTTCGTCGAGGCCGAGCCCGTCGCGCGTGCACAACGCGTCGCGCGGGTCTTCGCGCTCGGGCACCGCACCGAGCACGAGACCCGGGTAGGGCGCCGTCGGGAGGTCTTTGAGGGAGTGCACGATGAGGTCGCACTCGTCGGCCACGAGGGCCTCGCGCAGTGCGCTGGCGAACACGCCGGTGCCGCCGAGGCTCGCGAGCGACTCCCGGGATCGGTCGCCCTCCGAGGTGACGATGACCGTCTCCACGTCGACACCGGAGGCCTCGACGAGCGCGGCGACCACGTGCCCGGTCTGCGCTCGGGCGAGCGCACTGCCCCGGGTCGCGACGCGAAGGGTTCTGCTCGACATCACCCTACGATTCTCACCCATCCGCACACCCTCGGGGGCGCTCCGAAGGTCACGGTGCGATACCGGCCAGCGCGGGCTTGAACCCGAGCCGCACGTTCTCGCAGCAGCCGGGCCGGCACACGTCGTACCAAGGGCCGAGAGAGGTGAGCGCCGGGCGCTCGGCCGTGGGGGTGCCGTTCACCCGCTCCAGCACGAGGTCGATGAGCCCGCTCACGTAGGCGGGGTCGACACCGGGGGTGGGGATGCGCACGGCACGCAGGCCCTGTTCGGCACAGCTCGTGAGCGCCTCGTTGTCGAGGTCCCAGAGCACCTCCATGTGGTCGCTCACGAAGCCCAGCGGCACGATCACGACCGCCTTCACCCCGCGACCGGGGAGCTCCTCGATGGCGTCGTTGATGTCGGGCTCGAGCCAGGGCTGGCTGGGCGGCCCCGAACGGGACTGGTACACCAGCTGCCACGGCACGTCGGCGGCACCGGCCGCCGCAGCCATGACCACCTCGGCCACGGCCTTGTGCTGCGCCGCGTAGGCGCCTTCCGCGCCGAATCCGCGCGAGGAGGGGCCGGAGCGCTCGGCGTCGGCGGTGGGGATGGAGTGCGTGGTGAACAGCACCTCCACCTCGCTCGTGAGGTCGAGCTGGGGCGTCTCCTCGACGAAGGCGGCGAGCGCCGCCTCCAGACCCTCGATGAACGGCGTGACGAAACCGGGGTGGTCGAAGAACTGGCGCACCTTGTCGATGGTGATCTCGCCCGCGAGACCCGTCTCGTCGAGGGCGATCGCGAAGTCCTCGCGGTACTGCCGGCAGCTGGAGTAGGAGCTGAAGGCGCTCGTGGCGATGGCGATGAGCGAGCGGTAGCCCTTCTCGTGCGCCTCGGTGAGGGCGTCGCGCAGGTAGGGGTCCCAGTTGCGGTTGCCCCAGAGCACCGGCAGGTCGACGCCGCGCGCGGCCAGCTCGGCCTCGAGGGCGAGCTTCAGCTGCCGGTTCTGCGCGTTGATGGGGCTCACGCCGCCGAAGGCGCGGTAGTGGTGGGCCACCTCCTCGAGCCGCTCGTCGGGGATGCCGCGGCCGCGGGTGACGTTGCGGAGGAACGGGATGACGTCGTCCTGCCCCTCGGGGCCGCCGAACGAGGCCAACAGGATCGCGTCGTAGGCGACCGGCTCCTCCACGTGCTCGGCCCCGCCCGCCGCCGCGGCGCTGGCGCCGGGCACGATGTCGAGCGGGCTCGTCACTGCAGCACCTCGACGATCTCGGCGAGGTCGATGCGGCGGCCCGTGAAGAACGGCACCTCCTCGCGCACGTGCAGGCGCGCATCCGTCGCCCTCAGATGACGCATGAGGTCGACCAGGTTGAGCAGTTCGTCGTCTTCGAGCGCGAGGATCCACTCGTAGTCGCCCAGGGCGAACGAGGCGACCGTATTGGTGAGCACCGAGCGGTACTCGGCGCCCTTGCGGCCGTGGTCGGCCAGCATCTGCCGGCGCTCGGCCTCGGGCAGGATGTACCACTCGTACGACCGCACGAAGGGGTAGACGGTCAGCCAGCCCTTGGGCTCCTTGCCGCGCATGAACGCGGGCAGGTGGTTCGACGAGAACTCGGCGTCGCGGTGCACGCCCATCGCGTTCCAGGTGGGCAGCAGCGGCGTGAACAGGCGGGTGCGGCGCAGCTGGCGCAGCGCCCACTGCAGGGTCTCGGGCACACTGCCGTGCAGCCACACCATGATGTCGGCGTCGGCGCGCAGGCCCGACACGTCGTAGAAGCCGCGCACCATCACGTCTTCTTCTTCGATCGAGACGACCGCCTCGTCGAGCTCGGCGAGCGCGGAGGGCACGTCGAAGCCGTCGACCGAGAGGGGCGCGTCTGGATTGCGCCTGAACACGGCCCAGAGCGTGTAGCCCACCACGGGCACCGACTCGCTGTCCTCCACGTCGCGGGCGACGGGCTGGGGTGCTGGGGTGGAATCGACGTCGACGGGCAGGTCGGTCATGGTCCTTCTTCGTTCGGATGGCGCGGTGGCGCGGGTCGCGCCGACGGGCGACGTGCGCGCGGGTGGCGCGGCGTGCGCCCCCAGCCTACTTCTTGCCCGCGTAACGGAAGCCGAGAACCCCCGCCCCCACGACGGCGGCGACGCCCGCGGCGACCACGACCGAGAAACCCACCGGGTTCTGCGAGGCGAACCGCTTCACGCGGCTCTTCACCCGGTGCGCGGCGTGCCTGGCCTGCTTGGGCAGGTTGAGCCGGAACTCGATCGCGTCGAGGGTGGCGCGGAGTTCGCCACGGGTCTTCTCGATGTCGGCGTGCAGCTCGGCCTTCGAGCGCTGGGCCGGGGTGTCGGATGCGGGCGAGCCGCCGGTCGTGTCGCTCACTGGCCGAGTCCCTTCACCACGTTGATGTCTTTCTTGATGCTCGTGATCGCGTCTTCGGGCAGCGGCGGCACCCCGCGCTTGATGGAGGCGACCCCGGCCAGCACCAGGATGATCGCGAGCAGCAGCAGGGCGCCCGCCACGATGAGCGCCGCGGCCCAGGCCGGCAGCACCGTGGCCAGGCCCAGCACGGCGGCGGCCACCAGCACGGCCAGCGCGAAGAAGGCCAGCAGGGCGGCCACCACGAACAGGCCCACCCCGATGCCGAGCTTGGCCAGGCGCGCGGTGAGCTCGCGCTTGACGTTCTCGAGCTCGTCTTTCAGGAGCTTCACGACGAGGGTGGGCACCTCGGCGAAGAGGGAGGCGAGGGAGCGGCGTGCGCGCTTGTCGCGTTCTTCGGTCATGAGCGTCGGGGCCTACTCGTCGGCGGCGGTGTCGGAATCGGCGGTGGCCGCGGGCTTCTTCGCGGCGGTCGACTTCGCCGCGGCGGGCTTGCGGGCGGCGGGCTTCTTGGCCGCCGTCGTGCGCGACGAGCTCGCGGTCGTGGCCGGCGACGTGGTCGACGACCGGGATGCGCTGGAGGGCTTGCTCCGGGTGGAGGTGCTCTGCGAGGGCTCGGTCAGTGGCTGCCGACCGAGCAGGCCCGCGAGGGCCGCCTTCGCGGTGTCGGCCAGCTGCGCCTTCACGGCGTCGACGCGGGTGCCTGCGAACTCCTGCACCTTCCCCACGCCCGACTGCACCACGGGCGTGTTCCACACCTTCTCGGCGCCCGCCTTGATCTGCTCGTAGCGCTCGCGGCCGGCACGCGTTCCGAGAACGTAACCCGTGGCCAGCCCGACGGCGAAGATGATCTTTCCGCGCATGTGTGCTCCGATCGATTCGCGAGTTCGGTGTCGTGCGTCAAGCGTAGTGCGGATGCCCGGGCACCGCATGAGCGGGCGTCACGAAGTGGGTCGATCCCAGTCAGTCCAGTCTCGGCTGGCCTCGCAGTTCGGCCGCCAGCTGGGAGCCCGTCGTGCGCGCGTGAGCCACCGTGGCGGCCAGCCCGGTTCCCGAGACCCACGCTCCGACCGTGTCGAGTCCCGCCGTCTCCGCGACCGCGGCGAGCGCCCGCCGCACCCGGTCGCGGTGCCCCACCGTCGCGAAGGCGAGGGAGTCATGCCAGTGCACGATCGAGAACCCGCGCACGTCGGACTCCGAGAGCGGCACACCGAGCAGGGCGGAGGCGTCGCGCAGCACGTCGGCGAGCCGCGGGTCTCCGGCGCCCGGCGCCGCGGCCGCTCCGCGGGAACCGTACGACAGCCTCAGCACATGGCGATGCGCAGGCAGGCGCTCGGCGAGCCAGGCCCACTTCGCGGTGGCGTGGGTGAGCGCCTTCGCGCCGACCCCGGGTGTGCCGGCCGCGACGAGCACTCCGGTGCCGCGGGGGGCGGCGTCGAGTCGCGGCTCGTCCACCACGAGAGTGGCGAGGGTGACGGATGCGGGGTCCGGCCACTCGGCGTCGGCCGGCAGTGAGGCAGATGCTGCCTCGTCGAGTGCGCCGCGCAGGAGGGCCAACGCCGGCCGGAAGCCCGTCGCCACCACGACGGCCCGGCACGTCACCGTCCTCGTGCCGTCGCCGTCGTCGACGGCGACCCGCCAGCCCCGCGCATCCGGAGCGCCCTCGCCCGCGGCCACCGGTTCGAGCCTCGTCACCGCGGCGCCCTTCGCGACCTGCACACCGTAGTGCAGGCAGTCGGTCTCGAGCGCCTCGACCAGGCGGTGCATCCCGCCCACCAGACCCTGCACCTTCGAGCCGGCCGGAGCCTGCTCGCGGAGGGCCATCACGGCGCCCGAGAGTGAGCCCTGCGTCGTCATCGCCTGCGTGAGTCCGGGCGCGACGGCGTGCACATCGACCACCGAGGGGTCGGCGGAATGCACCCCCGCCACCACGGGCGTCACCAGTCTGTCGAGCACCTTACGGCCCATGCGACGTCGCACGATGTCGCCGAGGTCGGTCTCCTTGCGCACGCGCAGCAGCGGCATGAGGCGGTCGAGGTAGGCGCGCAGCGATCCGCTCCAGCCCACGACCCGGCGCACGTCGTCGGCGAGGGGGACACCGGGGATGCCGAGCAGACCCGCCGCCGGGAGCGGTGCCGCACCGCCGTTCCAGGCCACCCAGGCCCCGGCCTCGGCGGGGGTCACGATCTCGGAGCCGAGACCCAGCTCCTCGACGAGGGCCGCCACCGTGCCGGCCCGGGTGGCGTAGCTCTCGGCACCCGAGTCGAGCTCGACGCCGGCCACCTCGTGCGAGCCCACGAAGCCGCCGAGCGCATCCCGCTCCTCCACGACGAGCACGGAGTGGCCGAGGTGCGCCAGCTGCCGCGCGGCGACGAGGCCGGCCACTCCGCCGCCGGCCACCACCACGTCGACCGTCTCGGTCACGCGTCGCCGCCCTGATCGTGCACGAGCTGCACGATGCGGGTGAGCACGGTCGGATCGGTCTCCGGCGGCACGCCGTGCCCGAGGTTCAGCACGTGCGACGGCGCCGCCCGGCCGCGTCGCAGCACGTCGAGCACATGCGCCTCGAGCACGGGCCAGGGCGCGGCGAGCAGGGCGGGATCGACGTTGCCCTGCACGGGCACCCCGCCGCCCAGCCGTTCTGCCGCGACGTCGAGCGGGATGCGCCAGTCGACGCCGACCACGTCCGCCCCCACCTCGTGCATGGGCTTCAGCACCTCGCCACTGCCCACACCGAAGTGCACGATCGGCACACCGAGCTCGCGCACCCCCGCCAGGGCGCGGGCGGAGAACGGCGCGACCCGGCTGACGTAGTCGACGGCGGACAGCGAGCCGACCCAGGAGTCGAAGAGCTGGGCCGCGCTCGCCCCCGCGTGGAGCTGGGCGCGCAGGAAGCGGCCGGTGACGTCGGCCGCCCAGCCGAGCAGGCCCTCCCAGGCCCCGGGGTCGGCGTGCATGAGGGTGCGGGCCCGGATGTGGTCTTTCGAGGGCCCGCCCTCGACGAGGTAGGCCGCCAGCGTGAAGGGGGCACCGGCGAAGCCGATAAGTGGGGTGCCTCCCAGCGCGGCGACCGTGCGGGCGACGCCCGCCTCGATGGCCGAGAAGTCGGCTCCGGCGGGGTCGGGGAGGGCGGCGACGTCGGCCGCGGTGCGCACGGGATGCGCGAGCACCGGCCCGCGGCCCGGAACGATCTCCACGTCGACCCCGGCGAGCTTCAGCGGGATGACGATGTCGCTGAAGAAGATGCCCGCGTCGACGCCGTGCCGCCGCACCGGCTGCAGGGTGATCTCGCTCGCCATCGCGGGATCGAGGCAGGCGTCGAGCATCCGGGTGCCCACCCGAAGTTCGCGGTACTCGGGCAGCGAGCGGCCGGCCTGGCGCATGAACCAGACGGGGGTGCGAGAGGGGCGGGTGCCCCGATAGGCGGTGACCAGCGCCGAATCCGTCGTGCGGCCGTCGACCAACGGATGGGTGGAGGGCAGGGCGGAGGGCGTCGACACGGCCCATATCCTACGGCGGGGAGCCGGGAGACCCCCTGGGCGGGAGCAGGCGTAGACTTGCTCGGTGCTCATCTGTCTCACCGCGAATCATCGCAACGCGAGCTTCGACCTCTTGGAGAAGCTGTCGGTGGGCACCGCAGACGTGGCGAAGAACCTCGTCGGCACGAGCGACTTCGTGCAGGGCGCCGTCGTGCTCGCCACGTGCAACCGCTTCGAGGCCTATCTCGACATCGACGAGCCGCTGACCGCCGGGGTGTCCCTCGCGGTCGAGGAAGCGGCCGAGTCGTTCGGCGCGGCCTCGGGTGCCGACGTGGGCGAGCTGCGCGACAGCCTCACCGTGCTCTGCGGCGACACGGTGGCCGACCACCTCTTCGCGGTGTCGTCGGGGCTCGAGTCCGTTGTCGTCGGCGAAGACGAGATCGCCGGTCAGGTGCGGCGGGCCCTCACCACCGCGCGGGTGGAGGGGACCACCTCCTCCGACCTCGAACGGCTCTTCCAGCGCGCCTCCCACACCTCGCGCGACGTGAAGACCAAGACCGGTCTGGGCGGCGCCGGTCGCTCGCTGGTGCGTCTTGCTCTCGACCTGGCCGAGAGCCGTGTCACCGACTGGGCGGCCACCCGTGTGCTGCTGGTCGGCACCGGTCAGTATGCGCGAGTGACCCTCGCCAACCTCCGCGAGCGCGGCGTCACCGACATCCGGGTGTTCTCGCCCTCGGGGCGCGCGGTCGTCTTCGCCGCCAAGCAGGGCCTCGAGCCGGTCGCGGCCGACGGCTACGTGGAGGCCCTCGCCGGCTCCGACATCGTCATCACCTGCAGCACCGCCGAGACCGTGGTGCTCGACGCCTCGCACCTGCACGCCTCGACGGCGGTGCCCGGCGCGTTCACCCGCCGCCTCGTCATCGACCTCGGGCTCCCCCGCAACGTCGACCCGGGTGTCGCGGGCGTCGCCGGCGCCGAGCTGCTCGACCTCGAGACCATCAGCCTGCACGCCCCGCTCGACGAGCTGAACGCCGAGTCGGATGCGCGCGCGCTGGTCGACCGGGCCGCCGCCGAGTACCGCGCGGGCAAGGCCGAGGCCGAGGTCACCCCCGCCGTCGTGGCGCTGCGCGCCCACCTCTTCGACCTGCTCGACGCCGAGATCGCGCGGTCGCAATCGAACGGCAGCTCGTCTGAGCAGACCGAGCGGGCCCTGCGGCACCTGGTGGGCGTCATCCTGCACTCCCCCTCGGTACGCGCCCGCGAGCTCGCGCGCGAGGGCCGGGCCGACGAGGTGTTCGCGGCCGTGGAGACGCTGTTCGGCCTCGGCGGGGCCGCCGCCTCGCGAGCGGCCGACGCGGCGGCCCCGCACGATGCCTCCGGCACCGTCTCCCTCGACGCCCACCGCCGCGCCCACCGCTGATCCTCGCCGAGCGCCGCACTGGCGTGCCCCGTCCGATCAGCCGTCACAGGCCCAGGGCGGCGGTCACGCGATCGACGTCGGCAAGATCGTTCCACAAGTGGAACGCAACGCGGCAGCGACCGGCCCGCGCAGAGGCGGCGATCCCGGCTGCGGTGAGCGCGGCGATCGCGGAACCGTCGGCATCGGGCCAGGTGACGATGGCGCTGCCCGTCGGAGAGAGTCCGAGACGGCGGCGCAGGTCGTCGGCGAGCCCGGCGCAGTGCGCCCGCACCTGTTCGAGATCGGCGGAGGCGAACAGCTCCAGCGCGGGAGCGGTTCCGAGCCAGGCCTGCCAGGCGGGTGACACGTCGAAGCGACGGGCCGACGCGGCCAGGTGCATGCCCGGGGCGTAGCACGAGCCCCACACGTCGTCTCCGCCGTACCAGTTGGCCGAGATCGGCACGAGCCGCCGCGAGAACTCGTCTCCGAGGGTGAGGAAGGCCGTCCCCCGCGGCGAGCACAGCCACTTGTAGGCGTGGCACACCGTGGCGTCGAAGCGGGCGGCGTCGACCGGCAGCCACCCCACGGCCTGCGTGGTGTCGACGTAGGTGGCGGCACCTGCGGCGGCAGCCGCAGCCACGATCGCATCGGCGTCGGCGACCTCGCCGCTCGCCGACTGCACGAGCGAGAACGCCACGAGATCGGTGGTGGGCCGGATGCTCATGGCGAGCTCGCCGAGCGGCACGCACCGCACCGAGAGGCGGCCCAGCTGCTCCTGCACCGTGAACGGGAACACCATCGAGCTGAAGTCGCCGTCCACCACGAGCACCTCGGCACCGTCGGGCAGCGACTCGGCGATGAGTGTGGTGAATGCCGCGACCTGCGACCCCACCGCGATGCTCGACGCGGGCACCCCGCAGAGCCGCCCGAAGGCGACGCGGGCCCGCTCGACGGCCTCGCCGTAGACCGCGGGGTTGCGGTGGCCCGTTCCCCAGTCGGCCAGGTCGGCGGTGAGCGCCTCCACGGTCTCGCGGGGCGGCACCCCCACCATGCAGGCGGCGAGATAGCCGGGCCGCACCGTGAAGTGGGAGCGCAGCTCCTCGAGACCGATGCCAGGTCGGGGCGACGCAGAGGCGGATGCAGGAGCCGGTGCCGGGTCGAGGAGTGTCATGTCCTCAGGATCGCGCTCGCGCATCCATAGGTCTATGGCAGGAGTCGGATGGTCGACATCACATCTCGTTATGGATCGGCTAGCCTCGACCCATGACGCTGATCGAGCCAGGGCTGCCGGGGACGTTCGACCTCGACTCGCAGACCCTGCGCGTGGTCGCCGCCATCGCCGAGTATGGGTCGATCACCCGTGCGGCCACCGTGCTCGGGTACAGTCAGCCGGCGCTGAGTCAGCAGCTCAAGCGTGTCGAGTCGCGCCTCGGCATGCCCCTGGTCACGCGGGCCGGCCGGGGCATCAGGCTCACAGATGCGGGCGAGGTCGTCGCGCGCCACGCCGCTTCGGTGCTCCCCGCGCTGGACGCGGCAGCGGGCGAGCTCGCCGACCTGGCAGGGCTGCGCAGCGGCAGCGTGCGGCTCGCGGCGTTCCCGTCGGCCTCCTCGACCCTGGTGCCGCGCCTGCTCGGCGCGATGGCGGCCGAGCATCCCGGTGTGCGGTTCAGCTACCTCGAGGGCGAGCCACCCGAGGCCGTCTCCGGGGTCCGGGACGGTCTGCTCGACGTCGCCATCGCCTTCCGCCACCCCGCTGACCGCAACGACCCCTTCGAGGCGAGCGCCGAAGGGCTGGCCGTGCACCCCCTCCTCCGTGACGCGGTGCTCCTGCTCGCCCCCACCGCGCATCCCGCTCTCGCCACCGGCGGACCTGTCGACCTGCGCCGCCTTCGCACCGACAAGTGGATCGCCGGGTGCCCCCGCTGCCGCGGTCACCTGCTCGACTCCTGCGCCCGCGCCGGCTTCGCGCCCGCGATCGCCTTCGAGACCGACAACGCCGTCGCCGTGAAGAGCATGGTCGCCGCCGGTCTCGGCGTGGCCCTTCTGCCTGAGCTCGCGGTGTCGGCGTCTCCCCTGCCCGACGGCGTCGCAGCACGGCCCACCGCCGCCGGCGACCACCGCCTAGTCGTCGCCGTCACCCGCCCCGGCGCCGACCGCATCCCCGCCATCGCCGAGACCCTCCGCCTGCTCGCGACGCTCGGCGCGGCGAACACGTGTCCGTGACGATCACCGGTCGAAGAAGACGTTCTCGATGGGTGGGAGGAACATGCAGTCGTCAAAGGCCTGGGTCGCCGGATCGCCGAGGGGGATGCTCGGATCCCACGGGCCCGTGTCATCGAGCTGCCACTTCATGGTTCCGGCCGAAGCCGACCGGGGAAGGTGGTCGAGACCGAGCACGTGACCGATCTCGTGCCCGACCGCGGGCGGCGTCGCCAGGTGGGTGAGCTCGATGGTTCCAGAGATCCACCGGTTCGCGACGCCCGGAATGCCGGTCGTCTTCGACACGACCGTCTGCGCTGCGGCGTCGATGCCGCTGACCTGCGTGAAGGTGATGGTCGGCGGTCGTGGGTCACCCGGGTCATGGGGAACGATCTCGGCTGGATAGCGCCCGAGCGCGTCCTGCGCCGCCACAGCGACCGGGTACTGCTCGATCGCGCTGAGCACCGCGAGCACCTGCTGACGCGGGACGCCAGGCGCGATCACATAGTCGATCCTCGATGGCTCGTCCGGCGGCCCGATGCTCGCCGGGGGTGTCCAGTACCCCGCCGTTCGCGTGCTGATGAGTGGGTACGTGACCGACCGCATCTGGCATCCATCACTTCGGGCGATCGCTCGCCGGTTGATCACAGCTTGTGCCCGGGCTTCGTCGAGCGCCGCCCTCAGCTCGACGAGCTCTGCTGCGCTGACGAGCTTGTCGTACATCGACTTTGCCGAATCGGCGACCGTGTAGGGGTCTCGCACGGGAAGACCGAAGAAGGCGCGGGCGGCACCGAGGCGGTAGATGTCATCTCTCGGATCCCAGATCGGGCCCTCGTCGATGATCTTCACCTCGGGGGCGACCTGGGTGGCACTCGTGGTCACCCAGGTCCCGTCGAGGCAGAACTGCGTCTCGATGAAACCGGGTTCATCGCTGACGACGACCCTGGGCTGCAGGCCTGTGGTGGCGCAGGCCTCCGCGTGCGCCACCACAGTCGGTGGGCCGGCCACCGAGCTGCCGAGCACCCCCGCAGCGGCAACGGCGAAGGCCAACAGCCTGCGGGAAACCCGTCGTCGAACGACACCGGTCGACACTTTCGCCGCCTCATCCATCGCTGCCCGCCGCCTCGACGTGGACGACCACCGGCACCACGACGGATCGCGCATCGGTGAAGCGTCCCACCCCGTTCACGCGGTAGGAGAAGCTCACGGTGCCATGAAAGCCAGGCTCGGGTGAGAAGGAGAATGCGCCCGTGGCGTCGTTCATGGCGAGGTCTCCGTGTTCTGGTGGCGCACCCCGCTGAATCCGCCAGTCCGAGAGCTCGGTGCCACCGGGGATCGTGTCGTTGCCCAACACACCCGAGGTCGCGGACGTGACGAGGGTGGAGCCCTGCTCAACCCTGTATTCGTCGGGCCGGGACACCACGTTCGACGTGACCCCGATCGGGATGTCGACGCGTCCGCTCCGGCGGGACCAGGCATCGAGCGCTGTCACCGTGATCGTGTCGTCACCCAGATGGTCAGGGTCGGCCGTGTAGCGCAGTGTGCCCTCCGCATCGAGCGCGACCGTGCCATGGAGCGCGGTCGCCCGCAACGTCGACGGCAGAGCACGGGTGCCGTCTGCAGACGCGCCCGGTCGGCATTGCACCCCGGTGAGACGGAGCGGGACGCCCGCGATGGCAATGGCCCGGGCACCCGTTCCGATGCACTGCGGCGACGGCGGCAGCACCGTCGCCGTGGCGGCGCTCGCCAGCGCCCTGTCTCCGTTCAGGGAGGCGATCACGACCACCGAAGCCCGGCCGGTATCCGGACGCTCGTGGGAGACCTGCAGGGTGATGGTCGTGACGGAGCCTGCCTCCACGTGGGGATTCACCAGGGTGATCGTCCCCGCGCGGTCGGAGCTCGCACGCGACCAGCCGGCCGGCAACAACACGCCACGAGCCTCTGCCACTCCCTCCAGCTCGAGCACCAGTTCCGCGGATCCCGACGTGGCCGCCGAGATGACCACCTCGTATCCGATGGAGGCACCGGACTCCAGGATCGGCGTCGCGAACGCGGAGCTCAGCGAACCTCGGACGGGGGCTTCGTTCAACTCGCGCAGTCTTCCCGGTCGGGTCTCGTAGGCGCGAGGTTCGAGCGGGCTTCGCACCTGGGTGTCGATCAGCGCGGTCGGCACGGCGAGATGGGGATTGAACGAGTTGGCGGCGATGGTGAAGGTGCGCACAGCCTCCCCCTTCTCGTCGGGCTCTCCCGAGTCGGCATACACGGGCAGGTACTCCGCGGTGAGCCAGTCCGGGGGACCGGCGGAGGCGATCTGCCGAACCGACGCGATCCCGCGCAGATCTCCGGCCTGTGACGAGAACGCGACGAGCCCGCCATCTGCTGTCGCCGGCGTCCGGCCGTCGGCGACAGAGTCGCCTCCACCCGTCGTCGATCGCCGCACCCGAGCTGAGATCGTGGTGTTGCCGGTGTCTTGATTCGTGCGCTTCACGGAGACGGGCCGCATCCCCAGAACCCGGCCTTCCCCGTCGAGCTGTGCCTGGTACACATCGAGGGCGCCGTTGTCGTCGACGAAGTTCTGGCACCCGGAGCACCGGCCGTGTACCGCGAGGAGTGGCGAGAGCGAGGTGAGCAGCACGCTCCTGCCGTCGGCGGAGATCGCGGCTGACGTCGTCGAGAGCGGCGCGGAGAACCAGGTGCGCACTCGTACCGTCGACGGCGACACCCGGCCCGCAGAGTCGGGCACCTCGGGTTGCGACTCATCAACGAGAACCATCGAGAGCCGCCGACTGGTCGCGCTGTCGAGCACGCGAAGGTAAGCGTCGGTCATCCCGTGCGCGGTCGGGCGTATCTGATCGGAGGCGACGAGGTCGGACGCGGCCGAGATGAATGCGACGCGGTTGCCGTCCGCTGAGATCGACGCGCCAAATGACGATTCGCTCTCGGTCGTGCTCGAATCCACGTCTCCGTCGGCAGGGAGACTGATGCGCTCCGTCGTGCCTCGCACGGCGTCCCATCGATAGACATCCGACCCACCCGCCGCGAACGCCTCGTGCGAGCCCACGATCGCGAGATTCGACGCGGAGGAGGTGAAGGCGACGTATCTTCCGTCGGCTGAGACGGTCGGATCTGTCGAGATTCCGTCCGCGGTCTCCATGTCGCCGCTGACCCGATTCCGTCCGCTCGAGACGTTCGTGATCCGTCCCGTCAGTCGATCGAACCGTTCGACGGTGGGGATGTTCCCGGTCGCGGCGCCGTGACTGCTCATACCGGGCTGGTTCGAGACGAAGACGACGGTGCTGCCGTCGGCCGACACCATCGGAAGCGAACTGACTGCGGCACCTTCGTCGCTGCCCGCTCCAGGGTCACCGGATTCGGGCACCTCGCCCGCCGGACTCGACACCCGGACGACCTCACGCGTCGTCATGTCGACCAAGGCGATCTGCGAAGTGCCCGGCGCGGGCAGGTCGTCGGCGAAGACACCTGCATCCGTGGTCTGATAGGCGATCCACCTGCCGTCAGCAGAGATCGAAGCGCTGAAGGACGAGCCCTGAGGCTGCGCTGGGGAAACCCGTCGCGACACCAGCTCGAGAGTGCCGTCCGAGGCTGAACGCCGGTAGACGTGACGCAGCGGGCCCACTGCATCGGGCGTCAGAAGCTCGTCACTCTCGAAGACGGTGAAGGCCCCGTCTGCCGAGTACGACTGGCCCATTCCCTTCGCCGTCAGTGCAGGGCCGGTGGACTCGAACTGGGATTGGTCGTAGCCACCTGCGGGGACCGCCTCCACCTGGTCGACTTCTTGGACCAGGAGGTACGACCCCGCCACTCCTGCAATGACGCACGTCGCGACGAGGGCTACCGCGGCTCTTCGGCGATCGAACATCAAGCGTGACCTCCTCATACCCGAGGATATCTCGGTTATGAGGAGGTCGGCAAGGACCCGAGGACTCAGTAGATGTACTCCAAGAAGTCCGCGCCGAGGGTGTGCATCGCCTCCAGCACCGCCAGCCGCGCCGACACCCCCGTGTCGTTGAAGCGCATCGTCGCCGCGTAGGCCACGCCGGCCGAGGGGCCGATGACGAAGCCCGCCTCGCTGCGCACCCCCGCATCCGTGCCCGTCTTGTTCACGAGCGCGATGCCGTGGTCGGCCGAGCCGTGCGCGAGAGGGTCGAGTCCGAAGGCGCCGCCCACCATCGAGAGGTCGGTGTTGAGCGAGAGCCAGCCGCGCACGAGGGCCGAGGTGGCCTCGTCGACGACCTCGCCCCGCTCGAGGCGGCGGAACAGGTTCGCCAGCTCGCGCGCCGAGCCCACCGAGAGCTGCGGGGCGTCGTCGGGTCCGCGCTCCTCGCGCACGATGTCGAGCAGGAGGGTGCGGCGGAGGCCGAGCGACTCGCCTCGGGCGCGCACCGCGTCGAGTCCGATGCGGCGCAGCAGCACGTTCGTGGCGAGATTGTCGCTCGTCGCCCCGACGAGGGCGGCGAGGTCGGCCACCGGCAGCGCGGGAACGTGCAGGTGCTGCCACAGCCCCGAATCGCCGACCGTGTCGGCCGGGGTGCGGTTCAGGATGCTCAGCGCCTCGGGTCCGGGAACGGCACGATCACCCGCAGAACCGCGATACGCCGCTGCCGCCCGCCCTCCGTCGCGCGAGGTGATGCGCGCCGCCACCTCGATGAGCAGCAGCACCTTGCCGATCGAGGCCGTGGGCACCGACAGGTGGTCGTCGACCGAGAACAGCACCCGGCCGCTCTCGAGGTCGACCGCGCACGCCGTGACCTGCACCCCCGAGAGCGCGAGCTCGGTGAGCGAGGCGAAGCCCTTGCGGAAGATGACCCCGTCGTGGCCTGGCCCCTCGGTGCGCCGCCCGTGCGGGGCCGCCTCTTCGCGTTCCTCCCGCGCACGGCGGCGGATGGACTCCGGCATGCTCCGACGGCCTCCCTCGTGGTCAACGACGCAGCGCCTCGGGTCTGGCGCGGCGCACGGCGCCTACCAGATCGTCACACGCTCAGCTGGATCCAACCAGAGACGGTCGTGTGAATCGAGCATGAAGGCCTCGTAGAACTCGTCGATGTTGCGCACGATCTGGTTGCAGCGGAACTCGTTGGGCGAGTGCGGGTCGATCGCCAGCAGCCGGATGACCTCCTCGTCGCGCGACTTCTGCTGCCAGGCCTGCGCCCAGGAGAGGAAGAACCGCTGCGCTCCGGTGAGCCCGTCGACCACGGGCGGCTCCTCTCCGCCGAGGGAGAGCAGGTAGGCCTTCCAGGCGATGCCGAGCCCGCCGAGGTCGCCGATGTTCTCGCCGATGGTGAGCGCGCCGTTCACGTGGTGGTCGGGCACCTGGGCGGGGGCCAGCGCGTCGTACTGCGCGATGAGCGACGAGGTGCGCTTCTCGAATGCCGCCCGGTCGGCTTCGGTCCACCAGTCGGTGAGCCGTCCGTCGCCGTCGAAGCGCGAACCCTGGTCGTCGAAGCCGTGACCGATCTCGTGCCCGATGACGGCGCCGATCGCGCCGTAGTTCGCGGCGTCGTCGCGGTCGACGTCGAAGAAGGGGAACTGCAGGATGGCCGCGGGGAACACGATCTCGTTGAACCCGGGGTTGTAGTAGGCGTTGATGGTCTGCGGCGTCATGAACCACTCGTCGCGGTCGAGCGGCTTGCCGATCTTGCCGAGCTCGCGCTGGAACTCGAACTCGCTCGTGGCCCGCACGTTCGCGATGAGGTCGGTGGCGTCGACCTCGAGCGAGGAGTAGTCGCGCCAGCGCACCGGGAAGCCGATCTTCGGCGTGAACTTCGCGAGCTTCTCGAGCGCGCGCTCCCGTGTGGCGGGGCTCATCCATTCGAGGGTCGAGATGGATGCGCGGTAGGCCTCGATGAGGTTCGCCACCAGCACGTCCATCGACTCCTTGGCCGCGGGCGGGAAGTGCTTCTCGACGTAGATGCGGCCGACGGCCTCACCCATCGCGCCCTCCACGAACGACACGCCGCGCTTCCACCGTGCGCGCATGCTGGGGGTGCCGGTCAGGGTGCGGGCGTAGAAGTCGAAGTTCTCGAGCAGGAAGTCGCCCGAGAGATAGGGCGCCCAGCCGTGCACGATCTTCCAGGCCAGCCAGTCCTTCCAGCTCTCCAGCGGCTGGGCGGCGAGCGCCGCCACGACGCCCTCCACGAAGCTCGGCTCGCGCACCACGAGCTCGTCGAACACACCCGCCGGGGCCCCGAGGGCGGCGCGCCAGATGTCGAGCACAGACGCGTCGTCGACGACGCCCGCGGGCCCCGCGAGGTCGACCAGCTGCGCCCAGCCGAGCAGGTTGTAGGTGGCCTGCGCGTCGCGCGTGCGCACGTTGTCCCAGTGCGTCGCCGCGATGGCGGTCTCGAGCTCGAACACCCTCTGCGCGCGCGCCGGGGCCTCGTCGAGCCCGGCGAGTTCGAACATCCGCTGGATGTGACTCACGTAGGCCTCGCGCACCGGAGCGAACTTCTCCTCACGGAAGTAGCTCTCGTCGGGCAGCGAGATGCCGCCCTGCTCCACGAACACGAGGTAGCGCTCGGGGTTGCCGGGGTCGTTGTCGACGAACAGCCGCAGCAGGCCCGACACGCCCTCACGCTCGAGACGGCCCAGCGTGCGCACGAACGTGGGGAGGTCGTCGACCGCGTCGACCAGGGCCAGCTGGGGTTCGATCGGGCGGGCGCCGAGCGCGTCGATGCGCTCCTCGTCCATGAAGCTCGTGAACAGGTCACCGAACTTCCGCTCCTCGGTGCCCTCAGGGGCCGACTGCGCGGCCTCGACGATGTCGCGCACGGCCTTCTCGGCCTCTTCGGCGAGCACGTAGAACGAGCCGTAGCGCGCCTTGTCGTCGGGGATCTCGGTGCGGGCGATCCACTGCCCGTTCACGTGGCGGAAGAGGTCGTCCTGCGCGCGGACGGTGGGGTCGAGTTCGGCGGTGTCGATTCCGGATGCAGTCACGGCACCACTCTACGCACGGCCCCCGTCAGCGGGCGGCGAGAAGTCTGCGCGTGCACACCCGTGCGCGCTAGCCGAGCAGTTTGGCCTTGGCGGCCGCGAACTCGTCGTCGCTCAGCACCCCGGCGTCTTTGAGGGCGGCGAGCTTCTGCAGCTCGGCGACGATGTCGACCGCTGGCGCGGGCGCGGCGACCGGCGCGGCCACGGGGGCAGGGGCAGCGGCCTGCTGCGCGGCCACGGCGGCGGCCGCCGCGGCGTCGATCTGGGCCTGCTGCTGCTGGGCGGCGTACTCCGCCTGCTGCTGCTGTTCCTGCGCCTTGCCCATCTGGCGGCGCTGCATGCCGCCCGAGACGGCGGTGGCCGTGCCGGCGACGACGGCGGTGCGGGCGGCGAGTCCGATGAGGCCGGGGCGGCCCATCCTGCGGAATCCGGGCATGATGTTCTCCTTCGTGAGGTGAGGCGTGAGCGTGCCGGCCGGGCGGCCGACAGCGCTGTCAGTCGGCGATGGCGGCCATGACCTCGTTGACCACGGGGGCGGGGATGCGGTCGCTCGAGATGACGACGCCACGGCCCGCGGCGAGCTTCTCGGCCAGGCCCTTGGCCCAGAGCAGCTCCACCACGAGCAGCGCGGCCGACGATCCGGCCGGGATGTCGGCGGCGAGCTCTTCGACGTCGTCGACCGACGCCAGGCCGGTGGCCTCGAGCACGAGGTCGCCGAATCCGATCTCGTCTCCCGCCTCCTCCAGTTCGAGCACCGTGAGATCACCCTCGGGCGACTTGGTGACGAAGAGCAGGTCGAGCAGCCGCACGGTGCCCGCATCGATCACCGCCTCGAACGCGGAGACGATCTCGGGGCCGGGGCGCTCGCCCTCGAACCCCACGAGGATCAGCTCGACCGGACCGTAGGTGAATTGAGCCATGATGGCCTCTCGTGCTCGGGTCGGCTCCGCGGTCGACGATCGCCGCCGCTGCCCGACATCCGCACGCTACCAGCCCGGCCACCGCCCCCACCACCGCCCTAGGCTGAAGGTGTGCTGACGATCGATCGCGACATCCTCCGGCTCGCGATCCCGGCTCTCGGAGCGCTCGTCGCCGAGCCGCTGTTCCTCCTCACCGACACCGCGCTCGTCGGCCACCTGGGCGAGGTGCCGCTGGCCGGCCTCGGGGTCGCGAGCGCCGTGCTGCAGACGGTCGTGGGACTCGCGGTGTTCCTCGCCTACGCGACCACACCGGCGGTCGCACGCCGGCTGGGCGGCGGCGATCGCCCGGGCGCCATCAAGGCCGGCATCGACGGTCTGTGGCTGGCACTCGGGGCCGGGATCGCCCTCGCCCTGGTCGGGCTCCCCCTCGTCTCCCCGGTGGTCGGCCTGTTCGGCTCGACTGAGGCCGTCGGCACCGCGGCCGCCACCTACCTCGCCATCTCCCTCGCCGGATTGCCCGCGATGCTCCTGGTGCTCGCCGCCACCGGGCTCCTGCGCGGCCTGCAGGACACCCGCACCCCGCTCGTCGTCGCCGTGTCGGGCTTCGCCGCGAACGCCGCCCTCAACGCCCTGCTCATCTACGGGGCGGGATGGGGGATCGCGGGATCGGCGATCGGCACGGTGCTGGCGCAGTGGGGCATGGCCGCGGTCTATCTCGTCATCGCGGTGCGGGCGGCCCGCGCATCCGGCGTCTCGCTGCGGCCGGGCCGCGACGGCGTGTCGGGGGCCGCGGTCTCGGGCGGGTGGCTCCTGCTGCGCACCGCGAGCCTGCGCGCGGCGATGCTCGTGACCGTCGTGGTGTCCGCCGGCCAGGGAGTCACCCAGCTCGCCGCGTTCCAGATCGCCCTCACCGTGTTCGCCCTGCTCGCGTTCGCGCTCGACGCCCTGGCCATTGCCGGGCAGGCCCTGGTCGGGCACGGCCTGGGCGCCTCCGACGTCGACCGGGTGCACGCGGTGACCCGCCGGCTGATCCGCTGGGGAGTGCTCTCCGGCGTCGTGCTCGGCGTCGTGCTCGCGGTGCTCTCGCCGGTCGCCGGCTTCGTCTTCAGCTCCGATGCGGCAGTGCGGGCAGACCTCGCGGCCGTGCTCGTGACGATGGCCGTCGGCATCCCGCTCGCCGGCTTCGTGTTCGTGCTCGACGGCGTGCTCATCGGCGCCGGCGACGCCCGGTACCTCGCCTGGACGGGGCTGCTCAACCTCGCGGTCTATCTGCCGCTCGTCGGAGGTGTCGCGGTCGCCGCGCCCGAGGGGGTGGCGGGGCCGGTGTGGCTGTGGCTCGCGTTCGGCATCGGCTACATCGGCGCGCGGGCCGTCACGCTGGGGCTCCGCGCCCACGGCTCCCGGTGGATCGCGGTCGGCGCCACGAGCGCCTGACCACGCTCATCCGGCAGCGGGGACCGTGCCGCCTCCCCGCGCATCCGCGGCCGCGTACTCGGCGAAGAGCTCGTGCTCGCGCTCGCGCCGCGGGTAGAAGACGAGCACCAGCACCGCCCCGAGCAGCATCGTCACCATGCCCGTGGCGTAGGCCCAGTCGGCACCGTCGAGGAACGACTGCCGTGCGGCCGCCACGATGCCGTCGGCGTACTCGGGGTACTGCGCCGCGATCGCGATCGCCCCGTCGAACGACTTCTGCAGCTGCGCCTGCACGTCGCTGGTCACCTCCGACTGCACCGACGCGGGAGCGGCCGCGATCGACCGTGCGATGGCTCCCGCGTAGCCGGCGGTGAGGATGCTGCCCAAGACCGACTGCATCACCGAGCCGCCCAGGTCGCGCTGCAGGTCGGAGGTGCCCGACGCCATCCCGGCGCGCGAGACCGGCACCGAGTCGGTGAGCGACCTCGAGGCCGGGGGGCCGGCGAGCCCGACACCGAGGCCGAGGAAGGCGTAGGCCACGCCGACCGAGAGGTAGCTCGTGCCGATGTCCCAGAACACGAACATGGTGAGGAAGCTGAGCAGGCAGCAGGCGTACCCGAGCAGGAAGACGACGCGCGCCCCGAAGCGGATGACCAGCCGGCTCGACACCGGCGAGACCAGCACCATCGTGATGGCCGCGGGGAGGATGGCGGCGCCCGACTCCAGCGCCGTGTACTCGAGCACGTTCTGCAGAAAGAGCTGCCCCACGTACATCGCGCCCATGAGCGAGCCGAACACGATGATGCCGCCCACCGCGGCCACCCAGAAGGGGCGGCGGGCGGCGACCTTGAGGTCGTAGAGGGGATTGGCCACAGTGCGCTGCCGCAGCACGAAACCGACGCCGGCCAGCACGGCGATGCCCACGAGCACCAGCGAGAACAGTCCCGCACCCGGCACCGCGGCGAAGTTGATCGAGAGCACGAGCGAGGCCACCAGCACGATGGAGAGCACGCCGCCGAGGTTGTCCACCCGCTCCGTGGCCTCGTTCACCTTCGACGGCACCGTGAGCAGCACGATCACCAGGGTCACCGCGGCCAGCGGCACGGTCATGAAGAAGACGGAGCCCCAGTCGAACACGCCGATCAGGTAGCCGGATGCGAGGGGGCCGAGTGCCGAGATCGCGCCGCCGAGCCCCGACCAGAGGGCGATGGCGGCGACGCGCTTGGGCCCGCTCCAGAGCGCGGCGATGAGCGACAGGGTCGTGGGATAGGCCATCCCGGCGGCGATGCCCCCGAACACGCGCGCGACGAAGAGCACCTCCACCGACGGCGCGAGCCCGGCGAGGATCGCGGCCGGGATGCTCAGCACCAGGCCCAGAACGAGCATCATCTTGCGGCCGTAGCGGTCGCCGAGAGCGCCGAGATAGAGCACCGATCCGGCCAGACCCAGCGAGAACCCGACCGCCACGAGGTTGAGGGCGGTCTGCGAGGCGTCGAAGTCGTGCCCGATCGAGGGCAGGGCCACGTTGGCCACGGAGAGGTTGAGGTTCGCGACCCCCGAGGCCAGGATGAGCGCGATGAGCACCAGCGTGGCTCGCGCGGGTGCGGTGCCCTGGCCCGCCGTGGTCGAAGTCGTGGTCATGAGTCCCCCTCGACGAGGAGGCTATCGCACGGGCGCGGCCGTGGTCTCCCCCCGGTGGAAGACGCAGGCGTAGACCACACCGGCCGCGAGCTCGTCGGCGAGGAGCGCGGCCACCGCACGGCCGGCCGCGCGGCCCTTCTCGGCGGCGGGCTGGCGCATCGTGGTGAGGTCGCGGTCGCGGAGCCCGTCGATGCGCACGCCGTCGAACCCGGTGAGGCTGAGGTCGCGCGGAACCTCGAGACCGAGCTCGGCCGCGGCCTCGAGCACTCCGACCGCGAGCAGGTCGCTCTGCGCCATGATCGCGGTGGGACGGACGGCGGGCAGAACGTCGAGCAGAGCGCGCGCCGCGCGCCGGCCGTCCTCGACGGCGTTGTGTCCGGCCGACCAGGCCGTGAGTCCGGGGAACACCCGGAGCGCTCCCTCGAGCCGATCGCTCGCGACCGCGGTGGTCATGACCGCTCGGCGCTCCGGCGTGAGCGGGGCGGTGAGGCGCTCCGCATCGGTGCCGAGGGTGATGACCGCCACGTCGCGGTGACCGAGCCGGTGCAGGTGCCGCGCGAGCGTCTCGGCCGAGTCGGCGTTGTCGAGGGCGATGTCGACCACCCCGGGCTCGGCGCCGAGCCCGCCGCCCTCGATCGAGACGACGGGCACGCCGCGGTGGCGGAGCGCGGTGGCCACCGGCTCGAAGACCGGGCTGCAGCCCATCAGCACCGCGGCGTCGATCGCGGCCGCGCGCATCCCGCCCTCGTCGGCGCCGGTCTCGGTCATGAGCAGCAGGCCCGTGCTGTCGGACTCGAGCACCGAGGCGATGCCGTCGAGGGTGGCGACGTTGACCGGGTCGCGGAAGGCGGTGAGGAGGCGTTCGTCGAACACGATGCCGACGACGCCCGAACGACCCTGGCGAAGCGAGCGGGCGCGGGGGTCGGGGCCCGCATAGCCGAGCTCTTCGGCCGCGGACAGCACGCGCATCCTGGTCTGCTCCGAGACCGGGCCCGCACCGCTGAAGGCGAGGGATGCGGTCGACCGCGAGACCCCGGCGCGCTCGGCCACGTCGGAGAGCGTGGTGCGCGCTTGCCTGGGGGCGGACATGGTCGGTAGCATAGTCGAATCGATTCGATCGAATCGATTCGACTGCCTGAACATGCCGCGCGACTTCCGCCCGGCCCCCGCCACCCGTCCTCCAGGAACCACCATGACCGACCAGCTCACCCGGCCCCAGCTCCTCGCCTGGCGCAACGCCATCTTCGTCGTGTTCGCCCTCTCGGGCATCTCCGTCGCGAGCTGGGTGGCGCGCATCCCGGCCGTGCGCGACAGCCTCGGTCTCGACACGGCGCAGCTCGGCATCCTCATCTTCGCCATGTCGGCCGGCTCGGTGATCGGACTCGTCTCGGCACCACCGGTCATGCTGCGGCTCGGGGCGCGGGGCGGCATGGTGCTGTCGCTGGTCGTGGTCTCGGCGGGGCTCGTCATCGTCGGCCTCGGCGGAGGGCTGGTGCTCTCGGCGCCGCTAGTGGGCGTCGGCCTCGCCCTCGTCGGACTCGGCAACGGCGCGGTCGACGTGATGATGAACGTCGAGGGCGCCGCGGCCGAGAAGGCGATCGGCAAGACCCTCATGCCGCTCATGCACGCCTTCTTCAGCTTCGGCACCGTGGCCGGCGCGGGGCTCGGAGCACTGGCGTCGTGGCTGTCGGTGAACGTGGCGCTGCATCTGGCGGTCGTCGCGGCCATCATCGTCGCGGGTGTGCTGGTGGCGATCCGTGCGGTGCCGCGCGGTGTGGAGGACGAGTCGGGAGCGGCGGCGTCCAAGCCGCCCTTCCGCGAGCGCCTCCGCGCCAGCCTGGCCGTCTGGGGCGACCTGCGCCTGCTCGCGATCGGCGTGGTGATGCTCGGCATGGCCTTCGCCGAAGGTTCCGCCAACGACTGGCTCACCCTCGCCGTCGTCGACGGGCACGACCAGTCGAACACCACGGGTGCGGTGATCTTCGCCCTCTTCACGGTCTCCATGACCGCCGGGCGGGTGCTCGGCGGTCCCGTGCTCGACCGCTTCGGCCGCGTGCCGGTGCTGCGGGTGAGCGCGCTGCTCGGCGCCCTCGGCATCGCCCTGTTCATCTTCGCGCCGGTCACCTGGCTGGCCTGGGTGGGCTGCGTCTTCTGGGCGGTCGGATGCTCGCTGGGCTTCCCGGTCGGCATGTCGGCCGCCGCCGACACGGGCGACCCGCGGCAGGCCGCCGCACGGGTGAGCGCCGTGGCCATCATCGGCTACGTCGCGTTCCTCGTGGGCCCGCCGGTGCTGGGCCTGCTCGGCCACGAGGTCGGCATCCTCAACGCGCTGCTGGTCATCCTCGTGCTGGTCGTGCTCGCCGGGATCGCTGCGCCCGCCGTGCGCGAGCGGGACGGGCGCAGCGGGAGCGGGAGCGACACCCTCGGCCCCGGCCAGGGCGGAGACCGCTCCGCCAGCGGCGCTACGCTCTAACGGTGCGTCTCGTCATTGCCACCTGCTCGGTCGACTACGCCGGGCGGCTCAGCGCCCATCTGCCGCTCGCGAAGCGGCTGCTCATGCTCAAGAGCGACGGCAGCCTGCTCGTGCACTCCGACGGCGGCTCGTACAAGCCACTCAACTGGATGAGCCCGCCCTGCACCGTCACCGTGCTCGAGCCCGACGCCGACCAGGCGGAGGCGGGCGTCACGGAGCTCTGGAAGGTCACCCAGAAGAAGACCGACGACGTGCTCGTCGTGTCGATCCACGAGGTGGAGCACGACTCCGCGCACGAGCTCGGCGTCGACCCCGGCCTCGTCAAGGACGGCGTCGAGGCCCACCTGCAGAAGCTGCTCGCCGAGCAGATCGAGCTGCTGGGCGACGGGCACACCCTCGTGCGGCGCGAGTACATGACCGCGATCGGGCCGGTCGACATCCTGGCGCGGGATGCGGGGGGTGCGGCGGTGGCCGTGGAGATCAAACGGCGGGGCGACATCGATGGCGTCGAGCAGCTCACCCGCTACCTCGAGCTCATGAACCGCGATCCCCACCTCGCACCGGTGCAGGGGGTCTTCGCCGCGCAGGAGATCAAGCCGCAGGCCCGCACCCTCGCCCACGACCGCGGCATCCGCACCGTGCTGCTCGACTACGACGCCATGCGCGGTCTCGACGACGCCGACTCCCGCCTCTTCTGAGCGGGCCCCGCGCCGCGGCGCGCATCCGCTCGCCTACTCTTGACGGATGGCCCGTCGTGCACCCGCCTTTCCCAAGTCCTACTCGAACCGAGCGCTGCGCAAATCGCTGGAGACCTTCGCGGCGCTGCCGAACCGCACCACGCTCGACGCTCTGCTGGCGGCGATGCGAACGGGCGGCCTCGTGGTCGACATCACGGGCACGACGGATGCGGCCGACCCGCAGCTGCGCACCCTCCTGTCGACCGATGGCGAGCTGGTGCTGCCGCTGTTCACGTCGCTGGCCGAGTTGCGGCTGGCGGTGCCCGAGGAGGCGCGGGCGAGCGCTCAGGCGATGATCGTGCCGGCGCGCGAGGCGCTCGCGCTCGTGGAGACCGCGGAGTTCGTGGCGGTGCAGTTCGACGTGGGGTCGATCGGCCAAGTCGTGAAGCGGGAGTTCGTCACAGCCTGAACCGCGTCACGGCCTGAACGCCGCCCCCGGGTGGTCGTCGGCCAGTCGCTTGCGCCCCTCTCCCTGGAAGTGCTCGCGCAGCGTCGTGCCCTCGTACTCGGGCGAGTGCAGACCCCGGCGGTGGAACTCGGGCAGCAGCAGTTCGATGAGATCGTCGTAGGTGCCCGGCGTGAGGTAGGGCTGAATGAGGAACCCGTCCGCATCCGTCGCCTCGATGAACGCCTCCACCTCGTCTGCGATCTCGGCGGGGGTGCCCACGAAGGTCGTGCCGTTCACCCCGTTGCGCCTGAAGTCCTCGAGGATCTCGCCCACCGTCTTCACTGTCGCCCCGTTCTCGCCCGTGAAGCGGTCGACGTTGCTCTGGCCGAGCTCGGTGCGCGTGCCGCCGCCGAGCGGCGCATCCTGATCCATCGCCAGCAGGTCGAGGCCCGTGTAGTAGGCGTAGGCCGTGGCCGCGTTCTCGGTGGTGGAGAGGGTCAGCATCTCCTCACGCTTGGCCTCGGCCTCCTCTCGCGTGGGCGCGGTGATGAACGAGGCGCCCACCACGAACTTGATCGCCCTCGGGTCACGGCCGAACGCGGCCGCCCTGGCCCGGATGTCGGCCACGTTCGCCGCGATGTGCGACACCTCGCCCCCGGCGAGAAAGACGCCCTCGGCGTAGCGCGCCGCGAAGTCCTTGCCCCGCCCGGAGGTTCCGGCCTGCAGCAAGAAGGGCGTCTGCTGGGGCGACGGCGGCACTGTGAGCAACCCGTTCGCCGAGAAGTAGGGCCCCGCGTGCGAGATCTCGTGCACCTTCGCCGGGTCGGCGTACACGCGACCCTCCTTGTCGAGCCGGAGCGCATCCGGTTCCCACGAGCCCTCCCAGAGCTTGAGGGCGATCTGCACGTGGTCCTCGGCCATGTCGTAGCGCGTGTCGTGCGGGGTGAGCTCCTCGCCGAAGAGGCGGGCGGAGGAGCCTTGGCCGGCGCCGGTGACGATGTTCCAGCCCAGGCGGCCCTTCGTGAAGTTGTCGAGGGTGGCGTAGCGGCGGGCGATCGCCTGCGGCCGCTCCACCATCGTCGAGGCGGTGGCGACGATGCCGAGGCGTTCGGTGACGGCGGCGACCGCCGAGACGATCACGATGGGGTCGCCCTGGGGGAATTGGATGGCGTCGCGCACTGCATCCGGGATCACCTGGTGCTCGAGCTCGGGGTAGCCGTAGGAATCGGCGAAGAAGAGGAAGTCGAAGCCGGCCCGTTCGAAGCGGCGGGCGAGGGTGGTCCAGTGCTCGATGTCGAGGAAGTCGACGGCGGTGTTGTCGGGGTGCCTCCAGCTGCCGCCCGTCATGCCGCTCGGGGCGAGGAATTGGAAGATGCCGAGGGTGAGGCGCCGGGTCATGGTGACACTCTCGCATCTGTGTGTTTCGGGCATGGGTCGGGATGCGCGGGGCGGGGCGGGATGCGCGGGGCGGGCGCGCAGAGCGGGCGGATGGGCGGGGCTACCCCACCCACGCGAGCGTCAGCGTCGCCAGCGGCACCACCACCGCCACCGCGACCACCCCCAGCGCCATGAACCGCGGCCACGACAGCGTGACCCCGAGCGCGACGAGCCGCTGGTGCCAGAGCAGAGTCGCCAGCGATGCCCACGGGGTGACGAGCGGCCCGAGGTTCGTACCGATGAGCAGTGCCATCAGCCGAGTCGGCGAGTCGGCGTGCGGTTCGAGCACCAAGTAGGCGGGCAGGTTGTTGAGGGCGTTCGACCCGAGCGCGCCGACGGCGGCGAGGTGCAGCAGGCTCAGCGGGTCGTCGCCCGACCCGGTGGCGGCCGCGAGCACGGTCTGCAGCCCGTGCACCTGTGCCGCCTCCACGAGCACGAACAGTCCGAGTGCGATGCCGAGGGCCTGCCACGGGATGAGGGTCAGCCGCAGTGCGCTCCGTTCGCGCATCGCGAAGGCGACGAGCAGGAGCACCGCCGCCACCCCGGCCACGACCGCCACCTCAATACCCGACACGAGCGCGGGCAGCAGCAGCGCGGTCACGATCGCCGCGAACACGAGCAGACCGCGGTCGCGCGCAGGAGTGGGCTCCGCCGGCTCGAAGCGCCCCCGCAGCTGACGGCGGTGCACGAGCGACAGGATGCCCGCGGTCGCGACGACGCCGACCAGCGCCGGGGCCCACGATGCGGCGAGGAACTGGGCGGGCGACTCGGCGAGCGCATCGGCCGCGAGCAGGTTCGTGAGGTTCGACACCGGCAGGAAGAGGGAGGCGGTGTTCGCGAGCCACACGGTGGCCAGCGCGAACGGCAACGGCGGAATGCCCACGTGCTGAGCGAGCACGACCACCACGGGGGTGACGAGCACCGCCGTGGTGTCGAGCGAGAGGAAGGCCGTGCTCACCACGGCGAGCGCCAGCACGAGCATCCAGAGCACCCACACCCGGCCACGCCCCCAGCGGGCCAGTCGCTCGGCGAGGCTCGTGAACACCCCCGCGGCGCTCGCGAGCTCGGCGACGACCGTGATCGCGACCACGAAGGCGAGTACCGGGGCCACGCGGGTCAGCAGGGCGCCGAACTCCGGGGCCGGCAGGATGCCCGTGAGCACGACGGCAGCCGCGGCGAGCAGCAGGGCCACGGTGAGCAGGGCACCGAGCCTGCGGGCGGCGAAGGCGAGCATGGTCGGGCGAGTCTACTGCGGCGTTGGGGCCGCAACCCCGCCCGCCCTAGGATTGCTCGGGTGAATCGTCCTGTCCCCTCCAAGCCCTGGTCGTGCATCCTGTTCGACCTCGACGGCACCATCACCGACTCGGCGCCCGGCATCATCGGCCGGCTCGGTCGGACGCTGGCGGCGATGGGCCGGCCGGTGCCGCTGCCCGCCGAACTCGTGGCCTTCGTGGGTCCGCCCATCCTCGACGGGTTCCGCGACGTGGCGGGCATGACCGCCGAGGAGGCGCTGGACGCACTGCGCATCTATCGTGGTCTCGCGGAGTCGGAGGGGCCGCAAGACGACGCGACGGTGTTCCCCGGGATGCTCGGGCTGGTGCGCTCGCTGCACGATGCGGGCATCCCGCTCGCGCTGGCCACGTCGAAGGCGGAGTCGCAGGCGATCCGCATCATCGAGCACCTCGGGCTCACCGACTGCTTCAGCGTGATCTGCGGCTCGTCGGAGGACGAGACGCGCAGCGCGAAGAAGGACGTGGTGGAGGAGGCCCTGCGCCGGCTCCGCTCTCGGGAGACCGACCTGTCGAACCTCGTGATGGTGGGGGATCGCTCGCACGACGTGGAGGGGGCGGGGCATCACGGTGTGCCGGTCATCCTGGTGGAGTGGGGCTACGGGTCGCCGGCGGAGGCCGTCGGTGCGATCGCCGTGGTGCACTCGGTCGATCAGCTGCGCGAGAAGCTGCTCTGAGGGCCGGTGCAGCGGATGCGCGGTGACCGGCGATGAGGCGGCGTGGTGTACTGGCAACGGCAGCTGTGACGGTGGGCGCCGCGGTGGTGGCATTCGTCGCGGGATTCCTCGTCTACGCGCACGTCACCTTCGCGGCCGAGCGTGAGCCCGTGCAGGCGGTGGCGGCGGATGCGGCGGTCGACATCGCGTGGACCTACGACTCGGTGGTGCTCACGCCGTCCACCGGGACTTCCTCGGTGGGGCTGGTGTTCCTGCCCGGGGCGAAGGTCGATCCGCTCGCCTACGCGTCGAAGCTCAGCGGGGTGGTCGAAGCGGGAGTGACGGTCGTGATCCCACGGCCGCTGCTGAACTTCGCACTGTTCGATCCGCGGCCGCTCTCCGACTTCGAGGCGGTGGAACCCTCGGTGTCGACCTGGTTCGTGGGGGGTCACTCGCTCGGCGGTGTCAAAGCCTGCCAGTACGCAGCGGGCGACTCCGGTGCCGCGGGTCTGGTGCTGTTCGGCTCGTACTGCGCAGGCGACGAGTCCGGGCTCTCCGTGCCGGTTCTCTCGATCTCCGCCTCGAACGACGGCCTCAGCACTCCGGAGAAGATCGACGCCAGCCGCTCGTCGCTGCCCGCGACCACGGAGTTCGTGGTGCTCGACGGCGCCACCCACGCTCAATTCGGCGACTACGGCCTCCAGCCGGGCGACGGCACCTCCACCCTCCCCGATGCCGAGGTACGCGCCGCACTCACCGCCGCCCTCGTGCCCTTCCTCCTCGACTGACCCGCCGCGCCCCCACTCGCCGCGCCCCCACTCGCCACGCCCCCACCCGCCACGCCCCCACCCGCAACGCCCCCGCTCGCCACGCCCCACCCCTCCCGCCCCGCATCGGCCGCTCGCACGCGCAAGAGTCACGCTGACTGCGCACCACGTGACGCGCACTGCAGGAAGGCGCACGCTGGAGCGTGCGACTGAGCCCCGGCCCGCGCGCGTTCAGCTCGCGGCGGTCGGGGCTCCCGGGGGTGGAACCCGGTCAGGCGCGGCGTCGCCTCCGCACGATCTGCAGCGCGAGGAGTCCCGCGGCAAGGAAACCTGCCGCGACGATCACCGCGGGGATCGTCGCCTCCGCCCCGGTCTGCGCGAGACTGCTCGTGGCCCGCGACGCCACTCCCGTCGTGGATCCCGAGGAGGCGGTGCCGCTACTCTGCGATCCCGTCCCCGACCCGCCGGATCCTCCTGTCGTGGGTGTGGTGGACCCGGGAGTCGGAGTCGCAGGTGTCGTGGTCGGACCCGGTGTCGGAGCGTCGGTAGGGGTGGGGGTCGGAGTGGGCTCGGGGTCGACCGCCGCCTCGACGAAAGCGGTGATCGGCACCTGCACCACCACGTTCGGTGCCTCGGGATCGCCGTTCATCTGACGGCCCGCGACCGTGACGGTTCCTGTCACCGGGCCGGTGGCGGCTGGTGTGAATCGAAGGGTGAACGATGCGCTCTGTCCTGGCTTGTACTTGGTGCCGACGCCGAAGTCTGATGCACCAACCGCCACCGACGTCAGCGGCGCACCGCTTCCGTCGGCGATGGAGATGTCTGCGATGGAGAAGCTCAGGTCATCGATGCCCTGCACGGTGATGGTGAGAGCGCGGTCGACCGCCGTACCCATCGGAGTCGTCCCGAAGTCGGCCTTGGCAGCACCATCGGGACCTGTCACCACGAAGAACGACCGATCGGTCGCGAGTGACCGCCCGGCGAACTTGATGGGCAAGGTCGACGAGGGGCTCACGCCGTCGATGTTCTTCGCCGTGAGCGTGACGATCTGCATCGAATCGGTACCCACGGCTGGAGCGGTGTACTTCACCGTGAACGTCCGGCTCGTGCCTGCCTCGATGAAGTCCATGGAGTCGAGGGTGGTCGACACGAGAGTGAACGGTGCCGCCAGCGCCGAGAGCGGCGCCGGGTCGACCATGATCGCCCCCGTGCCGTCATTGAGGAGGGTGAGTGTGCGGGTCACCGTCGTGCCGGTCTTCACCGCCCCGAAGTCACTGCCCGGACCGCTCAGCGAGATCGATGTGGGATCTCCGGGCACGGCCGACGCCGCAGGCACCACGAGGGCCAGGCCTCCGAGGGCGGTGCCCGCGAGGACGGCCGCGGCGAGCGCCGCGAAGGCTCGCGGTCGACGTCGAGAGAAGGGAACAGGCATGGAGGACTCGCTTCCGTGAGGGATCGCTACCCACGGTGCTGTACCGCGCATCCGGGGCGGTATGAGCAATTGCTACTCAGAAGGGAGGCTCTGCGCGTTTGCTCAAGCGGGGTTCCTACAGTGGAGGCATGGGCGACTTCTCCCTCCTTCCCAGCCTCCTCGCGCTCGTCGTGGTGGTCGCCGGCCTGGTCGTGGTGTCCACGCTCCTGCGCCGCCGCGCCCGCCGCCGCCCGGCACCGGCGATCGGCGGGGCGCCCCTCCGCGAGCCCGTCGACGAGCTCAGGAAGCGGGCGAGCATCCGCCTGGTGCAGATGGACGACGGCATCCGCGCCGCCGAGGAAGAGCTCGAGTTCGCCCGGGCCGAGTTCGGCGAGGCGGCCGCCCACGAGTTCGCCGACGCCCTCGGCACCGCCCGCCGGCGCGCATCCGAGGCCTTCGCCCTGCAGCAGCGGCTCGACGACTCCGAGCCCGACACCGAGCAGGAGCAGCGCGACTGGAGCCGCCGCATCCTGGCCCTCAGCGACGCCGCCCTCGCCCTCTCCACCGCCCAGTCCCGCGCCTTCGCCGAGCGTCGCCGCGCCGAGGGCTCCGCCGCCGACTCGCTCCGCCGACTCGACGAGCTGCTCGCCACCGTGCGGGTACGGGGCCAGGATGCGCTACGCACTCTCGCCACCGTCGCCGGCGAGTACGACGGATCCGCCTCGTCCGACCTCGCGCACGCCGCAGCCGATGCCCAGACCGCCCTCGACTCCGCACAGTCCGACCTGCGAGCGGCGCGTGCCGAGCTCGAGACCGACCCGCTCGCCGCGATCTCACGCCGCACCCGGAGCGCCGAAGCCGAGCTCGCCCGCGCCGGCTCCGTGTACGACGCGATCGAGAGGCTCCCCCACGATCTCGCCACCGCATCCGCCCGCCTCGCCGACGCCATCACCGCCGCAGGCCTCGCCGTCCGCGACGCCCAGTCGCTCCGCGACCGCGTCGACGACCACGCCGACACCGTGCGCATCGCCGAGGCCGGCGAACGCCTCCGCTCCGTCGCCGCCTCCGCTGCCGCACGCCGCCCCGCGCATCCCGTGGCCGACCTCGACGCGCTCGCACGGGCCACCGCCGAGCTCGACACCGCGGTCGCCGTCGCCCGCAGCGCCCAGCAGCGCATCGACTCGGCTCGCGAAGCCCTCGCGGGAGCCCTCCGCATCGCCGAGAGCCACATCGCCACGGCCGAGCAGTTCATCGGCTCCCGCCGGGGCGGGGTGGGCACGGATGCGCGCACCCGCCTCGCCTCGGCACACCGCGAACTCGAGCGGGCCCGCCTCGAATCCGACCCCCTCGTCGCGCTCGACACCGCCCGCCGCGCCGCGACCTACGCCACCGACGCCGACGCCCTCGCCCGCTACGACGCCCTCCACGCCTGACCGGGGCGGGAGCCGGGAACACGCTCCCGAAACGACGAATGCCGGGCCGACCTGAAGGTCGTCCGGCATCCTGTTCGTGCGCGAGGGGGGACTTGAACCCCCACGCCCTTGCGGGCACTGGCACCTGAAGCCAGCGCGTCTGCCAATTCCGCCACTCGCGCGAACTAGGAGAGACTAGCACGCGCGCGGGTCGCCTCGCGAACCGCGCGAGACAGGGCAGCGGAACTCCCGTCGTGGGCACGCGGATCGCGAGCGAACCCGGCGAACCGCCCGCGACCCCGAAGACGCCTGAGAGTGCATTAACACCGGAGACAAGTAACATCGTCGTAGCATTCACGCCTTGGACAGTGCGCGCGACCAGCGCCTGGCATCGACCGGCACCACCGAACCCGCCCACCGAGCGGCCGACGGGCGCCGCGAGAAAGAAGATCGGGAGAGACGTGGGAATACTGGACAACTTCGAGAAGGGTCTCGAGCGCGCCGTCAACGGCGCCTTCGCGAAGACCTTCCGCTCGGGGCTCCAGCCGGTCGAGATCTCCGCGGCGCTCAAGCGCGAGCTCGACACGAAGGCCGCGGTCGTCTCGCGCGAGCGCATCCTGGTTCCCAACAGCTTCCAGGTGCTGCTGGCGCCCTCCGACTACCAGCGCATGACGGCGATCGGCCCCGCGCTCGTCGACGACCTCAACCAGATCGTGGTGCAGCACGCGGCGCAGCAGGGTTTCCAGTTCGCCGGCGGTGTGACGGTCGACCTCGTCGAGAGTCCCGGCCTCACCACGGGGGTGGTGCAGATCGACTCGGCCAACGTGCAGGGCCAGGTGAGCTGGATGCCCGTGCTCGACATCGCGGGCACGCGCCACCCCCTCACGAAGAGCCGCACGGTGGTGGGCCGCGGCTCCGACGCCGACATCACCATCGACGACACCGGCACCTCGCGCAAGCACGTCGAGATCATCTGGGACGGCCAGCGGGCCCAGGCCCGCGATCTCGGCTCCACGAACGGCTCCACGCTCGACGGGCAGCCCTTCCAGCGGGCCAACCTCGAGCCCGACTCGGTCATCAAGATCGGCCGCACCGACATCGTCTTCCGCATCGTGCCGCAGTCGTCGGCCTCGCGCGGCGGCCGTCCGGCGTCGCCGTCCGCCCCCGCGGCACCCGGCGGGTTCTGGCGGTAGGCGGCCCATGAGCGAACTCACCCTCCTCATCCTGCAGCTGGCGTTCCTGGCGCTGCTGTGGGTGTTCATCTTCATCGTGGTCTACGCGATGCGCTCCGACCTGTTCGGGCAGCGGGTGCGCAAGCTGAAGGAGCCGGCGACCGCCGGGGCCCCAGCCGCAGCCGCAGCGGGCCAGACAGCACCCACGGGCCAGGCAGCACCGACCCCCGCCGCAGCGGCCCAAGCCGGCCCTCCCGCACCGTCCGCCCCCGCCCCCAAGGTGCCCACCTTCATCCCGGCCCCCGGCACCGAGCTGAGCGGCCCACCGCGCGCCACCCTCGCCAACGCGAGCCGACTCGTCATCACCTCCGGCGCCAAGTCGGGCAGCGAGATCCCGCTCGGCTCCGAGCCGCTCACCATCGGCCGCTCCTCCGACTCGAGCGTCGTCATCCGCGACGACTACACCTCCACGCATCACGCCCGCCTCATGATCTGGGGCGACGAGTGGGTCGTACAAGACCTCGACTCCACCAACGGCACCTTCCTCGACGGCGTGCGGGTCACCACCCCCACGCACGTTCCGCTCAACACGCCGATCCGCATCGGCGCGACGAGTTTCGAGCTCCGGCGGTAACCCGGGTGGCGATCGTGACCGCGAGCGCGGCCGTGTCCCACGTGGGCAAGGTGCGCTCCAACAACCAGGACTCGGGCTTCGCCGGCGAGACCCTGTTCGCGGTCGCCGACGGGATGGGCGGCCACGCGGGCGGCGACGTCGCCAGCGCGCTCGCCCTCAAGCGGCTGGCCGAGATCGACGGCCCGTACGGCTCCGCCGTCGACGCGGAGTTCGCGCTGCAGGAGGCGATCGTCGCGGCGAACGCCGTGCTCACCGAGGCGGTCTACGAGCATCCCGAACTCACCGGCATGGGCACCACCCTCAGCGCCCTCGTGCGGGTGGGCCACAGCGTCGCCCTCGCCCACATCGGCGACTCGCGGGTCTACCGGCTGCGCGACGACGTGCTCACCCAGATCACCGTCGACCACACCTTCGTGCAGCGCCTCGTCGACTCCGGCCGCATCACGGCCGAGGAGGCCAAGACGCATCCGCGCCGCTCGGTGCTGATGCGCGTGCTCGGCGACGTCGACGCCGCCCCCGAGGTCGACCTGCAGGTGATGGACACCCGGCCGGGCGACCGCTGGATGCTCTGCTCCGACGGCCTCTCCGGCGTGGTCGAGCACGACGACATCGCCGCGATCCTGCGCAACACCATCACCCCGAAGGATGCGGCCAACGCCCTGGTGAGGGCCAGCCTCGACCACGGGGCGCCCGACAACGTCACCGTCGTGGTGGTGGATGTGCACCAGTCGTTCGAGACGCCGGAGGTGGAGCCGGTGACGGTCGGCTCGGCGGCGCGCCCCATCGCGTTCGAGCAGCCGGCCGGCCGCCGCAGCTCGCGCATCCCGGGCCTGCGCCTGCACCCGAGGAACCCCACCTCCGAACCCAGCCACTTCGAGCCGGAGTCCGACGACTACCTCGACGAACTGATCGAGGAAGACCGGCGGCGCAGCCGACGCCGCAAGGTGACCTGGCTGGTGGGCACGCTCGTCGTGCTCGCCCTGATCGCCGGAGGCCTCTACGCCGGCTACCGCTGGACGCAGACCCGCTTCTACGTGGGCGAGTCGCAGGGCACGGTCGCCATCTTCCAGGGCGTGCAGCAGGGCGTCGGCCCGTTGCAGCTCTCGCACGTCTACCAGCTCACCGACATCGCGGTCGACGACCTGCCCGCCTACACGCGCCGCCAGGTGGAGAACACCATCAGCACCGACTCCGCCGCCGCGGCGCAGCAGGTGGTGGAGCGCCTGAGCACCAGCGCCGGCAGCGGGGCCGGTGACAGTGGCGGCAGCACCGCGACGCCCACCCCGACCCCCACCGGCACGCCCGCACCGAGCCCGGAGCCGACACCGTGACGACCGCCCCGGTCGCCACCGCCCCGGAGACGCCCCCGAAGGGCATCCGGCGCATCCGCGTGCCCCAGAAGCTGCGCAACCTCGAGCTCTTCCTGCTGCTGTTCGTCTGCGGGGTGAACGCACTCTCGGTCGTGCTGGTGCAGCTCGGAGCCCTGGGGGTCGCCGACTTCACCGTCGTCACCATCGGCGCAGGCCTCGCGGTGCTCGTGCTCGGCCTCCACGTGGCCCTCCGCATCGTGGCCACCAACGCCGACCCGTTCATCCTGCCGATCGCCGCCCTGCTGAACGGCCTCGGCATCGCGATGATCTACCGCATCGACATCGCCGAGAACCTCACCGGCTGGGAGAGCACCGCGCTCCGCCAGGTGGTGTGGAGCGGGATCGCGATCGCCCTGGCCATCGCCGTCATCCTGGTGATCCGCAACCACCGGGTGCTGCAGCGCTACACCTACATCGCGATGCTCGTGGCCGCGGTGCTCCTGCTGCTGCCGATGCTGCCGGTGATCGGGCAGGAGATCTACGGCGCCCGCGTCTGGATCCACATCGGCGCCTTCTCGTTCCAGCCCGGCGAGGTGGCGAAGATCGCCCTGGCGGTGTTCTTCGCGGGCTACCTGGTCTCGCGGCGCGACAGCCTCTCCATGGTGGGCCGGAAGGTGCTCGGGATGCGGTTCCCGCGTGCCAGAGACCTCGGCCCGATCCTGGTGCTGTGGGCGCTGTCGATGGCCATCATCATCTTCCAGCGCGACCTCGGCACCGCGCTGCTCTACTTCGGGCTGTTCGTCGTGATGATCTACGTGGCGACCGGGCGGGCGAGCTGGGTGGTGCTCGGCGTCGGGCTCTTCCTCGTGGGGGCGGTGATCGCCGGGCAGGTGCTGGTGTACGTGAACGACCGGTTCACGAACTGGCTCGACGCGTTCAACCCGGAGCACTACGACGCGGTGGGCGGCAGCTATCAACTCGTGCAGGGGCTGTTCGGCCTCGCCAACGGCGGGCTCATCGGCACCGGTCTCGGCCGTGGCCGGCCCGACATCACCCCGCTGGCGCAGAGCGACTACATCTTCGCCTCGCTCGGCGAGGAGCTGGGACTCGCGGGCGTGTTCGCGGTGCTCGCGCTCTACCTGCTCTTCATCTCCCGGGGCTTCCGCATCAGCTTCGCGGGGCAGGACGACTTCGGCCGGCTGCTCGGTGTCGGCCTGTCGTTCACCGTCGCGCTGCAGTGCTTCATCGTCATCGGCGGCGTGACCCGCGTCATCCCGCTCACCGGGCTCACCACCCCGTTCATGGCCGCCGGAGGTTCGTCGCTGGTGGCGAACTGGATCATCGTGGCGCTGCTGCTGCGCCTGTCGGACACAGTCCGCAATCAGCCGAGGCTGGTGATCTAGAGCCGTGACCCGTGAACTCAAGCGCGTGAGCGTCGTCGTGTTCCTCATGTTCGCGACCCTGCTGGTGTCCACCACGATCATCCAGTTCTTCCAGGCCGACAACCTCTCCGGCGACGCCCGCAACGCCCGCAGCATCTACGCCGGGTACGACACCGAGCGGGGCCCGATCCTCGTCGACGGCCAGCCCATCGCGATGTCGGTGCCCACCGACGACGAGTACAAGTACCAGCGCACCTACCCCCAGGGAGCGCTCTACAGCGCGGTCACCGGCTACTACACGCTGGGTCAGGGCTCGAGCCAGATCGAGCAGTCGCTCAACGACTACCTCTCCGGCACCTCCGACTCGCAGTTCCTCGACTACCTCAACCGCCTGGTCACGGGCCAGAACCCGCAGGGCGCCTCGGTCGAGCTCACCATCGACCCGGTCGTGCAGCAGGCCGCCTATGACGCACTCGGTTCGTATCAGGGCGCAGTGGTGGCGATCGAGCCGTCGACCGGGCGCATCCTTGCGATGGTGTCCAAGCCCGACTACGACCCGAACACCCTCGCCGTGCACGACACCCAGCAGGTGATCGACACCTACGACCAGCTGCTCGCCGCCCCGGGCGACCCGCTCATCAACAAGACAATCAACGACCTCAACCCTCCCGGGTCGACGTTCAAGATCGTCACCACCGCCGCCGCGCTGCAGAACGCCGGCCTCTCGGTCGATCACACCGAGCCGAACCTGGCCCGGTTGCAGCTGCCCGGCAGCGACTCCTCGGTGGCCAACGCCGGCGGGGGCACCTGCGGCTCGGGTGACGAGGTCACCATCGCCACCGCGTTCATCCTCTCGTGCAACATCCCGATGGCCGAGCTCGGCATGGAGATGGGCGAGTCGGCCCTCGCCGACATGGCGAGCGCCTTCGGCTTCGGCTCGGAGCTGTCGGTGCCGATGGACGTGTCGACCAGCGTCTTCCCTCGCGGACTCGACGACGCGCAGCTCGCCCTGGCCTCCTTCGGGCAGGGCAGCGACGTGGCGACTCCGCTGCAGATCGCGATGCTCTCTGCCGCCGTGGCGAACGGCGGCACCATCATGACCCCCACCCTCGTCGACGAGATCACGGCGCCCGACCTCAGTGTGCTGGAGAGCTTCGAAGCGACCGAGTTCAGCACCCCGCTGACTTCGGTAACAGCTTCGGAACTTTCCCAGCTCATGGTCGACGCGGTCGAGAGCGGCGCGGCGACTAATGCAAGAATAGACGGCGTCAGCGTGGCCGGTAAGACCGGTACCGCAGAGAACGGGGAGGGCGATCCCTACACTCTGTGGTTCACGGGATTCGCCCCCGCCGACAACCCTCAGGTCGCCGTGGCAGTGGTCGTCGAGGACGGCGGGGGGCAAGGTCAATCCGGTACAGGCAACGAATTGGCCGCGCCGATCGCGAAACGAGTACTAGAGGCGGTGCTGAGTAAATGAGACCCACAGCTGGCGTGACCTTCGGGGGCAGATACGAGCTGTCCAATCGCATCGCGATCGGCGGCATGGGCGAGGTCTGGCAGGCCACCGATCTGGTCATCGGGCGCACCGTCGCCATCAAGATCCTCAAGGACGAGTACCTCGGCGACCCCGGGTTCCTCGAGCGCTTCCGCGCCGAGGCCCGTCACGCCGCCCTCGTCAGCCACGAGGGCATCGCCAACGTGTTCGACTACGGCGAGGAGGAGGGCAGCGCCTACCTCGTGATGGAGCTCGTGCCCGGCGAGGCGCTCTCCACCATCCTCGAGCGCGAGCACGTGCTCTCCACCGATCGGGTGCTCGACATCATCGCGCAGACCGCGCTGGCGCTCCAGGCTGCCCACGCGGCGGGTCTGGTGCACCGCGACATCAAGCCGGGCAACCTCCTCATCACACCCGACGGCCGCGTGAAGATCACCGACTTCGGCATCGCACGCATCGCCGACCAGGTGCCGCTCACGGCCACCGGCCAGGTGATGGGCACCGTGCAGTACCTCTCGCCCGAGCAGGCCAGCGGCCAGCCCGCCTCCCCCACCACCGACATCTACTCGCTCGGCATCGTGGCCTACGAGTGCCTCGCCGGCAAGCGCCCCTTCACAGGGGAGTCTCAGGTGGCGATCGCCATGGCGCAGATCAACGAGACCCCGCCGGCCCTGCCCACCACGGTGGCGGAGCCGGTGCGCAACCTCGTGCTCTCGTGCATCGCGAAGAAGCCCGACGAGCGGCCCGCCTCCACGGGAGCCCTCGCGCGCGCCGCGATGGCGCTCCGCCGCGGCGACATCGCGGCGGCGGCCGCCTCGGTGCCCGCGGTGCTCGGCGACGAGCCGCTGCCGCCCACCAGTGCCACGACGGTCATGCCGGCCCCGGGGCAGCTGCCAGGTGCCACCCAGGCCACCACCGTGCTCCCTGCCGCCGGTGCCGGCGCCCGACCGGGCAACGGCGTGCCGCTGGTGCCCGGTCCGCCCCCCGGCGAGACCGTCGAAGACGAGCCTAAGAAGCGCAGCCCGTGGACCTGGCCGCTCATCGTGCTCATCATCATCCTCGCCCTCGTTCTCGTAGGCACGATCGTGGCGCTCGTGCTGCAGGGCGGCAACAGCTCCGCGCCGAGCACGCCCACCACCACGGCGGCGACGAACACCCCGACACCCACTCCCACCCAGAGCAATACACCGACCCCGGTGCGGACCACCGTGCCGGTGACCGAGTCCGAGCTGCGCGGCAAGACCTTCGACGAGGCCGCGAGCCTGCTGCAGGGTCTCGGCCTCAGCGCGACCCGCGTCGCCGGCAACGCGGCGCCCTCCGCCGATCAGGTCGACGTGGTCTACCAGGCCTCGCCCGTCGGCAACGTGCAGCCGGGAACCACGATCTCCCTCACCGTCTACACCGACGTGATCGTGCCGACCGCTCCCACGAGCGCTCCCACCGGCGGCGCGGGAGTCGAGGAGGACACGGTCGAGGCCGGCGCCGAGTTCGTGGTGCAGTGGACCTCGTACAGCTGCCCCTCGGGCACCACCCTCACCGGCTACACGGTTGAAGCGACGAACGCCACCGTCACCATCCAGCCCGGTACCAACCCGGCGGCCACCCTCGTGGCGGCCGAGGCGGCCGACCAGAACATCGAGGTGAAGTACGGGGTCTCGTGCTCCGGCTCCGCCTCGGGCCTCTCGCCCGCGCTCACCCTCAGCATCGCCGTGCCCCCGACCGGCAACAGCGGGAACGGCAATGGCAACGGCAACGGCGGCGGGAACGACTGAGCGTGGCCGATGAGACCCGACTCCTCGCCGGACGGTATCGTCTCGGCGAACTGATCGGCCGCGGCGGCATGTCGAACGTGTACTCGGGGCGCGACGAGCGACTCGGCCGCCAGGTCGCCATCAAGCTGCTCAAGTCGCAGCTCGCAGGCGACCCGGTCTTCCGCACCCGTTTCCGCCAGGAGGCCCAGGCCGCTTCACGTATGGCGCACCCCACGATCGTGCGCGTGTTCGACGCCGGCGAGGAGCGGGTCGCCGAGGCCGGCGGGTTCGAGGGTGTCGTCCCGTTCATCGTCATGGAGTTCGTCGAAGGACGCCTTCTCAAAGACATCATCAAGGAGGGCCCGCTCGACTCGGCGGAGGCCATCCGCATCACCGACGGCATCCTCACCGCGCTGGAGTACTCCCACCGGGCCGGTGTGGTGCACCGCGACATCAAACCGGGCAATGTCATGGTGACCCACGGCGGCCAGGTGAAGGTGATGGACTTCGGCATCGCCCGCGCCATCTCCGACTCCTCGGCGACGGTCGCCCAGACCACCGCCATCCTCGGCACCGCCCAGTACTTCTCTCCCGAGCAGGCCCGCGGCGAGTCGGTCGACGCCCGCACCGACCTCTACTCCACCGGCGTGGTGCTGTTCGAGATGCTCACCGGCGAACCGCCGTTCAAGGGTGAGACGCCCGTGGCGGTGGCCTACCAGCACGTGAGCGAGATGCCGGTCGCCCCCTCCAGCATCAACCCGCTGGTGTCTCCCGCCATCGATCAGGTCGTGCTGCACGCCCTCGCGAAAGACCGGTTCGCCCGGTTCCAGAGCGCGGTCGAGTTCCGCACCGATCTCGAGACCGCGGGGGCCGGGCGCATCCCGTCGAAGCGCCTGCCCGTCGAAGACTTCCAGACCTCGCTGTTCGGTGCGCCGCCGAGCCTGGCGCAGGGCGGCGACTCCGCGCTCACCCAGCTCGCCGGCGACGACGAGTACACGGTGCGCACGCAGTCGCGGCCGCCCGTGGTGTGGATCTGGGCGGGCATCGCCTCGGTCGCCGTCATCCTCATCGGCATCGTGGTGTGGGTGCTGTCGCTGCAACCCAGCACCGAGCTGCCCTCGACCTCGCGCGAGGTGCCGTCGGTGACGGGTCAGACCTTCGAGGCCGCAGACGCGACTCTGCAGCAGCTCGACCTCGTCACGGCGCGCTACGACGTCGTCAGCGACACCGTGCCGGCGGGCCAGGTGATCGACACCGATCCGGGCGCGGGCACCATCGTCAGCCCCGGCACGGTCATCGACGTGCACGTGTCGAGCGGCCGCGAGACGGTGGCCATCCCGTCGGTGGCGGGCAGTTCGGTCACCGACGGGGCCGCCGCGCTGGTCGCCGCGGGCTTCACGGTGGGTCAGACGATCAAGGAGAACTCCCCCGACATCGCCGCCGATGTGATCATCCGCACCGACCCCGCCGTCGACGCGGCCGCCTACGCGGGCGACACCATCGACATGGTGGTGTCGACCGGCATGGTGTCGGTGCCGAGTGTGATCGGCCTGCCGATCAGCGACGGCACCACCCGCATGACCGATCTCCTGCTGGTGGTCACCCCTCGTGCGGTGACGAACTGCACCGAGCCGGCCAACACGGTGGTGCGGCAGTCGATCGCCGAGGGCGACGCGACGCAGCGCTCCGAGATCGTGCTCGAGTACTGCAGCTGATCAGCTCGGCGAACGCGTCGGCCGGCCTGCGCCCCGGCGACCGCGCCGGTCAGACAGCGCGCAGCAGCGGGTTGAGCCCCTGAGCGGTCTCGCGCGCGCTCTCGAGCCCGGCGGCGGCGAGCCAGTTGCCCAGCATGGCGTAGCCGCCCTCGGTGAGCACCGACTCGGGGTGGAACTGCACTCCGTACACGGGCGCGCTCACGTGGCGCAGGCCCATGATGACCCCGCCCTCGGTGCGGGAGGTGACCTCGAGCGTGTCGGGAACGGTGCCGTCGACCACGGCGAGCGAGTGATATCGCGTCGCGGTGAATCCGTCGCGCACCCCGTCGTAGAAGGCGCTGCCGTCGTGCCGGATGACCGAGGTCTTGCCGTGCATGAGCTCTTCGGCGTTGGTGACGGTGGCCCCGAGGGCCTCCGCGATGGCCTGGTGGCCCAGGCACACACCGAGCAGCGGCTTCTGAGCCTCGATCGCGGCGAACACCACCGGGATGGAGACGCCCGCCTCCGAGGGCTTGCCCGGCCCGGGCGAGATGAGCACCGCGTCGTACCCCGCGATCACCTCGGCGGCATCGGCCGCGTCGAACGAGTCGTTGCGCACCACCTCGGTCTCGGCGCCCAGCTGCTGCAGGTACCCGCCCAGCGTGTAGACGAAGCTGTCGTAGTTGTCGATGACGAGGACTCGGGTCATTGCTCCACCGTGACATCCTGCGCGGGCGCCGTCAACTCGTCGATCCAGGGGAACACCCAGAACGCCAGCACCGCGAGCACCACGGCGGCGAGCACCACCAGGATGAGGATGCGCAGCCACACCGGGCCGGGCAGGATGCGCCAGAGGGCTGCATACATCGGTCAGGCTCCCGTGAGTGAGGCGATGGCGGCGGGTGCACCGGCCGAACGGGGCGTCCAGTCGGTGAGCACACCGTACGCGATGATGCGTTCGGAGGCGACGTAGAGCGGGTTGCAGCTGGTGAGGGTGATGATGCGATCGGTCGCCGTCACACCCTCCATCTGCGGAACCGGGTCGATCACGCCGACGCCGTAGGGCGAGACGTACTCGAGGCCGCGGAAGGTGTAGGTGTACCAGCCGTCCTGGGTCTCGACGTAGATGGCGTCGCCGACGGTGAGCTCGTTGATCTTGAGGAACGGGCTCCCCCATCCGTCGCGATGGGCCGCGACGGCGAAGTTGCCCACCTCGCCCGGCATCTGCGTCGTGGAGTAGTGACCGGCGCCACCCTTGTTGAGCACCGACTTCGGATCGACGCCCTCGGCGATGGTCTTGCGGTAGTCGGCTCCGAAGCGGGGGACGTACATGACGGCGAACTCCTCGGCGGAGTCGGGCGCGGGCGTGCTCGAGACCGGAGGCTGGCCGTAGGCGAAAGCAGCGCTGACAGCGGTGTCGGGGGCGCCGGTTCCGTCGTCGGACGCCGGGGCGGGCGTCGATGCCGACCAGCTCTCCACCAGGGAATCGGCATCGGAGGCCTGCTGATTGCTCAGCATCACGCCGTTGAGCGTGAACTGCCAGCCGAGGAACAGCAGCACCAGCACGCCCCCCGTGATGAGCACCTCTCCGGCCACCCCCACGACCTTCGACGCGGTCGACCGACGGGGGCGGCGAGGACGCCTGAGGACGGGCTCCTCGGACTGCGCGCTCATGGGCTCAATCCTACGAGAGCCAAGCTGGGCGGCGGCCTCGAACAGTCGTCCCTGTGTACTCACAGGTCACTTGTGGACAGCGTGTGGACAACCCGTGGAGAACGCCGGGACAATCCCCGTTAGAATCGTCGGCATGGCCCGAGACAAAGCATCATCGAACGAGGTCGCCCGCCGGAGCCGCGAGGTTCAGCGCACGAGCGACGACGCCTCGGCCAAGGCGCCGAACCCGGTGTGGTTCAAGCCCGTCATGTTCGGCTTCATGATCGTCGGCCTGCTCTGGATCATCGTGTTCTACGTGAGCCAGGGCCTCTTCCCCATCCCCGATCTCGGCAGCTGGAACATCCTCATCGGCTTCGGCATCGCCTTCATCGGCTTCATCATGACCACCAGGTGGCGCTAGCGAGAGATCTCGGCGCGGGGAATTACAACGGTGTGATTATCCCCAATGTGGAAACACCTGGGGATAAGTCCACAGGTGTGGAGAGTCTTGTGCATAACCCACTGGACTGTGGATAACTCAGACCAGAGCGCGCGCGACGGTGATGGCCACCAGTCCCAGCGCCACCGCCGCCACCAGCAGGATCTGCGTCGTGCGCATGCGGATCGGCCGCGTGCGCACGTAGATGAGGGCCACCAGGCCGCCGGCGATCAGGCCGCCGAGGTGGGCCTGCCACGAGATGCCCGGGATGAAGAGCCCGAACGCCAGGTTGAGGCCTACGAGCACGATGATCTGGATGCTGTTGCCGCCCAGATGCCGGTTGATGATGAAGAAGGCGCCCATGAGGCCGAAGATCGCTCCGGATGCGCCGAGCACGGCGGTGAGCGGACCTCCGAGCAGGTTCACGGCGACCGAGCCGCCCAGCCCTGCGATGAGGTAGAGCGCGAGGAAGCGCCCTCGCCCGAGCATGCGCTCGAGGATCGGCCCGAAGATGAACAACGAGTACATGTTGAGCAGGATGTGGAAGATCGAGCTCGGCGAGTGGGCGAAGATCGACGTGATCATGCGCCACGGCTCGAGCGGAGCTCCCGTGGAGGGTTGCACGTAGGCCGGGGCGAAGAGGATGGCGTTGGTGACACCCAATCCGGGGATGAGCTGCAGCACGTACACCAGGACGCACAGCCCGATGAGCGAGTACGTGACCACGGGCGCACCAGCACCGGTGAGGTTCTGCAAGAACGCGGGGCGCCCTCGCTTCACCCGCGGCGCCTCGCGGCGGTCACGCGCGGCGCACTCCACGCAGTGCACCCCGACCGCCGCCTGCACCTGGCACTCGGGGCACACCGTGCGCCCGCACCGCTGACAGAGCACGTAGCTCTGCCGGCCCGGGTGCCGGAAGCAGAAGTCGTCGGACGAGGTGGGAACGCTGCTCATCGGACCTCGCGGAGAGAAGAAGGAGTGAGGATCGCGGAGGCGATCAGACTTCTTCGACCGTGACGCTCTCGAGCACGACCTCGTCGAGCGGACGGTCGTAGGCATCGGTCGCGACACCAGCGAGCTTGTCGACGATGCGCTTCGAGGCGTCGTCGGCGACGGCGCCGAAGATGGTGTGCTTGCCCTGCAGCCAGGTGGTGGGGCCGACGGTGATGAAGAACTGCGAGCCGTTGGTGCCCTTGCCACCCTGGATGCCGGCGTTGGCCATGGCGAGGATGTAGGGCTCGGTGAAGTCGAGCTCGGGGTTGATCTCGTCGTCGAAGCGGTAGCCGGGCCCCCCGGTGCCGTTGCCGAGCGGGTCGCCGCCCTGGATCATGAAGCCGGGGATGATGCGGTGGAACACGATGCCGTCGTAGAGCGGCGCGGTGGTGGGCTGACCCGTCTTCGGGTCGGTCCATTCGATCTCGCCCGTCGCGAGGCCGACGAAGTTCTTCACCGTCTTCGGTGCGTGGTGGCCGTAGAGGTTGATGGTGATGGGGCCGTGGTTGGTGGTGAGGGTGGCGACGTGCGTGTGTACGGGCATGCCGTCATTCTAGGCCACCCGTCCGACACATCCAGGAAAGCTCCAGCCTCTCTCAAGGGGATGAACAGTGCGGGCTCCTCCCACAGTCGCGTGATGCGTGCCAAGATGAAGTCGTCCGTGCTTTCGCCGATGGAGGTTTCCCATGAGTCTTTCCCGTAAGCGTCGCAAGGAGCTGAAGCGCCTCAAGGGCACGGCCGAAGATCTCTGGCTCGACCAGCAGGCCGTCCTCGACCGCGCGAACGCCATCCTGCGCGAGGCCGGCAAGCAGGCCAGTTTTCTGGCCGACGAAGAGGTGAAGCCACGCGTGAAGACCGCAGTCGAGAGCGTAGCCCCGACCATCTCGAAGAACGTCGCCGCCGTCAAGGTGGCCGGCCAGACCGCCAAGGAGCGTTTCGCCGCCGACGTGGTGCCCGCGCTGGCCTCCACCATCGGTTCCGCGGCCGCCGTGCTGCAGCTGGCCAAGAACCCCGAGTTCGTGAAGCAGGCCGGCAAGAAGGCGGCCAAGGCCTCGAAGGCCCTGCAGAAGCAGGCACCGAAGTCGGGCGGATCGAAGGCGGGTCTCGTCGTGGTCATCAGCCTCGGCGTCGTGACGGCCGCCGGTATCGGCTACGCCCTCTGGCAGACCTTCCGCGCCGACGACGAACTCTGGATCGCCGACGAAGACCCGGCTCCCGCCGCCAACGCGGAGAGCTGATCGTTCGCCCCCGACACACGAAAGAACCCCGCAGCGAGAAGGCTCCGGGGTTCTTTTCGTGTGTGCCCTGGTGGAGCCTAGGAGATTCGAACTCCTGACATCCTGCTTGCAAAGCAGGCGCTCTACCAACTGAGCTAAGGCCCCCCGTCGCACCGAGGTGCTAGGGAGATTTCTTGTGGATCTCTCGTGGGGCTACAAGGACTTGAACCTTGGACCTCTTCGTTATCAGCGAAGCGCTCTAACCGCCTGAGCTATAGCCCCGTTTTTTGACCAGAGAAGAGACTACCTTACGGCGACTCGTTCTCCCAATCGAGCTTACTTGTTGGTGAAGCCGAGCATGACGCCGCCGGTGATGCGCACCGCGAGGTTGTAGAGCGCCGCGGCGATCGCGCCGAGCGCGGTGATGACGATCACGTTGAGGAGCGCCACCACCACCGAGAAGCCCATCACCTGGGGCAGCGACGCGAAGTCGAACAGGTCGAAGTTGCCGGCGCCCGCGATGTCTTGCAGCAGAGTGTTCACCGAGTCGAAGACACCGGTCTGGTTGAGCACCGACCAGACGAGGAAGCTGGCGACCACGGTCACGATTCCGAGGATGATCGCGAGGAGGAAGGAGATCTTCAGCACCGACCAGAAGTCGATGTAGACCAGCTTCAGCCGCACCTGCTTGGTGGTCGCGACCCGTGCCGTCTTCTTCGCGAATTTGTCGCCAAGATTACTCATCCGTCGTTACGTCCTCTCCAGGCGCGGTCTCGGCCGCGGTGTCGGGCGCCTGTGCAGGCTCCGCACCCTCGTCGAGCTCCGCTTCCAGGTTTCGCTCCGTGTTCTTCGCCACCGCGATGATGCGATCGTCGTCCGCGAAGCGAGCGAAGACCACGCCCATCGTGTCGCGTCCTTTGGCCGGTACTTCGGCCACGGCAGAGCGTACCACCTTGCCACTGGCAAGAACCACAAGGACCTCGTCGTCCTCGCCCACGATGAGCGAGCCGATGAGGTCGCCGCGCGCCTCGGCGAGTTTCGCCACCTTGATGCCCAGGCCGCCGCGGCCCTGCACCCGGTACTCGTCGACCGAGGTGCGCTTGGCGTAGCCACCCTCGGTCACCACGAACACGAAGCCCTCGTCGGAGACCACGGATGCACCCTGCAGCGCGTCGTCGTCACGGAACTTCATGCCGATGACACCCGAGGTCGCGCGCCCCATCGGACGCAGGGCCTCGTCACTCGCCGTGAAGCGGATCGACATGCCCTTCTTCGACACCAGCAGCAGATCGGAATCCTCATCCACGAGCATCGCCGAGACCAGCTCGTCGCCCTCGCGCAGGTTGATGGCGATGATGCCGCCGGTGCGGTTGGTGTCGTACTCGGTGAGCGCCGTCTTCTTCAGCAGCCCCGAGCGGGTGGCGAGCACCAGGAAGTCGGCCGCCTTGTAGTCGCGGATGTCGAGGATCTGCGTGATCTGCTCATCCGGGCCCAGCGCCAGCAGGTTCGCCACGTGCTGGCCCTTCGCGTCGCGGCCGGCCTCCTGCAGCTCGTAGGCCTTCGCGCGGTAGACCCGGCCGGTGTTGGTGAAGAACAGCAGCCAGTGGTGCGTGGTGGTCACGAAGAAGTGCTCCACCACGTCGTCGGCCCGCAGCTGGGCGCCCTTGACGCCCTTGCCGCCGCGGTGCTGGCTGCGGTAGTTGTCGCTCCGGGTGCGCTTGACGTAACCACCGCGAGTGACGGTGACCACCATCTCCTCTTCGGGGATGAGGTCTTCGACGTTCATGTCGCCGTCGAAGCCGAACATGATCTCGGTGCGCCGGTCGTCGCCGAACTTGTCGACGATCTCGGTGAGTTCCTCCACCACGATCTCGCGCTGGCGCGACGGGCTGCCGAGGATGACGTTGTACTCGTCGATCCGCGCCTGCAACTCGGTGGCCTCGTCCTGGATCTTCTGGCGCTCGAGCGCCGCGAGCCGGCGCAGCTGCAGCTCGAGGATGGCGCGCGCCTGCAGCTCGTCGATGTCGAGTAGCCCGATCAGTCCGTCGCGTGCCTCCTCGACCGTGGGCGAGCGGCGGATGAGCGCGATGACCTCGTCGAGCGCGTCGAGCGCCTTGAGGTAGCCACGCAGGATGTGCATGCGGGCCTCTGCCTCGCGCAACCGGAACATCGTGCGGCGCACGATCACGTCGATCTGGTGCGCGACCCACTCGGTGATGAAGCCGTCTAGCGGGAGCGTGCGCGGCACGCCGTCGACGATCGCCAGCATATTCGCGCCGAAGTTCTCCTGCAGCGAGGTGTGCTTGTAGAGGTTGTTGAGCACCACCTTCGCCACCGCGTCGCGCTTCAGCACGATCACGAGGCGCTGACCGGTGCGGCCCGAGGTCTCGTCGCGGATGTCGGCGATGCCGGCGAGCTTGCCGTCCTTCACGAGCTCGGCGATCTTCACCGCGAGGTTGTCGGGGTTCACCTGGTAGGGCAGCTCGGTCACCACGAGGCAGGTGCGGCCCTGCAGCTCTTCGACGTTGACGACCGCGCGCATCGTGATCGACCCGCGCCCGGTGCGGTAGGCGTCGTGGATGCCCTTCACGCCGAGGATCTGCGCTCCGGTCGGGAAGTCGGGCCCCTTGATGCGCTGCATGAGCGCGTCAAGCAGCTCCTCGCGATCGGCCTCGGGGTTCTCGAGGTACCAGATGGCGCCGGCGGCGACCTCGCGCAGGTTGTGGGGCGGGATGTTCGTGGCCATGCCGACCGCGATGCCCACCGAGCCGTTGACGAGCAGGTTCGGGAACCGGGCGGGCAGCACGACGGGCTCGAGGGTGCGGCCGTCGTAGTTGTCCTGGAAGTCGACGGTCTCTTCCTGGATGTCGCGCACCATCTCGAGCGCGAGCGGGGCCATCTTCGTCTCGGTGTATCGGGGCGCCGCGGCGCCGTCGTTGCCGGGCGAGCCGAAGTTGCCCTGCCCGAGCGCGAGCGGGTAACGCAGCGACCAGGGCTGGATGAGACGCACGAGCGTGTCGTAGATAGACGAGTCGCCGTGCGGGTGGAACTGGCCCATCACCTCGCCCACCACGCGGGCCGACTTCGAGAACGCGCGGTCGGGGCGGTAGCCGCCGTCGTACATCGCGTAGATCACGCGGCGGTGCACCGGCTTGAGGCCGTCGCGCACGTCGGGCAGGGCACGCCCGACGATCACGCTCATGGCGTAGTCGAGGTAGGAGCGCTGCATCTCCAGCTGGAGGTCGACCTGTTCGATGCGATCGCCGGCGGCAGGGGTGAGTTCGTCTGTCATGTGTCAGTCTCTGTCGAGGCCCGAGGGCTCAGATGTCGAGGAAGCGGACGTCTTTGGCGTTCTTCTGGATGAAGTTGCGCCGCGATTCGACGTCTTCGCCCATCAGCGTCGAGAAGATCTCGTCGGCCGCCACCGCATCGTCGAGGGTGATCTGGCGGAGGGTGCGGGTGTCGGGGTCCATCGTGGTGTCCCAGAGCTCCCGGTAGTCCATCTCGCCGAGACCCTTGTAGCGCTGGATTCCGTTGTCTTTCGGGATGCGCTTGCCGGCAGCCTGCCCGTCGACGAGCAGCGCGTCGCGCTCGGCATCGGAGTAGACGTACTCGTGCGGGGCGTTCGACCACTTGAGCCGGTAGAGCGGCGGCATGGCGAGGTAGACGTAGCCCAGCTCGATGAGCGGCCGCATGTAGCGGAACACCAGCGTGAGCAGCAGGGTGGTGATGTGCTGGCCGTCGACGTCGGCGTCGGCCATGAGCACGATCTTGTGGTACCTGGCCTTCTCGGGGTTGAAGTCCTCCCCGATGCCGGCGCCGAACGCCGTGATCATGGCCTGCACCTCGGCGTTGCCGAGCGCGCGGTCGAGCCTGGCCTTCTCGACGTTGAGGATCTTGCCGCGCAGCGGCAGGATCGCCTGCGTCTCGGGATTGCGCCCCTGGATGGCCGAGCCGCCGGCCGAGTCGCCCTCCACGATGAAGATCTCGCTGCGGGAGGGGTCGCGGCTGGAGCAGTCCTTGAGCTTGCCGGGCATGCCGCCACCCTCGAGCAGCCCCTTGCGCCGGGTCTGCTCGCGAGCCTTCCGGGCCGCCAGCCGTGCCTGCGACGCCTGGATGGCCTTGCGGATGATGTCGCGCGCCTGCACCGGGTTGCGGTCGAACCAGTCGGCGAGCTCCGACCCGACGACGCGCTGCACGAAGGCCTTCGCCTCGGTGTTGCCGAGCTTGGTCTTGGTCTGGCCCTCGAACTGCGGCTCGGCGAGCTTGACCGAGATGACCGCGGTGAGACCCTCGCGCACGTCGTCGCCGGAGAGGTTGTCGTCCTTCTCCTTGATGATGTTCTTCTCGCGCGCGTAGCGGTTCACCAGCGTGGTGAGCGCCGCACGGAAGCCCTCTTCGTGCGTGCCGCCCTCGTGGGTGTTGATGGTGTTGGCGTAGGTGTGGACGCTCTCGGTGTACGCCGTCGTCCACTGCATCGCCACCTCGAGAGCGATGTGGCGCTCGGTGTCCTCCTGCTCGAAGGAGATGATCTCGTCGTTGACGAGCTCGGCCTTCTTCGAGCGGTTGAGGTACTCCACGTAGTCCTTCAGACCGTTCTCGTAGAGGTAGGTGACCACGGTGTCCTCGGCGGTGCCGTCCTCTCCCCCGCGTTCGTCGGTGAGGGTGATGCTGAGGCCCTTGTTGAGGAAGGCCATCTGCTGGAACCGGGCCCGCAGGGTCTCGTAGTCGAACTCGACCGACTCGAAGATCTCGGGGTTCGGCCAGAAGGTGGTCTTGGTGCCGGTCTCGTCGGTGGCCTCGCCCTTCTCCAGGGGCGCGAGCGGAACACCGATCTTGTAGCTCTGGCGGTACACGTTGCCCTGACGGCGCACCTCGACGTCGAGTTCGCTGCTCAGCGCGTTCACCACCGAGGAGCCCACACCGTGCAGACCGCCCGACACCGCGTATCCGCCGCCGCCGAACTTGCCGCCGGCGTGCAGCACGGTGAGCACGACCTCGACGGTCGACCGCTTCTCGGTGGGGTGGATGTCGACCGGGATGCCGCGGCCGTTGTCGGTGACGGTGATGCCGCCGTCACGGCGCATCACCACCTCGATGTGCGTGGCGTAACCGGCCAGGGCCTCGTCGACGGAGTTGTCGACGATCTCGTAGACCAGGTGGTGCAGACCGCGAGGACCGGTGGAGCCGATGTACATGCCGGGGCGTTTGCGTACCGCCTCGAGGCCTTCCAGAACCTGGATCTGGTCCGCGCCGTACTCGTTCACTGGTTGGACCTTGTCCGATTCAGACATATATGGATGTGCTCCTCAGTGCGCTGCCCAGCGGCCGGGCAAGGCGACCCTTAATTCTATCAGGAGCGCGCGGGCGAAACCCGCTCAGACGCCCCTCTGACGAGATTTCTCCCGGGGGGTGACCACATTTGCCTACTCAACCGTAAGTATCGCGAGGACCGCGCCCTGGAATCGATCTGGAGCCTCTTTTCCAGCTCGGGGCGTGGGGCGCTTCGAAGCGGATCGACTCGATGCCCGCCTCGGGAAAGCGCTGAGCGATCGTCGTCATGATGAGCACGCGCATCTGCCGGAGCTGAGTCGCCCACGCCGTCGACTCGCACTGCACGGTCAGAACCGAGTCAGTGATGCCGAGGGGCGTCGAGTGCGCCGCCGTGTCGGGCCCGGCGATCTCGGCCCAGGCGAGCAACAGGTCGGACTTCGCCAGCGACGAGCCCCAGCCCAGCTCCGTCGACAGGCCCGACATCACGTCGCCGAGCCCCTTCGGGTCGCGCCCGACGCCGTACGGCACGCTCGCCTCGTCGTCGCCACCGGTGCGCGACCGCCGCTCGCGCCACCGCGCGGCCCGCGCATCCGGGTTGCCGAACGCCGCCTTCAGGCGGAGGTACACGGCCTGCGCCTCAGACATCGGCGTGCTCCGATTCCGCCTGCTCCACGATGGTGCCGGCCTGAATGCGCACCGTGTGTGCGGTGAGCTCCTCGGGCACGTCGTCGTAGACCGCGGCGGTGATGAGCACCTGCTCGTAGCCCTTCACCGCATCCGCCAGCCGCCCGCGGCGGCCCTGGTCGAGCTCGGCGAACACGTCGTCGAGGATGACGACGGGGTCTCCCGTCGCGGAGTCGGTGCGGATGAGCTCCGCACACGCGAGCTTGAGCGAGAGGGCGAACGACCACGACTCCCCGTGACTGGCATACCCCTTGGCCGGGAGCCCGTTCAATGTGAAGAGCACGTCGTCGCGGTGCGGGCCGCAGAGCGTGATGCCGCGCTCGCGCTCGGCGCGGGCCACCCGCTCCAGCGCCGAGCGGAAGGCCTGTTCGAGCTCCGCGCGCGTGCGCTCACCCGTGTCGCCGTGTGTGCTCTCCTCGTCGTCGGCATCCGGATGCTCGCTGAAGACGCTGAGCACAGGGGCGAGTGCGGGCTGCTGGTCGACCCCGGCAACCGCCTGATAGGCCTCGACCACGCGGGGCCCGAGCGCCGCCACCACGGCGATGCGCTCCGCCATGATCTCGGTACCGAGCTCGACCAGCCGGTCGTTCCACACCTCGAGGGTGGAGAGCCTGCCCTCCTTGAGACCCGAGGCACGGGCCGACTTCAGCAGCGCGTTGCGCTGTTTCAGCACGCGGTCGTAGTCGGCGAACACGCCCAGCAGCCGGGGCGACCGGATGCCGAGCAGGCCGTCCACGAAACGCCGGCGCGTCGACGGCTCGCCGCGCACGAGCGCCAGGTCTTCGGGGGCGAACAGCACCGAGGAGCAATAGCGCGGCAGCTCGCGGGGTTTGACGGCCGCGCGGTTCACCTGCGCGCGATTGGGTGCGGAGCGGTTGAGCTGCAACTCGACCAGCAGCTCCCGCCCGTCGTGCGCGAGGCGAGCCCGCACCACGGCCGACTCCGCACCCGCCCGGATGAGCGCCTGGTCGGACGAGACCCGGTGGGAGCCGAGCGAGCTGAGATAGCCGATCGACTCCACCAGGTTCGTCTTGCCTTGACCGTTCCTCCCCACGAAGAGGTTGGGACCGGGCTCGAGCGCCACCTCCGCAGACGCGTAGTTGCGGAAGTCGGTGAGGCTGAGGTGCCGGACGATCACGGCTGGCCGGGTCGCGGGATGCGCGACGTCAGTCGAGTTCCTTCACGGCGTGGCCGCCGAACTGGTTGCGCAAGGCCGCGACGGCCTTCATGGCCGGCGAGTCCTCCTGACGCGACACGAAGCGCGCGAAGATCGAGGCGCTGATCGCGGGCATCGGCACCGCGTTCTCGATGGCCTCCTCGAGGGTCCATCGGCCCTCGCCGGAGTCGTTGACGTAGCCCTCGATCTGGTCGAACTCGGGGTCGGCCTCCAGTGCGCGCACCAGCAGCTCGAGCAGCCAAGAGCGCACCACCGTGCCGCGCTGCCACGCCTTGAACGTGCCGGTGACGTCTTTGATGATGTCCTTCTTGGCGTCGAGCAGCTCGTAGCCCTCGGCGTAGGCCTGCATGATGCCGTACTCGATGCCGTTGTGCACCATCTTGGCGTAGTGGCCGGCGCCCACCTCGCCGGCGTGCACGAAGCCCTCGGCGCGAGGTCCCTCGGGGCGCAGCGCGTCGAAGATCGGCATGGCCCGCTCGACGTTCTCGGCGGTGCCGCCGACCATGAGGCCGTAGCCGTTCTCGAGGCCCCAGACGCCGCCGGAGACACCGGCGTCCATGAACTGGATGCCCTTCGGGGCGAGGAACTCGGAGTGCTTGAAGTCCTCGGTCCACTTCGAGTTGCCGCCGTCGATGATGAGGTCGCCCTCGTCGAGCACGCCGGCGAGGTCGGTGATGACCGAGTCGGTGATCGCACCGGCCGGAACCATGACCCACACGATGCGGGGAGCCGGAAGCGCCGCCGCGAGGGCTGCGAGGTCGGGGACGTCGCTCACCGCGGGGTTCGTGTCGTAGCCGACAACGTCGATCCCGGCGTTCTTCAGCCGGGCCCGCATGTTGTTGCCCATCTTGCCGAGGCCGATGAGTCCGATGTTCACGAGCGTCTCCTTGAGAGTCAGGGGTGTGGTGGTGGGTGGAACTAGCGCAGCAGCAGGTTGGGCTGGAGCAGGTACTTGTAGTCGTCGGAACCCGGCTGGTCTTTGGACGACTGGCTCGTGATGAGCACCGGGCCGGGCTTGTTGGGGTTGTCGGTCTTCGTGAACGAGATGCGCACGAACTCCGAGTGCACCGCGCTCAGGCCGTCGAGCAGGAACTGCGGCTTGAGCGAGACCACCGTGTCGTCACCGGTGAGCAGGGCGTCGATCGACTCGGAGGCCTGAGCCTGCTCCGATCCGATGGCCTCGAGGGTGACGCCGTCGATGGTGAAGGTGAACCGGAGGGCTGCTTCGCGCTCGAGCACCAGCGACACGCGCTTCGTGGCCTCGATGAGATCGGCCGTGTTGATGACGGCGTAGTTGTCGACCGATTCGGGGAAGAGCCTTTTCACGGGAGGGAAGTTGCCCTTGATCAGCAGGGTTGTGACCGTCTTGCGATCGGACTTGAACGCGATGAGCTCGCGGTCGTCGTTGCCCGAGATCGCCACCGAGATGGTGCCGGCGTTGCCGAAGGTCTTGCCCACCTCCTGGAGCGTGCGAGCCGGCACGAGTGCGGTGGCGGCGGTCACGCCGGAGTCGTTGGAGTCCCAGTCGATGTTGCGCACGGCGACGCGATAGCGGTCGGTGGCCACGAGCGAGATCGTGTTCTCGCTCACCTCGAGCTGCACGCCCGTGATGACCGGGGTGACGTCGTCGCGCGAGGCCGCGACCGCGACCTGCGACACGGCGGCGGCGAACTGCTCGGCGGGGAGCAGACCCGACTCCGCACCCACCTGGGGCAGCGTGGGGTACTCCTCCACCGGCATGCTCAGCAGGGTGAAGCGCGCGGAACCGCAGCTGACGACGATGCGGGTCTCTTCGGTCACGAAGCGCACCGGGGCGTTGGGCAGCCGGCTCGCGATGTCGGAGAGCAGGCGGCCCGACACGAGCACGACACCAGGCTCCTCGACCTCGGCGGCGATGCGCGTCTGCGCCGAGACCTCGTAGTCGAACGACGAGAGGGTGAGACCGTCGTCGCCCGCCTCGATGAGCACGCCGCTCAGGATGGGGAGCGTGGTGCGCTGCGGCAGCAGCTTCACCGCGAACGACACCGCTTCGCTGAAGACGTCTCGGTTTACTTGGAACTTCACGAAGTCACCTCTGTCGGCTCTGGAGACCCTGGGTCGCTCAATGCTATCTGGTGCGGACGTCGCTCTCGGTGGGCCGCGCATCGACAAGGTTGTCGAGTGCCCCTGATCAAAGAATTGGTTTCTTAATCTTCTTAACGACTGTGGATATGTGGATAAAACTGTTTAAACCGCGTGATGACCGAGAACTACACGCGTGTGAGATGTCGAGACTGTGTGAATGACGAGGGGATGCGGTCGACGGGCTGCTGAACCCTGGATGAACGAATCCACATCCCGACTCTCGAACTCGACAGGATGAGCCGATTTCTCCACAGCTGTGTTCACAATCTGTGGAGAACGCATCAGGCGCTCTTGTAGCGCTGATTGTGTTTGATGCGGTTGGAGATCTCGGTGACCTGGTTGTAGATCGATCGCTTCTCGGTCATGAGCTTGCCGATCTTGTTGTTGGCGTACATGACCGTGGTGTGGTCGCGACCGCCGAAGAGCTGACCGATCTTGGGGAGCGAGAGGCTGGTCATCTCGCGGCAGAGGTACATGGCGATCTGGCGCGCGGTCGCGATGGCCTGCGAGCGTGACGACCCGTAGAGGTCGTCGACGGAGAGCCGGAAGTACTCGGCGGTGTGGTTGATGATGTCGACGGGGGCGATGACGTTGTCGTCGTCGAGTGTGATGAGGTCCTTCAGCACCGTCTGCACGAGGGTCATGTCGACCGGCGTGCGGTTGAGGCTCGCGAAGGCGGTGACGCGGATGAGCGTTCCCTCGAGCTCGCGCACGTTGGAGGAGACCTTCGAGGCCATGAACTCGAGGATGTCGTCGGGAACGCGCAGGCGCTCGGACTGCGCCTTCTTCCGGAGGATGGCGATGCGGGTCTCGAGGTCGGGGGTCTGCACGTCGGTGATGAGACCCCACTCGAAGCGGGTGCGCATGCGGTCTTCGAAGCCGGTGAGGTGCTTGGGCGGCAGGTCGGAGGTGATGACGACCTGCTTGTTGTGATCGTGCAGGGTGTTGAAGGTGTGGAAGAAGGCCTCTTGGGTCTCGGCCTTGCCCTGCAGGAACTGGATGTCGTCGATGAGCAGCAGGTCGATGTCTCGGTAGCGGCTGTGGAAGGCGGCGCCCCGGTTGTTCGCGATGGAGTTGATGAAGTCGTTGGTGAACTCCTCGGAGCTCACGTAGCGCACCCGCACCCCGGGGTACAGCGAGATGGCGTAGTGGCCGATCGCGTGGAGGAGGTGGGTCTTGCCGAGCCCCGAGTCGCCGTAGATGAAGAGGGGATTATAGGCCTTGGCGGGAGCTTCGGCCACGGCCACAGCGGCCGCGTGGGCGAAGCGGTTCGAGCCGCCGATGACGAAGTTGTCGAAGCTGTACTTGGGGTTCAGCCGGGTGTCGTTGTTGCGCATCGGACCGACGGTCTCCTGCACGGTCGGCGGCTGCGTATCGGCGAAGGCGGGCTCGGGCGCCGGGTCGATGACGGCGGCGGCCGGGTAGTCGTCGATCTCGGGGTTCACCACGACAGAGAAGTTCGTCACCTCGAGGCGCGGGTCGAGCGTGCCGAGTGCGGCCACGAGTGAGGGGCGCACGCGCTGCTCGAGCATGTCGCGCGTGAAGTCGTTGGGCACCTCGAGGTAGAACGATCCGCCGAGGATGCCCTTCGGCACCACCAGTCCGAGAAAGCCCTTGAGTTGAGGAGTGATGCGCTCGTCGTGGGAGAGGACAGTGAGCACCGACCGCCAATTGTCTTCGGTCGAGCCGGCGCCGTCAGCCAAGGGAACTCCTGTCGAACTGGATTGCTACGCCGAATCGCTCGTGTTCGTTCGGCGCCTGCCGTGTCACGCCCCCGCCGGCTGTTAGTAACTGTAGGCCCCTAAGCTAGCTACTGCCATGCAACAGGGCAAGTTCGGCGTATTGACGGCCTGCGTGTCCTACACAGGTTTTGTCCACAGCATGTGGATACTTGATTCTTTGGGCGCAACGGTTTGACCTATCGCGACTGAGGCCGTAGTTTTAATCAGTTGACTTGTGGCATACGGCCACGCCTCCCGTCACTGTGGTCCCCCCATGGCGACGAGACCACTTGACGACGACGAGCCCGTCGTCGAACCACGGAGATCACTATGAGCAAGCGAACCTTCCAGCCGAACAACCGCCGCCGCGCCAAGGTGCACGGCTTCCGTCTGCGCATGCGCACGCGCGCCGGCCGTGCCATCCTCTCGGCTCGCCGTCGCAAGGGCCGCACCGAGCTCTCCGCCTAGTCCGCTTCGTCGCGGTGCTGGCCAAGCCCCATCGAATCACCAGCGGTGCCGACTACCGGGTCACCGTTCGTCGGGGTACCAAGATCGTGGGGCCCCACACCGTCACTTACATTCGCGCATCCGGTTCTCCGGGTGCGCGTTTCGGGTTCATCGTGGCGAAATCCGTCGGCGTGGCCGTGACCCGCAACCTCGTGCGTAGACGGCTGAAAGCCGCGGCCTACGCTCTGCTGCCTGCGATGGCTCCTGGCTACGACGTGGTGGTGCGTGCTCTGCCCGAAGCAGGGTCTCAGCCTTACCGGTTACTCTTCGAGGAGCTTTCGCGTTCTCTCACCAAAGGATCAGTACTCGCATGACGTCAGTGGTGACCGCGATCGTGCTGCTCCCCCGCAATCTGGCGGTGCTGGTGCTGCGCGGTTATCGGGCGGTCATCTCCCCGCTCTACGGTGACGTGTGCCGCTACTACCCCTCGTGCTCCGCCTACACCCTCCAAGCCATCCAGCAGCGCGGAGTCGTGATCGGTTCTGCGCTCGGTCTCTATCGCATCATCCGGTGCCACCCCTGGGCCAAAGGAGGCGTCGACGACGTTCCGCCTCTGCGTCGCGCTCGGTACCGGTTGACCCCCTTCGGTTTCGTCGTAGCAGCTAGCCACGGAAAGGGCTGACTCCCACCCCATGGAAATCCCGTTCATCGACACGATCCTCTGGCCCATCAAATGGGTGGTGGAGCTGATCCTCGTCGCCTGGCACTGGCTCTGGACCGCGATCGGACTCGACCCCGCGGCAGGTCTCACCTGGGTGCTCTCGATCGTCGGCCTCGTGCTCGTCGTCCGTGCCGCGCTCATCCCGATCTTCGTGCGGCAGATCAAGAGCCAGCGCAAGATGCTCGAGGTGGCGCCGCAGCTCAAGAAGATCCAGGACAAGTACAAGGGCAAGAAAGACCAGTTCTCGCGCGAGGCGATGTCGCGCGAGACCATGGAGCTCTACCGGCGCACCGGCACCAACCCTCTCGCGTCATGTCTGCCCCTGCTGCTGCAGATGCCCATCTTCTTCAGTCTCTTCTCGGTGCTGAACAATGCGCAGAAGGGCGCGGCGGGTGTCGGCCCGCTCAGCGCAGACCTCGGCAAGCAGTTCGGCGACGCGACGTTGTTCGGCGTCGCTCCGCTGCACGACACCTTCATCGGGGCCTGGAACGCCGGCGGCCCGTGGCAGGTCATGGTGATCGCGGGTCTGATGGTGGTGCTCATGACCGCGTCGCAGTTCTACACCCAGCTGCAGATCATGGCGAAGAACCAGTCGCCCGAGGCGAAGAACAGCCCGATGTTCCGGCAGCAGCGCATCCTGCTCTACATCCTTCCCCTCGTCTTCGTGTTCTCGGGAGTCGCCTTCCCTCTCGGTGTCATGTTCTACTGGCTCACCTCGAACCTGTGGACCATGGGTCAGCAATTCCTCGTGATCCGCAACATGCCGACGCCCGGTAGCGAGGCGGCCAAGGCTCGCGAGGAACGTCTCGCCCGCCGCGGCAAACTCACCGGTAAGGACACCCCGGCGATCGAAGCCGCCCCCGAGACCCCCAAGACGACCCAGCGGCAGCAGCCCGTGAGCAAGAACCGCGCCAAGAAGCAAGGTGGAAAGAAGTGAGCGACGTGACCCAGGCGACCTCCGACGAGGCCCTCGAAACCTCTTCGTCGTTCGATGACGAAGGCGATGTCGCGGCCGACTACATCGAGGAGCTCCTCGACATCTGCGACCTCGATGGAGACATCGACATCTCGGTGACCGACAACCGCGCGTACATCTCGGTGAACGCCTCGGGCGAGAGCAACCTCAGGCTTCTCTCGCACCCCGACACCGTGTCGGCCCTTCAGGAGCTGACTCGCCTCGCGGTGCAGACGAAGACCGGCGACTTCTCTCGCCTGATCCTCGACGTGGGCGGAAGCCGCGAGCAGCGTCAGCGCGAACTCGAGGTGATCGTCAACGAGGCCATCGCCACCATCGAGGCCGGTTCCGACAGCGCTGCACTCGAGCCCATGTCGTCGTACGAGCGCAAGCTCGTTCACGACATCGTGGCGGCGCGCGGGCTTCACTCCGAGTCGGAGGGCGAAGGTCGCGACCGGCACACGGTCATTCGCCGCGCGTGATGATGTTTCACGTGAAACATTCGTCGGGTACGCGATGAGCGCATCGTCCACTCCCCCGCCCGAGTTGGAGGTGGAACCGCCCGTCGCCGCAGAGATGTTCGGTGATCGGATCGAGGTCGCCCGCGCGTTCACCCTCGACCTTGCCCAGCGGGGCGAAGAACTCGGGTTGATCGGTCCTCTCGAGCTTCCGCGCCTTTGGACAAGACACATCCTGAACTGTGCGGTGGTGGCACCTCTGGTGATGCCCGGTCGTGTGGGTGACATCGGCAGCGGCGCCGGACTTCCCGGGCTCGTGCTGGCCATCGCGCGACCCGACGTGGAGTTCGTACTGATCGAGCCGATGGAGCGCAGGGTCGCGTGGCTCGATGAGCAGCGATCACTCCTCTCGCTGGAGAATGTGACTGTGCTCCGCGGTCGCGCTGAGGATGTGCGCGGTACCGTCGATCTCGATCAGGTGACCGCGCGCGCCGTGAGTGCGTTCTCGAAGCTGATCCCCCTGGCGGCTCCCCTTCTCCCCCGCGGCGGTGAACTCGTACTCATGAAGGGCGCCGCTGCTGCCAATGAGATCGCAGCAGCGGACAAAGCCATCAAGAAGTACCGGCTGAGCGACGTCGAGATCGTCGAGCTCGGCGGGTCGCAGGGCATCGACCTCACGCGAGTCATTCGCGCGCGGGTTCGATGACACGCTCGGTGTCGGCTGACTTCGGTACGATCGAGGGTGCGCCCGGCGCCCACGCCTGATGTTTCACGTGAAACATTCCGACAGGAAGTATGTATGACCAGTGATTCCCCCGCCTTCGATGCTTCGACTCCGTTGGCGAGAGAGCTGGCCGATCTGTCTCAACGAAAGCGTCTCCTGGCCATGCGTGAGTTTCCCCTCCCCTCCTCCACCCGCGTTCTCACCGTGGCCAATCAAAAGGGCGGCGTAGGTAAGACCACCACGACGGTGAACCTGGCGGCCGCGCTCGCAAAGCAAGGTGCTCGGGTGCTGGTGATCGACCTCGATCCCCAGGGCAACGCGTCCACGGCGCTGGGAGTCGAGCATCGGGGTGATCAGCCGAGTGTCTATGACGCTCTCGTGCACGATGAGCCGATGGTGGAAGTGGTGCAGCAGAGTCCGGAGTTCGACACTCTGTTCTGCGTACCGGCGACGATCCACCTGGCAGGAGCCGAGATCGAGCTGGTTCCTCTCGTGGCGCGCGAGCAGCGACTCCGGGGAAGTCTTGACCGCTACCTCGCGGAGAGCGACGCCGCCGGCAGCGGCTATCACTACGTCTTCATTGATTGCCCGCCCTCGCTCGGTCTACTCACCATCAACGCCTTCGTCGCGGCCCGCGAGGTGCTGATTCCCATCCAGTGCGAGTACTACGCGCTCGAGGGTCTGAGCCAGCTCCTCAACAACATCACGCTGATCGAGAGGCATCTCAACCCGACCCTCGCTGTCTCCACCATCCTTCTCACCATGTACGACGGCCGCACGCGGCTTGCGTATCAGGTGGCCGAGGATGTGCGCAGCCACTTTCCGGAGCAGACGCTGAGTGCGGTGATCCCGCGCTCGGTGCGTATCTCCGAGGCGCCGAGCTACGGCCAGACCGTCATCAGTTTCGATCCCCAGTCCCCCGGCTCCATCTCCTATCTGGAGGCGGCGGCCGAAATCGCAGAGCGAGGAGTGCAGCGTGGCCACTAAGAAGAGAGCGGGACTCGGCCGGGGAATCGGTGCACTCATCCCCACCGAAGAACCGCGCAGCGAGGGCGGCCGGCCCGTCGACGTGTTCTTCGACACTCCGCGAGCTGGTGCCGAAGGTCTCCGCGCCGTTCCCGGAGCGCGTCTCGCGCAGCTCGATCCTGCATCGATCGTGCCGAACGCCAAGCAGCCCCGGAGCGTGTTCGACGCGGATGATCTCGCGGAGTTGGTGCACTCCGTCAAAGAGATCGGTGTACTCCAGCCGATCGTCGTGCGCGAGCTGCCTCATGCGGTCGGTGAACCCGTCCAGTACGAACTCGTGATGGGTGAGCGTCGACTTCGTGCCACCAAGGCGGCCGGTCTCGACACCATCCCGGCGGTGATCAAAGACACCGCCGATGAAGACATGCTGCGAGACGCACTGCTCGAGAACCTCCACCGTTCTCAGCTGAATCCACTCGAAGAAGCCTCCGCCTACCAGCAGCTGCTCGATGATTTCGGCATCACGCAGGACCAGCTCGCGGAGCGGATCGGGCGTTCGAGGCCGCAGATCACGAACACCCTGCGCCTCCTGCGCCTTCCTCCGGCGGTGCAGACGCGCGTCGCCGCCGGCGTCTTGAGCGCGGGTCACGCCCGGGCGGTCTTGGCGGTCGGCGACGTCGACGCGATGACGAAGCTCGCCGACAAGATCGTGAACGAAGACCTGTCGGTGCGGGCGGCCGAGGCCCTCGCCTCCGAGGCACCGAAAGCTTCGCGGTCGAAGCCCACCGCGGGCACCAAGCGCGGGCACCTCGACGAGATCGGGGATCGGCTGGGCGATCGACTGAACACGAGGGTGCGCGTGAGCCTCGGCAGGTCGAAGGGTCAGATCGTCATCGACTTCGCGACGATCGGCGACCTCAACCGCATCCTCGCGGAGCTCGGCGAGGACGGCTTCGGCGGCGCCGTCTAACCGTCGGAGTGGCGTAGCTCGACGAGAGTCGGGTCAGGACAGCTGCTCAGCGATGGCGACCTCACCGAGCTTCTCGTAGACAGAACCGAGGGTGAAGCCTGCAGCGAGGATTCCCTGCGGCACCGTCGACGTCTCGGTGAGCCCGGGCAGAACGTTCACCTCGAGGAACCAGGCCACCCCGGCGCCGTCGATGATGAGATCGACGCGCGAGATGTGGCGCAGACCCAGGGTGGCGTGAACCGCCAGAGCCGTCTCCTGCGCTACCCGGATCACGTCGTCGGAGAGCCGGGCCGGGGCATAGAAGCGCGTCTCCCCCGCGTTGTAGCGTGCCTCGAAGCTGTACACGCCTCCGCGTGGCTCGATCTCGACCGGCGGAAGGGCGAACGGCCCGTCTCCGAGGTCGATCACGCCGACCGAGACCTCGACTCCGCGGGCGCGCTGCTCGATGAGGGCGACCTCGCCATAGGTGTAGGCGTCGACCACGGCTCGTGGAAGATCGTCGATCGACTCGAGCACCGTGAGTCCGAGCGCCGAGCCGCCCATAGCGGGCTTCACCACCAGCTCGTCTCCGAGCGCCGACCGCACGAGGTCGAGCACCTGGGTGGCGCCGAGCTCGCGGAAGCTGTCGCGCGGGAGGGTGACCGAGCGAGGCGTGGCCAGACCCGCGCGCTCGACGAGTTCTTTGGCCGTGGGCTTGTGCCAGGCGAGGCGCGCGGCGTCGGACCGCGCCCCGACATACGGGATGTCGAGCATGCCGAGCAGGGCGCGGAGTGCGCCGTCTTCCCCGCTGGCGCCGTGGAGTGCGGGCCAGACCACGTCGGGGCGCGACTCGGCCAGGTAGGGCAGCAGCGACGCATCAGGATCGCGCAAGATGACGGTGTGGCCGCGCTCGAGAAGGGCGTCGGCGACCCGCCGGCCGGAGCGCAGCGACACGTCGCGCTCGTGGGAGATGCCGCCGGCGAGGACGACGACGGTGCGGGCGATCGAGTCAGCAGTCATGAGCTCAGTCCAGGTTCGGTGGTGGGGCGGAGTAGCCGCGATCGCGGACGGTCTCGAGCGGGCCGGTCGCGGAGAAGGTCTCTAGCAGATCGAGCTCGCCGTTGATGACCGACTGGAGCCGGCGCACGCCGACCTTGATCGCCTCGGGGGTGGGATAGCAGAACGAGAGCCGGATGTTGTTGCGGCCACCGCCGTCGGCGAAGAAGGCCGTGCCGGGCGTGTAGGCGACGAGCTCCTTGACCGCTCGAGGCAGCATCTGCTTCGAGTCGAGGTAGGGCGGGAGGGTCAGCCAGACATAGAAGCCGCCCTGCGGATCCGTCCACTCCAGACCGGGCAGGTACTCAGACAAAGCCCCGATCATGGCCTCTTTTCGTTCGCGGTAGACGCCGCGGAAGCGGTCGACCTGAGCGCGCCAGTCGATGGAGTCGAGGTACTCCGAGACGACCAGCTGGCTGAACGAACTCGGCGAGAGCACCGCGGCCTCGTTGGCCAGGATGAGCTTCTCGCGAATGGCGTGCGGGGCCAGCGCCCAGCCCACCCGGAAGCCGGGTGCCAGGGTCTTCGAGAACGTGCCGAGATAGATGACACCCTCCTCGTCGACCGAGCGCATCGCGGCGGGCGGCGGGGCGTCGAAGTGCAGAAGACCGTACGGATTGTCTTCGAGCACGAGGATGTCGTTCTCGCGGGCGATCTGGAGGATCTCGAGGCGGCGCTCCCAGCTCAGCGTGACACCGGCCGGGTTCTGGAATGACGGGATCGTGTACAGGAGCTTGATCTTCTTGCCGGCCGCCTTGAGCCGCGCGATGTTCTCACGCAGCGACTCGGGGATCATCCCGTGCTCGTCCATCAGCACGTGATGGGTGTCGGCCTGGAACGACCGGAAGATGACGATCGCGGTGACGTAGCTCGGGCCCTCGGCGAGCACCACGTCGCCCGGGTCGAGGAACAGCTTCGAGACCAGTTCGAGGGCGTGCTGCGAACCCGTGGTGACGACGACGTCGTCGGCGCTGGCACGGATGCCCTCCATGGCCATCACGTCGAGGATCTGCTCGCGGAGCTTCGGGATGCCCTGACCCGAGCCGTACTGCAGAGCCACCGGCCCTTGCTCGCGCATGACCCGGTTCATGGAGTCGATCACGAGTTCCTGCGGCAGTGCGGAGACGGCGGGCATTCCCCCGGCGAGGGAGACCACCTCGGGGCGCGAGGCGACGGCGAACAGGGCGCGCACCTCGGAGGCGGCGAGGCCGGCGGTGCGCTCGGCGTAGTTGTAGTACCAGGGGTCGAGGTTCGTGCCCGACTGCGGGGAGGTGTGGCTGTTCACTGTGGTCCATCCGACGTTGACCGAAATTCCATCGTAGGACACAGAAAGTGGCCCGCCGCAACGAAGCAGCGGGCCACTCGCGGCGAACTGGCCGTCAGGCCGGTTCGGCGATGGTGCGCGAGATCAGATGAACGCCGCGAGGTCGGCCTCGAGGGCAGCCTTGGGCTTGGCGCCGATGATGGTCTTCACGACCTCTCCGCCCTGGTAGACCTTGAGCGCGGGGATCGAGGTGATCTGGTACTTCATCGCGGTCTGCGGGTTGTCGTCGACGTTGAGCTTGACGATCTCGATCTTGTCGCCGTGCTCGTCGGCGATCTGGTCGAGGATGGGGGCGACCGCACGACACGGGCCGCACCACTCGGCCCAGAAGTCGACCAGGATGGTCTTCTCGGACTTCAGGACGTCGCTCTCGAAGCTGGCGTCGGAGACGGCCTTGGCGTTGGACATGATTCCTTCTTTCGTGGGGATGTTCGTGGGGCGGGCTCGGGAGGAGCCGGTCAGGAGGCCTGGACGAGGGCGAGCGCCTCGGCGGCCTGGTCGAGCGAGGCGAGGTACTCCTCGGCGTCGAGTGCGGCGACGGTGCCCGAGGCCGCCGCGGTGACGGCCTGACGGTAGTGCGGATCGATCACGTCGCCGGCGGCGAAGACGCCCTCGAGGTTGGTCTTCGAGCTGCGGCCCGCCACGGCGATCGTCCCCGCCACGGTGAGGTCGAGCTGACCGTGCACGAGGTGCACGCGGGGATCGTTTCCGATCGCCACGAACAGTCCCTGCACGGGGAGTTCACGGGTCTCACCGGTGACCGTGTCGCGCAGCGACAGCGATTCGACCGCGCTCTCACCCGAGATGCCGATCACCTCGGCGTTCCAGACGAACTCGATCTTCTCGTTGGTGAAGGCACGCTCCTGCATGATCTTCGACGCCCGCAGCGAGTCCTTGCGGTGCACGACGTAGACCTTCTCGGCGAAGCGGGTGAGGAAGGTGGCCTCCTCCATGGCGGAGTCGCCGCCGCCGACCACCGCGATGGTCTTGGCCTTGAAGAAGAAGCCGTCGCAGGTGGCGCACCACGACACGCCGCGGCCGGAGAGCCGCTCCTCGTCGGGCAGACCGAGCTTGCGGTAGGCCGAGCCGGTGGCGAAGATGACGGCGCGCGCCTCGAAGGTGCCGGAGTAGCCGGTCTCGACGGTCTTCACGTCGCCCTCGAGGTGCACGGCGGTCACGTCGTCGAGCAGCACCTCGGTGCCGAAGCGCTCCGCCTGCTCCTGCAGCTTCATCATGAGCTCGGGGCCCTTGATGCCCTCGGGGAAGCCGGGGAAGTTCTCGACCTCGGTGGTGTTCATGAGGTCACCCCCCGCCTCGACGCTGGAGGCGAGCAGCAGCGGCTGGAGTCCGGCGCGCGCCGCATAGATCGCGGCGGTGAAACCGGCGGGGCCCGATCCGATGATGATGATCTCGCGCATGTGTCCGTGTCTTTCGAAGTGGGGACGGGTACGCATCCGTGGCACCCGTCGAGCGGTACAACACATCCTAACCGCGGCCTATTCCGCGGGCGCGAGGCCTCTCAGCCGCCCAGGCGTGCGCGGATCGGGCCCAGCGCATCCCGCAGTTCGGGCGACCGCACGAGGGCGAGGGCGCCGAGGTAGACCGCGAGCATCACCACCCCGATGACGGCCATCGACACGATGGGCGTGATGTAGCCCGAGGTGAGGAACGCCTCGCCGAAAAGGGCGGCGAGGCCGAGGTACACGAGCACGCCGACACCCGCTGAGGGGAGTGCGGCGAGCAGGAAGCGTGCGAGACTGCGCAGCACGCTGCCACCGCCGTGGCCACCGAGCCGACGGCGCACGATGATCGCGGCGACCAGTGTCTGCACCCCGGTGGCCGCCGACAGCGACAGCGCGAGGCCGACGGCGATGTGCTCGGGCGGCAGCAGCGCGCATCCGGCCGACAGCACCGTGAAGATCGACGCCTGCAGAACTTGGAGGAAGAAGGGTGTCTTGGTGTCGCTCAGTGAGTAGAACACGCGCTGCAGCACGAACAGTGTGCTGAACGGCAGCAGGCCCACCAGGAAGGCGATGAGCACGTTGCCCATCGCGACGGTCCCCGCGAAGGTCGAGGTGAACAGGCTCACGAAAGGGTAGGCCGCCACCATCAGCACGACCATGCCCAGCACCATGAAGAGCGAGGTGACGCGGAGGGCAGCCGAGACGTCGGTGCGCAGTTCGGTGATCTCGCCGCGGTTGGCGTGCCCCGACATCTTCGTGAAGTAGGCGGTGACGATCGAGACGGTGATCAGCGAGTGCGGCAGCATGAAGATGAGCCAGGCGTTCTGCAGGGTGGCGAGGGATGCGGCCTCACCGGAGGCGATGGAGGCCACGATGGTCTCCACCAGACCGGCCGCCTGCGTCACGAGCAGCATGCCGAAGGTCCAGCCGGCGAGCTTGCCGGCTTGGCCGAGCCCGACTCCGCGCCAGCGGAAGTCGGGGCGGTAGCGGATGCCGGCACGCCGCCAGAACAGGAACAGCACGAGCGCCTGCGACGCCACGGCCAGGGTGGTGCTGCCGCCGAGCAGGGCGATCTTCGCCGGGTCCCAGTCGGTGACTAGGCGCTGGCCCTCGGGATCGGCTCCGAACAGTGCGATGAAGGCGACCAGCCCGCCGATCGACACGATGTTGTTGAGCACGGGTGCCCAGGTGAACGGGCCGAACACGTTGCGGGCGTTGAGGACCTCGCCGAGTACGGTGTAGAGACCGTAGAAGAACACCTGGGGCAGACACCAGTAGGCGAAGGCTATGGCGAGAGCGCGCTGCTCGCCACTCCAGCCGGGCGCCGAGACGGTGACCAGCACCGGGGCGAGGAGGGTGGCCGCGAGCGTGGTGGCACCGAGGATCACCATCGCGATGGTGAGGAGTTTGTTGATGTACCCCTTGCCTCCGTCGCTGTGCAGAGTGGCGCGTACGATCTGCGGCACCAGCACCGCCGAGAGGGTGCCGCCGGCGACGATCGCGTAGATGTTGTTGGGTAGCTGGTTCGCCATCGCGAAGGCGTCGCCCGAGGCGCTCGCCACGACGCCGAGCGTCTGCGCCAGGATGATGGCGCGCACGAATCCCATCACCCGCGACACGAGCGTGCCGGAGGCCAGGAACGCGCTCGCCCGCCCGATGCGCGTGCCGTCAGTCATCGGCCGCCTCGGTCGACCCGGGCGCCTCGACCGCGTTGCGGCGCTGCCGACGACGGCGCAGGATGTTGCGCACGATGCCGAAGCCGAACACCCCGACCACGAGCACCGCCGCGATGACCGTGCCCCAGGTCTCCCAGTCGGCACTCACGTTCACCAGCACGGGGGACGGCACCGAGATCAGCACGCCCGTGGGACTCAGCACCTGCATGTTGAGCAGCACCGGGCCGTTCGCGACCCCCGCCTCGAGCGGGATCTGCGCGCCGCGGCGGGACTCCGCCTCGATCGTCACGGTCACGTCGCTCTGCTCCACCACGAGGCGCCCATTGGACGGGGTGACGTGCAGCACGACGGTGACCGGGTACCGGAGGTCATTGCTGACGGTGACCGGCAGGTTCGCCTGATTCGCCACCATGTTGATGCTCGAGCCGTCGACCACCTGGACGGCCGAGAGGGTGCTCTGCGTCTCGTCCCGAGCGGTACCGACGGCCACGTTCCAGCCGCCGGTGTTGGTGGTCCAGGTGTTCGACAGCAGCGCGAGCAGGTCGGACCTGGTCTGTCCGGTGAGCAGTGACGGATCGCTCAGCACCGACGAGAACGCGTCGAGCGACCGGCCGTCGGCCAGGAGCGCCGAGATGTGCTGGATGCGCTCGCCGTCCTGCGGGACGTCGGTGAGGGTGAGCGCCACCGAGGAGTCGGCGTCGAGGACGGCCTGCACCGGCGCGGGCACGGCCTGGCCACCCAGAGTGACCGCGGAGAGCGCCTGGTCGAGTCCGGCGAGGTTCATGCTGGTGCGGTCGAGCACGGCCAGCACCGCACCGGTCCCCGCCCCGGCCTGCTCGCCCGACCGCACCGCGAGGGCGGCGTTGAGAAGTGCGCCCTCGGCGGACTTCGCGGCCTCGCCGGATGCCGCGAGCATCCGTTGCAGGGCGTCGGAGACAGCGTGGTCGGCCACGAGCACGCGCTGCCCGTTCACGGTGCCGGCCACCGGGAGGGGCGAGCCGTCGGCCGCGGAGAGCTGCGACGAGTCGACGATGGTCGTGTCGTAGCCCGACGAGGCGAACACCGGCAGGTCGTCGTTCACCACGGTGGAGGCGCGTGGCCAGGCGACGGAGGTGCTCGTGTAGTCCCAGTCGAGCAGCTGGTCGAGGGTCGGCACGGCCGGGGTGGCCTCCTCGGCGTCTGCGGTGCCCTCGGCGGTGCCCGTGGGAGTGGGGGTGCTGGAGGCCTCGGGCTCGATCAGCTCGTCGACGTCGGTGAAGTCGGCGGCGTCGAGCGCGTAGGCGAACGAGGTGGGTTGCAACACGGTATCGGAGCCCGCCTGACGCTCGCCCGAGATGTCGGAGTCGCCGAAGGTGAGCGGGATGATCGGGTTGGGGGCGGCGTCGAGGCGCTCGAGCCAGGCCACGGCGGACTCGGGTGCCGTGGACCCGAGCGCCCGGATGGAGACGATGATGCGCGGGTCGACCGCCAGCGTGACCGGGCGGCCGTAGACCGCATCCAGTTCTCTGGTGAGCACGCCGTCGGGGGCCGTGAACGCCTCCAGGGCGGCGGCCTGGATGAGACCGGTGGAACTGGCCACGCTCGTGAGCGGCGCGATCACGGTGAGCTCGCTCCCCGGAGCCGAGGCGGCGTCGCGCACCACCACGGCGGAGTGGGCGGAGGTCACCACGGCGCCGTCGGTGCCCACCAGCTCGGCGGAGAGCGGATAGACCCCGGTGCCGTCGGAACCCACCAGGGCGGCGGGCACGGAGAGCTGCAGCGAGTGCGTCGAGCCCGGGCCGAGGGAGGAGGACGGGGTGGTCGACACCGTCTCTCGGTCGACGTCGTCGTCGCCCGCGAGCCACGACGAGAGCGAGGCCGCGTCGTCGAGCACGGCGTCGCCGAGCTCGACGGTGAGCGTTCCCTCCCCCATCGCGGTGGACCCGTCGTTCGAGAGCGAGACGGAGATGAGGAGGTCTTCTCCCGCGGCCACCGTGCCGGCCGCGCCGGGTGTGACCGAGAGGGTCACGGTCGAGGAGGGTTCGGCCTCGGTGGCCGAGGCCGGCGCTCCCGGGGTCGCGAGCAGGGCACCGGCGACCAGCACGCTGACGGCGATCGCGGGCGCAGCTCGAGACAATCGACGCGCAGGTGAGTTCATAGATCTGCGCGGGCGCGCTTCGGTGGCGCCCGCTCCCTCAGCCGATTGTAGGAGGCGGCGCCTGGGAGAAGCGGGAAGCACCCGGGCGGTGTGCCATCTCGCGGCTAAAATGGCTCGGTGCAGTCGGTTCAGCAGTCCCTCGAGTTCCTCTCGGCGCTCGCCGCCGAAGGTCCGGTCGCCGCGCTCGCGAAGGCGTTCAGCGCCGCGGGCCGTGAGCTCGCGCTGGTGGGCGGTCCGGTGCGCGACGCCTTCCTCGGCCGGCCCATCACCGACCTCGACTTCACCACCGATGCCCGGCCCGACGAGATCCTCGGCCTGGTGACCCCCATCTCGCAGGCACAGTGGGACGTGGGGCGGGCGTTCGGCACCATTGCCGCCCGCATCGACGGGCAAACGGTGGAGATCACCACCTACCGCTCCGACAGCTACGACGGAGCCACCCGCAAGCCGGCGGTGGAGTTCGGCGACACCCTCGAGGGCGACCTGTTCCGCCGCGACTTCACGGTGAACGCGATGGCGCTCCGGCTGCCCGAGCTCAAGCTGATCGATCCCTCGCACGGCATGGACGACCTCATCGCGGGCGTGCTGCGCACCCCGGGAGCACCCGAGATCTCGTTCGGCGACGACCCGCTGCGCATGCTCAGGGCCATCCGCTTCACCGCCCAGCTCGGATTCTCGGTGGCGGTCGACACCGCGGTGGCCATCACCGAGATGCGCGACAGCATCGGCATCGTCTCGGTGGAGCGGGTGAACGACGAACTGTCCAAGCTGCTGAAGACGGATGCGCCCCGCCGAGGGGTCGAACTGCTGGTCGAGAGCGGGCTGGCCGAGCTGGTGCTGCCCGAGATCCCCGCCCTGCAGCTCGAGCGCGACGAGCACCACCACCACAAGGACGTCTATCAGCACAGCCTCACGGTGCTCGACCAGGCCATCGACCTCGAGAAGTCGCGCCATCCCGGCGCCGCCCCCGACCTTGTGCTGCGTCTCGCCGCGCTGCTGCACGACATCGGCAAGCCCGCCACGAAGCGCAACGAGCCCGGCGGTCAGGTCTCCTTCCACCACCACGACGTGGTCGGTTCCAAGCTGGCCCGCAAGAGACTGCGTGCCCTGCGCTACGACAACGACACCATCGCCGCGGTGAGCCGGCTGATCGAACTGCACCTGCGGTTCTTCGGCTACACCGACGGCGCCTGGACCGACTCCGCCGTGCGCCGCTACGTGCGCGACGCCGGCGACCAGCTGGAGCGCCTGCACATCCTCACCCGCGCCGACGTCACCACCCGCAACCGGCGCAAGGCCGATCAGCTCGCGTTCGCCTACGACGACCTCGAGGAGCGCATCGCCACGCTCGCGGCCGAGGAGGAGCTCGCCGCGGTGAGGCCCGACCTCGACGGCGAGCAGATCATGCGCATCCTGGGCATCAAGCCCTCACGAGAGGTGGGTCAGGCCTACGCCTACTTGCTCGAGGTGCGGCTCGACGAGGGTCCGCTCAGCGAGGAGGAGGCCACCCGCCGGCTGCTGGAGTGGTGGGCGGTGCGCCAGGAGGGGTGAGCCGCCGCCCAGTGCACCTCAGGCGGGCGAGTTCGCCGCGATGAACTCCTCGAGCTCGGCGCGGGCCACGTCGTCGGGGAGCTGCTTGGCCGGGGACTTCATGAAGTAGGCGCTGGCCGACTCGACAGGGCCGCCGAGCCCAGCGTCGAGCGCGAGCTTCGCGGCGCGCACGGCGTCGATGATGACACCCGCGGAGTTCGGCGAGTCCCATACCTCGAGCTTGTACTCCAGGCTCATCGGGGCACCGCCGAAGCCGTGACCCTCCAGGCGCACGAAGGCGAACTTGCGGTCGTCGAGCCACGGCACGTGGTCGCTCGGGCCGACGTGCACGTCGTGGGCGGGCAGGTCGATTTCGATGTTCGAGGTGACCGCCTGCGTCTTCGAGATCTTCTTCGAGGTCAGGCGCCGGCGCTCCAGCATGTTCTTGAAGTCCATGTTGCCGCCGACGTTGAGCTGGTAGGTGCGGTCGATTCGGATGCCGCGGCTCTCCAGCAGGCGGGCGAGCACGCGGTGGGTGATGGTGGCGCCGACCTGGCTCTTGATGTCGTCGCCCACGATCGGCAGGCCCGCCTCGGTGAACTTCGCCGCCCAGACCGGGTCGGAGGCGATGAACACGGGGATGGCGTTGACGAACGCGACCCCTGCATCGAGGGCCGCCTGGGCGTAGTGCTTGGCGGCCTCGTCGCTGCCGACGGGCAGGTAGCACACGAGCACCTCGGCCCCGCTGGCGCGGAGGGCGGCCGCCACGTCGACGGGCTCGGCGGCCGACTCCTCGATCATGTCGACGTAGTACTCCCCCAGGCCGTCGAGCGTCGGGCCGCGCTGCACGGTCACGCCGGTGGGGGCGACCTCGGCGAAGCGCAGCGTGTTGTTCTCGCTGGCCCAGATGGCGTCGGCGAGGTCTGCACCCACCTTGGCCGCATCGACGTCGAAGGCCGCCACGAACTCCAGGTCGCCCACGTGGTAGGGGCCGAAGCGGGTGTGCATGAGGCCGGGGATCGCTTCGGACTCGTCGGCGTCGGCGTAGTAGCTGACACCCTGGATCAGGGAGTTGGCGCAGTTTCCCACGCCGGCGATAGCGACCTTGATGCTCATCGGGCGGTGTTCCTCTTGTACGGGCTGATGCTGGTTCGTTGTCGAAACCTAACGATCCTATCCATCGGCCGGTCGCCGGTACCGTTCGACGACGCCGATCGCGTGCCGTTGGCCGCCGCTCAGCACGAAGTCGCCCGTGGCGTCGTCGAGCGTGAGCTGGGTGGCGTGCGCCGCCATCGCCCGGGCCTTGAGCGCGGTGAAGGGCCCGAGCTCGAGGGTGACCTCGCCGGCGAGGTCGCTCGGGTCTGAGGCCGGGTCGGGCTGCACCCGGGGCTCCACGATCGCGTAGAAGGGGACGCCGAACTCGCGGGCGGCCTGGCGCGCGGCGGTATGACTGCGCACGTGGTCGGGGTGCCCGTAGCCGCCGATGGCGTCGTAGCTCACGATCGAGGTGACCGCGGGGGCGAGTGCACGGATGCCCGCGATGAGGTCGGCGGCCACCTCGTCGAGCGGTGCCAGGCTGAGCGCCTCGGGTGGTGCGTCGTCGGCGGGGGCGGCGAGACCGTCGTCTCGCCAGCGCATTCCGGAATCGGCATACAGGCGCTCCGTGAGGCCGGCACGGGCCGGTGCCGTGCCCAGGAACAGCTGTGTGAGGGTGCCCGTCGCCGTCGGCGGGGCCAGGGCGGCGACGGCGGCCTGGAGTTCGCGCACGCGGTGCGGGCCGAGCTCAGGGGTTCCCTCAAGGGGGTGCAGCGGGCCCGGGACGACCTCGCCCCGCTCGCCGCGAGTACCGGTGACGAGCAGCACCTGGGCACCCGCCTGCACCAGGGCGGCCAGGGCGCCGCCGGTGGAGATGGACTCGTCGTCGGGGTGGGCGTGCACGAACACCGGATGCGCGCCGAACGCCGCGAGGGCGAGGGCACCCGGGTCGTGGGGCGGGAGGGGGACGGTCATGGTGCCTCCGGATGAGTGGGCGTGGCGAGGAGTGCTTCGTAGTGCCGGAGGGTGTCCGCCGCCACAGCGGACCAGGAACGGCGGGCCCCGAACGCCTGCGCCGTGCGGCTCAGCTCGCGCAGCCGGGACGGGTGGTCGAGGAGTCGGCCGATCGCGGCGGCCCAGAGCACCGGTTCGCGGGAGGGCAGCAGGAGGCCGCTCACCCCGTCCTCCACCGAATCGAGCAGGCCGGTGGAGCTCGCCGCCACGACGGGCGTGCCGCTGGCGGCCGCCTCCAGGGCGACGAGGCCGAAGGTCTCGGAGTGCGAGGGAACCAGGAGGAGATCCGCTCCCCGCAGCAGCTCTGCGGCCTGTTCGCGCGAGCGGGGGCCGAGGAAGTCGACCGTGTCGGCGACGCCGAGCTCGCGGGCGAGCCGTTCGAGCTCGTCGCCGTAGGCCTCGTGGCCCGGACTCACCCCGCCGGCCACCACGAGGCGCGGCCGCGCCTGCGAGGGGAGCAGCGCGAATGCGCGCAGGGCGAGGTCGACCCCCTTCAACGGCTGGATGCGCGCCAGCACGAGCAGGTACGGGCGTCGGTCGCCGCGGTGCGTGGCCGGGTCGGGGTGGAACAGCGTGGTGTCGACGCCGGGGGGCACCACGGCTACGCGCTCGGGCGACGCCTCATCGTGGTCGAGGATCGCCGAGCGCTCGGCCTCGGTGTGCGCCAGGGTGAGGTCGGAGTCGCGCACGAGCATCCGCTCGGCCTCGAGCCGCGCCGCGGGTTCGGGCCGATCGCCGGCGGCGAGGCGGGAGTTCTTCAGGGCGGCGACCGTGTGCAGGCTCAGCACGTGGGGCGCGCCCGTCGCACGCGCCACGGGGAGCCCGGCGAGCCCGGAGAGCCAGTAGTTCGAGTGCACCACGTCGAAGCGCCCGAGCCCCGCCAGAGCTCGGGCGAACTCGGGCACGAGAGGGGGCAGGGCCGACTTGGCCACGGGGGCGAGGGGCCCCGCGGCGAGCCGGTGCACCGGGGTGCCGCCGGCCGTGTGCGCCACCCGGCCCGGCGCATCCGGAGACTCCGCACGGGTCACGAGCACCGCCTCGACCCCGGATGCGGTGAGCGCGTCGGCGAGACCCACCAGCACCACGTTCATCCCGCCCGCGTCGCCCTCGCCCGGCCGGGCCAGCGGCGAGGTGTGCAGCGATACCAGTGCGAGACGCATTCTGGTAGGCTACCCAGGTTGTCTTGTGCCCTGCGGAACTCTCCGCGAGGTGCGAGACCGATGCAGAACCCTCCTGTCACAGACCGTCTGTGACCGTTCTAGTCCGAAGGAGGTGGGTTTGTGACGCATCAGTACGAACTCATGGTGATCCTCGATCCCGAGATCGACGAGCGCACCGTGGCACCGAGCCTCGACAAGTTCCTCAACGTCATCCGGGGCGCCGGTGGCACCGTCGACAAGGTCGACATCTGGGGCCGTCGTCGCCTGGCCTACGAGATCAACAAGAAGAGCGAAGGCATCTACGCCGTGGTGAACCTCACCGCGACCGCCGACTCCACCAAGGAGCTCGACCGCCAGCTGAAGCTCTCCGAGGCCGTCATGCGCACCAAGGTGCTGCGGGCCGAGGAGGCCATCGCCCAGGTCGCCGCCGCCGCGAAGCTCGCCGACGAGAAGGCCGCCCGCAAGGCCGCCAACCCGAAGGCCGCTGCTCCCGCTGCCGCCCCCGCCGCATCCGCCGCGTCGCCCGCCGCCGCCGTCAAGGCCGCGTCGGCCAAGGCCGCCGAGTAGTCGTCATGGCCGGCGAGACCGTCATCACCGTGGTGGGTAACCTCACCGCCGACCCCGAGCTGCGCTACACGCAGAACGGGCTCGCGGTCGCGAACTTCACGATCGCCTCCACCCCGCGCACCTTCGACCGTGCGGCCAACGACTGGAAGGACGGCGAAGCGCTGTTCCTCCGGGCCTCGGTGTGGCGCGAGTTCGCCGAGCACGTCGCCGGGTCGCTGACCAAGGGCAGCCGCGTCATCGCGACCGGCCGTCTGCGCCAGCGCTCCTATGAGACGCGCGAGGGCGAGAAGCGCACCGCGATCGAGCTCGAGGTCGACGAGATCGGCCCGTCGCTGCGCTACGCGACCGCCCAGGTCACCCGCGCCACCTCCGGTGGCGGCGGCTCCTTCGGGGGCGGCAACCGCGGTGGTCAGCCCGCCGTCGACGAGCCGTGGGCCGCATCCGCGCCCTCCTCGTCGGGCGGCTCGGGCGGCGACGTGTGGAACACTCCCGGCAGCTACGCCGACGACACCCCCTTCTAAACTTCTCTTCTTTCAGAACAGGAACCCAACACCATGGCTGGAAAGTCAAGCGGCGACCGCCGCAAGCCGCTCCGCGGCGCCAAGGGCGCGAAGAACGCCGCCCCGGCGAAGTCCATCCGCGTCGGGGTCATCGACTACAAAGACGTCGCGACCCTCCGCAAGTTCATCTCGGAGCGTGGAAAGATCCGCGCCCGCCGCATCACGGGTGTCTCCGTCCAGGAGCAGCGCCTCATCGCCCGTGCCGTCAAGAACGCCCGCGAGATGGCACTTCTGCCCTACGCCGGCTCGGGCCGCTAAGGAGCGTCGACATGTCTAAACTCATCCTCACCCACGAGGTGACCGGTCTCGGTGCCCCCGGCGACGTCGTCGAGGTCAAGAACGGCTTCGCCCGCAACTACCTCATCCCGAAGGGCTTCGCCGTGGCGTGGAGCCGCGGTGGCGAGAAGCAGGTCGAGCAGATCAAGGCGGCTCGCGCCGCTCGTGAGCTCGCCACCATCGAGGAGGCGCAGCACGTCAAGCAGTCCCTCGAGGCCACCACGGTGAAGCTCACCGTCAAGGCCGGTCAGGGCGGCCGTCTGTTCGGCTCGGTGAAGACCGCCGACATCGCCGCCGCCGTGTCGGAGGCCGGCATCGGCAGCCTCGACAAGCGCAAGATCGAGATCCCCACGGCCATCAAGGCCACGGGCACCCACGAGGCGATCGTGCGTCTGCGCGACGACGTCTCGGCCACCATCACCCTCCAGGTGGTCGCGGCCAAGTAGCCCATTCGACGAAGGGGTGTCAAGAGCTCTCGGGCTCTCGGCACCCCTTTTTCGCGCCGATTCTCCCCAGATCTGTGCACAGGGTGCAGTGAGTAGTTCAACATTCAAGCGATGATCGAAGGATGTGTCTACTCACAGTGTGTGGAACAGCGAAATACCCGATCAAATCAGCTTTGAAAGTTGTTGCACCGGAGTTGTTCACAGAGTAGTCCACACCTTGTGCACACGGCGCCCGGCGTTTCGCCCAGATCATCAACAGTCTTATCCACAGCCCCATTTTGAGAATGTCGGTGGTCGGCGATTTGCTTGTCGCACCACCGGATTCATGACGAGGAGACCACGTGTCGATCGCCCATCTCGGCCTCGCGGGAGACCAGCCACGCCCCGGTGACCGGGAATCCCGACCGGCCGGGGAGCGCACTCCCCCGCACGACCTCCTGGCCGAGCAGAGCGCCCTCGGCGGCATGCTGCTGAGCAAAGACGCGGTGGCCGACGTCGTCGAGGTGATGCGGGCGGTCGACTTCTACATCCCCAAGCACGAGGTCATCTTCGAGGCCGTGCTGAACCTCTACTCGCACGGCGAGCCCACCGACGTGATCGCCGTCACCGACGAGCTCACGAAGACGGGCGAACTCACCCGCGCGGGCGGGGCCGAGTACCTGCACACGCTCACGGGTCTCGTGCCCACGGCGGCGAACGCCGGCTACTACGCCTCCATCGTGGCCGAGAAGGCGGTGCTGAGGCGCCTCGTGGAGGCCGGCACGCGCATCGTGCAGATGGGTTACGCCAGTGAGGGCGAGGTGACCGACCTCGTGAACAACGCTCAGGCCGAGATCTACGCCGTCAACGGCGGGGTGGAGACCGAGGACTACGTGCCGCTCACGGTCGCGGTCACCGCGGCGATCGACGAGATCGAGGCGGCGGCGGGCAAAGACGGGCAGATGACCGGTGTGCCCACCGGCTTCGCCGATCTCGACAATCTCACGAATGGGTTCCACCCCGGCCAGATGATCATCGTCGCCGCGCGTCCGGCGCTCGGTAAGTCGACTCTCGCGCTCGACTTCTGCCGGGCGGCCTCGATCAAGAACGACATGCCGTCGATCTTCTTCTCACTCGAGATGGGGCGATCGGAGATCGCGATGCGCCTGCTCTCGGCAGAGGCATCCGTGCCCCTGCAGAGCATGCGCAAGGGGCGCATCGAGGGCCGCGACTGGACCACGCTGGCCTCCACCCGCGGCCGCATCAACGACGCCCCGTTCTACATCGACGACAGCCCCAACATGACCCTGGTCGAGATCAGGGCCAAGTGCCGCCGCCTCAAGCAGAAGGTGGGCCTCAAGCTCGTCGTCATCGACTACCTCCAGCTCATGACCAGCGGCAAGAAGGTGGAGAGCCGCCAGCAGGAGGTGTCGGAGTTCTCGCGTGCCCTCAAACTCATGGCCAAGGAGCTGCAGGTGCCCGTGATCGCCCTCTCCCAGCTCAACCGTGGTCCCGAGCAGCGCGCCGACAAGAAGCCCGCCATCAGCGATCTGCGCGAGTCGGGCTCGCTCGAGCAAGATGCCGACATGGTCATCCTGCTGCACCGCGAGGGCGCCTACGAGAAAGACAACCCGCGCGCGGGGGAGGCCGACTTCATCGTGGCCAAGCACCGCAACGGGCCCACCGCCACCATCACCGTCGGCTTCCACGGGCACTTCTCGCGCTTCGCCGACATGCCGCCGGCGTAGCCGCGCGGGCGGTCCGGCACGGAGCGCGGAGTCAGGGCGTGGAACGCCGAGAGAGGTCTCCGACGACAGCCTGGAGCATTCTCAGCCGTCGATCTCGGTCACCCGTGATCTCCATCACGGTGACGCCTTCATCGACGATGTCGTCGTCGTTCACCAGGTCGAGCAAGGCGTCGTTCATCGCATCCCGAAGCGCCGGATCTTCGTCGACTCCGATGCTGATTCCGTCAGCGGGAGCCAAGGGCAGCAGCACGACCAGGTCGACGTGGCGGAGTGCATCGCGGGTGACCTCGGCGGAGCGTGCCAGGAGCCCGGGTGACTCCGGCATGCGATCGAGTGCGTCGAATGCCAGAAGATATGCCAGAAAGTCGATCGGGCCGCGCTCGGCGATGAGGTCGCCCGGGGTCTCGGTCGGATCGAGCCGGGCCGCGGAGAGGCGGAGCTGGCGTGCGAAAGACGATGCGCCCGGACCGTCCCAGGCCTCATCGATCAGCTCGAAGGGGTCGGGCAGCACGGAGAACGCCGGATACAGCAAGGCGAAATCGGAGACGAGTGTGCTCTTGCCGCTCGCGTGCGTGCCGGATACGACGATGCGCATGTCACGACCCTAAGGCCCCTCGGCGGCGGTGCGGTAGACGGTGTCGACGGAGTGGAGGAAGCGCTCGACGGTGGCGCGCTCGGCGGGGGTGAGATCGTCGACGACGCCCGCGATGCCGGCGATCACGGGCAGGAGCAGGTCGACGGCGCGGTCGACGGATGCACGGGAGGGCACCACGACGATCTTGCGGCGATCGTGCTGGTGCGGGTGGCGCTCGGCGTGACCCAGGGCGACGAGGCGATCCACCACGAGGGTCGAGGCCGCCGTGGTGACCCCGAGGCGGAGGGCCAGTTCGCTCGGCGTGAGCGGTCCGTTCTGGATGAGGTGCTGCATCGCCGCCAGATCGGTGGGGTTCACCGCGAGGGCGGAACCCAGTTTTCGCTCGAAGGCCCGCGAGTGGGTATCGATGTCTCGCAGGGCCACGGCGATGCCGCTCGCCGGCCCCGCGCCCGAGTCGGCGAGCTCGTCGCGCGACCACGGCGCATCCGGGTTGCGGCCATGTGTCATGGATGACATGCTAAACCTCTAGGTAGTTAAGTTGCTTAGTAAGAAGTGATCAGAGAGAGCGAGGCCCACCGCACCATGCGCGCGATAGCCCGATTCATCAGCGGACGCGGCACGGCCTGGGTGGTGCTCGGCCTCTCGGTCGTGGCGATCGGGCTGCTGTTCGCGTTGCTCCCGAAGGGGTCGAGCGACTCCTACCCGGAGTCGGGGCTGCCGGACTCCAGCGAGGCCGCCCAGGTCTCGGCCCTGCTCGAACAGTTCCCGAGCGCCGACAGCACCGCAGCCATCCTGGTCTACGACCGCGGTGGCGACGCCCTCACCGACGCCGACAAGGCCGCCGTCACGGCCAGCGCCGAGGCCCTCGCGAGCGACTCGATCGCCCCGCAGGCCGTCGTGCCCCAGTTCAGCGACGACGGCACCGCCGCCCTCGTCGCCGTGCCGCTGGACGCGGCCGAGGTCGACGACGACGTGCAGGCCGCGGCGGAGCGCATCCGCACCACCGCCGCCGACGGCCTCCCCGACGGCCTCACCGCGCTGCTCACCGGCCCGCTCGGCTTCCAGGCCGACATCGGCAACGCCTTCGCCGGAGCCGACTTCCGCCTGCTGCTGGTCACCGTGATCGTGGTGGCGGTGCTGCTCATCATCACCTACCGCAGCCCCGTGCTCTGGATCGTGCCACTCGCCGTGGTCGGCACGGCCGACGGTCTCGCCCGCATCGTGGTGACCAGCCTCGCCGAACCCCTCGGCATCACCGTCGACGCCTCCATCGCGGGCATCCTCTCGGTGCTCGTGTTCGGCGCGGGCACCAACTACGCCCTGCTGCTCGTGGCCCGCTACCGCGAAGAGCTCACCCGGGTCGACGACCGGCACCGCGCCATGCTCACCGCCGTCACGAGTGCCGGGCCGGCCATCGCCGCGAGCGGCGGCACCGTCGCGCTCAGCCTGCTCACGCTGCTCTTCGCCCAGCTGGCGGGCAACCGCGCGCTCGGCGTGGCCTGCGCCATCGGCGTCGCCATCGCCGTGCTCTTCGCGCTCATCGTGCTGCCCGCCGCCCTCGTGGTGTGCGGCCGTGGCCTGTTCTGGCCGTTCATCCCGCGAGTCCAGAAGGATGCTGGGGTAGGCACCGAGCACAAGGGCGTCTGGATGCGCCTCGGCCGCGGCGTGCAGCGGCGCCCGGCCGTCGTCGCCGTCGTCGCGACCCTCGGCATCGCCGCTCTGGCGCTCGGCCTGAACGGCGGGCGGGTCGGACTCTCCCAGACCGACCAGCTCATCGGCGACCCCGACTCGGTGGTGGCCCAGCGCATCGTCGACGAGGCCTTCGGGGCCGGACTCACCGGCCAGACGGTCGTGCTCACCCCCGACGCCGCGGTCGCCGACGCGACAGCGCTCGCCGACGGCGTCGACGGCGTGGTGTCGGTGCGCGCCGGCGAGAGCCACGACGGGCTCACCCGGCTCGACCTCACCCTCGACGCCGAGCCGCAGAGCGACGAGGCCTTCACCCTCATCCAGACGCTGCGCACCGACTATGCGTCCTCGCCCGCCCCCCTCGACCAGACCCTGGTGGGCGGCAACGACGCGACCGCCCTCGACGAGAACACGGCGGCCGCAGCCGACCAGGCGCTCATCATCCCGCTCATCCTGGCGATCGTGTTCCTCATCCTGGCCCTGCTGCTGCGCTCCCTCGTGGCGCCGGTGCTGCTCATCGCGAGCGTGCTGGCCACCTTCTTCGCGAGCCTCGGCGCCTCGAACCTCATCTTCCAGAACCTGATGGGCTTCCCCGCCTTCGATGCGAACGTGGTGCTCTTCGCCTTCCTCTTCCTGGTGGCGCTGGGGGTGGACTACAACATCTTCCTCACGACGCGGGCGCGCGAGGAGACCGTCGCCCACGGCACCCGGGAGGGCATGGTGCGCGCGCTGAGCTCGACCGGCGGGGTCATCACGAGCGCCGGCATCCTGCTCGCGGCGGTGTTCGCGGTGCTGGGGGTGCTGCCCGTGGTGGCGCTCACGCAGATCGGCGTGATCGTGTGCATCGGCGTGCTGCTCGACACCCTCGTGGTGCGCACGGTGCTCGTGCCCTCGCTGGTGTTCCTCACCGGCGACGCCTTCTGGTGGCCCTCCCACCCCGCGCGGCGGGGCTCCCAGGCGAGGGGCAATAAACTGGAGGCGTGACCGACGCAACCCGAACCCTCCCGCGGTCGCCCTACTGGGGCGTCCCGGTGGCGAGGGCCATCCCCTTCATCGTGACGGCGCTGGTCATCACCTTCACCTCGAACCACTCCGCGCAGGTGGGGCTTCTGGCCTACGGGGTCTTCGCGATCGTCTCGGGCGTGATCGTGGGGGCGCTGTCCTGGCGCTACGTCGTCGAAAAGCCCGTGCGGGTCGCCTTCGTCATCCAGGGCGCCTCCGGAGTCGTGTTCGGTGCGCTGGCCCTCGTCATGAACGGCGGCGGGCTCGGCTTCCTGCTCTTCTGCGCCACCATGAACTCGGCCATCAGCGGCTTTCTCGAGCTCTACGTGGGGCTCCGCACCACCAAGAACCCGGCCTCGCGCGACTGGGCCATCGTCGGCGCACTCACGGTCGTGTTCGCCCTGGTGCTCATCTTCTTCCCCACCGACCCGGTGTTCGTGGTCGGCATGCTCGGGGCCTACGGCGCGATCGTGGGGCTGTTCCTCGTGATCGCGGGCCTGTCGCTGCGCTGGGGCACCCAGGCGGCACCGGCCGTGCGAAGTGGAAAGGCATCGTGAACCAACCCTCGAGGCGCGACCGGCTGAAGCCCGTCGAACTTCTCGTCCTGTCCGGCATCCTCTCGCTCTTCGTGGGCCTGGTGGTGCTCTTCACCACGCGCGAAATCGTGCTCTCGCTCATCTTCTTCGGCCTGGCGTTCATCGTGACGCTGGTGGTGATGGCGATGTTCTCGCTCTCGATCAAGCCGAACGAGATCGAGCAGCACGAGATCGACGACGACGAGCTGCCGCCGCCGTCGCACTAGCCCGCGGGCGGCGGTGCCGACGGCGGGCGTGGGCTACAGGATGTGCTCCACGAGCTGCGAGGCCAGTCCGGTGTAGCCGGCGGGCGTGAGCGCCACCAGCCGGGCCTTCGCCTCGTCGCCGATGTCGAGCCCCTGCACGAACTCCACCAGCTCGGCCTGTCCGATGCGGCGGCCCCGCGTGAGCTCCTTGAGCAGCGCGTACGGGTCGACGATCGACGAGCGGCCGGCCGTCACCTCGGCGCGCACCACCGTCTGGATGGCCTCGCCGAGCACCTCCCAGTTGGCGTCGAGGTCTCGGGCCAGCGCGTCTTCGTTGAGCGCGATCTGCCCGAGCCCGCCGCGGATGTTGTCGAGCGCGAGCACCGAGTGCCCGAGCGCCACCCCGATGTTGCGCTGGGCGCTCGAGTCGGTGAGGTCGCGCTGCAGCCGCGAGGTGACCAGCGTGGAGGCGAGCGAGTCGAGCAGCGCGCTGGAGAGCTCGAGGTTGGCCTCGGCGTTCTCGAACCGGATGGGGTTCACCTTGTGCGGCATGGTCGACGACCCCGTCGCGCCGGCGACCGGGATCTGGGTGAAGTACCCGATCGAGATGTAGGTCCACACGTCGGTGCAGAGGTTGTGCAGGATGCGGTTGGCGTGGCTGATGCGGGAGTACAGCTCCGCCTGCCAGTCGTGCGACTCGATCTGGGTGGTGAGCGGGTTCCACTCGAGCCCCAGCGAGGTGACGAAGCCGCGCGAGACCGCCTGCCAGTCGACCGCCGGGTCGGCCACGAGGTCGGCGGCGAAGGTGCCGGTGGCGCCCGAGAACTTGCCGAGGTACTCGGTGCCCTCGATCTGCGCCTTCACGCGCTCGAGCCGGTGCACGTTCACCGCGAGCTCCTTGCCCATGGTGGTGGGCGTGGCGGGCTGGCCGTGCGTGTGCGCGAGCATCGGCACGTCGCGGTAGAGCACGGCCTGGCGGCGCAGCTCGTCGATGACGGCCGTGAAGGCGGGCAGCCACACCTCGGTGACGGCCGAGCGGATGGTGAGCGCATAGGAGAGGTTGTTGATGTCCTCGCTCGTGCACCCGAAGTGGGTGAGCTCGCCGATGGCGGTGAGACCGAGCTCGTCGAGCCGGCGACGCACGTAGTACTCCACCGCCTTCACGTCGTGCTTGGTGGTGGCCTCGAACGCCGCGATCTCGTCGATGTCGGCCTGACCGAACTCCTGCACCACCGCGCGCAGCCGCCGGGCGAGCTCGGCGTCGAGCGGCTCGGAGCCGATAAGCGAGTGGTCGGTGAGGTAGAGCAGCCAGTCGATCTCCACGTGCACCCGCGCGCGGTTGAGGCCGGCCTCGGAGAGGAACTCGCCGATCTCGCCGACGGCGGGGCGGTAGCGGCCGTCGAGAGGGCTGATGGGCTGAGGGGGCAGGGGAGGCATGGCGTTCTTTCGGGGCGGCGGGGCGGGGTGTCGGATGCGGGGCGCGGTTCAGAGCACGGGCGTGCTGCGGCGGAAGGCGGGTTCGAGCTGACGGAACAGGGCCCGGCAGGAGTGCTCCACCATCGCCAGCACCGAGTCGAACATGGCCTCGTCGGAGTAGTAGGGGTCGGGCACGTCGGAGCGGCCGGCGTAGTCGGCGTCGAAGCCGAGCAGCAGGCGCACCTTCTGCCGGTCGTCGTCGGAGCGGGCCCACGAGCGCAGTACCCGCTCGTGGCTGCGGTCGAGCGCGATCACGAGATCGAGCGAGTCGAACCACGAGGCGTCGAACTGACGGGCGCGGTGCCCAGAACCGTCGAAGCCCTGCCGCTCGAGGGCGGAGACGGTGCGCGGGTCGGCGTGCTCGCCCACGTGCCACTCCCCCGTGCCGGCCGAGGTGACCACGACGCGGTCGGAGAGCCCGGCCTTCTCGACCAGGTCGCGCAGCACGATCTCGGCCATCGGGGAGCGGCAGATGTTGCCGGTGCACACCATGCAGATGCGGAACGCCTGATCCTGCGGCTCGGCGGGGTCTGACGTCATGGCATCCATTGTCGCAGCAGCGGAGGCTCGTGCGGCGGTCAGCGGCCCTTGCGGCCGGCGAGCGGCCGGAGGATGGCGCCGATGATGGCGGAGAGGATGGCCAGCACGAGCGCGCCGAGCACCGTCCACCAGAAGCCGGCGACGGTGAGCCCGAAGCCGAACCATCCGGTGACCACCGAGACGAGCCAGAGCAGCAGCGCGTTCACGAACAGCGCCAGGATGCCCAGGGTGAGGATGTAGAGCGGGAAGGCGACCACACGGATGATGCTGCCGATGATGCCGTTCACGAGGCCGAACACGAACGCCACGAACAGGTAGGTGACGATGGTCTCGAACACTCCGCCGTCGCCGAAGGCGTCGATCTTCACCCCGGCCACGATGAGGGTCGTGAGCCATAGGGCGATCGCGTTCGCGACCAGGGAGACCAGGAATCTGCGCATGAGCCCACTATCCCAGACCGGGTGGTGCAGAGTCGATGCATGGTGAGCATCCCGTGGTCCCCTTCCTACCCCGTCGTGACCCCTCATCTCGACCTGCGACCGCACCGCCACGACGATCTCGACGATCTGGTGCGCTACCATTCCGACCCCGAGGTGGTGCGGTACATCCCGTGGCCGGTGCGCACCCGGGCGCAGGTGGCCGAGGCGCTCGCCGCGCGCGTCCGTCAGGGCATCGTGGGCGAGGAGGGCGAGTGGCTGGTGCTCGCCGTGGAGCTGCGCGAGCAGCGACGGGTGATCGGCGAGGTGCTGCTGAAGTACGACAGTGCCACGGATGCGCGGGGCGAGCTGGGTTACGCGTTCGCCTCAGACGTGCACGGGCAGGGGTATGCCACGGAGGCAGCGGGCGCGATGCTGCGTCTGGCCTTCGGCGAGTTCGGCCTGCACCGCGTGATCGCGCGGCTGGATGCGCGGAACGGTGATTCGGCGCGCCTTCTGACCCGACTGGGTTTTCGCCAGGAGGCGCACTTCGTGCGCGACGAGTACTTCAAGGGGGAATGGACAGACACGCTCGTCTTCGCGATGCTGGCCGAGGAGTGGGAGGCCACTCATATTCCCGGCCCGCTTTCACAGCCCAAACTATGATGGGCGGATGAGCTCCGGCCCCCTGCACAGCCCGGTGACGCCGCATCTTCCCGTGAAGCTGCGGCCCGAGATCCTGGCCCTCCCGGCGTACCGCCAGGGTCAGGCCGCCCCCACCGGGTTCAAGCTCTCGTCGAACGAGAACCCCTACGACCCGCTGCCCGGCGTGCTCGAGGCGGTCGACGCCGCCACCCGGCAGCTGCACCGCTACCCGAACGCCGCCGCCCCCGAGATCACCGGCCGGCTCGCGGCGGAGTGGGGCGTGGAGCCCGACGAGGTGATCGTCGCCGCCGGCTCGGTGGCGCTGCTCATGCAGTTCACGCTCGCCGCGGCCGGGCACGGCGACGAGGTCGTGTACTCCTGGCGCTCCTTCGAGGTCTACCCGTGGATGACCGTGCTGCCGGGCGCCACCAAGGTGCCGGTGCCGAACACGCCCGACCACCGCCACGACCTCGTCGCGATGGCCGCCGCCGTCACCGAGCGCACGCGGCTCGTGCTCGTGTGCAGCCCCAACAACCCCACCTCGAGCGTGGTGACGGCCGAGGAGTTCGAGGCCTTCATGGCGAAGGTGCCCACCGACGTGCTCGTCATCCTCGACGAGGCCTATGCCGAGTTCGTCACCGACCCGGCCGCCGTGAACGGCCGCCGGCTGGTGCGCCGCTACCCGAACCTCGTCATCCTGCGCACCTTCTCCAAGGCGTACGGTCTGGCGGGCCTCCGCATCGGGTACGGCATCGGCTCGCCCGCGATCCTCGCGGCCGCCCGCACCACCATCGTGCCGCTCAGCCTCACCGACCACGCCCAGCTCGCCGCGATCGCCTCGCTCGACCGCGGCGACGAGCTGCGCCACCGGGTGGCCGAGATCTCCTCCCGCCGCGACGCCGTCTACGACGCGCTGCTCGAGCAGGGGTGGGCGAGCATCCCGCGCCCCCACGGCAACTTCCTCTGGTACCCCACGGGACCGAAGACCGAGGAGGCCCTCGAGGTGTTCCGCCGCCACGGCATCGTGGCGCGCGCGTACCTGCCCGACGGCATCCGGCTCACCATCGGCGAGGCCGAGTCGGTGCAGAACGTGCTCGACGCCTCAGAAGAGATTGCGAGGTTGCTCGCATGAGCGACGCCCTGGACATCACCACGCCGAAGCCCGTGAGCTTTCTCACGCCCGACGGTGAGTTCGCGCCCACTCCCGAGGCGGAGGCATTCGCCGACCGCCTCGACCTGCTCGACGAGACCACGCTGCGCGAGTTCTACCGGCACATGGCCGTCGTGCGGCGCTTCGACCAGGAGGGCATCAACCTGCAGCGGCAGGGTCAGATGGCGCTCTGGGTGCCGAGCCACGGTCAGGAGGGCGCCCAGGTGGGCTCCGCCTTCGCCGCCCGGGCGCAGGACCACATCTTCCCCTCCTACCGCGAGCACGCCGTCGCCCACGTGCGCGGCGTGGAGATGCTCGACATCGTGCGGCTGCTGCGCGGCGTGACCCACGGCGGCTGGAACCCGAACGACCCCACCAACGGCAACGTGCACACCTACTGCCTGGTGATCGGCTCGCACTCGCTGCACGCCACCGGATACGCGATGGGCGTGCAGCGCGACGGGCTCGTCGGCACCGGCGACCCCGAGGTCGACACCGCGGTGCTCTGCTACTTCGGCGACGGCGCCACCTCGCAGGGCGACGTGAACGAGGCCTTCGTGTTCTCGGCCTCGAACCAGAGCCCCAACGTGTTCTTCCTGCAGAACAACCAGTGGGCCATCTCGGTGCCCGTGACGACCCAGTCGCGCACTCCCCTCTACCTGCGCTCGCGCGGCTTCGGCATCCCGAGCGTGCAGATCGACGGCAACGACCCGCTGGCGAGCTTCGCGGTCACCTCCGCCTACCTCGACCAGGCGCGCGCCGGCGAGGGCCCGCGCTTCATCGAGGCGCTCACCTACCGCATCGGGGCCCACACCTCCTCCGACGACCCGTCGAAGTACGCCGACCCCGAGCAGCACGCCTACTGGGTCGCGCGCGACCCCATCGTGCGCATGGAGAAGTACCTGCGCTCGCTCGGCGAGTCGGACGGATTCTTCGCCGAGGTCGCCGCCGAGGCCGAGGACTTCGCGGCCGACATCCGCCACCGCACCCTCGCCATCGAGCCGCCGCCGGCGTCGAGCATGTTCGACCACGTGTATTCCGAGCCCCACCCCGTGATGGCCGAGCAGAAGCTCTGGCTGGAACGCTACGAGGCCTCGTTCGAGGAGGAACTGTCATGACCATCGACGTGTCGCCGGTGCAGGAGGTCGCGGCTGCGACCTCGCCCGTCGCCCGGGTCGAGGAGCTGCCGATGGCCAGGGCGCTCAACGCGGGCCTTCGTCAGGCGCTCGCCGACGACCCGAAGGTGCTGCTCATGGGTGAGGACATCGGCCGGCTGGGCGGGGTGTTCCGGGTGACGGAGGGCCTGCAGGCGGAGTTCGGCGCCCAGCGGGTGGTCGACACCCCGCTGGCGGAGTCGGGCATCGTCGGCACCGCCATCGGCCTGGCCATGCGGGGCTACCGGCCCGTGTGCGAGGTGCAGTTCGACGGCTTCATCTGGCCGGCCTTCGACCAGATCACCTCCCAGCTGGCCAAGCTCACCAACCGCGGCCAGGGCGCCTTCTCGATGCCCGTGGTCATCCGGGTGCCCTACGGCGGGCACATCGGTGCGGTCGAGCACCACCAGGAGAGCCCGGAGGCGTACTTCGCCCACACGGCGGGCCTGCGCCTGGTGAGCCCGTCCACCCCGAACGACGCCTACTGGATGATCCAGGAGGCCATCGCCTCCAACGACCCCGTCATGTTCTTCGAGCCGAAGAGCCGCTACTGGCCCAAGGGCCCGGTCGACTTCGCCGGCACCGCGGCGCCGCTGCACGCCAGCCGCGTGGTGCGCACCGGCACCGACGTCACGCTGCTCGCCCACGGCGCCATGGTGAGCGTGCTGCTGCAGGCCGCCGAGATCGCCGCCGAGGAGGGCGTGAGTGTCGAGGTCATCGATCTGCGGTCGCTCAGCCCGGTCGACTACGGGCCGATCGTCGACTCCGTCACCAAGACCGGCCGCCTCGTGATCGCGCAGGAGGCGCCCGGGTTCGTGAGCCTCGGCTCCGAGATCGCCGCGACGGTCGCCGAGCGCTGCTTCTACTCGCTGCAGGCCCCCGTTCTGCGGGTCTCCGGCTTCGACACCCCGTTCCCCCCGGCCAAGCTCGAGACCCTCTACCTCCCCGACGCCGACCGCGTCATGGAGGCGGTCGACCGCGTGATGGCGTACTAGGCGAGGAGACTCCGATGACCAGTTCCCTGTTCCACCTCCCCGACGTGGGCGAGGGTCTCACCGAGGCCGAGATCGTCGCGTGGAAGGTCGCTCCCGGCGACACCATCGCCATCAACCAGGTACTCGTCGAGATCGAGACCGCGAAGTCGCTCGTGGAGCTGCCCTCGCCCTTCGCGGGCACCGTGGAGGGCATCCTGGTGAGCGAGGGCACCACGGTCGACGTGGGCACGCCCATCATCTCGGTGGCCGCAACCGACGGCGAGGAGGCTCCGCCCCCGCACGAGGTGCTCGAGCAGGAGGCGGCCGCCGCGGCGGCGCCCGCTGCCGCGCCGGTCGCTGCTGCGCCGGTCGAGGAGGCGAGCGCGCCGCCCGCACCCTCCGGCTCCGGCGCCGTGCTCGTGGGCTACGGCATCAAGGGCCACGTCACCAGCCGACGCAGCGGCCGCACCGGCGCCCGTGCCGCCATCCCCGCGATCGGCGAGGCGGTCGATGCGCGCCGCCCGGCCGAGCGCGCCGCCCGCGTGCACCAGCCCATCCCGGGCGTGCCCGTGATCGCCAAGCCGCCCATCCGCAAGCTGGCCAAAGACCTCGGGGTCGACCTCAACGAGGTCACACCCACCGGCGTCATCGGCGACATCACGCGGGAGGACGTCATCCGGCACGCCGACCAGGCGAAGGTGTTCCACAACATCGAGACCCCGCAGTGGGCCCCGGTGCGCGAGGAGCGCATCGCGGTGAAGGGGATGCGCAAGCAGATCGCGAAGGCGATGGTGACCTCCGCGTTCACCGCGCCGCACGTGTCGCTCTTCGTCGACGTCGACGCCACCCGCACCATGGAGTACGTCAAGCGGCTGAAGACCTCGACCGACTTCACCGGCGTGAAGATCTCACCGCTGCTCATCATGGCCAAGGCCATCATCTGGGCCGTGCAGCGCAACCCCATGGTCAACTCGGCGTTCACCGAGAAGGAGATCATCGTGCGCAACTACGTGAACCTCGGCATCGCCGCGGCCACGCCGCGCGGGCTGATCGTGCCCAACATCAAAGACGCGCAGGACATGTCGATGCGCACGCTCGCGGGTGCGCTCGAGCAGCTCACCCTCACGGCGCGCGAGGGCCGCACCTCCCCCGCCGACATGGCCGACGGCACCATCACCATCACGAACATCGGGGTGTTCGGCATGGACACCGGCACGCCCATCCTCAACCCCGGCGAGGTGGGGATCGTGGCGCTCGGCACCATCAAGCAGAAGCCGTGGGTGGTCGACGGCGAGGTGCGCCCGCGCTTCGTCACGACCGTCGGTGCGAGCTTCGACCACCGCGTGGTGGACGGCGACGTGGCAAGCCGGTTCGTGGCCGACGTGGCGTCGATCCTGGAGGAGCCCGCGCTGCTGCTGGACTGAGTCGTGACCGGCGACGGCCGGGCGGATTTGGTATTGACAATCATTATCAATAAGATCGAGGCGTGAAGAGAAACGCCCTGATCCTGCCCGTGCTCGTCTCCGCCTCGGCGCTCGCCCTCACCGGCTGCGCCACGGGTGCCGCCTCGACGGATGCGGGTGCCACCGCCGCCGCGGGTTCGACCCTCAAGGTGGTGGCGACCACCACCCAGGTCGCGGACTTCACCCGCGAGGTGGCCGGCGACGCGGCCGACGTGACCCAGCTCATCCAGCCCAACCAGAGCGCCCACAGCTACGACCCCTCGGCGGCCGACCTGAGCGCCCTCGCCTCGGCCGACGTGCTCGTCATCAACGGCGCCGGCCTCGAGGAGTGGCTCGACGACGCCATCAGCGCCTCGGGTTTCGCCGGGGTGACCATCGACGCGTCGACCGGCATCGAGCTCTCCGACGACGAGGCGGGCGACGACCACGATCACGCCGAGGACGAGCACGCGGACGACCATGCCGACGAGGACCACTCCGACGAGGCGGAGTCCGAGCACACCGACGAGGCCGATGACCACGCCCACGAGGCCGGCAACCCGCACATCTGGACCGACCCCGCCCTCGCGAGCCGCATGGTCGCCACCATCGCCGACGGTCTCGAGCAGGCCGACCCGGCCGCCGCCGCCGACTTCGCCACCAACGCCACCGCGTACGAGGCGAAGCTCACCGAGCTCGACGCCTGGATCCGCGAGAACGTCGACACCGTCCCGGAGGCCGAGCGCCTGCTGGTGTCGAACCACGACGCCTTCACCTACTTCGTCGACGCCTACGACATCACCTATGTCGGCTCGGTCATCCCGAGCTTCGACGACAACGCCGAGCCGAGCGCGGCGCAGATCGACGAGCTCGTCGCCGCCATCAAGGCGACCGGGGTGAAGGCCGTGTTCTCCGAGGCCTCCATCTCGCCGCGGGCCGCCGACACCATCGCCTCCGAGGCCGGGGTGAAGGTCTACTCGGGCGACGAGGCCCTCTACGGCGACTCGCTCGGCCCGGCGGGCAGCGACGGCGCCAGTTACATCGACTCGCAGGTGCACAACGCCACCGTCATCCTCGAGTCGTGGGGGGTGACCCCCAGCGCGCTCCCGGCAGACCTGGAAGACTAGCCGCGTGACCCCGCCCACGGCATCCGAGCCCACCGTCGCCCCGGCCGCGGTGGGCGCCGTGCTGCGCGTGCAGGACGCCACGTTCGCCTACGGCGCCCGCACCGCGCTCGAAGGGGTCTCGATCGAGGTGCACCCCGGCGAAGCAGTGGCGCTCATCGGGCCCAACGGCGCGGGCAAGTCCACGCTGCTGAAGGGCATCCTCGGTGCCGTGCCGCTCGTCTCGGGGCGCATCGAGGTGGCGGGCTCGACGGGCCACCGCTCCTACGCCTCGCGCATCGGCTACATGCCGCAGCACGACGACCTCGACCCGCAGTTCCCGGTCACGCTCGAGCAGGTCGTCATGATGGGCCGCTATCGCGGCCTCGGCTGGTTCAGGATGCCCGGGGCCGCCGACCGCGCGGCCGTCGAGTCGGCGCTCGCCGCGGTGGGCCTCTCCGACAGGGCCAAGCGGCGCTTCGGCGACCTCTCCGGTGGGCAGCAGCAGCGGGGCATCCTGGCCCGTTCCATCGTGTCGTCGCCTGAGCTGCTGCTGCTCGACGAGCCCTTCAACGGCCTCGACCAGAGCAACCGCGACGCGCTGGTCACGACGCTCCGCGACCTCAAGAGCCGGGGCGTGGCGGTGCTCGTCTCCACCCACGACTTCGACCTCGCCCGGCAGGTGTGCGACCGCGTGCTGCTGCTGAACGGCCGCCAGCTCGCGTTCGGCGAGCGCGAGAGCGTGCTCACCCTGCCCAACGTGCACAACACCTTCAGCGACGTCGAGCTCTGACCGCGGTGGACCTCGTCGCCGTCCTGATCGACCCCTTCGCCCTCCCGTTCATGGCGAAGGCTCTCGCCGTGCTCGTGGTGCTGAGCGTGGTGGCGGGTGTCATCGGCGTACTCGTCAACCTGCGCGCGCTCGAGTTCGTGAGCGATGGCCTCGTGCACGCGGTCTTCCCCGGACTCGTCATCGGCTACGTGCTCTCCGGCCGTGAGGGTCTCTATGCCGGTGCGGTCGTGGCGGCCGTCGTGGCGGCCGTCGTGCTCACCCTCGTCACGCGCCGAGCGGTCACCTCCGACGCCTCCACGGCGATCGTGCTGACGGGCATGTTCTCCATCGGCATCCTCGTGGTCTCGACGCAGAGCGACTACGTGGGGCAGCTCGACCAGCTGCTGTTCGGGCGGCTGCTCACCGTGACCGACTCCGACCTGGTGCAGACGGCGGTGGTGTGCGGGCTCGCCCTGGTGCTCGTGCTGGTGACCTTCAAGGGGCAGCTGTTCCGGGCTTTCGACGAAGAGGGTGCCGCTGCGGCGGGCTACCGGGTGCTCGCCCTCGACCTCGTGCTCAACGTGGCGATCGCGCTCGTGGTGGTGGCCGCATCCAACGCGGTGGGCAACCTGCTGGTGCTGGCGGTGCTCATCGTGCCGGGTGCCGTGGGTCGGCTGGTGGCGGGGCGCATCGGGGTGATCGTGGCCATCGCGGCGGCGTTCGCCGCGCTCGCCGGCTGGCTCGGCCTCAGCGTCGCCTACGCGCTCTCGGTGGGCGCGGGCGTGCCGGCGCCCAGCGGGGCGACGGTGGTGCTCGTGGTCGTGGCCGCCTACCTGATCGTGCTGCTCGGCCGGGTCACGGTCGACGGGATGCGCCGGGTGCGCGCGCGTGCGCGGGCCCGGGCTGCCGAGGTGGCCGCCTGATGGGGTACTACGAGAGGGCGCTCGTCGTCGCCGTGGTGATCGGAGTGCTCTGCGGGCTGGTGGGCACCGTGGTGGTGCTGCGCCGCCGGGCCTTCTTCACGCAGGCACTCACCCACGCCACGTTCCCCGGGGCGGTGGTCGCGGCGGCGATCGGGGTCGACATCATGGTCGGGGCGCTGGCCTCGAGCGTGCTGCTCATCGTGGCCATGACGATGCTCGGCCGGGTCACCCGGCAGGGGTCGCAGGTGGCCTCGGGCGTCGTGCTCACGGCGGGGTTCGCGCTCGGGGTGTTCGCGCAGGCGTTCTTCCCCGACCTGCCGATCCACGTGGACAGCTATCTCGTGGGCTCCATCCTCAACACCACCGACAGCGATCTCGTGGTCGCCGCCGCGGTGCTCGTGGTGACGGTGCTCGTGCTGCTCGGCACGGGCAAGGAGATCCTGTTCTCCACGCTCGACCCGGCCGGGTTCCGCGCGGCGGGATACCGGCCGTGGGTGATCGAGACCGTGGTGCTCTCGCTCATCGTGCTCACGGTGGTCACCGCCATGCCGGCGGTCGGGGCGATCCTCGCGCTGGCGCTCATCGCCGCGCCCGCGGCGGCGGCCAGGCTGATCGCGCGCACCACCACTCAGCTGTTCGTGCTCGCGCCCATGCTCGGTGCGCTGTCGGGTGTGATCGGCGTCGTGGCGTCACGGATGCTCGGGGTGGCCGCGGGTGCGGCGATTTCGCTCACGGCCGCACTGTTCCTCGTGCTCGCCCTGGGGATCTCCAAGCTGGCGGCACTACGGTGGAGGGGTTCGAAGTCCCTGGGATCGGTGAGGTCATGAAGCGCAATACCTGGCAGCGCGAGGCCGTGCGCTCCGCGCTCGGCACGCAGATGGGATTCGTGAGCGCGCAGACTCTGCACTCCTCGCTCAAGAACACCGGTTCGCAGATCGGCCTCGCCACCGTCTACCGTGCGCTGGCCGACCTGGCGCAGGAGGGCGAGGCCGACTCGCTGCAGTCGCCCGAGGGCGAGTCGCTCTACCGCGCCTGCTCGCTCGAGCACCATCACCACCTCATCTGCCGCAGCTGCGGGCTGACCGTCGAGATCGAGGCCGACGAGGTGGAGGAGTGGGCGCAGCGCACCGCGCGCCTGCACGGTTTCAGCCGGCCCGAGCACGTGGTCGACATCTTCGGCTTCTGCTCGGCCTGCGTGCCGACCGCGTGACACCCTCGCGGCGCGTGCGGAGGATGGTGTAAGCTTCTCAGGTTGGGTGGAATCCTCCGCCCATTGTGGGTGCGGCACAGGCCGCATCCGCCGACAAGTCATCTTGGGTGAGGCGCTCGTCTCACGGTAACCAAATGGAGGAACCAATGGCAGCAGTGTGCCAGGTGACTGGAGCCGTTCCCGGCTTCGGGCACAACATCTCGCACTCGCACCGGCGCACCAAGCGCCGTTTCGACCCGAACGTGCAGAAGAAGACGTACTACGTGCCGTCGCTTCGCCGTAGCGTCACCCTCACGGTGAGCGCGAAGGGCATCAAGGTCATCGACGCCCGTGGCATCGAGGCCGTCGTGAAAGACATCCAGGCTCGTGGGGTGAAGCTCTAATGGCGAAGCAGCAAGACGTCCGTCCCATCATCAAGCTCCGTTCGACGGCCGGCACCGGGTACACCTACGTGACCAAGAAGAACCGCCGCAACGACCCCGACCGCCTCGTGCTGAAGAAGTACGACCCGGTCATCCGCAAGCACGTCGACTTCCGAGAGGAGCGCTAAGCACATGGCCAAGAAGAGCAAGATCGCGCGCAACGAGCAGCGCAAGGTGGTCGTGGAGCGCTACGCCGCGAAGCGCCTCGAGCTGAAGAAGGCGCTGGTGAACCCCGCCTCCACCGACGAGGAGCGCGAGGCCGCCCGCGTGGGCCTGCAGAAGCTCCCCCGCAACGCGTCGCCCATCCGGGTGCGCAGCCGCGACGCCGTCGACGGCCGTCCCCGTGGAGTGCTGACCAAGTTCGGCATCTCGCGTGTGCGGTTCCGCGACATGGCGCACCGGGGCGAGTTGCCGGGCATTACGAAGTCCAGCTGGTAAGTTACCCACGGTCGTACCGACCAACGACACTGGCCCTGGTGGCCGGACCGTTCCAGAACACACTGCTACCCCGGTAGCGAAGAGGTCCGAGGAGGACACCTTAAAATGGCTGACAAGTCACTCAACAAGACCGAGCTCGTCGCCGCCGTCGCTGCCGCTTCCGGCCAGACGCAGGCTTCCGTCAACGAGGTGCTCGACGCTCTCTTCTCCACCCTGGCCGACTCCGTCGCCAGCGGCACCAAGGTCACCATTCCGGGTTGGCTCGCCGTCGAGCGCACCTCGCGCGCCGCTCGCACCGGCCGCAACCCGCAGACCGGTGAGACCATCGAGATCCCTGCGGGCCACTCCGTGAAGATCTCGGCCGGCTCGAAGCTGAAGGCCGCCGCCAAGTAAGGCGACACCGCACCACCCGAAAGGGCGTCGACTCCGGTCGGCGCCCTTTCGCATTCCCGGGATGCTCACAGCTGCCGGGTGGGCAGCCGGGCCCCTGGCCGTGCTCGGCGCACATCCGGGCCGCGTAAAGTAGTCCGGTGCCAAGAGTCGTGCGGATCGCCGGACCGGCCGCCCTCGTCGCGGTCTCGTTCCTCGCACTCCTGGTGGCATTGGCCATCGGCGGCGGAGCGGCACCGCAGCTCCTCGAAGACCCCGGCGCCGTGGTGCGCTACGGGCTCCCGGCCTCGACCATGCTGGTCAACCTCGGCGCCTCGGGCATGATCGGCGCCATCGGGCTCACCCTGTTCGTGTTCCCGGCCGGCTCGAAGGCCTACGCCCGCTCACTCGACGTGGCCGCCGCATCCGCCGCCGTGTTCACGGTAGCCGCCGCACTCACCGGGTTCTTCTCCTACCTCAGCGTCACCGCCCGGGCATTCAGCCTCGACGACGCCTTCGGCCAGGGGCTCGGCCAGTTCCTCACCCAGATCGCCCTCGGCCAGGCGTGGCTGCAGACCACGCTCATGGGTGCCGCGGTGACCGTGCTCTGCTTCGCGGTGCGCAACCAGACGGCGCTGTTCTTCGTGGGCCTGTTCGCGGTGGCGAGCCTGTGGCCGATGGCGCAGCAGGGCCACGCCGCGGGCGTGAACGGGCACGACGCGGCCATCACGGCCCTGGGTCTGCACATCATCTTCGCCGCCGCCTGGCTCGGCGGTCTCGTGGTGATCGCGCTGCTCAGCCGGCAGATCGAGACCGGAGCCCTGGTCGAGGTGGTGTCGCGCTACTCGAGCGTAGCGCTGGTGTGCTTCGTGGTGGTGGCGGCGTCGGGCTATGTGAGCGCCGAGCTGCGCGTCGGAACCCTCGACCGGTTGCTCACCCCGTACGGCGTGCTCGTGCTCGTGAAGGTGGGGGCACTGCTCGCGCTCGGGGTCATCGGGGCGATCCACCGCCGCTTCGTCATCGCGCGGCTCGCCACCTCGGGCAGGCGCCGGCACTTCTGGTGGCTGGTCGTGGCCGAGCTCGGCTTCATGGGCATCGCCACGGGGTTCGCCGCGGCCCTCGCCCGTACCGCCACCCCGGTGCCCGAGACGGTGCCGCCCGAGCAGACGGCCGCGCAGATCCTCACCGGAGAGCCGCTCCCGCCCGAGCCCGTGTTCCCGCAGCTGCTCGGGCAGTGGAACGTCGACCTCATCTGGGTTCTCGTCTGCGGCTTCGGCATCGTCTTCTACCTGGCCGGGGTCATCCGCCTGCGCCGCCGCGGCGACCGGTGGCCGTGGTACCGCCCCGTGCTCTGGGTGGCGGGCATGCTGCTGCTGTTCTTCGTGACGAACGGGCCGCTCAACGTCTACCAGGACATCCTGTTCAGCGCGCACATGTTCGGCCACATGACCCTCAGCATGATGGTGCCGCTCCTGCTCGTACCCGCCGGCCCGGTCACGCTCGCGCTCCGCGCCATCCGCAAGCGCGACGACGGCAGCCGCGGCATGCGCGAGTGGATCCTGCTCGCCGTGCACTCCCGGGTGGCGACGGTGATCGCCAACCCCGTCGTGGCCGGAGTGCTGTTCGCCACCAGCCTGGTGGCGTTCTACTACACGCCGCTGTTCCGCTGGGCCACGGTCGACCACCTCGGGCACGAGTGGATGATCGTGCACTTCCTCATCGTGGGCTATCTCTTCGTGCAGGCGCTCATCGGCATCGACCCGGTGCCCTACAAGCTGCCGTACCCGTTCCGACTGCTGCTGCTGCTGGCCACCATGGCCTTCCACGCCTTCTTCGGCCTCGCCCTCATGGAGGGCGATGGACTGCTGCTCGCCGACTGGTTCGGCGCCACGGGCCGCGACTGGGGCCCGAGCGCGATCGACGACCAGCGCAACGGCGGCGGGATCGCCTGGAGCATCGGCGAGATACCCACGTTCATCCTGGCCCTCGTCGTGGCGGTGCAGTGGAGCCGCAGCGACAAGAAGGAGACGAAGCGGCGGGATCGCAACGCCGATCGCACGCACGAGGCGGAACTGGGCGCCTACAACGCTATGCTCGGCAAGCTGGCTGAGCGCGACCGCGACGAGGGAGACGCACGATGATGGTGACCCCTCACTGCCCGGCCTGCGGGTCGGTGGTGTTCTTCGAGTCGCTCGAGTGCCCCGCCTGCAGCACCGAGCTCGGCTTCCACCGAGCCTCGGGCGAGTTCGCCGAGGCTCGCCCGGAGGGCGTGCTGCTCACCGACCCGCGCGGCGGCGAACCGCGCCTGTGGCGGCCCTGCTCGAACCGGGCGTGGCGCTGCAACTGGCTGGCCCCCGACGGCGAGGCGAGCGCCCAGTGCCTCAGCTGCCGACTCACCCGCCGGCGGCCGGACAACGACGACACCCTGTCGCTCGAGAAGCTCGCGGTTGTCGCGGCCGACAAACGGCGCCTGCTCATGCAGCTGATCGACCTCGGGCTGCCCATCACGCCCTACTACGAGCAGGAGGGCGGACTCGCGTTCGACCTCGTCTCGAGCCTGTCGAACGGTGAACGGGTCATCATCGGCCACGCGAACGGCGTCATCACGATCGACCTCGCCGAGTCGCTCGACGCCTACCGCGAGCGGCTGCGGGTGCGCCTCGGCGAGCCCTACCGCACCGTGCTCGGGCACTTCCGTCACGAGATCGGTCACTACTACCAGAGCATCCTGCTCGACACCGACGAGCTCTGGGCGGAGTGCCGGGCACTGTTCGGCGACGAGCGGGCGAGCTACCAGGATGCGCTGAAGCGCCACTACGACGTCGGAGCCCCCGCGGGCTGGATCGACGAGTACATCTCCGACTACGCCACCATGCACCCGTGGGAGGACTTCGCCGAGACCTTCGCGCACTACCTCCACATCACCGGCACCCTCTCCACGGCCGCGAACTCGGGCGTGCTGCTGCAGGCCGAGCGCATCGCCGGCTTCGACCACGGCGACGTGCTGCCCCGGGCCTCCTACCGTGACGCCACGTTCGACGAGGTGCTCTCCGACTGGACCTGGCTGTCGCTCATGTTCAACCGGGTGAACCGCTCGATGGGGCTGAAAGACCTCTACCCCTTCGGCATCGTGGCCCCGGTGGCGCGCAAGCTCGCCTTCGTGCACCGCATCGTGGTGCGGGCGGGTGCGGCGCGGGCGGCCAGCTCACAGCCGGGGTGAGAACGCGATCGAGTCGTCGGGCTCGATCGTCACCGTGAACGTGACGTCGAACGGCACCGACTCGTCGCGGGTGCTCACCGTGCCGTCGAAGAGCGAGCGGATGTCGACGCGCACCCGGGCGCTCGCCGCCGACGACGGCACCACCCAGGTGTCCTGCCCGGCAAGGATCGTGAGCTGCGGGTAGCTCTCGATCGACCACACCGGCTCGGAGGCGATGCGGTCGTTCACGTCGAGACCGAACGGGCAGCCGGGCGGGTAGAGCAGCGTCTCGGCGGCGCAGTCGTCGAGGAAGGCGTCGACGGCGTCTTGCACGGCGGTGAGGAACCCCGTCGTGGGCTGCACGTCGACGATGGCGCTCACCGCCCCGAGCGGCTTCGTGGCGACGAGGGCCACCGGATGCGCGCCGAGGTAGGTGGAGCGGTGCGAGAGCATGGTGACGCTCGGCACGAGCACCTCGTAGGAGCCGGTCGCGTGGAACTCGTCCTGCGCATCCGCCACCGCTACCTGCGTGGAGCCGGCCGTGAAGTCGTCGGCGTGCGACACCGTCACGGTCGCCGACGCGATCGGCGAGCGCGCGAACTCCCAGGTGGGGAAGAACAGCCAGCTGGTGCCCGTGCGCGTCACGTCGAACTCGGTCTGGGAGGGGATGACGTGGTCGTCGTCGCCGGTGAGGGTGTACGAGAAGACCATGCGGTGGCGGCCGGGGGTGATCTCCACGTCGCTCACCAGGGCGACGTCGTCGAGGTCGCCCAGCGCATCCGGGGTCAGCAGCGCGGCCGAGCCGGTGCCCGGCTGGTCGTCGCCGATGCGGTCGACCCCCGGGGTCGCGAGAGCGGCGGCCACGTCGTGCCGGGCGAGGGCCTCGAGGTAGATGCGCACGAAGGCCGGCGCGCTGTACAGCTCGCGGTTGAGGATGCCCACGGCCGAGAAGCCCGCGGCCACGATGAGCAGCAGCAGGCCGCTGTAGATCACGACGGAGCGCTGGAGGCTCGTGCGCGGGTCCTCCCCCGGCTCCACCGCGTGAGTCATCTCCACAGTTTACGGGTGGGCTGCCGCCGGGCCCCGGGAGCGCGGGTAGATTAGGGCACCATGCGCACCTCGCCGGCCGAAGAGCGGCCCACCCTCTCGGCCGAGCAGCAGCGCGTGTTCGACCTCGTGGAGGGCACCCGCAAGCACGTGTTCGTCACCGGCCGCGCCGGCACGGGCAAGTCGACGCTGCTCAACCACCTGTCATGGAACACCGAGAAGCAGCTCGTGATCTCGGCCCCCACCGGGGTGGCGGCGCTCAACGTGGGCGGCCAGACCATCCACTCGCTGTTCCGCCTGCCGATCGGGGTGATCGCCGACCACGACATCGAGCAGAACGCCGAGGTGCGCAAGCTCCTCAACACCATCGACACGCTCGTGATCGACGAGGTGTCGATGGTGAACGCCGACCTCATGGACGCGATCGACCGCTCGCTGCGGCAGGCCAGGCAGCGGCCGCTCGAGGCCTTCGGCGGGGTGCAGGTGGTGCTGTTCGGCGACCCGTACCAGCTCGCCCCGGTGCCCGGCGACGGCGACGAGCGCGCCTACTTCAGAGACCACTACCGGTCGATGTGGTTCTTCGACGCGAAGGTGTGGGAGGAGACCCAGCTCGAGATCGTGGAGCTCACCGAGATCCACCGCCAGCACGACGACGACTTCAAGTTCATGCTCAACGCGGTGCGCTTCGGCATGGTCACCAAGGAGATCGCGGATGCGCTCAATACCGCGGGGGCGCGGCCCGCGCCCACCGAAGGGGCCATCACGCTCGCCACGCGCAACGACTCCGTCAACCGCATCAACCAGGCTGCCCTCGCCCGCCTGCCCGGCCGGGTGCTGACGGCCAAGGCCGAGATCAGCGGCGACTTCGCCGGCCGCGCCTACCCCGCCGACGTGAGCCTCGAGCTGAAGAACGGGGCGCAGGTGATGTTCCTGCGCAACGACAGCGAGGGGCGCTGGGTGAACGGGACCGTCGGCACGGTGACGAAGATCGACTCCACGGTGTGGGTCGACGTCGACGGCGAGGTGCACGAGGTCGACCCCGTGGCCTGGGAGAAGCACCGGTACTCCTACTCCCCCGAGTCTAAGCAGCTCACCAAGGAGGTGATCGGCGAGTTCACCCAGTTCCCACTGCGGCTGGCCTGGGCCGTCACCATCCACAAGTCGCAGGGGCAGACCTACGACCAGGCCGTGGTCGACCTCGGGTCGCGGGTGTTCAGCCCCGGGCAGACATATGTGGCGCTGTCGCGGCTCACCTCGCTGGAGGGGCTGTACCTCACGCGGCCACTGCGGCCGAGCGACATCATCGTCGACCAGTCGGTGCTCGCCTTCATGCGGCGCGCGCTGCGCCGCTGAGGGCTCTCGCGGTCGGGCGCACCGGCCCCCGGACGGGGGTGGAGGGGGCGTCGGGGCGGATGGGCGCGTGGCGATAGCCTTCTGGAGGGAAGGGGAACATGGCCACGCTGCTGTACAGGATCGGGCGGTTCGCGGCTCGGAGGAGCATCGCCGTCATCGTCGGCTGGGTGGTGCTGCTCGGCCTCGCGATCGGGGGTGCGCAGGCGCTCGGCGGCACGCTCACCGCCTCGTTCGCCATCCCCGGAACCGAGTCGCAGCAGGCGATCGACATGCTCGATCAGCGCTTCCCGCAGGCGGCCGGCGGTTCTGCCCGGGTCATCTACGTCGCCCCGGAGGGCGGGCAGGTGACCGACTTCCAGGACCAGATCGACGCGAACGTCACCGAGCTGGCCGCTGCGCCTCACGTCTCCGGCGTCACGGGCCCCTTCGACTCGGGTGCGAGCGGGCAGGTCAACTCCGCCGGCACCATGGCCTTCGCCACCGTGCAGTACGACGTGGCCACCGCATCCCTCACCGCCGCCGACAACGAGGCACTGCTCGCCGCCGGCGAGAAGGCGGCCACCGGCGGCCTCGAGGTGGGCTTCTCGGGGGTGACCGACCCGCCCGAGGCGGGCGTCGACTACACCGAGGCGATCGGCCTCGTGGTGGCCTTCGTGGTGCTCTTCATCACCTTCGGCTCGCTGCTGGCCGCCGGCATGCCGCTCATCACAGCCCTCGTCGGCGTGGGCGTCACCTCCACCCTCATCACCATCGCGTCGGGCTTCGCCAGCATCTCGTCGACGGCACCGCTGCTCGCCACGATGCTCGGGCTCGCGGTCGGCATCGACTATGCGCTGTTCATCGTCTCGCGACACCGCACGCAGCTCATCCACGGCATGGACCCGAAGGAGTCCGCCGCCATCGCGGTCTCCACCGCGGGCAGCGCCGTCGTGTTCGCCGGCCTCACCGTCATCATCGCCCTGCTCGGGCTCTCCGTGGTGCAGATCCCGTTCCTCACGGTGATGGGCGTGGGCGCCGCCGTCTCGGTGGTCATCGCGGTGGTCGTGGCGCTCACGCTGCTCCCGGCGATCCTCGGTCTGCTCGGCCGCAAGCTCATCCCGAAGCCCACCTCGCGGGCAGCCCGCCGCGAGCTCGCCTCCTCCGCCCCCGACGCCGCCGGATCGCACCGAACCCTGGGGGCACGCTGGGTCGCCCTGGTCACCGCGAAACCCGTCATCACGGTCGCCGTCGTGGTGATCGGCCTCGTGGTCGTGGCCCTCCCGGCCACCTCTATGCGCCTCACCCTCCCCGACGCCGGCTACAACCCGCCGGGCACCGAGTCGCGCGACGGCTACGATCTGCTCACCGAGGGCTTCGGGCCCGGGTTCAACGGTCCGCTGCTGGTGACCGCCGACATCTCGAACATCCTCGACCTCGAGGCCGCCCGAACCGCACTCCAGAGCGAGTTCGAGGGGCTCGACGACGTCGACTCGGTGAGCGAGGCCATCCCGAACGCGACGCTCGACATGCTCATCGTCTCGATCATCCCCGACAGCGCCCCCGACAGCGTGCAGACCGAGCAGCTCGTGCACACCATCCGGGCGCACGAGGCCGCCTTCGCCGAGAAGAACGACTTCGGCTACCAGGTCACCGGGCAGACGGCACTCGGCATCGACGTGTCGGCACGCCTGGCGGATGCCCTGCTGCCGTTCGCGCTCGTGGTGGTGGGGCTCTGCGTCATCCTGCTCACGATCGTGTTCCGCTCACTCGCCATCCCGATCTCGGCGACCGTGGGCTACCTGCTCTCGGTGGCCGCCTCCTTCGGCATCGTCACCGCCGTCTTCGAGTGGGGATGGCTCTCCGACCTCCTCGGCGTGGCCAAGGTCGGCCCGGTGATCAGCTTCTTCCCGATCCTGCTCATGGCCGTGCTCTTCGGACTGGCCATGGACTACCAGGTCTTCCTGGTGTCACGGATGCGCGAGGAGTTCGTGAAGACCGGCGACCCGCATCAGGCAGTGCGGCACGGCTTCATCGGTGCCGCGCGCGTGGTGACCGCGGCGGCCTGCATCATGTTCTCGGTGTTCGCCTCGTTCGTGCCGGGCGGCAACGCGGTGCTGCAGCCGATCGCGCTGGGCCTGGCCGCTGGCGTGTTCATCGACGCGTTCTTGGTGCGCATGACGTTCATCCCGGCGCTCATGATCCTGCTCGGCCGCATCGGGTGGGCACTCCCCCGCCGCCTCGGGCGCGTGCTGCCCGACGTCGATCTCGAGGGCGAGGGAGTGCGCGAGATGCTCGACGCCGTCGCTTGGCGTCCGCTCCCTGCGGGCGACGGGGGTGACGCGGGTGCGGATGCACCGGCACCGTACGCGGTCGCCGCCGAGCTCGCCGTCGTGGAGTCGGCCGCCGAGGGAGGGCTCGTGGCACCGTTCTCGGTGCGCGCCGCCTCCGGTTCGCTGGTGCTCGTCTCCGGAGGCCCCGGTACGCATCCCGAGGCCGTGGCGGCCGCGATCGCGGGCCGCCAGCGACTTCTGCGGGGGCATCTCCGCGTGCTCGACCAGCCGCAGCCGGTGCACGCGGCCGCCCTGCGACGCCACAGCGTGTTCGTGGCACGACCGGTCGAGGGCGACCTGCTCGCCGACCGCATCCCGCTGCGCCGCCTACCGGTGGGTGCGGCCGGAGTGCTCGAGTGGCTCGAACGGGAGCTCGGTGCCGAGCTCGGTGAGCTCTGGGGCGACGACCTGGCAGGCGAGTGGATGCGCCAGGTGGCGGTCGCCGTGGCCGCGGCGGGCGAGGTGGCCGGCAGGTCGCGCTCCGCCGGCCGCACGCGCCTGCGACTCGTGGCGATCGACGCCACCGCGCTCTCGACGACCCAGGTACAGCACGTGCTCGACGCGGTGGAGCCTTCGCTGCCGGCCGGAGCGACGCTCGTGGTGGCGCACCACGGCGCCGCGACGCTGAGCGCCGGGGCGCGCACCGTCGAGGTTGTCGCACTGGAGGCGATCGCTCCCCCTCCCCCGCTGCCGCCGGGTGGCTCCGCTCCCGACGGGCCCGATGACGTCCCCGAGGCCGACGATCCCGACGCCCCCGACCAGTCCCCGTCCGCACCGCGAGAGGAAGTGACCGCATGACCAGCCTCCGTTCCCTCGTGAGCCGCGGAGACGGCGGGGTGCTCTCCCCCACCGCGCGTCGCGTGGCCATCGTGCTCGCCGTGCTCACCCCGCTCGTCGTCGCCGGTGTCGCCGTCACGGCGGTGCGCGGCACGGATGCGGCGGCGGCCGGCTCCACCGGCCCCTCGGACTCCGCGTCGACCACGCCGGTCACCTCTCCCGAGCTGCCCGCCGCCGTCGTGAACGGCGACCAGCTGGTGTACGTGGGCGACGACGGCACCGTCACGCCCGCCGCCTCCGACGGCTCGGGCACCGGAACGCCGGTGCTGGCCGGCAAGCTCCTCGTGAGCGAGCTGACCTCGGGCGACTCGGGTGAGGGCTTCACGTGGACCGTCACCGACGCCGACACCGCCTCGAGCGGCCTCGCCTCGGGCGAGTTCGCCGCGGTGGTGACCATCCCGGAGGACTTCTCGGCGTCCTACGCCTCCCTCGGGGGCGACTCGCCGGTGCAGGCGCAACTGCAGGTCGAGACGAACGGTGCCGGCAGCTACGTCACCGGTCTGCTCGCCTCGGCGCTCTCCACCAACCTGCAAGAGGCTCTCTCCGATCAGGCGACGAAACAGTTCGTGACGGGCTTGCTCGCGGGCTTCACCACCCTCAACAGCCAGCTCGGCGAAGCGGCCACGGGAGCCGGGCAGCTCGCCGCGGGTGCGTCAGAGCTCGCGGGCTACACCGGCGAGCTCGCCTCGGGGCTGGCCACCGCCGCCGGGGGTGCCGCCGAACTCAACGGGGCGACGCAGGAGCTCGCGGTCGGGATGCGCGCCATCGCCGACGGCACGGCCGATCTCCCCGGATACGCCGACCTCATCGCGGCCGGGTCCGACGGCGTGACCACGGGCATCGGCGTGCTCACCGCACGGCTGGCCGAGGAGACCGCGGCCAGCGCCGCGATCGACGCCCGGCAGCACCAGCTCGAGAGCGACATCGCGGCTCTGAGCGCGCAGGTGCCCGACCTCTCCCCCGCCGAGATCCAGGCCCAGCTCGCCGGGCTGCAGAGCCAGGCCGCGAGCATCCGCGACGCCTCCTTCGCCGTCACGGCCGGCCTCGGCCTCGACGCCCTCGGCGTCACCGCCCTGCAGGGCTTCTCGGCCGAGGTGAGCTCGGGGGCCACCCAATTCGCGACCGACCTGCCCCTGCTCACCACCACGCTCAGCGACGTCGCCGGTGGCACCGAGCAGCTCGCCACGGGCACCAGCGGACTCGCATCGGGTCTCGGTGAGCTCTCGACCGCCGCCACCGGTCTCGCGGGTGGCTCGACCGAACTCGCCACGAACATGGGCGCCCTCGCCTCCGGGCTCGACGAGGCGGTCGCGGCCATCCCGAGCTACACCGAAGCGCAGCAGGACTCCATCTCGACGGTCGTCACCGAGCCCGTCGTCACCGATCAGAGCGACCTGGGTGCGCCCCCTACCACCGCGGGCGCGATCGCCGCGGTCGCGGTACCGCTCGCGCTGTGGATCGGCGCCTTCGCGATCTACCTGCTCCTGGTGCCGTTCGGGCGCCGCGAGCTGGCCTCGACCGCGTCGACGTTCCGCGTGGTGGTCTCGTCGCTCGTGCCGGCGGCGGTGCTCGCCCTGGTGCAGGCGGCGGTGATCGCGGTGGCGCTGTTCGTGGTGGGTGCGCATCCCGCCCACGCGGTGGGGAGCATCCTGTTCGCCTTCGTGATGGCGATCAGTTTCGTGATGCTGCACCAGGGTCTCGTGGCGCTGTTCGGCCTCGCGGGACGGCTCGTGTCGCTCGCCTTCGTGGTGGTGCAGGTCGCGGCGGCGGCCGTCATCCTGCCGAGCGGGCTGAGCGCACCGTTCTACACCGGTCTGGCCGACGTGCTGCCACTCTCGCATGCCGTCACGGGAATGCAGGCGCTGATCAGCGGCGGGTCGCTCGCGGTGGCGGTGCAGTCCTCGGTGGTGCTGCTCGTGTTCGCGGCGATCGGGCTGGTGCTCACGCTGGTGGCGGCGACCAGGGCGCGGTCACGCAGCACGGTGCTGGTGGCGCGACCGGCGTGAGTCGCGCGGCTCAGGCGACCTGGGCGGCCTTCGCGTCGGCCAGGTCGAGGAAGAGCTCGGTGTTGAAGCGGTACGCCACGAGCACCTCGTCGATCACGCGCTCGCGCTCGGCGTCGTCCCAGTCGACCGCGTCGAGCTGGGTGCGGTAGGTCTCCTTGAACTCCTTCGGCTTCGCGATGTCGCCGAAGAGGTAGAAGCCCACGCCGTTGGTCTCGAAGCCGAACTGGCGCTGCATGAGGGTGCGGATGATCTGGCCGCCCGAGAGGTCGCCGAGGTAGCGCGTGTAGTGGTGGGCGATGAACCCGCCGTTCCAGGTGGCCGCGACCTCGTTGATGCGGCGCACGTAGCGCTCGGTGGTGGGCAGCGGGTGGATCTGGTCGCGCCAGTCGGGGCCGATGAGAAAGCGCAGGTCTTCTTCGATCGCGGGAAGGCGGGTGAGCTTGGGTGAGATGAACTCGGCGGCGACCGGGTCGGACTTCATGCGGTCGGCGGCTGCCTCGAGCGCCTCGTAGATGAAGAAGTGCTGGGCCACCAGGGCGATGTAGTCGTCTCGGGAACCCTTGCCGCTCATGAGGTCGGTCATGAAGCCGGCGCCCTCGCTGTCGCTGTGGCCTGTCCAGGTGCGCTCGCGAAGCGCCTGCGAGAAGGGGATCACTGCAGCCATCTGCTCATTCCATGCCGTCGGGAGGTTAGGTCAGCCTAACTCTAGCGGAGAACGGCAGTGGCGCACCGATGAATTCGCTAGGAGTGCGGCCTGGGCTCCACGCCGAGCGCGGCGCACGCCCCGTCGTAGAGCGCCACGATCTCGCGGCGCACCTCGGCACGCTCGGTGATGGGGCCGGCGGGCCAGGCGACGGATGCGGGGTTCACGACGCCGTCGACCGTCACGTCCCACACTCCCCCGTCGCCGTCGAGGCCGGTCATCGTGGCTGACTCGGCGGCCGGGTTCACGAAGGCGCGGGCGATGAGCAGGTTGTCGTCGGTGTGGTCGCCGTTCATGTGGCGGAGGATGGCGGAGACGATGTCGGGGGAGAAGGTCGTGGTCACGGCACCCCACGCTAGTCGAGCAATTGCGCCTGGAGGAAGTACGTGCTGCGGGCGAAGGCGAGCGCGGCGGCGTGCTTGTCGAGCAGCTCGAGCATGGTGGCGTTGGCGAAGCCGGGGCGGGCCGCCGCGTAGCTGTGCTGGGTGACAGGGGTGCCGTGCTCCTTGAGGCGCGACACGAAGAGGTCGGCTTCCATAGCCGCCGCGGCATCTTCGTCGGCGCGGTGCAACAGCACGGGACAGGGCACGATACCCGCCTCGTCGGCGGCGAGCAGCGCGTGGTACGCGACCACGGCGTCCACCGCCCCGCTCTGGGCCAGTCGGAGCGCCAGGCGTCCACCGATGCCGAGGCCGATCACCCCGACCCGCGAGGCGCCCTGACCCCGGGCCATGCCGACGGCGTCGTCGATCGTCGCGATCGCGAAGCCCTCGTCGAGAGCCGACTCCAGCTCGACGGCGGCGACGGGCGAGACCGTGGCCCTTCCGTCGAAGAGGTCGGGTACGAGAGCGAAGAATCCCTGGCCGGCAAGCGATGTGGCGTACGCCTCGAGGTAGGGGAGACGCCCAAAACCGTCGTGGACGATCACCACGCCCGGGCGACCGGGTTCGCCGAACTCGAGCGGCCAGCCGGGGGACGGGATGTCGATGAACTCGGTCACGACGGCACCCGCCCGAGGTGGGAGATGTGCATCGCCGTCTGGGTGAGGGCCGAGAACAGGTAGAAGCCGTGCAGGTTCTCCCAGCCCGCCGTCCAGGTCATGCGCTCGGCGAGGTGCCACACGCCGGCGGAGGGATCGAGGTCGAGCAGTGCGGCCACCTCCCGGGAGCGCCGGAGGTGGTGTTCGGCAAGGGCGTCGCAGCGGGCACGCAAGCCGACGAAAGGCGTGCCGTGCCCGGGCACGACCAGGGTATCCTCCGGCATGGCCCGAAGGCGATCGAGGGAGTCGAGGTAGTCGCCGAGGGGGTCGGTCGCGGGGCCGCCGAGTCCGAGACCGGGGAAGATGTCGGGCAGCACCGTGTCGCCGGAAATGAGGAGGGCGCCCGCATTGCTGGAGAGGCATATGCTTCCCGGAGTGTGCCCCGGCGTGTGGAGCACCGTGAAAGCTGGATCGGTGTCGCCGACGTGGTCGCCGTCCTGCAGCAGGAGGTCGGGGTGGAGATCGTCCGCGCCGCCCCAGGCGGTCACCGAGCGCGTCGACGGCTCTGCCGATGCGGTCGTGCGAGCGACCGCGAGAAGCTCGGATGCCGCGATGGCGGGCACACCCCACTCGGAGATGCGCTGTTCAGCCTGCTCCACCGCGCGGGGCGCATCCTCCGCGAGACGGTGCAGGGCGGACAGTTCGTCGCGGTGCATCAGCAGCTGCGCGCCGGTGCGATCGCGAACCCACGGCACCAGGCCGAGGTGGTCGGGGTGGAGATGGGTGGCGATGACCGATCTCACGGTGCCGAGCGGTTCGAGGGCGCGCTCGAGGCGGGCGCGGTTCTCCAGTGTGTCCCACCCGGGGTCGATCACGTGCACGTCGCCCCGGGGGTCGACGAGCAGCACGCAGAGAGTGGCGTGCGGCGAGGCGCCCTCCGGCGTGGGCTGCTCGATCACCTGGACACCGGGGGGCAGCTCACTCGGCCGGCCGGCCGCATCCACGCTCGTGCGGGGGAGGCTCATGGCAGGGTGGTGACCGTCTCGACGAACAGCCGGGCGACGCGGGGCGCGTCGATGTCGAGTGCCACGTCGACCAGGGGCAGGGCGGTGTGCAGGCCGTGCACCGCGTCTTCGCCCACGCGCGGCCGGCGGTCCACCACCGTCTGTCCGCGTGACGCCCCCGCGAGCTCGACGCGCACCGGATGGCGCTCCACGTGCAGGGCGCCCGGGTCGACGAGCGCACAGAGCGCTCCGGCGTCACCGATGTGGGCACCGTCGGCCTGGAAGTCGAGCAAGCGGCCGGCGATTCGGGCGGCGGCGCTCTCACCCGACAGGAGGGCGTCGACATCGCTCCGCGCCACTCCGACCTGGTTGAACACGTCGAGCCCGTACATGAACGTCTGCACCCCCGAATCGATCGTGATGGCGGCGGCTTCGGGGTCGTGCCACACGTTGAACTCGGCGACCGCCGTGGCGTTGCCCACACCGGCGGCGCCGCCCATGAACACGATCCGGTCGAGGGCCTCTGCCACTTCGGGGTACTGCCGGAGCAGCAGGGCGACGTTCGTCTGCGGCGCCACCGTCACCAGGGTCACCGGCTGGTCGGAGCCGAGAATGAGGTCGCGTGCCAGGTCGACCCCGTGGCGTGGATCGACGGGCCGCCGCGAAGAAGGAAGGCCCAGGTCACCCATCCCGTCGCCGCCGTGCACGTGCGAGGAGCGAGCGGGCTCGATGAGGGGTCGCCTGGCCCCCGCTGCGACCGGGGTCTCGGGCGCACCGGCGACGTCGAGGATGGCGAGGGTGTTCTGCACGACGTTCTCGAGCGTCGTATTCCCCGAGACGCATGTGACGCCGATGAGCTCGATCTCGGGATGCGCCACCGCGAAGAGGAGGGCGAGGGCGTCGTCCACCCCGGTGTCGACGTCGAGCAGCACGCGATGGGTCACGTCGGTCAATCTACCGTGGCGGGCTCCGCGGTCGTGGCGGCCTCGCCGCACACCTCCCTCACGAACAGCTGCAGTCGGCGGTACACCTCCTGCGACTCGGGGTGGCGGTAATCCTGCTGCCAGGTGTGCTGGGTGTTTCGGCTCGCTCGGTCGTAGAGCAGCGCATCCACGTGCACACCGTGTGCACGGAGCCGGGCGATGAAGTTGAGGTTGGCCCGGTAGAAGTAGTCGCGCTCGGAGGTGGTGACGAGCACCGGGGGGTAGCCGCGGTCGACCCATTCGATGGGCGAGAGGTAGGCGACCGCGCGGCGCAGGGCGGCCCGGCCGGCGCGACGCGGCTCGCGCCCGGCGTGGCTGGAGGGCAGCAGCATGCGGGCGAAGTCGAGGCTCATGATGAAGCCCTTCTCGAACAGCACCGAGAAATCGACCACGCTGCAGTGCTGCACCAGGCCGCGGAGCGCATCCGGAGTCACGGCGGGAGTCAGCTCGTAGTGAGCGGCCAGCTCGGGATGGTGCACGGCTGCCGAGAGCAGCGCCGAGAGCTGACCCCCCGCCGAATCACCGCCGAGCACGAGACGATCGGCATCACCACCGAACTCGGCGATGTGTGCTCGTACCCAGGCGAGCGCGTCGTTGGCGTCGTGCAGCATGTGCCCCATGGTGAACCGGGTGGCGCGGCGGTAGTTGACGTTCACCACCACCATGCCGGCGCGCGCCTGGGTGGCGCAGTACTTGGTGAGCGGAGCCTTGTCACCCGAAGTCCAGCCGCCGCCGTGGAAGTACACGTACACGGGCAGCGGATGCGCGGGACGCTCGTGGGGAACGATCACGTCGAGCCGGTGGCCGCGCAGGCCGTCGCCCACGAAGTCGAGGTCGAGGTGGTAGTCGACGTCGGTGACGGGGTCGAGGTTGAAACGCACCTGCTCGCGCCGGCTCACGGAGCTCATGAGGAGTCGCCACGCCCAGACGGGAACACGGGGGAGCGGGGCGGGCATGTCGACGACCCTAGGCAGCCCGCTTGGCAGCGGGCTGGCCGTGACCCGGGAGATGCCTCAGGACTTGGTGCGAGTCGACCAGAGCGCCCAGCCGATGAGCACCGGCTGGAAGAACAGGCGGGCGAAGCGCTTGCGGTCGTCGTCGAGCCCGAACGCGTCGCGCTCGTTCACCCACTGCGACACGTTGCCCGGGAAGATCGCGGTGAAGAACAGCGCCGCCACGGTGCCGACGGCCTTCTTCTGCTTGGGCAGGGCGATGAGCGCCGTGCCGAGAGCGATCTCGGCCACCCCGGAGGCGAGCACCACCTGATCGCGGTCGAGCGGCACCCAGTCGGGCACCTGCGCCTGGAAGTCCTGCCGTGCGAACGTGAGATGCGACACCCCCGCGAACACCAGGCCCGCCCCGAGCGCCACCCGCCCGATCGCGCGCCCCACCGACTGAGTCCGTGTGCGAGAAGTCATGCCCCCACCAGCCCCAGCGCCTCAGGACGCGTCACCATAGGAGGCTCCGAGGTCTGACGATCGAGACTGTTCGGAAGCCGTACGCCATTCGGCTGGAGCAGCAGGTAGTCGAGGAACATCGCGACCGTGGTCGCGGGGTTAGGAGCATCGGATGTCATGTCGGTCGCCGACTCGGGGTCGACCGCGCCGGAAGCTCGGAGTACCGCGAGGTACCTCACGCCGCCCGCCGACTTCACGAACACGTTGGCGTAGCCGCCGACCATCTCGATGCGACGCAGCAGCACGGCGAGTCGCTCATCGTCCATCGCGACGATGACGGGTGCTCGGCCCTCGTCGTCGACGACGGCCAATTCCCGGTCGGCGAGCTCGCCGAGTGCGATCGCGGCGAACATCTCCTGGCGGAAGTCATCCAACTTCTCGGTAGAGGCGGTCATGAACTCTCACTTTCACTGTTGTCGCGGAGTCTACGCGCACTGTCGGACATGGTGACGGTGGCGAGACGGTACGCCGCTGAGACATCGTCGACCGTATCGAGCCGCATCAGATGCTGCCGCAACTCACGGTGACGGCTGTCGTCGGGATGGAGGTGGCAGTGGCCGTCACAGCAGTCGACGAGGGCCACGTTCCGCCACGACCCGCCCCAACCCGCGGTCTGGAGTATGAGCACGAAATCGACGAGCGCCCCGTCGTGCCGCCAGATCGTCGTGACGATACGGATGGTGTTGAAGTCGTCTACCGGGGTGTCCCACGACTTGGCGCGCGTATCCGAGCGGGGAGGCCGATTGTAAGAGCCGTTCTCGCGCTCGAGCGCCTCGACGGCAGCCGCACGAGCCCGAACCTCGGCTCGGCGTTGCTGCTGAGTGCGCCTGACCATGCCAGCGATCCTAGCGACCGTGTCGTCGCCATGACGAGGAAGATTCAGAAGTGGAGCGGATGACGGGAATCGAACCCGCGCTATCAGCTTGGGAAGCTGAAGTTCTGCCATTGAACTACATCCGCAGTGCAACCATCCTAGGCGGTCAGAGCGCCGGCTAGCGAGTCGAGCACTCTGAGGCGGTCGGAGCCGACCGGGGTGAGCACGACCGTGGTGGTGCCCGCGGCGTGCCGGGCGGCGATCGCGGAGCGGGCGTCGGCGGGGGTTCCGGCGATGGCCAGCGACGCCACCCACTCGTCGGGGAGGAGGGTCGCGAAATGCTCGGGATCCGATGCGGTCTCGCGGAGCGCCGTGAACTCGGCGGCGAAAGGGAGGGGTGCGATGTGGGGTGCCCAGTCGGGTTCTCCGAGCCAGGCGAGGGCAGGCCGGGCGGCGGCCAGCGCGGCCTCGCGGTCGGAGGACACGGAGGCGACGTCGTAGGCCACCACCCGCGGCGCGGCCGTGCCTGCGGGCGCGAGAGCCCCCGAGCCCGCAGTCACGCTCCGGAGTGCCTCGGCGACATACGACGGATGCGCGGGCTCGGCCAGCACCACGCCGTCGGCCACCTCGCCCGCCAGCGCCAGCGAGCGTGGGCCGCGCACGCCCAGCAGCAGCGGCGGGGGAGCGCTGGGCAGCTCGTCGAGCACGATCCCGCCCACGTCGACGTACCGGCCGCCGGCCGGGCCCGGCCGACCTGAGAGCAGCTCGGTGAGCGCCCGCGTGTACTCGCGGAGGAGGGTGAGCGGGCTCGACGGCCACGCGCCGGCCTGACGCATCCATCCGGGCATCCCGTGCCCGATCCCCACCACGACCCGGCCCGGGTGCAACTGCTCCAGCGTCGCGAGCTCCATCGCGGCGAACGCCGCGTTGCGGGCGCCGGCGGGCAGGATGCCGATGCCGACGGTGATGTGCGAGGTGAGCGCGAGCACCGTCGCCGCCTGGGCGATGCCTCCGCGGAAGCCGAGATCCTCCACCACCCAGAGCTCGTCGAACCCGAGCTCCTCGGCGCGACGGGCGAATGCGGCGACCGACCCCACCGGCAGGTCGCGGGGGAGCATCACACCGACGAGACCCCGATCCTCCCGAGTGACCATGTCATCCCTCCTCTTCGATCGTTACACTGACCACGTGCTGCTCTCCGACCGCGACATCCGTACCCAGATCCGCGAACACCGCGTGAGCCTCGAACCCTACGAGCCGGCGATGCTGCAGCCCTCGTCGATCGACGTGCGTCTCGACCGCTACTTCCGCCTCTTCGACAACCACAAGTATCCCTTCATCGACCCCGCCGAAGACCAGCCCGAGTTGACCCGGCTGATCGAGACGAAGCCCGACGAGCCGTTCATCCTGCACCCCGGTGAGTTCGTGTTGGGTTCCACCTTCGAGCGAGTGGGCCTGCCCGACGACATCGCGGCCCGACTGGAGGGCAAGAGTTCGCTGGGGCGCCTGGGGCTGCTCACCCACTCCACCGCCGGTTTCATCGACCCCGGTTTCAGCGGCCACGTCACGCTCGAGCTGAGCAACGTGGCGACCCTGCCGATCAAGCTGTGGCCGGGCATGAAGATCGGGCAGTTGTGCTTCTTCCAGCTCTCCAGCCCCACCGAGCGCCCGTACGGGTCGAGCCAGTACAGCTCGCGCTACCAGGGGCAGCGCGGCCCGACCGCGTCGCGCTCGCACCTCAACTTCCACCGCACCGACGTGTCGACCGTCGACGAGGGCTCGATCGGCGGCTGAGCCGCGGGCCGGGGCGAGCCCTAGCTGCTCGCCGCCGCCCCGCCCGGCAGCCCCGCGGCCCCGAGCCGCGTCGCCCCGCGCGAGCGGGCCCGCTGCTCCTCGAGGGCTTCGGCGAACTCCGCCTCCCAGTCGGCCGCGACCTCGATCCCGAGCCGCCGAGCCTCCTCGACGGACAGTTCGCGCGGGAACCCGTGCGTGTCGGAGAGCCGGAACACGTCGGCCCCGGTGAGCACCCGGCCCTCGTATTCCCCGAGGGCTATGAGTCCCCCTTCGAGCGTGCGCCGGAACGAGTTCTCCTCCTTCACGAGCACCGCCACCACCTCGTCGCGCGAGGCGGCGACTTCGGGGTAGTCGTCGGCGTAGAGGTCGGCGATCACGGGCACCACCTCGGCGAAGAAGTTCTCGGCGAGGCCCAGCGAGAGCGCCAGCCGGATGGCGCGCCGCAGCAGGCGCCGCATCACGTAGCCCTGCTCCTTGTTGGAGGGCCGCACCCCGTCGACGGCGAGGAAGGTGGCGCCACGCAGGTGGTCGGCGATGATGCGCATCGACGCCGTCTCGTCGTCGTACGACTTGCCGGTGAGCGATTCGAGCTTCTCGATGATGGGCCACAGCAGTGAGATGCGGAACACGTCGTCCGACCCGAGCGACGCGGCCGCGATGCGCTCGAGCCCACCGCCGAAGTCGACGTTACGCCGCGCCAGCTCCTCGAAGCTCCCGTCGTCGAGTCGTCGGTACTGCATGAACACCTGGTTGCCGATCTCCATGAACTGCCCGCCGTCGCTGGCCGGGTGCGCGAGCCCGTACGACGCATCCTGGTGCGACGGCCCGAAGTCGTAGAACACCTCGCTGTCGGGGCCGCACGGGTCGCCGATGGGTGTCGCCTCGAGCGATCCACCGCGCGACCACCAGTTCTCGCCGCCGTCGTAGAAGAAGATGCGCTCGCCCGGATGCACGCCCCGCGCATCCCCGTCGGCCTGCGACCCGATGGCGGCGATGCCGTTCGACACCCCGCGCTCGGCGAACACCCGTGCCCAGATCGACGCGGCCTCGTCGTCGCGCGGGATGCCGTTGGCCTCGTCGCCGATGAAGCAGGTCACGTAGACGTGCTCGGGGTCGAGCCCCACGACGTCGAACAGGAACGCCGAGAACTGCCTGATCTGCTCCTCTTTGAAGTAGTCGCCGAGCGACCAGTTGCCGAGCATCTCGAAGAAGGTGGTGTGCCGGTTGTCGCCCACGTCGTCGATGTCCTGCGCCCGCACGCAGGGCTGCGAGTCGACGAGGCGCTGACCGGCGGGATGCGTCTCGCCGAGCAGGTAGGGCAGCAGGGACTGCATGCCGCTGCCGTTGAAGAGGGTGGAGGTGTCGCCGCGCGGCACGAGGGGCGCGCGTGGGATGAGGGTGTGGCCGTTCTCCTCGAGAAAGGCCAGGTACCGGTTGCGGATCTCGTGGGCGTCCATGCCCTCAGCATCCCACACGGACGAAGTGGGCCGCGGCTGCCGTCAGAGCGCGCGGCCCGTCTCGTCGAGGTGGTCGCGCCACGAGCGGCGGGGCACCCAGCCGAACAGCGCCGTCGCCTTCGCCGAGCTGATGCCCGAGGCATCCGTTCTCGGTAGCGGCCGCACGGGCACCGAGGGGTGCAGACGGGCCATCTCGGCGGCGAGGTCGCGCCCGCCGATGTTGTCGGCGGCGGCCGCGTAGACGACCTCGTGCCCGGGCGTCGGCGTCTCGACGGCGGCGACGATGAGGTCGGCCAGGTCGTCGACGTCGACATACGCCCAGAACACCGCGCTCGAGAGGTCGGGGTCGTCGAAGAACGGCCGCAGGTTCGCCTCGTAGCTGGCGGGTGTGAGCACCCAGGTGGGCCTGATCGACACGGCCGTCGCATCCGTTCGCCCGACCAGCCCGTCGCAGAGCACCTCGGAGACCCGCTTCGAGAGCCCGTAGGCGTCGTGGGCGAGGTCGGGATGCGTCTCTTCGATCGGGCAGAACTGCCCGGTGAACGGTCGGTGCGCCCAGGTCATGCCCGACACCGAGTCGCTGGAGAGGTTGACGAACCGGCGCACCCCCGACGTCGCCGCGGCCTCGACCACGTTGAACGCGGCGGTGACGTTGGTGAGGAAGACCGTGTGCGGCGTGTTCTTGGTGGGCTCCGGGATGCCCGCGGCGTGCACGACGGCCTCCATCCCCCGCACCACCGAGAAGGCGTCGGCGCCGAGGGTGAGGTCGGCCTGCACGTAGCGCACCGCGTTCGACTCGTCGGCGTCGTAGACCGGGCGCACGATGTCGGTGGCCGTCACCTCGTGGCCGGCGGCGACCAGGGCTGACACCGCAGCCCGGCCGACCTTGCCCCGCGCACCCGTCACGAGAACCCTCATGCCAGCCACCCCTGTCGGCCCTCGTCGATCACGCTCTCGTCGAGCTCGATACCGAGTCCCGGCCCGGTCGGCACGGCGAGGCGCCCGTCGACGATGGAACCGATGCCGAAGCCCGCCGAGGGGGCGAGCCGCTCGAGCACGGGGGAGAGGTGGAAGGGGTACTCGAGCACGTCGACCCCCGGCACCGATGCAGCGACGTGCGCGTTGGCGGCGAGCGAGATCGGGCCGCCGTGCAGGTGCATCACCACCCGGGCGCCCCGCCCGAGCGCGGCGCGGGCCAGTCGGTGTGCCTCGTCGGGGCCGCCGCAGATGGAGGCGTCGGGCTGCACCACCGAGAGGCCGGTGAGCTCCAGGGCATCGAGCGCGTACTCGGCGCCGAAGAAGTGCTCGCCGTAGGCGATCGGCACGGGCGACGCCTCCACCACCCGCTTGATGGCCGAGAGCCGCCCCGCCGGCACCGGCTCCTCGAACCAGCCGATGCCGAGCGCGCCCAGCCGGGCCGCGATCTCGATCGACTCGGCGACGGTGAAGAACTCGCTGCCGTCGACGGTGATCTCGACGGTCTCCGGCAGCAGGGCGCGCAGCTCGCCCAGCACGCGCAGGGCGTTCCTCCAGTCGAGCCCGATGCGCATCTTCACGATCGAGACGCCGCGGTCGAGCAGAGGCGCGAGCAGCTCGAGGTGGGCGCCGGCCTCCCGCGTCTCGAGGAAGTGGCTGTTGCCGGCGTACACGCGCACGCTGTCCGCGACCCGCCCGAGCATCCCCGAGAGCGAGACGCCCCGCGCCTTGCCCTCGAGGTCGCGGAGCGCGATGGCCACCGCGCTCCGCGACTGGCCGGCGCTGAACTGGTCGCCCAGGGTGCGGCGGGTGGCCGCGTGCGCCCGTTCCAGCACCACGCCCGCCTTCTCGAGCTCCACGCCGACCAGGGCGGGCGCCCAGAGCTGCTCGACGATGGTCGCGAGCACGGCGGGGTGCGAGATGCCGAAGCAGTCGCAGCTCTCGCCCCAGCCCACGAGGCCGTCGTCGGTCTCGACCTTGACCACGAAGTAGGTCATGGCCGAGTAGTCGGTGGTGAGCCGGAGGGGGATCGGGGTGACGGAACGGATGCGCACGGGTCTTACTTGCCTTCCGCGTAGCTGATCGAGGGGTCGAGGAACTCGTTGGTGTAGATGTCGTCTGCCGTGAGGCCGTCGGCCACCTCCACGTCGGTGCCGGAGTAGATGTCGGTGAGCACACCGGTCATCCGCTCCATCCGCTCCGGGTCGAAGGAGCCGAACACGCCGTCGGCGCCGTTGGTGACGATGGCTTCATCCTGCATCACATCGTGCACGTACTGCGCGAGCTCCGGGGTGATCTGGAAGAACTGGTCGATCTCGACGAGGTAGTCGCTGAGCGCCTGGTTCACCGCGTCGGGCGACTCCATGTAGTCGATCTGCGCCTGTTGCATGGCCGGCACGAGCTGCGCGAGGCAGTCGCTCTGCGCCTCCACCACGTCGGGCTTGCCCGACCACGCCGCGGGGTAGATGTCGTAGCCCGAGTCGGCGATGAGGAAGGAGTCGACGTCGCGGCCGTAGTCGGGGAAGTCGTTCTTCAGGCGGTACGGCTCCTGCGTGATGTAGCCCTGCATCACGACGGGCTCGCCGGCCACCAGGCGGGTGACGGAGCCGTCGAACGAGCCGTCGACCTGGTCGGCCCGCACGTCGCCCTGGGCGATGAGGTAGTCCATGTAGGTCGCGCCCTGGAAGTAGAGCACGGTGGAGTCGCTCGCGGCGATGTCGGACAGCTGCGAGAAGGAGTACATCTCCGGGTCCCAGAACAGGATCTGCGGGTTCTTCTGCAGCGGCGTGTAGACGGCCTTGGTGGGCTGGTCCTTCGAGAGCTTCACCGACTCGTCGGTGTCGATCATCGCGAGCATGATCGAGTCGTCGGAGTAGAGCAGTGCGGTGGACTGCTGGAAACCGATGAACGGCCCGCCCGCCCGCACCTCGACGGTGATGCTCGGGTCGGCGATCGCGGGGCCGGAGTATATTCCCGCGTCGGCATCGATCGTGGCGGTGGCCGGGTCGATGAGGGCGTAGGCGGCGGAGTGCTCGGGCTCGGGGAACCAGTTGGTCTGCAGCACGACGGTGGAGGGGCAGGCGCTGAGGGCGCCGTCGCCGCCGGCGGCCTCAGCGTCTTCGGCGGCGGGGGCGGAGCTGGAGCAGGCGGCGAGCAGCAGCGCCGAGCTCAGGGCGACGGCGGTGCCGGTCGCGACACGGATGCGGGACATGGGTTCTCCTCGGGGTGCGGGATGCGGATGGTGCGGGATGCGGGGTGGTGCGGGATGCGGGGTGGTGCGGGATGCGGGGTGGTGCGGATGCGGGTGGTGCGGTCAGCGTGCGTTCGGCCGGTACCACGGGCCGACGACGAGACGGGAGAGGAGCCCGAACAGCCAGAAGGCCGCGAGCCCGAGCAGGGAGGCCAGGATGATGGCGCCGTAGAGCATCTCGCCGTTCAGCTGGTTGCGGTACGTGTCGATGACGAGCCCGATCCCGGAGTCGCCCTTGCGGAAGAAGAAGTCGGCCACGATCGAGCCCACCACCGCCATGCCGGCCGAGATGCGGAGCCCGGTGAAGAGCGCGGGCAGCGCCGCGGGGAACTGCAGCTTGGTGAGCACGGTCCACCGGCTCGCGCGCTTGAGGGTGAACAGGTCGCGCATCTGCGGGCTGGTGGACTGCAGCCCGAACAGCGTGTTCGTGATGATGGGGAACAGGCTGATGAGCACCACCACGAGGATGCGGCTCTCGAAGCCGTAGCCGATCGCGAAGGCGATCAGCGGCACGATCGCGAGGATGGGCACGCTCTGCAGTGCCACCGCGTAGGGGAAGAGCGTGACCTCGACCCACTTGGCCTGACTCATCAGCACCGCGGTGACGATCCCGATCACGGCGGCGATGGCGAGACCCACCATCGCGATGACGGTCGAGGTCCAGAGCGGCCCGAGCAGGGCGCCGAGGTTCTTCGGGGTGAGGAACGCGTCGACGAGCACCTCGTGGGGCATCGGCAGGATGAAGCGGCGGCTGGGGGAGAGCAGGAAGGCGCTCGTGACGTACCAGAGCGCCACGAAGAGCGCACCGAAGGCGATCGGGAGCACGATCTGCAGGGTGCGCGAGCGCGTGCTCATGCCATCGCTCCCTTGAGGCAGTCGGAGATGGCGTTCGCGAGTTCGGCGAACTCGGGCGAGTAGCGCGTGTGCTCGTCGCGGGCGTCGCCGAACGGCACCTCGAACTCGCCGATGACCCGGCCGGGCCGGGCTCCCATCACCACCACCCGGGTGGCCATGTAGACGGCCTCGGGGATGGAGTGGGTCACGAACAGGCCGGTGAACCGCTCCCGCACCCAGAGCGCACGCACGTCGTCGTTGAGCCGCTCGCGGGTGAACTCGTCGAGCGCGCCGAACGGCTCGTCGAAGAGGAAGAGCTCGGGCTGGTTGACCAGCGACCTGGCTAGCGACACCCGCATCCGCATCCCGCCCGACAGCTGGTGGGGGCGGTGCTTCTCGAAGCCCGCGAGTCCGACGCGGCCGAGCGCGTCATCGACCCGCGAGGCGGTCTCGGCGCGGTCGAGGTGGTCGAGCTCGGCGAAGAGGGCGACGTTCTGGCGCACCGTGCGCCACGGCAGCAACGTGGCGTCTTGGAAGACGTAGCCGATCTGGCGGGTGGCGACGCGCGTCGAGCCCGAGGTGGCCGTCTCGAGACCCGACGCGAGACGCAGCAGGGTCGACTTGCCGCAACCGGAGGGGCCGAGCAGGGCGACGAACTCGCCCCGGGCGACCGTGAGATCGACGCCGTCGAGGGCGACGGTACCGCCGGGGAAGGCCATCGACACGCTGTCGAACACGACCTGGGACTCGGGCATCCGAACTCCTCAAATATTGACTAGTTCAATATTGTGAGGGTCAAATATTACCGACGCGTGTCGGCCGTGTATCAGATCTATTACTCAGATCAATTTTCGTGGGCAGGATATTGATGCGGAGTGCCCGCCTGCGTCATCAGCAGCCGTGCCGGCCACAGCCCCCGCACGCGCCAGCGATGCCGCACGCCGCCGGCGAAGTACAGGGTGTCGGAGGCCTGCAGCACGTGAATGCCCTGATCGGCGAGGTCGACCTCGAGCACCCCCGAGATCACGTAGATGAACTCCGGATGCGGGTGCTGGTAATACTCCTCGAACTCCGTCAGTCGGGTGACGAACTCGAGCGGGTACATCGCCCGATCGCCCGCGACGAGCGCTTTGGCCTGGCCGGTGTCCTGCACGGCCATGGATCCCTCGTCGGCGCGCACGAGGCTCACCAGCTCGGTGTCGATCTCGGCCTGGGCTCGGGAGTCGGGCTCGGGCGACTCGCTCGAGGCGGCGAGCAGCACCGGGGTGGAGGTGCCGAGCGCCTGGGCGATGCGGTGCAACGAGGCCATGCTCGGGCGGGCCTTGCCGCGTTCGATCTGGCTGAGGAAGGGTTGCGAGAGCTCCGTCATAGCGGCCAGGCGGACGAGGGTGAGCCCGTGCAGCTTGCGGAGCGCGGAGATGCGCCGGCCGAGATCGGAGGCGAGCTCCGAGTCGGCGGCGCCGGCGTCGATTTCGGCCATGCCGACAGGCTAGCGCGCGGTCTCAGGCACCCGCGTGCAGCTGGGGGAGTTGGAGCGCCAGCCACGGGCTGAACGCCCACGGCGTGAGCGACACCGCGAGGGTGAGTTCCGCGGTGTCGGCCCAGCGCCACTCCGCCACCTCGCTCGGGTCGGGGTCGATCCCTCCCGCCGCCCGGGCGGTGTACACCGGGCAGATCTCGTTCTCGACGATCCCGGAGGCGTCGATCGCGAGGTAGCGGAAGTCGGGCAGCGCCAGCTGCAACCCGGTCACCTCGAGTCCGAGCTCCTTCGCGGCCCGCCGGCGCACCGCATCCTCGAGCGCTTCGCCGGGAGCGGGGTGGCCGCAGAACGAGTTGGTCCAGACGCCGGGCCAGGTGGCCTTGGTGAGCGCGCGCCTGGTGACGAGCACTCGGCCGCCGTCGTCGAACACGTGGCACGAGAACGCCAGGTGCAGCGGTGTGTCGTCGGTGTGCACCGTGCTCTTGTCGGCCGTGCCGATCGGCTCTCCGGCGTCGGAGAGGAGGATCACCTGCTCGATCGTGTGGGCCATTTCACTATTGTCCTTTATTACCAGGTAGCCGTGTAACGTGATGATGTGGACAATCACGATCTCGTCGCGCTGTCCGAGCGCCGCCAGCACCAGGTGGACGGCGTGCTCACGGCCTTCTTCCGTGAGTCCCACTATCGGGCGAAAGCCCTGGGCACGCCATACGCCACCTTGTGGGAGACGCTCGAGCGCAACGCCACCGGCGGCAAACGGTTCCGCCCGCGCATGGTGATGGCCGCCTACGAAGCGCTGGGCGGTGAAGAGCCCGAGCGGGCGGCTTACGTGGGCGCCGCGTTCGAGCTGCTCCACACGGCGCTGATCGTGCACGACGACGTGATCGACCGCGACTTCATGCGCCGCGGCGGTCTCAACGTGTCGGGCAGCTACCGCGACATCGCGACCACCGCGGGCATCCCGCTGCCCGTCGCCGAGCACCGCGGCATGTCGGTGGCCATCATCGCGGGCGACCTCGCGCTCTTCAACGCCTACCGGTTGATCGACCGGTCGGGAGTGGAAGGGGCACTGCGCACGCGACTGCACGACATCCTCGACGAGGCGATGTTCGTCTCGGCCGCGGGGGAACTGCTCGACGTGGACTTCGCCCTGCGTCAGCGGCCGCCGTCGGTCGACGAGGTGGTGGAGATGGAGCGGCTGAAGACGGCGGGCTACTCGTTCGAAGGGCCCCTTCGCGCCGGAGCCGTGCTCGCACTCGCATCGGCGGAGGCCGAGGAGGCGCTCGCCGGATTCGGCCGCAACATAGGCATCGCCTACCAGATCGTGGACGACCTGCTGGGCGTGTTCGGCGACGAGCGCGACACCGGCAAGACGACGGTCGGCGACCTGCGCGAGGGCAAGAGCACCGTGCTGTTCGCCCACGCCGTCGGCACACCGGAATGGGCCGAGGTGAGCGACTGGTTCGGCTCGCCCGAGCTCTCGGTGGAGCAGGCGCAGCGCATCCGCGAGGTGCTCGAGGCCGCGGGGTCGCGGCGCTTCGCCGAAGCGCTCGCCAGGGACTTCGCCAACCGCGCGTGGGAGTCGCTCACGAGCGAGGCCCTTCCCGACGCGGTGCGCGAGGAATTCCGGCCCGTGGTGGCCTCGGTGCTGGGGCGCGTACGGTGAGCGGTGTGCGCGAGAAGGCGGATGCGGCGGTGCCGGCCGGGGCGAGGGAGCTCTACGACCGGGTGGCGCTCGAGACGGCGTCGATCGTCATCCGCCGCTACTCCACCTCGTTCGGCCTGGCGTCGAGGCTGCTCGCCCCTCCGGTGCGCCGGCACGTCGAGAACATCTATGCGCTCGTGCGGCTGGCCGACGAGGTGGTGGACGGGGTGGCCGCGACCGCCTCGCTCGAACGCGTGCAGATCGCCGAGCGGATCGACGCCCTCGAGCAGGAGACCCGGCGGGCGACCGCGTGCGGCTACAGCACCAACCTGGTGGTGCACGCCTTCGGCTGGACGGCCAGGCAGGTGGGCATCGGCGACGACCTGACCGCGCCGTTCTTCAGGTCGATGCGCGCCGACCTCACCGCCACCACCCACACCAGGGAGTCGTTCGACGACTACGTCTACGGCTCGGCCGAGGTGGTGGGGCTGATGTGCCTCGCGGCGTTCCTCGACGGGGAGGAGGTGCGGCCCGCCGAACGCGAGCGCCTCGCCGAGGGCGCGCGCCACCTGGGCGCCGCGTTCCAGAAGATCAACTTCCTCCGTGACCTCGCCGCCGACTTCGGCGCCCTGGGGCGCAGCTACTTCCCGGGCATCGACGTGGCGGGATTCACCGAAGAGGCCAAGCGCGCGATCGTCGACGACATCGACCACGATCTCGAGATCGCCCGGGCCTGCCTGCCCGGCCTGCCGAGATCGAGCAGGCGCGCGGTGGCTCTCGCGCAGGGACTGTTCGAAGAGCTCGCCCACCGGCTGGGCGCGACGCCGGCGATCGTACTCGCCGGGTCGCGCATCCGGGTTCCGAACCCCGTGAAGGCGAGAATAGCCCTGGGCGCCGCCGTCGGCCGGCTGCCGAAGCGACGAGCCTAGGAGTGAGCACCGCGTGACGGAGACCAAGAGGGCCATCGTGATCGGTGCGGGGATCAGCGGGCTCGCCAGCGCCGCCCTGCTCGCCCGTGCGGGCTGGGCGGTGACGGTGCTGGAGAAGAACGACGCCGTCGGCGGGCGTGCGGGAGCGTGGGAGCGCGACGGGTTCCGCTTCGACACCGGACCCTCGTGGTACCTCATGCCCGAGGTGTTCGACCACTTCTTCAAACTGCTCGGCACGAGTGCCGACGAACAGCTCGAGCTGGTGAAGCTCGACCCCGGCTATCGCGTCTACTTCGAGGGCGAGTTCGCGCCGGTCGACATCGCGGCGAGCCGCGAGGCCAACATCGACCTCTTCGAGGCCCTCGAGCCGGGCTCCGGTGTGCGGATGGCGGGGTACCTCGACTCCGCGCAGGAGACCTACGAACTGGCGAAGGAGTACTTCCTCTACACCACCTTCGCGTCGTACACCCCGCTGCTGGCCGCGCCGGTGCTCAAGCGGCTCCCGCGCCTGGCCAGGCTGCTCACCGAGTCGCTGGCGAGCTTCGCCGGCCGCACCGTCAACGATCCGCGGCTCGCCCAGGTGCTCGGGTATCCCGCCGTGTTCCTCGGCAGCTCGCCGTATGCCGCTCCGAGCATGTATCACCTCATGAGCCACCTCGATCTCGACCAGGGCGTGCTCTACCCGCGCGGGGGGATCGCCGCGGTGATCGAGGCGATCGAGCGGCTCGCGCTCGGCGAAGGGGTGGAGATCGTCACCGGCGCCGAGGCGACGCGCATCGTGATGGCGGTGGACGGCGGCTCGTTCGCCGCGCCCTCGCCCGAAGACCCCTACGACTACGAGACCCACGCCTTCGACACCGGGGTGATCGACCGCGACGAGCTGAGGCGCATCCTCGACGGCGAGGAGCCGCTCGACTCCCGGCCGTCGGCGCAGGCGCGGGACGAGGCGGCCGAGCAGACCGGGCAGACCGGGTCGACAAGGGATTCGAGCGGTGGCAGGCGACCGCACGTCGGAGGCGTGACCTACACCGACCGCGAGGGCCGCGCCCACTCGGTGGCCGGCGACATCGTGGTGTCGACGGCCGACCTCTGGCACACCGAGACCGCGCTCCTGCTGCCCGAGCTGCAGAGCTACCCCGAGAGCTGGTGGGAGAAGAAGACCCCGGGCCCGAGCGCACTGGTGCTGCTGCTGGGCGTCTCGGGCGAGCTCCCGCAACTCGAGCACCACACCCTCTTCTTCGCCAAGGACTGGAAGGCGGGCTTCGAGAAGATCTTCGGTGCGCATCCCGCGGTGCCGGAGCCGGCCTCGCTGTACGTGTGCCGGCCGAGCGCGACCGACGACGGTGTGGCGCCGGCCGGTCACGAGAACCTCTTCGTGCTGGTGCCGATCCCCGCCGACGTGTCGATCGGGCACGGCGGCGTCGACGGCGCGGGCGACCGGGCGGTCGAGGTTCTGGGCGACGCGGTGATCGAGCAGATCGGCCGCTGGGCCGGCGTGCCCGACCTGGCCGAGCGTGTGGTCGTGCGCCGCTCGATCGGGCCCGCCGACTTCGCCGACGACCTCAACTCCTGGCGCGGCACGGCGCTGGGACCGGCACACACCCTCCGGCAGAGCGCGATGTTCCGCGCGAAGAACGTGAGCTCGAAGGTCGACGGACTCTACTACGCCGGAGGATCGACCACGCCGGGCATCGGCCTTCCGATGTGCCTCATCAGTGCCGAGCTCGTGCTCAAGCGGCTGCACGGCGACACCTCCACCACCGCGCTGCCTGAACCTCTCGCCGGCCCACGCGCGGTAGGCGACTGACGAGCGGCATGGGCCTTCTCTACCTCCTCGCACTCCTCGTCTCGCTCGCCGGGATGGTGGTGCTCGACCGGCGGTTCAGCCTCTTCTTCTTCCGCAGTCCGGGGCGGGCGGCAGTGGTCATGCTGGTGGGCCTTGTGTTCTTCCTGGTGTGGGACCTCGCGGGCATCGGCCTCGGCATCTTCTTCCGTGGTGAGACCGTGTTCATGACGGGCATCCTCCTGGCGCCCGAACTGCCCCTCGAAGAACTGTTCTTCCTCGCCCTGCTCTGCTACCTCACGATGAACCTGTTCTGCGCGGCACGCAGACTGATCGCGCGGCGGCCGGCATGAGCTACTGGGGCTTGAACGCCGTCTTCCTCGCGGTGGTCGCCGTGGTGCTGGCGATCGGGGTCGTGTCGGTGGCGCGGCGGCCTCCGGATGCGCGACGCGGGCTGGCGGGCGCGTTCGGCCTCACCCTCGGGGTGCTGCTGGTGCTCACCGCGGTGTTCGACAACGTGATGATCGCGATCGGTCTCGTCGGCTACGACGATGGACTCATCTCGGGGGCGTTCGTGGGGATCGCGCCGCTGGAAGACTTCGCCTACGCCCTCGCCGCCGTCTTCCTGCTGCCCTCCCTGTGGCTCCTCCTGGGCGGTGAGCGCCGGTGATCCGCCAGCTGCTGCTCTCCTCGCGCCCGCTCTCCTGGGTGAACACCGCCTATCCCTTCGCCGCCGGGTACCTCCTCACCACCCGCGAGCTCGACCTGGTGTTCGTGCTGGGCACCCTCTACTTCCTCGTGCCCTACAACCTCGCCATGTACGGCATCAACGACGTGTTCGACTACGAGAGCGATCTGCGCAACCCCCGCAAGGGCGGGGTGGAGGGGGCGGTGCTCGACCGCTCCTTCCACCGGGTGACGCTCATCGTGGTCGCCGTGACCAATATTCCCTTTCTGGCATACCTCGTGGTCGTGGGCTCCCCGCTCAGCTGGCTGGTGCTGGCCGTGAGCGTGTTCGCGGTGGTCGCCTACAGCGCACCGGGGCTCCGGTTCAAGGAGCGGCCCTTCGTCGACTCGCTCACCTCGAGCACCCACTTCGTCAGTCCCGCCGTCTACGGGCTGGTGCTGGCGGGAGCGGTGTTCACGCCGGGGCTCTGGGCGGTGCTCGGGGCGTTCTTCCTCTGGGGGGTGGCGAGCCACGCCTTTGGGGCGGTGCAGGACATCGTGGCCGACCGCGAGGGGGGCATCGGATCGGTGGCCACGGTGATCGGGGGCCGGGCCACCGTGCGATTCGCGTTCGCCGCCTACCTGCTCGCGGGAGTGCTGCTGCTCACCACGCCCTGGCCCGGCCCGCTCGCTGCGGTGCTGGTGCTGCCGTATGCGGCGAGCATCCTGCCTTTCTGGTCGATCGCCGACCGGGATGCGGAGCGGGCGAACGCCGGCTGGCACCGCTTTCTCTGGCTGAACTTCGTGACCGGATTCCTGGTGACACTGCTGCTCATCGCGGTGTGGCTGATCGGCGCCCCTGCCTAGACTCGGTGGATGGAACCGGCGAGCGCGAAGCGGGGATGGCGAGGCCGCCTCGACCGCTCGCGGCTGTTGCCCGTGGTGGCCGGAGGCCTCGCGGTGACGGTGGTGGTGCTGGCGGGGTTCACGGTGGGCGTGATCACGGGCACCTCCCTCGACGCGGGCCGCCCGCCGGCCACGGTGGGGCCGGCTGATCCCGAGCCCGGGGCACGGCTCGAACGGCAGCTCGGAGAGCCCGGCCGCACGGCGGCCTACAGCTTCGGACACACCGTCGACCGCGTGCAGACCGACTCGTCCGGCCGGTTCGAGGCGGGCATGCGCCTGCCGTTCGAGCTCGCCGTCGACGCCACGGCGTTCCGGGTGCACGTGAGCAACGGGGAGTTCGACGCCGAGGAGGACTTCGACTCCCCGGTCTCGCTCACGGGGGTCTGGCTGGGGGAGCACCTCGTGTCGGGGGCGGAGGGAATGACCGGGCGTTTCGCCGGGCCGGCCGTGCAGCTGGCGGGCACCCTCAACCTGCCCGCGGGGGGCGCGGCGTCGGAGTGGGTCGAGGCCGACACGGCGGCGCTCCAGACCGGCGTGCCCTACCTGCTGGCTCTCGGCTTCACGACCCCGGCGGCAACGACCCTCGGCACGGTGCCCGGTCTCTCCTGGCTGTCGACCGGCAGCGGCTCGGCCGCCGCGGCGGGCGACGAGTCCGCGACTCCGCCGCGTTCGCCGGCGCTGAGCTACCTCGACGTGTGGATCGAGTACCGCTTCACCGGTGACGCTCCCGTGCTGTTCGCCGTGGGCCACTCCCTCAACGCACCCGGTAGCAACCGCACCGACGCGCATCCGACCCGCGGCGAGTCGACGGCCTGGCCGCAGCAGTGGGCGCAGGCCAACGCCGGCGTGGCCGTCTCGCTGGCGGCGCCCGGATCGCTGACCTCGCTCTTCGCGCGGGGCACGGAGGTGTGGCGCGAGTACGAGGACGCCACCGGGCTGAGTCCCGACGTCGTCACGATCTGGGCGGCCTCGAACGACATCGCGCGCGGCCGGCCGCTCGCCGACATCCAGCGCGACTGGGGCGCCGTGGTGAACCGCGTGCGCACCCTCTGGCCCGAGGCGCAGGTGGTGGCGATGACCGAGCCGCCGCGCCGGCTCGACGCCGAGCGCGAGAGCGTGCGGGTGGCCTGGAACGCCTGGCTCGCCACCGCACCGTACGGCGTGGACCGCGTCATCGACGCCGACGGACTGCTGCGAGACCCGCTCGATCCGTCACGGCTGCGGGCGGAGGTCGACGCCGACGGCATCCACTTCACCGAGCTCGGCCACTCGCTGCTCGCGTCTCAGCTCGCGGCACCCCGCAGCAGCTCGTAGTCGGCGGCCGAGACGTCGGCATAGGCCAGAGCCCACTCCACCACGGCGCGGTCGAACTCCTTCGACCGCCCGAGGTAGCCCGCCACGACGGGAGCGTCGCGGCTCTGGGCGTGCGAGCGCGCGAGCACCATCCCGCACGCGGCGGAATAGGTGCGGAATGCCTTGGGCGAGAGCGTCGCGGTGTCGATCGAGCCCTTCATGTCGCGGAACTGGCGCACGTAGTAGTCGCGGCCGTCGACCTGCAGGTGGCCGAGGAACGGGTCGGACACCGCCTGCAGGATGCGCTGGCAGGCCACCACCCGGTGCCCCTCCGAGTGGTGGGCGCCGCCGGCTCTGGGGTTCGGAGCGATGCCGCCGTGGCTCTGCAGCACCGAGGCCTGGGCCTCCTTCACCTGCAGCACCAGGGGCTCTCCGGCGGGCCCGGCGAGGATCAGGATGTAGCAGCGGGTGCCCACGCTCCCCACCCCCACCACCCGCATCGCGAGGTCGGTGAGGGTGAAGTGTGACACGAGCACCGCGATGTCGGGAGCGACCGTGGAGCGGTACTGCTCGAACAGCTCCTCGAGCTCCTCCTCGGTGCGGGTGGTCACGTGGGTGAGCACGGGAGGGTTCTCGACCAGCACCGGGGTGCCGTCTTCGGTGGTGGTCATGACCTTCTCGACGAAGGCGCGCGCGGTGCGCCGGCGGGCCTGTCGCGCGGCGCGGTCGAGCACCCGCTGCCCCTGGGCGTCGAGGTGCGGGTGCGGTGCGTCGGTGTCGACACGGGAGTAGTAGCGCTCCAGCGCGTCGAGCCGCATCATCGAACGCAGGCTCATGCGGTAGGCGGTGACGCTCGCCATCGCGGCGCGCCGCACCTGCTCCTCGGAGTGCCCCGCGTCGCGCCCGCCGATCACGGCGCTCGTCACCAGTCGCTTCACGTCCCACTCCCAGGGGCCCGGCGCCGACTCGTCGAAGTCGTTGAGGTCGAACACCAGCGAGCGCTGGGGCGAGGCGAACAACCCGAAGTTCGACAGGTGGGCGTCGCCGCACGACACCACCTCCACCCCCGTGCGTGCACCCGGCGCGAGGTCGGCCGCCATGATTCCCGCCGTGCCGCGGTAGAACGCGAACGGGCTCTGCAGCATGCGCTCGTGGCGGAGCGGCACGAGATGCTGGAGCCTCGTCGCGTCCTGCCCCGCGAGCACGCCGAGCGGGTCGCGGTCGGCCGGCAGCTCGAGGGCGGCGTGGGCGCTGCGCGGCACCGTTCGGCGGATCGCCCGCCCGTGCTCCATCAGCTCGGTGAGCACGGGATGGGGGTCGCGCGCGTTCTGCAGGCGGGCGAGATGGGTCGACATGGAGACACGCTATCGCCACGGGGCGCACCATCGGCGCCGTCCGTTCACCGCGTGCCGCTACCCTGCGGGCATGAGCGACGGTGGTGCGAGAACGCTGAGGCTCGGCGGTGCGGTGTGGATCGGGCTCGCCGCCATGATCGGCGCCGGAGTGTTCGCGGCGTTCGCGCCCGCGGCGGCGGCCGCGGGGTCGGCACCCGCGCTGCTCGGTGCGCTCCTCGTGGCTGGGACCGTGGCGTTCTGCAACGCCTCGTCGACGGCGCAGCTCGCGGCCCGGTACCCGGCCGCCGGCGGCGCCTACGTCTACGGCCGTGAGCGGTTGGGGGAGTGGTGGGGCTTCGGCGCGGGCTGGAGCTTCGTGGTGGGCAAGACAGCCAGCTGTGCGGCGATGGCGCTCACCTTCGCCGCCTACGCGGTTCCGGATGCGGGGGCCGCCCCGCAGAAGGCGGTGGCGGCGCTCGCCGTGGTGGCGCTCGTGGGCGTGAACCTGCTCGGCATCACGCGCACCGCGGCGGTGGCCCGGGTGCTCGTGGTGCTCGTGCTCGGGGTGCTGGCTGTCGTCGTGGCGGCGGGTGCGGTCGCGGCGGGTGGGAGAGGAGGCGTCGGTGACGGTCCCGGCGCCTCGGCGCTCGGCGGCCCGTACGGTGTGCTGCAGGCCGCGGGGCTGTTGTTCTTCGCCTTCGCCGGCTACGCGCGCATCGCCACCCTCGGCGGCGAGGTGCGTGAGCCTGCCCGCACCATCCCGCGGGCCATCGGCATCGCGTTCGCGGTCGCCTTCGGGGTGTATCTCGCGGTGGCCCTCGCCGCCCTCGCCGCACTCGGGCCCGAACGGCTCGCGGGTTCGGCCGATCCGCTCTCGGCGGTCGTGACGGCCGCGGGATGGGGGTGGGCGGCGCCGGTCGTCGGCGTCGGGGCGGCGCTGTCCTCGCTCGGGGCGCTGCTCGCGCTGGTGGCGGGTGTCGGTCGTACGGCCTCGGCGATGGGCCAGGAAGGCGACCTCCCGCGCATGCTGGGCCCTGTGCATCCGCGCCACTCGGTGCCGGTGCGGGCCGAGCTGGCGGTGGGAGCCGTGGTGCTCGTGCTGGTGCTGGCCACCGACCTGCGCGGGGCGATCGCCTTCTCGTCGTTCGGGGTGCTGCTCTACTACTTCGTGGCCAACGCGGCGGCGCTCACGCAGCCGGCGCCCGAGCGCCGGTACCCGCGTGCACTCGCCGTGGTGGGAGCGGTCGGGTGCGTGGTGCTCGTCGCCGCGCTTCCGCCGGTGGCGGTGCTCGTGGGGCTCGCCGTGCTGGGGCTGGGCTTCGGAGGGCGGGCACTGCTGCGCCGCGCCTGAGCGGGCCGTCGCCTGAGCACGCCGTGAGGATGGCGTGTGGATTCGTGCCCGCGCGGCGGCGGCGGCGTCAGGATCCCGTGAGGACCGGCTCCGCGCCGTCGTCGCGTTGACAGGATCGGACACCGAGCGCGCCACCGCGGTGCGCCGGATGGAGTCGTACTCGTGTTGGACCTGGTGTCTGTGCTGGCGATCGCCGGCCTCTTCGCCGTCGTCGCGCTCGTGGCGTGGGGGGTCGAGAAGCTGTGATCGTCTTCGAGATCGTCGCCGCCGTGCTCGGCGTCGCCGCCGTGGCGTACCTCGTGGTCGCCCTCGTGAAGCCGGAGAGGTTCTAGATGGAGATCTGGCTCGCCGTCGCGCAGTTCGCGACCCTCGCCCTCATCCTCGCCATCGTCTACCGCCCGCTCGGCGACTACCTGGCGCTCACCTTCACCTCGGGCCGGCACCTCCGCGTCGAGCGCGGCCTTTACCGGGTCGTGGGTGTGGCCCCCGACTCCGAGCAGACGTGGGGGGCCTACCTCCGCGGGGTTCTGGCCTTCTCGTTCGTCGGTGTGGTGATCCTCTACGCCATCCAGCGACTGCAGGCCGTGCTGCCGATGTCGCTGGGCATCCCCGCGATCCCCGAGGGGCTGTCGTTCAACAACGCCATCTCGTTCGTGACGAACACGAACTGGCAGTCCTACTCGCCCGACGTCACGATGGGCTACGCGGTGCAGATGGCCGGACTGGCGGTGCAGAACTTCGTCTCGGCCGCCGTGGGCATCGCCGTGGCCGTCGCGCTCATCCGGGGTCTCGCCCGTCGCTCGACGGGCACCCTCGGCAACTTCTGGGTCGACCTCACCCGGGCGACCGTGCGCATCCTGCTGCCGCTGTCGTTCCTCGCCGCGATCGCACTCGTCATCGGCGGGGTGGTGCAGAACTTCGCGGGGTTCACCGACGTGACCACCCTCACCGGGGGCACGCAGTCGATCCCCGGCGGCCCGGTGGCGAGCCAGGAGGCCATCAAGGAGCTCGGCACCAACGGTGGCGGGTTCTTCAACGCCAACTCCGCGCATCCGTTCGAGAACCCGAGCGGCTGGACGAACCTGTTCCAGATGGTCCTGATGCTCGCCATCCCGTTCTCGCTGCCGCGCACCTTCGGCGCGATGGTCGGCGACAAGCGGCAGGGCTACGCCGTGCTCGCGGCCATGGCCACGATCTTCGTGGTCTCGCTCGCGGCGGTGACCACCTTCGAGCTGATCGGCTCCGGAACCGCGCCCGAAGCGGCCGGCGGCAGCTTCGAGGGGCGCGAGCAGCGTTTCGGCATCTCGTTCTCGGCCCTGTTCGCGGGCGCCACCACGCTCACCTCCACGGGTGCGGTCGACTCGATGCACGACAGCTACACCGCGCTCGGCGGCATGATCCCGATGATCAACATGATGCTCGGCGAGATCGCGCCCGGCGGCGTCGGATCGGGCCTCTACGGCATGCTGGTGCTCGCCGTCATCACGGTGTTCATCGCGGGGCTGCTCGTGGGCCGCACTCCGGAGTACCTGGGCAAGAAGATCGGGCCGCGCGAGATCAAGCTCGCGAGCCTCTACATCCTCACCACCCCCACGCTCGTGCTGGTCGGCACCGCGCTGAGCTTCGCCATCCCGGCGATCCGGGCCGACCTCGAGTCGACCTCGATCTGGAACCCGGGGCTGCACGGCTTCAGCGAGGTGCTCTACGCCTTCACCTCGGCCTCGAACAACAACGGCTCGGCCTTCGCCGGCCTCACCGCCAACACCCCGTGGCTGAACGCCGCGCTCGGCGTCTGCATGCTGCTCGGCCGCTTCCTCCCCATGGTGTTCGTGCTCGCGCTCGCCGGCTCGTTCGCCGCGCAGGGCAGGATCCCCGCCACGGCGGGCACCCTGCCCACCCACCGCCCGCAGTTCGTGGGCCTCCTCGTGGGCGTGACCGTCATCGTGGTCGCCCTCACCTACTTCCCCGTGCTCGCGCTCGGGCCGCTCGCCGAAGGACTCGCCTGACCATGACCGCCCTCACCCCTCAGATCGTCGCGGGACTCCCCGGGGCGTTCCGCAAGCTCTCTCCGCGCCAGATGTGGCGGAACCCCGTCATGTTCATCGTCGAGGTGGGCGCCGCGCTCACCACGGCGGTCGCGCTCGCGCAGCCCCTCCTCGGGGGCGACGCCGCGTCGATCGCCTTCACCTGGGCCATCGCCGCCTGGCTCTGGCTCACCGTCGTGTTCGCCAACCTGGCCGAGGCGGTGGCCGAGGGCCGCGGCAAGGCTCAGGCAGCGACGCTCCGCGCCACCCGCACCAGCACCCTCGCGACCAGGGTCGTGAGCTACGACGGAGACTCCGACGCCGCAGCCTCGACCGCACGCACCGAGCGGGTCGCGAGTGCCGAGCTGCGCCTCGGCGACGTGGTCGTGGTGGCGGCGGGAGACCTCATCCCGGGCGACGGAGACGTCGTGTGGGGCATCGCCTCGGTCGACGAGTCGGCCATCACCGGTGAGTCGGCGCCCGTGGTGCGGGAGTCCGGCGGCGACCGCAGCGCCGTCACCGGCGGCACCCGGGTACTGAGCGACCGGATCGTGGTGCGCATCACCTCCAAGCCGGGTGAGACCTTCGTCGACCGCATGATCCGCCTCGTCGAGGGGGCGTCGCGCCAGCGCACCCCCAACGAGATCGCGCTCAACATCCTGCTCGCGAGCCTGTCGATCGTGTTCGTGATCGTCGTGCTCACGCTCGGGCCGATCGCCGGCTACTCCAACGCCACCCCCACCCTCGCGGTCATGATCGCCCTGTTGGTGTGCCTCATCCCCACCACCATCGGGGCGCTGCTCTCGGCCATCGGCATCGCCGGCATGGACCGCCTGGTGCAGCGCAACGTGCTGGCCATGTCGGGCCGCGCCGTCGAGGCCGCGGGCGACGTGACCACGCTGCTCATGGACAAGACCGGCACCATCACCTACGGCAACCGCCGCGCCAGCGAGTTCCTCGCCGTCGACGGCGGCGACCCCGCCGAGCTCGGCCGGGTGGCGGCACTGGCCTCGCTGAGCGACCCCACCCCCGAGGGCAAGTCGATCGTCGACCTCGCCCGCGAGCGGGGGATCGCCGTGCCCGCCACGGTCGACGCGGTCGTGGTGCCGTTCAGCGCCCAGACCCGGATGAGCGGGGTCGACTTCGCCGACGGCACGATGATCCGCAAGGGCGCCGGCTCGGCCGTGCGCGCCTGGGTGGAGCAGGACGGGAGGGTGGCGAGCACGCTTCTCGCCGAGGTGGAGGAGCAGGCCGACCGCATCGGCGGGCTCGGCGGCACCCCACTCGTGGTGGCCAGGCGTTCGCCAGGCGCCGCCGCCGAACTGCTCGGCGTCGTGTACCTGAAAGACGTGGTGAAGCCGGGCATCGCCGAGCGGTTCGCCGAGATGCGGGCCATGGGCATCCGCACAGTCATGGTGACGGGCGACAACCCGCTCACCGCCGCCGCCATCGCGAAGGAGGCCGGGGTCGACGACTTCCTCGCCGAGGCCACCCCCGAGCAGAAGCTCGAGCTCATCAAGAAGGAGCAGGAGGGCGGGCGGCTGGTCGCCATGACCGGCGACGGCACGAACGACGCCCCGGCGCTGGCGCAGGCCGACGTGGGAGTGGCCATGAACACGGGCACCTCGGCCGCGAAGGAGGCCGGCAACATGGTCGACCTCGACTCCGATCCCACGAAGCTCATCGACATCGTGGCCATCGGCAAGCAGCTGCTCATCACCCGCGGTGCGCTCACCACCTTCTCGATCGCGAACGACGTGGCGAAGTACTTCGCCATCATCCCGGCCATGTTCGCCGCGGTGTTCCCGGGCCTGGGGCTGCTCAACATCATGCAGCTGCACTCGCCGGCGTCGGCCATCCTCTCGGCGGTCGTCTTCAACGCGCTCGTGATCGTGGCCCTCATCCCGCTCGCCCTGCGCGGGGTGAAGTACCGGCCGATGCCGGCCTCGCGCATCCTCACCCGCAACATCCTCGTCTACGGGCTGGGCGGGGTGATCGCGCCGTTCATCGGCATCAAGCTGATCGACCTCGTCGTCAGCCTCATCCCCGGGTTCTGAGCGCGCCGCGCCGCCCGACCGTCTCGACAGTCTCGACCGTCTCGAAAGGACACAGTCTCCATGGCCTCATCACGCGGGTTCGCCCGCCCCTACTGGGTGGCGCTCCGGTTCATGATCGCCGCCACCGTCGTGCTCGGCATCGCCTACCCGCTCGCGGTGTTCGGCGTCGGCCAGCTGGTCGCGCCGGCGCAGGCGAACGGCAGCCTCATCGAGGTCGACGGCGAGACCGTCGGCTCGGCGCTGATCGGTCAGTCGTTCACCGATGCCGAGGGGGCCGCCCTCCCCGAGTGGTTCCAGTCCCGCCCCTCGGCGGCGGGCGACGGCTACGACGCGGCGGCCTCCTCGGGCAGCAACCACGGGCCCGAGAACCCCGATCTGATCGCGGCGATCGAGCAGCGCAAGGCCGCGATCGCCGAGGCCGACGGGGTCGACCCCGCGAGCATCCCGATGGATGCGCTCACGGCCTCGGCCTCAGGGCTCGACCCGCACATCAGCCCGGAGTACGCCCGCCTGCAGGTGGCGCGGGTGGCCGGAGCCCGCGGTCTCGACCCGTCGGAGGTCGCCGCCCTCGTCGAGCGGTTCGTGCAGCCGGCCGACCTGGGCTACCTCGGCGAGCCCACGGTGAACGTGCTGCAGCTGAACATCGCGCTGGCCCGGCTCGACTGACCCGCGCCGCGCGGCGGGTGCTCGATCTACAACGTTGTATGATCGAGCACCGACTGCGAAAGGGGCGAGGATGGCGGCGACGCTGCACGACGTGGCCCAGCGGGCCGGTGTGTCGATCAAGACCGTCTCCAACGTGGTCAACGACTATCCCCACGTGAGCGCGGTCACCCGCGCCAAGGTGCTCGAGGCCATCGACGAGCTCGGCTACCAGCCGAACCTCTCGGCCCGCAGCCTCCGCTCGGGGCGCAGCGGCGTGATCGGCCTGGTGCTGCCCGAGCTCAGCCTCAGCTACTTCGCCGAGCTCGCCGATGCCGTGATCGCCCGCGCCGAGAAGCACGGCCTCGTGGTGCTGGTGGAGAAGACGGGCGCCGACCGCGACCGCGAGATCGCCGTGCTGTCGAGCCCCAGGATGCGCCTGACCGACGGCCTCATCTTCAGCCCGCTCGGCATGGGGCAGGGCGACGCACCTCTGCTCGCGGTCGACTACCCCATGATCCTGCTCGGCGAGCGCATCTTCGGCGGCCCGGTCGACCACGTGACGATGCGCAACGTCGAGGCGGCCCGCGCCGCCACCGAGTTCCTGCTCGACTCGGGCCGGCGGCGCATCGCGGTGGTGGGTGCGCACCGCGGCGAGGTGCTCGGATCGGCGGCTCTGCGCCTGCAGGGCTATCGCGAGGCGCTCGAGGCTGCGGGTGTCGACTACGACCCGGCGCTGGTCAGCCACACCACGCTCTGGCATCGCTCGAACGGCGCCGAGAGCATGCGCGAGCTGATCGGCGCGGGGGTGGAGTTCGACGCGGTGTTCGGCCTCAACGACGCCCTCACGCTGGGTGCGATGCGGGTGCTGCAGGAGGAGGGGCTGCGCATCCCCGACGACGTGGCGGTGATGGGCTTCGACAACATCGAGGAGGCGCAGTTCGCGGTGCCGAGCCTCTCCACCGTCGATCCCGGCCGTACCGAGATCGCCGAGACGGCGGTCGACCTGCTGGTGGAGCGCCTGGGCGGCGCGGCCGCGCGGCCGCGCGAGCCGAGGGAGCTGCTCGTCGACTTCCGCGTGGTGGCACGCGAGTCGGCCCCGGAGCCCGCCCGCGCGTGAGCTCCCGTCGGCGGCGCGGTTGACAGCGTCGGCACCCGGCGTTACCGTGTCATTTACAACGTTTACTTACAACGTTGTAAACGCACCCGTCCTGACAACGTCGTCCCGCCGTCGACACAGAGGTCGCCGGTAGAAAGGCTCATCATGAAAAAGCTCCTCGCGTCGGCAGCGCTGCTGTCGGTCGCGGCTCTCGCGCTCTCGGCCTGCTCGGCCGACTCGGGTTCGCCGTCGGGTGACGGCCCCGTCGAACTCACCTTCTGGCACGGCTACACCGAGGCCGACGGCGACGTGCTGCAGGGCATCGTCGACGACTTCAATGCCTCGCACGACGACGTGGAGATCACCACCGAGGTGAAGACCTGGGCCGTCATCGACGACACGCTGCTCACCGCGCTGACCGCCGACGAAGGCCCCGACATCGTGGCGATGCCGGGCGAGCGACTGCCCGTCTACGCGTCGAAGGGCGCCTTCGCCGACCTCACCGACTTCTACGCCGACCCCGACTCCAACACGGCGGAGCTCAACCCCCAGGCCGTCGAGATGGAGACCGTCGTGGGCACCCCCTACGGTGTGCCCACCGGCTTCGTGCCGCTCGCGGTCTACTACAACAAGGCGCTCTTCGCCTCGGCCGGAGTCACCGAGTTCCCCACCACCTGGGACGAGTGGGTCGCCGCCGCCAAGCAGCTCACGGTCGACGAGAACGGCGACGGCACCCCCGAGCAGTACGGCATGGTGCTGCCCGACCACGCCACCGTCGCGAACGGTGTGTGGCCGAGCCTGTTCTACGGCAACGGCGGCGACATCGTGGCCGACGGCACGGATGCGGTGATCGACTCGCCCGAGAACGCCGAGACCCTGGAGTACTGGAGCAAGGCCGTCGCCGACGACAAGATCTCGCCCACCGGGGTCGACGGCGTCGGTGCCGACGAGCTGTTCAGCTCGGGCAAGGTCGCCATGACCATCGGCGGCCCGTGGATGGCCTCGATCGCCACCGAGAACGACATCGACTACGGCATCGCGGCCATCCCCGCGGGCCCCGTCGACCAGGCGGCCTCGGCCATCGGCGTGTCCATGGCCATCACGGCTCAGGCCGACGACGCGAAGGTCGCTGCGGCGAAGGAGTTCTTCTCCTACTTCTTCGAGCCCGAGGTCGCCACCGCGTGGTCGCTCGGCTCCGGCTGGCCGCCCCTGCGCACCGACATCCCGGCGGCCGACGTGGAGTCGAACCCCACCGTCGCCGCGCTCACCGCCATCTCCGACACCAGCCGCGCGCTCCTGCCCGGTGTGGTGAACAGCTCCGACGTGCTCACCGAGGTCGACGTGGTGACGCAGAAGGCGCTGGCCGGAGGCGACGTGCCCGAGCTGCTCGGCGAGGCCCAGACGGCCATCCAGGCCGCCCTCGACGACCAGTAACCGCATCCACCGACTCGCGTGCGGGTGGCGGAGAACCCACCGCCGCCCGCACGCCGAAGGACCACCATGACCGCACCCACCGCCTCCCGCCCGCGCTACCGGCCCCCGGCGCAGCTCGGCGGCCGCGGCCCGATCCGCGGCCGGGCCAAGCGCAGGCTGCAGATCGCCGCCTTCCTCGCCCCGGCGCTCGCGATCCTCGCGCTGTTCGTCTTCTGGCCCATGCTCTCGGCGCTGCGCCTGTCGTTCACCGACGCGAGCGGCTTCGGCCGCGAGCAGTACATCGGCCTCGAGAACTACGTCGAGGTGTTCACCGACCCCGACATCGTGCGGTCGATGGGCAACACCCTCCTCTACGCGGTGCTGTTCGCCCCCGCCGCGATCGTGCTGGCGCTGCTGCTCGCCATGGCCATCAACAGTCCCCGGCTGCCGCTGCGGGGCGTGTTCCGCACCTGGCTGTTCCTGCCGTTCATCGTCTCCCTCGCGGTCGCCGCCTTCGCCTGGCAGTACCTGCTCGACCCCCAGGTGGGCCTGCTCAACTACTGGCTGCAGGTGTTCGGGGTGCGCATCGGCAACGTGCTGCAAGACCCCGTGCTCGCAATGCCGACCGTGGCGCTGGTGGCGGTGTGGAAGAGCTTCCCGTTCTACATGATCGTCTTCCTCGCCGGCCTCCAGGAGATCCCCTCGAGCCTCTACGAGGCGGCGAAGATGGATGGCGCCGGGCCGTGGTCGAGGTTCCGTAACGTCACGCTCCCCCTGCTCGGCAACACCACCGGCTTCGTGGTGATCATCGCCACGATCGCCGCCCTCCAGGCCTTCGACCAGATCTACGTGATGACCGGGGGCGGCCCCTACAAGAGCACCCAGACCGTCGTGATGCAGATCTACCAGTCCGGCTTCAAAGACCTCGACCTCGGCTTCGCGTCGGCCCTCAGCTACGTGCTGCTGGTCGCGACGCTCGTGCTCAGCCTGGTGCAGTTCTTCATCACCAGCCGCCGAGAGAAGGACGCCTCCTGATGACCTCGCTCTCCTCCCGCGTCGCGGCCCGCCGGGTCGGTTCGGGCCTGTTCTTCGTGGCCATGCTCGTGGTGGCGCTGCTCGTGCTGCTGCCGATCGTCATCATCGTCTTCACGGCCTTCAAGCCGGTGGCCGAGGTCAACGCCTTCCCGCCCTCGCTGGTGCCGGGCGACTGGACCCTCGACAACTTCACCCGCATCTTCACCGAGCTGCCGTTCGCCCGCCTCATCCTCAACAGCTTCGTCTTCGCCGGCGGGGTGACGCTCTGCGCACTGGTGTTCGACTCGCTCGCCGCCTACGCCCTCGCCAGGATGGACTTCAGAGGCAGCCGGGTGCTGCTGGTGATCATCGTGGCGAGCCTCATGATCCCGTTCCAGGCCACCCTCATCCCGATCTACCAGCTGGTGGCGGAGTTCGGCTGGGTGAACACCTTCTGGGGCCTCATCATCCCGCGGGCGGCGGATGCGTTCGGCATCTTCTTCCTGCGCCAGTTCTTCCTCTCGCTGCCCCGCGACCTCGACAACGCGGCCCGCATCGACGGGGCGAGCGAGTTCCGCATCTTCCGCAGCATCGTGCTGCCCAACGCGGTGCCCGCCCTGCTCACCCTCGGCATCTACACCTTCGTCAACAACTGGAACGACCTGCTCTGGCCGCTCGTGTTCACGACGAAGCAGGAGATGGGCACCATCACCTCGGGACTGACCCTGCTCACCGGCCCGAGCGGCATCGTGCCCTACGGCGTGATGATGGCCGGCTCGCTCATCGCGGTGGTGCCGCTGGCCGTCATGTTCCTCTTCGTGCAGCGGCGCTTCATCGAGAGCGTCGCCAGCACCGGACTCAAGTAGAAGGAGACCCCGTGTCCCGCTGGTACGACGACGGCCGCCTGCACTTCGGCCTCGGCATCGAAGACACCTTCGTGCCGCAGGAGCGCCCGGGTGAGCGCGCCATCGACGAGTACGCACTCACCGACCACGACGAGCTCGTCGAGTCCGACCTCGCGCTCGCGGCCTCGGTGGGGGCGGAGTTCCTGCGCTGGGGGATCCCCTGGTACCGGGTGAACCCCGAGCCCGGACGGTTCGACTGGCAGTGGCTCGACCGGGCGATCGACGCCTTCGAGGCCTCGGGGGTGCGCCCCGTGATCGACCTGCTGCACTACGGAACGCCGCTCTGGCTCGACGAGCAGTTCGCGCATCCCGATTACCCGGCCCGGGTGGCCGAGTACGCGCACGCCGTCGCCGCGCGCTACGCCGGCCGGGTGAGCGACTACACGCCGGTGAACGAGCCGATGATCCACGCGCTGTTCAGCGGGGAGTACGCCTACTGGCCGCCGTACCGCAGCGGTGCAGCCGGACTGGTGGAGCTCACCGGCGCGCTGGCCAGGGGCTTCGTGCTCACCCAGCGGGCGGTGGCCGACGCCCTCGGCGACCGTGCCGTGTTCGTGCACGTCGACGCCACCCTGCGCTACGCGGGCGACGTGGATGCGCCCGAGCACCGCGAGACGGCGGCACGGCTGACCCGGCAGGCCTTCCTCGTCGAAGACCTGGTGACCGGGGGAGTGGGCCCCGCGCATCCGCTGGCCGGCCTGCTCGCCGAGCACGGTCTGGGCGACGACGGGCTCGCCTGGTTCGCCGAGAACGCCGTGCAGCCCGACGTGATGGGGGTCAACTACTACCCGAGGCACTCCACCGAGCTGTTCGAGGCCGGGGTGCACCACGGTGGCGGCTTCGCCGACCCACGACCCACGCTCGACGACGGCACGGCGGGGCTCGTGGCGTCGCTCAGCACCTATGCGGAGCGGTACGGGGCACCGGTGATGCTCACCGAGACCTGCGTGACGGGCTCGGTCGCCGAACGCTGCGCCTGGCTCGACGACTCGGTCGCGGCCCTGCGCCGCGCGAAGGAGGACGGTCTGCCGCTGGTGGGGTACACCTGGTGGCCGCTCTTCGACATGTACGAGTGGACCTACCGCCACAGCGATCGCCCACGCGCCGACCACCTGCTCACCATGGGCCTGTTCGATCTCGTCGAGAACCCCGACGGCCCGCTCATCCGCCGCCGCAACCCGGTGGCCGACCGGTTCGCCGCCTTGGCCGCCGAGGCCGCCGCCGCACCCGCCCCCGCGCCCACCACCGAGGACTGACATGACCACCGCACGACTCTTCTTCGACACGCGCCTGCCCGTGGGCGCGGTCAACCGCCGGCTGTTCGGCTCCTTCGTGGAGCACCTCGGCCGCTCCGTCTACGACGGCCTCTACGAGCCGGGGCACCCCGCGGCCGACGAGCGCGGCTTCCGTACCGACGTCATCGAGCTGGTGCGCGAGCTCGGCGTGAGCGCCATCCGCTACCCGGGCGGCAACTTCGTGTCGGGCTTCCGCTGGGAAGACAGCGTGGGCCCCGTGGCCGAGCGCCCCACCCGGCTCGACCTCGCGTGGCACTCCACCGAGACCAACGAGGTGGGGCTGCACGAGTTCGCCTCCTGGCTCGAGAGCGTCGGCAGCGAGCTCATGCTCGCCGTGAACCTCGGCACCCGGGGCACGCTCGAGGCGCTCGACCTGCTCGAGTACTCCAACCTCGCCTCGGGCAGCGCGCTTGCGGACCGTCGAGCGGCGAACGGCCGCGAGGCTCCGTTCGGAGTGCGGATGTGGTGCCTCGGCAACGAGATGGACGGCCCGTGGCAGCTCGGCCACCGCTCCGCCGACGACTACGGCAAGCTCGCCGCGCAGACCGCCCGCGCCATGCGCGCCTTCGACCCCGATCTCGAGCTCGTGGTGTGCGGCTCGTCGAGCGCGCACATGCCCACCTTCGGCGAGTGGGAGCGTGTGGTGCTCAGCCACAGCTACGACGACGTCGACTACATCTCGTGCCACGCCTACTACGAGGAGAAGGACGGCGACCTCGCCGGCTTCCTCGCCTCGGCGGTCGACATGGACCGCTTCATCGAGACCGTGGTGGCCACCGTCGATCACGTGAAGGCCGTCAAGGGCAGCGACCACGTGGTGAACCTCTCGTTCGACGAGTGGAACGTCTGGTACAACGAGCGCTTCGAGAAGGTCGACAAGATCACCGGCGTCGACAACTGGCCGGTGGCCCCGCGGCTGCTCGAAGACGCCTACACGGTCGCCGACGCCGTCGTGGTGGGCAACCTGCTCATCTCGCTGCTGCGCCGGGCCGACCGGGTGACCAGCGCATCCCTCGCCCAGCTGGTGAACGTGATCGCCCCGATCATGACCGAGCCCGGCGGCATCGCCTGGCGGCAGACCACGTACTACCCCTTCGCGCTCACCTCGGCGCTGGCCACGGGTACGGCGCTCACCACCGTGATCGACGCGCCGGGCTACGACTCGGGCCTCTACGGCGAGGTGCCGCTGGTCGATGCGGTGGCCACTCACGACGAGCAGGCGGGCCGCATCGCCGTGTTCGCGGTGAACCGGTCGCTCGACGAGCAGGTTGAGTTGGAGTTCGCGGTGCCGGCCGGTTACGCGCCCGCGGGCGCGCGGTCGCTGTGGGACGACGACCCCTACGCGGTGAACACCCTCGCCGACCCCGAGCGGGTGGGGATGCGCGACAACACGACCCTCCACGCCGACGAGACCGGCGCGGGGCGGATCGCCCTGCCGCCGGTCTCGTGGACGGTGATCGTGCTGGAGCGCCGCGACTGAGCTGCCGCGCCGCGGCGCGACTCAGGCGCTCGGCGGCTCAGGCGATGAGGTAGTCGTGCAGCGCCTCGTCGCGCAGCATCCCGAGTGCGCGACGCTGGATCTGGCGGGCCCGCTCGCGCGACACTCCGAGCACCTCGCCGATCTGGTCGAACGACATCGGGTCCTCCCCGTCGAGCCCGAACCGCATGCACACCACGCGCGCCTCGCGCGGGGGCAGGGTGGCGAGGGCGGCGGAGAGGTCGGCGTGCTGCAGCGACGCAGCGGCGGCGTCGAACGGCTGCGCCTGCGTGGTGTCCTCGATGAGGTCGCCCAGCTCGGCGTCGTCGTCGCCCACCGGCGTGTGGATCGACACGGTCTCACGACCGTGGCGCATGAGCTCCACCACCTTCTGCGGCGGCAGGTCGACTGCGGCGGCGACCTCCTCGACCGTGGCCTCGCGGCCCAGCTCCACCATGAGCCGGCGCTGCATGCGCGTGATCGACGAGATCTTCTCCGAGGTGTGCACCGGGATGCGGATGATGCGCCCGCTGTCGGCCAGCGCCCGGTTGATCGACTGCTTGATCCACCACGAGCCGTAGGTCGAGAACTTGAAGCCCGCCTGGTAGTCGAACTTCTCCACCGCGCGCACCAGGCCGATGTTGCCCTCCTGGATGAGGTCGAGGAACGGCAGGCCCCGCTCGAGGTAGCGCTTGGCGATCGAGACGACCAGTCGCAGGTTGGCCTGGATGAGCATCCGCTTCGCCGCCTGCCCGTCACGGGCGAGCCACTGCAGCTCGCGGCGGAGGGTCGCGTCCATCACGGGGGTGCCGGCGAGCTTCGCGTCGGCGAGCACACCCACCTCGATGCGCCGGCCCAGGTCGACCTCGTCCTCGGCGGTGAGGAGGGCCGTACGGCCGATCTGGCGCAGGTAGTCCTTGACCGGGTCTTCGGATGCGCCGCGGATGTCGCTGAGATGGGCGCGCGGCTCGGCGTCGTCGATCTCGGGTGCTGCCGGGGTCTGAGTGCGTGACATGTTCATCTCCGTTACTACTTCGACAACTTCTTCACTGGCGACTTGCTGTGCGACTTCGATGTTCGGGTGCCCGTCGTAACGGCAGGCTATGCCCCCTGGCGGTGCCCCCCAAAATGGGGTGGAGGGGGGTTGACAAGAGATCTCTCAACCGGCTAGTGCCTAGTCTATCTAAATACTCGATCGTAAAACTGTCCAGGTCGACCCCCTAGAATCACGGCATGGACGGGCGGATGCAGAGGGTCGCTCGCGGCCTCGTGGCAGCCGCCTTCTCGCTCTTCGTCGCAGCCTTCTCGCACGTGGTGGCGGGTGGGGGCGCTCCCGCCGGTGCGGGGCTGCTGCTGTCGATCGCCTTCGCCTCGATGCTCTGCGTGCTCCTGTCCCGACGTCGTCCTTCGCTGCCCGCGCTCGTGGTGGCGGTCGTGCTGAGCCAGCTGGTCTTCCATCTCTTGTTCGGAGTGGGAGACGGCGGCGGATCGGGCTTCGCCGTCACCTCGGTGGTGCACGGCGACCACGTCATGCAGGTGCTCGTCGCCGACCCGGTGTCGGGTGGTGATGCGCACGGGCACGCCGACCTCGGCATGTGGGCCGCCCACGCGGTGGCGGCCGTCGTGACCGTCGTCGCCTTCTGGCGGGGCGAGCTCGCCGTGCGGCGCCTGCGGGGCCTCGCGCGGGGAGTCGCCGTGCCGGCGGCGGTGCACGCCTTCGGGCGAGTCGCCGCCGCGGCGGTGCGTCTTGCGCGGGCCGGCGGGTTCGCCGGATGCACATCGGCGGTCGTGCACGCGGCGGAGGGGCTCGCGGCGTGGGGGCTCCGGGTTCGGCGTGCTGCCGGCCGGTGGGTTGTGCTCCCGGGGTCGCTGCGCGATCTCGGTGTGGTGTTCTCGCGGCTGCGGTTCAGGGGTCCTCCCGCGGTGGCCGCGCTGCACGGTCTGCGCTGACCCGCCCGATCCTCTTCTTCTCCGAGTGCTGAACTCCGCCGCGGGGTGATCGAGCGGTCTCCGGTGCGCGCGTGTGCGCATCCCGCTCATCCCGCCCGCATCCGGGCGGTTCACCCCACTCTCGAAGGACCTCATGAAGAACTCGTTCGCGCGCGCCGCCGGCGCCGCATCCGCTCTCGTCGCCGGGGCTGCGCTCGCCCTCGCGGCGCCGCTCTCCGCCTCCGCCCACGTGCACGTCGACCCCGCCCAGGCGGAGGCCGGCGGCTACACCGTCATCACCTTCCGGGTGCCCACCGAGTCGGCCACGGCGTCGACCACCTCGGTCACCGTCGACCTGCCCACCGACACCCCGTTCACGAGCGTGAGCTACCAGCCCGTGCCGGGGTGGAGCGCCGTGGTCACCACCGCTGAGCTGCCCTCGCCGGTGACCGTGGGTGACGCCACCCTCACCGAAGCGCCCGTGTCGGTGACGTGGACGGCCGACGACGGCGTGGGCATCCTGCCCGGGCAGTATCAGCAGTTCCCGCTCTCGGTCGGGCCCGTTCCCGACACCGGCAGCGTGCTGCTGCCCACCCACCAGCAGTACTCCGACGGCACGGTCGTCGACTGGGACGAGGAGACCCCCGCCTCGGGCGAGGAGCCCGAGAACCCCGCCCCGGTGCTGTACATCGGTGACGAGGCGCCCACCGAGGGGCACGATCACGAGTCCGCCTCGGGCGTCGGTGCCACCACGGGCACTGACGGTGCCGAGGGTGCCGAGGGTGCCGAGGGTGCGGACGGTCAGGTCGCATCGATCGCGCTGGGCCTCGGCATCGGTGGATTCGTGCTCGGGGCGGGTGCCCTGGTGCTGGCGGCCGCCGCCCTGCTGCGCAGGCCCGGCGCCGGTGCCGGCGCTCGCGGGAACGGTACCGCCCGATGACCGCCACGACGTCTCCTGCGCTGATGTCCCGACGTGCTCGTCTGGCCGCGCTCGTGGCCGCGGCGGCGCTCGCCGCAGCGGGGGCGGTGCTCGTGTCGACGCCGTCTCCGGCCTCGGCCCACGACTTCCTCGAGTCGACGAACCCGGCGGCCGACCAGGTGGTGACCGAGGCGCTGCCCGAGGTCTCGCTCACGTTCAACGAGCCGCCGCTCAGCGACCTCGGGGCGGGCATCGCCGTCGAGGTACATGCGCCCGACGGCAGCAACGTGGCGGGCGAACTCGCGATCGTGAACAGCACACTCAGCGTGCCCGTCACCTGGCCGGCAGCCGGGGGCTACACCGTGCTCTGGCAGACAGTCTCCTCCGACGGTCATCCGGTCTCGGGCGAGTTCGGCTTCGAGTACCAGGGGCCGGTGACCGCGCCGGTCACACCGACGCCGACTCCCACACCCTCCGCGCCCGGCTCCGCGCCGGCATCCACTACCCAGGCGACCCCGGAGACCGGGGCGGCGTCGGATGCCGCAATGTCCACCCCGGCCGCCTCCCCCGGCGACGAGGGCGTGAGCGTCCCGCTCGTGCTCGCGGGCGTGGCCGCCGCGGTCGTGGTGCTCGGTGTCGTGCTGGCCGTGGTGCTCACGGCCTCGCGCCGCTGTCGGCCCGGAGGCCCCTCGGCGGGCTGACCGCTGTTCGGGAGGAGGAGCGGAGGAGCCTCGGCCATGCGGCACGGGGTTGCCCGATTCTCCTCCCGAACTGCTGCGCACTCGGTAGCCTGTCTCGGGTGGGCTTCTCACCGATCGGGCTGATCGTGAGTCTCGCCGTGCTCGCACCGAATCTCCTCCTGCTGCCGTTCCCGCCGCGAGACCAGCCGGCCGCGCGGCGGATACCGCCTGTGCTCACCTGGGTCGAACGCGCCGGGCAGGGGCTGTGCCTGGTCGTGCCCGCCATCACCGAGCCCGGAGCCGTCGTGTGGTGGTGGGCACCCGTGGTGGCCGCCGCCCTCGCGGGCTACTGCGCGCTGTGGCTGCGCTACCTGCTCCGCGGGCGGTCGCACGCCCTGCTCTTCGAGCCCGTGTGGCGAATCCCGGTGCCGATGGCGCTGCTCCCCGTGGTCGCCTTCCTCGCCACCGCCGCCTGGCTCGGCAACCCCTGGATCGCGCTCGCCGCCGTCGTGCTCGCGGCCGGTCACATCCCGATCTCCCTGCTCACCGCCGGCGCGACGGCCTCGCGGTGACGGCGCCGAAGGAGAGCGGTGGCGACCGGGTCGAGCTCTGGTGGCTGCCGGTCGGCGCGGGAGGGCACGTCGTGGTGCACACCAGCCGGTGGTGGGAGCTCCTCCGTGCCCGCCTCGAGCGCCGGCCACCCCGCCCGCTGTTCCACGCCGCCCTGGAGCTCTTCGTCGGCGACCGCCGCTACGTCATCGAGATGACGCCCGCCTGGGGCCAGCCGTCCGCGGCCCGCGGCGTCGTCGTGTCGGGGCCGGTGGGCCTGCGCCCGCTCGGCCGTCTCCGACTCTTCCGCTACACGATCCGCGCGTGGCCCGAGGGCGTGCTCCCCGACCGGGGCTACGCGGTCTCCACCCCCACTGTCATCCCTCTCGCACGTTCCGTGGCGAATGAGCTCCTCGCCGAGGTCTCCCGCGTGCCGGCCCTCACTTGGGGCCGTCGACCGACCGACGCCGACGACATGTGGAGCAGCAACTCCGTCGTCTCCTGGCTCCTCACCACCGCGGGCCTCGACGCCACTCGCCTCAGCCCACCGGCAGACGGCCTAGCCCCGGGTTGGTCGGCCGGCATCCTCGTCGCCACCACCACACGCCGCTGACGCGGCCACCGTCGGTGCCTCCCGTCACGGGGTGGCGCGCGGCACGAGGCACCATCCGCCGCTGACGCGGCCACCGCCGGTGCCCCGCGTCACGCGGTGGAGCGGCGCACCAGCGAGAAGGCGGCGGTGTGCACGTCGACCGGGGGCGCCTCGTCGGCGGCGGCACCCCCGGCGGCGGCCGACATGCGGAGCACGAGCAGGTCGACGGCGGTGCGGGCCACCCAGTCGCGACCGGAGTCGACGGTGGTGAGCCCGGGCACGGAGTAGGCGGCGTCTTGCACGTCGTCGAAGCCCATGAGCGCCACGTCGTCGGGCACGCGCAGCCCGTGGTGGGAGAGCTCGCTCATGGCGCCGAGCGCTATGGCGTCGTTGAACCCGAACACGGCGTCGAACGCGGCGCCCGAGGCGAGCAGGCGCCGCACGCCGTCGGCCCCGCCGGCCCGGTTCCAGACCAGCGGCCCGATGGTCAGCGCGGGATCGACCGGCAGCCCGGCCTCCGCGAGGGCGCGCAGATAACCGTGCTGGCGCTGGGCGGCCGCGGTGGGGGAGAGGTCTTCGTCGAAGCCCAGGGCGGCGATGCGGGTGTGCCCGGCGTCGATGAGATGGCGGGTGGCGGCGTGTGCGCCGGCCTCGTTGTCGACGCTCACGAAATCGAACCGGCCGCGGTGCACGCGGTCGCCGATGAGCACGGTGGGCACGTCGATGCGGGCGGAGTCGATGTCGGAGGGCTCGAGCGCGAGCGGGCCGAAGATGAGTCCGTCGACCGATCGCCCGCGTGAACCGTTGAGGATCTCGAGCTCGTGCTCGCGGTCGCCGTCGGTGACCTCGACGAGCACGTTGAGGTCGTGCAGTTGCGCGGCCGAGACCACGGCCTGCGCGAGCTCGGCGAAGTACGGATGCGCGAGCTCGGGGATGGCGAGGCTGATGGTGCCGGTTCTGCCCGAACTGAGGTTGCGGGCCGAGATGTTCATCTTGTAGTTGAGCTCGACCACGGCCGCCTCGATGCGCGCGCGGGTGTCGGGCCGCATGTAGCGGTAGCCGTTGAAGTAGTTCGAGACGGTCTTCTTCGACACCCCGGCCCGTGCCGCGACATCCGCCATCGTGGCTGCCATCGCACCAGGTTAGTACATCGGTGCACTTTTTCTCTTGCGGTCTAGTACACCGGTGTACTACCGTGGGCCGGGCACACACCGTGCCACACGACGATCCCGCTCGATGAGGAGTCCCATGGCCCCCGCAGTCCACACCGTGGCCGCCCCCGCCGTTCCCGCCGCCCCCACCGCGCGGCGCCCGCTCGACCTGCGGGCGATCACGCTGAGCGGTGGCGACCTGCTCGGCGACTGGCAGCGGCTGAACCGCGAGGCCACCATCCCGCACTGCATCGAGCGCCTCGAGACCACCGGGGTGATGGACAACCTGCGCCGCCTCGTCGGCGAGTCCGACGCGGAGTTCCGCGGCCCGCTCTTCGCCGATTCCGACCTCTACAAGACGCTCGAGGCCATCGGCTGGGAGGCCGTGCGCACCGGGTCGACCGAGTTCGACCCCTTCGTCGACGAGGCGGTGCGCCTGCTCACCGACGTGCAGGAGCCCGACGGCTACCTCGACAGCTACTACCAGGGCCCCCACGCCGGCGAGCGGTTCACCGATCTCCCCCAGGGCCACGAGCTCTACAAGCTCGGCCACCTCGTGCAGGCCGCCATCGCCTTCGCCTATGCGGGCCGCGACGACCTGCTCGCCCTCGCCCTCCGCTACGTCGAGCTCGTGCACACCACCTTCGGCGAGGGCGCCCGCGGCGACCTCGACGGCCACCCCGAGATCGAGACCGCGCTGGTCGAGCTCTCCCGCCTCACCGGCGACCCCCGCCACCGCGAGCTGGCTCGCCGCATGGTCGAACTGCGCGGCCACCGCACCATCGGCGAGGGCGCCTTCGGCGGCGCCTACTACCAAGACCTCGTGCCCGTGAAGGAGGCCAGGGAGGCCACCGGTCACGCCGTGCGCCAGCTCTACCTGCTCGCCGGCGTCGCCGACCTCGAGCTCGACGACCCGGCCTCGGGTTACGCCGACACCCTCGACGCCCTCTGGCACGACGTGCACGAGAAGAAGCTCTACGTGACCGGCGGCCTCGGCTCCCGGCACCGCGGCGAGGCGTTCGGCGACCCCTACGAGCTGCCCGCCGACCGCGCGTACTCCGAGACCTGCGCCGCCATCGCGAACCTGCACTGGAACTGGCGGATGCTCCTCCGCGGCGGCGACGCCCGCTTCGCCGACGAGATGGAGCGCGGCCTCTACAACGCCATCGCCGTCTCCACCTCGGTCGACGGCCGCTCCTACTTCTACTCCAATCCCCTCCAGCTGCGCACCGGCCACGACCACGAGGAGGACGCCCCGTCGACCCGCCTCGACTGGTACAACTGCGCCTGCTGCCCGCCCAACCTCGCGCGTCTGCTCTCCTCGATCACGGCCTACCTGGCCACCGAGACCGATGACGCGGTGCAGCTGCACCTCTACGCCACCGGCGAGATCGCCCTGGGCGACGGGGTCACCGCCACCGTGCGCACCGAGCTGCCGTGGGACGGCCGCGTGGAGATCAGCCTCGACGGGCCCGCTCCGAAGGCGCTCGAGCTCCGCATCCCCGCCTGGGCCGAGGGCGCGACGCTCGCGGTCGACGGCGGCGAGCCGCAGGAGGCGGCGCCGGCGAACGGATACGCGCGGGTCGAGGCGGGAGCGCGCAGCATCGTGCTCGAGCTGCCGGTGACCACGGTGATCGAGACGGCGCACCCCTGGGTCGACGCTGCCCGGGGCACGGTCGCCGTGCGCCGCGGCCCCGTCTACTACGCGCTCGAATCGGCAGACCTCCCCGAGGGCCTGACACTCGAAGACGTGGTGCTGCCCGCCGACCCCCGCCCCGCCGACGGCGGATGGGACGACGCACTCGGCGTGCCGGTGCTCGCGATCGAGGGTGCGAGCCGCCGACCCGCGGCCGGCGCCCTCTACGCGGCCCGCGGTCGCGCATCCGGAGCCGGCTCGCCCGGCGCACCCGAGCTCGGCGCGCTGCGCGCCATCCCCTACTTCCGGTGGGCGAACCGCGCCCCCGGAGCCATGCGCGTCTGGCTGCCCACGAGCTGAGCAGCCGGATGCGGCCGGCTCGCCGGCCAACCCTTACACACGAGAGGACACACGCAATGAGGCGTCACACCACACTGCTCGTCGCGATGACGGCCGTCGCCGCCACGGCGATCGGGCTGAGCGGATGCTCCAGCTCCGGCTCCGACTCCGGAACCGGCGAGGCATCCGGCACCATCAGCGTCTGGACCCGCGACTCGCAGGCCAGCTTCATGAACAAGCTCGCCGACGAGTTCAACGCCACCCACGACGACCTGAAGGTCGAGGTCACCCTCGTGCCGGCGGCCGACTTCGTGCAGAAGTTCGGCACTGCGGCCGCGGGTGGCAACGCGCCCGACGTGGCCTCGATGGACCTCGTCTACGCGCCGTACTTCGCCTCGGCCGGAGCCCTGGCCGACATCACCGACCGGGTCGACACGCTGCCCTACGCCGGTGACATGAGCCCCGGGCACACCGCGCAGGGGCAGTACGAGGGCAAGACCTACGCGCTGCCGTTCACCGGCGACGTGTCGGTCATGTACTACAACAAAGACCTGTTCACGGCAGCCGGACTCGACCCCGAGACGCCGCCGACCACCATGGCCGAGGTGCAGGCCGCCGCGGAGGCGATCACGGCTCTCGGCGACGGCGACTACGGCTTCGCGTTCTCGGGCGCCTGCGGCGGCTGCAACATCTTCTCGATGACGCCCTACACCTGGGCCAGCGGTGGCAACGTGCTCTCCGATGACGGCAAGGACGCCCTGCTCGACAGCGCCGAGGTCACCGACATGCTCACCATGTACCGCGACCTCTGGCAGGGCGGCGCGATGCCCGAGCTCGTGCAGTCCGACAGCGGCTCGAACGCCGGAGACGCCTTCAAGCAGGGCAAGGTGGGCATCTTCAACTGGGGCAACTTCTACCTCAGCTCGCTCACCGACCCCACCGAGGGCGCCCAGTTCGACTGGGGTCTGGCGCTCATCCCGGGCGCCGAAGCCGGCCAGACCGGCTCGTTCGCAGGCGGCGACGACATCGCCATCACGGCGGGCGCGAAGAACCCCGACGGCGCCTGGACATTCCTCGAGTGGGTCACCGGCGACGAGGGCCAGAAGGTGATCGCCGACAACGGCGTCATGCCCACGAGGCTCGACCTGCTCGACAGCCTCTACGTGCCGCAGGACCCGCGCTACGAGGTGTTCGCCGAGGCGCTCGCCGTGGCGAAGGTGCCCTACAGCGTGATCGAGAACGAGCTGTTCAACGACTCCAACGGCGTGTGGTCGACGATGATCCAGGAGGCCGTGTTCGGCTCCGGCACCGTCGAAGAGGCCCAGGCCAAGGCGCAGAAGGCGGCGCAGGCGCTGCTCGACGAGTCGAACCAGTAGCAGTATCCGCCGGTGGGGCGGACCGGAGCCGGTCCGCCCCACCCCCGTTCGAGGAGGAACGAGATGACCGCACTCCCGCAGCTCGCCGAGCCGCCACGGAGACGACGACGCAGCATCGGCCGCCGCCGGGGCATGCTCGGCCTCGTGCTCAGCCTGCCCGCCTTCGGGCTGCTCGGGCTGTTCTTCATCTGGCCGCTCATCCGCACCGTCTTCATGTCGCTGCACGACTGGCCGCTGCTCGGGGTGCCCGAGTTCATCGGCTTCGGCAACTACGTGAAGGCCTTCAGCGACGACCAGTTCCTGCGCGCCGTGGGGTTCACCTTCTTCTACACCCTGGTGATGACCCCGATCCTGCTCGTGCTGGCGTTCGCGCTGGCCTTCCTCGTGCGTCGCGGAACCCGCGCGCACCGGTTCTTCCAGACCATCTACTTCCTCCCCGTCGTGATCGGGCTCGCGGCCGGCAGCTACATCTGGCTGTTCATGTGGCAGTCCGACATCGGTCCCACCACGCAGCTGCTCGGCTCGGTGGGTCTGGTCGACCCCACCAAGAACTACTTCGCCGACTTCTGGACGGCCTTCGCGATCGTGGTGGGCATGGTGACGTGGAAGGTCGTCGGCCTCCAGATGCTGCTCGTGCTGGCCGGCATCCAGGCCATCCCCGACGAGGTGAACGAGGCCGCCCGCATCGACGGCGCCAGTGCCTGGCAGAGCTTCTGGTACATCACCGTGCCGCTGCTGCGCCCCACGCTGGCGCTGGTGCTCGTGTTCTCGGTGGCCGGGTCGCTGCTGGCGTTCGACCAGTTCTACATCATGACCACGGGCGGCCCCGCCGGCTCCACCCTCACCGCCGTCTACGAGATCTACCGCAACGGCTTCGTGAAGTTCGACGTGGGCTACGCGTCGGCCCTCTCCATCCTGCTCATGGTCGTGCTGGGCCTCGTCAGCGCCGGCCAGATGCTCCTGCTCAGGAACTCGGACAACTCATGACCCGCACAGAATCCCGCCCCTCGCCGGCGACCGCCGCCTTCTCGGGCGTCGACCCCGACACCATCCCGCGCGGCCGCCCGCGCATCCTGCCCACCGCCGCGTGGTGGGTGGTGGCGGTCTGCCTCGCCGTGCTCTTCCTCTACCCGATCTGGGTGATGGTCTCCAACGTCGACGTCGCCGACCTGCTGAAGCTCACCGACGCCAGCCGCGGGCTCAGCATCTTCCAGAGCCTCGGCAACTCGGCCTTCGTGTCGATCACGGCCACCCTGGTCACCCTCGTCGCGAGCACCTTCGCGGGTTACGCCTTCGCGAAACTGCCCTACCGGGGCAGCACGGTGGCCTTCTTCGTCATCCTCGTCACCTTCATGGTGCCGTTCCAGGCGGTCATCACCCCGCTCTACATCGTGCTGCGTGACATCGGCCTGCAGAACAACCTCGTGGGTGTCGCCCTGGTGATCGCCACCTTCAACCTGCCGCTCAGCACCTTCCTCATGCGCAACTCCTTCGCGGCCATCCCCTCGTCGCTCGAGGAGGCGGCACAGATCGACGGCGCCGGGCCGTTCACCGCCATGTGGCGCATCATGCTGCCCGTGGCCGTGCCCGGGCTGGTGTCGGCGACCCTGCTGTCGTTCTTCGCGGCCTGGAACGACTTCTTCGCCGCCCTCATCCTCATCACCGACCAGAAGCTCTACACGCTGCCGGTGAGCATCGGCATCCTCTCCACCGACAACCAGTTCGGCGTCGACTTCGGCCTCATGCAGACCGGGGTGCTGATCACGGTCATCCCCTGCGTGATCATCTACCTGGTGCTGCAGCGCTACTACGTGGCGGGCCTGCTGGGAGGTGCCCTCAAGTGAGACTGCCCCGTTCGCTGCTGCTCGGCTCCGCCACCGCCGCCTACCAGATCGAGGGGTCGGTGGCCGCGGATGGGCGTGGCCCGTCGATCTGGGACACCTTCAGCCACACCCCGGGTCGCGTCGCGCACGGCGACACCGGCGACGTGGCCGACGACCATTACCGCCGGCTCGACGCCGATCTCGACCTCATGGCCTCGCTCGGGCTCGAGGCGTACCGCTTCTCGATCGCGTGGCCGCGCATCCGGCCCACCGGCTCGGGCGCGGTGGAGCAGCGCGGGCTCGACTTCTACTCGCGCCTCATCGACGGGCTGCTGGCCCGCGGCATCAAGCCGGTGGCCACGCTCTACCACTGGGACCTGCCGCAGGGCCTCGAGGATGCGGGCGGCTGGCTCTCGCGGGCGACGGCGGAGCGCTTCGCCGAGTACGCTGCGATCGCGGGTGCTGCTCTCGGAGACCGGGTGCACCAGTGGACGACCCTCAACGAGCCGTGGTGCTCGGCCTACCTCGGATACGGATCGGGCGCGCACGCCCCCGGCATCACGGGGCGCGAGTCGTCGCTCAGGGCGGTGCACCACCTCAACCTCGCGCACGGTCTCGGGGTGCAGGCGCTGCGCTCGGTGGTGACGCCGTCGGCGGCGGTGTCGGTGACCCACAACCTGCACGTGGCCAGGCCAGAGGGCCCGACCGGGGAGGCCGCGGTGCGGGCGGTGCTCGCCCTGGCGAACGAGGTGTTCCTCGGGCCGCAGCTCGACGGCGAGTATCCGGCGTCGGTGATCGAGACGACGGCCGGGGTCACCGACTGGGGGTTCGTCGCCGAGGGCGACCTGGCGCACATCCGGCAGCCCGTCGACGTGCTGGGCGTCAACTACTACGCCACCAGCAGGGTGCGCCTGTGGGACGGTTCGGGCGAGCGGCAGACGGCCGACGGGCACGCGCCCTCCGACGAGGGCACGACCTGGCCGGGCGCGGAGCACGTGGAGTTCCTGCCGCAGCCCGGGCCGCACACCGCGATGGGCTGGAACATCGACCCCGACGGGCTCTACGACCTCGTCATGAGCCTGCACCGCCGCTACCCCGCGCTGCCGCTGGCGATCACCGAGAACGGCGCCGCCTTCGACGACCGGGTCGCGGACGGCGAGGTCGACGACCCCGAGCGGATCGACTACCTCCGTCGCCACCTCGCCGCGCTCGCCCGGGCCGTCGGCGACGGCGCCGACGTGCGCGGCTACTACCAGTGGTCGCTGCTCGACAACTTCGAGTGGGCCTACGGCTACTCCAAGCGCTTCGGCATCGTGCGGGTCGACTACGACACCCTCGAACGCCTCCCCAAGGCCAGCGCCCGCTGGTACGCCGACCTCATCAGAACGAGAGAACTCGACGCATGACCGTCTCCACCAGGCTCCTCCACGACGGCTGGTCGTTCACCGCGGAGGGCGCCTCGGTGCCCGCCACCGTGCGCGCCGCGGCCCTGGCGCCGGGCGCGATCCCCGCGACCGTGCCGGGCAGCGCCACCACCGACCTGCTCGCCGCCGGGCTCATCGACGACCCCTACCTCGACGACAACGAGCGGTTGCAGGGGTGGATCGGGGTGACCGACTTCTGCTACCGCACGGTGTTCTCGGTGGACGCAGGTGCGCTCGGGCGGGAGCACCCCGAGCACCCTGAGCGCCAACAGCAGCACGAGCTCGTCTTCGAGGGGCTCGACACGGTCGCCGAGGTGAGTCTGAACGGGGTGGAGCTCGCGAGTGTGCGCAACATGCACCGCACGTATCGCCTCGACGTGGGCGCGCAGCTGCGCGAGGGGCCGAACGAGCTCGTCGTGGCGTTCCGGTCTCCGGTGAAGGCCGCCGACGAGGCGAGCCTCGCGCTCGGGTACCGCCCTCACACGAACCACCACCCCTACAACGCGATCCGCAAGATGGCGTGCGGCTTCGGGTGGGACTGGGGCATCGACACGTCGACCAGCGGCATCTGGCGGCCGGTGCGGCTGGAGAGCTGGAGCGGGGCGCGGCTGGGTGCCGTGCGGGTGGCCGGCACGGTGGTCGAGGGGGTGCCGACCGCGGTCGCGGTGGTGGAGGTGCGGGGGAGCGGTGCGGCCGGTGGCTCGGGCGCGCTCGGCGCCGGGCTCGAGGTCGAATTCGAGGTCGCCGGGCGGGCGGTGACGGCGGCCGTGGAGACGGAGGCCGGGGCGGGCGAGGTGCGGCTCGAACTCGCGATTCCGGATGCGCGGCTGTGGTGGCCGCGCGGGCACGGCGAAGCGGTGCTGCACGACTCGGCGGTGGTGCTGCGGGAGGCGGGGCCTGCGACCGGCGAGCCCCGTGCATGCGAGTCGCCCCGCGCATCCGTGCCGCTCGACCGGGTGGAGCGCCGCATCGGCTTCCGCTCGGCCGAGTTCGTGGCGGAGCCCGCCGAGACGGGCGGAGCGGTCGAGCTGCGGGTGAACGGGCGGCCGATCGAGGTGCGGGGTGCCAACTGGATTCCCGACGACGCCTTCCCCCACCGCGTCGACCGCGCGCGCCTCGCCGACCGGCTGGGGCATGCCGAGTACGCCGGCATCAACCTGCTCCGCGTGTGGGGCGGCGGTGTCTACGAGTCCGACGACTTCTACGGGCTCTGCGACGAGCGCGGCATCCTCACCTGGCAGGACTTCCTGCTCGCCTGCGCCGCCTACGCCGAGGAGGAGCCGCTGCGCTCCGAGTTCGAGGCCGAGGCGCGCGACGCCCTCATCCGCCTGGGCTCGCATCCGTCGCTCGTCGTGATGAACGGCAACAACGAGAACATCTGGGGCCGGCAGGACTGGGGCTGGGAGGCGCCGCTCGACGGGCGCACCTGGGGAGCCGGCTACTACTACGAGCTCTTCCCGGCGCTCGTGGCCGAGCTCGCCCCGCACATCCCGTACACCCCGGGCAGCCCTTTCAGCCCCGACCGCGACGCGCACCAGAACGCGGAGTCGACCGGCACGATGCACATCTGGGACCTCTGGAACGAGCGCGACTACCCGCACTACCGCGACTACCGGCCCCGCTTCGTGTCGGAGTTCGGGTGGCAGGGGCCGCCGACCTGGTCGACCCTCGTGGAGTCGGTGCACGACGACCCGCTCACCCCCGAGTCGCCCGGCATGCAGGTGCACCAGAAGGCGCTGAAGGGCAACGACAAGCTCACCGCGGGGCTGGTGGCGCACCTGCCGCTGCCCGACGACATGGCCGACTGGCACTGGGCGATGTCGCTCAACCAGGCGGTGGCGGTGCGCACGGCGATCGAGTGGTTCCGCTCGCTGGCGCCGCACTGCACGGGTTCGATCGTGTGGCAGCTCAACGACTGCTGGCCGGTCACCTCGTGGGCGGCGCTCGACGGGGCCGGCCGCCGCAAGCCGCTGCTGCACGCGCTGAGGCAGGCGCACGCCGAGCGGATGCTCACGGTGCAGCCGCGCGACGTCGGAGGGCTCGAGGTGGTGGCGCTGAACGACACGGGCGAGGCGTGGGCGGGCGAGCTGGTGGCGGAGCGGGTGGGCTTCGACGGGGCGGTCCTGGCACGGGAGACGGTGCGGGCCGAGGCGGATGCGCGGGGTGCGAGCCGGTGGACGCTGCCCGTGGCGGTGGCCACGGTCGGCGATGCCACCGGCGAGCTGCTCGTCGTGCGGCTCGGTGACGCGGTCGCGCATCACTTCTTCGCCGAGGCACGCGAGTCGGCGCTCGTCGATCCGGCGCTGCAGATCGACGCCGTGCCGGCGGCCGGCGGCGAGGGCGGCGCGGGCGGCGCGTGGACGGTCACCGTGACCGCGGGGGCCCTCGCTCGCGACGTCACCCTGCTGGTCGACCGGGTCGCCGCCGACGCCCACGTCGACGGCGGGCTCGTGACGCTGCTGCCGGGCGAGAGCGCGGTGTTCGCGGTGCGCGGGGCGGTCGGGGTGGAGGCCGGCGCGTTCGCGCATCCGGGTGTCGTGCGCACGGCCAACGACCTCGTGGCGGGGCGCCGCTGAGGAGACGCTGAGGGGCACTGGCAGTGCCTCTCGGGGTGGAGGCGGGAGGCGTAGCGTTCAGCACATGAGCACTCCCGTCTTCACCCTGAACAACGGCGTCGAGATCCCGGTCATCGGGCTCGGCGTCTACCAGAGCGCGCCCGAGGAGACCGCGGCCGCGGTCGACACCGCGCTCCGCACCGGCTACCGCCACATCGACACCGCGGCCGCCTACCGCAACGAGCGCGAGGTGGGGGAGGGCATCCGTCGTTCGGGCGTCGACCGCTCCGAGATCTTCGTCGAGACCAAGGTGTGGGTGAGCGACTACGGCTACGACCAGACGCTGCACGCCTTCGGGAAGGCCACCGGCAAGCTCGGCTTCGACACGCTCGACCTGCTCATCCTGCACCAGCCCGCGCCCGCCCGTTTCGAGCAGACCATCGCGGCCTACAAGGCGCTCGAGACCCTGCTCGACGAGGGGCGCGTGCGCTCCATCGGTGTGAGCAACTTCACGCCCGCGCAGCTCGACCGGTTCCTCGGCGAGGTGTCGGTGGTGCCCGCGGTCAACCAGGTCGAGCTGCACCCCTATTTCGTGCAGCCCGCGCTGCAGGCGGCGGATGCGGAGCACGGCATCCTCACGCAGGCCTGGTCGCCGATCGGCGGCATCACCTTCTACCCCGGCTGGGGAGACGACCGGCGCAGCGTTCTCGACGACGAGACCATCGGGGCGATCGCCGCCGCGCACGGCAAGTCGGCGGCGCAGGTGATGCTGCGGTGGCACCTCCAGCAGGGCCGCTCGGCCATCCCCAAGTCGACCAACCCGGTGCGCATCGCCCAGAACTTCGACGTCTTCGACTTCGAGCTCTCCGCCGCCGAGCTCGCCTCCATCGACGCCCTCGACACCGGCCGCCGCGGCGGCCCCGACCCCGAGGTCGACCGCCCCGCCTTCTACGACTTCGTCATCGACGAGGCCTGACCGCGCCGCGCCCGAACGCGAGGGATTGTCGCAAACCCCTGTTCGCGATATCCTCTCCCCTGCAACCCGCATTAGCGGGGAGAAGTGGACTCGGCAGCCTTCCGGACGGTGGGTGAGCCGAGTCTCGCGTTTAACCGCGGTATCTGGTCGCGCCGCCGATGAGCGGCTCGACCAGTTTGCTCCACTCCCCACCCTTGACGGCCGCCCAAGCGACGGCATCAGGAATCCAGAGCAGGGGCTCGGTGGAGGCGCGAGCGTGACTGTAGCTCACGACCTCCCGGAGTCCTCGCCGATCGAACTCGCGGGCTAGCCTGGGGTGGTGAGCAGACCGGGCCGGCAGACGTCGCGGGGTGGGGCGCGGGCGCTGCATGTGCGGCCGGGGCTCATCGCGCTGGTCGCGGCCGGCGGGGTCGTGGGCACGGCCTTGCGCGAGGCGGTGGTGCTGCTGATCGGGCCGACGGGCGACTTTCCGCTCGCGATCTTCCTCATCAACGTCGTGGGCGCGTTCGTGCTCGGCGCGTTGCTGGTGGCGCTCGCCGGCCTCGGCGACGACACGGGCCGGCGTCGCCTCGTGCGCCTCGGCGTCGGTACAGGGGTGCTTGGCGGGTTCACCACGTACTCCGCGCTCAGCACCGACACAGCACACCTCCTGTCGGGCGGGGGTGCCGGCGTCGGTGTCGCACTCGTCTACGGCCTCCTCACGGTGCTCGTCGGCGGCGCCGCCAGCTGGCTCGGGATGTTCGTGGGCGGCTACGCAGACCGTCGCCTGCGCGCACGGGTACCCGTCGATCCCGACGAGATGCCGGAGGCCGGCCGGTGACCGCGCTGGTGTTCGTGGCGCTCTCCCTCGCGGGCGGACTCGGCGCCGCCCTGCGGTTCGTGGTCGACGGCGTGGTCAAGGCGCGCATCCGCTCGTCGTTCCCCGTGGGCGTGATGCTCATCAACCTCTCGGGATCGCTGCTGCTCGGCTTCTTCACCGGCCTCGCACTCGGCGCGGTGCTCTCGCCGGAGTGGCTGCTCATCGTCGGCACCGGCTTCCTCGGCGGCTACACCACCTTCAGCACCGCCAGCTTCGAGACCGTCCGCCTCCTCCAGACGGGCCGCCTCACCGCCGGCCTCCTCAACGGCCTCGGCATGCTCGCCGCCACCGTCTCCCTCTCCTACCTCGGCCTCTGGCTCGGCACCCTCCTCGCCGGGTAAAGACAGCAGCACGTACTGAACTCTCGTCAGTCCGCACAGCGTCGCGTCAACACGGAATTGATCGCGCTGTACTGGCGGATAGGCGGGGTGATCGATGCTCGCCAATCATCGGGAGGGTGGGGCAGCAAGGTCATCGCACGGCTTGCCGGAGATCTGCGGACGGCGTTCCCGGAGATGAAGGGGTTCTCACCCAGGAACCTCACCTACATGAGAACGTTCGCCGCGGCGTGGCCGAACTCAATTGCGCAACACGCTGTTGCGCAATTGCCGTGGCTGTACGTGCTCGACTTCCTCGCCATGACCGGCGCCGCGAAGGAGCGCGAACTCGAACAGGCGCTGGTCGACCGCATCATCCACACGCTACGCGAGCTGGGCGACGGCTATGCGTTCGTGGGTAAGCAGGTGCACTTCGAGGTCGACGGCGACGACTTCTTCGTCGATCTGCTGTTCTTCCACGTCGAGCAGCTCCGCTACATCGTCGTCGAACTGAAGTCGGGCAAGTTCTCGCCCGAACACCTCGGGCAACTGGGGTTCTACGTAGCGCTTGTCGATGACAAGCTCCGCCGCCCACAGCATGCCGAGACCGTGGGCCTGCTGCTCGTCTCAGACAAGAACGATGCCGTCGTCCGCTACTCCCTCGGCGCGCACGCGACTCCGATCGGTGTCGCCGGCTACGAAATGCTGCCCCCCGCGATCCGCGGAGCCCTCCCCTCGGAGGGGCGCCTACTCGCAGCCCTGGCGCAGTCGGTCGCTCAGTAGAGCTTCTCCCGGGCCGCTTCCACGAAACGCGGCACGCCGGCGCGGGTGAGCGCGAGCAGGAGGTCGTCGACGGTCATCGCCGGCGAGTCGTACCCGTCGACGAGTTCGACCAAGGCGCGGAGTGTGGGCGCGTGGTAGAGGTCGAGCTGATCCAGCAGGAACTCGTCGGGGTGGACGACTTCGAGATCGAACGGCTCGACGGATGCGGCCGGGAAGTCCTTCGTATTGAAGGTCACGAGCACTTCGGCACCGCCCCGGACAGCGGCTGCGAGGACGTGCCGATCCTTGTGGTCGTTCGTCATCGTGGGCACCAGGTCGTCATAGCCACTGACCATCGCATCGGCGAAGTAGCGCTCCATGGTGCCGACACGTCTCTCGACGAGCTTCGGGTCTTCGCCGTTCTTCACGAGATTCTTCGCCAGCTCGAACAGGATGTCCCTCGACCACAACGGCCGGAACAAACCGCGGTCGGCCAACTCGAGGATGAAGTCATTCAGCAGCGCCCCGTAGAGAACGTTGGTGTCGAAGAAAGCGGGAAAGCTCACTCAGCGTCGAACTCCTCGAGACGCTTCACGACGGCCGGATTGCCCACCTGCACCTTCGCTCCGAGGCTGTCACGCTGCAACTCCCTCAGCGCAGCGCGGCGCTCGGCGCGGAAGCTCGACTGATAGGCGACCAGATCCTCCAATCGGACACGGCGGTGACGGCCGGGTTTGTCGTACGCGATGTCACCGGCCTCCAGAAGGCGCACCAGCGTCGGACGGCTGATGCCGAGGAAGTCCGCGGCCTGCTGAGTCGTCATGGTCATGCCCTGCGGCACGATCGTGATGCCCTGGCCCGCGGCGAGCGCATTCGTCACCTGGTCGAGGATGCGGAAGATCTCATCAGGGATCGGGCGGGCCGCACCCTGGGGGTCGACCAGCGCGGCCTTGGACGAGTTCTTCGTGAGAAAGAGCTCGAGCTCACGCATCAACTCGGCGAAGTCGAGAATCTCCTCGCGCGCCTCGGCCTCGGGGAGGTAAGTCTGTGCCTTTCGGGCACCGCGCTGCGCATCGATCGGCGTGCTCATGACGCTAGTCTAGCCAGGCAAAACGAAAAAATCGAACACGCCAGCGGCGCTGACGCCGCGGGTCACGCCGCCTTCGCGCGCACCGGCAGTATGAGCAGCAGCCCCACGAGCAGCACCAGCACGATGCCCAGGATGCCCCAGTACTGCGCGTTCGCCCCAGGCCCCAGCACGGCGACGCCGATGCCGATGAACAGCGTGAACATCGCCGGCGACAGGAAGGTGGCCGCCTTGCCGGTGGTGGCGTACAGCCCGAAGATCTCGCCGTCGCGGCCGGCCGGGATGCGGCGGGCGAGGAACGAGCGGCTGGCGGCCTGGGCGGGCCCCACGAAGGCGCAGAGGGCGAGCCCGAAGATCCAGAACACGGTCTGCCCGGCGTCGTGCAAGAAGAACACGGCGGTGCCGCACACCACGAGCCCGACGAGCGACCCCACGATGACGGGCTTGGCTCCGAAGCGGTCGTCGAGCAGCCCCACGAGGATGGTGGACGCCCCCGCCACCACGTTGGCGGCGATGGCGAACACGATCACCTGCCCCGACGAGAACCCGAACGACCCGGCCGCCAGCACCCCGCCGAAGGTGAACACCCCGGTGAGTCCGTCGCGGAACACGGCGCTCGCGATGAGGAAGTACACCGTCTGCCGGCTCTCGCGGAACAGCGCCCGCACGTCGCGGAACAGCACCCCGTACGAGGCGAAGAACCCCACCCGGCCCCCACGAGCATCCGCCCCCGCCCCCGCGGGCGACGAGTACTCGGGCACCGCGAGCAGCACCGGCAGCGCGAACAACCCGAACCACACCGCCGACGCCAGCACCGTCACCCGCACGGGCAGCCCGTCGGTGGACGGCACCCCGAACAGCGCGGTGCCGCCGATGGGCTCGATGAACCCGAAGTACACGATGAGCAGCAGCACGATGCCCCCGACGTACCCCATCCCCCATCCGAACCCCGACACCTTGCCGATGGTCTTCGGCGTGGAGACCTGCACGATCATGGCGTTGTAGTTCACGCTCGCGAACTCGAAGAACACGGTTCCGGCCGCGAGCAGGAAGAGTCCGAGCCAGAGGTAGCCGGGGTCGGGCGCCACGAAGAACATGAGCGCGCTGAGCGCCACCACGATGTAGGTGTTGACCGCCAGCCAGAGCTTGCGCCGCCCGCGCCGGTCGGAACGCTGCCCGGTCACCGGCGCCAGCAGGGCCACGAGCACGCCCGCGATCGTCATCGCGATGCCGAGCTGCGCCGACACAGCGGTCTCCCCGCCGAACGAGTCGCTGGTGAGGTAGACGGTGAAGACGAAGGTGGTGATGACCGCGTTGAAGGAGGCGGAGCCCCAGTCCCAGAGGCCCCACGCGAGCACGTGCGACCGCTTGGGAGCGAGCCCGTCGGATGCGGCGGCTGCGGCTTCGAGGCTGGTCGCCGCCGGGAGCGTCGGGGCGGTGGATCCGTCGGTCATGTGCACACAGTAGACCCCGCGTGTGAACTTCCCGGTGAACGGCGACGAGGCGCCCCCGGATGCTCGGGGACGCCTCGTGCGAGGGGCGGTGCGGTGCGCCGCGGGTCAGCAGCTGCCGTTGCGGGCCAGGTACTCCTCGAGCCCTGCGGCGTCCTCGGTGGTGAGGATCTGCAGCGGGATGGAGATGGTCGCCTCGGTGGCCTCGCCGTCCAGGGCCGCGAGCGCCTGCTGCACGCCCTGGTAGCCTTCGCCGTACGGGTCCTGCGCGATGAGCGCCTGCACCGAGCCGGCGTTCAGCGCATCGACCTCGGTCTCGGCGGCGTCGTAGGCGACGACCTTGACGGTGCCGACCGCTCCGGCCTCCTCGAGACCGGTGACGGCGCCGATGGCGTTGACGTCGTTGGCCACGAAGATGCCCGCGAGGTCGGGGTCGCTGGCCAGGGCCGCGGTCACGAAGCCGGCGGCGGCGGTCACGTCGTTGAGGGCGTACTCCTCGCCGATGAACTCGATGTCGGGGTAGTTCTCCTCGAGCTCCTGCTTGAAGCCGTCGACGCGCACGTACTGGGCGTCGGTTCCGGGGGGCGAGCTGATGGCCATGACCTTGCCCGAGCCGCCGATCTGCTCGGCGAGGGCCTGGGCGGCGAGGCGGCCGCCCTCGGTGTCGTCGGAGGCGATGCGCGAGACCGACACGCTGTCGTCGGTGATCTTCTGGTCGAGCTCGACGATGGGGGTGCCCGCGTCCTTGATGGACTGGAGACGCTCGGTGAGGGCGTCGACGTCGGTGGGCACCACGAGCAGCGCGTCGGGGTTCTGGGCGGCGACGGTGTCGAGCACGGGCAGCTGGGTGGCGGCGCCCCAGGTGTCGGGGGCGGCGACCGTGAGGGTGGCGCCGAACTCGTCGGCGGCGGCCTGGGCGCCGCAGGCCATGGCCTCGTAGAAGGGGCTGCCCTTGGTGCCGGGCACGAGGGTGATGGCGGCGGCACCGTCGGTGGCGGCGGGGGAGTCGCCACCGGCCGAGCAGCCGACCAGGGTGAAGGCGAGGGCGACGACGGCGCCACCGCCTAGGAGGGTGGATTTCAGGTTCACGGGGTTGGGCCTCTCTCGGGAATCGCCTCGGTTCCGGCGACAGGAATGTAATCGATTACAAACACCATAGCAACGCTCTGTTTCGCTCATGTTTCGAGTTGCCGCGATTTTCGGGCCGCTCAGGATGCGCGGTCGGGCCCCGCGCATCCGCCCCACCCGAGCGCGGTGAGAGTGAACAGGCGAGCCGCCTCGTGCGCGGCCTCGACCGGCACGGACTCGTCGACGGTGTGCACCGTCGCGGGGTCGCCCGGGCCCCACACCACGATCGGCACCCCGGGCCCGAGCGCGTCGATGAGCACCGAGGCGTCGGTGAAGTACGAGGCCGGCCGGCCGGAGACGGCGGCGGGCAGCGAGGCGACGAACGGATGCTCGTCGCCGGTCCACACGGCGGCCAGCGACAGATCGGTGGAGACCTCGTCGATGCCCTCCAGCTGCCGCCACCACTCCACCAGCTCGCGTGCGTCGTCCACCGTGCGCAGGTCGATCGTGGCCGAGGCCCGGTCGGGCACGATGTTCGTGGCCGAGCCGCCGCGTATCGTCCCCACGTTCACCGACTCGGGGCCGAGCCTCGGGTGCGAGCGCAAGGGGAGTTCGCCGAGTCGCGCCAGTGCCGCGGCCAGCCGCAGCACGGCGTTGACCCCGCGCTCCGGCGTGCTGCCGTGCGCGGCGAGCCCCCGGCTGGAGACGGTGAGCCACGTCGCGCCGCGATGGCCGAGCACCACGTCGTTGCCGGTCGATTCCGGGATGACGACCGCGCCCACGCGGTGCGGTGCGAGCAGGCGGGCGAGAGCCGGGGCGCCGAGGCACCCGACCTCCTCGCCGGTGGTCACGCCGATCGCCACGGGCGACCCGTGCCGCCACGCCTCCCGCGCCGCGAGCAGCGACGCGGCCAGGCCGGACTTCATGTCCGAAGCGCCGCGTCCGAACAGCCTGCCGTCGTGCACCTCCGCGGCGAACGGCGGATGCACCCAGGCGGCGTGGTCGGCCACCGGCACCACGTCGACGTGGCCGGCGAAGAGCAGCAGCGGCGACGCATTCGAGGCGTCGGCTGCGGTCGCGAGCAGGGCGGCGGGCCGGCCGGCCTCGTTCTCGATCCGCACCCTGGCGCCGCGCTCCCGCAGCCATCCGGCCACCCACTCGAGCGCGAGCACCTCACCGTCGGTGCCGGAGGTGCTGTCCCGCATCACCAGCTGCCGGGTGAGATCGATCACCTCGCCGGTCGCGCTCACGACGCCTCATCTGCGGATTCCGACGCGACGGACTCCTTCTCGGCCACCTTCGCCGGGGAGGAAGCCCGCAGCACCTCGAGGGCGGCGTCGATCGCCCGTCGCAGATGCCGCCCGTCGGCCGCCACCACCCGCACCGCGACACCCGCGCCGAACGGCAGCTCGCTCGCGGCACCGTACGCACTGTGGTCGCCGAACGACCCGGCCCACTCCTGCCAGCCCTTGCCGGCGGCGCTGCCCGCGAGACCGGCGGCCACGATCAGGCCGAACGCCCGCATCCCGCTCGGAAGCTGCCCGGTGTGCACGCGCATCCGCTCGACCGCCCGCCGCTCGCCGTCGCACTCGACGACGGTCTCCGACCGGTAGTGCGCCATGCCGCCGTCGACGGGCTCCAGCACGACCGACTCCACCGACACCGCCACCCCGTCGCCGAGCACCGAGACGGTGCTCTCCTGCGCGAAGTCGGCCTCGTCGAAGAGCACGCGCGGCTCGGCGAGGTTCTCGATCCATGCACCGGGCGCCGCCTCGATCCGCAGGTACTCGCCCGAGCCGCGCCCACCGAGGGCCCGGTGCACCGAGATCGCGCCCTGACCGAGCACGAGCGCGTGCGCATCCTGCCGCGCGACGAGCCGTTGGGCGAGCCGGTCGCCGGTGATGATGCCGCCGCTGCCGGACTGCACGATCACCCGGGCGGGGTCGCCGCCCTCGCGGTGGAACACCCGGCCGACCGAATAGGGCCAGGTGTAGTCGCGCCGGGAGAGCGCGGTGCGTCCCTGGCGGGCGGCGAACTCGAGTTCGAGCCGCCCCGCGATCACCAGGCCGTCCGGGCCGTCCGGGGCGTGCCGGCCGTCCACGCCGTCACCCCCGCTCACGGCGCCAGCGGCGGCCGGCGCATCCGCCACGGCCGCGCCCGCTCGAGAGCCCCCGCGGCCGCGTAGAGCACCCGCTCCCGCCGCGGTGTGGTCGCGAGCTGCAACCCCACGGGCAGCCCGCCGGGGGTGAACCCCGCCGGCACCGACAGCGCGGGCTGGGCCAGCGCGTTGAACGGATAGGTGAACAACCACTTCAGCAGGCTCGAGGCGGGACCGCCTTCGAGCCATGACGGAACGGTCTGACTGTGGGGAAAGGCCGCCGATGCGAGCGTCGGCGAGGCCAGCACGTCGAATGACGACATGAACCGCGCGTACTCCGCCCACAGCCCCGCGAGCCGCCCCCTGGCCCGTTCGACCTCCGAGCTGCGCAGCACCCGTGCCTCGTCCATCAGTTCGAGCAGGTCGTCGGGCAGGTCGCCGTAGCGCTCCTGCTCGGCGTCGAGCAGTGGCAGCGCTCCGGCGGCGGAGGGCACCCAGATGCCGGTCCACATCACCGCGGCGAAGTCGTCCGGCCACTCCGGAGAGGCCTCGATCACGATCGCGCCCGCCGACTCCAGCGCCCGCACCGCCCCCTCGCACGCCTCGAGCACGGAGGGGTCGACCCGCTCCCCGGTGCCGAGCGAGGGCGACCAGGCGATCCGCATCCCTCGCACCCCCTCGCCGACGGCCGAACGGTAGCCGCCCGCGGGTGCGGGCACGCTCAGCGGGTCGGCCGGGTCGTCGCCGGCCACCACGTCGAGCATGAGGGCGTTGTCGTCGACGGTGCGCGTGAGGCAGCCGTGGAACACGTTCGTGCCGGTGAGCGAGGGCACGATGGTCTGCGGAATCACCCCGAACCCGGGCTTCATGCCCACGAGTCCGCAGAGCGAGGCCGGGATGCGCACCGAGCCGGCGCCGTCACCGCCCTCCGCGATCGGTCCGAACCCCGCGGCCACGGCGGCGGCCGATCCCCCGCTCGACCCGCCCGGCGTGAGCCCGGCTCCCCACGGGTTCTCGGTCTGGCCGTAGAGCGGGCTCCTGGTGCCGGCGGTGTAGCCCACGGGTGGTGCGTTGGTGTGACCGAGGAACAGACCTCCCGCTTCGCGCAGCCGTCGCACCACCACGGCGTCGTGCTCGACCACGGCGTGCAGCTGCGTGCGCAGCCCGCCCCGGGTCTGCGGTAGCCCCGCCACGTCGGTGAGGCCCTTCACACTGAACGGCACGCCGTGCAGGGGGCCGCGCACCTGCCCCGCGGCGGCCTCGGTGGCCAGCGCGCGGGCCTCGGCGAGCACCTGCTCGGGTTCGAAGGCGATGTAGGCGTTGATCTGAGGGTCGAGCCGCTCGATGCGCGCGACCGTCTCCTCGGCGACGTCGACCGGGTCGAACCCGCCCGCGGCGTAGCCCGCGGTGAGCTCGGTGGCGGAGAGCCACGCGAACCGGTCGGTGTCGCCGGCCGTCATCAGAACAGCACCTCGTCGACGAGCATCCTGGCCACCGCGTCGACCCCGCTGTTCGAGCGGCAGTCGGTCGCGAGCACGGCCCGGCCGCCGCGCACCTCGGAGGCCTCGGCGAGCATGAGCTCGAGGTCGACGCCCACGTAGGGGGCGAGGTCGGTCTTGTTCACGATGAGCAGGTCGGAGCGGATGACGCCCGGGCCGCGCTTGCGCGGGATGTCGCCGCCCCCGGCCACGTCGATGACGAACAGCCAGTAGTCGACGAGGTCGTCGGAGAAGGTGGAGGCGAGGTTGTCGCCGCCCGACTCGATGAGGATGACGTCGGTGCCGGGGAACAGTGCCTCGAGCTCGTCGGCCGCCTCGATGTTGAGGGTGGGGTCTTCGCGGATGACGGTGTGCGGGCAGGCCCCCGCCTCCACGGCGAGCACCCGTGCCGGGTCGATCACGCCCGAGCGGCGGATGCGCTCGGCGTCTTCGGCGGTGACGAGGTCGTTGGTGATGACCGAGGCGGTCTTGCCGAGTGCGGCCAGCGCGGGCACGAGGCGCTCGACCAGGGCGGTCTTGCCCGAGCCGACGGGGCCGCCGATGCCGATGCGGGCCGTAGCGACCGCGCCACCCGACGTCGAGGCGGCCGAGGCGGCCGGAGAGGGGGTGAGAGTGGTCATCGCAGCAGATACCTCCGGGAGAGTGGGACTGACAGGGCGGGCACGGTCTCGAGCACGGCGCCGTCGACGGTGACCTGGAAGGTGCGCGGGTCGACGTGCACCTCGGGCAGGGCGTCGTTGCGCACCATGTGGGCTTTGGTGAGGTGGCGCGTCGAGGTGATGGGCAGGATGGGCTTGGCCAGCCCGAGCCGGTCCACCGCGCCCGAGTCCACGGCGAGCTGCGACACGAACACCGCGCTCACCAGGGGGCTCGCCTTGCCGAGCGCCCCCCACATCCGGCGCTGCACCACGGGCTCCGAGAGCGGGATGCTGCCGTTGGCGTCACCCATCGCCGCCCACACCACCATCCCGGCCTTCAGCACGTGGGAGGGCTTCACCCCGAAGGAGGCGCGTGGCCAGATGACGAGGTCGGCGAGCTTGCCCGGCTCGATCGAGCCGACGTGCTGGTCGATGCCGACCGCGATGGCGGGGTTGATGGTGAGCTTGGCCACGTAGCGCTTGATGCGCTCGTTGTCGGCGCCGGGCCGGGTCTCCTCGGCCAGCGCCCCGTGCCGGTCCTTCATCACGCTGGCCAGCTGCCAGCACTTCGCCACGTTCTCGGCGAGCCGGCCCATGCCCTGCGTGTCGGTGCCGAAGAGCGAGATGGCGCCGATGTCGTGCAGGTAGTCCTCGGCGGCCATGGTCTGGGGCCGGATGCGCGACTCGGCGAACGCGACGTCCTCCGGCGCGCTGGGGTTGAGGTTGTGCCCGATCATCGCCATCGGCACGCCCTCCTCGAGCGCGGCCGGGGTGAACGGGTTCGTGGGGTTGGTGGAGGAGGGGATGACGTTGGGGTACGACACCACCCGCAGAAGGTCGGGGGCGTGCCCGCCGCCCGCACCCTCCACGTGGTACATGTGGATGGTGCGCCCGGCGACCGCGGCCATGGTGTCCTCGGCGAAGCCGAACTCGTTGATGGAGTCGGTGTGCAGGTGCACGGCGAAGTCGTTGCGGTCGGCGGCCACGAGCGATCCGTCGATCACCGCGGGCGAGGCCCCGAAGTCCTCGTGCACCTTCACCGCCATCGCCCCGCCCGCCACGGCCTGCTCCACCGCGTGCGGGTCGGAGCCGCCGCGGGCGAGCAGCGCGAAGTTCACGGGGGAGTCCTCGGCGCCCTGCAGGAAGCGGCCCATCACGTGGGCGCTGCCCGAGCCCACCTCGAACACCGGCCCGGGCGACGAGCCGATGAGCGTGGTGGTGCCGCCGGCGAGGGCGTGCTCGGTCTGCTCGGGCGACTGGATGTGCGCGTGGCACTCCACCGCGCCGGCGGTCACGATGATGTCGTGGCCGTTGATGGGGGTGGTGCTCTGCCCGACGATGAGCCGCGGGTCGACGCCGGGCATGGTGGCGGGGTTGCCGGCCTTGCCCACGCCCACGATGCGGCCGTCCTTGATGCCGATGTCGCCCTTCACGATGCCGAGCACCGCGTCGATGACCGTGGCGTTCTGGATGACGACGTCGAGCGCGCCGTCGGCCGCCGTCGCGTTCGCGGCGATGCCCTCGCCGTCGCGGAGGGACTTGCCGGCGCCGATGAGCAGTTCCCAGCCGGGGCGCGCGTAGTCGTGCTCGATCTCGGCGACGAGCGAGGTGTCGCCGAGCCGGATGCGGTCGCCCGCGGTGGGGCCGTAGACGCGGGCGTAGTGGTCGGGGGTCATGCCCTTCATCGGGTCTCCTCGCTCTCGGCGGCGGCAGCGGCGGCTGCGGCGTTGTCGGCCGCGGAGTCGGCCGACGCGGCCGCGAGATAGCCCCGCTCCCGGGCCGCGGCGAACGCGCGCTCCCGCACCTCCGAGTCGTCGAGCGCCCCGTTCACGAGGCCCGCCTGCCCCAGCACCACCCGCTCCCCGCCGATCGGCGTGAGCAGCACCCGCTTCGGGATGCCCGGTTCGAAGCGCTGCCCCTGCCCCGCGGGCACCGCCAGCCGCATCCCGTAGGCCTGTTCGCGGTCGAAGTCGAGGGCTCGGTTGACCTCGAAGAAGTGGGTGAGGCTGCGCACCTGCACGTCGCGGTCGCCGCGGTTGACCACCTCGAGCTCCAGCAGCGAGGCGTCGTCGAACATCTCGCGCGCCTCGCCGGGCGTGATCACCTCGCCGGGGCGGAACTCGTCGCGGCCCGGGGGCACCGGGTCGTAGACCGCGAGCAGCTTGGTGCCCTCGGCCATCGGCAGCTCGATCATGACGAGCGGGATCATCGACGCCACACCCTCTTGCAGCTGCTCGGGCGTGAGCATGCGCGACACCCGGTCGCGGATCTCGGCGAACGGCACATCTTGCCGGGCGAGCAGCATCGCCTCGTCAGTGAGGTAGGCCACGGCCTCGGGATGCGACAGCAGGATGCCGAGCCGGAGGTTGCGCCGGGCGAACTCGGCGGCGGTGAAGATGGTGAGCCGGTCGAGCTCGGTGGGGGAGAGGTTCACGGTGTCGTCCTCGGAGCGGGGGTGGTCAAGAGGCGAAGAGCTTGAGCTCGGCGAGCGAGTGGCGCTCGAGCGCGATGTCGGTGACGGGGGTGAAGGCGTGCGGCACCGCGTCGGCGGCGACCGGATGCGCGAGCAGCGGCTCCACCAGGCGGCGGGCCTCGAGCAGGGCGGTCTGCGCGGCGCGGTGCCCCACCACGCCGAGCCGCACGGCGCTCGAGGCCTGGCCCGAGAGCAGGGCCCAGCAGGCCACGGCCTCGGAGTCGGCGAGCGAGACGCCCTGCTCGGCGTGCACGAGTCCCTGCGCCACGGCCAGGTGCCCGCATCCGGTGGTCGAACGGGCCAGATCGCGGTAGCGGGCGGCGGCGAGCGAGCCGAGCCTGGCCCAGGTGCCGAGGAGGCCGATGCCCGCCCGGCGCGAGGCCGAGCGGGCACGCTCGCCCGGAGTGGTGATCTCGGTCTCGCGGTCGAGCGCGAGCCGTGCGTCGTCGGAACGCGGAGTGTCCAGGCCGAGGGCGTGGCTCCGCACGAGAACCACACGGTCGAAGGTGTTCCAGCGCAGCGCGACCGAGTCGGTCAGGAAGCGGGTCAGCGTGTCCGCATCCGTCACGAAGCCGTCGGCCACGAGCGTCTCGAGGCCCGACGAGAACGAGGTCGCACCCGACGCGAACGCCGGGTCGGCTTGCAGCAGCGCCCCGAGGGAGCTGGTCACCCCACGACCTCGATGGCGCCCGACTCGAGCCACGAGGCGATGCGCACCTCGTACTCCTCGCGCGGGGCGTCGAGCAGCACGGTCATGGTGTCGCCCTCCATGCGCACCCGCCAGTGGAGGTGGCCTGCGTGCCAGCCGAGCTGGATGGCCCCCTCGAGCCCGGTGGGGCGGAGCAGGAGCGTCTCGCCCTCCTCCGCCTCCACCACCACGGCGCGGTCGGCCTCGAACAGCAGCACCGAGCCGTCGCGAAGCTCTTGATCGCGCGGCAGCGCGATGCCGTACTCGAGCCCGTCGGAACCGGTGGCCTTGAACCGGCGGCGGCCGAGCTCCTTCGTGGGCACCACGAGGGTCACCACCCGGCCGGCGTGCTCCAGCTCGTGCAGGCGGTCGTGGACGGCCTCGTCGGAGTGGTGGCCGACGATCGCGTGGAAGGTCTCCATCGGGCGCCTCCTATCCGGCCGACGCGGGGAGTCCGGCGAGGTCCTCCAGGTAGCCGATCGACCATGACGAGAGTCTGTCACGCCAGGCTGCGGCCAGCACCCCGCCCTCGCCCTCGGCGTTGTCGCGCTCGAACCGGGCGAAGTCGGTGACCTCGATCACCTCGCAGCCGTCCCAGGCCACGCCCTCCGCATCCATCGACCCGGTCACGGCGAAGTCGAGGAACGACACCACCGAGGGCATCGACTCCATCACGCCGCGTACGTAGGAGAGCGACCAGTCGCGGTAGCTCTCGATCGTGTCGCCCTCCTTCAGGGCGAAGTAGGTGACGACGAAGCGCCTCACTCGCCGGCCGTCCAGCCCACCAGCTGCGACCAGAACGGGCCGTAGGAGGCCCAGGCCATGAACTCGGGGCTGCCCCAGTGCGGCGAGCAGTCCGAGGCGAACGCGGCCACGCGGCCCTCGCCGTAGGAGCCCGTGACGATGAAGGGGTCGGTGCCGACCGTGGCGATGGTCTCGGCGCCCGCCTTGGCGACGAAGCGGTTGTAGCCGAGGAAGTACGGCCACTCGCCCTCGATGCCGGCGAAGATCGCGTGGTCGGCGGCGGTCGTGGTGGGCACCACGCCCTCGGGCGACTCGACGCGGTCGTCGTGCACGAGCAGCTCCACCGGCAGCACCTCGGCCAGCGGGGTGAGCGAGTAGCGGCCGCGGCCCTCGAAGCCCGAGAACGACATGTAGCCGCCCACCATGAGCAGGCCGCCGCCCGCGCGCACGAAGTCGCCGATGACGGCGAGGCGGTTCGGGCGACGCTCGCCCTTGACGAACACGGCGTTCGGCAGCAGGAAGGAGTCGGCGGGCACGTCGCTCAGGATGATGGTGTCGTACTTGGCGCTGAGCTCGGCGGCGTCGTAGGGGAAGTGCTCCACCACGATGTGGTTCGGCATGTAGTCGACCTGGTGACCGGCCTCCTTGAGCACCCGGATGAGGTCGTCGGCACCCTCCTCGTAGCCCGAGGTGGTGTAGGCGGCGAGGCCTTTGGTGTGCTGGGCGAAGGTGTTCCAGCTCTCGCCGACGACGAGGACACGACTGTTCATGGGGATTCGTTTCTTTCTGTTGTGGATCTGGTGGTCGATGAAGCGGGTCAGGCGCTCGTGTGGAGGAAGGCGAGCGGGTTGTGGGCGGTGAGCTGCAGGGCGGTCTCCTCGCCGAAGCGCTCCGCGAGCTGGGGTCGGATGGTGCGGGCGATGTGCCGGTAGCCCCAGCCGCCGTTGGTCACGAGCGAGTTGCGGTGGTTGATGTCGTGCGAGAGCAGCAGCTGCGGGCCGAAGCCGCCGGCCAGGAAGTGCTCGATCGCGTCGAGCCGCTCCGAGTCGTCGGGGTAGGCGTCGCCGTTGACGAATCGCGAGCGCCCGGTGCCGAAGTTGTCCATCTCGACGAAGGCTCCGGCCCGCATGATGTCCTCGAGCTGGGGCAGGTCGATCTCGCAGTCCAGGTGCGAGATGGCGATGCGCGACGGGTCGGCTCCGGCCTTCTCGGCGATGCCGATGGCCTGCAGGGCGCGCTTGGCGAAGGGATGCACGTGGATGTTGAAGGGCAGGCCGGTGGCAGCCTGCACCCGGCCGGCGGCGCGGAGCGAGGTGGCCTCGACGTCGGTGATGTCCCAGCTCGTGCCGATCTCGCCGATCACGCCGGGCATCAGCCCGCCCTCGTAGCCCTCGGCGATCTGGCGCAGCCAGCGCTCCACGAGCTCGTCCTCGCCGAGCTCCAGCTCGGAGGCGGGCAGGGCCGGCTCGAGGTAGCGGCCGGCCGAGATCACCACGTCGACCCCGGCGAGCTCGGCGGCCCGCACGGCCATCTCGGCGTTCGGGCCGGAGCCGAGCACGGTGAGGTCGACCACGAGCTGGGTGCCGGCCTCGCGGGCCAGCCGCAGCTCACGGGCGCTGAGGTACCAGTCGCTGAGAAGCAGGTTCTGCCGCAGGGTCGACTGCGGATGCGCGTGGAGGGTCTCGGGGGCCGTCGCCTCCACGAGCGCCTGGTCGTCGAAGTCGCGCCAGTCGCCCTCGCCCTCCCACCACACGCGGGAGTCGACCACGATGTGCTCGTGCGGCAGCACCACGCCGCCGTCGGCGCGCACCTCGCGGGGCCCGCGCGCCGTGATGACGCGGTAGCTCTCACGGTTCTGACGGCTCATGCGATGTCCTCTTCTCTCGGCGAACGCGGCCCGCTCGTGGAATGCGGTTCCGTCGCGGTGCGCAGCTCTCTCGCGGAACGCAGCGGCCACGACACATGGGCCTCGGCGACGCGCCAGCCCTCGTCGGTGCGCAGCCACCACTGCGACTGCCGCCCCGTGCGCCGCTCGCCCGGGTACCACGACACGAGGTGCACGCTGGCGAGGTCGTCGCCGTAGGCGTTCACCCGGCGGCTGACGGTGTCGCGCAGCACGGGGGTCGCGCCGGCCTCGCGGCGGAACCGCGCGATGGCCTCCCACCCCTCCAACTCTTCGTCGTCGCCGAAGCGCAGGGTGGACTCCGAGCGCCAGAAGGCGTCGACCAGGGCCTCCACGTCGCCGGCCGCGAGTGCGGCCTCGTAGGCGTCGGATGCGGCGGTCACCTCGGCGATCACCGTCGCGTCGTCGAGCGCGATCATGCGACCTCCGCCCCCAGCTCGTCGGCGCCGCAGCGCTCGACGAGCATCCGGGCGACGGCGAGCAGCGTGCGCTCGGAGCCCGAAGCGCCCGCGAGCTGCACGCCGAGCGGGAGCCCGTCGTGAGCGGCGCCGGAAGATCGGCGGCGGCGGATCGGGACAGAGACGGCAGGGAGGCCGAGCAGCGAGAACGGCGCGGTGAACACGCCGAGAGAGGGCTCCCGGCCCCGCACGCCCTGATCTCCGAGGCGCACCTCCCGCTCGCCGATCAGGGGAGCGACCACAGGCGTGGTGGGCAGGACCAGCACGTCGACCGACTCGAACAGCGCCGCGTAGCTCTCCCGCAGCACCGCGCGGTACCGCTCCGCGGTCACCAGTGCGCCCGCGGGGAGCAGCGCTCCCGCGGTGAGGCCGATGCGGGCGCTCGCGCCGAATCGAGCGCGGTCGCGGCGCAGGCGGTCGTGGTGCACCTCGGCGCCCTCGGCCGCGGTGATGAGCAGCGAGGCGTCGAGCGTGCGGTCGAGCGGCGGCAGCTCGACCGTGGCGCTGCCGAGCAGGCCGAGCGCGCCGAGGGCGGCGTCGACCGCGGCCAGGGCCTCGGCTCCGGCCCAGCCCTGGGGGCCCGCCGCCGCCACGCGGGGGGAGTGGGTGGCGGCGGCGGTGTCTGGGGCGACCGCGTCGAGCACGGCCTCGGCCCGCTCGACGGTGTCGGTGAACCACGAGACGTGGTCGAGGCCGGGCGCGAACGGTGCCATGCCCTCGGTGGAGACCACGCCGTAGCCGGGCTTCAGGCCCACCACCCCGCAGAGCGAGGCGGGCACGCGGCCCGAGCCGTTGGTGTCGCTGCCGAGTGCGACGGGAACATCGCCGAGCGCCACGGCCGCGGCCGATCCTCCCGAGGAGCCGCCGGCGATGCGCGCGGGGTCGTGCGGGTTGCGGCAGGTGCCGAAGTGGTCGTTGATCGTGGTGAAGCCGTGGGCGAACTCGTCCATCGCGGTCACCCCCACCGCCACCGCGCCGGCCGCCTCGAGGGCCCGCACCACGGCGGCCGAGCGTGCGGCGGGGGCGTCGTCGGCCGTGAGCGCCGAGCCGCTGCGGGTGACTCGGCCGGCGAGGTCGAAAAGGTCTTTCACCGCGAAGGGCACGCCCGAGAGCGGGCCCGGCCGCGCATCCCGTGCCGCCGCCGCGACGTCGAGCACGTCGTAGACATGACCGTAGCCCTCACGGTGGGCGGCGAGGCGTTCGGCGGCGTCCGTCACCGAGGCGGTCGCGACGCTCACGCGCCCGCCTCGATCAGCTCGCGCAGCAGCTGCCAGCGGTGCACGTGCTCGTCGACGGCGGCCTGCACGAGCGGCTGCTCGTCGGCCGGCACCACGATCCCTGAGGGCACCGCGATCTCCTCCGGCACGGTCAGCGCCTCGAGCGCGCCTTGCGGCGACGCTGGTCGTAGTAGACGGCGGCGATGAGCACGGCGCCCACGGCCACGTTCTGCCAGAACGGCTCGATGCCGATGATGGTGAAGCCGTTCTTCAGCACGGTCGGGATGAACACGCCCACCACGGTGCCGAAGATCGAGGCCACGCCACCGAACAGGCTCGTGCCGCCGAGCACCACCGCGGCGATGGTGTCGAGGTTCTCGGCCGAGTGGCCGTTGATGGTGGTGGCGCCGAAGCGGGCCACCGAGAGCCAGCCGGCCAGTCCCGCGAGGAGGCCGGAGAGGGCGTAGACCTTGATGAGGTGCAGACGCACCGGGAGACCGTTGCGGCGGCTGGCCTCCTCGTCGGAGCCGATGGCGAGGGTGTAGCGGCCGAAGCGCGTGGTGTTGAGCACCAGCGCCGAGAGCACCGCGATCAGGGCGGCGATGATGACGAGGTAGGGGATGACGCCGAACAGGCGCCCCGACCCGACGGTCTGCGTGAGCGAGGTGGGCAGGCCGCGCAGGTCGTTGCCGCCCGTGATGATCTGGGCGAAGCCCATGGCCATGCCCATCGAGCCGAGGGTGACGATGAGCGGCGGCACCTTGGCCACGGCGATCAGCACGCCGTTGAACACGCCCCACAGCGCACCGGCGATCAGCCCGGCGATGAGGCCGCCGACCACCGCGACCACGCTCTCGGGGTCGCCCAGCAGCTCGCCCAGCGTGAGTGTCGACTGCGTGGCGATCACGCTCGCGAACACGAGCACCGAACCCACCGAGAGGTCGATGCCGCTCGTGGCGATGACGAAGGTCTGCCCCACCGCGAGGATGAGCAGGATGGAGGCGTTGATCGCGATGTTCGTCCAGTTGAACTGGGTGGCGAAGGCCTCGGGCCGCATCACCGTGAAGATGAGGGCGATGAGGATGAAGGCGAGCAGGATCCAGATGCTGCTCTGCTTGCCCGCGAGCTTCAGCAGGCGGATGAGGCGGTTGCCGTCCTGCGGCGTGTCCAGGGTGGTCATTTCGTTCCCTCGAAGGTCGCGGCGCCGGTCATGGCGGAGATGAGGTCGTCGCTCTTGACGTGCCCGGCGGTGAACTGCGCCACCCGCTTGCCGAGCCTGAGCACCTCGATGCGATCGCTCACGGCGAGCACGTCGGGCATGTTGTGGCTGATGAGCACCACGGCGATGCCCGACTCGCTCACCCGGCGGATGAGGTCGAGCACCCGGCGGGTCTGCTCCACGCCGAGGGCGGCGGTGGGCTCGTCGAGCATGATGAGCTTCGTGGCCCAGACGGCGGCGCGGGCCACGGCCACGCTCTGCCGCTGACCGCCCGAGAGGTTGGCCACGGCGGTGCGCGGGTCGCGCAGGTTCACGCCCAGCCGGGTGAAGTTCTGCATGGCCTCGGCGAGCATCCGCTTGTTGTCGAGGGCGCCGAACCAGCCGAGGGGCGCGGGCTTCATGAGCTCGCGGCCGAGGTAGAGGTTGGCCGAGGCGGAGAGCTCGGGGGCGAGTGCGAGGTCTTGGTAGACCGTCTCGATGCCGAGGTTCTGCACGTCGACCGGGCTCTTGGGGTGGATCTCCTCACCGTCCAGCAGCAGCTCGCCGCCGTCACGCTGCACGGCACCCGAGAGGATCTTGACGAGGGTGGACTTGCCGGCGCCGTTGTCGCCGATGAGCGACACCACCTCGCCGGGATAGACCGTGAAGTCGGCTCCACCGAGCGCCTCCACGTGACCGTAGCGCTTCACGACGCCACGGGCCTCCAGCAGCGGCTTCGCTGTGCCGGGTGCAGTCTCGGCCATCTCCGCCTTCCTTTCCGTCGAGCTCGTCGATTCCAGAAATGTAATCGATTGCAGATACGATACGGGGGAAATGTTTCCACCAGATTTCCGGATGCTCCGAGCCAGGCAATCGATTTCAGAACCGGGGTGCGATCGTGCACGATAGTCCCGGACAGGGGAGGATCATGGCGAGATCGACGATCGGCGACGTCGCCCGGCTGGCGGGCGTCTCGACCGCGACGGTGTCGCGCGTGCTGACCGGCAGCGTGCCCGTGAGCGCGCAGCTGCGCGAGAAGGTCAACGCCGCGGCGACCGCCCTCGACTACACCGTCAACACGACGGCACGCGCGCTGCGGCGCGATCGCACGCTGTCGGTGGGCATGGTCGTGCCCGACCTGTCGAACCCGTTCTTCACCCTGCTCGTCGACGGCGTCGAGCGCCGGCTTCAGGGCCTCGGGCTCACGCTGCACCTGTGCAGCTCCGGCGGCGATCCCGCCACCGAGGCCGCGCGCATCCGTTCGCTGCAGCAGAGCCAGGTGGAGGTGCTGGTCGTGGCGGCCGCGCACGTCGAGCAGAGCGGGCCGGTGCTCCGCGAGGCCATGCGCCGCACCCCCGTCGTGCAGCTCGACCAATTCGCCGACGGCGTCGACGGCGACTGGATCGGCGTCGACGAGCGGCTCGGCATGCGGCTCGTGCTCGAGCACCTCGCGGAGCAGGGTGCGCGCACGGCCGCCTACATCGGAGGCCAGCCGCACGACTCCTCGGCGCGGGTGCGGTTCGAGGCGGCGCGGTCGGAGGCCGCCGCCTTCGGCATCAGACTCGAGGCCGACGAGCGGCTCCTCGGCGCGTTCAGTTCGGGCTGGGGCGACCGCGCGGCCCGGCTGCTCGTCGAGGCGGGGCTGCCCGACGCCGTGGTCTGCGGCGCCGACGTGGTGGCGCTCGGCGTGCTGCAGGGCTTCGACGCCCTCGGGGTGCGGGTGCCCGACGACGTGCTGGTCACCGGCTTCGACGACATCCCGCTCAGCGCGCATCCGCGACTGTCCATCACCACGGTTCGGCAGCCGCTCGATCGGCTCGCCGAGCTCGCGGTCGAGGCCGTCGAGGAGATCGTCGACGGTGCCCCTGAGCGGCATCCGCACCGCATCGCCGTGGCGCCCGAGCTCGTCGTCCGCTCCAGTTCCATGAGGAGTCCGTCATGACCGTCGCCCTGTCCGCGCTCGTCCGCACCGAGGGCCGCGCCGCACTGCCTCAGCGCGTGCGCGTCGTCGCGACCCTCGCGGTGGTGGTGCTGCTGCACCTCGGGGGATTCGCCTTCCTGCTGCTCGCGGGGCCCGCGCTCGCGCCGCTCTTCGCGGTGGCCGTGATCGCCTACGGACGCGGCCTCATCCACGCCCTCGACTTCGACCACGTCTCGATGATCGACAACTCCATCCGCAAGTTCGTCGCCGAGGGTCGGCGGCCGGTGTCGGTGGGGCTGGCCTTCTCGGCCGGGCACTCCACCGTGGTGCTCATCACGAGCGCGCTCGTCATCGCCGGGTTCGCCGCGGTGACGGCGGCACTGGAGCCCGACTCGCCGGTGGCCGCGGTGCTCGGCGTCATCGGCCTCAGTGTCTCGGGCGCCTATCTGCTGCTGTGCGCGCTGGCCAACCTGCCTCGGCTGGTGGAGGGCGTGCGCGCCTACCGCCGCTTTCCCGAACTCACCGAGGCTGAGCGTGAGAGCGCACTCCGGCCGGGCGGCGGACTGATGTCGCGGGCGATGGGCGCCCCGCTGCGCTGGGTGCGGCACCCGCGGCACGTCTACCTCCTCGGCTTCGCGTTCTCGCTCGGGTTCGACACCAGCTCGCAGATCGGGCTGCTCGTGATCGTGGCCGGAGCGACCGTGTCGGGAGCCCCGCCGCTCGCGCTGATGGCGCTGCCGCTTCTGTTCACCGCCGCCATCACCCTGGTCGACACCCTCAACGGCATGTTCATGCTGCGCCTCTACGGCACCACGGCGGTGCCGGAGCGGCGGATGCTCGGCTGGAACATCGCCATCACCACCATCGGGGTCGTCGCGGCGCTCGTCGTGGCGGGGCTGGCCCTCGCGGAGCTGTCCGCGACCTTCGGCTGGACCGCGCTGAGCGACGCCACGGCCTGGATCGACACCGAGTGGGCCGGCTTCGGTCTCGTCGCGGTGTTCCTCGCCATCGGCGTGGTCGTGCTGGTGGGGCTGCGATCCCGCTCCCGGCGGCTCGCGAGGTCTTAGCGGGTTCATAGTCGCGCCACAGCGCGCCCCGTGCTGGGCCCGGTGTGATGGGCCCATGACCGAGAACATCCCTCCCGCATCGCCCGAGCAGCGCCCCTACGTGATCGCCCACACCTCCGACGGGCCCGTCGTCTTCATGCCGAGCACCCCCGTCGCGGTGGCGGAGCAGCCGCCTCGACGGGAGCGTCGGTCGAGGGCGCGGCGGCGGCGACTCGCGATCATCGCCGGTGCGGCGGCGGCCGCACTGGTGATCGGGGCGGGAACCGGCACCGCCGCCTTCGCGCTCGGCGCCCAGCAGGCGGCGGCCGAGGCGGCGGCGGCCACCGACCAGGGCTCCGCGACGATCGTCGAGGACTGGGGCTCGGCGGGGCCGCTCGATCTCGGGGCCCAGGGCGGCGCATCCGGCGGCTACGGGTCGTCGACCCTTCCCGGAAGCGGGTCGTACGGCGGCTACGGGGGATACGGCTCGGGCGGCTCGGCGTCGGGCTCGACGTCGGGTTCCACCTCGACCGACGCCGTGGCCGCGAGTGCCGAGCAGAGCGCGGGTGTCGTCACCATCGTCTCCGACCTCACCTACCAGGGGGCGCAGTCGGCCGGCACGGGCATCGTGCTCACCTCCGACGGCCTCATCCTCACCAACAACCACGTCATCGAGGGCTCGACCAGCATCGCGGTCACCGACGAGCTCACCGGCGTGGAGTACTCGGCCACAGTCGTCGGCACCGACGCCACCCACGACATCGCCGTCCTGCAGCTCGACGACGCCGACGGACTCACCACCGCGACCCTGGGTGACAGCGACACGGTCGCCGTGGGTGATGCCGTCACCGCGGTGGGCAACGCCGAGGGCACGGGTGACCTGGTCGCGGCCTCGGGCACCGTGACGGCGCTCGAGCAGTCCATCACCACCCAGAGCGAGTCGGGCATCGAGGGCGAGTCGCTCGAGGGCCTCATCCAGGTCGACGCCGACATCGTGTCGGGCGACTCGGGAGGGCCTCTGCTCAACGCGGACGGCGAGGTCGTCGGCATCGACACCGCGGCCTCCTCGGGCACCGCCGACATCACCGGCTTCGCCATCCCGCTCTCCGACGCGCTCGACATCGTGGCGCAGATCGAGGCCGGGGTCGACACGGAGTTCATCGAGATCGGCTACCCGGGCTTCCTCGGCATCTCGGTGGCCCAGGATGTGGCGACCGGCACCCGGGGCGGCGCGGGTTCGGGTACGGGTACCGGAACGAGCTCGGTGTCGGGCGCGACCGTCGCCGGCGTGATCGAGGGAACCCCCGCCGAGTCGGCCGGGCTCGCTGCAGGCGACGTCATCACCGCGGTGAACGGCACCGCGATCACCTCGGGCAGCGCGCTCTCCGATCTCCTCGGCGCCATGGAGCCGGGTGAGACCGTCACCCTCGACTACACGACGGCCTCGGGCACGGCCGCCTCCGTCACCGTCACCCTGATGCAGGGACCCGCAGCCTGAGCTCTCACTCAGCGATCGGCGTAGGGGAGCAATCGGTCCAGGCCCGCCGTGCCGGCGACGCCGTACAGCGCGTCGCCGGTGAGGATGAACAGCCGGGCGGAGCCGTCGGCCGGCACGAACGGCGTCTCGTCGCCCGTCCCCGTGCCGAGGAAGCCGGAGCTGTCGAGGATCTCGGGCATGGCGGCGGCCTGGGCCGGCGTGAGCGGTGCATAGACATAGGTCGCGGCCGATCCGCCGTCGCCCCATCGGCAGCTCCAGCCGCCGGCGCTCCTCACAGCGTCGTACACGCGCGCGAGATCGTCGTCGGCGGGCGGCCAGTCCGGGTCGAAGGCCGAACCCGCCTCCTCCATCTCGGTCAGGGCGGTGGTGGTGACCAGAGCGGAACAGGATTCTTCGTCTGTCCCGTGCTCGGCCCCCGCTCCGCCCGGCGCGGTGCACCCGGAGAGCAGTCCGGCGAACCCGGCGGCGAGCAGGACGGCGCTGATATGACGATAGCTCATGAACAACGACACTAGCAGGCGGGAATGCTGAGGGCTCGCTGAGAGTTGAGCCGATCAGACTCAAGTTTTGCGGATCAGACTTGACGCCGGAGAAGCCCGGTGGAAAACTTGATCACACAAGGCTCAAGTCTTGACAGGCTTACGAAGACACTCAGCACCACAACAGAAGGAGAACAGCCACCATGGCTCGTGCAGTAGGTATCGACCTCGGAACCACCAACTCGGTGGTCGCCGTGCTCGAAGGTGGGGAGCCCACCGTCATCGCCAACGCCGAGGGCTTCCGCACCACGCCCTCCGTCGTCGCGTTCACCAAAGACGGCGAGGTGCTCGTCGGCGAAACCGCCAAGCGCCAGGCCGTCACCAACGTCGACCGCACCATCTCCAGCGTGAAGCGCCACATCGGCACCACCTGGACCGCCGACATCGACGGCAAGAAGTACACCCCGCAGGAGATCTCGGCGCGCATCCTGGGCAAGCTCAAGCGCGACGCGGAGAGCTACCTGGGCGACACCGTCACCGACGCGGTCATCACGGTTCCCGCCTACTTCAACGACTCCGAGCGTCAGGCCACCAAGGAGGCCGGCGAGATCGCGGGCCTCAACGTGCTCCGCATCATCAACGAGCCCACCGCCGCCGCGCTGGCCTACGGCCTCGACAAGGGCAAGGAGGACGAACTCATCCTCGTCTTCGACCTCGGTGGTGGAACCTTCGACGTCTCCCTCCTCGAGGTGGGCAAGGACGACGACTTCAGCACCATCCAGGTGCGCGCCACCTCGGGCGACAACCGCCTCGGCGGCGACGACTGGGACCAGCGGATCGTCGACTACCTGATCAAGCAGTTCAAAGACACCACCGGTGTCGACGTCTCGAACGACAAGATCGCCAAGCAGCGCCTCAAGGAGGCCGCGGAGCAGGCCAAGAAGGAGCTCAGCTCCGGCATGTCGGCCAGCATCACGCTGCCCTACCTCTCGCTCACCGAGAACGGCCCGGCCAACCTCGACGTGACCCTCACCCGGGCCAAGTTCGAGGAGCTCACGAGCGACCTGCTCGCGCGCACCGAGAAGCCCTTCCGCGACGTGATCGCCGAGGCGGGCGTGTCGGTGAACGACATCGCGCACGTCGTGCTCGTGGGTGGTTCCACCCGCATGCCGGCCGTGGTCGAGCTGGTGAAGAAGCTCACCGGTGGCAAGGAGCCCAACAAGGGCGTCAACCCGGATGAGGTCGTCGCCGTGGGCGCGGCCCTCCAGGCCGGCGTGCTGAAGGGTGAGCGCAAGGACGTGCTGCTCATCGACGTCACCCCCCTGAGCCTCGGCATCGAGACCAAGGGCGGCATCATGACCAAGCTCATCGAGCGCAACACGGCCATCCCCACCAAGCGCAGCGAGACCTTCACCACCGCCGACGACAACCAGCCGTCGGTGGCCATCCAGGTCTTCCAGGGCGAGCGCGAGTTCACCCGTGACAACAAGAACCTCGGCACCTTCGAGCTCACCGGCATCGCCCCGGCCCCTCGCGGCATCCCGCAGGTCGAGGTCACCTTCGACATCGACGCCAACGGCATCGTGCACGTGAGCGCGAAAGACAAGGGCACCGGCAAGGAGCAGTCCATGACCATCACGGGCGGCTCGTCGCTGCCCAAGGAGGACATCGACCGCATGGTGCGCGAGGCCGAGGAGCACGCGGCAGAAGACAAGAAGCGCCGTGAGGCCGCCGAGGTGCGCAACCAGGCCGAGACCCTGTCGTACTCGACCGAGAAGCTCATCAAGGAGAACGAGGACAAGCTGCCGGAGGACGTCAAGTCCGAAGTGCAGGCCGACGTCGACGCCCTGAAGTCCGCGCTCGCGGGCGAGGACGACGACGCCGTGAAGACCGCGTTCGACAAGCTTAACGAGAGCCAGCAGAAGCTCGGTCAGGCGATCTATGCTTCTGCTCAGGCCGACGCCTCCGCCCCCGCCGGGGAGCAGAGCGAGCCGACCGAGTCGTCGTCGAATGACGACGACGTGGTCGACGCCGAGGTCGTCGAGGACGAAGACGAGCCGAAGGACAAGTAAGCCATGACTGACGACAACACCGAGGGTCGTCAGCCTGCCGACGAGTCGGGGGCCTCTGAGGAGACCCCCGACTCGTCCTTCATCCAGGCTGAAGGACCGGATGTGGAGACCTCGCTCTCCGACGCCGACCTCTCGTTCCTCTCGGGGCAGAGCTCGGCCGAGGAGCTGGCCGCCGAACGGCTGGCCGACCTGCAGCGGGTCACCGCCGAGTACGCCAACTACCGCAAACGCACCGAGGCCAACCGCGAGATCGAGCGCGAGCGCGCGGTCGGCGAGGTCGTGAAGGTGCTGCTGCCGGTGCTCGACGACCTCGACCGTGCGGCCAAGCACGGCGATCTCGAGGAGGGCGGGCCGTTCACGGCCATCGCCGCGAAGCTCCGCGGTGGGGTGGAGCGGGTGGGCCTCAAGCCCTTCGCGGCCGCCGGCGAGGAGTTCGACCCCCAGATCCACGAGGCGATCTTCCAGCAGCCCAGCGACGAGGTGACGGTGCCCACCGTCGCCGACGTGGTCGAGTCGGGCTACTACCTGGGGTCGACGCTGCTCCGCGCCGCCAAAGTCGTGGTCGCGGTGCCGAATGGCTAGCCAGGACTGGTTCGACAAAGACTTCTACAAGACGCTCGGGGTGTCGAAAGACATCTCCGACGCCGACCTGAAGAAGGCGTACCGCAAGCTCGCGCGCAAGTACCACCCCGACTCGAACCAGGGCGACGCCACCGCCGAGGCCAAGTTCAAGGAGATCAGCGAGGCCTACTCGGTGCTCTCCGACGCCGAGGAGCGCAAGGAGTACGACCAGATCCGCGCCATGGGCTCCGGGGCCCGGTTCACCTCGGGTGGTTCGGGCCAGGGTGGCGGCTTCGAAGACGTCTTCGGCGGTATGTTCGGCGGTGGTGGCGGCGGGGCTCGCGGCGCGAGCTACAGCTACCAGCAGGCGCCCGGCGGCTTCGACGACATCCTGGGCGGCATGTTCGGCCGTGGAGGCGGGCGTGGGGGCTTCGGCGCCTACGGCCCCACCCGGGGCCGCGACGTCACGGCGCGCACCACCATCGACTTCGTCACGGCGGTGAAGGGCGACACCATCCGCCTGCAGACCTCCGACGGCAAGCCGATCACCGTGAAGATCCCCGCGGGGGTCGCCGACCAGCAGAAGATCAAGCTGCGCGGCAAGGGCGAGCCCTCGCCCGACGGCGGCGAGGCCGGAGACATCGTGCTCACCGTCACCGTGCGCAAGCACCCGGTGTTCGAGCGCGACGGTCTCAACCTGCGGGTCAACGTGCCGGTCACCTTCGTCGAGGCCACCCTCGGCGCCACCATCGAGGTGCCCACCCTCGGCGGCAACCCGGTCAAGCTCAAGGTCGCGGCGGGCACCCCCTCGGGGCGCGTGCTGCGGGTCAAGGGCCGCGGGGTCGAGTCCTCCAAGGGCAAGGGCGACCTGCTCGCGGTGGTGCAGGTGGCGGTGCCCTCGCACCTCACCAGTGAGCAGCGCGAGGCCCTCGAGGCGTTCCACGCCGTGGAGACCGACGAGAACCCGCGCACCGAACTCCTCGCCAAGGCGAGGGAGTGACCTCACGGGCCGGATGCGCGGGGCTGGCTCCCGCATCCGGCCCGCCTCTTCTTCATCACCCACTGATTTCTGTACCCACCGACCACCTCGACACCCTGATTGGAGCCCCCGGCGATGGACGACGTCGACGAGAACTCGCCGCTGTTCGCCATCGCCGTGGCGGCCGAGCTGGCGGGCATGCACCCCCAGACCCTGCGGCAGTACGACCGCATCGGGCTGGTCAGCCCCACGCGCACGGCGGGCAAGTCACGGCGCTATTCCATGCGCGACGTGGTGCAGCTGCGCGAGGTGGCCCGGCTGTCGTCGGAGGGGGTGTCGCTCGAGGGGATCGCGCGCATCCTGCAGCTCGAGAACCAGGTGGCGGGGCTCGCCGCGCGGGTACGCGAGCTCGAGTCGGCGCTCGCCGAAGAGGTGCTCAACCGGCCCGGCCGGCGCGTGTTCGCGGCCGGCATCGAGGGCGAGGTCATCTCGCTCAAGCACGGCACGCGCACGCAGCGCCGCACCGAGGTCGTGGTGTGGAAGCCGGGTACGGGCCGGCGGCCGATCGACTCGTAAGCGCTTGACTTCTGAGAAATCCTCCGTCACTCTGAACGGGTGACGAATTCTCACCCGAAGCGGCGCGCCCGCCTGCTCGCGGGCGCGGTCATCGGTCTCCTGGTGGCGGTGCCGCTCCCGGCGCTCATGGTGACCTACACCCTCGTCGGCTACGCGACGTTCGAGGCGCTGCAGGTGCCATTCACCGTGTTCGCGCTCGTGGCCCTGGTGGCGGCGGTGCCGCTCGGTACCCTGATCCTCGGGCGGGCAGGCACCGCCCGCCCGCTCCTCGTGGCCGCAGTCGCCTTCGCCATCACCCTCGCGGCCTTCTGCCTCATCGGTGCGGTGATGGTCGCCGTCATCGTCTTCGTCACCCTTGTCGCCCTGGGTCTGCTGTGGTCGGCCGAAGTGCTCGAGCCCGCGGTGTGGGTCGCAGCGCTCATCGTGCTGCTCGGCACCCTCCCGGTCGCCATGAGCAGCACGGCGGCCCTGGCCCGAGCCACCGACCGCCGCGCCCGCCGGCGGGTGCTCGAGGCAACACCCGTCGTCTCCGAGCCGGCGGCCGCCCCGCCACTCCCGCAACGGGCCGCACCGTGAGCGAGGGCCCGCACACGCTGCCGCGCGAGCGGGCCATCCGCCGGCTGGCGGGCCTCGTGCTCGGCCTGCTCGTCTCTGCGCCCATCGTGTTCGCCACTGTCGTCGCGAGCAGCTTCGGTGAGAGCATGATCGCGGCGCTCGAGACCCCGTTCGTCGTGTTCGGGGTGGGGGCGGTGGCTGTGGCGGTACCCCTCACCGGGATGCTGCTCCGCGCATCCCACGCTCAGCGCCCCTTCGCCGCCGCGGCTGCCTCCTTCGGCATCGTGCTCGTCGCGGCCGCGCTCCTCGCGCTCGCCGCGGCCGCCCTCGTGGCCGGCAGCACCGTCTTCACCATGCTGGTGTGCTGGGCGCCCGAATGCTTCCGCGCCGCCGTCTGGGTCCCTTCCCTCCTCGCCGTCGCCGGCACCCTCACCACGAGCATCCCCGTCACCCCCGCCCTCGCCCGACGCCTCACCCGCCCCGGCGGTCCACGGGGCACTGAGCCGCCGCCCGCCGCCGCCCGCGGGCCACTCATCTGATGCCGGGCGGCACGCGCCGGTGGTCAGCTCCACGCCCTGCCGGCTGGGCGGGCCTGATCATCGGACTCGCGACGGGGCTCTTCTGGATGCTCGCCGGGCTCGCTGTCTCGCAGACCCTGGCCCTGACCACGCTCTCCGCAACCGTCGTCGGCGTCGTCGTTCTGGCGCTAGCCGTCGTGCCGGCCTCCTTAGTTGCTACGTCGTGCGGGTGCGCCGGCTCCCGTGCTCGCACTGCTGGCACTCGGCGCCACCGCTCTGATCGTGTCCACCGTCGCCGCGACCTTCGGCTCGGTGGCGTTCGTCATCGTGATGCTCGTGCTCGCACCCTTCCGGGTCGACCTGACGACGAGCGTCTACCTCGCCTCGACGCTCTGGGCGACGATCGCGAGCGGCGCGGGAGTCGCCCTGGTCGGCTGGGCCTTCGTCGAGGTACGGGTGGGCCGCCCACAATCGCCGCCGCAATCCTTGCGCATCTGAGCGACTACGGTGGAGGGGTGCCAGAGTTCTCGTTCGATGCGCTCCGGCGGTTCCCCGACGTCGAGGCCGAGAACCTGTTCGCCTCCGACGCGGCCGACCGGCTGCTGCTCGACGAAGCTGCACCAGCGCTCGAAGCCACCGTGGCCCACCCCGGCCGGGTGGTGGTCATCGGCGACGACTACGGGGCCCTCACGCTCGCCGCCGCCGCGGTCATCGGCGTCGACGGCATCCGCGTGCACCAGGATCCGCTCTCGGGCGAGCGTGCGCTCGACGCCAATGCCCGCCGCCTGGGCGGCGACAGCCTGGTGGGCCGCTACCGCCACCTCCCCCTCGGCCGTGAACTGCTCGAAGGGGCCACCGTCGTGCTGCTGCGACTGCCCCGCGGTCTCGCCGAGCTCGACGCTCAGGCACGCGCCATCGCCGCCTGGGCCGAGCCGGGCGTGGTCGTCTACGCCGCCGGCCGGGTGAAGCACATGACCATCGCCATGAACGAGGTGCTCGGCCGCTCCTTCGGCACCGTCGGTGCCACCCTCGCGCGCCAGAAGTCGCGGGTGCTGGTGGCCTCGGCCCCGCGCGAGGGCGTGCTGCCCGCCGAACCCGAGTGCGAGACGCATCCGGAGGCCGGCCTCACCCTCTGCGCCGTTCCCGGCGCCTTCGCCGGGGCCAAGCTCGACATCGGCACCCGCTTCCTCCTCGAACACCTCGAGGGCGCGAATCCGGATGCGCGGGTCGCCGTCGACCTCGGCTGCGGCACCGGGGCGCTCGCGGTCCGCCTCGCTCGCACGCGCCCCGAGCTGCGCGTGATCGCCACCGATCAGTCGGCGGCGGCGGTCGACTCGACCCGGCTCACCGCCTCGGCGAACGGTGTCGAGCTCGAGGTGGTGCGTGACGACGCGCTGAGCGGCTTCGAGCCCGGCTCCGCCGACCTCGTGCTGCTCAACCCGCCCTTCCATGTCGGTTCCACCGTCCACGCCGGCATCGCGCTCAAGCTGTTCGAGGCCGCCGGCCGCGTGCTCGCCTCGGGCGGCGAGCTGTGGACGGTCTTCAACTCGCACCTGGCGTACCGTGCGGCCCTGTTGCGAGCGGTCGGCCCCACCCGTCAGGTCGCGCGCAACGCCAAGTTCACGGTGATGGCCTCCACGCGCCGCTGAGCGCGGTGGTGCGTGCTCGCACGCCGCGCTTCAGCGCCCCCTCGGCGAGCAGCAGCAGGGTGGCCAGCCCCACGAGGGTCGCGCCGATCACGATCGACGGGATGCGCGCATCCCCGGCGACGCGGGGAACCAGGTCGAATGGCTCGGCGAGTCCGATCAGCATGAAGAACGCCGTGGAGTAGACCGCGGTGCGCACGCTCCACAGCTGCCGCACGCCGGCGACGCCGAGCAGCGTGAGGAGCCAGAGGCCGTACCACGGGTGGATGACCGGCGACAGCGCCACCACCGCGGTGAACACGGCGAGCAGCAGCCAGAGCGGCTCGGCGGTGCGCCGCGCCGTCACGAGCCAGGTCGCCACCCCGGCGCCTACCAGCAGCAGCGCCACCTTCACCACCGTCTGCACGAGCTCGCCGTCGAGGCCGAGACCGTTCGCGAGGCCACCGACCCCCATGCCCAGGATGTTCGCCGGCGCGTACCACGACGACACCGCGGTCGGGGTGGTCAGCGCGAGCAGCCACCCTGTGCCCACGCCGATGCTCCAGCCGAGCACCACCACCGAGCCGATACCGACCGCGGCGACCGCCAGCCAGCGCCGCACGATCATCCCCCAACCCGCTGCGCTACCCGCCCAGATCAGTCCGATGACGGGAAGCGCCACCACCGCGATCGGCTTGACGCCGATGGCCACGGCCACGAGCAGGGCGCCGAGCACCGGGCGGTCGCGCAGGGCGTAGTAGACGCCGGCGAGCACGAACCCGAGCATGATCGAGTCGTTGTGGCCGGCGACCACGAAGTTCATGAGCACGAGCGGGCTCGCGGCTACCAGCCACAGCGTCACCGCGCCGTCGCCGCCGCGGAGCCGTGCCAGCCGCCACGCGTAGACCGCCATCAGGGCCAGACCCGCGGCGGCGAGCATCCGGAACACCATGACGGCCACCTCGGTCGGCAGCGCGTCGGTGCTGAGCACGACGGCTCGTTCTAGCCACACGAACACGGGGCCGTAGGGCGTGGGGGTGTCGGCCCACAACGGGTCGACGCCGATGCCGAACCAGCCGGCCAGATCGGCCATGCCCGTCGTGTAGGGGTCGAGGCCCGCGGCCATGAGCCGGCCCTGGCCCACGTAGGCGAACATGTCGCGGCTGAACAGGGGGAGGGTGAACAGGAGCGGCGCGGCCCAGGCGGCCGCCGACCCCGCGACATGGGCGGGGGTGGGGCGCCGCCGCGAGCGGTCGAGCAGCGCGAGGCCGAGTGCGAGCCAGGCGGTGAAGAGCAGGAGTGCGCCGGCGACCACGAGCAGGCCGAACACCGTCACGCTCGCGCGGGTGCTGCGCAGCGCCTCCAGCGGGGCGATCGCGTTGAGCAGTGACGACGGGCCGATCCAGCCGACTCCGTACGAGCCGGCGAGCAGGCACAGCGACCCCGCCAGTCCCACCAGCAGGCGGAGGCGGGAAGGGATGACCGGCACGGTTCCGTTCCTACCACGGTCGAATGAACGCCGGTCGAACGTTCGGCACCCACTAGTGCGCAAAGGTCGCTCGTGCTAAAGTTGAGTCATATCCACTCAAGTTTCGAGAACCGAGAAAGAGAGAAGACTTCACCGAGATGGCAACGAACCAGGGAGCTCCGAGCGGCGACGAGCAGAAGAGCGCGCTCGAGCAGTACGGCGTCAACCTGACGGAGATCGCGGCGAGCGGCAAGCTCGACCCGGTCATCGGGCGCGACGCCGAGATCAGGCGGGTCAGCCAGGTGCTCACCCGCCGCACCAAGAACAACCCCGTGCTCATCGGCGAACCCGGTGTCGGCAAGACCGCCGTCGTGGAGGGACTGGCCCAGCGCATCGTCGCGGGCGACGTGGCCGACTCGCTGAAGGGCAAGCAGCTGGTGTCGCTCGACCTGGCGGCGCTCGTCGCGGGCGCCAAGTACCGCGGCGAGTTCGAAGAGCGCCTGAAGGCGGTGCTCAAAGAGATCAACGACGCCGACGGCGAGATCATCACCTTCATCGACGAGCTGCACACCCTCATGGGTGCGGGCGGCGGCGAGGGCTCGGTCGCGGCCTCCAACATGCTGAAGCCGATGCTCGCCCGAGGTGAGCTGCGCCTCATCGGCGCCACCACGCTCGACGAGTACCGCGAGTTCATCGAGAAAGACGCCGCCATGGAGCGCCGCTTCCAGCAGGTGTTCGTGGGTGAGCCCTCGGTCGAAGACACCATCGCGATCCTCCGCGGGCTGAAGGAGCGCTACGAGGCGCACCACAAGGTGTCCATCGCCGACGCCGCGCTCGTGGCCGCCGCATCCCTCTCCAACCGCTACATCCCGGGCCGGCAGCTGCCCGACAAGGCCATCGACCTGATCGACGAGGCCGCGTCGCGGCTGCGCATGGAGATCGACTCCGCCCCGGTCGAGATCGACGAGCTGCGTCGCTCGGTCGACAGGCTGAAGCTCGAGGAGCTCGCCCTGAAGAAGGAGAAGGACGACGCGTCGAAGGAGCGGCTCGCCGCGCTGCGCGCGCAGCTTGCGACGCGGTCGGCGGCCCTCGAAGAGCTGCAGGAGCGGTGGGAGCGCGAGCGCAGCGCACTCAACCGGGTCGGCGAGCTCAAGGAGAAGCTCGACAACGCGCGCATGCGCGCCGAGAGGGCCCAGCGCGAGGGCAAGCTCGAGCAGGCGTCACGGTTGCTCTACGGCGAGATCCCGGTGCTCGAGCGCTCGCTCGCCGAGGCCGAGGCCGCCGAGATCGACGCCGAGGGCGGCGAGCGCATGGTCAATGACCAGGTGGGCTCCGACGACATCGCCTCGGTGATCGCGGCCTGGACGGGCATCCCGGTCGACCGCCTCACCCAGGGCGAGACCGAGAAGCTGCTGAACCTCGAGGCCGAGCTCGGCCGCAGGCTCATCGGGCAGAAGGAGGCCGTGAAGGCGGTCGCCGACGCGGTGCGCCGCTCGCGGGCGGGCATCGCCGACGCCGACCGGCCCACGGGCTCGTTCCTCTTCCTCGGCCCCACCGGCGTGGGCAAGACCGAGCTGGCGAAGGCGCTCGCCGAGTTCCTCTTCGACGACGACCGCGCGCTCGTGCGCATCGACATGTCGGAGTACGGCGAGAAGCACTCCGTCGCCCGCCTGCTCGGTGCTCCTCCCGGCTACATCGGCTACGAGCAGGGTGGTCAGCTCACCGAGGCGGTGCGGCGCCGACCCTACTCGGTGGTGCTGCTCGACGAGGTCGAGAAGGCCCACCCCGAGGTGTTCGACGTGCTGCTGCAGGTGCTCGACGACGGCCGGCTCACCGACGGTCAGGGGCGCACGGTCGACTTCCGCAACACCATCCTCATCCTCACCTCGAACCTCGGTTCGCAGTTCCTGGTCGACCCGTCGCTCTCGGCCTCCGACGCGCGGGCGCTGGTGGATGCGGCGGTGCGGCAGGCCTTCAAGCCCGAGTTCGTCAACCGGCTCGACGACATCGTCGTGTTCCAGGCTCTCTCGGCCGACGACCTGGCGCAGATCGTGTCGCTCTACGTCGACCGCCTCGAGCGGCGGCTGGCGGGTCGCCGGCTCTCGCTCGCGGTGACTCCGGATGCGCGGGCCTGGCTGGCCTCGCACGGCTACGACCCCATCTACGGGGCACGCCCTCTGCGCCGGCTCATGCAGCACGAGATCGACGACCGCCTCGCCACCGCACTCCTCTCGGGCGCCGTGCGCGACGGCGACACGGTGCGCGTCGAAGTGTCGGGCGACGGGGAGGGGCTCGTGGTCGTCACGCCCTGAGTAGAAAGTACTCGGGTGCGATGCGCTCACCCCTGAGGCATCCTCCCAACAGTCGGACCGCCACTCTGCGGCCGGCTGTTGGGAGAGATCATGAGCCGGACACTCTGGCGAACACTGCTCGCGTCGACGGTGGTCGCCGCGGTGGGGTCGGTCGGCGCCCTCGTGGTGCCGACATCCGTGTCGGCCGAAGAGGCGCGACTCGGGCCCATCGATCCCGGGTCACGACTCGTGGAGTTCGACCTGCCCAACACCTCGAGCCTCCCGACCGACATCGAAGCGGGTGCCGACGGGTCGGTGTGGGTGTCGATGTTCGCCGAGAAGGCCGTCGTGCATCTCGACCGCGACGGGAGGCTGATCGCGAAGGCGCCGCTCACGGGGATGGTGACATCGCTGGCCACAGATCATGAGGGCGGCGTCTGGGGTGTCGAGCTCCTCGCGAACTACATCGTGCACGTCACCGCCGATCATCTGGCTATCGAGTACACGCTCCGACCGGACGGCGCGTTTCCCACCGGCATCTGGGACGGGGGTGATCAGGTCTACTTCACCCAACCCGGCGCGGGCGGCATCGGTATCCTCACCGAGTCCACGGGCACCATCACGGAACACCCGATCGCGGGCTCGGTCACACCGAGCGGGATCAGCGGTCTGGACGACCAGGTGTGGGTGACAGATCCCAATGCCGAACGTGTCTGGATGCTGGACCGCGCGGGTGCCGTGCTGCCGGGTGGACCGAGGTCCGAGGCATACCTCGAGGCTCGGCTGACCGGCATCGAGTCCGGCCAGCCGAAGGCCATCTACTACACAGAACGATCTGCGGGTCTCGTTACCTCCGCCTCGAGAACTGCGCTGTTCAACGCTCGCGGATCGCTGAAGGGGATCGTCCAGATCGGCGGCACCTTCTGGTCTGCCGATGCCGTCTCCAACACGATCCTCTATCTCGGCTCACGAAATTGGGGCGAGTACGTGCTGCCCTCTCCGAACAGCGGCATCACCGCTCTGACGGTCACTGAAGGTCGATTCCTCTGGGCCCTCGAGAAACGCACCGGTCGGTTGGCCCGTCTCGACACGCTAGTCGGAGTCGAGATGATGCGGAAGGGTGGAACTGATCGGTACGAGGCCGCATCGGTCATCGGGGAAGATGACCTGGCAGCGTCTGGAACGGCGTATCTGGTCAGCGGGGAGAAGTTCGCCGACGCCCTGAGTGCCGGTGCGACGGCAGCCGCCGAGGGAGCTCCGATCCTGCTCACCCGCGGCACCGAACTGCCCGCTGTCGTTCGGGCCCAGTTGTCTCGACTCAAGCCGAGAAAGATCGTGGTGGTCGGCGGGCCGTCGTCCGTGTCCGAGGGGGTGCTCGCAGCGGTCCGGGCCGCGGTGCCCGGTGCTGATCTCACCCGTGTCTCAGGAGCGGATCGTTACGAGGTCTCTCGCACGCTCGTGCGCTCGATGGACCTGCCCGACGGAGATGTTGGACTCTACCTGGCCAACGGCCAGAACTACCCCGATGCACTCTCGAGCACACCGGCTGCGGTGCATCTGGGCACAGGAGTGTTGCTGATCGACGGCTCCAAGCCGTTGCTCTCAGATGCCGATCTCGCAATCGTGAAGTCGAGGGTCACCAGAGGCAAATACGTCAAGATCGTCGGAGGGGAACTCTCGGTGAGTTCTGGAATCGAGGCCCAACTACGGGGCGTTGTACTGGTACAACGAATTGCAGGTCCCGATCGCTACGCCGTCTCTGCCGCAGTCAACGAGGATGCATTCGATGAGGCGGGCCTCCACTCGCTTTCACCGAGTTCCGGCTCGAGTGCGTACCTCGCCAGCGGCGAGAACTTTCCGGATGCGCTTGCCGGTGGGGCCGCTGCGGCGATCAGCGACTCGCCTCTCTTCCTCGCCCGCCGGGCGTGCGTACCCGAAGCGGCACTCGAGCGGATCGCATCCCAGGGTGTTGAACTCGGTGTCATTCTCGGGGGCGTGAACACCCTCAGCGAGCGGATAGAGTCACTCACCTCGTGCGGGTGATCGGACTGTGCGAAGAAGGCGCCGTCCCCTGACGGGGCGGCGCCTTCTGTCATGTGGCCCGCGGATCTCCGTGTGCCCGTGTGTGCCGACTTACGCGTCGGCGAGGAGGAGGTCGGCGAGGGGGAGGCGGGTGCGGGGGGCGGACTCGCGGGCGATGAGGGTCTCGTTGGCGAGGGCTTCGGCGGGCGCGAGGGTGCCGACGGCGGCGACCGTGAGGGGCACGTAGCGCTCCGAGAGGCCGAAGGCCGTGCGCACGGCGTCGGCGTCGAAGCCGCCCATCTGGTGCACGTGCAGGCCGTCGTGGTGGGCCTGGAAGGTGAAGCTCGCCATGGCCTGGCCGAGGTCGTACTCGGCCCAGCGGCGAGGCTGCCCCTCGTCGTCGGTCACCTCGGCCACGGCCACGAGCAGCACCGAGGCGGAGCCGGCCCAGACCGAGTTGAAGCCCATGAGCGAGTCGGCGATCTTCGAGAAGGCCTCCGATCCGCGGCGCGCCACGATGAAGCGGGCGGGCTGGGTGTTCGCAGCCGAGGGCGCCCAGCGGGCGGCTTCGAGCGCGGCCGCTAGTGCCACCTCGTCGATCGGGGTGGTCGCCTCGAACGAGCGCGGGCTCCAGCGCGAGGCGAGGGTGGGGTGGATGGGCGTCGCGGTGTCTGCGGCACGGGCGGCGGTGTCGGTGATGGTCATGATGATCGGCTCTCCAGATCGTTCGGCGGAGGCTGCACACCGTTGGACAGTCGAATCAGGCGAAGTGGACTCCGGTCCGCTTCGTGTCGATCAACCCGGGAGGGGCGGCGTCTATTCCGCCGCGGTGCCCCGCTGCGACTCGTCGGTCTGACCGGCGCGGTGCTTGCGCACCCGGGCCACGACGAACCAGAGCACCGCCAGCACCACGGCGCCGATCACCACGTACTGCAGCACATCCGTGTACTGCTCCACCACGTGCCACTGCTCGCCCAGCCAGAACCCGGCGAGGATGAACACGGTGTTCCAGATGAGCGACCCCGCCGCCGTGAGCAGTAGGAACTTCCACAGCGTCATGCGCTCGATGCCCGCCGGAATCGAGATGAAGCTGCGGAACAGCGGCAGCATGCGGCCGAAGAACACGGCCTTCGTGCCGTGCCGGGCGAACCACGCCTCGGTGCGGTCGACGTCGTGCACGTCGACCAGCGGCAGCCGGCGTGCGATGGCGCGCATCCGCTCGCGCCCGAGCCAGGCGCCCAGCCCGTAGAGCGCGAGGGCTCCGAGCACCGAGCCGAGCGTGCAGAACACGATCGCCGCCACCAGGTCGAGCTCGCCCCGGCTGGCCGCGAACCCGGCCAACGGCAGGATGACCTCGCTCGGGATGGGCGGGAACAGGTTCTCGGCGAAGACCGCGAGCCCCGCGCCGGGGGCGCCGAGCACCTCCATGAGCCCGACCGCCGTGTCGCCGATCACGCCGAGGCTCTCGTCGGAGTCGGCCGGCGCATCCGGTTCGACCGTCGCGGGTGCGGCGACGGATGCGGGCGCGACGGCAGCTGCGGGCTCGACGGCACTCACGGATGCGGGGGTGGAGATGAGGAAGGGATTCGGGTCGGCGAAGGCCAGGCTCATGCGCTCAGGTTAGGGGGCCCGCCTGGCAGAGCTCTGAGGGATGCGCTCTACGACTTCACGAGGCGGGCGATCGCGGCGGAGGCCTCTTTGAGCTTCTCCTCGGCGACCGGGCCGCCCTCGGCCACGGCCTCGACCACGCAGTGGTTGAGGTGCTCGTCGAGGAGGCCGAGCGCCACCGACTCGAGGGCGCTGGTGACCGCCGAGATCTGCGTGAGGATGTCGATGCAGTACTTCTCGTCGGCCACCATGTTCTGCAGACCGCGGGTCTGCCCCTCGATGCGCTTGAGGCGCTTGAGGTAGGCGTCCTTGTTCGAGATGTAGCCGTGGTGGGCGTGCGCGTCGCTCATGCACCGATCCTCTCAGGGACGATCGTCTCCGGGCTGAGGTCGAGGCGCCGGAGCAGCTGGGCGTTGAGCGCCACGATGATGGTCGACAGCGACATGAGGATCGCCCCGACCGCCATCGGCAGCACGAACCCGATCGGCGCGAGCACGCCGGCCGCGAGCGGCACCGACAGCAGGTTGTAGCCGGCGGCCCACCAGAGGTTCTGCGTCATCTTGCGGTAGCTCGCCTTCGACAGCGCGATGATCGACAGCACCGATCGCGGGTCGTCGCTGGCCAGGATGACACCGGCCGAGGCGATGGCCACGTCGGTGCCCGCTCCGATCGCGATGCCCACGTCTGCCCGGGCGAGAGCGGGCGCGTCGTTGACGCCGTCGCCGACCATCGCGACCGTGCGACCCTCGGCCTGCAGCTCGGCGACCTTGTCGGACTTGTCCTCGGGCCTCACCCCGGCGAACACCCGCTCGATGCCGAGCGAGGCCGCCACGGCGCGCGCCACAGGCTCGGCGTCGCCCGTGATCATCACGACCTCGACACCGCGCTGCCGCAGCGCGTCGACCGCGGCGCGCGACTCGGGCCGCACCTCGTCGGCCAGGGCGAGCCTGCCGATCACGGCGCCGTCGCGCAGCACGTGCAGCACCGTCTGCCCGTCGAGCGCGGGCTCGGGCGCGGGCTCGACGGTCTCCGTCGCCGGTCGCCCTGCCGCCGCGCTCTGCTCGAGCAGCCGCGGCCCGCCCACCTCGATCGTCGCCCCGTCGACCACGGCCGACACGCCGACCGCCGCCGAAGCGCGGAAGCCGGTGGCATCCGGGATCGCGACCCCGCGCATCCGGGCGGCCTCGACGATCGCCTTGGCCAGCGGATGCTCGCTGTCGGCCTCGGCCGCCGCGGCCAGCGCCAGCAGCTCGGCCTCGCTCGTGCCCTCGGCGGGCAGCACCGCGGTGACGGCGGGGCGGCCGAGGGTGAGGGTGCCGGTCTTGTCGAACAGGACGGTGTCGACGGTGCGCATGGTCTCCAGCGCGAGGCGGTCTTTCACGAGGATGCCCGCCTTGGCGGCGCGCTCGGTGGAGATCGAGACCACGAGCGGGATGGCGAGCCCGAGCGCGTGCGGGCAGGCGATGACGAGCACGGTGATCGTGCGGATGACCGCGTCGTCGGGGCTGCCGACGAGCGTCCACACGACGGCGGTGATGACCGCGGCACCGAGCGCGAACCAGAAGAGCCACGCCGCGGCGCGGTCGGCGATGCGCTGCGCCCGCGAGCTGGAGTTCTGCGCCTCGGTGACCAGGCGCTGGATGCCGGCGAGCGCGGTGTCGTCGCCGACGGCGGTGATGCGGATGCGCAGGGCGGTGTCGGTGGCGACGGTGCCGGCCACGACGTGGTCGCCTGGGGCGCGCGTGACCGGGCGGGACTCGCCGGTGATCATGGACTCGTCGACCGCGGCTGTGCCGTCGACGACCTCGCCGTCGGCCGGAACCCGGCCCCCGGGGCGAACGATGACGAGGTCGCCCACCCGGAGCTCGGAGGGCGCGACGGTGGAGGTGGTGCCGTCGGCGTCGAGGCGCTCGGCCTGGTCGGGCAGGAGTGCGGCGAGGGAGTCGAGGGCCGAGGTGGTCTGCGCGAGGGAGCGCATCTCGATCCAGTGGCCGAGCAGCATGATGACGATGAGGAGGGCGAGCTCCCACCAGAAGTCGAGCTCGTGGTCGAGGAGGCCGAGGGTGGCGCCCCAGCTGGCGACGAAGGCGACCGTGATGGCCAGCGCGATGAGCAGCATCATGCCGGGCTGCTTGGCGCGGAGCTCGTCGACGCCGCCGGTGAGGAACGGGCGGCCGCCGAACACGAACATGACGGTGCCGAGCACGGGGGAGATCCAGGTGGTGAAGCCCTCGCTCGGGAGGGGGTAACCGAGGATCATGGCGAACATGCCGCTGAAGCCCACGACGGGCAGTGCGATGATGAGCATCACCCAGAAGAGGCGGCGGAAGACGGCGACGTGCCCGGAGTGGTCGTGGCCGCCGTGGCCCCCGTGGTGGCCGGAGTGGTCGTGGTGGGCCGAGTGGTCGTGGTGGCCGGTGTGACCCTGGTGACCGGAGGCGGGGTTCGCCTGCGAGTGGTCGTGACCCGTGTGTGCCGAGGAGTGGTCGTGATGCGCCGAGTGGTCATGGCCGGCGTGCGTGGTGGAGTGGTCGTGCACGTCGCTGTGGTCATGGCCGTGGTGCGTGGTGTGGTCGTGCTCGGTGCTCATGGCCTCGACGGTATACCCCCTAGGGGTACTGGTGCAACCGGATGCGGGAGTTCCGCTGTCTGCGAACGTCGCGCATACGGGTGTCTACGATGGAGCATGAGCGAGCCCACCGCACCCTCTCCGGCCCCCGAACCCGAGCCCCTGTGGCGCCATCTCGTGGGGGAGAGTCTGCGGGAGCGCCGGCACGATCTCGGCGAGAAGCTCACCGAGACGGCGGGGCGGGCCGGGGTCTCGCCGCAGTACCTGTCCGAGATCGAGCGCGGCGTGAAGGAGCCCTCGAGCGAGATGATCGCGGCGGTCGCGGGCGCGCTCGGTCTCACCCTGGTCGACCTCACACTCGACGTCGCCGAGCGGCTCCGCCCGCCCGCGAGCGCGGGTGCCCAGCCGGCGGCACACCGGAGCGCCTTCGCCCTCGCGGCCTGACTGGCCCGCGCATCCCGCCCCGCCCACCGCGCGTCCCTCAGACGTCGGCGCCTCGCTCCTCGACCTCGCGCTGCTCGATGATGGCGTCGATGAGTCCGTACTCCTTCGCGGCGGTGGCCGTGAACACCCGGTCGTGATCGGTGTCGGCGCGCAGTTCGGCGGTGCTGCGCCCGGTATGCCTGGCGAGGATGTGCTCGATGTCGGCGCGCACCCGCACCACCTCGTCGGCCTGGAGGATGAGGTCGGGGATGGTGCCCCGCCCCTGCGCCGCCGGCTGGTGCAGCACCACCCGCGCGTGCGGCAGTGCCGATCGGCGCCCCTCCGCTCCCGCGGCGAGCAGTACCGCCCCGACCGCGATCGCCTGCCCCACGCCGATGGTGGCCACGGGCGGTCGGATGTAGCGCATCGTGTCGTAGACGGCCAGCATCGCGCTCGGGTCGCCGCCCTCGCAGTTGATGTAGAACTGGATCTCACGGTCGGGGTTCTCCGACTCCAGGTGCAGCAGCTGCGCCACGAGGGCGTTGGCGACGCCCGCGTCGATCGCGGTGCCGAGGTAGACCACGCGCTCGGAGAGCAGGTGTGAGTACACGTCCATCGCACGGTCGCCGTTCGGGTGCCGGGCGATGACGGTGGGGATGGTGTAGCTGCTCATCGCGACGCCTCCGCTCCGAAGCCGGTGCCGGTGAGGGCGCCGAAGCCTGACGGCGTGCCGAAACCCGCCTGCGACCGCGGTCGCGGCGCGATGGTGGCGAAGTCGCCGACGATCTCGTCGATGAAGCCGTAGTCGAGCGCCTCGGCCGCCGTGTACCAGCGGTCGTGCAGCGAGTCCTCGAACACGCGCTCGATCGGCTGTCCCGTGTCGGCGGCGATGAGTCCGAGCACGGTGTCTCGGGTGTGGCGCAGGTCGCCCGCCTGCAGCTCGATGTCGACCGCGGTGCCGCCGATTCCGGCCGACCCCTGGTGCATGAGCACGCGCGAGTGCGGCAGGGCGCGCCGCTTGCCCGGGGTGCCCGACGACAGCAAGAACTGGCCCGCGCTGTAGGCGATTCCGAGCACCAGCGTCGACACGTCGCACGGGATGAGGTGCATGACGTCGCGGATGGCGAGCATGGCGGGAACGGAGCCGCCGGGGGACTGGATCCAGAGTGCGATCTCGGCGTGCGGGTCGTCGACCGCGAGCGCCAGCAGTTGCGTGGTGAGGAGGGTGCCGTTGTCGTCGTCGAGCGGTCCGTCGAGCACGAGGACGCGCTGCTGACGGAGGGCGTGCCTGGTGCGTTCGTCGAAGCGGGGCGGGGGTGGGGGTGCGGTGTCGGTCATGCCGCCAGTCTGCGACCGGAGGCGCGGGGCGTGGCCACGATGCTGCTCACGGCGGATCCGCCGAGAGCAGCGCACCGCGACCGGTTACACGTCACACGCGCCCGAGCTCGCGCTCGAGTGCGGCGGCGAACGCGTCGACGTCGGCCTCGGTGGTGTCGAACGCGCACATCCACCGCACCTCGCCGGTGGCGGGGTTCCAGTCGTAGAAGCGGAACGACTCCCGCAACCGGTCGGCCACCCCGGGCGGCACGATCGCGAACACCGCGTTCGACTGCGTCTCCTGCGTGAGCGTCACCCCGTCGAGCCCCGCCACCGCCGCCCGGAGCCGCGCCGCCATCGCATTGGCGTGCGAAGCCGACTCGAGCCACAGCGAACCCTCGTAGAGCGCGATGAGCTGTGCCGACACGAACCGCATCTTCGAGGCCAGCTGCATGTCGAGCTTGCGCAGGAACGGGATGCCCTCCGCCGCCGACGGGTTCAGCACCACGACGGCCTCGCCGTAGAGCAGCCCGTTCTTCGTGCCCCCGAGCGACACCACGTCGACTCCGGCGTCGGTGGTGAACGCCCGGAGCGGCACCCCGAGCGAGGCCGCGGCGTTGGAGATGCGCGATCCGTCGAGGTGCACCGTCATACCCAGCGAGTGCGCATGAGCGGTGATGGCCGTGATCTCCTCGACCGTGTAGGCGGTGCCGAGCTCGGTGGTCTGCGTGATCGACACGGCGAGCGGCTGCGCACGGTGCTCGTCGCCCCAGCCCCACGCCTCCATGTCGATGAGCTCGGGCGTGAGCTTGCCGTCGGGCGTCGGCACGGTGAGCAGCTTCAGCCCCGCCACCCGCTCGGGCGCCGCGTTCTCGTCGGTGTGGATGTGCGCCGTGGTCGAGCACACCACCGCACCCCACCGCGGCAGCATCGACTGCAGCGACACCACGTTGGCGCCCGTGCCGTTGAACACGGGAAAGGCCTCCGCCTGCTCACCGAAGTGCCCGCGCAGCACGCGCTGCAGCTCGGCGGTGTAGACGTCTTCTCCGTAGGCGATCTGGTGCCCACCGTTCGCCCGGGCGATCGCCTCGAGAACCTCGGGATGCGCGCCCGCGTAGTTGTCGGAGGCGAAGCCCCGGTACGCGGTGTCGTGCAGCGGATGCGCGGGGGCGTTGATCGGTTCGGTCACCGGTCCAGTCTCTCAAACCGGCCCCGCGCATCCGTTGCGCCGCGATCAGCCTTTGAGCGCATCCAGCAGCTTCACCCTCGAACCCGTGCGCAGGAGCGAGTTGGAGTAGATGCGCGAGCCGATGAGCACGACCACGACGGTGGTGGCGAGCAGGATGACGAGGGAGAGCAGGGGCTCCCACCACGAGGCGTCGCCGAGGAACAGTCGCAGCGGCATGCCGATCGGCGCCGAGAAGGGCACGTACGACATCACGCCCATCACCGCCTCGTTGGAGTTGAAGAAGATGACGAGGAAGTACGGGATCATGACGAGCATCATCACGGGGGAGGTGACCGAGCCCACGTCCTCCTGGCGGGAGACCAGGGCCGCCGTGGCGGCGAAGAGTGCGGCGATGAGCACGAAGCCGAACACGAAGAACACCACGAACCACAGGATGGCCGGGCCGAGCATGCCGAGCAGGGCCGACTGCCCGGTGATGGTGAGGCCGAGGGCCGAGATGAGGGCGATGAGGGCGATCTGACCGAAGGCGAGGATGCTGTTGCCCACGACCTTGCCGGCCATCAGCTCGCGCGCGCTGATGGTGCTGAGCAGGATCTCCACGACGCGCGTCTGCTTCTCTTCGACCACGCTCTGTGCGATGGTGGCGCCGAAGGTGACGGCCGACATGAAGAACACCACGCCGAAGGCGATTCCGATGATGTAGGAGAGGAAGCCGTCGCCGTCGTCGGTGGGTTCGAGCAGCACGACCTCGGGGGAGGTGCTGAGCAGCTGCACGAGGGTGGTCGGCGTGGAGTCGAGGGCGACGATCTCGTAGGGGAGGGCGCCGGTCGTGCTGGTGCTCGAGGTTCCGGCGGGCAGTATGGCGGCGTCGACTTCGCCGCTGCGCACGAGCTCTTCGGCGGCGTCGGCGCTCGCCGCCTCGGTGACCTCGAGGCCCGGCACCTCGGCGGTGACGGAGGCGGTGCCCGCGACGGTCGCGACCTTCGTGGTGGAGGCCGTGGCTCCGAGGATGCCGCCCACGATGATGGAGGCGAGGATGGCGAGCATCAGGATGCCGGTGGAGATGAGGAAGGCCTTGCTGCGCAGGCGCATCGACATCTCGCGGCGGGCGACCAGCCAGGTCGCCTGGGCGGGGCCGAGGGGACGCGGGCGAGGGGTGCGGGGTGCCGTGGTGTGGGGTGCCGTGGTCACTGGACGACCTCCTTGAAGATCTGCGAGAGGGTGGGATGCACGCGGCCGAATCGCACGACCGGGCCGGTGGCCAAGGCGCGGCTGAGCACCGTCTGGGCGAGCGCGCTGCCCGCATCGCCGCGCGGCACCTCGAACAGGGCGTAGTCGCCGTCGAGCTCGATCACCTGCACACCCTCGAGGGTGCGCACCCAGCCGGCGTCGGCCGACATCTCGATCTCGTAGCGCGGCGTCGAGTGCTCATCGCGGAGGGCCTCGCGGGAGCCCGTCGCCCGGATGGAGCCGTCGGCGATGACGACGAGGTCGTCGCAGAGGCGCTCGACGATGTCGAGCTGATGGCTGGAGAACAGCACCGGGGCGCCGCCGGCGGCGTGCTCGGCGAGCACGGACTGCACCGTCTCGACGGCCATCGGGTCAAGGCCCGAGAACGGCTCGTCGAGCACGAGCACCTCGGGGTCGTGCACGAGGGCGGCGGCGATCTGCGCGCGCTGCTGGTTTCCCAGCGAGAGGCTCTCCACCGGAGCTCCGGCGCGCTCGGCCAGACCGAGCCGGTCGAGGAGGCGGTCGGTGCTGGCGGCGGCCGCGGCGGAGCTCATGCCGTGCAGTCGTCCGAGGTAGGCGATCTGCTCGGCGACCTTCATCTTCGGGTACAGGCCGCGCTCCTCGGGCATGTAGCCGAAGAGCGCCCGGTCGGCGGAGGTGAGGCGGGTGCCGTCGAGGGTGACGGTGCCGGAGTCGCTGGCGAGCACGCCCAGGATGATGCGCATGGTCGTGGTCTTGCCGGCACCGTTTCCGCCGACGAACCCGGTCATGCGACCGTCGCCGACCGTGAAGGAGACGTCGTGCAGCACCTGGCGCGACCCGAACGAGCGGGAGACACCGGAGACTTCGAGCATGGGAAGCACCTTTCTCGGGGGTGCTTCCCACGCTAGGGGTGGGGGTGTGGCGTCACATCAGCCGAGCGACGGGGAGGGCTCCACCTCGGGGGTGAGTTCGGAGCCGGGCTCTGCGCCGACGGCGGCGCCGGTGCCGGTGCCGTTGGTGACGGCGGGCGCGCAGCGGGTGAGCGAGTTGAGCGGCGAACCGAGGCTCGAGAGACCCCCGATGAGGGTGGCGTAGCCCGTGTGCAGCGACAGCATCTCTCGCCAGACCTCGTCGGGCAGGCACTCGACCGGCGACAGGAACAGGGGTGCCTCGTCGGCCGCGGCGAGGGGGCCCGACCCGAGGGCGTCGGGGAAGGTGGTGCCCGAGGCGATGTAGACGTGGGAGGTGGGGCCGAAGAAGGCCGCGGCGAGGGCGACGGAGGTCGCGTAGCGGCCGTCGCCGGCGATGCGGGTGGTGTCGGGCACCGCGGCGAGGAGGGTGCCGTACGCGGCGGCCGAGATGCTCGCCTCTCCGCCGACCGCGGTGGCCTCGGCGACTCCGAGCGTCTGCAGCAGCGTGAGGGTCGGTTCGTCCACGCCGTCCGGGGGGAGGAGGATCACGGGGCCGTCGGCCGCGGCCGCCGCCGGACCCGCCGCGAGGGCGTCGGCGAAGCCAGCGCCGCTGGCGAACAATGCCTCCGGGGCGGAGCACCCGGCACCCGGACCCGGGCTCGGTGAGCAGAAGGCGTCGGCCGCCACCAGGCGCGAGGTCTCGAAGCGGTCGGCTCCACCGAGCCGCACGGTGGCATCGGCCGGCGCGAGGGCGGAGGCCTGGGTGAAGAGCTGCGCAGACATCGAGCCCTCGCCGCCCACGACGACGATGCGCCCGGGCTGGAGGTCGGTGAGCTGCTGGGTGATGGAGGCGGAGAGAGACGTGCCGTCGGTCAGCACCACCGCGCCTCCGGCGTGGGCGGCAGCGGGCCCGGCGCTCAGCGCGTCGGGAAAGCTGAGGCCGTTCGCAAGGTAGATGGTGGGCGACTCGGGTGGGCCGTCGGGCCAGAGCTCGTCGTTCACGAGTCGATTCGTGTCGAAGCGGTCGGCACCCGCGATGCGGTCGACCCGCACGCTCCGGTACGACAGGCTGGCATCGACGTCGGCCACGGGGGAGGCGGTGCTGAGCGCGATCGGCTCGGCATCGTCGAGGTCGTAGCGCTGGGGCCAGTACACGTCGAAGTACCGGTTGCTGGTCTCGGTGAACTTCACCACGTACGAACCGGCCGGAACCCGGGCGAAACTGTAGTCGCCTGTCTCAGTCGAGGCGAGTGCCGTCGCGGTCGGCGTGGTCGACACGATCGGGTCGCCCTCGGCGGTCTCGCCCGTGACGGCGTAGAGCCAGACCTTCGGCCTCCCCTCGTGGGCCGCCGTCGGATAGGTGACGGTGCCGCTGAGGGCCGGAGCGCTCTCCTCGGCGGCCGCGGCACCTGCCGGAACGCCGGCGAGCGCGGCAGCGGCCAGCGCGATGACGAGTGTGGCTGCGGATGGCAGGAGTCGCCGCATTCTGTCCTCCATGTTGCTACGGATGTCGATCAGAGTCGGGTTGGGACAGCATAACAACGCCGTGTTACAGCTGATCGCTCGATGACGAGAACGGTGCGAGCAGGAGTCACTGCCGGTCTCCCGGAACCGTGATGCCGTTCTCGTAGGCGAAGATGACGGCCTGGATGCGATCTCGGAGCCCGAGCTTCTGCAGGATCTTCGAGACGTGCGTCTTCACCGTGGCCTCCCCCAGGTACAACTCCGCGGCGATCTCGGAGTTGGATCGACCGGTGGCGAGAAGCTGGAGCACCTCGCGTTCGCGGTCAGTGAGGTCTTCGATCGGCTCGGCTCGCCCGGCCGGCTCGACAGGCCCGCTCGGCGTCGCCTCCGCGCGCGGCGACCCCTGGCGTGCGACCGACTCGATGACCCGCCTGGTGACGTCGGGAGAGAGGAGCGCGTCTCCGCGGGCGATGATCTGCACGGCGGCGACCAGGTCTTCGGGGGTCGAGTTCTTCAGCACGAAACCGCTCGCCCCCGCCGTGAGCGCATCGAACAGGTAATCGTCGCGGTCGAAGGTGGTGAGGATGAGGACGCCGGCCGTCGTGCCCGCGGCGACGAGCTCGCGGGTGGCCGCCAAGCCGTCGAGGTCGGGCATCTGCACGTCCATGCACACCACGTCGGGTGCCAGCTCGCGCACGATCGCCACCGCCTCGCGCCCGCTGCGGGCCTCTCCCACCACCTCGATGCCGTCCTCGGACTCGAGGATGATGCGCAGGCCCACCCGCACCAGGTCTTGATCGTCGGCGAGCACCACCCGGATGGGTGCGTCGGCGCTGATCTCGGTGCTCACGACTCCACCTCCGCCGACCGTGGCGCGAGGGGGAGTCGTGCGCGCACCCGGTACCCTCCGCGGGGTTTCGCCTCCATCGTGATCTCGCCTCCGACCGCCGCCACCCTTTCGCGCATCCCCACCTGCCCCAGTCCCTTCGTCGACGCCCCCGCGACCGGTGGGCGCCCCGATCCGGTGTCGCTCACCTCGATCTCGACTCCGCTGTCGAGGAACCTCACACGCACGTCGGCCGTGGCCCGGATACCCCCGTGCTTGCGCACGTTGGTGAGCGATTCCTGCACGATGCGGTAGGCGCTCAGACCGATCACCGGGGGTACCGCCGTCGCGGGACCCACGGTGGTGAGGGTGACCGGCAGGCCCGCGGCCTCCGCTTCGGCGACCAATTCGGGGAGCTGGTCGAGCCCTCGCGTGGAGGCCGAGACCGCGGCATCGTCGTCGTCGCCCTGGCGGAGCGCACCGAGCATGCGGTGCAGCTCGTCGACCGCCTCCCGCGCGTTCTCCTCGATCTGAGCCAGGGCCTCCATCGCGCGCGGGTCGACGGCGTCGGCGGTGGCGCCAGAGGGATCGGCACGACGATCGGCGCCACCAGACGGCTCAGCACCACCACCGGCCGAACGAGTCGCCGCGGGCGCTGCGCGGCCACGGGTGAGCACGCGACGGGCCGCCCCGGCCTGCAACCCCATCACGGAGACATGGTGCGCCACGACGTCGTGCAGTTCGCGGGCGATGCGCACTCTCTCGAGGGCGACAGCCTGACGGCTGCTGACCTCGCGCTCCTGCTCCAGCTCGACGGTGCGCAGCTCGAGAGCGTCGCGTTGCCGGGCGGCGGCGTACGCGGCGTTGCCGAACACGAAGGCCGCGCCGAAGTAGAGCAGGTTGGTGATGAGCTGGATGAGGCCGATGGCGGCGAACTGCGAGAACCAGCCGTCTCGCGACACGTCGGGCGTCGACTCGGGTGTGAGCGCCTGGTAGACGATCACCGCCACGAGCCAGAGCACCATGCCCACCGTGATGATGACCCGCTCCACGGTGGCGAGAAGCCGGTTGCGCCCCCACGCCCCGAGCGAGTAGAGCGCGACGAAGAGGCAGATGTTGGCGAAGAGCTGCTCGTAGACCCCCGCGTACTGGCCCACCACGAAGGTGGCGGCCACTACGAGCGCCGTGAGCTCGGGGGCGAGTCGGCGAAACGCGAGCGAACCGGCGATCACGACCGCCCAGATGAGCGCACCCCACCACGGAGCGTGCTCCTCGTCGATCGCGCCCACGTAGAGCCACCAGCTCAGCCAGGCGGCCGCCACGAGCAACCCCGCCACGAGTGCGTCGCGGCGGAGCCCGCGGGCACTCGGTCGAGGACGCACCCAGTCGTCTGCGGTGGAGTCGGTCATGTCTCCACGGTACCCAGGCGGGTGGCGCTCGCCATCCGCCTAACGACGGATGTGCAATTCGGGGCAGTCAGCCCGAACTGTGCAGGACTACTCGCCGGCACCCGGTGCGAAACCCGCGCCGGCGATTAGACCGCTCACAGGCGGATGCGCGAACCGTTCAGCCCACCCGCATCCCGCTCGCCGCTCCACAGCTCCACAACGGCCCCGGCGAGCACGCCCACGTCGGTGAACCCGTCGAAGCTCTTCTCGGGTGCCGCTGCCCGCATGCTCTCGTCGACCAGCGCCGTCACCACGAACACGACCGCGGCCGCCCGCGCGTCGCCGCCCTGATCGGCCCGGAACCCCTGTGCCACCGATCGCATCCACGACTCGGAGGCGGCCTTCGAGGCGGTGTAGCTGGCCCCGGATGCGGTGGGCGCGTCGACCGAGGCCGACGACACGAACGCCACCCGCCCCGCGGGCGACGCCACGAGCGCGGGGTAGAACGCCCGCGTCGTGTTGCGCAGCGTGCGGAATCCGCGCTCCATCGCGGCCCAGGCTTCGTCGGTCTGCCCCGGGATACCCCGCCCGCCGACCCAGCCGCCCACCAGGTGCACGAGGCCGTCCACGCCGCCGGCCGTCGTCAGGGCGCCGGCCAGCTCATCGACCGCGGCGCTGTCGGAGAGGTCGCAGACGACCGTCTCCACGCCCGGCACCCGTGCCGCGAGCGCGGCGAGCTTCTCGGCCGACGACCCGATGCCCAGCACCGTCGCCCCGCCCGCCACGAGGGCTGCGCACACGGCCGCCCCCGACTCGCTGGTCGCCCCGGCCACCACCACACGCCGGCCGGGCAGATCGCTCACGTCAGTCATCTGCTCATCCTGTCACCGCCGGCCGCGCGAAGGGTGGGTGGAAGGGGGTCCCCACGGACGTGGACGGGACAGGGCCCGACGGTGGATGGCGGGGAGTGGGGCGTCGGCGGTCGGCGAGCGGCACGGGGGTCTGACGGCGGTCGGCGGCCCCCTACGCCCGCCCCGTGATGCCCGAGGTCGAGTCGATGACCTCGCGCATCTTCTTGTCGAGGGCCTCGTAGAACATCGAGAGCGGGAACTCGTCGTCGAGCACCGCGTCGGTGAGTCCGCGCGGCGGGCCGCCGAGCGGCAGCGCCTCGGGCCCGCGCGCCCACACCGAAGCCGGGTTGGGCGTGAGCGTCTCGGTGATGAGCGCGTACGCCGCCAGCCAGTGCGCCGTCTTCGGGCGGTCGATCGAGCGCCAGTACAGCTCGTCGATGGCGTCGCCGAGAGCTGTCACGGCGTCGGCCACGTGCTCCCAGTCGAGGGTGAGTCGCGTGTCGGTCCAGTGCAGCACACCGCGCTGGTGCAGCCAGGCGAACAGCAGCTGCCCGCCCAGTCCGTCGTAGTTGCGCACCCGCGACCCCGTGATGGCGAAGCGGAAGATGCGGTCGAACAGCACCGCGTACTGCACCAGCCTCGCGTGATCGAGCAGTTCGGCGTCGTCGTGGCCGGGTCGCCCGACCTCCGCCGCGTCGCGGGCGGCCGTGAGCGAGCGCTCGATGCGCACCGCCTCGCGGAACGCCGTGAGGTCGCACCGCAGCTCCTCCAGCGAGTAGAGGAAGTAGGGCATGCGCTGCTTGATCATGAACGGGTCGAACGGCAGGTCGCCGCGCATGTGCGTGCGGTCGTGGATGAGGTCCCACATCACGAAGGTACGCTCGGCGAGCTCCTGGTCGTCGAGCAGGCGCTCCGCGTCGGCCGGCAGCGACAGCCGGGTGACGGATGCCGCCTCCCGCACCACCCGCCGGAACCGTGCGGCCTCGCGATCGGCGAAGATGGCCCCCCAGGTGTACGCCGGGATCGACGAGGTGGCCACCGACTCCGGGAACAGCACCGCCGAGTTCGTGTCGTAACCGGCGGTGAAGTCGAGGAACCGGATGGGCACGAACAGCTCGTTGGAGTAGTCGCCGGCCTCGAGCGCGGCGATGAACGAGGGCCACAGCACCTCCACCAGCACCGCCTCCATGTGCCGGTCGGTGCTGCCGTTCTGCGTGTACATGGGGAACACGACCAGGTGACGGATGCCATCGGCGCGCTGCGCCGCCGGGGCGAACGCCACGAGCGACGCGAGGAAGTCGGGCACGCCGAAGCCACCGGCGGCCCAGGCGCCGAAGTCTGCCTGCAGGGCGGTGAGGTAGTCGGCATCGTGCGGGAAGAGCGGAGCGAGCGAGGCGATCGACCCGGCGATCGACTCGACCAGTGCGGAGGCCGCCGGATGGTCGACGGGATCGGGCACCGATCCGTCGTGCGCCTGCAGCGGCTGAAGGGCCATGACCGCCGCCTTGAGCGAGAGCCAGGCGGGCAGCGCGGCCAGGTCTTCTACGACCTCGGGTTCTCCGATGATCGATGCGGACTGTGCAGATGCAGACACCGCGGATGCGGACTGTGCGGACATGGTGGAACCTCCAATCGGTCGTCCTTTCGAGACTAGGCACAACGCATCCGCTCTTCTTTGCCCACTCCGCAGCTTCGTTGCGCATCCGCCCCGTACCTGCGCCGATTCTGTGCGCCACCGCCCGAACGGCCGAACAGAAGACCCCCGGGTAGCATGGACCCGATGGAGACGAAGACCGGCCGGGCACCCACCGCCACCCGCCCCGACCACTTCCTCCCCCATCTTCAGGGGCTGCGCGCCATCGCCGTGCTGCTCGTGGTGGTGTACCACTTCTGGCCCGGCCGTCTCACCGGCGGGTACATCGGCGTGGACGTGTTCTTCGTGATCTCGGGCTTCCTCATCACGCAGCAGCTCACCCGACAGCTCGAACGCACCGATCGCATCGCTCTGCCCTCCTTCTACGCCAAACGGGCGCGCAGACTCCTCCCCGCCGCGATCACCGTGCTGATCTTCGCGAGCCTCATGACGCTGTTCGTCATGCCGCTGTCGAGTCTGACGGAGAACGTGCGAGAAATCCTCGCCTCCACGTTCTATGTGGAGAACTGGGTGCTCGCCCTCAACTCTGTGGATTACTTGGCGGCCGCCAACGAGGCCAGCCTGGTGCAGCACTACTGGTCGCTCTCGCTCGAGGAGCAGTTCTACCTGTTCTGGCCCGTGCTGCTGCTCGGCGCCTCCGTCTTCGCGGTCAAGTTCCTCAAGGGGCGCCGCTGGGCCGCTCTCATCACCGTGCTCGCCGTGGTCGGCGTCGTCTCGTTCGCCCTCTCCGTCGTCATGACGGCGGTCGACCCGGCGGCCGCCTACTTCGTCACCTACACCCGGGTGTGGGAGTTCGCAGTGGGCGGCGCCCTGGCCCTCCTGCCGAGGTTGCGACCCACCCGCGCGTGGCAGTCCAACCTGCTCGGTTACGGCGGCATCGTCGTGGTGCTCGCCTGCGGCTACCTCTTCGACGCCGCCACGCCCTTCCCCGGCTACATGGCCGCCATCCCCGTGCTCGGCACCGCCGCGATCATCGTGGCCCACCACCGCGAGCGACCCTGGGATGCGGGCCGCGTGCTCTCCTTCCGCCCCGTGAGCTTCATCGGCGACATCTCCTACTCGCTCTACCTGTGGCACTGGCCGCTGATCGTCATCGCCCCCTACATCCCGGGCTGGGGCCTCAGCATCTGGAACCGCATCGCGCTGTTCCTGTTCTGCTTCGTGATCGCCTGGGCCACCAAGCGCTTCATCGAAGACCCGGCGCGCACCTGGCGCTTCTTCACGGTGCGCCGGCCGCGCACGACTCTCTTCGCCGTGATCGGGGCGATGGCGGTCTCCACCCTCGTGGTCACCGGTGCCTGGGCGGTGCAGCAGCCGAAGTACGAGGCCGAGGCCACCCAGCTCGCCGCCACGCTCGCCGACCCGCCCGACTGCTTCGGCGCCGCATCCGGACCCACCGACGGCCTGACCGCGATCGACCCGCTCTGCGTGAACCCCGAGCTGGCCGACGTCATCATCCCGAGCCCCGGCTTCGGCAACGCCGACCGGCCCGACCACCCCGAATGCCTCTCCACCCTCAACGACGCGACGGTGCGCGACTGCGAGTTCGGCAGCGACGACCCGGATGCGCCCCGCATCGCCCTCATCGGCGACAGCCACGCCTACGCGCTCATGGACCCCTTCATCGAGATGGCGGAGCGGAACGGCTGGCACCTCACCACCTACCTCAAGGGCGGCTGCCCGTGGACCACGACGCCGCTCTCGGCCCGCGACGCGTTCGCCGTGTCGTGCGACGACTGGCGCGCATCCCTCACCGCCGATCTCACCGCCGCCGAGCCCTTCGACGCCGTGTTCACCGCCGCGCTCACCGACCGCAACGTGCCGAACACGGCGAACGACGAAGAAGTCGGCGCCGTCGGCTACGCCGCAGCCTGGTCGCAGGTGCTCGACGCCGGTACGCCGATCGTGACCGTGGTCGACAACCCCGGTTGGCCCGACGACCCCAACAAGTGCCTGCGCACCGAGGACGCGTCGAGCTGCACCGTTCCGCGTGACGAGGGCCTCGCCGAACTCGATCCCATCGCGATCGCCGCCCGCTCGGCCATCGACTCGGGGCAGGACGTGACGCTGCTCGACTTCAGCGACACCTACTGCACCGCCACCGAGTGCCCCGCGGTCGTGGGCGGCGCCAACGTGTACCGCGACACCGACCACCTCACCCGCACCTTCGCGTTCACGCTCGAGCCGTTCCTCGAGCGTGCGATGACGGATGCGCTCACCCGGTCGCCCGCGGCCGTCGCGGCCGGCTGATGCTCGGGGTTCTCACCGGCTTCGGCATCATCGGGTTCGTCATCGCGGTCGGGTACCTCGTGGAGCGGCTCGGGTTCCTGCCGGGCGACACGCGGCTCGTGCTCAACCGGGTCGCGTTCTTCGTCGCGACCCCCGCGCTGCTGTTCTCGGTGCTGGCCGAGTCGCATCCGTCGACCGTGTTCTCAGGACCCATCCTCGTGACCTTCATCACGGTCATCATCTCGGGTGGGCTGTACGTGGCCATCTCGCGCATCTGGTTCAAGCGGCCCGTGGCCGAGACCACGATCGGCACCGCGTCGTCGGCCTACGTGAACGCGAACAACATCGGGCTGCCTGTGGCCACCTACGTGCTCGGCAACCCGCAGCTGGTGGCGCCGCTGTTGCTGCTGCAGCTCATCGTGATGGCGCCGACGACGCTCGGCATCCTCGACATCTCCACCCGGGGCAAGGCCTCGTTCGGTGCGATCGTGTCGCAACCGCTGCGCAACCCCATGATCATCGCGTCGCTCGCGGGGCTGCTGCTGGCGCTCTTCCACGTGCAGGTGCCCCCGCCGGTCATGGCGCCGTTCGAGCTCATCGGCGGCGCGGCGATCCCGATGGTACTGATGGCGTTCGGCATGTCGCTCGTGGGGCAGCGGCCGCTGCAGGCGGGGTCGGGGCGCGCGGAGATCGTGGTGGCGAGCACGATCAAGGTGGCGGTGATGCCGATCGTGGCGTTCCTGCTGGCGCGGTTCGCGTTCCATCTGCCGGCCGACCAGGTGTTCGGGGTGGTGGCGCTCGCGGCGCTGCCGACGGCGCAGAACATCTACAACTTCGCGTCGCGGTATCAGCGCGGTGTGATCCTGGCGCGGGACACGGTGCTCATCACGACGATCGGGTCGGTGCCGGTGCTCGTGGTGGTGGCGGCGCTGCTGGCCTGAACGGCGCGGGCGAGGAGCTGCGGTGGGGCGGGAAGTCACACCGGGTGAGCCGGGGTGCGTGGGGCGGGGTGTCAGACGGTACCGGGAGCGGGGCGGTCGTAACGGTCGGCCTCGCGACGGGCCGCGGCCGCGGTGCGCGCGGCGGCGGTGTGGGCGCTGCGGAGGTGGGCGAGCGAGCGCGTGAGCTTGGCGAGTTCGTCGCGGGCCCGGTCGAGCTCGTCGTGGAGTTCGCGGATGCGCTGCTCGAGCGCCGCGCGCGTCTGCTCGGCATCGTCGAGTGCGGAGTCGGTCTCGGCGAGATGCCGTTCGGCGTCGTCGGCGTCGGCGCGCGCCTCCTCGGCCTCACGCCGACGGCGCTCCTCGGTGTCGCGTCGCCGCTCCTCCTCCGCCGCTCGACGGCGGGCGTCGGCCGCCCCTGTTGTGTCGGCGCGACCCGTCGCAGCGATGCCCTCGCCGGCCGTGTGGCTCCTCGCCGCTCCTTTCTGACCCGCAGACCCCACCGCGACCGCACCCTCGAGGTCGACTGGACCCAGCCCGTCGCTCGCGATCGCTCGCACGAGCATCCCGCTCCTCACGGCGTTCGCGGCACGGGGGTCGACCATGGCGGCCTGAAAACTCTGCTGCAGTTCACCGACCGCCGCGTCCGAGAGCGGCACCTCGAACGCCTCCGCCACGGCACGCGCCTCGCGCGCGAGCTCGGCGAGCAGGGCCTGGCGCGCCTGCGCCAATTCCCGCAGCCTCGCCGCATCCCGCTCGGTGCTCGCCGCTCGGAGCGCCGACCCCAGCTCGACGACCCGCTCCACGAGCTCGGGCTGCTCCGAGTCGAGCGCGTTCACCGCCCACGCGGCCGAGCTCGGCTTGGTGAGTGCACGGATGCGCGCCGCGAGGTCGCGCTCACCCTCCGCCTGCGCCTGCTTCGCGCGCGCAGTGCGCGCTGCGACGAAGGCGGCCGGAGCCGAGGCGTGCAACTCCCGCGCGACGGTGGCGAGCGGATCGGCGGTCATCGGCGGCTCCCTCCAGGCGATGCAGCCCAGCCTACGAGGCCGAGCCGCGCTCGCAGCCCGGCATCACCCGTGAGACACGGGCCACCGGGCGCGAGCGATGGTAGGCAGGTGCCATGACGAGCGAAGACGTCGCCACCGACGCCGTGCCGGGCGACGGGCGCGACGAGACCGAGAACGAGCGGCTCGACCGCAACTGGAACGAGATGCTGCAGGAGCTGCGCGTCATCCAGACCGGCACGCAGATCCTCACCGGCTTCCTGCTCGCGGCCGTGTTCCAGTCGCGCTTCGAGGAGCTCGACGACTACCAGCGCACGGTCTACCTCTGCCTCGTGGTCACCTCCATCCTCACCACGGTGTTCGGCCTCGCGCCCGTGAGCCTGCACCGGGCGCTGTTCCGGCAGAAGGCCAAGGCGCAGGTGGTGCACGTGACCGATCGCATCCTGCAGTTCACGATGATCGGCGTGGCGCTCACGCTCGCGGGCACCGGGATGCTCATCTTCGACTTCGTGCTCGGGCGCGTCGGCGGCGTCGTGGTGGGCGTCGCGATCCTCGCGGTGATCGTGGCGGTGTGGGTGGTGGTGCCGCGGGTGATCCGCCGCTCGCACCACATCGAGCTGCGCGCCTGACCGCTGGACGCGCGGGGCCGGGTGGGGGCGGGATGCGCGTGGGGGGCGTGAGTCCGGCACGCGCGGTGTGGCGGGTGCGAGGGTGAAGTGCGCGTGGTGGGGATGACGGCAGCTCGGGCCCGCCGCCTGCGCGAGCCGCTGGCGCGGGCGGGTTCAGGATGCGGTGCCCGCGACGAGGCCGGCCCAGACGAGGTCGACCGTCGCGCGGGTGGCCTCGTGCACGGGGACGCCGTCGAGCAGGTCGTTCGTGGCGAGGGTCGCGACCCCGTGCACCGCGGCGAACGACACGAGCGCGAGGCGCTCGGGGTCGCCGGGCGCGATCTCACCCGCCCGCTGGGCTGCAGCCAGGGTCGCCGCCACGATCTCGAGCCCGCCGCTGCCGACCGCGCGGAGCGCCTCGCTCGCCCCGGGCGCGTGCTTCACCGAGTACATCAGCGCGAGCAGCGCGCTGTTCTCCACCGCGAACCCCACGTAGGCCTCGGCCAGCGCGGTGAGTCGTGCGCGCGCATCACCGCCGCCCGCCGCCGCGGTGGCGAGGGCGGAGTTCATCGCCTCGAACCCGTCGAGCGCCAGGGCGTCGAGCAGGGCCTGCCGATCGCGGAAGTGCCGGCCGGGCGCCGCATGGCTCACCCCGAGGTCGCGCGCGAGCTGCCGGAGTGAGAGGCCGTCGACCCCGTCGCTGGCCAGCGTGGCACCGGCTCGCTCGAGCAGTGCCGCCCGGAGGTTGCCGTGGTGGTAGCTCGGCGCCTCGGTCGTCATAGAGGGGAGTCTATCGCAATGTAGGCGTTGACAACAATGATGTCAGTGCCTACATTGGTCACCATGACGATGACCTACCGCGGAACCAGAGCCCTCATCACCGGCGCGAGCTCCGGGCTCGGAGCCGAGTTCGCCCGCCGCCTCGCCGGCCGTGGCGCCGACCTCGTGCTCGTCGCGCGTCGCGCCGACAGGCTCGAGGCGCTGGCCGCCGAGCTCAAGACCGCGCACGGCGTGACAGTGACGGTTCTCCCGGCCGACCTCACCGCTCCGGATGCCGCCGAGTCGCTGCACGGCCGGCTCGCCGAGCGCGGCATCGCCGTGCAGACCCTGGTGAACAACGCGGGGTTCGGCGTGCACGGTCCGGTGCTCGAGGCGGAGCCGGGGGCGCTCGCCGCCGAGATCCAGCTCAACATCGGAGCCCTCGTCGCGCTGAGCCGCGCCTTCCTGCCCGAGCTCGTCTCGGCGGCGCGAGGGGGCGCATCCACAGCCCTCGTCAACGTGGCCAGCACGGCGGCCTACCAGCCGACCCCGATGATGGCGGTCTACGGCGCGAGCAAGGCCTTCGTGCTGAGTTTCACCGAGGCGCTGGCGTGGGAGACGCGGGAGAGCAGGCTCAAGGTGCTGGCGCTGAGTCCGGGCGCGACGCGCACGGAGTTCTTCGATGTCGTCGGCACCGAGGCGGCGGCGGTCGGTTCGTACCAGACGTCGGAGCAGGTGGTGGAGACGGCGCTGCGCGCGCTCGACCGGCGGCGCACACCCGCGAGCGTCATCTCGGGGCGCGCCAACGCGGTCACGGCGGGCTTCGCGGGTGTCATGCCGCGGAGTGCGACGCTCGCGGTGAGCGGGCGGCTTCTCGCGCGCGACTGAGGGGGCGGACGCGCGAGTAGCGACTGAGGCGGGGGCGGATCCGCGGGGCCGGGGCTCCAGACGGGCGCGCTGAGCGCGTGAAGCTCCCACGCTCAGCGAAGGAGGGCGCGCACGAGCCGCTCCCAGCCGTCGCCGAGGCGGATGATCTTCGCGGGGGTCAAGTCGGCTTCGGGCAGCAGCAGCGGCGCCTCGAGCACGGCGAGCAACTCGAACGCGATCACGGGCACGTCGAGCTCGACGCCCGACTGCCGCAGCAGCGTGGCGATGTGCACCTCCACCACCACGCGCGCCGGCACCTCGAACCGTTCCTCCACCGGGCGTTCGGCGGCGCGCATCAGCGGAGCCTGGCGCGCGAGCACCTCGATGCGCGCGCGGCCGAACGCCACGAGGCGCTCCACGGGGTCGGCGCCGGGGCCGAGTGGGGGAGGTCCGCTGAGGAACCGGGCCTGGAACTCGCGCTCCACGTCGTCGAGCAGAGCGGCGAACACGCCGGCGCGGGAGCCGAAGCGGCGGAACACCGTGCCCTTGCCCACGCCGGCCTCGGCGGCGAGCCCGTCCATGGTCACGCCCGCGATGCCCTCGCAGTCCACGATCCGCTGGGCGGCGTCGAGGAGGCGGGCGCGGTTGCGTGCCGCGTCCGATCGTTCGGGCGGCTGGGGGCCGATCGGCGGCCGTGCCGGGAGGAGTCCGTGCGGATCCATGAACCGGACTGTAGCACGCGGGAATAACCGGACCACGGTCCGGTTACATCCTCCGAGCCGGCGTGTGCCGGTCAGCATCCGTCAACCCGACTCATCTGTGGAGAATCCATGTCCGAGAAGAACGTCCTCGTGCTCGTCGGCAGCCTGCGCGCCGCCTCGACCAACCGTCAGCTGGCCGAAGCGGCCGTCGAGCTCGCGCCGGAGGGCGCATCGTTCGCCCTCTACGAGGGCCACCACGCGCTGCCCCTCTACAACGAGGACGTCGACGTGGAGGGCGAGCTGCCCGAGAGCGTCGTGGCCTACCGCGCCGCCATCGCCGGTGCCGACGCCGTGCTCGTCGTGACCCCCGAGCACAACGGCACCATCCCGGCCAACCTCAAGAACGCCATCGACTGGTCGTCGCGCCCCTACGGCTCGAGCTCCATCTCGAGCAAGCCGGTCGCCGTCATCGGCACCGCGTTCGCCCAGTACGGCGGTGTGTGGGCTCAGGACGAGGCCCGCAAGGCCTACGGCATCGCGGGCGCCAACGTGCTCGACACCACCGTGCTCGCCGTGCCGAACTCGGTCGTGCGCTTCGCCGAGCTGCACCCGAAGGACGACGCCGAGATCACCGAGCAGCTCTCCGCGTTCATCGCCGAGTTCGTGGCGAAGCTCGACGGCGCTGCCGCCGCGTCGGAGGATTCGGCCGCGGCCTGACCCGAGCGCGATTCACCCGTCAAGACGAACGTCGCGGTGCACGGCCTCCTATTCGGGCTGTTCACCGCGACGTTCGTCTTTACGCGGGGGCGAGGCTACTCGGCGGGCAGGGCGCCGTCGGCGGACGCCTGCTGCGCCGCCACGGCCTCGGCGTACTCCTTCTTCACGGTCTCCATGTCGAGCGCGCGCACCTGCGAGATCACGTCGTCGAGCACGGGCGCCGGCAGGGCGCCGGGCTGGGCGAAGATCGGGATGCCGTCGCGGTAGCCGACGAGGGTCGGGATCGACGTGATGCCGTACATCGCGGCGAGCTGCTGCTGGTCTTCGGTGTCGACCTTCGCGAAGGTGATGTCGGAGTTCTGCTCCGAGGCGCGCTCGAACACTGGCGCGAACTGCTTGCAGGGGCCGCACCAGTCGGCCCAGAAGTCGATCAGCACGATGCCGTCGGAGACCGTCGCGTCGTGGTTGTCTGCGGTGAGAGTCGTGGTGGCCATGCCGGTGTCAACAGCCTGGCGGCGCAGGAATTCCCGGCCGCGCATCCCGCCCGCCGTTCGCGCGGCCGCATCTCGCGCATCCGGAGCCCGCTCTCAGCTCACGTGCACCTCGGGCCGGTGCAGCCGGTCGGGCTCGGCCCGCCGCAGCACCTCGCGCGTCACCGGCGCCACCTCGCCCTGCCCCGTCACCAGGTACCGGAACATGTTCGAGATGGGGCTCCCCTCCGTCCACTCGAAGTACACGTCGGGTACCACCCCGGTGAGCTCGCGCATCTCGAGCAGCACCGACGCGATCGTGTTCGGCGTGTTGCCGCTGCGCACCGTGAGCACCCTGAAGCCGTGCCGGGCCTGGCCCTGCACCACGAGGTCCTCCTCGAAGTCGGAGGAGTCGGTGGGCACCACCTCGAGGAAGATCACGGGCTTCCGCAGCGGGATGCCGCTGTCGCGCCGTTCGTCTTCCACCTTCTGCCGGTACTCCGCGGCCAGCTCGGCCTCGCTCGTGCCGGCCGGCGCATCCGGTTCGTGGGCGATGATCTGCAGCGAGTCGAACTCGTCGGCATCGGTGAGCACGTAGTCGAGCGCGGTGGCGTCGAAGGTGACCGAGGTCGCCCGCAGCTGGAACGAGCGCTGCACGCGCGACACGATCGACACCACGATGATGCCGAGGATGAACAGCCCCGCGATGCGCACGCCGTCGGGCCGCTCGATGATGTTCGCGACCGTCGTGTAGAGGAACACCAGCGACACCACGGCGAACCCGATCGTGGCAGCGCGCTGCCGCTTGCGCCTGGCCGAGAGGGTGACGGCGACGGATGCGCTGGTGATGAGCACGAGCACACCCGTCGCGTAAGCCCCGGCCTGGGCGTCGACGTTCGCGTCGAACACCAGTGTGATGACGACCGCGATGGCCGTGAACACGAGCACGAGCGGCCGGACGAGTCCGGCCCAGTGCGGCGCCATGCCGTAGCGCGGCAGGTAGCGGGGTACGAGGTTGAGCAGCCCGGCCATCGCCGAGGCACCCGCGAACCAGAGGATGGCGATAGTCGAGACGTCGTAGACCGTGCCGAAGCCCTCGCCGAGGTACTCGTGCGCGAGGTAGGCCAGGGCGCGGCCGTTGGCGGGGCCGCCGGCTTCGAAGTCCTTCTGCGGGATGAGCAGCGTGGTGACGATGCTCGACGTGATGAGGAACGACGACATGATGAGCGCCGCCGTCATGAGCAGCCGGCGGGCGCCCCGGATGCGCGCGGCCGGGTTCGCGGGGGTGTCGCCGGGAGCGCCCTTGATCTGGGGCATCACGGCCACGCCGGTCTCGAACCCGGAGAGCCCGAGCGCGAGTTTCGGGAAGGCGATCAGCGCGATGCCCACCATGAGCAGCGGGTTGCCGTGCTGGGCGGTGAGTGCCGACCACCAGTCGTCGATGACGACGGTGTTCTCGGCCACGTGCCCGATCGCCACGACCACCACCACCGCGTTGAGCACGAGGAACACGGCCACGAGTACCACGGCGATGTTGATCGCCTCTTTGAATCCGCGGAGGAACACGACCGCGAGCGCCGCGATCAGCACCAGCGTGATGAGCACGTTCTGCCCCTCGAGCCAGTCGGGGGCGAACGGGTTCTCGATGGCGTGGGCGCTCGCATCCGCCGCACTCAGCGTGATGGTGATCATGAAGTCGGTGGCCGCGAAGCCGAGCAGGACCAGCACCACGAGCTTGCCGCCCCACCAGGGGAGGAGCTTCTCGAGCATGGCGATCGAACCCTCGCCCTTGAAGCTCTCGCGGGCCACGCGGCGGTAGACGGGGAGGGCTCCGAGCAGGGTCACGAGCACGAGCACGATCGTGGCGATGGGGCTGAGAAGACCTGCGGCGAGCGCGGCGATGGCGGGCTGGTAGCCGAGGGTGGAGAAGTAGTCGACGCCGGTGAGGCACATGACGCGCCACCAGGAGTGCGTCTTCTCGGGGCGCACCACACCGGGGCCGGGGTGGCGGCCGGCGCGCTCGCTGAGCCCGTCGGTGAGCCAGTGCCGCAGCCCCCGCTTCTGGTCGGGTGGCAGGTGCGGCTGACCCGGGGTGATCGGCGACCCCGCGCCGACACTCGACGAAGACATGCTCCATCTATACACGCTGGGGGTGACGCCCGGGTGGCGGGTGGGGCGGCGATGCCCGGGTGGGGCCACGCCAGGGCGGTGCGGTGGCCGGCGCTAGCCGAAGATCATCGGGCGGTCGTCGTCGTCCTCCGGGGTGAGCTCGAGGTCGACGACGACGGGCACGTGGTCGGAGGGGGCGTCGCCCTTGCGCTCGTTGCGCTCGATGCGCGCATCCGTCACCAGCTCGGCGAAGGGCTTCGAACCCATGATGAAGTCGATGCGCATGCCCTCGTTGCGCGGGAAGCGGAGCTGCTTGTAGTCCCAGTAGGTGTAGCCGGTCGGCACCAGCGGGCGCACCACGTCGGCGAGCCCGAGCTGCTCGAACTCCGCGAACGCGGCGCGCTCGGGCGCCGAGACGTGCGTGGAGCCCACGAACGCGCCCATGTCCCACACATCGGTGTCGAGCGGCGCGATGTTCCAGTCGCCCATGAGGGCGAGGGGGGTGTCGGGATGCGCGGCGAGCCACGCCTTCGTCTGCTCCGCGAGTTCATGCAGCCAGACGAGCTTGTAGTGGTAGTGCGGGTCGTCGAGCAGGCGACCGTTGGGCACGTAGAGGCTCCAGAGCCGCACGCCCTCGACGGTGACGCCGAGCGCCCGTGCCTCCAGCGGCAGCGAGCCGTCGTCGAGGGGCTTGCCGAAGCCGGGCATGCCGGTGAAGGTGTTGGCGACGTCGGTCATGGGGAGGCGGCTGGCGAACGCGACGCCGTTCCACTGGTTGAGGCCGTGCAGCACCACCTCGTAGCCCGCCTCGTGGAAGGCCTCGAACGGGAACTGCGACTCGCGGCACTTGATCTCCTGCATGGCGAGCACGTCGACGTCTTCGCGCACGAGCCAGTCGGTCACCCGGCCCACTCGGGCTCGGATGGAGTTCACGTTCCAGGTCGCAACACGCATGCCTCCACGCTACCGGCAGCCGGTGACGCCGCCGGCCGCGCGCATGCGCCCGGCCCCGTGCATCCGCTCGCCCTGCGCAACCGCGCCGCCGCACCCCTGGCTAGGCTGGCCTGGTGACGAGGGAGGAACCGCCGAAGCCCGAGGCCGATCGACCTTCGACGCGCGCCGACCGCCGTGCCCGCCTCGAACGCCGCCTCGCCGAGCGCTTCGACGAGCCCATCACCAAGATCACCGAGCTCACTCAGGGCACTCTCGCCCTCTTCCCCACCCGGGTGTGGCGCCGCTTTTTGGCCGGCAACGGCTTCCTGCTCTCGTCGGGCATGAGCTACCAGGCGTTGTTCGCCGTGTTCGCCGCCGTCTACGTGCTGTTCGCGGTGGCGGGCATCTGGCTGATCGGGTCGCCCGCCACGATGGACGCCCTCATCGACCTCATCAACACCTATGTGCCCGGGCTCATCGGCGACAGCGGCGTCATCCACGAAGCCGATCTGCGTACCATCGCCACCTCGAGCGCCTCGGTGCTCACCATCACGGGTGTCTCGGCCATCGTGGTCCTCATCTGGACGGCGATCGGCTGGATCACCTACTCCCGCATCGCCGTGCGCGCCATCTTCGGCGTGCCCAAGGACCCGCGCTCGTACGTCCTCCTCAAGGCGCGCGACTTCGTGGTGTCGGTGCTCATCGGGGTCGCGCTCTTCGCGGCGGCGGTGCTGAGCGTGGTGAGCACGGCGGCGATCGACTGGCTCTACTCGATGCTGCCCGGTGTGTTCGGCGACTGGTCGTCGGGGTTCGTGACCTTCGTCGGCCTCGTTCTCGTGTACCTCATCGACACGGTCGCGCTGATGGTGCTGTTCCGCGTGCTCGCGAACGCGCGGTTGACGGTGCGCCGGATGCTCGCGGGCACGCTCCTGGGGGGCGGTGCGTTGCTGGTGCTGCAGGTGCTCGGCAGCACGCTGCTCGGTGGGGCATCACGCAATCCCCTGCTGTCGACGTTCGTGGTGTTCATCGCGATGCTGCTGTGGTTCCGGTTGACGAGCGTGGTCACGCTGGTGTCGGCGTCGTGGATCGCGGTGGCGGCGGAGGACCGCGGGGAGCTGCTCTACGAGCCGACGGCGGCCGAGAAGGCGGCGCTCGAGCAGGAGGCCCTCGTGATCGCGGCCGAGGTGAGGCTGCGCGAGGCCACGGCCGAGCTGGAGGGGGCGTCGTGGTGGCGCCGGCCGGCGGCGAAGTGGCGGCGGGATGCGGCGGCCGAGGAGCTGCGCACGCTGGCGGAGCGGTCGTAGCGGGTGGTGACGGATGCGCGAGGATGGCTGCATGATCGGAATCACGGGTGCCTCGGGTGCTGTCGGCGGGCGGGTGGCGCGGCTGCTCGCCGAAGCCGGGCATGAGCTTCGGCTGATCGTGCGCGATGCCGGGCGGGCTCCGGCGCTGCCCGGGGCGGCGGTCGCCGTGGGGTCGTACGGAGACCGTGCCGCCATGGAGCGGGCCCTGGTGGGCGTCGATCTCCTGTTCCTCGTGTCGGGTGCTGAGAGCGCCGACCGTCTGGAGCAGCACCGCACCGTCATCGAGGCCGCGCGCGCTGCCGGTGTCGAGCACGTCGTCTACACCTCGTTCGCGGGGGCTGCCCCCGATGCCACGTTCACCCTCGCCCGCGACCACTTCGCCACCGAGCAGATGCTCCGCGAGTCCGGCGTCGGCTTCACGTTCCTGCGCGACAACTTCTACGCCGACTTCCTCCCCCTGCTCGCGGGCGAGGACGGCGTCATCCGCGGCCCCGCCGGCACCGGCCGCGTCGCGGCGGTCGCCCGCGCCGACGTCGCCGACTCGGCGGTCGCCGTTCTCCGCTCGCTCGCCGCCGCGGAGTCTGCCGAGACCTCGCCGCACCTCGGCGCCACCTACGAGCTCACCGGGCCCGAGGCTCTCACGCTCGCCGGGGTCGCCGCCATACTCACGGCCGAGTGGGGCCGCGGTCCCATCCGCTTCCACGACGAGACGGTCGCCGAGGCCTACGCGTCCCGCGCCATCTACGAAGCACCCCGCTGGCAGCTCGACGCCTGGGTCAGCACCTACACCGCCATCGCCGCCGGCGAGCTCGCCCGCATCACCCCCGACGTCGAGCACCTCACCGGTCACCCGCCCCGCACCCTCTCCTCCCTCCTTGCCCCCACCCCCTGAATCGGCGCGGGCACCCATCGCCCCGAGCAGTCATCCGCAGCTCCTCGCCCGTAGACTGGCCCTGTGAGTGATGCGCGCAGCCAGTTGATCGAGTACATCAAGTCCGACGCCGTGTTCCACGGCGACTTCACCCTCACCAGCGGCAAGAAGGCGAGCTACTACGTCGACCTGCGCAAGGTCTCCCTCGACCACCGTGTGGCCCCGCTCATCGGCCAGGTGATGCTCGATCTCATCGCCGACATCCACGACGTCTCCGCCGTCGGCGGCCTCACCATGGGCGCCGACCCCATCGCGTCGGCCGTCCTGCACCAGGGCGCCGCCCGCGGTCTCGGCTACGACGCCTTCGTCGTGCGCAAAGAGCCGAAAGACCACGGTCGCGGCCGTCAGGTCGAGGGTCCGGACGTCGCGGGCAAGCGCGTCATCGTGCTCGAAGACACCTCCACCACCGGCGGCTCCCCGCTGGCCGCGATCGCCGCGCTCGAGAAGGCCGGCGCGATCATCGCCGGCGTGGCCGTGGTCGTCGACCGCAACACCGGTGCCGGGGCCCGCATCGAAGAGGCCGGCTACCCCTACCACTACGCCATCGGGTTGTCCGACCTGGGGCTCGAGTAGCGAACAAGCAATGACAGGCCCGCACGACGACCCGCCCGCCGACCCGGCGGAGCCCGGTCGAGGCGGCCGCCACGCGTCGGTCGACGACGCCCGTCTGCATGAGGGCGAGCGCCTGGTCGCACCACCCACCCCTCCGACGCCGCCCGACGGGATGCAGAGCGTCGACGCCGCGAATGACCCCGCTGGCCTCACCGCACAGCCTGGGTCGAGCGCCACCCCGGGATCGGCCGCCCGAGCGGCGCCGGCCCCACCGCCGGAGTCCTCGTCTCCGCCGTCCATGCCCTCCGCGTCGTCCGCACCACCCCCGCCGTCCGACTCCGCCGCGCCCGGTGAGCCACCCGCCTACCCCGTCCTGAACGCGCCCCCCGCATCCCCCGCAGCCGCCACCCACGTGCCCCGCCACGGCGATCCCGCCTACGTCGGAACCCACCGCCTCCCGCCCGAGCGGATGCGCGCCCGTCGCACCACGACGACGATCGCCATCGCCGCGGGAGCGGTCGCGATCGTCCTGATCGCCGGACTCTTCGCGGCCGGGCGGCTGTGGGCAGACACGGGCGGCGGTGCGGCCGCAGCGGTGTCGCCCACGAGCTCGCCCCCCGCATCCACGCCATCCGCTACCCCCACGCCGACGCCGGCACCTGAACCGACGGTGGGCACCGTCCCCACGGCCGCGGCCGCTCCCGGACTCCAGCCCTGGACGGCTCTGGCAGGCGGCGAGTGCCTGACCGGCTACACCTCTCCGTTCGCCGAGGAGTTCACCGTCGTCGACTGCGCCTCTGAGCACACCGCCCAGCTCGTGGCCACCGGGCTGTTCGCCGGCGATCCCGGCACCACCTACCCCGGCGAAGCCGAACTCGCCTCCCGCATGAACCTCCTCTGCACCGACCCGGCAGTCCTCGACCGCGCGGCGGCGGCCGCGATCGCCGACCTGCAGTGGCAACCCGCCTACCCCCTGGAGGCGGCGTGGAACGACGGTGACCGGCGCTGGTTCTGCTTCTTCAGCAGCAACTCGGGTGCGCCGCTGCCGGTCTCGCTGGTCCCGGCCGTCGGCTGAGGATTCCTCCATGAACGTCGGTGGCTCCCGGTAGAGTGACGCACATGCGGATTCCCCTCAGAGAACGGATGCGCGCCGCGCGCCACATCGCAGGCAGCGTCGCGGTAGGCCTGGTCGCCGCGCTCGGCGCCGTCGGGTTCGTCGCCGGTTCGGCGGCTCCGGCGTCCGCGGCGCCCGCCTCTGCCATCGAAGCAGCGGGAGCCATCGTCACCACCGACGTCGACGACTTCCGCTTCTCGTCGTTCGACGCGGTCTACCAGCTCGGCATCGACTCGGAGGGCCACTCCACTCTCTCCACCACCGAGACCTTCGTGGCCCAGTTCCCCGAGGCCGACCAGAACCGCGGCATCCGACGAGCCATCCCGCTCGACTATCAGGGCCATCCCACCGATCTCACCCTGGTCTCGGTGACGGATGCCCAGGGCGTCCCGCGCGAGTACGAGACCGAGACCGACGACGAGAACCTCCTCGTCACGATCGCGGGCGACGACTACGTGCACGGCCAGCAGAGCTACGTGCTCACCTACACCCAGCGCGATGTCACCGGCTACTTCGCCGACACCGACGACGACGAGTTCTACTGGGACACCAACGGTACGCTCTGGCGACAGCCCTTCGACCAGCACACCACGACGGTCGTCGTCGCGCCCGAGCTGGTCTGGGCGCTCACGGGAGACACGGCGTGTTTCGTCGGCGCGTCCGGCTCGACCACCGCGTGCGAGATCACGCGCACCGACGAGGCGGAGGGCGACGAGGGCGGGGGTGCCGTGTTCCGCACGGCGGAGTCGGGGCTCGAGGCGGGCGACAACGTCACCGTCGGAATCGCCTTCGCACCGCACACCTTCACCGAGCGCGACATGACCTACTTCTCCCTCGGGAGCAGCTGGGTGCAGGCGATCTCGGTGGGCCTGGCGCTCGTCGTGGCCGTGCTCGCCCTGCTGTACAGGTTGAGCGCGCTGAGAGACGCGAAGGGGAGGCCGGTCGTGGTGGCCGAGTACACCCCGCCGCCCGGCGCCGACCTGCTCATCGCCTCGGCGGTCATGAAGCGCACCACGCGCGCGGCGGCGTCGTCGTTCGTGGATTTCGCCGTGCGCCACAAGGTGCAGATCGTGGAGCAGAACGAGGGCGGCGGACTCTTCTCGAAGGCGCCTTCATTCTGGTTGCGGCTGCTCACCGCCCAGGGTCTCAACCCGCACGAGCGTTCGCTCGCGGAGGCGCTGTTCGGTCAGAGCCTCGAGCCCGGCGCGTGGCGGGAGCTCGCGAAGAAAGACACAGCTCTGTCGAAGTCCATCTACAAGGTGGTTCAGGCCACGAAGAAACGGTCGATCTCGGAGGGCTACTTCTCCACCGGTGTGCGAGCGGTGGGCTCGCTGCTGCTGGCCGCCGTGTTCGTGCTCGGCGTGGTGGGGGTCATCGCGGGGGTGGCGTCGGCGGATGCGGGGGTGGGCAGCGGCCTGCCCATCCTGCTGCTGGTCGTGCAGGTGGCCATGGTGCCGTTCGTGTTGGCGGTCGCCTTCCGGCAGCCCCTGACGGCGAAGGGCGCCGAGCTGCGCGACTACATCCTCGGCATCAAGCTCTACATCGAGTGGGCGGAGGAAGACCGGTTCAAGGCGCTGCAGAGCCCCGAGGGTGCGCTGCGCACCGGGGTCGATGCGCCCGACTGGGGTCAGGTCGTGAAGCTCTACGAGAAGCTGCTGCCCTACGCTGTGCTGCTCGACCTCGAGTCGCAGTGGGCCAAGGTGCTCGGCACCTACTACGAGTCGCTCGGCGGCCAGCCCGACTGGTACGGAGGATCGACCACCTTCAACTCGGCGCTGTTCGCGGCGAGCATGTCGTCGCTCTCGTCGGCGAGCGCATCCGCGTTCTCGGGCAGCTCCACCAGCAGCTCGAGCGGCTTCTCGGGCGGCGGAGGTTCGTCGGGCGGTGGCGGCGGTGGCGGTGGCGGTGGCGGGGTCTGACGCCCGACCCGCGCTGCGGGCGCACGGGGCGTGGCGTCGGCGCGCTGGGTGACGGGCCGACCGTCGGCGCCCTGCTCGTCACGGCGAACAGGGCGGGCCACAGGCTTCCACAGGAGCTATGACCCGCCAGGTTCGTCTCAGCGAGGGGCGCGTGGTCGTCAGGCCGCGCCGACGACCGAACCGAGCACCGCGACGCCCGTGACGGCGATCCAGAACAGGGCGATCGCGAGCCAGCCGGCGACGGTGACGTAGCCGAGGATGAGGCCGGCGAGCGTGATGCCGCGGCCCTCCTCGCCCGTGCGCTTGATCTGGTTGAGGGCGATGTGGCCGGTGATGACCGGCACCACGCCGAACCCGAGGATGCCGAGCACGAGGGTGATGATCCCGAGCGTGTTCGTGCGCCGCGGAGCCGCGTAGTACTGCGGTGCGGGAGCCGTGGGGGCCGTGGGAGCCGCGGGCGGCACGGACGCCGCGCCTGGAACCTGAGGGGCTCCGTAAGCCCCGCCGGACGTGGTCCAGTATCCCTGCCCCGCACCGGCCGGCACGCCGTATCCACCCGTGGGGACCGCTGCGGGAAGAACCGTCGCGGTGGGTGCGAAGGCGGCCGCCGGCGCGGGCGCGGTGACGGGGGCCGCTGCGAACTGTGTGGCGGCCGTTGCGAACGGTGCGGCTCCGGGTGTGGCGGCGGCTGTGTAGGTGGCGGCAGGTGTGGGCGTTGCGGTCGCCGCGGTCACGGTGGAGGCGGCCTCGGCGGCGCTCGCCTCGACAGGGGTGGCATCGGCGACGGCGTCGTCGTGGGCTGCGATGTCGGAGGCGGCGGTGTTGAGGACCGCAGTGTCGGCGGCGGCCGTGTCGAGGGCGGCCGTGTCGAGGGCGGCCTCGTCGAGGACGGTGGTGTCGGTGTCTTTCGTCATGTCCTCGACGCTACGCGGGCGCCCGGGCCGGGGAGTCCGACCCCGGCATCATCGCGTGGTACCGCGGGATGAATCCCCGGTACCACGCGTGCCCCGAGCACTACCCCCAGAACGCGTTGGCGCAGGTCTGCTCGGCCGCGGTCTGGCCGGTGACGCCCTCGAGCACCTCGGGCGCCGACGTCACGGGCGCATCCGTCGCAGTGGGATCGGCCGGGTCCGTCGTGGTGGTCGGATCCGGCGTCTCCGTGGTGGGATCGGCGACCACAGTCGAGCCCGTTCCCGTGGAGTCCTCGGCAAGTGTGAAGGGCTGGTCGGCGAGGATCTTCGCGAACAGCGCATCCGCCGTCGACTGCACCGGCACGACCTTGCCCGGCCAGTCCGCGTCACCCTGGGCAGGGTACTGCACGAACACGATGTTGTTGAGATCGACGTCTTTCATGGTGAGCGCGAGCGACACCATCGAGTCGAGGCTCGTGAGCGAGGTGGAGAGCTGGATGTTCTGCGCGGCGGCCGAGGCGAGCCCGTACAGCTTCGTGATGTCGGTGAGCGTGTCGGCGCTCTTCAGCGTGCGCGCCATCGACGAGAGGTACTGCTGCTGCGAGGCGATGCGCGCGAGGTCGCTGCCATCGCCGACGCCGTGACGGTTGCGGAGGAACGCGAGGGCCATCTGCCCCTGGATGACGCTGGTGCCGGCCGGGAGATCGAGGCCGGAGTCCGAGTCGAAGATGGGCTCGACGAGGCACACGGGCACGCCGCCGACGGCGTTGGTCATCTCGATCACGCCGTTGAACGAGGTCGCCGCGGCGTAGTTGATGTCGAGGCCCGTGAGGCTCTCGATGGTGGTGTTGACGCACGCCAGACCGCCTCGGCTGAACGCCTCGTTGAGCGGCTGCGCGCTCATGGCATCGTAGGTCTCGCCGGTCTGCGGGTCGGTGCACTCCGGATGCGCGATGACGAGGTCGCGCGGAAAGCTCACGACCACCGCGTTCTTGTGGTCGGCGGAGACGTGCAGCAGGATGTTGACGTCGTTCAGCGTCGCGTCGCGCTCACCATAGGTGTCGCCCTGGTTGGGGTCGTTGTCGGTGCCGATGACGAGCAGGTTGAAGCCGCCCTCGAACGCCCCGAGAACCGGAGGGGCCGCGATCACCTCGCCGCCGGAGATGTCGACGGCGTTCTCGTTGACCTGCTGAGCGAGGTTCGTGATGGCGTAGGCGGCGACACCGCTCACGCTCACCAGCACGACGGCGAGCGCCACGGCGAGGCTCTTCACCACGAGGCCGACGGCCGAGGGCGTGTGCAGGCGGCCGTGACGCACGGGGCCTGACGCGTGACGCCTGGGGCGTGCGTCGATCTCGCTCAAATCAGGAATCCTCCGTGCCGGGCGGTGCGCCCCGGGTCGGCACACCGCTTCGCCGGTCGATACTAGCCGACGCTCATATCACGGCACCGAGCACTTTCCCAGCCTCGACACGTGTCTCGGGCCGGCCCACCTCGGGTCTCCCCATCTCGGGCTGGCAGAAATTACACGTACTCAGGCAGTGCTGCCACTCGTGGCGCGAACGCGATGCTCATAGCGTTGCTGCCATGACCATCGCACTCGTGTTCTTCGTCCTCCTCGCCCTCGCGGGCATCGTCGGCACCCTCGTCGAGCTGCGTCGCGACGGGCACCGCCGCGTGCCCACCCGCCCGACTGCGGCGACCCGCTCCGAGACACCCGCTGAGCTTGCCGAGCCCTCCGAGCCCGTCGTGTCCGCCCGTGCCACCGTGCGCACTCGACGCGCCCCCGCTCGCGCCACGGCCACCGCCCGCCGCACCGTGGTCTAATGGTGCCGTGGAGCTCGAGGCCGTCGACGTGATCGATCGCAAGATCATCGATCAGCTCCGCCTCGACGGCCGCCGCTCCTTCGGCCAGATCGCCCGCTACGTCGGCCTCTCCGAGGGCAGTGTGCGCCAGCGCTACAACCGCCTCCTGGCCCTCGGCGTGGTGCAGGTGGTGGGCATGCCCAACAGCACTCGCCTCGGCTACGTGGAAGCGCACCTCTCCATCCGCGTGCGCGGCGCCACCGTCGAGCACGTGGCGCGGGCGCTCGCCGCCCTTCCCGAGGTGAAGTACGTGGGGGCGTGCATCGGCTCCTACGACCTCAGCGCCGACGTGCGCTGCGCCGACCAGGCCGGCATGAACAGCTTCCTCGCCGACACGGTGCGGTCGATCACCGGGGTGGACACCCTCGAGACCGCCGCCGTGCTCGAGGTGATCAAAGACGAGTACCTCTGGTCGGGCTTCCGCGAGCCTGTCGGCCGGCCTACCCGCCCGCATCCGTCGGCCGGCTCCGTGAGCCGCCCGTAACCGCCCCGCCCACCGCTCGCTCGCCCGACTGGTCGCGCAGCCCGTTCCACGAGTAGTCCTTGTACAGCCGCGTGAGCACGAACTGGTCGATGCGCACCACCCCCGGGGTGCGCCGGATGTCGTCGAGCAGGTCGGCGAGCTGCCCCAGATCGCGCGGGGTGGCTTCGAGGTAGATGTCGTGCGCTCCCGAGGTGAGCGCCACATGCCCGATCATCGGCAGGCTGGTGAGCGACTTCGCCACGTTGCGCGGGCTCAGCCCGTGCACGGTGAGCAGCAACCGCACCGACTGGTGACCCAGCGTGAGCGGGTTGCACAGCGCGACGATGCGCAGCGTGCCGTTCGAGGTGAGCCTCTGGATGCGCGCCCGCACGGTCGCCTCCGACACCCCCACGATCGAGGCGATGTCGGTGTAGGCGCGCCGGCCGTCCTCGCCGAGCAGCTCGACGAGGCGTCGGTCCAGATCGTCGGCGGCCACGACACCCATTCTCGCGCGGGAACGGGCCCGGGTCAGCCAACGGGCCCGGGTCAGCCCTCGAGCAGTCCCAGCACGACCTTGTCGCCCGCCGACTGCGCCGAGAGCCACGACACCGAGCCGTGCAGCTCGACGGTGGCGCCGGATGCGGGCTCGGTGAGGGTGAGGATGCGGCTGAGCCCGACCTTCGAGACGGTCGCGGTGGTGGTCGACCGCGGGAACGACGCGACCACCGTCTGCAGCCGGCCCCCGGTGTCGCGGTTGAGCAGGTGGATGGTGTCGGCGGTGACGGCGACGAGCATCTTCACGGTGACGCCCTGCGCCTCGGCCGCCGAGTGGGTGGCGGCGAGACCGCCGAGCCCGGCCCCGAGCGCTCCGCTAAGCACATCGTCGACCGCCACCGCGCCCGCGAGGCCGCCCACCACGCCGCCTGCCAGGTGCGCCCCGCGGAGCGACGCCAGGCCGAAATGCCCCGCCGCCACGACCTTCTCGCCGTCGCCGAGCAGCCCTTCGGCCTCGGCGATCAGTGCGGCCTCGCTGGAGTCTGCCATGGGGTCCTCGTCTCGTGCGGCGGTGGCGGCCTGGCGCTCGGGTCGCGCCTCCGGGTTCACTGCAAGGCTATCGACCCTGTTCGAGGCGCCGCGCCAGCTCCACCATCGCGGCGTTGTCGGGGGCGAACGACCCGTCGTCGAGCGTGAGCATGTCTTCGAACCCCACCCGCACCTCGGCGCCGTCGTCGAGCGCGGCTCGCACGAGCGGCCAGGCGGTCGCGTCGTAGCCGTGGTACAGCAGCGGTGTGGTCACTCCCGCGGCGCGCACCGCGGCGGCGATGGCGCGGGCGTGGGCGACGGCCTCGGCCGGGTCTTCGTCCTCGGGTTCGATGAGGATGCGCACGTTGCGGTGCAGCGTCGGCGACGCGAGCAGGGCGGGCACCTCGTCGAGGTGCCACACGGCGCTCTCGAGCACCATGCCGCGGGCGAGCACGAGTTCGGCGGCCTCGGCGGCCCCCTCCTCCGAGAACGCGACGGAGGCGAAGTCGGGCAGGGCGTCGGCCGGCCATGCGGCCAGGTGCCGCATGCGCTCCTCGTGGCCCGAACACGTCCAGAGCCCGGTGGTGGTGCCGACGACGATCGACGGGTCGGCCGCCTTGACGGCGCGCACCATGGCGGCGACGGCGTCGGGCGCGATGGTCTGGCCGCCGTCGGGGGTGCGCACGTGGGCGTGCACCACGTCGGCTCCGGCGGCGACGGATGCGCGTGCCGCGTCGGCGATCTCGGCGTCGGTGAGCGGGATGGAGGGGTGCTCGGTGCGGGTGCGGCCGCCGTTCACCGCGGCCTTCACGAGGGTGCGGGCGGCGGCAGACGTGGCGGCGGCCGGGACGGTGGCCGTGAAGCCTCGCACCGCATCCGACGCCCCGGTCAACTCGCCCAGGCGGGCGCCTTGGCGCAGCTCCTCGACCAGGTCGGGCTCCTCGGCGTCGTCGGCGAGCGCGGTGTCGATGAGCGCGGCCACGACGGAGGGTGTGCCGAAGAACACGCCGTTGCGGTCGGCGAGCACGACGTCGCCCGGCGACACCGTCACCCCGCCGCACACGACGGGCACGTTCACGCCGCCCGCGTCGACGGAGAGCAGCTTCGTGGTGAGCACGCTCGAGCCCCGCGCATACACCGGCAGGCCGAAGTGCTCCACCTCGTCGAGGTCGGTCACCACGCCGTCGACGATCACGCCGGCGGCTCCGCGGAGGGCCAGCGTGGCGGCGAGCACCTCGCCGACGGGCGCGTGCCGGGTGTCGCCGCCGGTGTCGATGACGAACACGTCTCCGGGCTCGCACCAGCCGGCGGCGTGGTGCAGCACGGTGGAGTCCTGGGCGGTGATGCGTACGGTGACGGCGCGGCCGACCACGCGAGCGGTGCCGGCGAGGCGGCGGATGCCGAAGTCGGCGAACCCCTCCTCGAGGTAGTGGCCGAGCGTGGGGAACGAGACGCGGGAGAGCTTCTCGAGCAGCTCGGGGTCGAGCGGCTCGGGGGCGGGGCCGGCGTGGAAGGGCATGGTGGGACTCCGGGGTGGTGCGGGTTGGGTGGTCACGCGGTCGGGTGAGCGCGGGGCGGGGCGGCAGCGCTCAGGCGGGCAGCGGCTGCACCTCGACGGTGGAGAGGAGGCGCCGATTCGCCAGCGCGGGCAGGCTCTCGCGCACCTCGGCGGTGCGGTCGAGGGAGAGCTCGACGAGGGCGATCCCGGCCCGCACGGGGCCGAGCCCGGCGCGTTCGACGCCGAGCGGGTCGACCACGAGGCTGTTGCCGATGCAGTCGGGCGACGACGACGAGGAGGCGAGCACCCAGCAGGTGTTCTCGATGGCCCTGGCCTTCACCAGGGTCGACCAGTGCTCCTCTTTGCGAGCGCCGGCCACCCACGCGGCCGACACCGAGAGCACGTCGGCACCGCGCGCCACGAGATCGCGGCTGAGCTCGGGGAAGCGGATGTCGTAGCAATTGACCAGGCCCAGTGCGACGCCCTCGATCATGACGACGGGTGGCAGTTCGGTGCCCCCGGTGACGTAGTCGCTCTCCCGGTACGAGAACGCGTCGTAGAGGTGCAGCTTGCGGTACGACTCGACGACCTCGCCGCGCGGGTTCACCACGACGAGCGTGTTGTAGGGGCGGTCGCTGCCGCTCGGCTCGTAGCCGCCGGCGATGATCCACAGCTCGTGCTCCACCGCGAGCACCGAGAGCTGGGCGAGGAAGAGGGGCCACTCGTTCTCCACGACCTCCCGCAGCGACCCCTCCACGTCGCCGGCCAGCAGCATGGCCTCCTCGGGGAAGACGACGAGCCGTGCGCCCGCACCGGCCGCCTCGGCGGCCAGCGCGGAGAGCGTCTCGCGGTTCGCGACGGCGTCGGTGGTGGGGGCGAGCTGCGCCACGGCGGCGACGAGCGCGGGGTTCATGCGGAGACCTCGGAGGTGGAAGGAGCGGATGGCGGAACGGATGCGGATGCGGAAGCGGACGGTGGAACGGATGCCGACGGTGCGACAGGTGCGACGGGCGCCGACGGCGCCACGGGCGCAGAAGCCGCCACCGCCGACGGCAGCGCCCCCTCCTGCGGCAGCACCCGCGCGGCGGACGCCGCCCACGACAGCGCCACCGCCCCGCCGTCGGGAATCGCGCCGAGCTCGGCGGCGGTCGCGCCGCTCGGCACGCTCACCGTGAGCACCGCACCCGACTCGAGTCGCACGTGGAAGGTCCACTCGTCGCCGAGGAACACCCGCTCGACGAGCGTTCCCCGCACCGAGCCGGCCGGTGCGTCGCCGGTGAGGGCCTCGAGCGCGACCCTCTCGGGCCGTACGGCGAGGGTCACACCCGTCCCAGGGCCGAACCCGGCGGGCACCTCGGCCGGGAACGTCCCGACGCCGGGCACCGTCACGCCGTCGCCCCGCGCATCCACCACCCCGTCGAGCACGTTGCACGAGCCGATGAAGGTGGCGACGAAGCGCGAGACGGGCGCGTCGTAGATCTCGGTGGGCGACGCCACTTGCAGCACGCGACCCTCGCTCATGACCGCGATGCGGTCGCTCATGGTGAGCGCCTCCTCCTGGTCGTGCGTCACGTAGATGAAGGTGATGCCCACCTCGCGCTGCATGCGCTTGAGCTCGAACTGCATCTCTTTGCGCAGCTTCTGGTCGAGCGCGCCGAGCGGCTCGTCGAGCAGCACCACCGCGGGGCGGCCCACGACGGCGCGGGCGAGCGCCACGCGCTGGCGCTGACCGCCCGAGAGCTCGGCCGGCTTCCGCGAGGCGAACGCCCCGAGCCGCACGAGCTCGAGCGCCTCGCGCACCCGGGTGTCGATCTCCTTCTTCGGCGTGCGGCGCACCCGCAGCTCGAAGGCCACGTTCTCGTACACCGAGAGGTGCGGGAAGAGCGCGTAGCTCTGGAACAGCATGTTGAGGTCGCGCGACTTGGTGGGCACCCGGTCGACGTTGGTGCCGTCGAGCTCCACCGAGCCGCCGGAGGGCGTCTCGAAGCCGGTGATCATGCGCATGAGAGTGGTCTTGCCGCATCCCGAGGGGCCCAGGATGCTGAAGAACTCGTTGCGGCCGATCTCGAGGTCCAGGGGCTGGACGACGGTGTTGGCTCCGAAGCTCTTGGTGAGGCCGATCAGCTTCACCGCCGGCGACTCGGTGGTCTCGTTCATGGTTCTGCCTTCCAGAGGACGGATGTGCGCGGAACGGGCGTGCCTAGGAGGCGCGCACCCGGGTCCAGCCGTCCTGGAAGTACGCCAGCGCGTCTCCCGGGTCGACGATGAACTCCGACTTCACGAGCGAGTCGGCCGGAGCGTAGATGGCGGGGTTCTCCACCTGCGACTGGTCGGCGACCAGCGGCAGTGCGGCCTCGTTGGTGGACGCGAGCGACGCCTCGTCGGTGAGCAGTGCGGCCACCTCGGGGCGGAGGGTGTAGTTCAGCCACTGGTAGGCCGCATCCTCATTGGAGGTGCCCTTCACGATCGAGAAGCTGTCGGTCCAGAGCGTGCCGCCCTCTTCGGGGATGATGTAGTGCACGTCGGGGTTGGCCTCGACGGCCTTGGCCGCGGTGGTGCCCGAGTAGGCCTCGGCGATGCAGGCATCGCCGGTGCCCACGAGGTCGGCGTAGTTGGTGCTGTTGTAGCCGCCGAGGAGGGGCTTCTGCTCGAGCAGCGAGTCGGTCGCGGTCTCGATCTCGGCCTGGTCGGTGGTGGTGGCGGAGAGGCCGTTCACCTGCAGGCCCGCGATGTAGGCCGAGAGCATGTTGTCGAGCATGTAGACCTTGCCGGTGAACTCCGGGTCCCACATGTCGGCCCAGCCGGTGATCTCGCGGCCGGTGCAGGCCTCGTTGTAGAGGATGCCGGTGGTGCCCCAGGCCCACGGGATGCTGTGGGCGTTGCCCGGGTCGAACGAGGGGTCGACGAACTTCTCGGCGAGGTTGTCGAAGCCCTCGAGCTTCGATTGGTCGATCTCGGCCACGAGGTCGCGCTCCACCATGAGCTGCACGGCGTACTGGCTGGGCTCGACCACGTCGTAGCCCGAGTTGCCGGCGGCGAGCTTGGAGATCATGGTCTCGTTGCTGTCGAAGGTGTCGACGGTCACCTGGATGCCGGTCTCCTCCTCGAAGCCCGAGATGACCGAGTCGGGGATCTCGCCCGCCCAGGCGTAGATGCTGAGCGTGCCGTCGCCGGCGGCGCCGGTGCTGGAGGCGTCGCCCGACGAGCAGGCGGTGAGCACGGTGGCGGAGGCCACGGCCACGGCCGCGAGGGCCAGTGCTGTCTTCTTCATGATGGGACCTTCGTGTTCGGGATGATGGATGGAGCGGGAGGGGTGGAGCAGGGGGAGTGGTGCGGGTGGTGCGGGGCCCGGTTCGGAGCGGGGGGAGGTCTACGAACCGGGGGACTGAGGGCCGGCAAGGATGCGGCGCATCTGCGAGACGCCCACGACGAGGATGACGCCGAGGGTCGCCACGACCAGCAGGGTGCCGAGCGCGTTGAGCTCGGGGGTGAGGCCGGTGCGCAGCGTGGAGTAGATGCGCAGCGGGAGCGTCGTGGTGCCGACGCCGGCGGTGAAGGTGGAGATGACGATGTTCGAGAACGAGGTGGTGAAGCTCAGCAGGAAGGCGGCGAGGATGCTCGGCCGCAGCAGGGGGAACAGCACCCGCCGGAAGGTGACCCAGGGCGACGCCCCGAGATCGGTCGCGGCCTCGGAGAGGCTCGGGTCGAGCGACGACATCGCGCCCAGGAGCACGAGGGTGGCCAGCGGCAGCGTGATGACCACGTGCCCGAGCACCAGCGTGAGAAGGCCCGTGGGCACGTTCGCCGTGCTGAACACCGTGAGCAGCGCCACGCCGAGCACGATCTCGGGCACGATCAGTGGGATGAGGATGGCCCCCACGAAGAACGCGCGCCCCTTCACCCGGAACCGCACCAGTGCGAACGCCGTGAGGAAGCCGATCACGGTGGCCGCGAGAGCCGCGATGAGGCCCACCACCGCGCTGGTGCGCAGCGAGTCGAGCAGCATCTCGTCGCGGAACAGCTCGGCGTACCAGCCCAGGGTGAACCCGTCGAACCGGTAGCTCACCTCGGAGGAGTTGAACGAGTAGATGATCAGTGCGGCGATCGGCAGGTAGAGGAACACGAACACGAGTCGTGCGATCCAGGAGGTCAGGCGGTCCATCAGGCGGCGCTCCCCTTCTCCCCGCGCTCCGCGGTCTTCGCGCGGCGGCGCAGCAGCAGTCCCGCTCCGGCCACCGAGGCGAGCATGAGCACGAGCACCACCATCGACAGCGCGGCGCCGAGCGGCTCGTTGCGGAACTCGGTGAACAGGGTCACGATGAGGTTCCCCACGAGCGGGTCCTTCCCGCCGCCGAGCAGCACGGGGATGACGAACACGCCGAGCGACGGCACGAAGGTGAGCATCACCGACGAGGCCAGGCCGGATGCGGACAGCGGCACGAACACGCGGGCGTGGGTCTGCCACCACCCGGCGCCGAGGTCGGCCGCCGCCTCGCGCAGCGACGGGTCGATCGACCGCATCGAGGCGTAGATGGGGAACACGGCCACGGGGAGGAACGCGTAGAGGAGTGAGAGGGTCACCGCCAGCTGCGAGGGCACGAGCGACTGGGCGTCGATGCCGAGCAGCCGGGCGAGCGTGATGAAGGGTCCGCCCGAACCGAGCAGCGTGATCCACGCGAAGGTGCGCACCAGGAAGTCGGTGAGGAAGGGGATGATGACCAGCACGAGGAGCACCGGCTGCCGGCCGGCCGGGCGGGTGGCGATGTAATAGGCCACGATGTAGCCCACCACCGTGCACACCACTGCGTTGAGCGCGGCCATGCCGAGGCTGTAGCCGAGGGTCTTGGCGTAGACGGGGTCGATGAGCTTGGCGTAGTTGTCGAGGGTGAAGCCGCCGAGGTTTCCGCCGAGCGGGTCGCTCACGGCGAAGCTGTCGCGGGCGATCACGAGCATGGGCACGATCACCAGCAGCACGATCACGGCCACGGCCGGCACGAGCATCAGGTAGCCGGCGGCCGACGGCGCGAACCGGCGTCTCGTCGCGGGTGTCGATGCGTTCACGGGTTGTTCCTCGTTCGTGGGTGGTGCCGGAAGGGGAGGGTGCCCCGGCGGGTCGGTGTGCCGTCCATCATGCGGCACGCGGATGCGCGGTGCGGGGGCGGGGTGCCTCGAAATCCGTGGCGCGCACGTTTCGTGCTTGCGCATTTCGCAGGGTGGGCGACCGCGCCGGCGGGTGTGCCCCGCGAACACGGGCCGCAGCGGCTTTCGCACTTCGCAGAGCTATCGAAATCCGCTGTCCACATGGCATCATGGTTCTGCATCCATCGTTTCGCGGGTGCTTTCACAACGAAAAGAGTTGTCGTGGAGAAGATCGAACGCGATGTCGTCATCGTGGGCGCCGGGGCCACCGGCCTCACCGCCGCCCACCGCCTGCAACAGGCGGGCAAGTCGGTGCTGGTGCTCGAGGCGCGCGACCGCATCGGCGGCCGGCTCTGGACCGACCACATCGACGGCCAGCTCTACGAGATCGGCGGCCAGTGGGTGTCGCCCGACCAGACCGCCCTCATCGACATGCTCGACGAACTGGGCCTCGACACCTACTCGCGGTACCGGGAGGGTGAGAGCGTGTACGTCAGCCCCGACGGCACCGCGCACCGCTTCACGGGCGACATCTTCCCCGCCGGGGCGACCACCGAGGCCGAGCTCGAGCGACTCATCGGCGTGCTCGACGGCCTCGTGGCCGAGATCGACCCGGCCGCGCCCTGGGAGCACCCCCGCGCATCCGAGTTCGACCACATCTCGTTCACGCTCTGGCTCGAGCAGCAGAGCGACGACGCCGAGGCGCGCGACAACATCGCGCTGTTCATCGCCGACGCCATGCTCACCAAGCCCGCGCACTCCTTCTCGCTGCTGCAGGCGCTGCTCATGGCGGCCAGCGCGGGCAGCTTCAGCCACCTCGTCGACGCCGACTTCATCCTCGACAAGCGCGTGGTGGGCGGCCTGCAGCAGGTGCCGCTCGCGCTCGGTGAGAGGGTCGGTGCCGAGAACGTGCTGCTGGGGCGGCCGGTGCGCCGCATCGAGTGGTCGGAGACCGCGGCACCGGGCACCCCCGGCGCGGTTCGGGTGCTGACCGACGAGCTCGAGGTGACGGCCGGGCACGTGATCGTGGCCGTGCCGCCGAACCTCTACAACCGCATCGAGTACGCCCCCAACCTGCCGCGTCTGCGTCAGCAGCTGCAGCAGCATCAGTCGCTCGGCCTCGTCATCAAGGTGCACGCCACCTATCCCACTCCGTTCTGGCGTGCGGCGGGGCTCTCGGGCACCGCGTTCAGCCCCTACCAGCTCGTGCACGAGGCCTACGACAACACCAACTTCGGCGAGGAGCAGGGCACGCTCGTGGGCTTCGTCTCCGATGAGAAGGCGGATGCGGTGTTCCGGCTGCCCGCCGAGGAGCGCAAGCGCCGCATCCTCACCTCGCTCGCCGCCTACTACGGGCCCGAGGCGCTGTCGCCGACCGTGTACTACGAGAGCGACTGGGCCGCGGAGGAGTGGACGCAGGGCGCCTACGCCGCGAGCTTCGACCTCGGCGGCCTCACCCGCTACGGGGCGTTGCAGCTCGAGCCGGTCGGGCCGATCCGCTTCGGTTCGAGCGACCTCGCGGCCGAGGGCTACCAGCACGTCGACGGCGCGATCCGGGTGGGGGCCAGGCTCGCGGCCGAGATCCTCGCGGAGTCGCCCGCTGCCCAGTAGCCTCGGGCGTGAGCCGCCCGCCCATCCGACCCTCTCGAACACCCCGAAGGAAACACGCATGAGCCTCTACGCCGTCATCAACCCCGCCACGGGCGAGACCCTGGCCGAGTACCCCACCATCACCGCCGCCGAGCTCTCGGAGGCCATCGCGTCGGCGAGCTCGGCCTACGAGACGTGGCTGCGCAAGGTGGGCGTGGCCGAGCGCAGCGCGCTCATCGCGAAGGTGGCCGAGCTGCACACCGAGCGCCGCGACGAGCTCGCCGCCATCGCCGTGCGCGAGATGGGCAAGCCGCTCGAGCAGGCGCTCGGCGAGGTCGACTTCGCCGCCGCCATCTACCAGTACTACGTCGACCACGGCGCGGAGTACCTCGCCGACGAGCCGATCGAGCTCTCCGACGGCACCGGCTCCGCGTTCATCCGCCGCGCCGGCCTCGGTGTGCTGCTCGGCATCATGCCCTGGAACTTCCCCTACTACCAGGTGGCTCGCTTCGCCGGGCCGAACATCGTGGCCGGCAACAGCATCCTGCTCAAGCACGCGCCGCAGTGCCCCGAGTCGGCGGCCGCGATGGCCGCCATCTTCGCCGAGGCCGCGGAGGCCGTCGGGGCGCCGGCCGGCGTCTACGTGAACATCTTCGCCACCAACGAGCAGATCGCCGACGTGATCGCCGACCCGCGCGTGCAGGGCGTGTCGGTCACCGGCTCCGAGCGTGCGGGCGCGGCCGTGGCCGAGATCGCCGGCCGCCACCTCAAGAAGGTCGTGCTCGAGATGGGCGGCTCCGACCCGTTCATCCTGCTCTCCACCGACGACCTCGACGCGGTGGTGACGGATGCGGTGAACGCCCGCCTCGACAACAACGGGCAGTCGTGCAACGCCGCCAAGCGCTTCATCGTGATCGACGGGCTCTACGAGGAGTTCGCGGCGAAGTTCACCGCGGCGTTCACCGCCGTGCAGCCGTCGGACCCGTTCGCCGACGGTTCCGAGCTCGGGCCGCTCTCCTCGGCCGCCGCCGCGTCGCGCCTGGGCGAGCAGGTCGACCGTGCCGCTGCGCAGGGCGCCACGGTCGCCGTCGCCGGCACGCGTGACGGCAACTACTTCGGCCCGACCGTGCTGGCCGACGTGAAGCCGGGCATGGACGCCTACCGCGAGGAGTTCTTCGGGCCGGTCGCCTCGCTCTACCGGGTGTCGTCGGAGGCAGAGGCGGTGGCGCTGGCCAACGACACGCCCTTCGGGCTCGGCTCCTACGTGTACACCACCGACTCCGAGCAGGCGATGCGGGTGGCCGACGCCATCGATGCCGGCATGGTGTGGGTGAACCTCGTGCTCGGCGACGCCGTCGAACTGCCCTTCGGCGGCGTGAAGCGCTCCGGCTCGGGCCGCGAGATGGGCCGCTTCGCGCTCGAGGAGTTCGTGAACAAGAAGCTCATCCGCATCGCCTGACGCGCGCGGGTCAGAGCTCGGTCTCGAAGGGCTCCTGGGCGAGGAGCTCGGCGACCGAGTCGAGGATCTCGGAGGGGCGGAACGGGTACTTCGCGATCTCGGCGTCGTCGCTGATGCCCGTGCGCACGAGGATCGTGTGCAGGCCCGCCTCGATGCCGGCCACCACATCCGTGTCCATGCGGTCGCCGATCATGCCGGTGTTCTCGGAGTGCGCGCCGATGCGGTTCATCGCCGAGCGGAACATCATCGGGTTGGGCTTGCCCACCACGTAGGGCTCCTTGTTGGTGGCCTTCGTGATCAGCGCGGCGATCGCGCCGGTCGCGGGCAGCGGGCCCTCGGTGCTGGGGCCCGTCGCATCCGGGTTCGTCACGATGAACCGCGAGCCGGCGTTGATGAGCCGGATCGCCTTCGTGATGGCCTCGAAGGAGTAGTTGCGGGTCTCGCCGATCACCACGTAGTCGGGCGCCGTCTCGGTCATGATGAAGCCGGCCTCGTGCAGGGCCGTGGTGATGCCCGCCTCGCCGATGACGAAGGCGCTGCCGCCCGGCATCTGGTCTTTGAGGAAGGCGGCCGTGGCGAGCGCGCTGGTCCAGATGAACTCCTCCGGCACCTCGAGACCGGATGCGCGGAGCCGGGCGCTGAGGTCGCGCGGCGTGAAGATGGAGTTGTTGGTGAGCACGAGGTAGGGCTTGCCCTGGTCACGCCACTGCTGCAGCAGCTCGGCCGCGCCGGGGATGGGGGCGTTCTCGTGCACGAGCACGCCGTCCATGTCGGTGAGCCAGCATTCGATCTCGTCACGGCGGGACATCGTGGTTCTCCTTCTCGAGGCGTCGCCCCCAGGCTACCGGTGCGGCATGGGCGGCTCCCAGGTGCGGGCTTCGAGGCGGCCACGCGTGCTCAGAGGTTGCGCACGTAGGCGGTGGGATAGGTGAAGTACTCGCCCGCGACGAAATAGTGGGCTGCCGTCGTGCCGACGTAGTGCAGACGCACCGGGTAGTACGACCAGTTGTCGTAGCGGATCTGCCACCAGCCCGCCGACGGAACCGTGACAGTGCCGCAGTTCCGCGCATCCAGCTGCACCGAGTTGCCGTACGGCGTGAAGCTCTGCCCGTCGGCGGAGAACTGCAGGGAGGCGAGCCCGTTCGACGGGATGGCCCCCGCGCCGGAGGCCGCGAAGCAGACTCTGGCGGTGGCGGTCTGCGACACCGGTGGGGTGGGGGCGAGGGTGGTCGAGGCCGTCAGCGCGACCCCGGGCTGCACGTCGAACGGGGTGGTGGAGTACCAGCCGGCGCCGAAGTTCGGTGTGCCGTCGAAGTAGACGTTGTAGCGCCCCGAGGTGAGGCCGGTGAACCGGTAGCGGCCGTTCGTGTCGGTCGCGGTCGCGACGAGGTCTCGGTAGCTGCCGTCGGTGAGCAGCTGTTTCAGGGTCACCCTCACGCCTGAGATGACCTGACCCGAGGTGCTCGTGACTACGCCGTCGAGGGTGCTCGTGGCCGCCGCGAGCACCTTGTTCGCGGTGTACGACGTGCCGCCCGCCACGGTGAAGGGCGCGGTGGAGTACCACGCGCCGCCGTAGGTCGAGCCGCCGTCGTAGTAGACGTTGTAGCGGCCGGGCTGCAGGCCGGTGAACGAGAACGCGCCGTTCGCCCCCGTGGTCACCGTGGAGTCGCCGGTGGTGCCGTCGTCGAAGAAACGGCGGAGGGTAACCGTCACGCCCGAGATCGGGGCCCCGGATGCGGTGACCGTGCCGCCGAGGGTGCTGGTGACCGAGGCCAGGGTGCGATCGGCGGTGTAGCTGCTGCCGCCCTCCACGCTGAACGCCGCCGTCGAGTACCAGGCCGAGACGAACGCCGTGCCGCCGTCGAACAGGAGGTTGTAGCGGCCGGGAGTCACTCCGCGGAAGGCGTAGCGGCCGGTCGCGTCGGTGGAGGTGGCGACGACGTCGCGGTAGCTGCCGTCGGTGAGCAGCTGCTTGAGGGTGACCCGCACGCCCGAGATGGCCTGGCCCCCGGTGGTCCTCGCGGTGCCGCCGATGCTGCTCGTCGCGTAGGCGAGCGTGGTGTCGGCGGTGTAGCTGGAGCTGCCGGTCACCGAGAACGCCGAGGAGGAGTACCAGGCCGCGACGTAGTTCGGCGGGGCCGACACGTGCAGGTTGTACCGGCCGGGCGTGAGGCCGGTGAACTGGAAGCGCCCGTCGCTGGTGGTGCGGGCGGTGGAGACGTCGCGGTAGCTGCCGTCGGTGAGCAGCTGTTTGAGCGTCACGGTGGCGCCGGCGACGGCACCGGCCGGCCCCGTGACCCTGCCGCCGAGGGTGCTCACCGGTTGCCGCACGACGGCGGTGGCGGCGGAGATCTTCGTCGCCGAGGAGTAACCGGTCTTCGCGCCGGTGATCCGCACGCTGAGCGTGGAGCCGACGTCGGCCGCGGTGGGGGTGTAGCTCTTCGCGGTCGCGCCGGGGATGGCGGCGGTGCCGCGGTACCAGGCGTAGGTGAACGACACGGGTGCGGGGCCCCATGTGCCGGGTGAGGCGGTGAGGGTCGAGCCGGTCAGTGCCTGGCCGGTGACGGTGGGGGTGGCGATGGTGAGGGTGCCCTTCGCGATCGCCGCCGTCGGTGTGCTCGTGCGGGTGGTCGTGGTGTAGCCGCTCCGCTTGACGGTCACCGTCACCGTGACGGTGGTGCCCGCGTCAGCCCCGACGAGGAGATACGTCGAGGCGGTGGCGCCCGGGATGCTTGCGCCGCCGCGCTTCCACTGGAACGCGGTCGTCGTCGCGGCCGGTGACCACGTTCCCGGCTTCGCGGTGAGGGTCGAGCCCACCTTGGCGGTACCCGTGACCGCCGGAGTGGGCGCCGTGGTGAAGGGGCGCGTGGCGACCGTCGGGGTCGCGGCACTGGTTCGGGTCGTGGTGGTGTAGCCGGCCCGCGACGCCGTGACGGTGACGGTGATGCGGTGCCCCGCATCCGCGGCGCCGAGCGTGAGGCTCTGGCCGGTCGCACCGGTGATCGGGGCGCCGTCGCGGTTCCACTGCAGGCGGAGGGTGGGTGCCGGCGACCAGGTGCCCGTGGTGGCGGTGAGGGTGGCGCCCACGCGGGCCGTGCCGGCGACGGTCGGGGTGGGGGCCGTGGTGAAGGCGAGCGGCTTCGCGACCTTGGCGGTGGCCGCGCTGGTCTTGCTGGTGGTGGTGTAGCCGGTGCGGGATGCGCTGACGGTCACGGTGATGGTCGACCCGACGTCGGCGGCGGTGAGCCGGTACGTCGACGCGGTGGCGCCCGGGATGGAGGTGGTGCCGCGTGTCCACTGGTAGGCGAGGGTGGTCGGCTTCGGCGTCCAGGTGCCCGCGCTCGCGGTGAGGGCGAGTCCGGCGCGTGCGGTGCCGCTCACGATGGGGGTCGGTGCGCTCGTGAAGCGGGAGCGGGCGGCGTTGGTGACGGCGGGGGTGGCGGGAGTGAGGGTGGGTGCGGGTGTCGCGGGGGCTTTGGTGGGAGTGGGGGCGGGTGTCGTGGGGAGTTTGGTGGGCGTTGTGGGGGGTTTGGTCGAGGTGGGAGTCGGGGTCGCCGGTGCTGGTGTGGGTGCGGGGCCGGGCGTGGTGGGGGGTCTGGTCGGGGTGGGCGCCGGGGTCGCCGGTGCTGGTGTGGGTGTGGGTGTGCTCGACTCAGCGGGCTGGGTGGGTGTGGGTGTGGGTGTGGGTGCCGGTGTCGGGGTGGGCGCCGGTGCGGCAGCGGCCGGGGAGGGTGTGGAGGTCGGGCTCGGTGTGGCGGGGAGGGGCGCGGCCGTCGGGGTGACGGCGGATGCCGTCGCCGTCGGGAGGGCCTGGGGTGGTGCGGCGAGGGCTTGGGCCGGCACGGCGAGAGTGGCGAGGAGAGCGGCGAGCACGGTCGTGGTCAGGGTGAGCGCGATGCGGCGGGGTCGCGACCGGCGGGGTCGTTGCCGGCGGGCGCGGTCTCTCGCGGCGGGGTGGAGCGGGCGGCGCGTCGTCACGGTGTCCTCCGGGGCGGCCCTGGGCCGCGTGCGCTCACTGTAGCGGTCCGGGTGTTCGGGCGCTGCCACCCGAACGGGTGACGGGGTGCCCTCGGCGCGGCGAGGGGAGAGCGACTCGCTTAGGATGGCGCTGGCTGAGCCGACGACGGCGCGGTCGAGGGGGAGAGATGGCTCGTGTGAAGAGTTCGGCGTGGGGTTCGGCGGCCGGAGTGATGCTCGTCGTGGGGGTGCTCGCGGGGGCGCTCGGCGGATGCGCGGGGCCGACGACAGGTGGTGACACGGGATCGCCGCCCGGTGAGGTGCCGACGGTGGCTACCGCAGAGCCGTCGCCCGTACCGATCGAAGAGGTCGTCGAGATCGACCCCGGGGCGGAGCAGCTCGTGACGGATGCGCGGGAGCTCGTCACTGCATCCGACGGCTGGGCGACGCTCGAGGCGCGCACCGCCCTCGACGCGGCGACGCAAGCACTGGCGAGGGACATCGAGGTGGCGCAGCTGTCGATGGCCGGAGGGCCCGCGGCGAGCCAGGCCGACCCGCCCGTGACCGCCGAGTCGGCCGCAGTCGACTTCGAGTCGGTGCTGACCGCGACGGGCGTGGTGCGCGACGGCGTCGTGGCCACCGCGATCGAGGTGGTGAACGTGGGGGCGGCGCAGGCCGAGCAGACGCTCCGGGACGCGCTCTACACTGCGATCGTCACGCAGCAGCAGAGCGGCGTGACGGCCGAGACGCCGCGCGCGCTCGTGGCTCTGCTCGCGGCGGGCCGCGCCGCGCAGGACTCGCAACTCGCCTACAACGAGGAGCAGGCGCGCCTCGCGGCCGAGCAGGCGGCCGCGGGCGGGTCGGGCGAAAGCGGCTCGGGCGGGGAGATCGTCTGGCGTGCGCCCCCTGGCTACTACGACAACCCGCACGAGGTGTGCAATGTGGTCGAGGGTACGGAGTTCTGCTGGATCGCGCCGTGGTGAGCATCCGCATGTTTGGGTGTTCTCGACCTTAAGGGTTATAGTCAGTCCTACCTTTAGGTCGGGCCGGTGCCCGGCCGGTGAACGGACGGCGACATGAGCGAGCGCACCACCCCGAGCGGCGCCTCCGCTGCGCCCGTCGTGCCCGCCGTGGCCGGCGTGCTGCTCGCCGTCTCGACGGTCATCTTCGCCCTCCGCCCCGACGCCGACCGGGTCGCGAGCGGCGGCATCGACGCCGACCACACCGCCCCGTCGCTGCCCTCCCTCTGGCTCCCGCTGGTGCGCCGCATCCGGCCGCCCTACGAGGGCCAGTGGGCCCTCCCCGGCGGCCCCCTCCAGCGCGACGAAGACCTCGAGGCCGCCGCAGCCCGCACCCTCGCCGCCACCACGGCGCTCGACCCGAACTACCTCGAACAGCTCTACGCCTTCGGCACCCTCGACCGTGCGCCCGGCGATCTCGACGATCGGGTCGTGTCGATCGTCTACTGGGCCCTCGTCAGCTCCGACGAGGCGGCGCAGAGCGCCCGCGCCGAGGGGCTCGAGAACGTGGCCTGGTTCTCGGTCGACGACCTGCCCGACCTCGCCTTCGACCACGACGTCATCATCGAGTACGCCCTCTGGCGCCTGCGCAACAAGGTGGAGTACAGCCGCATCGCGCACGCCTTCCTCGGCGACGTGTTCACCCTCGCCGAGCTGCGTGAGGTGCACGAGGCCGTGCTCGGCCGCACCCTCGACCCGGCGAACTTCCGGCGCCAGATCGAGTCGTCGAACTCGGTGGTGCCCACGGGCAAGCGCGTCACCGGCACCAGCTACCGTCCGCCCAGGCTGTACCGCTACAACAACAGCGCGGAACCCGTCGATCGCGGGCCCCTCGCACGAACCACCGTTCCTCTGAGAAAGCCGCAACCATGACCACGTCCACCCTGTCGGTCGACACCGAGATCCAGCTCATAGCCGCCGGCGCTCCCGGCGCCACGGGCTCCACCTGCACCCCCGGCCTCGCCGACGGCCCCTGGGTGTTCGACCTGCAGCCCGCCCCGAGCTACGGGCCGGGGGCGTCGCTGGCCGACCCCATCCCGGCCGACACCCCGCGGCAGGGCGTGCTGCCCGAGGTCTACAAGACCGCGTCGAAAGACGAACTGGATGCGCGCATCCGGGCCGCGAAGGCCACCCTGGGCGACCGCGTGGTCATTCTCGGCCACTTCTACCAGCGCGACGAGGTGGTGCAGTACGCCGACTTCGTGGGGGACTCCTTCCAGCTGGCGAACGCGGCGCTCACCGTGCCGCAGGCCGAGGCGATCGTGTTCTGCGGTGTGCACTTTATGGCCGAGACCGCGGACATCCTCGCGGGCGAGTCGCAGAGCGTCATCCTGCCGAACCTCGCGGCCGGCTGCTCGATGGCCGACATGGCTGACATCGACTCGGTCGAGGAGGCCTGGGCGCAGCTCGCCGAGCTCTACGGCACCGAGCCCGACGCAGACGGTCGCGTGCCCGTCATCCCGGTCACCTACATGAACTCCTCAGCCGACCTCAAGGGCTTCTGCGGCCGCAACGGCGGCATCGTGTGCACCTCGTCGAACGCCGCCACGGTGCTCGAGTGGGCCTTCGAGCGGGGGCAGCGGGTGCTGTTCTTCCCCGACCAGCACCTCGGCCGCAACACCGCGAAGGCGATGGGGGTGCCCCTCGAGCAGATGCCCATGTGGAACCCGCGCAAAGAGCTCGGCGGCTCGACCGAGGCCGAGCTGCTCAATGCGCGCGTGATTCTCTGGCACGGCTTCTGCTCGGTGCACAAGCGGTTCTCGGTGGCGCAGATCGAGCGCGCCCGCGCGGCGTACCCGGGCGTGCAGGTGATCGTGCACCCCGAGTGCCCGATGCCGGTGGTCGACGCCGCCGACTCGGCCGGCTCGACCGACTTCATCGTGAAGGCGATCGCCGCGGCCCCCGCCGGCACCACCTTCGCCATCGGCACCGAGATCAACCTCGTGCAGCGCCTCGCCAACGAGTACCCGCAGCACACCATCTTCTGCCTCGACGACGTCATCTGCCCCTGCTCCACCATGTACCGCATCCACCCCGGCTACCTCGCCTGGGTGCTCGAGGAGCTCGTCGAGGGTCGCGTCGTGAACCAGATCTCGGTGTCCGCCGACGTGGCGGTGCCGGCGCGCGTGGCGCTCGACCGGATGCTCGCGGCCCGGCCGTGAGCGCGGAGTCGGGTGGGCGCCCGGCCGAGGTGGCGGCTGGGGCCGCGGGGGCTGTGCCCGTCGGGGCTGGGCCTGCCGGAGCTGGGCCCTCGGGGGCGCGACGCGCGCGCGTCGTGGTGGTGGGCAGCGGCATCGCCGGGCTCGTCACGGCGCTCGAGTGCGCTCGCGCCGGGCTCGACGTCACCGTCGTGACGAAGGGTGCGATCGACGAGGGCAACACCCGGCACGCCCAGGGTGGCATCGCGGCGGCCGTCATGCCCGGCGACACCGTGGCGTCGCACGTGGCCGACACGCTCGTGGCCGGCGCGGGCCTCAGCGACCCGGATGCGGTCGGCGTGCTCTGCGAGGAGGGCCCGGCGGGGATCGCGGCCCTGGTGGAGTGGGGGGTGTCGTTCGACCGGGTCGGCGGGGTGGACGCGGCGCCCGATGCCCCATTCGACTCCGGGCTGGAGGGCGCGCACTCGTTCCACCGCATCCTGCACGCGGGCGGCGACGCCAGCGGGCTCGCGGTGGAGCAGGCGCTCCTGCGGTCGGTTCGGGCGGCGGGGATCGCCGTTCGCGAGCACACGTTCCTGATCGACCTCGTTCGGGAGGATGTGCCGCAGGGCGGAGCGGCTCGGCGCGACGCTTCGCCGAATGTCCTCCCGAACTCCACGAGCTCGACGGCCGGGGGCGGCATCGACGCGGCGGTGTGCGGTGTTCGGGTGCGCACGCCGGCCGGCGTCGAGACCCTCCGTGCCGATGCTGTGGTGCTCGCGAGCGGCGGGCTCGGGCAGCTCTACGCGCAGACCACCAACCCCGCGGTCACCACCGGCGACGGCGCGGCGGCCGCATGGCGCGCGGGTGCCGTGCTCGCCGACGTCGAGTTCGTGCAGTTCCACCCCACGGCGCTCGCGGTGCCGGGCTCGTTCCTCGTGTCGGAGGCGGTGCGCGGCGACGGCGCCGTGCTGCGCAACACGCGGGGCGAGCGGTTCATGACGTCCGTGCATCCGCTCGCCGAGCTCGCGCCGCGCGACATCGTGGCGCGGGCCATCGCGGCCGAGATGCGCCGCACGGGTTCCCCCGTCTACCTCGACGCCACCGCGCTCGGAGCCGAGGAGCTGGAGCACCGCTTCCCCACCATCTCCGCCGCCTGCCGCGAGGCCGGATTCGACTGGGCGCACGACCCCGTCCCGGTGGCGCCCGCGGCCCACTACTGGATGGGCGGGGTCGCCACCGACCTCGACGGCCGTACCAGCATCCCGGGCCTCTACGCGGTGGGCGAGGTCGCCTGCACCGGCGTGCACGGCGCGAACCGGCTCGCCTCGAACTCGCTGCTCGAGGGCCTGGTGTTCGCCCGTCGCTGCGCTCGCGCGCTCGCGGCGCTCCCCGCTCCCTCCGCGCTCGCGCCCTACGCTTCCCCCGTCGAGTGGGCGCAATCGGTCGCTCAGGCTGGTCGGGATGCGACGGATCGCGCCCACTCAATCGCCAGCGAGGGGCGCGTGACGACGCGACACGAGCTCCGTGAGCTCATGCAGCGCGCCGCCGGAGTGGTGCGGGATGCGGACGGGCTGCGCTCGGCGCTCGCCGCCCTCGAGGGGCGCGCGGCGGTCGACGGCGACCGCGAGTCGGCGTCGGTCGAGCAGCTCGAGACCGAGAACCTGCTGCAGCTCGCCCGCCTGCTGCTGCACTCTGCGCTCGCGCGGGAGGAGTCGAGGGGTGCCCACTCCCGAGACGACTTCGCGGAGACGTCGCCCGCGTTCGACGGCCACCTCGTGGTGTCGCGGATGCGCCCCCGGCCCGCGCTCGCCGCCACGGTCGCCGAGGCGGTGGCGCCCTGGCCGAGCAACCCGGCCCGCGCATCCGGTCTCACCTCCACCATAGCCCCGACCGCCATCGACCCCAGCGAGAGGATCGCCAGCTGATGCTCACCACCCAGATCGTCGACGACGTCGTCTCGCGGGCGCTCGCTGAAGACGCGCCGTGGGGCGACATCACCTCCGAGCTGCTCATCCCCGCCGAGGCGCGCGCCACCGCGGCCCTCGTCGCGCGGGAGCCCGGTGTGCTGAGCGGCGGCTCCGTGTTCGCAGCGGCGATGCGGCTGGTCGACCCGGGCATCCGGTGCGAACTGCTCGTCGCCGACGGCTCGCGGTTCGAGGCGGGTGAGCGCTTGGCCGTGGTCGACGGTCCGGCCCGAGGGGTGCTGCGCGCGGAACGGGTGGGCCTCAACCTGGTGCAGCGGATGAGCGGGGTCGCCACGCTCACCGCGCGGTACGTGGCCGAGGTGCAGGGCACGCGTGCCCGCATCGTCGACACCCGCAAGACAACGCCGGGCCTGCGCGCGCTCGAGCGCCAGGCGGTGCGTGACGGCGGCGGGCACAACCACCGCTTCTCGCTCTCGGACGCGGTGATGGCCAAGGACAACCACCTCGCCGTGCTCGCCGCGCAACACGACGGCGACGTGACGGCCGCCCTGCGGTCGGTGCGCGAGCGGATGTCGCACACCACGCACCTCGAGGTGGAGGTCGACCGCATCGACCAGATCGAGCCCGTGCTCGCCGCCGGGGTCGACACGATCATGCTCGACAACTTCTCGGTCGATCAGCTGCGCGAGGGCGTCGCGCTGGTGGGCGGACGGGCCCTCGTGGAGGCCAGTGGCGGCGTGAACCTCGACACGGTCGCGGCGATCGCGGCGACCGGGGTGGACGTGATCTCGGTGGGCGCGCTCACCCACAGCGTGCGGGCGCTCGACCTGGGGCTCGACGTGGAGTTCGCGGCGGCGGGGCCGGCCGAGGCCGTGAGTCCCGCTGAGGCCGTGAGTCCCGCTGAGGCCGTGAGCCCCGTCACCGCCCTCGGCGACGGGGCGAACTGAGCCGGCCGTGATCTACCTCGACGCCGCTGCCACGACCCCCGTGCGCCGCGAGGTGCTGGAGGCGATGTGGCCGCACCTGACGGGCGACTTCGGCAACCCGTCGAGCCACCACGGTGTGGGGGAGTCGGCGGCGCGCGCGCTGGCGGCGGCGCGGGCGGGCGTGGCGGGCGTGCTGGGCTGCCGGCCTGCCGAGGTGGTGTTCACCTCGGGGGGCACGGAGGCCGACAACCTCGCGGTCAAGGGCATCGCGCTCGCGGCGGTCTCGGGGCGCGCGGTGGCAGGTGCGGGCGCGGTGGCGGGTGCGCGTGCGCCGGATGCGGTCTCCGGAGGCCGCCCACCTCGTGACCGTCACGTCGTGATCAGCGCGGTCGAGCATCCGGCGGTCGTGGAGTCGGCCGAGTACCTGCAGCGCGTGCACGGGTTCGAGGTCACGACCGTTCCCGTCGACTCCGACGGACTCGTCGTGCCCGCCGAGTTCGCGGCGGCGCTCCGGCCGACGACGGCGCTCGCCGCCGTGATGTACGCCAACAACGAGGTGGGCACCGTGCAACCGATCGCCGAGCTCGCGGCCCTCGCGCGCGAACAGGGCGTGCCGTTCCACACCGACGCCGTGCAGGCCGCCGGCTGGCTCGACCTGCGGCTCGACGCGCTCGGCGTCGACTCCCTCGGACTCTCCGGCCACAAGCTCGGCGCACCGAAGGGCGTGGGGGCGCTGGCCGTGCGCCAGCGCGTGCGGGTCGAGCCCCTCGTGCACGGCGGCGGGCAGGAGCGGGGGCGGCGCTCCGGCACCGAGAACGTGGCGTTCGCCGTGGGGCTGGCGGCGGCGCTCACGCTCGCCGAGGCGGAGCGTGCCGAGGCCGCAGCGCGCACGACCGCGCTGCGCGACCGTTTCATCGAGGCGGTGCTGGCGCGGGTTCCGGATGCGCGTCTCACCGGGCATCCCACGTCGCGTCTGCCCTCGGTCGCCTCCTTCACCTTCGGCGCCACCAGCGGCGAGGCGGTGCTGCTCCAGCTCGAAGAGCGCGGCGTGATCGTCTCCAGCGGGTCGGCGTGCGCGGCGGGCGACGACGACCCGTCACCCGTGCTGCTCGCGATGGGCGTCGACCCCGTCGAGGCGCAGACCGCAGTGCGCTTCACGCTCGCCTCCTCCACCACTGCTGCCGACCTCGACACCGCCGCCGACGCCCTCGTCGCCTCGGTCTCCGCGCTCCGCGCCCTCCGTTGAGGAGCGTGACCGCTCGCTCGTCGTGATCACTCGCTCGCGGGGAGCGAGTATCCTTCATGTTCTGTGAGCCGGAGTTCGTGGAAGACCGTGCTGCGGGGGCCCGCGGGTCAGGTGGCGGCGGGCAGCGGGCTGTCGGCGGCGGTCGGGTTCGTGGTGCTGATCGTCGCCGCGCGTTCGTTGGCGCCGGCGGAGAACACGGTGTTCCTCACCTTCTGGTCGATGCTGCTCACCGGGTTCGGGGTGCTCGGAGGGCTCTCGACGGAGGCGATCCGGTCGGTGAGTCTCGCCGCCCGCGGTGCCCGGTCTCGTCACGGCGGTGCGGATGTGCGCCGGACCTCCCTTCTCGCGGCGGGCGCGATCTGGGGCGCGGTGCTCGGAGGGGTGGTCGCCGTCGTGTGCCTGCTCGGTCGGGAGGCGCTCCTCGGGGCCGACTGGCCGGTGCTCGCGGCGGCGCTCGTGGTGGCGATGGTGCTCGGGTCGGGATGGGCGGTGGTGGTCGGCGGTCTCGGTGGGCGCGGACGGTGGTCGGTCTTCGCTGCGATGACCGGTTGCGACGCACTGCTGAGGCTGGCGGTCGTGGCGGTGCTGACTTCGAGTGGTGCGGGCTCGACGGCGATGGCGATCGGGGTCGCGGTCACGCCGGGGATCTGGGTGATCGCGTTGTCGGCGTCCGCATCCGTTCGGCGCGCTGCCCGGGCCGAGGCGCCGGCGAGGCTCACGCAGGTGCTCGCGCTTGACGCGCACGCGATAGCGGCCGCCGCGTCGAGCGCGGTGCTCGTAGCGGGGTTGCCGCTGCTGATCGCGCTCACGGCCGGCGAGGGGGAGGGCGGGGTGGAGGGTCTCGGTGCGCTCATGCTGGCGGTCACGCTCGTGCGCGCGCCGCTGTTGGTGCCGCTGACCGCGTTTCAAGGGTTGATCGTGCGGCGGGCGGCGCTGCAGCCGGAGGGGGTCGAGCGGATGCTCGCGTGGGCGGGTGCCGGCTTGGCGGCGGTCGCGGTGCTGGGCACTGGAGCTGCGGCTGCCTGGGGTGAGGGAGTTCTCCGGTGGGTCTCGGGCGTCGGCGTGCCGGGCCTGGCGCTCGCCACCCTCGTTCCCGGGGCGGCGGCGCTCGCCGGGCTGACCCTGACGGGGGCGCTGGCGCTCGCGCGGTCGCGCCATCGTCGCGCCACCGCGGGCTGGCTGGTCGCGGCTGTCGTGACGGGTGGTGCGCTCTGTCTTCCGCTCCCATTGGAACTCCGCGTGGCCGGTGCCACCTTCGTGGGGCCGGTCGCCGGGATCGTCGTACACCAGGTGAAGTGGATCCGGTTGCACAGCGCTGAGCATTAATCAGATACTGAGATCTCGCTAGGTAAGAAGTTCAACGATGATTTCGAGAGGTGGGGTGGCCGCGGTGCTTTCCAGATGCGGACTGATGGGCACACTGTTCTTGGCTGCAGTGTGCACCGCCGTCGGGGTCGCCGGTCCGGCAGCCGCCTCGGACTCGACCGGTGTCGATGCCAGAGGCGTGGCGGCGTGCACGAGTGGTGGGTCGTTGGTCAAGGAACTAGTCGGCCAGACGTTGTATGTGCGGAACTGCAGCGGTGCGACCAGACGTGTGACCGCGCAGTACTTCTCGCCAGGGAACCCGCTCCCCAACGATTACGCGTGCACGTCGGTGAGAGCCAACGGTGTCGCGTCTTGGTTCGTGCACGCTGGCTTCAGCGTGGGCTCCGCAAAGTTCTGCTGATACAGCGGCGACAGGTGGGTGCGGTCAGGCGGTGAGCCAGATGGAGTCGGTGGCGTCGGGGGTGAGGGAGACGCCGGCGGGAGCAGCGATGGCGGCGGGCAGGGGGATGAGGGTGGCGCCGGGTGCGGCATCCGGGTCGGTGGGTTCTACGCGGACGCGGGTGCCGGGGCCGATGCCATGGGCGGCGAGGGATTCGAGGAGGGAGGGGTCGCGGTCGCTGATGCGCACGACGGTGCCCTCGTGGCCGGGGCGCGCATCCTGGAGCACCACGGCGTCGAACACCGGCACGGTGCCGTCGGCGGCGGGGATGGGGTCGCCGTGCGGGTCTTGGGCGGGGCGGCCGAGGCGGGCGTCGATGGCGTCGAGGAGGCGGTCGCTGAGGGCGTGCTCGAGCACCTCGGCCTCGTCGTGCACTTCGTGCCAGCCGTAGCCCATCTCCTGCACCAGCCAGGTCTCGATGAGGCGGTGCCGGCGCACCACGCCCATGGCGCGCATCCGGCCCGCCGCGGTGAGCGTGAGCGGCCCGTACGGCACGTGGCTGAGGTAGCCGGCCGCCGCGAGCTTCTTCACCATCTCGGTGACCGACGAGGGGGCCACTCCGAGCCGTGCGGCCAGCGCCGAGGGCGTGATGGGGTCGGGCTGCCACTCGGTGTGCGCGTAGATCGTCTTGAGGTAGTTCTCGGTGGCGGTCTCGGGCTCAGGCATGATGCCTCAAGCCTAAAGCCGGGGCTGGGTGCTCACGCCCCGAGATACCTGCCCGGCCGGTGGTTCACCGCGAGCACGAGGTTGAGCACCACCGCGCCCGCGGCCGACAGCAGCACGGTGAGCGGCGCCACCACGGCGAACGAGACCAGCACGATCGCCACGTCGAGCCCCATCTGCACATATCCGGCGCGCCAGCCGAGACGCTCCTGCGCGAGCAGCGCCAGGATATTGAACCCGCCGAGACTCGCCCGGTGCCTGAACAGAACCAGCAGTCCCACACCGGCCAGCAGGTTGCCCGCGATCGCGGCGTACACCGGGTCGAGGCGGTCGATCACGAGCGCGAGCGGGTTGAGCAGCGAGAACGCCGACACCAGGGCGACGCTCGCGGCGGTGCGGAGGGTGAAGTTCCAGCCCTTGCGCCAGGCGGCGAGGGCGAAGAACGGCAGGTTCACGGCGAGGAAGATCACGCCGAACGGCACGGGCACGACGTAGCTCACGAGCAGTGCGAGCCCCGCGGTGCCGCCGGTGACCGCGCCGCTGGACTTGAGCAGGAAGATCCCGATCGAGGCGATGACCGTGCCGGTGAGGATGCCCAGCACGTCGTCGAGCGGCGAGTGCGCCAGCGGGTCGCGACCGGGGTGGGGCGTGCGGGAGTCGCGCGTTGCCGCCGGGGTGGCGCCGACGGCGTCGGCGCCCGGGCGGGTGGCGCCGGGCGTCGGCGTGGCCGCATCCGTCGACGTGGGCGTGGCCGCATCTGTCGTCGTGGTCATCGCGGGGCTCCGGATGCGCTGAGCGGCCTCGTGGGACGCGCGCCGGCTGAGCCTTCGAGGCCGCGGCGGCTCTGCAGTTCGAGCGGGTCGAACCCCGCGAGGACGGCCAGCACGCGGTCGCCGGCGGCACGATCGGCCACCGAGATGCGCACCCCGGCGTCGGCGTAGCCGCGCACGAGGATGTCGTCGGCGGCGAGGGCGGCGATGACGCGGTCGCGGGCGTCGTCGCGCATCCGGAGCCAGATGAAGTTGGCGGCGCTGTCGGTGGTGGTCCAGCCGCGCGCGCGGAGGGTGCCGATGAGACGGGCGCGTTCGGCGCGCACCTGGGCCAGCCGTTGCGCGATCTCGGTGTCGGCCGCCGGTTCGAGGGACGCGATCGCCGCCTGCTGCGCGAGCGCGCTCACCGCGAAGGGCATGGCCGTGCGGCGCAGTCCCTCGGCGACCTGGGGGTCGGCGACCGCGTACCCCACGCGGAGACCGGCGAGCCCGTAGGCCTTCGAGAAGGTGCGCAGCACGCACACATTGGGGTGTCGGCGGCGCAGGGCGATGGCGTCGATCGTGTCGGCGGTGCCGGGGGGTGCTTCTGCGTACTCGAGGTAGGCCTCGTCTATGACGACGAGCACGGTGGGCGGAAGCCGGTCGAGGAAGTGCTGGAGCTCCGCGGCGCCGATCGAGACCCCGGTGGGGTTGTTGGGGGTGCACAGCAGCACCACGCGCGTGCGTTCGGTGACCGCGTCGAGCAGGGCGTCGAGGTCGTGACCCTCGTCGGCGCCGAGGGGCACCTGCACGGCGGAGGCGCCGACGAGGCGGGTGAGGATCGGGTAGGCGTCGAAGGAACGCCAGGCGAACAGCACCTCGTCGCCGGGCTCGCAGTAGCCGGTGAGGATCTGCTGCAGCACGCCGGTGCTGCCGGGACCGACGGCGAGTTCGTCGACGGTGACGCCGGCGCCGAGCCGGGCGGCGAGGCGGGTGCGGAGCTCGAGCGCGGCGTTGTCGGGGTAGCGGTTGAGGCGGCCCGCAGCCTCGTGCACGGTGTCGAGCACGGAGGGCAGCGGAGGGAAGTGACTCTCGTTCGAGGCCAGAGCCGCCACGAGCCCGGCATCGACGAGCGCGGAGTCGGCCCGGCGGCCGGGCACGTAGGCGGGCAGGTCGCGCACAGCGGTGCGGGGCAGGGGCGGGGGAGTCATGGGTCCAGCTTGAGAAGCGGATGCGGGTGTGCGCAAGTGAGATGGATTCTGCTGGGCATATTGCCCTCTTTGGGTGGTCTGTGTGTCAAAATGCCCAGCATGGAGCAGCTTGACGATCTGGATGCGCGCATCCTTCTCGCCCTCGACGCCGACCCGGATGCGACGGTGCTGGGCCTCGCCCACGCGCTCGGCGTGGCGCGCAACACGGTGCACGCGCGGCTCAGGCGCATGGCGGCCAGCGGGGCGCTCGGCTCGTTCAGCAAGCGGATCGACCCGGCGGCGCTCGGCTACCCCCTCGTGGCCTACGTGTGGATCGCGGTGAGCCAGGCGTCGAACGACCCCGTCGTGGAGGGGCTGCAGAAGATCGCGCAGATCGTCGAGATCCACACCACGACGGGCGACGCCGACCTGCTCGTGAAGGTGGTGGCGCGCGATCCGGCGCATCTGCACCGGCTCACGCGGCAGATGCTCGCGGTGGAGGGGGTGATGCGCACGAACACGACGCTGTCGCTCGTGGAGTCGATGCCGCACCGTGTGAGGGCGTTGCTCGAGGAGCGGGCGCGGGAGTAGGTGCGGAGTGGCGCGATCCGACGGAGGGATCGGCCGATGTCGGTGGCATGGTGTTGACTGATGCTCATGAACGATCGGATGCTCCGCCTGGACGCGATCCTCGACGAGCTCGTCGAGGTGGAGCGCTCGCTCGCGCGCGGTGCGGCCCGGCGGGCCCGCCTGCTGGCGGAGGCGACGGCGGTGCGGCTCGCCCAGGCGGAGCGGGGTTCGGAGGGGCTCGCGATGAGGTCGCTGGTGGCCGAGATCGGATGCGCGACGCGGGTGTCGGAGGGAACGGTCGCCCGTCTGGTCAATGAGGCGGAGATCCTCGTCGGTTCGTTGCCGGGAACGCTCGAGGCACTGTCGTCGGGGGCGATCTCGTATCGGCACGCGCAGGTGGTGGCGCGGCACGCCGTGAGTGTTCCGGTCGGGGCGCGTGCCGGGTTCGAGGCTGTGGTGTTGCACGAGGCGGAGGTGCTCACGCCGTCCCGGTTCGAGCGGGTGGTGCGGCGGGAGCGGGAGCGGGTGCATCCGGAGTCGATCGAGGAGCGCACGGTGGCCGCGCAGGCTGAGCGGAGTGTGCGGTTCGAGCCTGATGTCGACGGCATGGCGTGGTTGGTGTGCCATCTGCCGGCCGTGGTGGCGGTGGCGGTCGATGACCGGCTCGATCGTCTGGCGCGGGCTGCTCGCTCGGCCGGTGAGGGGCGCACGCACGGGCAGTTGCGAGCGGATGCGTTGGGTGAGCTGCTGCTGGGCGGTGGCGCAGGCGCGGGCGCAGGCGCGGGCAGCGACACCGGCTCCGGTTCGGGCGTGGGTGATGGTTGCGACCGTATCGTGCCGACGGTGGTGCTCACGGTTCCTGCGCTGACACTGCTGGGGCATGATGCAGGGCAGGCGCGGCTCGAGGGGTATGGTCCAATCGATGTGCCGACCGCGCGCCGTCTTGCTGCGAGGGCTCCGAGTTTCGTGCGAATCCTGACTCATCCTGAGTCGGGGGAGACGGTCTCGGTGGGACGAACCCGGTACCGGCCTCCGGCTGATCTGCGGTTGGCGTTGGAGCTCGCGGACGAGTTCTGCCGGTTCCCTGGGTGCGCGCGGCGGGCTTCCCGCTGTGAGCTCGACCACACGGAGGACTGGGCGGGTGGGGGCGAGACCTCGCGGGCGAATCTGCATCACCTGTGTGTGCGGCACCACCACGTGAAACACGACTCGACCGGGTGGAGGGTCGCGGCGGGTCGTGATCGCATCCTGCGCTGGACCTCCCCGACCGGTCGCACCTACGAGACCCGGCCGTCGGGGTCGCCGGCGTCTCCATGGCCCCGATCGGCGGTCCGCGCTCCGCTGCCCGCCCGCTCGACCCCTCTGGATTCGTGCACCCGAGGTCCCGAGCGTCGGCGAAGGCCTGTCTTCCGCGACGAGAGCGCTCGAGACCACCTGCTCGTGGGTTCGCCCGGGAGGTCACTCACCACCGGGCGGCCAACCACGCGTGGAACGAGCGCGCCGGATCCACGACTCGACGAACCGCCTCCGTTCTAGCGGCGGCACTCTCCTCTCGCGCTCGACGCTTCCCCTTGTGTGCTCGGTGTCTCTGCGCGAGCCCCTCGGCGTAGGGTGCCGCACCCGCACCCGCACCCGCACCCGCACCCGCACCCGCACCTGCACCTGCGCTGACTGCTGACGCTGGGTGCTGATGTGGACGCGGTGTCAGTGGGGGCGCGCGATGAGTTCGGGGGAGCCGAGGAGGCGGGTGGTCTCGAAGGCGAGTGCGACACGGAGGGGGTTGGGGCGTGGGGCGCGGTAGCGCACGGTGTAGCGCTCGACGGCGTCGCGCACGGAGGCCTCGTCGGTGAGCACCTGGGCTCTGCCGCTGAAGGTGAGCCAGCGGCCGCCGTCGACCTGGCTCACGGCCACCCGTGGATCGCGTCGCGCGTTGAGCGCCTTCTGGCTGGTGCCCGAGGTGATGACGCGCACGATGCCCGTGGCGGCGTCGAAGGTGAAGCCGACCGGGACGACGTGGGGTGAACCGTCACCGAGAAGGGTGGTGAGGGTCGCGAGGTGGTACTCGCTCACGAACGACAGTCCGGCGGGGGTGAGCAGCTCGGGCATGCCCTCAGCCTAGGCGCGACACGCCGGACGAGAGCCCAAGGGTTGCGTGCCCCTCGGCCGATCGCTAATTTTTAGGCATGCCTAAAAATGCGCCGCCGACGTTGCCGACGCCACCGCACTCCCGCGCCGGCGAGCTCGACGGGGGTGCCGTCGTTCGCCCTCGCTGGTGGCACGGCGTCGTGCTCCTGGGCCCGGCCTTCGTCGCCTCCATCGCCTACGTCGACCCGGGCAACGTAGCCGCCAACCTCACCGCGGGCGCGCAGTACGGCTACCTGCTCGTGTGGGTGCTGGTGCTCGCCAACCTCATGGCCATGCTCATCCAGTACCAGTCGGCGAAGCTGGGCCTCGTCACCGGCCGCACCCTGCCCGAGCACGTCGGCGCGCGGGCACGACCCTGGACCCGCCGCGCCTACTGGCTCCAGGCCGAGCTCGTCGCCGCCGCCACCGACATCGCCGAGGTCATCGGCGGGGCCCTCGCCCTCAACCTCCTCTTCGGCCTGCCGCTGGTGCTGGGCGGGCTCATCGTCGGGGTGGTGTCGCTCGTTCTGCTGATCGTGCAGTCGAGTCGCCGTCAGCGCAGTTTCGAATTCGTGATCATCGGGATGCTCGCGGTGATCGCTTTCGGCTTCCTCACCGGCACCTTCGTGTCGGGCGTCGACTGGCCCGAGGCGGTCGATGGACTCGTCCCCCGGTTCGAGGGCACCCCCACCGTGCTGCTCGCCGCGAGCATGCTGGGCGCCACCGTCATGCCGCACGCCATCTATTTGCACTCCGCCCTCGCCCGCGACCGCCACCACGCCGCCTTCGCCGCCACCGCCGAGAAGACCGACTTCACGCGTCGCGCCGCTGCCAATCCGGCAGCCGCGACAGCGAACCCGGCTGCCGACGCCGCCGTGAACCCGGCCCCCGACCCAGCGAGCATCGGCACCGAGCTCGACGTCGCGCCGAGCCGCGTGCGCCGCCTCCTCAGGGCCACCCGCTTCGACGTGATCGTCGCCCTCCTCCTCGCCGGCGCCGTCAACATCGCCATGCTCCTGCTCGCCGCCTCCAGCCTCCGCGGCGTCGAGGGCACCGACACCATCCCGGGCGCCTACGACGCCATCGCCGCCGCCCTCGGCCCGGCCGTCGCCACCATCTTCGCCATCGGCCTCCTCGCCTCGGGGCTCGCCTCCACCTCGGTGGGCGCCTACGCCGGCTCGGTCATCATGAAGGGGCTCCTGCGGGTGCGCATCCCGGTGGTGGCCCGCCGTGCCGTCACGCTCATCCCGGCCCTCGTCGTGCTCGGCGCCGGCATCGACCCCACCTGGGCCCTCGTGCTCAGCCAGGTGCTGCTGAGCATCGGCATCCCGTTCGCCCTCATCCCGCTCATCCGCCTCACCGGCAACCGGATGCTCATGGGCGAGTTCGCCGACCGCCTCCCGGTGCGCCTGGTCGCCTGGGCGGTCGCGGCGCTCATCGTGGCCCTCAACGTGGTGCTCATCGCCCTCACGCTGACCGGGTCGTGACACTCACGGGATCCTGACGCCGCCCGCACCCGTGGCGTCGCCGGCCGTTCACCCACGCGTCGTATCGTCGAGCCCATGACCCTCATCGACAACGCCGTGTACGTCGACGGCGTGCGCGTTCCCGACCCTCACACGCTCGACGAGACCTACTCGCTCATGCACGAGCGTGGAGGCATGGCGTGGATCGGCCTCTACCGGCCCGACGCCGGGGAGATCCACTCGATCGAGACCGAGTTCGGCCTGCACCACCTCGCCGTCGAAGACGCGCTCACCGGCCATCAGCGCGCCAAGCTGGAGCGCTACGGCGACACCCTGTTCGTGGTGTTGCGCCCCGCCCGCTACCTCGACGCCGAGGAGCGCGTGGAGTTCGGCGAGGTGCACGTGTTCATCGGCCCGAGCTTCGTCGTGACCGTGCGTCACGCCGAGAAGCCCGACCTCGGCGCGGTGCGGCACAGGCTCGAGGGCAACCCCGAGCTGCTGAAGCTCGGGCCCGAGGCGGTGCTCTACGCGATCGTCGACGAGGTGGTCGACGAGTACGGCCCGGTGGTGGCCGGCCTGCAGAACGACATCGACGAGATCGAGAAGCAGCTGTTCGGCGGAGACCCCGACGTGTCACGCCGCATCTACGACCTCATCGGCGAGGTGATGGACTTCCAGCGCGCCGCGCATCCGCTCGCCGCCATGCTCGAAGCGCTCCTGCGCGGCGCCGAGAAGTACCACGTCGACCTCGAGGTGCAGCGGGGCCTGCGCGACGTGCTCGACCACGCGCTCTCGCTGGCCGGCCACGCGGACGCGTTCCGCGCCACCCTGCAGAACGCCCTCACCGTTCACTCCACGCTCACCACGCAGCAGCAGAACGACGAGATGCGGCGCATCTCGGAGGCCAACCTCACCCTCGCCGAAGACACCCGCAAGCTCGCCGAGGCCAGCATCGCGCAGGGCGACCAGGTGAAGAAGATCTCGTCGTGGGCGGCCATCATCTTCGCACCGAGCCTCATCGCCGGCATCTACGGCATGAACTTCGACTACATGCCCGAGCTGCACTGGGTGTTCGGGTACCCGATGGCGATCGGTGGGATGGTGGTGCTGGCGGGAGCGCTGTATACGGTGTTCCGGCGCAACCACTGGCTGTAGCAGGGGTGCGGATGTGCGGGGGTGCGGATGCGCCGGGTTGCGGATGCGCGAGGTTGCGGATGTGATTGACGAGCCTCAGCGCGGTCGGCTCAGCCTCAGCGCCGTCGCTCGAGCGCCGCGTCGAGCCCGAACCGCACGGTGGGCCACTCGTCGTCGAGGATGGAGTAGACCACCGTGTCGCGCACGGTGCCGTTCTCGAACACGGTGTGCTTGCGCAGCACGCCGTCCTGCTTCGCGCCCAGCCGCTCGATCGCCGCGCGGGACTGTCGGTTGTGCCAGTGGGCGCGGAACTCCACCGCGAGGCAGCCGAGCGTGTCGAAGGCGCGTTCCAGCAGCATTCGCTTCGCCTCGGTGTTGACGCCCGTGCGCTGGAAGGCGGCGCCGAGCCAGGTCGACCCGATCTCCACCCGGCGGTTCGCGGGGTCGAGGGTGCAGTAGCTGGTCATGCCTACCGTGCGACCGCTGTCGAGATCGCGCACGGCCCACGGCGCCATGCGGCCGAGCGTCTGCAGCCCGAGACGGCGGTCGATCTCCGCCTCCATGGACTCAGGGGCGGGGATGTGGGTGTACCAGGTGCGCCAGAGCGCGTCGACGGCGACGGCCTCGGCGAGGTCGGCGGCGTGGGTGTGGGCGAGCGGTTCCAGCGCGACCCGCGTGCCCGTCAGCGTCGGGGTGGTGGAGTACTCCTCGGCGACCATGCGCCCAGCCTAGAGCGGGATGTGACCCCGCGGCCCACTACAGCGGCCGCACCCCGAAGGCCCGGGCGAGCTTGTCGATCTTCTCGGCGCGGCCGAGGCGGGGCAGGTCGCTGCCGTCGCGGATGACCCGGCCCCTGGCCTCGAAGTCGTCGAGGAAGTCGCGCGCCCAGGTGACGTCGGACTGCGTGGGGCTGATGACCTCGTTGATGACCGGCAGCTGCTCCACGTCGAGGCAGAGCTTGCCCGTGAGCCCGAGCGCGACGGCCACCGCCGACTGCTCGCGCAGCACCGGGTGACTCGACGAGACCGTGGGGCCGTCGATCGGGCCGGGGAGCTTGCCCACCCGGCTCGCCACCACGAGGCGGGAGCGAGGGTAGGCCATCGCGATGTCTTCGGCGCTGGTGCCGGTGTCGCGGCGGTAGTCGCCGCTGCCGAACGCGAGCCTGAAGGCTCCGCGGGCCCGGGCGATGGAGACGGCCTCCTCGATGCCGAGGGCCGACTCGATGAGTACGAGCACGGGCGTGGTGCCGCCGAGCCGGTCGAAGGTCTCGGTGACGTCGGCCGCCGACTCGGTCTTGGCGAGCATCACACCGCGGAGGCCGGGCACGCCCTTGAGCTCGTCGACGTCGTCGCTCCAGAAGTCGCTGGCGCGGTCGTTGATGCGCACCCAGCCGCTGCCGCCACCCGACAGCCAGTCGACCACGTCGCCTCGGGCGTGAGCCTTGTGGCTCGGGTCGACCGCGTCTTCGATGTCGAGCACGATCTGGTCGGCCCGCGAGCGCGCCGCAGAATCGAAGAGCTCGGTGCGCCGGCCCGAGACGAGCAGCCACGATCGTGCGATCTCCGGAGGGACGGTCGCGACGGCTGCGGGGGCGGTTCCGGGCTGCGGAGTCGCGTCGGTCTGGATCTCGTCGTTCTGCGTCACGTCGTCTCTCAGCATCGGGAGTGGTGGGCGTCGGGGGTGGTGAGTGGGCGCCGCGGGCGCACGACCTCCAGTCTAAGCCGAGCGCGGCCTCACGCCGGGGTTGCGACCGCCTCGGACGCCTCGGGTGCGGTCGCGCCGGCGGGCTCCTCGAGCGCATCCTGGGCGGGCAGGATGGCGCGGTTGCGCGCGTGGCCGACCGCCATGAGCACCACGCCGAGCGCGATCCAGCTCGCGAGCACGAGCCACGGCTGCAGCGTCGACGCCGACGGGAAGTACGACAGATCGCGCAGCAGCGTGGCCCCGGCGCCGGGCGGGAAGAACTGCCCGATGGCGCCCCACGGCTCGGGCAGGAACTGCCAGGGCTGCGCGGCACTCGAGATGGGGTTGCCGATGAGCAGCGACAGCACCGCGCCGATCGCGATGCCGCGCGGGCCCAGCACCGCGGTGAGGCCCACGATGAACGCGCTGATCGCGAGGATCGACGCGGCGACGGCGAGCGCGTTGAGCACGGGCGAACCCTGCAGGATGCCGAACCAGGCCTGGCCGATGAGGGTCACGACCACCCCACCGGCGACCCCGTAGAGCACCACGGCGGTCAGGCGCCGCCAGACGCCGGCCACGAGCAGGCTCACCACGACACCGCCGATCATGCCGCCGATGACGAGCGGGAACGACATGGTGGTGAGGCCGGTGCCCCGCGCGTCGGTGTCGGCGAGCGGCACGACGTCGGTGACGGTGATCGTCGGCACCGCATCCGCCGCGACGCCCTGCGCCGCGAGCTGCTGGGTGAAGCTGCTCTGCAGCGTGGCGGCCAGCTGCGAGAGCACCTGGCTCACGACCACGCCGTTGGCCGAGGCGGTGAGCACCTCGGGAACCGACTCGTCGAGCACGACCGCGCCGTACGCATCCCGGGTCTCGATGAGGTCGACGGCCTCGGCCCGGGTGTCGACCCGCACCACGTCGAACTGCTCGCCGGCGTTCTGCTCGATCTGCTCGGCCACCGTGTCGGCCGTAGTCGAGTCACCCGAGACGGCGAGCGGGATGCTGTGCACGGTCGACGTGATGGACGGCCAGGAGAAGGCGAGCACGAACACCCCCACGATGAGTGAGGCGCCGAGGCCGATGAGCAGCACGCGGCTCCATCGGGTGTGGGGACGGTTCATGGATAGGCCTCCGAAGAAAAACGAATGATCGTTCTTTATGATGCGTCAGAAGCGCTAGAGTGTCAACATGCCGAAGGTCACCGAAGATCACCGTGTGGAGCGCCGACGGCAGATCGCCCGCGCCGCCCTGGTGTGCTTCGCGCGCAAGGGATTCGACGCCACCTCGATGGCCGACATCATCGCCGAGTCGGGGCTCTCGGCCGGGGCCATCTACCTGCACTACGCCAACAAGCACGACCTCGTCACCCACGTGGTGTCGGATGTGCTGCGTGGCAAAGCCGACGACCTCGCGGCGATGATCGCGCGCGATCCGCTGCCGGCGCCGGTCGAGGTGGTGAAGGTGTTCGTGGGATCGATCGACGCCACCATGGGCGGGCCGTCCATTCTCGTGCAGGTGTGGTCGATCGCGGCGCGAGAGCCCGTGCTCAGCGACGTGGTCGCCGGATTCGTGAGCGAGCTGCGCACCCTCTACGAGCGCTATCTCACCGCCTGGTTCGAGCGTGGCGGCTCCGAACCTGCCGTGGCCGCCCAGCGTGCGGAGGCCCTGGTGCCTGTCGTCGTGGGCATCTGCCAGGGTTACATCGTGCAGTCCGCGATCTTCCCCGGCTTCGACCCCGACGACTATTTCGCAGCGCTCGGCCTGATCGATCTCGCCGCGGTGCCCTCGTGACCGAAGTCGGGCAGGCCGGGGACGCCGGGCATCCCGGGCCGCCGAGCCCCGAGCGCACGGCGGGAGGCGTCGGGCCGTGGGTGGGCCCGCATCCCGAGGGCCCGCAGTACGACCCCGAACTGCTCGCCCAGGGCGACACCCGCAACGTGATCGACCGCTACCGCTACTGGAGCATGGAGGCGATCGTCGCCGACCTCGACCAGCGGCGGCATCCCTTTCACGTGGCCATCGAGAACTGGCAGCACGACCTCAACATCGGGTCGATCGTGCGCAGCGCGAACGCCTTCGCCGCCGACACCGTGCACATCATCGGCCGCCGGCGCTGGAACAAGCGCGGGGCGATGGTCACCGACCGCTATCAGCACGTCGAGAACCACCCCGACGTCGCGACGTTCGTGGCGGCGATGAAGGAGGCGGGGCTGCCGATCGTGGCGATCGACAACGTGCCGGGGAGCGTCATCATCGAGACCTTCGACTTTCCCGAGCGCTGCGTGCTGCTGTTCGGGCAGGAGGGCCCTGGTCTCTCGGCCGAGGCGATCGCGGCGGCGGACGCCGTGGTGGAGATCTCGCAGTTCGGCTCGACGCGCTCGATCAACGCGTCGGCCGCGGCCGCGGTGGCGATGCACGCGTGGATCGTGCAGCACGTGCCGTTCGGCGGAAGAGGGAGCGCCGGTCAGGCCTGATCGGAGCGGGTTCGCGAGCGACGCGACGAGATCGCCGCTCCCGCCCCCACGGCGGCTGCGCCTGCCGCGACCGCAGCGGTCGCCGTCACGGCACCCGTCAGTGCACCCGCACCCGAAGCGCCGGTCGCCGCGAGCGCCGGCGGCGTGACCGGAGCGGGCGGCACCACGGGCGTGGGCGTCGGCGGCGGCACCGGCGTCACACCCAGCACCGAGTCGAGCCAGTCGAACACCACCTCGTTGCGCACCTGCGGCGCCATCGGCGCGCAGTGGAACTCGGTGCCCGTGGCGTAGCCGAACAGGTGATTCGACACCGAGGCCGCCTTCGTGAGCCACGCCTCGACCTGCGCACCCTGCCCCGAGAAGAACACGTCCGACTCGTACTCGTTCAGCAGCACGTGCGAGGTGACCTCGCCCATCAGCGCGGCGTCGGCGTTGAGGGCGGTCAGCGCATCCAGCAGCCCCACGATGTCGGAGACCACCCCGCCGCTGCGGGCCTCGTCGTGCAGAGCCGAACCGTAGATCTCGCCGCGCTTGTTCACCAGGAACTTCAGCGCATCCTGCCCGTCGGTGCCGTAGGCGGGCGTGGTGCCCTCGAACAACTCCATCCAGTTCGCGTTGCTGACCGACCCGAAGTACTGCTCCATCGCCTCGACGAGCGGCTGCCAGGGCTGCGTGTTGTCCCAGAAGCCGGGGTCGGCCACCACCGCGGCCAGCCGGTGCTCGGTGGCGGCGGCCCGCATCACGAGCAGGCCGCCGAAGCTCCAGCCGGTGAGTGCGAGCCGGCTCGCATCCGTCTCGGGCTGGGAGAGGGCGAAGTCGACCAGCGGGGTGATGACGTCGCCCCAGTAGGGCGTGAACGGGATGTTCTGCTCGAACAGTAGTGAGCCCTGCCCCGGCCCCTCGAACATCAGCACGTTGTAGCCGCGTTCGAGTGCGGCGGCCCCGCCGAAGGCCCAGAGGTCGACCAGCTGGGCGTCGCTGCCGTTGTTGATGATGACGGTGGGGTGGCTGCCGGCTCCGGATGCGCGGCCCCAGTACGCAGGCAGGGTGACGGTGCGTGTGGTGACGGTGCCGTCGAGCTCGCGGAAGCGAACGGATGCGGGCACCTCCACCCGCTGCAGCACCGGGTTCATCAGCGAGGCCGCCGCGGCCCAGCACCGCTGCATCGCCGCGTAGACCTCGGCCTCGCGGCCGGGGGCGTCGGTGCCGAGCACGAAGAACAGCACGCAGTTGTAGTACGACGCGGCGCGCAGGTAACGGGCGCGCGCGGTGACGAGACGGCCGGCCGCGAGCTCGGCGTCGGCCTCGCCGGCGAGCTGGGCGGCCAGCGCCTCGAACGAGTCGGCGTAGGGCTGGTAGGCCGGGATCGCCTCGGCGCCGCCGGCTGTGATCGCGGCCTGCACCGCGGCGACTGCGCTCGCGACCTCGCCCACCTCACCGGCCTGGTAGGCGGCCTCGCCGTAGGCGGTGAGGGTCTGGAAGTTCAGGTCGGTCTGCTGGGGGAAGGGGGTGAGACCGGGGTCGGGGGTGGCGGCGGCGGTGACCGCGGGGGCGAGTGCCGAGGGGGCCGTGGTGCCCGCGGTGGCGGTCGCGCGGCCGGCGGCGCCCGCGGAACGGGCAGCGCCCAGCGCGCTCGCGGCGGCGGGAGTCGCTGCACCGGGCCCGAAGGCGCCGGCGGCGCCGAGCGCCACCCCGAGTCCGCCCGCGGCGGCGAGCCCCAGTACTCCGCGTCGGGTCAGGTCGGTCGTCATGCCAGTCCTCCGGTCGTGTCGCAGCGTGGGCCGCGCATCCTGCCGCGCCGCCGCTCTGTCGCCGAGCCTAGCGGCGCATCCGGTTCGCCCCGGGTTCACTAAACTCGTCAGCATGTCCAAAGTCCTCACCTCCCTTCCCGTCGGCGAGCGCGTCGGCATCGCGTTCTCCGGTGGCCTCGACACCTCGGTCGCCGTCGCGTGGATGCGCGAGAAGGGTGCGGTGCCCTGCACCTACACCGCCGACCTCGGCCAGCCCGACGAGCCCGACGTGGAGGCCGTGCCCGGCCGCGCCGGCGAGTACGGCGCCGAGATCGCGCGCCTGGTCGACTGCCGGGCGCCGCTGGTGGAGGAGGGTCTGGATGCGCTGCGCTGCGGTGCGTTCCACATCCGTTCGGCGGGCAAGACCTACTTCAACACCACGCCGCTCGGCCGCGCCGTCACCGGCACCCTGCTCGTGCGCGCCATGAAGGAGGACGACGTCGAGATCTGGGGCGACGGCTCCACCTACAAGGGCAACGACATCGAGCGGTTCTACCGCTACGGCCTGCTCGCCAACCCGCGCCTGCGCATCTACAAGCCGTGGCTCGACGAGGCCTTCGTCACCGAGCTCGGCGGTCGCCAGGAGATGAGCGAGTGGCTCGTGGAGCGCGGCTTCCCGTACCGCGCCTCGGCCGAGAAGGCGTACTCCACCGACGCGAACATCTGGGGCGCCACCCACGAGGCGAAGACGCTTGAGCAGCTCGACACCGGTGTGGAGATCGTCGAGCCGATCATGGGTGTGCCGTTCTGGCGCGACGAGGTGGAGATCGCCTCCGAGGTGGTCAGCGTCGAGTTCGAGGCGGGCCGGCCGGTGGCGCTCAACGGCGTCGCGTACGACGACGCGGTGGCGCTGGTGCTCGAGGCGAACGCCATCGGCGGGCGCCACGGCCTGGGCATGAGCGACCAGATCGAGAACCGCATCATCGAGGCGAAGTCCCGCGGAATCTACGAGGCCCCCGGCATGGCGCTGCTGCACATCGCCTACGAGCGCCTCGTCAACGCGATCCACAACGAGGACACCGTGGCGAACTACCACCTCGAGGGCCGCCGTCTCGGCCGCCTCATGTACGAGGGCCGCTGGCTCGACCCGCAGGCGCTCATGCTGCGCGAGTCCATCGGGCGCTGGGTGGGCTCCGCGGTCACCGGCACCATCACGCTCCGGCTGCGCCGCGGCGACGACTACTCGCTGCTCGACACCACAGGCCCCGCGCTCAGCTATCACCCCGACAAGCTCTCCATGGAGCGTGTCGGCGACGCCGCCTTCGGGCCGCTCGACCGCATCGGGCAGCTCACCATGCGCAACCTCGACATCGCCGACACCCGGTCGCGGCTCGAGCAGTACGCGCGTCAGGGCATCGTGGGCGGGGCGACCGCGCAGCTCGTGGGCGACCTGCAGGCGGGCGAGGGCGCGGCCATCACCGCGGGCCCGGCCGAGACCGAGCTCGAGGCCGCCACTGACGCGGCCAACGAGGCCTCCGCCTTCGACCTCGGCACCGACTGAGGCGACACCGGTTGAGCCCGGTGCCGACTGAGTGCGGCGCGGGCTGAGCTCAGCCGGCGGTCGCGGTGGGGGACTCCTCGGCGTCGAGATCGCGGGGGAGGCGGCGGCGCGGGCGCCAGGCGACCGTCGCGATGAACACGCCGGCCACCACGACGGCACCGCCCACGAGGTCGCCGACGGCGGGCACCTCGCCGAGGATGAGCCACGCGCTCGTGAAGCCGGCCACGGGCACGAGCATGGAGAACGGCGCCACCCGGCTCGACGGGTTGCGCTTCATGAGGGCCGTCCAGATGCCGGTTCCCACCACGGTGCCCAGGATGCTCGTATAGGCCAGGCCGAGAACGGCCGGAAGCGCCTCGATCGTGAACACCGTGCCGAGCGCCTGCCCGATCTCGGCGGGCCCCTCCACCAGCAGCGACAGCGCGAGCATCGGCAGCGGCGGCACCACCGACATCCACAGCGTGAGCCGCAGCGGGTTCTCGGGGCGGGCCTGCCGGCTGCAGATATTGCCGAACGCCCAGCCGAGCGCCCCGCACAGCGTGAGGATGACCGGCAGCAGCGCCGAGACGCCCGCCCGTTCGGCGGCGATGATGCCGAGCCCCGCCACGGCCACCCCGATGCCGATGCCCTGCACGAGACTGAGCCGCTCGCGCAGCCACACCGCCGCGAGCACCACGGTGAACGGCGCCGACGCCTGCAGAACCAGCGAGGCCAGCCCGGGTGGCATGCCCGCATCCATCGCTGCGAAGAGGAACGCGAACTGCAGGATGCCGAAACCGAGACCGTAGCCGAGCAGCCAGCGCAGCTTCACGTTCGGCCGCTTCACGAACAGCAGCGTGGGGATCGCGATCACCGCGAAGCGGAGCGCCACCAGGAAGAACGGCGGGAAGTGCTCGAGCGAGAAGTGGATCGCGACGAAGTTCACGCCCCACAGCACCGCCACGAGCACGGCGAGGAGGCGGTCACGGGCGGGCACCCCTCAAGCCTCGCCGTCGCCGGCTCGCGCCACAAGCGAGCGTCGCTTCACCCTGCCTGTGGCGGAGCTTGACAGTCGGGTGCCCTGCGCGGCCCCGCGCTACTTGCCGTGCTCGGCGAGGATGGTGTCGAGGTCGATGCGCGAGAGCACGCCCGCCCAGTCGAAGGCGCGGGCCGCCTCGATCGCGTGGTCTTCGGCCAGCACCTTGCCCGAGCGCTCCACGGTCACCCCGGCGGGGGCCGCGGCGTTGACGATGCGGAGGATCTCGTCGTTCACCGCCTCCGGGTCGAAGTCGGCGCCGTAGCGCGCGTAGACGTCGGCGTTCACGGTGTAGGGCAGGACGGTGATCTCGGTGTGCGTCACCTGTCCATCATCGCCCCTCGGGCTCTCCCGCGGTAGCGGTGTGGGTGGTGGCGGGTGGGCGACCCGGGCGGGATGCGCGGAATGCGCGGGCGGATGCGCGTGCCGGGCGGACGCGCGGCCGGGCGAGCCTAGACTCGTGCGGTGAGCAGATCGTCGCGCGTCGGAGCCGCGGCACCGCCCTGGGTGGCCGTGCTGCTCGACACCGCACTGGTCGTCGTGTTCGTCGCCATCGGCCGACGGTCGCACGACGAAGACGCGGCGTTGCTGGGCTTCCTGGTGACCCTGTGGCCGTTCCTGGTGGGCGCGCTCGCCGGCTGGCTCGTGGCCGCCGCGCTGAGACGGCCGCTCGCCGCCGTCGTGCCGTCGGGGCTCGTGGTCTGGGGCGCATCCGTGCTTCTCGGCATGGTGCTGAGGGTGCTGTCGGGCCAGGGCGTGCAGCCGAGCTTCGTGCTGGTGACGGCCGTGGTGCTCGGGGTGTTCCTCGTGGGCTGGCGCGCGGTCGCGTCACTGGTGCAACGGCTTCGCGGGAGGCGCTCAGCCGCGTGAGCCTACGATGGCGCATGCGTTCGAAGCTGTGGGCCTCGGCGGCCGGTCTGGTCTCGGCCGCGGTGGTGCTCGCGGTCGCTGAGATCGCCGCCGTGGTCGCCGGCGCGGAGACGAGCCCGCTGTTCGCCGTCGGCTCCTTCGTGATCGACCTCGCGCCGGCCGGCGTGAAGGAGTTCGTCATCGCCCTGTTCGGCACGGGCGACAAGGCCGCCTTGCTCGTGCTGCTCGGGCTCGTGGTGGCGGCGCTCGCCGTGGCCGCGGGGCTGCTCGAGCGTCGTCGCCCACCGTTCGGCGTGGTGGTGCTCGTGGCCGTCTCGGGCGTCGCGGTGCTCGCGGTCACGACGCGCGCGGGTGCTTCGGGCTTCGCGGCGGTGCCGACCGTGCTCGGCATGGTGGCCGGTGTGCTGGTGCTGCGGATGCTCATCGGCCGGCTCGCGGCGTGGGAGCGCGCGGAGAGCGTGGAGCGTCTCTCCCCCTCCGTCGGCACCACGGGCCCGTCGACGCAGGCGCGGCTCGACCGCCGGCGCTTTCTCGGTGCCACCGGCGTGGCCGCGGTGGCCGCGGTGTTCGGCGGGGTGCTGGCACGGAGCATGAACGCCACGGCGACCGCGGTGAGCGCCGTGCGCGAGGCCATCACGCTCCCGGTCGCCTCGACCGCCGCCCCGGCCGTGCCCGCCGGCGCCTCGCTCGACGTGGCGGGCATCACGCCGTACGTCACCGGCAACGACTCCTTCTACCGTATCGACACCGCACTGCAGGTGCCCCAGGTGGACTCCTCGAACTGGGCGCTGCGCATCACGGGCATGGTCGAGCAGGAGATCGAGCTCGGCTACGACGAACTGCTCGCGCTCCCGCTCGAGGAGCACCTCGTGACCCTCGCCTGCGTCTCGAACGAGGTGGGCGGCGACCTCATCGGCAACGCGCTCTGGCTCGGCTACCCCATCCGGCTGCTGCTCGAGCGGGCGAAGCCGCTCGCCGGTGCCGACATGGTGCTCTCCACGAGCACCGACGGGTTCACCGCAGGGTCTCCCCTCGAGTCGCTCACCGACCCCGACCGGGTGGCGTTGCTGGCCGTCGGCATGAACGGCGACCCGCTGCCGGTGGAGCACGGCTTCCCGGTGCGGATGGTCGTGGCCGGCCTGTACGGCTACGTCTCGGCCACGAAATGGGTGGTGGAGCTGAAGGTGACCCGCTTCGCCGACGCCGAGGGGTACTGGACACCGCGCGGCTGGTCGGCGCTCGGCCCCATCAAGACCGAGTCGCGCATCGACGTGCCGAGCGCCGGGGCCTCGGTAGAGGCGGGCACGGTGGCCGTGGCGGGGGTGGCCTGGGCCCAGCACACCGGCATCACCGCCGTGGAGGTGCGCATCGACGACGGCGAGTGGAGTCCGGCCCGCCTGGCCGACACGGCGGGGGTGGACACCTGGGTGCAGTGGGTCTACGAGTGGGACGCCCCGAGCGGCGAGCACATGATCTCGGTGCGCGCGACCGATGCTTCGGGCTACACCCAGACCTCGGCCGAGGCTCCTCCGGCTCCCGACGGAGCCACGGGCTGGGACTCGCACAGAGTGATCGTGACCTGAACGATGCCGAAGCGGCGTCCGGCCTGGGCCGCACGGGTGGACCCTGCTGATAGTCTGCGGCCACAGCCCAGGAGATGAGAGTGCCCGGGGCGGTTCCAAGGGGGTGCGGTGGTGGGATCCGAACGGGCCTCCGGCCGGCCCGCGCACATCGTCGCCGTCCCGTCCCCCGCGGCCGGGCCGCAACCGGGTGAAAGCCTCGGTGGCATCCTCGAGTCGGGCACCGCGCATCCGCGCCTCGACCGCCTTGGCGCCCGTATCGCCGGCGCCCCCCGTCTGCCGCGCCTGCTCGTGGACCGGCCGCGATTGACGAGCCTGCTCGACTCGCCGTCGCCCCTCGTGGTGGTGCAGGGCATGGGAGGCGCGGGCAAGACCGTGCTTCTCGCCGACTGGGCGCGGCGAGTCCCGCCCGAGGGCGGGGCACCGCAGAACGGGGCGTGGGTGCCGATCCGCCGACGGCATCCCTCTCGGCAGAGCTTCTGGGCCGAGGTCGGCCAGGGCCTGCTCGACGCCGGGATCGTGGGCGCAGGCTCCCCGGCGGCCGAGCTCGGCGTCGCGTTGGGGAGCTCCACCGACCCGCGTTCCACGATCGTGCGGGCCTTCGCGGCCGTCGACCAGGGTGTGCATCTGGTCATCGACAACTATGAGCGGGTCGTCGATACCGAGGTGCATCTCGACCTGATCGAGTTGCTCGAGTTCGACGAACGGATGCGCGTGACCCTGGCCACGCGGTCGATCAGCCGTCTCGAGCACGACCTCGCGTCGTTGCGCGTCGACACCGACGTCATCCCGGCCGCCGCCCTCCGTTTCACCGAGGCCGAGATCGCCGAGTTCCTCACCCTCGGCGGGGCGTCCCCCGCAGCGGCCTCTTCGTCGGGGGCGCTCGTCGACTCCATCCAGCACACCACCGGCGGGCTGGCACTGCCCGTGCGCGCGGCCGTCACCGCGTACCTGGCGGGAGGCGATGTGATCGGCCCGGCGAGCGTGCGTCTGCCGCAGGCACTCATCGGATACGTCGCGAGCACCGTGGAGGGTGAGAGCGAGGGGGACGGCTTCCGCGAGTTCCTCACCCGCATCGCCGTGCCCGAGGGGGTCACCGCCGAGCTCGCCGAGACGCTCTCGAACGACCCTGCCGTGCGCCAGCATCTCGCGGTGGCCGAGGCGAGGGGCCTCGGGTTGTGGTCGACGGAGGAGGGCGAACGGGTCTTCCATCTCTCTGCCGTCGTGCGCGCTGCGCTCCGCGACGAGATCGCTGCTCAGGCGCCGGCCCACCTGGCGGAGCTCCGACGGCGCTACGCGATCTGGGCCGACGAGCACGGCCGGCCGCTCACCGCGCTGCGTGCGGCCGTCGAGGGAGGCGACCTCGAGCTCGCCTCCCACATCGTGCTGCGCGACTGGGCGGTCCTGGTCGAGAGCGAGCTCGCCGCGACCGTGGAGGTGCTCTCGGTGCTGCCGCTCGGCCGCATCCGCCAGCAGCCGCTGCTCGCCATGATGCTCGGCATCGGTCTCACGACGCTCGGCGAGTCCGCGATGCGGGCGATCGACCTGTTCACCCTGGCGATCGCCGCGTCTCGAGTGAGGGGGTCGCGCTCGGGGTCGGTGGAACGGTTCGTCCTGCTCGTGGGCGAGAGCACCGCCTACCGGCTGACCGGGCGCTTCGAGCAGGCCGGGCGGTCGGCGGAACAGGCGCTGCGGCTCTACGACGAGCTCGCGCCCGCCGACCGCGACGAGCTGAGCCGCAACGCCCACGTCCACCTCGGCCAGCTGGGGCTCTCGATGCTGTACTGGGGCGACGGGGCACGGGCGCTCGAGGCCTTCTCGTCGGCGTATGCCTCGGCGAGCCATCTTCCGCAGCAGCGAGCCCGCATGCACCCCCTCTCGCTCATGGCGGGAACCCTGGCCATCTCGGGCGACCTCGCCCGGGCCGAAGAGCTGGTGCGCCGGCTCGACGCCGCCCACTGGCCCGACGGCTGGCGGTCGGGCTACATCGGGGCCTATTACCATCTCGCGCGCGGGCTGCTCGCCGTGCAGGCCTTCGACTTCGACGAGGCCACGCGGCAGCTCGCCGCGGTCGACGGGGCGCGGTCGTCGGAGCATCGAGCCGTGTTCCTGCTGCTGCAGGGGCAGATCGACCTCGGCACCGGCCGGCACCGCGCCGGCAGCATCGAGCTCGAGCTGGAGCTCGATGCCACGCGAACACCCGAGTTCGCGCGCGTGCACGCCGACGCCTTGCGCGGGGTGCTCGCGATCGAGTTCATCGCCTCGGGCCGCACCGCGAAAGCGGAGTCGGTGCTGGCGGCGGGCTCGATCGACGCCCCCATCATCTGCCTGGCGCGGGCGCTCATCGCCCTGCTGGCCGACGACGCCTCCGAGGCGCTGCGGCTGCTCAACGGCATCAAGCACCGACCTGGCGCGTCGCAGCACATCGGTGCGGCACTCAGCTGGGCCCGCGCCGCCGTGTTCCTCCGGCTCGGCAGCGAAGAGGTGGCCATCGACATCGCCATCGAGACGGTGGCGCTCGTGGAGCGGCTCGGGCTGCCCTTCTCGGTGCTCTTCCTCCCCAGGGTCGACCGCGATGCGTTGCTCGAGCTCGCCTCCCGTCGTGGGGTGCACGAGGTGGTCGACTTCTTCGCATCCGTCTCGGAGCGACCGTCTTTTCTGCCCGACTCGCTGGAGCGCGTGCGGCTCACCGAGCGCGAGTCGGCTGTGCTCGTGCAGCTCCTGGATACCGGGAGCGCCGCCGAGATCGCCTCAGCGCTGTTCGTGTCGGTGAACACCGTGAAGTCGCAGTTGCGCAGCCTCTATCGCAAGTTGAACGTCACCTCGCGCGAGGAGGCCCTCATCGCGGCGGCCGAGCTGGGGCTGCTGGCCGGCTGAGCGGGGCTCACCCGATCAGCGACGGCCGCAGGTCGCGCAGGGTGCGGTGGCGGGTGAGCCGCCGGGCGCCGAGGTACGACACGAGCAGGGCGCCGACCAGCCAGAAGAAGAGTGCCCCGGCGTCGGCTCCGGCCATCTCGAGGTTGCCCCCGTACATCAGCTGACGGATGCCATCGACGGCGTGACTCATCGGCAGCACCTGGTGCAGCACCTGCAGCGGGCCGGGCAGCGTCTGCCACGGGAAGGTGCCGCCCGCGGTCACCAGCTGCAGCACCATGAGCACCAGGCCCAAGAACTGGCCGACGCTGCCGAGCAGGATGTTGAGGGCCAGGATGATCGTGGCGAACGTCGCCGAGGTGAGCGCCATGAAGCCGAGCATCCCCCACGGGTGCTCCACCTGGTAGCCGAGCGCGAGGGTGATGATGCCGAACACCACCACCATCTGGATGGCGCCGAGAACGGCGGGGGTGGCCCAGCCTGCGGTCGTGACGGTGAACGGGCGCTTGAGCGCGGTCACCGCGCGGCGCGAGAGCGGCTTGACGATGAGGAAGAGCGCGTAGATGCCGATCCAGGCGGCGAGGCTGATGAAGAACGGCGCCATGCCGGCGCCGTAGTTGCTCGCCTTGGTGACCGCGCTGGTGTCGAGCGCCACCGGGTCGGAGATGGTCTGGGCCGAGGCCTCGCGCTGCTCGGCGGTCTGGTTCGGCACGTCGTCGAGACCGGCGGCGAGGCCGTCGCGCAGGGTGCCCGCGCCGCTGTCGATCGAGTTGAGGCCGCTGCTGAGATCGGCGCTGCCCTGGCGGAGCTGCTGCATGCCGGTGCTGAGGTCGAGGGCCCCCTGAGCCACCTGCTGCAGGCCGCCGCTCAACTGCGACGAGCCGGCGGCGGCGGAGGCGATGCCGTTCGTGAGGGCGGGAGCGCTGTCGGCGAGCTGCTGGGTGCCGGCCGCGAGCTGGGCGCTGCCCGTGGCGAGCGCGCCGATCTGGGCGTCGGCCTCCTGCACCTTCGCGTTGCCGTCATCGATCGCGGTGCCTACCTCGTCGAGCCGCGCCAGCACGGCGGCCTTCTGCTCGGGCGTGAGCGAGGAGGCGTCGAGGATGGCGACGATCTCGGCGCGGGCCGCGGGAACCTGGTTCACCGCATCCTGAACCGCGACGGCCACCTGGTCGGCGGTCGTGGCCAGCTGGGCGTTGCCCGCGGCCACCTGCTGGGCGCCGGCATTGAGCTGCGCGGTCTGCGAGGGGAGGTCGGCCGAGCCGGCTCGCAGCTGCTGCAGCCCGGCGTCGAGCTGCTGAGCGCCCACGTTCGCCGAGCCCGAACCCTGAGCGAGGGAGTAGGCGCCGTCGCTCGCCGTGGCGATGCCCGCCGCGAGCGTCGCCGCGCCCTCGGCGGCCGTGGTGGTGCCGTCGGCGAGGGTGGTGGCGCCGTCCACGGCCTCCACGAGGTTGCTGCGCACGGTGGCGAAGCCGTTCAGCAGGGTGAGCGCGGCCTCCTTGCCCACCCGCTCGGTGATGCTCGCGCGCACCTTCTCGGCCACCTGGCCGGCGATGGTGGTGGCGAGGAAGCTGTTGGTGTCGTTGGTGGTGAGCTGCACCACGGCCTGGGTGGGGGAGTCGCCGCTCGCCGAGGTGAGCGCGCTCGAGAAGTCGGGTCCGAGGGTGAGGATGAAGTCGAACTCGCCGTCGCGCACGCCCGCGGCCGCCTCTTCGGCGGTGGTCACGTGCCAGCCCACGCTCGCGTCGTCGAGCAGCTGGTCGCGCACCTCTTCGCCGTAGTTGACGGCCTTGCCGTCGAGGGTCGACCCGGTGTCCTCCACGACCAGGGCGACGGGCACGTCTTTGAGGCTGCCGTAGGGGTCGTTGTTGGCCCAGAGGTAGAGCCCGGCGTAGAGCACGGGCACGAGCATGAGCGCCACGAGCGCCAGGCGGGCCATGCCGGTGGCGGTGAGGCGCCGCAGCTCGGTGGCGACCAGGTGGAGGATCTTCATGCGTCGGTCTCCAGAGCGAGGGAGTCGTTCGGTTCGAGGAGTGCCAGCAGCTCGGCGGAGGCGGCGCCGGTGACAACCAGCACGGCCACGTCGCGGGAGGCGAGGTCGTGAGCGATGGCGTTCCAGACGAAGGGGGAACCGCCGTGGCGGTCGGGTGAGGAGAGCACCAGCGCCTCGACGCCCGGGCGGGAGAGCGCGAGCTCGGTGAGGAGACGGATGCGGAGGGCGGGTGGGACGTCGCGCACCGGGATGCGGGCGAGCTGGGCCGGGGTGCGGTCGTCGATGTCGCCGTCGACGTCTCCCTCGACGGTCAGGCCGAGCTCGCGGTTGGCGTGCAGCGCATCCGTGATGGCCTGCTCGACGGCGCGGCGGCCGGAGGGGCGGTTCGCGTAGGCGAGCTCCTCGCGGAGGACCGTCGCGAGGGCGAGGTCGGGGGCGGGCTCGCTCACCTCGGGCGCGTCGACCAGGGCGACGCGGTCGCGCAGCGGGGCGGTGGCCGGCGCACCGTCGAGGGTGACCGAGCCGGAGTCGGGGTGCATGCGGCCGGCCGCGATGAGCGCGAGCACGACCGGCTGGTCGCCCTGCTCGGCGACCGCCACGGTGACGGCACCCGACTCGTAGGAGAGGGTGGTGGACGGCAGGGGGACGCCGTTCTTGCCCTTGGTGATGCCGATCGCGTCGATTCTCATGCGTGTTCCCCGTCCCGTTCATCCCACTCGTCCAGCAGCGCCGCGGTGTCGCGCCACGACAGTCCCGCCACCGACAGCCCGACCGACATCACCAGGCGCCGGCCGTCGTTCTCACCCAGGTCGGAGCGCACGGCCTCGTCGAGCACGGCGATGGCCGCGTCTTCCACGAGCCGCGCGAGCGACTCGACCGACAGGTCGGGCCGGAACCAGCCGGCCGCGATCCCGTCGCGGGCGGCCTCGCGCACCGCGGCGCGCACCGGTCGCAGGGCGTCGGCGACGGTGCGTTCGAGCGGGCCGTGCAGGGCGAGCTGGGCGATCACGCGCACCTCCTGCACCTCCTGCCAGAGCGCGGCCCCGATCAGGGCGAGCCGCCGGCGGGGGTCGTCGTCGCGCACCTCGGCCACGGCGGAGGAGATGCGGGCTCCGCCGCGGGTGAGGAGCTCGGCGAGCAGCTCGTCGCGCGAGGCGAAGTGACCGTAGAGCGCGCGGCGGGAGAGGCCCGCCTCGACGGCCACCGCATCCAGCGACGCCTCGGGTTCGCGCCGGAACACGCTCGACGCGGCGCGCAGGATCGCCTCGCGGTTCTCGGCCGCGTCGCGCCGCGGGGCGCGGGCTCGCGTGTGCAGGGTCGTGCTCGTCACTCCGCGATCGTACTAAAGTGCACACAGCTGTGCAAGTTAGCGTTCACCGCGTCATCGCCGGCCGAGGGCTCAGATGCCGATCGACAGCCGCACGCCCTCCATGACGCGATTGAGCAGATATCGTGGCGTCTTGCCGACCGGGTAGGGATCGAGGAACTCGCGGCTCACCGGGCCGAGCTGGGAGACCACCGCGACCGAGTCCTTCTCGAGTCCGGAAGCCTCCGCGGGCAGCAGCACGTTGCCGGGGAAGGCTTCGAGCCCAGTATTGGGGGTGAGGGGAACCACGGTCACCGTGCTGATCGTGGTCTCGAGCAGCCAATCCTCCTGCAGCACGATCGCGGGCCGCACCTTCGCCGGCTCGGACCCTCGGGGGGTTCCGAAGTCGACCCAGACGATGTCGCCGCGCGCGATCACCACTCGGTGCCGGCCTGGATGCGCGCCTGCGACTCGGAGAGGAACGCGCCGTCTCGGCTCGGCTGACCCGCCCGCTCGATCGCGGCGTTGGCGAGGGCCGTGAGCTGCTTGTCTCCCTCGAGATCGTCGGCGAACCTGCTCGCGGCGACGCGGAAGAACTCGGACCGGTTCATGCCGTTGCGAGCCGCCACGCGATCGAAGCGCTCGAAGTCGCCGTCTGAGAGGGAGATCGCTGTCTTCATGCGCTCAGTATAACGAGTTATACCGGCGGACTCCAGGGTCACGTCAGGCGGCGGATGAGGTGCAGCTCGACGTCGTCGCCGACGGCCTTGCCGAGCTTCTTGCGCAGGGCGGCGCTCACCGAGACCATGTGGCCGCCGCGACCGGTCGGCATGAAGCCCGAGGTAAAGGGGATGCCGTCGATCGTGCCCTCGATCTTCACCGAGCGGCCGGTGCCGAAGAACTCGGCCGAGCCGCGCATCTCGACGCAGCTCCACGTCTCACCCTTCACGTCGACGCCGATGGGTGCTGTGAAGCGATGGTCGAGGTCGTGGGGCGGAGCCGGCGCGTCGGTCATGTTCCGACGGTACGGGAGGATGTGTACGATGTCCACATATCGCGCGAGTGCTGTCGTGAGGCGAGCGGATGCGCGGTGGGCGCGGCGAGGAAGAGGGTGACGGTCGTGATGGAGCGGACGGTCTCGAAGGACGGCACGTCGATCGCCTACCAGCGGTCGGACGTTGGCGCCGAGGGTGGGGCGGCGATCGTCTTCGTCGGCGGGGCGTTCAACCTCCGCGACACCTGCCTCCCGATCGCCGAGTTGCTCGCCCCCGAGGGCATCGCGACGGTGGTCTACGACCGCAGGGCCCGCGGCGACAGCGGCGACATCCGGCCGTACGCGATCGAGCGCGAGATCGACGACCTCGCCGCGGTCATCGATCTCGTCGGAGGGCGCGCATCCGTGTTCGGTTTCTCGTCGGGCGGCGTGCTGGCGCTGGCCGCCGCCGCGGCGGGCGTGGGGGTCGACCGGGTGTTCCTCTACGAAGCACCGTTCCGGTTCGATCCGGATGCGCGGGCGCAGCTCGACCCCGGGCTCCCCGCGAGACTCCAGGCGCTCGTCGACGACGGCCGCCCGGGTGACGCGGTGTCGCTGTTCCAGCGCGAGGGCATCGGATTGCCGGCCGAGGTGGTGGAGCAGATCAAACACGCCCCGTTCTTCCCGGCGCTCGAGGCGATCGCCCAGTCGGTCGTCTACGACGCCACGATCACCACCACTCTGGCGGTGCCCACCCGGGAGATGGTGGCGGTCACGACCCCCGTGACCGTGATGCGCGGCGAGCGCACCTGGCCACTGCTCGAGTCGGCCGCCGAGGAGCTCGTGCGCCTGCTGCCCGGCGCCCGCCTCGAGGTGATCCCGGGCGCCGCCGACCACGGTCTCCCCGCCGAACCGCTCGCCGCCCATCTCCGCGCGGCCCTCGCTCGCTGACGCTGGGCGCGGACGCCGTCGCCGCCGCTCCGGCCGTCACGGGGTGTGGGCGAGACCCCAGAGGCGCTGCAGCGTGAGCTCGTCGAAGCCGTCGTCGGCGAGGTCGGAGGCGCCGTGCACCTCAGCGTGCAACTGCTCCATCCGATCGTCGAGCGCCGCCGCCGACGCCGCTGCGGCAGCGAGCTCGGCGCGCAGCCGCTCGGGCACCTCGCCGTCGTACTTGTAGAAGATCTTGTGCTCGAGACTCGCCCAGAAGTCCTGCGCCACCGACCGGATCTGGATCTCGACCGCCAGCGGCAGCGCCCCCGACGAGAGGAACACCGGCACCTCGACGATGGCGTGCAGACTCCGGTACCCGTTCGCCTTCGGCTCGGCGATGTAGTCCTTGATCTCGAGCACCCGCAGGTCGTCCTGCGCCGTGAGCGCCTCGAGCACCCGGTAGCAGTCCTGGATGAACGAGCACGTCACCCGCACTCCCGCGATGTCGCGGATCGATGCCCGGATCGCCTCCGCATCCGGTGCGCAACCCTTGCGCAGCACCTTCTCGATGAGGCTCTTCGGCGACTTCACCCGCGACTTCACGTGCTCGATCGGGTTGTAGCGATGCAGGTGCAAGAACTCCTCGCGGAGGATCATCACCTTCGTCTCCACCTCGGCCACGGCGAAGCGGTGCTCCATCGAGAGCCGCTGCACGGTGTCGCGCAGGCCCACCGCGAAGGCGAGCATCTCCTGGGTGCCGACGGCGGGGCGGGTGGCGAGGGTGCCGGCTGGTGCGGCGCTGACGTCCATGAACCCAGTCAACCGTGGCGCTCTTGCGGTCTCCGGGGCGGTGCCTGGGATGCGCCTGAGAGTCAGCGGGGCAGGCCCAGAACCCGCTCGAGGTACGGGTTGCGAAAGCGGCGCCCGGGATCGAGCTGCTCGGCGAGCTCCGCGAAGCGGCCGAGCGTCGGGTAGCGCGCCGCCACGGCCCCGCCGTCGAGCGCGAACCACTTGCCCCAGTGCGGCCGCGGCTCGAACGGCTCCAGCGCCGCCTCCACCACGGGGAGCAGCTCGCGCACCGCCTCGGGGTGGTTCTGCCAGGTGAAGTGGATGCCGACGCTCGCCGCACCCCGGGTGGGGCTCAGCCATTGCCCGTCTCCCGCGACCGTGCGCACCTCCGACACGAGCAGGTGGGGCCGGATGCGCGACGCCAGCGACCGCACCGCCTCCAGCGCGGCGGGCGCGACGGAGCGGTCGACGAAGTACTCGGTCTGGATCTCGTCGCCGTTCGACGGGGTGGCGTCGATGCGGAAGTGCGGCAGCCGCTCGCACCAGGGGCCCTCCACCCCGCCCTGCACGGTCGTGTTGTCGTGCCCCTCGTCGGCGGGTGACATCACCTTCGCGCCGGCGGAGCGCGCCCCGAACCAGCCGGCGTCCGCATCCACGGGCCCGTCGTCGACGCGCGACTTCACCCACACCTGGTGCACGCCCGAGTCCCGCCAGTCGGTGAACAGGCTCACGCTGTAGGCGCCGCCCATCACCTCGTCGAAACGGCCGAGCGCGGTCTCCCAGGGCAGGTCGAGGTACACGTCCTGCCGCATGCGATAGCTGGGCCGGATGCGCAGGGTGAGCCGGGTGGTGACGCCGAGGGCGCCGAGGGCGATGACGGCACCGCCGAACCGCTCGTCGCCGTCGTCGATCCGCACGAGCGATCCGGTGCCGTCGATCAGCTCGACTCCGACCACCGCGGCCGACAGGTTGCGGTTGCGGTCACCCGAGCCGTGGGTGCCGGTCGCGACGGCGCCACCGACCGAGATGTGCGGGAGCGACCCCATGTTCTCGAGCGCCCAGCCGGCCGCCTCGAGGTGCGTGGCCAGCGTGGCGTAGCGGGTGGCGGAGGGTACGGAGACCGTGCGGGCGAGGGGGTCGATGCGCAGCTCGCGGTCGGCCTCCGCGTCGAGCGCTTCGAGACTGAGCAGCACTCCGCCGTCGCCCGGGTCGGCGAGGTCGTTGAAGGAGTGCCGTGACCCGAGGGCGCGCACGCGCCGGGACGCCGCGACCACCTCCTGCGCCTCGGCCACCGATCTCGGCTCGACGAGCGCGCCGGCGGCGAAGCGGTGCGTGCCCGCCCAGTTCGATCCTGGCCAGTTCGATCCTGGCGAGTTCGATCCTGGCTGCATCCCGGCTCCTCTTCGCGCCTGTCTCGGCCTGCCCGGCCTACCTGCCTGCTTACTTTGCTCGCCCGGCGCTACGCCGTGCGGCCGGTGCCGTGCACCGCGTAGGGCTCGATCGCGGCGATCTCGTCGGCGTCGAGCGGTGCCGCGTCGAGGGCGGCCACGTTCTGCTCGAGCTGGGTCACGCTCGAGGCGCCGATGAGCGCCGAGGTCACCTGCGGGTGCCGCAGCACCCAGCTCAGCGCGAGCTGCGCGAGCGTCTGCCCACGGCCCGCGGCGATCTCGTTGAGTGCCCGGGCGCGGCCGAGGTACTCCTCGTCGATGCCCTTCTGCGAGAGGAAGTGCGAGGTCGCCGCCCGCGAGTCGGCGGGCACGTGGCCGTCGAGGTAGCGGTCGGTGAGCAGGCCCTGCGCGAGCGGTGAGAAGACGATGCTGCCGGCTCCCACCTCGTCGAGCACGGGCAGCAGCCCGTCTTCGATGTGGCGGTCGAACATGGAGTAGCGGGGCTGGTGGATGGTGAGCGGGATCTTGTGCTCGGCCAGGATGCGCGCGGCCTCCCGGGTCTGCTCGGGCGAGTAGTTCGACACGCCCACGTAGAGCGCCTTGCCGGAGTGCACGGCGGTGGCCAGCGCCCCCATGGTCTCGTCGAGCGGGGTGTCGGGGTCGAAGCGGTGGGAGTAGAAGATGTCGACGTAGTCGAGGCCGAGACGGCCGAGGGACTGGTCGAGCGAGGCGAGCAGGTTCTTGCGCGAGCCCCACTCGCCGTACGGCCCGGGCCACATGTGGTAGCCGGCCTTCGACGACACGATGATCTCGTCGCGGTAGGGCCCCAGGTCTTCGGCGAAGATGCGGCCGAAGTTCGTCTCGGCCGAGCCGGGGGGCGGCCCGTAGTTGTTCGCGAGGTCGAAGTGGGTGATGCCGAGGTCGAAGGCGCGGCGCAGGATGGCGCGCTGGGTGTCGATCGGGCGTTCGTGCCCGAAGTTGTGCCAGAGGCCGAGGGAGAGGCCGGGCAGGAGCAGTCCACTGCGCCCCGAGCGCTTGTAGACCATGGATTCGTAGCGGGCATCGGCGGCGATGTAAGTCACCCCTCGATCATGGCACGCCCCGCGCATCTCATGTTCACGTCACCATGGGGCGGATGTCCCCCTTGCGGGGGTGGCTGAACCGGTCTAGGGTTCTTCTAAACCGGTTCAGAGTGGAGCGAGGAGGTGGATGACGTGAATCAGGCCGTGAACCCGAAGCCCACCATCACCGACGTCGCCCGCGCGGCGGGGGTGAGCAAGGGCCTCGTCTCCTTCGCCCTCAACGACCGGCCGGGCGTCTCCGCCCGCTCGCGCGATCACATCCTGCGGGTCGCCCGCGAGCTCGGCTACCGCCCGAGCGTGAGCGCGCGCTCCCTCTCCACCAGCACGTCGTACGCCTGCGGGCTCGTCATCGCCCGCGACCCCGAGATCATCTCGGCCGACCCGTTCTTCCCGTCGTTCATCGCCGGGGTCGAGCGGGTGCTCGTCGCCGAGGGGCGGGCCCTCGTGCTCAGCGTGGTCGGCGGAGACGAGCACGAGGATGCGGTCTACCGCACCCTCGCTGCCGACAAGCGGGTCGACGGGGTCTTCCTCACCGACCTGCGGCGGGATGACCCGCGCATCCCGCTGCTCGCCGAGCTCGGGCTCCCCGCCGTCACGCTCGGCCGCACCCCCGGCTCGCCGTTCCCGGCCGTCGCGCTGGACGACACCCCGGGCACCGCCGCGGCCACGCAGCACCTCATCGAGCAGGGGCACCGCCGCATCGCCCACGTGATCGGCCCGCTGCGCATGATGCACGCCCAGCGCAGGCACGCGGCCTTCGCCGCGACCATGGCGGCGGCCGGGCTCGATGCCGGGCTCGTCGAAGAGACCGACTTCACCGCGGCCCACGGCGCCGCCGCGACGGCGCGGCTGCTCGATCTCGCGAACCCGCCCACCGCGATCGTCTACGACAACGACCCGATGGCCATCGCCGGTCTCGGTGTGGCCCACGAGCGGGGCCTGCGGGTGCCGGGCGATCTCTCGATCACGGGGTTCGACGACTCCGAGATCGCCCGCTACGTCTACCCCGCGCTGACCTCGGTGCGGTCCGACCCTCAGTTGTGGGGCGAGGCGGCCGCCCGGTCGCTGCTCGCGGCCATCGCCGACCGTGACCCGGTCGCCGACGTCGACCTCCCGCCCGCGCACCTCGTGGTGCGCGCCTCGACCGGCCCGGTCTCCACCGGGCCCTCCCCGTCCGGCCCCGCGCCCACCGGCGCGCGCGCCTGAGAACCGCGGCCCCGGCCGCCACCGAAAGGAGCACCACCGTGCACATCCGCAAGGCCTCAGCGACGAGGCCGCCTGAGGGCATCGCCCCGCACGCACCCCGCCCATCCGTCACCCGTTCCGCCCGGCGCTCCGCCGGCCGCACCGTCGCGGTCGCCGGCGCGCTGGCCGCCTCGCTCGTGCTGGCCGCCTGCTCGGGCGGTGGCGGCGGTTCCTCCGACGACCTCACGGCCACCGGCCCCATCACCATCTGGTACTCCAACAACGAGGCCGAGGTGACCTGGGGCAAGCAGATGGTCGAGGCGTGGAACGCCGAGCATCCGGATGAGCAGATCACCGCCCAGGAGATCCCCGCCGGCAAGTCGAGCGAAGAGGTGATCGGCGCCGCCATCACCGCGGGCAACGCGCCCTGTCTCGTGCTCAACACGGCTCCGAGCGCCGTGGGACAGTTCGAGAAGCAGGGCGGACTCGTCGACCTCTCGAGCTTCCCCGACGGCGCCTCCTACATCGAGGAGCGCTCCGGCGCGCTCGCCGAGCAGTACCAGAACGCCGACGGCGACTACTTCCAGTTCCCGTGGAAGTCGAACCCCGTCGTCATCTTCTACAACAAGGCCCTGTTCGCCCAGGCCGGCCTCGACCCCGAGAACCCGGCGCTGTCGACCTACGACGACTTCCTCGCCACCTCGAAGGCGCTGGTCGACGCCGGGGTCTCGCCCTACGCCATCCAGCCGGCTCCCACGAGCGAGTTCTACCAGATGCAGTTCGACTTCTACCCGCTCTACGCGGCGGCCACCGGTGGCTCGCAGATCGTGGAGGACGGCGCAGCAACCTTCGCCGACGACGCCGGCTACGAGGTGGCGCAGTTCTGGCGCGAGCTCTACGACCAGAAGCTGGCCGGCCAGGAGATGTACCAGGGCGACGCCTTCGCCGACGGTCAGGCCGCGATGGCCATCGTGGGCCCGTGGGCCATCTCGGTCTACGGCGACATGGACTTCGGTGCCGTTCCGGTGCCCACCCCCGACGGCACGCCGGCCGACGAGACCTGGACCTTCAGCGATGCGAAGAACATCGGTCTGTTCTCGGCCTGCGAGAACAAGGGCACGGCCTGGGAGGTGCTGAAGTTCGCCACCAGCGAGGAGCAGGACGGCGCCTTCCTCGAGGCCACCGGCCAGATGCCGCTGCGGCAGGACCTGCCGACCGTCTACGCCGACTACTTCGCCGCGCATCCCGAATACGTGCAGTTCGGCGACCAGGCGAGCCGCACCGTCGAGGTGCCGGCCGGGCCCAACACCGTCCAGATCATGCAGACCTTCCGCGACGCGTGGAGCAAGGCCGTGATCTTCGGCGAGGGAGACGTCGACACCGCACTCGACGACGCCGCCGCGAAGATCGACGACCTGGCCTCGCAGCCCTAGGAGTCACCATGAAGCGCCTCCTCGGGCGCCAGCCGCTCGGGCTGCTGTTCAGCTCGCCCTACCTGGCGTTCGTGATCCTCGTGTTCGCGTTCCCCATCGTCTACGCGGTGTGGATCTCGTTCCACGACTTCTTCTTCGCCGCTCCGGGGGCGGAGCCCGACCGGCCGTTCGTGGGGCTGGACAATTACGTCTACGCCTTCACCAACGACCAGGTGCTCCGCTCCTTCGCGAACGTCGGGGTGTTCCTCGTCATCAACGTGCCGCTCACGGTGGTGCTGTCGCTGCTGCTGGCCTCCGCCCTCAATCGGGCGGTGCACGCCCGCACCTTCCTGCGGGTGAGCTACTACGTGCCCTACGTCACGGCGAGCGTGGCGGTGGTGGCGGTGTGGCTGTTCCTGTTCAGCGGCAGCGGCCTCGTCAACACGATCCTCGGGCCGCTCGCGCCCGACCCGTCGTGGCTCATCAACGAGCAGCTCGCCATGCCGGTGATCGCCCTCTACGTCACCTGGAAGCAGCTGGGCTTCTACATCCTGCTCTACCTCGCGGCGCTGCAGAACGTGCCCAAGGAGCTCTACGAGTCGGCCGCGACCGACGGCGCCGGGCGCATCCGTCAGTTCTTCGCGGTGACGGTGCCGGGAGTGCGGCCGGCGACCCTGCTGGTGCTGCTCATCTCGACCGTCACCGGGGCGAACCTCTTCACCGAGCCCTACCTGCTCACCGCGGGCGGCGGCCCGAACGGGGCCTCCACCTCGCCGGTGCTCATGATGTACCAGCTCGGCATCCAGCAGGGGCAGCCCGACGTGGCCGCGGCCATCGGCATCGTGCTGGTGATCGGCGTGCTCGTCATCGCCTTCATCCAGAACCGCTTCGTGGGGGAGAGGGAGTCATGACCAGACGCGGCGCCGTGCTGAGGTACGTCGTGCTCTTCGCGGGCGCGATCGTGTTCCTCTTCCCCTTCTACTACATGGTGATCGGGTCGTTGCAGAAGGAGACCGACCCCACCCTCGCGGGTGCCTTCCCGAACCCGGCGAACCTCACCCTCGACAACTACGTCAACGTGAACGAGCGCATCGACCTCGTGTCGGGCCTGGTGAACTCGGGCATCTTCACGGGCGGAGTGCTGCTCGGCACGGTGGTGTTCGGCGTGCTCGCGGGCTACGCGCTCGCCATGCTGCAGTGGCGCGGGCGCAACGCCACCTTCGCGCTGGCGCTGCTGGTGCAGGTCATTCCGTTCCAGCTGCTGCAGATTCCGCTCTACGTGCTGATCGCCCGCGACTACGGGCTGAGCGACACCCACCTGGGCATGATCCTGCCCTTCCTCATCAACTCGACGGCGGTGATCATCTTCAGGCAGTACTTCTTGCAACTGCCCAAGGAGCTGTTCGAGGCGGCCCGGATCGACGGGGCGGGCGAGCTGCGCCTGCTCTGGAGCGTGGCCCTGCCCCTGGTGCGCCCGGCGCTCGTGACGGCCGTGCTGCTCACCTTCATCGGCCCGTGGAACGAATTCCTCTGGCCGTTCCTCATCACCAAAGACGCCTCGATGCAGCCCCTGGCCGTGTCGCTGGCGAACTACATCTCCACGGTCGCAGCGTCGACCGACAACCCCTTCGGCGCGATCCTCGCCGGCGCGGTGGTGCTCGCGGCCCCGGTGGTCGTGCTGTTCATCGTGTTCCAGCGGTACTTCGTGTCGAGCGACCTCGGATCGGGAGTGAAAGGATGACCATGACCCCCACCACCAGCAGCAGCACCGCCGGCGCAACCGGCGCCACCGGCACCGTGTCCACCGAGGTGCCCTACCGCCTCGAGCGGGCCGGCATCGTGATGGAGCCGGAGCCCGGCAGCGAACTCGAGGCCGAGGGGGTGCTGAACCCCGCCTCGGGCCGCGGCACGGACGGCGAGCTCTACCTGCTGCCGCGGCTCGTGGCCTCCGGCAACGTGTCGCGGGTCGGCCTCGCCAGGGTCGTCGTGGAGGGTGGTGTGCCGACCGGAGTCGAACGGCAGGGCGTCGTGCTCGCACCCGACCGGGAGTTCGAGCGGGGCGCCCACAACGCGGGCGTCGAAGACCCGCGGGTCACGTTCATTCCGTCACTCGGCGCATCCGGTCTGCACCTGATGACCTACGTCGCCTACGGTCCGCTCGGGCCGCGGACGGCGCTCGCCGTGTCGGACGACCTGCGGTCGTGGCGCCGCCTCGGGCCCGTCACCTTCGCCTACGACGACGAGCTGTCGATCGACCTCGGGCTCTTCCACAACAAGGACACCGTGTTCTTCCCCACCCCGGTCACGGCCCCCGATGGCACGCCGTCGTACGCGGTGCTGCACCGGCCGATGTGGGACCTCGGCGAGACCAAGCCGGGCGAGGGCGTGCGGCTGCCGGCGGGGGTGACGGATGCGCGTCAGAGCATCTGGATCTCGTACGTGCCGGTCGAGGCCGTCGCGCGCGACCTCTCCGAGCTCACGCGCTGGACGAGGCACCGCTTTCTCGCCGGCCCCGCGTTCCCGTTCGAGGAGCTCAAGATCGGTGGAGGACCGGCGCCGCTGCGGGTGCCAGAGGGCTGGCTGCTCATCCACCACGGCGTGACCGGGGTGATCGACAGCGCCTTCTCGCAGCAGCAGAAGGTGAACTACGCGGCGGGAGCCCTTCTGCTCGACGCCGACGACCCGTCGATCGTGCTGGCGCGCACGGCGGAGCCGCTGCTCGCCCCCGAGACCGAGGAGGAGCGCAGCGGCATCGTGCCGAACGTGGTGTTCCCCACCGCGATCGAGGAGATCGACGGGCAGCACTTCGTGTTCTACGGCATGGCCGACTCCAAGATCGGGGTCGCGAGACTGCTGCACACCTGAGGCATCCCACCCACCACCCCCTTCTGGAAGGCGCTCGACGATGAGAAACCTGTCCTTGCGGCTCGCGGCGGCCGCCGCATCCGTCACCCTCGTGCTCGGAGGAGCGGGGGTGGTGGGGGCGTCGGCGGCGGCCGCTGCACCTGCCGCGCCTGCTTCGCCCGCTGCGCCTGCGACCGACACTGCCGCGCCCCTCACGAACCTCGACCACCTCGACTTCCTGCTCGACGAGGTGTCGCCGGGCACCGTCGAGGGTCACACGAGCTACCGCCTCGACACCGAGCCCTCGCTCACCCTGCCGTGGACCTATGCGGATGCGCGCGACGGAGGCACCTTCGAGCGTGTCGGCGGCGGCCCGCTCGACCCCGAGACCGGCGACTACGCCCAAGGTGCCTTCAACAGCGACGACGTGGCCCGGGCGGCCGTCGTGTACCTGCGTGCCTGGCAGCAGGGCGATCCCGCTGCTCGTGACAAGGCGTATGAGGTTCTACGCGCGCTCGCCTACTTCCAGACCGACTCGGGTGAGGATGCGGGCAACGTGGTGCTCTGGATGCAGCCCGACGGCGAGCTCAACCCGAGCGCCGAGCCGGTGGAGCTGCCCGACCCGAGCGACTCCGAGGAGAGCTACTGGCTGGCGCGCACCCTCTGGGCCTTCGGCGAGGGGTGCGCGGCGTTCCGCGACACCGATCCCGAGTTCGCCGCGTTCCTGCAGGAGCGGCTGCGGCTCGGGGTCGCCGCCGTCGACCGGGAGGTGCTCGTGCGCTACGGCGAGACCGTGCAGGCCGACGGCGTCGAGGTGCCGGCGTGGCTGATCGTCGACGGGGCGGATGCGACGGCCGAGGCGGTGCTCGGGCTGAGCGCCTACGTCGCGGCGGCTCCCGACGACGACGCCGTGCGCGCGTCTACGGCCAAGCTCGCCGAGGGGGTCGCGGCGATGGCCGCCACCACGGCCACGCCGGCCGCCGCCGAGTCGTGGCCCTACGGGGCCGCGCTGCCGTGGGCGCAGTCGCGGTCGATGTGGCACGCCTGGTCGTCGCAGATGTCGGGGGCGCTCGCCCGCGCATCCGTCGCCCTGGGTGAGCCCGCACTGCTGGAGCCCGCCGTCGTGGAGTCGGCCCGGTTCGCGCCCACGCTGCTCGCCGCCGGCGGGCCCGACAACGGGTGGTACCCCACCCCCACCGAGACGGTGCAGATCGCCTACGGGGTGGACTCGCGGGTGCAGAACCTGCTCGCGACGGCCGATGCCTCGGGCTCAGGCGGCTTCGACGAGCTGGCGGGGCTGCAGGCCGCCTGGTACTTCGGACTCAACCCGGTGGGCGAGCCGATGTACGACCCGGTGACCGGGGTGACGTTCGACGGCATCCAGCCCGACGGGTCGATCAACCGCAACTCGGGGGCCGAGTCGACCATCCACGGGCTGCTGTCGATGCTCGCGCTCGACGCGCATCCCGAGGTGGCGGCGCTGGCGAACTCGGTGAGCGTGCTCGACTCGCGATCGGGGCTGTCGGTGGTGCAGGCCGAGGACGCGGTGGTGACCGACGGCGAGGTGGTGACGCCGGAGTCGAGTTGGACGGAGGAGTCGTCGTGGAACGGGGCGGTGCTCGAACTCGAGGCGGGGGAGAGTGCGACGTTCGGGCTGGATGCGGCGGAGGAATCTCGTTCGCGCGGGAGCGGGTCGGCGGGTGCAGGCCACGGTGCAGCGGCGGGCGAACTGCTCGGCGCGGTGGCGGATGCGGTGGCGGGCCTCCGGATCGTGGAGCCGGTGACCTGGCACGTGGAGAGCGGATCGGAGACGACGCCGGTCACGCGATGGACGGCCGGGCGACTGCCGCTCGGCACGATCGAGTCGGAGGTGGGCGCGCAGGGCATCACGCCGGTGCCGGGAGCGCTGCTGCCCGTTCGGCTGCCGGTGCCCGTACCGGCCGGCGCTCCGGAGGTGCGCGTGACGGCGACCGACGGCACCGCGCAGCTGGACGCTCTGCTCGTGCGGCCTGCGGTGGCGACCTTCGCGGCCTCGGGTGAGCACGCGGCGGTGCAGCTCGTGCAGAACGGGCTGCGGACGCCCGTGCCCGTGCGTATCGGGCCCGCCGATCGGGAGGCGACCGTGCACGTGTACGACTCGTCGGGCGTGCTCGTGCGCGAGGTGCAGACCTCGGGGCCGCGGACGCTGGTGCTGCCGCCGTCGGGGTTCGCCGTCGCGCTCGGGTGACAGCTGAGGCGCGGGGGCCGAGCCGCCGGTGCGGGACCGGCTCGGCCCTCGCGCTAGCGTGGAATCATGCGTGCCGAGCAGCTCACCGATCCGATCACGTTCCACGGCGAAGGTGCCGTCTGGCACGAGGCGTGGGGCGGGCTGAAGCTCGTGGACATGTTCGCGGGCGACGTGCTCTCGCTCGCACCCGACGGCGCGGTGACGCGGCTGCACACCGGCTCGCTGATCGCGGCGATGGTGCGACCCCGCGCATCCGGTGGCTTCGTGGTGGCGACCGAGCGGGCGTTCGAACTCTTCGATGCCGACGGTGAGCGGGAGTGGAGCTCGGGGCCGGTGATCGCCGAAGGTTTCCGGATGAACGAGGGGTCGTGCGATCCGTTCGGGCGGCTGCTCTGCGGGTCGCTGCAGTACGGGTTCGCCGACGGGGCGGGCACGATGTACCGCCTCGGTGCGCCCGGCGAGCCGGTGGAGGCGCTCTTCGGCGGGCTCACGATCACGAACGGACTGGGCTTCACCGGCGACGGCTCGCTGGCCTTCTACGCCGACACCCCCACTCGCCGCATCGACGTGTTCGACGTGGATGCGCGCGGCGAGCTGACCTCGCGGCGCCCCTGGGTGCACCTGCCCGAGGGCGTCGGCAACCCCGACGGCCTCTGCGTCGACTCCGCCGGTGGTGTGTGGGTGGCGCTCTACGACGGCTCGGCCGTGCACCATTACGACGCCTCGGGCGCCCTCGTCGAGGTGGTGGAGCTGCCGGTCTCGCGCGTCACTTCGTGCACCCTCGGCGGCCCCGATCTCCGCACCCTCTACATCACCACCTCGCGCGAGAACCTCCCCGCCGACGCCGAACCCGAAGCCGGCGCCCTCTTCACCACCCGCGCCGACACCCCGGGCCTCCCCACCCTCACTTTCGCGGCCTGAGCCTCCGGGCCCGCCCGCGTGTCTCTCTCGGCCCGCTGGCGCATTCGGCGTCGCGCGGGGGGTGCACCCGTCCGAGCTGCCTTGGTTCAGCAGCCGGCTGACTCTTGCCCGTGCTCGTCGAGGGTCTTTCGGATGCGCTGCGCGGCTTCGTAGGGCGTCTGCGCGTCGGGGAACCCGACCGCGTTCGCGGCGGTCATGTCGGCTGACGCGGCCACTGCTCCCCAGCTCTCGGCGAGCTGGGCGGAGGTCTCGCCGAGGAAGTGGATGTCCACCTCGATCTCGGCCGGCCACGAATTCTCGAGGAAGACGTCGGCGGCTGCATCGAACGCACTCGACGCGGACGCCGCCACAGGTGCGAGTTGGGCGATGTCGTTGGTGTCGAGTGCCTCATAGAGCTCTTCACGAGCGGCGTTCGTCGGGCAGACGGCCTCGGCGTAGAGCGAATTCGCCCTGACCCACTGGGCATCGCCGGTGTCCGCGGCGGCATTCGTGGGGGACGGCTTCGGCGCGGCCTCGGATGGACGTGCGACCTGCGTCGGTGCGATCGTGCACCCTGCCACCGTGAGCGATGCGCCCACCACCAGTGCGCCGAACATGGCCACTCTCCCCGTCACAGCCACGGCTACCCCCTCGAATCTCATTCCCCAGCCCCCACCCTCCCATACCCACCGATCGACCGGTCACGAAATGCCCCCTCATCCAGCGCAGGTTCTAGCGGTGTGTGCAACGCCTGACGATTGAGGGGTGTTGATGATGGCGTATTTCT
>NZ_JANLCN010000020.1 GCF_024979255.1 Herbiconiux moechotypicola
ACTTCGCCACCCCAGCTGAGATCATCGAACCCTACCTGTTGCACTGACCACTAGAGACCACCCAGCGAGAGAGGGCACTTCATGACGGGTCGATCACAGAATGCGGGTAAGGCGCACGGCGGGTCGGGGCGTGCCCCGTTACTTTGTTCGTGCCTGCCTTTGGGTGATCCTGGTGGGTGTTGGCCTGCTGGGTCCGGCATGATCGTTGCCCCCTGTCGCTGTTGATGATCTGGGGGGTGTTGTCACCGGGCCCGGTTGGCGGCGTGTGATCGCTGATAGGGACAGGACCCAGCCTCGCTGAGAGCCGTTCGTAACGTGGATGCCGAGACTCGCCGCTACTGGTTCTGGCCGACTCTGGTCGGTTCGAACGAAGGGAGCGGAGATGGGAACGAGCATCGTCGGCTATGACGATGTCGATGTGTTCATCGGTGTCGATGTTGGCAAGGGAGAACACTACGCGGTCGCGGTCGACCGGGCCGGGAAGCGGCTTTTCGACAAGGCGCTGCCCAACGATGAAGCGAAGCTCCGCGACCTGATCGGCGGGCTGAAGAGCCGCGGCCGGGTGTTGTTCGTGGTCGATCAACCGGCCACGATCGGTGCTCTGCCACTCGCGGTCGCGCAGGCCGAGGGTGTTCTGATCGGGTATATTCCCGGACTGGCGATGCGTCGCATCGCGGACCTCCATGCCGGTGAAGCGAAGACCGATGCTCGGGATGCGGCCATCATCGCAGAAGCCGCGAGGTCATTGCCGCACGCGCTGCGGTCGTTGGAGCTCGCGGATGAGCAGGTCGCCGAGTTGTCGATGCTCTGCGGCTTCGATGACGACCTCGCGCAGCAGATCACCGCGACTAGCAACCGTGTCCGGGGCCTCCTCACCCAGATCCATCCCGCCCTCGAGAGAGTGATCGGGCCAAGACTGGACCACCCCGCGGTCATGGACCTGCTCCAGCGCTACCCGTCACCGGCCAGCCTCACAGCCGCTGGCGAGAAGCGGATCGGTGACCGCCTGGCCAAGCTCGCACCCAGGATCGGCCGACGTATCGCGGCCGAAATCACCCAGGCCCTCACCGAACAGACCGTGGTCGTGGTCGGCACGAACGCCGCCACCCTGGTCCTCCCGCGTCTTGCGAAACAACTCGCGGGATTGCGGGAACAGCGGGCCGAGATCGCGGTCGAGGTCGAGCGTCTCGTGGAGGCCCACCCTCTTCACCCCGTCCTGACGAGCATGCCCGGAGTCGGCGTCAGGACAGCAGCACGGCTCCTCACCGAAGTCTCCGGCAAACACTTCGCCACCGCCGGGCACCTCGCTTCCTACGCCGGACTCGCCCCCGTCACCCGCCGGTCAGGTTCATCGATCCGTGGCGAACACGCATCCCGACGCGGGAACAAGATCCTGAAACGGGCATTGTTTCTGTCCGCTTTCGCGGCGCTCCGCGACCCCGTCTCCCGCGCCTACTACGACCGCAAGATCACTCAGGGCAAGCAACACAACCAGGCCCTCATCGCCCTCGCCCGCCGCCGCTGCGACGTCCTCCACGCCATGCTCCGCGACGGCACCCTCTACCAAGCCCCGATCCCGATCGCGGCTTGACAAGAACCATAGGGACACCCCCCACATCCTCTCGGCCCTCCAGCTCGCGAGTGGGCAGAATCTGCCGGTTCGACGAGGCGATGACGACCGATTGCGCCCACTCGGTGTGGGTGCGCGGGGTGGCTACGCCCGCCGCCGCCCGTAGAGGGAGATGACGAGGAGGATGATGACGCCGTAGATGAGCTGCTGGATGTTGGCGCCGAGGTTGAGGACCGCCACGAGGGTCGACACCTGACCGAGCACGAGCGCACCGCCGACGGTGCCCACGACCGAGCCGCGTCCGCCGAAGATCGACGCGCCACCCACGACGACCGCCGCCACCGAGGCGAGCAGGTAGCTCGCGCCCATGGTGGCCGAGGCCTGCTGGTAGTAGCCCACGATCACGATGCCCGCGAACGCGGCCAAGAGCCCGCTCAGCATGTAGCCGGTGATGCGGATGCGGTCGACCGGCAGGCCCGCCAGCCGTGCAGTCTCGGCGGCCGAGCCGACCACGAACAGCGAGCGGCCCCATCCGGTGAATGACAGCACCAGCTGCAGCACCACCATCAGCGCGAGCCCGAGCGGCAGCACGGCCGGCATGGTGAGGCCGAGCACCGAGATCTTCGCCGAGGTGATGGCGATCACGAAGTCGGGCGTGACCGTGAGCTCGGAGAAGTTGAACGCGAGCAGGATGACGCCGAACAGCAACCCGTTCATGGCGATCGTCGTGACGATGGGGGTGAGCCCGAGCTTCGCGATGACGGCACCGTTGAGGAACCCGATGAGCGCTCCTGCGAGCAACGCCGCCACGAAGGCCCCGCCCGGGCCGAGCGGTCCCACCAGGGTGAGGAACGCCAGCGCGCTGAAGCCGATGGTGTTGGGCACCGAGAGGTCGATGCCCGCCTGGATGACCGCCACGGTCTGCCCGAACGAGGCGATGGCCAGGATGATGGCGAAGGTGGCCGTGCCGATGAGCGAGTCGATCGACACCAGGTTGGGCCGGATGAGCCCGCCGACGCCGAACAGCACCAGGAAGGCCAGCAGCGGCCAGACCGCGCGCGGCACCCGGGCGACGACGCTGGAGAACGACGACCTGCCGGTGGCGCCGGTGTTGAGCTCGGGGCTCTCGGGACCGTCGGGGGCCCCGGCCGCCTCGGCGGCACCGGCGCTGGTGAGGGTGGGTGTGCTCATGAACGGATTCCCTTCACACGGAACGCGACCTTGCGCCAGACGACGGGGAGGCCCACGACCGCCACGATGATGAGCGCCGAGATGACGTACTGCCAGTAGGAGTTGACCCCGGCGAAGAACAGCAGGTTGCCGATGAGGCCGAGCGTGCAGGCGGCGAGGATGGTGCCGATGATCGAGCCGCGCCCGCCGGTGAACACCGCGCCGGCCAGGGCCACGGCGGCGATCGACGAGAGCAGGTAGGGATCGCCCGAGCGCGGGTCGCCCGTGACCGTCGACGACGCCAGCATCATCGCGCCGAACGAGGTGAGCACCCCGGCCAGCCCGAAGGCGAGCAGCTTGGTGAGCTTGGCATTGAGGCCGGCGGCCCGCACGCTCTCCATGTTGGAGCCGACGCCGTAGATGTGCCGGCCGAGCGCCGTGCGCTGCAGCAGCAGCCAGAGCAGCACCGCGATCACCGCGAGCCACACCAGCGACACCGGCACGTAGGGCAGCAGTTCGCCGCTGGTGGCGAGGTAGATCTCGGTGGTGACCCCACCCCCCGGGGCGTCGAGCACCTCGCGGGCCAGCGACCCGAAGATGAACGCCGAGGCCAGGGTGACCGCGATGGCGGGCAACCCTCCGTAGGCCACGAGCAGGCCGTTGAACAACCCGCAGGCGAGCCCGGTGCCGACCGAGAGCAGGATGGCGACGGGCACCGGCATGGTCTCCAGCTGCACTGCGAACACCACGTTCGCGAGGCTCATGATGGCGCCGATGGAGATGTCGATGCCGCCCACCAGCACGATCACGAGCTGCGCGAGCGCCACGAGCGCGAGCGGCACCACGAGGTTCGCCGCGGTCTGCAGCTGGAACCGCGTGAGCAGCGACGGGTTGATGATGACGTAGACGATGAAGAACACCGCGAATGCCAGGATGGGGGCGACGGCGCCTTCGCGGCGGAGGCGCACGACGCCCGAGGCGTTCCACCAGCGGGGTCCGGCGGCGGTGGGGCTGATGGCGCTCATCGCGCTCCTCCCGAGGTGGTGGACGAGGGGGCGGCGGCTGCCGAGGTGGCGGCGTGCGCCGAGGTGGTGGCGGATGCGCCGGGCGGGGCCGACGGCGCGCCGCCTGTCGCGAGGTTGAGGCCGCCGGTGGCCCCGACGGCGGCGCCGACGACGGCGTCGGCGGTGAGGCGGTGCCCGACGAGCTCGTCGGCCACCTGCCCCTGGTAGAGCACCACCACGCGGTGGCACACGTGCACGAGCTCCTCGACCTCGGTCGAGAACCAGAGGATGCCCACGCCCTGCTTCGCGAGCTCGACGATCGCGCCGTAGAGCTCCTGCTTGGCGCGCACGTCGATGCCGCGAGTGGGGTCGTGCAGCAGGATGACCGTGCGGTCGCGGTTCATCCAGCGCCCGAACACGAGCTTCTGCTGGTTGCCGCCCGACAGCGACCCCGAGGTCTCGTTCGCCCCCCGGGTGCGCACCGAGAGGGCGGTGAGGATGCCGTCGATCCAGCCCTTCTCGAGCGAGAGCCGCGGCCGCCCGCCGAGCTGGTAGGCCTTGTACCAGGGCGCCAGCAGGTTCTCGCCCACGCTCATCTCGAGCGCCAGGCCCTCGCGCTTGCGGTCTTCGGGCACATAGCCGAGCCCGCGCCGCACGGAGCGCACCGGGTTGGTGCGCCGCACGGGCGCGCCGCCCACGGTCCACGACTCCGCCACGGCGGGCGTCGCGCCGAACAAAGCACGCAGCAGCTCGGCCTGGCCGTGCCCCTGCAGCCCGCCGATGCCGAGGATCTCGCCGGCGCCGAGCTCGAGGCTCACCCCGTGCAGCCCCTCGGAGCGGAGGTCGTCGACCGACAGCACCACCGCATCCGAGGCTCTCGCTGGCGGGTCGGGGAAGAAGCGCTCCGCCTCGCGCCCCGCCATCATCGAGATGAGCTCGTCGTCGGTCCAGCCGTCGCGCACGAACTCGCCGGCCACCTGGCCGTCGCGCAGCACCGTGCCGCGGTCGGCGATCTCGGCGATCTCGCCGAGCCGGTGCGACACGTAGATCACGCTGCCGCCCTGCGCGGTGAGCTCCCGGATGCGCGCGAACAGCCATCGCACACCGGGTGGCGTGAGGGCGCTCGACGCCTCGTCGAGAATCAGCAGCCGAGGCCGTCCGGCGAGCGCGCGGGCGATCTCGACCAGCTGGCGGTCGGCCAGCGAGAGCGTGCCGACCGCCGCGCGCGGGTCGATGTGGGGAAGGTGGAACTCCTCCAGCAGCTGCTTGGCCTTCGTGACCGCCTTGCGCTGTGAGAAGCCCCGCAGCGGTGCACCGTCGGGCAGCGAGAGGTTCTCGGCCACCGTCCAGTCGGGCACCAGCGCGAGCTCCTGGAAGGCGCAGCGCACCCCCGAGAGCCGGGACTGCTTCACACTGCCCGACGCGAGCGGTTCGCCGCCGACCACGATGGAGCCGCTGGTGGGAGTCACCGCCCCCGCGAGCATCTTCGCGACCGTGCTCTTGCCGGCGCCGTTCTCGCCGACGAGCGCGAGCACCTCGCCGGGGTTGCAGTGGAAGGTCACGCCGCGCACCGCCTTGACGGGGCCGTAGCTCTTCACGAGCTCGGTCGCCACCAGGAGGGCGTCGGCGGGTGCCGCGACGGTGGTCGCGGCACCCGGTGAGACGTCGGTCACGAAGGTCTCCTCATCGAGTGTTCGTCGTGCGGGGGAAAGGGTGTGACTCAGGAGCCCGAGTAGAACTCCATGACCTCGTCGAGCGTGAGGTCGAGACCCGGGAAGTCGTAGCCGAGCTGGAAGTTGTTCGGCTTGTCGGGCAGGCAGTACTCCTCGGCGTTCTCGTTGGTGATCTGGAGCGGCTCGTAGTACTGCTCCTGCTCGATCTCCTCGCCCTCGAGCAGCTTCACGGCCTGCTCGAGACCCTTGGCGTAGATGGCGGGCTGGCCGAACACCATGTTGCCGGTGAGGCCGTCGGCGGCGTAGTTCGCGAGGGTGCAGGCCTCGCCGTTGTAGCCGGAGCCGCCCACGACGGGCACGAACGGCAGCCCGGCCGCCTTGAAGGCCTCGGGCACGCCCTGACCACCGGTGAGGAAGGAGTAGACGCCGCCGATGTCGGGGTTGGAGCGCAGGATGTTCGACATCGACTCCTGGGCGGTGGCCTCGTTCCAGCCGTTGGTGTCCTGCGCCACGACGGTGGCGCCGCCGCCCTCGAGCGTCTCGATGACGCCGGGCATCGACACCTCGTTGAGCGGCACGCCAGCGAGGCCCTCCAGCACGGCGATGTTCTTGTCGTCGCCGAGGTTCTCGAGCAGCCAGTCGGCGCCGATGGTGCCGGCGTTGGCCCAGTCGGTGGAGACGATGTAGACGTCGTCGCTGTCGTAGGGTCCGCCGTTGGCGATGACCGGGATGCCTTGGGCCGTCGCCTGCGTGATGGCGGCGTCGGCGCCCGAGGAGGAGGCCGGGTCGAAGAGGATGAGGTCGACGCCGTCGGCGATGAGGTTCTGCATCGCCGCGTTCTGCTGAGCGGCGTCGTTGTCGTTGGTGCGCACGATCTTGAGCTCGACCTTGTCGGCGTACTCGGGCTTGGCGGCGAGGGCCTGCAGGGCCGCCAGGCCCATCTCGCGCCACGCCTGGCCGCCCAGGGGCTGCTCGAAGCCGATGACGAACTTGCCGTCGTCGCCCGAGGCCCCCGTGGAGCCGCCGCCCTCGGCCGGCGCGCTGGTGCACCCGGCGAGCAGAACGAGAGACGACAGGCCGGCCACGACGGCCGCCCCCTTGGCGACACGGTTGCGCTGTGGAGTGTGCATGGATTTCTCCCTTGAAATCGGTGGTGTGATGGCACCGTAGCGCAAAAGTGTTAGCGCTGCCAGTAGCGCTGCCAAATTTCGAACGCCGCAATGCGCCGAGTGATGAACCGTTGCGCCACCCGCGCGATAAAATGATGAATAATCACGTAGAAAGGTTGCGGATGGGCGCATTTCGATCGGGGACGCGTTCTACCTCTGGCCCGACGTCGAGGAGCAGGTTCTGGCTTTGGCAGTGTCGAACTCCGGCCTGTGCGACCAGATCACGGCGCGTATCGACATGCTTGCCGAGCACGGACCGTCGCTGGGGCGACCGATCACAAGCGGGGAAACTGGAAGGGCTGGTACCCGCCGGCTATCACGATCGCCGAGGAACGATTTCGACAATGGCAGGGAGGCGTAGGTGATGAATGAAAGTCCCGTGAGTTGGGCGCGCACGCGCGAGAAGCTCGACCGCGATCCGGGTCGCGTCGCCGAAGCTCGGCACGCCGCAGAGGCGGAAGTGCTCGCCCATCAACTGGTCACCCTCCGCAAGCGGGCCGAACTGACTCAGAGTGAGCTCAGCAAGACCATGGGGGTGTCTCAGCGGCGTGTCTCGGCCATCGAGCGAGGGGAGTTGGAGTCGTTCGAGCTGGACACCATCAAGAAATACGTCCAAGCCTTGGGTGGCCATGTTCGCGTCGTCGCCGACTTTGGAGATGAGAGCTTCACTCTTGCGAGCTGAGGGCGGGAGAGGGATCGCGCAGGGGCGGTGATCACCACCGGCGGGTTGATCCTGACTCCCTTTCGCTCAATGGCAGCGCTAGCAGTAGCGCTGCCAGAGGATTGCCGCTATGGTGATCGAAATCGTCGCAACGACGCGATTGGAGTGAATGTGACCATCTCGACAGCCGCCGGCCTCGAAGTCCGGCCAGACGTCGACATCCGCGCGAGCGGCCACCGCATCGGCTGCATCGGCGCCGGAGCGATCATGGCCGACCAGCACCTCGAGGCCTACCGGATCGCCGGGTTCCCGGTAGTGGCCATCGCCTCGCGCACCCCGGCCAACGCCGCCGCGGTCGCGGAGCGCTACGGCATCCCCACGGTGCACGCGACGCCGTCGGAGCTCATCGCCGACCCCTCGGTCGAGATCGTCGACATCGCCTTCCCGCCCGATCAGCAGCCCGCGCTCATCCGTGAGGCCCTCGCCCAGCCGCACGTGAAGGCGGTGCTCGCGCAGAAGCCGCTCGCGCTCGACCTCGACGAGGCGATCGCGCTCCGCGACGAGGCCGCGGCGGCCGGCAAGGTGCTCTCGGTCAACCAGAACATGCGCTACGACCAGTCGGTGCGGGTGCTCAAGCAGCTGCTCGACGCGGGCGCCCTCGGCGACCCGGTGTTCGCGCAGATCGACATGCACGCCGTGCCGCACTGGCAGGGCTTTCTCGAGGGCTACGACCGGCTCACGCTCGCCAACATGAGCGTGCACCACCTCGACGCCCTGCGCTTTCTCTTCGGCGAGCCGAGCGAGATCACGACGGTGGTGCGCGAAGACCCACGTACCGAGTTCGAGCACGAGGACGGCATCGTCGTGTCGACCCTGCGCTTTCCCGGCGACATCTTGGCGCTGAGCGTCGAAGACGTGTGGGGCGGCCCCCGCGAGGAGGGCTTCGACGACGACTTCTTCATCCGCTGGCGCGTGGAGGGCACGGCCGGCATCGCGCAGGGCACCATCGGCTGGCCGCACGGCAAGCCCTCCACCATCCGCTACGCCTCGCGCCACCTCACCGGCGGCGAGTGGGTGGAGCCCGGCTGGGACACCCACTGGTTCCCGCACGCGTTCATCGGTGTGATGGAGCAGGTGCAGTACGCGGTCGAGACCGGCGGTGCGCCCGAGCTCTCCGTGGCCGACAACGTCAAGACCATGGCGCTGATCGAGGCGGGCTACCGCTCGATCGCCGAGAAGCGGCCCGTTCATCTGACCGAGTTCGCCCTCTAGGCGCCGGCCCCGTTCATCCGGCCACCATCGTTCATCCGACCATCCTCGTCACCACGACCACGACCACGCTCGACCGAGCACGACCACCCCACATCCAAGGAGCAACGACGCCATGATCCAGCTGGGCATCTTCACCGCCTACTACCCCTACGACCTCAAGACCACCGCGGAGAAGATCCGCGCGCAGGGCTTCAACACGGTGCAGCTCGACCTGCACTTCAAAGACCTCGACCTGAGTGCCGGCCAGATCACCAAGGAGAAGGCCAAGCTCGTCAGCGACACCTTCCGCGACCACGACCTGCCCATCTCGGCCATCTCGGGCTACACCAACATCGTGCACCCCGACCCCGAGCACCGGAAGGCGAACGTCGCCTACCTCAAGGAGATCATCCGCAACGCCCGCAACTTCGGCTCGAAGTACGTCATCTCGGAGTCGGGCACCTTCAACCCCGAGAGCGAGTGGGACCACGACCCGCACAACCGCTCCGAAGACGCCTACGAGCAGGTGCGCACCGTGCTCGCCGAGCTCGCCCAGGAGGCCTACGACCACGGCGCCACATTCCTCCTCGAGACCTACGTGAACAACGTCATCGGCTCGGTGCGCGAGACCGTGCGCGTGTTCAACGACATCCGAACTCCCGGTCTCGAGCTGCTGATGGACCCCACCAACTACTTCGACGCCACCAACATCGACGACCAGGCGGGTGTGCTCAACGAGGTGTTCGACACCCTCGGCGACCGCGTGCGCGTGGCCCACGCCAAAGACGTCAAGCGCGCGGGCGACGACAAGAGCGAGAAGCACGCCGACATCGGCGACGACGACGCTCTGGCGTCGCACACCTTCCGCGGCGTGGGCGAGATCGAGCTGCCGGCCGCCGGCCTCGGCTCGCTCGACTACGAGCTCTACCTGCAGCGCCTGAGCGAGCAGAACCCCAACGCGCCCCTCATCATCGAGCACCTCGACGAGAGCGACATCCCGCGGGCGAAGCAGTTCGTCACGGATATCCTCAAGAAGTACACGATCTGATCGGGCCAGAGGCGATTCGAGAGGACTGACGTGCACCAGAAGGTAGCGATCGTCACGGGCGCCGGCGGCGCGCTCGGGCGGGCGACGGCGCTTCGGCTCGGAGCCGACGGCTTCGCGATCGGGGCGCTCGGCCGGCCGAGCGACGAGCTCGCCGAGACCGTGTCCCAGCTCGAGGCCGAGGGGGTGGCGGCCCGGATGCTCGAGGCCGACCTCCGCGACGCCACGGCGATCGAGGCGGCGATCCTCGGCACCGAGCGCGAGTTCGGGCCGGTGGAGGCGCTCGTCAACAACGCGGCCATCTACCCGAGCACGCCCTTTCTCGAGATCGGGCTCGGCGAGTACGACGACGTGGTGACGGTCAACCAGCGCGCCTACTTCTACGCCGCCCAGGTGGCGGCGCGCGGCATGGTCGTGCGCCGCTCCGGTGCCATCGTGAACATCGGCTCCATCACCTGGAACGGCGGCTGGTCGAACCTCGCCAGCTACGTGTCGACCAAGGGTGCGGCGGTCTCGCTCACGAGGGCGCTGGCGCGGGAGCTCGGCGAGTTCGGCATTCGCGTGAACGCGGTGTCGCCGGGGGCCTTCCCCACGAAGGCCGAGGAGATCAACGGCGACGCCGCCGAGTACTCCGCCCACGTCATCGAGCACCAGGCGCTCAAGCGCCGGGGAGCCGACGCCGAGCTGGCCGCAGTCGTGTCGTTCCTGGTGGGCCCCGACTCGTCGTTCGTGACGGGGCAGACCATCAACGTCGACGGCGGCTGGGTGATGTCATGAGGAGCGTGCGATGAACATCTTCGGCAACGAGATCGACCGGGCCGAGCTCGAGAAGCGTACCGGCGACCTCTCGGCGGTGGCGGGCATCCGCCAGGTGGTGCTCGACAACGGGGTGGAGCGGGGCGTGCGGGCGATCGACCTGCGCACCTCGGCCGGCCTCGAGCTCGAGGTGCTGGTCGACCGGGCCTTCGACCTCGGCTCGGCACGCTTCCGCGGTGCACCGCTGGGGTGGCGCTCGGGCAACGGCTTCCGCCACCCCGGGCTGCACGAGCACAGCGACGAGGGAGGGCTCTCGTGGCTTCGCGCCCTCGACGGCCTGCTCGTCTCCGGCGGGCTCGACCACACCCTGTTCGGCGGCGAGATCGACGCCACCCGCTACGCCTACCCGCCCAAGCAGAGCGTGACGCACGGTCTGCACGGTCGTCTCACCGCCATCCCGGCCCGGCTGCTGGAGGCGCGCGAGGTTCCCGGCGCGCATCCGGATGCCGCGCCCGTGCTGCGGGTGGTGGGCGAGGTGGTGCAGGCCACCAGCTTCGGCGAGCACCTGCGGCTCACCCGCACCATCGAGCTTGACTTCGACGGGCGGGAGATCCGACTGCACGACGTGGTCGACAACCTCGGTTTCGAGCCGACCCCGCACATGTTCCTGTACCACCTCAACATCGGCTGGCCCTACATCGACGAGGGCACCGAGTTCGTGGCCCCGATCGCGAAGATGTTGTGGGCCTCGGACTCGGCGTCGCAGCAGGGCGTCTCCTACCGCACCCTGCCCGAGCCGCAGCTCGGTTTCGTGGAGCAGGTGTACGAGCACGAGCTCGTGGCGGGCCCAGACGGCCGCCACCGGGTGGCCCTCCTCGCGCCCGACGGCTCGCGCGGGGTCGAGGTGACCTGGAAGGCCGAGGGCATGCCGCACTTCTTCGAGTGGCAGAACCTGCGCAGCGGACAGTACGCGGTGGGGCTCGAGCCCTCCACGCACCACGTCGCCGGCGACGGCGCAGCCCGCGACGACGGCTCGATGACCTTCCTCGAGCACGGCGAGAGCCGGGAGTACTCCACCACCATCCGGGTGCTGGGCGGCGAGGAGGAGACCTCCGCCGCACGCGCCGCCATCCGCGCCCTGCACGGACAGCCCGACTAGGCCGCCACGATGACGAGTCGAGCCCTGTCCGCTGCTATTCTTATGTTAGCGCTGCCATTCGTGATGAGCGGATACGCGGCCCCCGATGAGCGAGGAAACCGCCATGACTGACACCGCACTGAGCGACGCTGCACCGAGCGACGCCCCCGAGGTGCTCTCCGGCATCCGGGTGCTCGACTGCTCGATCGCCATGGCCGGACCGTTCGCCGCGCAGCGGCTCGGCGACCTCGGCGCCGACGTCATCAAGGTCGAGCCGACCACGGGGGAGTGGCAGCGCCACGCGGCCGCCGGCGGCGCGACGGGCAACCGCATCAACGTGTCGTTCCTCTCACTCAACCGCAACAAGCGCTCCATCGGGGTCGACCTCAAGTCGGCCGAGGGCAAGGAGATCCTCTACGAGCTGGTGCGCTCGGCCGACGTCTTCTTGCAGAACTACCGGCCCGGCGTGGCCGCGCGGCTCGGCGTCGACTACGACACGCTCCGCGCCATCAACCCGTCGATCGTCTACGTCTCCATCTCGGGCTACGGCGAAGACGGGCCGTACCGCAACCGGCCGGGCCAAGACCTGCTGCTGCAGGCCATGAGCGGTGCAATGCTCTCCTCCGGCAGCGCGGGCCACCCGCCCACCCCGGCCGGGCAGTACCTCGTCGACGCGGTCACCGCCTCCACCGCCTTCGAGGGCGTGCTGGCGGCGCTCTTCCACCGCGAGCGCACCGGACAGGGGCAGCTCGTGTCGGTGAACATGCTCGACGCCATCACCACGCTGCAGATGCAGGAGCTCTCGGTGTTCACCGTGGGCGGCGTGGGCCAGCACCGCAGCGAGCAGCCGCACGCGCACGTCTACATCCGGGCGCCGTACGGGGCGTTCTCGACCGCCGACGGCTACCTCGCGCTCGCCATGCCCGACCTGCACACCCTCGGCGAGGTGATCGGCGAACCCAGCTTCCTGGGCCTCGACACCGAGACCGACAGCTGGGCGCACCGCGACGAGATCTACCGCAAGACGGCCGAGCGCCTGCTCGCGCGCACCACGGCCGAATGGATGGAGGCGCTCGGCGCAGTCGGCATCTGGGCCGGGCCGGTGTACGGCTACCAAGACCTGGTCGACGACGAGCAGATCAAGCACAACGGCACCTTCATCGAGTACGAGCACCCCACGGAGGGGCGCATCACGACCCCGGGCTTCCCCTACAAGCTGTCGGCGACACCGGCGCGCATCGATCGCGGGGCGCCCGTGACGGGGGAGCACACCCGGGAGATCCTGGTGGGGCTCGGCTACGACGAGGAGTCGGTCGACCGTCTGCTCGCCGCGGGCGTCGTGGCCGCCGAGAGCGTCGACTCGGTCGTGCCCGCCGCGGCCACTGTGCCCACCGCATCCTCCGGGGGCGGGCAATGAGCTCCTACCGCGGCATCACCTGGGACCACCCGCGCGGCAAGCACGCACTGATCGCCGCCTCCTCTCGCACCGGCTCGCACACCGCATCGGTGGAGCTCGACTGGAGCGCGCACTCGCTCGAGCACTTCGAGTCGCACCCCATCGACGAGCTCGCCCGCGACTACGACCTCATCGTGCTCGACCACCCGCACCTCGGCGAGGCGCTCGAGCTGCACTCGCTGCAGCCGATGGATGCGGTGGTGGGCGCCGAGCGCATCGAGCGCTGGTCGCGGCAGGCCGTCGGGCCCTCCTTCGACTCCTACTCGGTCGACGGCTACCAGTGGGCGGTGCCGCTCGACGCGGCCACGCAGGTCGCCGTGCACAAGCCCGCCCTGGTGGGGTCCGCCCCCGAGACCTGGGCCGAGGTGGAGGAGCTCTCGCGTTCGGTGCCCGTCGCGCTCTCGCTCGCCGGCCCGCACACCTTCCTCAGCTTCGCGTCGATCTGCGTCGCGTTCGGCGACCCCGTGCCCGCGCATCCCTCGGCCGGCTTCGTCGCGCGTGGCACGGCCCTCGCGGTGCTCGAGCTGATGCGCTCGCTCGCCTCGCGCATCCCGCCCGGCTCCGAGACGCAGAACCCCATCGCGCTGTTGCAGCGCATGACCGACGGCGATGACATCGCCTACTGCCCGCTCGTCTACGGCTACGTCAACTACTCGTCACCGCAGCTGCGGTTCACGGATGCGCCGGCCGCGCGGGCGGGCGGGCGCATCGGCTCGACCATCGGCGGCACCGGGCTCGCGGTGAGCGCGCGCTGCGAAGTGACGCCCGAGCTCGTCGACCACATCGTGTGGCTGCTCGCACCCGAGACGCAGCGCGGCTTCATTCCGCAGCACGACGGGCAGCCGTCGTCGCGGGCGGCGTGGACCGACCGTGCTGTCGATGCCGCTGCGGCCGGGTTCTACTCGGGAACGCTGCGCACGATCGAGCAGTCGTGGGTGCGGCCCAGGTACGCGGGGTACATCGCGTTCCAGTCGGAGGCGTCGGCGATCGTGCGGTCGGTGGCGCTCGGCGAGGTCGCCGTGGAGGCCGGGCTCGACCGGCTCGAGGAGGCGTTCGCCGCGTCGGCGCTCGCCGGGAAGGTCGTGTGATGAGCAACACCTCAGGAGCCGGCGGCGTCGCCGTGCCGCCGCTCGGCACCGACGAGATCGTCGCCGAGCTGGGCGGGCACGTGCTCGTGGTCACCCTCAACCGGCCGCAGAAGCTCAACTCCGTCACGCAGGAGATGTCGGATGCGCTGGTCACCGTGGCCGAGTGGGCCAACGACTCCGACGCCGTGCGGGCCGTCGTGCTCACCGGGGCGGGCGAGCGGTCGTTCTGCGCCGGCAGCGACATCCGCCAGCTCGACAAGTACGCCACCCCGTGGGACTTCCGCAACCGCACCGACTACTGCGACGCCCTGAGGGAGCTGCGCAAACCCGTCATCGCCGCGGTGAACGGCTACGCCTTCGGGGGCGGTCTCGAGACCGCGATGACCTGCGACATCCGGCTGGCGTCGACCACCGCCTCGTTCGCGGCGCCCGAGATCAAGCTCGGCTGGATCGGGGGCGGGGGCATGAGCACCTTCCTCGGCCACTCCATCGGGGCCAGCAACGCGGCCCTCATGCTCATGACCGGCGATCCGATCGACGCGGAGCGCGCCCTCGCCTGGGGTCTCGTCTCCGAGCTCGTCGAACCGGGGCAGCTGCTCGGGCGGGCCGTCGAACTGGCGAGCATCATCGCCACGAGGCCGCCGATCGCCGCCGAGACCGCGAAGGCCAACCTGCGCGCCGCCTACAACCTGCCCCAGGATGCGGCGATCGCCTACGAGCGCGACCTGCAGACCGTCACCTTCGCCACCGACGACGCGGCGGAGGGGCGGGCCGCCTTCGCCGAGAAACGGCAGGGCGTGTACCGGCGGCGCTGACGTGCTTCCGGGCACGCAGGCCGTCGCCCGCCATCTCGCACCCGGCCGCACAGCCCGTCGCCCGCCACCGACCACCCGGCCGTACAGCCCGTCGCCCGCCACCGACCACCGCACCGGCACCATCACCCGCATCCGATCGCTCCACCTCCATCAGACCCGCCTCACCTCGACAGAAGGACGCCGAACCGATGAGCACCACCTCCGCCTCCGCCCTCGCTCCCACCGCCTGGGCCGGCACGGCCGAGCAGGCCCTGCCGCGCGACGGCTACGCGGGCACCCTCGTGGGTCGCGTGTGGAACCCGGCCGCGGGCGCCGACGGCGGCCCCTCGCCCGTGCTCGTCACCGCCGACGGCGTGTTCGACCTCAGCGCGACGTTCGCCACGGTGAGCGCGCTGGCCGAGCACCCGTCACCCGCGGCCGCCGCCCACGCAGCCGGTGCGACCGCACCCCGGCTCGGCTCGTTCGACGAGATCTACGCCAACACCGCCGCGGCCGAGCGCGACCCGGCGGTGCCGTGGCTGCTCGCCCCCGTCGACCTGCAGACGCTCAAGGCCGCGGGCGTGACCTTCGCGGTGTCGATGATCGAGCGCGTCATCGAGGAGCGCGTGCGCGGCGACATCGAGGCGGCGGCACGGATGCGCGGAGCCATCCTGGAGCAGATCGGCACCGACCTGCGCGAGGTGAAGCCCGGCTCCGAGCCCGCGATCGCGCTCAAGGAGTACCTCGTGGGCGAGGGACTGTGGAGCCAGTACCTCGAGGTGGGCATCGGGCCCGACGCCGAGATCTTCACGAAGGGCCCCACGCTCTCGGCCCGCGGCACGGCGGCGCAGGTGGGAGTGCTGGCCGGCTCGCAGTGGAACAATCCCGAGCCCGAGGTCGCGCTGATCGTCGATTCGTCGGGCCGCATCGTGGGCGCCACCCTGGGCAACGACGTGAACCTCCGTGATGTGGAGGGGCGCTCGGCCCTGCTGCTCCCGAAGGCCAAGGACAACAACGCCTCCTGCGCGCTGGGCCCCCTCATCCGCCTCTTCGACGAGGGCTTCGACCTCGACGCGGTGCGGCGGATGCGCGTGACGCTCGAACTCGACGCGGGCGAGGGCGGTGACGGCTTCCACCTCGACGGCAACTCGCAGATGGCCGAGATCAGCCGCGACCCGGTCGATCTCGTGGGGCAGTTGCTCGGCCCGCACCACCAGTACCCCGACGGTGCGGTGCTCATGCTCGGCACGATGTTCGCGCCCATCGTCGACCGCGACGAACCGGATCGCGGCTTCACGCACAAGCGCGGCGACGTCGTGCGGATCTCCTCCGACGAACTGGGTAGTCTGGTCAACCAGGTCGAGGAGAGTGAGAGGTGCGAACCGTGGCAGTTCGGAATCGGCTCGCTGATGGTCAACCTCGCCGGGCGGCAGCTGCTGTGAACGAGGAGACCGTGCTGACGGCCGACCCCGCGACCGCGGTCGCGGAGGGCGCCGACGTGGCGACGGCGGTGACGGTCGAGGCCGTCGCGGGTCGCCAGTCGCGCCGGTCGACGAACACGGTCACCCTCGAAGACGTCGCCCGCCACGCGCGGGTCTCGCCGCAGACCGTCTCGCGGTCGATCCGCACCCCCGAGCTCGTGTCGGAGTTCACGCTCGAGCGCGTGCGCAACTCGATCGCCGCGACCGGCTACGTGCCCAACCTCGCGGCCTCCAACCTAGCCTCGAACCGGAGCATGACGGTGGCCGCCATCATCCCCGCGATCAGCGCCTCCGTCTTCGCCGACGCGCTGCACGGACTCGAGGAGGTGCTCGCCCCCGCCGGGTACCAGCTGTTCATCGGCTCGACCTCCTACCGGCCGGGCCACGAGGAGGAGCTCGTGCGCGCCTTCCTGGGGCGCCGGCCCGACGGCATCTTCATCGTCGGCACCGAGCACTCGCCCAACACCGAGCACCTGCTGCGCGAGTCGAAGGTGCCCGTGATCGAGGCGTGGGACCTCACCGAGAAGCCCATCGACACTGTGGTCGGGTTCTCCAACCGGGAGTCCATTCGGGCGCTGGTGTCGTTCGTGCGGGAGCGGGGCTACGCGCATCCGACGTTCGCCGGGTCGTTCCAGACGGGCGACTTCCGTGCCCTCGCGCGGCGGTCGTCGTTCGAGGAGGCGGTGGCCGAGGCGTTCCCCGGGGAGCCGGTGCGCATCGTCGACTCGGGCACCGCGACGGTCGACTACGAGACCGGCCGGCGCCTGCTCGACGAAGCCCGGCGGCTGCACCCCGAGACGGATGTGCTCATGTTCGCCAGTGACGTGTTCGCCGCCGGTGCGGTGCTCGAGTGCGCGCGGCGAGGGCTGTCGGTGCCGGGAGACATCGCCATCACCGGGTTCGGCGACTTCGAGATCGGGCGTCACCTGGTGCCCACGCTCACCACCGTCGCGGTGCCGAACCGGCAGATCGGCACCACCGCGGGCGAGCTGCTGCTCGCGCGCATGACCCACCGCAGTTCCGAACCGGCCGAGATCGACCTCGGCTTCTCGGTCGTCGCCCGCGAGAGCGCCTGACCCGGGCTGGGCCCGCTCGCACCCACCGGAAGCCCCCACACCGCCCACCTCACACCGTCCCGCCACCACCCACCGCCCCGCCACCACCCACCGCCCCGCCACCGCCCGCCGCATCCCCGTCCCCGCCACCGCCACCGGGCACCATCGCCCACCTCCCCATCCGCCCCACCTCCCACTCCGAAGGACACACAATGTTGACCACAACCGATCCGCGTACGGGTGTTAGCGCTGCCACCGGGCTCGAGCCGAGTTCTGCAGAAGCGGTCGACGCCGCGGCGCGCTGGGCCGCATCCGCTGCTCACGAACTGCAGGCCCGCGGGCGGGAGTTCCGGGCGCAGCTACTCGACGCGATGGCCGCCGCCGTCGAGGAGGCGCGCGACGAGCTCGTCGCCACCGCCGACTCCGAGACCGGCCTCGGCACCGCGCGGCTGAACGGCGAGGTGTCGCGCAGCGCCTTCCAGTTCGCCCTCTTCGCCGAGGCGGTGCGCGAGGGGTCGTTCGTGGAGGCGGCGATCGACCACGCCGGCGACACCCCACTGGGCCCGGGCCCGGATGTGCGGCGCATGCTGGTGTCGATCGGCCCGGTCGCGGTGTTCGGGTCGAGCAACTTCCCGTTCGCGTTCTCGGTGCTCGGCGGCGACGTGGCCTCGGCCATCGCGGCCGGCTCGCCCGTGGTGGTGAAGGCGCACGGCTCGCACCTGCTCACCTCGCAGCGCTCGTTCGAGGTGCTGCAGCGCGCAGCAGCAGCGGTCGGTGCGCCGAGGGGCACCTTCGGCATCGTGTTCGGGCAGCAGGCCGGCGTGGCGCTGGTGAAGCATCCGGCCATCAAGGCCGCCGGCTTCACCGGCTCGCTCGGAGCGGCGAAGGCGCTCATCGGGGCGATCGAGGAGCGGCCCGAGCCCATCCCGTTCTACGGCGAGCTGTCGAGCATCAACCCGCTCGTGGTGTCGCCGGGCGCGGCGGCCGCGCGCGCCACCGAGATCGCCTCCGGCCTGTTCACCTCGGTCACCGGGTCGGCGGGGCAGCTCTGCACGAAGCCCGGCATCGCGTTCGTGCCCGAGGGAGAGGCGGGGCAGGCGATCGTCGACGAGCTCGTGGCCCTCACCGCGGCGTCGTCGGCGCAGGTGCTGCTGAACGACCGCATCCGCGACTCGTTCGACGCGATCGCAGCGCGACTCGAGGGTGCAGGGGCGGCGCCCGCCGCGGTCGGCGCCGGGGCGCCCGAGGGGAGCACGGGGTTCTTCGTGCCGCCGACGGTGCTCGAGTCGACGGCCGCCGCGCTCGACGCCGAGCTCGCCGAGGAGTGCTTCGGACCGCTCGTGGTGGTGGCCCGCTACGGCGCGGTCGACGAGGTGCGGGAGGCGTTCGGGCGCATCCCGAAGTCGCTCACCGCGACCCTCCACGTCGAGGACGAGGAGACCGAGCTGGTCGCCGCGCTGTCCTCCACGCTCGAGGCGAGTGCCGGACGCATCGTGTTCAACGGCTTCCCCACCGGTGTGCGGGTGACCTGGGCGCAGCAGCACGGCGGACCCTGGCCCTCGACGAACTCGCAGCACACCTCGGTGGGCGTCACCGCCGTGCGGCGCTTCCTGCGCCCGATCGCGTGGCAGAACGCCCCCGAGGCGGCCCTGCCCGTCGAGCTCCGCGATGCCGGGCCGGTGCCGGGCATCCCGCGCCGCATCGACGGGGTGCTCGTGCTCCCGGCCTGAGCGGGTCTCGGCTGCACCCTCACGACCCCGATCGACCGGTCGCCAAGTGCCCTCCCCGTGGTCGTGGGGGGGGGGCACTTGGCGACC
>NZ_JANLCN010000021.1 GCF_024979255.1 Herbiconiux moechotypicola
AAGGCGGCCTCGAAGGCATCCACGAATACCTCTCCACCAAATACACCCTCATCCCCACCACCTAACCCAGCACCCCCACTAATCGAGTGGGCCCAATCAGTCGCCACACCACAACGGAAGCGACCGATCGAGCCCACTCGATGTCCGGATGAGCGCGGTGCAGGCGCTAGAGCGACTCGGCGACGTGCTTGAGGGCGGCGAGGCGGCGGTCCCAGGCGGCACCGACGGCGTCGAGGCGGCGGGCGGTGGCGCTCAGCCGCGCGCCGACCACGCGGTAGCGCACCTCGCGCCCCACCCGCTCGGTCTCCACGAGGCCCACCTCGGCCAGCACCGCGAGGTGCTTCGCGATGGCCTGCCTGGTCACCGGGAGCCGCTCGGCGAGAGCCGAGGCGGAGGCGTCGCCGTCGCCCAAGGCGGTCAGGATGCTCCACCGGGTGTCGTCGCCGAGCGCCGCCATCACGGGCACCAGGGTCGCGTCGCTCACGCGGCGCCCTCGGCGATCGCGACGCCCTCGCTCTCGGCGAAGACCACGAGCTTGTCGAGCTCCGAGGTCCACCCCAGCCGGTGGAACCCGAGGTTGGCCGCGGGGTCCGAGGTCACCTCGAAGAGCCGCTCGACCACGGTGAGTTCCGTGCCGCCGTCGACCGACCGAAGGGTGAAGGTGAACTCCGTCGCGTGCTCGTCGTCGTACTCCTCCGGAGGCGCACCCCCGGCGTCGTCGTTGTTCCACCGGTAGGTCACCGCGTGCGGCGGATCGAGGGCGACCGCCGCGAGCGGCACGGCGCCGTACCCTTCGAACGTCATCGTGCCCCGCGCTCCCTCGCCCGACCCGTCGAGCTCGGTCAACCCGAACCACCGGGAGATCAGCTCGGGCTCGGTCACCGCGCGCCACACGGCATCCTGCGATGCGGCGATGGCGATGGTGCGGGTCACCGTCAACGACTCGGGATCGAGGGTCGCGTCGGGATTCTTCGTGGTCATCGGATTCCTCCTCGTGAAGCAACTAGCAGGTTGCACTAAGAATGCCACGCCGTGAACAATTAAGCAACCGAATAGTTGCACATCCGCTCTCTATGCTGGATCCATGGCCCGAATTGCCGCACCCTGGAACCGCCACCAGGTCGCGCTCTACCTCGCCGCCATCGCCCTGGGCTCCGCACTGGGGCTGCTCCTCCCGCAGCTCGCGCCGCTGCTCCGCGGGCTCACCACCCCCTTGCTGGTGCTGCTGCTGTTCGCCACCTTCCTCGGGGTCCCTCTCGCCGAGCTCGGGCGGGCGCTCCGCGGAGGGCGCTTCCTCCTCACGCTGCTCGTGCTCGACTTCGTGGCGCTCCCGCTCGTGGTCTTCGGCCTCAGCCGCTTCGTCGCCCACGACCAGGCACTCCTCGCCGGCGTGCTCCTCGTGCTGCTCACCCCGTGCGTGGACTACGTCGTCGTCTTCACCGGGATCGCGGGCGGTGACCGCGCGCGACTGCTCTCCACCACGCCGGTGCTCATGCTGCTTCAGCTCGTACTGCTGCCCGCGTACCTCTGGCTGATGGGCGGGCCGGGCCTCGCGTCGCGCATCGACCCGCTCCCGTTCATCGAGGCGTTCCTGCTGCTCATCGTGCTGCCGCTCGCCGCCGCCGCGGCCGTGCAGCTGCTCGCGCGCCGGATGCGCGGCGCGCGCACGGTGGAACAGGCCGCGGAGGACGCGATGGTCCCCCTCATGATGCTCACCCTCGCCATCGTGGTGGGGTCGCAGATCGCCGCGGTGGGGGCCGCTGCCGTCTCGCTCGCCGGGCTGGTGCCTCTCTACCTCGGGTTCGCCGCGATCGCCACGGCCTGCGGCCTGGCGGCCACCCGACTCGCCCGACTTCCGGTCCCGGAGGGCCGCGCGCTCACCCTCAGCGGGGTCACCCGCAACTCCCTCGTCGTGCTGCCGCTCGCGCTGGCCCTGCCCTCGGAGTTCGCCCTCGCCCCGCTCGCCGTCGTGACGCAGACGCTCGTCGAACTCGTGGTGCTGGTCGTACTGGTACGGCTGCTCCCCCGGCTCCCCGGTCTCAGGTCGTCCGGCCCGGCTCCGGGCCTCACCCCAACGGCAGGCGCATGAGCACCCGCGGAAAACCGTTCAGCACCGACTCCGTGTCGGCCGCCTTCTCGAAGCCCGCCCGCTCGAACAGACTCCGCGTACCCACGTACGCCATGGTGAGATCGACCTTGACACCCCGGTTGTCGACCGGGTAGCCCTCCACGGCCGGAGCGCCGTTCGCCCGCGCGAACTCGACCGCACCCGCGAGCAGCGCGTGCGAGAGACCGCGACCCCGGTGGCCGGGCCGCACCCGGATGCACCACACCGACCACACCCGGGCGTCATCGACGTGCGGGATGCGGCGATTGCGCGCGAAGCTCGTGTCGGCTCTCGGATGCACGGCCGCCCAGCCCACCACCTCTCCGTCGTCGTAGGCGAGCACCCCGGGCGGCGGCGTACGGCGCACCAACTTCTTCACCAGATCGCCGCGCTCGGTCCCTCGCAGTGCGTTGTTCTCCTTCGACGGGATGCGGTAGCTGAGACACCAGCACACGTTCGCGTCAGGGCGCCTGGGACCGACCATCGTCGCCACGTCGGCGAAGCTCGTCGCCGGCCTCACCTCGATCGCCCCGCTCATGCCCTCACCCTGCCACTCCCGCGACGGTCCGGCATCCCGCAGTGCGCATCCCGAACCGGGCCTCAGCCCAGCCGTTCGCGCTTCGCGCGCAGCGCCCGCCGCTGCACCTCGTTGCCCGTGAGCCCCTCCGCCGTCGCGAACTCGGCACGGGCCTCCTCGTCGCGCCCCAGGCGCGACAGCAGCTCCCCGCGCACACTAGGCAGCAGGGCCGACCCCCTCAGTGACCCCTCATCCGCCAGCCGGTCGACGATCCGCAGCGCCGAGGCCGGCCCCACCGCCATCGACACCGCGACCGCCCGGTTCAGCTCCACCACCGGGTTCGGGGCGAGCCGCCCGAGCGCCTCGTAGAGCACCACGATCCGTTCCCAGTCGGTCTGCTGCACGCTCGGCGCGATCGCGTGGCACTCGGCGATCGCCGCCTGCAGGGCATAGGCCGCCCGGCCCCGCCCCAGAGCGTCGCACCGGGCCAGCGCCACACGCCCTCTCTCGATCTGCGCGCGATCCCACAGCCGGCGATCCTGATCGTCGAGCGTCACCGGCGAGCCGTCGCGTGCCGTGCGCGCGGCGAAGCGCGATGCCTGCAGCTCCATCAGGGCGACGAGCCCGTGCACCTCGGGCTCCCGCGGCAGCAGCGCGGCGAGCGTGCGACCGAGCCGCAGCGCCTCGTCGGCGAGCTCGGGCCGCATCCACCGCTCGCCCGAGGTGGCGGAGTAGCCCTCCGTGAACACGAGGTAGACCACGCCGAGCACAGCGGACAGCCGCATGGGCCACTCGGCCGGATCGGGCGACTCGAAGGGCACCTTCGCGGCGCCGAGCGTCTTCTTCGCCCGCACGATGCGCTGCTGCACGGTGGCCACCGGCACGAGGAACAGGCGCGCGATCTCCTCCGACGACAGTCCCGCCACCACACGGAGAGTGAGCGCCACCTGCGCCTCCCGAGCGAGCACGGGGTGGCACGCCGTGAACACGAGCCGCAGCACGTCGTCGGGAATCGGCACCCACTCCGGCTCGGCCGACTCCTCGAGCTCGTGGGCGAGCATCCGGTGGCGGTCGTCGAGTCGCTCGCGACGCCGCCAGTGGTCGATGGCCCTGCGCTTGGCCACGGCGGTGAGCCAGGCGCCCGGGTTCGCCGGCACTCCGGATGCGGGCCAGCGGTCGAGCGCCTCGGCCACCGCCTCCTGGGCGAGGTCTTCGGCGAGGGGCAGCTCGCCCGTCACCTTCGCCAGGGTCGCCACGATGCGCACGCTCTCGATGCGCCACACCGCGTCGAGCGCACGCCGCACCGCCTCCGGCTCGGCACCGGGGCCGGGGCCGCCGCCCGGCTCACCAGAGCCGCCGCCCGGATCGGCGACGGCCCCGCCGCCCGCCTCACTCACCGGCGGCGCGAGCGTGCTCCTCGGCCCGCCACTCCTTCTCCTTCTGCAGGTACTCGTTGTCGGCGAAGTCCTCGAAATCGCTCTCGTCGGTGATGCGGCGCACCTCGAGCTTCGTGCCGGCACCGAGCGGGGCGCGCTTGGCCCACTCCAGCGCCTCCTCGGCCGACGACACCTGCACGATCCAGAAGCCGTTGAACAGCTCGTGCACCTCGCCGTAGGGGCCGTCGGTGACGACCGGCGCCTCGGCCGAGAAGTCGACCACGAAGCCCTCGGCGGCGTCGGCGAGACCGTCGCCGCCGATCAGCACACCGGCGGTGATCATCGACTCGTTGTAGGCGCCCATGTCGTTGATGATCTTCTCGAAGTCGAGGTCTTTCGACGCCTCGAGGGCTTCGGCGGTCGTGCGCATGATGAGCATGTACTTCATCGGATTCTCCTCCGGTCTGCGGGGGCCTCTCGCCCCCTCCTACTATCGCGTCGAACGGAACGAGCCGCGATCGACAGCCCGTCAGAGATTTCTCGCAGAATCTTTTCTGAGCCGCCTGAGTGCACCGTTGCCCCACACGGGCTCCGCCGGGTCACCCCCGTCGAGCACTGCGAGTCCGGGCCAGCCGTCGCGACCACGCGGAGGCGGTGCCACGACGGCCGCGCCCCGTGCCGTGAGCGCGTTCACGAGGCTGCGCAGAGCCCTGTCATCGACGGCGTCGGTCCCGACGGCCGGGTCGATCAGCACCACGTCGTCGTCGCGCACGGCGGGCAGCAGCTCGAACGGGGCGCTCGTGGCGAAGGTCACGTCGGAATCGCGCAGCAGCCGGCCCAGCCCCCGGACGCCCGCGTCGTCGACCGAGACGGAGTCGCCCGTGGCGGCCGCCCTGAGGTACGCCGCTCGCGCTCCCCGGCGCACCAGGTCCTGCTCATCGCTGCGCTCCGCCTCCGCCCGAACCGCGGCGAGGTACGGCGGCCGATGCCGGTCGGCGTGAAAGCGCAGCTCGCGCACGAACCCGGCCGCATCGAGCCGAACCGCCTCCCAGGGTGCCAGCGCGTCCTCATCCCGCGACGCCACCACCGCAGAGACCGACGGATGCGCGGCCAGCATGGCGAGCAGCGCGGCGCCGTCGTCGAACCAGGGCTCGTGGTAACCGTCGACCCTCTCCGGCAGCATCGCCGCCACGAGGTGCGCACGATGCCGGCTCCTCGCCCCCACCGGAACGGGAGCCGAGACGCGGGACATGCCCCCATCCTCTCGCACCCGCCCCGCGCCCGCTGTCGCACCGGCTGCCGCAGTCGCACCGGCTGCCGCTGCCGGCACCGACCGCCGCCCCGTAGGATCGCCCCATGACCGTGAGCACGCCCGCCCGCCGGCCCGCCCTCGTGACCGTCGCGGTGGTGCTCGTCTACATCACCGGCATCGCCGACGTGCTGCTGGGCATCCTGGCCGTGTTCGCCCGCTATCTACCGGAGGCCGAGCTCGACGGGCTGGCTTTCCCCGTCACGGTGCTCGGCGCCGCGATGATCATCATCGGTCTCGGCATCGTCGCCCTGGCCTCCGGCCTGGCCCGCGGCAGCCGGTTCGCGCGAGGTCTCCTCACGGCGCTACTGCTGATCGGGCTCGCGCTCGATCTCACGGGGTTCGTGCTGGCCCCCGAGGGCGGCCCCTCCACCGTGATCGCGCAGGCGGTCGTCGCCGCCGTGGTGCTGCTGCCGCTCTGGTTCGGGCCGGGTGCGCGCTGGCTGCGCGCTAGCCGCCCGAACGTCTGACCCCCGCCAGGGCGGAGGCCTTGTCCCGGGCTGCCACCCGCCGGTGCACGAAGCGCACGATCTCGATCAGCCCGATCGACCCCGCCGACACCAGCAGCACCAGCACCGCGGTGGGCAGCGTGGGGTCGGTCAGCTGCAGGAAGTCGCGCACGATCGGCACCGAGAACACCAGCACGAGACCGATCATCATGGCGCCGATCACGAACGACTTGAACCGGGTGACCGGGCGTGAGAGCACGACGAGGATCCACAGTCCCACGATGGTGAGGATGAGCGTGGCTCCGGTGCGCGTCTCGGCGGCGGGGATTCCGATGTGCAGGCAGGCAAGGGCGTACAGGGCCAGGCCCAGCGTCACGACCGCGCCGGCCGGGACGGCGAAGGTGAGCGATCGCCGCAGGAACCCCGGCACGTAGCGTTGTGCGTTGGGGAGGAGCGCGAGGAAGAAGGCCGGGATGCCGATGGTGAGCCCGTCGATGACCGAGAGCTGCCGGGGCAGGAACGGGAACTGCAGCATGAGGGCCCCGAACACGATGGCCAGGAATGTCGCGTAGGCGGTCTTGGTGAGGAAGAGCATCGAGACGCGCTCGATGTTCGCGATGACCTGACGCCCCTCGGCCACCACCCGCGGCAGGTGTGAGAACCGGCCGTCCAGCAGCACCAGTCGCGCCACCGCCTTCGTGGCGGCCGCGCCGGAGTTCATCGCCACCCCGATGTCGGCCTCCTTGATCGCGAGCGCGTCGTTGACGCCGTCGCCCGTCATCGCCACCACGTGCCCCGCCGACTTCAGCGCTACCACGATGCGGCGCTTCTGATCGGGTGTCACCCGGCCGAACACCACGTTCTCGTCGAGCACCCGCACGAGCTCGGCGTCGTCGTCGGGGAGACCGCGCGCATCCACCCCGGTCGGCGCGTCCAGCCCCACCTCGCGGGCGATCGCCGCCACCGTCTGGGGGTTGTCGCCCGAGATCACCCTCACCCCCACGCCCTGTGCGGCGAAGTACTCGAGCGTCTCGCGGGCGTCGGGCCTGATGTTCTCGCGGAAGGTCAGCAGCACCACGGCCTCGGCGTCAGCCGGCACCGACTCGTCGTCGGTCACCTGGCCGCCGCGAGCCAGAACGAGGGTGCGCCGACCCGACGCCGCGAGCTCGACCGCCCGCTCGAGCAGCTCGTCGTGACCGCTCGGGAACACCATCTCGGGCGCGCCCAGCACCCACATCCCGTCATCGAACACCACCGCGCTCCATTTGCGGGCCGACGAGAACGCCACGCGGCCCCGCGGATCGCCCGTGCGAGCCGAGGCGAAGGGCGCGGCGAGGCTCAGCGCGGTCGCGTTGGCGTCGCTCTGCACTCCGTACCAGCCCAGCACCTCCTCCCAACCGGGAGCCTCGTCGGCACCGGCCAGCGGATGCGCCCCGTCGAACACGATGTCGCCCTGGGTGAGCGTGCCGGTCTTGTCGAGGCAGATGAGGTCGACCCGGGCGAGCCCCTCGACCGCCGGCAGTTCCTGCACGAGCACCTGCTGCCGCGACAGCTTCACCGCTCCCACCGCGAAGGTGATGCTCGTCATGAGCACGAGTCCCAGCGGGATCATCGCGACCACCGACGCGATGGTGGCGACCACGGCGTCGCGCCACGCCCCCGTTTCGATCGCCTCGGGCCAACCGCCCTGGGCGATCATCTGGGCGTTCAGCACCAGCGCGGCCACCGGGCCGATGATCCACGCCACCCAGCGCAGCACCCGGTTGATCGAGCTGCGCAGCTCGGAGGCGACCAGCGAGAACCGCTTCGCCTCGCTCGCCAGCGAGTTGGCGAAGGAATCGGCACCCACGCGGATCACGCCGGCGAGCCCCTCGCCGGCGACGACGATCGACCCCGACAGCACTTCGTCGCCCTCGGACTTCTCCACCGGGTCGCTCTCGCCGGTGAGCATCGACTCGTCGACCTGCAGACCCGACGAGGCGGTCACCGCTCCGTCGGCGGCCACCTGGTCACCCGCCCGCAGCACGAGCAGGTCGTCGAGCACCACGGCCTCGACCGGGATCTCCTGCTCCGCGCCGTCTCGCACCACGCGGGCGTGCGGCGCGTTGACGAGCGCCAGCCGGTCGAGCGCGCGCTTCGCACGGTACTCCTGCACGGTGCCGATGACCGCGTTGGCGAGCGCACTCGCACCGAACAGGGCGTCCTGCCAGCGCCCGATGGCCAGCAGCACCAGGAAGCAACCCACCACGATGGCGTTGAAGAGGGTGAGCACGTTGGCGCGGAGGATGCTCCAGACGCTTCGGCTGGTGTCTTGCACGAAGGCATTCGTGCGACCGGCCGCCGTGCGTTCGGCCACCTCGGCCGCGCTCAGCCCCGTCGCCCCCGTGAGACTCGTGACCACCGGCCTCAGCCGCCGACCCGCTGCTCGGCGATCCGCGCGGCGATCGCCGCGACCAGCTCGTAGGGCACGGCCTTCCGCAGCGGGAACTTCACCGTGTCCTTCGCCGAGCGGTACGGGGCGACCTCGGCCTCGAGTTCACCCTCGAACCCGGGCACGGCGTAGAGCGCCACGTGCGTCTTCCACGCTGCGACGAAGAGCAGGTGCCGGCCCTCGAACGTGAAGGTGGGCATGTGGTAGCTCACCGACTCGACGGCGTCGGGCACCGCACTCATCACCGCGCAGCGCAGACCCTCGAGCACCGTCTGCACGTCGTGCGGGAACGAGGCGATGTAGGCGTCGACCGACGCGTACTGCTGCTCCCCCACGCGGCTCTCCCGCCAGCGTGCGTCAGGCGCCCGGCTCATCGAAGTACGAGACCCCGATCTCGTTGCGGGCCCTGGCGGCCTCCGCACGCTCGAGGCGCAGACGCTCGGCACGCTGCTGGCGCTCCTGCACCACCTCCGGGTCGACCTCGACCCGTCGCACCGTCATACCACCCTTGGTGGCCGGGCTCGTCTTGGGAGCCTTCGCCGGCCTGGTCGACGTCGACGCCGAACGCGTCGCCCCCGCCGCGCGAGCCGCCTTCACCACCGGAGCCTGCCCCGACCCGGCGCAGAGCTCCCCGTTCTTGTCGGCGTGCTGCAGCAGCGTCTGCGACACCAGCCCCACCGCCACCGACTTGCCGCACACCGCGCATTTCGTTCCTGTACCGCTGGCCATGCTCGTGGGCGACCTTCCTAGTCGAGTTCCGTGTGACGAGTCCGCACACGAATTCTCCCACGCCGGGCTACTCTTCGCCGAACCCCGTCTCCACCAGGTCGGCCAGGGCGTTCACCGCTTCTGCGCCGTCGGGGTCGTCGGTCGCGATCTCCACGGTGGCACCCTTGGTGAGCCCCAGCGACATGATGCCGAGCAGGCTCTTCGCATCGCGGCCGTTGACCGTCACCTTCACCGGATACCCGGTGGCGAGCTTCACGAACTCGGCGGCCGGCCGGGCGTGCAACCCGTCCTTGTTGATGATGGTCACGCTGCGCGAGAGGGCTCCGGATGCGGGGGCCACGGCCTCGAAGACCGGCACGGCCACGATGTCGCCGGCTCGTGCATCCGTCTCGGTGCCACCTGTGCCCCGCGCCGATTCCGCCGCCGCCACGACCCCGTCGAGATCGGCGCCGGACTCGGCGGCCACGGCCGCCGCCACCCCGCCCTCCACGAGCGGAGCGTCGACGATGCGCACCCGTTCCCGCACCTCGTCGTCGAGGAAGTCGAGAGCGGTCTCGGCCGTGAGGATCGCCGAGCCCAGGTCGCAGAGCACCGCGACGCCGTGACCGGAGTCGGCCTCGGTGACGCCGGCGCTCACCTTGTCGAAGCTCGTGCCGATGCCGCCCTCGTCCGTCCCCCCGGCGGCCACCAGGGTGGCCGAACCCGCCATCTGGGCGGCGAGCTCCACCAGGCCCTCGGCGATCTTCGCGCTGTGCGAGACGAAGACGACGCCGACCTTGCCCTCGGTGCCCATCAGGCGGCACCGGAGGCGACGTCGACAGCTGCCTCGGCGGCGGCCCGAAGCAGCAGCGACGACGACTGCGCACCCGGATCGCGGTGGCCGATCGCGCGCTCGCCCAGGTAGCTCGCCCGGCCCTTGCGCGCCACGAGCGGCTCGGTGGCGACGGCGCCGGCCTCGGCCGCGCTCGCCGCCGCCTCGAGGATCGCGACCTCGTCCTCGCCCTCGGCCTCGGCCTTCGCCGCCGCATCGACCGCGGGTGTCCACGCGTCGATCATCGTCTTGTCGCCCGGCTCGGCCTTGCCCCGCAGTACGATCCCGTCGCGCGCGGCGGTGAGGAGTGCCACAAGCGCGGCGCCGTCGAGCTCGGGCTCCTTGCCGACAGCGCCCGCCGCCTTGAGGTACGCGGTGCCGAGCAGCGGCCCCGACGCGCCTCCCACGGTGGAGATGAGCGTGGTCGCCACGAGCTTCAGGGCGTCACCCGGCACCGCGTCGGCCGGCAGCCCGTCGAGCTTCGCGAGCACGGCGCTGAAACCGCGATCGAGGTTCTCGCCGTGGTCGCCGTCGCCGATCTCACGGTCGAGGGTGACGAGCTCCACCCGATGCTCCGCGACCACGGCCGCGCTGCGTCTGATCCAGTCCGTCGTCCAGGTGATGCCGAGAGCCATGCCCCTACCCTTCTACCTTCCCCAGCGCAGCGCAGCGGTCTGCACCGGCGCGTCGTACAGCTCGGTGAGCTCGTCGTCGAGCTTCAGCACGCTGATCGACACGCCCTGCATCTCGAGCGAGGTGACGAAGTTGCCCACGAGTGAGCGGGTGACCTCGATACCCTTCTCGGCGAGCACGGCGGCGGCGTGCCGGAACACGATGTAGAGCTCCACCTGCGGGGTGCCGCCCATGCCGTTCACGAGCAGCAGCACCTTGTCGCCGGAGGCGAACGGCAGGTCCTCCAGGATCGGTGCGAGCAGTCTGTCGACGATCGCGTCGGCCGGCTCGAGCTTGATGCGCTCGCGGCCCGGCTCGCCGTGGATGCCGATGCCGATCTCGATCTCGTCGTCGGCCAGCACGAAGCTCGGCTCGCCGGCGTGGGGCACCACGCACGGCGTGAGCGCCACACCCATGGTGCGCACCTGGGAGTTGACCTTCGTGGCGATCGCGGCCACCGCATCCAGGTCGTCGCCGCGCTCGGCCGCCGCGCCCGCGATCTTCTCCACCAGCACGGTGCCCGCCACGCCGCGACGCCCCGCCGTGTAAAGGGAGTCCTTGACCGCCACGTCGTCGTCGACGATGACGGTGCGCACCTCGATGTCCTCCGCAGCCGCGAGGTCGGCGGCGGTTTCGAAGTTGAGCACGTCGCCGGTGTAGTTCTTCACGATGTGCAGCACGCCCGCGCCCGAGTCGACGGCCTTCGTGGCGGCCAGGATGGGGTCTGGCGTGGGCGAGGTGAACACCGGGCCCGGAATGGCCGCGTCGAGCATCCCGTAGCCGACGAAACCGCCGTGCAGCGGCTCGTGGCCCGAACCGCCGCCGCTGACCAGGGCGACCTTGCCCTGCACGGGGGCGTCTTTGCGCGCGATGTAGATGGGGTCGTGCGAGACGGTGACGATGTCGCCGTGCGCCGCCTCGAATCCGACGACCGCCTCGTCGACGACGTTCTTCGGATCGTTGATGAGCTTCTTCATTGAAAACATTCCCTTCGATCGGGCGTGCGTCGCCCGCGACGGGAGCCGGCGACCCGGCCATCCGTCTCAAACCTATACCTGCTGGATCGCCCTGTACCTGCTGGTTCGCGGGAGATATCGTTGCCTCAAGCCGCTCACCACGGCGGTCACAGCGGGTGGCCGAATGGTGCCAAGGAGGGTCAACGTGGACAATCTTCTGATCGATTTCACCTCCGAGCTGGTGGGTACCGCCTTGCTCGTGCTCTTGGGCTGCGGCGTCGTCGCCAACGTCGCGCTCACCAAGACCAAGGGCTTCAACGGGGGCTTCCTGCTCGTCAACATCGGCTGGGGCCTCGCGGTCTTCGCCGGTGTGATCGTGGCCTACGCGTCGGGTGCGCACCTGAACCCGGCGGTGACACTGGGGCTCGTGGCGAACGGGGCGACGGAGTTCGGGTCGGCGGCGACGCTGGTGGCCGTCAACTTCGGCACGGTGATCACCTACATCGGGGCGCAGCTGATCGGTGCGTTCATCGGCGCGGTGTTCGTGTGGCTGGCCTACAAGCAGCACTTCGACGCGGAGCCCGAGGCGGGCAACAAGCTGGGGGTGTTCTCGACGGGTCCGGCGATCCGGTCGTACGGCTGGAACCTGGTCACCGAGATCGTCGGCACCTTCGTTCTGGTGTTCGTCGTGATCGGCTTCGGCGGTGGTCGTCAGGGCGACGGCGGTCTGGCCGCGCTCGGTGCCCTGCCCGTGGCGCTCCTCGTGATCGGTATCGGCGCCTCGCTCGGTGGCCCGACCGGGTACGCCATCAACCCGGCTCGTGACCTCGGTCCGCGCATCGCGCACGCCGTGCTGCCCATCAAGGGCAAGGGCGGCAGCGACTGGTCGTACTCGTGGGTTCCGGTCGTCGGCCCCATCATCGGCGGTGTGCTCGCCGGGCTCGCGGCCATCCCGCTGCTGCCCATCCTCACCTGAGCGCTCCCACCCGACACCCACCATCCCCAGCTGAGCTAGCAGCGTCGCAGCGAAAGTAAAGGAAACAGCACGACATGACTGACTACATCATCGCCATCGACCAGGGCACCACGAGCACCCGCGCGATCGTCTTCGACCATGCGGGCACGATCGTGTCGACCGGTCAGAAGGAGCACGAGCAGATCTTCCCCAAGGCGGGTTGGGTCGAGCACGACCCGAAGGAGATCTGGGACAACACCCGCGAGGTGATCGGGCAGGCCCTCTCGAAAGCCAACATCACCCGGCACAACGTGAAAGCCGTCGGCATCACGAACCAGCGCGAGACCGCGGTGGTGTGGGACAAGAACACCGGCGAGCCGGTCTACAACGCGATCGTGTGGCAGGACACCCGCACCCAGCCGATCGTCGACCGACTGGCCGCCGACGGAGGGGTCGAGAGGTTCAAGCCGATCGTCGGACTCCCCCTGGCCACGTATTTCTCCGGGACCAAGATCGTCTGGATCCTCGAGAACGTCGAGGGTGCCAGGGAGAGGGCCGAGGCCGGCGACCTCCTGTTCGGCACGACCGACACCTGGGTGCTCTGGAACCTCACCGGAGGCGTCGACGGCGGTGTGCACGCCACGGATGTGACGAACGCCTCCCGCACGCTCTTCATGGATCTCGAGACGCTCACCTGGCGCGACGACATCCTCGAGGCGTTCGACGTGCCCAAGTCGATGCTCCCCGAGATCCGCTCCTCCTCCGAGGTCTACGGAACGGTGCACACCTCTTCGCTCTTGCGTGAGGTTCCGGTGGCGGGGATTCTGGGTGATCAGCAGGCGGCGACGTTCGGTCAGGCGGCGTTCGATGCGGGTGAGTCGAAGAACACGTACGGCACGGGGAACTTCCTGATCTTCAACACCGATACGGAGATCGTGCACTCGAAGAACGGTCTGCTCACCACCCTGGGTTACAAGCTCGGGGATGCTCCGGCGCATTACGCGTTGGAGGGGTCGATCGCGGTGACGGGGTCGTTGATCCAGTGGTTGCGC
>NZ_JANLCN010000022.1 GCF_024979255.1 Herbiconiux moechotypicola
TCAACAACATCCCCGCCGCAAGTTAGCCATCCGGACTGGAACCAAGATCGTGGGGCAGGTCAAGTTGTCACCGATTCGTTCCTCACGCCTCATGACGTTCATTATCCGCTATATAGCGACTGTTCTAAAAACAGTCGTTAAGACTGATCTTGGGCAGACTTCTCGCTAACCAGGGAGGATGCGATTTTCGAGAGCGCTACGCCTTGGGCGTGCGGCGCAGCAGGTTGGCGAACCCCTTGACGATTATCGTGATGCGCTTCGCCGGCTTGTCGCTCTTGCCGAGGATCGTGATGTACACGAGGGGCGCGAGAACGAGGGCGATCAGGATGTTGGGGTTCACCTCCCCGAGCTTCTCGAGCAGCAGGTCGAGCATTCGAGCCTCCGCTGGGTGAGGGCGCGCGAGCGCGCCGGTGACACCACGCCTGGTGACGTGGTGAGCTGGAGCCGCGGACAATCCGCGGGGGTCTGAATAAGGAGGGGGCCGAGAGAGCGGATGGTGCTCAATCTGGGCACAAAAAAAGCCGGATAAGAATCCGGCGGCCTGACGCGCCCATAACAGGCACTTTCGAGTCTGAGTGTCATGGATCTTGGAGTTGGCTCCTCCTGTAGCATCGAAGCAGAAATTCAATGGTGAATAAGGATGCGAATGACCATAGGTACCAGTACCCCACTTTCTGTGCTCGCTATCGACCAAGGAACGAGTTCTACAAAGGCCGTCGCGATTGGTTTCGATGGACGAGTCCTCGGGCGGAGTTCGGTGCCGATCTCGCGGAAGGATCCGCGACCGGGCTGGGTGGAGCAGGACGCGATGGAGATCGCCGACAGCCTGCATCTTGCCGTGGCCGAGTTGCTCGGGGGGCTCGATACCGAAGTCGTGGGTTTGGGCATTAGCAACCAGCGGGAATCTGCCTTGGTCTGGCGGCGTAGCGACGGCCGGCCGATGGGCCCCGTGCTCGGATGGCAGGATCGTCGGACGGCCGCTCGGGTGCGCGAGGCTGAGCGGCGAGGGTGGCTCGACGTCGTCGAGGAGAAGTCCGGGCTTCCTCTGGATCCGATGTTCTCTGCCTTGAAATTGCAGTGGCTGCTGGATCAGGTCGACCCCGACCGAAGTCAGTCGCGCTCCGGGAAGCTTGCCGTCGGCACTGTGGACTCATGGATGGCCTTCGTGCTCACCGGAGAGCATCGTATAGAGATGGGCAACGCCAGCCGCACACAGTTGTTCGCCTTGGATGTCCTGGACTGGGACGACCAGCTCCTCGAGATCTTCAACGTGCCCCGGGCCTGCCTGCCCGAGGTGTTCGCTTCGAACGTGCCGACCGCCCCGGTGCGCGGGCTTCCCGGTATCCGTGATGGTGTGCGCATCTACGGAGCCCTCGGTGACTCGCACGCTGCACTGTTCGCTCATGGTGCTCGCACGCCCGGCGATGTCAAGGCCACCTACGGCAGCGGAAGTTCGATCATCGGCCTGGCAGGAGACCGCGTGCCGCGTGCATCCGGACTCGTGCGCACCATCGCCTGGAGCACGGATGTGCCGGCCTACGCCTTCGAGGGCACCGTTCTGTCCACGGGGGCGACCCTGCTCTGGCTCGCCCAGCTGCTCGGCACCGACCCGGCCGGCCTCAGTGCGCTGGCGCAGAGCAGTGAGGCGCAAGACCATGTCGATCTGATCCCGGCGTTCGCGGGTCTCGGTGCGCCCTACTGGGACGACGACGCAGTGGCGCTCGTCTGCGGCTTCGGCCTGGGCACGAGTCGAGCCGAGCTGGCTCGTGCAGCCTTCGAATCGATCGCTCTGCAGACGGAGATGCTGTTCCGCTGTGTCGCTGATGCCACTGGCGAGCAGGTCGGCCGCGTCCTGGTGGACGGTGGCCCGACGCAGAACGACTGGTTGATGCAGTTGCAGGCAGATCTGAGTCAGCGCACGGTTTCGCGCAGCAATGTCGCTGAACTCTCCGCTCTCGGTGCGGCTCATTTGGCCGGGGTGTCGTCGGGGTTCTGGACCAGCGAAGAGTGCATTACGCTCGCCAAGGATGTGTCTACGTTCGTTCCGGCGATGGATCCGCTTGTGGCCGCGGCTCGGCGCGAGCGCTGGCGGTCGGCCGTGGAGCGGTCACGATTCCAACCGTCGGGTGGGGGCCCTTCCGACGCCGTGTCCGATCCGGGAAGTGGTGACGCCGCGCCGGCCGGCACCGTCGCTGTAGGGTGACCGGTGATGCAATCCAGAGATCCGCTGTCCCTGATCGTCCACGCGGCTCAGCTCTACCATGAGCAAGGGCTGACCCAACCCGAGATCGCCGAGACGCTCGGCGTCTCGCAGTCGCGCGTCTCGCGCTGGTTGAAGGATGCGGTCGAGCGCGGCATCGTGCGAACCGTCGTGTTTCCGCCACAGGGGGTCTTCCCCGAGATCGAAGGGCGCGTGCGAGACCGTTACGGCTTGCGTCACGTGGTGGTGGCGGATGCCCGTGGCGATGAGCAGGCCATCCTCCCGGCCCTCGGAAGCGCCGCATCCATCTATCTCGAGTCCACCCTGGCCAGTGGCGCGCGGGTCGGCATCTCGTCCTACTCGGCCTTCGTTAAGGCGGCCGTCGAATCTATGATGCCGTTGCGCAAACGCAGGCTCGACAAGATCGTGCAGGTGATGGGGGGTGTGGGTCGTCCCGACGTGCAGATCCTGGCCACCCAGACAGCGGATCGCTTCGCGCGGCTGACGGGCGCAGACCCGGTCTTCCTCCCCGCTCCGGGCGTCGTGTCGCAGGCGGCCACCCGTGAGGCACTCTTCAAAGACGACCTCGTGCACGTGGTGGCCCGGGAATGGAACGCCCTCACCGACGTCCTCGTGGGCATAGGAAGCCTCACGCCATCGCCCCTGATCGAGAGCTCGGGGAATGCCGTACCGGAGGCGGACATCGCTCGGCTTCGCTCTCTGGGTGCCGTCGGGGACGTCGCGATGCGATTCTTCGCCGCAGACGGCTCCCGGATCATCTCGGAACTCGACGAGCGGGTGATCGGCATCAGCGCCGACCAGTTGCGCGCGGTGCCGCGTCGGATCGGCATCGCCGGTGGAGCACGCAAGCTCGAAGCCGTCCGTGCCGCGGTCTCCGGTGGGTGGATCGACGTGCTGATCACCGACGCGGAGACCGGCGAGGCGCTCGCCCGATAGCGATGCCGATTCTCGGCGCCTGCGAGGCACCGCGTTCTTTGCTATCGTGAATATGAATAGAACAGCAACTCTGCATAGGTATGCACGACAATGATGTCTCACATGAAGGAGAAGGTTGATGACGCATCCACTCGGTGCCGACGACCTGCTCGAGGCCCAGCGGAGGATGCTCCGCATCCGTCGCTTCGACGAGCGGGCTTCGAAGATGGTCAAGCGGGGCCACATCCCGGGCACGGTCCATACCAGCATCGGTCAGGAGGCGCAGGTGGTCGGATCGACCATGGCGCTCGGGCCGAGCGATTACATGAGCGGAAATCACAGGAGCCACGGACACCCGATCGGCAAAGGCGCTCCTCTGGGGCCTCTGATGGCGGAGCTTGTCGGCAAGGCGACCGGTGTCTGCAAAGGCAAGGGGGGTTCGCTGCATCTTGCGGACTTCGCCGTGGGAAGTCTCGGTGAGTCGGGAATCGTGGGGTCGTCCATCCCTATCGCCAACGGCGCCGCGCTGTCCTCCAAGGTGCTGGGCAACGGCCGGGTTGCCCTGGCCTTCTTCGGCGATGGAGCGGCAAACCAGGGCGTGCTCTACGAGTCGATGAACATGGCGGGAGTGTGGAAGCTCCCGATGATCTTCCTCTGCGAGAACAATCAGTACGCGCTCAGCACGCCGGCTAACACCGTGACCTCGGGAATCATCGCAGAGCGGGCGTCGGGCTTCGGTATGCCTGGTGTGCGCGTGGAGAACGGTCAGGACTTCCTGGCCGTGTACGACGCCGTGAAGAGCGCCGTCGACCGGGCCCGCGCCGATGAAGGACCCACGCTCGTCGAAGTGGTGACCTATCGCTACAACGAGCACTCCGAGGGCCTTCGGCTCGGAACCGACTACCGGAACCAGGAGGAGAGGGCGGACTGGCTCCGGAAGGACCCGATCGCGCTGTTCCGCGAGACGTTGCTGCAGCGCGGCTTCACGCCCGGGCAGCTCGACGAACTCGAACGCGAGGTGGACGCGGAGGTCGATGCGGCTGTGAAGTTCAGTGACGACAGCCCTTACCCCGATCCGTCGGTCGCGTTCGAGGATCTCTACACCGACGAGGAGTACGCAGCATGACGGTCATGAGCTACCTCGGCGCCATCGGCGCCGCACAGCGTGAGGCGATGGATGCCGATGACCGTGTCATCATCATCGGCGAAGACGTGGAGGCGAACGTGTATGGCACCACCGGTGCCGGCAAGTCCCGTACCGACAAGGGCGACTTCTTGCAGATGTACGGCAAGAACCGCATCAGGAACACTCCGATCTCCGAGGAGGGAATCGTCGGTGCCGCCGCGGGTGCGGCGATGACCGGTCTTCGTCCGATCGTGGATCTATCCTACTCGAGCTTCCTGTATATGGCGATGGACCAACTGGTCAACCAGGTCGCCAAGAACCGCTACATGTTCGGCGGCCAGGCCTCGATGCCGGTCGTGTTCCGCTCCGCGATGTTCTACGGGCTCAACACGGGGGCGCACCACTCCGACCGACCGTACCCAATGTTCATGAACGTACCCGGATTGAAGATCATCGCCCCGGCCTCACCGGCCGACGCGAAGGGTCTCCTACGGTCCGCCATCGACTCCGACGATCCCGTGCTCACCTTCGAGGCCTGCCTTCTCTGGGGAATGAAGGAGGAGGTCGACGAGAGCGCATTCCACATCCCGCTCGGCGTCGCTCGCACCGTGAGAGAGGGCACGGATGTCACCGTGGTCGCGATCTCGAGCTCTGTGCCCGAGGCCGTGGCCGCAGCGGAACTGGTGCAGGAGAAGCGCGGCATCTCCGTCGAGATCATCGATCCGCGCACCCTGGTTCCGCTGGATCGCGACGCCATCCTGCGTTCGGTCGCCAAAACGGGTCGCCTGGTGATCGCGGAGCCCGCGCATCGCACCTGCGGTGCCGCTGCGGAGATCTCGGCACACGTGGCCGAGCAGATCTTCGACGAGCTGAAGGCACCGATCGTCCGGGTGACGGCACCTGACATGCAGATCCCGTTCAGTCCCGCCCTGGAGAAGCAGATGTATCCGACCAAGGAGACCATCGCGTCGGCCATCGAGAAGGTCGCGCTGCCGTGACGCGCTCGCGCTGATGGCGACATCCACTGTGCGGTAAGCACACAGAGAGACAACACGAGAGAAGGAGAGACCATGGCACGAATCGATGTGCTGCTGCCCCAATGGGGAATGGGAATGAGCGAGGGTGTGATCGGTACCTGGCTGAAGGCCGTCGGCGACTCGGTCGTTGAGGACGAACCGTTGGCTGACATCGAGGCCGAAAAGGTCGAGGAGACCCTGGAGTCGCCGGCGACTGGCATCCTGGTGGAGATCCTCGCGGCCGAAGGGGACACGGTGTCGGTGCGCACCGTCATCGCGATTATCGAGACCGGTGACTGAGGCGCCCCCCGGTCCTCAGGGCACGGAGGAGGGCACCTCCGTGCCGCTGACCGGAATCCGAAAGGCCGCCGCGAAGCAGATGGTCGCGGCGTGGGCGGCCCCGGCGTTTCATCTCAGCACCGGTGTCGACATGACCGAGGCGTTGAAGGTGCGCGAGACGATCGCTGGCGCGACAGTGACCGACGTGATCATCCGTGCCTGCGCTGCAGCGCTCGTGCAGGTGCCGGAGATGAACGCGTGGTACGAGGATCTCTCCACCCGACGTTTCGCCCAGGTGAACATCGGTGTAGCGGTGGCCACTGAGGCCGGACTCACCGTGCCGGTCATTCACGATGCGAGTGCTCTCGATCTCGCGGAGATCGCGGAACGCCGACGCGACGCGGTGCAGCGCGCCCGTCACGGAGCGCTCAAGTGGGCCGACGTCTCTCGGGGAACGTTCACGATCTCGAATCTGGGAATGCGGGACATCGACTCTTTCGACGCGATCCTGAATGTTCCGCAGGTGGCAATTCTCGCGGTGGCCGCAACGCGTCCGACTCCAATCCCTGATGGGGAGAGGGGAATGCGCTGGCGGTCGGTCGCGCAACTCACCTTGAGTTGCGACCATCGGGCTGTCGATGGTGCCGCGGGAGCCGCGTTCCTCGAAGTCGTCAAGGCGGGTATCGAAGCTCCGATCGCTCGCCCGGGCGGCTGAACGCGGCGGTCCCCGTGGCGCATCATGGAGTGGCGGCGCGGGTCGTGGAGGTGACGGGCTCCACGGGCGGAGGAGCGAAATCCGACCTCGCGGGGGCCCGTCGCCTCCTGGCCTTGGCCGAATCGCTCCCACCTGATGTCCTGCTCGTGCGAAGCTACGTACCCGAGCCCACGGCGGCGTTCTCGGCGAAGGAAGCGGCCCACCCGGCCTTCGCCGAAGCGGTCGGCCTCGCGAGGGCCATGGGCTTCGAGCCGGTCCTGCGGCCGGCCGGTGGCACCGTGGCGCTCTACGGGGCGGAGTCGATCGTCTTCGACGCCGTCTGGGCGCAGCCGCTCCCGCACGGCTCGAGTCTCGGCACGTATCGTCACGGCGGTCGGCTGATCACGGACGTCTTGGGCGAGTGGGGCATCGACGCTCGAGTGGGATCCGTGCCCGGCGAGTACTGCCCGGGCGAGCACAGTGTGAATGCGCGCGGTGAAGTGAAGCTCGTGGGGGTCGCCCAACGGGTCACCTCGCGGGCACGGCTCTACTCGGCCGTCGTCGCGGTCGAGTCGTCGGCCTACCTCGCAGTGTCGCTGGCCGACCTCTATCGATTGCTCGGGTATCCCTTCGACGAACTCAGTTCGGGCTCCCTGAGGAATGAAGGCGCGGTGGCGAGCGGACCATCCGTGGGTCGCGCGCTCGTGACGGCCTTCGGAGCGGGAGAGTCGACGATGTCTTTGCGTGCGGCCGAGCGGGGCGAGCTCCTAGCGGCGTGGTCGGCTTGACAGCCACGCACTCGCGTGGAAGGCTGATCGCGGCCGATTCAGAGTTGAATAAATATGCAGATGCGTAGCGGGTATGACCGTCTGTCCAGGTTCGGTCGATGCACTCAGCGGAGAGTGAAGAGAGGTAACGATGTTCTCAACCGGTGTCTCAGAGATGTTCGCGGGACGATTCGCCGATAGGCGAATCGTGGTGACAGGCGCCTCGCGGGGGATGGGGTACGCGATCGCCACGGCGTTCGCCGAGGCCGGCGGGCGTGTTCTGCTCATCGACCGCGACACGGCGGTCGATGATGCGGCCGCGCGTCTCGTAGCTCAGGGCTTCGACGTCACGGGCGCGGTGGCCGACGTCACCGACGAGCGTCGTGTGGCCGAGGTTATCCGGTCCATCGGCGAGCGGTGGAGTGCCATCGATGTGCTGGTGAATAACGCCGGGGTCATCAGTGTCGAATACCTCGCGGAATTGAGCACCGCCGAGATCGAGAGGGTGCTCGCGGTCAACACGGTTGCACCGCTCGTGCTCGCCCGCGAAGCGCTGCCCTGGCTGCGCAAGAGCACCGACGCCGTCGTCCTCAACGCGGCCAGCGCTCAGGCGCGAAAAGGCTTCATCTACACGCCGCACTACGCCGCCAGCAAGTTTGGCGTGATGGGCCTCACGCAGTCGCTGGCCATCGAACTCGCGCCGGAGAACATCCGGGTGAACGCCTACTGCCCCGGCATCGTCAAGACCGACATGTGGGGGTACCTCGATGGGGCATGGGCCGAAAAGCTCGGCGACTACTCTCCGGGTCAACTCATCGACGAGTGGATCGATGCGATCCCGCTCAAGCGCCCGGCCGAGGAGTCGGACGTGGCGAACCTCGTGCTCTTCCTGGCTTCCGACGCCGCTCGATACATCACCGGCCAGACGGTGAACATCGACGGCGGAATGCAGATGAACTGACCGGCACAAGCCGGTCGACGACCAACCCGACGATGGAGTCCCGATGACCACCACCACCGCTGCTGCCAGCCCCAGATCCGCCCGGACGGGGGGCGCTACGCGCCTCGCAGAAGGACGCTCGCCGTTGCGGCGGGCTCTCTCCGGAGCGGGAGGACCGTTGATCGGCCTGATCGTGCTGTTCGTGCTGCTGTCGATCTTCGCCCCGAACTTCCTCACGGCACGTAATCTCATCAACGTCGTCGACCAGGTGACTGTTCTGGGCATCCTCGCGCTGGGAGCGACGGCCGTGATCATCACGGGTGGCATCGATCTCTCGGTCGGGGCCGTCCTGGCGCTCTCGACGATGGTGCTGGGGGTGCTCTCGCACACGGCGGGGGCGCCGCTGTGGCTCGCGATGATCGCAGCGGTCGCCGTCGGTGGCCTCGCCGGAATGGTGAACGGCCTGGCGGTGAGCATCGCCCGCCTACCTCCCTTCATCGCGACCCTCGCGATGATGTCGGCCGCTCGGGGCCTGGCGAATCTCCTGACGGACGGGCAGCAGATCACTGGCTACCCCGAATGGTTCTTCGACCTCTCCTCGCAGCGCTATCTCGGCCTGTTCTCGATCACTGCGATCGCGCTCGTCGTGCTGTACGTGATCGGCTGGGCGTGGCTGAAGTACCGCGCGAGCGGCCGGGCCGTATACGCCGTCGGTGGCAACCCAGAGGTCGCCCGGCTGGCAGGAATCAAGGTCAAATCGGTCGTCACCTGGGTCTACGTCGCGGCCGGAGTCCTGGCCGGGCTTGCGGCCCTGGTGCAGGCCAGTCGCCTCGATTCGTCACAACCGAGCGCCGGCACCGGAATCGAGCTCGACGTGATCGCCGCCGTCGTCATCGGCGGAGCTAGCCTCGCCGGTGGATCAGGCCGCGTCGTCGGCACGATCATCGGCGTCCTCATCATCGGCGTGCTGCACAACGGCCTGAATCTGCTCGGTGTCTCCTCGTTCGTCCAGCAGATCATCATCGGTGTCGTGATCGCGGGAGCAGTGCTCACCGATACGTTGCGCCGGCGGCGGACCTGAGCGAACCCATCTCCCTGCAATCAACCCAACAAGACGGACACCGTGCCGTCGATCGAAAGGAACAAAGATGTTTCGACCACGCAATTCCCTGAAGCGACTCGGCGTCGGCCTCGCGGCACTCACCGTCGCGGTGACCCTCGGCGGCTGCGCAACGGGTGGCGCAGACGATTCCGGCGAAGGCACGCTGAAAGTGGGCCTGGCCGTGCCTAATCAGCAGTCGCCGTTCTTCGTGGCCATCCGCCAATCCCTCGAAGCCGAAGCGAAGGCCGAAGGCGTCGATGTGGTCTTCGCGGACGCGAAGAACGACTCCGATGCGCAGGTGAGCCAAATTCAGGACTTCATCACGCAGGGGGTGGACGCCATCGTCTACATCCCGGCTGGTGCGACGGCGGCAACCGTGCCTGTTCGCTCGGCGAAAGAGGCCGGCATTCCCATCGTGACGGTCGACCGGAACCCCGATGGAGCCCCGGGCGACACTTTCATCGCCACCGACAGCGTCTCGGCCGCCGAGGCGCTCGGGGAATGGGTGGTCGAGCAGACCGGTGGTCAGGGCGAGCTCGGCATCATCCAGGGCCAGGTCGGCACGACTCCCGAGCAGGCCCGCGACGAGGGATTCCAGGAAGGAATCGCAGGAAGCGACATCGTCGAGGTCGCACGTCAGGCATCCACCGCCTGGCTGCAAGATGAGGGCTACGACATCGCGTCCGACATGCTGCAGGCTCACCCCGACATCACCATCCTGTTCGGACGCGCCGACGGTCTCGCGCTCGGTGCTGCTCAAGCCGCCCAGAACGCGGGACTGGAAGAAATCCTCGTGGTGGGCTTCGATGGAGATCCCTCGGGCCTCCAAGCAGTGGCCGACGGCGAGCTGGGGGCCACGATCACTCAGCAGACGACGCTCATGGGTGCTCTTGCGCTCGACTCCGCCGTCAAGCTGATCGCGGGTGAGGAGGTGCCTGCCGAGCAGCTGCAGGACGGCATCCTGACCACCAAGGACAACGTGCAGGACTTCATCACCACCCACCCCTAGGCCGAGAGGGCCGCGGTCGATACGCGGCCCCCTCGATCTCGCAACGACGGAGCAGTCATGACCAGCCCCACGCACGACAGGATCCTCGAGGTTCGAGGCATCTCCAAGACCTACCCGGGCACCGTTGCCCTCGAGCACGTCGACCTGGACATCCACCCCGGGGAGGTCGTCGCCCTGCTGGGCGAGAACGGGGCAGGCAAGTCCACGCTCTCGAGCATCATCGCCGGTGTCACCGTTCCATCGACCGGCTCCATGCGCTGGGGCGGTGAGGACTATGCACCGGGATCTCCGGCCGACGCCATCGCCGCGGGCATCGGGCTCATCCATCAGGAGATGCGACTGCTTCCCGAGTTGACGGTGGCCGAGAACGTGGTGATCGGGCGGTGGCCGACACGCCGGGGATTCGTCGATGCGAAGGCCATGCGCTCGCGAGCCGAGGCCCAACTGGCCCGGCTCGGATTCACCGGCACGATGGACCAGCGCGTCTCCGAGCTGAGTGTGGCAGGCCAGCAGCAGGTCGAGATCGCGAAGGCGCTGCTCCTGGACGCCTCCATCCTGATCCTCGATGAGCCCACCGCCGCGCTGGGGCAGGACGAGACGGATGCGCTCTTCGCGTGCATCAGAACCTTGCGTGCGGAGGGCGTCTCGTTCGTCTACGTCAGTCATCGTCTCGCCGAGATCGCGCAGATCGCCGACCGGATCGTCGTGCTGCGCGACGGATCCGTCATCTCGCAGCACGAGAACGGCGAGGTGCCACCTGCCCAGCTCGTTCGCGAAATGGTGGGACGGAGCGTCGACCGGTTGTTCCCGACGATCGATGTCCCGCGCGAGCGGGTGGTGCTGTCCGTGCGCGGACTCCGCGACGGTGCTGGTCGCTTTGAGGACATCGACTTCGACGTACGTGAAGGCGAAGTCTTCGGGATCGCCGGCATCGTCGGCTCCGGTCGCACCGAGCTGGTGCGATCGATCGCAGGATTGGAGGCGCGCGAGGCCGGGTCGGTGACGGTCGACGGCGCGACGCTTCACGCCGACCGGCCACGGGAGGCCATCCGTGCCGGCGTCGTCATGATTCCCGAAGATCGGAAGAACCAAGGAGTCATCCTCACCGAGAGCGTGGAGAGCAACATCGCACTGAGTAATCTCGCGAGTCTCGCGCGCGGAGGCTGGGTTGCGCCGAAACGGGTGCGGGCTTTCGCCCGAGACACCGTGAAGTCATTCGGGATCAAGGCCATGCCCGCGCAAACCGTGGGTTCGCTATCAGGGGGCAACCAGCAGAAGGTCGTTCTCGGCAAATGGCTCGCCCGGAAGACACGCGTCATCATCCTCGACGAGCCCACCCGAGGGATCGACGTCGGAGCCCGCGCCTCCATCTACGAAATCGTCCAGCGTCTGGCACATGAGGGCAACGCGATCGTGGTGGTGAGCTCCGACCTCGACGAGGTGATCGGATTGTCCCACCGGATCATGGTTCTGGCGGCGGGACGAAACGTCGGAGTACTCGACGACGGTCACATATCGGCAGAGGCAATCATGAAATACGCCACGGGTGCGGACTACCTGCCGGCTGTCGTAGACGTGTCTGCATCGTGAACGCGCGGGGCCTGTTCTCCCTCGAAGGA